>CBDDAE010000002.1:0-1159872 GCA_965224795.1 Paracoccaceae bacterium | reverse complement strand
TGAAACACAGGTGCTAAGGACACTTCCTCAGGCGAATGCGCCGCGCATCATTCAGGTCATTATAGACGGCGCCAGCACCCAATCGGATCGGCCGATTGAACTGATGCTAAACCCCGAAGAATTGGGTCGGGTGCGACTTACCATGCAGTCCAATGAAGGTAGTATGGCGGTCATGATTTCGGTTGAAAGACCGGAAACATTAGAACTCTTGCGCCGCAATATTAACCAGCTCGCCGCCCAACTTCGTGAGATCGGGGTACCAAAACCTGTCCTTCGATTTCGCTGGCGAACAAGGCGCATTCGATGGCGGTGCTGACAATCAGCCAACCAACAAGACACAGCATTCAATCGAAGCAGCCATTCCCCCAGAAAATCCAAGCACTGGTCCGATTTATATTTCCGTACAACCCCAAACAGGCATCGACATCAGATTATAAGGAATCCCCTATGGATATCAGCACCATACCAGCCCCTGGTGGCACAACAGTAGCATCTAATAGTCCGTTAGCGGCACAAACCCAGCGTCATTAGTTCCGACTTTGAGACATTTCTGAAAATGCTTACGGCGCAAATGCAAAACCAGGATCCGCTAAATCCTATTGAATCAACTGATTTTGCCACCCAACTGGCCACGTTTTCTGGCGTTGAACAGCAGGTCAGAACAAACGATTTACTGTCAGCTCTTGCCCAACAAATGGGAACCGGTGGGTTGTCACAATTGGCCGGTTGGGTGGGGATGGACGCCCGGGTCGCGGCCCCGGCGTATTTTGATGGTCAGCCAATTACCATCTATCCCGATATCGCAGCGACGGCAGATACGGCGACACTGGTTGTCCAAAATGAAAGCGGCCAGGAAGTGTTGCGTCAACAAATTGCCACCAACGGAGCACCGATCAATTGGGCGGGCACGACCAGCAATGGCCAGCCTTTACCAGGCGGAAAATACAATTTTAATGTGGAAAGCTATGCCAATGGTAACCTGATCGCCAGCCACACTGCGCAATCATATGCTAGGGTCAGTGAGGTTAAGTTTGCTGCTGGTGAGATGATCGTGGTTCTTGCCGGCGCAATAGAAGTGTCGGCGGAAGACGTCACGGCTTTGCGTGAACCGGGCGCTTAAACAACGCAACCAACCAAAGCCCTGCCAATGCCAATGCGGCGCCAAGCCCTACGTAGCCCGCGGCGCGAAACGGGCGGTGCTTAGGGACGGGCAGGGGTACTTCCGCTTGGCGGATCAATGCCGCTTCGGCCAGCGCAGGCAGTTTCGGGCCAAATCGCGACAATACTTTCACCGTTCGCACCAAATCGCGAACCATCGCTTTAGGGCCAATGTTGTCTGTAATATACCGCTCAACCACTGGTTCAGCCACATTCCAGATGTTGATATCTGGGTCCAGTGACCGGGCCACGCCCTCAACCACCACCATGGTGCGTTGTAAAAGGATCAGTTCGGTTCGGGTTTGCATACCAAAGCGTTCGGTCACTTCAAACAAATAGCTAAACAGTTTGGCCATCGACACTTGGCTGGCATTCATGCCGAAAATTGGCTCCCCCATAGCCCGCAGCGCCCGGGCAAATTCCTCAACATCTTGATCTGCAGGCACATAGCCAGCTTCAAAATGCACTTCGGCAACGCGGCGAAAGTCGCGCTGGGTAAATCCGTACAGAATTTCGGCGTAAGCACGGCGGGTATAATCGTCAATGTGCCCCATAATACCGAAATCCAGCGCTATGATATCGCCATTCGCGGCCACCTTAATATTACCCTGGTGCATATCCGCGTGGAAAAACCCGTCGCGCAAGGCGTGGCTAAGAAATAATTGCATTATTCGCCCACCCAGCACCGTCCTGTCGTGCCCGGCTGCATCAAGCGCATCAAGTTCATGAATTGCAATACCTTCAGCCCAGCCCAGCGTCATTACCCGCTTGCCTGACAAGTTCCATTCCACCGGAGGAACTTTAAATCCGATATCCCCCGCCGTATTGGCGGAAAACTCAGCAGCTGAAGCGCTTTCAAGCCGCAGGTCCAGCTCACCCAGAACCACGCCTTCGAAATGTGCAATCACATCTTTGGCCCGTAAACGCCGGGCTGCCGGGGAAAGAAATTCGATCACCGAAGCAGCGAAGTAAAACGCGTTGATATCGCGTAAAAAGGCCTGCTCAATACCGGGGCGCAGTACTTTTACCGCCACTTCAACGCCGGTTTCCGTCAGCCGGGCCTTATGGACCTGCGCAATAGAAGCCGCCGCCACTGGTTCGCTGAATTCCGAAAACATTTCATTAACCGGGCGACCCAATTCTTCTTCAACCGTGGCCCTAGCGATCTCTATGGAAAACGGCGGCAGTTGATCCTGCAATATCTGCAACTGCGCCGCCAACTCTTGGCCAACAACATCCGGCCGCGTCGACATTATTTGCCCAAATTTGATATAAGCAGGCCCCAGCGCCGTTAGTGCTCGGGTGATCGGCGGCAACGTTGGGTCACCTTTGTATCCAAGCCACTGAAACGGCCAAACCAGCACGCGTAGACCTATGCGCAATACCTTAGGCGCATCCACCGCATCCAGCGCAACTTTCATCGCACCCGTGCGTTCCATGGTGGCCCCTGTGCGGATCAGTCGCCAAATGTTATGCGGGCCGCGCATCTAAATCTTCCACCCAGAATGCAGCGCCGCCACGCCCATAGTCATATTGCGGTATTTTATCTGCTCAAATCCAGCGTCCCGGATCATTTCAGCGAAACGGTCCTGATCCGGAAACTTGCGGATTGATTCCACTAGGTACTGGTAACTGTCACGGTCTCCCGCAATCAGTTTACCCAATTGCGGGATCATGTTGAAGGAATACAAATCATAGGCTTTTTGCATCGCTGGGTTAGGGAGCTGGCTGAATTCCAACACCATCAAACGACCGCCCGGGCGCAGTACCCGGTAGGCTTCTGACAGCGCGTCACCAATACGGGTCACATTCCGTATGCCAAAAGAAATCGTATAAACATCAAAACTGGCACCTTCAAACGGCAAGGCCATGGCGTCGCCAACGACCCAGTCAAGGCGATCAGCCATGCTGTCAGCCTCGGCCCTTTTACGCCCCTCTACCAGCATGCTTTCAGTCATATCCAGCACAACAGCTTGCGCCACCGGCGCGCGGTGCAAAAACCGAAATGCCACATCACCGGTGCCTCCGGCCACATCCAATAGCCGCTGCCCCGAACGCGGTGCCAGCCAATCCATCATGGCGGCTTTCCAGATCCGGTGGATTCCACCTGACATGACATCATTCATCACGTCATATTTGCTGGCCACGTTGGTGAAAACCCCATGCACCATGCCGGCCTTGTCGGCCTCTGCCACATCTTGAAAGCCGAAATGCGTGGTTTTATTTGGTCCGTTGTCCATAACGCCTTGCCGTTCAAAGAAAACTAACCCTTCTTATAGGTCACTGCGGGGCTGATACAATGCGCGCTGATGGGTTTGGGGGGAAATGATGCCAGAATTACCAGAGGTCGAAACCGTCCGCCGGGGCCTCCAACCAGCGATGGAAGGGCAGGTAATCACAGGGGTCGACATCCGCCGCCCCGATCTACGCTGGCCGTTTCCACCGGATATGGCAGCCCGCCTGGCAGGAATGCGGGTAAAAACCTTACGGCGTCGGTCAAAATACATAATGGTAGATCTTGATTCAGGCGAAACCCTGATCATTCATCTGGGCATGTCGGGCTACATGCAGGTGTCGTCCGGTCCCCACGACGTGTTGCTGAAACATGATCACGTGGTTCTGGATATGCAAAACGGCAGCCGTATCACCTTTAATGACGCTCGGCGTTTTGGCTCTATGGATCTGATCGCCACGGATCAGGTCGAAACCCACCGCCTGTTGGCCAGTCTTGGCCCGGAACCCTTGGGCAATAGTTTTGATGAAGCCTACCTTGCTGGGCAGTTAAAAGCCCGCAATACCCCGATCAAATCCGCCCTGCTGGACCAAAAAATCGTGGCCGGTCTGGGCAATATATATGTTTGTGAGGTGCTGCACCGCACCGGTATTTCCCCCAAGGCTAAATCAGGCAAACTTAGCCGGCCGCGCATTAATTCTCTGGTCCCGGCCATTCGAAACGTGCTGAACGACGCTATTGATGCTGGCGGCTCTTCCCTTAAGGACCACCGACAAACCGACGGAGAATTGGGCTATTTTCAGCATCGTTTTCAAGTTTACGACCGTGAAAAGCAACCTTGCACCAAACCCGATTGTAAGGGCACCATCCAACGGATTGTGCAATCCGGGCGCTCTTCTTTCTATTGTGACAAGTGCCAAAACTGACTTGATCAGGCGGGCAGGGCTGCTAAACCTACCCCCTTAGTATTGTAAATCAGGGTTCCATCCATGGCCTATAAGACACTTATTGTTGAAATTGCTGATGACGTCTGCCTGATCCGGCTAAATCGCCCGGATGCACTAAATGCTCTGAATTCGGAATTGCTGGGTGAACTTGTTACAGCGCTACTAGATGCTGACAGTAGCGATAAAGTCCGCTGCATTGTTTTGACTGGGTCTGAAAAAGCCTTTGCGGCCGGGGCCGACATCAAAGAAATGTCTGAGAAATCGTCAGTTGAAGTATTTCAGCAAGATCTGTTCGCGGCTGAAGCCCGTGCCATCAACAACATCCGCAAACCCATTATTGCGGCTGTGGCGGGCTATGCGTTGGGCGGCGGTTGTGAACTGGCGATGATGTGTGATTTTATTATTGCGGCAGATACCGCAAAATTTGGCCAGCCGGAAATAAACCTTGGGGTTGTCGCTGGCATGGGTGGTACCCAGCGTCTGACGCACTACGTCGGCAAGTCCAAATCAATGGATATGCATCTTACAGGGCGGTTTATGGATGCCGCAGAGGCCGAAAGCTCTGGCTTGGTTAGTCGGGTGGTTCCGGCCAGTACGCTGATAGACGACGCCATGGCCACGGCCCAGAAAATTGCCGAAAAGTCTTCAATGTCCACTCTTATCGCTAAAGAAGCGGTGAACCGCGCCTATGAAACTACTTTGGCTGAAGGGCTGCTATATGAACGCCGGGTGTTCCATTCTTTGTTCGCGACCAAGGACCAAAAAGAAGGAATGTTGGCTTTTCTGGAAAAACGCGAACCGCAATTTCGCGACAGGTAGAATTTCGCTGCAAAATCAGAGACAATTTTGCCCACAAAAATTGTACGACCTCCCGTGAAAAACTTGGCGTAACCCCGTTGACTCATCCCAGATGACAGCCTAGAAGCGCGACTTCGGATTTAACTTAGCCCAAATGGGAACGAACTCTATGGCAAATTCGCCTCAAGCAAAAAAACGCGCGCGCCAAAACGACCGCCGCGCTGCCGTAAACAAATCGCGCCGTACACGCATTCGCTCTTTCCTTCGTAAAGTCGAAGAAGCGATTGAATCCGGCAAAAAAGATGATGCAACAGCCGCTCTGCGTGCTGTTCAACCGGAATTGATGCGCGGCGTCACCAAGGGCTTGTTTCACAAAAAGACAATCTCGCGCAAAATGTCGCGCCTGTCTTCGCGGGTCAAAGCCATCGGTTGACCCAGCGAAAACTTACCGGTTTTCAATTCAAGCGCGCCCTTGTGGCGCGTTTTTTCATTTCTGTCAGAGATATTTTTGCAACGATAAAACTGGGATTCAAAGACCTTAGGGGATTCGATTTAACAAAGGTCTGAGTCAAGCAAGAAGATCAGTTGCGTGCTACGCAAACAGCTTGCTAGCTTAGCCTAGCGATTCACATCGTCTTGGGGGACAATTGATTGAGCACGGGGTCACATCCGAGCGTTGGGGAAGTACTGCCAACCGACGCATGGAACATTCTGGAAACGGAAAAAGACGCCCGGCTAATTGATGTCAGGACGCAGGCAGAATGGAGTTTTGTCGGCATCCCTGATCTTTCGGACCTGGGCCAAACGTTGCTTTGCATCGAATGGGCCAGCTTTCCTGAAATGTCCAAAAACCCGCGCTTCGCGGATGCGGTTACAAAAGCCCTGGGGGGTGAAACCCCCGGCAAGCTGATGTTTCTTTGCCGCTCTGGGGTGCGCTCACTGCATGCAGCAAGCGCGGTTGCTGACTGGTATGACCGAAGGGACCAGGAAGTTGACTGCTTGAATGTTGCAGGGGGGTTTGAGGGTGATCTGGATGCTCATGGGCGACGGGGCATCCGGAATGGATGGAAACAACAGGGGCTGGCTTGGCGCCAGTCTTAGAAAAGAAACGGGTAGGGGCAAGATGACTAAAGACACCTGGGGACAAGTGCAGGACGCATTGCTAAATTCAGTTGGTAAAAACAACTATAAGAATTGGATCGAACCACTTGAATTTGCGAATCTTAAAAATGGCGTGGCCACATTCTACGTACCGACAAGTTTTATGGGTAACTGGGTAACACGCAATTTTGGCGAACAGATTTTACAGGAACTGTCCCGCAGCGGGGCCAAGGTCAGCCGCGTGGAATTTGACGTGCCCCATGCCCAAAAGCCGAAAATTTCAAAACAGAAAACCAAATCCCAAGCACCCGCAACAATTGGAAAACGGGATGACGACCTGCCTGGGGCCCCCCTTGATCAACGGTTCACGTTTGACAGTTTTGTTGTCGGCAAGCCAAATCAGTTGGCCCATGCGGCTGCCAAGCGTGTGGCTGAGGGCAACAATGTCGCCTTTAATCCCCTGTTTCTTTACGGCGGTGTTGGCTTGGGTAAAACCCACCTGATGCACGCTATTGCTTGGGAATTGCGAAACAAGCACCCTGAATTACGTGTGGTTTACCTGTCGGCGGAACAGTTTATGTACCGTTTCGTACAGGCCATCCGTGAAAACCAGATGATGGACTTCAAACAGATGTTTCGATCGGTAGATGTGCTGATGGTGGACGATGTGCAGTTCATTGCCGGCAAAGACAGTACGCAAGAAGAATTCTTTCATACGTTCAACGCTCTGGTAGACCAGAACAAGCAGATCATTATTTCCGCGGATCGCTCGCCTGTGGATATCAAAAATCTGGAAGAACGTATTAAATCACGTCTGCAATGCGGGCTGGTAGTGGATTTGCACCCAACCGACTACGAACTGCGCCTTGGCATTCTACAGCGCAAAATTGATTTTTATCGCCAGCAGTACCAGGGGCTGGTCATTGACGACGGAGTGCTTGAATTCCTGGCGCAGCGAATTTCTACAAATGTTCGGGTCTTGGAAGGGGCCTTGATGCGGCTTTTTGCATTCGCCTCCCTTGTCGGGCGCGAAATCACCCTTGAACTGGCCCAGGATTGCCTGGCTGATATACTGCGCGCTTCTAACCGCAAAGTTACGGTTGAAGAAATTCAGCGCCGGGTTTCCGAGCATTACAATATTCGTCTTTCAGACATTGTCGGCCCGCGCCGGGTGCGTGTTATCGCACGGCCGCGTCAGGTGGCGATGTATCTGGCCAAGCAGTTGACCACGCGGTCTTTACCTGAAATCGGCCGTCGTTTTGGCGGACGTGACCATACAACGATTATACACGGTGTTCGGCGGATAGAAGAGCTAAAGGGCCACGACAACCAAATTGCCGAAGACCTAGAGCTTTTGCGCCGTTCTTTAGAGGCTTAGGCCTCAATTTCCCTGCAGACCAAAGGTCGATGTAAATATCCCATTTTGTTGGCGTTAAGTGGCGCAACCCTTTGCGTTTACTTGGCATTTGAAATAACCCTTGAGCCAGGCGGTGAATAGGCTACATTCGCCGCCCCGGTACATGGAAGGGTTGGACATGAAAATCAGTATTGAACGTGGCTCATTGCTAAAGGCTTTGTCCCAAGCCCAGTCAGTTGTAGAGCGCCGAAATACCATCCCGATATTAGCCAATGTTCTGATCGAGGCTGAAGGCAGTGAAGCATCCTTTCGTGCCACAGATCTGGATATCGAAGTGGTCGATAAGATTTCGGCTGTGGTTGAACGTGAAGGCGCCACCACTGTTTCAGCGGTAATGCTGCACGAAATCGTTCGCAAACTTCCAGATGGTGCCCTTGTAGCATTAACCGATGATGGCGCTTCCGGGCGTCTGACAGTAGAAGCCGGGCGTTCCAACTTTTCCCTGGCAACATTGCCAAAGGAAGATTTTCCGGTGATGGCCAGCGCTGAATATGATACTAACTTTTCAGTTCCGGCGCCGGTGCTGCGCCGCCTGTTTGATAAATCAAAATTCGCCATATCCACCGAGGAAACCAGATACTATCTGAACGGCGTCTATATGCATGTAGCTAAAGGCGACAATGGCCAGGCGCTGCGCTGTGTGGCCACAGATGGCCACCGGCTTGCACGTATTGATGCGCCGGTTCCAGATGGTGCAGAGGGTATGGCAGGTGTCATCGTGCCGCGAAAAACTGTCGCAGAGCTGCGTAAACTGCTGGATGATGATGACTTGGCAATAGCCGTGTCCGTGTCCGAAACCAAAGTACGTTTTGCAACACCGCAAATTACCCTGACATCCAAAGTCATCGACGGCACTTTCCCCGATTACACCCGCGTCATTCCACAGGGAAACACCCGCAAAATGGAAGTTGACGCAGCTGAATTTGCCAAGGCAGTGGACCGCGTAGCCACTGTATCCTCGGAACGTTCTCGCGCCGTGAAATTAGCAATTGACGAAGACCGCCTGATCCTGTCGGTAAATGCTCCGGATAGCGGCGCCGCTGAAGAAGAATTAAGTGTCGCCTACAGTGATGAGGCGCTGGAAATTGGCTTTAACGCCAAATATTTGTTGGAAATTGCCAGTCAGGTAGACCGGGAAAATGCGGTATTCATGTTCAATTCTTCCGGGGACCCCACATTGATGCGTGAAGGCGATGATGACAGCGCGGTTTACGTTGTCATGCCCATGCGGGTTTAGCGCGATTGGCAAAGACCTGATGCCTCCGGCGGAGATATTTAGGAAAAGAAGAAGGGCCGGAGTATGGGCGGGCTTGCGGTCACTGAACTGACGATATCGCATTTTCGTTCCCATCAACTGGCACGGCTTGAATTTCAGCCGGGTCCGGTGGCCATCCATGGCCCCAACGGGGCCGGTAAAACCAATCTGTTAGAAGCGGTTTCCCTGTTGTCACCGGGGCGCGGTTTGCGCCGGGCCCGACAGGATGACATGGCGCGCCGACCGCAATCACTGGGCTGGAAGATCAAGGCCGGCCTGACCAGCCTGCATCAGACCCATACCGTTGAAACATGGGCCGAACCCAATAACCCGCGCCAGACCCGCATTGACGATAAGGCGGCGACACAGGTGGCGCTGGGCCGCATCGCCCGCATTCTCTGGCTGGTGCCGAGCATGGACCGGCTGTGGATCGAAGGGGCCGATGGGCGCCGCCGGTTTGTAGACCGGATGACGCTTAGTTTTGAACCGACCCACGCCGAGGCGGTGCTGACATATGAAAAAGCCATGCGCGAACGCAACCGGTTGCTAAAGGATCAGGTGCGCGATGCGTCGTGGTACACAGCGCTTGAGGATCAGATGGCCACGTCCGGGGCGGCGATACTGGCCAACCGCGCACAGGCGATTGCCCGTGTTGCGGATGCCCAGAAAGACGCCAAAACCGCGTTTCCCACCGCCGACCTGACGCTGCATGGCCCCGAGGGTGTGCCATTGCCAGACGGGCGCGACGCGCTGGCCGAAGCGTTCGAGACGGGCCGCCAGCAGGACCTTTACGCCGGGCGCACCCTGACCGGGCCGCACCGGGCCGATCTGGGCGCGATCTTCGCCGATAAAGGCGTTCCCGCGCGGGATTGTTCCACAGGTGAGCAAAAGGCGTTGCTGATATCTTTGATTCTGGCCAATGCAAGGGCGCTGGCAGATGATTTCGGTGCTCCGCCGATATTGCTTTTGGATGAGGTCGCCGCCCATCTGGACGCCACCCGGCGCGCCGCTCTTTATGATGAAATCTGCGCCATCGGGGCGCAGGCATTCATGACCGGCACTGGGGCGGAACTGTTCGAAGACCTGGGTGAGCGCGCGCAGTACCTGCTTGTTACCGAGGACGACAACACGTCAGTCGTGCAACCGGCCTAGCGCCCCAGCATTGCCATGGCTTCCTCAAGCAGGGTATCGCGGCCCATTGTGAAACCTTCGCTGTCAAACTCCCGTTCCTGATCCGGCGGCAGGCCGGGCCCCTCATAAACCGTGCCATCCGGGGTGCGGTAAATCTGATGCGAAAATCCAATTTCCCAGCCATTTGGCAGGTTGCGCGTCAGGATGTCAGAATGCGCCCCGGCGGTTGCCTGTCCCACCACTGTGACCTGCGGAAATTCCCGCATGGCCATGGTGAAAATTTCCGCCGCGCTGGCTGAATATCCGCTGGTTAGCAGGATCGCCGGCTGCCCCAGAAACACCGTTCCGTTTGGTTGTGTAAGCGCCTTAAACGGCTCAGTGAACCCAGCAAGCGTTTGGGTCACTTTGGTAAATGCCTGCACGGGTTGATCGGTGAACCCCCCGGCATAGGCCAGCGAAATACTGTCGTCACCGCCACCATTAAACCGAATATCAACAATTATACCCTTCGCGTCTGCCAGCGCCCCGGCCGCTGTCTCAATAGCGCCACGTGCACTGGCCGCCCCGGTACTGCCAAACCCAACATCCGCCCCCATATGGGCCAGCCGGATATAGCCGATACCACCTTCAAGCCAGCCATAGGATAACCCGGTTGCATTAACCCCGATCACTGTGTCGCTTAGATACCCCATGGCCACGGCGCGCGCGTCGTCCAGCTGATCACCCCAGGGCACCCCGGTTTCCGGCGAATGGCCGCGACGGTTTTCGTGATCGGCAAAAAACACATGCCCATCCTCTAATCCGTGCACCGATCCGCGAAAGATCTCAAACAACTCATCTTGGGTTGTCGCCGCGCTAACTTGCGGCCTGAATTCCGCGTAGCGCGCATCCCAGTCAACGTCATACAGATCAAAGAACGGATAATGGTCGGCAAAAGCATTCCAGAAAACTTCAAAATTCCATTCCGGGTCATCCGGGGCACGCTCGGCACTATCGGTGCAGACAGCAGGCATTGCTTCAAGCCAGGTTGTGCCGATCGGGTTAACGGTGCTTGCCTCACGGATCACCAGATCACCACCATCCATATCAAATTCAATTCCGCCCAGGGTTTTCAGCAGCCACAGATTGGCCGGGGCCAGTTGATACCGCTCACAACTAACCGGGGTGATTTCGCGCAAATCCACGGTGAACCAGCCGATATCAGCGACAATGCCATAGCCCTGGGTGCGCCATTGACCCCGCAGATCGGGCCCCGGCATGCCCCATACCCAAAAGCCGATAAATGCCAGTAAAAGCGTGCCAAACAGCACCAACGTACCGCGTAATATTTTACCAATAAACGATGATTTTTCTTTGACCATAATACGCTACACCTTACACATGTTAATGCGAGCAACATATCGTTTGACCTTTTCTTTACAAGTCCAACCTGTCAGCAAATACCCACCAGAAGTTTGAAGGAACACACCATGACCCCCCAACGTGTCACCCTAATTACCCTTGGCGTTGATGATCTTAAGCGCAGCGCGAAATTTTACGCCGACCTTGGCTGGAAATCGACGCGCAATCAGGAAGGCATAGTTTTCTATCAGATTAATGGCATGGTGTTGGGCTTGTTTGGCCGCGGACCGCTGGCCAAGGATCAGGGTCGCCCTGACGCGCAGCTTGGCACTGGGGCTATGACACTGGCGCAGAATTTTCGAACCATTGACGAAGTCGACGCAGCCTATGCCAGGGCGCTTTCTGTTGGCGCAACATCTCTGAAAGCCCCGGAGAACGTTTTCTGGGGCGGCTATTCTGGCTACTACTCCGACCCGGACGGCCATGTCTGGGAAGTCGCCCATAATCCTTTCTGGCCACTAAACGATGACGGCAGCCTGACCTTGCCGGATTCTGAGTGACCCTCACCACCACCGAACTGGCACTCTACGCCGGCGCCCTTTTCATCCTGTTCCTGACCCCTGGCCCGGTCTGGGTGGCCACCGTGGCTCGCACGCTGACGGGGGGCTTTCACGCCGCCTGGCCGCTGGCATTGGGCGTGGCCGTGGGCGATGTCGTCTGGCCCCTCGCGGCCATTTTAGGCATCACCTGGATCACGTCTGTCTTTGCCGGGTTCATGACCTTTCTGCGCTGGGCCGCCAGCCTGATTTTCATCGTGATGGGCACCGCCATTATCCGCGATGCCGGTAAAACCATCCAAACCGATAACCGCCTGACGCGCCCAGGCATCTGGGCGGGATTTGCCGCCGGGGTGGCGGTGATCCTGTCCAACCCCAAGGCGATCCTGTTTTACATGGGCGTATTGCCGGGGTTTTTTGACCTAAGTAACCTGACCCGTTTGGACATCGCCGCCATCATAACCCTGTCGATGGTTGTGCCTTTCGTCGGCAACTTGTTTCTGGCGGGATTAGTGCAACAAATCCGTGACCGCATGACCTCACCCAATGCCCTGAAACGCATCGCTTTGACCTCTGGAATAATGCTATTTTGCGTCGGCCTGATCATTCCTTTCATCTGACGCCAAATCCGGCGACATCCATTCGACATCCCCCCCCAAATCCGGTATAAATCAGCCCAAATCACACGGGAAATCACCAATGGCCGACGACACCCAGGCACCAGAAGAATACGGCGCTGATTCTATCAAAGTTCTCAGGGGCTTAGAGGCGGTTCGCAAGCGGCCGGGCATGTATATTGGTGACACCGATGATGGCTCTGGCCTGCACCATATGGTGTATGAGGTCGTTGATAACGGCATTGACGAAACATTGGCCGGGCACGCCGACCACGTCAGCGTCACCATACACGCCGATAGCAGCGTATCCGTTTACGATAATGGCCGCGGTATTCCGGTGGGAATTCATGAAGAAGAAGGCGTTTCAGCCGCCGAAGTCATCATGACCCAACTGCATGCGGGCGGCAAATTTGACCAGAATTCCTATAAGGTTTCAGGCGGCTTGCACGGGGTTGGCGTGTCAGTGGTCAACGCGCTGTCGGATTATCTGGAACTGCGTATTTGGCGCGACGGTAAAGAACACGTGGCGCGCTTTGAACATGGCGACACCGTGGAACACCTGAAAGTGGTGGGCGACGCCAATGGCAAAAAGGGAACCGAGGTTAAATTTCTGGCCACGCTGGATACATTCTCTGACCGTGAATTCGTGTTCAAAACGCTGGAAAATCGGCTGCGCGAACTGGCTTTCCTGAATTCCGGGGTGCGCATCATTCTGCGCGATGAACGCCCGGTCGAACCGCTGGAAGCCAACCTGTATTACGACGGCGGTGTAAAAGAATTCGTGCGCTATCTGGACCGTTCCAAAGTGCCAATGCTGGATGAACCGATTTTCTTTTCCGGCGAAAAAGATGGCATAACGGTAGAGGTCGCGATGTGGTGGAATGACAGCTACCACGAAAATGTTTTGCCCTTCACCAACAACATCCCGCAACGCGACGGCGGCACCCACTTGGCCGGATTTCGCGGTGCGCTGACGCGAACCATGAACCTTTATGCTGGATCGTCAGGGCTGGCGAAAAAAGAAAAGATCAACTTCACCGGCGATGATGCCCGCGAAGGGCTGACCTGTGTGCTGTCGGTCAAAGTACCAGACCCCAAATTTTCCAGCCAGACCAAAGACAAACTGGTTTCGTCCGAGGTCCGCCCGGCCGTCGAAGGATTGGTCAACGAAAAACTTGGTGAATGGTTCGAAGAACATCCTGCCGAGGCCCGGATGATTGTCGGCAAAATGGTCGAGGCCGCACTGGCCCGCGAAGCCGCCCGCAAAGCTCGTGAAATGACCCGCAAGAAATCAGCGCTTGATATCGCGTCGCTTCCCGGCAAGTTGGCCGATTGCCAGGAACGTGATCCGGCAAAACGCGAAATTTTCCTGGTGGAAGGGGACTCTGCTGGCGGCTCCGCCAAACAGGGCCGTTCACGCCACAATCAGGCGGTACTGCCACTGCGCGGTAAGATCCTGAATGTAGAACGTGCGCGGTTTGACCGGATGTTAGGCTCGGCCGAGATTGGCACCCTGATCACCGCATTGGGAACTGGCATTGGCCGTGATGAATTTGATATCAGTAAACTGCGCTACCACAAGGTTGTCATTATGACCGACGCAGATGTCGACGGTGCCCATATCCGCACGTTACTGCTCACGTTCTTTTTCCGTCAGATGCCCGAACTGATCGAAGGCGGTTATCTCTATATTGCCCAGCCGCCGCTGTTCAAAGTTTCGCGCGGCAAGTCCGAAGTATACCTAAAGGATCAGGCGGGCCTTGACGATCACCTGATCGAAATGGGCGTTGAAGGCGCGACGCTAAAGCTGAACAATGGCGAAACCATTGCCGGGGCCGATCTGGCCCGCGTTATCGAAGGCGCGCGCAATTTCAAACGCATTCTGGATGCCTTCCCCACCCATTATCCGCGCCACGTGCTGGAACAGGCCGCCCTTGCCGGGGCGTTTGACCCGGGCAAAGCTGATGGCGATTTGCAGGCGGTGGCCGACAAGGTCGCCACCCGGCTGGATTCCGTTGCGGTGGAATACGAACAGGGCTGGGCCGGGCGCATCACCCAGGATCACGGCATCCGCCTGACCCGCATTTTGCGCGGGGTTGAAGAAATTCGCACGCTGGATGGCGCGGTGTTACGTTCTGGTGAAGCTCGGCGTTTGTCCGAGGTCGGCATGGACACCCGCGACGTTTATTCTGATCCGGCACGGCTGTCGCGCAAAGAACGTGATACCGCGGTGCATGGGCCGATTGATCTGTTGAACGCCATACTGGCAGAGGGTGAAAAGGGTCTGACCCTACAACGCTACAAAGGTCTGGGCGAAATGAACCCGGATCAGCTATGGGAAACCACGCTGGACCCGGAAGCGCGGATATTCCTGCAGGTTAAAATAGAAGATCTGGCGGATGCCGATGATATTTTCACCAAGCTGATGGGCGATGTGGTCGAACCCCGGCGTGAGTTCATTCAGGAAAATGCGCTGAGTGTTGAGAATTTGGATTTTTAGGTAAATTGAGCGCCTGACGGCGCATTTCTTCTGGCACTTCGTGCGGTTTGCGCTGCCGCGCGGGCGGATATTTGTTGAAAGATGAATGGGTTAGCGCGCCATCCCTGCTTCGTGTTCGATCAGCCAGCGTTTTCGCCACAGCCCGCCACCATATCCGGTGAGCGACCCATCAGATCCAATCACCCGGTGACACGGCACCACAATGGCAATCGGGTTAGCACCGTTGGCACGGGCCACAGCCCGGGTGGCACTGGGCCGATCAATGGCGCGGGCCACGTCGGCGTAGGAACGGGTTTCGCCAACTGGTATTTCACACAACTGATCCCAGACTGATTTACTGAAGGGGGTACCAACCGGGGCCAGCGGCGTTTTGAATTTTCGCAATTGCCCGGTAAAGAACCCCTGCATCTCGGCCTCAATCTGATCAATCGGTGGCAGTCGGCCGATACCAATACTACCGCGCGCCGCCTTTTGCAGTTTCTTCAATTCACTGGCCAGCGATTTGCGTTCAAAGAATTCCAGCATCATCAGATGCCGCTTATCGGCGACTGCAATCATTGGTCCCAACGGCGTATCAAACCAATCCGCCCGCAACAGTTCTTTACCGGTAAAACTGGACGGTGCCATGCCCAACACCCGGGCAAACGCCGCGCGAAAGCCGCTGCCGCTGTCAAAACCGGCATCCAACTGGGCGTTGATTACCCGCTCGCCCCGTTCGATCGCTTTGGCGCCATGGCGAATGCGTGCCAGCCGCGCCATGTCCAGGAACGTCACCCCGTAATGGCGCTTGAACGCCCGGCGTACCGTTGACAGATCATAGCCCATACCGGTGATGTCACCTTCGCCCCAGCGTCGCCCCGGGTCAGCGTCCAATGCCTTTACCAAGGCCGCAACCATCGGATCGGCATCCATGCCGCTGGCCAGCGGTTTGCAGCGTTTACAGGGGCGAAATCCGGCCTCAAGGCAATCAGCAACCGAGGTCATGAATTTGCAGTTTTCCGGCTTTGGATTGCGCGCCGGGCAGGACAGGCGGCAAAAAATTCCAGTGGTCGTCACCCCGACCCAGGCGCGACCCTCATAGCTGTCATCCCGGGCGCATAGGGCGGCGTACAGCACATCTTTTTCAGGCAATTGAAACAACATACCTGCACCCTAACAGCATTGCGACCACATGCCGCCAAAAATCAGGCAGGGATGTCAGGTGGCGGGGCCGATGTGTTTTTCACCACGCGCGGCGGATAGGGCCACCTGTTTTTGCCGCTCACGAAACCGGCCTTTGGCCACCTCGGACGTATCAGAAAAACACTGATGGCATGACACGCCGTGTTCATATTCCGGGCGCTTCATATCGGCGGGCAATATCGGCATCCGACAGGCATAGCACAGCGCATGCGGCCCTTCGCGCAACCCATGCCCGACAGACACCCGCGCATCAAAAACGAAGCAATCCCCGTTCCATGAACTGTCGGTTTCGGGAACGTCTTCCAGATATTTCAGGATACCACCCTTAAGGTGATAGACATCCTCAACCCCCAGCCCCAACAGGTAGTTTGTGGATTTTTCGCAGCGAATGCCGCCGGTACAAAACATCGCCACGCGCTTATTGTGGAAGCGGGTTTTGTTGTCTTCCCACCACTCCGGGAATTCGTTGAATGACTTGGTCTGTGGATCAACTGCCCCTTCAAAGGTGCCAATTGCAACCTCGTAATCATTGCGTGTGTCAATCACCACCACATCATCGGCGCTGATCAGATCATTCCAATCGGCAGGCTCTACATAGCGCCCAACGGCGGCAGTCGGGTCCACATCCGGCTGCCCCAGCGTCACGATTTCCTTTTTCAGACGCACCTTCATGCGATTGAATGGCTCGGCCTCCGCCGTGCTTTCCTTCCAGTTCAACCCAGCACACCCCGGCATCCGCTTAATGTAGCCCAGAACGGCATCTATCCCGGCGCGATTGCCGGCAATGGTGCCATTGATCCCCTCACGCGCCAACAAAAGCGTGCCCATAACTCCATTCGCACGGCAGATATCCCGCAATGGTCCCCGCAAATCAGCAGGGCTTTCAAACCGGGTAAAATGATAAAGGGCAGCAACGGTATACATGGGCCGCCAGATAGTCAGATCACCACGCAAACGCAAGGGTGTCGGTTGACGCGCAGGCCTGCCCTGCGTACCCATTTACCAAACAACCGGAGACTGGCCCATGCACCCTGCCAACCACGCCCTGATCGTCATTGATGTGCAAAACGATTTCTGCCCCGGCGGCTCGTTGGCCGTTGAAGGCGGCGATCAGATCGTCGGACCGATCAACGAAATGATGTCCGATTTTCACAGCGTGATCCTAACGCAGGACTGGCATCCGGCCAATCATTCTTCTTTCGCAGATAACTACCCCGGCAAAGGCCCGTTCACCATGATCGATATGCCCTACGGCCCCCAGGTTCTGTGGCCTACCCACTGTGTGCAGGGCAGCCAAGGTGCAAAATTTCACGCTGACCTAAACACAACCCGCGCCGATTTAATCATCCGCAAAGGCTATCGCCCAAAAATCGACAGCTATTCGGCGTTCTTCGAAAATGACCAAACCACACCGACCGGCCTGCACGGCTATCTGAGCGAATGCGCCATCGACACGCTTACCCTTGTCGGCCTCGCCACAGATTTCTGCGTCAGCTTTTCCGCCCAGGACGCCGCACGCCTTGGATATGACACCACCGTTATGCAATCCGCCTGCCGTGCCATCGACCTGGATGGCTCCCTTGCCAATGCACTGGAAAACATGGTCAAATCCGGCGCAAAGCTGGCTTAGGACAAGGAACACCCAAATGGACATCGCCACCCGGGTCTACAATCACAAATGGAAGATCGACCCGATCGTCCGTTCCCTGATCGACACCGATTTTTACAAACTGCTGATGTGCCAATCGGTGTTTCGCAACAAACCCAACACCGACGTCACATTTTCGCTTATCAACCGCACCAAATCCATCCGCATCGCCGAAATGATCGACGAGGGCGAACTGCGCGAACAACTGGACCACGTGCGTTCCCTGTCTCTATCGCGCGGCGAAAGCACATGGTTACGCGGCAACACATTCTACGGCAAACGCCAGATGTTCAGCTCCGACTTCATGGAGTGGTTCGAAAACATGCGCCTTCCGGCCTATCACCTGGAAAAACGCGACGGCCAGTTTGAACTGACGTTTGAGGGCAAATGGCCCGAGGTCATGATGTGGGAAATCCCCGCCCTTGCCATCATCATGGAATTGCGCGGCCGCGCCGTTCTTAACAAAATGGACCGGTTCGAACTACAAATCCTCTACGCCCGCGCCATGACCCGGTTGTGGAAAAAGGTCGAAACCCTGCGCGATCTTGACGGCCTTCGCATCGCCGATTTCGGCACAAGACGCCGCCATTCCTACCTGTGGCAAGACTGGTGCGTGCAGGCGATGAAGGAAGGCCTCGGCGATAAATTCGTCGGCACCTCCAACTGCCGCATCGCCATGATGCGCGAAATCGAAGCCATCGGCACCAACGCCCACGAACTGCCCATGGTCTACGCCGCACTGGCCGACAGCGACAAAAAACTAGCGCAAGCCCCCTACGACGTGCTCGCCGATTGGCACGAAGAACACGACGGCAACCTGCGCATCATCCTGCCCGACACCTACGGCACTCAGGGGTTTCTGGACAACGCGCCGGACTGGCTCGCAGGCTGGACAGGCATCCGCATCGATAGCGGCGACCCCGCCACAGCCGCCGAAATCGCGATTGAGTGGTGGAAAACCCGCGGCGAAGACCCGACCAAAAAGCTGGTGATCTTTTCCGATGGCTTAGACGCCGACAAAATCGCCACCCTGCACCAACAATTCCATGGCAGCGTGTTGGTATCCTTCGGTTGGGGCACCATGCTGACCAATGATTTCCGGGGCTTCACCGATGGCGACGCCCTCGCCCCGTTTTCACTGGTCTGCAAAGCGGTGTCGGCCAATGGGCGGGCAACGGTGAAACTGTCGGACAACCCGAACAAAGCGATGGGGCCAGAGGATCAGATTGAACGCTACAAACGGGTGTTTGGGGTTGGGGAGCAGGTGGGGTTGGAAGTGGTCGTCTAGCCTTCTTTGCCTGTGCAAAGCACAGGCAGCGCCCAAACCGCCCCCACGGGGCGGGCGCTTCGCTTCCCACCCCTCGGTTCGGACGTGGTTTTTATCGCGGCGAGTGGCCGCTTTGAGCCCTTTGCCGTCATTGCAGTGGTCGCGCCAGCCTTTGCAAGTTGACGCGGTATTCAGTCTTCAACCGGCTTTGAGATAAGGAATCGTCCCGGCAATGTCCGTGTCGTCGATAACGTGGAAATTGCTGACGCTGCCTGCCTGTCGTGCTTGCCCGTAGGGCGCATATTCGGGGTCTGCAGCAAAACTGTCCAAGGCTGCTCTTGTTGGAAATTCTAGAATTGCGATCAGTGTGCTGTCTTTGTCCGACCCTTCCAGCGTCTCAATGTTACCGCTGCGGGACAGGTATTTTCCGCCGTGCTTTTCGACTAAGTTATGGACGTTGGTTGCATATTCAGGAATCCATCTGTCATCCGAAACTTTAATATCTGCGATTAGAAATACACTCATTCTTCTTCTCCGGTTGAACATTTACTGCGGCAATTGCGCATCGCAGCTTGTGTCAGAGACCTAACTTAGGCCCCGGCACGGCATCCAGTCACACATCTGAACTACCGGATTCAGTTTCTGAACTAGCCCCGAAGAATTTGGAGTCGTAAGGTCGTTCCAATCCATAAGGAGGATCGATTTGACACAAGCTGGATACAAGCAGTTCTGCCCCGTCGCCATGGCCGCCGAAGTGCTATGCACACGTTGGACAATGGTCCTAATGCGCGAACTTGTTGCTGGAACAACCAGATTTAATGATCTTCGGCGCGGTGTGCCAAAGATGTCGCCAGCACTTCTGTCCACGCGCCTGAAAGAACTGGAAGCGGCAGGAGTGGTCGAACGCAGGCCAATGAGGACTGAAAAGGGCGTTTTCGAGTACCATTTGACGGAAGCCGGAAAAGACCTGCGCCCTGTTGTGGAAGCCATCGGGATGTGGGGTCAAAAATGGGTTGAATCCTCGCTGTCATTGAAAAATCTCGATCCCTCTTTGTTGATGTGGGATATGCGTCGCAATCTGAATCCGACCCCGCTGCCGCCGATCCGAACGGTAGTTCAATTTCTGTACTCAGATTTACCGTCTACAAAAAACTCTTGGTGGCTGGTCATAGAACCCGAGGGTGACGTCGACCTTTGCTGGTCAGACCCAGGTTTCGATATCAATCTGTATGTGACCACTGATTTGCGAACGATGACGGCGATTTGGATGGGGTTGGGCACCATCGAAAGCGAAAGAGACGAAATCGAATTGCTCGGCGAACGCAAAGTCGCGGAAACTATGCAGGTTTGGTTGGGGCTAAGCCCATTCGCCAAACAAAAGAAACTTGTCGCGTAGGAGTTCATGTGTCGCCCTCTAGTCGCTTGTTGTGCATTGGGTGAACGGCAAGTTTGTCCGCAAAGCAGACTTCCGAAATATCGCATCCTAATAACCCCGTCCCCCCTCAATCCTCCCCAGTCACCTTCCCCCGCAACCCCTTCACAGCCCCCCGCCGCGTCTTCGCATCCATCCGCCGCCGTTTCGCCCCCATCGACGGCTTGGTTTTCACCCGCCGTTTTGGCCGTTCCAGCGACGCCAGCACCATCTCCACCAACCGCTCGCGCGCTATCGCCCGGTTGCGCCCGTAAATTCTACGGAGCTAAAGCTTTGTCGCGGTCCATAATATGGAACTATAATGGTGCGCTATTTGCATTTTTTTGACAATCAAGTTATTAAGGAGGTGCCATATGACAATCGAGGTCCATACTATGGAACGCGTTTCATAAAGTGGGAAATATTTCCCAAATTACATCGCGGCAATTGCCGGAACACGGCGGAGCGCAGAGCATCCTTCGTGCTGCAAATTTACTGCGTGAGGTCGGGCTGCGCCGCTCTGTTGGACTGGCTGAATTGACGGCGGCAACCGGGTTATCTAAGCCCACCGTGCGTCGGATGCTTTTGGCCTTAATAAATGTTGGTTTGGTCGCGCAAAACCCTGAAACAAAACAATATAAACTTGGTGTTGATGCCTACCTTCTGGGGCAGCTTGCCGAAACACCTTACAATTTTCACGAATTGTCGCGTGATGGCATAGCGCGGCTGGCAGAGGTTTCGGGTGACACTGCCTATCTTAGTATCCGGCAAGGGGATTCCACGTTCTGCCTGCACCGTGAGGAAGGCAAATACCCGATCAGGACGCATGTCCTTCACATCGGGGATCGCCAACCATTGTCAGTTGGCGCGGCTTCGATGGCGGTTCTGGCCGCTTTGCCGAAGGTCGAAGCCGACGCAATCATGGAAAACAACATTGACAAGATCAGGGACTCGTATCCTGATTTTGACATGGAAAAAATCTACACTCTGGTGGCCGAGGCGCGCATTCAGGGCTGGGCGCTGAACCCGGGTCTGGCATTCGCGGGATCATGGGCAATCGCTGTTGCTGTCCGGGACCCCGAGGGCCAGGTTCTGGGTGCGATAACCATTGCAGCCATCGAAGCGCGGCTCGATGCCAAAAGACAGTTGGAGCTCTCGGTTCCGCTTGTGAAAGAAGCTAAGCGTCTTGAAAAACTTATGCGCCAAGCGCACGGGGAAAGCCGCCCTGTGGCTTCACTTTTGACCCATGAAGTAAGGAACCGGAAAAGATGACGACGGATAGTGTAATCGTTGGTTGGGCGCACAGCAAATTTGGTAAAAGCGAGGCCCCCGACATAGAGGCCCTGATTGCCGAGGTCGGTTATGCAGCACTTGAACATGCTGGTGTGTCGACGGGAGATGTTGATTTTGCCTCGATCGGAGTGCTGAATTCCGGCTTTTCCAAGCAGGGCTTTGAGGCGGGCCTGATTTCCGCAACGATGCCGGAATTGCAACATATTCCGGCGGTCCACGTTGAAAACGCCTGCGCGACGGGTACAGCAGCACTTTATACGGCGATTGATTTTATCGAAAGCGGGCGGGGTAATGTGGCGCTGGTATTCGGGGCTGAAAAGATGACCGGTGTGCCCATGGCCGAGGTTGGCGACATTCTGCTGGCCGGGTCCTACCGCCACGAAGAAGATCAGGTGGAAAATGGCTTTGCCGGTATCTTTGGTCAGATCACCCAAAGCTATTTTCAGAAATACGGTGACCGGTCTGCCGAGATGGCGATGATTTCAGCCAAGAACCACGCCAACGGCATGAACAACCCCTATGCGCATATGCAAAAGGATTTCGGGTTCGATTTCTGCAATACAATATCGGATAAGAACCCCTATGTGGCAGGGCCGTTGCGGCGCACCGATTGTTCGCTGGTTTCTGATGGGGCGGCGGCGCTGGTTATTGCCAGCCGTGATGCAGCCAAAGAATTGCAGCGGGCCATCGGGTTTCGCGCGCGCGCCCAGAAAAACGATATGTTTCCGATATCGCGCCGCGAAGTGACCGATTTTACCGGGGCGCATCTTGCCTGGGCGCAGGCTAAGGAACAGGCAGGCATAGCCTTGGATGATCTCAGCCTTGTCGAAACCCACGACTGTTTTACGACAGCTGAAATGATCGAATATGAGGCTATGGGATTGACGGCCATCGGCGAGGGCTGGAAGGCCGCACGCGAGGGCTGGACCCGGATGGACGGCCGCTTACCGGTTAACCCGTCCGGCGGGCTCAAATCCAGGGGGCATCCCATCGGCGCGACTGGCGTATCCCAGCACGTGATGGCGGCGATGCAGCTGATGAATGAGGCTGGCGATATGCAAGTGGCAAACGCCAATCTGGCCGGTGTGTTCAATATGGGAGGGGCGGCGGTGACCAATTATGTCTCTATTCTGGAACGGGTAAAGTAATGGTTCCTGCCTCTACAAAAGTTATGAATTTAGCGCATTTTGCCGATCAGGCCGCCCGGCGCCACGGCGCGCGCGATGCGCTTGTATGGGGGAAAAAACGCTGGAGTTGGACCGACCTGAACGTCCGCGTCAACGCCATGGCCTATGCCTTGATCCATGATTATGGCGTGCAAAAGGGTGACCGGATTTTGGTGCAGTCCTCGAACTGCAACCAGATGTTTGAAAGCATGCTGGCAGTTTTTCGCGTTGGGGCTGTCTGGGTGCCCGCCAATTTTCGCGGCACCCCGGATGATCTGGACTGGCTGGCGCAATCCAGTGGTGCTGTCGGGATGTTCTGCCATGCCGATTTTCCGGAGCACGCCGCCAAATGCGCCCCACGGCTGAAGTTTATTATATCAATCGGGGCATCGGATTTTGGCACGGGTTATGATGATTTGGTCGCGGCCAATTTGGGACAGACCGTGGCGCTGGTCGAAGTTGATCGCGATGATCCTTGCTGGTTTTTCTACACATCCGGCACCACGGGTAAGCCCAAGGCATCGGTTCTGACCCATGGCCAGATGGCTTTTGTTGTGACCAACCATCTGTGTGATCTGATGCCCGGCACAACCCAAGCTGATTCAACCGTGATTGTGGCACCACTGTCCCACGGGGCCGGGGTGCATGCGTTGCTGATGATTGCCCGTGGCGGAGCATGTATATTGCCTGCCGGGGACCGGTTTGACGCGAGCGACATCTGGCGTCTTGTCGAGGCACATAATTCCACAAGCCTGTTCACCGTCCCAACCATCCTGAAAATGCTAACCGAGCATGCGGCGGTTGACCAGTTCGACCATTCCAGTTTGCGCTATGTCATCTACGCCGGCGCGCCTATGTACCGGGTTGATCAGATTCATGCGCTGGAAAAACTGGGGCCTGTACTGGTGCAGTATTTTGGTCTTGGCGAAGTTACGGGAAATATCACTGTATTACCGCCCTCGCACCACTCTGCCAGCGTCGATCTACGCCCCGGTACATGCGGGTTCGCACGAACCGGCATTCAAGTGCAAATTCAGGACAGCAATGGACACGAAGTTGCCCCCGGCGAATCCGGTGAATTCTGTGTGATTGGCCCGGCGGTTTTTGCCGGTTACTGGGATAACCCGACGGCCAATGAAAAGGCGTTTCGGGATGGCTGGTTTCGCACCGGTGATGTTGGCCATATGGATGCAGAAGGGTTCTATTACATAACGGGGCGCGAATCCGACATGTATATCTCGGGTGGATCAAACATTTATCCGCGCGAGATCGAGGAAAAAATTCTGACCCACTCCGACATAACCGAAGTAGCGATTGTGGGAATACCTGACCCGAAATGGGGTGAGATCGGCGTGGCAATCTGCGTTGCCCGTGAAGGTTCCAGCCCGACAGATACCGAATTGCGCGATTTTCTGAAACCAAGAATCGCTAGCTACAAGATGCCAAAGGTAATCCATTTCTGGGATAACCTGCCCAAATCCGCCTACGGAAAGATCACCAAGAATTTGGTCCGCGAAGCCTTTTTGTCTGCGCGTCCTTCGCAAGCGGAGGCCGTCAAATGAACCCGACGGAAATTTTGGCCTCGCGTCCGGACTTTATTCAACAACCCGGCCCGGTGGGTGCGCCCTTTACGGCGGCGGTCACACGACTGGTCGAGCTGGATATTGAATTGCCTGCCGGTGTTTCGCTTCACGACTCGCTGGCACAGGTAATCAAGACACGCGATCTGGCCGGTGCCTATTTCAGGATTGCAAAGGCCGGAATGTCCCGGCTGGAATATGTAATTCCGGCGCTCTCACTGGATGACCAACATGTCGCTTGGTACAGCAAGACCTACAGGCCGGAGATGCCGGGCCGGATCGAAGACGCCGGTATTAATTGCGGTTCGCTTGCCGATAAAGCCTTTTACCATTGTCACGGGTCTTGGAGAGATGCGAACGGCGAAACCGCAATGGGGCATCTGCTGCCTGAAGCAAGCGTTTTATCGGCACCGGTGCGGGTTACCGGTTTCGGGTTCAAGGACGCCCGTTTCAATCGGGTTTCTGATCCGCAGACGGGTTTTGATCTGTTCGTCCCCGAGCAGATCAAAACCGCCCCAAGCAACGCACATGCAATTTTGCTGCGGATAACCCCGAATATCGAAATCAGCCAACCGCTGATCAAGGCGTGTCAGAATGCGGGTTGGGCACGCGCATCAGTTCACGGAATTGGTAGTCTGATCGGGGCGAAATTTGCCGATGGCCGCATCATGAACAGCTTTGCTACCGAGGTTTTGGTTACCAAAGGCACGGTCGATCTTGCAGGGGACGCGCCGGATGTCACAATGGATATATCGCTGGTCGGGCTGGATGGGAAATTCATGCACGGGCAACTTGCGCCTACCGAAAATCCAGTTCTGATCACATTTGAAAGCATTCTAATTAATCAATCAAAGGAAAAATTTCACTGATAACCGCATGTAAAACAAGGGTTCATGCGGATGAAAAGCCCAGCTTACTTAATCCAAATAAACATCAATAGTGGAGGAAACTATGAAACTAACAACACTTCTGGCGGCCACGACGGCCGCGATAATCGCAACCGGCGCCAGCGCCAAAGACATTGATATGCAAGCCTATGTTCCCGGCAGCCTGCCACTTCTTGGGGATGCCGGCGTTGATCTTGGCGATCGCGTCTCGGTTCTGACCGGTGGATCGCTCAATCTTCACTTCAAGAACCCGGGTGAAATCGTCAATGCCAACGAAATCTTTGATTCCATCTCTACCGGCGCGATTGAGGCCGGCTGGTGGGTTACAGGGATGGCCGAGGGCGTCATACCTTCTGCTTCGCTGTTTACTGCGTTCCCGTTCGGTCCGGACGTTAAAGAATACACCGCTTGGTGGTACAATGGCGGTGGTGCGGAATTGTGGGACGAAATAAGCGCTCCTTTCAATATCCATAGTGAGCTCTGCACGGTTCTGGTGCCTGAGGCATCAGGTTGGTTCAAAGAGGAAATCACTTCCGTTGATCAGCTTCAGGGCATGAAGATGCGTATCTTTGGTTTGGGTGCTGCGGTCATGCAGCAACTTGGTGCTGAAGCGCAATCCATGTCAGCTGCCGATACTATGGCAGCGCTGAACCTTGGCACTATCGACGCGGCTGAACTTTCCTTTCCGGCGATCGACAAAATGGTTGGTATGAATGAACACGCCGACCATTATTATTTCCCTGGCTGGCATCAGCAGACCTCGTTCATCATGTTCATCATGAACCAGGATAGTTGGGATGGTCTGAGCGATCAGGAACGCGCAGCCGTCAGTTCGGTTTGTACGGCAAATGTTGCCCGTACAATGGCGCAGGGCGAAGCTATTCAGCTTGGCCCTCTGGCTGATATGGTCGCTACGGGTGCCATCGTTCATCAGTGGTCAGATGAAATGCTGGACGCTTTTGAGGGCGCATGGAACGAAGTCGTGGTTGAAAAATCCGCCGCCGACGCTGATTTCGCGCGCGTTTGGGCCCATATTCAGGACTTCCGGGCTGAATACGCTACCTGGTCCGATCTTGGTTATTTGAAAAGATAAAATAGGGGCGGCGCCGGGTGAAACCGGCGCCGCATTTACACCATGGAAATACTGCTAAAAATCTCAAATATTCTGGTATGGCCAACCCGCATTTTTGCAAAGGCTACGGGTTTGCTGTTGTTCGTGCTAACGGCGGTAATTCTATACGACGTCATCGGCAGGAAATTTTTTGCGACCGGCTCCTTTAAACTGCAGGAACTTGAATGGCACCTGCACGGGGCTATTGCGTTGCTTGGTTTTGGGTATGCCTACACTCAGGATTTCCATGTTCGTATTGATGTGTTTTCCCAAAAAATTCCAGATCGAGTCAAACTGTGGATGGAACTTTTTGCCATTCTGGCATTTCTAATCCCTTTGATGGGGTTACTGCTGTGGTTTGGCTTTGAATTCGCGCTGCGTGCGTTTGTCCGCCAGGAAACTTCCAGCGGCGGTGTGGGACTGTCGCATCGCTGGATCATAAAATCAGTAGTGCCGCTATCGGCGCTGTTGACCATATTTGGCGGCCTGTCTGTGGCCCTCCGTTGTCTTGTGGTCCTGAAGCGCCCCGACCTTCTGAATAACCCGTTTCAGGAGGAAGAATAATGGATTTACTGATTGAAATTCTTCCCGGGCTGATGTTCGGGTCGCTTATTCTGGCACTATTTTCTGGTTTGCCTGTGGCGATAATGCTGATGGGCGTAACTTTGATTTTCGGTGCAATTGCAGTTTCGACAGGCGAAATGCGCTTTGTTCAGCTAACGCTTTTACCAAATCGAATTTACGGCGGCATCGTCCAAAGTCCGGTTCTGGTGGCGGCCCCGATGTTTATCTTCATGGGCCTGATCATGGAAAAGACACGGATCGCCGATGATCTACTGACAACATTGCAGCGTGTCATGCGGGCGGTTCCCGGCGGACTGGCACTGGCGGTTGTTATGATGGGAACGATCCTTGCCGCGGCCACAGGAATAATCGGGGCATCGGTTGTCATGCTGACGGTAATTGCCATCCCGACCATGCTTGATCGCGGTTATTCGCCCTCGCTGGCGGCAGGAACCGTGGCCAGTGCTGGCACATTGGGCATTCTCATCCCGCCTTCGGTGATGTTGGTGTTTATGGGTGATCTGCTTAGCATCAATTTGGCAAAACTATTTGTCGCCGCTTTTACACCGGGAATGTTATTGGCAGCCGCCTATCTGGTTTACATCGTAGCAGTTTCAGCGATCCGACCGAGCCTTGCACCAAAAGCCCCGGCACTTAGCGCAAAAGAACGCGAAGGCCTTTGGCTGGAAACATTTGTGGCCGTGATATTGCCGCTACTCCTGATCATAGCCGTTCTGGGCTCAATCCTGGGCGGCATTGCGACACCGACCGAGGCCTCCGGCGTTGGCGTTGGTGCCGCATTGCTTTTGGGATTTGCGCGTGGGCGCATCAACATAGAGGCTCTGAATGGGGCAATGGACGGGTCGGTAAAAACGCTGGCAATGTTGTTCTTCATCTTTGTTGGCGCAACCGGGTTTTCCTATATCTTCCGCGGCATCGGTGGTGAGGCGTTCATTATTGATACGGCAAACGGCCTCAACATGGGGGACTGGGGCCTTTTGGGGATGATGATGCTGATGATTTTCCTGATGGGGTTCTTTTTTGACTGGATCGAAATCACGTTGATTGTCCTGCCGATTTTTGCCCCGATTGTCATGGGTCTGGATATGGGTGACCACCTTGCCAAAGAGGACGTCATTTATTGGTTTGCCATTTTGGTTGCGGTCAATTTGCAAACGTCCTTTTTGACGCCACCCTTCGGATTTGCCCTGTTCTTTCTGAAGGGGGCGTCGGGTGGCCGGTTGAAAATGCGCGAGATATACATCGGAATAATTCCGTTTGTTCTGGTGCAGGTGGTTGTTCTAGCGTCACTGGTTATCTGGCCGGAAATCGTGCTTTGGCTGCCAAGGGAATTGTTGAAATGACTGGTCGGGTTGCCGGCAAACGAGTGCTGGTCATCGGTGCTGGTTCTATTGGGCAGGGCATGGGCAACGGCAAAGCCGCTGCGCTAGCCTACGCGCGCGAGGGCGCCACGGTGCTGGCAGTAGACCGAAATGCTGAAGCGGCACAGGAAACCGTTGATCTGATCACCAAGGCCGGTGGCCTGGCATATGCGTATACCGCCGAAATGACCAACCCCGAACAGGTGGGTGCAACCGCAAGTGCCGCCCAGAAACATTTGGGTGGCTTGGATATTTTGCACTTCAACATTGGAACGAACGACCCCTCGGGGGTTGAAGATACTTCGCTGAACGATTGGCGGCGGGTATTCTCGGTCAATATTGAAAGCGCGTTTCTGATTACCAAAGCGACCCTGCCGATGCTTGAACAAGACGGCGGCGGCGCAATCATTTACATCTCGTCCTTGGCTGCAATCCGTGGCGGACCCTATGCCTATGCGTCCTATGAGGCATCTAAAGCCGCGCTCTGCCGGTTCTCGCTAACAGTTGCCATGGAATACGCGTCGCGCGGGGTGCGTGCGAACGTCATTTTACCCGGGGTAATTAAGACCCCGCATGTGGAGGCGCTGATCGAAAAGGGCGCTGACCGCGATGCTCTGGCCCGCCAACGTGCAGCGATGGTTCCGATGCGGCGGCAGGGCAGTGCATGGGATGTGGCTGAAGCGTCGGTTTTTCTGGCTTCCGATGCTGCGGGTTATATCACCGGGATTGAGTTACCAATTGATGGCGGGCTATCCATGACATTCGCACAATAGGGAAAACCTGATGGTACGTTCAATCGCAGCAATTGATGCGGCCCTTGATCGCGCGGTTTCAGACAATAATGTACCGGGGATCGTTGCTATGGCGGCCGACCGTGACAAGGTTTTTTATACCCGCGCCGTCGGAACAATGGGCGTCGATAATGATGCGCCGATGCCCATTGATGCCATTCACCGTATTTTTTCCATGACCAAGCCGATCGGCACGCTTGCCGCCGTCAAACTCATTGAAGACGGGATGCTTGAACTTGACACACCAGTTTCCGAGATACTGCCCGATTTTGCCGAACTACTGGTTCTGGAAGGGTTTGATGGCGACACCCCGATAATGCGCGCCCCTGCCAGCCAGGCTACAATCCGCCAACTTGCCACCCATACTTCGGGCCTAGAGTTCGAAACATGGAGCGCCAAGATCGCCAGATACCTGGAGGTCACGGGCCAGCCCAGCATTCGCACCGGTCTTCTGGAGTCACTGAACTATCCGCTGAGTTTCGATCCCGGAACCAGTTGGGGCTATGGCACGTCGACCGACTGGCTGGGGCGAGTGGTGGAAAAGGTTTCCGGCAAACCCATTGACGTTTTTTGCCGCGAATTTCTTTTTGAACCGCTCGGCATGAACGACACGGTGTTTGAGTGTGTGCAACGTAGCCGGTTGGTCACCGCGCACAGTCGCGACAAAACCGGCGCGCTGATGGCGTTGGATATTGAACCACCCCCGAACCCGGAATTCTACGGAATGGGCCGCGCTCTGTTTTCCACGGCACCGGATTACATGCGTTTCCTGCAAATGCTGCTTGGCAAGGGTACGTTGGACGGGGTGCGCATTCTAAAACCGGAAACCGTGGCTGTGGTTTGCGAAAACCATATGGGAAATGTGGAAATACCACCTATGAACTCGACCGATCAATTTCTGTCAGCCGACCTGGATTTCCTGCCCGGTATTGCTAAAAGGTGGGGGCTTGGATTTGCGTCGAATACAGAAGATATTCCTGGCATGCGCGCAGCCGGCTCGCAAAGCTGGGCGGGAATTTTGAACTCACATATGTGGTGGGATCCGACCAAGGGCGTTGCCGGAGTTATCTTTATGCAGAACATTCCATTTTTGGAAGATACCGCAATGCAAATTTACCGCGATTTTGAGCGGGCAGTATATGCATCGGGTTTGTAGACGCCCGCAAAATTACCCCGAGGCGGTCTGGAACTATTAGATCAAATGCAAATTTGGTCACGAAAACTCGGATATATTGTAACAGTTACTATAGCGAGACAATTCCGACCTTTGATCTCCGTCGCGAACGGCCCAAACCATCTGGCAATTTTGGTAAAATAATAGCTACTATCTTGTTCACGACAGAGCGGATGAAATGCGTTTCGCTGTGGTTCTCAAATCCCTAAGATGTTTCGCAGCGAAATCTGTCGTCGTCGAGAATTGTCGTGACCAAAGCAATGTGATAGCGCCGACCGGTTTTTCATCCAGAATAATGGGAACCGCGATTGCCAAAAGGTTATCATCGCGTCCGGGTTCTCCCAGAATGTTTGAAAGGCGCGCGCCGTATCGCATATTGCGGGTTTCTTCCAGTTTTTCCCGATAGCTTTCCAAATCCAGTCCGAACCGCGCCAGACCCCAGTTATTATCGCCCAGTGTGCGGTTGTGATATATCGCCACTTCTTTTGCGTCCATGGCAGCCAAACACACAATTCCCGCGGCTGAACCAAACAGGTTCAGTTTCCTGTCCACAGGGGCGGGATGGAAATTGAACGGGCTGGCGAACCGCGTTGAATCTATGATCGTGCTATGGGTGTCAGAAATCAGGTGCAGGTCAGATGGCCATTGCACGGTTTTTGTCAGTTCAAGCAAATATGGCATGGCAACGTCGGTTATCTTCGACATTGCCGGATGCGCCGGTGTGCTGGTGGGTATCGGCATAAGAATGTTGGATCGGTATTTACCATCTTCAATGGAACGGCGGACAAGTCGGCGCGACATCAATGTCTGCAACGCCCGGCGCAGGGATGATTTGGGAATTCCGGTATTTCGATGTAGGGCCGCAAGACCCAATCCGTTTGCCAGCGACAGCGTCTCCAGCACCAAAATACCCCGATCGAGCGCCCTGTTACATTCTGCCACCATGGGAAAATCGTACCGCCTGGCGGCACGAAATGCAATTTATTGTTGGCCGATTGGGGGCTGTGAACCAAAATCCGCAAGAGCGTTCTTCAGGGGGAATTTAGTTGCTGCACCGCCTATCAAATGGCCTGTCCGACCTGATCGCTGTCGCGCTTGCGGTGCTTGTCATTTACACGGCGGGCTTTGGGGTGTTTGACAATACCTGGTTTTCCGGGCTGACCGTCGCGTTTGGAATGACAATCGTGTTGCTGCGCAGTGCAGGGACAAACACAGCGTTGCTTTGGGTACATCTGATCATCGGCGCACTGTTTCTGGGGCTAAGTTGGGTCTGGCTTGGTATTATGCTGGAACAAGAAGAATTCTTTATCGACATATCCCGGCAACAACTGATGATGGGTTGGGTTGCGTTTGCACTGATCGGCTATGTTACCTGGCGCAGTTTCGGCGTTGCCATGTTGGCTGTCTATCTGGGCATGGCGATCTATGTGCTGTGGGGGGCCGATGAGCACTGGTCGCGCGTCGCTGAAAATCTTTGGTATTCAACGGATGGTGTCTATGGTCGCCCGGTTGAAGTTGTCGGGCGTATCGTGCTGGTATTCATCGTTTTTGGTGCGGTCTTGCAGACATCCGGTGCCGGGGCCATTTTGTTGAAACTGGCCTTTGCGGCAACCGGGCGCATGGCCGGTGGTCCGGCCCACGCTTCGGTGGTCGGCTCGGCCCTGTTTGGCACCATGTCAGGGGCTGCGGTGGCCAATGTGGTTTCCACCGGTGTCTTCACCATTCCGATCATCAAAAAGGCCGGTTTCAAGCCGCGATTTGCCGGGGCAGTCGAAGCAGCGGCGTCAACCGGCGGCCAGATCATGCCGCCCGTTATGGGCGTGGTGGCCTTTATCATGGCCGATGTTACGAACATCCCTTACTTGAAAATCGTAGTTGCCGCGACACTGCCCGCGATGATGTATTATGCCAGCCTGTTCATGGTGGTAACGATCGAAGCCCGCCGCCTGAATATCGGCGCTACCCCGCACGAAGACCGTGAACACCTGACGCCAGGGGACTGGGCGCAAAGCCTGGCTTTTTTCGTACCGCTGGCATTGATTGTGCTGGTTCTCACCACCGGTCGCACCGCGCAAAATGCCGGGTTTTTCGCCCTGATCGCGGCCTTCGTCATGTCGTTCCTGTTATTTCCCGCGTTTCGCAATCCGCGAAAATGGTGGGATGCACTGGTTGAAGCCGGCCGCACCGCCGCCACGCTAATGGTGATCGTGGCCGCTGTCGGATTTGTCATCGGCGTCATCAATATGACTGGCGTCGGGTTGAAACTGGCGCAAATGATATTGTCATTTTCAGGCACGTCGCTGCTGTTTTCACTGCTGCTGGTTATGCTGGGCTGCCTGATCATGGGCATGGGGGTGCCATCGGTGACGGCCTATCTGATCCTGGCAATCGTCATGGGCCCGGCACTGGAAAAACTTGGCGTCCCGACAATCGCCGCACATCTTTTCATGCTGTATTTCGGTGTCCTAAGCGTGGTGACGCCACCGGTCGCTTTAGCGGCCTTTGCCGCCGCACCGATTGCCGGGGCCAAGCCGATGGAAACCGGGTTCACCGCCCTGCGGTTGGCAATTGCCGGATTTATTATTCCGTTTCTGTTCGTCTATCACCCTGACGTTTTGATCATCAACGGGTTCACCATCGCCGGGTTGTTCTGGGCCATTCTGATATTCGCCGTTTCTACATGGATGATCGCCACCGGCCTAGGTCGCTATCAAAACGACCCGATCCCGCTTTGGAACGCGGGATTGCGGCTGATAACCGGGCTGGTCGTCTTACACCCTCAATTCGAAATATCGGCGGCTGCCGCTATTATTGCCGTGATCCTCACGGTGCATCACTGGAATTCCCGGCAACGGGGAAACACGCTCAGAGAGGAGCATCAACAATGAAAATTTGGAAAGTCGCGGCGATTGCCGCAGGTCTGGCAATCCCTGCACAGGCCGAAGAAATCAAAATGGCGACGATAGCGCCGGGCACGTCTGCTTATTTGACCATGACAACAATGGCCACCATCGTGAATCAGGCGGGCGAGCATAACATTTCCGTCGATGCGACCGGTGCGGCAACCAAACATCAGGTGCAATTGGCGCAGGGACAACTTGACCTTGCCATGACCTCGCCAACTATCTTCTGGCTGATGCAAAACGGCAAAGCCATGTATCAAAAACTGGAAGAAGCACCAGAACTGTCAGAAAACCTGCGCTTGATTACCTGGTTCCCGTTTGGTGGCTATCACGCTGTGACTTATGCAGACAGTGGCATTGAATCACTGGCTGATCTGAGCGGCAAAAAGGTATTCCTGGGACCACCCGGTGGTGGTGCTTTTAACACGGCAAAACAATGGGTTCAGGCGCAAACTGGGATGGTCAACGGCGAAGATTACGATGTTTTCAAAGGCTCGTGGTCTTCGGCATTTCAGGCCTTTCAGGATCGCCAGTTTGACGTCTATTTTATTGGCGGTGTGGCCCCTTTCCCGCAAATTGAACAGCTGGCCGCAACTTCAGAAATCCGCCTGCTTGGGCCGACACAGGCCCAATGGGAAGCCCAAAGCGAAGATCAGCAAAAACCCACAGCAATTCGCGGGCGTTCGCTGGAAATCATCACGCCCGGCACTTACGGTGAAGGTGTTGTGAACTCCGAAGCTGTTTACACCGTTGGTGCAGTTGTTGGCGTGAACACGCGGGTCGATATGGACGCGGATGTGATCTACCAAATCACCAAGGCCTACTGGGAAGGTGTCGAAGAAATGCGCGCCACAACGCCTTGGTTAGCAGACATCACGCTGGAATATGCAATTCGCGACGGCGGCATGCGGCTGCACCCGGGGGCACAGCGCTATTACGAAGAGATTGGCCTGACAATTCCTGAAGGATCAATGGCGAACTAAACCAATCAAGGCCACGCAAACACCTATTGCGTGGCCTTTGCACGAAAATTTCAGGGGCTGATTAATGAACATTCTTTTCATCATGTATGACCAGTTGCGGTTTGACTACCTTAGTTGCGCTGGTCATCCGCATCTGATCACCCCAAATTTTGACCGTGTCGCGGCAATGGGTGTGCGATTTACCAATGCCTATGTGCAGTCGCCGATTTGCGGCTCGTCCAGAATGTGTTTTTACACAGGTCGTTATGCCTCCAGCCACGGGGCGCAATGGAACGGTTTCCCTTTGCGAGTCGGTGAAATGACTATCGGTGACCATCTGCGCAAACTTGGCATGGAAAGCTGGATTATAGGCAAAACCCATATGAAGGCCGATGCAGAAGGTATGACGCGCCTTGGCCTTTCACCGGACACCGTGATCGGGGCGCGCCAATCCGAATGTGGCTTTGACAACTGGGCGCGCGATGACGGGCTATGGGCCGAAGGGCCGGACGGTTTTTACGACGAAAAGCGCAGCCCCTATAACGAATATTTGAAATCCAAAGGCTACCCGAGCGAAAACCCCTGGGCAGATTTTGCCAATGCCGGGGTCGAAGATGGTGATATCGCCAGCGGCTGGATGTTTCAAAACGCCGACAAACCGGCAAACATCAAAGAAGAAGACAGCGAAACCCCTTGGCTGACGTCCGAGGCGATCAAATTTATGGAGCAAGCCAAAGACCCGTGGATGGCCCATGTCAGTTATATCAAACCCCACTGGCCATACATAGTACCAGCACCTTACCACGACATGTACGGGCTAAACCACGTCCCGGCCGCGAACCGGCACGCGGTGGAACGCGATGATCCGCACCCGGTTTACGGCGCATATATGGAAAACAAAATTGCGACAGCCTTTCAAAACGAAGAGGTTCGCCAAAAGGTGATCCCGGCGTATATGGGCCTGATCAAACAATGCGACGATCAGCTTGGCCGGATATTGGATCACCTTGAAGAAACCGATGCGTTGAAAGACACGATGATTGTTTTGACCTCGGACCATGGGGATTATCTTGGTGATCACTGGCTGGGGGAAAAAGATCTTTTCCATGATCCATCCGTGAAAATCCCGATGATTATCTATGACCCCCGAGATCACGCGAATGCGACGCGCGGAACCACCTGTGACGCATTGGTGGAAAGCATCGATCTGGCCGCAACTTTTGTCGAGGCCGCTGGTGGCAAAGTGCCGGGCCATATCATCGAAGGCCGGTCTTTGATGCCTTGGCTAACCGGTGAAACCCCCGATTGGCGGACCTATTTGGTTAGCGAATATGATTATTCCTCAACCCCCCAATGCGTCAAATTGGGGCTGGAACCCAAAGACGCGCGATTGTTCATGGTATTTGACGGTCGCTACAAACTAACCCATGCCGAAGGCGGCTTCCGACCGATGCTATTTGATCTGCAGGAAGACCCGGACGAATTTTTTGACCTGGCCAAATCGGATGGCCACCGCGAAGAAACTGAACGGCTTTATGGCTACCTTGCCCAATGGGGTCGCCGCATGTCGCAGCGCGTTACAAAGTCGGACGACGAAATAATTGCAGCTCGGGGGAAATCAATGCGTCGTGGAATATTGCCATTTCTGAACGATGGTTCAGAAGTGCCGGAAGAACTGACTGAAAAGTACCGCGGTCCGGTGCAACATGGCAGCAAGAAGAGCTGAAGTAGCAAAACCAGGACCGCCAGAATTGGCAAATTTGGAAACCACCAATGATGCCCTTCTTGCGAAGCCCAAACGCCTGCCGAAACCCCATCCGCTCAGCCATCTGAAACGCCGGTAGGTCAAGCACTAGGTCGGGGTGGTCCAAAAGTTGGTTCTGCCGTACCCCACAATCCACGTTCGAACGCCAAATCGCCGTTCTGATCGACGTAAAACAGAGTTCCGGCATGGGCATTTGGTCTTTACCAAAGGGACGGATCGTGCGTTTAAGTGAAAGCGTCCTGTTTGAAAACAAACAAAAACCGCACTCCCAAACAGACGCAATTTCAAGCTGAATAACGGCGCCAAAAATTTGGACCGACGTTCATATCTCTATCGTGTGATCAATGCAGTTCGTTTCGCTGCTTCGGCCATTGCTGGGATCAGTATCTTTGGTTTTTGGTACATCAAGGCAAGTCCTGCTTTTTGCATCACTTCAAATCGCATCCACGGATAAGTCTCCTGCAGTTTCGGAACTGAACTAAGATCAAGGGTAGGATCTTCTGCAGCAAGGAATATTTGCACCGGTATGTGGCGCGTCGCCATGATGCTATCGCTCCAATCTTCCTGGAATGCGACATACTCCATGGCAAAGGCGCGCGCGGCGTTAGTCGACTTTCCGGCCATTAAGTTGATATTCGCCACAAGAACCTGCTTCATTTCTTCTGTTTCAAGAAGGGCCAGATCGGCGGGCGAGTCCTTACACAATTGGCGCAACATTGCCTTTGGGCCGATCCGTTTGCACATCGCCATCACGGCTTTTGACGCAAACTGGACCAGATGTGGGGCATTTCGGGCGGTAGATACAAAGAACTTCTGCCAACGACCTGCACCTTCCGCGTTCAAGCCGCCAGGCATACAGGGTCGCGCCCCGATTCCGATCAATTCAGACACGATATCGGGGCGTTTTGCGATCAGATCGGCGGCAAAGGGAAAGTCAGTCCCTTGTACGACGTAAGGCAGTCGCGATATCTTGAGGCTTTCCAAAAGAAACACGGTGTCGCCGCGCACGGCATCAAATGTGTTTTCGGAAGGATCAAGATTATCGCTGTGTCCATAGCCTGCACGAATGGGGCAGATGACACGTAAATTTCGCTCAAATGCCATGCGGATCATCGAATGCGACCACCGCACCATGCACGATCCCATATGTGAAAACAGGACTGGATTACCGGTCGGCGGGCCCATGTCGTGATATGTTAGCGCCCTGCCACCCGGAACGCATACGGATTTAATTGGCTTCCAGACTTCTGTTTCAAGCCAGTTCTTGGACAGTTTTGGCGTCGCCAGCTCTACAACATCCTCACCGCCCAAACCCTTTGGAAACTCGCCCAAGGCCATGACAAGGCGCACAATACCTTTCTGAGAGCGCAAGTTCATTTTGCTGGTGACCGACTTAATCTGCCCCCGTACAGTGCCTTCGCTGGTGTTGCGCGTGGCTGCGATAGATTTAGTGTCCTGCCCTTCAATCAATAGGCGGACCACATTTTGTTCAGCTTCAGTCAGCTGAAACACGCTGCCCAACAGTGTACCTATTTTCTCGCGCCAATGAAAATGTGTCGAGACGACAAGCGCTGCCGGGCCGTCTTCAAGAATCTCCGCCATGCGCAGGATGCGAAACAGGATGACATCACCTTTGGTGTCTATCACTGCTTTAAGAATTTTTTCGGAGGGGCCTGATTTACTTAATACGTCCTGCGTCGTTTTGATAATCGCGGCCCGGACTTCAGCGGGAAGGTTAAGCCGATCCAGACTATCGCCAGCTTTCACTCCAAATGCCGACTGTGCACCCAAGTTGGAAACCTCAACAATAAGCGAAGCTTTGACGACAAAAGCGGCGAGGCTATCAAAGGGCCGCAGATACTCGCTCAGGTCTGGACGCGCAGTCTCACCGCGCTGCAAAATCATCTGGGCGCGTTCCAGATGTGTCACGAACGACTCGCCGAATTCCCCGGTTTTTCCATCTGCGGTATCATTAAATTGCAACTCCAGATCCGTATCATGCCAAAAGTCGATGAAATCATCCAGCGAGGATGGCTCAAGCGCAATTTCATAGATGCGATCGACGATCAGATCGCGGTCGGCTCTCTGAGGGTTAGTATCTTGCTCTTTCACAGGCGCGAGCCCCCATTTATCGTAACACCGTTTTTCATAATAAAAACGTGCGGCATAGCCCTGTCTATCTGCTTTAGTCCTAATGCGCTGCTTCCTCAATATGGTGTGCCCGCCATTGCTCAATCTGGCGATTGGCTTGGCAGGCACACCACATTTCCCCAGACGCGACCGGAAGAGGTATTTGCGCCCAGAGTTCCCATTGTTAGGTATTCAATTGTTCGACCTTTTTATGTGCGTGGTAACCGGATGTGCTGCGACCCGGTGAAATGAGTACGTGATCCTCAAGTGAATTCAGACGGATTATTTTTTTGTAAAACTGGATGCCCTACAATGAGAAGACAGTCCCCAGACAGCCACAGCAAATAGCTTAATACCATTACCATCGCCAAAATTGCATCAGTCTGATTTTCGCCAATGAATGCATAGACATACAATGTGGCACCCATGGCTGCGAGCGACGGAACCCGGCTCACGATGGCCATCATTCTGAATGCGAATTGTAGCCCTGAGCGGTCATGATCTTTTGCAGATTGAGCAGAGAACAATGCAGATCCGAATTTACCTGCAGCCAGTAGGCAACCCGCGCCAATGGCAAGCGTTGCCGCTCCGAACTGAACTAGTGAAAATGTAAGCACTACAGCTGCGACACCGGAAAGGAAGTCACCCACTCTAATGAGCTTTGGGTTTGGGTGAATGCAGTCACTGCACCCCCGGTGATATGCTTCACCTCCCGCCAAAAATATTAACATCGACAATGTGAGGCAACTGGTTTTGATGCTTCCGAACAGATACATCCAAATGGCAGAGAAATCGTCCTGAGGTGCCGCTTGAGAAAAATAGAACACTGAAAATCCGCCAAATAATGCAACAAGATTCCCAATGTTATGCAAACCACCCGGGCCAGTTGATCGGCTTGGCAGTTTAGAATGGAGCTTATGATACTGGCTCACCATGACGTTAATTCAATACGCATCAACGAAGAGAAGCCGGCGATGTAAGGCATTGCGGCATCTCACGGCCAGTCAAAGATTGGACTTGCGGCAACTCCTTACCGAACAGGCGTTTTGACAATCCAACAAGGCCAATACCTATCCAACTGCCTTGGATTAGCGCGGAGGATAAATTGAATTCCACAACCAGACTGATCGCTACCAAAGAGGCCGCTAGCACATTATAAAATGAATAGGGCCAGCCGTTGCCGTCCAGCCATCCAAACTGGACCCCGCCAAACGAAAACACGTAAATCAAGAAGCCCAGCACTCCGATCAATTGGAGATGTCCAACTGTGCCAAAGTACTGAAGCAACTCGCCCATTTTTTACCCTCTCCGCGTTCCAAAGATTGGGTACGGAAAATGTAAGCCTGCAGCACCTCCCATATGGGAGGTGGGTTTGAAGAAAGTGACCTAGGGTAAAGAAAAATATAAGCGGTCCCAAGTAAACGATGAACCAGAAACCCAAGCTAGGCTTGTTTTTGAGGACAAGGCGCAAATGCGGGTTCTGTCGCAAAGGATGTTTTAGGTTGATACAGCCTGTTGAACGGGAAAAGTTATCCAGCGAGTACCGCAAATTGCGCGAAACCAGAATCTTGAGAATGCAGCTGTTTTTCCTAATCATCTGCGCAACCTCAATCTTCGCCCGTCACCTTCCCTCGTAAACCCTTAACAGCCCCCCGCCGCGTCTTTGCGTCCATCCGCCGCCGTTTCGCCCCCATCGACGGTTTCGTCTTCACCCGCCGTTTTGGCCGTTCCAGCGACGCCAGCACCATCTCCACCAACCGCTCCTGCGCGATGACCCGGTTGCGCGCTTGCGAACGTGTCTCATCGCACTGAATTACCAGCGCTCCGTCCTTGGTCCATTTGCGCCCGGCAATCACCCGCAGCCGGTTTTTGGAATGCGCCGGCAGGTTGGGCGAACGCGCCGCTTCAAACCGCAGCTCCACCGCCGTTGACACCTTGTTAACATTCATGCCGCCAGGACCGGACGCACGGCTGAACGTCTCGCTCAGCTCCCAGTCCTCAATGGTTATGTTCTCGTTAATTTCCAGCATTTTTCCACTTTAAACTCTTTAAACACGGGGGTCTAATTTCATTAAAGAGTTTAAACATTTCAGCAAAAAGGGCCACCGATTGAACGATGGCCCTTTCGAGTTTTCAGGAGACGGGCCAGTTAGAGCAAAGCCCAGTCAAAGGTTCTAAACCATCCGGTTTGCCGTCAGGTTTTCAGCCCTCTGATTGTTCCAACCGCGTTCTCCAATATCACTCTCAACACTGGACCACCTCCTTCCATTTGATTAAAAGACAGGTGCAGATTGGCACAGATTTGGTGTTTGTCAAAAGGTTTTATACAACCGGTGCCGTCAGCCGCTTCACAATCACGCGAAATGGCACCAGCGCGATTAACGCCAGCGACAGCTTCACGCCCCAGTCAGCCACCGCCAAAGACACCCATAACGGCGCATTCGGCCCCATACCGAGCAGAGGCAATACCTCACCCGCCCAGCCCACATCATTCCCCGGCTCTAAAAATGTAAGCGCGCCCGAAAAAGCGATTGAAAAGAACAGGATAGTATCCACTGACGACCCCACCAACGTACTAACCAACGGCGCCTTCCACCACGCCTCACCGCGCAATTTATCAAAGATCGCAACGTCCAGCATTTGCGCCGTCAAAAATGCAATTCCCGACCCAAACGCGATCCGCCAGGTCACCAGCGGCCCAAATTCACCCATGATCTGCGTGCCGACCAGCGAACTGGCAACACCCACTAAAAACCCAATAAAAACAACGCGCCGCGCCACCTGTGCCCCATAAACCCGGTTCATCACATCGGTGACCAGAAACGCCAGCGGATAGGTAAATGCCCCCCATGTCAGCCATTGGCCAAATAGGTGCTGCACCAAAATATTGGACGCGACCACAATGGCCGCCATGGCAAGAATGCCGGGCAAAAGACGTGTCATAAGATTATTCCGTTTTATCAAGGTATTCGGATACTTGGCCCCAATTTGGGACGGGGTGTCATACCGCCGACAACCCTATTAATCAAGCTATTCCGACACCCTGTATTCTACGAACTCAGTCCGCTGAAACGCACGATAGTTGTCATCGGAAATCATAGTGATGCGGATATCGCCAGCCCCGTCACGCCACACTGAAATTCCTTCCAAATTATCGTGAACTCCAGGCGAAGTTTCCAGCAGTATTTCCTCATCCGATATCCTGTCGCCGCTTACTACAAACCGTCTGACACGCGATTGGAAGCCAAAAATACCGCCCAGATGTCGCTCAAGAATATACAGTTTTCCATCCGGTCCAAAATCTGCACCCACCAGCAGGAACGGGGGGCGTCGCACTATTCCAAATGGCTGATCCCAGTTGTTGTTCTTGAAACGATAGACCGGAAAGGGCCGGGTCAAAACGCCAGAGCGTTCAGGCATCGCATAAAGCACCCCATCAGCATCATACGCCAATGCCTCAAGGCCAGAGTTATTCTGCAACCCATCAAAATCAACATTGTGTTTGTGCCAAAAGGCCCGTGCATCGGTATCGGCGTACACCATGATCCGGTGAAAGCCTTCAAAGGAAACCAGCAGGCTACCATCTGCCCGAACGGCCAGACCTTCTGCGTCGTTTTTGTATCCCTCGGTAGGTTCCCCTACAGAAGTTTTCACAGGGCCAAACTGAAAGTCGGCAACATTAGAAATTTGGTCTGAATTTTCATCCCGCACCAAAACCCCTTTGCCAAATATCCCACCATCACTGACAATGGTAAAATGATCGCCATCGGTGGTCAGTTTCAAGCCAGAAAAGCCGCCAAACCCCGCCTGATCAGAGGTCCAGCGGTAAGACCCCAAAAGTGTGGCATTCAGTGAAGATTGGGCAAACCCGCCCAAAGCCACCACCAATGCCGACACTGCAATTAGCGCGACTGCAATACTGCTGCGCATTGGTTTGGTAGATCAGCCAGCACATATTCACGGCGCGGCGGTTTCGGATTTGGATCGGGGGGCGGAGGGTTCAAAATATCGCGCACCCAAGTATCGGCAGCCCCGCAGCCATCACCGGGCGGTGGCGGGGCCTGATTTTTACATCCCTTAGCCCCCTTGGGACATAGCAAACGCACATGAAAATGATAGTGATGTCCCCACCAGGGTCGGATTTTTCGCAACCAGTCGCGATTACCTTTTGCGTCTTTGCACATTTGCACTTTGGCCCCCGGAAACACAAATATCCGCGCCACTGCTTTGTCCTTGGCAGCGGCTTTCAAAATGGCCATGTGCTGGGGCGACCAATTGTCATTCACATATGCCCCACGTTCGCGGCGAGTCGAAATTGATGACAGATTTTCACGCTCCTGAGTATTTAGATTCAGCCGATCAGGTGGCAGCATCCAGATATCAACATCCAGCCCGATTTGGTGACTGCGATGACCCGTGAGCATTGGCCCACCACGGGGCTGTGACATGTCGCCGACATACAGCCCTTCCCAGCCTTTTTGGCGCGCGGCCTTGCGCGATAAACGCTCAACAAATGCTACTGTATCGGGGTGGCCCCAGTTTCGGTTGCGACTTAGGCGCATGGACTGCCAGGTAGCCCCGGTTTCTGCCAATTGCGCACCCCCGGCCAGACAGCCCTTGGCATAGCCACCATAGGACGCTGCCGCCTGCGCAGAACCGGCATCAATGTGGCCAAACAATTCTTTGGCAATGGTTTGCGCCCCCACTGGTAAAGCAAGCCAGGACGCGCAGATAAGGGTCACAAGGAATCGGTGCATTAATCCACCATTTCAGGGTCGGGTTTCACCCAGATTAACAGTATTAATCCCAAAACAAAAAGCCCTATCAGCGGGCTGACGCCCAACCGCGCACTACCGGTCATAAAAGTAACTGCGCCAATCAATCCCGGCGCGAGAAATGAAGTGGCTTTTCCAGATAGCGCATAAAGCCCAAATGCCTCAGTGGCTCGGTCCGGATGGGCATGGCGCACCATCATGCTGCGTGATGATGCCTGCAATGCGCCACCAGCAGCGCCAATAATGCCACCGCAAATGAAAAACACTGTATCTGGCAGCCCGGAACCTTCGGCCAGTGCAATGCCAAAAAAGCTTTCCCGCGACATTCCAACAATGACAGAACACACTGCAATCAAAAATAATATGCAGATAATGATCACCGGTTTTGGGCCATATATTCGATCTGCCTTGCCGCCAAGCCACGAAAATATTGCGGCTGTCAAAGCCCCGACAATGCCAAAAATTCCGATGCTAATGATCGACCATTCCAAAACCAATGTCGCGTAAACACCACCAAACCCATACAATCCGTTCAGAGCATCCCGGTAAAACAGGGATGATCCTAAATAGCTGGCCAATGACGTATTTTTGGGCAGGTCCCTGATGGTTTGGCCCAATTCCGACAGGGCATTGCCGATTGTGGCGGCGGTTTTGGACGGTTTGGGAACCTCTTTCACCCACAAAAAGAAAACCGTCATAAACGCCAAATACCAAATGGCAGAAAACGGCCCGACAAAGCGGGTGCCTTCTCGCGCCTCGGCGTCCAGTCCAAATAAGGGCGATAACCCGATCAGCGTTTTGCCGGTTTCATTTTCGGCAAACAGCAACAAAATGATAAACAGTGAAATTAACCCACCCCAATAACCTACCGCAAACCCAGACCCGGATATTTGACCAATCTCTTCCTTGGTTCCAAGTTCAGGCAGCATGGCATTGGTGAATATCGTGGCAAACTCCATGCCAATAAAACCCAGCACGAAAGCCGCCAGCATGATGGTCATGTTGGACGCATCCGGCAGCATCCACCACAGGCAGGTGGCACCGACAACGTAACAAACTGAGAAAAAATAAATCCACGGCATACGTCGCCCGGAAATATCCGCCATAGCCCCAAGAATGGGGGCAGAAATTGCGATCAATAGCCCGGCAATCGTCAGACCCAGCGACCAGATACTTTGGGTGCGGGCATTGGCGGCCTCTGTATCCATACCGCTGGCAATAAATGAATCGGCTACAACGGACGCGAAATACGGGCCAAAGATAAACGTTAGCAACAGGGTGTTATAGGGCTGGCTGGCCAGATCGAACATCATCCAGCCCCAAATACGTTTCTTTGCCGAAACTTCAGCCATAACCCCATCCCCGTTTTGTTATGTTGATTGAACAGGCAAAACCGACTTGGCGCAACAGTTTGTATGTTGTGTCAGTCTTTGTGTGGCGGCCACGGCCGCAACGCATCCGCCTTTATCCAGGCCTGAATCCATTCGGGCAATTTTGGCGGTGCATCGGTGAACCCGATTGCCTTGGCAACAGTATCTGGTGGAATAATGCCACGGGGTCCGGTCACTGCCATACGATATAACCCGTGCGTCGTGCATTCGCCCGTTGTATTCCAAAACGAATGTTCAAGATACATGAACCGGTCATCCCATCCGATTGAACGGCTGTGCATTTCGACCTTTTGAAACATCCGTACCCGTTGCCGATACCGGATCGACACCCCGGCGATGGTCATCCCCCACTTGTTTTCTGCAGCAATTTTAAGCAGCCCGTTGCGCCGGGCCATCGGAATGCGTCCCAGATCAAAAAGTGTCAGCGTGCGGCCGTTGTTCAACTCCATCCAGAAATCCAGATCCCAGGGCCAGCACCTGTGGTGTGAGATATGAACACCGATAATCGGCAAAGGCGGTGCATTGCGATGGATAAACAGCTCTTTTGCCATGCGAATAAACGGATACATATGTGGCTCTCCTACGGTCGAACTAATGAACAAATTTTGCAGGATGAAAATAACGACGTGGCGTAACGGTGCCCTTGCCACGCCAGTCGGCTGTCCTTAGGTATTCTGGCAGGCTCCTAACCGAAAGAATATCATGACATCGCTGTTCCAAATTCTGAATCTTATTCTAAATGTGGTTTGGTTCATCCTTATCGCCCATATCATCATGAGCTGGCTGATCAACTTTCAGGTATTGAACTTGCGCCAGCCAATGGTGGCTCAGCTTTGGTATGGGTTGAACCGTTTGCTGGAACCTATTTACAATCCGATCCGCCGACTTCTACCGGATATGGGGGGCTTAGATCTTGCACCCCTGGTCGTGCTTTTGGGAATCTATTCCCTGCGAATTATTCTGTTCAACAATGCCATGGCGTTTCTCTGAGCGGGCGGATTTATCCTTGTTCACAAAATCTTCATATGGGAAGTATTGGTTTCCAAGAGCAGCCAAAAAATGAACCGGTAAATGCCAGTCGCAACTGATCTACTTTCCTCAGTCTTCGGTTTTGATGATTTTCGCCCCGGTCAGGCGGAAATTGTTGACGCTATTATTGCCGGGCAAAACACACTGGCCATCATGCCAACCGGTGGCGGTAAATCCCTGTGTTTCCAGCTGCCAGCCCTGGTGCAGGATGGTGTTACAGTGGTCATTTCACCGCTAATTGCCTTGATGCGCGATCAGGTCCGCGCCTTGCGCGCTGTCGGGGTTGAAGCGGGCGCGTTAACTTCCGGCAATACCGAGGACGAAACCAACGCGGTATTTGCCGCGCTGGATGCCGGCACTTTAAAGCTGCTTTACATGGCCCCGGAACGCCTTGCATCGGGCGGTACACTAAACCTTTTGCGTCGTATCAACACCCGCCTTATTGCCGTGGATGAGGCACATTGCGTCAGCCAATGGGGTCATGATTTTCGCCCGGATTACCTACGCATTGGCGATCTGCGCAAGGCATTGAATGTGCCGCTGGCGGCGTTTACCGCTACCGCAGACGAAGAAACCCGCGCCGAAATTATTGTCCGCCTGTTTGATGGTGGTTCTCCCAAAGTATTTCTGCAGGGCTTTGACCGGCCCAACCTGCACCTTGCCTTTGCCGCCAAAGATGCCCCGCGCAAACAAATCCTGGCCTTCGCTGATACGCATCGCAGCCAACCTGGCATTGTTTATTGCGGCACCCGCGCCAAAACCGAAACCTTGGCGCGCGCCCTGCGTGAAGATGGCCAAACCGCCTGCCATTACCACGGTGGAATGGAGGCCCAGGATCGCCGCGATGTTGAAGCCCGTTTTCAGCAGGAAGATGGGTTGATCGTGGTCGCAACCATTGCCTTTGGAATGGGCGTGGACAAACCTGATATCCGATGGGTCGCCCATGCCGATCTGCCCAAATCTATTGAAGCTTATTATCAGGAGATTGGTCGCGCTGGTCGCGACGGGGCTCCTGCCGACACCCTGACGCTATATGGTGCCGATGACATCCGTTTCAGGCGTAGCCAGATTGACGAAAGCCCGGCCCCAGGGGAACGACGCACCGCCGACCATGGTCGCCTGAACGCTTTGCTGGGTTTGGCCGAAGCGCTGAAATGTCGCCGCCAAAACCTGTTGGGCTATTTTGGCGAAACCGTTGAGCCCTGCGACAACTGTGATTTATGCACAACTCCGCCCGAGGTGTTTGACGCAACCCAGGCTGTCCGCAAAGCTCTGTCTGCGGCTTTGCGCACTGGTGAATATTTTGGTGCGGGCCACCTGATTGATATTCTGATCGGCAATGAAACCGATAAGGTACGACAGCGTGGTCACGACAAAATTCCAACCTTCGCCGTTGGCAAAGAATACGATCGTCGCCAGTGGCAGGCCATATTTCGCCAAATGATGGGCCATGACCTGATCCGCCCCGATCCCGAACGCCATGGCGGGCTACGCATGACCCAAAATGCCCGCCCGATCCTACGTGATGAAGCCTCGATCACCTTGCGATTGGACAGTGTGCAAAAATCTAAATATCGCGCGCCGGTCAAATCGCTGGTTTCTGAAGAAGACGCCCCACTACTATCCGCCCTAAAGGCGAAACGTCGGGCACTGGCAGAATCCGCCAAGGTTCCGGCCTATATAGTATTCAATGACAAAACGCTTATCGAAATGGCAGAAAATCGTCCCGGAGATCTGGATGCAATGGCGCGGATCAATGGCGTAGGGGCAACAAAACTGGAACGTTACGGAGCGGAATTTTTGTCGGTGATTACAGGTACCGACGCTGAAAACCTGCATCCGCTACGTCGCAAACTGGCGGGCCGTGAACAGGGGCAGGTATACGATCAGTTGCTGGAAGTTCAGACAGTGCTGGCCAATGGCGAAAACGGTAATGACAAGCCGTTATCCTGTTCTCCGTCGATGTTGGCAAAAGTTGCTGTCATGCGCGGTTCAGATCAGCAAGTATTGGAAAAATTGCTGGGGGAACGCCGATCCGAACGCTTTGGCGCGGCCTTTATACAGGTGCTGCAAGCCGCATCCTGAAAGCGGCCAATGTGCTCAGGCTTCCCTGCCTTTTTCCGATTCTATTTCGCAATCAAAAACCGGTTCCGTTCCGCCCGGAATTGCAGCTTCTATCCGCTCAAATATGGCTGGTTTGCGCAGCGGTTTCGTCAAGTAAAAATCCAACCCTGCCGATAAAAATTCGGTTTCATCACCCTGCAAAGCATGGGCTGTTAGCGCCACAATTGGCACCCGTCCTTGCCCCGTTTTTTCTTCGATATCACGAATGTTTCGTGTCGCTTCCTTGCCGTCCATTACAGGCATTGAAATATCCATAAAGATCATATCAGGTTGAAAAATCTGCCACTTTTCCACCGCCTCTTGCCCATTTTCGGCAAACTCAATTTCAACGTTCAGTTTGCCCACTAGCTTACCAAATACCAGACGGTTAGTTTTGTTGTCTTCAGCAGCAAGAATACGCATTTTACGCATTTTTACGGGCGCGTTGGCAATTGGTTCTGTAACGTCGGGTGGGGCAGATGTCTCAAAGTCACAAATCGCCCGAAGCAGCGCTTGAATACTTACCGGCTTATTCAGCCGTGTTAAAAGGTCGTGGCTTTCTGACACCACACCGCGCTGCAAATTCTGCAGGACAATTACCGGGTTGGTTTCAATTGGCAGTTTAATTTCCCCGGTGGAACCAGCATCAATAATCAACACATCCCGAGGCCCTAAACTTTGGTTTTCCTTGATTTCCCCGGGGGTAACATCGATCACTTTTGCCCCCAAAATATTCAACTGCTTTGACAATATCCTGGCGGATTGGCTGGGCAGGCTTTGCATGAAAATACGACTGACCCATTCCGGCAGTTGTTCGGGTACATGTGCGCCCGCCAAACAAGGCAAGCTAATATGAAACCCAAAACTGGACCCGGTATCAACCTCACTATCAACCCAGATATCGCCCTCCATCAGTTCCACCAACTGCTTGGTAATAGCCAGCCCAAGGCCCGTGCCTTCGAATTTTCGGTTTTTTTCGTCCTCAACCTGGTTAAATTCGCCGAAAATATGGTCGACCATTTCTGGTGGAATTCCTGGACCGGTATCTTCAACAGTTATATGCACCCTGTAAGTTTCTGGGGCTCCATCCTCTACCCCCACAACGCGGATCAACACATGCCCGGATGCCGTAAACTTAATGGCGTTGCCAATAAGATTGGTTAGTATCTGCCTGATGCGCCCTGGATCACCGGTAAAACCAGTGGGCAGGAACATGTCATAGTCAATTATCAGTTCAATTTCCTTGGCCATGACCGCGGGCTGAAATAGCATTAAGACCTCAGTTAGAACCTGCCCAAGATCAAATTCCTCATGGTGCAGAACCAATTTTGCGGCTTCCATTTTTGAAAAGTCCAACACGTCATTGATCAAGCCCAGCAACGACTCTCCTGAGCTTTTTATCGTGTCTACAAACAACCGCTGTTCTTCATCCAAAGTCGTGTCGACTAACAGTTCAGCCATACCGACAACACCATTCATCGGCGTACGCAGCTCATGGCTCATCTTGGCCAGAAACGCCGACTTTGCCCGATTTGCCGCTTCGGCCTTTTCACGGGCTTCTTCCAGTTGCTTTTCACGCCGGATTGAATCGGTGATGTTCAAAGCCAAAGATACCGTGTCACCGTTTTGGGAACGCCGGTCCACCAGTTTGATGAACTGGCCATTCCAAAGTTTTACGGTTTTTGGCGACAGGTCACTTCCATGCCACCTGTCCAACAGATCATCCCGCCAGTCTTTACGGGATAAATCGCCAATATCAACAATACCCTCGTCTGTCATGAAGCCAAGCACATCGGCATAACTTACTCCGGGGGTCATGTTTTCAAGCCCGTCAAACACCGACAGATAAGCCGTGTTTGCCGCCACCATCCTACTGTCGCGATCAAAAACCGCAAAACCATCTTCAACTGTTTCAACTGAATCCCACAAACGCCGCTCTGCAATATCTACAGCAGAGTGGGCCTCTTCCAGATCGTGCAATACTTGGGTGTTTTGCCCGCGCAACTCATCGGCCACCACGCGCACCAATTTCACTTCTTCGCGCTTCTCAATAATTTGGTCAGTCAGTGTCAGAGCGTGTTTAGACAGTTCCGCATTGGCGGCAAATAGTTCATTTTGTTTTTGGTCTAGCAAACGTTCGGCGGCCAGACGGGCACGTCTTTCCTGTGCTAATGCTTCAACGCCGCTCATAAAAATGTCTCCTGCCGCCACACCAAAATGGTGCGACTTATGCAGACATTTTTAGACAGTTTCTGGTGAACAGGCCCTTAACCGAACAAAGACTATATCAAATCCGTTCCAATGCCAGTGCGATCCCCTGACCGCCGCCAATACACATCGTTACCAGCGCCCGCCTGCCGCCAATACGTTCCAGCTCGGCCAATGCCTTTATAGTGATAATCGCACCCGTCGCCCCGACGGGGTGCCCCAGTGTAATTGCGCCACCATTGGGATTCACCCGCGCCGGGTCCAGTCCCAGGCACTTATTCACCGCCAGGGCTTGCGCTGCAAAGGCTTCATTAGACTCAATTACGTCAAAATCACCGGCTTTTGGCCCGGTGCTTGCCAGCAATGCTTCAACTGCTGGCACCGGCCCGATGCCCATCACTTCTGGCCGCACCCCGGCATGGGCATAGCCTAAAATACGGGCCCGCGGTGTTAACCCGGCGGCCTTAGCTGAATTGCTGCGCGCCAAAACAATTGCCGCCGCGCCGTCGTTGATGCCGCTGGCATTGCCCGGCGTGTTAGTGTCACAAGGTTTTAGCGGCTACAGCCCATGTGAATTTGCCCTCGGTGAGAGAACTTAGGAACAATGATGATGAAACTGGATCACCTACAGCTGGCCATTCCTGCTGGGTCCGAAACCAAATGTCGTGAATTTTGGATAGGGCTTTTAGAATTTGCAGAACTTACCAAACCCCCGGCGCTTGCGGCGCGTGGCGGGGCGTGGTTCAAAAAAGATAACACTGAAATCCATTTAGGCGTAGAGTCCGAGTTTAATCCGGCCAAAAAGGCACACCCGGCATTCTTGGTAGACCAGCTGGATGACTTAGCAAAAAGATTGGAAAATGCCGGATATCCCATCAGGTGGGACGATGACATCGCCGGACGGCGGCGGTTTTTTACGCAAGATCCGGTGGGCAACCGTATCGAATTTATTGGTGCCTAATCGGCAGCAACGCCGTTCGCCCTTCCGCCGTTAAATTCCAGATATCGCGCCCTTCAACCACCACAACGCTTAGCGGCCCACCAAAAGCCACACCGCTATCGATGTTCACCCGGTTGCCATAATGGATAGGGGTTTCAACTGGCGTGTGGCCATGGATTATCAGTGGCCCGTGATCTGTGGCATCACCTAAAAACGGCTCTCGTATCCAGATCAGGTCATCCTCAACCTGATCTTCTAAGGCCACACCCGGCCTGATCCCGGCATGGACAAATACAACGTCTTTTGTGCGGTACATAGTGTCTAACCCTGCCATAAACGCCTGATGTTCACCCGGCACGGCGGCGCGGGCGGCTTTAGCCAGATCAAGGTCATCGACACTATTCAGGTCGATGCCATAGGATGTAAGCGTTTCACGCCCACCAGATTTTGGGTGTAGCCAGTGTTTACCAATCGGAATTTTCGGGTTGGTTTCTTCAGCAGGTAGCACGCCGTAAGACGCCAATGTTGTTAAGCCGCCCAGCCGGTGATGCAGCCAGCTATAATCACTGCGCAGTTTTGGATCGTTTTGCGCCGGCGTCCCAAGATACATCGACATCATCCGATCGTGATTGCCACGCAAAGCCACCCATGGCTGATCCATTGACAGACCATCAATCAGAAACTGAATAACCCCGGCACTTTCTGGTCCACGATCTGTAAGGTCGCCCACATGTACAACAACATAATCGCCGCGGTGGCTTTGATGATCCGCTTCAATCCAGCCGTGAACTAAATGCAGCCAGTCCAGATGCCCGTGAATATCGCCTATTGCATAAACACGCTTCATCCTGATTTACCCCACATCAAATTTCAATGGCCGCACCTGCTCAAACAACCCGGTTTTATCCAGCGTGTCCAGAACTACGACAGGCACAGCGTCGTCAACATAAAGCAGCGCAATCGCGTCGCCAGTTTGTTCGGCGCGACCCAGGGTAAAGTTAGCGATATTCACCCCCCCTTGGCCAAGTGTTTGCCCCAAAGCTCCGATAATTCCCGGTACATCGTTGTTGGTGGTATACAGCATATGTTGACCAATTTCGGCATCGATATTGATGCCTTTTATCTGGATAAACCGCGGCTTATTATCAGAAAACACTGTTCCGGCAATGGACCTTTCGCGTTTATCTGAGACCACCGTCAGCTTAATATAGGCATCAAACGCGCCCGATTTAGCTTGCGTTGTGGTGGAAATTTTTACCCCGCGATCCGCTGCAATCACCGGCGCCGATACCATGTTTACATCCGGGTTAGTGGCCCGCATGATCCCAGCCACAGCGGCTGCATTTAACGCCGCCGTGTTCATTTCGGTCACCGACCCGTCATACAAAATATTGATCGCTTTGATCGGTTCATCCGTTAACTGCCCGACAAATGCACCAAGATGTCCCGCCAGCTTTAACCAGGGGCCCATTACTTTAGCCTCTTCCGCAGTGACTGAGGGCATATTCAGCGCGTTAGACACTGCTCCGTTCATTAAAAAGTCTGACATTTGCTCAGCCACTTGGATTGCGACGTTTTCCTGTGCTTCCGATGTTGCAGCCCCCAGATGCGGGGTTACCACTACGTTTGGCAGATTAAAAAGTGGGCTGTCGGTCGCCGGTTCGACGGCGAAAACATCAAATCCGGCACCAGCTACCAAACCCGATTGAAGGGCTTCTGCCAACGCCTCTTCGTCTACCAAACCGCCTCGTGCACAGTTCACAATGCGAACCCCGGGTTTCAGTTTTGCAATCGCCTCGCGCGACAAAATATTTCGGGTCTTATCTGTCAACGGTACGTGGAAAGTGATGAAATCGGCGCGGCCCAACAACTCATCAAATTCAACCTTGCTTACCCCGATTTTAGCGGCGCGTTCTTCGCTTAAAAACGGATCATAAGCGATGACTTTCATCTTTAGCCCAAGGGCGCGTTCACACACGATAGCGCCAATATTCCCCGCCCCAATCACGCCCAAGGTTTTCGCCGTCAGTTCAACCCCCATAAAGCGTGATTTTTCCCATTTTCCGGCATGGGTCGAAGTGCTGGCCGCCGGAATTTGCCGCGCGACGGCCATCATCAGCGCAATGGCATGTTCGGCTGTGGTGATCGAATTGCCAAACGGCGTGTTCATCACGATCACGCCTTTCTTGGATGCGGCAGGGATATCGATATTATCCACCCCAATCCCTGCACGCGCGACTACCTTTAAATTGGGTGCGTTGTTCAGGATTTTTTCCGTTACCTTAGTGGCAGATCGAATGGCCAGCCCGTCAAATTCAGGTATGGCTTTCAGCAGGGCGATTTTGTCTTTGCCCAGATCGGGTTCAAAAGTGACATCAATTCCGCGGTCGCGAAATATTTGTACGGCAGTTTCGCTGAGTTTGTCAGAGACGAGAACTTTGGGGGCCATTTTACGGCTCTCCTTCAATTTATAGTCTGACGGAATTCCGATGAAATTCCGATGGTTTTCCGATAAAACGTGTATTGGTCAGATATTCGCGATCTCAGTGAGAAAAGCCCATTTGATCCAAGGCATTAACTCCTCTAGATCACTGGTTTCCACAGTTCCGCCGCACCAAATCCGTAGCCCCGGCGGCGCATCGCGATAGGCGCCGATATCATAGGCAACACCGGCCGTTTCCAACCGTTTTGCAATAGCTTTGGCAAAACCAGCGCCGTCTGTGATCCGGGCATCCGTAAACTTAAGACACACCGACGTATTGGACCGAGTGATCGGAACTTGTGCCAGGAAATCTATCCATTCATTTTGGTCACAAAAAGTCTCTAACACGCCTGAATTTGCATCTGCGCGGGCAATTAGACCGGTTAAACCACCCACAGAACGCGCCCATTTTAACGCTTGCAAATAGTCCTCAACCGCTAGCATGGAAGGTGTGTTAATAGTCGCGCCTTCAAAGATTCCTTCAATGATTTTACCGCTTTTGGTTAGGCGAAAAATTTTGGGCAAAGGCCATGCAGGCGTATAACTTTCCAGCCGCGCAACAGCCCGTGGACTCAGGATCAACATGCCGTGGGCCGCTTCGCCCCCAAGCACCTTTTGCCAACTAAATGTGGTCACATCCAACCGATCCCAGGGCAGGTCCATCGCGAATGCGGCACTGGTCGCGTCGCACAAGGTTAACCCTTGGCGATCTACAGGAATATCATTGCCATTAGGCAACCGAACGCCGCTGGTAGTACCGTTCCAGGTGAACACAACATCACTGCTGAAATCGACCTCTGACAGGTCAACGATCCGCCCATAATCGGCGGTGCGTACAGTGGCATCCAGTTTTAACTGCTTGACCACATCAGCAACCCAACCTGATCCAAAGCTTTCCCAGGCGAGCATTTCCACGGGACGTTCACCCAGCAAGTTCCACATGGCCATTTCCATGGCGCCTGTATCGGATGCCGGCACAATACCGATACGATAATCGGTCGGGATTCTCAAAGTTTCACGAGTATTTTCAATGGCTTGTTTTAGTTTGGCTTTGCCAACGCTCGCTCGATGGGAACGTCCCAAAGGCGCATCGGCTAGGTTTTCTAAGCTGAAATTTGGAGGTTTGGCACAGGGGCCAGAAGAAAAACGCGGATTATCCGGCCGCGTAGCCGGTTGAAGTATCGTCATCAGTGGTATCCTCACAGATATATGCCCTTCGTTGGGGAAGGGTGTCCCACTGGCGGGCTTAGTTGGGCTGATTCCCTTTCACAAGGGCTAAAACGTCGCTATAGCGCCGTATGGGGTCTTGAAAGCGACCAGTTTTTAAAACGGCACAGGTGAAAATGTATACTGCAACCCTGCTGACTTCTCCCGAAAAGCCGTTGCTAGACACTGTTTTGGTGGAAAATTTACGCAGTGCTTGGGGCGGTGGCGACATTAAGTGGTTATCCGTCAACGAGGCCGCGGAGTTTTCACTGGCTGCTATTCCTGACAATTTTTGGGACAACTGGTCAACCCTGCAAGCCATGGGTGTTGATTTGGCGATACAACTTGCAGCCGACCGTAAAAAGAAAATGATTCTGGCGGATATGGATTCAACAATGATCCAGCAAGAGTGCATCGACGAATTGGCGGATGAGGCCGGTGTCGGTGTGAAAGTCGCGGATATTACCGCCCGCGCCATGAATGGAGAATTGGAATTTGATGCAGCCCTGCGCGAACGGGTTGGTATGCTGACAGGTTTAGAAATCTCTGTAATAGACACTGTTATTAGTAATCGGATCACTTTGATGCCCGGTGCAAAGACTCTGGTGGCAACGATGAAAGCCCAGGATAATTACGCAGCTTTGGTTTCTGGTGGTTTCACGGCCTTCACGGGGTATATTTCTAAGGTTTTGGGTTTTGATGAACATCGCGCCAATACGTTTTTGATGGCGGACGGGTATCTAACAGGTCAGGTTGCCGACCCAATCCTTGGCCGTGATGCCAAAGTCACCGCTTTAAACGAAATTTCTACCCGACTTGGGATCACGGTTGATCAGGTCATCGCTGTTGGCGATGGTGCCAATGACCTGGGGATGCTTCAACTCGCTGGGGCAGGGGTTGCACTTCACGCCAAACCATCGGTTGCTGCGAAATGTGATATTCGAATTAACCATGGTGATCTGACCGCGCTGCTTTATCTGCAGGGCTACAGCTGCGATGAATTTATCAACTAAGCCGGAAAACCCGCCGCTGGCTGAAGATATCCCGTTTCTAATCCGTCAAAATTTCGCTGTTTTACCGTCATCCAGCGCCCCACGACCGGGTGTTTGGGTTCCAACACACCCAAACTAACTAGGATCGCCGCGATGGCACATTCCGAGCCACGCGACGCCCCGTCTTTGATTTTAAGTGCAACGCCCAACCCAAGTTCCGGTAAAATTGCGACATAGCACCCTTCAGCGCCGCCTTTTAACGCCACCTTGCCGTTCATTGCCCGCATTAGATCAGTACAGGCTCGCCCCTCACCGGCAATCAATTCCGGATAAGCCGCCATGGCCTGCACCAGCCGTGCCGCAGCACGGTTTCGAACCGGCCCGTCATCGCGTGCCCCGGCAAAGAACGCCATTGCGCGCGCCAACCCGTGAACCGTCGTCGCAAAATTCGGGGCGGAACAACCATCAATGCCATATCCAGGGCTGTCTTGCCCGGTTACATCTTCAAATGCTTCGCGAATAGCCAGCTGCAACGGGTGCGTTGGATCAACATATTCCGGCCCGGATTTCAGGTGTTTTGTTACCGTTAAAAACCCAGAATGTTTGCCCGAGCAATTGTTATGATACCGGCAAGGTGTTGAATCAGCCTTTATTAGACCCTGTTTTGCATCCCGGTCATTGGGCATTTGTGGACCGCAGCGAAAATCATCATCGCCCAATCCAAGATCTGACAACCAGCTTTGCACACGGTCGGTATGGATGGCGGCCGCCTGATGCGATGCACAGGAAAGTGCAACTTGGTCCTGTGTCAAAGAAAATGCATCCGCCGCCCCGGTTTCGATCAATGGCAAGGCCTGTATCATCTTGCACGACGACCTAGGTAAAATCATCGCATCCGGATCACCCCATGCCTGAACAACGTTGCCTGAAGTGTCACAAACCACGGCGTGACCGACATGAAGGCATTCCAAAAATCCACCACGCCAAACCTCTGCCATTGCCACTGCATTTGCCATTTGGATTCCTTCTTTCACGATTGTGCGAAAAGTCGCTTAGAGGTCTTTTAAAACCTGTTCGGTTTACGTTAAACTAGGACAATCGAGTTGGGAATGGTGTTCGCCGTAAGATGGTTCCAAAAGTGAACCAGGTGACCCTAAAAGAGGCAAACAGCTGGAGGCTGTAAACAATGACATATCAAATAATTCGTGGATTAGCTGGCGTTTCGCTAGCCATATCGTGTTCGCCAGCATTCGCACAGGACGAAAGCTCTAACCGGGTTGCAGCAAAAACAGACTGGAGCGTGTTTGTCGAAAGCGATCCAACATCCTGTTGGAGCGTTTCAAGTCCGAAAGAAACGGTCAACACCAAGGACGGTCGCGTTGTTGCGGTGCGCCGCAGCGATATTTTACTATTCGTTTCCTATATCCCTAGCCAAGGGGCCAAGGGCCAGATTTCGTTTACCGGCGGTTATCCGTTTGCACCCGGATCGCAAGTGGCAATGGAAATCAGTGGGCAAACTTTCCAGTTGTTCACAGATTCTGGCACAAACAAGGAAATGGCCTGGGCACCAAGTGATGCGGATGATGCAAAAATTGTCACCGCTATGAAACGTGGTTCGGAAGCTATCCTGACTGCTAAATCCGCCAAAGGAACAACGACCAAAGACACGTTTTCTCTATTGGGATTTACGGCAGCTTTGGATGAGGCAACAAACCGTTGCAGCAGTTAAAGGCAAGAACAATGGGTGCAACCGGCTAGAATCCTAGTTTCGCTTTGCTATTCTTGTCTGTATGAAGTCTGAATTCCTGTTCAGCCGAGTAAGACATGTCCAGCGCCCCAATAACCCCAGACGTTAAAACCGTTCCCCGCAAAAACCCTGACGGGCCTATTAACCTTGTCGGCAAGTCCCGCCTGGAATTGGCAGTTTTGTTGGAATCTGCAGGTATACCCGAAAAGCAGATCAAAATGCGTGTCGGGCAAATTTGGCAATGGATTTATAACAAAGGCGTGCGTGATTTTGCGCAGATGACAAATCTGTCTAAAGACATTCGTGCCGAGCTAGCACAACATTTTGTTGTTGCTGTGCCTGAAGTGGTCTCGCGTCAGGTTTCCAAAGATGGCACCCGAAAATACCTGGTCCGCATAGAAGGCGGTCATGAGGTCGAAGTGGTGTATATCCCGGAAGAAACCCGGGGCACGCTTTGCATTTCGTCCCAGGTTGGCTGCACCTTAAACTGCACTTTTTGCCATACTGGCACGCAAAAACTGGTGCGCAATCTGACGGCCGGTGAGATTGTTGGCCAGATCATGCTGGCACGTGATGATCTGGGGGAATGGCCAGAACCAGGGCATGCACCAGCGCCTCAGGCACGTCTTTTATCCAATATTGTCTTAATGGGTATGGGTGAGCCGCTTTATAATTTTGACGCCGTGCGCGACGCGATGAAAATTGCCATGGATGGTGAAGGTATCGCGCTGTCGCGGCGTCGGATCACATTGTCTACGTCAGGCGTGGTGCCGGAAATTGGTAAAACTGCCGAAGAAATTGGCTGTTTGCTGGCCGTATCATTTCACGCCACCACCGACAGTGTTCGTGACACCTTGGTACCGATCAATAAGAAATGGAACATCGAAAAATTGCTGGATACCCTGCGAGAGTATCCCAGGCTTTCAAATTCAGAACGGATCACCTTTGAATATGTGATGTTAAAGGATGTGAATGACAGCGATGAAGATGCCCGCCGTCTGGTGAAGCTTATCAAAGGCATCCCAGCTAAAATTAACCTGATCCCATTCAATGAATGGCCCGGAGCGCCCTACAAGCGATCAGACCCGGACCGAATAAAAAGCTTTTCCGATATAGTCTATAATGCCGGGTATTCTGCCCCTATTCGCAAACCCCGTGGCGAAGATATCATGGCCGCCTGTGGTCAATTGAAATCAGCAACAGAAAAGCTGCGCCGATCCAGTACCCGGCGCGCGGTTGAAACTACCAAGACGCCTTAGCGCCCGGGTAATTCCTTGCGCTTTTCACCCATACCATTCCAATTATCGATATGATCGATTGCTTCCTGTGCGGTATTCACAAACCGAAACAGCTTTAGGTCATCCGCTGAAATTGTTCCGGCATCCGCCAGCGCGTCCCAATTGATAATACGGCGCCAGAATTCTTCACCAAACAGCAAAATCGGAATCTGTTCCATACGGCCAGTCTGGATCAGGGTCAGACATTCGAACAGCTCATCCAAAGTGCCGAACCCGCCCGGAAAAGCAGCCAGCGCTTTGGCGCGCATTAGAAAATGCATTTTGCGAATAGCAAAGTAGTGAAAATTAAAACACAGGTCCGGGGTCACATACTCATTGGGGGCCTGTTCATGGGGCAGCACAATGTTCAGCCCGATTGAAACGCCACCGGCATCCAGTGCCCCTCGATTGCCGGCTTCCATCACACCGGGGCCGCCGCCAGTGACAATGACGTTTTCACTGTAATCCGTTTTGGCTGAACGCAGCGTCATCAGGCGGGCAAATTCACGAGCTTCGCCATAATATTTCGACAGCTCCCCTAAGGTTTTGGTTTTCGCACTGTCTTTTTTCGCCGGCTCCGGAATACGGGCTCCACCAAACAAAACGATGGTGGATTCAACGCCGTATTCAGCCATCATCATTTCAGGTTTTAAAAGCTCTAGCTGCAATCGAATCGGGCGCAGTTCGTCGCGGCACAAAAATTCGCTATCATCAAATGCCAACCGATAGGCAGGGGCTCGGGTTTGCGGAGTGTCAGGCGTGTGGTGGCTGGCTTCACGGTCCTGACTTGAATGGCGAAACGGGTGCGCCCGGGATTTGTTATTCATTGCCTGCTCCTTGATTGCACGTAGCTTAGCTTGCGACTATAGCCTGCAATCAACAATTGCCACATGACAATTTGGAGACACCGATGTCTAACGCCCAGCTTGAAACCGCGATCGAATCTGCCTGGGATCAGCGCGACACAATTTCCCCGGCTACGACGGGTGAAATGCGCGAAGCGATAGACGATACGCTGAATGCCTTGGATTCAGGCACCCTGCGGGTGGCGGAAAAGCAAAGCGATGGGTCGTGGCATGTGAACCAGTGGGCCAAAAAGGCGGTACTGCTTGGGTTTCGCATCAAAGATATGGAACCCCATGAGGGCGGTGCCCAGGGCGCTGGCTGGTGGGACAAGGTGGATAATAAATTCAAAGGTTGGGGACCAAATCAATGGGCTGCTGCCGGTTTTCGCGCGGTGCCTAACTGTGTTGTTCGTAAATCGGCCTACATTGCCCCAGGGGTGGTGTTGATGCCGTCATTTGTGAATATCGGTGCCTATGTGGACGAAGGAACTATGGTCGACACTTGGGCCACGGTCGGATCTTGCGCCCAGATCGGCAAGCACGTGCATTTGTCCGGTGGTGTTGGCATCGGCGGTGTACTGGAACCAATGCAGGCTGGACCGACAATTATTGAGGATAACTGTTTCATTGGCGCGCGATCAGAGGTCGTTGAAGGTTGTATTGTGCGAGAAGGTTCGGTTCTGGGTATGGGAGTTTTCATCGGCCAATCCACCAAAATTCTGAACCGCGAAACCGGGGATATTGTGTATGGAGAAGTGCCGCCCTATTCGGTTGTAGTTGCCGGGTCGATGCCATCCAAGAACGGTGTACATCTGTATTGTGCCGTGATCGTCAAACAGGTGGATGAACGCACTCGATCCAAAACGGCGATCAATGAGCTGCTGCGGGATTGATGTGGCAGAGAAACCTATCAAGAAAAAGAAACCTCACCACATTTATACCCTGTTGGTTGAGGTAGGTCGCAAAGATGGTGACGATCTGCCGGACAATGCCACCGGGGCTGCCTTGATGTGTTATGCCAGCGGTGTGGACGAAGCCGAAGCCGTGCGTGAAACCGTCTCTATTTTGAAACAGGCTAGCATGGCCCCACTGGATGTTTCAGGCTATGGCACGTTGGAAGAACGCCTTGCCGAAGGTCACGACATTAACGGCGATGAGCGCGCGTTGATGGCGCGTGCATTGGATGAAAACGCGGTCATAGTCGTTCAAATGACACCGTTTTTTGATAAGTAAATCCCCGGGCAGCACAGTGCCTACAGGTTTTGTGCGCTACCGAACCATTTGCGGAAAATCTTCTCGTAGGTCCCATCTTCCCGGATTCGCAGCAGGCTTTGATTAACCGGCTCAACCAATGGGCTGCCAGTTGGAAAGGCAATTCCATAGTTTTCGCGGCGAAACATTGACCCCACCATATCTGCGCGACTGTTGGGCAAATTGGCATAAAAGGCCAGGATGGGAGCATCAAATATCACAGCATCCAGATCACCGCTTTCAAAAGCCGCCAGCACCTGTTCTAGGTCGACATAGGAGCGATACCGTAGATCGCGAGCTTCAATGAAGCTGCTTGCAGTTGACCCTTCGATCGTTCCCACCTGCTTGCCATAAAGTTCATTTACCGAACTTACGTTATTCTGGATGGCGCCAACGGTTAGGGTTGCCGTAACTTTTGCCACAAAAATTGATACCAAAAACAAAGATGAAATCACCAAGAACACGCCAAATATTCGCCCTGCAAATGTAATTGGTGGCCGCTCTTCAAACCCCCCATTCACCACCAGATTCAATGCCCACCAAAATGCGGGAAAAGCTGCATCTTTTGCGGGTTTGTCAAAATATTCTTGTGAAGACCGCTCAAGGCGCCACATCAACATTCCGGCGGCAAATAGCAATGCCATCGAAATGGCAAGCATCAGCAACAAACCGGGTGAAAACAAAATACTAAAAATCGAAGTACCAGTGCCTGCCCCACTATGCACCATTATCTGAAGACCACTTTCAAAAATTGGCTGCGAAAAATCCATATTCGCTTCCCGGTCTGCAGTAATTGAAATATTGGCGATTGCTGCATCGGCTTGCCCGTCGCGCACTATTTCCAACATTTCGCTGAAGCTATCAACGCGAACGATACTAAAGTTTTGACCTAGATCTGCCGCAACAGCATCCCACAAATCCAGGCTGAATCCTGTATTGGCATTGTTTTCAACCATCGAAAATGGTGGCCGGGTTACAGTAACGATTTTCAGATCCTGGGCTTGGGTGGGTCCGGAAACTAAAAGCAACAATACAAAAACAAACCGAACTAGACGCATTGAAATCCCCATTCAAAATCGCGGACCGATACCTTTACCTTTGGCCGCACTACCATTGGTGGTCTAAGCGGTAAGGGTGTCAAGCAAAGCCTGTCGTTCATAGCCGCGTAACAACGGATGTGCACGGGCTGTATGGGTTGGTAAAATTGACATAGGTATCTCAGACAACCCAGTCGCCGCCAAGATCTTTGGGGTACTTGCCAGCCTTCCAACATATAAACTATCTGCCCAAACACCTGAGACATTGATGCAATCATGTATGTCCAAAAGCACCTGATAATATGTAGTGAATAGTGCACCCGAAATCGGCGCGGCTGCAGGATGACCAATCAAGCTTTGGGCGTCGATCAAGGCCGCATCCTGACCAAGATTATATTCTGTTTCGATGCCGGATATCAAAACCCGTTGGTGGCCGGCAACTATAACATCATTCACCAGACCAAAAAATGGAGCACGCAGGCGCATCGGGGCAGTATCACCTATGGCGGGCAGGTCATTCTTTAGCACCCAACGAACTGGCTGCGGTCCATTGTCTTTGGTTAAAACTATGTCGCCCATCTTAAGACGCTCAATAGGCCGTGGACCCTCTGGCGTATCTATCGTTGCACCAGCGGCTATTGAAGCAACAGGGCCAACGGGCATGCCGCCATCACCTAGGGCACTTGATACCATCCGATCATCAAACCTGACATTCTCGCCGCCAAGCACGATCGCCTTCGCATCAGCCAAAGGCAGAGGAACTGGCAAAGGGATATTGGTTTGGTGTATTTCTCCGCTCTCGGTGTTTTCGATTGATAGCAAACCAAATTTTGCCGGGGCATCCCAAACATAAGACAGTCGAATTTTTGCGGCTTCGCGAAAGTTGGTATCAGATATTCTGACATAGGAACGGCTGCTGCCCTGGCGCATTTCGACAGACAGCGAAAAGTCGGCGTTTAAATAAAGAGTAAACCTGCGCTGCCACAGGTGGTCAGAGCTAAAATGAACCAGTCGGCAAGGCGCTTTTTGTGCCAGCAAAAAGTCGATATCAAATACAATTGTTCCCCGAGTTAACAAGGTATGTTGCACAGTCTCTACATCAGGGGTTATCAGAATTTTTGAAGTCGACACAGATCGGCGATTTAGGGCAAGCCAATTCATAGGCAAGCACCAAATAGATGAAGCACTGAGTGGATTGATTGCCAAAATGTGGTGGCGTTGCCATGGCTGTGAACTGCCTGCATCTCAATTCCCATTTGTTCTGGGGCAGGAAACCAGTTCAGCTGGAAAGGTTCCCGAAATGGGGAATTTACCGCAAAATAATGTCGGTTCTTTCACGTTTATCCCTGCCTCGGGTATTATTATTATTGAGTTCACTATGGCCCATCAAATTGAATCTGTTAATGATTTGCCGTCAATCTGACCTATGAGCACATAATTTGGTGCGTTTTGGTCACAAAAGGCCATTGCTGCCAAAAAAATGGGCAGCTATTTAATGCAAAACCAAAGGATACCATGGTGAAACCCCTGATTGATCCAGTTGCCCTGACCGCCCGACTTGTCCAGTGCAATTCTGTCACTCCTGATGAGGGCGGCGCACTTGTGTTGCTTCAGACTTTGTTGTCAGAGGCGGGATTTACCTGCCATCGCGTGGATCGCGGCAAGGTTTCAAACCTTTTTGCCAGGTGGGGACAGCAGGGCGCGGTAAATACATTTGGATTTAACGGCCACACAGATGTAGTGCCAGTTGGCGACGTTTCAGCTTGGACATCTGATCCATTTGGCGCAGAACAACGTGATGGATTTCTTTGGGGGCGCGGTGCCTGCGACATGAAGTCTGGTGTCGCCGCCTTTGTTGCCGCCGCGATTGAATTTGTTTCAACTACGCCGCCGGATGGGGCAGTAATTCTAACCATCACTGGCGATGAAGAGGCTCGCGCAGTGGATGGAACCGTGGCATTGCTTGACTGGATGGAAGACCATGGCGAAAAAATGTCGGTATGCTTGGTTGGGGAACCAACCTGTCCAAACCATATGGGCGAAGCGCTGAAAATTGGCCGACGTGGTTCAATGAACATTCGTATATCTGCGAAAGGTGTGCAGGGCCATTCAGCTTACCCGGAGCGGTTTAACAATCCGATCCCGGTGATGGCTGCGCTGGTTAATACCCTTTCGACACGCGTGTTGGATGAAGGAACCCAACATTTTGACCCTTCGAACCTATCCGTCACCGGTTTTGATACCGGAAATCCGGCCAGCAATGTTATTCCAGCGGGATGCAAAGCTGCGATAAACATTCGTTTCAACGACGCCCACTCATCGGCTGAACTTGAAAAATGGATTCGCGTTGAAGCCGAAAAACTTTCAAATGAAACGGGTATTAGCTTTGAAATCGCCGTGTCGGTATCAGGTGAAAGTTTCGTCACCCCCCCCGGCGCATTGTCCGATTTGGTGGCTAACGCTGTAAAAATTGAAACGAACCGGATGCCCGAACTTTCCACAAGTGGCGGTACGTCTGATGCTCGTTTCGTTAAAAACCATTGTCCGGTTGTCGAATTTGGACTGGTTCCTGTGCATATGCACGGTGTCGATGAATGCGTAGAAATCGCCCATATCCATCAACTTAAAGATATTTACGGTCGGATTTTGCGTGACTATTTCGCCTGAATATCGGCCGCGCCTTGTGGTCATGGTGAAAGAACCACGACCGGGAAAGGTGAAAACCAGATTGGGGCAGGGCATTGGTTCGATCGGCGCTGCCTGGTGGTTTCGCCACCAAAGTTTGCGCCTCATTCGTCAACTTCGCGACCCCCGTTGGCAATTGATCATTGCAGTTTCCCCGAATCGGGAAGGTCTGCAAAGCCGGATCTGGCCCGTTGATCTGATGCGATGGCCACAGGGAACTGGCGATTTGGGCCAACGGATGGTGGGCATTTTTGTTGGTTTAGCCAAAGGTCCTGTTGTTATTATTGGGGCCGACATTCCAGATATACAAAAGCGCCATATTGCGCAGGCATTTCGGGATTTGGGGAACCATGATGCGGTGTTTGGCCCTGCAACCGATGGCGGTTATTGGCTGGTCGGCCTGAAACGTCAACACTCCTGCCCACCTGGGCTATTTGCCAATGTTCGCTGGTCCAGCAAACACGCGTTGGCCGATAGTATCGCCACATTGCCAGGGCTGCGGATTGCGTTGGGCGAGACCCTTAGCGATGTGGATACGGTCGAAGATCTTTGATTGCGTTTTTGCCGCGACGCCCTCAGGTGGATATGCTAGGCGAAGGCCATGAAACATGTCCCTTCAGAAGCGGAAATTCTAAGCTGGATTTCCGATAACCCGACTAAAACCTCAAAACGAGATATCGCACGTGCTTTTGGCATAAAAGGTGCTGACAGAATTGACCTAAAGCGCATTCTTAAGGAACTGGAAGCCGAAGGGCACCTTCAGAAACGGCGAAAGACCTATCGTGACCCTGACAGTCTGCCGCCTGTTTCGGTGCTACAGGTCATGGCCCCTGACGCTGATGGGGATATTTTTGCACGCCCAATGGAGTGGCAGGGCAAAGGCGACGCCCCGCATGTTCTTCTGGTTCTGCGCAACTCGGATGCAGCACTTGGTGCCGGGGATCGGATATTAGCACGGCTGAGTGAAGTAAAAGCCGAAGATCACCGGTATGAGGGGCGTTTAATCAGGCGCATCGGCACCAACCCCAAGCGTATTTTGGGGGTGTTCAAGGCCCATTCAGAAGGCGGCCGGATACTACCGATTGAACGCGGCGCAGATAAAGAATGGCGCGTCAGTCAGGACGCGGTAAACGGGGCCAAAGACGGTGAACTGGTTGAGGCCGAAACAGTCGGACCGAAGAATCGCATGGGCCCGCCCAATGCCAAAATAGTTGAACGGCTTGGCGATCCAAGTGCAGCCAAGGCCGTTTCTCTAATTGCTATTCATCAACATGGCATACCGGACGCTTTCCCCGATAATGTTGTTGCTGACGCAGATCGTGCGAAACCGGCCAAGCTTGGCGATCGCGAAGACCTGACAAAACACCTGCTGGTAACGATTGATCCGGCCGATGCCCGCGACCGCGACGATGCTGTTCTGGCGCATGCCGACGATGACCCCGAAAACAAGGGCGGTCATGTTGTCTGGGTGGCAATAGCTGATGTTGCGGCCTACGTGACACCGGGTTCCGCCCTGGATATTGAAGCGCGCCATCGTGGCAATTCCACCTATTTTCCTGATCGGGTAGTCCCGATGCTGCCTGACCGTCTGTCCGGCGATCTTTGTTCACTGCACGAAAATGTACCCCGGGCCTGTTTGGCAGTGCGCATGGTGCTGGATGAACAGGGTAATAAAATCAGCCACCGGTTCACACGGGGCATGATGAATTCTGTGGCATCACTGAATTATGTTGAAGTCCAAAACGCTGTAGATGGCGACGCCAACGAAAAAACTGCCCCCCTGTTGGACGATATTATCTTACCGCTTTACGCGGCCTATGGCGCAGCAAAGAACGCCCGTGCGCAACGTCAACCCCTTGATCTGGATCTACCAGAACGGCGCATAGAAATTTCAGATGACGGGGTGGTGTCTGCGGTGAATTTCAAGGATCGACTGGATGCGCATCGCTTGATTGAAGAATTCATGATCCTTGCCAATGTCGCAGCGGCTGAAGAATTGGTGGCGCGCCGCCAACCCTTGCTGTTTCGCGTACATGAAGAACCATCCCCCGAAAAATTGGACAGCTTACGAGAAGTGGCACAAGCATCAGGCCTGACATTGGCAAAGGGGCAGGTGCTGCAAACCCGGCACCTGAATTCGCTATTGTCCCAAGCCGCCAATAGCGACTTTAGCGAATTGATTAACCTGTCCACCCTGCGCTCTATGACCCAAGCCTACTATAACCGGGAAAACTTTGGCCATTTCGGGCTGGCACTAAAAGCTTACGCCCATTTCACTTCACCTATCCGGCGCTATGCAGACCTGATCGTTCATAGATCCCTGATTGCCGCCCACGGTTGGGGGGATGATGGGCAATTGCAGCAGGACGTTGAACCGTTAGACGAAACAGCGGTGCACATTTCGGAAACTGAACGACGATCCATGACCGCAGAACGCGATACCACTGACCGCTATTTAGCGTCGTTTCTTAGCGAACGTGTTGGCAATGAATTCACTGGCCGGGTAAGCGGGATCGCCCGCTTCGGAGCCTTTGTGAAACTGGACGAAACCGGGGCTGACGGGCTGGTGCCAGTTCGCACTTTGGGACGCGAGTATTTCAATCACGATGCCGATGCCCAGGCGCTGGTTGGTACGGATACCGGGTTTACGATTGCGCTGGGGCAAAGGGTAACAGTACGTCTGTCCGAAGCCGTACCCATCACAGGTGGCTTGTTGTTGGAATTACTATCTGTTGAGGACAAAGCTGTGCCCCAAGGCGGTAGACGAGGTAGAAAATCTTCACCAAGAAAACCAGCAAAGTCTGCGCGACATGCGGCCAAAGTGAAACGAAAAGTTTCGCGAAAGAGGAGATGAAAAATAGGGGCAAGCGCCGTGAAAACAATCCCACTCATGGATGAATTTTCGCAATGGGTATTGCAATTTCGGACCAAAGCCATGCGCCATGGAATTTCAGGTTTGGTTTATGATCAGATAATGTCGGGGGTAAATCTTGATCCTGAAGTATTAATAAAGGATCAGTATCAGCCAGAAGTACGCCAGCCTATTTGGAAATATCTGGAAAAGGCCGTAACCGACTCTCGCATTCAGGACGGGCGCGCGGCGCTGCTGGCCAACAAAGCCACCTTGCAGCGGATCGCCAGTAAATATGGTGTCGCTCAAGAATTTATTGTTGCAATTTGGGGGCTGGAAAGCGCTTACGGTAAAGTTCTTGGGGATTTCCCGGTCATTCAGTCATTGGCAACATTGGCAAATGACGCACGGCGTGCAGGTTTATTTGAAACTCAGCTGATCTGTGCCCTGAAAATTGTTCAGAATGGGGATATTTCCACCAACGAATTGCGTGGTTCTTGGGCCGGTGCGATGGGGCATACGCAGTTCATGCCCAGCAGTTTTCTGGAACATGCCATAGATTTTGATAGTGATGGAGTGCGCAATATCTGGGGTGATGATCCATGCGATGCTTTGGCGTCAACTGCGGCATATTTGGCAGCGGCAGGTTGGCTACCTGGGGGGCAATGCCTCGTAGAAATCCAATTGACCGCCGAATTTGATTTTGCCCTCGCCGGGATGAACCATACGAAACCTGCAAGTGAATGGCGGAAGTTTGGGGTAGATATGGCCCAGCCTTCGGTCGAAACGGCCTCTATTTTAATACCCGCTGGTGCTAAGGGACCGGCGTTTATCGCGTTTGCTAATTTCAAAGCAATCCTGCGCTACAACGCGGCAATCCCCTATGCTATTGCAATTGATCAATTGGCCGAACGAATTGCCGGAACCAAGCCCATAGCTTTAAACTGGCCATTTCAGGATCAGGTGATGTCAGTAGCTGAACAACGAGAGCTTCAGCAACGCCTGACAAAGCTTGGCATGGATACCAAAGGCGTTGACGGTATATTTGGCCCCAACACCTTTGCTGCGCTTCGTCGTTACCAAACCAAGCAGGGTCTGGTTGCGGATGGATATCCAACGCGCGAAATACTTATGCGACTGCGAGAATAGGGGAATCTGAGTTTTAGTGATACCATAATGGTATTTTAGAACGGAGATTTTAATATGCGTATTGCAGCCTATAATGTTGAAAACCTTTTTGATCGGGCGCGGGCCTTTAATGGCGATGATCCAGATGCCCACAGCGCCGTACTGGACGCCCATGCAGAACTAAACACCCTGTTTGCCAGGGCGTTGTACTCGCCAGCCAACAAATCCCGGATGCTGGAATTGATCGAAGAACTTGGCATGTTGCATCGCGACGAAGGCACAAGCCAAACTTTCACACGCATTCGAAAAATACGCGGCCAGCTTATAAGGCGGCCACGGGATAGATCACTGCCTAGGGAAATTGTTGCCAGCGGTCGCGATGATTGGGTTGGCTGGTGTGAACTGAAATCAGAAACTGTTGATGAAATAGCGATGACGCTAACGGCCAAAGTAATCTGGGATGTTGATGCAGATATATTGGCAGTGGTCGAAGCCGAATGCCGACCCGTGCTGCGAGAGTTCCAAAAAGCAATGGCCGATAGGTTGGACCGGCCGGAACCTTATCGTCACCTGATGATCATAGATGGAAATGATGGCCGCGGCATAGACGTTGGACTTGTTACAAAGGACGGTTTTCCAATTGGAACAATGCGCAGCCATGTAGATGACCTGAAACCCGATGGCTTCCCGATCTTCAGCCGCGACTGTCCAGAATATGAAGTGACAACTCCAAGTGGCCAAAAAATCATGGTTCTGCCAAATCACTTCAAGTCAAAATACGGTGGCAATGATCCATCTAGCAAAGCCAAACGGTTGGCCCAATCAACAGCAGTGGCCGAGTATTATAACCTGCTAATTTCAAATGGCATCAGCAATATTGCGGTGCTGGGCGATCTGAATGATACCCCCGATAGCGACGAACTTAAGCCGTTGTTTGACAACACGGACTTGGCGGATGTGTCTGGCCATGTAAATTTCACTGAAGTGGAATTTAACGTAAATAACGGACACCGAGGTATTGGTACCCACGGACTTGGGAATGACGACAGTAGAATTGATTATCTTCTGTTATCGCCTGCACTATTTGCCAAGGTAACATTGGGCGGAATATTTCGCAAAGGGGCATGGCCCGGATCCCGACCAAAACGCTGGGAAGTTTACCCAGAACTGACACGAAAGCACCACGCCGCCTCAGATCACCATTTGATTTGGGCGGATATAGATGTTTGAAGGAGGCTGAGAATACTAATCAAAAGTTGCCTTTTGTCAGGACGGTTGAATGCCAAGAAAACTTACGGTGATCATTTCTGGATTATTGGCTGCGGCGATCATTACACCTGCCACCGCACTTTGGTTTCGTGACACTGAAGCCGGACATCACTGGCTAGAACGCCAAATAGAAATTGTCAGCCATAAAACACTTATGAAGGTCAGCGCCGACGCCAGTCTTTCACCGTTTGTGACGGATGGATGTAGTGGAGGTATGTCTGCTTTTTGGCGAGATCTGGCGAACCAGTTTCCAGCTGTAAAAACAGATTTTGGCAATAGCTTGCCTTGGCGCAGTTGCTGCGTCACCCATGATCGCGCCTACCACAATGCGGCGGGCACCCAAACCTCTGATGCTAGTTTTGAGGCCCGCATTGGCGCAGATCAGATATTGCGCCGCTGTGTCGCAAATTTATCAAAATCAGAACCGGCCAATTCGGTTGAATACCAGGTGCTTGCCGATGCGATTTACACGTCAGTCAGGTTGGGCGGAACACCATGTTCAGGGCTGCCTTGGCGATGGGGCTATGGGTTGCCATCGTGTTTTGTCGGGCACCAGTTTTTTGATGACAGGGAATAGCCGAAAGCGAGCTGTCTCTACTTTAGAAAATCCGAAAATTCAGCTAATACTTGCGCGTAAACTTCCCGCTTGAAGGGAACTATATTGGCCACCAATTCACTTGGTACAGACCATTTCCAATTTGAAAATTCCGGGTGTTTTGTTTCGATAGTGATCTGATCATCATTCCCGTGATATTGCATCAAATACCACCGTTGTTGTTGGCCTCGAAACCGTCCGCCTGTGACTTTTGACACTAATTCAAGCGGGAAATCATAGCGTAACCAACCCTTGGACTTAGTCACAATGGTAACCAAATCAGCAACTACTCCGGTTTCTTCCTCAAGCTCTCGTAGTGCCGCGGCTTTAGATTTTTCGCCTTTGTCGATACCGCCCTGGGGCATTTGCCAGGCTGGGCCAGGGCTGTCTATACGTTGTGCTACAAATATCTTGCCCTTGGGATTAACCAACATAACGCCAACATTGGGGCGATAGGGCAGGGCGGCGATTTCTTCGGGGGACATGGCGAATGGCGGGGCAGACAGAACCGTGCCCCGCACTTCCTAATTTTTGCTGTTGATAGCTGAAAGGCCTCTTAACAAATCAATTGCATAGGCCAGCTGAAAATCGTTGTCTCGTAATTCAGCGGCCATTTCTGCAGCTTCACGGTCCGCCTCAATCTGTGCGATCTCGTCTTCTGTCAGGCTGTCATTGTTAAGGGATCCACGCAGGTCTGCCTCGGTCCGATTTCGCCGTGGTTCATCGGCAGGTTCATCAGACGGTGGCTTGCGCGGCGGTTGTTGCACAATAATGTCCGGAGCAACACCAAGCGCCTGAATTGAGCGGCCCGAAGGTGTATAATAGCGTGCGGTTGTCAGGCGCATAGCGCCATCAGATCGCAGCGGCATCACAGTTTGAACCGACCCTTTACCAAAACTCTTAGTCCCTACAATGACCGCACGCCGATGGTCTTGCAACGCACCCGCGACAATTTCAGAGGCAGACGCAGATCCACCATTGATCAGGATGACCAGAGGCAAACCCTCAGCCAAATCGCCTTCCACGGCGTTGAACCGATCGCCGCTTTGGGGATCGCGCCCACGGGTTGACACAATTTCACCGGCATTCAGGAATGCATCAGAAACCTTGATCGCCTGATTAAGCAGCCCGCCCGGATTATTGCGCAAATCCATGACGAAACCATCGACGTTTTCTATGCCGCCAAGCTCTGCAACAGTTTCGGCCAGCCCTTCGGCAAGGTTGGGGTAGGTCTGGTCATTAAAAGTAGCGACCCGCATGACCACGGTATTGCTTTCAGCACGCACACGCACTGCAGTTAGTTTTATCGTGTCGCGGATGATTGTAACATCAAATGGCTCATCCAGTCCTTCGCGCACAATGGTGATGACGATCTCAGATCCAATTGGACCTTTCATCATTACCACGGCTTCATCAAGAACAAGACCAAGCAGGCTTTCACCGTTTACGTGGGTTATGAAATCACCGGATTCTATACCGGCCTTTGCGGCTGGGGTGTCATCAATTGGTGTAACTACTTTTACAAAACCCTCTTCTTGGGTAACTTCAATTCCCAGGCCTCCAAATTCGCCGCGAGTTTGTTCGCGCATTTCAACTGCATCTTCAGGCGATAGATAACTGGAATGTGGGTCCAAGGAAGTAAGCATTCCGTTAATAGCGGCCTCAATTAAGTCACCCGCATCAACATCTTCGACATACTGCGCCCGGATGCGTTCAAAAATATCGCCAAACAGGTCCAGCTGTTCATAGACGGAAACGTTCCGAAGGTTTTCCTGCGCCAACAGGGGGCCAGCAACCTGAGTAGTCAAAATCGCCCCTGCCAAGATGCCGCCGGTTGCAGCCATTACGAACTTTCTCATCGTTTCGTCATTCCTTTGTCTGTGCGAACCATGGTGCCGGATCCACGGGCTTACCGCCTAATCGTAGCTCTATATAGAGCGATTCTGTCGCGACGGAACCCGTTGAAGCCGTTGCATCGGCAAAAAACCCGTCAGGATCGGGGTTTGCCCCGCCCATCAACCCAAGCACTGTATCCTTTGCAAGTACCTGTCCCGGTGTTCCAAACACCTGATCAAGCCCTGCCAGGACCAACAGTACCCCGGCATCCGGTTCAAGAATAATCACATTTCCGTAGTCCAACAGCGGGCCACTATAGCGCAGCGTGGCTGGCCATGGAGTGGTCACCAGCGCTTGGGGTCGGGTTGCGACCAGCAACCCGGGGCGCTTTACCCCCGCGGCGTCGGTCTCATTGAACCTATGCAAAAGATTGCCAGATACTGGCAGCGGCAGTGTTCCCCGCGAGTTTGCAAAATCAAAAACAGGTACAATTGGGCTTTCATTAAAATCTATACCTGCCAGACCGCTGGCAAACCCATCCAATGTTTCAGAGCTGTCTATCAAAGCTTGCATTTGGATCGGATCCGCCAGGAACCTGTCTGGCAATTCGGTTCGGTTTGATATTGCTTTGCTTAGATCGGTTCGGGCTCGCTGCACCGCTGTTAGGCTTTGTTTTAAAGTGTCTGCAGCCCCTTCTTGCAAGGCCCGCAAAAGCGCGACCTCTTCCAGATTTGCACGCAGGGCATCTGCCTGTTTTTGTATTTCAGGTGTAATTTCAGAAACGATCATACCAGCGCGGGCTGTCCCCAGCGGACCGGACGGATGCAGAAATGCCACCGGTCCCGACGATGACTGGATCGACAGCAAAATTCCCAAAAAATGCGATACCTTTTCGCTTTCTGCATCAAATTCTCGCTTGATTGCAGCTTCGCGTAGGGCGGCCCGGCGCAAACCATCACGCAGGGCGTCCAACCCGTCTTCAAAGGCGCGTATGGTTTGGCTTAGGGCTGCAACCCTGTCCCCAGCCCTGTCCGCTTCACTAAGGGCCAAATGGGCGGAGTCCAGTTTTTGCACCGCTTCGCGGGCCAATGTTGCGGAATCACTTTCTGCGAAAATTGGTGTGGTCAGAAAAACCCACGCCATAACGGAACGCCAAATCCAGCTCATTTGGTCAGCAGACTTTTGCCAGTCATTTCCGGCGGTTTAGCCAGCCCCATCAATTCCAGTAAAGTTGGGGATAGATCGGCCAGGCGCCCGGACCGCAACCCGCTACTTTGGGGTGCGCCAAAAACAAGGACGGGCACAGGGTTGGTGGTGTGGGCTGTATGCGGGCCACCAGTTTGCGGGTCAATCATAGTTTCGCAATTGCCATGATCAGCGGTGACGATCATCGCGCCATCTGCAGCCTTTAACGCAACAACAACTTGGGCCAGGCCCTGATCAACCGCTTCACACGCTTTAATGGCGGCCCCAAGGTCCCCGGTATGACCAACCATATCCGGGTTGGCGTAATTCACCACGATCAAATCATATCCGGTTTTGATGGCCGCAATAAGGTGTTTGGTTACTTCCGCTGCCGACATTTCCGGCTGCAGGTCATAGGTGGCAACTTTTGGGCTTTGCGGCATGTGGCGATCTTCACCGGATTCCGGGTCTTCAATGCCGCCGTTCAAAAAAAATGTTACATGGGGGTATTTTTCTGTTTCTGCGATGCGAAACTGCGTTAATCCCTGTTTCGCCACCCAATGACCAAGTGTGTTTTTGATCACCGGTTTAGGGTAGCAGGTCGTCATGTAAGTATCATGTGTTTTTGAATAATCAGCCATACCTAACATTGCAGTCAATTCAGGCCGTTCACCTGTTTCAAAGGCACAAAATTCAGGGTCGCCAAATGCGGCCAAAATTTCACGCGCTCGGTCAGCGCGAAAATTCAAACAAAATAACCCGTCACCATCAAAAAAGCCTTTGTATTCTCCAATCACCGTTGCCGGTATAAATTCATCACTGATGTCTTTGTCATAGGCGTTATTAATTGTGGTAAGGGGGTCAAGTTCAACCGGACCTTTGCCGAGGGCAATGGCATCAAACGCAGTTTTGACCCGCTCCCATCTGTTATCGCGGTCCAGAGCAAAATACCGGCCAGTGATCGTAGCGGCCCAAACCAAGCCTGGTATGAACATATCGCCGACTTGCTCTAAGAACTTAAGTGCTGATTTAGGCGCCACATCGCGCCCATCTGTGATCATATGAACGGCAACCGGAATACCGGCATCTGTCAATGCACTAACTGCCGCCTGCATATGGTGAATATGGCCGTGAACACCGCCGTTCGAAAGCACCCCCATCAGGTGCGCGGTTCCGCCGGTTTGCTTTAGTTTTGTAATGAAATCCAACAATGCCGGGTTTTCGAAAAATGAGCCATCTTCGATGGCAAGATCTATTTGACCAAGATCCATGGCGACGATCCGGCCCGCGCCGATATTTGTGTGCCCCACTTCGGAATTACCCATTTGCCCCTTGGGTAAGCCCACATCAAGCCCATGGGTTAGCAATGTAGCGTTGGGGCAGGAGGCCATCAAATGATTGAATGTCGGGGTGTTCGCCAGCGCCGGGGCATTTGCTGTCGTGTCTTTACGCAACCCCCAGCCGTCTAAGATACAAAGGATAACCGGTTTGGGAACGCTCATCGAACTAACCTTTTTGGCTTATGTTGCTATCTATCTTGGGATCGTGGTGGTGTAGAAGCGGAAAATGCCTTCGGCGAGGATATTTTTAGAAAGCTGAAATCAAGCCCGGTGGTAAGGACCCCCTGCCAGGATTGTAGCGGCGCGGTAAAGCTGTTCGGCCAGCATGACCCTGACCAGCATATGCGGCCAGACCATTTTTCCAAAAGACAGGGAGATGTTGCTTTTGGCGCGTAAATCCCGATGAATTCCGTCAGCACCACCGATCACAAATGCAGTGCTGCTTTGGCCCTGATCGCGCCATTTGCAAAGCAATTGTGAAAATTCGGGTGAGCCCATAACAGTGCCGCGTTCGTCTAGGATACAGATCAGCGATCCGTCTGGGATTGCCTTGTTCAACAATAGGGCTTCAGCTACCATGCCTCCGCCCTTTTTGTCTTCCACTTCAACTAGGTTAACGGGGCCCAGCCCCAGGGATCGGCCAGTGCGATCAAATCTGTCCAGGTAGTCTTGGGTAAGATCCCGCTCGGGGCTGGCGCGCAGGCGCCCCACCGCGCAAATATTAATGCGCATCAGTCTTTGGCCGGTGCTTTCCCGGCGTCCATCCACAGCTTTTCTAATTGGTAAAATTCACGTACTTCCGGGCGAAAAATGTGAATGATCACATCACCTGCATCGATAAGCACCCAATCGCCCTGATCTTTACCTTCGACCTTACTGACGATGCCAAATTCTTTCTTGATACGGTCAGCGGTTTTTTCGGCCAAGGCAGTGACTTGGCGTGTTGAACGCCCCGTGCAAATCACCATGTGATCAGCCATTTCAGACTTGCCATGAAGATTGATCGAGACGACGTCTTCGGCCTTGTCTTCATCTAATGAAATTAAAATTTGTTTTAACAGCTTGTCGCCGGAAGGGTTCTTTGAACCGCGTTTCACCGGCTTTTTCGCGGCGGTCATTGGCGTGACCGCATCAGTGGATTGAGACAGGACATTGCCCTCCTATTCGACGTATCGTTTGCGCCCGCAACTGGGCATAGTTGAGAACTAACATCGAGGTTGCCAAATCTCAATGATCGGACAGGTAATATTCAGTAAATCCTGCGGCAATCCGCATGAATCATGATTATATTAGTCAATTTGCGGATCATGTCCCGGTTTGCGATCACCAAGTAACTTAATTTCACGCTGTGGAAAGGGAATCGAAATATCGTTTTCCTTGAAGATGTCCCATAGCGCCAAATAAACATTACCCCGTATGTTGGTCAGCCCACCTGTGGGGTCCTTGATCCAGAATCGCAAAAGATAATCAACTGAACTGTCCCCAAAACCAACGATGTGGCAAACCGGCGATTTGTGACTAAGAATTCTGTCAACCGAGGCAGCTGCAGCAATGGCCAAACGCCGGACCTCATGGGGATCATCGTCGTACGCGGTGCCAAAAGGTATATCAAGGCGCACGAAATCATTGGAATGGGACCAGTTGACCACTTGACTGGTGATCAGGTCTTCGTTGGGTATCAGAAATTCACGCCCATCCCGGGTGACCACCGATACGTAGCGCGCACCCAGTGTGTTTATCCAGCCGAAGGTTTCGCCAAGCGATATCACGTCACCTGGTTTGATGGATTTATCCAACAGAATTATCACACCGGATACCAGGTTAGATACAACTTTTTGCAGACCAAAACCAAGCCCAATACCAATGGCACCCGAAAGAACGGCCAGCCCGGTCAGGTCGAACCCTACTGCTTTCAGGCCAATAAAAAACGCCGCGCTATACAGGACAATTTGCAATGCCTTTATCATCAGAACCTGCATTGAAGGCGAAATGTCTTTGCTGTCCCTAATTCGCCCTGCCGTCGTGCCGGCTAAGATGCGGGCGATTGCAAACAGGATACCAGTGACAACCAGTGCTTTAATGACTGCCAAGACCGACAGGCGAAAATCTCCAAACTGGATGGCAAGCCCATCTAAAAACAATGAGAATGGTGCAACAAGCCCAAGATAGAATAGCGTTATATAAGCCCAAAGCCCCCAGGTGACTGTCCGTCGTAAAAGCGAGTTATGTATCATCCTTGCGGCAAGGCTAACCAGCAATAACGCCGTCGCAATGCTGGCAACCAGTATCAAAATGTTGCGCCAAGAAGGAAATGAATAAATCTGTGCCATAACCGCATTTGCGGTCCAGGCAAATGTCACGAAAAAACCCAGTTGCAACCGCTGATGGATGATAACCATCAACCGCAACCGCCACTTGGGCCAGCCTTCGCGTGCCCGCATCCATTCGTGCATACGCGGACCAAACCAACGACGCAGCACATAAGCCAATGCAAAGCAGGCAACTAAAATTGCAATCTGAACTTGACCGCGGAACAAAAAAACTGAACTGAGACGTGCCATTATGCTGGACCACAATGATACAATCTGTCCGAGAACTGATTGAATTTCAGATTCCATGGGCGGTCCTTTTTGGTCAGATTGACATGGAGAGGCAATAAATAACAGGGGACGGGGAATATTTCGTTTCGGTGATGATACAGCCAGCCTCTTGATTGCAACCCGGTGGCGATGTACTCCGCCCCCATGAATGGTGTTTTTGATATGGATGACCACGCCCGCCTGCCGTGGCGGTTTTTTGGTGCCAGTAAAGCCGTGCCGCTTGTGGTCTGAACAGTAACAGCCCGTCTTACAAAACATAATTCAATGTCCGAAAGAGAACAAAATGACCGCTCCAAAAACGCTTTACGATAAAATCTGGGATGCCCATGTCGCCGATCAAGGCGAGGATGGCACCTGCTTACTGTATATCGATCGCCATTTGGTGCACGAAGTTACCAGTCCGCAAGCCTTTGAAGGGTTGCGTAACGCAGGCCGCCCAGTGCGAGCACCGGACAAAACTATTGCGGTTCCAGACCATAATGTGCCCACCACGCTGGACCGGGCAAAGGGCATAGAAAACGAAGAAAGCCGCATTCAAGTAGAAGCACTGGATAAGAATGCCAAAGATTTTGGCATTCACTATTATCCAGTCGATGACGTGCGTCAGGGCATCGTGCATATCGTCGGACCGGAACAGGGTTGGACATTGCCGGGCATGACAGTTGTGTGCGGTGACAGCCACACAGCGACCCACGGGGCATTTGGTGCGTTGGCTCACGGCATCGGGACATCAGAGGTTGAACATGTGCTGGCAACGCAGACTCTGATTCAGAAAAAATCGCTGAACATGAGGGTCGAAATTACCGGCCATCTGTTACCGGGCGTGACAGCCAAAGACATTACCATGTCAGTAATCGGTGAAACCGGAACGGCGGGTGGCACTGGCTATGTGATCGAATATTGCGGTTCCGCCATTCGTGATCTGTCGATGGAAGGCCGCATGACCGTGTGCAACATGGCAATTGAAGGTGGCGCGCGCGCCGGTCTGATAGCGCCGGATGAAAAGACGTTTGAATATGTCAAAGGCCGCCCCCATGCTCCGAAAGATGCCGATTGGGACAAGGCATTGGCCTGGTGGAAAACCCTGTTCACCGATGAAGACGCACATTTTGACAAGGTGCTGACAATCAAAGGTGAAGACATCGCACCGGTTGTGACTTGGGGAACCTCGCCCGAGGATGTTTTGCCGATTACCGCTCGCGTCCCCAGCCCGGATGATTTTCAGGGCGGTAAGGTAGAAGCCGTAAAACGTGCGCTGGACTATATGGGACTTACCCCTGGAATGAAGCTAACGGATGTTACGATTGATACAGTATTCATCGGTTCTTGTACCAACGGGCGGATCGAAGATTTTCGCGCAGTGGCCGGCATTGTGAAAGGCAAGAAGATCAAGAACGGCATGCGGGCGATGATCGTTCCGGGGTCGGGGCTGGTTCGGGCTCAGGCCGAAGAAGAAGGCCTGGCGCAAATTTTTCTTGATGCCGGGTTTGAATGGCGCCTTGCTGGCTGTTCAATGTGTCTAGCGATGAACCCGGATCAACTTGTCCCGGGCGAACGTTGCGCCGCCACCAGTAACCGAAATTTTGAAGGGCGTCAGGGCAAAGGTGGGCGCACCCATCTGGTGTCACCGCAAATGGCCGCAGCAGCAGCTATCACCGGCCATTTAACTGATATTCGGGAGATGCTGTAATGGAAAAGTTTGATAAATTGACCGGTGTGGCCGCACCAATGCCGCTGGTGAATATTGACACCGACATGATCATTCCAAAACAGTTTTTGAAAACTATCAAGCGCTCTGGGCTTGGGGTGAATCTGTTTGATGAAATGCGCTACAATGATGATGGTTCAGAGATCGCTGACTTTGTATTGAATAAGCCAGCTTACCGCGACGCAGAGATTATCGTCGCCGGTGAAAATTTTGGCTGTGGATCGTCGCGCGAACATGCGCCTTGGGCTTTGCTGGATTTTGGTATTCGTTGTGTTGTGTCCACAAGTTTCGCAGATATCTTTTATAACAACTGCTTCAAAAACGGAATTCTACCGGTAGTTCTGCCCCAGGATCAGGTGGATATTTTAATGCTGGAAGCGAAAAAGGGTGCCAATGCCCGTATCAGCGTTGATCTGGAAACGCAGGAGATCACCACATCTGAAGGCGATACATTTGCCTTTGAGGTCGATGCATTTAAGAAGCATTGCCTGTTGAATGGTCTGGATGACATCGGATTAACCATGGAAAAAGTTAATACAATTGACGATTTTGAGGCAAAGGCCAGCCAACAACGACCTTGGGTCTAAGTTCGAATAACACACTATATATAGAAATACCCCTATTTGTAGCTGCACTTAGGTGGGAAAATGATGCAAAGGCGCACCAGTTTCTCCACGATTTAGCCTCAAATTTTTTATTATTGTTACCAATGACTTGCTGGAAGAGATGAAAGAAGGCAGAAATTGGGCAATAATGAGGCAACCCGCCACAATTGGTGGGATCAAAATGGAAAAAGGGCTCAGCAAAGAACTGGGTTCAGCCTTTTTGAGGGTGAAGAGCAGTGATTTCCCGACTATCAGGTGCGGTCGTTCGCGCAATGTTGGTTGTGTTGCTAATTGCAACGCCGTCCCTGCTGTTGCCGGGTGTTAGCCCCGACGGCAAACAGATTGTTGCGCTTGTCGCAATTTTTGGCGCAGCGCTGACAATCTTTGAATATGCCTCTAGCTATCCCGGGCTAATAGAATTTCGCGATGCGCCGCCCTTTAATCGCATCCGCTTTGTTTCGCTTTTTGCTACCATATTCCTACTTAGCCTGATTAACCGTGGAACTGTTGAATCAACAACGCTGACACAATTTGTACAGGCCATAGGTGCCTTGATCGGTTTCGCTATTGATTTCCCCTATAGCCCGGTTCGACTTGTTGTGTTGATGCTGCCCGAAAACACGGATGCAGCGCATATTGCACTTGTGCGTACAACTGCAGGTATGAGCTATCTGATATCTCTTTTAACCCTTGGGGTTTTCTTGATTATTCTTCGCCTGAAAAACTGGCCGTCGGTGAATGGCAGTTTTAATGTTTGGGTGAATCTTCCAACATTTGATCCCACAGCCGGCAAAGATGTTGTGCAGCGTCTAGAGCGGGACGCCCGTTTTAACATTGCGTTAGGGTTTCTTCTGCCATTCTTAACGCCAGCGGCGGTAAAAGCTGCGGCTTCACTATTTGGGTCGGTAACGCTTGATAATCCGCAGACACTGATCTGGACGGTTTCAGCATGGGCGTTTTTACCTGCAAGTCTATTTATGCGTGGCATTGCCCTTGGCAAAGTCGCGGAAATGATTGCCGCAAAACGTCGCCTGAATTACGCCAAAGCCGACGAAGATTCCCAAGACGGATCGCTGCTCGCTACCTAGGCATTGCCCTGGCGGTTTTGTTTGGCACTGCTACCCAATCCCAAGAAATAATTCGAATTGCTACTTTCCATACCGGGCTAAAACGTGCGGGGCCGGGGCTATTGCTTCGCGATATTCTAAAGGGCGATACCCAAACCACTGCCGTGCTTAAAGTAATCGGCATTGCAGATCCCGATATTGTACTATTGACTAGGTTTGACTTTGATTTGGGAAACCACGCGCTTTTGGCATTTGCCGATTTATTGGCTAAGTCAGGGGTAGACTACCCCTACCTGTTTGCCCTTGCCCCAAACTCTGGCGTTGGTACCGGTCTGGACCTTGACCATGATGGGTACACTGGCGGTGCGCGTGACAAACAGGGATATGGCGATTTTGCCGGGCATGGCGGCATGGCGATCATGTCGCGTTTTCCGATCCAAGTGGATGAGGTTCGGGATTTTTCTAGCATGCTATGGCGTGATTTTCCGGGGGCCCGATTGCCGAAATGGCAATCTGACAATACCCAAAATACAGAAATTCAACGATTGTCCTCGGTGGGCCATTGGGACGTTCCTGTTCTTTTACCAGATGGCAGCCTTTTGCATCTGCTGGCTTTCCACGCAACGACACCTGCCTTTGACGGGCCAGAGGATCGAAATGGGCTTAGAAACCATGATGAGACAATGTTCTGGCTACGCTATCTGGAAGGGGCGTTGCCCATCAAGCCGCCCACTGAACGGTTTGTCGTTCTAGGGGACGCCAATCTGGACCCGGTGGATGGCGAGGGTAAACATCAGGCTATTCGTGCGTTATTGAACAGTGGATACGTTCAAGACCCAGAACCTGGCAGTTCGATTGCAACCAAGGCGACGTTTGATCAAGGTGGTGTTAATGCCCACCACCGGGGTGATCCTTCCCTCGACACAGCCGATTGGTCGGATAAGGACGGCCCCGGAAATCTACGGGTTGATTATGTTTTACCCTCCTTCGATCAACACGTCCTGAATGCTGGTGTTGAATGGCCAGCAATTGCAGATTTGGATGCACTGTTAAAGGAAAGAGGCAGCAGCGTTTCCTGGCATGGACTGGTTTGGGTAGATATCGGACGGTAACCCAACAGTCATCACCGTGCGCATATCAGTAGGCTGAAAATTTGGCAGCAGCCGAGCAAATTTTACCCCGTCAAGCTGATGGTTGGTGTCCCAAAGGTAACGCATTTCATTCAATTCCCGGGCAAGCTCCCAGAATGGGGCGGCAAGTTTCATCACCAACCATGGGAAGCCAACCAGCTTGATCTTGACGTTCAGCGCGTTCTCCAGCTCTTTGCGCAAATCGTTCGTGGTAAATGAATGGCCAGGAAATGGAATGTCTTCGAAATCATTCAATTGGTCGCGCATTTCTGCCAATGCAACGACGGCGCGCGCCCAGTCTGGGACATAACAGAACGCTTGCATCACGTTGGCTCTGCCAGGAAGAGTGATCCGGCTTTTGCCAATAGCACGCAAATAGACCATCCCCAGAACATCACTTTTTCCATCCGGGGTGATAAAATTTCCAGCCCTCAATATCACCGTCTGAATTCCAGCGTTACGATAGGCCTGCTCCATTTCAACCCGAATTCGGCCTTTGCGGGTTGTGGCATTTTGTGGCGTGTTTTCGTTCCAGACACCCGGTGTTGGTCCAAAATTATAGACATTGCCGGGGATGATAACAGTTGCACCAGACACCTTGGCGGCGGCGATAACCTGCGCCGTTATTTCTGGAACCAGCTTGGCCCAATTGTGGTAATTTGGGGGACTCATCCCGTTGACAATGACATCAACGCCATCTGCCGCGGCTACCATATTGTTTTTGCTCCGGTCGTATAGCTTGACCCGCCAACCGGCACTTTCAAAGGCCTGCGCACTGTAACGTCCGATATTGCCAGAGGCACCGAGGATAAGAACTGATTTCGACATGGGGTTTCCTTATGTTTCTAACCGCTGAAGCCATAATTAACACTTCATTGATGAATAGGAATTGACCAAGATTGCACATGTGATATTCAATAATGAATGAATATTGAATTGAGATCACTGGATTGGGCGCTTATTCAAGCGTTTTGCACAGTTGCGGAAGAGGGCTCTCTTTCAGCGGCAGGTCGCAGGCTTGGGCAAAGCCAGCCGACCATGGGCAGGCACATCAAATCCATAGAATTAGCTTTAGGAGTAGAACTGTTTCACCGGGTTCCACGGGGGTTAGCACTTACGCATGTGGGCCTTGAAATTCTCAATCATGCTCAAGAAATGGAACGGGCTGCTGCCGGGCTATGCCTTGCGGCCGAGGGACAAGCCGTTGATCTGCGCGGCACTGTCAGGATCACCGCCAGCGTTGTTTTCTCGCATTTCATACTTCCCCCGGTTATCGCTCAAATACGGACTCAGTTACCTGAAATAGATATAGAATTGGTGCCCTCTGACACCACGGAAAACTTGATATTTCGAGAAGCAGATATAGCGATCCGCATGTACCGCCCGACCCAGTTGGATGTCATCACCAGCCATGTTGCGGATCAGGAAATCGGACTTTACGTATCACGAACATATCTTGAACGGGTTGGGAAACCAACGACAATGGAAGACGCATTGGCGTTGGATTTTGTTGGATTTGATCGCAATGACTTAATAATCAGATCAATGACGGCCGTTGGTCAGGATGTTGATCGGGATTTTTTTCCGGTGCGTTGTGATGATCAGGCAGCATACTGGCATTTGGTTAAGGCAGGGTGTGGCATCGGTGCTACCCAAAAAATAATCGGTGATGCCGAGCCGCTGGTAGAGAGAATCCTTCCAGGAATAGAATTGGATACCTTGCCAATTTGGCTAACCGCTCCCGAGGCGCTGCGCTCAAACGCTCGGATACGAAAAGTATGGGATATACTTGCCCAGGCGTTGGCCAACCTGCCAAATGCTTGACCCTGCAACAACCGCAGAGTACCCGAAGGCAACCTAATACCCCACAAAGGAATTCCCATGAGCACCCCATCCCTGCTGATCCTTGCCGGCGACGGTATCGGCGCCGAAGTCATGGTCGAAGTTGTCAAAATTATCGACTGGTATGGTGACAAGCGAGGGCTGAAATTCAATGTTTCGGAAGATCTGGTTGGCGGTGCGGCTTACGATGCCCATGGTACACCCTTAACCGACGAAACCATGGCCCGTGCGCAATCGGTTGATGCCGTGTTGTTGGGTGCTGTTGGCGGGCCAAAATACGATGACCTGGATTTTTCGGTGAAACCTGAGCGCGGGTTGCTGCGGTTACGCAAAGAAATGGACCTGTTCGCCAACCTGCGCCCGGCTCAGTGTTTTGACGCTCTGGCAGATTTTTCATCCCTCAAACGCGATATCGTGGCAGGGTTGGATATTATGATCGTGCGCGAACTGACCAGCGGCGTCTATTTTGGCGAACCACGGGGTATTCAGGACGATAACGAAGGCGGGCGTGTTGGGGTCAATACGCAGCGCTACACTACCAATGAAATTCGCCGCGTTGCTCGGGCGGCCTTTGATTTAGCGCAAAAGCGATCCAACCGACTGTGTTCGATGGAAAAAGCCAACGTGATGGAAAGCGGTATCCTGTGGCGCGAAGAAGTGACCTGGGTGCATGAAAACGAATATCCCGATGTGGAACTGACCCATATGTATGCAGATAACGGCGGCATGCAGCTGGTGCGTGCGCCCAAGCAATTTGATGTGATTGTCACTGATAACCTGTTTGGCGACATGTTGTCGGATGTAGCGGCGATGCTTACCGGATCACTGGGGATGCTGCCTTCTGCGTCCCTAGGTGCGCCGATGGAAAACGGTCGACCCAAGGCGATGTATGAACCGGTCCATGGATCGGCCCCGGATATAACCGGGCAGGGCAAAGCCAACCCCTCTGCCTGTATTCTTAGCTTTGCGATGGCGCTGCGTTATTCGTTTGATCAAGGCGATGAAGCGACACGCCTGGAACAGGCGGTTGAACGGGTGTTGGCCGATGGGATACGCACTGCGGACTTGATGCAAAGTGGGGACGGTACCCCGGCGTCGACCAGTCAAATGGGCGATGCGGTGATCGTGGCACTTGATGCGAGCTTGTGAGGCTGGATAGTTTAGTGGCGTTCAAATACCGGATAATCTGTTAGACGACATCCAATCCAAAGACGTTTTGCAAAAAGAACAACCCAACAAAACAAATTATCCCAGCGGCGATGGGCGTAACGATCCACCCGGCGACTATTTTTCCAAGCACGGTCCAGCGTATTCCGGCAGCGCCTTGTAGCATTGATATTCCCACAACCGCCCCGACAACAGCTTGTGAACTGGACACAGGAACCAGCGGAATAGTCGGCAAACCGTTTCCGGCCAACCATGCCTCTAACCCGCGAGAGGCAAACATAAACAAAACAATCGAATGGGAAATAACGGCGATCAAAGCCGCTGTTGAAGACAACCTGCCAAGGTTGTTTCCCACCGTCAGCATCACTCGTTTTGAATAAGTGAATACCCCAAGTGCAATGGCCAACCCGCCTAGTAAGAACAACTGCTGAGTCGATGAAAACACAAAGTTTCCGATCAAAAGCGGCGGAAGTGGTTGCGCAGGTATAAACACGCCAACCACATTAGCAATATTATTGGCGCCCAGAGAATATGCACCAAGCGCCCCAGCCAGAACCAGAGCTACGCGGGTATAGGCATCCGCAACAATCAAATGCAGGCTTACCCTGCGGCTGAAGAACTTTAGTGTCTTGAATAGAACCACAGCGATAAATGCTGATAGCAGTGGGCAAATGATCCACGTGCTAAGTATCTTGGTCAGTGTTGATATGTCCGTGGCATTGCCGGAAAATAAATTCCAACCAATGATTGCGCCGACGATTGCCTGTGATGTCGACACCGGCAGGCCAGACTTGGTCATTGAATAAACCGCAACACCGGCCGAAAGCGCAGTCATAAATGCGCCAGGCAACGCAGAAATAGCCCCGAGCTTGCCCAGGGTGTGTGTCGTTCCACCACCGGAAATTAAAGCGCCCAAAATGACGAATACCGAACAAATGATAGCGGCAGTGCGCCAGCTAACCATCTTGGTACCAACGGCGGTTCCAAACACATTGGCGGCATCATTGGCACCAAGCGCCCAACCCAGAAATAGCCCGCTGGTCAGAAATATCAGTATAAGGGGATCCATGTGCCCTAAACGAGCCGCTTAATCGCGTAGATTGCCAACCGATCCGCCACGTCCTCGGCCACGTCTGCAATATTATCGATCTGCTCAACGAACTGCCGCAAATGCATCTTGCGGGGCAGATCAAGATCCGACCCGAAAATCGCCCGTTTTAGATTTGTGCTGATTACATCAGCTTCTTTTTCATAAAGCACGACCTTATGATTGTAGGCTGGAACATCGTGCGGACTGCGAAAAAATGCCCGCCCACTTAGCGCCAGTTCGTCAACAGCACGAATGACCATATTGGTAAGCTTGCGAAACCCGTTGATGAAATCCTCGGGAATTTCCGGCGTTTCAATTGAAAATGCCCAAAGCGAGCCTTCAAATTCTGACATCAACTGGTCAACGGTTTCAATCAGCCCCAAAACATCCCCCCGGGAATCCGGAATAAGCGTGTTTGAATAAAGTTGCCGCTCTATGTCGCGGCGCAATATATCCGCTTCGGATTCAAGTTCATTCACCCGATCTAAACGACCCTGAAATTCTTCACATGGGCCCTCGCGCAAATAAAGCCGGACAGCCAGGCGGTAAACAACGGAGGACTCCGAAAGCTTGTCAAAAAAACCATCAATCTGGGTTTCAAGTTGTCGGGTGCGGCGAAATAAATTCAAGTCGGTTTTCAAGAGTTGAGCCTTTTTTATTAATATTTTTTTCAGCTAACAGCGCAGTACTAGCCAACTATATAAAAATTTCAATAGTATTATTAAACGACCCCTGCAGATCAATCCCCCAATAAAACAGTTAAAAAAGGCTTGCTACTCATGTGTTTGTCGATAGGTTTGTTAGATCAAACATTTGGGAGGATGAAATGAAGATACTTTCGAAAGCCGTGTCTATTGCGGCATTTATTGCCGGGTTCGCCATGGTCGGGGCAGCATCTGCCGCCGGTCACTGTGAGCGCGGAACACTGGACGAACGCTTCTGTGATGTGGATGGCGATCTGATTGCTGATATTCCGACAGACGCCAGCGATTTGGTTGACCCGGATACGCTGATTTTCACCTACACACCGGTTGAAGATCCGGCAGTTTATGTTTCGGTCTGGGCGGAATTCATGGATCACCTGGCTGAAAAAACTGGCAAAAAAGTTCAGTTCTTTCCGGTTCAATCCAACGCTGCACAGATCGAAGCTATGCGTTCGGGTCGCCTGCACATTGCGGGTTTCAATACCGGTTCAAATCCATTGGCTGTAAATTGTGCTGGCTTTCGCCCGTTCACTATAATGGCATCTTTGGACGGACATTTCGGTTATGAAATGGAAATCCTGACCTATCCAGGTTCGGGCGTTGAAAGTGTTGAAGACATTAAAGGTGGCCAGTTGGCCTTTACGTCGCCAACGTCAAATTCCGGCTTTAAAGCTCCAAGCGCCATTCTAAAAGGCGACTATGACATGATACCGGAACGTGATTTTGAACCGGTGTTTTCTGGCAAGCACGACAATTCAATCATGGGTGTCGCCAACCAGGACTATAAGGCGGCTTCTATTGCCAACTCAGTTTTGGCGCGGATGATCAGCCGTGGTGAATTGAAAGCAGAGGATGTGATTTCAATCTACAAATCACAAACTTTCCCAACCACAGGTTTTGGGACAGTCTACAATCTGACGCCAGAACTTCAGGCGCAAATCCAGGACGCATTCTTTAGCTTTGAATGGGACGGAACCGCGCTTCAGGAAGAGTTTGAAAAGTCAAACGAAGGCCAGTTCCTTGAAATGAATTACAAGGAATATTGGGATGTGATCCGCAAGATCGATACCGCCAATGGCGTAAGCTATTCTTGCAACTAATCCTATCCTGACTTGACATATGGTGCGTCCTGCAATGGCGGGGCGCATCGTTTTTTACGCATTTGAGGGGCGAAAATGCTGCGTTTGGACAAACTAACCAAGGTCTATAAAACCGGTGACAAGGCACTGAACGCCGTTGATCTAGAAATTCCAAAAGGACAAGTGCTTGCCCTGATCGGTCCGTCCGGGGCAGGAAAATCCACGTTGATCCGCTGCATTAATCGACTGGTGGAACCGACTTCAGGAACTGTATTCCTTGAGGACATAAATATTACTAATCTCGGGTTGGGCGGCTTGCGCCGCGAACGCCGTCGCATGGGAATGATTTTTCAGGAATATGCGTTAGTGGAACGTCTGACAGTTATGGAAAACGTGCTGTCGGGACGATTGGGTTACGTGGGGTTTTGGCGCAGCCTAATGCGAAAATTTCCGCAATCTGATGTGGACGAAGCGTTTCGACTGTTGGACCGGGTTGGCCTGGTGGAAATGGCCGACAAACGGGCCGATGAATTGTCAGGCGGGCAACGCCAACGGGTCGGGATTTGCCGCGCCCTGATCCAGAATCCATCGGTGTTGCTGGTGGATGAACCAACCGCTTCGCTGGACCCTAAAACTTCGCGCCAGATCATGCGCCTGATTGTAGAGCTGTGCCAGGAACGCGAATTAGCGGCAATTGTTAACATTCACGACGTAGCGCTGGCACAGATGTTTGTGTCGCGTGTTGTCGGGTTGGAAAAAGGTGCGGTGGTTTTTGACGGGTCCCCCGAAGAATTGACCGAAGAAGTTCTGACCCAAATTTACGGTGAAGAAGACTGGTCCGAAACCATCGAAAAGGTTGAAGATGAGGAAGAGGACCAAGCGGTATGAGCGCGGCGCTGGACAGTCGGTTGGGCCAACCCTGGAAAAAGCCGCCCTTTATCACGTCATCCGCCCTTAGATGGGCGCTGATCATTGGCTCACTGATCTATCTGATACTTGCCATTGGATCGTTTGACGTAAACTGGGCACGGGTGTACCGCGGCCTTGATCGCGGCTGGCAGTTTTTTCTGGCCTTTACGCACCCGGACTTTTTTTCGCGCGCCGGTGAGATCAAAAATGGCATGATTGAAAGTATAGTGATGGCGCTGGCGTCAACCGTTGTTGGTATTGCCATATCCATCCCAATCGGCCTGGGCGCGGCGCGGAACATTTCCATCCTGCCGGTCTATCTGGTGTGTCGTGCTATCGTCGCATTGTCTCGCGCGCTGAATGAAATTGTCGTGGCGATCCTGCTGGTCGCGATCTTTGGTTTTGGCCCTTTGGCGGGTTTCCTGACCCTTAGTTTTGCCACCATTGGTTTCCTGTCCAAACTGTTGGCCGAAGAAATTGAAGATATGGACAAAGTTCAGGCCGAAGCCGTGCGCGCCACCGGGGCTACTTGGTTACAGCGGTATGTTTACGGTATCCAACCCCAAGTTATTCCGCGCCTGATCGGGTTGTCGATCTATCGTCTTGATATCAACTTTCGCGAAAGCGCTGTGTTGGGAATAGTTGGTGCCGGGGGTATTGGCGCTACTTTAAACACATCATTTGACCGCTACGAATTTGATACAGCCGCCGCGATCCTGCTGGTGATTATAGGTATTGTAATGGCGCTGGAATATCTGTCTGGCATTATCCGCGCGAGGGTTCAGTAGTGGTTATTTCAACAAAAGACGGCGTCAAAACCTGGCAACGGCGCGACCGCAATACCCAGATGAAAACCTGGGCTATCTGGATGGTTGGCACAGCAATTTTCATGTGGAGCTGGACGCAAATTTCAGCAGTGACCACATGGGCATTTTTCTGGGACGCCCCACGTATCGCCAGTGATATCGGCGGCCGTGCGTGGCCACCCCGTTGGTCATATATGAACAAGCTGTGGGAGCCCCTATGGGACACCTTAAACATTGCCACCATTGGTACAGTATTGGCACTGATGATGGCGGTGCCGGTGGCATTCATGGCGGCGCGCAACACCACGCCGTCAATGCTGTTTGTGCGCCCTATCGCATTGCTGATCATCGTGTCTACCCGGTCAATTAATTCGTTGATTTGGGCGCTTTTGCTGGTGAAAATAATCGGCCCCGGTATCTTTGCCGGACTGATCGCCATCGCCATCCGATCAATCGGGTTTTGCGCAAAATTGCTTTACGAGGCGATTGAAGAAATTGATGAAACGCAAGTAGAAGCAATAACCGCTACAGGGGCCAGTCGCTGGCAAGTCATGGCCTACGGCATCGTGCCGCAAATTATGCCAGCATTTGCAGGCATCGCGGTTTTCCGATGGGACATTAACCTTCGCGAATCTACAGTACTTGGTCTGGTTGGCGCCGGTGGTATTGGGCTGCAGTTGCAGGGGTCTTTGAACACCCTTGCCTGGCCGCAAGTTAGCCTGATCCTGTTGGTGATCCTGCTGGCTGTAATTGTTAGCGAATGGGTGTCCGCCAAAGTGCGAGGGGCCATTATTTGATGCTGGTTGATAGCGCCGCCGATGCAAACGCGGCGTTCCTTGCCTATGAAAAAATACGCCACCGCCTACCAAATGCAAGGTTTCCTACCCAAACCAAAGCCGTTGACAGTCTTGCAGAAATATCCGGGCAAATTGATGTGTATTTGTTGGATGCATTTGGCGTTTTGAATGTTGGTGAATCGGCAATACCGGGTGCCCCGCAGCGTATCCGTGAATTGCAGGAAATGGGTAAAACTGTCATGGTCGTAAGCAATGCGGCGGGGTATCCAAAATCGATGCTACTGAAAAAATACGCCGGGCTGGGGTTTGGTTTTTCGTCTGATGATGTCTTAACCAGCCGTGAAGTTTTGTTGGCAGCGCTTGAAAACAGACCTGCTGTAAAACGCGGCCTTGTGGCCACCCAGGCATTTCCCCAGGAAGAGCTTGAAAACCTTAACGCAGTTTATCTTGGCGAAGACCCAAAAGACTACGATGAGGTCGCAGAATTCCTTTTGATCGGTGCGGCTGAATGGACTGAAGCCCGCCAGTCTTTGCTAGAGGCTGCGTTGATCTCCAATCCGCGCCCTGTTCTGGTGGGCAACCCCGATATCGTGGCACCAAGGGAAAATGGCCTGTCAAAAGAACCGGGATATTTCGCGCATCGTCTGGCTGACGCCACCGGAGTAATGCCCGAATTTTTTGGGAAACCCTTTGCCAACGTTTTTGAAATGGCCTTTGCCCGTTTGCCAACGAACTTAGACTATAACCGCGTGGTTATGGTTGGGGATACATTGCAAACCGATATTCTGGGCGGCTGCCACGCGGGTGTCAAAACCGCGTTGATCACCGATTTTGGTGCACTGAAAGGGTTGGATGCGGAGGATGCGGTTGCACGTTCCGGCATTGTCCCGGACTTCATTATGCCAGCACCCTGAGGGCAATGTTAAAAGTGGTGCAGGAACAAATTTTTGACTAGTTCTTTTGCTATTGTCCACAAATGGACCGAAACGGCAATCCAAAATCCGAAAGCCAGCACCACCACCTAAGTCTGGTGGTGAGCACGCCTGTTACTGTAGGCGCTGCTATTGAACCTGCCTCTCGCTCGGTACCAATTGAACAGGTGTATGCTGTCAAACCCAAAGGCCGCGTTGTTGGTCTAAGTGAACACATCCAGGAAAAACCAAAAGCAAGCCGTCGATCTATGTTTTTTCACGGACGCAAGCCCAGCATTGAGGATGATCCGTTTCTGAAACGACTGTCGAAACTAAAGTAAAATTGTTTCGGGTAAATTATTACCTATTCAAACTCCATCTCCGAAAACACCTGTTGGGCGTTTCGTTTGGACAATTGTTCGAACTGTAACAGGTATTCGAAATGCGATTGGTCAACATTAACCGATTCGATGATTTCGCCACCATCGTCCATATACGCACCAACTTTTTCCCGTAGGTTTACAAGATAGTCATAGGTGTCGGCAGTAGCTGTTAGCATATCGGTGGCTCGGCCATGGCCCGGTACGACGTGTTCAGCATCCAGTTTAGCCATTGTTTCAAAGGCAGCGATCCAATCCCCTGAATGAGATTGCGAACCAATGCCCAGTATCCGCTCGGTGTAAACAATGTCACCGGCGAAAACCGTATCAGCACTGGGCACCCAGACATAACTATCGCCGGGCGTATGGGCCTGGCCCCGGTAAAAGATTTCGATAGCGATGCCCCCCAGTTCAAAGCTGTATTCGCCTTCGAACGCTATATCGGCATAGGTCGGTATAGTTCCTTCCAAAGCTTCGCCGATCAGCACATCTAGCCCGCTCATTTGTAGCGAACCGCGATCTTTGTGATCCGATACCGCGGCTTTTGAGGCGATAATCGTGGCCCCTTTTTCCTTCCAAAAACTGTTGCCAATCCACCGGTGGTCCTGGCCGCCACTGTTAATAACAAACCGTACGGGTTGCTCGGTAATCGTTTGAATGGCGGCATTGATTGCTGCCGCGCCGTTTCGGCTACCACCGGCGTCGACAAGCACCACGCCGTCATCGGTGACGATGACTCCGAAAGTTGCGTTGTTCCCCAGGTTTTCGGGTGAGCGCTGCGATAGCTCGCCGACCAAGGCATAAATGTTATCTGTTATTTTTTGGATTTCCAGGGCATGGGCAGGTATGCAAAATAGCAACCAGGTTACAATCTGCAGGTATAATTTCATTTGTGGTCATTCCCGATATTTGGCCTTTAGAAACTGTACTACAGGCAAGAGTAAGTATAAAGTTCGACACGCAAACTTGGCAGGTTAGACTATAGCATCAAACAACGCCCGGGTATTTTCGGGTGTCATTTCCACTGGGTTGCCACCTGTGCTGGGGTCATTCAGCGCCGAGGCCGTCAGCGCATCCAGATCAGGATTTTCAACGCCAAGTTCGGTTAAGGTTTTCGGGATACCCATGGAAGCATTCAGATCATCCACATACCTACAGAATCCGTCAAAGCCGCCGTTAATGCCCAGATAGGCCGCTGCCTGTCCAAAGATACCTTCAATCTTCGGTCGGTTAAACTGCAACACTGCCGGCATACAAACGGCATTGGTAGTGCCGTGGTGGGTGTGATGCACAGCGCCAATTGGATGGCTTAGGGCATGGATCGCGCCAAGCCCCTTTTGAAACGCGGTTGATCCCATGGCTGCAGCGCTCATCATATGGGCGCGGGCTTCGATGTCGTTTGGATCGATGTAAGCGTGCGGTAGATATTCCTTGACCAGCCGCATGCCTTCCAATGCGATGCCCTGGCTCATCGGATGATAATGCGGGCTGCTGAACGCTTCGACACAATGGGCGAACGCATCCAGCCCGGTGCCCGCCGTAATGAATTTTGGCATGCCAACGGTCAGTTCCGGGTCACAGATCACCACGCTTGGCAACATTTTCGGGTGGAAGATGATCTTTTTCTCGTGAATTTCGGAATTGGTGATCAGGCTGGCACGCCCGACCTCAGAACCGGTTCCAGCCGTGGTTGGTACCGCTACAATCGGCGCAATCGCGTCCGGATCAGCCCGCGTCCACCAATCACCCACATCTTCAAAATCCCACAACGGGCGGGATTGCCCGGCCATGAAAGCAATGACTTTGGCAAGGTCCAGACCAGAGCCACCGCCAAAGGCGATCACTCCGTCATAGCCCCCTTCGCGGTAAACCTTCAGGCCATCGGCAACGTTGGTATCATCTGGGTTGGGATCGACGTCAGAGAACATCCCACGGCCAAGGCCGCCAGCTTCCATCAGGTCCAGCGTGCGGGTGGTGATCTCCATACTTGCCAGCCCCTTATCGGTGACCAGCAGGGGTTTTGAAATACCGGCAGACGCGCAAGCATCACCAATTTCAGAAATGCGGCCAGCGCCAAATCGGATCGGGGTAGGGTAGTTCCAGTTTGCGTTCAAAGTCATGGGCGTCAGGCCTTTTTCAGGTGGTAAGATTTGGGGCGCGTTAGATTGTGATAGCCGATGACGGACAGACCGCCGCCACGCCCGGTGTTTTTGCAGCCGGTCCAGCACAGGCCAGGGTCCAGATAGTCAGCGCGGTTCATAAATACCGTTCCAGTTTCTAACTGATTGCCGATGGTTTCTGCACGTGCCACATCTGCTGTCCACAAAGACACGGTCAGACCAAATTCGCTGTCATTCATCAGGGCAATCGCTTCGGCGTCGTCTTTGACTTTCATTATGCCGACCACAGGTCCAAAGCTTTCATCGCGCATAACCCGCATCGAATGATCTACATCCACCAGAATTTGCGGCATCAGATACGCCCCGCCATCATCCTTTGGAAATAGTGCCGGATCGATCAGTGGCTTAGCACCGGCGGCGATAGCCTCGGACGTCTGCGCCCGGACCTCATCAGCAAACCGCACATGGGCCATAGGGCCAAGCGTGGTTTCGTGCTCCAGCGGATTGCCCAGCTTATAGCCATTCACAATCGCCACGGCCTTTTCGACAAAGGCATCAAACAGGCTTTCAACCACATAGATCCGCTCTATCCCACAGCAACATTGGCCCGAATTGAACATGGCACCGTCAATCAGCGTATCTACGGCGGCGTCCAGATCAGCGTCTTCCATGACATAGCCCGGGTCCTTGCCGCCCAGTTCCAAACCAATTCCGGTAAAGGTCCCGGCAGCAGCGGTCTCCATAGCGACGCCGCCCCCAACTGAGCCGGTGAAATTTACGAAACCAAACGACCTGGCTGCAATCAGGGCTGACGTGGTTCCATGATCCAGAAACATGTTTTGGAACACATCCGCTGGCACGCCGACCTCATGAAAAGCCCGCGCCATGCGTTCACCGACCAACAGTGTTTGGGTGGCGTGTTTCAACAGCACCGCGTTACCTGCAATCAACGCCGGGGCCACGGTATTGATCGCCGTCATGTAGGGATAATTCCACGGGGCAACTACCAAAACGACACCGTGGGGAATGCGCTTGATGTAGCGCTTGAAGCCTTCATCTTCGGACACTTCAATATCGGCCAAAGCGTCAACGGCAATATCCGCCATATGGCTGGCGCGCTCGTTAAAGCCACTAAATTCGCCGCCGTAACGTATTGGGCGCCCCATCTGATGCGCCAGCTCGGGTACAATTTCATCATTCATTTCACCGACACGGGCCACCCCGGCCTGCACCAGTTTGATCCGTTCAGACAACGGGCGCGCTGCCCAGTCAACCTGGGCTGTAGCTGCTCGTGCAACAGCGTCATTGGCCTGAGCCATCGTCAGGACCGGACGTTCAGCGTAAATGGACCCATCAATGGGTGAGATACATTTCAACATTTTCACGGCGTGGCCTTTTCATAGCTACTTACTTCGATAAGATTTCCATCGAGGTCATTAAAATATACGGAAGAGATGGGTCCAAGCGCCCCGGATTTCGCAACCGGTCCTTCGACGATTTCCACACCTTCTTCAAGCAAATGCCCGACAACCTTTTCGGGGTTCAATTCGGTAATCAGACAGACGTCACCCGAACCGATGCCGGCGTGGTTTCGGCTCTCTTGCCCCAACGTCTGTAGGTTGATTTTTTGGGTACCGAAATGCAGGGCCTTGCGCGACTCAGCAAAGGTTTCAATGCGCATTTTCAGAACACGGGCAAAAAAGGTTGCTGAAGCATCGATGTCGCGCACTGTCAGCACCAGATGGTCAATTCCGGTGATCATTAGTCAGGCTCTTTCAAATCCGCGGGCTATTTCATAGTCCGTGACCACGCGGTCAAATTCTTCAACTTCCCATTCAGCAGCGCGCGTGTAGTGGTCAACCACGTCATTGCCAAGGGCAGATCGTAACATTTTGGATGCCTTCAACGTTGCGGCTGCATCGCGCAGCGTCGATGGTATTTCACCCGCGTCGTTCTCGGCGTAAGCGTCGCCGGATAGTGGCGGTTTAAGGTCCAGTTTTTCCTCTATCCCGGCTATCCCTGCAGCGATCTGGGTTGCCTGTGCAAGATATGGATTCATGTCTGAACCGCCTATCCGGCATTCAACGCGCACGGCCTTGCTGCCTTCACCAACCAAACGGAACCCGGCAGTGCGGTTATCGACCGACCAGACAGTACCCGTCGGGGCGAAAGTGCCCTTTTGGAACCGTTTGTAGCTGTTCACATAGGGGGCCATGAAATAGGTGATGCCAGGCGAATACTTGATCAGCCCGGCCATGTAGTGACGCATCAATTCGGACATGCCGTATTCGCCCTTGGGGTCATAAAACGCTGGCTTGCCGTCTTTCCACAATGATTGGTGAACGTGCGACGCACTGCCAACCCGGTCCTTGTGCCACTTGGGCAAGAAGGTCACAGACCGCCCCTGTTGCCAGGCAATTTCCTTGGCCGCATGCTTGGCGATGGTGTGATTGTCCGCGCATTCCAAGGCTGCAGCGTAGCGGATGTTTAGTTCTTCTTGCCCTGCTTCGGCTTCTCCCTTTGTGCCTTCAACCGGGATACCGGCGGCATATAAATGGTTGCGCAAGGGGCGCATGATGTCTTCTTCTTTGGTGGTCTGAAGGATGTGATAATCTTCGTTATAAGCGCTGATCGGCGTCAGGTCGCGGTAACCTTCGGCGGCCATTTCAGCAAAGCTTTTCTCAAAGATAAAAAACTCCAGCTCGGTCGCCATAATGGCGCTGAAACCCATATCCTTCAGTCGCTCAATCTGCGCCTTTAGAATAGCGCGGGGACTATGGGGAACCGGTTTATGGGTGTGGTGATCCAGTACATCACACAGCACCATCGCTGTACCCTCAAGCCACGGCATCAACCGCAGCGTTGAAAGGTCGGGCTTCATAATATAATCGCCGTAACCCGCCTGCCAACTGGTCGAGGCATAGCCTTCAACCGTGTACATTTCCAGATCGGTGGCCAGCAGGTAATTGCAGGCATGGGTTTCTTCCCAAGCACTTTCAACAAAATGATGGCCAAGAATTCTCTTGCCCATCAACCGTCCCTGCATGTCGATCAGACACACCAGAACGGTATCAACTTCACCGTTTTTCACGGCCTTTTTCAGGGCGTCAAATGTTAGAATACCGGGCATTAATGGCTCCTTCAGTAGTCGAGATTGCGGGGCACCTGCCTGGCGCCCCGCAAATGATATTAACCGTAACGGTAAGGCCGTCCAGCCTTAACCATATCGGCGTTGTAGGCTTTGAAGATATCGACAACCTTGCGCTTCACGTCGCTTTCGGCTGCAACCTCTTCCCAGAACACTTGGGCCGCTGCTTCGACAGTATCCCATTCTTCATCCGGAATAGTTGTCAGTTCCATTTTCGGACCATTAACCCGCAGTGATGCTTCGCCGCCCCAGTACCACCACTGGCGGTAGTAATGCGACTGATCCGTGCAGACCCTAAACAGGGTTTGCAGGTCTTCCGGCAGTTCATTCCAGCGATCCATATTGGCAAAGAACGAACCTGCCCATGCACCCGAAATATTGTTGGTCAGGAAGTAGTTTGTCACATCAGCCCAACCAACGGTGTAGTCTTCGGTGATGCCGGACCAGGCGATGCCATCAAGTTCGCCGGTTTGTACCGCGACTTCGATATCTTCCCATGGCAGGGTTACAGGAACCACGCCAAACTGGGTCAGGAAACGTCCAGCTGTTGGGAAGGTAAAGACGCGCTTACCTTTCAGGTCTTCCAGACTGCGGATCGGGTCTTTGGTTGCAAAGTGGCAAGGATCCCAAGCACCCGCAGAAATGTGTTTCACACCAACTTTGGCGTATTCTTCCTGCCAGATTTCATTCAATCCGTACTGGTTAAACAGCACCGGAACATCCAGCGAATAGCGGGATGCAAACGGGAAATAGCCGCCAAACACCGTGACTTCGGTTGGCGACGCCATGCTGTCATCATCTGACTGCACCGCATCAATCGTACCCTTTTGCATAGCGCGAAACAGCTCACCCGTTGGCACCAGTTGATCTGCAAAGAACAGTTCAATCTGCATCCGGTCGCCAGCGATTTTATTGAACATTTCAATCGCAGGGGTGATCACTTCGGCGGCCAATGCTGGACCCGCATAGGTCTGCATCCGCCAGCGAATTGTGGATTGCGCAAGTGCCGGTGTGGCCAGCGCCGCAGCAGCGGGCGCGATTGCAGCGCCCTGAATAAATTTACGTCTGGTAGTCATAACTCTCTCCTTGTTGGGTTATCGGTATTTGGTCTCAATTTCGCTCTGTTGTCAGAGTTCTTGTTATAATCCGTAGACATAATGGGGCAGCCAAAGTGCTATATTCGGGAACACCATGATCAGGATCAGTGCCAGCAGCATGACCATGATGAACGGGAAGATGGAGCCGTAAATGTCTTTCAACGTGATCTCGGGCGGGGCCATGGCACGCATCAAAAACAGGTTATAGCCAAAGGGCGGCGTCATATAGGCGATCTGTGTGGTGACCGTATAAAGGATACCATACCAGATCAGATCAAAGCCCAATTCCCCCACCAGCGGCACGTAAAGCGGTGCAACAATCACCAGCATCGCAGTGTCGTCCAGAAAGGTGCCCATCACCAAAAATGACAGCTGCATCAGGATCAGGATGGTCCATGGGGACAGCCCCAACTGCGTGGTGAATAGGTTGTCGATGGCATTAACCGCGCCCAGCCCATCAAACACCGCGCCAAATCCAAGGGCAGCCAGAATGATCCACATGAACATGCAGGAAATCGCCAGCGTCATTCGCACCGAGGTTTCAAAAACCTGCCGGTTCATGCGCCCCTTTAGAACGGCGGCCACAAACGCCGTCATCGCCCCCACGGCCGAGCTTTCAACCAACGAGGTCCAGCCATTTACAAACGGCACCATCATCGTGGCGAAAATTACAATCGGTAGCAAACCGGCGCGCAACAGCCGCAGCTTTTCAGCCATCGGCACATTGCGTTCTTCAGGCGGTAGAACCGGCCCCAGTGTTGGGTCCATCCGGCAGCGCACATAAATATAGATGATGAACATCGTTGCCATCATAAGCCCCGGCACCACCCCGGCCAACCAAAGCTGTCCCACTGGCTGGCGGGCAATCATCGCATACAGCACCAGCACCACTGAGGGCGGCACAAGGATGCCAAGGCTGGACCCCGCTTGGATCACCCCCGTGACCATTTTCTTGTCGTAACCCCGGCGCAACAGTTCAGGCAGCGCAATGGTGGAGCCAATTGCCATGCCCGCAACCGACAGCCCGTTCATCGCGGACACCAGCACCATCAGCCCGATGGTGCCAATGGCCAAACCGCCATTAATAGGCCCCATCCAAACATGGAACATCTTATATAAATCGTCGGCGATTTTGCTTTCCGACAGGATGTAGCCCATGAAAATGAACATCGGCAGCGTCAGTAGCGGGAACCACTTCATTAGCTTCATCGCCGATGTGAACGGAATGTCAGACCCGCCCGTACCCCACAGTGTCAGCGCCGCAATCGCGGCTATTCCGCCGATTGCTCCAAACACCCGCTGACCAGTCATCATCATCAACATCATTGACGAAAACATCAGTATGGCGATCCATTCCTGCGACATCAGATATCAAACCCTTTGATTTTAGCGATGTCTTTGAACAGCTCTGATATGGCCTGCAGCAGCATCAGGAAAAACCCGATGATCATCACTGACTTGATGGGCCACAAATACGGACGCCAAGCGGTTGGGCTGCGCTCCAAATGGCCCAGCACATCCTGCGAGCCGGTAATTCCCCCGGTGAAAAGTCCGACCACAAGGTCTTTGAAAAACGCCCAGGGCTCAGAACCAAAATACCCCATGGAATAGGCCGCTGAATCAATTGAACCGTATAACAGCACGCCAAGATAAAAGATTAGCAGCAAGACGGTAATGGCATCCACCTGCGCCTTTCTCCGGTCCGTCCATTCACCGTAAAACAAATCCATCCGCACGTTTGAGCCAAGTTGTATCGAATACGGGCCACCAAGAATATAATATGCCACCATGGCAAACTGGGCGATTTCCAGTGTCCAAAGCGAAGGCAGGAAAAACGTCTTGGAAATGGATGACCATAGCAACACTGCGATCATGAAAAAGATGCCATACATGATAACCCGGCCCAGCCGATAATTTACCGCATCCACGACGCGAACATATCGGCGCATGAAACCAATCATGTTGCGTTGCCCTGGTTCGGCTGGTCAAGCTTTGCCAATGCCGCGCTCAGCATTCCGGCGATCTGGGTTGCAATTTTTTCCTGTTGCTCAACGGTGCTAATCAGATCGTTGCGGATTTCTAACATGACATTCAGCATGTTGTTTTTTATGCCGTGAATTTTTAGCGTGTGGGTGACGCCGTCTTCCACCCCGTAGGGCTGGTTGCGCTGCACATTTAGCTTGGTAAACTTGCTTGCAACCCGCATCATTTCATCCGCCAGCCGACTATCTGAATCGTGCAAAATGCCTATCTCAACAGAACGGTTCTGTCCCATAAATACCGGTGTAAAACTATGAACGGTCACCAAAACACCCGGAACCGGGGTTTTAACTATCACCGCCGAAACCGCATCGCAAAATGGCTGATAATACCGCGACACCCGCTTAGTTATCTCAGCAGCCCCTAACCCAAGATTGCCAGGGATGTCGAAAAGCTCACTGCGCGCAGGCATAGCATCCGGGGCGTCCGGCGGTCGGTTGCAGTCATAGACCAGACGCGACACGCCTCCGGCCACCAGCACTGCATCCAGTTGCTCACTTAGGTACTGTGCAACCCCAAGCGCGCCCGGGTCCCAGACAACATGGCTGTTTCTGGCCTCACGGCTTAAGCCCAGATTATCATACATCTTTGGAATAACATTTGAGGCATGTTCGCAAACCAGCACCACCTGAGATGCACCAGAACTGTTCAAAATATGAACCGGCGCAAGCGCAGAACTTTTTTGTATGACAACATTACTGGACATGCTTTTGCCGACTCCCCCTTCGCTGCTGAAAATCATTAAAGATAACGGGACTGTCAACAAAAATGTAAAAATTTCTTCACAGTGGGTGCTGCTGTTGGTTATACGACATTTAGGGAGATTGCATTGTTCGAACCAGCAGACACAATTTCAGAACGGCTTAAAAAGGGTTTTGCAGGCCTGACACGGGCTGAACGGCAACTTGCCGACACGATACTGGAAAATTATCCGGTATCAGGCCTTGGAACCATTACCATCGTTGCTAAAAACGCCGATGTCTCGACGCCGACCGTGGCGCGTCTGGTGCAAAAAATTGGTTATAAAGGCTATCCAGATTTTCAGGCCGCCCTAAGGCGAGAGCTGCAGGACAAAGTTTCTGATCCAATAGCCAAGCATGAGGTTTGGGCGCAAAAAGCCCCTGATGGGCACATCCTTAATCGCTTCACCGAGGCTGTGATCAAGAACATCCGCCAATCCCTGGCGCAGGTGGAAATCCAGACCTTTGACGATAGTTGCACATTACTGGCTGATCCCAACCGCGCTGTTTATGTCGTAGGTGGGCGGATCACACGATCATTGGCCGACTACTTTTTCCTGCACATGCAGGTGGCCCGCACGGATGTGACCCATATTCAGTCGATCTCTAACGCCTGGCCGCATTACCTGCTGGACCTGAAATCCGGTGATGTTTTGGTGGTGTTTGATGTTCGTCGTTATGAAAACAGCACCCTGAAACTGGCTGAAATGGCGGCCGAGCGAGGGGCCAAGATTATCCTGTTTACCGATCAGTGGTGTTCGCCGGTGGCACAGTATGCCCAACAGGTGTTTACCTGCCGCATTGTGGTTCCGTCAGCCTGGGATTCGTCAGTGGCGTTGATGTTATTGTTGGAAACCGTGGTTGCCGAAGTTCAGGAACGCAACTGGTCAGTCACCAAGGAACGTATGCAAGGGCTGGAAGAAATGTTTGACCGTACCAAATTCTTTCGAAAATTCACCTAGACCCGGATCAAAAATCGACAGTTACACCCGGCAGTTTCAAACCCTTGATCAGGTCACGTAATTCCTGACGGGCAGCGACGTTTGAAATATTAATCTGACCGTGAACACCAATGTCTTTCAGGTCCAATAGGGTCAGACCACGGGGGAATAGTTCCCGAAAAATTACCCTTTCACCAAAGCCCGCCGCAACCCGAAAACCAATGCGCTTTGCCAGATCGTCCAGCGCTTCACCGATCTTCTTTTTGTTGTGCATGTTTTGTGCGCCCATGCGGTTGCGCACCACTACCCAATCCACCGGTTTCAACCCGGCCTGCGACCGTAGCTGCCGGGCATTCCACACCATTTCTGAATAAACCGAAGGTCCCAAAATACGATTGGTTTCGCCATCAACATGGGCCAGTAAATCGAAATCTACAAAACTGTCATTCATCGGCGTGACCAGCGTGTCAGCCAATGAATGCGCTACTTGGCTGAGGCGTGTATGGCTGCCGGGGCAGTCAATTAAAATAAAATCACTGGTCTTTTCCAGCGCAGCAACGGCCATGGAAAGCCGATGATCATAGGGGTTTTCACCCTCAGCCAAAGTGGATCGGTCCACGTCTGGAAGCCCATGGTAAGTTGGGCTTAACAGGTTAATATCATGGCGCTTGCAGAAGGTCTGGCGGTTTTCCAAATAGCGGGAAAGCGTCTTTTGCCGCAGGTCCAGATCAAGCGCGCCAACACGGTACCCCATGCGGGCCAACGCGGTTGCCACATGCATCGAGACGGTGGACTTTCCAGCCCCGCCCTTTTCGTTTCCGACGACGATAATATGCGCCATTGGCCTGCCCCCGCTGCCCGTTAGGTGCCGTTAAACGGCTTGGGCAGAGTATAGAATTTGTTTTCAGGAATAGAAAGTAGCGATGCGCCACGGGCGGGCGCAAACTGGCAAGTTTTCGCAAATTTTGTCGCGTTGTTCGTTAACTTGGATGGTTTGCTGTGGAACCGGGACGGGTTTAATACCCTCCTTTGCGCCGGCTTTCCGGTAGCCCTGCGATTTTGCTGCCCTGTTTGGATGGGTCCCCCGGGAACAGATCGTAAAGATCTTTTGACGACGGTTTGTCGCCCCAGATCGCGCCCATGGCTTTGCCAATATGGCGGGTATTGGGTTGGTTCTCACGGTTGTCAAAAAATTCTTCCCGCAGGTATTTGATCAGGTCCCAGTGGCGTTCCGTCAGCTCAAGGCTGTCGGCGTCGGCCATCGCCCGGGCCATGTCTTCCGACCAGGCTTCCTGATCTTCCAAATGGCCATTAGCGGTGGTTTCGAAAGTGGTTCCGTTAAAATCAAATGACATCGCGCGCGTTTCCTTTGAATTGATTAGCATTCAAGAATTGGAATTTGTTTAGCGGGGATGGTGTGTGATGTCAAAGAAATGTGTTTGTTTGGATTTTTTGGGCGCGGTGTTTTGGAAAATCTAAGTCGCCAATGTCCGCTTTAAGCCCTACTTGCTGACGAACCGAAATCGGAACTAAGTCTAGCCACCCAAATTGAGGTCGGTCTTTGAATAAACATGCCGGCCGGATTCTGACGGCTTCTGAATTTTTAGTGCCCAAACTCTGCGTACATCGGACATGTTAAGTCTTGGATTGTCGTCTAGGAAATCTCTTGTGTATTGATTGAACTGGTTGTGGCTTTTGATTTCTGTTTGAAACCCAGCGGATTTTTCCAATCCCCGGATATTCACGTAAGCCAAGCAGGCATCATTAAGCGTTTTTCCAACATTCGCTTTGATCCATTCCATGAAGGCAATGTTGAATTTGAAGCTGGAACCGATATTCTCCTTGAAAAACCGCCGGACATTTTGCGAACTCTTGTAGTTGTCGGTAATAATGGTGCATTTTGAAAGCTGCTCAGAATGCCAATCAAAACTCGAAGTCCTACGAGGTTTCTGATCGCCCGGGAACTTGGTCTCACTAGTGTCCAGGAAATGGGCGATCCTGTCCAAAATATTAAACTTATCCGAGGTCGTTTTAAGCTGGAGTTGGCGAGCGTACTGAACCAACTCATCTTTTCGCCAATACCAACGTCGCAATTCAACCCCTGTAGTAATTGTGTGGATATTTGGGCGGTATTCAGTTCGATTGTCTCGTGTCATGTGAAATCCATACAACTAACAGCCAGTTTCCTTTGAATTTGTTTTGGTGTTTGCGAAATTCTACCATACCGGGCGCGGCCCCTAAAAGACCGCTTCGTTCGCAAAGAGGTCTTAGAGCAAAAAGAAAACGCCGCCCCAATTCCAGAGCGGCGCTGATTTTTTGCAGAAAAATCGTGGGTTTGTTTGAAAACCCGGCAAGCGGTGTCCAGCAGGCGCGCGTTGGCGCTGCCCGCAACTAATTTGTGCCGATTTGGGCTGACTGCCTTAACTCGGCATATCAGCACTTGGTGGCAACAACAAAAACAGATGGATATGGGCAGTTTCGCCCGCCGGTCCCATGATTGGCCCGTAGGTATTGCCGTCGCTGTGATAGGCAATCGCCAGACCTTCGGCGATTTGGGACCCACTGCCTTGCAGACAGGTTCCGGTATTGCCGTCATAGCTGGCATTGCCGTCGCCATCGGCTGTGAACATCGCATCTGCCCCACTGCGATTTCCGAACGGCAGGTCATAGGTTGCAAACGGTTCTGGAAACGGGATCGCCACATACCACGACCACATCGTGTAAACGCCGTTTGGCACCAGATTGGTGAAACTGGCGCTGAGTGATCCGGCACCATCATCGCAGGAAACTGTGCCGGTTCCGGAGGCGTTCAGCCAATCGCCAAGGGTGAAACCAAGGTCATTACCTTTGGCAAAAGGTCCGACCGTCGCCATGTTCGCCGGATCATGGTGCAAGCCAGTTGTCGTGGCAAAAACAGCGTCTGCCAGATGGCCTGCCTGATCTTCGGTAGTTACCCGAAAAACGTCGGCAGACCCGTCTTTGGCGACAAAGACATCCTGCTCAACCATGCCAGCAGTGATATGGTCTACAAAAGTGACTTCGACAGAACCTCCGGCAGCGACCAAAACAGGGGCAAGACAAAATATTGCAGTGCAGATAATACGCTTATTCATTGTGTTTTTCCTTATTGATAGGTGAAATTTAGGGCGATTTGAAAATAAACTGATCGAGTTCGACCGCCGATAGCCATGGCAATGCCAGCTATGGTGCGAACGGGCGCCACCGGATTAATCGAATGTGATGATATTTTTAGACATCTTGTTGATTCCTAAGAATGCCCTGAACACCTTGAATCATGCCCGATCGTCCATATGAGTTTGGCGAAACCGGGATTGTGTGTAGTATTCTTGTAAATCATCAAGCAGAGAGGTTGTTATGGACGTTCTGGCCGATGTAACCCGGGCAATTTCCCTGAAGGGCGCATTGTATTTCGAAGTGCATGCTTCTGACCCTTGGATTTCGATGAATCCATCGATGGATCAAATCGGTTCGTCGATGATGCCCGATACTGATCACGTAATTCCCTTCCATATAATCCTGGAGGGCAATATTTTTACCAAATTGGGTGATGACTCCTACGGGCCTGTCCCTATCGGAGCAGGTGATGTGCTGATGCTGCCAACCGGTGGAAAACACATAATCACATCTGATCTGGAAACCTGGGAAGGTTCACCAGCCGATGTTGAGTTTTACAAAGCAGCCGCCAGAAGTTCCAAGCCTTTCACGATGATGAACATTGGCGAAAATGGTGACAAAGCCAGTTTGATTTGCGGTTACCTTGGGTGTGACAAATCTCCATTTAATCCGTTGGTAGGAATTTTACCCAACATGCTTGTTTTGAAAAATTGTCTGGGGGAAGACAATTTGATGCGCGAATTGGTAAATACAGCAGTGTTGGAAAGTAAGGCTAACCCATCTGGCGCCCATACCATGGTTGCTAAACTGAGCGAACTAATGTTCCTAAGAGCACTGCGGCAGTGCATGGACACATTGGATTCTAACAATGTACAGAATTGGTTAACTGCCTTGAAAGATAGGCATATCGGACAAGTGATCGAATTGATTCACGACGACCCGACCAGGAAATGGACCTTGGAGTCATTATCTAGATCTACCGGTATGTCCAGCTCTTCTCTTTCGGAGCGTTTTCATCGCTTCGTTGGAGAGCCGCCAATGAGCTACTTAGCCAGGTGGAGAATGGAGCTGGCTGGCCGACTGCTAAAGCAGGGTCTGAAGGTAGAAGCAGTAGCCCACGAGGTCGGCTATCGTTCTGAATCCGCTTTCCAGCGATCATTTAAAAAAATTATGGGGACATCAGCTGGCCAATGGAGAATGCAGTAAGTGAATAGATCTCAGATTGCTGCGCTGAGATTGGCTGGGTTGTCAAAATAATGCAGCAGCGTTGGGTGGGTTTCAACTCCCCCCAAAAAAGCAAAAAACGCCGCCCCTTTCGCAGGAACGACGTTTTCTTTTCCTCGAAAGCTGGCTCTCTTAAAACCCCAACCCTTCGTATTTCTTCTTAAACTTGGAAACCCGGCCGCCGGTATCCAGCAGGCGTGCGCCGCCGCCGGTCCAGGCAGGGTGCACTGTCGGGTCAACGTCCAGCGATAGTGTATCGCCCTCTTTGCCCCAGGTGGATTTCATTTCGAGCACGTCGCCATTGGTCATTTTGACGTTGATCGTGTGATATTCGGGATGCAGGTCAGCTTTCATGTCTGCTCTCCTATTTCGCGCTTTTCAGCGGTTTGTAAGTTGTGTCTTCGGCGATACGCGCGGATTTACCACGGCGGGTGCGCAGGTAGTACAGTTTTGCGCGGCGCACGCGGCCGCGACGGATCACGGTGATGCTGTCGATGTTCTGGCTGTGCAACGGGAACACACGTTCGACGCCTTCGCCAAATGAGATTTTGCGCACAGTAAACGACCCGGCGATGCCTTTGCCGTTATTGCGGGCTATACAAACTCCTTCGTAATTTTGGACCCGAGAACGGGTACCTTCGGTGACTTTGTAGCCTACGCGGATGCTGTCACCCGCTTTGAAGTCTGGCAATTCAGCGCCAATGGCGGCGATTTGCTCGGCTTCCAGTTCTGCGATCAGGTTCATCTGTCGCTCCTTTATATGCTCACGGTTTATCCCGCGAAGTTTTGGCACGTCCTCATTGCTCTGCGTCTTCATCCGGGTCCATATCGTGCGCTTCACAATATGCCCGCCAGAGGTCAGGTCGTCGTTGCTTTGTCAGCCTTTCGGCCATTGCCCGTCGCCAGTCAGCTATGTGGCCGTGGTGCCCGGACAGAAGAATGTCGGGAATGTCGCGGCCCTGCCAGGTGGCGGGTTTGGTATAGTGCGGGTGTTCAAGCAGACCGTCGGAAAATGATTCTTCCTCCATCGACGCCTGATTCCCAAGAACGCGGGGTATAAGACGGACTGTTGCATCAATCAAGGCCTGTGCCGCGATTTCACCGCCAGTTAGCACGAAGTCACCAAGGCTGACTTCCTGAACGTCAAATTCTTCCAGAACCCGTTCATCAACGCCTTCAAATCGGCCGCAAAGCAGGGTGATGCCGTCTGCCTGCGCATAGGTCTGAGCCATGGATTGTGTAAACGGTTTACCGCGCGGAGACAAATAAATGACGGGCCACTTGGTGGGGTCTTTTGGCGTGCTCTTGGCCGCCTGTTTTAGTGCTTTGCCAACAATATCTGCACGCAACACCATACCAGCGCCGCCCCCCGCCGGGGTGTCATCAACATTTTGGTGTTTGCCTTCGCCAAAAGGGCGCAAATCAACGGTTTCAAGCTGCCAAAGACCCTGATCCAGTGCCTTACCTGTAATCGAATCCTCCAGAATGCCGGGGAAGGCATCGGGCAACAGGGTAATAACCTTGGCTTTCCACACCCCAGCAATGTCGGGGCGCGGCGTCATTAACGCTTGCGGTTTACGACTTGGGTTGACGGTTTTTCGGCCATGGGATTTTGCTGTCTTGGTCATGATCGACCCTCCAATTGCAAAATAGCCTCTTTAGCGGCCTTCAGGTCAGCTTTTTTCTGCCCGCTGCGGTTCAAAGCCAAAAACTGAGTTTCAATTTCGGGGCGTTGCCCGCGGTTTTGGTGACGCGCTGGAAGCAGGTTATGGCGCACCTGATCCGGTACATCCGCCAGATCCAATAGGGCGGCGGCTGTGCCTTCAGGGTGGTCAACAAAATCTTCCAGCCGGGCAATGAAAACTGCGGTGGGGGCAAGGGCGGCAGCAATTACCTGGGCTTCGGTTTCTGGGTCGGGCAGGGTGACAAATTTACGGCGAAACCCTGCAAAATCGTCCCTAAGGTGAATAGAACGCAAAAGGTGACCATAAACACTGCGAATCCAAGGGGATTGTGCACGGGTTGTATAAAGAAATTGGATGTCACTGGCTTGGCCAAACCGAATTTGCAATTCCTGCACAATATCATGGGCAAGCGGGATGGCGGATTTTGAATAGCCGGCGATCGTCCGGCGGAATATATCTCGATGGCCCGGCATCACGCCGGAAAAAGTTTCCCGCGACAAAACGATCGTGCCAGCATCGGAAATCCCGGCCAAAAATCGACGCAATGCCCGTCGAAACTGATAACGACGCCAGGGGAATGGCCGCTGACCATACAGCCGCGCCCGGGCCCCGGCATTTTGAAAATCAGCCTTGCCGTAATAGTCTAAATACGGTTTTAGCGCCGCCCGGTTCTGCTGCAGAAAATCCTGCAGGCTAGAGGTTGCAGTTTTGTGGAACCCCGCATGGACAATGATCCGGGTCATTTGGAAAACAACCCGTCAGGTGGATCAGCTATGATACGCCCTGAAGTCAGATCAACAGTTGGTACAGCCGCCAAAGTAAACGGGACCAATATCGTGGCTAAACTGTCCGGCACCTGCACTTCTATTAGGTCACCCGCCCCGTGGTTTTGCACGCCCTTTACAGTACCCAATTCCGTCCCACCGGTGTCAAGCATTGTCAGACCGATCAGATCGGTGTGGTAATATTCATCGTCCGGTAGGGACGGCAGCTTGTCACGGTCTGTAAATAATTGCGTGCCGCGCAAGGCGTCGGCCTGTTCTTTTGTTTTGATGCCAGTCAAGCGGGCGGCGAAGCCATTTTTGACCGGCCGCAAAATTTTGACGTTGTACTCCTGTGAACCATCTTCAGTGCTCAGTGGTCCAAAGTCAGAAATGACCGCCGGATCGGCGCAAAAGCTTTTCAACCGCACTTCGCCATTGACCCCAAAGGATCCGGCAATTGCGCCCAAGCAAATTTTGGCGGTCATGGCGCAGGTGCCCCAATACAAATGCCGTTCTCGGCCACGGCACCACCGGCATCAAGACAGCGGTCCTTTAGCAGAAAACGATCGGCTTGGATGCCAAGCCAGATACCCGCTGCAAGGACGACAAACATAATCAATTTAGCCATTGTGGTTTCCTGTTTGTTATCGAAACAGCGGCGTTACTTTGGTGCTACGGGCTGCCCAAACGGCGCGTCCTGAACATCGCTGAGCTTCAGCCCGGCATAAAGCTGCGCCTTGTCGCTGGAATATCCGGCAAGCGCCTGTTCATTGACGGCTTTATAATTACTCAGCGCCGCAGCGCGGGCGGTATCACTTTGCACCCTGATAATGCGCCAGGGTTCAGATAGCCCCACTGAAGGTGCTCGGTTGAACGTTGCCATGCAACGCTCAAACAGCGGCTCTTTAACAGGGTCAGTACGGAAGCGGCGCACATCGCACCGCCGCCGTATGAACTGGGCAAAGTCAGCCCGAAAACCGTCGGAAAACAGTTGTTTAGACTGCTCCAGCAATTATTCAGCTTTTTCTTCAGCAGGGGCTTCCTCTGCTGGAGCATCTTCCTTTGGCGCTTCTTCTGCAGGTGCTTCTGCAGCTGTTTCCTCAGCAGGAGCTTCGGCAGCGACCTCTTCCACAGCTGGTTCTTCAACAGCAGGAGCAGGGGCAGCAGCGGCTTCTTTTGCGGCTTTGGCTTTGTCGGCCTTTTCTTCAGCGCGTGCTTTAGTCTTGGCGTGTGGTTCACCCTTTTTCGGGTTGTTACGCTCTTTCTTGTCAATCTCACCGGCGGCTTCCAGCATGCGGGAAATCCGGTCTGTGGGTTGTGCGCCATGGCCAAGCCAGTACTTGATACGTTCCATATCCATTTTCACGCGCTCTTCGCTGTCTTTGGGCAACAATGGGTTATATGTGCCCAGCTTTTCAATGTAGCGACCATCGCGCGGCATGCGGCTGTCGGCTGCAACAATACGGTAAAACGGACGTTTTTTTGAGCCGCCACGGGCGAGTCTGATCTTCATAGCCATGATTTATTTCTCCTATTTCATGTGCTTGTAACTTGGGCATATGCCCTTGCTATTTCTGGTGTTTCTTGTGGTGTTGGATAACTTCTTCGATGATGAAGCCAAGGAACTTCTTGGCGAATGCAGGGTCCAGCCCCGCGCGGGTGGACAGGTCGGTCAGCCGAGCAATTTGCGCGGCTTCGCGGTTTGGATCGGATGGTTCCAGCCCGTGCTCGGCCTTAAGCAAGCCCACGGCCTGTGTCTGCGCAAACCGTTCGGCCAATGTGTAGACAAGGATGGCGTCCAGTCGATCAATGCTGTCGCGGTGGTCCTTTAGGATTGTTGCGGCGTTGGTCATGTGATGCTCTCCGGTGTCGGGTGGCGGTAGACTAGTTCAGTGCCGTGGCTGATGTTTTCGTATTCGCTTTCGTAAACAGCGCCCATGCGTTCGGCCAGCGCGATGGACCGGGTGTTGCCGGGCATGATGTAGCTGGGCAATTTGGTGATGCCCATGTTCGCGAAAGCATAGGCGCGTGCAGCGGTTGCGGCCTCATGGATGATGCCTTTTCCCTCGGCGCCTTCAAAGGCGACCCAGCCCAGTTCTGCTTCGGGCCAGCCTTCGGGATGCCACAACCCGGTGATGCCGTAGATGGCACCGGTTTTGGTGTCGGTTATGGTCCAGTAACCGTAACCATGCAGCGCCCAGTGGCCGATATTGGCGGCAAACCAGCGCCAGGCACCGTTGCGGTTCTCCGGGCCGCCGAAACCCCAGGAACGTTCGGCGTCGGCGAAGAAAGTTGCGTGGGCCTCAAAGTCCTGTGCTTCGGGGCCGCGCAAAGTCAGACGCTCGGTGGTGAGGGTGGGGATGTTCAGGTTCATGTTGCGGCTCCAAAATGGCGATAAACATCGTGGTCGGTGTAGGGACAGGACGGGGCCGCTGGGTCGAGTTCTGCGCCAAGCCGCTTGGCCAATGCAATTGAACGGGCGTTATCGCAGTGGATGTAGCTGACCAGTGATTTTGGCTTTAGCGTTGTGCGGGCCCAATCGCGTACAGCGGTTGCGGCCTCATGGGCGATGCTTTTTCCCTGCGCGGTTGGCAGAACCAGCCAGCCCAATTCCAGTTCTGGGAAATACGGATGCGCGTTCAGGCCGATCTGGCCGACGAATTCGTCGTTTTCGGCCAAATCAACGGCCCAGGCACCGTGGCCGAGCAAGGCCCATTGGGCGACGTCTTTGCAAAAGCTGGCCCAGCTTTGTTTTTCATCCAGCGGCCCGCCCATGTGGCGCAAATGATCGCTGGCATAGGCATCCCGGTAGGCCGGGAAGTCGGCCTTGGTGTGGGCGCGTAGGGTCAGCCGGTCAGTGGTGAGGATTGGGGCGGTCATTGCAGGTCCTCCTGCGCGGATCGCGGCAGGGCGAAAACGTCACGAGCAACGCCATCGGGAAATGTATCGCGGCCAGTGAATTTGCCGCCAAGCCGTTGTGCCAGCTTGCGGGCAGGCAGGTTTTCGTCGCGCATGTGGGTTTCGACCTGTGGCCAGCCCAGTTTTTCATAACCGAAATTGATCACGGCGCGGCTGGCCTCGGTAGCGTAGCCGTGGCCGCGCTGATCGGGCATCAGCCACCAGGTAAGTTCGTGGCGTGGCCAGTCATCGGGATGTACCAGTCCGACACCACCGATCACCTGATCACCGGCTAAGGTGATCATCCACATGCCATAACCTTTTTGCCAGTGGGCGATATCACCCTTTAGGACATCCCTGATTTCATCGGCGGGTTTTCCACCACGATACTTGCCGACGGACAGCTCGGACACCGCGTTGAAAGCGGAATAGACGTCCAAATCGACAACTGTCGGGCCGCGCAGGGTCAAACGCTCGGTCGTGAGGGTGGGAATGTTGCCGTTCATTGCAAAACCTCGGGGCTTGGGTGGCGGTAAACATAGGCCCCTGCCGCAAGTTGCACAGCTGCGTCGTCACGGGTGCAGCCCAAGCGTTCGGCCAGTTTTATGGAACGGGCGTTTTTGTGGTCGATATAGCTGACCAGAGTGGACCAGCCGAGGGTGTCATAGGCGAATTTTCGGGCGGCGAGGGCGGCCTCGTGCGCGTAGCCTCGGCCTTCGGATTGCGGTGTGACCATCCAGCCAAGTTCGCGTTCAGGGTAAACCGGTGGTTTAGCGAAACCAACGAAGCCGACAAAATCGTCGGTCGAATTTTCGTCGACTGACCAATAACCAAATCCTAGAATCTGCCAGCCAACGATGTCTGCCGCAAAGCCATGCCAGGCGTCTTCGCGGTCCAGTGGACCGTCCATATAGATGGAACGATCCGAGGCGAAAATTTCCGCGTAGGGTACAAAATCTGCCTTTGTCGGAGCCCGTAAGGTAAGGCGCTCGGTGGTTATGGTTGGGATATCGTAGGTCATCGAGGGCTACTTTTTCTTCCCAAAGCCGGACAGGCCGGGGGGCAGGCTGCCGCCAAGTCCGGGCAGGCCACCGGGGAGCTTACCACCTAACGCTTTGGCAGCTTCCTCCATGGCCGCAGGGTCGTCCATGTTGGGCATGCCACCACCCTTACCCATCATGCCTTTCATGGCCTGCTTTAACATGCCGCCTTTGCCCATTTTTCCCATCTTTTTCATCATGTCCGACATTTGCCGGTGCATTTTCATCAGCTGATTCAGCTCGCGTACTTCCAAACCCGCACCCGCCGCGATGCGTTTTTTGCGCGACGCCTGCAATAGCTGCGGCTGGGCGCGTTCGCGTTTGGTCATGGATTGGATCAAGGCAACCTGGCGTTTGATGATGCTGTCGTCAAAGCCGGCCTTTTCCACCTGTGCGGCCATTTTTTTCATGCCCGGCATCATCCCCATGATGCCCTCCATGCCGCCCATCTTTTGCATTTGTTCCAGCTGCTGGCGCAGGTCGTTCATATTGAACTGGCCCTTTTGGAACCGCTTCATCATGCGTTCGGCTTGCTCAACCTCAATAGTTTCCTGGGCTTTTTCCACCAGCGATACGATGTCGCCCATGCCAAGGATGCGCCCGGCAATGCGTTCCGGGTGGAATTCTTCCAGCGCGTCCATCTTTTCGCCAAGGCCGACGAATTTGATAGGGCGGCCGGTGACCGCGCGCATGGACAGGGCCGCTCCACCGCGACCGTCGCCATCCATCCGGGTCAGGATAACGCCGGAAATGCCGATCTTGGCGTCAAATTCTTCGGCGACTTCAACAGCGACCTGACCCGTCAGCCCGTCAACCACCAACAGGGTTTCGCGGGGACTGACGGCTTTGGAAACGTCTTCGACTTCCTGCATCAGGGTTTCGTCGATATGCAAACGCCCGGCGGTATCAAGGATGTAGACGTCATAGCCACCCATGGTCGCCTGTTGCTTGGCGCGCTTGGCAATCTGAACCGGTTTTTCACCTTTGACGATGGGCAGGGTATCAACCCCGATCTGGGTGCCAAGGATTGCCAGCTGATCCATTGCGGCGGGTCGGTAGATATCCAGCGACGCCATCAGCACGCGTTTGCCGTTCTTTTCAGTCAGGCGTTTGGCCAGTTTACCTGATGTGGTGGTTTTACCGCCACCTTGCAGACCGACCATCAGGATTGGGGCAGGCGGGTTGTCGATCTTCAGCTCACCCGGGTCTTTGTTGTCACCGGCCAGCACATGCACCAATTCGTCATGGACGATTTTCACGACTTGCTGGCCCGGAGTCACCGATTTGGTGACGTTCTGCCCGGATGCTTTTTCCTGAATGGCCTTGATGAAATCGCGGGCCACTGGCAGGGAAACGTCGGCCTCAAGCAACGCCACGCGGACTTCGCGCAGGGCGGTTTTAACGTCGTCTTCGGACAGGGCACCCTGTTTGGTCAGGCGATCAAAGACACCACCAAGGCGGTCTGATAGATTCTCAAACATCATGCGGCCCTTTCGCCGGTTATTCCAAGTGCCCCCAATATAGGAAGGGGCGGTTCAAACGACAAACGCACCAGTGGGCGCAACGCGCTGACTGGTGGCGATCCCGGGTCTGATCCGGGACCGGAAGTAATGTGACTTCCGGGTGTTATTGGGCTGCTAAAGGCTTTGGGGGGGTGAGTCAATCATTGACGGATGCCCTTGGTCCGCGGTCCCGTTGGGGGCCGTTTTTGGCGATGCGGGTTAGCATGTCTTTCAATTGTGCAATCTCGACCTGAGTAAATCCTTTCAGCATGATGTCATTCACATCCTTATAGAAGTCCAAAAGGTGGCTAAGGGCTCGGGCCTTGTCGGTCAGATAAATTTTAGCGGCACGTTTGTCATCGCTGTCGATTTTGGTTGTAACCCAGCCGGCAGTGCCCATGCGCCCGATAATACGCGAAGCCGCCGGGGCGTTGACGCCATAATAGCTGGCAATGTCTGAGACACTTAGACCTTCCTGCCGCCACAGTGCCGTCAGTACCACCCAGTGCTGCAGTGTCAGGCCATGTTCGGCCAACAGACCATTAGCAACATCGCTGGTGGCCCCGCTGGCCATGCCCACGTAACGCCCGACTGAGTCCAGATATGGTGGCACGACTTTTTGCTTGCTCAATTTTAGTTTCCATGTAATTAGATTACGTGTAACGTAATGTCCAGTCAGATCTGGGGCCTAGCTACAGGTTGCGGCCCAAAAGGGCAAAAGAACCGGGTCTGAATGGCAAAACATGGAGATTGAAATGAAAAAGGCAGCAGTAATTGCAATACTGATGGCGACTACCGGTCCGGTCTGGGCGCAATCGGAAGGCGCGGAGTTGGCCAAGCTTAGCTACGCATCTACGGATGCAAATAATGATGGTGTCGTGTCGCGCGACGAAATGATGGAACAGGCCAGCAATATTTTCGTGTCGATGGACAGTGACGACAATGGGGCGCTTTCGTTGGATGAATATTCAAGCTGGGATTTCGGATTTTCGCTGATCGCCGAGGAAGCCGGGCGGGTGCAAGCCTATGAAACGGCGCTGAAATTTGTGTTCAACATGTGGGACAGGGATTTTGACGGCGCGGTCACTGCGGATGAATTTCGTCGCGGCGTTGCGCGGGATTTTGCCCGGGTTGATGTGAACGGCGATTTCGCCCTGAATGAACGGGAATTTATTGGCGGCTTCATTGTGAATGTGGCGCTACGTTCAGCGCTGAAAGTCGAGTAGCGTCATGTCCAAAGGTGTCAAAATCATCTTCGGTTCGCTGGTTGTCTTTGCAGTCGCCCATTTCGGCCTGTCATGGGGCGAACAGGGCGTGCGGGCGATGATTGCCACCTATTTGGGCGGTGTCGCCCTGATCCTGATGTGTTGGGCTATACTGATATCGGTGCGGCCCAGCCGTTGGGAAGACATGTTTGGCGGGCTGGATAAGATGTATCTGGTGCATAAGATGATCGGCGTTGCAATTCTGGTGCTGATCCTTGTGCACTTCTTTGCCATTCCGAAACTGGATATTGCCGAACGGTTACCGGCGGAAGGCTTTGCCAAATGGGTCGGCGTACCTGCGGGGCCAGTAGGGATGATCACTATGATCCTGCTGATCCTGTCGGTGGTGATTGCGCTGAACCGCAAGATTTCCTATCAAAACTGGCTGAAACCCCATCGGTTGATGGGGGTGTTGTTCGGGCTGGCGGTGTTCCACATGCTGCTGACGCCAACGCAGTTGTTTTACGGCAAATCAGTATCCGGCATGGTGCTGTTTCTGGTGGGGATTGTCGGCGTTGCCGCCTATCTGTACCGGCAATTCGTGCGTGAAAAACCGCGCCACGCCTATACTCTGGAAGCGGTGAATGAGCTGGAGCGGGCGACTGAGCTGGTGCTGGCACCAAACGGGAAGGCAATGGCCCATAAGCCGGGGCAGTTTGCCTTCCTGCGCATCAAGGAAAAGGGTTTCGATGAAAGCCATCCCTTCACGATTTCCAGCGCACCGGGTGCTGGCAAACTGCGTTTCACCACCAAGGTTCTGGGGGATTTCACCCGGCGCATCCGGGATGATCTGAAACCCGGCGCGGCGGCGGTAATCGAAGGGCCTTACGGGCGCTTTGACATGGATATACCGACCCGTGCGCAGGTCTGGGTTGCCGGGGGCGTCGGCATCACGCCGTACCTATCGGCGGTCCGGGCCATGAAACCGGGCGATGATCGCGAAGTTCTGTTGATCGTTTGTGTTCAGGAAACTGAACAGGCGTTGTTTTTGGACGAAATCCGGGACGTGTTCGCCGGGCAGGCCAACAAAACTGTGCTGGTTCTGCAATCCAATGAGGGCGAGTTCTGCACATCCGATCTGATAGCAGAAAAGCTGGGTGGAATTCTGACAGACAGGGCCTATTTCCTGTGCGGTCCAAGGCCAATGGTTGACGGGCTGAAAAAGGGCCTGACCAAGGCCGGTGTTTCTGCCGATGCCATCCACAACGAGGCATTTGAATTCCGCTAGGTCGGCGAAGCGCCTTGAGGCGCATTCTGTGAGTCCGTGCCGGGCGAATTTGCCTCCGGCAGGAATATTTATGGAAAGATGACAGGGCAAACGCTGGTTAAGTGTTGTGAAATAAGCTGGTGGTTCGATATCTGCCTAGCGTAGCATGTTACCATGGTTTCCGGGCACACAATGACACATCCAAATCGGCCTGAAGAAATGCGCGGGCATCTGGCCATGCTGGTGTTTGCTGCAGTTGTGGCCGGATCATTTTCGCTAGGCTCACTGGTGGCCAATCAGATTGCACCGGTGGCGATCATTGCGGTGCGGTTTGTGCTGGCGTCGATTTTGGTTGGTGGGGTGGCAGCGATAACTGTCGGAATTTCGCGCTCAGCCTTTGTCGCGCCATGGCGCTATATGCTGTTGGGCGGTTTGTTTTCTGTCTATTTCATTCTGATGTTCGAGGGGTTGAAGACCGCGCCGCCGGTCAGTTCGGCGGCGGTGTTCACATTGACGCCGATTATGGCAGCAGGGTTTGGCTGGTTGTTGTTGCGCCAGATTTTGACGGGCCGCATAGCGGGGGCGCTGGCGATCGGGATGGTTGGTGCGCTGTGGGTGATATTTCGCGCAGATATCGCTGCATTTCTGCGGTTTGATGTGGGGCGTGGTGAGATGATATTTTTTGCTGGCTGTGTGGCGCATGCATTTTATGCGCCCCTAGTAAGGCGGTTAAACCGGGGTGAAGCGGCGGTGGTGTTTACATTTGGCACGCTGGTTGGCGGGTCAATAGCTACGGTGATCTATGGCTGGTCGACGATTGTGGCGACGGATTGGGCCGGGCTGGCACCGACTGTCTGGGTAACGATCGCCTATACCACGGTGTTTGCCACGGCGCTGTCGTTTTGGCTGGTGCAATACGCGACGCTGCGGCTGCCGTCGGCCAAGGTGATGGCCTACACGTACCTAACGCCAAGCTGGGTGATCCTGTGGGAGATTGCATTGGGACATGGGGTGCCAAGCGTGTTGATACTGGGTGGTGTGGCGCTGACGGTTCTGGCGCTGTGGAGGCTGTTGGCGGAGTGACAATTTTTCGCGGAAAAATCGGGGTCGGGTGCCACTGTTGGGGATATTTATGGAGAATTGATGGTTAGGAAGACAACAGATTTGCGCGTCTGATGTCCTTTTCGCGCCCGAAGGATCGCAATATCTTGATCAGTTCCGGGCGATTGGGAACAAACAGGCTATGGGTGTCGCGGTGGATTTCCTGGCGTGTTTTCGGGGCCAGCAGCAGCCATTTATCAAGGGCACGAAACTCGAGTCCTGCCATTACTTCGACCGGGAAGCAGCCAAAATCGGGTTTTAGAAGGACTTGAGAACGGAACCATTCAGAACCAGTGTTTGCGGTGTTGGGACATTGCCAGTTCTCGGCAAGCCGCTTGGCGTCCGGAACCGAAACCAGAATATCGATATCATTGATAGGGCCGGGATCAACACCGTGCAGTGCGACAGCGGTGCTGCCAATAACCCACCATGGGTCTTTGGCGGTTTGCAGCTGTTGGGCGCAAAGCGTCAGGGTTGCACTGATGTCATGGTTCAGGAGCATCAAACTCACTTTCCAGAAATCGCTCAAACCCATCAAAATCCACCGGCTCAAACTGTCCGAAACCCTGCATCCAAACTGAGGCCGCGCGCATCGCGTCGGGGTCAAGCTTGCACCATTTCACCCGGCCGCGTTTTTCCTGGGTGATCAGATGGGCGCGGGCCAGAACGGACAGGTGTTTGGAAATGGCAGCCAGCGACATGTCAAAAGGTTCGGCCACATCAGTGACGGCCATATCGTCTTCCAGTAACATCTGCAGGATGGCGCGCCGGGTTGGGTCGGACAGGGCGGCGAAGATGGTGTCAAGGTGTTGGGCCATAGGGGTGAATAGGCGCGTGAAGGTTTAATCGTCAACCAATTGGTTAAATATACCGCAGAGCGTCAAATAGACGGTCCGCGTCATTTTGCCCGAAATGCTTGGCCTTTTCTTTGTCAAAATACTCAATAAAAACAACACTATATAATGGCATTAAGCTGACATTGACGCGCTTGACTCTGCGCCCCCCCATTCCTAGTGTCCGCCCGACTATCCAAGGGGCCAGAAAATGGTTGATCCAGCCGACAAAGACCGGCTTGAAACGCTGCAAAAGCGGATCGATGATTTGAAAGGTGCGGATGCACCGACCCCGACGATGGAAGACCACCATTCGCAGGCCCATCTGGCTTGGCGCATGGTGATCGAGCTGGTGGCGGGGATCGTCATTGGTTTTGGCATTGGGTACGGCTTGGATGTGTTTTTTGGCACATTGCCGATTTTCCTGGTGCTGTTTGTATTGCTGGGTTTTGCGGCCGGGGTGCGGGTGATGCTGCGATCGGTCAAGGAAATTCAGGCGGAAGCTGAAGGGAAGTAACATGGCAGACCAAGCCACAGAAACAGCAAAAGCCAAGCCAAAGTCGGTTTTAGGATTGGCAATATTTGCATTGGTTGCACTGTTGTTTGTTGTTGGCCTTGTCACCGACAGCCCGCTTGAGGGTTTGCAAATTCACCCGATGGATCAGTTCATTGTCACGCCGCTGTTTGGTGGCGAGCATATCAATTTTTACACGCCCACTAATGTGACCCTGTGGATGGCGCTGTCGGTTCTGGGGATTATCGCCCTGCTGGTGCTGGGCACCCGTGGACGCGCTATTGTGCCTAGCCGCATTCAGTCAATCGCTGAGCTAATGTATGGCTTTGTCTATAAAATGGTTGAAGACGTGGCCGGTAAAGACGGGCTGAAATACTTCCCTTATATCATGACGCTGTTCGTGTTCATTCTGTTCGCCAATTTCCTGGGCCTGCTGCCCATGGCGTTTACCACCACCAGCCATATTGCGGTGACCGCACTTATGGCGATGGCGGTGTTCATCACAGTTACGATCATCGGCGTTGTCAAAAACGGCTTCACGTTTCTTGAGCTGTTCTGGATCAAGGCCGCACCCTTGGCGCTGCGCCCGTTGCTGGCGCTGATTGAAGTCATTTCATATTTCGTGCGCCCGGTCAGCCATTCGATCCGGCTGGCAGGTAACATGATGGCCGGTCACGCTGTTATCAAAGTTTTCGCGGGCTTTGCCGGGGTGATGGGCATCGGGGCGATTGCACCGGTTCTGGCGATCACGGCGGTTTATGCGTTGGAAATTCTGGTCTCGTTCATTCAGGCCTATGTGTTTGCAATTCTCACCTGTGTTTATCTGAAGGATGCGCTGCATCCGGCACACTAATTCGATCAATCAAATCTAAAATTCCAAAAGGAGAAGACGACATGGAAGGCGATATCGTAGAAATGGGGAAATTCATCGGCGCAGGCATGGCTTGTACCGGTATGGGCGGTGCTGCTGTTGGTGTGGGCCACGTTGTTGGTAACTACATTGCAGGCGCATTGCGCAACCCGTCGGCTGCTGCCGGTCAGACTGCGACTATGTTCATCGGTATTGCGTTTGCAGAAGCGCTGGGGATCTTTTCGTTCCTCGTTGCCCTTCTGCTGATGTTTGCTGTTTAAGACCTGAAACGAGTTTTCGTATGTTGGGTGGGCCTAAATAGGCCCATCCGGTAACATCCGGGTTCCAGGAGGAAGACATGGCGTCAGAAACCACATCAGCCGATAGCCACGCCACCGAAGCCGTTGGCATGCCGCAAATTGATTTTACCTCGTTTCCCAACCAGATATTCTGGTTGGTGGTGACGCTGGTCATTATCTATTTTGTGCTGTCACGGGTGGCGTTGCCACGCATTGGTTCAGTTTTGTCGGATCGGCGCGGCACAATCACCAATGACATCGCGGCGGCGGAAGATCTGAAGCAAAAAGCCGTGGAAGCTGAAGCCGCCTATGATCAGGCGCTGGCGGATGCCCGGGTGGAAGCTGGGCGCATTGTCGCCCAGGCCAAAGCCGATATTCAGGGTGATCTGGATGTGGCCACGGCCAAGGCGGACGCAGAAATCGCTGCCAAGGCGGCGGAAGGCGAAGTTGCTATCAATGAGATCCGCAAGAACGCCCTGAAAAGCGTCAAAGATGTTGCGCGCGACACCGCTAAGGAAATCGTGGCAGCCATGGGTGGTAAAGCCGATGCCAAGACGATTGCAGCGGCAGTTGACGCAAGGCTGAAAGGCTAAGAACATGAAAAAACTATCACTTATTCTTATGCTGGCCGGGACACCGGCATTGGCAGCTTCGGGTCCGTTCACGTCACTTTATAATACTAACTATGTGGTTATTCTGGCGTTCCTGCTGTTTGTTGGCGTCATTGTTTATCTGCGGGTGCCGGGCATGTTGATGGGCCTGTTGGATGATCGCGCACAGGGCATTCGCGATGAGCTGAACGAAGCCAAGGCCTTGCGCGAAGAAGCCCAGACCATTCTGGCATCCTATGAGCGTAAGCAACGGGAAGTTCAGGAACAGGCGGATCGGATTGTCGAGCAAGCCAAGCAAGAAGCACAAGATGCCGCCGCCAAAGCGCTAGAAGATTTAGACGCTTCAATAGAGCGCCGTCTGGCCGCCGCCAAGGACCAGGTCGCATCAGCCGAAGCCTCGGCGGTGAAAGAAGTGCGCGACACGGCCATATCAGTGGCCATTGGTGCCGCCAGTGAAGTGATTGCCGCCAAGATGGGCGACACAGAAGGTAACAGCCTGATTGATGCGGCCATTGCCACCGTGGGTGAAAAACTACACTAAGCACGGCCAGTTTTGAACAAATGATCAGCCCTGACCATTGGTCGGGGCTTTTTTGTTTGCACCCGTCCAATTTGCCTCTGGCGGGGATATTTGTTGAACAATGATGGGCCGCTGCCTTGACTTGTGGCGGTTTCAGGCACATATGGGCGCCAACCGATGATCCGGTGCCGCGTGAGCAGCCGTCAGGACGCAAGTAATTAGCAGTCCGTCAGGGTCATCGAGAATTTGGTTCCCACTTCACGCAGGGGTCCGGCGCGGTATGCGGACAACGGGCAATTCGGCCCGCGGCTGGCATGCGCGCAACCCTTAGTTTGCTGCATCGCCAATTTTGGCGGGCAGTTTGTATTTTTGCGGCCCGATATTTCGGGCCGCGTTGAAAGGATAATCCAATAATGGATTTTGATATGTTGGGGCTTCATCCCCGTCTTGTGGCCAAACTGGCCGAGCAGGGCATAACTGAACCAACGCCAATTCAAACGCAGGCAATTCCGCATGCGATGAATGGCAAAGATGTGATGGGGCTGGCGCAGACCGGCACCGGAAAAACGGCGGCCTTTGGTTTGCCAATGATTGATGCGCTGTTAAAGGCTGGCACAAAGCCGGAAGCCAAGACTGTGCGTGGGCTGATACTGGCCCCAACGCGCGAACTGGCCAAGCAGATTGCCGATAACCTGACGGCCTATACCAAGGGTACGCATTTAAAGGTGAACCTGGTTGTTGGTGGCGCTGGTATTGTGGCGCAGATGAACCGGTTAAGCCGGGGTACTGACCTGTTGGTGGCCACACCGGGACGCTTGATTGATCTGCTGGATCGGCGCGCGGTATTTTTGAATGAAACCCGGTATCTGGTGCTGGATGAGGCCGATCAGATGCTGGACATGGGGTTTATCCATGCACTGCGTAAGATCGCGCCGCTGCTAGCTGATGATCGCCAGTCTATGATGTTTTCGGCCACCATGCCTAAGTTGATGGCAGAACTGGCGGGGGCATACCTGAAGAACCCGGTGCGGGTAGAAGTTTCGCCCCCCGGTAAAGTCGCCGATAAGATCAACCAATCGCTACACTACGTACCGCAAGCCGGGAAATCGCGGCTGTTGATTGAATTGCTTAAGGAACATGCTGACGGATTGTCGCTGGTATTTTCGCGCACCAAACACGGGGCTGAAAAGCTAAAAAAGGTGCTGATTGCTGAAGGTATCAACGCAAGTTCGATCCATGGCAATAAAAGCCAAGGCCAGCGTGAACGGGCCATCAAGGCGTTTCGCGCAGGGGAAATTGACGTGATGGTTGCCACAGATGTGGCGGCGCGCGGCATTGATATTCCGGGCATCACCCATGTTTACAACTATGATCTGCCCAATGTGCCGGAAAACTATGTGCACCGGATTGGTCGCACCGCGCGTGCTGGCAAGGCTGGAACGGCAATCGCGTTTTGCGGACCCGGTGAAATGTCGGAACTGCGCGCCGTTCAAAAGATCTTGAAACATAACATTCCGGTGGTCGGTGGCCGCGCCTGGGAAGCGGAAGAGCAAACCAGCAAAAAGCAGGGTAAGCCGGGTGGAAACAGCCAGCGCCGGCGTCGGCCGCAAAACCGTCGTTCCGGCAAAGGGCGTCGGGCGGCTTAGGTCTGTTCGCGCCCCAGTTTCATTCGGGCAATATCTTCGTTCTTTGCGGATTTCTGTTCATTCTGCAGCGCCTGTCTGACATATCCCAGATGGGTCTGCACAGCGCTGCGCGCCGCCTTCGGATCACGCGCCTGAATGGCGTCATTTATCGCCCGGTGTTGGTCCAACAGCGATTGCCGGGTGGTATTTTGGCGAAACAACACCTGCCGGTTATAAAACACGCCGTCGCGTAGCAATTCATACATTGAACGCATCATGTGCAGCATGATCACGTTATGGCTGGCCTCTATGATGGCCATATGAAAATCAGCGTCCAACTGGGCCTCGGCGACGGCATCACCGGCCTTTTGCATTTTCTGAAAAATGGCGTTGATCACCAAACGATCGGTGTCTGAGGCCAGCTTTGCAGCCCGTTCAGCCGCCAGCCCCTCCATGTCGGCGCGAAAATCCAATGTGTCAAACACTGCTTCATCATGGCGTGAAAACAGCGTGGTCAGGGCCGGTGAAAATGCCGAGCCCAGTTGATCGGCAACAAAAATGCCGGACCCGGCCTTGCTGATCAGTAAACCGCGCGTTGAAAGGTCACTGATGGCGTTGCGCAGGCTGGGGCGCGAAACCCCCAACTTTTCTGACAACTCGCGTTCAGCCGGCAGGCGATCACCGGGGCGCAAGATGCCGCGCAGGATCAGCAGCTCAATTTGCTGAACGACGGCAGTCGACAGTTTCTCAGATTGAATTTTGGTAAAGGGCATGGCCAGCCTGCAATTTTGTCTCACCAGACTAACAATGCAAGGGGGCGCTAAACAACCAACAAAAAAGGCCAGGGAATTCCCCGGCCTTTTTCAGATATTTTTGATAGCTTAGTTGTTGGGTCGGATCACAATATCCACACGCCGGTTTTGCGCACGACCGCCAGAGGTTTGGTTGGTGGCAAGTGGCCGATCCTCACCATAACCAATTGACCGGATACGCCCGCCGGGAACGCCATTGGCAATCAAAACAGCCGTAACCGCATTGGCACGTTGTGAAGAAAGATTCTGGTTGTATGACGCTGCGCCAGTACTATCGGTGTGGCCTGAAACAACGACAGTTGAGCCGGGGAAACGCTGAAGGTTATTGGCCAGCGCTGCAAGATCACTTCGCAGTGCATTTTGTACGGTTGAGCTGTCCACAGCAAACAGAATGTCTTGGGGCATGCGCACAATCAGATGATCGCCGTTGTTGATGATCTGAATGCGTCCATCGCCAAGGGTGGCCTGAAGATCAGCCGCCTGCCGGTCCATGTTTGTGCCGATAGCGCCACCAATTGCGCCGCCAAGAATACCACCAACAATGGCGCCTTGGGTGCGTTCTTGGGCGTTATTGCCACGTAAAATTCCGATCAGTGCACCAGTGGCTGCACCAACGCCAACACCTTCATTGGCGCGGGTATTTGAATTGCCCGTGGGCGTGTTGATGTCAGTACAGGCCGTCACGGCAAGCAAGCTGACCGTCATGGCCAGCGCAGGGATTCTAAAAAATGTCATGTTATTCCTCGGTTGGTCTGTTTCATTGACCCAGCATTTGTGCGTTTTTTATGTGTGAATTGCTTTCACTTCAAACGATATAAAACCAACATAGGCGGAATTCCGCAAGCGTCAGGGGGAAATATCACGTGGATGTGTCAGCAAAGCATCCCTGCGCGCACTTTCCCAGGCCAGCATGGCGCGTTTTACCGGCAAGCCCCAATGATAGCCGCCCAATCCACCGGATTTTCGCAAGGCTCTGTGGCACGGAATTAGCCAGCTTATCGGGTTTTTGCCAACGGCGGTACCAACGGCGCGCACGGCCCTTGGGTTGCCAATGGCCTCGGCAATTTCGGAATAAGTGGTGACATGCCCGGACGGGATCGACAACAATGCCTCCCACACTTTGATCTGAAAAGGCGCACCCATTAGGTGCAGCTTGGTGTTCTGACCCGCGCCAAATGCCGCATTCACCCAGTTTTCAATCTGTTTCGGTGCTTCGCAAAATTTGGCCGCAGGCCAGCGCGCTTGCATATCGGCCAGTGCCGCCGTTTTACCAATCTCCTCGGCAAACGCCATGCCACATAGACCTCGCTTGGTCCCCATGGCCAACACCTGCCCAAAGGGACTGTCAAACCAGCCATAATCTATACAAACTCCAGCGCCTTTGCGGGCATAATCGCCGGGGCTCATGGCTTCCCATTTCATGAACATATCGTGCAAACGCCCCGTGCCAGACAGTCCCAGCTCATGGGATGTCTGCAAGGTGGTGAATTGATCCGCCAGCAGGGCGCGGGCGTGGTCCAGCGCCAGGTATTGTTGATACCGTTTGGGCGACACGCCAACCCAGCGTGAAAACACCCGTTGGAAATGCGCTGGACTCATAGAAAGACTGGCGGCCAGTGCCTCAAGCGTTAGGGGCTCTTGTGCGCTATCTATAGTATTAATCGCCCGGCGCATAACGCCGTAATGATATCCGTTTTCATCAGGCATGCAGTTTCCTTCGTTACGACTACCCTAGCAAATCATCCCCGCCGGTCGATCCGTTTCTTGCGCCTAATGTGCGGGCAGGGCATAGATCGCCCATGGTCAAACAAATGAACTATCATATCATCCACGAAATCTTTTCCCGGTTTCAGGCAAGTGAGCCGGAACCAAAGGGCGAATTGCACCACACCAACGTTTTTACCCTGGTGGTGGCGGTGGCATTGTCGGCCCAGGCAACGGATGTTGGGGTTAATAAAGCCACGCATAAACTGTTCCAGATCGCCGACACGCCGGACAAAATGCTGGCGCTTGGCGAAGCCGGGCTGATTGAGCATATCAAAACCATCGGCCTGTACCGGCAAAAGGCCAAAAACGTTATCAAACTTAGCGCGATACTGGCCGAAGAATACAGCGGTCAGGTACCGTCATCGCGCGCGGCGCTGATTTCTTTACCCGGCGTGGGGCGCAAAACCGCGAATGTGGTGTTGAACATGTGGTTCAAACAACCGGCGCAAGCTGTAGATACGCATATATTCCGGGTCGGCAATCGAACTGGCTTAGCCATTGGCAAAAATGTCGATGTCGTTGAGCGTTCGATAGAAGACAACATTCCGGCCGAATTTCAGCAGCACGCGCATCACTGGCTAATCCTGCATGGCCGCTATATCTGTGTGGCCCGCAAACCTAAATGCGCGGCCTGCATCATCAACGATCTGTGCCCCTATGAGGAGAAAACAGTTGTCTAAAAAGTTCCAGGTTGTTGGTATTGGCAATGCTATTGTTGATGTCCTGTCACATTGCGAAGATACGTTTTTAGAACAGGCCGGTGTCCAAAAAGGCATCATGCAACTCATCGACATGGACCGCGCGGTTGAACTATATGCCAAAGTTGGCCCCGCTAAGGAAATCAGCGGTGGTTCAGCAGCTAATTCTATTGCGGGAATCGCCCAGTTGGGGGGCAGCACGGCCTATGTTGGTAAGGTCAAAGACGATCAGCTTGGCGCTATTTTTGCCCATGATCTGCGTGCCCAGGGGGCCGTCTATGAGACTGGGCTAGGGGAAAAGGTGTCTGATGCCGAAACCGGCCGTTGCATTGTGTTGGTAACGCCGGACGGAGAACGCTCTATGAACACCTATCTGGGCTGGTCAGAATTTTTAGGCCCGGACGACATTGATGCAAAGATGATGGCCGACGCTGAATGGATTTTTCTGGAAGGCTACCGCTTTGATGGTCCTGAAAGTCATGAAGCTTTTGCCAAAGCTATTGCCGCTACCAAATCAACCGGCGGGCAGGTTTCCATAACCCTGTCTGATCCGTTTTGCATTGATCGCCACCGGGATGCTTTCGCGCGCCTGCTTCGGGATGAGGCAGATCTTTTATTCGCCAACCGTGTGGAGCTATTGTCGATGTATAACGCCGATGATCTGGATGTTGCCCTAAGTGCGGCTGCCAAAGAGGTTCAGATCGTGGCTTGTACAGACGGTGCCAATGGGGCTCACATCGCCAGCGGCGCTGACCGATGGCATATTCCGGCAATGCCGACAGATGTTGTGGACGCCACCGGTGCCGGTGATCTTTTTGCCGGAGCTTTCCTGTGGGGATTAACAAACGGCTTTGGTCTGGAAACCTGTGGCCGCATGGCTTGCGTTGCAGCCGCCGAAATCATCAGCCATATCGGTGCCCGACCCGAGGCCAACCTTAAAAAGTTATTCCAACAACATGGATTGATTTAAGGCCGGGGTCAGTCACCCAGCTTGGCGTGAACTTCTTCCAGATCAATATCTTTGACAGGCAATTTGTTGCTCGGATCGTCGAAATCGTACTTAAAGATTTCAAAGTCACGTTTGTACATTTCGCGCACCAGATGCATCGACATGTCGTCGAAATAATCTTCCACCGGATGGGCGCGCTTGGGGCCATGCCCTTCGCTTTCATTGAATCGCGGAATTTTGGCCAGATCAACTTTATGTGCGACCTTGATATTGTCTAAAACAGTTTGCATGCTCTCGTTGAATTTTTCGGTATAAACAATGCTGTCATAGCTGCCGCCATTCACAATAAAGGTCGAAACATGCCCCGCCATTGCTGACCAGTGAATATCCGGGTCCATGGGTTTGCGCCATTTGATGGTATCGCGGGCAAACAGTAAAAACCTTCGAAAGCTTTTGATCTGATCAAAGTCCCCTTCAACTTCGATGCCGTACTTCTGGATCAACAATGGCACCAGATTACCACGATATCTTTGACCATTGCGTTGCATTCCGCAGATTTTGTCGAAAAATGACGACAGGATGCGGGTATAAGGATTGCGTACACAGGTAAACGTGTACGAACTGTGGTTTTGCACATTGGCCTGAATTAAATCCTGGCTGTCTTTAAGCGCCCATTTATGAATACCACTTTCGGCATCATGGATATCGCCGTCAAAGAATTCGCCATGATCGGAATAAAACATGATCTGCCCGATGGTAGAACAGGCACATTTCGGGACAACCCGATAAACCGTACTTTCGCTTTCCGTCATCCAGGTGCCGGGAAAACCCATATTAATCACTCACTTTTTCATCCGTCCCCCCGTCAATAGGGTCGTAGGGGAACAATATGGCGAAAAAAGCAAAGAAATACTGTTTTTTCAATGGTTGTTCACGTTAACTATGCCAACAATCGGGAAAAATCGGAAAAAAGTATCAGAAATGGCAAAAATCGCCTTCATCCTCCTGTGCCATAAGGACCCGGACGCCATTATAGCCCAGGCGACGCGTCTAACAGCGGCGGGCGATTACATGGCAATTCACTTCGATGCCCGGGCTCCCAAGGAAGATTTCGACCGTATTTTTGACGCACTTAACCAAAACCCCAATGTCACATTCGCCAATACCCGCATAAAATGCGGCTGGGGGGAATGGAGCCTGGTTCAAGCAACACTGCACGCCGTGGCTGCTGCCGATACCGCTTTTCCCCGAGCCACCCATTTTTATATGTTATCGGGCGATTGTATGGCGATTAAATCCGCAGAATATTGCCATGAATTTTTGGACAATGAAGACGCTGATTTTATTGAAAGCTTTGACTATTATGATAGCAATTGGATCAAAACCGGCTTTAAAGAAGAACGCCTGATTTACCGCCACTTCTTCAACGAACGTAAAAACAAGCCGCTATTTTACAAATCAATTGCGGTCCAAAAACAGCTGGGCCTTACCCGCGCAGTACCCGATGACCTGAAGATGATGATCGGCAGTCAGTGGTGGTGCCTGCGCCGCCGGACAATTGAATGGATACTTGCGTTCACCAAGGAACGAAAAGACGTCATGCGGTTTTTCAAAACCACATGGATTCCGGATGAAACGTTTTTCCAAACCCTGGTCAGACATCTGGTACCCGGCGCTGAAATTCGTGCCCGCTCACTGACGTTCCTAATGTTTTCTGATTACGGAATGCCTGTGTCTTTTTACAATGACCACTATGATCTTTTGCTGGGCCAGAACTATCTTTTTGCCCGCAAAATTTCGCCGGAAGCAACCGAATTGAAGGACCGTCTTGGCGTACTTTTCGCCGCAAAAGATGTTCAATTTTCCCTATCAAACGAAGGCCGCAGCCTGTTTAAATTCTTGACAGATAGGGGCCGTGAAGGTCGGCGCTTTTCCCCACGGTTTTGGGAAACCGAAAGCACCTTAGGCCGGGATCGCGAATTGATGATCGTGACTTGTAAGAAATGGCACGTGGCCAAACGGCTGTTAAAACAGGTTCGGCAAATCACCAATGTACCAGCAGTCGAATATGTATTTGACGAAGAAATGACCAGCTTGCCAGACCTAGGCGGCATTCAAAGAACATTGGGCAAACGCACCCGCCACCGGCGCGCGCTGATGCGTATGCTGTTTGACTTTTACGAAACGGATAAGATGATTTTTTGCCTTGATCCCGACAACATGGACCTGCTTAGCGATTTTTACACCGACCGGAGCAAAACCAAACTTTTGCAGATCGAATGCGAATTCAGTGATGATTATTTGCTGGGTCACGCCAAACGTGTTGGCCTGATTGGCGACCAGACCAGTGACCAGGCCAGTGCCCGATTATTGCCGACAATCCGGGCTGATGTATTCCATGAAGTTGATCAAATTAAAGATGCCAATTTCCCGAATTTTTATCGTATCAAGGAAAAAGCAAGCGCCGCTGAAAACGCACGACCACTAGCTGAATTTTTGAATATCACACTGGAGCAGGCGCAAAGCGTCGCTGAAACCGCACATTTGTTTGCAGATTAAGGACCCCATGGCCTACACCTATGACAAACAGAACATTTTCGCCAAAATCCTGCGCGGTGATATCCCCTGTACTCCGGTTCTTGAAACTGAACATAGTTTTGCTTTCCCAGACATAACCCCCCAGGCACCCACCCATGTTCTGGTCATTCCACGCGGTGCGTATGTAAATTATAACCATTTCGCACAGGCTGCGACGGACCCAGAAATCCTGGATTTCACCCGCGCAGTGGGTAAAGTTTGCCAAATGACTTCGGTTAGCCCTGAACTGGGCGATGGTTACCGCCTGATCGCCAATGCGGGCCGCCACGGCGTACAGGAAGTGCCCCATTTGCATGTGCATATTCTGGGCGGGCGACTTTTGGGGCGAATGTTGTCGCCAGTTACCCTGTAATATTTCAAAAGCTGTTGCTTGGGGTGTTGCAGCCCGGTGCGTGCTTGCTATCATGGCGCACCCGCCAGTTGATGCAAACGGAGACACCATGACAATCGATGCGCCCGAGACCGAAACCGTTGATACATACCGCATTGCCTGTGATGGCGGTGGTGTAGCCAATGGGCACCCGCGGGTTTGGCTGCAGATTTCGCAAGATTCTGGCTTCGTGGAATGCGGTTACTGTGATAAGAAATTTGTTCACCAGGATTATGTGAAAGACGTAAAATAAATAAGGTTCGGGGGGATCGATATGAGTTTCGGCAAGGGTCACCACCTGCATTTGATCGATGGTTCGGCATTTATTTTTCGCGCCTATCATGCGCTGCCACCACTAACGCGCCGCTCTGACGGATTACCAATCGGGGCTGTGGCCGGCTTTTGCAACATGTTGATGAAACAGGTGGAAGAGGCAAAGGGCGACAACGCGCCGACCCATGTGGCGGTGATCTTTGACCATAAGGGCAAGACGTTTCGCAGCGATATTTATGATGCCTATAAGGCCAACCGCCCGCCCGCGCCCGAAGATCTGGTGCCGCAATTTCCATTAACCCGCGATGCCACCCGGGCATTCAATATAGCTTGCGTAGAAGTTGAAGGTTTTGAAGCCGACGACATAATCGCCACCCTTTCCTGTAAGGCGCGTGATGCTGGCGGGCGGGTGACGATCATTTCTTCCGACAAAGACATGATGCAGCTGGTGGGCGGCGGTGTTGAAATGCTCGACGCTATGAAGAACAAACGCATTGATCGCGACGGTGTATTCGAAAAATTTGGCGTTGCGCCAGAACGGGTGGTGGATGTGCAAGCACTGGCGGGGGACAGCGTGGACAATGTGCCCGGCGCGCCGGGGATCGGCATAAAAACGGCGGCTCTGCTGATCAATGAATACGGTGATCTTGACACGCTGCTGGAACGCGCCGGTGAGATCAAGCAACCCAAACGGCGTGAAAGCCTGCAGGACAACGTCGATCTGATCCGGGTGTCGCGGCAATTGGTGCAGCTTGATTGCGATATGGAGCTGGATTTTGGCTTTGACGCACTTGAGATGAAGGAACCCGAGCCCGATACGTTACTGGCGTTTCTGGCGCTCATGGAATTTCGCACCATGTCTAAACGGGTGGCGGATAAGCTGGGGGTTGAGGCCCCGGTGATTGCCGATGTGCCGGGGGTCGAAAGCAAAGCCGCCGAGGCGGTGGCGTTTGATGCGGACAAGTATGAATGGGTTAAGGACGCTGCCGCACTGCAGGTCTGGATTGAACGGATCAATGCCTGCGGTTTTGTGGCGGTGGACACCGAAACCACCGGGCTGAACGAAATGGTCGTCGATCTGGTAGGGATATCGCTGTGTGTTACGGCGGGCGAGGCCTGTTATATCCCACTGATCCACAAAACATCTGCTGCGGATGATCTGTTTGGCTCGGACGATCTGGCCGAAGGGCAGATGGGGGTGGACGAAGCCCTGGATATGCTGCGTCCGGTTCTGCAAGACCCTGCCGTGCTGAAAATCGGCCAGAACATGAAATACGACGCCAAGATTTTCGCGCGCTACGATGTGGCTGTTGCCCCGATTGATGACACGATGCTGATGTCCTACGCCATGCATGGGGGTTTGCACAATCACGGCATGGACACGTTAAGCAACCGCTATCTGGAACATGACCCGATCCCGATAAAACCGCTGCTGGGCACTGGCAAGTCGGCGATTACCTTTGATCGGGTGCCGGTTGAAGACGCAGTGAAATATGCCGCTGAGGACGCGGATATAACCCTGCGCCTGTGGCAGGAATTTAAGCCGAAATTGCACCGCTCCAAGGTCACGACGGTGTATGAAACGCTGGAACGCCCGTTGGTGCCGGTGCTGGCGCGCATGGAAATGGACGGCATTCAGGTGGATCGTGACGTTCTTTCGCGCATGTCCAACACGTTCGCGCAAAAGATGGCCGGGCTGGAGGCCGAGATACACGAATTGGCAGGGGGGCCGTTCAATGTGGCGTCGCCCAAGCAGTTAGGGGAAATTCTGTTTGATAAGATGGAAATTCCCGGCGGCAAGAAGGGAAAGACCGGCGCCTATGCAACCGGTGCGGATATACTTGAGGATCTGGCCGGGGAACATGAACTGGCGGCCCGAGTGCTGGACTGGCGTCAATTGGCCAAGCTGAAATCCACATATACCGACGCGCTGCAGGCCCATATCAACCCGGACACCGGGCGTGTTCACACTTCTTATTCCATTGCCGGGGCCAATACCGGCCGTTTGGCGTCAACTGATCCGAACCTGCAAAACATTCCGGTACGAACTGAGGATGGGCGCGCGATTCGAACGGCGTTTATTGCTGGTGAAGGCAAGGTGCTGGTGTCGCTGGACTATTCGCAGATTGAACTACGGATACTGGCGCATATCGCCGGCATTGATGCGCTGAAAGATGCGTTTAAAGCCGGGCAGGACATTCATGCCATGACAGCATCAGAAATGTTTGATGTGCCGATGGAAGACATGACACCAGACATTCGACGTAAGGCCAAGGCGATTAATTTCGGAGTGATCTACGGCATTTCCGGTTTTGGGCTGGCGCGAAATTTACGGATACCGCGTAAAGAAGCGCAAGCGTTCATTGATAAATACTTTGAGCGCTTCCCCGGCATTCGCACCTATATGGACGACACCGTGGCGTTCGCGAAGGAACATGAATATGTGCAAACGCTGTTTGGCCGCAAAATCCACACGCCACAAATGAACGCCAAGGGACCACACGCTGGTTTTGCCAAACGCGCCGCGATCAACGCGCCCATACAGGGAACAGCTGCCGATGTTATTCGACGCGCCATGGTACGCATGCATCCGGCGATTGAGGATCTGCCAGCGAAAATGCTGTTGCAGGTGCATGATGAGCTGATCTTTGAAGTGGAAGAGGACGCCGTGGACGCCACCATCGAACGGGTGCGCGATGTCATGGAAAATGCGGCGATGCCAGCGGTGCAACTGGATGTGAAGTTGACGGTGGATGCAGGGCAGGGCGCGAACTGGGCTGAAGCGCATTAGGAAAAAGATGCCTCCGGCGGAGGTTTTTAGAAAAAGAAGAAGTGTTGATGTCAGGCCAGATCAACCGCCGGAATGATCGGGAAAAAACTACCTGATGAGCGAATGCCAAACCAGAATTCACCACTGTGTGTCTGTTGCTCGCCAATATCCACCAGCCGATAAAAACTTTTGCGGTCAATCAACGCCTCTAGATTGGTGCGCACCAGAATATACGGTGACGGTTCGCCGGTTTTCGGATCACGTTCAACTCTGATCGGACAATCGGGCCCTGCAATAGGGATGTCTCCAACATTTGTAGTAAAGGTCAACAATTGATCAGGGCCAGGATTGGCAACATCAAAATCCACTGCAACAAACGGCGCGTCATCGACAGTGATACCGACTTTTTCCACCGGGGTGACAAGAAAATAATCATCGCCATCTTTTCGAATGACGCTGGAAAACAGCTTCACCAGTTCTGGTCGCCCAATCGGCGTGCCCAGATAGAACCAGGTACCATCACGGGCAATTCGCATGTCCAGATCTCCGCAAAACGGCGGATTCCACAGATGTACCGGCGCTGCGCCGCCTTTTTTCTTGGCCTTGCGTGCCGCTGTTGCGATACCTTCTGCACTGGGAGTAACGATATTTTGTCCTTTCATGGCTTTTGCCATTTGTAACGAATGCAATAGTTCCATTAAATACACCCTATTGGAAGAAGCAGGAGAATTGGAATGGCCGACACCCCGGATCTGGTGGCAGACATAGAAGCGCTTAGCGAAAAACTTGGTCAGGCAAAGGCCAGCATCACCAAGCGTTTTATCGGACAGGAAGGCGTTGTTGATCTGGTGCTGTCAGCTTTGCTATGTGGTGGGCATGGGCTGTTGATCGGCTTGCCCGGGTTGGGAAAGACCCGGCTTGTAGATACGGTTTCAACCGTTATGGGGCTGCAGGGCGCGCGTATTCAGTTCACGCCAGACCTGATGCCGGCGGATATTTTGGGCTCAGAGGTATTGGAAACCAGCAAAGACGGTGGCCGGTCCTTTCGTTTCATCAAGGGTCCGATATTTTGCCAGTTGCTAATGGCGGATGAAATTAACCGTGCTTCACCGCGCACGCAATCTGCTCTGCTTCAGGCCATGCAGGAACGGGTTGTTACCATTGCCGGTAAGGAACATGCGGTTGGGATACCGTTCCACGTTCTGGCCACACAAAACCCAATTGAGCAGGAAGGCACCTATCCATTGCCCGAAGCCCAGCTTGACCGGTTTTTGGTGCAAATAGATGTAGACTACCCAACCCGTGACGCCGAACGTGATATATTAATAGCCACCACCGGGGCCAGCGAAGAAGCGGCGCACCAGGTGTTTGAACCCAATGAACTGCTGGCGGCGCAAGATTTATTACGCCGAATGCCTGTGGGCGAGGCGGTGCTGGAACAAATACTTAGCCTTGTACGGGCCTTTCGCCCCGATGATCCCGCCGCATCCGAAGCCGTGAAAAGCAGCGTTAACTGGGGTCCGGGCCCGCGGGCGGCGCAGGCGCTAATGCTGACAGTGCGCGCGCGCGCTTTGCTGGATGGGCGCCTTGCTCCTTCGCCTGAAGATGTCGTTGCCCTAGCGCGCCCGGTGCTAAACCACCGGATGGCACTTAGTTTTGCCGCCCGTGCACGTGGGGAAACCCTGAACGGCTTGATCGATAGCACGGTGGCCGATCTTGGCCGGGTTGCGGCAGCCGCATGAACCAGGCCGCCACACTTCGCAGTCTAGCCGAGGGTCATGCAGCCCGGCTGCCTGCTCTGATGGCGGATGCTGAAAATCTGGCGGCAACAGTTATGTTGGGGTCCCATGGTCGCAGGCGTTCGGGCATGGGGGATGAGTTTTGGCAATATCGCCCGGCTGCCCCAGGTGATCCGGCGCGACTAATTGATTGGCGCCGTTCCGCCCGTTCCGACGCCAATTTCGTGCAGGAAAAGGAATGGCAGGCAGCGCAAAGCGTTCTGATTTGGTCGGACGATGCCCAATCCATGGGTTTTTCGTCGGCCCCAGATTTGCCTTCAAAGGCCGGACGCGCAAGGGTGCTGGCTTTGGCATCGGCAATATTGTTGATCCGAGGCGGTGAAAGGGTGGCGCTGGCTGACGCCGATGCGCGACCCCGCCAAGGTGAAATTCAACTGGCCCACATCGCCGATGGCCTGTGTTCCGATGGCCACCAAAATGAATATGGCGCGCCAGACATTAGCGGTGCGTTGGCCAATTCGCGGGTGCTTTTCCTGTCTGATTTTTTGGGTGATATAGCCCCGGTAACCATGCAATTGACTCGGGCCGCGGATCAGGGTGTCAAAGGTTCATTGGTACATATTCTTGATCCTCAGGAAGAAGCATTTCCCTTTGATGGGCGCACAATTTTTGAAAGTATGGGGCGATCCGTTGCCCACGAAACGCTAAAGGCATCCGATTTACGGCAACGTTATCTTGATCGGCTGGCCAAGCGAAAAGATGAATTGCAAACGTTGGCGCAGCGCACCGGCTGGCAATACCATTGCCACCACACGTCAGTAACTGCTCAGTCGGCGCTTTTGTGGATATACACAGCATTGGAGCGGGCGCACTGATGTTTAGCCTGTTTGGTATAGGGTTTAGCGCCCCGCTTTTGCTGCTGGCATTGGTGGCGCTGCCCATTCTTTGGTTGCTATTGCGCGCCATACCTCCGGCCCCCATTCGGCGTCTGTTTCCCGGTGTGTTGCTGTTGCTTGGCCTGAAAGATGATGACAGCCAAAGCGATAAAACCCCCTGGTGGCTGCTGTTGATCAGAACATTGGCGATGGCGGCGGTGATCGTGGGTTTCGCCGGGCCGGTGCTTAACCCCAACTCTGATAACGGTCGTTCGGGACCACTGCTGATTGTGTTGGACGCCACTTGGGCTGACGCCCCGAACTGGCAAGCACGTGCTGATCGTGTGCGCGCAGCGCTGGATGATGCCAGCCGCGATGCCCGTCCCGTGGCGATTGTTACGCTCACCAGCCTTGGACCTGATGCGCCGGTATTTCAAGCGGCGGAAAGCTGGCGTTCGCGCCTTGCAGGGTTTACCCCAAAGCCGTGGTTGCCCAACTCTACTGAGATGGGAGATTGGGCCCAAAATCTGACAGGATCGTTTGATACATTTTGGTTCTCGGATGGGTTGGACCGTGACAGCCGCGCATCCAGCCTGGCAACGTTTCAGGAGCATGGGCAAGTGACGGTGTTTGAGATACCGCGCCCGGTTTACGGGCTGCAACCGGCAACAGTTGAAGACGGTGCAATCCGCCTGAATGTTTTGCGTGCCGGGGTGTTGAATGATGCCCAGATTGAAATTTCCGCCCATGGCCCCGACCCAAGCGGTGTGGAAAGGCTGTTGGCCAGTGTTGATCTGGAATTTGAAAGTGGCGAAACATCTGGCGAAGTTCTTCTTTCGCTACCGGCAGAATTGCGCAACCGCGTCACCCGGTTTTCAATTGACGGACAACGCTCGGCCGGGGCGATCAGCCTGACAGATGATGCTTTGAAACGGCGCGAAGTGGCGCTGGTGTCAGGCAGTTCAGAACGCGAGGGCCTAAAGCTATTGGCACCCACCCATTTTCTGCAACAGGCGCTGGAACCGACAGCTGACCTGATTGGCGGAACAATGGGCGATATCCTGTTAGCCAACCCGGATGTGATCGTGTTGGCCGACGTGGCAACATTGCCAGAAACCGAAAGCGACGGCATCGCTGAATGGGTGGACAACGGCGGCTTGTTGCTGCGCTTTGCCGGGCCCAGACTGGCCGCTAGCGATATTGGCCGCGCCCTTGAAGATCCGCTGATGCCGGTGCGCCTGCGCGCTGGTGGCCGCACCGTTGGTGGCGCCATGAGTTGGGGAGAACCTAAAAAGCTGCGCGAATTTCAGGAAGGCTCACCGTTCTTTGGGCTTAGTATTCCCGATGATGTACGCATCAACGCTCAGGTCATGGCCGAACCCGATCCAAATCTTTCAGACCGGGTCATTGCCGCCCTGGCCGATGGTACGCCATTGGTGACGCGCAAGCGCATTGGTCAGGGGCAGGTGGTGCTGTTTCATGTCACTGCAAATGCCGAATGGTCCACTTTGCCGCTGTCAGGCCTGTTTGTTCAGATGCTGGAACGGCTGGCGGTTTCCACAGCGCCCGCCCGCCCGGATGCGGCCGATCTGGCCGGAACAACCTGGGTTGCCAGCGAAGTTCTGGATGCGTTTGGCACCTTGCAAGACGCCAAAAATCTGGCCGGTGTGCCGGGTGAAGACATCGCCAACGGGGTGCCCGGGGCAGGCCTGCTTCCGGGACTTTACACCGGCAGTGACCGCAAAATTGCCCTGAATGTTATTGGTCAGGAAACTGTGCTGGCCGCCACAAGCTGGCCCGCCAATGTGGATGTGCAGGGGCTGGATGTGGTGCGCGAAACTGCCCTGAAGGCGCTGCTTTTAACCTTGGCAATGGCGCTGTTGGGGCTGGATATACTGGCGTCACTTTGGATATCAGGTCGCCTGCTTGGCCCGCGTTCGGTTGTTGTAGCCAGTATATTTGCGCTATTGTTGATGCCGGTTTCAGACGCAAATGCCCAATCCGAGAGTTTTGCACTGGATGCCACAACCGAACTGGTTCTGGCCCATGTCATCACCGGCAACACCCGCGTCGACGACGTGGCACTGGCCGGATTGTTTGGCCTGTCCAACGTTTTGTTTGCACGCACCTCTATTGAACCAGCCATTCCAATCTCTGTTAATCTTGAAACCGATGAACTGTCGTTTTTTCCGTTTATCTATTGGCCGATTTCAAGGGATCAACCCCAGCCAAGCGACCAAGCCTATGCAAAGTTGAACCGTTATCTGCGCAGTGGTGGCATGATCTTGTTTGACACCCGCGACGCCGATGTCGCTCGCTTTGGCACTTCGGCGCAAAACGGTAAAAAACTGCAACAACTGGCGCGCCCACTGGATATCCCGCCGCTGGAACCCATCCCCAGTGATCATGTTTTAACCCGCACATTCTATTTGCTACAGGATTTTCCCGGCCGTCATAATTCCCGCGATGTCTGGGTGGAAGCGGCCCCGCCAGACGCGGAACTGGCCGAAGGCATGCCGTTTCGTAATCTGAACGACAATGTCACACCGGTTGTCATTGGCGGCAATGATTGGGCCACGGCCTGGGCTACAGATACCAAGGGCAATCCGATGTTTCCGGTTGGGCGCGGCAGTGCCGGTAGCCGCCAGCGCGAACTGGCTTTCCGTTTTGGCGTTAATCTGATCATGCATGTGCTGACCGGGAATTATAAATCGGATCAGGTCCATGTTCCGGCGCTGCTTGACAGGTTGGGCAATTAGATGCGCGGTTCAGTGATCTTTGACCCACTTTTGCCTTGGCCCCTATTGGCGGCCCTGGCAGCCTTCGCTTTGGCGTTGCTGGTTTTCGCGATTTGGCGCAGGCTGGGCGGCTGGTGGTTGCGCGCACTGGCCATGCTAGTATTGGGCGCAGCGCTGGCCAATCCGTCCTTTCAACAGGAAAACCGCACGCCTTTAAATGACGTGGTGCTGCTTATGGTTGACCGCACAGCCAGCCAGGGCATTTCAGATCGTCCCGATCAGATCGCGGCGGCTGTTCAAGGGCTTGAGGCGCGATTGGCTGCGCGACCAAACCTTGATGTAAAAACCTTAACCCTTGATGATGCCCCCGGTGATGGCGGCACCCTGTTGATGACCAAATTGGTCGATGCCCTGTCTGAAATCCCGCAATCCCGCCTTGCAGGCGCGCTATTGGTAACTGACGGGCAGGTCCATGACCTTGCCAGCGCCCCGGCAATGGCGGCCCCTCTGCATGTGCTGCTTAGTGGCCATGCAACTGATTGGGACCGTCGCCTGATCGTTAAAAACGCCCCGGCCTTTGCAATATTGGGCGAACCGGTGGAACTGACGGTGCGTATTGAAGATCAGGGGCTGGTTCCGGCCAGCACATCCCCGACCGCGTCACTAAACATATCCGTCGATGGTGGTCTGCCAACATCTATCCGCGTGCCGGTCGGGCAGGATGTGACTTTTCCTCTGCAAATTGAACATGGCGGCATGAATGTCATCCAGATCGAAGTCGCTGCCCTGGCCAGCGAACTGACCGATCGCAATAATACTGCCGTGCTGCAAATCAATGGCGTGCGCGACCGCCTGCGGGTGCTTTTGGTTAGCGGAGAACCCCATGCAGGCGGGCGTACTTGGCGCAACCTTTTGAAATCAGACAGCTCGGTTGATCTTGTGCATTTTACCATCCTGCGCCCGCCCTTAAAACAAGACCGGGTGCCTGTGTCCGAACTTTCACTGATCGCCTTTCCAACGCGTGAGCTGTTTTTGGACAAAGTGGATGAATTTGACTTGATCATTTTTGATCGTTATCGCCGCCGCGGTATTTTACCTTCGGTTTATCTGGAAAGCGTGCGCCAGTATGTTGAAAACGGCGGCGCGGTTCTGGTGGCCGCCGGTCCCGCCTTTGCCACTGCCGATAGCCTGTTTCGATCGCCCCTGGGTGAAATCATTCCCGCCCAACCTACATCGCGCATTATTGAAGGTGAATTTCGCCCGCAAATATCAGACCTGGGCGCGCGCCACCCAGTGACAGAAGGCCTGGATAGCCTGACACCGCCGCTGGAAGATGGCACACCCGGTTGGGGCCGCTGGTTTCGCCAGATAGATGTGACCCAAGACAGTGGCAATACAGTTTTGACCGGTGCACAAGACCAGCCTCTGTTGGTGCTGGACCGGGTCGGCGAAGGGCGCATTGCCCTGTTGGCCTCTGACCATGTTTGGCTTTGGAGCCGCGGCTTTGACGGCGGTGGGCCACAACAGGAATTGCTGCGACGTCTGGCGCACTGGATGATGAAAGAACCAGAGCTGGAAGAAGAAGCTCTGTTGGTCACAGCCCAAGGCCAAGACATGCTGATCACCCGGCGCACGCTGGGCGAAGGTCCGCGTGACGTTGAAATCACCGGCCCCGATGGTTCAGTGACAGTGCTGCAAATGTCCGAAACCAGCCCGGGCCGCTTCGTCACTGAATATGCGGCCCCCAAGATTGGCCTGTTTCGCCTGAAGCAAGACGATCAGGCTGCCCTGATTGCGCTGGGTCCCTCGGCACCCCGTGAATTTGAAGAGACCGTTGCTACCGGGGAAAAATTGGCCGTACTGGTGAACACGACCCGTGGCGGGATAATGCCACTTGAAAATGGCGTGCCCGATATTCGAAACGTGCGCCCCGGTCGGGTGGCCGCCGGACGCGGCTGGATCGGCCTGACGCCAAGACAAGCCTACCAGACAGCAGATGTCACGCTGACCTCACTGGTGCCCGGTTGGCTGTTTTTGTTGCTGGCATCATTGTTGTCGGTTGCAGCCTGGCTGCGTGAGGGGCGTCGCTGATCTAGTTTTCCAGATCGACCCGAAAAAGTTCTTCAAACCAACCCGCGACATTGTCTCGCGCCCGGATCGAAATAAATTCTGCCCCGGCCGGAATTTCCACCGATCCCAAAGACCGGGTAAAGGGCTGCTCATTCACATGCGGATGGGCCAAAACCCGAATGCCAAGGCTGTTGCCGTCCGCGTCCAATACTTCCCAGCCATCTGCGTAATGGTCCCAACCGGTGTCAGGGTGGCTTAGGGACACCGAAACAGTCCAGCCCGACCCAAAGCGATCAACCTGTACGGCCTCAACCACGGGCGCATCTGCAAATGTTGCCGTGGCAATCGAACTAAGCAGTGTTGTGACAACTATCAGAGCCATTTTTTCCATGGGCCTGTGTGGCACAGACCCGGCGCGGTTGTCCAAACACAATAACGTCGGATAGGGTGAGCCCGCTGCTAAGCTTGTGATTTATTCAAATTGGTAGTATTTTATTACCAATTATTGAAATCAGGTCTGAAACATGGAAATGCCACCCCCAGATGCCGCCGTAATGGCCAAAAAACCTGAATTGGTTGCGCGCCTGCTGGCTGTATTACCAAGGGACGCTGTCATTGATGACCCCGCCGAAACCCTGGCCTATGAATGTGATGGGCTAAGCGCCTATCGCTGCCCACCAATGGTAGCGGTTTTGCCGGACTCAACCGCGCAAACTGCGGCCGTTCTGGCTATCTGCCATGACATGGGCGTGCCGGTGGTGCCGCGCGGTGCGGGAACGTCGCTGTCAGGCGGAGCGCTGCCAACGGCGGATTGCGTGATCCTTGGGGTGGCGCGGATGAACGACGTGTTGGAAACCGACACTGACAACCGCTACATCCGGGTGCAATCCGGGCGCACCAACCTGTCGGTAACCGGTGCCATTGAAGAAAGCGGGTTTTTCTATGCCCCCGATCCGTCGTCACAATTGGCCTGCGCCATTGCCGGCAATATCGCGATGAATTCAGGTGGGGCCCATTGCCTGAAATACGGGGTGACCACCAACAATCTTCTGGGGGTGACCATGGTGTTGATGGATGGCTCAGTGGTTGAAATCGGCGGGCCGTATCTGGATGCCGGCGGGCTGGATTTGCTGGGGGTGATCTGTGGTTCTGAAGGTCAACTTGGAGTGGTCACTGAGGCTGTGCTGAAAATCGTTGCCAAACCCGAAGGTGCGCGCCCCATGCTGATCGGATTTAACAGCAATGAAGTGGCCGGCACCTGTGTTTCTGACATTATCCGCGCCGGAATTTTACCGGTGGCAATCGAATTCATGGATCGCCCCTGCATCCGCGCCACAGAAGCCTTTGCACATGCGGGCTATCCGGATTGTGAAGCATTGCTAATTGTCGAAGTTGAAGGCTCTGAGGCTGAGATCGACGAACAACTGGACAGGATTGGAAAAATTGCCAAATTACTCAACCCGGTTGAAATGCGGGTGTCCGGCTCAGCGGATGAAAGCGCACGCATTTGGCTGGGGCGAAAATCGGCCTTTGGCGCCATGGGCCAGATTAACGATTACATGTGCCTGGATGGGGTGATTCCGGTTTCAAACCTGGCCCGGGTGTTGCGCCGGATCGGGGAGATGTCGCAGGAATATGGATTGCAGGTGGCCAATGTGTTTCATGCCGGGGATGGTAATTTGCACCCGTTGATCCTGTACGACGCGAATAAATCAGGTGATCTGGAAACCTGCGAAGCTTTAGGGGCGGACATTTTGAAACTATGTGTCGAAGTTGGCGGTTGTCTGACCGGTGAACATGGGGTGGGTATTGAAAAACGCGATCTGATGGGCAGCCAGTTTAGTGCCGATGATCTGAACGCCCAGATGTCGGTGAAAGACGTGTTTGATCCGGGCTGGTTGTTGAACCCGGCCAAGGTATTTCCGCTGGCGGTAACGCAATCGCGCCGGGGCGTCTGATGGTCTTGTGGAAAGCAAAAGCAGGGGGCAGTCTGCCCCGTCGCCATTGTCGCTCGGACCAATGGCGCTCCAATGGCGACCCCCGGAGATATTTTGAAAAAGAAGAAGCGGATGACCATGCTACGGCCTGAAAATGAGGCGCAACTGGCAGAAGCCGTGGCGGGTGCGAAAGGTGCGTTGCGTGTGCAAGGCGGTGGCACGCGCATGAACGGGCTGGAGTTGGGCGCGCAGGTTTTAACCACGGCTGGGCTAAACGGCATCACGCTGTATGAGCCGGGTTCATTAACGTTGGTGGCAGGTGCCGGAACACCGGTGGCAGAGATTGAGACGACACTGGATGCCGAAGGGCAGCGGTTGGCCTATGAGCCGATGGATCACCGGACTTTGTTGGGCACGAGCGGCGTGCCAACCATTGGCGGTGTGGTGGCGGGAAATGTATCGGGGCCTCGCCGGGTGGCGGTGGGGGCGTGTCGCGATTTTGTGTTGGGGGTGCGGTTTGTAGATGGCTCCGGGCAAATCATCAAGAATGGTGGCCGGGTAATGAAAAATGTCACCGGTTATGATCTGGTTAAACTGATGGCGGGAAGCTTTGGCACATTGGGGGTGCTAAGCGAAGTGTCGCTAAAAGTTCTACCCAAGCCGGAAATGACCGCCAGCCTGATGTTGTACTGGTCAAAGGCCAATGTCGATGACACGGCGGCCGTTTCGGCCCTGTCAGCGGCGCTGGGGTCGCCCTATGAAGTGACAGGGGCGGCACATTTTACCCAGTCTGACGTAGGGTGGCCGATCAGTGCCATTCGGGTTGAGGGGACCGAGGCTTCAGTGGCTTACCGTTTGGGGAAGTTGCAGGCGTTACTGGCCGGATACGGAGATGTGGTTCTGTTAAATGATCCAAAAAAGGTCGAAAAGCAGTGGCAGACAATTCGCGATGTATCGGAATGGCAAGGCAGCCCAAATGATATTTGGCGGCTGTCGGTGAAACCTTCGGATGCGCCCGGAATTGTTGCGCGAATGCCGCGAGAAACCAATGTCTTTTACGATTGGGGTGGCGGGCTAATTTGGGCCGCCTGTGAGATGGGCACAGATTTGCGGGCGAAAATTGGTGCTTTTAACGGCCACGCAACACTTGTGCACACCTTACAAGACACGCCATTGAATTTCAGCCGGTTTCACCCCGAACCAGCACCCATCGCAGCCCTGACAGCTGGATTGCGAAACAAGTTTGACCCGCGCGAGATATTGAACCCCGGATTGATGGGGCAACCTTATGAAAACTGAGTTTACCCCAGAGCAGTTGCATGACCCAGCTATTGCAAGGTCAAACGACATCCTGCGCGCCTGCGTCCATTGCGGATTTTGCACGGCGACTTGCCCAACCTATCAGGTGCTGGGCGATGAGCTGGACAGCCCGCGCGGGCGAATTTACCTGATAAAGGATATGCTGGAAAATGATCGGCCTGCGGATGCCAAGACTGTCAAACATATAGATCGCTGCCTTAGCTGTTTGGCGTGCATGACCACGTGCCCATCTGGCGTGCATTACATGCATCTGGTGGATCATGCGCGGGTGCATATTGAAAACACCTATAAGCGGCCGCTGTTTGAACGTATGTTGCGCAATGCACTGGCGCAGGTTCTGCCCTATCCCGGGCGTTTTCGGCTGGCTTTATTGGGGGCAAAATTGGCGCGGCCTTTTCTTTCCTTTGTACCGGATCGCCGATTGCGGGTGATGTTGGATATGGTCCCAAAGCAAATTCCACCAGTCAGTTATCGCGATGATCCCCAGGTATTTCCGGCAAGTGGCGAACGTAAGAAACGAGTGGCACTTTTGACGGGTTGTGCGCAAAAGGCGCTGAACACCGATATCAACGATGCAACAATCCGGCTGCTGACCCGGCTGGGATGTGATGTCGTCGTGGCCAAAGGCATGGGTTGTTGCGGCGCTCTGGTGCATCACATGGGCAAAGAGACGCGCGCCCACAAAGCAGCGGCGCAAAACATTACCGCATGGATGGCGGAAATCAACGGCGACGGTCTGGACGCCATAGTGATTAATACCTCGGGCTGCGGCACCACGGTAAAGGATTACGGGCATATGCTGCGAGGTACTGACATTGCCGGGGATGCTGCAAAAGTCTCAGAAATCACGATGGATATCAGTGAACTCGTGGCGACCCTAAACCTGCCGCAAGGCGATATGGGGTTACGGGTTGCGTACCATGCCGCTTGTTCCCTGCAGCATGGCCAACAGGTGAAATCAGCCCCGAAAAACCTGTTGCGACGGGCAGGCTTTGAGGTGGTTGAACCAAAAGATGCGCATCTGTGTTGTGGGTCAGCGGGGACTTATAACCTGCTACAGCCTGAAATATCGGCTGAATTGAAAGACCGTAAAGTCACTTCACTGGAAGCCAAAAAACCGCAGGTTATTGCTGCCGGAAATATTGGCTGTGTGGTGCAAATTTCCAGCGGTACGAAAGTGCCTGTGGTGCATACAGTGGAATTGCTGGATTGGGCAACGGGTGGCCCCAAACCCCGTGGATTAACCACAGTCACGTCATAATTTCGCCCCTAGCAATCCGTATCAATCTGGAAATTTTGGGAAAGCAGTACACTTGAAATCCCGGTTACTTGCAGCATTTTTTGGCCTTGTGGCTTCGGCGTCTTTGGGCGCAGGCAGTTCTGACTTGAAACAGCTGCAAACAGGATTTGACAGCCGTGGATGGGAAGCCGTCGGCCGTTTGAATTTTGCAGGTCAGTCATTTTGCACAGGTGCGCTAATCGCCCCTGATCTGGTTCTAACGGCCGCCCACTGCCTGTTTGATCGCGATACCGGGCAGGCGTTTCGCCCCAGCGATATGAAGTTTCTGGCAGGTTGGCGCAATGGCCGGGCCAATGCACAAAGCGGAATTAGCCGGGCAATCGCACACCCTGAATTCCGGTTCAAGAATTCGGATCAGGATGTTCGCGTGGCAAATGATCTGGCGTTGCTGCAGCTAAGCCATCCAATCCAAAAATCATCGGTTGTGCCGTTTGAAACCCAAAGCCGCCCGCGAAAAGGCGCGCAGGTGGGTGTGGTTTCCTATGGCCGTGATCGGGCCGAGAGCCCGTCTTTGCAAGAAGCGTGCCATGTTCTGGCGCGCCGTTCCGGAACGTTGGTGCTGTCATGTGATGTGGATTACGGGTCCTCTGGTGCGCCGGTTTTTACAATCGATGAAAACGGCCAGGCAAGGATAGTATCGGTGATCTCAGCGAAAGCTGAAGTTAATGGTCAGGATGTTGCCCTAGGGACAAATCTTGAAAAACCGCTGCGTGATCTGATGGCATTGATAAGCCAGGTCGACACTTCAGCGGCTGAAACACAATTGGGTGTAAGGGTTTTGCGACTGGGTAATTCTAAGGGCGGCAATGGTGCAAAATTTGTGCGCCCCTAGGCGGAGAGCCCGATGAAATTTCGAAAAAACCTACTGTTAACGGCCGCGATACTGGCATGGTGCGTTCCCATGGCACAGGCCCAGGATTCCAATTTGCAACGACTTGATACATGGGGCCTTAGCCGGGGTTGGGAAGGGGTCGGGCTATTGATCATTGCGCAACAGGCATCTTGCACTGGCGTCTTGATTGAACCGGATCTTGTTTTGACCGCAGCCCATTGTTTGTACGATCCAAAATCGGGCAAAAAAACTGATCCAAAGCTGGTGGAATTTCGTGCCGGTTGGCGTGACGGCAAGTCGATCGCCCGACGCCAAGGCAAGTCAGCTATTATCCATCCCGACTATGTGAATTTTGCCCGCGCCACCGGCGAACAGGTGCGAAACGATCTGGCCTTGCTACAGCTTTCATCCCCTATTCAGTCCAGCCACGCAAACCCGTTTCAAGCCGATGGCGGGGCTCAATCTGGCCAACAGGTAAGTGTGGTATCCTATGGCGCTGGTCGAAATGATGCGCCTTCGCGGCAACGGTCCTGCGATGTGCTGGATGCCCATAACGGGGTGGTGGTCATGTCCTGCGATGTTGTGCCTGGCTCTTCCGGCGCGCCGGTATTTGCAATGCGAAACGGCCGCCCAAGGATCGTTTCATTGGTGTCAGCTATTGGAAAATCCGGTGATCAACAGGTGTCTTTCGGGATGGATATCAGGGCACCGCTGGCCCAAATCCTAGCGGATTTCCGGGCCGGCCGCGGCGTATTTCCAGCCAAGGTAATAAGCGCAAGAAGGATCGTAGTGGGTCAATCGGACCAACTGGGCGGTGCCAAATTCGTGAAGCCCTAGGGCCAAACCTGGTCTTGCCACCCTTGAAGCCGTTCAAACCTGTACATATCTGGAAATTGCGGGTGCCAATTCCGGGCCCGTGACAATCGCCTGTCCCTTTGTGGAAGGCAACATATCGTTATCGCTTTATTGGAGGATGACCCATGCGAGGATTTGATTTTGCACCCCTACACCGTGCGTCTGTAGGATTTGACCAAATAGCCGACCTGATGGACCGGGTTTTGACAAATGATGTCGCCCAGCCCAGCTACCCGCCTTACAACATCGAAAAAACCAGCGACGATGGCTGGCGTATTTCCATTGCAGTTGCCGGATTTTCGGAAGCCGAACTGAATGTTGAAGTGCGGGAAAATTCGCTGATTATCAAGGCCAAGAAAAACCAGGAAGATGCGAAGACCACGTTCCTTCACCGTGGCATTGCCACCCGCGCCTTTGAACGGCGTTTTCATCTAGCCGACCACGTGCGCGTGACCGGGGCCAGCCATTTGGATGGCATGTTGAATATTGATTTGCAACGCGAAGTGCCTGAGGCTCTGAAGCCGCGTAAAATTGAAATTGCGACATCTGAAGTTCTGGAAGCCAAGGCCGTGACGGCCAAGAAATAAATTGCTGTTACTGAGCTAACGAATTTGAAAGGGGCGCGTGCGATACGCGCCCCTTTTTTTGCGAAGTTTCGCATGCGAAACCGATGCGGGCTAGTGCCTTGAAGTTAAACAGTGTTTAGTCCAAACGTTAGGAGGGCGCTAGTTTAACCATTTGATAATAAAGCAGGTTTTAGTTAGACAGGCTTTGGGCGAGACGCATCAGGTTGATCGCTTCGCGCCGGTAGCCAAAATCGTCTTCACCAAGGGCGCCGCCCGCGAGATCAATCGCTTGCGCCCCAGGACCAGTCGCCCAGATAGTCAGAGCCACGCAGCAATTGCCCGAACCCTGACATGGCGACGGCAAACTGAACATCAGCGTTTGCTACAGCATCGGATTGGGCAATAGGGGTTTCGATCAGATGGCTGGTTGCTTCGCCGGGGTTCTTGTAGCGCAGGCGTAAAAATCCAAGCTCGTCCAAGGTGTTGTTGACGGCGGCTTCCCCGCCGTACCGCAGTGGATCATTCAGCACAGCGGCTGAACCGACCGGCGTGATTTCATAGATCGCCGTTACCGAATGCCCGGCGCCAATGTCGCCAGCATCAACAGCATCGTTGTTGAAATCTTCGCGGGCCAGGGCGCGGGTTTCATAGCCTATCAAACGGTATTCGGCGACGGTTGCCGGGTTGAATTCAACCTGAATTTTGACATCACCGGCGATGGGGAACAACGCGCCTGACAGTTGATCTACCAGCACTTTTTGTGCCTCATTCAGGGTGTCGATATAGGCGGCTGTGCCGTTACCGTTTTGCGCCAGAGATTGCATGGTTGCGTCGTCCAGATTGCCACGCCCAAGTCCAAGGACTGACAGATATGTGCCAGTGTCGCGCTTGTCAGCGATGAAGGTTTTCAACGCATCCGGGTCGGAAAGGCCGACATTAAAATCACCATCGGTGGCCAGAATGACCCGGGTGACTTCGCCCTCTTCAGCCATGGACTGTGCGACTGAATAGGCCTGTTGCAACCCGGCTTGCCCGGCGGTGGATCCACCAGCAGACAGGTTTTCAAGGGCGGCCAGAATTGTGGAACGCTCTGAGGCTGGAGTGGCTTCCAACACCTGCCCGGCACTACCGGCATAGGTGACAATTGCTACCTGATCAGTGGGGCGCAACTGGTTCAACATTAGCTTAAAGCTTTGTTTTAGCAGCGGTAATTTATCGGCGTCCTGCATGGAACCAGAGGTGTCGATCAGGAAAACAAGGTTCAGCGGTGGTCGTGTTTCCAGCGCAGGCATTTGCCCTTGCAGGGCGATATGCACCAGTTTTGTATCCGGGTTCCAGGGCGTGCCAATGACCGTTACGTTTTGTGAAAATGGCGCTGCATCGGCTGCAGGCGCGGCGTAGTCATAGGGGAAATAATTGATCATTTCCTCAATCCTAACAGCCGCTAGCGGTGGCAGATAACCTGCCATCAGGGATGAGCGAACCACCGCGTAAGACGCTGTATCAACATCAATTGAAAATGTGGAAACCGGGTCTTGCCTGGTGATTTTCAGGGATGCTGCGGGTTCATTGGCGAAGGCTTCGGTGTTTTCCTCGGCAATTATTTGGCGATCATAATAGGCTGTTTCGCCTTTTGGGGCAGGTGAAGTGGTTTGCGCAACGATACCGGATATTGCATCAACCTCTTGTCTGCGAGTGCGCGAAAGCGTGGTGACTGGATTGGGCGCAGTGCTGTAGGTTTTTCCAAGCTCATCCGCGCTTTCGGCTTCAGCAACTTCCAGCTTGGGTGCGGCTATAGTGGACAGATCAGCACCAGATCCATCGCGCAACAAAACATCGGGTTGTTGGGGTGCCGTTACTTCGGATTGATCGTCCTTTGAGGCAATTGTACCTGGGGTAAGAATACTATCCCCCTGAGGCAAGACAACGAACAGGCCAATGGCGACAAGGGCGGTGCTGGCGGTTAAGGCACCGCGCGTGGAAAGGGATTGAAACATATCTGCTACTCCTGAAATAAGCCGCCCCACCAAAGGGCGGCGATCAGGTATAGGACGTGCGCCAGTTGCCGATCCTTGGAAGTCATCGAAATTTTTCTGTGCTAGCGCCAGATTTTCAGCCCGTTTATCGACCGCCGGGTCCGGGGTGGAGTTCCGCATTGCAGCGCGTAGTTTTTCCAGTTCATCTGTCATGAACCTGTCTCCTTTTCGGCCAGCACGCGAAGCTGTTTTTTTGCTTCTGACATGCGCCAGCTTATGGTTCCTTCGCTGACCCCTAGAACTTTGCTTGCTTCGGCATGGGTCAGTTCATCTTCTAACAACAGCGCCAAAGTGTCGCGTAACTCATTGGAAAGGGACGACATTACCGACGACAGCCAGTCGGCTTGTTCCTGATCCTGGGCGATGACAGCGCGGCGATTTATTTCCCAATTGCCCCAACCGTCAGCGGCGCGCGCACGGGTTGCTGCGCGGCGGCGGCGATCATGTACTGCGTTGACAACCACCCGGTAGGCCCATGTGGTGAACCGCGCATCTCCGCGATAATTGGCCAGTTTGGCGGGCAGGGCGGCGCAAACATCCTGGGTGATATCTTCGGCATCAGCGCGATTGCCGGTAAGACGAAAGGCCAGACCAAACAGATCATCATAGCGCTTTGCCAGCAAGGCCGCGAACGCATCGCGGTCACCACCAGCGGCGGCCAAAGCCAGGGAGTCATCTGTTGTCGTCATACGCATTACAATTGATTAGACGTGTGGGGTTTGGCAATCCTTGGAATAAATTTGGTATTTGTGAAGATTTACGATTATTCGCGGAATAATCGGAGTTTTACACCGACGTACAGATATATTTTATCTCGAGATAATCATCCATCCCATGGTGGCTGCCTTCGCGGCCCAGCCCGGATTGTTTGACGCCGCCAAAGGGGGCGACCTCGGTTGAGATTAGCCCGGTATTGACGCCGACCATGCCGTATTCAAGCGCTTCCTGAACTTTGATGACGCGCGACAGGTCATTGGCGTAGAAATATGAAGCCAGGCCAAATTCGGTGTCATTGGCCATTTCGATCACTTCATCAACGGTTTCAAATTTGAACAATGGCGCCAGTGGGCCAAAGGTTTCATCGCGTGCAAAGGCCATGTCACGGGTGGCGCCGGTGATGATAGTGGGTTCAAAGAACGTGCCCTGTAAGGCGTGACCGCCGGTTAGAATTCTGGCGCCTTTTGCGGTGGCGTCCTGAATATGTTCCTGCATTTTGGCGACCGCGCCAGCATTGATAAGTGGTCCAGTTGTGGTGCCGTCTTCCAACCCGTCGCCGACCTGCATTTTCGCCACGGCGGCGGCCAGTTTTTCGGCAAACTCGTCGTACACCCCGGCCTGCACATAAAGCCGGTTGGCGCAGACGCAGGTTTGGCCGTTGTTGCGGTATTTTGAGATCATTGCGCCTTCTACGGCGGCATCAATGTCGGCGTCGTCAAAGACAATGAACGGCGCGTTGCCGCCCAGTTCCATGGAACATTTCATCACCTGATCGGCGGCCTGACGCAGCAGGATGCGGCCGACATTGGTGGAGCCCGTGAAGGACAGTTTGCGCACACGGGGGTTTTCGCAGAATTCTTTGCCGATGTCTGAGGCATGGGTGGACGGGATGATCGACAGCACGCCTTTGGGGATGCCGGCGCGGCTGGCAAGCACACCAAGGGCCAGGGCGGAAAGCGGGGTCAGTTCGGACGGGCGGGCGACAAAGGCGCAGCCGGCGGCCAATGCCGGGCCGACCTTGCGGGTGATCATGGCATTGGGGAAATTCCACGGGGTGATCGAGGCCGCGACACCGATGGGTTGCTTGATCACGGTGATGCGTTTGTCGGGTTGGTGGCCGGGAATTACCTCGCCGTAGACGCGCTTGGCCTCTTCTGAAAACCATTCGATGAACGAAGCACCGTAAAGCACTTCGCCTTTTGCTTCGGCCAGCGGTTTGCCCTGTTCCGCTGTTAGGATTGTGCCCAGATCATCGGCGTTTTCCACCATCAGATTGTACCAGTTGCGCAATATGGCGGCGCGGTCTTTGCCGGTGCGCGCGGCCCAGTCTTTTTGCGCAATATAGGCGGCGTCAATGGCGCGGGCGCATTCGGTGCGGCCAAGGTCAGCAACGGTTGCAATGACATCACCGCGCGCCGGGTTGGTGACGGTGAAAGTGGCGCGGTCATCAGCATCGCACCAGTCACCGGCGATGTAGGCCTGTGTTGCCAAAAGGGTTGTGTCAGTGAGCAGAGCGGCAAGATCAGTGGTGGATTTTGTCATTGGGAATTCCTTGGTAAGGTTGGCCAACGGGTGGCACCCTATGGTGGCATTGTCCAGTGTGGCGCAATTAAATTGAGCGCCTGCGGCGCATTATATGAGCGCTTCGCGCGATGGGCCTTCGGCGAGGATATTTATGGAAAAATGAAAGCTGTAATGGTGAATTTCGGGTGACGGGGCGGTGTAATTTGCGTTAAGAATGCCTATATGCAAGCCGAGTGATTGAATTTTCAGGGAGAAGAAATGTCAGATTTTGATGCGCAAATCCGCGAAAGCCAGGATCAGGTGACTGCTGCCCAGTCAAAAATTACCGAGCTGACCAGCCGGATTGAAACCGCGCGGGTTAAGTTGGAGGCGGGCGATGATATTCAGATAGATATTGAGAACGCGACGCTGGACGATGTGCATGCCCATACCGAGCTGATGAACGCCAATATCGCTGAGCTGATCATGGGTCTGGACGATGTGACCACGGGATTTTCCAAAGATTTCGATGAGATGCGCAATAAGACCGGCTGGGAAAGTTTTGTCGGGATATTTTCCGGGGCTAAGGCTGACAGCATGCGCCAGGAACGCATGCGCACGGCGTCGATTGATGACAAGTTGCAGGATCTGATTGGCAAATCAGACGTGATCGTCAAGTTGCTTGAGGGTCAGTTGAATATGCTGAACCAGCAGAAAGAAAGTGTTGGTGCCAACCTGACGGAAACGCTGGATGAACGGGAAGCCACGGTGGGAACACTGGAAGGGCTGCGGGCCACGATACTGGCGATGGACCCGAAGATCATTGAGCTGGAAGGTAAAATTTCGGTGGAACAGGACGCGGCGGCGCGTACCAAGCTGGAAAGCGTGCTGGCGGCGATGAATTCAGAATACAATGAAAATGTTCAGCAGGAACAGGTGATGCTGGCGAAATCCCAGACGCTGGAACGCTATATCGAAAAGGGTAAAACCTGGACCGATAGTCTGCAAAATCAGGCGGCGACGCAGATGGTTTTGATCAACAAATTACAGACAGATACCAAACAGCGGGTGGTGCTGTATGATGCTTTGTCCAAATCACTGAAGACGGCGCAACAACAGGATGTGGCCCATAAGATCAATGAAATCGGGGTGCAGACCGACCAAAAGGCACAGGCCGCTATGGCCGGGATCGGTTCGGCCACCAACACACGCATGGCTGAAATGATGGAGGCGCACGAGGATCACATGGTGTTTGCCCGCAAGGTGCTGGAGCAGAAAGCGAAAGCGGATGAGCGTTTTGCGCGGCGGTTCCAAAAGATTGTCGAGAAGCACGACAAGAACCTGTATGGGGCCTAAGTGGCGGATAACCGAGTTAAAAAAGACTTGGTCCGCGACCATGTGGGCCTAAGCGATACCTTTGCTGCGCGCCGGTATTTTCGCAAGTTTGAGCGGATCACCGGGCATTTGGATGATGTGATTTCTACCATGCAGGGCGAGCGGCGGTTGAGCCCGGAAGAAGTATCCGTGATCACGGGGTATGTTGATGGCATCGGGCGGACGTTTCAGGCGTTGTCGATGAAATATCTGATGACGGGCCGGGGCTCTGGGTCGGCATTTGGCGAGATGGCGTTTGACGCGGTGGAAAGCGGGTTTCCGGTGTTTCGCGAGCTGATGACCATGGCCAATGATGCGCTGCAAGGCGAAAAGCACCTGCGTGGCACAATGTCAGAGGCTGAGCTGAAGGGCGAAATGGTTGGCGCGATTGTTGGTGATTTGTCGATCCCGACCAAGCTGCAGTTCGCATTGAGCCAGCGATTATATTATGAAGAAATTCTGACCGGCGATCTGTTTTGGGCGCAAAATGATCCGCAGGCGATATGGCAGGGCGAAGCGGGCAAGGGGCGGCGGCGCTATCTTGTGCATTGGGCGGTTTATGACAGTCAGATCAATCTGCCGACGATTTATCTGTTGGAGCTTGAAGATACCGGGCGCACCGCTTTGCCAAAGGACCAGCACCGCTGGCCCGAGGCGCAGGCGCATTTGATGGCGCAGTCGGTGGCCGGGTTGAAACTGCTGACCATTGCCCAGGGGTTTGACGGGGATTTTGACGATCTGCACCCTAAACGTTTGCGCCGCATTCATGTGGGGCCGATGTATTCCAGTGCGTTTACCAAACAATCGGGGCCGATCCGCAAGGTTCTGGAGGGGGCAAATGCACCGGAGGGCGAAGATTGGACCTTGGCCTGGACATTGGAAGAGCTGGAAAGCGAACGTGTGGAAGAAGTGAAAAGCGGCTGGTTCAGTAAGGCCGAGCGCGAGATTTTTGCGCTTGATCCGTTTGCCGGGCGCGGTGTTGATACCGGGGCGACCCGCACGGTGCGTTCAGTCATCTTGCCAGAGCGACCCTATCAGGTGCTGGCAGAATTGGACCCGCCGGGGTTTGCGGATGTGCGCAAGTTTGTAGTGAGCAAGGCGGGGCGGGTTATTAGCTATCGATGATGTGAAAATCGCAGATTTTCGCGTCAGGCGGGATAGAGCGGGTTTTCATGGAAAACCGGCGGAGTCCCGCACCCCTAAGGTCGGATGCCTCCGGCGGGGAGTTTGGAGCGAGATAGAAATGGTCCGGGGGATCATTTCAGCGAACAAACGGGCGGAGCCCGGAAAAAGAAGAATTTGTAAGGGTATTTAGATGAACATTCCGGTTGATCAGATGGAGCTTCGTGAGGAAGAGATCGTTAAGCATTACGCGGCGGCGGCGGCGATGTTGGCGGGGGTTGATCATACACCAAGGGTAGCCAGGGCGCGCGATGTTTCCAAGGCGGCAGCGAAGTCGCCGGGGGTTGCGCGCACGCGGCGGTTTCGATCGACAACGCCGGGGTTGGCGGGGCGTTCAACTGCGCGGCCCGAAGGCGTGCGGCTGATTGAGCGGATTGAAGCGTCTGACGGCGATGATCCACTGGTGTCACCGGTGCAGGCAACCGTTGTGCAATCGTTGCGCCGGGCGTTGGCGATTGGGTTGGCTGTGGGCGAAGGGTACGCCGAGCAGACCGGGTTAGTAGAGTTAAAGCGCGAGAACCTTGAGGGGCGGCTGGCCAAGGGCAGGGCGGCGGAGTTTTCCGAATTGTTGGCCGGCGAGGCGCTGGCCGGGATGTATACGTTTGCCAATGCGCTGGCGTTTTTGTTGGCGTCTTCGGGGAGCGAAGTTTCCGTTGAAATTGGCGGTGTGGAAGAGGTGCTGACAGATAACCTGCAACTGGCGTTGCATGGCTGTTTGTGGGAACTGGATCAGGATCTGGAAGGTTTCGCCAGTGATGAGCCACGGTTGGTGGCGACGGCGTTGGCCTATGCTGAGTTGCTGATGGAAAAGGTGGCTTTGCGGGCGGCGGATGCGCCTCGGCTGGGGGCGTTTAGCGGCGCGCGGTATCATGTGGAAGCCGATGATCTGACGATTGCCGGGTTTAGCCCGGCGCGGCGCGGCAAGACCGGGTCGTTGATTATGAGTTTCAAGAAACCGGATCAGGTGGTGGGCAACCATATTGCCAAATATCAGGCGATGAAGCTGTCCAAAATGCTGATGGCCTATGATTTTGAGCGCAAGCTGAACCCGTTTGCCGAAATGGGCGGGTTTATCTTTACGTTCATGGGCGACGGGTTGCCGGGGACCGGTAAGACGCTGATGATTCAGATGATGGCCGGGATGATTAACGGGTACTGTCAGACGGCGGGTTATCCGTTCAAGTATCAGAACTTTTCGATTGATCAGATTGATAGTTATCAGGGCAAATCCGGGCAGAACGCCAAGGCGTTTATTACCTCGGTGATGGACCCGAATGTGATCGGGTTTGGTACGATTGATGACATTGATCAGGTGGCTGGGAAGCGTGGTGATCGGCAGTCTTCGGCGGGTCAGCAAGAGGTCACAGCGGTGCTGATGGAGGCGTTTGCCGGGGCCAATACTGTGGTGCGTGGCAATTGCACGTTCGGGATGTTTTCGAATTATCCCGAGAATGTCGATGATGCTTTGCGGCAACGGGCCGGGGCTCGGTTTCTGGTGGACGGGCCGCAGACGCGCGAGGATTATATCGACATCCTGCACCTGCTGCTGGGCAAGAACCACGACATCGCGCTGGGGGACCATGAGCTGTTCGCGGCGCAGGAGATTAAGAAGGCGGTTGCCGCATCATTTGACGGCTATGACCGGCCCCATGAGGTGGGGTTGATTGCGGTTTGGGAGCGGGTTGAAAAGGACGTGGGGCGGCTGGATACGCTGGCCAAGATGGGGATTTATCTGAAGGCCATTCAGGCAGCCGATGAACGGTTTACCGGGCGCGCGATCAAGAACATTACTGATGCCGTGAAGGTGCGGGCGATGGATTTTGAGCTGCCGGATGAATGGATGGAAGAGCCCGATCTGTTCCTGTTCAAGGGCTATGATGAAAAGCTGGGGATGATTGGTGAGATGACCAAAAAGATCACCGTGGAAATGGTGATACAGGAGATCAATCGCTACGCGGATAGCGAGTTCCGGTATGCGGATAAGTCGGATGAGGTGGCGATTGAAAACGCCGTGCGGGATATGGGGCGGATGGAAGAGGCAAGGAAAAGGTATGCGGAGGGGAAGGGGTAAGTGAACTTCGCCCTCGACATAGCCCTGCCGATTGTGGCGTTGTTCGTTCTCGGGATTGCCTTGCCGTTCTTTTGGGCGCGAGTCCTGCCCGAGGGCATCCCCGGATTATTCGCCAATTTCGTTCTGTCGGCGGTGGTGATCTCGGGGTTGGTTTCCGCGTATTTCATCATCTGGCACATTGGGCACAACCCGGCGGTATCCGACGCGTTGCTGGCGCAGCCCAGTGCGTTCTGGTCGTTGTTTCTGGGGTGGGCCGCAAAGACGGCTCTGTTCTGGTTGCCGGTGCTGGTTTTGTCGATTGCGGCGCAGCCTAAGCGGTGGAAAAAGGTGGTTTGGTGATAGAGTGTGATTGCAACAAAGGGCAGCGCTTGACCCTGGGTGGGTGCGAATGCGCCCTCCCGTGGGGAGGGTCGGGCGCGGCCCGGCAAGCCGGGCTAAGGGGATTGCGATGAAACGCTTAATCGAAAAAGGTCTGATGTTCGGCAATCTGGTGCCGGTGACGTCAAAGGCGTTGGTGGAACGCTATAACCGGGCGCTGAAAAGTCTGACGGGCAAGCAGACCAAGCTGACGGATTTCCATGTGGATGTGTCGGGCTATAGCCCCGAGATTGGCGATGAGCTGGGGGATCAGCTGTACCTGAACCCCAATGGCTGTAACCGGCAGTTCATTTTGCTGTCTACGGCGCAGAAATCGGCGCCGTTGCTGAATGCGAAATTTTCGACGTCGCGGCCAATTTTGAAGCGGTTCATTGCGGAGAACGAAAGCGAGCTGTTTGCCCTGACCACGCGCGATGCGGTTGCCGGGGAATTGGCCAATTCGATCTATGATCTGTCTTCGCCCGAACGGCTGTTTGATATTCGCCGGATCACGGTGGAGGCCGATACGACGGGTTCCCATGTGGCCGAGGGGCGCAAGCTGGCGGAAAAGATTGACCGGTTTAAGAACGAAGACGACGCCTGGTGGGACGATGTGCTTATTGCTGAGATGATTGAGTTGGCTAAAAGCACCGGCGATGTGACGCGCAACCCGATTGCATTGGACAGGTTGGCAGTGGAGCACGGAAATTTCTGGACGTCGCATTTTGGCGGGCTTTATGTGTTTCGTGATGCCGAACACCCGGCGGCGATTTCGGTGGGGCCGCGGGATGCTTTGGGTAAATTACCTATCAAGTATCTATTTGATTTAAAACAACGAAATATGATTGCCCGGTTTTTGGAACTGAACGGGTTGGTGGAACCAATTGTACGTGCACGCCATGTAAATGCAGCCGATATTCTGGGGCAGAAGATGGATTTCATCCTCGTGGCGGCCGGTGCCCAACTGGGTTTGGACCTTGGCGATGCCAACCGGCGCGATCTACGCAAGCTGGCCCAGCAACTGGGGCCAAGATTACCAGATGAATTTCATGGCTTGGCGGCACTAAAGCGCTGGTCGGAATCAGGTGGGAAATGGCCAAAGATTAATTCCGAACACCCGGCATATTTTTACACCCTGCGGGCCACTGCCGGTGGCGATCGTGACCTGGTAAACCAGTTGTTGGCCGAATTGACACCATTGGATATTCGCCAGTTGTTCATTTGCCACAAGCAATTGTTCTACAGCCACTATCAGGGCTGGCCGGACAACAAAAAAGACTATGTTGTCGATTTCCTGATGCGGGAGTATCAAGTGGATAAAGCCGGGGCGCGTGAAGAATTGTTTGGCAATGACGACAGCATGGCCGAGCCAAATTATAACCAGTTTGATCGGTTAATTGACATTGTCGGGCCCTGGGGGTCCGTTAGACGAGGGCGAAAATAATGGGAATAGTCAGGCTAGGTGTGTTTGGGTTTTTGGCCCTGGGGGTGATTTTCATTCTGGTATCGATCTATTCCAAATCGGTGCAGAAAGAGAAACTTGAGAAAAGATGGGATTCTGAGGTCAAAACCGGGGATCGGGATGCCTATATCAAAGATGGGATGACTGACTATGAAGGTAGTTTGCGCAAACGGTTGATTTGGTTAATCTTTGTCATACCGGTGCTTGTTGTTGGCGGCCTATTATACGCTACAAATTTTTCGTGAGGAACAAATGCGATATTTGAAATGGAGTTTTTGGGCGTTTTTGGTGCTGATCCTGTTCAGTTTTTTCCACTATACTTTGCCCCAACATGACATTGTGCGTGTCACCAGCACCGAAATTATTCGACTGGATTTCAATACGTTCAATCGAATTTTTTACGCCCAGGCCGATAGCGGAAATGTCGACGGGCAGAACCGTGATGTTCGCCTGATCAACACCTTCCAGACCAATAAGAAAGTCATGGTCTATCGCAACGAAGACACTGGCTTCGGCTGGCCGCCTTATTTCAAGGTGGACAGCTCTAACCTGCAAACCGAAGCGCAGGATTTGATTTCTGACAGAAGCAGTCCGCAATGGGTGTCCATTACGCATTATGGCTGGCGTAATGAATTCCTGTCGATCTACCCGAATGCAATAAGTGTAAAAACCGTGTCGGGTCCGGATGTGCGCATCATCCCCTGGGCGAACATCATTATTCTACTGACGTTGGCCGTGGTACTTTTCATGCTGCGCCGGATGTGGCTGCAGTTTCGCGAACGATCCATTGATCCGGTTCTGGAGGATGTCGGTGACGCCACCGATGTTGCCCGCAGCCATGCAACCGGCATCTGGGGTCGGCTAACGGGCTGGATCGCGACTTGGAGAAGCAAGCCCAAGCGCTAGTTTTCATCTTTCTTTCAGTATCCCCGCCGGAGGCACGATTTTTCTGCGAAAAATTGGTTCTATTAGCCTGCGGCGCGGATCTTTTAGGAAAGATGAAAGGAATTTAGACAAATTATCTGGATACGGTACAGGCTGGGAAGCCGATGGCCGTGAAAGGTGAAGGCGCCCTGTCCTGTCTACACGGGACAGGGTGTTTATTCGCCGTAGGGTACCCAGATGGTTTTGGTTTCAACGGCGTGGTTCAAGAATTCACGTCCTGCGCCAGACCCGTTCAACCAATCGCGATTGCGGACGTTGTTCACCCATGTGCGTTTCAGGTTTGCAGCGCTTTCCAGCTCAATTTGGGCCGAGAGATCAGTTGAAGAGAAACTCCAGACGGCATCGACATTGGCATGGCCTGCTAAATGCGGGGCCAGTTCGGAATGGGGGCCGGTCAGGATATTGACCACCCCCGCCGGGACGTCTGAGGTTTCCAGGACTTGATAAAAATCAGTTGCCGCCAGTGGGTAGGGTTCTGAAGCAACGCCAACCACCCGGTTGCCCATGGCGATGGCCGGGGCAATGGTCGAAATCAGACCGAGCAGGGGCATGTCGTCGGGGCAGAATATGCCGATGGTACCGACAGGTTCGTTCATCGCCAGCGCAATGCCCCGTATTGGCACGGCTTTGGCAGCACCGTCCAACTTGTCGGCCCAGGCGGCGTAGGTGAACAGGCGCGAGATAGCGGTATCAACCTCGGCTTGGGCATTTTTTGCGTGAACACCGGTGAGATCATGGATACGGTCGGCAAATTCACGTGAACGCGCAGACAGGTTTTCGCCGATGTAATACAGAATTTGGGCGCGCAGGTGGGCCGAAGTTTTGGACCAGCTTTTAGCATTGGCGGCGGCTTCTACGGCGTTGCGAACATCCTTACGGTTGGCAAGGGATTTGTGGCCTAAAAGACTACCGCGCGGTGACCAGACTGGGGCGCTGTAGGCCCCGTCGGGCCGTGCCTGTTTGCCACCAATATACAGTTTGGCGGTGCGGTCCATTCCCGGTACATCCGGGTTTTTAGGGGCGGCTTCGGCGTTGATTTGTTTCAACGGCTTCGTCATCGTTTTGGGTTTAGTATAGGCGCGCAGACCTTCCCAGCCGCCTTCACGCCCGAAACCGCTTTCGCGCACGCCGCCAAAACCGGCCGCCGCGTCAAACAGGTTGGTGGCGTTGATCCAGACGATGCCGGATACCAGCTTTGGCGCCATATCCAACGCCAGATTTATGTTTTCGGTCCAGACCGTCGCGGCCAGGCCAAAGCGGGTGTTATTGGCCAGTTCAACCGCTTCAGACGGGGTGCGAAACGTGGTGGCGACCAGCACCGGGCCAAAGATTTCTTCCTGCATCAGGTAGGCCGAGCTGTGCAGCCCGGTAATCAGGGTTGGTGGGTAGTAGCTGCCTTTGTTGGGGATTTGACCGGCTTGGAAAACCTCGCCCTCAGACCCACCTTTTTCCACCATGTCGGAGATGGTTTTCAGCTGCACCGGGTCAACCACTGCGCCGACGTCAATGCACTTGTCCAGCGGATCGCCAATGCGCAGGCCCTGCATCCGGGTTTTTAGTTTGGCGTAGAAGCGTTCAGCAATGCCTTCCTGCACCAGCAGGCGCGAACCGGCGCAACAAACCTGGCCGGAATTGAACCAGATGGCGTCAACCAGACCTTCAACTGCGCTGTCGATGTCGGCGTCGTCAAATACGATATAGGGGGATTTTCCGCCCAGTTCCAAAGTCAGGGCTTTGCCGGTGCCAGCAGTGGCTTGGCGGATCTTGCGACCGACGCCGGTTGAACCGGTGAAGGCGATCTTGTCGATGTCGGGGTGGTTGACGATCAGCTCACCCGTTGCGCCGTCGCCGGTGACAATGTTGACAACGCCTTTGGGCAGGCCCGCTTCCTGACAGATTTGGCCGAATAAAAGTGCGGTGAGCGAGGTGTATTCGGCGGGTTTCAGAACCACGGTATTGCCCATGGCGATGGCCGGGGCGATTTTCCATGACAGCATTAGAAGCGGGAAATTCCACGGGATGATCTGGCCACAAACGCCAAGCGCTTGCGCGTCGGGCAGTTCGGCGTCCATCAGTTGCGCCATACCGGCATGGTAGTAGAAATGGCGCGCCACCAGCGGGATGTCGATATCGCGGCTTTCGCGGATGGGTTTGCCGTTATCCATGGTTTCTAGAACCGCAAACAGGCGGGAATGTTTTTGTAGCAGACGTGCTAGGGCATACAGATACTTGGCGCGGGCATGGCCAGGCAGGCGCGCCCATTTGGTTTGCGCTTTGCGGGCGGCAGAAACGGCGGCGTTAACGTCTTTCTTACTGCCCTGGGATATTTGCGCCAGGACTTCACCGGAGGCCGGGTTTTTGCTTGCGAAGCCCTTGCCGGGTTTGGTGAATTTACCATCGATGAAATGGCCGAATTTTCCATCCCGCTCAGCAAGCCATGCCAGCGTTTCGGCGGAACTTTCGGGGGCAGGGCCGTAATCCATAGTTTCAAATATTTCTGGAACGTTCATGGTGTTATCCTACGGGGTGGCGGAAACCGGCAGAGTACCGGCCGGTGATGTGGTGTTCTAACTGGCGTTCAATGTCGCCCAAAAGCGATGAAGCGCCAAAACGAAACAGGTCGGGTTGTAGCCAGCGGGTGCCCAGCTCATCCTTCATCATGGCCAGATATACCAGTGAATCCTTGGCCTTGGAAATGCCACCTGCCGGTTTATAGCCGACCTTGCAGCCTGTTCGGTCCTGGTAGTCGCGAATGGCGCGGATCATGGTCAGGGTGACGGGCAGGGTGGCGTTCACTGGTTCTTTGCCGGTGGAAGTTTTGATGAAATCGGCACCTGCCATCATGCAGATCAGCGACGCGCGCGCCACGTTACGCAGGGTTTGCAGCTCGCCTGTCGCCAGGATGGCTTTGATATGGGCGTCACCACAAGCAGCGCGAAATTCGCACATCTCATCGTAAAGCGCCTGCCAGTTGCCGGTTAGCACATGGCGGCGTGATATGACGATATCGATTTCAGCGGCCCCGGCCTGAACACTTTCTTTGATTTCCGCCAGACGCAGATGAAACGGTGACAGGCCGGCAGGGAAACCAGTAGAAACGGCGGCCACTGGGATGCCGGTGCCTTGCAAGGCTTCTACGGCAGTTTCAATCATTTCGTGGTAAACACAAACGGCGCCGGTGGTGATATTATCTATCCCAAGCGCGTCCAGGATATCGCGCCGAACCGGATTGGCTGCCTTGGCGCAAAGACGGCGCACCCGGCCCTGGGTGTCATCGCCCGACAGAGTGGTCAGATCAATCAGTGTCACGGCTTTTAACAACCATGCAGCCTGAAAATTCTTTTTGACGGAACGCCGACCGGGTAAGGTGGCGGCGCGCCGTTCAATGGCCGAAGTATTGGCCTGAACCGAGGCGACCCAATCCAAATCCAGATCCATTCCAGCGTTGCGCGCCCCGTGAATCTGGGGCAGCTGGGCCGCAGTAGCGGTCTGGGATTTACTAGGGTGATCGGTTTGCAATTTATCCTCCACGCATCAAAGAAGCAGGGTGCCACGGGCAACGCGGATTAGCAAGGTTTTACCAAATGGTCAAATATTATTTTGTAAGTTCCGAAACCCGTATTCATTGTTCGCTGTTGGTGCAGCCGAGGCTGAGAGCAAAAGGATGTAAAGCAGAAAGGACATAAGCTGATCCACGAAACTGGTGGAAAAAGTTACAGCCAGAAAAAGAGTTAAGCCAAAACCATTGGCCAACACGCAGGAATATTTGTCAGCCGCCGTCGCGTTTGGTAGTCTGCGGTGCAGATGTACAAGGCCAAAGATTGTTATGATCAAGGCTGCCAATCCGAAAATACCGCCTTCAAAGAAAACTTCCAGAAAGATGTTGTGCATTTCCAGATTAAAGTAACTGGAAACGGCCGATTGCCCCGGCCCATAGCCTAGCCAAGGCTGCTCTAGCGCTTGCTGGAAGCCATAGCTCCAGTTTACTATGCGCCAGGACACAGAGTTATCAACGTAACGCCAGTCAAACACAGCATCCTGAAATGAAAAGTTGGCCAAGAAAAATGGCAGGCTGCCCAGATCGGTGAACCTGTCTGAACTTATCAAGAGCGCTGCGCCAATACAGGTCATGGCGATCATCAAGGTGAAACGACGCAAAAGTGAGCCGCGTAAAATGAACACCAATGCGACGATAATCAATGCCATGACCCAGGCAGTGCGGGCAAAGGTCAGATAAAGCGTCAGGCAACCAAGGCCCAGAACTACAACGTGAAAGGGGGTGAGTTTTTGCTGCCGTTTTACCCGCAAAATTTCAACAGCAACCAGTGCGGCGACAATCTGCACCGCGAAAGAAACCGGGTGAACATCGCTGCCAAAAGCCCGTTGCATATGTTGTTTGCCGGATTCAACAAAGCCACTACCGGATATTAGTTGGAACGCCGACAGGGCAAAGCCAGCGATTATAAACAGGATCATGACCGTCGATAGGGATTTTTGGGTGTTACGCTGCTTTAGGAAAGATCCGGCGGCATTGGCGAATAGTCCATAAAGCGCGAGAAGCGAAAGCAAGGAAATGGTCGCCTGAAGGTCGGCATTTGGGTTGGCCGCAAAAGAAAGTGCCCCGGAAAAAATCCAGGTAAAGATACCAGCGCAGAACAGGGCCGAATCTGCCGCAACCCTCATGCGGTTTAGCAACAGGATTGCCAGGCCACCCAGCATTAATATTGCTGCTATTTCAGAGGCAGCGGGTATCCCATTGTTTTCCATAATCCCGGCCAACCATCTTAGGGAAAACAATGCCAGTATGAAAATGGCTTCGGGTGATGGTGGCCGGGTAATTGCTTGCCCGTCAATTCGAGTTTGGGCGATGGTCATTGGTTGAGACCATATGCGCGGGCGGATGTTGGCCAAAGGGCGGCAAGTATATCGGTGCGAACAGACATGTGACGCATAGCAAGCCACCAGAATATCAATTTGCGAAAAGCCGTTGAAAACAGCACTGCAATGGCAATACCCGTCGCGCCGCCCCACACAGCGCCCACAGCCAATGACAGGGAACTAACCGCAAGCGACAGGGCACTTGCGCCCATGGCCGGTCGATGAAAGCCCCCCATGTTCAAGGCGATATCGGCGGGGCCGGTCAAGGTGTTCACCAAGGCAGCCAGGATCAAAATACGCAAAGGCGTAACAGCCGCCCCAAAACCCGGACCAAACAGCCCCAGAAATTGCGGAGCTAACAGAAACAGGAATGTGCCAAACAAAAGGGTTGGCAAGCTCATTTTAAAAGTGGCTCGGTGGATGATATCGCTGGTTTCATGGGGTTTGTCAGACTGCCATGCATTGGCAAGCGCTGGGGCCAGTACCACATTGTAGCTTGTTTGGAAAAAGGACAGCAACATGGCCAGTCTGTTGGCGGCAAAATAGGCACCAGCCACGCGGGGACCGGCAAACAAGCCAAGCAGTATTACATCGGCATTGGTCAGAAAAATGTTGGAAACCGACGTGATCCAAAACGGGTTTGTTGTGCCATTCCAATCTTTCTTGTGATCATCCGTTGTCAGGTTTCGAAAGTTTGGCAGGCCAATCTCCTGCACCAAATGCCGGGCTTGAAGTGTTGCGATTAACAACAGGCACAATGCCAGCGACAACAAAACGTCGGTGGTGTTTAAGGTTTGTTTTTGGATCAGGAACAGCCCCAAAACTACCACACCCGCGCCTGCGCGCCAGGCAATTTCTTTGGGGATCAGCGACAGGCGCAATAAGCCGCAACCGCGCGCCATGTGAGATTGCAAATCCACCCAGCCCACCAGCGGTATCAGGGCCAGACCCAGCCAGATCTGGGCGACAGAGTATAGTGCGAATCCCCCGAATGCCTGGGTCAGAAAGGCTGCGCACAGACAAATGCTAAACGCGATAATTGTTCCAGTAGCTGCCTTGCGCGCGGCCATTCCGAAAAATACAGCCCGCCCTGAAACGTCGTTTTTCTCAGTTAGCGGCGGGGCGAAACGTAAAGCCGACAACTGCTGGCCGCGCGCCCCAATAACCGACATGATCAGGGACAGGTTAAGGAACAGGGCAACCTTGCCAAATTCCTGCGGCGCCATGGTGCGGGCAAGCAATATGGTGAACCCGTAGGTTGTTATGGCTGCAATCAGTTTGATCACCAGGGTTCGGTTGGCAAGCGCGGATAGCTTCATTGGCGTGTTAATTTTCGCAAGGTTTTTGTCATGTCTTTTGCCTCCCCGAGTTTCACCCAAATGGTAAACACAATCTAAACGAAACACAGTTAACGCATTGTTAAATGGTTCAATTTTACAAAAAGCTTATCCAACATGCCAAATGGCGCAATGCGACCCCGCAGCGGATTTGTGTAGTTGATGAGTAGGGAGGTCCCTGTGACCCACGCAACGCATCTGAATATTCTAGGCACCCGCGGTGTGCCCGCCGCCCATGGGGGATTTGAGACATTCGCCGAACGTCTGGCGCTTTATCTGGTGCGCCACGGCTATTCAGTCACTGTCTATTGCCAAACCGACGGGCCTGCTGATTTGAAGGGGCGCGAAGATACCTGGAACGGCATTCATCGTGTGCATTTTGGCACCCGGCGTTCCGGCGCAGTTGGCACTATGGAATTTGATCTGAAATGTGCCCGCCACGTTTTGCGCCAGCCCGGTGTTGATCTGGTCTTGGGTTATAACACAGCCGTATTCAACCTGCTGCAAAAGCTGAAACGCCGCAAAGTTTTTATGAATATGGACGGCATCGAATGGAAGCGGAAGAAATGGTCAAAACCGGCAAAACTTTGGCTGCTGCTGAACGAAATTATCGGTGCCAATCTTTGTAATACCCCGATCGCGGACCACCCGGAAATTGGCCGACATATTTCCCGGCGTTCATTGCGCTCAACAGTTGTTATTCCCTATGGGTCAGATGTGGTTAAACAGGCAAATTCCGGCCCTGTTAGGGATCTGGGCCTGCGTGCCGGAAAATATTTTATTTCAGTGGCTCGCATTGAGCCTGAGAATTCAATCCTTGAGATTGTGCAGGCATTTCAAGCTGCAAATACCGGGTTGGATCTATTGGTATTGGGCCGCCTTGACCCCGATAACGCGTACCATCGAACCATCCGCCAATCTGGCGGCAAATGTGTGAAATTCGCCGGCGGTATCTATGAAGATCACCGGGTGAAAGCCTTGCGGTTCCATGCTCGGGCATATTTTCACGGGCACCAGGTTGGTGGTACCAACCCGTCGCTGGTTGAGGCCCTGGGGGCCGGCAACGCGGTGATCGCCCATGACAATTTATTCAACCGCTGGACCGCCGGTGAAGGGCAACGGTACTTTTCAGATGTAGCGTCGTGTCGGGCGCAAATTACTGAACTGGCGCAGGATGACATCGCCTTGCAAATGGCCAAGATTGCCGCACGCAAACGCCATGCGCTGGACTTCCGTTGGAATGATGTGTTGGGCCAGTACCGCACCCTTATGCTGGAGGAACCCCGTTTGGTTCAGATAGCGGCGGAATAACCGTCGCCGTAGCTGCCCAGTTCGGGCTTGGCAGTACGGTCCTTAACTTGAACCAATACCGGATGCAGAGCGGATCCCGGGCGCATGGCATCACGAAGCGGCTGCACCGCTGATTTAAGATCACCCTGACCAGTGGCGGCCCATTTCACCACCATGACAACCGCATCGGCGTAATGAGCAATATAGCGGGCATCTACCACAGGCAGCAAAGGCGGTGAATCAATGATGACCACATCATACACTTCTTTTGCCTGAGCCAGCAGTGCCTCAAATGTTGCTGAACTAAGCAACTGATCCGTGGGAAATTCACTGCGCGCGGCCCCCATAATTAAAGCCAGGGAACTGGCCGGATCACGGGCATAAAATGACCCGGTCAAATCTGTTTCTGACGCATTGCGCAAGTAGTCGAGAAACCCGATCTGCGGCTCAAACCCCAGATGCAGATGCACGGATGGCTGGCGCAAATCAGCGTCTATCAACAGGGTTTTCTGGCCTGCTTGTGCATAGGTGCGCGCCAAGGATAGGGCGGCCGTGGTTTTCCCTTCATTTGCCAGGGCCGACGTGATCAAAATAGTTTTACCGCCCCTCGAAAGTTGAGGTGGGTCGCCGCCACCACGCGCCTTAAATTTTTGGTCAATGGCAGCCCGTAGTTTACGCACGGATTCTGAATAGATCGAAAGTGGCGCGTCAATGATGGTTTCTGCATGGCTAAGCTGCCCGGAATTTTGGCCGGAACGGGCAGGGATGGTAGCTGCCACAGGGGTTTGCAGTAGCTCGCCCAGCTGTGATGCCGAGGTGATGCCGCCGATATAGTATTCATTCAGAAATGCCAGACTGACCCCAAACCCCATGGAGGCCGCCAGTGCTACCAGTAAAACCAGACTACGGTTCGGGAATGTCGGCGTGACGGGTTCCAGGGCAGGCGAAACGACGCGGCTATCAGCGATCTGAATATTGGCCTGAGTGTCCAGATCACGCATGCGCAACACAAGGTTGTCGTACTGCGCGCGGGCAATGCTGGTATCCTGTTGAATCGCGTAAATTTCTGTAAGCAACTGGGGTGAAAGATCACTGGCCAAAAATGCCCGGCGCATTTGGCCGCGTAGCCCGGTGATTTTCTGATCCAGATTGATCGTTTCGGCTGTAAGGGTTTTCAGACTGGCGGCTGAACTGGCATTTAGTTTTGCGTCGATCTCGGCCAGTGCCAGCTGGAAGCTCTTTGGATTGGCCGGACTGTTTCCCTTGGAAATGCTTGCCAATATATCGCTGCGCGTCTGAATCAGATCGCGCAATTGGCTATCGCCAAGCTTGTTACCAAGTGCTGCCCAGTCTTCCTGGCGCAACAACTGTCGCAGGCCGAGTTGGTCCCGTTCCTTTTGTTGCAGAGATAATTCAGCCTGGCTAAGTGCGGTCTGCAAACCAGACATTTCGGTGCCTTCGGCAACTTGGTCCAGGTTTTTTTCCAGAAACTGGGAAAATGTGGTTTCGTAGGATGTTAAGGATAGCTGAGCCGCTATGATCTGGGTATTCAAAACATCCCTTGCCGCCAGCGACCGTGAGACTTTCGCTTCCACCTGTTGGGTTATGTAGGCCTTGGCCAGGCTGTTGGCCAAAAAGGCCGCACGGGCAGGTGATTTTGAACTTGTGGAGACTGTGATCAGATAGGTTAAGCCTTTGCGCCGGATAGTGGTGGCGTCTTTAAATCTGTTTAGCGTTTTGGCTGTTGCTTGCCGATCTAGTGGACTGGCTGCGTAGGCAATACCAACCGAGCGGGCCAGCTTTTCGGATAATCCCAAGGCCGCGCCAAATTCCGGGTCGCCGATCAGGCCCTGACTTTCAATCACCGCCATCGCCACTGCATTGGATCGCAAAATTTCAACCTCACTATCCACCCGCGCATTGTCGCGGCCAGCCGATGCTGGAAACGCCGTACCGGGGTTCAGGATACTTTGACGATCAGGGTCTACCAGGACCAGCGCCGTGGCTGAATACGTTTGCGTAATTGTTAGCAAAAAGATGGCTGCAAGTCCAAAAATAAACAATGTTGTCAACATGATAACTCGAATTTGCCGCCGCAGTAGGCCGCCTATTGTGCGAAACTCAAATTCCCTTACGGGTGGGGCGCTGGCAGATTGCATTATTGGCGTTCCTTCAATTTGGTTGCCGGTCCAAGTCCCAAAGCTATGAGTGCGAGAATTAGAAAAGCATTGGCTTGAATTTCCAGGCTGAAATCGGCTAAAGAATGTACTGCGCCCAGCACCAGTGCGCCAAGGCCAGCAAGGGCCAATGGTTGGCCGAAATGGGGTTGGTTGGACCGCTGCCAAAGTTGGCGCGCCACTATGCCCCCTGCCAGCATCGGCAAAGTGCCAAAAATTATCCCGCTTTGCACCCAAAGGCTAAGATAGGTTGAATGGGCGTGATCCCAGACAAATCCGGCCGTTACCGGGGCTGAATGGTAAAGTTCAAAGGCCAGTGGAAAGCTACCGGCGCCAAACCCTGTTAGCGGGCGCGCCAGTACCATATTTGCAATTTGTTGATACAGCTCAACACGGGTAAGCGTGTCGACGCGAAGCCTTTCCAGTTGGCCGGCCGACCCTAAATTTAGGGCGATCGTGACCACTATTGCCAACCCCAAGAAAGATAAAAGGCGTTTTGAAAACGTGTTGAGCTGGATGAATATCATAGTTGATCCACCAACCAGTGTGGCCATCAGACCCATCCGTGATTGGGTCAGGAACAGGGCTACAATTATGGTGACAGTGGCGAGTATCAGCAACGCCTGCAGTACGGTTCTTTGGCTGTTATGGCCGGCGGCAGGGCGGCTTGTTATCAGTGAAAACCCCAACAGCGCGCCCATTCCCAGAAATGTTGCAAAGGAATTTTTGTTTACAAAGGTACCCGTTGCCATACCAAAAAATGCGTTCTTCTCAGCAATAAAACTGGCGTCACTAAATGCTTTTAGGGCCAAAATTGCGACCAGAGCGTGGATGGCGATGCCGAATAATAAAACACTGGCCATTGTCCGCGCGCGCGTAGGGTTTCTGGCAACCCGCAGGGCCAGCCAAAAGAAGATCAGGTAACTGGTCGCCCGAATTGCAGCGATGAAACTGGCGCCGGGGGCGATACTTAAGCTGGGCAGGGTGACGACCGTGTTTGGAAGACTTACAGAGAGGCCGCCTTGAAAAAGCGGAAGCGGTACGGCCTGAAACACCGTGAAACCAACATAAAATAATATCAGGGCGAAAACGCGCCTCTTTCGGTACGCGAAACCGGGCAATGAACGGTGGTTAAACAGGCTAAGTATTGTGTTCGTAAGCCCAAGTACCGTGGCCCAAAACAACCAGGCAAGCGGGTGATTGCTGGCCAAGGGAATGGGGGCAGTCAGAACGACTGATAAAAACACGCCAGTTGAAAAATACATGGGCCATACAGCGGCAGTAGGTTGTATTGGAAATGATCTGGCAGTGGGTCCCGGCCCGATAAGAATGGTTTTCGGGGGGTGGGCAAATATCTTGGCGACCGCGCTCATTTATTGGCCTGCCGTTGCTGTAATTGATTCAAAAACCGGGTTTGGTTTCGCCCTAAGGAAGACGCGGCAGTTTCCGTCAGTACAGTGCGTGTTTGGGGTTTGAAAACGTAAAAATTGGCCAGTAATTCAGCACCTGTTTGGGTTGTCAGCATCGTGGATATGTCGAATTGAAATGCGGCGTTCCATGCCTGGGGTTGGTCCGATATTAACGAAAACCGACGCTGGGCAAGCCACCCTTCGAATGGTGAATATTGTTGTGACAGATCCAGTGACATTTCCCGCGCGGTAGTATCACCCAAGTGATGTGCTGATTGTGCGGACACAAAATGCGCAAAACCATGGGTTGGCATCCAACTGGTTACGCGGGTTGCAATGTCGGCGCAGGATGCAGCCGTTTTTTGCAGATCAATCTCCGGCTGAAACAGCGCAAGCGGTGCTGTCATCAAAGCGTCGCATTTTCGCAAAATATTGTGGTTTGCAGCCAAAGAAAGCGGCCCCGGTCGGAACCCAAATTTCGGCTGCTGACCGTCGAAAGAAAATACCTGCCATTCTGTTGCGAATATAGCCGCTGAAAGCCCGGAATATCCAAGAAGTAACAATGTCAGAACCGGTAGCCGCATAGTTTCCCAACGCAAAATTTTTCCAACGAAGCAAAAAGGCATCTGGGGGTTTTGACCAGTTTCCGCGCTTCAAATAGATAAAATGCGAAACACTATTAAGAAAACATTAAGCAATATCAGTGAATAAAGTGACTGTAGCCATTTGGGTTACAGAATCTGGGTTTAATCGATGGGTCGCATGTATAAATTATTTACAGCCGGAATTATCAGCCTGTTTCTTGCGCATTCGGCCGGTGCACAGTCGGCCGTATTTGACGGCGAACGACTAATATCAATGTGTCAGCAAGAGGCTTGCGTGCGCGGTGTTAAGGCCACCGTTGGTCAGGTCCTGCTGGAGCGTCTGTTACCTGGAGATTTTAATTCTCAACTCGGGATAATTGCGGGTCTGTTGTTTGCGGCAACCGACGGGGCTGAGGAACCATTGCTTGGTCAATTGGCGGCTGGATTGCGGGCGTTGGCGCAATATTCAACCGACCCGGCGCAGCAGGCTTCATTTATTCAGGTTGCAGGTGAAATTGTGTCCGGTAGTGCCAGTCTGTTTGATCTGGATGCACCTTTTGCGGTCAGCCCGTCATAGGGGTTAGACTTTACAGCGCGATATTCCCATATTGATCAGATCGCGACCGCTGAATTCATAAAACCCAACCGTGCGATACCGGCCTTCATCAATAAACCATGTGCGCAAAGGCTCTGGATAATGCCGGGCCATGACCTGTGACCAATGCTCAAAAGAGTCAGGACTAAGCGAAATACCGTACAGCCGGGAACTGGGGCCATGGAAGCCAAACTTGGTTTTGGGCAAAACACATGTTTCGCGCAGACTAAGATACATAGTGCAGGCTGACAGGCAGTAGTTGCCGCGAATTTCAATGCGGATGCCATCAGTTTGATAAGTTTGGATCAGACGGGCACGTTCAACCACACCACCGCCGCGGTCGTCATGGACGATGATTGTTTTATTTGTTGCAGAATTTACAGGCATGCTGATAGCCCAAAGGCATGTCACCACTGCCACCAAAATTGAGCGCCCAAACCGCGACCAGAAACTTGATGTAATAAGGTCGACAAAAGCCGAGCCAGCACCTTGCACGAAAACGACCCCCACACCCAATTTGCCACTGACGATCAGCAACACCCAAAAGCTCCCCACGAGCTATGGGCAGACACTATCCTATCTTTGTGAGAAAAGAATTATTTTTAACATGAAAATAATAATGATTACCAAAACCAGCATCTGAACGGTTTTCTGCCTTGGACATCGCTGATAAATTAACTAATTAGACTGGCATTTGAACTCGGTCCCTATCAAGTTGGCCAACCATATTTTGCGGATTTGATACCAAGCGAAAGAGCAGACATGTCTCGGACTTGCTTTGATCAAACTAAAGACGCCACCAGTGCGACCCAATCCCCCGCCGGAGTGTTTTCACAAGGGGGGAAACGGGCAATGGATATTATATTGGTGTTTTTGGTTGCGCCTTTTGCGTTGCCGATAGCGTTACTGGCCTGGCTGATTTCCTATGTACAAGGCGGTCGTGGGCTGCATCGTCACGCCTGTATTGGCAAAGATGGTAAGAAGTTCGCGCGTTTTAAAATCCAAACAGGAATAGGTGGGGAATACCAGAAACCTCTGATCCGATCCGGTCGATTTCTTCGCGCCAGCAGTATTGATGAGTTGCCCCAGCTTTGGAACGTTTTGATTGGCGACATGAGCCTGATCGGTCCCAAACCGTTAGCCCCAATCCACCAGGCTGAATATGATTTGGCCGCCCCTAATGCGGTCTATTACAAGATGCGCCCGGGGGTTACGGGGTTTTGGCAGGTAGATAAGAGAAATATTGCAAGTATCCCGGAACGGGCAAAATACGATGAGATTTATTTTCGTTCGTTGTCCTTGGCCTGTGACCTAAAAATTGCTTTTCGGACTGTTTTTGTAGTTTTTCAGATGGCTGGAAAATAGAAAAAGTCAGTTGAATTTTCCAGTGTATCGCCCTTTTTATAAAAAAACCCTGAAATTACGAGGAGTTATGACTGTCGAAATCTTGATGACGCACTAATTACGCCAAAGCTTGACTTTTGAACGATTATGTATTCAAATATTCAGATACAATTTATTTTGGGGAGTTCACAAATGTTGGACCAAGCTACCAATAGCGATTTGAAGAATGCCAAAAGCATGTCCATCATTGTTACCAAGGGCACGTTGGACTGGGCCTATCCGCCGTTTATCCTAGCGACCACAGCCGCGGCAATGGATGTTGAAGTTACTATGTTTTTCACTTTCTATGGCCTGGCGCTTTTGAAGAAAGACCTGGACCTGAAAATTACCACATTGGGTAATCCAGCGATGGAATTTCCAATGATGGGAATGCATGTTGGGATGCCCAATGTTATGGGCGCGATTCCCGGTGTTGACCGGATGGCAACAACCATGATGAAAAACCTGATCAAGAAAAAGGGCGTGGCGTCAATTCCTGAGCTGCGAGAAGCGGCAGTTGAAAGCGACGTGAAAATGATCGCCTGCCAGATGACGCTGGACCTGTTCGAAATGGACAAAAAAGACATGATTGATGAGATCGAAATCGGTGGCGCCGCAACCTATATGGCCGGTGCACTGAATTCTGATATCAACCTATATATCTGATCAATAACTGATCGTTAAATCGCAAAGGGTTAACTATGGCGAACGTTGAATTGAACGCAGAGGGTCTGAATTGCCCACTGCCAATCCTAAAAGCAAAGAAAGCGCTGAAAGGCATGGATTCGGGCGACGTTTTGTCGATCCGGTCTACCGATCCGGGTTCCATTGCGGATTTTGCTGCGTTCTGCACCCAGACCGGCAATGAATTGATGAGCTCAAACACCGACGGCGACATCTATCTGTTTGAGATCAAGCGCGGCTAAAACGTCGACGTAGTAATTTGAAAACCCCGTCAAATAGGCGGGGTTTTTTAGTTTTAGCCCAGCTTAATAGTCTGAACAAATGTCAGAAAATTTTCCACCCAGGGATTTTGCGCTGTGTGCCTAAGGTGACAAAACCCTGCCAGCAAATTGTGCTGCACAATACCGTCAACTTTCCCGTCAATACCATGGCCGCGCAATATTTCGCGGCAATATTTGGTGCTTGGGCCCAGGTTATCAACCCTAGCATAGTGAAATTCATGGGCAGGCATCGGATCATTCCGGGTTCCCCAGGGGTGATCCGGGCTGTCCTGATAAACCGTGTAGCCACGCCCCTGAGGACGGTTTTGCATCACTGCATCGCCATTAATAACACCGCACATGGGCAGGCTGGAACCGTCCCATTCAAGGGTATTGCACAGATACATAAGACCACCGCATTCGGCGTAGGTGGGCAGGCCTGCCGCAATTTTTGTCTTAATGTCATGGCGCAAAGCCGTGTTGCCGGACAGTTCAGCCATTTTCATTTCCGGAAAACCACCGCCAATGAACAAGCCGTCAATTTCGGGCAATGACGTTGCCTGCAGGGCATCAAACGGGACGATTTGTGCCCCAAGTTCCTGAAATGCCTCAAGGTCATCAGGGTAGTAAAAGCCAAAGCTGGCGTCACGGGCAACGCCGATTTTTAGACCGCTGAATTTAGGGGTGACGGGCTCGATCGTGATGTGTCCAAGGGACGGGGCACTAAGCGCGATATTCATCAATGCGTCCAGATCAACCGAGCGTCCGACAATGTCACCAAAGCGTTGGATCATCTTATCCAGACCGCCAGTTTCGGCCGGGGTGGTCAGGCCCAGGTGGCGTTCGCCGATATCCAGCGCCGGATCATTGGCAACCGCACCAATTACCGGAATATCGGTATGGGTTTTCACGGCGGCGCGCAGTTTGCTTTCATGGCGGCTGCCGCCCACCTTGTTCAGGATCACACCGGCGATATTTACATCATGGTCAAAGGCCCGGTAGCCGATCAATAGCGGGGCGATGCCGCGGGTAATACCGGCACAATCAATCACCAAGATTACCGGGATATGTAGCTGTTTCGCCAGAGCAGCGTTTGAATCGCTGCCCTTAACGTCAACCCCGTCATACAGGCCTTTGTTGGTTTCGATTATGGCGACATCTGAATTCTTCAATTTTTGGCCCAACAGCAATTTGATTTCACTGTCACTTAAGGTGTTGAAATCCAGATTGTAGCAGGGGCGATTACTGGCCGCGCTTAGCCACATTGGATCAATGTAATCCGGGCCCTTTTTGAAGCTTTGGACAGCAAGACCTTGCGCCGTTAAGGCCGCCGACAATCCGGTTGAAATAACGGTTTTTCCGGAAGATTTATGCGCCGCTGCGATCAGGAACCGTGCCATGCCCTAGCCCTGTTGCACGTTGCTAGGCATATCAGGTGCTGCCTGATTCTGCTTCAACATCCGACAAGGTGCTGGGTAGGATGCGCAATGCAACAGCGCCAAAGCCGGTTAATGCCAGCGCCAGTGCGATACCGCCAAGACCCAACAGCCATTCAACCATACGCGGGGTGTAACTGTTGATGACGCCATCAAAGAAACTGCTTGAAACCTCATAGCCGGGGAAAATGTCTAAGGGGACGGCCTGACCGCCGATGATTATCACGTAAAGCTGGGCGAAACCGCCCAGGATGATCAGGGCTGAGGCGATCATGATATTTGCGGGTTTGGCGCTAAGGCGCGGGTGAAACAAAAGCAGGATGGGCAGCAGGCCACCGATGAGCACCTGACCAAACCAGAACAGGATGGTGATGATACCGCCGCTGCGCAGGATGAAGTTTTCGACCAAGGTGTGTTCGGCGACATACAGATTGCTCAGGTGTTGAACTGTGGTGAAATACAGGACGGCGGCGGCGAAGACTGCCAGCAGATTGCCCATGCGTTTCAACAGCAGGGGGCCGATTTCGCGCCCTGTGATGGCGCAGAGCAGTTTCGCTACCAATATGAACACAGCCAGCCCGAATGAAAACGACATGGCGATGAACAGCGGGGCCAAGATGGCCGCGTCATAGGCGGTGCGCGCCACCAGCCAGCCAAAGATTGACCCGGTGCCGGTGGTCAGCGCCAGTCGCCACAGGAAGGCAGCGGTGCCGACAATGCGGATGGTTTTGGGCGATGTGCCGCGGGCCATTTGAACGTACAGGTAGGCCCCGACAATAGCGAAAAACCCGGTATACAGATAGATATTCCAGGAAAATATCGACACGAAATTGTATTCGGTCATGGCGACGATCAATCTATCAGGACGGCCCAGATCAAGTACCAGTACGGCAAGGCCCCCGGCCAATAGTGCCAGTGCCAACAGGCCGGACAGGCGGGCCATGGGTTTGTAAGCGGTTTTGCCAAAAACCGAAGCAATGGACGCCACGTTTAGCGCACCGGAAGCCGCGACGATCAGGAAAATCGCGAACACATGCGGCAGGCCCCAGACAGTTTGGTTGTTCATGCCGGTGACGATATGACCGTGGTGTTCAACAACCCACACGGCCCAGGCGGCGGCGGCGATGAATGCGCCCATAAGCGCGCCAAGCATCCAAACCTGCGGTGTCAGTTTCATTTCCTGATATGTGGTGGCTGCCATATTGATCCCCTACAGGTTCTGATAGCGCACGCCGGCGTTCAGGCCGAGGTCTGCGCGCAGAGCGGTTGAGGGGTACTGGGCGAGAATTTTTGAAATGTCGCTATCCGGGTCTTTCAGGTCGCCAAACACCATGGCGCCGTGGCCCGATGCTTCGCAGGCTTCAACGCAGGCCGGGCGTCCGCCAACATCAATGCGGTGCACACAAAGGGTGCAGCTTTCGACGGTGCCTTTGCCGCGTGGGGCGTGGGATTTTTGATCGGTTAGCGGTTCGTGTACGAAAGAACGCGCCTTAAACGGGCAGGCCATCATACAGTAGCGACAGCCAATGCATGTGTGTTTGTCTACCAGCACGATGCCGTCAGCGCGTTTGAATGAAGCCCCTGTTGGGCAGACATCGACGCAGGGCGCATCATCGCAGTGCTGACACATAACGGGCAGCGAAACTTCATACCCGGTTTCATTGTCTTTCAGGTCAACCTTGCGGATCCACTGGGCATCGGTTTCCGGGTTGCCGGTATCTTCCCAGCCGTTTTCTGTCGAGCAGGCGGTGACGCAGGCGGTGCAATCTGAGGAGCATTTGTTCACGTCGATCAGCAGGCCCCATCGGTTGGCGGAACTGGCGGCCGCTTGGGCATTACCGCCAAAGGCCATTAGGGTAACGCCGGGGGCCAGTGTAACAGTGGCCATTGCAGCGCCGCTTTTAAAGAAATCGCGGCGGTTCATTTCACTGGGCTTTTTGCTGAAGTTTACGGCAGGCAATTTCATTCGCTTACCCCTTCCACGTAGCGGGCCAACTCGCTGATATCAGGGACTTTACCCAACAGTCTGATCTGAATCAGTGGATCAGGTTTTGAGTTATGGCACTGAAAACAATCAATTTTTACGGCCGCATATTCATGGCAGGTGCGGCAGAAATGTTGATCATTTTCAACCGATATTGGCAGGGCGTCCGGCCCGGCAACCACGTGACACGCAACGCATTCCTTGATCGAATACTTAATGTCGCGATTGCCCAGACGCATGGTTTGATCGCGGTCGTGGCGCATCAGCTTCATGTGGTTGATCCGCATAAAGGCGCTGCCCTCTGGGTGAGGATCACCAAGAGCTTTGGGAATTTCCGGGCTTTGCGCGTTAGCAGCGCCGCCCAAAAGGGCGACCCAGATCAAAGCAGAGGCAAGCAGTCGGATCATTAGGCACCAAGTCCCATCTTGATGTAACCAGTTGGGCACACGTCGGCGCAGATGTGGCAACCGATACATTTGCCATAGTCGGTATCAACATAACGCCCGACAGTGCGGTCGTCTTTCTTGACCCGGAACACAGCGTCCTGCGGGCAGAATATCACGCAGTTGTCGCATTCAAAACACATGCCACAGGACATGCAACGCTCGCCTTCTTTTTGCGCCTGTTCTTCGGAATAGGCGATGATGCGTTCTTCAAAGTTGCCAAGGACGTCCTCACCTTCGATGGTGATTGAATCGCGCACTCCGCGTTCTTCATAGGGAAAGTGCCCCTTGTAAAGTTCGGTGTGTTTAATGATCTGCGATGCGCCACGGTCTTCGTAGTTGTGAACCGAAAAATCTGCGGAATCGGTTTCGCGGGTTGGCTCATGGTCGAATTCCGCCGGGTCTTTGCCGCGCTGGTGCAGTTCTGCCAGCAAGTTAAAGTGGCTGACATCTACGCTTGGCCGTTTGGCGATATCGCCGTCATCCAGAAAATCGGTGATAGTTTGCGCCGCAATGCGACCATGGCCGATGGCGGTTGTCAGCAGGTGCGGTTTGATAATGTCGCCACCAGCAAAGTGCTTTTCGCGCCCCTTAACCCGGTAATCCGAAGCAATGTCGATGAAACCGCGACCGGCATCCATGTCTTCAATTCCGGCAAAATCACCGGCCTGACCGATGGCGGAAATGATGATATCGCACTCGATCTCAAATTCCGTACCTTCACGTGGCTCAGGGCGGCCGCCTTTCATGTCGCATTCACACATTTTCAGGGCGATTGCTTTGCCGCTTTCGTCTTTGATCACCTCAAGCGGCATCACACCGCCCTTGATGTCCACACCTTCGCGCTTGGCGTCTTCGCGTTCATGTTCAGCCGCTGTCATTTGTTCAATCGGGAACAGCGATGTCAGGGTGGCTTTCATGCCCTCACGTGTGACCACACTGGCGGCGTCCTTGGCGGTAAAGTCGATCAGCGTGCCGTCAGAATGTTCGGTTTCGGCAACATTGGTGATGTGACCCAGACGGCGCGCAACTGATGCCACGTCAATCGACGTGTCACCACCGCCAACAACCACAACCCGGTTCGCGGTGCCCAGAACCCAGCCTTTGTTAAAGGCGTCCAGAAATTCGATACCGTTGATGCAGTTTTCGGTGCCTTCCCAGCCTTCTACAGGCAAGGGGCGACCGGTTTGTGCGCCAAGCGCCCAAAAGATTGCGTCAAAGCCATCTTCCAGTTCTTTGATGGTGATATCCTTGCCGACACGGGTGGACAGGTGAACATCTACGCCCATCTCGGTGATGCGTCCGATTTCGGTGTCCAGCATATCGCGCGGAGTACGGTAGCCGGGGATGCCGTAGCGCATCATGCCGCCCAGTTTGTCATTTGCTTCAAACAGGGTGACGCTGTGGCCTTCACGGCGTAGGAAGAACGCGGCGGCCAGTCCAGCCGGGCCGCCACCGATGACAGCAATTTTGCGCCCGGTATCGGCACCTACATTGGCCAGCTTGATGTTGTTTTCATTGGCCCAGTCACCGACATATTGTTCAACCGCGTTGATGCCAACATAATCGTCGACCTCATTGCGGTTACAGCCCGCTTCACAGGGTGCCGGGCAAACCCGGCCCATGGTGGCGGGGAACGGGTTGGCGTCGGCCATGCGCTGAAACGCATATTCCTGCCAGGCCATGCCTTCTACCGGGGGTTTGTCCATGCCGCGCGCAATCGCCAGCCAGCCGCGAATTTCGTGACCTGAAGGGCAAGAGCCCTGACAGGGCGGGGTTTTATGGATGTAGGTTGGGCACTTATAAGATGTGTCCATCTTGAAGATCTTGTCTTCAAGATCCCAATCGTCCTCGGTCTCACCGGCTTCATAGCGTGTGAATGTGGGTGTTTGGTCGCTCATGGGGTTTCCTCCGCTGTGGCCGTTTCGGCCCCGTCTGTTTCTTGACCGTCAAGGATGACGGCGTTGGCTACCAGTTGGTGGACGGACATTATGTTATCCATTTCATAACCGAATTTCGGCATCACCTTGGAAAACTGGGTTTTGCAAATTGCGCATATGGCGGCCATGTGGGTGACGCCGTGGTCTTTGGATACTTGCTGCAACGCGGTCATCCGGGGCTTGGCGCCTTTGATGCGCAAGTCCAGCAAATCATCGGTTAGCAAGCCGCCACCACCACCGCAACAAAACGTGTTTTCGCGGGTGGTGTCTGGGTCCATTTCATAAAATTCGTTGCACACGGCTTTGATCACGGCGCGGGGCACATCAAACTGGCCACCCTCATTGCGGCCCATAGCAGAGCCACGCGCAACATTGCAGCTGTCATGAAATGTCATGACGAATTCGTCGTTTTTAGATTTGTCGATTTTCAGCTTGCCGGCTTCGATTTCATCCAGCGTGAATTCAAGAATGTGCTGGGGGATTGGATAGTTCTGATCCAAGAAATCAAATGGTCCGGCAAGGGTATTCAGAAAAGAATAGGCGACACGCCAGGCATGGCCACACTCGCCAAATATTATGCGTTTGACGCCCAGGTCTTTGGCGGCCTGACGGATGCGCCAGGATACTTCGCGCATGTTTTCGTATGATCCGATGAACATGCCAAAATTGGCGGCTTCTGAGGCGTAGGAACTGATAGTCCAACTGACACCGGCGGAATGGAACACTTTGGCGTATCCAAGCAACCCCTCGATATGGGGTTCGGCGAAGAAATCAGCCGATGGGGTGATCAGCAGGACATCAGCGCCCTGTACGTCCAGCGGCAGTTTGACCTCTACCCCGGTTTCGTCAAACAGGTCTTCTTCCAGATCTTCCAACGTGGCGCGCAATGCCTTGGGGTTCAGGCCAAGGTTGTTGCCGGTTTTTTTCAGCTTGGCGATTATTTCGTTGCAATATTTCTGACCGACGCCAACCGTGTCGAGAATCTCACGCGCCGCCATGGAAATTTCGGCGGTATCGATGCCGATGGGGCAAGACACAGCGCAACGGCGACATTGGGAACACTGGTGGTAATATGTGTACCATTCGTCGAGCACTTCGCGTGTCAGATCACGCGCGCCCACCAGTTTCGGGAAATACTTCCCGGCGAATGTGTAATAGCGCCGGTAGACCGAGCGCAGCAGATCTTGGCGCGCGACGGGCATGTTTTTCGGGTCAGATGTGCCCAGAAAATAATGGCATTTATCCGTGCAGGCGCCGCATTTGATGCAGGTGTCCAGATAGACTTGAAAGGCACGGTTGGTTCTGGCCAGTTCGCCCAATTTGGCGATCGCGACCTCTTTCCAATCGTCGATTAGTTCGCCGGGAAAGCCCAATGGTTCGTTATGGGCAGGCGCGGCTTTGAACGTGTTGGTGTCCATCATGGCGCCGCATTCAAGCTTTGGAATTTCGAATATCTTGTCGGCGCTGCCGAAACCTTCGGTTTGGTTCTTATCCAGAGGTGCCATGTTCAGGTCTCCTCTGGTTCTGGAATGCCCTCGGGCAGGGGTGGTAGCTGGTTGGCCCAGGCTGAAAGGTGGCGAAATTCGCGGGCGTTATCGACCTGGGTGCGGCTGGGCGAAAAGAACAGGCCCGGCGCGTGCATCAGTTTGGAGATCGGGAAGATGATCATCAAGATTGCGACAAGGCCAAGGTGGATCAACACCCCGGGTTGGGTTGGCAGATCGTTGATCTGAAAGCGCATCAGGCCAAGCATGAAGGTTTTGACGCCCAGAATGTCCACCGGCATCAGGAATTTCATGCCTGCACCGCTGGCTGCGATACCGATCAGCAGGGCCAGCATCAGGTAATCAGATGGGGCAGAAATATAGCGGATACGTTGCACGACGATGCGTCGGACCATTAGCCCGGCCAGCCCGGCCAACATGGCGAATGAGGCATAGACACCAATGGGTTGGATCAAATCAACCCACCACCAGACGGGTTGGGTGAAATAGCGCAGGTGGCGCAGCAAAACCAGCAACATGCCGTAATGAAACAGTATGGCGAAGATCCAGATCCATCGGTTCGATTTGAACAGGCTTTGGAACATGAAAACTTCGCGCATCATCCGCAGGGCCACACCACGCCGGGTGCGCGGTGCCGGGGACACTGGAATCTTTAGGGGGGCTGGGGTGCGGGCGTATTTCAACACCTTCATGCCTGTGCCGACGACCATCAGGATGGTGGCGACATAAAACAGCACTGCATATACCGTGGAAATCACGATAGACCCTCCCTGGGAAATTCCAAAGCCCTAAGGCTTTGAAATCAATCGTTTTATACGCAACCTGTTGGCTTTGGCAGGCCAGCGATTTTACAGGCTTGCTTGGCCGGACCGTATGGGAACAGCTCGTACATGTACTTGTTGTTGCCAATTTCCGGGCCCATGGATTTTTTGATCGATTTGATCAGAACCCGAACGGCAGGGGCGATCTGGTACTCTTCATAATATTCACGAAGGAAGTTAACCACGGCCCAATGTTCTTCGTTCATCGCGACTTCTTCGGCGTCTGCGATCACGTTGGCCAAATCTTCTGTCCAATCGCTAAGCGTAGTAATGTAGCCTTCTTCGTCGTGCTCAATAGTAGCGCCGTTTACATCATATGACATTTTAAGTTCCTCTTGGTTTTAATTTCGTGTGTTTACTTTTGATTTCAAAGCCATGCCTGTGTGCGGTCGCTTTTGGCGGCCAGTTCGACAAACCCGCTATAGTCTACTGATGTTATCCCGTCGAGCATGCGGGCGGTGTCCAAACCACGGGCGGCAAAGTCTGGCCCCAATACGCAAAGCGAAATTGCGCCACTACGAGCCGCAAGTGCGTCCGATACAGTGGTGCCGGTTGAAGCGCCATAAACGCCATCTTCGATCATCAAAACCGTGTCGCCGTCCTTGGCGTGGGCGATGCAGCTAAGCAAAGCGCCAGTGGCAAAGGGGGATTTGTTAACTGTGTGTAAGGTTCCCATGGTTCCCCCCTAAAAGCTAAGAACGACGTCTTGATCGGCCATCACGTCGGCCATTTCGGCGCGGCTGATGATACGGATCGACGGTTTTTCGGCGTAATCATCATCTTCGTCTTCCCAGACGATTTCCTGCAGGTCATCGGCTGTCAGGCCGCGCTCATCCAGGCTTTCCTGTTCAACGAACAGCTTGGTGACTTCGTAGTCGCCAAGGGCGCGGAAGGTTGGTGAGAAATTCTTGATACCGATGTCTTTGGTGTCCTGACCCTTGGTCAGCTGGAACACACCATCGTCCAGAAACGCCAGCGATACGTCCTGATCAAAGGCGGCACCGATCAACACGACCTCAAGGCTTTCCAGCGCGTAAATCGTGCCATAGGGCGCCTTGCGGTTCACGTAGAGGAATTTTTTGATATTTTCTGACATGCTGTTCCCCTAATCCCCGAACGTCATCAAACGATCGGTCTGGATGCCCATCTCGATCAGCTGGCCAAGGCCGGAAATCCGGAAACCCTCGGCAATGTTGTTGGCGTCTTTGCCCTGCCGGGTCGCTTCGTTTTCGTCCAGAAGCCCCCGGCGCTGTGCCGCTGCAATGCAAATCACCAGATCAACGTCATGATCCTTGGCCAGTGCTGTCCACTGCTGCTGGATGTTTCGTTCATCTTGCGGCGGGATGGACAGGCGAGTGCCTACGTTCACACCGTCATGGTAAAAGAACACCCGAGGGATCTCATGGCCCGCCTCCAGCGCTGATTTGGCAAAATTATATGCCGTATCAGACGCCTGATGCGTATAGGGGCCTTCGCTAATGACTATTCCGAATTTCACGCTTTCAGCCCCTTAGAAGTGGATATGGGCGGAAGAGTTCATAGTTTTGCGCGAACCGTCCCATGTATCCAGATGGTGCTTGGTGAAAGCCATGTCAGTCATGTCAAAGAACCGCGTCCAACCGATACGGTCGATCCATTCGCCCATGCGTTCCCAGTGTTTCGCGTCTTTTTTGTAGGCAGCAACGATCTTGCGAACCACATCTGCTACTTCCGGCCAATGGGGCGGGTTGTTGGGCAAGTTGGCAACGGCCAATTTATGGAATGTTGGCTTGGTGCGGGCGTTTGAATGCTTCCCACCAACCCAGATCGCAATTTTTGTACTTTCAGCGCTGTTGATCTGCATGGGTGGGCAAGGTGGATAACACGCGCCACAGCAAATACATTTCTTTTCGTCAATTTCCAGCGTCGGCTTGCCGTCAACCATCGCAGGACGGATCGCCGCAACCGGGCAACGGGCCACAACGGCCGGGCGTTCACAAACATTGGCAACCATATCGTGGTTGATTTTTGGAGGCTTGGTATATTGCACGTTAATTGCAATATCGCCCTGGCCACCACAGTTTACCTGACAACAGGAAGTAGTAATCCGTAGGCGGTTTGGCATTTTTTCCTGAATAAATTCGGCGTGCAGGAAATCCATCAGGCTTTTCACCACACCAGACGCATCAGTGCCCGGAATATCGCAGTGCAGCCAACCCTGGGTGTGGGAAATCATCGAAATCGACGCCCCTGTACCACCTACCGGAAATCCGGCTTCGGTCAGTTCTGCAATCAGCGGTTCAACCTTGGCTTCATCAGTGACCATATATTCAATATTGGCGCGGGTGGTGAAACGGATGTGACCATCTGCAAACTTATCACCAATTTCGCAAAGCTTTCGGATGGTATAAACGTCCATCTGGCGCTGTGTCCCGGCGCGAACCGTATAGATTACGTCGCCGCTCTTGGCCACATGGCGCAACACGCCTGCCTTTGGACGTTCATGCCAATCCCAGGCGCCGTGGTTCTTTTTCATGGTTGGATGCATGTACTGGTAGTGGTCCGGCACCCCAATCTCTTCAGCCGTTCTTGGCTTAACTTTTTCTGCGACTTCGTTCATCTCTGCTCTCCCTATTCGCACCCGGCTTTTGCCGGGCCGAATTGTACGCGTGTGCTAGCGGTGTTTACTGATCAGCGGCGACGGTCATACCGGCGTCGCGTGCCTTACGCTCAAACCATTTGGCCGCTTCGTCATCAAAATCATCGGTGCGCACATAGCTGTTTGTGCGGGGGTGGTTGACCATGTTTGGATCAGCTTCAACACCGACGGCTTCCAGGAATGAAGGCAGGCCGATACGATCAATGGTTTCACCAATACGTTCGTGTTCCAGGGCGTTATCAGCAAAGAATTCGATGCAGGTTTCAGCGAATTCTTCCAGCTTTTCATAGTCTTCGTCAGTGTCCAGCTTCATGAATGGAACGATCATCGTCCCCATCAGATCACCAACTTTAAGCGACCGCTTTCCGCCGATCATGACCGAAACACCTTTGTCGTCACCCGGTGAAAGGGCTTTTGTCATTACATTGATGCAGTGCATGCAGCGCACGCAACTTGGGTTGTCGATATCCAACGTGTCGTCGTCATTCAGTGATAATGCGCGTGTCGGACACATAGAAACCACGGTGTCGATCATGTATTTGCGACCAACCTTGGCGACGTGTTCCTTGACCTTTTCTTGATCAACTTTGATGTCATCGCGCCATGTACCGATCACTGCAAAGTCGGCGCGGTGGATGGCGTTTACGCAATCATTGCCGCAGCCCGAAAACTTGAACTTGAACTTATAAGGCAAAGCAGGGCGGTGCATTTCGTCCAGGAAGCGATTGATCACGCCGCGATGGGCGCGGGCTTCGTCAAAACAGGATTGTTCGCAACGGGCCGCACCAACGCAGCTCATGGATGTTCGCAGCGCGGGGCCAGCGCCACCAAGATCAAAGCCAAGTTCATTCAGCTCATCAAATGCAAGCTGAGTGGCTTCTGATGTACAACCCTGGAACATGATGTCGCCAGATTGACCGTGAAAAGCGATCAGGCCTGATCCGTGGCGTTCCCAGATATTGCACATTTCGCGCAGAACTTCAGTTGTATAGTGAAAGCCTGGGGGTGGCATGACCCGCAGGGTGTGGAATTCTTTGGATGCCGGGAATTTGTCAGCAACTTCAGAGAACCGGGGAATAATTCCGCCGCCATAGCCATAGACGGACACGGTGCCGCCCTTCCAATAGCCCATGCGGTTTTCATAGGAATGGTTCAACTGACCCAACAGGTCGTTCATCATCGGCGCATATTGTTCGCCTTTGGTGTCGCGAAGCCGCTTTAGGCCGGTGACAAAACTGGGCCAAGGTCCATCCTCAAGCTGGTCAAGCATTGGGGTGGGGTGTTGTTCGACCTTCTTTGACTTATCGTCAATCGAATCACCATCTTTCATCAGTTTTCTCCCTTTGCGATCTGTTCGCGCTTACCCAACCGGGTATTTTTCGTTTTTCCGACTACACTTACCCAAAATCTGGGGCACACTCCCTTAGTGTCTGTGCCTGCGGATATTGTCATCTTATAGTATAATTACACTTATTGTATTTTTATATTACAATTATTGAATGTAAAGAGAAACGTGTGTAAATATTCAACAATATTTCTGGGCGGGATGTGATCGAAAATTGGTTATATCCTTAGTATATTCGACATATGGTGGCTACGACAGTGATAAAAACCTTACGGCAATCAAACGCTGATAGCCCCTGGAACACGGGCATTGACGGGCCCTATTTGGCGTGGCGCGACCAAAAACTGGCGTGTTTGGCCAGCATCCCGACACCTGCTGATCGGGTGGAGATTCGCGACTTGGCAGACCCAAGCGGGGCCGAGCGCGCAGAGATAATGCGCCGCTGTCAGGTTTCAAACGCCGCATTCTATGTCAGCGAGGACAATTCCGACGACATGGAAAAGGTGCGGCAACAGTTGCAAGGATTTGCCCGCGCGATGGGGCTGAATATCGCTGAAAAACACAGATCGGCCGGTGACGACGGAATTGTAGCTTTGCGCCAAAGCAAACAACAATCCCAACGCGCTTATATCCCCTATTCAAAAAAACCAATGAACTGGCACACGGACGGGTATTACAACCGGGCTGATCAGAAAATCCGCGCAATGGTTCTGCACTGCGTCAATCCAGCCTCGGATGGGGGCGTCAATCAGTTCCTTGACCCGGAAATCGCCTATTTGCGCCTGCGTGATGAAAACCCAAACTATATAAAGGCATTAATGCATCCTGCGGCAATGACTATACCGGAAAACCGTGAAAAGGATGGTAGTCTGCGTCCCGTCAGCATTGGCCCGGTTTTTTCAGTTTGTGAAACAACCGGTCATCTGGAAATGCGCTATACAGCCCGAACCCGCAGCATCCAGTGGCGCGACGACGATATGACGGCACATGCAGTTGCGCATTTGCAGGTTCTTTTGGCGGCGGACGACCCCTTTATTCAAACGACTAAGATGCAAGCCGGAGAAGGCATTCTATGTAATAATTCGCTACACAATCGCACAGGGTTTGATCCCAACCTAAACACCGATAGTAATCGTCTTATTTACCGCATCCGTTTTCACAACCGCGTTTCAGGGAGTTAACCCATGGCTAAACTAAGTGATTTGATCATCCAACACCCCGAGGTGGCCAGCTTTAAACAGCTTGAACACCTTGTGGCCCATGCCGGCGAGTCCGGCGAAATGTTTTTGGAATTTGACGTTAAACCGGATTACCGGGACACGCCAAAGAAATGGGAATGGAAATTAGAAGCAGTATTTGCGCGCGGGCTAAAATATGACTGATGAGATCATCACAAATATTGGCGAGATGGATTTGCCCTTCAGTCGTCGGGCAAATCTGAAGAACGTTGAATTTGAAAGCGGCATGAACATGTTGCGGCTTACCTTGCGTGAAGGGCGGCGGTTTACAATTTTGGACCTTGACGCGGTAAGTGCCGCTAAATTGGGAATTCTAATGGTTAAGTGGGCGGATGTTTCTGGCAACGCCGCACAAACAACAAAGGCTGAATAATGGACTATCTTCCTATCTTTCTGGATATCCGTGGCAAAACTGTTGTTGTGGATGGCGGTGGAACCGTCGCTGCGCGCCGTGTAGAGCGGGCACTTTTGGCCGGTGCGCACGTGCATGTGTTTGACCCCGATCTTTGCGATGAATTTCGCGGGCTGTCCGAAAACCCCAAGCTGACGCATTTTGCCCGTCCCGTTGCGGCGGCTGATATCGACGGATCAATTGTAGCTTATGGTGCGTCCGAGGATGAGGTGCGCGACAAGGTGCTGTCTGATGCGGCCCGCGCCGCTGGTGTGCTGTCCAATGTTGCCGATGTCAGCGAGTACTGTGATTTCATCACACCGTCTGTGGTGGATCGTTCGCCTTTGGTTGTGGCAATATCATCGGGTGGAACCGCCCCAATTATCGCGCGGATACTTAGGGCCCGAATTGAATCACTATTGCCACCGGCCTACGGGCGCATGGCCGAATTTATGGGTCGGTTTCGCGCCCAGGTTTTGGAAAAGATCAAAACTACCCGTCTGCGCCGTCGGTTTTGGGAGCGAATGATTGACGGGCCAGCGGGTGATTTGTTTCTCTCTGGTGATGCCGACAGTGCTGAAAAACATTTACTGTCGGTGCTGAATGAGGACAGTGGCGAAGATGCCGCCTTTACCAAAGGTGAAGTTTTTCTGGTGGGTGCTGGTCCCGGTGATCCCGACCTTTTGACATTTCGGGCCCTGCGATTGATGCAACGGGCTGATGTGGTTCTGTATGATCGTCTGGTTGGCGATGACATCGTTGATTTGCTGCGCCGTGATGCGGAAAGGATTTATGTCGGCAAACTGCCCAATCAACATACCATGGCGCAAGAAGACTTAAGCCAGCTGATGGTGGATCTGGCCCAACAGGGTAAGCGCGTGTTGCGTTTGAAAGGCGGAGACCCGTTTATCTTTGGCCGCGGTGGCGAAGAGATAGAAACCCTGGCCGAAAACGACATCCCTTTCCAGGTCGTGCCGGGTATTACGGCAGCGTCTGGTGCAACTGCCTATGCAGGTATTCCATTAACCCACCGTGACTATGCGCAGGCTTGCGTATTTGTCACCGCCCATGGGCGCGAAGGCGTTTTGGGGCTGGACTGGGACGTATTGCTGCGTCCGGCCCAAACTGTGGCGATTTATATGGGCCTTTCCAGCCTAGAGTTTTTGAGCGAACAGTTCATTAAGCGCGGTGCCGATCCCCAAATGCCAGCGGCGATCATTGATAACGGGACACGGGCCAATCAGCGTGTTGCGGTCGGGACCATTAGTGACTTGCATGAAATCGCGGTGCGAAATGAAATGACTGGTCCTTCAATGATTGTAATTGGTGAGGTGGTGAAGCTGCGCGAAAAACTACGTTGGTTTTCCGAAAATGATACCGCCAGTTTTTCCATGGGGCTGGGTGCGAAAGAAACACTTTAACCAAAAGCCGGGGCATTTCCGCTGGCCGTCCAAAAGTGTTTTGCCTAACATACAATCACATGCTAATTTATGAAGATGTTACAAGGTACTTGGCGATCCAACCGTGAATGCGGGGCGCTGGGACCTAATTTTGAATGGGATGGATAATGCTTGAAGTCTGGAAAGAAATTGTAATCGAAAACCCGGCGGTTTACGTTGGCTGGGGTGGATTGCTGATTGGTGTGGTATTTGGTTTCATCGTATACCGGACAAATTTTTGCACCATGGGGTCTATATCCGATATTCTATCCTTTGGTGATTACAAACGTTTTCGGTCATGGTTGCTGGCCGGTGCCATAGGAATTTTGGGCGTCGGGCTGTTGGAATATCTGGCCGTTGTTGATGTTGCAGACTCTATCTATCTGACGCCAAATTTTGGCTGGCTGGCAAATATTGTTGGCGGGTTGATGTTTGGTTTTGGCATGGTGTTTGCCGGTGGCTGCATCAGCCGAAATCTGGTGCGCGCAGGTGGTGGCGATTTGCGATCGGTTGTGGTTCTTCTGTTCACTGGCATTTTTGGCTTCATGACAATCGGTGGCCTTTTGGGTCCATTGCGGGTGGCACTTTTTGGTCCGGCAACTCTGGATCTGACTGGCCGTGGCATGCAGACCCAAGGTGTTGACGAATTTTTGGCCCAGGCATCTGGGATGGCTGCAGGAACAGCCAACACGATAGCTTTGCTGGCAATTGCGGGGTTGTTGCTTTTGTATTGCCTAAAGGACGCCGATTTCAGGTCGTCGCCTAACCACATTATTGCCGGCGTTGGCATTGGCCTGTGCGTGGTTGCAGGTTGGTTTTTAACTGGTCTGGCTCAGGATGAGTTTGCCGACGTGCCAGTGCAATTGACATCGCTTACCTATGTGCGCCCGACCGGCGACACGCTGGATTATCTGATGCGCTTTACTGCCCTTGGACCGCCGGGCTTTGGTGTTGTAACACTGGCGGGCGCGCTATTGGGTGGATTTCTTGGTGCGCTGTCGCGCGGACGTATCCATCTTACAACGTTCGCCGATAAAAAGGATTCGATCCGCAATATGTTTGGCGCGGCCTTCATGGGCGTAGGCGGCGTGTTGGCATTGGGTTGTACCGTGGGCCAAGGCCTGACGGGCGTTTCCACTTTGGCGGTTGGGTCGTTTATCACGCTGATTTGTATCGTTGGTGGCGCCATGGTCGGTGTGAAATCTCTGGAGTGGCTAATCCTTAGGGATTAATTTTCGCCCTGCGCGCCGGCCGTCAATCGTCGTCGTCAACGTCGCCGCTTAACAACGTCGCGATTTTCATTGCTATGGTTTTGTAGATTTTGGCGTGTGGCCCGTCCGGCTCCGAGACGACGATAGGGGCACCTTCGTCAGAATATCGCCTTATATCCATGTGCAATGGAACTGCACCTAAAAACAGCACATCCATATTTGAAGCTTCCTGCTGTGCGCCGCCATGGCCGAAAATGTCGGATTGCTCTCCGCAATGTGGACAGACGAAAGAGCTCATGTTTTCGACGATACCAAAAATGGGCACACCGACGCTTTCGAACATCTTCAGCCCTTTGCGCGCATCTATCAATGCCAGGTCCTGGGGGGTTGATACAATAACAGACCCCGTTAACGGCACCTGTTGCGCCATGGTAAGCTGTGCGTCGCCAGTGCCCGGCGGCATATCCAGAACCAAAACATCCAATTGGCCCCAGTCCACTTCCCGGACCATTTGCATAAGCGCATTCACGATCATCGGACCACGCCAAATTACCGGCGCTTCTTCTTCCATCAAGAACCCCATGGACATCACCTTGATGCCAAATTTTTCCATCGGGATGATACGATCGTCTTTAATTGCCGGGCGATCAGTGATCCCCATAAGCCGGGGGATTGAAGGGCCGTAGATATCTGCATCCAGCAGGCCAACCTTTAGGCCAAGCGAATGCAACCCAAGCGCCAGATTAACTGCCGTGGTCGATTTGCCAACGCCGCCCTTGCCCGAAGCCACAGCCACAATGGATTGGACACCAGGAATGGCACCCGCTGCCGGGCGCAAATCTGGCCCCACTGCGCGGTCCGGTTTGCTTTTTAGTTTCGGCGGTTGCTTCTTGGGTGCAGAATCGGCCGAATTATCGGCAACCAATGTAACCTGGGCACTTTCAACGCTTTTAACTTTAAGCGCAGCGGCTTCAGCGGCAGATCGCAACCCCTCCAGTTTATCAACAAGGGATCTAGGAACAGTAATTGAAAAAGCGACCTTGCCACCGTCTACGCTGATATCTGAAACCATGCCGGCCACAACGATGTCGGTTTTCATGCCTGGAATTGGAACTTTTTTCAGTTGTCCTAGTATTTTGTTTTTCATGACGCCTCGCTTTGCGAATCTGGGATGCACGATCGCTGTTACATTCAGTAAATAGAATATAATTACGTTGCGGGCAAGAGAATCAAACTGTTCAGGTTTCTGGGGTAGGCATGGCTGGTATTTACAGGATCTATAGGGGCGCCCGTTTGAAGTGTGACACTATGATGCAACACATATTGCAGGTTTTAGACAAATCGTCAGGGTAAAACCACTGGAAACAGATTGTCGCAATTTTGGACACTGTTAAGAAATTCGGAAACTGCCCAAAATCAATCACACCCTTCTTTAGCCAATGTTGCCGTTTGTGAAACATTGACCGGCTTATTGATGATGGAAATGTAAGAAATCCAACAAGTTTCGCCGTGATTGTACACGCTGGGGAAATTTAGGTGGAATAATCGGGCTAGTTTTGTGTCGAGATATTAACCTTTTAGGACGGAAAGGTAGGAATTGCCGCCACATTCTTGCCTGACACCTCCAGTCTACCGAATGCAGGAGCCGGCTAAGGATCGTCGGGCCAGCCCTGCAGAGGGGAAGCTGGTAGCGCCAGAAAAGGTGCGCTCTGAAGGGCACGAGGGTAGTGCCTATGTAATGAGTGAAGGTAACGAGTATGTTTAAGAATAGTGTATTTCCGGCGACGAAATCCCGTCGAACTCCTGTTGTCAGCCCTGGGTCGCAAGCCCCGGCTGACAACACCGGAAAATCCAATGGGCAAGTCTTCGGTTTCGGGCCAATGACCCGCATTACCACCGCTTTTGGACAGGTTCACGCGCAAACATTGCGTGAACGGGATCGCGTTCGCACAATGAACGGTGAATTCCTGGTGGTTAAATCCGTTGATCGGATGACGCTAGATGCGGACTTTCTAAAGTACCATCCCGGTGCCCAGCCAATATTGATACGTGCGGGTGCCTTTGCTAGGGGAATCCCGGCAGCCGATATTATTCTGGCACCATTTCAAAGCATTTGCCCCAAACAGCCGTTTATTACCCAGGGTGCGAACAAGGCTATCGATTCAATCCATCGGCCTCATGTTTATCGCAAGTCGGAAAACATGATCACCTACACAACATTTCAGCTGGAAAAACCTGCCGCAGTTTGTTGCGAAGGCCTATGGGTGAATGCCTAAAGCCGGCCAGTCAGCGCCAGCGCGGGCATCGGAGCGGCGGATTATCTTTTCGTAATGGGCCAGCAACATTTTCAAATGGGCCTGGGATGAAAATCGGTTCATGGAATCTTGCCAGGCCCTATTGGATAATTCAACAAATGCCTGGCTTTGAATGCATTCTACAGCCGATATCAAACCATCCACGTCGCCGGGTTCAAAAAGTGCGCCATCAATTCCATCCTGAATAAGCTCCGGGATACCGCCAATGTTCGTTCCAATGACGGGACAGCCCAGGCTTTTTGCCTCAAGGACAGACATCGGGCAGTTTTCATTCCACTCAGAGGGCACAATAACAGCCTGTGCGTTTGCAAGTAGTTCTTGCACCTCTTGTCTATTTTGAAATCCTAAATATTCAATATTTGGAAGCCCTTTGATGGCGGTTTCCAGTTCAGCGCGCCAGTGGCCATCACCAGCGATCTTCAGGTGGTGGCCATTGCGTTTGAATGCACTAAGCAGGGTGGGAAGACCTTTTAACTTTTCGATCCTGCCAAAATACAAAAAGTATCCGCCATGCCCGCATCTGGGGTTGCCAGCAGTGTTGGCAAAATTGTGCAAAGTAAACAGTTTTTCCGGCGGAATTCCGGCACGTTCCATGACCTGTTTCTGAAAATTGCTGACACATAGGAACCTGTCAATAAACCGCACATCCCCCAACAGCCGTGATGAAACATGTTCCGCCGCCATGATTAAAGATCGGCTAAAGGAACCGTCTTTGCAGCGATGGCGCAGGCAATTCCAATTTGAACCTTCGACACACAAACTGCAGGGGGAATGGCCCCGCTGCATTGTGTAAACCGGACAGGCTAATTTGTATTCGTGTAGGGTTTGCATAATCGGAATGCCCCGCTTTCGCAGAGCATGCAAAATAGCCGGTGTTTGTTTGCCGTGGTAGATATGCAGATGCGCGACATCGACGCCGCCGACATCATCCAATAGATTTTCAAGTTTGCGTTTTGCTTCCAGGTTATAAAAGTAGCGAACCCCGTCACGAATTGGCGCGGCCTTGGTATTGGCGCCGTTTGGGAAATACCTATCCCAGCCAGTTGGTTTATTTTGCGCGCTATCAATGCAAAACGGAACTACCTTATGCCCGGCGTTTTTCAATAAATCGCATGTAGCGAAGAACACCGCATCAGAGCCGCCGACTACATGGTAGTTGTGGCTGACCTGCAGAACTTTCACGCTGCCAGTCGTGGCAAGTAGCCAAGCGCCCCCATGGTTTCGTTGAATATCTTCAGTATTTCGGGGCTGGGCTGATAGGGGTTGCCAGACGCCACCGGACGTAAGGTGTTTCGGGCATACGATAACATAGTTTCGTCCGGCTCAAGTCCGCAAAACCCCAGTATAGTTTTCAAAGTGTTGTCAGGAAATTCCACCAGATCTTCGTATTTTACGAACAACACATTCTCGCTAACTTCAGCTTGTATTTTTAGGGCCGCACGCATGGTTACGATCCATTCAACCGCAGCCATATCTGCGTGGTGAGTCAGCTGTTTGATGGCGGGTAGAATTGCTACAAGGTCTGGGTCATTTGCTACCAGCTCATCCACCAGAATGTGCCATTTGCGACGGTTGCGTCCCCACCAGTCATCAACGCCCTGATCTCTCGGTTGGCCATGTATTTTTGACCATCGCTCAATGGAGCGGCAAATATCCAGACCATTGCGAATGAGAACAATTTTTTTTGCCCTGGGGAAGGTAGCCTTGATCAAGCCCGGGCGAAAAAGAAGTTCGGGATACTTATCAACGATACGGCGGCTGCCAGATGTGGCCAGGAAAGCCCCATAGAAACGGCGCAATCGCTGTATTTTTTGCGCAGTGGCATCAGCGTGCGACATACGGAATCGCCCGGGTGTTTTTGAATAGGACCCGATCAGATCATCATCGCCCAATGCTGCATGCCAAAGTGCCTTGGGTTCATTCAGGTATCCCACGTCCCGGTGCAGGGCGAGAATTGTACCCAATATCGTTGTGCCACTGCGCCCGACCCCTAAAATATAAATGGGCCGTTCGTCATGTGTGAAGGCCGGTAATTTTACCCATAGACGAAACAGGGCGAAAACTATTGGGTTGATCCAACGTCCCCGGGTTGTCAGTGGACGCCCTTCAAACAGCGTGTAAGCCAGCAACCTGGGCCAGAGCTTACGCGGTCGTGCCTTTAAAAATGCCATGTCAATCTGAGCTACCAATGGATGCCTCCTTGGTCCCATGGAAACCACATAATTGGTGAACAGTTGGTTAACCAATCTTACAGATTTGTAAATTCTCAAAATTTCAAACAGGTAAAGCGTTGACAATGTCAGCGGATTAACGCCCGGTTACCTTGTAAAATTTGGGGTCAAAATGTCAGATAAGAAATGGGAATTTTGGATTGATCGGGGCGGTACTTTTACAGATGTGGTTGCCAGAGATGCGAGCGGCAATTTGCAAACCAAAAAATTGTTGTCTGAGAACCCCGAGCAATATCAGGATGCTGCGATACAGGGAATCCGCGAATTCCTGGGCTTGGCTCCGGATGACCCGATCCCAAGCGGTGCCATCAGGGCCGTTAAAATGGGAACTACGGTTGCAACAAACGCGCTGTTGGAACGTGCAGGTGAGCGCACGGCGTATCTTACCACCAAAGGCTTTGCTGATTTGTTGCGCATTGGTTATCAAACCCGCCCAAAACTGTTTGACCTTGAAATTATTCGACCGGAATTGCTGTACGAAACTGTCGCGGAAATCCCGGAAAGACTTGGTGCTGACGGTCAGGTCATCACCAAGTTGGATGAGAACGCTTTACGCAAAAACCTGCAATTGGCTTTTAGCGACGGTATAAGAAGCGTAGCAATTGCGTTTTTGCACGCCTATCTAAACCCGGTTCACGAAGAATGTGCTGTAAAGATTGCTCGCGAGATCGGCTTTACCCAGATATCGGCCAGTCATCAGGTATCGCGTCTGGCCAAATTGGTGGCGCGCGGTGATACAACCGTGGTTGACGCCTATTTGTCGCCTATTTTGCGCCGGTATGTGGATCAAGTGGCAGGGGCTTTGGATATAGGTCGAGGGTGTGAAAAACTTTTGTTCATGCAGTCCAATGGCGGGTTAACGGATGCTGCTCTTTTTCAGGGTAAGGACGCAATACTTTCCGGACCCGCCGGGGGTATCGTTGGTATGGTGAAAACTGCCCAATATGCTGGGTACGATCGTTTGATCGGCTTTGATATGGGTGGCACTTCAACCGATGTCAGCCATTTCGCCGGGGATTTTGAACGTTCATTTGAGACAGAGGTAGCTGGCGTACGTATGCGTGCCCCGATGATGGATATTCACACGGTAGCCGCTGGTGGCGGGTCCATCTGCACCTATCAGGATGGCCGCTTTCAGGTGGGGCCCGAAAGTGCAGGTGCTGAGCCCGGTCCCGCCTGCTATCGCAGAGGTGGTCCATTAACCGTAACCGATTGTAATGTGATGTTGGGCAAGTTAGCGCCTGAACACTTTCCGGCTGTTTTTGGTCCCAAGGGCAATCTGCCCTTAGATACAAAAACGGTCGCCGAAAAGTTTCAGGAAATGGCCCGACATGTTGCAGATGCTACCGGTGGCGCATCGATGAATGTACATGAGATTGCCAGTGGGTTTTTGCGCATTGCAGTGGATAACATGGCCAATGCGATCAAAAAGATCAGCGTGCAACGGGGCCATGATGTTACACAATACACCCTGCAATGCTTTGGCGGGGCTGGGGGGCAGCACGCTTGTTTGGTGGCGGATGCTTTAGGGATGCGGCGGGTGTTATTGCATCCATTTGCCGGTGTTTTATCCGCCTACGGAATGGGGTTGGCGGAAATTCGTTCTATGCGCGAAGTACAGGTAGATGTTCCTTTAAATCAGACCGTCCGAGCATATGAAATGCTGGCAGATATCCTGGCCGAAGCCCAAGCAGAAGTCAGATCACAGGGCGTCGCAACAATCACAACCGAGACCCGAGCCCATCTGCGCTATGAGGGATCGCATCAGGCGTTGGAGATACATTTTACTGACCCAGAGCAAATGCAAACAGATTTTGAAAGTGCCCATGAAGCCCGGTTTGGGTTCATCTCACCTGAGCGGGAAATTCTATTTGAAATGGTAAGCGCCGAAGCCATTGGCGATACCGGACAAGCCCCACAGGACATTGCGTCATCCGGAAACGGACAACCGATCGGGCAAGTAAAACTTTATTCAGGCGGTAAACTTTCTGATGTGCCAATCTATGACAGAAATTGCCTTGCACCTTTGCGCAAAATCAACGGTCCAGCCATAATAGTAGAGGCAACTGGCACCAATGTGCTTGAGTCTGGCTGGAGTGCCCGGGTAGACGAATTTGGTAACCTGATACTTGAACGTGACGGTGAAGCGCCCAGGGCAAGCGCAGCTGAAACTACCGCTGATCCCGTATTGCTTGAGGTGTTTAACAATCTATTGATGTCTGTGGCCGATCAGATGGGCGCAACCCTGGCCAATACGTCCTGGTCGGTGAACATCAAAGAACGGCTGGATTTTTCCTGTGCAATATTTGATGAACGGGGCGATCTGGTGGCCAACGCGCCACATGTGCCGGTGCACCTGGGATCAATGTCAGACAGTATTCGAACCGTCATGCAGGGAAATGCAGGTCAGATTAATCCAGGCGACGCGTTTGTTTTGAATTCACCGTTTAACGGCGGCACCCACCTGCCAGATATCACCGTTGTAACACCTGTCCATGTCGGTGATCATGTCGCCTTTTGGCTGGGGTCGCGTGGCCACCATGCCGATGTGGGGGGGCGCACGCCGGGTTCAGCCCCACCTGACAGTAAACATATCGACGAAGAGGGTGTGTTGATCGACAATGTGCGGCTGGTGGACGGCGGGTTGTTTCAGGAAGATAATGCAGTGGCCGCCCTGTCATCTGGCAAATACCCGTGCCGCAATATCCGCCAAAACCTGGCCGATCTAAAGGCGCAAGTAGCAGCAAATGAGACCGGCCGCCGCGAACTTTTGAAAGTGGTTAAACACTACGGTTTGAATGTCGTGCAGGCCTATATGGGGCATGTTCAAGACAATGCCGAAGAAAGCGTGCGTCAGGTTATTGGACAAATGCAGGACGGCCAGTTTACCTATCCAATGGACCACGGCGCGGTCATCAAGGTGAAGGTTTCCGTAGATCAAAAAGCACGTCAGGCAGTGATTGATTTCACCGGAACATCTGCCCAGCATTCCGGAAATTACAATGCCCCGTTTTCCATTTGCAGGGCTGTAGTTTTGTATGTTTTCAGAACACTTGTTGCTGCCGATATTCCCCTGAATGAAGGTTGCTTGAAGCCGCTGAAAATTATTACGCCAGCGGGGACAATGTTGAACCCTTCCTACCCGGCCGCTGTTATTTCCGGCAATACCGAGGTTAGCCAGGCGACATGCAACGCCCTGTATGGAGCACTTGGGGTCATTGCCTGTTCACAAGCGACAATGAATAATTTTGTCTGGGGCAATGATGATTTTCAGAACTATGAAACCATCGCTGGTGGTACCGGTGCAGGCCCCGGCTTTGATGGTTGTGACGCGGTGCAAAGCCATATGACCAATACTCGCATGACTGACCCCGAGATTTTGGAAAAACGCTTTCCCGTGCGTCTGGAAGAATTTTCGATCCGCAAAGGATCAGGTGGTGCTGGAAAATGGCGCGGCGGTGATGGGGTGTTTCGGCAGTTGCGTTTCCTAAGCCCAGTAACTGTGACAACGCTGTGTTCCCATCGCGAAGTTCCGCCCTTTGGTGTAGATGGGGGTCATCCGGCAAGCGTTGGTATCAACCGGGCGGTACTGCCGGGAGGAAAAATTGTACCGCTAAAAGGCAATGATGAAATTGATCTACCAAGTGGAGGCGTGTTTGAATTACTCACGCCAGGTGGCGGCGGTTGGGGTTTGCCAAAATAAAACCCCCGCGATTAAGCGGGGGATTAGCTGTTTTAAATGAACGGCCTAGGCGTCTATATCTTCCGGCAATACCAGATTTAAGATGATCGCAATTGCTGCAGCGGGCAGTAGGCCTGACGTAAGCAATATCTGAGCTGTTTTGCCAGTATGCTGCAATGCCTCTGGCACCAGTTGGAGGCCGAGACCAACAGAAAGCGCCGTGGCAAAAATAACCATATTGCGGCGGTTCCAGTTAACGTCCGACAACATGCTGACACCAGCAGATGCTACCATACCAAACATGATGATCACACCACCGCCCAACACATTGATTGGAATGGTGTTAATGGCCGCTCCGATCTTTGGAATTAGCCCGGCTATTATCAGGAACACCGCGCCAATTGACACAACGTGGCGGCTCATGAGGCCCGTCATTGCCACAAGGCCCACATTCTGGCTGAACGAAGTGTTTGGCAAGCCGCCAAATGCGCCGGCAATCGCAGTACCCAGACCGTCCGCAAATGTTGCGCCCTGAATTTCACTGTCAGTTGCTTCGCGACCTGCACCACCTTTGGTTATCCCAGACACATCGCCGACCGTTTCAATGGCGGATATGAACGCCATTAAACACATACCGATAATTATAGCCCAGTTGATTTCAAAGCCGTACCTGAAGGGTTCTGGCAATGCAAAGCTGGCGGCTTTACTAATGTTACCGAAATTCACCTGCCCCATGATAAGGGCGATAATGTAACCCGCAATGATCCCAACCAACACAGCAGAAACGGCTGTGAACCCTTTGGTGAAAAACTTCATCCCTAAGGTAACGGCAATCACCACTAACGCTGGCGTCCAGTTGTACAGTGACCCAAATTCAGGTTTGCCCTGCAAAGGGACACCACCAGCGGCGTATTGGATGCCAACTTTGACCAGTGCCAATCCAATCATCAACACGATCAACCCGGTGACCAAAGGTGGCAGCGCAAATCGAATTCTGCCGATAAATGTTCCGATAAAGAAGTGGAATATTCCGCCGATCATCACACCGGTCATTAAGCCTGCCAGGCCTGCTGTACCCGCGCCTACAACGGCTGGGATCATGACTGGTAAAAAGGCAAAGCTGGTTCCCTGAACGATGGGTAGTTTGCCACCGATGGGGCCAATGCCAATGGTTTGTATCAGGGTTGCAACGCCAGCAAAAAACATCGACATCTGGATAAGGTAGGTCATGTCAGGGAATCCAAGCGCCCCTTGATCTGAACCAAACCCAATACCGGCAGCACCTGCTATGATAATCGCAGGCGTGACGTTTGAGGCGAACATCGCCAATACATGTTGAATGCCGAGGGGCACAGCTTTGCCCAGGGCGGGCATATAGTTGGGATCACGCAGCTGTTCTGGCGTCCCTATTGAAGTGTCTGTCATTTCTGTCTCTCCTGTTCGCGATAGAATTTTCTATCTCTGAAGGGCCGATTCACGGGGCCTCTGTGTTAATCTTTAACCACATATGGTGTTTTGTACCAATACTCCTCTAGGTTTGGGGTGTTACCAATACGATCAACAACGGCAAACAACCCCGGTTCTGCTAAGGGTGAAAACACGCCATGCCAGATACCACGATGAAAATTAATGGCCTGGCCCGGGGCTGTCAGAAATGCCATTGGTGCCCCTGGTGTTCCATCGTTGTCCGGGGCCACAACCACCAGAAACGGGTTTTGCGACAAGGGAATAAAGGCCTGGCTGCCCTCTGGGTGGCGTTCGACCAGTTCAACTGGAATGGGAAACGAACAGATTTCGCCTTTGAAAACAGAAATACCTGCGCGCCCGCCATCGCCAAAATCCAGACGCGCCCGATCATGAAACCGTCCACAAAGGCCGCGGTTTATTATTTTATCCGGTGTCCCGCTGGCATCAAGAATATCGCCATAGTGGGTAAACTCCTGGGGTGTTAGTGGGCGTGTGCGCAAGGTATGTGTCACGAGCCAAGTCTCAATTTCGGATGTCGGTTTACGTCTTTATACAATAGATATCGAAATGGTTCTTTCCCTGTCGCCTCACAGGCTTGCGGACAAAAGGCGCGCAACCACATGAAATCTCCGGGCCCAACAGTAACCCAATCTGTATTCAGCAAGTACTTTGCGGTTCCTTGCAAAACGTAGATGCCATGTTCCATCACGTGGGTCTCGGCAAATGGGATCACGCCGCCCGGTTGGAAGGTCACAACGTTGACATGCATATCGTGGCGCAGATCAGCCGGATCTACAAATCGGCTTGTGGCCCATGCTCCTTTGGAATCAGGCATGGGTATTGGGTCTACGCTTTGATCATTGGTGACAAATGAATGGGGGTTTTCAATGCCGCCAACTTTTTCATACTCCTTGCGAAACCAGTGGAAGGTTACAGTTTGGTCAGTAGTGTTGCTGACGGCCCAGTTTGACCCCGGTGCAACAAATGCATAACCGCCCTCATTTAGTTCGTGTTGAATTTCTCCGATGGTCAGAGTCAAAGTTCCTTCAACAACAAAAATAATCGCCTCGGCCATCGGGTTAGGTTCGGGTTCAGCGCTGCCGCCACCAGGGGCAAGTTCAACAATAAGCTGGGCAAAAGTTTCGGCAAAACCTGACATCGGGCGGGCCAAAATCCACGCCCGCGCACCTGCCCAAAGCGGCAAATTGCTGGTGACAATGTCAGACATCACTTTTGCAGGAATAACCGCATAGGAATTTGTAATTATGGCAGGCGAATACAGGCGCTTTGATTGGTCGGGCAGTCCGCCTTTTGGGCAATAGTAGGTGCGTTTCATGTCAACATTTCCGTAAGTCGGTGCCAGGCAATGCGTTCCACCTGCGCGCAGGCGGTGGCAAATTCCAGGTTCCGATCGTTATTAAGCCGTGCCTTGAAGGCGGTGAATATTGAAGCCTTGGTATTGTCTTTCACCGCGATGATAAATGGAAAGCCAAATTTTTTGGTGTATTTGGAATTTAGATTTGTCAGATCTTCGCGTTCTTCATCGAGCAATGTGTCCAACCCGGCGCTGGCCTGTTCTGATGTGGATTCTTTGGTAAGCCGCTTTGCAGCAGCAAGTTTACCCGCCAGATCGGGGTGTGCCGTTAAAACCGCTAATTTCAGCGTTTCATCGGCTGAACGAAATGCCCGGCACATAGCGTTGTGCAACCCCGTAGCACTGTCATGGGCCGGGCCAAGCTCTAACCTATGAGCGCGCTCGGCGACCCAGGGTGAATGCTCAAAAACACTACTATAGTTTTGAACAAACACGTCCCGCTCCATGTCAGAGGGCCGGGTTTTATGTGTCGGGGCTGGGTGGTGTTTATGCCAGTGGCTAGCGATATCAATTCGCCGGGGGAACCAGACATCAGGGCGTGATTTGGCGTATTCTATGAACCGTTGCAAAGCTTGCAGACGGCCGGGACGACCTGCCAGACGGCAGTGCAAACCCACACTCATCATTTTGCCACCTTCGGCATAAAGCGTGTCAAAACTGTCTTTCAGATAGGTGTAAAACTGATCACCGGAATTAAAGCCCTGGGGGGTGGCAAAGCGCATATCGTTACAGTCTAATGTGTAGGGGATGATAAGTTGATCACGCTCGCCGTAGCGCTTCCAATAGGGCAGATCGTCGTCATAGGTGTCGGAAACATAGCTAAATCCAGCTTCTTCGGCGGCCAGTCGAACAGTATTCATTGAACAGCGCCCCAGGTACCAACCGACGGGCCTGCAACCGGTGACTTCTGTGTGCAGGCGAACTGCTTCAGTCAGGTCATCCTGTTCTTCATGCTCAGGGCAGTCCTTGTAGTCCACCCATTTCAACCCGTGACTGGCAATTTCCCAACCAGCGCTTTTCATCGCCTCAACCTGTTCAGGTGAGCGCGCCAAAGCTGTGGCTACCCCGTATACCGTGACTGGAATTTTTGCCCCGGTGAACATGCCATGCAGGCGCCAGAACCCGGCCCGCGCGCCGTATTCATAAATAGATTCCATGTTCCAGTGGCGCTGATCTGGCCAGGCTGCTGCGCCGACGATTTCTGATAAAAACGCTTCGGACGCTCCGTCGCCGTGCAAAATATTATTTTCACCGCCTTCTTCGTAGTTCACCACGAATTGTACGGCGATTTTTGCACCGCCCGGCCATTTGGCGTCTGGTGGATTGGATCCATAGCCGCGCATATCGCGCGGATAACGGTTTGCCATGTTTGTTCCCCTTGTTAGTATACTAGTACGTGAAAAATAACGCCGGATTATCAAAAAATCCAGTTTACAGTTTTCTGGAAATGGGGGTGTCGATTTCCTATAGAATTCGTGCAGTATCGGCGGCAGCAATTATCGGAGTGCCCTATGACAACTGGCTATCTATCCACACATGTTTTGGACACGGCACGCGGCGTACCAGCTGCAGGAATGACAATTGAATTGTTTAGCCTGGATGGAAATCGCAATCTGTTGCGAAGTATGATCACCAATCAGGACGGCCGTACCGAAGGCCCAATATTGCCGAAAGAGGAATTCAAAACCGGGACCTATGAATTGGTATTTCATGCCGGTGACTACCTGGATGCGAATGGGACGCCACCTGAAGACCCAAGGTTTTTGGATATGATCCCCATTCGATTTGGCATTAGTGACCAAAACGCACATTACCATGTGCCGCTGCTTATTTCGCCTTTTGGGTTTTCGACGTACCGGGGTAGCTAGCGGCCGCGCTTGCAAGCTCTGCTTTAATTCGCGTGATCATATAGTCAGTGAACAGTTTGATCTTTGGGTCTTTCAAGCGACGGTGTGATGACAGGCATACCAGTTGGATTGGCACCGGCGGTGTTTGTTCACACACAGGTACCAGGCGACCCTTTTGCAGATGGTCGGCCACTTCAAATACTGGTTTCATAATAATCCCGTGGCCATCCAAAGCCCAGTTTGTCAAAACATCGCCGTCGTCGGATTCGAAAGACCCGGTGACGTCAAATTTTTCTGGGCCATTGTCTGTTATCAGTGACCAGCGGTATTCTTTGCTGCCCGGAAATCGCAATCGCAGGCAATCGTGCTGATCGGAAACTAAGTCTTTACCCTGCATTGGCTTGCCCCGTCGCTTTACATATTCGGGTGCAGCACATAGCAACCGCGTGCATTCAGCGATAGAGCGCACCTTCAAATTACTGTCTTCCAAAATGCCCAAATGAAATGCCAGGTCCAACCCTTCGGCGGTAACATTGATGATCCGGTCTGACATACGCAATCTGACTTCAATCAGCGGAAAATTCTTTTTGAATTCAGGAACCGCTGGTGCAATAAACCGTCGACCAATGCCAAGCGGCGCGGCGATAAATATTGTGCCTTTTGGGTCTTCACCGGTGCTGGCGATAGCGGCTTCAGCATCGGCAATTGCGTCCAGGACTTTGCACGCGCCGTCATAGAAAACTTTGCCATTTTCTGTTGGTTGCAAGGCCCTGGTTGTTCTGTTGAACAGGCGAACACCCAGATGTTTTTCTAAATCCGAAATTCGGCTGGACGCCACGGCCGGTGAAGCACGCTGATCGCGGGCGGCTGCGCTCATTCCGCCCAACTCATAGACACGAACAAACATTTGCAAATTGCGGATATAGGCCATGGCTATTCTTCGCTTTGTTTTGAAAGTCTCTTGTTATTTGCAGGATACACAAAAAAATCAAACGCAGTATAGTTTTGTGAAACTCAGGTAAGGGAACTACTATGTATGATCTGTTGGCAATGGGTGATTGGCTGGAATTTGCGGTGCGTTGGCTGCATGTTATTACGGCGATCGCTTGGATAGGCTCTTCGTTTTATTTTATAGCGTTAGACTTGGGGTTGCACCGGGATCGCGACCTTAAAACTGGCGCTGATGGTGAAGAATGGCAGGTGCATGGCGGCGGCTTCTACCACATTCAAAAATACTTGATTGCGCCCACAGAGATGCCCGATGATCTGGTTTGGTTCAAATGGGAAAGCTACGCGACATGGCTAAGCGGTTTTGCGTTGTTAATACTGGTATACTATCTGGGGGCCGAATTCTATCTGGTCGATCCCAATGTTCTAGATATCCCAATATGGCAGGCAATCCTGATATCTTTGGCGTCTTTAGGGCTAGGATGGATGGTCTATGATTTCATTTGTAAATCCAAGTTTGGCGACGACAACACCCGGTTAATGCTGCTGCTTTTTGTCATACTTGTGGTGATGGCCTGGGGCTATACTCAGGTGTTTTCCGGGCGCGCTGCATTGCTGCATCTGGGCGCGTTTACGGCAACGATCATGACGGCGAATGTGTTTGTTATAATTATGCCAAACCAACGGATTGTTGTGGCAGACTTGAAGGCCGGTAACATACCCGACGCCAAATATGGAAAGATCGCCAAACAGCGTTCAACCCATAATAATTATCTGACATTGCCGGTAATATTTTTGATGTTGTCGAACCATTATCCATTGGCGTTTGCCAGCGAATACAACTGGATTATCGCCAGTCTGGTGTTTTTAATGGGGGTGACAATTCGGCATTACTTTAACTCCATGCACTCGCGCACAGGGCGACCAACCTGGACCTGGCTGGCCACGGTTATCCTGTTTATTTTGATCACCTGGCTATCAACGGCGCCACTATTTCGAGCTGAAAATGAAAATGCGCGTCTTGGCCCCCAGGCGTCCCGGTTTGTATCGGCTGAGGGTTTTGATGATGTTCACGACATTATTTTAGGTCGTTGTTCGATGTGTCATTCTGCGGAACCCGCCTGGGACGGCATGCTATGGCCACCAAAAGGGGTGCGTCTGGAAACTGAGGCTCAGATTGCCAGAATGGCGCGTAAAATTTATCTGCAAGCTGGACTGACCCATGCGATGCCACCGGCAAATTTATCTTTTATGGAAGACAGCGAACGCGCGCAGATAGTCACTTGGTACCGGGCGGCAACGGACGGCTAACTAGTTGCTGCAACTAGCAATTTCAGTCGAAATTTGTTCGATCAGCGTTTCGTAGAAAGTTGGTCCAATATCGATTTTTGCACCGGTTAGATCCAAAGGAACCAAAGTCACGCCGGAATTTCCCACAATTGGCTGCAATCGGGCTATGTCTTTCCCAGGCTCAATAAAGAAGCAGGCAATCGAGCCCGATTTTAACAGGGCTTGGATTTCAGACAATCGTGCAGCACCCGGCTCAACCGCATCATTATCTACCAACACCCCAGCGATCTGCAGTGAAAATCGATTGGAAAAATATCCGTAAGCATCGTGGTAGAATACAAAATCTCGGGTTTTGGATGTCGCTAGAATTGCGTTAACCCGTGGCAACAGTTGATTGATTTGCTCTTTGACCCGTTCAGCATTGGCCAGATAGACTTGGCGGTTATCCGGATCAAGCTTAGCAAGGTTTTCGGCAATTACCGGCAACCAGATTATTGCATTTTCCGGGTCAAGCCATGCATGGGGATCTATCGCGGTCGGGTTATTTCTGTTTGGCCTTAGATGCGTTTCGGGTATGGACAATAGAGAAGTTACCTCGGATTTTCCTGCCAAACTGTCCAACGCATGTCCAAGCCATGGGGTCAGTTTTGGGCCGACCCAAAAAACAATATCGGCGCGGGCCAAGTTGCGTGCCTGAGAGGGGCGCAGCTGCATGTGATGTGGGTCATCGGAGGTTTGGATCAATAAAGCCGGTTCGCCCAAATTGCCCATGACACCAGAAACAAGCGAATGCACGGCCGGAATATCAGTTACCACCCGAAGTGGTTCACCCATTGCCGGGCCTGCCCATAGGAACAAACCTGTTATCAGAAAAAAAACAACGCGCATGTCGGTGATCCTTGTCGAAATTTATGTAATGATATAACATAACATAAATTCCAACCTCAAGGTACGATTATGGGCCGAACAAAAAACCCAGCCACCGCATTTTCAAAGCACGATCATCAATCATGTTGCGGTGACGTTTTAGAGAACGCCGACAGAAGGGTGAAACAGGCGGGTCTTCGTATGACACCGGTTCGCCGACGTGTGTTGGAAATCTTACTGGAAGGTCACCATGCGATGGGGGCCTATCAGGTCTTAGAAAGGCTTGCCGAGGAGGGATTTGGAAAACAGCCACCTGTGGCCTACCGGGCACTGGAGTTTTTGGTTGAAAATGGGTTGGCGCATCGCATTAGCCGGTTAAATGCGTTCACTGCCTGTATGCAGCCAAGTGTTTCTCATTCACCAACCTTTTTTATCTGTACGAAATGCAATGGAGTGGCCGAAGCCCGAGCCCAAACTGTTGGAAATGCCCTTAATGCAGTCAGCAACAAAATGGGTTTTCAGATCGACCGAATGAGCATCGAGGTGATGGGAACATGCGAAACCTGTCTCTTGGCAAACCCGACATGAGCTTGATTGTCGCTAAGGGGCTTGGGGTTAGTTTCAACGGGCGCTTGGTTCTGGACCGAGTTGACTTCATTATTTCCAAAGGCGAAATAGTGACCCTGGTTGGCCCCAACGGGTCCGGAAAAACCACTTTGATCCGAGCGCTTTTAGGGATCGTGAAAGCGCATTCCGGGCATATCGAACAGCAGCCCGGGTTGCGAATCGGCTATGTTCCGCAAAAACTGGCTATTGATGCAACTATGCCGATGACAGTTGCCAGGTTCCTTGCCCTTCCAAGCCGCCAACCGAAGGACCAGATAGGTGCTGTGATGGCCCGGGTCGGGGCTGAAAACCTTGAGGCCCAACAAATGTCATCCCTTTCAGGCGGGCAGTTCCAACGGGTACTGCTTGCGCGCGCTTTGTTGGGGAAGCCTGATATTCTTATGCTGGATGAAGCCACCCAAGGTTTGGATCAACAGGGAATTGCTGCGTTCTACCAGTTGATTGAGGCTGTGCGAACGGAAATCGGTTGCGCGATACTATTGGTCAGCCATGACTTGCATGTGGTTATGAGCACCTCTGATCGCGTTGTTTGTCTTAATGGTCATGTGTGTTGTGAAGGCTCACCCAAGGTGGTTTCGCAGGCCCCCGAGTATCGCGAATTATTTGGTATTGGATCCGGCGGAGTGCTTGCCCTGTACCGCCATGAACATGATCACAACCACGATCATCCCCACAACCATGTGCCAAGAGACTAGATATGTTTGACGATTTCTTGATACGCGCAGCCTTGGCAGCAATTGGATTGTCACTTGCCACGGGCCCTTTGGGCGCTTTTGTTATTTGGCGCAAAATGGCCTATTTCGGTGATACAATCGCCCATGCTGCCATACTGGGCGTTGCCGTTTCACTGGCGTTTTCCATCTCAATTTTTGTGGGAACGCTATTGGTGTCATTTGGGGTTGGTTTGTTGGCAGCAAATTTTACCGATACCAGAAGGTCAATGGATTCCATACTTGGTGTGCTAAGTTATTCTGCCTTGGCCCTTGGTTTGGTGGCGATATCCTTTGTTAAAGGGGCAAATATAGACCTGAATGCGCTTCTATTTGGCGATATTTTGACCGTAACCAAAGCGAATTTGGTACAAGTATGGGCGGTATCCTTGCTGATACTGGCTTTGTTGGCCTGGCGTTGGACATCGCTTTTAACGGCGACACTGAGTGAAGAAATTGCAGCATCCGTTGGCATTAATTCGGCACGTGAAAGGTTGGTATTAACGCTGGCACTGGCGATTGTTGTGGCAGTTTCGTTGAAGGTTGTGGGCGCTATGCTTATCGGAGCGATGCTGATTATTCCGGCGGCCGCAGCACGGGGATTTTCCCGATCACCCGAAAAAATGGCGGGGATTGCCATTGTTATCGGCGCATTTTCGGGGGTCGGCGGTGTGATAGCTTCGGCTGTGATCGATGCCCCAACCGGGCCAAGTATTGTAGTGGTAGCCGCTATGGTGTTCGTTGCTTCCCAGTTTGTTGCCCGTGATCAAAAGTAAAGTAGGGCGTGCTTAATCGACTTGAGCTTATGATCACAAACTGGCACTGAATTTCTTAACTTTTTCACCGGGAATCCATGCAAAATTTTCCTGACACATTGGCACATTCGATCGGCCTGATATTTTCGGGCGACCCACAGCTTTGGGCCGTTGTTTTGCTGTCTCTTAAGGTTTCGCTTATAGCGGTTGTCGCATCCGGGTTGATTGGATTGCCGCTTGGGGCACTGTTGGCGGTGGGCCGATTTCGGGGGCGTCAGGCCATCATAGTATTCCTGAATGCACTAATGGGATTACCGCCAGTGGTCGTAGGCCTGGTTGTTTATCTGATGCTGTCAAACAATGGCCCGTTAGGGGTGTTTCAATTGCTATACACGCCAACTGCCATGATTATCGCACAAACAATATTGGTAACCCCCATTGTCGCGGCCCTGACCAGACAGTTGTTAGAATCACTAAACGCCGAATATTCAGAACAATTACGGTCTTTTGGGGTGACGGGATTTGCATCAATTCCGACCCTGCTTTGGGACGGGCGCTTTGGTTTGTCCACGGCATTATTGGCCGGGTTTGGTCGCGCAATTGCTGAGGTTGGTGCGGTCATCATAGTAGGGGGAAACATCAACCATGTAACCCGTACCATGACCACATCTATTGCATTGGAAACTTCGCGCGGGAACCTGGAACTGGCATTGGCACTTGGCACAATTTTGGTGTTGACGGCAATTTTAGTGAATGCAGCAGTTACAATTGTAGGAATGCCAGCGCGCAGGGTTGAAAATGGCTGATCAATCAAGCTCAAAAAGCAGCTGCATGATGCCAATTTTGGTGAAAAACTTGACCTTTCAGGTTGGGCGACAACGCCTTGTGGACCTTACTTCATTGGAAATCCTAGCGGGCGGGCCAACATTGATACTTGGCCCGAATGGAGCTGGGAAAAGTCTGTTTATACGGCTGCTACATGGAATAATAGAACCGACATCGGGCACAATTCTGTTTAACGGACGGGTCGCGCGTCAGCAATTTCGACGGCACCAGGCAATGGTTTTTCAAAAGCCGGTTTTGTTGCGGCGATCAGTGGCTGCAAATGTTGCCTATGCCCTAAAAGTTCATGGTGTGACAGGTAGAGAAAACACGCGGCAGGTTGACAAGTATTTGGAGTTGGGCGGTTTAAGTAACCATGCGAAACAATCTGCCAGATCGTTGTCAGGCGGCGAACAACAGCGTCTTGCTCTTGTTCGGGCATTGGCTTGTACCCCTCAAGTTTTATTTTTGGATGAGCCAACTTCTAGCCTGGATCCAGCAGCATCGGACAGTATTGAAACCTTGATTTCGAACGCAGAAAATTTGGGGACTAAAATCATTATGATTACCCATGATTTGGCGCTGGCGCAGCGATTGGCGAAAGACGTTATTTTTATGCAAAATGGCCAGATGGACGAGCACGCGTTGGCCGAAAAGTTCTTTCGGTCGCCTGCATCAGCCTCAGCTCAGGCCTTTCTGGCAAGCAAATTTACCCCATCGAGCGAAATCAATGGTCAGAATTAGAAACCAAAATCTTGCGTTGGTAGTTTTGCTATTGTCGGCTTTAGCTTTGCAGGTGTTACCCTTGTTCGCTGGCGACAGGTTCATCGTTTTACAGTCAACTACATCGACCCGAAACTCTGGGCTATTGGATGCTATTCTTCCGGTTTTTGAAGCTGAAACCGGGATTGAAGTGCGGGTTGTGGCCGTTGGAACTGGGCAGGCTATTAAGAACGCCGAAAACGGTGATGGTGATGTTTTGATGGTTCATGCGCTGGAAGCCGAGCAAAAATTTGTTGCAGAAGGTTGGGGCGTTCGAAGGTTTGATCTGATGTACAATGATTTTATTATTATCGGGTCAAAGCAGGATCCTGCAGGCATTTCAGGCCTACAGGATGTAGTCGAAGCGATGAAGAAAATTGCTACATCAAACCAAATATTTGTTTCTCGTGGTGACGATAGCGGTACCCACAAAGCTGAGCTGAAGCTGTGGGCGCAATCCAAAGTTGACGTTTCGGGGGCTTCCGGCACCTGGTACCGTGAGACAGGTACAGGAATGGGCGCGACCCTTAACATCGGCATCGGAATGCGGGGTTATGTGTTTACGGATCGGGCATCTTGGGTAGCCTTTGGTCAAAAGGAAAACCATGTTGTCCTGGTTGAAGGCGATGCGCGCCTATTTAACCAATACGGTGTCATTTTGATCAATCCGGAACGGAACCCCAGGGTCAAACAGCAAGACGGGCAAGTGTTTGTGGATTGGCTACTGGGCGAAAATGGGCAGGGGTTGATATCTTTGTTTCAGATTGATGGGCAACAGCTATTTTTCCCGAACGCACATTGATTCACCCGTGACGGCTTACTTTTGTTCGCAATTGCCGATCAATCCGGTCCGCGGGTGAATTCAACTGACAATTTCTTAAGTTGTGCCATTTCATTTGCACTGAACTCATGCGCATCGGCGGTATGTTCATGCAGTTTCTGAATGATCGCTGATATCTCAGAGATTTCTTCTTCGGAAAAGTCACGGTCGCTTCGTGCAAAGCTGGTGATCGACTTCCCTGATTTCTGGTCAATTGCAAAGGTAAAGCCAAATACCAACCCAAATTCTCGGGCTAAGGCCAAAAGGCCGGTATCGTCAATATCCTCTAGTTCATGCCAACGCGCTACACCGGTATTGCTAAAACCCCACAAGACAGTGGGATCTTTCAATACCAGACCCTTTTCAGAGTACATTTCCATCCAGTCCTTATCGTATGTTTGGAATAGAAATCTGGGCGTAGTAAAGTTGATGTGCAAGGCAATCGCATAGCCGGCTGTGCAAAGCTCATCCAGGCGCGACAATGAATCCATGATATTGATGCTGTTTTCCATTGAAAAGTTATTACCTGCTTCGAAGGTCCTCGTCACCGTATCCAAAAGTTAGTATAGATATTCAACCATCGCGAGCATTGTCTGTCTGTGTATTGTAATTTTCGTAGGTTCAAGGATTAAATATTTGCTGTGAGTTCGAATTGGCCGATTGAGTTCTCATCTATTGCTTCTGCAGGGTACTATGTGGCTCTGCGGATCGGCTTTGCTTACCCGGTGGATGAGCGAAATGAATTTCCGCAAGATTGGGTGGATCTGTACACCAAGAATGGCCTGATGTTACGAGATCCTACAGTTCGATGGGCATACGAAAATTCGGGCACTACACGTTGGAGTGACCTGGCTGATGATGATTCGTTTGGGGTGTTAAAAAAGGCTCGCCAGTTCGGACTGAGGTATGGAATTGTGATCTGCTACTCTTCTCTTGGCCCAAAGGAACAAAAATCTTATGGCACATTTGCGCGTAAAGATCGTGAATTTACCGATAGCGAAGTGGCTATTCTAACGTTGCATCTGCGAAAACTTCACGATTCATCTACGCCCCCAGGTAACTTAACTTCCGCCGAGCTAGAAGCCCTGAGACTTGTCAAGGAAGGCCTGCGTTTGAAGGAAATTGCGTACCATTTGGGTGTTTCGGAGGGTGCCATTAAACAGAGGCTAGCGGGTGCGAAAAGAAAGTTCGGGGCCAAAACAAACGCCCATGCAGCGACCATGGCAACAGAATTTCGTTTGATCTAAATACACATCTTTAGATTGCAGCATAAATATAACTATTATTGCCGTAAGTGAATTTTTTCTAGAATAATTTGATATTCCCGCTTTAGTGGACTCGCCAAATAGGAGAGTCTTTATGAAAAATATCACTTTTGATATGTCACAAATCCACAATCACGGAACAGCCTTTTTTGAATACCTGGGGCTTCGCAAACGGTTCTTTGTCGATACGTTGGGCTGGGATATTCCCCACAACGAAACCGTCGAGATGGACCAATACGACAACCCGCTTGCACATTATTCAGTTGTGGTGCGTGACGGCATTGTCGTGGGGGGTGCACGTGCAATGCCAACGACATCTGCATGGGGAGAACACACATACATGCTAGGGGATGCCGCCAAGGGAAAACTCTCAGATATTCCCGACCAAGTTATGAAATCGGGGATCAGATCGACCAAGGTGTGGGAATGTACCCGGCTTGTAATTTCGGATGCTGTTGCCGGCCACAATGACCGGTCTGATTGCCTGTCCTTGATTGTTGACGGGTTGGTTAATGTCGCAGCCAAACATGGTGGCCGTGAACTGATCTCATTGTCGCCAATAACACTTATGCGGGCCTTACGGCAGCTAGGCTATCAGGCCAGTCGAATTGGTGACCCGCATTTGAACTGTGGGGATGGTCGAAAATATGCAGTACTAAGCATGCCAACACAAGTGGCTCGCCAGTTGGAAGCTGCGTGAATTTTTAGAAGAAAGTAACGATTCGAGGGCTGAAATCTGTCAAACATAACTTCCGTTAAACGGGAGTTGGTGTTTGAAATGAAATTTTGGAAACAAATTTTCGTACATTCTGCGTACAAACACAAAAACCGGAAACAGGGCGGTTATTGTTAAAAGCGTTGGTGCTGGCAGTGTTCTATCTGCCAGCGCCAGAATTGAGCCGGGTTGCTATCTGTTTTGTGAACGTCGGCTAAAGCCAAAGGCTAAAGCGGCGGCTATAGTGATTTTAACCAAATCGGCCAAGATGAAAGGCTTCACGCCGTTTGCAAATGCGACCTGCGTACCAAGTGTGTCACCGCCCGAAGTGGTGAAAATGAAGCCCAGCCATAAAAAACCCAGGGTAAAAATCACAACATCGGCGACTAGCATGGTGCCTAGAAGGGCCATTGGGCGTTGCGCAATTCCACTGTCAGCAGCTCTGCCTACGATAAACGCGGCAGCAACAAAGCCAATTAAGAACCCAGCAGTTGGGCCCGCGAAATAAAGCGGGCCGGCAATTGCACCGGCAAATACTGGTAAGCCTGCCAACCCAATCGCCAGGTAAGCAAATATAATTTCCAACGACAGACGCAAACCGCTAGCCGCAAAAACAAACATCAGGGCTAGGGTTTGCAATGTCATAGGTACTGGCCAAAATGGAACCTGAACCTTAGCCCCTAAGGTGATCAGACCGACTCCGGCGGCGACAAGTGCTATACGTCGGACAGGTGAGTTTGCAAGTCGTCCCACAAATGCTGGGGAAGTGGTGGTCAGGGTCATCAATGCCTCCTATTTCATAAAATCTTGGGTCATCTATAGCCCACAGGCTGTGGGGGGCAAGCAAATGCATGGTGATCTGGAAGAATTGCCTGCTGAACAAATCCCATAAGTTTGCGAACGGATTTACTGAACTGATGCAAAAAATGGTGCCCTAAAAAACCAAGAACGCGCATTCCGGAGAAATGCGCGCCCTGATCACAATCTAAGGGAGGGGGAGAACGGGTTAAATAAGCTGGAGGGTTCCGTTCCCCGCTGGGTAATTACTTATCTTGAGTCACTTACTAAATCTTCGTCATACACATGATCCGTTGGACGTACCCGTCCAAGATAGCACCGAATTCCATATTCGCCGCGCGATAGGTCCAAACGGCATTCCGGGACCTGGCGTTTGAGTTTTTCGCATGCCAGTTCGAGGTAGCCCTGGATTTTTCTTTGATAAGTGGGAACACGGCAAGAATCCACATGACCCACAGCGATCCAGGGCGTAATATTGTTGATCTTAAGTTCACTTTTCCCGTGCAGATCCGCAAGTCGCAAGGCCTCTGCCAGTTGGCCAACAGCTACATCGTCTGGTTCGCGCCAAAGGTTACAGCCGTCCATTTCCACCGAGCGAAATGACATTTCGATCAAACGCCCTTGGATTGACGGAGTGCCCTTATTCCCTGATTTTTTCCTGACGATTGCAGCAGCAGTCGCTGAATCTGAGTTTGGCACAAGCGCATCAATGTGTAACATTCTGTTTCCTTTGCTGCGTGAAAATTAATATAATTGCAACACTTGGAATTTTTTTGGGGGATTAATGTGTCATAAGTATGACCCGGCAACCGAACCGTGTTTGGCGCATAAAAAAATGGGTTTTGGGGCGCAATTCCGCCTATCATGTTGTTTGTAAGTGTGAAAATAAGGCGTCTTTTATCGATCCATTAACTATTTGGTCGTGAATTCTACGCTTTTTGTACAGCATCGAGCAAAGCCAATCCAGCAAGGTAAAGTCGCTACACCCCGATACTTTGAAATAGATGGCGGCGAAGAATTTAACTGCATTAGTACCGACCATCGGTTCGACATTGTCCCACCGTCAGCGTACAAAAAATACAATGTTCAATTTAGATTAGGGAGTATCCAATGTCTGTAGCTCGAGTGACAGAAATCATTTCATCTTCGAAGAAGTCGTTTGACGATGCTGTGGAAAAGGGCGTCGACCGCGCCTGTAAGACTTTGAAGAATGTGCAAGGCGCGTGGGTGCAAGACCAGAATGTGATGGTGGTTGACGGTAAAATCAAAGAATACCGTGTATGTCTGAAAGTGACATTCGTTCTAGACGACTAGGCTAAAAAATTGGAAAGCCTGTGGGCCGGAAGGTCTGGGTCCATAGCAAAGCGACAAATCCCAAAATTGAAAAGGGCCGGTGGTAATCCACCGGCCCTAGTAGTTTTTAGACCAACACTAGGTTAGTTGCGCTTTCGCGGCCGTCACGGCCAGCTTCGATGTCAAAAGTACACTTTTGACCGTCGGCCAGACCTGTAAGGCCTGAGCGTTCAACGGCAGAAATGTGTACGAATACATCCTTTGCGCCGCCTTCAGGCTCGATAAAGCCAAAACCTTTAGTTGAATTAAACCATTTCACGGTGCCATTAGCCATCGTGAGATCTCCTATTTAGTATGCCACCCGCGTAAGTGCGGTGGCCTGGCTCGGTCAGTGCAGAATCGAAAGACTGTAGCCAGATAGGAAAACAGTGGGTCGATAGTGATAACGGTCGCGATGGGGATATGGGTGCTAAAGCAAAGAAAAGCAAGGAAAATCACAGCAATAAGTCTGGCGGGGCCTATTTTTCAGGGCTTTTAACTTACTAAAATTTTCATCTAGGTGAATAGGACGAAAACTTGACGCTGATATTCTGAAATCCTGTGCTGCCGCAAAAATGCCCCTAAATCTTCAATTTACTGCCGCAAGTTCGCCCTTGTCTCGCCATCTGACATCAACAATGTCCAGATTGTGTAGTGATTGTGGCAGTTTTGGAAAACGGATAGTTGGCAGGTTAAAGGATCACCAAATGAACAGATTTACTGAAAAAGCACGTGCTGGACGCTCAACCGCTTTGGCAGAGCAGGAAGAAAAAGTGGATACAGGACTGTTGCCAACGGCTTCTAAGATCAAGTTCAAATCATCCCGTAACTTCGAATTGGTCCCGTTTATTTCCAGCCGCGCCCAAACCCAAACTTCGGTATGGCTACACTAACGCTGCCATTGGCAGACAAAATTTGCGGCCTGCCAAGTCGATTAACGTAAATTGAGGCCAGAAAATGAGCAGAAAGGGCGCCCGCAATAGGCTTGCGCGGCGTCCTTTTCCCCACGACATGAGCTGATTTAAGGCGCTGCTAGTATTTTCCTTTCCCCCAAGAGATATGGCAAATGTGTGACATGACAATGGATTGTTGCATGATAAACCTAGGCAACGCTCGCCCCGAAGCCCTTCTTATGCAATAGATGTTGCCAAGCCCCCCGCTTTTGTCAGAGGGGGTATGAGGCTAGGCAGAATGCCAACATCATATACCGACCAGTTTTGGGTCATTGACCCCTATGCGCCCCCACCTGTGGGTACGCTGCTTACTGTGCAAAATTTCACAATTATTGATCAGAATAACAATAATCTGATCAATCGATTTGCGAATGATTCCATCGACGGTTCCGATATTCGGTCATCGTTCCTTGGGGATACTGTTACGGTAACCCTAAGTGGCGGCGGCACAGCGACGATAGCCGGGGTCACGTTTTATCTGGCCGATGGTCGTGAAGTATTTACGCCAACAGACGGATCAATTTTAGAAGATGCAACACTGGTCAGCACGACTTTTGTCACCACTCAGGCATCCGTTCCTCCAGCAAACTTAACCCCGATTTGTTTTACGGTTGGTACCGAAATTGAGACAGTAAACGGGGTGCGCGCAGTCGAAACCTTATCGGCGGGTGATCTTGTAAAGACCGCCGACCGGGGGTTGGCCCCGATCTTAATGGTACACGGGCGGACAATGTCGCCGGAGCAACTGCAACAAAATCCAAAGCATCGCCCTATTTGCATTCCGGCCGGCGCACTTGGACTTGGAACCCCCAAACGCGAGCTGGTCGTGTCCCCACAACATAGAATTCTTATTCGTTCAAATATTGCACTGCGAATGTTCGCCCAACAAGAGATTTTAGTACCGGCCTGTCAACTGGTTGGGCATATGGGTATATTTCGGGTGAATTCCGATGACGTGGTACACTACTTTCATATTCTTCTGGACCACCACGCGGTGGTGTTTGCGCAAGGCGCGCCAAGTGAGACACTTTTCCTCGGCACCCAGGTCCATGAAAATCTGTCGCCCAGAGAGATAAGCGCCATTCGTTCTAAATTGCCAGATAGCGCTGAGTTTACGATGGAGCCGGCACGCCTGTTTGTACGTGGCGCACGCCTGCGAAGGCTACTGGAACGCCACAAAGCCAATAACAAGCCGTTGCTTAGCCAGCAGTCCCTTGTAGAGATACCGGCGATAGATTTGCAGGCCTAGGAACAACTGGCTTTGTTTGAGCCTAAATGTCGGCGATAACCTGTTCAAGCATCTCGCGTACTTGTCCGGCAACGGCCTGCAGCTCTGTATTGTCGATCCCCATCATTGAGACCTGAGGATCGATGGCGCTGATTTCGATCCCATTATCCAGTTCGCGCAAAATTACGTTGCAGGGCAACATTGCACCAACACGTGGCTCCATGCCGATTGCTTCCCAAGCCATGTTTGGGTTGCACGCCCCAAGTATGCGGTAACCCGGCATATCCTTGTCAATTTTCATTTTCATTGTTGCCTGGACGTCAATTTCTGTAAGAACGCCAAACCCCTTGGCAGCCAATGCCGTACGGGTGCGGGCGTCAACGGACTTGAAATCTGCGTTAGTGATAGTTCGATTGATTGTATAGGACATTAGGCCTCCTGAGGTTATTTATATTCATAAAATGGCATGTATTGTGTTTGGTTACAATAAGGCTATATTCTCTTGGTATGAATTGCGACAGCGAAACGGTGATCTTGGCGCAATAAGCCCAAACGCCTGACATCAGGTCAGTTTTGCTGGATGGCGGTAATGCGTTTAATTTGCGCAGTTGCTAATTCAACCGACGGGGGATGGCTGCCGGTGCAAAGCGATATTTGCCAAAATAGCTGTACCTCTTTGCGATCCAGCATAAGAGCATTGAATTTGTCCCCATGCCAAACCACCGCAGATTGACGCAATTCAGCAATCCCTGGAATTTTCAGAAGCTTGTTAAGTTCGCGGCGTGTTCCGGGCAACATCGTATGAATGGTGGAGTCAGGCACACTATTGAAATTGCGTTCAACCCAGTAGCCAAGGCCAATTTCGCGGTCCATGTGGTTTGGTAAACCACGGGCTCGTTTGACCATGAAATTTTCTGCAGAGCGCAGCGAATAGTGGTTCAGTTGAACAATATCTGAAGAAACGGGCAACCCATATAAATTGATGCGATTGTCTTGTTCCCCAAAGTTTTCCGGCAACAGGTTTCCACCGCCATCAACCCAAACCGGGTTAGTATTATTTCTCTTTTTTGGCCTGTGCACGCCAATCTGACGAAAGGCGCGTGGGCGAAACATCGACTTGAAAAAATGTGCCAATGGCAGATTGATCCCCAATGGTGCTGCATTTACGAAATGCTCGGTTGTTAGGCCTTTGGGCATCTGAACATGGCCGGAATTACCAAATAGGCGCCAAGGTATGGCCATTGCGTCAACAGGGTTTGGCAAACTTTCGATCAGTTGGGGCAGCCCAGTTAGCGGTTTTCGTAAATTGGTGAATTCGTCACAATCTGCAACCAGAACCCAATCAGCCGCTTTATATAATTCTAGGTCAGATGCATGGTTGAAAGCCCGCCATTGCAAGGATTTCTTTCCTTCCGTTGCAAGCCTTACATGTGAAACAATCCCGGCCTTGGCCAGTGCATCAAGTATAAGGTCGGTGCCATCATCGCAACCGTTGGAATAAACCAAGAAATGTTCGACACCGATGGCTTTGTGGTGGGCAAACCATTCCAGACAATGGGGACCCTCGTTGCGCATGGTGGTAATCGCAAGAATTTTCAAATTCGGCCTATCCTGCAGTGTCGCGTTGCTTACTTTCTTAAGGGGAAATAAAACTTACCCCGGGCATACGCTCAATGGTTTCTATGTCGTCTTCGTAGATTTCTGTCATTTTGGAAACGGTGTCGCCTGTCCAATCTGGTAGATCGATTTCAAATTCAACTGCGTCACCAACAACAAATTTTTCAAGAAACACAGCCTTTACGCGTCGCCGCTGCATTTCGTTCAGAGAGGGGCGTTCCTCAAGGTATTGTTCCAGCCTTTTCCCACCCTCGGGTGAAATGATTTCTTTTATGATATCCAAATGGCCCTTAAGCGGTGTTTGTGGATTTATAGCTGCGACCTCAGTCAATACCGTCGACCAGATTATCGGCGTATCTTCGTTGCACCAGACAGTAATTGGGCAATCCGGGTTGGCCTGTTGAATAAGCTCGATCACACTGGACCAGCGGATACTTTCCAGATCAACTCCGCCAATAAACTCAGCATAGTTTTTGTTCTTCTGACCGGAAAATGAATCGGGAATGAATGTAGCCGGGTTTCTGATGGCCAGGAAAAACTCACAAGAATTTTCGGGAAACAAATTGCGTAACTCATTGGTTCGTAGCCCGGCATTCTGGTAAAACCGAGCTTGGTTGAACATCCAGGCCGGTACCCCCAAAAATTTGCTATTTGTCAAAAGCAAGCGTCCGACCGGGCTTTGGTTGGTTAGGGTGGAAAGCAACAGTTCTTGTTCTTCAGGCGTAGCGTCCTGTTGATTGTTCTTTTCAATCGCCTCGTTGAGCAAACGTCGGTATTCTTTTGGACGGCGTACTAAAAATCCACCATTTGTCAGCAAGTCTGTGTCTTTTTGTAACGACAGGTACAGCTGTTCGTTGTCGGTGTGAGGTGCCCCAAGATGAAAAGCTATTGCAATGTCGGTTCGCATGTTGCCTGTCTTTGAATCCATTGTTTAAATGTCGGTGGACCCGTTCGCCAAGGGTTACCATCATTCCTACAACAGCCTCAAGCATATAGGTTGTCCGGTTAGGCCCGATGCCAGTACCATAAGAGCAATGTATGAACTCTTTTAAGTGGGATAGTGCATTGATGCCGGATGGACATTGTGTCTGGCGAAATGCAAAGCTGTATACAGCTGCATAGAATCAATTGGTCACCTGATTTGCTGAAACAGGTCCATCTAATTGCTGAAAACCAATAGGGTAATCATATGAATTCTGAATATGGTGGTAAAACAATATACGGAGCCAATATTGGCATTATGATGCTGGAAACTCAGTTTCCCCGCATTTTCGGGGATATTGCTAACGCCAAGACGTGGCCGTTTCCAGTGCAATACCGGATCGTAAAAGGCGCGACGCCTGATAAGGTGGTTAGGGGTGATCCAACGGAATTGGTCGATGAATTCATTGCGGCGGCCAAGGATCTGGTAGCCCACGGCTGCGACGGGCTGACCACAAATTGCGGTTTTCTGGCGATGATCCAGGACCAAGTGGCCGAGGCGGTTCAGGTGCCGGTGGCAACGTCGTCGCTGATGCAGATTTCGCTGGTGCAGCGGATGTTGCCAAAGTCAAAACGGGTCGGGGTGATTACGATATCCAAGGCCAATCTGAGTGAGGAACATTTGCGCCGGGCCGGTGCCCCGATTGATACGCCGATCGCTGGAACGGATGAGGGACGTGCGTTTACCCATGGCATTCTGGATGATCAGCCGAGCATTGATTTTGCAGCCTGTCGGTTGGATCTGTTGGATGCTGCAAAGGAATTGGTGACCGAGCATGATAGCATCGGGGCCATCGTTTTGGAATGTACTAATATGACGCCCTATGCCGCCGATATCCGTAAGCTAACGGGATTGCCTGTGTTCTCAATATATAGCTTTGTGCGCTGGTTTCATCAGGGGTTAGTGCCAGATCGATTTCGGCTGGAACTGGATGACCCACGGTTGGATTTAGTATAATAGCCTTAAGTACTAAGAAAACACTCAGTAATCTGGAACGTATAGTTCAGAATATGCGATGCGCACGGCTTCGGTTGTTTCTTCACGACGGCGCTCAATGTGGTTTCTCAGGGCGGCCACCGCAGCGTCGGTGTCGCGCCGCACGATTGCCTCAATAATTTTTCGATGGGCAGATAGTTTTGCGCCTTCATCAAATACGGTTTGGTTTTCGGCATACAGGATTTTCAGGTTGATCAGCCGCACGTACCGGATGCGTCCGTTTAAGTTTTTCAATATTCTCAGTAGTTCAGCGTTGTTGGCAAGCTCGGCCAGTCTGATGTGAAATTCTTCGTCCATTTCCAGAAGTTGGGAAAGATCAGATGTGGTGTCATAGGTGTGTTCTGTATCATCTATGTATGCCACGACGGATTGAACCTCGGCATCTGAAGCGCGTTCAACCGCGCGGATAACGACTTCGGTCTCGATTGCTGACCGGGCTTCGTAAAGCTCTAGTACACGGGTTGGGTTCAGTGCACGGCAATAGAAGCCGCTGCCATGTTTAAACGTCAAAAGCCCCTCTGCTACCAGCCTATTCAAGGCTTCGCGCAATGGCGTGCGGCTGGCACCAAAACGGGCCGACAGGGCGCTTTCGTTCAGCCGTTCTTCGGGTTTAAATTCAAAGTTCACGGCCATTTTTCTTAGCTGGACATAGGCCTTATCCACGCTACTTTTCTTTTCTGCCATTGCCGTTTTACCCTATCGGAAAACCGTCGGAATTCCATCGGAATTCCATCGGACTAATTTCTGAATATCACTAATAGCGGCGCCAAACGAAAGCTGCAACAAAATTGCCTTCATCTTTGTCGAAACTGCTGTATACAATTAGAAATGCAATTAGAGAATCAAACTTTCTGCAGTACCGTGCGACGGGGGGATCATTGACAAACAAAATGAATGGCGCAGAGGCGATGGTAAGAAGCCTTGAGGAGCACGGCGTCCAGCACATATTCGGGTTGTGCGGTGACACAACGTTGCCATTTTATGACGCGATGCATGGGCTTGACCACAACATCACCCACATTTTGACCCGCGACGAGCGCTGCGCAACCTATATGGCGGATGGGTATTCTCGGGTGACGGGACGGGTTGGTGTGGCCGAGGGGCCGTCAGGTGGTGGGGCCACCTATATTCTGCCGGGGCTGATCGAGGCCAGCGAAAGCAGCTATGCTGTTTTAGGCATCACTACGGACATTTCGGTGGGGTCTTCTGGGAAATACCCGCTGACCGAGGTCGATCAGGAGGCGCTGATGCGCCCGCTTACCAAATGGAACACCGTAATCAAGCAGGCCGCGCATATTCCGCGCATGGTCAGAACGGCGTTCCGGGCGATGACAACCGGGCGGCCGGGGGCGGCGCATCTGGGGCTGCCCTATGATGTTCAGTATGACGAGGTCGATCCATCTGATATCTGGGCTGATCCGGCGCATTCGAATTACCCGGCTTACCGCGTTGGTCCGGAACCGGGGGCGGCTGAGGCGGCGGTTGAGGCGATCATGTCGGCCAAGAACCCGCTGATCATCTGTGGTGGTGGCGTGGTGATTGCCGGTGCGATGGAGGAGTTGAACCGCTTGGCCACCCGAATGGATATTCCGGTTGCGACATCTATTTCAGGGCAGGGGTCACTGGCGGAAACCAATCCACAATGTCTGGGGGTTGTCGGGTCAAACGGCGGTACTGATGAGACATGGGAGATGATGGAGGGCGCTGATCTGGTGGTCTTCATGGGATTTCGCGCGGGATCAACCACCACGTCGCGCTGGGAAGCGCCTAAACCGGGTATACGGGTGGTGCATTTTGATAGCGACCCGATGGTGATCGGCGCGATTTATCCGACCGAAGTTGGGGTGGTTGGTGATCTGCGGCTGTCGCTGGCGGCGGTGAATGCGGTGCTGGATGGGCGGGGTCAGGGGGCGGATACCTTTGGCGGTGCGGTGGCGATTGCCGATATCAAGAAACGTAAATTTGAGATTTTTGAAAAGTTCGCGGCCAGCACCGAAACGCCGATCCGTCCGGAACGGGTGATTGCGGCGATGATGAAGGTGCTGCCTGAGGATGCCACCATCCTGTCGGATCCGGGCACCAGTTGCCCGTATTTCAACGCGTATTACCAGCAGCCGCTGGCGGGCCGTTATTATATTACCAACCGGGCGCATGGGGCTTTGGGATATTCGCTGTCGGCGGCGCTGGGGGCCTGGTTTGGGCGGCCCACATCCAAGGTGGTGGCGATGATGGGGGATGGATCATTTGGCTTTACCTGTGGCGAATTGGAAACCGTTGTCCGGTGCCGCGCACCCATCACCTATATCGTATTTTCCAACTCAAATTTCGGCTGGATCAAGGCCAGTCAGTTCGCTGACAAGGACAAACGCTATTACAATGTTGATTTCAACCGCACGGATCATGCAGCCATTGCGACGGCTTACGGCGTGAAATCCTGGCGGGTGGAAAACCCGGATGATCTGGAAGCGGTGTTGAAAGAAGCGGTTGACCATGACGGCCCGACATTGATTGATGTGATTTCGCAGGCATTGGAAGAAACCAACGCGCCTGTGCGTCGGTGGATGGGCTGAGATGACCGAAACGGCTAAAAACACGGTGGTTGTGATCGGCGCTGGTATCGTTGGCCTGTCTACTGCGATCTGGCTGCGGCGGTCTGGCAAAGACGTGGTCGTGGTGGATAAGGGCGAGCCGGGGATGGGCACATCCTACGGCAATGCCGGTATACTGGCTGCCTGCGGGGTATGCCCGGTGACGGCGCCGGGGATGATCGCCAAAGCGCCGAAAATGCTGATGGACGCGAATTTTCCGCTGTTTTTGCGCTGGTCCTATTTGCCGAAACTGATGCCGTGGCTGATGAAATATCTGAGCCACGCCAATGAAAAAGATACCCGCCGCATTTCCAAGGGGCTGGTGCCGATTGTGGCGGATAGTGTCGAGCAGCACAAATCGCTGGTGCGCGGAACGTCGGCTGAAGGATTGGATTACGGACGCGGATTATTGTTTTGCCTACAAGGATCGTGCGGCGTTTGAAGCGGATGCTTTTACGCTGGGATTGCGGCGTGAGGCCGGGTTTGTGCCCGAGGTGATCGAGGGTGACGGGGTGCGTGAATATGAGCCGCATTTTGGCGATACCGTTGGTCTGTTGGCCGTGATGAAGGATCACGCTTTTATCCGCGCGCCCGGGCGGTATGTGCAGGCTTTGGCGCAGGTGTTGCAGGCTGAGGGTGGTGAGGTGCGGCGGGCTGAGGTGACGGATGTTGAAATTTCGGACAACAAAATAACGGCCGTTTTGACGGATCAGGGTAGGATTGCCTGTGAAAACGCTGTGTTGGCTACTGGTGTCTGGTCAAAGTCGCTGGCTAAGAAACTTGGTCTGAAGGTTCCGCTGGAGAGCGAGCGGGGCTATCATATTGTATTCAAGGATCCGTCGATCAAACTGCGCTCGCCCTATATGATTGCGACCGGGAAGTTCGTGGCCACACCGATGGAGGATGGGTTGCGATGCGCTGGTGTGGTGGAGTTTGGCGGGTTGGATGCCGGGCCGTCCAAAGCGCCGCTGGAATTGCTGCGCAAACAGGTTCTTTTGAATTTTCCGACGCTTCAGTTTACTGAAGCCGAGGAGTGGCTGGGCCACCGCCCGGCACCGTCCGATAGCCTGCCGCTGATTGGCGAAATTGCAGGCACCGGAGTCTACGCTGGTTTTGGTCATCATCATATTGGCTTGACTGGTGGCCCAAAAACGGGCCGACTGATCTCGGATTTGATTACGCGGGGGGGGACGAACATGGACCTGTCTGCGTATGATCCGGGGAGATTTAACTAAGAAACCAAATCCTAAGGGAGGATTAAAATGACGAAAACGATCACAAAAATGGCGGCCACACTTTCAGTGAGCGCAGGTTTGGTGCTGGGTGCATCGGCTGCATTCGCAGAAACCTGGGACCTGCCGATGGCCTATTCCGCGACCAATTTCCATTCGGCGGTTGGGCTTGAATTTGCAGCCTGTGTGACCGCTGGTACTGGTGGTGATCTGACGCTTCAGACCCATCCGGGTGGATCGCTGTTTGCGGGCGGTGAGATCAAACGCGCTGTGCAGACTGGTCAGGTGAATATTGGTGAGCGTCTGCTTTCCGGACACCAGAACGAAGACGCATTGTTTGGTTTTGATTCAATTCCGTTCCTGGCGACATCGTTTGAGGATTCCGAAAAGCTGTGGGATGCGGCTAAGGGGCCGTTGACCGAGGTGCTGAACGCGCAGAACCTGCATTTGCTTTATTCGGTGCCGTGGCCGTCGCAAGGGTTGTACTTCAAGAAAGAAGTGAACTCTGTCGCTGATATGGCTGGTGTTAAGTTCCGTTCGTATAACAGCGCCACCGCGCGTCTTGCAGAGCTTGCTGGCATGTTGCCGGTACAGATTGAAGCAGCTGAGATTAGTCAGGCATTTGCCACGGGTGTTGCAGAATCGATGATTTCATCGGGTTCAACCGGGTATGATCGCAAGGTTTGGGAAAGCCTGACACATTTCTATGATGTGCAGGCCTGGTTGCCGCGCAACTATATGCTAGTCAATCTGGATGCCTGGAATGGTCTGGATACAGCCACGCAAAACGTTGTCAGCGGTTGCTCAATCGTTGCTGAATATGCGGGCGATTGGCGTTCGATCCAGTACACTGGATTTACACTTAACCAACTGGCGGCGAACGGTATGAGCGTTGGACCAGCAGGCGACGTCTTGCAGGGCGAGCTGAAAGCATTTGGTGATATCATGACCGCCGAATGGCTGGAAGCAACCGGTGACGCCGGTCAGGCGATCATCGACGCTTACAACGCGAACTAAGCCAAATCAGAATATGGCCCCCGGCGGTTTTTCGGCGGGGGCACAACAACTAAAATGGGAGGGGGACCAATGCAGGCTGTGGCCAAAATTTTGCGCCCAACACTGGACAGGCTGTATTTAGCGTCCGGGATTACGGCATCGCTGTTTTTAATACTGATATTGTTGTTGATCGTGTCACAAATGGTAGCCCGCTGGACCGGGTCGGTTCTGACAGGTGCCCCTGATTTTACCGGATACGCGATGGCAGCGTCTTCATTTCTGGCACTGCCTTATGCGTTGAACCGGGGCAATCATATCCGGGTCAGCCTGCTGTTGAATGTGCTGGGCCGGTTTCGCAAATACGGAGAAATCTGGTGCTTCGCCGTTGGCAGCTATCTGGCGGTTTTCTTTGCTTATTACGCGATCAAATCCACCCAGGAATCCTACCGTTTCAACGATATCAGTCAGGGACAAGACGCTTGGCCGATCTGGATACCACAGACATTCATGTGCATTGGCACCGTGATTTTTGCCATCGCCTTTATTGACCATCTTGTTGCGCTTTTCCTGACCGGCAATCACCGGATCGACGAAGAAGCCCTTGATGCGAACGTGGAGTAACGGCCATGGAAGATTTTGTACTTGTCACAATATTTATGGGTGCCTTGTTTTTCTTGCTGGGTACCGGGGTTTGGGTAGGGTTGGCGCTGTTTGGTGTGGCCTATCTTGGTCTGGAAATGTTCACTACACGCCCAGCCGGGGACGCGATGCTTACGCGCATCTGGACGTCAAGTTCCAGTTGGACATTGACGGCATTGCCACTGTTCATCTGGATGGGTGAAATACTATTTCGAAGTCGATTATCGTCTGACATGTTTCGCGGGTTGGCCCCGTGGATGGCGAAATTGCCGGGCGGATTGGTGCATATCAACATCGTAGGCTGTACGATATTTGCGGCTGTTTCCGGTTCATCTGCGGCGACGCTGACCACGGTTGGCAAGATGTCTATTCCGGAACTGCGCAGCCGGGGTTATCCGGAATATATGATCATCGGCACGCTGACCGGGGCGGCCACTTTGGGGCTGATGATCCCGCCGTCGCTGACGCTGATTGTGTACGGGGTAACGGTGGAGCAATCCATCACCAAGCTGTTCATGGCGGGTATTCTGCCGGGCATTTTGCTGGCGTCATTGTTCATGGCCTATGTGGCTGGCTGGTCGTTTGTCAAACGCGACGAAGTGCCCAAGATTGCCGATGAAATGGCATTCATGGAAAAGGTGAAGGAATCGCGGTTTCTGATCCCGATTATTCTGTTGATACTGGTGGTGATCGGGTCGATGTATGGCGGCTGGGCAACAGCGACTGAGGCGGCGGCCATTGGTGTCGTAGGTTCGCTGCTTTTGGCAGGCGCACAGCGTTCGCTGACATGGAAAGCCTTTGTCGACAGCCTGTTGGGCGCGACCCGCACGTCAGCCATGATTGCGCTGATCCTGATGGGGGCGACGGCGTTAACTCTGGCAATGGGCTTTACCGGGTTGCCGCGCGCCTTGGCGGAATATATCGGTGGGCTGGAATTGTCTAAGTTTTCGCTGCTGATGGCGTTGATGGTGTTTTATATCATCTTGGGCATGTTTTTGGACGGGATTTCGTCAGTGGTGCTGACCATGGCTATTGTGGAACCGATGGTGAGCCAGGCTGGGATCGATTTGATCTGGTTTGGAATTTTCATCGTTGTGGTCGTGGAAATGGCGCAGATCACGCCACCGATCGGGTTCAATCTGTTTGTGATGCAGGGCATTACAAAACATCCGATGGGTTACATCGCCAAAACCGCGCTGCCATTGTTTGCCATCATGGTGGGTATGGTATTCATCATGATCGCGTTTCCGCAACTGGCGACATGGTTGCCCAGTACGGTGAAGAACGCGGCAGGGGGTTAGCTGGGTTAGCTTGTTTTGGCAACGGCCAGAGCAAGCTGATCCATAGCACCGGCCAGGTTTTTACGGGTACAAGCGATGTTCAACCTGGCGAACCCTTTGCCTTGCGGGCCAAATGCCGGGCCCCTGGTGACGGCCCAACAGGCGTCCTGTCGCAAGAAAGCCGTCAGATCGTCAGGGCTAAGCCCAAGCATTCTAAAATCAATCCAAAGCAAGAAGGTACCTTCGGGCTCTATCAGTGTGATGGCGGGAATGTCTTGCAGGCGTTTCCTGACTAGGTCCAGATTGCCAGCCACATAGTCCAACATTTGATTCAACCAACCGGCACCATGTTCATAGGCTGCCTGCATCGCAATGGAGGCAAAGGCGTTATTTTTATTAACAGTCAGACGGCTGTTTTCCACCTGAAAAGTAGCACGTCGGGTGTTATTGGAAATCACGGTAAAGGCAGAGCAGCAGGAAGCAATGTTAAAGCTTTTGGCCGGGGATAAACAGGTGATCGCATTGTCAGCATAGCGCTGCCCAAGACTAGCAAATGGGGTGTAAGGGTGGCCGTCAAACGTAATATCGCCATGGATTTCGTCAGATACTACAATAACACCGTTCTGCGCACAGATATCACCCAGTTTTTGCAACTCTTCTTTGTTCCAAACTCGCCCTACCGGATTGTGAGGATTACAAAGATAAATCATTTTAGTGCGCGGTTCTGCCGCCAGTTTCGCCAACCCATCAAAATCCATCCGATAACGGCCCTGATCTAATACCAGTGGATTAGAAACCAGCCGCCGCCCATTTTCCCGCAAGATATCAAAAAAATCGAAAAACACCGGCGGTTGCACGATGATACCGTCGCCTTGCTTAGTAAACAGTGAAGCGGCGATAGCGAGGATGTTCAATACGTTTGGCGCGCGCAAAATATGGCCAGGGTTTACGGCCCAACCATGTTGGGAATGCAGCCAGCCAACCAGCGCCGGTACCAGACCCTCGGGAACCGTTTCGTAGCCAAAAACGCCGTGCTCCAAGCGATGTCGCATGGCATCTAGGACGGCCTGAGGCGCTTTGAAATCCATATCAGCAACACCAGCAGGGAACAGGTTTTCGCCGTCTTTTCCCAGTACGATCGGATGGGTTTTTAGGGCTGGCACCTCGCGCCGGTCAATCTTTTCATCAAAATTGATGGGCTTGGTCATTCTTTCAGCAGCCATTTAAACGTTAGCGTTGCGACAACCGCAGCGACCAATTGCGCGGCGATAAACCCTACCACATGGGACGGATCAATGCCTGCAAAAGTATTGGAAAAAGATCGTGCGATGGTCACAGCTGGATTGGCAAATGATGTTGAAGCAGTGAACCAATAGGCGGCCGTGATATATAGACCGACTGCGTAGGGGACGGCCTCGGGGCGGGCTTTGAGGGTGCCAAAAATGGCGGCAAGCAATCCAAAAGTGGCGACAAATTCGCTGAACCATTGGCTGGGGCCAGTTCGGGCATGGGTGGAAGGGTCTATCAATGGATTTTCAAACATCAGGTGGGCGACGAAAACCCCGGCAATGGCGCCAATGATTTGAACAACCACATAAAGGGTAGCGTCACGGGCAGAAATTTCACGCCGAATGGCAAAGGCAAGTGTAACGGCTGGATTTAAATGCGCGCCAGAGATGGGGCCAAATACCAAGATCAAAACTACCAGTATTGCACCTGTAGGGATGGTGTTGCCAAGCAAGGCAATGGCAACATTCCCGCCCGCCAATTGTTCCGCCATTATGCCGGAGCCAACCACGGTTGCCAGTAAAAACAAAGTTCCCAACCATTCAGCAAATAATCTGCGTTGCATTGTCTTCCCCTGTTACTTTTCGATTGATGCGGTTGTTAGAGCCTTGCAAAATACCGACGGATCAACGTTTCCTCCGGTGGCAATCACAGCAATATTTTTACCCGTAATTTCAATTTTCCCGGCCAATACAGCCGCAAGCCCCACGGCTGCGCCGGGTTCAACCACTATTTTGAACTGTTCAAAGGCAAACAACATTGCCTTTTGTACATCGGCGTCGCTAACCGTCAAAACCCCGGCCAACCGTTTCAGGTTGATCGGAAAAGTCAACTTGCCGGGCTGGTCGGTCATGATGGCATCACAAATGGTTTTGCGGCCTGCTGGATTTGGCAACCTATGCCCGGCTTCAAACGATCTTTTGGTGTCGTCGAAGGTCTCTGGCTCAACCGCAAAAACCTGTGTCCTGGGTGATAGCGTGTTCAAAACAATAGCCGTTGCTGCGGTTAAACCGCCACCGCCACAGGGCACCAGAACGGCGTTTATCTCCGCGCCCACTGTTTTCGCTTGCTGATGCAATTCCAGCGCTACTGTCCCAGCTCCGGCCATAACACGGCGGTCTTCATTGGGGGGCACCATGATCAGGCGACGCTTGGTTTGGATTGCCTCTGCTACATCTTCGCGTGATTGGCTGGTCCGCTCATAGGTAATAATGTCGGCCCCCAATTCCCGGGTCCGGTCCATTTTTGATTGCGGGGCGTCAGAGGGCATTACGATCAGCGCATGGGTATCAAGAAGTCGCGCCGCCAAAGCAACAGCCTGTGCGTGATTACCCGAGGAATAGGCAATAACACCGCGTTTTAATTCAGCCGTATTCATTTGGCGAATTCGGTTATAAGCGCCGCGAAACTTGAAAGCGCCAGTGCGCTGAGCGGTCTCAGATTTTATCAACAGACGACCGGAAAGGGCTTTGTTAACTTCAACGTTTTCAAGCATTGGGGTTGAATTGATGATACCATGCAATGCAGTCGCGGCGTCTTGAACATCGGCTAATTCCGGCGCCTCAAGCAACTGATCCGGTTTGGAATTCATGATTTTGTGTTAACCCGGTTTATCAACTGTTCGCCGGTTTCATTCCGTTCGGTGTAGCGATCCACTAGATATTCCTTAATGTCGCGGGTCAGGTATGTAAATTTCACCAATTCTTCCATTACATCAACCATGCGGTTGTAATTTGATGACGCGAGCATCCTGTCATCATCATCAAATTCCAAAAACGCTTTGGGGGTTGAGGACTGGTTGGGAATGGTCAGCAGACGCATCCAGCGGCCCAGAATGCGCAAATGGTTCACCGTGTTAAAACTTTGCGACCCACCATTAACCTGCATTACGGCCAGGGTTTTGCCCTGAGTTGGGCGTACGGCTCCTAGGGACAAAGGAATCCAGTCGATCTGGGCCTTCATCACTGCCGTCATGGCACCGTGTCGTTCCGGCGAGCACCAGACCATGCCTTCGCACCATGTCACAAGATCCCGAAGCTCTTGAACCTTTTCGTGGGATTCGTCAGCATCATCCGGCAGCGGCAATCCTGCTGGATTGAATGTCAATGCTTCAGCACCAAAACGATCCAACACCCGGGCGGCTTCTGCGCTCATCAAGCGGCTAAAAGACCGGTCACGAAGTGAGCCATAGAGTAGTAAAATTCTTGGTTTGTGGGTGCTACGATTCTGCGGGATCAGACGGTCTAAATCTACGTTGCGAAAAGCGTCGTTGTTAATATTAGGAGTGTCGGTCAATATTTCAGCTCTTTCTAGGTGATCAATTAACATCGGTATATTCCGAATTATCAAAATAGGTATCCGGCGGGGCAAGCGCTTGTCAAGTTTCGGTACTTCGGCCATTGTCGATGTATGAAACAAATCGATGCTATAGAAGCCTTTGCCGCATTGGCCCAAGATTCCAGAATGATTATTTTTCGCTTGTTGGTCCGGGCAACGCCCAAAGCCCTGCCTGTAGGTCAGATTTCCCAAAAGCTAAATATTGTTCCTTCTACTCTTTCAGGACATTTGGCCATTTTGAAACGCGCCGGGTTACTAGAATCAAGCCGCCATCAAAGGGAAATTCACTACTCCGCTAATATTGAAACCGTGAATAAGCTGATCAGTTTTCTTTTGGCAGATTGCTGCAATGGGCAGGTCGGAAATTGCGCTCAGATTTTGACATTGTTAGACGATACTAATCGCCTATGAAAATTCGGTGGTACCAGAAAATTACCTATGGGAAAGTAACCTAGAACTATCCAAAATAGGGATTCGGTCGCGTGGCACATAATGGTCAAAAAGTCCGCATGGGCGTGGATATTGGCGGTACGTTTACCGATGTAGCTTTGGAAATTGGACAGGACCTGTTTTCAGTAAAAGTACTGACGACCTACGACGCCCCGGAACAAGCGATCTTAGATGCTGTTGCCCGTGTTGTAGCAGACGCAAAGATTGAACTTGAACAGATTGACCTGATAATCCATGGCACCACCCTTGCTACAAACGCATTGATTGAACGCCATGGTGCAAAAACCGCATTCTTAACCACCAAGGGTTTTCGCGACGTCATTGAAATGCGCACCGAGAACCGGTTTGAACAGTATGATCTGAACATCGTTTTACCGGCAGCATTGATTGCCAGAGACAGCAGATATGTCGCGGCGGGGCGGATGGGCCCAACCGGTCGCGAACTGGAGCCCCTGGATGAAACTGCGGTAGTTCAATTCGCCAGGTCTCTAGAAAGCGGCGGATATACCAGTGTCGCCATTGGTTTCATTCATTCCTACGTCAATAAGTCCCATGAAATTCGTGCGCGCGAAATTATCAGTGAACACGCACCGGCTGTTGATATTTCAATATCAGCAGAAGTATCGCCGCAGATGCGAGAGTTTGAACGATTTAATACGGTATGCGCCAATGCCTTTGTCAAACCGCTGATGGCCAGTTACCTTAACCGGCTTGTGGAAAAGTTGACGGCATTGGGAACGGTTTGCCCAGTATACATGATACATTCAGGTGGTGGCCTGATATCCATGGAAACAGCCGCAGAATTTCCGGTTCGATTGCTGGAATCCGGACCTGCGGGCGGTGCGATATTTGCAGCCGATATTGCCGCCCGCCATGGGTTGCAGAAAATCCTTTCTTTTGACATGGGGGGCACGACGGCCAAAATTTGCCTTGTCGAAGATTTCACCCCAAAAACGGCCCGCACGTTTGAAGTGGCGCGCACCTACCGTTTCAAAAAGGGTTCTGGCATGCCCATTTCGATCCCGGTGATTGAAATGGTCGAAATTGGCGCAGGCGGCGGATCGATTGCCCATGTTGACGGCATGCACCAGATTAGGGTTGGACCAAAAAGCGCGGGCTCGGAACCTGGACCTGCCTGTTATCAGCGCGGCGGAACTGATGCTACTGTCACAGATGCAGACCTAATGCTTGGACGCCTAGATCCGGATAATTTTGCCGGTGGTGATTTTCAGCTGTCCAGAGCGGAGTCCAAGAAGGCACTACACAATTTTGCGGCGCAAAAACTAGGGCTATCGGAAGAAACGGCTGCCATCGGTATCAGTGAAGTGGTGGACGAGAATATGGCCAATGCCGCGCGGGTTCATGCCGTGGAAAGTGGTAAAGAGCTGCAAGATTTTACCATGGTCGCCTATGGCGGAGGTGCGCCGCTCCATGCCAATCGGTTGTGCGAAAAACTAGGGATAGACACGTTATTGGTCCCGCCGGGTGCCGGAGTGGGATCAGCAATTGGTTTCCTAAGGGCACCCTTTGGTTATGAGGCCGTACAGGGTGCCTATATGCGTCTTAGTCAGTTTGATGCGGCAAAGGTTTCGCAAACCCTTGGTGATCTGAAAACGGAAGCTGTCGCTGTTGCTCGCCAAGGTAGCCCTGACGGTTCTCTGGAAATAGAGTTTAAGGCCTATATGCGGTACCGGGGACAGGGCTGGGAAATCCCGATCCTGATCCCCAATGACAGTATCGAGAATATAGATGAAACGCTGATACGAAACCTCTTTGAAACCGAATACCTTCGAATTTTTGGCGCAGTTCTGCAAGGTTTGGATATAGAGGTCATGAATTGGTCGGTCCGGGCAAATTCACCGATAGCGCCTGTAAAAATCTTACCACAGCCAACCGATCTAACCGATGAAAAAAGCACTGAAGCCAGAAAAATATACAACCCAGCAACGGCTGAATTTCTTGAAGCAGCTATTGTCCAACGCTCAGACCTGACATCAGGGACGCGCATTGATGGTCCGGCGGTGATTGTTGAGGACGAGACTACAACAATCGTTCTGGCCCAGTTTGAGGCGGTTGTACAAACGGATAACTGTCTGCGTTTGCAAAGAAAGGCGGCCTTATAATGGGCGCAGGAATCCAGAATGTTCAGTTTCAGATCATGTGGAATCGACTGATTTCAGTGGTTGAGGAACAAGCCTTAACTTTGGTGCGTACGGCCTTTTCAACTTCGGTTCGCGAAGCCGGGGATTTGTCGGCAGGGGTTTTCACGGCGGCAGGTGAAATGCTGGCGCAGGCAGTTACTGGGACCCCAGGGCATATCAACGCTATGGCTGCGGCTGTGGGGAACTTCATTGAAGACATTGGCGTCAGCAACATATTTGAGGGCGATGTTTATATCACCAATGATCCATGGAAGGGCACGGGCCACCTGCATGATTTCACCTTTGTAACGCCGTCATTTCGCGAAGGGCAACTGATCGGTTATTTTGCCTGTACCGCCCATGTTGTTGACGTGGGTGGTCGCGGGTTCGGCCCGGATGGCAATGATGTCTATGAGGAAGGCATTTACGTTCCGATAATGAAGTTCTCTGAACGGGGTAAACTAAATACCGACCTGATAAATATCCTGCGCCACAATATTCGGGAAAAAGATCAGGTGATTGGTGATCTGCATTCCCTTGCGAGTTGCAATGAAATTGGCCACCGCCGGCTAATGGAGATGATGGACGAATTTGGACTAAAGACGCTTGAAAGTTTGGGCGATTTTATCTTCGAAAATAGCCGCCGCGCCACGCTGGAAAAGCTGACGTTGCTGCCTGAGGGCAGCTACCAAAATGATATGACGGTGGATGGATATGGATCGCCGGTAAGTATGGTGGTGCGCCTGGATGTATCCGCAAACGGGGTTCATGCCGATTTCGACGGGACTTCGTTGCAAAGCCCGTTGGGGATTAATGTGCCGCTTATTTATACCGCCGCCTATTGTGGGTACGGGCTGAAATGTGCGCTGGCACCCGAGATCCCGAACAACCATGCATCTTTGGCACCGTTTACGGTTTCTGCGCCCCCCGGTTCCATATTGAATGCATTGCATCCTGCCCCCGTCGCGGTGCGCCATGTGCTGGGGCATTTTATTCCAGATGTAGTACTAGGTGCATTGGCTAAAATGCAGCCTGACCTAGCGCCCGCGGAAGGATCCAGCGCGCTTTGGAATATTCAGATTGCGGTACGACCGATACAGGGCGAACAGGCAGCCAAAGGCGAACGGCTGCAAAGTGCGGAAATGCTGATGTTCAATTCCGGTGGCACGGGTGCGCGCCCGGCACTGGACGGCTTGAATGCAACGGCGTTCCCATCCGGTGTTCATTCCATGTCGGTTGAAGCCACGGAACAGACTGGACCGATTACGGTATGGCGAAAAGAGCTACGGGAAGGTTCTGGTGGGGCCGGAAGGCAGCGGGGCGGGCTGGGACAAATCATTGAGATTTCAGCGAACCAAGGGCACCAAATACATCTGAACGCCATGTTTGATCGCGTTGAGTATCCGGCACGTGGCCGCGAAGGCGGTCAAAGCGGCGCAGCGGGACGGGTAAGTCTAAGTGATGGTACACGGATGCGATCCAAGGGAAGGCAAGGGGTGCCAAGTGATCTTCGAGTGGTTCTTGAATTGCCGGGCGGCGGTGGTTTTGGAAATCCCCTTAAACGCGAGCGAGCACTGATAGAAGATGACTTGAGGTTGGGCTATATTTTGCCCGAGCAATCCGCTGACTATGATGCCTAAACTAACCTATTAACTGATTGAATGAAGGAACTACCCATGGCGCAATTTAACCGTATTTTGATAACCGGAGCCGCAGGAGCCCTTGGTGGTATGTTGCGCCATGAGCTTGCCGGTCTGGCCAATACTGTACGCCTGAATGATCGCGAAACGATCAGCAAGGCCGGAAAAAATGAAGAAATTATCATATGCGATCTGTCGGACAAAGACGCCGTGATCGACATGACGCGCGATGTGGATGCGGTTGTTCATATGGGCGGTATTAGCCGCGAGGGTAAGTTTCAGGACATCGTGCAATCCAACATTGTTGGCATCAATAATCTGTATGAAGGCTGCCGGAAAAACAATGTTGGTCGTGTGGTCTGGGCAAGTTCATTGCACAGCATTGGCTTTCACGCGCGAACAACCATTATGAAGCCGGATTCCAAACTGCGCCCGGATAGTAATTATGGGGCCTCAAAGGTTTATGGAGAGGCCATAGCGCAGTATTATTGGGACAAATACCGTATCCAAAGCGTGTCTGTTCGGATCTATTCTTGTTTCCCTAAACCAACCGATCGGCGTCACCTTTCAACCTGGCTTAGCTACCCGGATTGTGCCCAATTATTTGGCCAGTGTTTATTGGCGCCAATTGTTGAACACACCATCATCTACGGGGTGTCTAACAATAAGGAAAAAATGGCGGACAACACCAATTCTGGCCATATTGGATTTCACCCGCAAGACAACGCTGAAAAATACCGAGAGCAGATTGAAGCAACTACGGATGCGGTCGCGCCGGATGATCCATTCCTGGCCACACATGGCGGAAGCTTTGTATCTGACGGGCATTTTGAAGATTAGTTTAACGCCGATACTAGGTATAAAGACTGCCAGTTTTTGTAGCGAGAAATGCGTCCAGTTTGATCTCTTCTTGTTTTAAGAACCCATTGCTTGGCAAGACCCCGTCACGCACCATTTCAATAATGGCGACAACGGAGCCAGCCGTCGTCCAGGCAATTGCAGTTTGTTTGACGCCTGAAATCTCAATCGGTCGATAGGCGCGCACAAATTCTTTTCGTTGCATTCGCCCGGCGATCGTCCCTTCAGAGGCTACGTGCACATAGACCACGTCATCTTCTACGGGCGGTTTTGCATTCACCAGAATTTCCCCGGCAAGATCGCGTCTTTCACGCATCAATAGTTCATGGAAAAAGAAGTTCATTAGTTCCACATGACCCGGATAACGGATGGTTTTATAATCAATATTATCGACCACACCCAGGAAAGAATCGCACATTGTACCCAGCCCGCCGGATGTGGTGAATGCTTCCAGTTGCACGCCATCAATATAAATCGTCTCTAGCCACTCCATGGCCGAAACCCATTTGCGCTGCCCCTCTTCGATGACTTCGCAATCATTCAGATATTCATTCACCACGCCTTCCGGCGACCAGTTAAAAGCATAGCCCATCAACCCGGTTGGGTTTTGTGGCAAGGCACCAACCCGCATTCGAATGGAACGGCATTGGTCGAACATTCCCACATGCGAAGCACCAACAATGCCAATGAACCCTGGCGCTAACCCACATTGAGGAGCCATCAGACCTTTGGAAGTTTTGCTGAGTTCTACAATGGCTTCAGTGGTTGGAACGTCCTCAGTTAGATCAAAATAGTGAATGCCTGCAGCCTTGGCGGTGGTGGCAATGGCTATATTCAAATGGAAGGGCAGACATGAAAGTACCGCGTCGACATCTTTGAATTCCCGGGCCAGTTCTTTGGTTGATGTGACATCAACAGATTTTGTTGTGAATGGCTGTTCCTGGTCGGGCTGATGGATATCAACGCCAGTTACCAAAAAACCGGACTCGTGCAAAAGCTGTGCGGCAAGTCCGCCAATTTTCCCCAACCCAAGGACCGCGATACGTTTAATAGTCATTTTGTGATCCTAAATGTCAAACTTGATGCCCTGCGCCAAAGGCAGGTCGCGTGAATAGTTCACAGTATTGGTCTGGCGACGCATGTACCCTTTCCAGGCATCAGAACCAGATTCGCGTCCACCACCGGTTTCTTTCTCACCACCAAATGCGCCACCGATTTCAGCCCCTGACGGTCCAATATTCACGTTAGCGATGCCACAATCAGAACCAGCGGCTGACAGGAAAAATTCAGTTTCGCGCACGTCGGTCGAAAAGATGCAGGAAGACAGGCCCTGGGGGACTGAATTTTGAATTTCTATTGCCTCATCAAGCGTTGAGTATTTAAGCGCATAAAGAATGGGCGCGAACGTTTCTTGCCTGACGATGTCGCTTTGCATCGGCATTTCAACGACAGCGGGATTTACGTAATATGCTTCGGGGAACTGGTCGCCCAACACCCGTTGCCCGCCATGTACGGTGCCGTTTTGTTGCGCTGCGGACTTCAATGCGGACCCCATCGCCTCATACGCAGCTTTGTCAATCAATGGTCCCACCAAAACTCCGTCAGTCAATGGATCACCAATTGGTAGACCTTCATAAGCGGTTATTAATCTCGCAATAAACTGATCATGTATGCTTTCATGAATGATCAGGCGGCGAAGGGAAGTGCACCGTTGCCCAGCTGTACCAACGGCAGAAAACACAACGGCCCTTAAGGCCATTTCAAAATCTGCTGAAGGCGCCAAAATCATTGCGTTGTTGCCGCCCAGTTCCAGAATGCAACGGCCAAATCTTTCGGATAGCTTCCCACCGATTGCGTGACCCATTCGGGTGGATCCGGTTGCTGAAATTATAGCCACATCGCGCGAAGTGGTTAGCACTTCTCCAACGTCGCTTTTACCAATTACAACTTGTATCAGGCCTGCTGGCGCGTCCCCAAATTTTGCCAATGCCCGGTCGCATATTTTTTGTACTGCAAGGCCGGTAAGCGGTGTTTTTTCGGATGGTTTCCAAATGACAGGGTCACCGCAGACCAATGCTAAGGCGGCATTCCAACACCAGGGTGCCACAGGAAAATTGAACGCAGTTATAATGCCGCAGACCCCCATTGGATGCCAGGTTTCTCGCATGCTGTGGCCGGGTCTTTCTGAAGCGATTGTTAGGCCAAACAATTGCCGGGAAATTCCGACAGCCAGGTCGCAAATGTCGATCATTTCCTGGACTTCACCCAGACCTTCCTGCAGGATCTTTCCACACTCCAAGGTTACCAATCGACCAAGGTTTTCTTTTTCGGCGCGTAATTCTTCGCCAATCAGGCGCACCAATTCTCCCCTGCGCGGGGCTGGTACATTTCGCCATATTTTAAATGCCTCGACGCCATTACTGATAGCATCTGCGACGTCTTTAACGCTGTGGGTTTTAAGTTTAGCAATCTGGCTGCCGTCAATTGGGGTGATTACAGCTAATGTACCACCTGTGGTTTCCTGCGCAGTCAGCCCCGCAGATTTCAAAACTTCTGTACCAATCATCGTAGGCTCCCTTTGGATTTCAAGGAAATGATATCGGTCGATGTTAGTCATATCAATTAGTCGAATTTATCTTTTGCCTATATAAAACATTCAGTTTAACTATATATAATGTGATAATATCTATATTGGAAAACGCGTGGAGATAACTGAAAAAGATGAAAAACTGATAGGCCTGTTGCGGGTGGATGGCCGGCTTTCGGTCTCGGAAATTGCCCGCAGGTTGTTTTCATCGCGTACTGCTGCCCAAATGCGATTGCAAAAACTTATTCGCAATGGTGTCATTCGCGGTTTTTCGGTGAAACTTTCGTCCAAATATGAACAAAGCAGGGTTCGCGCGTTGGTTATGATTAAATTTCCCCCTCCACTTCGGGCTGGAATCGAACAGGCCTTGGGCGGGATAAATCAGATTACGTCGCTTTATTCGATTAGCGGGGGTTTTGATCTGGCGGCGGTAGTGTCCACGGGATCAATGTCAGAACTTGATGAAATTCTTGATAAAATTGGCTGTCTGGATGGGATAGATGAAACAATGTCATCGATTATTCTTGCCACCAAAATTGACAGGTAATTGTATCGGAAACTTGACACTGATCTTTTAACTAAGACATAGGACTCATGAAATCTAAATGGTTTGATGAGTTCTGATTATGCAGGTAGCTCCATGATAGCAGCCCAATTGCGACGCCGGTTTCTTCCGTCTCATGCCATTTTGCGCAGTTTTGAATGCGCCGCCCGTCACCAGAGTTTTACTTTAGCGGCCAAAGAGCTGCATCTGACGCAAAGTGCAATCAGCCGACAAGTGAAAGAGCTGGAACAAATTGTGGGTACAGAAATGTTTCGCCGGGTTGGTCGGCGTGTCGTTCTAACCGAAGCCGGGCGCAACTTGGCAAGCGAACTTGCTGTTGATTTGGAAAGCATTCGCCAAACGGTGCTTCGCGCGATTGCTTCTGGCGATCACGGGACATCTTTGCGAATTGCCGTTCTCCCGACATTTGCCAGTCGTTGGCTTATTCCTCGATTGCCAGATTTCGCGAAACATCACCCAGAATTCACTGTCAATATAACCACCCGTCTTGAACCGTTTGAATTAGCCAAAGATAATTTTGACATCGCAATACATTTCGGAACCGAAGATTGGCCAGATACCAAAATGGTGCGCATCTTTGAAGAAGAAATGATTCCGGTTTGTGCGCCGGAATTTCAAATCAGGTACGATATCAGCGCGACTGAACAGCTTGAAAAATTACCACTGTTACATTTGGAAACCCGGCCAACTGCCTGGTCAGAGTGGTTTCAGAAAATTGGTATTGATAGCAAAGTATCATATTCAGGTATGCACTTTGATCAATTCTCAATGCTGATCTCTGGCGCATTGGCTTCACTGGGGGCAGCCCTAATTCCAAAATATCTGATCGAAAGTGAGCTTGAAAGCGGGAAGTTGGTTCGCCAGGGTAAAATGAGTTTGCGGACAAATAACGGTTATTATCTGGTAACGTCAATTGGCAGCAATCGTCCAGGTGTTAAAGAGTTTTCAAACTGGATTGGTTCTGAAACACGCCCTAATCAGCCAACAAAGGTTTGATCTTTTGCATTCCAGAAAGCACTGCTTCGGCAAAGCGATCAATTTCAATTTTTGACATCGCGGTCGACAGTGTTCCGGAACAGGTTTCAATCATTAAAAACCCGTTGTCGAACAAATAATCCAGCAACGAATTTTTCGCTCGAATTTCTTCGGGTGACATGAAACTATCCCGGTATGTTGTGGGCGGATGCGCTTTCAGATGAATTCGAAACATCGATCCTTTGCCGGTGACACAGGCAGCTTCACCCGATTGTTTCAACGCCTCATCAATCACTTTCCTAGCATAGTCAGCCAACTTATTCAGGGCCGTGACCGCGCTTTCGTCAAATAGTTCCATAGCCACGCGCCCGGCCGTCATGGTGATCGGATTGGCTGAAAAAGTGCCGTAATGTGGAAATAGCAGGGTGTCTGACAGTGGGTTCATAACCTCCATCACATCGGCGCGCCCGGCCAGTGCCCCAACAGGAAAGCCGCCGCCGATCATCTTGCCTAATGCGGTTAGATCGGGCGTTACGCCATACCATTCCTGTGCGCCGCCGGTGTTTGAGCGAAAGGTAATCACTTCATCGCAGATCATCAGTGCACCGTTGTCGGCGGTCCATTTTCGGATCGCGGCAACAAAAGCATCACTGGCGGGGATGACGCCAATACGGTGGGGGAGCAAGTCAAGCAACACGCCGGCGATGGTGTCTTTGTGCTGATCCAGGATTTTGATTGCAAGCTCCGGATCGTTGAAGGGAATGACCACAACGTCATCCAATACGCCTTGGGGTGTTCCAAACGACACCGGCGTGCTGCGCGGTTCCTGTGCGTTGCCCCAATTGCCAGGGTTCGCGGTTTGGCTGACTTCGGCGTAATCATACAGACCGTGATAAGAACCTTCGACTTTGGCAATTTTTGCCCGACCGGTAAAAGCGCGTGCCGCTTTGATGCAGCTCATCACCGCCTCGGTGCCGGAATTCACAAAGCGCATCTTTTCAAAACCGGCGTTTCGGCTGATGATATTTTCGGCATACACCACCTCGGCCTCGGTGCCGACGGTGAAGGCACTACCCTTTTTCAACTGTTCGCTAACCGCCGATACAATCGCCGGATGGGCATGGCCGTGGATCAGTGAGGCGACGTTATTGGCAAAATCAATGCGCGTGACACCTTCGATATCGGTGACGTAGCAGCCCTGCGCATGGGCGGCATAAATCGGGTGTGGTTTGCGTAAAATTGTGTTGCGGCTGATGCCGCCGGGCATGACATTTTGGGCCCGCGCATAAAGGTCTGAACTTTTGCTCATCGTTGCAGATGTTCCAGTTTACCGGCCACACCGTCCCATTTTTCGGCTTCCGGCAGCGGGTCTTTCTGGTCAGTGATACTGGGCCAGATTTGCGCCAGTTCTTCATTTAGCAGCAGAAATTCTTTCTTTTCCTCAGGCAAATTGTCATCGCTATAGATGGCGTCCGCCGGGCAGGCCTCAACGCAATCGTCACAATCGATGCATTCATCCGGATGTATCACCAGAAAGTTCGGGCCCTCATAAAAGCAATCAACCGGGCAGATATCGACGCAATCAGTATATTTGCACTGAATGCAGTTGTCGGTGACAACGTATGTCATTCAACGGCCTGTAATGTGGCCGGTTCAATGCCGTACATCGAATAAAGCTCAGCCTCATCATAGATCACCCGGTCGTCGTAGCCGGAAAACCAGATGGCTTGCGGGTTGCGGCCCACAATGGTGACTTTGCAGCGGTCTTTGGCGTCTTCGGCCGAGCGTAGAAGTTTCAGGATCACCACGCCGTTCTCACCGCCCGGCACGCCAGGCATGGGTTTGTTGGTCACCGCAGACACTTCGGTTTTGCCCTTATAATGGGTGATCGACAGACGCGCGTGGGCCTCGACCCCGGACAGGCCTTTTTGGCTTTCATTCAGCACATGCCATGCTTCTTCGATCGGCACGTTGAACGCCTTGTGGCCAACAATATCGCGCCCGCAGAAGAAATAGTGGTTTTCAACGCCGTTGCGTTTTAATTCGCGCTGCATAATGCGCAGGGCGTCGGGGTCGTTGTTGATGCCTTTGATAATGGGCGACTGGTTGTCGATGTTGATCCAGGGGCGGCGGCCAAATTCCTTGACCGAATGGCGGGTCGCGGCGATCCATTCCAGACCACCGGCCGGGTTGTCGATATATTTGCCATCCGGGCCCTTTTTCAGGAACTCATCCGGGTGATTGAAATGCACCATCATCCGCAGGTTGGTTTGCGGGTAAGCGATGTGAAAATCATCCAGCATGGCAAAGAATGTTTCGTCAAAGCGTTCCGGGAAAAACGCCAGTTCCTTGGTTCCAAGGCGGATAGATTCAATCCCGGCTTCAGACAGGGCCGCCAGCCACTGGGCAATGTTTTTGTTGCCCAACACCATCGGATCACCACCCGACATCAGAATTTCGCGCAGTTTTTCGCGCCCAGTATCAGGGTGTCGCCCGCCGTTATCGGCCACTTCGCGGTTGTGTTTTTTCACATAGGCGACGATCTCACTGATCTGCGCCAGCCCCTTGGGCGCGGATGTGCCGTCGGCGCGTTCGATGGTTTTCTTGGCGATCAGTTCTTCGCGGTAGCAAAACCGGCAGTGGGCGGAACAAGTGGACGCCACGTAGATCAGGCCAAGTTCATATTTGTGGATCAAACCCTCTACCGGGCTATAGGACATCTGCTTGCCGGGATCCTCAGCGCCATCCAGATCGTAGGTTTCCTTGGGGCTGGCTTTGACAAGGGTTTGAATGGCCGGGCTGTTTACCGCCAGTTCAAAATAGTGCCGGGTGATCTTGATGGGCATGCGCGCCTGAACATCGCGATCCGTGCCGTCCAGATCAGTTATCGCCTTAAGCTCGGCAGGCGAATAAAAATCCTGCATGTCCTGAGGCGCATTGCCGTCGATGAATTTTTTGATGCCGGTGATGATCTGGCGGTCATATTTACCGTTGGTGACTTTTCCAAGAAATGCCTGTTCGTGTTCCGAAGGAATGTGTTTTTCAGCTTTTGCCATTGGAAATCCTACCACTATGTGCCGTTTTTAAAAATGCCCGTTCATACTTTGCTGAACTTGTGTTCAAAGGAACATTTTCCCGAGATTAGGTAAATTACAATCATCTGTTTATCATAATTAGATGACTTTTTGTAATATCAAAAAAATACGCTCGCAATCGTAGCTAGTGTTGGATTTGTTTGCACGCGCGGTGCTGTCGAAACAGCCGCTATTGGGCTTAGCTTCCCCTACGTAAGTATTTCGAGTAATATCCCTAAAGCTAAAGGTTGATCAGTTCAGGGAGCGATACCGAATGGCGCAGCAAGCAGTTGAATATGATCCATATTTAACGCCACGATAAGTTGGCATTGCTATGGGTTTTTCAATAAAACGAAATGATTTTCCGTACCTAGACGGATTGCGTGCACTCGCTGCGATGATCGTCGTTGTTAGCCATTTTGGAATTCAAGGTTGGGCCAATATAGGGGGAATTTCACTCATCTATGCCGGGAAAAGCGGCGTTTATTTGTTCTTCCTTCTCAGCGCTTACTTGTTGACCCGAGTCATTCTTCTTAAAGGTAAGTCGTTCTGGTCATGGCAACAATTAAGCAAATTCTTTTTTCGCAGATCGCTGAGAATTTTTCCGCTATTTAGTATTTTTCTGCTTTTTTGTGTTGCAACGACGAAACTCTCTTCAATCGTGATGGAGAACCCACGTGGTTTTCCCTATTCGCTACATTGGGCGGATTTTTGGAGGCATTTATTTCTACAGGATGGAATAGGCGTCCTTTGGAGCGTCCCTGTGGAATTCAAATTCTATTTTTTACTGCCGTTTTTAGCGCTTGGGCTGCGGTACACGACACTGCGTTCACCAGCATTGACGATTGGCTTAGTCGCAATATTTTGTTCAATCGTTGAAATTTATTTACTCTCGCAGGAAGGGCGGGGGGGTGGAGTTTACTTAAGAGCCTATATTCAGATTTTCGTCATTGGCTCAGCTTTTGCTGCGATCGATGTAGGTTACTTTTCCGCAAATTTCGAAAATAATAGCAAGGCAAGACGCGTTAGCACAGGCATATTTTGGATTTCCGCAGTCGCGCTTGTCTTAATGATACCCTCCGTTCAAGAGGTGATTTTTGGGGATGTTGTTGTCTATTTTAACAGGCAGTATCTGATTCAAGGGTTAGCATGGCTTGGAATATTGGTAGGTTTGAGGTTTGGTAGCCCGCGGTTGCGCGTAGCTTTTGAATGGCGCTGTTCCCGCTATGTTGGCCTGATTAGTTTCAGTCTCTATCTCTGGCATACACTTGTGGTCGATGTGTTGTTGGCCATGGGGTATCCCGGATCGGGATACATTGGATGGATACTGCCACTGGCGTTGTCAATTACGATCTCGCACCTGTCATTTCAAGTGGTTGAGAGGCCATTCCTGTCAATCGATCCTGCCAAAGTATGGGCACGGTTCGCGTCGTATTTAACTTTAGTTAAGAAACGTTTCGACGCCGCTGCAGGCGACTAGCGACTACGCACGCTGACTTCCAAGTAAAAGTACTTTTCAAACGTTTGAACCGGTACTGCATAACATCGATTTAATTGAGCGGTATGGTGGAGCCTAGGGGGATCGAACCCCTGACCTCTTGCATGCCATGCAAGCGCTCTCCCAGCTGAGCTAAGGCCCCAAACGCATATGTCGCCGCGCTTGGCGTATGTATGAAACCGACCCGGGCAGATCAAGCAGAAAAGCCCGAGCCTTATTGTCAGTCGTCGTCGTTTGCCGGTACGTCTTTGACTTCGTCCAACGGAACGTCGTCATTGTCATCATCATCATCCAGCAAATCATTGTCGACAGCGGCATCGCTAGAATCATCACTATCATCATCGTCCAAAAGGATTTCTTCTTCGTCGGTTTGATCCTCTTCGACTTTAGCTTCGGTCTTTTCGGCCACAGCAACCCGGGTACGGGTGTTGGCATCAAGCGTTACCGTTTCGCCAGTATAGGGGCTGACAATCGGTTTTTTGTTCATGTCGTAAAACCGTTTGCCGCTGGTTGGGCAAATACGTTTGACGCCCCATTCTTCATTGGGCATGAAAATCCCCTTTCGCGAGTATCATTTTTCAAGATTTCAGCCCCTCTGACATACAGCCGCCAGGGTGTCAAAGCATTTTGAGAGATTTGGCGTTCTAGCGATCTGGCCTGTGCATTTCTTTGGAACCGGTTTACCCTACCCATTCAGGCAAGCGATGGAAAAACCATGCGGCAGATACACCTACCTGGTGACCCGGAAATTACTGTTGAGATACGTGTAAACACCCGTGCTCGAAGGCTTTCACTTCGGGTTTCACAGCTTGATGGCCGTGTCACAATGACCTTGCCAAAATGTGCAAGTGCATCTGAAGCCCGGGGTTTCGCCTGCGAGAAAGAGCATTGGATTAGGTGTCAGCTTGGCAAACGACCGCAAGAAATTATCCCGCGAATTGGCGGGCAGATACTGCTTGAAGGTCAACAGGTGCCCATTGTGGGGCTGTCCGGGCGTGCGGTGCGGTTTCAGGATGGCCAATTGCAAGTGCCAGGTGACGCGGATCGGGTCCCTATTCGAACCGCCGCCTATCTAAAAACTCTGGCCCGGGAACGGCTAAGCCGTGCATGTGACCACTATAGTGGTTTGTTGGGCGTTGACGTTAAAGGCATCACAATGCGCGACACTCGATCGCGCTGGGGATCGTGTACCACTGATGGCAAACTGATGTTTTCATGGCGGCTGATCATGGCCCCAAAAGATGTTTTGGATTATGTTGCGGCGCATGAAGTTGCGCATTTGCTGGAAATGAACCATTCGCCACCTTATTGGGCGGTCGTGGCTGGTATCTACCCGGGCTACAAAATTCCGCGCCAATGGTTGCGTAAAAATGGTGCCGTGCTGCATTCCTATCGGTTTGCGCAATTGACCACGGCCCCAAGCTCTGAACACATCATGCAATGATTAGCCCTACGCGCAATTCCGAGGCCCTAACGGTTGCCCATGACCGCGTGTTTCGCAGCTTGCGCTCCCGGATCATGCACGGAGAGCTGCCCCCTGGCCATGCACTGACTTTGCGTGGGATTGGGCGACAGTTTGATGTATCGATGACGCCGGCGCGCGAAGCCGTGCGCCGTTTGGTGGCCGAAGGAGCGCTTAGCATGACTTCATCCGGCAGAGTGGCCACGCCGGAACTAAGCAACGAAAGAATTGAAGAACTTGCGTCCATCCGGGCACTACTGGAGCCGGAACTGGCTAGCCGGGCGCTGCCGCGGGCACATCTGGCGTTGGTTGACCGGCTGCAGGCAATAAATGGTGCGCTTTCCGAAGTGATCGTCAAAGGCGATGCCGTGGGTTATATTCGTACCAATCTGGAGTTCCACCGCACACTATATCTGCGCGCACAGGCCCCGGCGATGCTGGCGATGGCGGAAACTGTCTGGCTGCAACTGGGGCCAACGATGCGCGCGCTCTATGGCCGATTGCAGCGCACAGAATTGCCTCAGCAGCACCGCGCTATTGTGGCGGCTTTGCGTGCCGGAGATGAGCCGGGGTTGCGGCTGGCGGTACGGGCAGATGTGACACAAGGGCTGCGAATGTTGGTGGTCTAGGGGTCGAACCGCTGGCGCGGTCCGACCGGCGGGGGGCTGTCTGCCCCCAAATGGCCTGCGGCCAACCCCCAGAGGATATTTGTAGAAAAATGAAGGGGTTAGGCGTGGATAGCGCCATCACCACAGGCCAGCGCGGCTTCGCGCACGGCTTCGGACCAGGTGGGATGGGCGTGGCAAGTAAGGGCCAGATCCTGGGCTGAGGCGCCAAATTCCATGGCGACGCATATTTCGTGGATAAGTTCGCCGGCGGCGGGGCCGATGATATGGGCGCCAAGGATGCGGTCGGTGTTTTTATCGGCCAGGATTTTCACGAAGCCTTCGCCCTGAAATACCGCCTTGGCGCGGGCGTTGCCCATATAGGAAAACTTGCCGACCTTGTAGTCATGCCCGGCTTCTTTCAAGTCTTGTTCAATGGCACCGACGCTAGCGACTTCGGGCGATGTATAGATCACGCCGGGGATAACCCCATAATTTACATGGCCTTTTTTGCCTGCCAGCACTTCTGCAACGGCCAGGCCTTCATCTTCGGCTTTGTGGGCCAGCATCGGGCCGGTGATGGCATCGCCAATGGCGTAAATGCCCGGAATGCTGGTGGCAAAGTGGCCATCGGTGGCAATCTGGCCGCGGTCTGTCTGGGTAACATTCAGGGCGTCCAGACCCAGGCCATCGGTGTAGGGTTTGCGACCGGTGGCCAGTAAAACGATGTCTGCATCAAGGGTATTGTCGCTGTCGTCCTTGCGCAATTTATAACTGACTTTCGCCTTGGATTTGGTGGTGGTCACGCCCTGAACAGCTGCCCCCATTATGAAGGTAAGGCCTTGTTTTTTAAGGATACGTTGCAAGGTTTTCTGCACGTCCTTGTCCATGCCGGGGGTGATGGCGTCCAGATATTCGATTACGGTGACCTCGGCCCCAAGGCGCGCATAGACCGATCCCATTTCCAGACCGATGACGCCAGCGCCGATCACCACCATTTTCTTGGGGATTTTCGCCAGTGTCAGCGCCCCGGTTGAGGATATGACGATCTTTTCGTCCACGGTGACGCCGGGCAGGGTGGCGACCTCGGAACCCGTAGCAATGACGATGTTTTTGGCGTCGTGGATGTCGTCACCGACTTTGACCTGACCCGCAGCAGGGATGGAGGCCCAACCTTTGATCCAGTCTATCTTGTTCTTTTTTAACAGAAATTCCACGCCCTTGGTGTTTTGGTCGACGACATCATCCTTGTAGGCAAGCATCGCTTTCCAATCCACAGAAGGGGACTTGCCCTTAAGGCCCATCTTGACGAAATTGTGCTGTGCGTCGTGCAGGGAATGGGTGGCGTGCAGCAGCGCCTTGGATGGGATGCAGCCCACATTCAGACAGGTGCCGCCCAGGGTTTCACGGCCCTCAACCACAGCCGTTTTCAGGCCCAGTTGGGCGCAGCGGATGGCGCAAACATAGCCGCCAGGTCCGGCACCGATGATGATTACGTCGTAACTTGGCATTTCTTGCTCCTTTAGGCTGAAATCGCTGTCAGATTTGCGTCAGACTATTGTCAGCTTATTGTCAGGCAGTTTCCAGAGGGTTGGAATGAAATTCAGAGGGCGAGGAAGTAAAGAGAAATTGTCGAGGCAAAGCCAATGATCCAGGTCAGGGTGCGCACCCCGGTGATGCCAAAGGCGTAAGCTGGCAGGTAGATCACGCGGGCAATCAGGAAAACTTGAGCGGCGAGCAAGGTGGTGTCGCTGAAAGTGCCCTTGACGGCGAGGATCAGGATGGCCGGGGCGAACAGAACCATGGCCTGAATAGCGTTGTTCTGGGCGCGGTCCAACCGGGCGGTGGTGCCCGAAGCTGATCGGGCTTCGTCGCGGGCTGACAAAAAATAGCTGATGCCGAGCTGGCCCATGGCGCCCGAAGTTTGCAGGGCGACGGATATGGCCACAACCAGGCCGTAGATTGCGAGGATTGAGAGTTCGCTGTCAAACATGGGGTTGCCTTTCGAGTGGCGGCGGCGGGGGTGTCATATGCTCATCATATGTGTGGGGGGTGCGCAAGTGGCGGGCGGGGTTTGGGGGCTGACGGCCCCCCTTGCCCGCGAAGGGCGGGCAATTCCCCCCGTGGATATTTTTGAATAGAAGAACGGGGGAGCGAGGAGGCGATGGTGTAGATCACGCCGGTGCCGGGGACCAGCACGACGAAGAAGGCGGCGAGGAGGAATTCGGGGGTCATTTGAAACCTTCGATATTTTCTGTTGTCGATTTGGCTGACCAAAGTAAGTAATACATTATGACTGCTGGAAAACTAATGGCGATGGTTGCGAGGGTTATTGCAACGGGTGAGTCCATTGGAACTTTCGAAAAAATTAAAACTGCAATACAATACGCAAGGCTTGAAACAAATAACGCCGCAGCTGGATAAATTGCTGTTTGGCGATCATTGGCTAAGGCATAAAAAAGCCAAAACCCGAAAAAACTGTGTACAGGCAGTAGGAAGAAAGCAATCCAAGCACCGCTAACCAAAAAACCATACCAACCCGCTCCCAAAGCAAAAATGCTGCCTAAACCCACCAATAGACCGTAGCTTGCGATAGCAAATCGAATTTTTGGGTGCACATTCACGGAAAATATCCCCTCACAAATCCATCAACAACCGTCGTGGATCTTCCAGCGCCTCTTTCACCCGCACCAGAAACGTCACCGCACCTTTGCCGTCCACCACGCGGTGATCGTAGCTGAGCGCCAGATACATCATCGGGCGGATCACCACCTGTCCATCAATCGCCACAGGCCGGTCCTGAATTTTGTGCATGCCCAAAATACCCGATTGTGGTGGGTTCAGGATTGGCGATGACATGAGCGAGCCGTATACGCCGCCGTTGGAAATGGTGAAAGTGCCTCCCTGCATTTCGTCCATACCAAGCTTACCATCACGGGCACGGCCGCCTTTTTCGGCGATGGCCTTTTCGATGTCGGCGAAAGACATGGCGTGGGCTTCGCGGATCACCGGCACAACCAGCCCGGTGGGGGTGCCTGCAGCGACGCCCATATGGACGAAGTTTTTGTAAACCACATCGGTGCCGTCAATTTCTGCGTTTACCTCTGGCACCTCATTCAGGGCATGCACGCAGGCCTTGGTGAAGAACGACATAAAGCCCAGTTTGACGCCGTGTTTCTTCAGGAACAGATCTTTGTATTCTTTTCGCAGGTCCATCACGGCGGTCATGTCGACCTCGTTATAGGTGGTCAACATGGCGGCGGTGTTCTGGCTTTCTTTCAGGCGCCGCGCGATGGTTTGGCGCAGGCGGGTCATTTTTACCCGCTCTTCGCGGGATGCATCATCGGTGGACACCGGGGCACGGGGTGCGGCGGCGGGTGCTGCTGGTGTGTTTGCCAACGCCTTGGCCACGTCATCCTTCATGATCCGGCCATCGCGGCCTGTGCCGGAAACATCGGCGGCAGAAACGCCCGCTTCGGCCATGGCTTTTTTGGCTGAAGGGGCGTCTTCAACGTCTTTGCCAGGTGCGTCGGCCGGGGCCGCGCTTGGGGCAGCACTTGCGCCTTCGCTGATGGTGGCCAACAGGGCGTCAACGCCGACAGTGTCACCTTCGGCGGCGACGATTTCGCCAAGGGTTCCGGCGACGGGGCTGGGGACTTCGACCGTGACTTTGTCGGTCTCCAACTCGCACAACATTTCATCAACGGCCACGGCGTCACCGGGTTTTTTGAACCAGGTGGCAATGGTGGCTTCGGTGACGCTTTCACCTAATGTGGGGACGCGGACTTCAGTGGACATATCTTATCCTTCGATCGTTAGGGCGGCATCAATAAGCGCCGATTGTTGTGCTTTGTGTTGGCTGCCAAGGCCGGTGGCCGGGGAGGCCGAGGCCGGGCGACCGGCATAGGTGGGCCGGGTATTCTGGGCTTCAATCCGGGTCAGGACCCATTCGATATTGGATTCTATGAAGGTCCAGGCACCCTGGTTTTTCGGTTCTTCCTGGCACCAGACCATGTCGGCCTGTTTGAAGCGGTCTAGTTCCTTAACCATGCTTAGGGCCGGGAACGGGTAGAATTGTTCAAGCCGCATCAGGTAGATATCGTCGATGCCGCGTTCATCCCGTTCGGCCAGCAGGTCGTAATAGACCTTGCCTGAACACATCACCACGCGCTTGATCTTCTTATCGGCCACCAGTTTAGTGTCGGAATGGCCCTTTTGCGCGTCATCCCACAGCACCCGGTGAAAGCTGGAACCAGTGGTGAAATCACCCGCGTCTGACACCGCCATTTTGTGGCGCAGCAGGGATTTTGGCGACATCATGATCAGCGGTTTGCGGTAAGAGCGGTGCATCTGCCGGCGCAGGATGTGGAAGTAGTTTGAGGGCGTCGTGCAATTGGCCACGATCCAGTTATCCCCGCCGCACATTTGCAGGAAACGTTCGAGGCGGGCGCTGGAATGTTCCGGGCCCTGGCCTTCATAGCCATGGGGCAGCAGCATCACGAGGCCCGACATGCGCAGCCATTTTGCTTCGCCTGAACTGATGAACTGGTCGATCATGATTTGGGCGCCATTGGCGAAATCACCAAACTGGGCTTCCCACAGGACCAGCGCGTTGGGTTCGGCCAGGCTATAGCCATATTCAAAGCCAAGTACGGCGTATTCCGACAACATGCTGTCGATGACCTCATAGCGGGCTTGCCCTGCACCGATGTTGTTCAAAGGGTAATATTTTTCTTCGGTGTCTTGATTAAGGATGCCGGAATGGCGGTGGCTGAAGGTGCCGCGTGTGCTGTCTTGTCCGGAAAGGCGAACTGGAAAGCCCTCGGTTAACAATGACCCAAATGCCAGTGCTTCGGCTGTCGCCCAGTCAAAACCGGCGCCGGATTTGAACATTTTTGCTTTGGCATCAAACAGTCGGGTTATGGTTTTATGGGCCGGGTAATCGGCAGGCAGGGTGGACAGGGCTTTGCCGACTTTGGCCAACGTTTTCTTGGGGATCGCGGTTTTGCCGCGCTGGTAGGCATCGCCCAGTTTGTCCAGATGCGACCAGCGCCCATCCAACCAGTCGGCTTTGTTTGGCTTGTAATCTTTGCCGATCTCAAATTCTTCGCTCAGATGGGCCTGAAACGCGGCTTTCATATCCTCGATCTCACCTTCGGGGATCAACCCGTCGCGGATCAGACGTTCAGTATACAGTTGCAGCGTGGTTTTTTGTTTCTTGATCCGCTTGTACATCAGCGGATTGGTGAACATCGGTTCATCGCCTTCGTTATGGCCAAAGCGGCGATAGCAGAAAATGTCGAGCACCACGTCCTTGTGGAATTTTTGGCGGAACTCGGTGGCGACGCGGGCGGCGTGAACCACGGCCTCGGGATCGTCACCGTTTACATGGAAAATTGGCGCTTCCACCATCATTGCGATGTCGGTGGGGTAGGGGGATGAGCGGGAAAAATGCGGCGCGGTGGTGAAACCGATTTGGTTGTTGACGATGATATGGATCGTGCCGCCGGTTTTGTGGCCCGACAGGCCTGACAGGCCGAAACATTCAGCGATCACGCCCTGCCCGGCGAATGCCGCATCACCGTGCAGCAGGATCGGCAGAACCTGGGTTCGGTCAGTGTCATTCAGCGCTTCCTGTTTGGCGCGGGCTTTGCCGATCACAACCGGGTTCACAGCTTCCAAATGGCTGGGGTTGGCGGTCAGCGACAGGTGCACCGAATTGCCGTCAAATTCCCGGTCTGAACTGGCACCAAGGTGGTATTTCACGTCCCCCGATCCATCCACGTCCGTTGGTTTGTAACTGCCGCCCTGAAATTCGTTGAAAATGGCGCGGTAGGGTTTGGCCATGACATTGGCCAGCACCGACAACCGCCCGCGATGAGGCATGCCAAAGATAATATCGCGCACGCCCAGTGCGCCGCCGCGCTTGACGATCTGTTCCATGGCCGGGATCAGGCTTTCGCCGCCGTCCAGGCCGAAACGTTTGGTGCCCATGTATTTGACGTGCAGGAATTTTTCAAAGCCTTCGGCCTCGACCAGTTTACGCAGGATGGCTTTGCGGCCTTCACGGGTAAAGGCGATTTCCTTGCCGAAACCTTCAATGCGTTCCTTTAGCCAACCGCTTTCTTCGGGGTTGGAAATATGCATGTATTGCAGGGCGAATGTGCCGCAATAGGTGCGTTTCACGATCTCAATGATTTGCCGCATGCTGGCCAGTTCCAGCCCCAGCACGTTGTCAATAAAGATCGGGCGGTCCATGTCGGCGTCAGCAAAACCGTATGATTTCGGGTCCAGTTCCGGATGGCTGCCATGGTCGCGCATTTTCAGTGGATCAAGGTCGGCCACCAGATGGCCGCGGATGCGGTAGGCGCGGATGATCATGATGGCGCGGACTGAGTCCAACACAGCGGTTTTGATCGCCTCATCTGACACCGCTGCCCCTGTGGCGGCCGCTTTGGCCTTGATCTTATCGCCGACAGCCGCCGGTTCTTCGGCCCATTGGCCATCAAGGGCGGCGGTCAGGTCATCGTTGGGGGTCGGGGGCCAATCGGCTCGGGCCCAGCTTGGCCCGGCAGCGTCAGCTTTGGCGTCGATATCGCTGTCGCCGAGTTCTTTGAAGAAGGATTGCCATGCCTCATCCACCGCGTTCGGGTCGCTGGCGTAGCGGGCGTAAAGCCGTTCGATATATTCCGCGTTATGGCCTTGCAGGAAGGAGGAGGCGTGGAAGGTGTCGTTGGGGGATTGTTCGGTCATGGTGCCAATTCCTTACGGATAACTTTGGTAATGGATGTTGAAATATTTGCGTCCCAATGCCCGCTGCCATCGACGACAATTGCTATGCCGTTTCCGCCATTTGCGTTTAGTGTTGCGACATAGTCAGCGGCCATTTCCGGAAATGTATTGGTGTCTTCAGAACCGGTGATAGTGATTACCTGTGTATCTGGTTGCACCCGGTCCACATAGTATTGCGGCGATTGGCTGCGTTTATAGGCGCGCGCATTTTGGGCGCGGCGCCAGCGGGCGATGTCGCATGGGCAAGATACCAGTAAAGCAGTATCCACCAATCCCGGATATCGCGCGATCACCACTCCAAGCTGCGCGGCCCCGCCGGAATGTCCGGCCACAAACAGGGGGCGGTCGGGAAAGGCAGTTCGCAGGCTTGCCAGCGTTTCGGCAACAAGATCGTTGTTAGCGCTTGTATACTGATCCCGGCGCTTGTGGTTGGTGCCCGGGCTTTTCAGGCCATTTCCGTCCGCATACCCGGGGCGCAGAAGGGCCACAGCCGTTACCCCAGGTTCCAAAGCTGCAAGGATTTGGCCCAGTCCGTAATGGTAGTTTGCAGGTCCGCCGCTGGACACATCGCCATGTAAAAACACCACAAGGGCCTGATCACCATCGCCAAAAGATTTTCCCTGCAAGGGGCCAAATGACTGAGCATTTACCGGCCCAAGCCAAAGCAAAGCCAGCAGGACTGATGTTAGAAATGCCTTAATGGGATGGGGAGGCATAAGCGGTTCCTATCCAATCGCTTCCAGCACAGCCTTGCCAAGATCAGCGGGGCTGTCGGCAACCGTAATCCCGGCGGCCTTCATGGCTTCGATCTTATCCTCGGCACCGCCTTTGCCACCGGCGACAATTGCGCCTGCGTGACCCATGCGCCGTCCCGGAGGCGCGGTGCGCCCGGCGATAAAACCAGCTGTGGGTTTCTTGCGGCCTTTCTTGGCCTCATCAATCAGGAACTGCGCAGCTTCTTCTTCGGCGCTTCCGCCGATTTCGCCGATCATGATGATCGAATGGGTTTCGTCATCGGCCAGGAACATTTCCAACACGTCGATATGTTCGGTGCCTTTGATCGGATCACCACCGATGCCGACGGCGGTGGATTGGCCAAGGCCGTTATCGGTGGTTTGTTTCACCGCCTCATAGGTCAGCGTGCCGGAACGTGACAGCACGCCGCAAGAGCCGCGTTTGTGGATGTGGCCCGGCATGATGCCAATCTTGCAGGCACCCGGCGTGATGATGCCGGGGCAGTTGGGGCCGATCAGGCGGGAATTGGAGCCGTCCAGCGCCCGTTTGACCCGCATCATGTCAAGCACGGGAATGCCTTCAGTGATGCAGCAGATCAGCGGGATTTCAGCGTCCAGCGCTTCGAGTATTGAATCGGCCGCAAAGGGCGGCGGCACATAAATAACGGACGCATCAGCGCCGGTTTTTTCCACCGCTTCGTGGACTGAATTGTAAACTGGCAGGCCCAGATGTTCCTGACCACCCTTGCCAGGCGTCACGCCACCAACCATTTTGGTGCCATAATCGATGGCCTGTTCAGAATGGAACGTGCCCTGAGAGCCGGTGAAGCCCTGGCAAATTACCTTGGTATTTTCGTCGATGAGAATGGCCAATTTGGCTCTCCTGTCTATGCTTGCCCGTTGGGCGTTAGTCGTATTCTTTTTTGGCGACTCCGCCGATGGTAATGCCATCTTCGGTACCAAAGTCGATGGAAACTATTATGCTGTCATTGGCCGGGGTGCGAAAAATCCAGCCATGTCCGTCAATATGCGGCGACGGGTCATCGTCAATGCTTTCATTGAAGCCGGAAAAGCGAACCTGGTATTCAACTGCGATCGCGGATTCGATGGTTTCGAAGTAGTCATGCGTCCCTTTTGGGGGGGCGATTTGCACTACGCAATGCAGGCTGTCGATGGTTTTACTGACAACCACGAAAACGTCGGACGGATTACCAAACATACCCCGTTCGCCATCTTCAAACATGATCGAAAGACCGGTCGCCAGGGCTTTTTCTTTGGCCGCGGCCAGCTGTCCTTCCAGATCGTCTGTTGACGGAAACAGGCAAAGTCCAACGGTGAAATTTGCTGCAGATTGGGCGCTTTCAAACAAGTCCTGAGCGTGGATTGAAATGGCAGACGAGAATGACAGCACCAATGCAAGGGCTGTGCAGTGGAACGGCTGTGGATTGGAAAGCCGCATCTTTAACCTTTCACCGCCGCTACAATCTTCGTCGCGGCGTCCGATAAATCATCCGCAGCAATTACGCCCAGACCCGACCCGTTGATGATCGCCTTACCTTCTTCGACATTGGTGCCTTCAAGACGCACGACCAGCGGCACCTTTAGGCCGACCTCTTTCACCGCTTCCACCACGCCTTCGGCGATGATGTCACAGCGCATGATGCCGCCGAAAATATTCACAAGGATACCTTTGACATTGGGATCAGAGGTGATGATTTTGAAGGCTTCGGTCACCTTTTCTTTGGTGGCGCCGCCGCCGACGTCCAAAAAGTTGGCAGGCGAGGACCCGAACAGTTTGATGATGTCCATGGTGGCCATCGCCAGCCCGGCACCGTTGACCATGCAACCGATTTCACCGTCCAGTGAAATGTAGTTCAGATCGAATTTAGAAGCGGCCAATTCCTTGGCGTCTTCTTCGGTTTCATCGCGCAGCGCGGCAATATCTGCGTGGCGGTAGATGGCGTTGCTGTCGAACGCCATTTTGGCATCCAGGCAAACCAGATCACCGGCGTCGGTGACGATCAGCGGGTTAATTTCCAGCATCTCGCAATCTTTTTCGACGAACATTTTGTAAAGCGTGCCCATCAATGCCACGCATTGTTTGATCTGCCTCCCGGTCAGGCCCAGTTCAAAGGCGATGCGGCGGCCGTGAAAACCCTGATAGCCCGTGGCCGGGTCGACGGAAAAGGAAAGGATCTTGTCCGGGGTGTTATGGGCAACCTCTTCGATGTCCATGCCGCCTTCTGTTGAGCAGACAAAGGACACTTGCGACGATTGACGATCCACCAGCAGTGCCAGATAGAATTCGTGTTCAATGCCGGCACCGTCTTCGATGTAGATGCGGTTGACCTGTTTGCCAGCCGGGCCGGTTTGTTTGGTGACCAATGTGCGGCCCAGCATTTTGGCGGCTTCGGTCGCGGCCTCTTCCACTGATTTGGTCAGGCGCACACCGCCGGCTTCGCCCGCGTCGGGTTCTTTGAATGTGCCTTTGCCGCGTCCACCGGCATGGATCTGGGCTTTGACAACCCAAAGCGGGCCATCAAGTTGCCCGGCGGCGGTTTTAGCGTCTTCGGCGCGCAGTACAGGGCGCCCTTCTGAAACTGGCGCGCCATAGCTGCGCAACAGAGCCTTGGCCTGATATTCGTGAATATTCATGGGGCTGCCTTCGTGCTGAAATAATTTCCCTCACATTGCACACACGAAAACAATGAATAAACGGTTTTTTTCCGTTAGCGCATAAACTTAGGTAAATTAGCTGTTTTTGTGATCACAGGCGGAAATTGTGTGATCACAAAACTGGAAACCAGGCTGATAAGTGAACCGCAGTAAGGTCCCAAACGGAAAATGCCGAGCTTGTTGGGCCCGGCATTTAACAGGTTTATTGATTGGCGCTTAGCCGAGCGAACTGTCTATCCCGATACAGGCATCCACCAGGCCTTTGACGGCCTCAACGGATTTATCAAACATCGCCTGTTCATCTTTGTTCAGTTTGATGTTCACCACCCGCTCAATTCCGCCAGCGCCGATGACTGTCGGGGCGCCAACATACATGCCCTTCAGGCCAAGGGCACCGTCCACCCATGCCGCGCAAGGCAGCAGGCGTTTCTGGTCTTTCAGAAAGCTTTCGGCCATTTCAATTGCCGATGTGGCCGGGGCGTAAAACGCCGAACCGGTTTTCAGCAAGCCGACAATTTCAGCGCCGCCATCGCGGGTGCGTTGCACAATGGCGTCCAGTTTTTCCTGCGTGGTCCAGCCCATATCCACCAGATCGGGCAAGGGAATGCCACCAACGGTGGAATAGCGGGTCAGCGGCACCATGGTGTCGCCGTGACCGCCCAACACAAAGGCGGTGACATCGCGCATGGACACGCCAAATTCAAGGCTTAGGAAATGCCGGAAACGGGCAGAATCCAACACGCCAGCCATGCCGACCACCATGTTGTGGGGAAGGCCGGAAAATTCGCGCAAGGCCCAGACCATGGCGTCCAGCGGGTTGGTAATGCAGATCACAAACGCATTTGGCGCGTGTTTTTTGATGCCTTCGCCAACGGATTTCATGACTTTCAGGTTAATGCCCAGCAAATCGTCGCGGCTCATCCCCGGTTTGCGGGCAACACCGGCCGTGACAATGCACACATCTGCGCCTGCTATATCGGCGTAATCAGTGGTGCCGGACATGGCGGCGTCAAATTTTGCGGAAGGACCGGCCTCGGCAATATCAAGCGCTTTGCCCTGGGGTACGCCATCAGCGATGTCAAACAATACAACATCGCCAAGTTCTTTCATTGCTGCAAGGTGGGCAAGGGTGCCACCGATTTGCCCGGAACCGATCAGGGCAATTTTTGGTCTGGCCATTTAAGGACTCCATCCAGTGATAATCGCCAGATGAGTAGCCAGTTGAGCCCTGAGTCGCAAGGGTGCTGCAATGCAGCATTAAATTACGACATGGGAATTACTATTTTGCGGTACGGTTTCCACAATGATTTAGCAGAGTTCCGCAAGAAATAGGCCATCCGCACAATTGGAATAAATTTGTTGGCAAATTTTGATGTCTGGCGGACGCTTTGAGGTGAAATTTACCCCGCGTTTAGCAAAATGCATTCGTTAGGCGTCGTTGCCCGGGATCGCTGGCGCCTCTGCCAGAGCTTCAAATGACCGACCCGCTGCGACGATACAGGTTTGCCCGGTTGGCATCGTAACCGTAATTGTCCAGGTTCCGGTTTGCACCGATGCAAACATTTCCACCACGGAATTATTTGCCCCCAGGCCAATAGACTGACGGCTTTCGCCGTATTTTGCGGCCAAACGGTTCACCACAATTTCACGGTCCGCACAGCGGGCGGATTGCGCGAATGCATGCTGCGTGGCCAAAAGCATCGCCCCAAGACCTAAGGAGAGTGCGAGAAACTGACGTTTCATAATGTATCCCTTTTTGTTCATGGGCATCGCCCGGTTGATATTCCTGCCTGTGGTTAAATTCTGATGCCGAACCCGCCAAGAATTGGTTAATCCGGCGTCCGGTTGGAAATTTCGCGCAGATGGCTTTCTGCGCTGCGGCAAATGCTCTTGCGGTACGGGGTGACGTGTGGAAATTTGCGAACACTAAATTTTGGAGGAATCATGACCCTGGCCACACGACCTATGCGATCTGTTCTGTATATTCCGGGCTCTAACGCACGGGCGCTGGAAAAAGCCAGGTCGTTGCCGGTGGATGCGATAATTTTCGATCTTGAAGATGCCGTTGCTGTTGATCAAAAGACCAACGCCCGCAGTCAGTTGCAGGCGGCGCTGGCAGACGGGGGCTATGGCAACCGTATTCGGTTGGTAAGGGTGAATGGTTTGGACACCGACTGGGGGCGCGAAGATGTGAAAGCCTTTGCCAGCGCCGATATTGACGGCATCCTGATCCCCAAGGTCGATAATGCCGCCGGGTTGGATAGCGTTGCCGAACTGTGCCCTGACATTGCGCTGTGGGCGATGATGGAAACGCCGCGGGGTGTTTTGAACGCAGCGGAAATTGCCGATCACGGGCAATTGTCGGGGTTTATTCTGGGTACAAATGATCTGGCGAAAGACCTGAATACCCGGCACCGTGCGGACCGCGAGCCCTTGTTGGCATCGTTGCAGATGTGCCTGCTGGCGGCGCGGGCGGCGGGTATTGTCTGCATTGACGGGGTATATAACGCTTTTAAGGATGCTGACGGGTTACAGGCCGAATGCGAACAGGGGCGCGATATGGGGTTTGACGGCAAAACCCTGATCCATCCGGCGCAGGTTGAGGTTGCTAATGGGGTTTTTGGACCGGATGAAGCGGAAATTGCGCTGGCGCAGCGACAGATTGAGGCCTTTGAAGCGGCCCGGGCCGACGGTAAAGGCGTGGCGGTTGTGGATGGTCAGATTGTTGAAAACCTGCATATAGAGACGGCACAGGCCCTATTGGCCAAACATAAGGCGATCCTCGCCGTTCAGGGAGAATGATATGACACTACTGATAGCGGGCTTGGTTCTGTGGACAGCGGCGCACTACTTTAAGCGGGTGACGCCGGGGGTTCGGGCCTCGATGGGCAATGCTGGTAAGGGTGTTGTGGCGGTGCTGATACTAGCGTCGGTGGTGATGATGGTCATCGGCTACCGTGCAGCGCCGGTGGATATCGTGTTTGATGCACCAAGCTGGGGCAAGCCGGTGAACAACATTCTAATGCTTGTGGCTGTGGCGATGATGGGAATGGGCAGTTCCAAAGGCCGGGCGCGTTCCTGGTTGCGCCACCCGATGTTGATTGGCGTGTTGGTTTGGGCCGGGGCCCATATCCTGGTGAACGGCGATGTGGCTTCGCTGGTGCTGTTTGGCGGTATCGCTGCTTGGGCGCTGTTTTCCATCCCGCTGATCAATTTTCGTGAAGGCCCGTGGCAACGACCTGAGCCGGGACCAGCCAGTGGTGATGTCAGGTGGATATTAATCCATCTGGTGGTTTTCGCAGTATTTGCAGGCATTCACATCTGGATCGGCCCGTCGCCGTTTGGGGCATAGCGCTATGCAAGCCTACCGGTTGCTTACTGGGGACGACACGTCTGACTTTTGCCACAAGGTGAGCGAGGCATTGGCCAAAGGCTGGTTGCTGTATGGCGATCCGGCCTACGGGTTTGATGCCAAGGCCGGTGTTATGCGATGTGCGCAGGCGGTTACTAAGGATGTGGATGGGGTTTATTCGCCAGAGATGAAATTGGGGCAGTTGTGAAAACCAATCCGGGACGATATTTCGAAGATTTTCGTGTGGGGGAAACGATATTCCATGCTGTGCCGCGTACTGTGGCTGAAGGTGAACGTGCGCTGTACCATGCGCTATACCCGGCACGTCATGCGTTGGCGTCGTCTGATATGTTTGCAACCGAATGTGGGTTTGAAGGCTCACTTCTTGATGATCTGTTGGTATTTCACATTGTGTTGGGCAAGACGGTTCCTGACATTTCGCTGAACGCAGTGGCCAATTTGGGGTATGCGGAAGGGCGCTGGATGGCGCCGGTTTATCCGGGCGACACGCTGCGCGCGGTAAGTGAAATCATCGGGCTAAAGCAAAATTCCAACGGTAAATCCGGCATTGTCTGGCTGCGCACCACCGGGTTGAACCAACGCGATGAACCGGTGCTTAGCTATGTGCGCTGGGTAATGGTGCGCAAAAATGACCTGGATGCGGATGCACCGAAAACGGTGATCCCTGAATTGGCCGGGACGGTGGATGCCAAAGACCTGGTTGTGCCTGAGGGGTTGGATTTCAGCCGCTATGATTTTGATCTGGCCGGTGAGGCGCATCGCTGGGGCGATTATGTGGTTGGTGAGCAGATCGACCATGTGGATGGTGTGACCATCGAAGAGGCCGAGCATATGATGGCCACCCGGTTGTGGCAAAACACGGCGCGGGTGCATTTTGACGTGACGGCGCGCCCTGATGGCAAGCGGCTGATTTACGGCGGCCATATAATTTCGCTGGCCCGGGCACTGTCGTTCAACGGATTGGCCAATGCCCAGTTGATTGTTGGATTGAACGGTGGCGCGCACGCCAACCCGTGCTTTGCTGGTGACACGGTGCGCGCCTGGTCTGAAGTGCTGGATAAGGCGGATATGGGTAATGGTATCGGGGCGCTTCGATTACGGCTGCTGGCGACCAAGGGCGCGGCATTTGAGCTGCGTGGTGAAGATGGGAAATACCTGCCTGACGTGTTACTTGATCTGGATTACTGGGCGCTCATGCCAATGTGATCCAGGTTCCCGGAATTTCAGTTAGGATGGTGGAGGTATCTCTGATGCCGCAGTATTTTCTTGCCGCGCCAATGGGCGCGTCTGCCTTCGGCGAGGATATTTTTGGAAAGATGAATTGGGGATAATTTGGCGAGGGGATGGCGTATCATTAGCGCAGTAATGCCGGCTTTGGTCGGGGGATTTCCCGCGCCCTTGCTGGCCTGTGATCTGGCCCTTGCGCTGGCGGTGGATGTTTCGGGCTCGGTTGATCCGCAAGAATTTCGTATTCAAATGGATGGGCTTGCCAGTGGGCTGCGCGATTCAGTGGTGTCTGAAGCGTTGGTAAAAGCCGAGGCGCAAATTTCATTAATCCAATGGACGGGATCATCGCGCCAGGTTGTGTCGATATCCTGGACAAAAATCAGATCCTTTGATGATATTGATGGGTTTGCCAATGCTGTGGAAACCACGGAACGCCAGTGGCGCAACTTTTCAACAGCGATTGGTGACGCTTTGCTGTTTACGCTGGCTGAAATAAGGCTGGCACCAGATTGCGGTCGCTACATCATTGATGTTTCTGGCGATGGCTTGTCAAACGAAGGAATTAAGCCGCGTTTTGTTCTTTCGGACCTGCGGGCGGCGGGGGTTACAGTCAATGCCTTGGCTATCGAAGGAGCGGAGGACGATCTTACCGGATACTTTTGGGAGAATGTAATTACCGGTGATGGCTCTTTTGTGGTTACTGCAGACGGCTTTGCTGACTATGGTGAAAAGATCAGGCTAAAGTTGCGCCGTGAGACAGGCGACCAAATTTCGGGGCTACCACACAAACCCGGCGACAGGGCTGATGCACCAGTTTTGGCCACATTGAACGATTAAGTGGTTTTGTAAGAGTGACGGTAGGAAGTGAAATGGCGACGGGAACAATTGATTCTACCCTTTTTGAACACAAGAATTGGGCCGCAATAGCTTTGCTTTTTGCTGTGATATTTTTTGCTTGGGGGCCAGTGGCCGCCGCAGACAAAAAGGACGGCAAGGAAGAAACGACCAAAGTTGAAGGCACCAGAAATGGAGAACCGGCTGAAGCTGGGAACAAGGATCCGGCGATGGATTATGTTCTCGATAATGTTTTAGCCACGCTTTATCACGAATTCGCCCATGCCATGATAGATATGCTGGAATTGCCAGTTTTGGGCCAGGAAGAAGACGCGGCGGATGTTTTAAGCGCTTTGATGATACATAAGCGTCACCCGGAAATTGACGCCAGCCGTATTGCCGAAAATTCAGTCCTTTCATTTGCTTTTGACGCGGACGAAGATGCAGCGACCGGGCGCCAACCGTCGTTTTGGGATGAACATGGACCAGCCCGACAGCGGTATTACAATACCATCTGCATTTTCTATGGTGCAAACCCTTCTGAGCGTAGTGAATTTGTCAAAAAGTTGGGACTGCCCCAACAGCGTGCAGAATATTGCCCCGGCGAATTTGACATGGCTGAGCGAAGCTGGGAGCCAATTTTAGAAAGATTGCGGTCAGCGAGAAATGACGGTGAAATCCGGTTTAGGCAAGATACCAGCAGCGATATTGGACGTGCGGCAGCCCGGGATTTGGAGGCCACAATCAAGAAGTTAAATGATGACTTTTCCCTGCCCGAACGTCTGGAAATTGTGCTGAAGCGATGCGGAGGTGAAGACCGCGGTTATCAGGCTTTCTATAGTCAGGGGTCAGGTGGCCGTGGAAAAATTACGATTTGTGGCGAATATGTCCAAGACCTGCATAAATTGGCATCGGATGTGTTCTAAGGGTGCAAATTAACAGCTTTCTTCCCATTCCATGCCGCAAAAACGCAAAAAAACTGTCACCACAAGGAATTGTTAACGCTGACAGCCCTATCGCTGGTCGCAGGTTTTTGCTTAAACGTCATGGCAAGCTGTGTGTTGCGACGGGAAAAGGATAATTGAATGGGTGATCAACGAAGCCACAATCGACCGCTTTCGCCGCACTTGACGATCTACCGGCCACAACTGACTTCGATCAGTTCGATCCTGACGCGGATCACTGGCAATGCGTTGTTGCTGGGGGCGTTTCTGGTTTCGGCCTGGTTCATGTCGCTGGTGATTTCACCGGCCTGTTTTGCCGCGGTGGATGGTTTCATGACCAGCTGGTTTGGCGATCTGATCATGACTGGTTCGCTTTGGGCGCTTTGGTATCATCTGTTGGCCGGGGTCAGGCATCTGATCTGGGATACCGGTCGCGGGTTGGAAATGGAAACAGCTGAAATGCTGGGCTGGGGCGTTATTGGCGGCTCGGTACTGGCGACCATCATCACTATTGTGATCATATAGGGGGCCCGGCATGTCATATTTGACCGATAGAAAACGCGCCACCGGGTTGGGGTCAGCAAAAACCGGAACCGGCCATCACTGGGCCATGACCGTTAGCGCCTGCCTGCTTTTGGTGCTGGTGCCGTTGTTCATTTTCACCTTTGGGCCGATGCTGGGCGAAAGCCGGGCAACAGTAGTGACGTATTATTCAAACCCATTCCCCGCCATCATTGCAGCGCTGACCATCATCATCGGCATGCTGCATTTCAAAAATGGTGTGCAGATCATGATTGAGGATTATGTGCACGGGCTGGCCCGTAAGATCCTGATCATTGTGATGATCGGTGTCAGTTACGGCATCATGGCGGTGGGGCTATACGCCCTGGCAGAGATTGCGTTTTAAGGAGCTTTCGAACAATGGCGGCATATGAATACGAAACGCATGACTATGATGTTGTGGTGATTGGTGCCGGCGGTGCCGGGTTGCGGGCCACATTGGGCATGGCTGAACAAGGACTGCGCACGGCCTGTGTGACCAAGGTTTTCCCGACACGTTCCCATACTGTGGCAGCACAGGGTGGTATTGCCGCGTCACTGTCCAACATGGGCCCCGACCATTGGCAGTGGCATATGTATGACACGGTCAAAGGGTCCGATTGGCTGGGCGACACCGATGCCATGGAATACCTGGCCCGTGAAGCCCCCAAGGCAGTTTATGAACTGGAACATTACGGGGTGCCGTTTTCGCGCACCGAAGAGGGCAAGATTTACCAACGCCCCTTTGGCGGCCACACCACCGAATTTGGCGAAGGTCCGCCGGTACAACGTACCTGCGCTGCTGCCGACCGCACCGGGCACGCGATGTTGCATACGCTGTACGGGCAGTCGCTGAAACATAACGCCGAGTTTTACATTGAATATTTCGCCATCGATCTGATCATGGCCGAGGATGGCACCTGTCAGGGTGTGGTCTGCTGGAAGCTGGACGATGGCACCATCCATGTGTTCAACGCCAAGATGACGGTGCTGGCGACGGGGGGCTATGGTCGGGCGTATTTCAGCGCGACATCGGCCCATACCTGCACCGGCGATGGTGGCGGCATGGTGGCGCGGGCCGGGCTGGCGCTGCAGGACATGGAATTTGTGCAGTTTCACCCGACCGGGATTTATGGCGCGGGTACACTGATTACCGAAGGTGCGCGTGGCGAGGGTGGCTATCTGACCAATTCCGAGGGCGAGCGGTTCATGGAACGCTATGCGCCGACTTATAAGGATTTGGCGTCGCGTGATGTGGTATCGCGCTGCATGACGCTGGAAATCCGAGAGGGGCGCGGTGTTGGGCCGAATAAGGATCATTTGCATCTGAACCTTAGCCATTTGCCACCGGAAACGCTGGCTCTGCGGCTGCCGGGTATTTCGGAAAGCGCGCAGATTTTTGCGGGTGTTGATTTGAGCCGGGAACCGATCCCGGTGCTGCCGACCGTGCATTACAATATGGGTGGTATCCCGACGAATTATTGGGGCGAAGTTTTGAACCCGACCGCCAAGGATCACGATGCAATTTCGCCGGGGCTGATGGCCGTGGGTGAAGCAGGCTGTGCCAGTGTCCATGGGGCCAACCGGCTGGGATCAAACAGCCTGATTGATCTGGTGGTGTTTGGCCGGGCAGCGGCTATCAAGGCTGGGAAAATTGTTGATCCGGCGTCCGCAAATCACACGCTGAACACGGCCTCTATCGATGCATCCCTTGATCGTTTTGACGGGTTGCGCAATGCATCTGGCGCTGTGCCGACGGCCGATCTGCGCCTTGAGATGCAAAAAACAATGCAGGAAGACGCGGCTGTGTTTCGCACAGATAAAACCCTGGCGGACGGGGTTAAGAAAATGACCAAAGTGGCCGCTAAGCTGGACGATATATCGGTGACTGACCGGTCCCTTGTTTGGAACAGCGACCTGATGGAAACACTGGAACTGGCCAACCTGATGCCAAATGCTCTGACCACGATTGTCAGTGCTGAGGCGCGCAAAGAAAGCCGGGGGGCCCATGCCCATGAAGACTATCCAGATCGCGACGACAAGAAATGGCGCAAGCACACATTGGCCAAGGTTGACGGGAACAAAGTTAAACTGACTTACCGGGATGTGCATGTAAAACCACTGACCAGTAAGGCTGACGGGGGAATAGATTTGAAGATGATTACACCAAAAGCACGGGTTTATTGATGCGGTTATTGTTAGTATTATCCTGTATGGCGGTTATTGGTTGCCAGCGTTACGATCATGACGAAATTCTGCCAGCTGCTGAGCCGATCGCTGCCAGTTCAATTCTCCTAGAAATTGCACAGCAGGCCGAGCATGTTGCAGCGCGTGATATTTTTGAGAGATTTCCGAATTCCGACATAACAGCTGTTGCAATTTGTATCCGCGGCAACGCGACAGATTCAGAACTACTCGATCTGTCGGAGGGGACTTTACACAACATTTCCGATGAAATTCGCAGCATTGTAGATATGGTCCTTGCCCGGGTTGGCACACAAACGTGCATCGCCGACAATGGGGCATCTGTTCAGATATGAGCATTCAGTCAGGATATTCCGGAACCCCTTTACCAAAGAAACTTGGTCTGAAAGATGGGCAGGGGGTGGCATTTATCACCCTGCCAGACAGCCAAAAAATGCTTGCATCGGCGCGGGAATTTGCATCGGTTGAACTTGTGGATGACTGGGCCGCCTTAAAGGGCAATCATCTGGATTTCATCCATCTGTTTACTGACAGTGCTGCCACAGTGGATGCGGCGACGCCGGTGCTGCGCGACCGTATCAAACCGGATGGCATGATCTGGATGTCCTGGCCCAAAAAAGCATCCAAAGTGGCGACTGATGTGACCGAAGATACTATCCGCAATCGCGCCCTGGCCGATGTTTTGGTGGATGTAAAGGTTTGCGCTGTAGATGATATCTGGTCTGGCCTGAAACTGGTGGTGCGCAAAGAAAATCGCGCTGCACATATCAATTCAATAAAGAAAGGGTAGGGGCATGGTTGAACTAACGCTTCCTAAAAACAGCAAGGTCCGGGTGGGAAAGACCTGGCCCAATTCGACTGGTGCCACCAATTGCCGAAAGATTTCAATCTATCGCTGGAACCCGGATGATGGTGAAAACCCGCGGGTGGATACGTATTTTGTTGATATGGACAATTGCGGCCCGATGGTGCTGGACGCGCTGATCAAGATCAAAAACGAAATTGATCCAACGCTGACATTCCGGCGGTCTTGCCGTGAAGGTATCTGTGGATCCTGCGCCATGAATATCGACGGTATCAACACACTGGCCTGCACCTATGGCATGGATGAGATTAAGGGCGACATAAAGATATATCCGCTGCCCCATACCGAGGTGGTGAAGGATCTGATCCCCGACCTGACCCAGTTTTATGCTCAGCACGCCAGCATCATGCCGTGGCTGGAAACCAAGACCAATCGACCGGCGAAAGAATGGAAGCAATCGATCGAAGACCGCGAAAAGCTGGACGGGCTATATGAATGTGTCATGTGCGCTTGCTGTTCTACCAGCTGCCCCAGCTATTGGTGGAACTCAGATCGCTACCTTGGCCCGGCGGCATTGTTACACGCCAACCGCTGGATCAAAGACAGCCGAGATGAGGCAACGGGCGAGCGTCTGGACGATCTGGAAGACCCGTTCAAGCTGTACCGGTGTCACACCATCATGAATTGCACCAAGACCTGCCCCAAGGGGCTGAACCCGGCCAAATCCATTGCCGAGATCAAGAAGATGATGGTGGAGCGGCAGGTCTGATGGCGAAGCTTCCCAGCCTGCCGGACAATGCCCATATCTCTGATTTATTTACGCAATTTCCCAATAGCCGTGAAGCAATGATGCAATTCACCCAGGTGGTGATGCGCGAACAGGGCACGCTTACAATTGCGCAGCGTGAACTGATCGCCGCCTATACGTCGGGGCTGAACGGGTGCACATTTTGCTACGGCTCGCACCTGATTTACGCCGAAGCTTTCGGCATTGAAGCCGGGCTTTTGGAAGCCTTGCTTGGCGATCTGGAAACCGCCCCGGTTGCGGATGATCTGTGCGCATTGCTGGGCTATGTGCGCAAACTGAACACGCTGCCGTCGCGGATCAAACAGTCGGATATTGACGCGGTGCTTAACGCTGGCTGGTCTGAGGATGCGATGTTTGAAGCCGTGCAGATTTGCGGGCTGTTCAATATGATGAACCGGATAATTGAGGGGTCTGGCGTTCGGTTTGACTATTCAAAGGCCGATGGTGGCCATCCGGCCCTGCGCCCCGGTATGGATGTGCGCGATCATTCCTATGTTTCCACCCGGATGGGTAAGCGTAACTGATCAGGCAAACGCAGCTTCCAGCGCAATTTCCACCATATCCCCGAAACTGGTTTCACGTTGATCTGATGGCAGCGCATCGCCAGTAATCAAGTGGTCCGACACAGTCAAAACCGCCAATGCGCGCACAGAATAGCGCGCCGCCAGTGTGTAAAGTTCCGCCGCCTCCATTTCCACGCCCAAAATTCCGTGACGGGTCATTTCTTTGGTCAGGTCGGGACGCTCGTCATAGAAGGTGTCGGATGAATAGATACCACCGACATGGACGCCGACGTCGATCTTTTGGGCGGCTGTTACGGCTGCACTGAGCAGGGAGTAATCGGCGCAGGGCGAAAAATCCAATTCCCGGAAAATTGTACTTGAAGGCGTGGCAACCGAAGTCGTTGTCATGGCGATGATCACATCGCGCACATTGATGCTTTCCTGCATTGCCCCGCAAGAACCGATACGAATCAGCGTTTTCGCACCGTAATCTTTGATCAGCTCATTTACGTAAATCGACAGGCTGGGCATGCCCATGCCAGAACCCTGAATAGTTACAGGATTGCCTTTATAGGTGCCGGTAAAGCCCAACATGCCACGCACTTCGTTGACCAGGGTTGCGTCTTTCAGAAAATTTTCGGCGGCCCATTTGGCGCGATATGGATCGCCGGGCAGCAGTACGGTTTCAGCGATTTCGCCAGATTTCGCGCCTATGTGGAATGTCATGTCGGGTCCTTTCAATTTTCAACGAATATAGCGCGACATCGCAGAATGAAAAAGGTGTTAGTGAGTCACGAATTTTCGCAGAAAATTCAAGATGTTTTTTCTGCGAAAAAACACTAGGGCGTTACAAGATCAACAATATCCAACATGATTTGGTTCAGTTTGTAATCTTTCGGTGTATAGACACGGGACACCCCCAGTTTTTGCAGCCTTTTGGCATCCTGATCCGGGATAATACCCCCAACAATCAGTGGGATATGTGCCAGATCTTGCTTTTTCATCAAACTCACCAGTTCTTCGACCAAAGTCACATGGCTGCCGGATAAAATTGACAACCCGACCACATGGGCATCTTCACTTTGAACCGCATCTATGATTTCGGCTGGGGTCAGGCGGATACCATCATAGCTGATATCCATGCCGCAATCGCGCGCCCGCACGGCAATTTGCTCGGCACCATTTGAATGGCCATCAAGACCCGGTTTACCCACTAGAAATTTTAACCGCCGCCCCAACTTGTCAGACACAGCGTCAACTGCGGCGCGAATTTCTTCTAATCCATCGGTTTGGTTTGAGGGCGATTTTGAAACCCCGGTTGGGGCGCGGTATTGTCCAAATACGCCGCGAACAACATCGCCCCATTCCCCGGTCGTTGCCCCGGCACGGGCGGCTTTGACCGAGGGCCCCATAAGGTTTTCACCTGACTTTGCAGCCGCACGAAGGGCAACCAGTGCAGAATTGACTGCTGTCTCATCGCGCGCTTCTTTCCACGCATGCAGCCTTGCGATCTGGTCCGCTTCGGAGCCTTTATCGGCCACCATGATCGACCCGTCACCGGATGTTAACGGGCTGGGTTCACCTTCAACCCAGCGGTTCACCCCGACAATGGTAGTGTCGCCGGTTTCAATGCGCCCGATACGGATCGCGTTGGCATCAACCAGTCGGGATTTCATGTAATCGATGCATTGAATTGCCCCGCCCATAGCATCAATCTGTGCCAGTTCTGCGCGGGCGCCGTCTTTCAGGGCCTCAACTTTGCGGGTTATCGCCGGGTTGCCGTCAAACAGGTCGTCATATTCCAGCAGGTCACTTTCATAGGCCAGTATCTGTTGCATGCGTAGCGACCATTGCTGATCCCACCGGCGCGGCAGGCCCAGGGCTTCGTTCCAGGCCGGCAGTTGCACGGCGCGGGCGCGGGCATTTTTGGACAGGGTCACCGCCAGCATTTCGATCAATATGCGATAGACGTTGTTTTCGGGTTGTTGTTCAGTCAGGCCAAGGGAATTGACCTGCACGCCATACCGAAACCGGCGGAATTTTGCGTCTTCAACGCCGTAGCGGGTGCGGGTAATTTCATCCCATAGCTCGACAAAGGCACGCATTTTGCACATCTCGGTCACGAACCGGATACCGGCATTCACGAAGAAGGATATGCGCCCCACCATGGCCGGGAAATGTTCGGGCGAAACCTTTTCACGCAGGTCATCCAGCACCGCGCAGGCCGTGGCCAAAGCAAAGGCCAGTTCCTGTTCCGGCGTCGCGCCGGCCTCTTGCAAATGATAGGAACACACGTTCATCGGGTTCCATTTTGGCAAATGTTCGCGGGTATAGGCGGCGACATCGGTGATCATGCGCAAACTAGGTTCCGGCGGGCAGATGTACGTGCCGCGCGACAGGTATTCCTTGATGATATCGTTTTGCACGGTGCCTTGCAGGGCGGTGATGTCTGCGCCCTGTTCTTCAGCTGCCGCGATGTACAGGGCCAACAACCAGGGCGCGGTGGCGTTGATCGTCATCGACGTGTTCATTTTTTGCAGCGGAATTTGGTCAAACAAAGCCCGCATATCACCCAGATGGTTGATGGGAACGCCGACTTTGCCGACCTCGCCGCGGGCCAGTTCGTGGTCGCTGTCATACCCGGTTTGGGTGGGCAAATCGAACGCCACTGAAAGCCCGGTCTGACCCTTGGCCAGATTGGCGCGGTATAATTCGTTGGATGCTTTAGCCGTGGAATGCCCGGCATAGGTGCGAAACAGCCAGGGGCGGGATTTGGATGTTTCGGTCATAGGCTTTGAATCCGCTGCGTAAGAATATGTTAAATATTTAATCAGTTGCGCAATAAGGTTTTAACCACGATTTCTGCACTGCAGCAAGTACCGCTATTGTGCTTCACATAAAAAAGACGCCCGGAACAAATCCGCGCGCCGTTTTATCAAGACAAGAAAGGTATCAACCTAGTTGTAGGTAAACGTCCCAACTTCACAAATGTTGATGTTCTTTTTAACCAGAACATCCCCGTCATTAAATTCGGCGCGAAAATCGAACTTGCAATAGCCGCTTCCGTCGTCAAAGTTAATGTTAACCTGTGTGTGGGGCTTTAAAACATCGCTTCCCAGTATGTCTTCTTCCCAGGAATCAGAGCCCTTATTAGAGCCATAGAACCGTACAATGGTAAAATCTGTATTGTTTACGATCGTAACGCTGCGATCCAAAGCGAAGGCGGGTACAGATGTAACTGCGGTGACTGTTGCGGCGGTTAAAACTGCTAATATTTGACGTCGTAAAATCATTCTTTCTCCTGTGCGCAAGAAAAATTGCGCCATACGCGATCAAATCATTGACCGCAGTTTCAATTGCGCACGATTAAGCAATTCACAGTGTCTATTTTATGTTGGGTTTGTGCCAAAACTAGAATTTCTAGGTTACTGGATTTACCCCAACCAGTTTTCCTGTCAGCGTGAATGCCATGTTTCAAACTGTACAATTGCCCATGTGGCTGCTGGTACTTATTCTTGCTTTCGCGGCCGTAACTGCGTTGTCGCATTTTTTACTACCCTCAGTGCGCTGGTATTTTCGCCGCCGGATGGAGCGGGTGGTTGCGCGCCTGAATGAGCGCCTTGAGCGCCCGATTGAGCCGTTTAAGCTGGCCCGTCGTCACGACATGATCCAGCGCCTAAGCTATGATGCTCGGGTGATAGAGGCCGTAACAGCGCGCGCCAAAGAAGCCGGCATTCCTGAAGAGGTGGCCTTTCAAGAAGCCCAAAGATACGCCCGCGAAATAGTACCGTCATTCAGTGCAACTGCCTATTTTGGTGTAGCGATCAAAATGGCGCGTTGGTTAAGTCAGGCGTTTTATCGGGTTCGGCTTGGGTATTTTGATGAAGGCGCGATTGGCAAAATCAATCCAGATTCAACCGTTGTATTCATCATGAACCACCGGTCCAACATGGATTATGTGCTGGTAACCTATCTGGCAGCTGAGCGGTCTGCCCTGTCCTATGCTGTCGGGGAATGGGCCCGGGTCTGGCCGTTGTCGCGTCTGATTAAAGCCATGGGGGCCTATTTCATCCGTCGACGTTCGCGCAATGATCTCTACCGTCGAGTATTGGCGCGGTATGTGCAAATGGCCACTGCTGGCGGCGTGGCGCAGGCGGTATTTCCCGAAGGCGGGCTTAGCCTGAATGGGAAAGTTGGGGATCCCAAACTTGGCCTGTTGAACTACATCGTGTCAGACTTTGACCCGGAAAAAGGTAGAGATGTTTCTTTTGTGCCAGTGGCGCTGAATTATGACCGGGTATTTGAGGACCGGGTGCTTGTAGCAGCGGCAGATGCCGGTGTGCGTAAGTTCCGCTTTCGCTGGACATCGGCCGTGCGCTACGTATTCAAGCATCTTTACCAGCGTGTCACAGGCGGATTCTTACGTTTTGGATATGCGGCCGTAAGTTTTGGCGAACCCCTGTCACTGGCGGAGTTTTCCAAAGGGAAAAAAGGTGATCAGACAAAGGCAATTGGCAAAGAACTGATGCACCGTATTCGCAAGGTCGTTCCTGTGCTGCCGCTGCCATTAGTTTGCTACTGTCTGCTTGATGCGAACGGACCGGTTAGTCGCGATGCTTTGGTAGATCTCGCCTGTGAGCACCGCAAAACCTTGGAAGCCAACGGTGCCCATGTGCGCCCCAAAGACGGGGCGCCTGAAGAGGAAGTGAATGTTGCGCTGAACCATTTGTTAATGCGAAAGCTAATTTCTGAAACTGATGACGGTGTCTGTGTTAATTCGCAGGACCGGGAACTGGTGGAATATTACGCAAATACAATAGCCCATTTGTTTTAGGGTTTGTATATTGCTGCAACTGCTCGGTAATAAAGTTACAATTACCCAGTAACAAATGTTGCATTGTTACTTAACCGCCTATATTTGACAGGTAAAGCCGCTGCGATTCTGCGACGCGGCAATCCAGTCGGAGCAACACCCCGTGAGCGATACAAATAGTAGATCTGCGACCGTGAAAGACCTGTACCAAATCGGGGAAATGCCGCCCATTGGCCATGTGCCAAAGCAAATGTTAGCCTGGGCAATCCGGCGCGACCGGCACGGTGAACCGGATAAATCCATGCTGGTGGAAACCGTTGATGTGCCTGAAATTGACAGCCACGATGTGCTGGTTCTGGTGATGGCAGCCGGGGTGAATTACAACGGTGTCTGGGCTGGCCTTGGCATCCCGATCAGCCCGTTTGACATCCACAAAGCCGATTACCACATCGCCGGGTCTGATGCGTCGGGCATAGTCTGGGCGGTTGGTGATAAGGTTACACGCTGGAAGGTAGGCGACGAAGTGGTCATCCACTGCAATCAGGACAATGGCGACGACGAAGAATGTAACGGCGGTGATCCGATGTTTTCCCCAAGTCAGCGGATTTGGGGCTACGAGACCCCGGATGGTTCATTTGCCCAGTTCACCCGTGTGCAGGCGCAACAGCTTATGGCGCGCCCGCAGCACCTGACATGGGAAGAAAGTGCCTGTTACACGCTGACGCTGGCCACCGCCTACCGCATGCTTTTTGGCCACCACCCCCATGAACTAAAGCCGGGTCAAAACGTGTTGGTCTGGGGTGCATCGGGGGGGCTGGGGTCATTTGCCATTCAGTTGATCAACACTGCCGGCGGCAATGCCATTGGAGTGATATCTGACGAAGATAAGCGTGAATTTGTCATGGGGCTGGGTGCCAAGGGCGTCATCAACCGCAAGGATTTCAACTGCTGGGGGCAACTTCCGGTGGTGAACAGCGATGATTATAAGGCGTGGTTTGGCGAAGTCCGCAAATTTGGCAAAGCCATTTGGGATATCACCGGCAAAGGCGTCAATGTTGACATGGTGTTTGAACATCCGGGCGAAGCGACATTCCCGGTTTCCACATTCGTTTGTAAAAAGGGCGGCATGGTTGTGATCTGCGCCGGGACCACGGGATATAACCTGACTATGGATGCGCGCTATGTCTGGATGAACCAAAAACGTATTCAAGGCAGCCATTTTGCCCATCTGAAACAGGCGTCTGCAGCGAATAACCTGATGATAGAGCGTCGGATCGATCCCTGCATGTCAGAGGTGTTTCCATGGGATGAAATCCCGGCAGCGCATCTGAAGATGCTACGCAATGAACATAAGCCCGGAAATATGGCCGTGCTGGTACAAGCGCCTAAGACAGGGCTAAGAACATTGGAAGATGTGTTGGAAGCTGGGCCAAAAGACTGATTCGTCTAGCTTTGTACGAGATTTTCTGGCTACACCCGGAAAAAATCGAAGCATTGCAGTGAATTCAGTCGGGTAAACCAACTGACCTCCCCATTTTTGGGGAGTATAAATTTGCGAATTACAAAAAAAAATACTACATGCTATGGTTGTGTTAACTTCTTGTTAACCAATCTTAAAGAGATTAAAATGACAAATGACTGGATAATAGACGTACTCACGGACCTCAAGACTTTTGCGACCGAAAATGGATTAATCGCACTGGCAGGCCAACTTGAAGACACAGCACTGGTCGCATCAGCCGAGATATTTTCGCAAGCGGAAGCACCGCAAAAAATTGCCAATTGGGAAGTTGGAAACACTGGAAGAATTCATCGAACAGTTACAGCGCGCTAATGCGCTAGAGGATTTACAATCTGCAACCGAAAGGTTGCGAGATCACTATAAAATATCACATATCGTCTACCATTGGGTGAACAGTACTGGCGAACGTTTTGGGGCGGGCACCTATAGTTCTGAATGGGTCGATCGCTACCTGGAAATGGATTATCTTCGGATGGATCCCGTCATATTTGGCTGCCTGCAACGGTTTAACCCTGTTGACTGGAAGCAATTGGACTGGTCATCAAAACCGGCCAGGACATTTTTTCAGGAAGCCGTTGAATACGGCATCGGAAATCAGGGATACACGATTCCAATCCGCGGGCCGAAAGGACAGTTCGCTTTATTCACCACCAACGGAACAAGTAACGATACTGAATGGGAAAAATTCATTGGTGACAACGCCCGCGATTTGATGGTTATCGCCACCGAATTCAACAAAAAAGCACTGGAATTTGAAACCAGTGAAGTACCCATTTCCACCCCCAGCCTTTCACCACGCGAATTAAGCGCAATGACCTTTCTGGCCAAGGGCTTTAGCCGGGCGCAGGCAGCAGATCAGCTAAGTATTTCTGAGCACACATTAAGGGTCTATATAGAGGCCGCGCGCCATAAACTGGGCGCAATCAATACTACTCATGCGGTTGCACGCGCACTAAGTACCGGCATTATTGTCGTTTAACCTGTTGGTTTGACAGGAAAAATCCATCTACCCAACACAGCGTTCTTTTCGGTAGCGAGACCGTAACTAATATTTTCTAAGCTCTCTGGAATCGGTCGGACCATTTTTGGAGCCTTTGATGCTACGATACCTATATGCCAATGAGCTTGGCAATTTTCCAATCCTGCGTGATTCAATGTTTAAAGACAGGGCTGATCAATTTTCTCGGCGTCTAAATTGGGACGTTTCGGTTAATTCTTCTGGTGAAGAACGCGATGAATATGATGCGCTAAATCCCCTTTATATCATTTGGCAAAAACAAGACGAAAGCCACGGCGGTTCCATGCGCTTCTTACCCACGCTTGGCCCAACCATGGTGAATGATCACTTTTCCAGCCTTACCGATGGTGTTAAAATTGAAAGCCCGTTGATTTGGGAATGCACCCGATTTTGTCTTGCCGCACAAGCCGAACGCCGGGTTTCAGCGGCACTGGTTTTAGGGGCGGGTGAGGTAATGAAAAATTTCCACCTTTCGCACTTTCTAGGTATTTTTGATCCGCGTATGGAACGAATTTATAGAATGCTAGGTGTAGAGCCGGATGTCATTGGCCGTGCAGGCGCCGGCAGTGAAGAAATTGGCGTCGGTCTGTGGGAAATGCAGGCCGCCGCATGGCCACGGATCTTGCGAAAAGTGGATGTATCTCGGGAAACTTCCAGGAATTGGTTCCTGAATTCAATTGCCCCTAACCGGCGTCAAAGGGACTTGGTTGAAATCGTTGCCTAGGCGACGAAGCCGCTGGTTCTAAAAGGGTAGGGCCTATAGGTTCGCGCCATGGGCATACCGACTTTTCAATTCTCCGACGATCAGGCCGAAGCCTATGACCGTATTAGTGATTTACTGCGCTCTGTTGGCGTCGATTTGGAGGAATGTTTAATAACTCCTAACACACAAGACCAAGAGGATGTGTTGGCGATAACCGGAAGGGCCGGGTCGGGAAAAACAATGCTGTTGGCCCGGCTATTTGAGGCCGTGCAAGAAGCCGGAGTAGATATTGTTTCGGGCGACTATGAAGGGCGTAAACGCAAAGATCGACGCACATTGGCAATTTTGGCCCCCACCAACAAAGCCGCCAGCGTGTTACGGATGCAAGGCGTACCTGCAACAACAATTCACCGTATACTGTACACGCCGCTATATGATCCGGAATATGAAAAAATTGCACAATGGTTGGACGGTGATGGTGAACGCCCAACAATAGAGGGCTTGGCAGATACCGCGCTAGACAGGGCTTTTGCGTTTTATCAGATACACCGTTCCATACCCGGCGCGCTTGCGGCTGCGGGTTTGCGCGGATCTGATTTCATTATCGGCTGGAAGCGGCGCGATGACCCCCTGGACATAGGTTTCATTGATGAAAGCTCTATGCTGGATGATAAACAATTCAATGACTTAAAGGATATTTTTCCAACCTTGCTATTGTTTGGCGATCCTGCACAACTGGCACCCGTCAACCAATCTGGCAATATGGTGTTTGACAAACTACCTGCGCCGCAAGTGTTGTCATTGGAACGTATTCACCGTCAGGCACAAGATAATCCCATTCTGGATCTGGCACACGCACTTTCGGATGAATCCCTGACTTTTGAAGGTTTTGAGCGACTGGTGGAAGATGCTGCTCGTCAGGATGATCGGGTCGTGGTTGCCGGACGAGTCGAATCAGACTTGATGGCGCGTTCGCCAACACTTGTTTGGCGAAACGTTACCCGTGTTCGTCTGATCCAGGCATTTAGGGCGGCATACAGTGCGCCAGAAGATGCATTGTTACCGGGTGAGCCCTTGATTTGCGATGGGCTAGAGTTGCCATTGAAGCATCGTAAACGGCGCATAGATCTGGAAGCACGTGGGCTTATCAAAGGGGCCCAGGTGGTTTACCTCGGCCCGGGAAAACGCCAAGGTTTTTCACGGCTGCATGTGTTGGGCGCAATAGATCCGCAAGTGACTGCGGCCTCTATCGTTAAAATTGAGTTGCCGGGTGAGGAAGAGCCATTCATACCGTTTGCTGCGCGTATGGGGGCGACGTTTCTGCATGGTTCTGCGGTGACAATCCACAAGGCCCAAGGGTCCCAATGGCAGGACGTTCAGGTATTTGCTCCTGATATTTACGCGGCGTCGCGTGCCGGGCGAATAGAGGCAGGTATTCCCCTTTGGAAGCGGTTGACCTATGTGGCAATTACGCGGGCGCAGACACGCCTTCTTTGGGTCACTCGCAATCGGCTGGCACGTCCATCTGGCCCCTTATCAATCACTGATTTAAACTCGGGCCCAGCCGAATTCCAACTGACCGCTGCGAGTAAGGAAAACCAAGGGGAGTGAAATGGAGAATTCGATTATTGTAACCGGCGCCAGTTCCGGTATCGGGCGCGCTGCAGCTGAAAAATTTCTGGATGCTGGATGGCAAGTGGGGCTATTAGCACGGCGTCAGGAAAAACTAGAGACACTGGCAAAAGGACGAGATAACGCCCATATTCTTGTTGCAGATGTTACGGATAACGACGCGCTGACAGTAGTATTTTCCAAGTTTGTAGGGTCGGTAGGACGGTTAGATGTATTGTTCAACAATGCGGGGATGTTTGGACCGACCGGATCAATTGATGAAATCGATCCGCAGGAATGGCTGCAGATAGTTAACCTTAACATTTCAGGTATGTTTTATTCAGCGCGATTGGCCTTTGGGCAGATGCGGCGGCAATCCCCGCAAGGTGGGCGGATTATAAACAATGGATCAATATCAGCGATCTCCCCTCGCGCCGGATCAATTTGTTACACCACGACCAAACATGCCATTTCTGGCTTGACCAAATCACTGGCGCTGGATGGACGTGGCTTTGACATCGCCTGCGGGCAAATAGATATTGGAAATGCCCGGACAGCAATGATTGAGGGCTTAGAAAAACGCGCACTGGCAGATGACCCAAATGCGCAATTGCAACCGACAATGGATATGGAACACGCCGTAAGTGCTGTATTTCATATGGCCGAATTGCCGCTATCGGCCAATGTGCAATCGATGACCATCATAGCCACCAAGATGCCCTTTGTTGGGCGCGGTTGAAAGTTTTCAGAAAATTTTAGCTGCGCTGGAAAAGTTTTTTAGACAGATGAATTCAGGGTCTGAAATAACGAAATATCGCAGAAGCGCCCCAGCCAGCGGTTATGGCGATGAACAGCGATAGCAACCCATAGACCAGCGGTTTTTCATGGGCCAGGTTAAACAACCAACGTTCAATGCCAACTTTTTGCACGTTGATATCTGTTTCAAAAACATCAAGAACATGGCCGCCGCGGGTTAAGATGATGCGCGCAGAATATTCCCCCTCAGTCAGATTTGAAGGCAAAGCTACCGAGGTTTGGAAAAGTGTGTCTTCTTCAAGTTTAATGGTTCCAGGGTTGACCTGATAAAGGCCGGATTTTGTACGGATACGGATCAGGGCATCGATGAAATTTTCAGCGTCAGCGACGCTATTGCTCGAACGGCGGATGGCACGTGGAATAGAGACATGCAGCAATTGGTCTTCCGCATCGTTGATGACATCCGAAAATGATGCAGTGGTTGCGATAGAATAGAAAGTTGGCGCGGACTCAATTGCGATAGAATCTACATTGACCCAGATTCCAAAGCGTTTTGATTTTCTACGCACCGTGACTGGTTCTGATGGTCCTGCCACGGCGACGATCACTTGTAGCGGATCGGTATCTGGGGCAGGTTTATCGCGTTTCACAGCGCCAAATATCAAAATTTCCGAGCCGTCAAAATTGGCCGTGATTGCAATACGGTTTTGCGAAAGACCGGCCACGACTTCTTCGGCCTTAACAGGCAGAGAAAAGGCAATGAGAAGAACCAGAAAGCGTATCATCCGTGCCCCCCCGCTCCACCAAGTGAGTAAAGTTCTGAAGGTTGCAACAACAGATCAAGCGCCAATTTTCCGCACACGGCAAGCACCAGAACCGCAAGCAAAATACGCAACTGTTCAGCCTTTAGGTGAACCCCGATACGTGTACCGATTTGCGCGCCAATTACGCCACCAATCAGCAGCAACACAGCCAGCGCCATATCTACGGTAAAGTTTGTTGTAGCATGCAGCAGGGTTGTGAAGGCGGTGACAAAGATGATTTGAAAAAGGGACGTACCGATCACGACACGTGTCGGCATGCCCAGTAAATAGATCATCGCAGGCACCATGACAAAACCGCCACCAACGCCCATGATTGCCGCAAGTATACCTACCAAAACACCGACTATTGCGGGCGGGATCACTGATATATACAGCCCCGAGGTGCGGAATTTCATCTTAAATGGCAGATTGTGAACCCAGTTGTGTTTTTTGCGTTTGGGCACCGCGCCGGATTTTCCCGCCTGGTATATCGCCCGCAAACTTTCCACAAACATCAGGCTGCCGATAATGCCCAGAAAGATCACGTAGGACAGCTTTACCAACAGATCGACCTGTCCCATGGATTTCAGCGTATTGAACAGTTGCACACCCAGTGCCGCGCCGATCAAGCCGCCAATCAGTAACACTGTGCCCATGCGCAGATCGACATTCTTTCGTTTGAAATGCGCCAGCACACCTGAAAATGACGACGCCACAATTTGGTTGGCTTCTGTGGCAACAGCCACGGCGGGAGGGATGCCAATAAAGAACAATAGCGGTGTCATCAAAAACCCGCCGCCAACGCCAAACATGCCTGACAATATGCCCACCATGCCGCCAAGGCCCAACAACAGAAAGGCGTTTACGGATACTTCGGCGATGGGCAGGTAAATCTGCATTTTGGACCGTCTGTCAAAAGGTTTGAGAGGCGTCCATATATCGGTATCCGGTCTGTAAATAGTGCATTTGACTGCGACAAATCGGAGCAAAAACGACTCTGCGTGAACTCATATCACAAATTTTGAATGTTTTGTCTAGTCAGGTTGGTATTAGCGCTCTTTTACGTAGGGTTCGCCAACGGCTTTAGGGGGTATCGCCTTGCCAACAAATCCGGCCAGAATAACCACCGTCAGGATATAGGGCAGGGCCTGGGTGAACTGCACCGGAATGGTGAACAACCCGAAGACATTGATGTTGGGATAGAGGTTTGAAATGGCCTCCAGAAATCCAAATAACAGACATGCGCCCATGGCTTGCCAGGGTCGCCATTTGGCAAATATCAGTGCGGCCAACGCTATAAATCCGCGCCCTGCCGTCATTTCTTTACCAAACCCTGCTGCTTGTGCAGTGGACAAATAGGCCCCGGCGATACCACATAATATGCCCGCTATGACCAAGGCCAGATAGCGCATTTTCACCACTGAAATTCCGGCGGTATCCACTGAGGCCGGGTTTTCACCAACGGCGCGCAGGCGCAACCCAAACCGAGTGCGATACAGCACCCACCAAGCCAGCGGCACGGCGGCGTAAGCGATGTAAACGATGGCCTTATGCCCCGACAGTAATTCGGAATAAATCGGGCCGGGCATTGGAATGTTCTGTAAGTAATCAGCAAAGGGCAGGGTGATGTCGTAAAACCGGCTGTCCCCGCTAAGGGTCGGGGTCTGGCCGCCCTTTTTGTACCATGCGTTGCCGATCACCACGGTCAGGCCAGAGGCCAGGAAATTTACAGCGACACCTGATATCAGCTGATTGCCACGATAGGTGATCGAGGCGACAGCGTGGATCATTGAGAATGTCAGCGATGCGGCGCACCCGGCCAAGATGCCAAGCCAGGCGCTACCGGTTTCAAATGACGCGGCGGCGGCAAAGAATGCCGCGATCAACATTTTGCCCTCAAGTCCGATATCCACGACACCAGCACGTTCTGAAAACAGACCAGCCAGACAGGCCAGCAACAGTGCCACGGACAGCCGTATCGACATGTCCATGGTCAGCATGATTTGCAGCAACATGTCCATCAGCTTTGTGCCTTTCTCATCCGGATAAACAGCCGCTCAAGCGGTTCGCGCACCATGTTGTCCAGCGCGCCGGTAAACAGAATGATGAGTGCTTGGATTACCAGAACCATTTCCTTGGAAATAGCGGGCATTTCCCACAGCAATTCAAATCCGCCCTGGGTCAGCATGCCAAACAGCAGAGCCGCCAGAACAATGCCAAACGGGTGCGATCGGCCCATCAGGGCCACAGCGATGCCGACGAAACCGGCCCCTTCCACAAAGCCGGCAATCAGGCGTTCCTGCTCGCCCATGACCACGTTAATCGCCAACATCCCGGCCAAAGCACCCGATATCAGCATGGCTATTATCGTTACTCTTACGGCTGATATCCCCGCATAGGTTGCAGCTTTTTCATTGTGACCAAAGGCCCGAATTTCATAGCCCAGCCGGGTGCGCCAAAGCAGCATCCACAACCCCCAGGCGCAAAACAGCGCCAGCAGGAAACTGATATTCAGCGGTGCGCTTTTAGAAAAGGCGATGCCAAGCGGGGCCAGAACCTCATGCGCGGTCGGCAGGTGCGCACCGGGCGGAAAGCCAAGAGATTCTGCATTTTGCGACAGCGGGCTTTTCAGGATGCCGTTCAGCAAATAGCCCAGCAAAGCTGCGGCGATAAAGTTGAACATGATCGTTGTTACAACGATATGGCTGCCACGTTTGGCCTGCAAATAAGCAGGGATAGCGGCCCACGCCGCACCAAATATTGCACCACCAATGATTGCGGCGGGTAGGGCGATTGTCCAGTGTGGCCAATCCACCGCCAGCAAAACCAGTGTTACACCAATGCCGCCAATACCGGCCTGACCTTCGCCGCCAATGTTGAACATGCGGGCATGAAAGGCGATGGCCACTGCCAGCCCGGCAAACATGTAATTGGTCGCGTAATACAGCGTGAAACCAATGCCTGAAGTGGACCCAAGCGCGCCCTTGATCATGAAATAGATCATATCAAACGGGTTCTGCCCAATGGCCAGCACCACCAGACCGGCGACGAAAAACGCCAGCACCAGGTTGATAAAGGGCACCAGAATAATGTCGGCCCATCTTGGCATTTTATCCATCAGGCGGCCCCCTGCTGTTCATTTACCCCGGCCATCAACAGGCCAAGATCGCGTTCATCGGTTTTGGCCGGATCACGTTCGCCCATGATATGACCGTCAAACATCACCGCGATGCGGTCGGCCAGTGACATAATTTCTTCCAGTTCTACGCTGACCAGCAGGATCGCTTTGCCCTGATCGCGCAGTTCAACGATTTGCTGGTGAATGAATTCGATTGCCCCGATATCCACGCCACGGGTCGGTTGACCCACCAGCAGCAGGTCCGGGTTGCGTTCAATTTCACGGGCCAGCACGATTTTCTGCTGGTTGCCGCCGGAAAAGTTTTTGGCCTGCAGGCGCGGATGCGGCGGGCGCACGTCAAAGCGTTCCATTTTCGCTTCGGTATCGGCGCGGATGGCGGCGTTGTCCATCAGCAGGCGGTTCTTTTGGTAGGCCAGGTCGTGGTGATAGCCGAACACGATGTTTTCCCAGGCCATGAAATCCATCACCAGCCCTTCAGATTGCCGGTCTTCCGGCACATGGGCGATACCGCGCGCCCGGCGCGACTGACCGTCAGAGTTCTTGCCGGAAAGATCGATCGCCTGACCGTTCAGGGTGATCGACCCGGTGGCATTCATATAGCCGCCCAGAACCGACAGCAATTGCGATTGGCCGTTGCCGGACACCCCGGCAATGCCCAGAATTTCCCCGGCCCGCACTTCCAGCGAAATGCCTTTGACGCGCTCAACACCGACATCATCAACCACCCGCAGGTTGTCGATTTTTAGCACAGTGTCGCCAATGGTCGGTGGTTTTTTATCGACGCTTAACAGCACCTTACGCCCGACCATCCGTTCGGCCAGGTCTTCGGGCGATGTCTCAGACGTCTTGACCGTCGACATCATCTCACCGCGCCGCATTACCGATACGGTGTCGGTAATATCCATGATTTCCCGTAGTTTGTGGGTGATCAGGATGATGGTTTTACCTTCTGCTTTCAGATTGCGCAGAATTCGGAACAGGTGATCAGCCTCGGCTGGGGTCAAAACCCCCGTCGGCTCATCCAAAATCAGGATATCAGCCTGGCGGTACAGAGCTTTCAAAATTTCAACGCGCTGCTGATGACCAACAGACAGGTCTTCGATTAACGCATCTGGATCAACATCTAGTTCATATTCTTCGGCCAATGAAGTCAGGGTTTTACGTGCTTTTACCAGCGAGCCCTTCAACATCGGGCCATCTTCCGCCCCTAGTACAACATTTTCCAGAACCGAAAAATTGTCGATTAGTTTGAAGTGTTGAAACACCATGCCAATACCAGCGGCAATTGCGGCCTGACTGTCGGGAATTTCGGTCTTTTGCCCGGAAATATATATCTCACCAGCGTCAGCCTTGTAAAATCCGTACAGGATAGACATCAGTGTGGATTTACCGGCGCCATTTTCGCCGATGATCCCGTGAACAGCACCCCGTTCGACAGAGATCGAAATATCTTTATTTGCCTGCACCGGACCAAAGGCCTTGCTGATGCCAACAAGTTCGATTGCTGGGGCGCCCGTTTCCGGACGCCCCGCTGTGTTTGCCCCATCCATTGGGATTAGCTGACCGGGCAGCTGTCGCTTGACATATAGTCATGTACGGCGATTGAACCGTCAATGATGCCTGCTTTGGCAGCTTCTACGGCCGCTGCGATATCGGCGCTAAAGACACCGGCGTTATGCTCATCAACAGCATAATCGATGCCGCCATTGGCCAGACCCAAAACGTTAAAGCCGGCTTCCATATCCGCACCATCAGTGAAGGCGTTGTATACTGCAACGTCAACGCGCTTGAGCATGGATGTCAGAACCGAACCTGGGTGCAGGTAGTTTTGGTTGCTATCTACTCCGATCGAAAAGATACCTTCGTCAGTAGCAGTCTGCAGCACGCCTACACCAGTACCACCGGCTGCAGCATAAACCACGTCAGAACCTTGGCTGATCTGCGCTTTGGTGATCTCGCCGCCTTTCACAGGGTCATTCCAGGCGTGGAAGTCTGTACCTGTCATGTTCTGGATCACGGTCGCATCAGCATTGGTTGCTTTCACGCCCTGCACGTAGCCACAGGCAAATTTGCGGATCAGTGGAATGTCCATACCGCCAACAAAGCTAACGGTGCCAGATTGTGAAGCTTTAGCGGCTGCAACACCCACCAGGTAAGAACCTTCGTGTTCGTTAAATACAACCGACCGCACGTTTGGCTGATCAACAACCATGTCGATGATGGCGAACTTTGTATCAGGGAAATCGGCAGCAACAGCTTCCAGAGCCGTAGCAAATGCGAAACCTGTCATAACAATCGGGTTGTTGCCGTTTTCAGCAAACCGGCGCAGGGCTTGTTCACGCTGTGCTTCAGATGTCAGTTCAATTTCGCGAAATGATCCGCCTGTTTCTTCGGCCCATTTTGTGGCGCCAGCAAAAGCAGCTTCGTTGAATGACTTGTCGAACTTGCCGCCAAGGTCAAAGATAATAGCAGGGTCAGCAACGGCTGCACCGGCGGTGATCGCCAGTGTTGCGGCAGCGCCAAGGAATTTCTGCATTAGGGTCATGTTGTTTTCTCCCAGTTGGTTGGTCGGGGACGCCCGTTTCTTTTGGGCCCCCGCGTGAAAGCGAGCAGATCACTTTAGATCATCATGTATTAAGGCCGATGGTCGCGGGGAGGGTCAATAGGATTCTACCCCCCAAAGCGCATGTTTTGCCATTTGGTCTAAAATTCAGGCGTTCAACGGCCAGTTTTTGTGAATTTTACAGTCAAAATAGCAATTTGGATAGAATCAATGCATCCTGCGCTGCGGCGTCGTTGGTTAGATAATACCCGCTTCGACGCCCAGTTTCCAAGTAACCGGAACGGTAATAGAGCGCTAAGGCAGCCCTGTTGTTTGCTGAAACCTCCAAAAACACCTTAGCTACCTTGCTCTGCTTCAAAGCATTTTCCAATTCCGCTAAAATCGCCCCGCCAAACCCAAGCCGTCGCGCATTTGGCAAAACGGCAATTGTTAATATTTCAGCTTCATCCAAGACTGCGCGGGCCAGTGCAAATCCTTTTGACTTGGCAATCAGATGCGCCCCATCCGCCCTAAGCAAATCGGTGAATTCTTTAGTTGACCAACTGCGGGCATCTGGGAAGCAGGTAGCATGGGTGGCTGACAGCCAGTCCGCGTCTGGGGTCACGGCAAGATTACCGGGGCCGTATCTCGTGGCGGCGCAGCGTCGGGTGCGCGCAGATACAAGGGGGCGGGCCTTGTCGGGATGTTGTGGAGGCGGCGCATGGCAATTTTGGCAATGGCAACTGCAGTCGAAAAAACCGGATCACACACATGCCCGCTACATTGGGCCGAAATCTTTTTGGCGTCAAAACCAATCACACTTGGTTCTGCCCGGGTTGGAATAGGTGGTAAATTGTCTAATTCGCAGCGAACTGGTTGTGATACGTCCGGTGCCCCCAGCACCTGAATATAATAATGTTCCTGACGCGCATCCAATACCGAAACAACGATGCCAGTCGTCCCTTCGGCCTGCGCTTCAAGGTTCGAAATACCAATGGCCGGCACCCCCAGTGAAAGCGCGAGCCCACGGGCCGCTGAAACTGAAATCCGAATGCCGGTAAAATTTCCGGGTCCGGTTCCGACGCCGATGCAGGTCAGATCTTTCCAACCAACGCCTGCCTCACATAACAATTCTTCGATCAGTACAAACAGCCGCTCTGCTTGCCCCTTAGCCATCGGTTCTACCCGTTCGGCCAAAACTTTGTCGCCCAAAAGCAAAGCGGCCGCGCAATGCGCGACCGATGTATCAAATGCCAGAATTAAAGGATCAGGCGGCAACCTGGCGCACCTCGACCACTTCCGGGATATAGTGGCGCAACAGGTTTTCGATACCCATCTTCAACGTAACGGAAGAAGAGGGGCAGCCAGCGCAGGCACCTTGCATATGCAAATAGACAATACCGCGGTCAAAACCGTGAAACGTAATGTCGCCGCCATCTTGGGCCACAGCCGGGCGCACGCGGGTATCAAGTAAATCTTTGATTTGGTTTACAATTTGTTCATCTGGTCCGGTGTGTTCTGCATGACCGGCCGCAACTGGTGCGCCTTCCACGGCCTGTTGACCCGATTGAAAGTGCTCCATGATCGCGCCCAAAATTGCGGGTTTGATGTGGTCCCATTCAACGTCAGTTACTTTGGTCACTGTGATAAAATCATTACCAAAGAAAACAGCGCTAACGCCTTTTACTGAAAACACCCGCTGTGCCAACGGTGAATTATCGGCGTCATTGGCTGTCGGAAAATCGGCAGTACCGGAATCTAAAACAGTTTGCCCGGGCAAAAATTTCAATGTGGCCGGGTTGGGCGTGGATTCGGTTTGGATAAACATTTGCGCGTCCTTTTCAGGCTATTTATATGCGCCTGCGCAGGGTGCAAGTCAAGGATTAGAACGATTCTAAAATGATGTTTAGGTGATTGCCTCTATGCGTTCTTTCGGCAGTTCCCCTGGCACAATTGTAACCGGAATTGGCAACGAACCAGAAGCGCGCGACATCTGGCTAACCAATGGGCCAGGGCCTTTTTTATCGCCGCCCGCCCCCAGTACCAGTACCCCAATTTCGGGATCCTCGGTGATCTGCGCCAATATTTCGGTTACGGCCTCGCCCTCACGGATCACCAATTCAGGCTTTACGTTTTGCTTGTCACGCATCCATTTTGCAAACACTTCATAATGGACTTCGATGCGTTCACGCGCCTCTTCGCGCATCAGATTTCCTACGCCGATCCAATGCTGAAACTCATCGGGCGGAATGATCGATAAGATGGTGACGCCGCCACCGGTATGGGCAGCCCGCATAGCCGCAAAACGCATTGCGTTCAGGCATTCACGACTGTCATCCAGCACCACTAGGAATTTGCGCATATTATTGCCCCTTTAACATTCTTCTGAATGATGACAGGGGGCGCGGGCGTGCGCAACTGCCATGGCCAAAGCCGGACCATTGGGCGCAGGTCAGCCCGCAGAATGCGCCCAGTCCCAGTACATTTCCCGCGCCCGCCGGGTGACCGGGCCGATCTGATAATTGGTGCCATCAAATTCGGTGATCGGCGTCACCTTTGACATATTGCCAGACATAAACACTTCATCCGCGCTGCGAAAGTCGTCAAATGTCAGCGTGGTTTGCTGTACATGTACCCCGTCAGCCGCAAAGTTACTGATATGGCGCGCCCGGGTGATCCCGGCCAGAAATGTACCGTTTTCTGCCGGTGTAAACACCTCACCATCGCGCACCATAAATACATTGGCGCTGGCGGTTTCGGCAACATTCCCCAATGCGTCCGCCACCAATGCATTAGAAAAACCCTTGCTGCGCGCTTCGGCTAACATCCTGGCATTATTGGGGTAAAGGCAGCCCGCCTTGGCATTCACCACCGCGTCTTCCAGAACCGGGCGGCGAAACTGTGTTGTGGCGAGTGTCGCAGACGCATCCGGCGCGGCCATTGGAATTTCTTCCAGACACAGGGCAAACCCTGTGGCGTCAGGTTGTGGCACAATGCCTGAAGGGTCGCCATTCAGTGCCCAGAACATCGGGCGGATATAAACAGCCGTGTCCTTATCGTAGCCCTGCAATCCTTCCAGCGCGATTTCCGCTATTTCAGCGCCTGTTTGGGACGGCGTGATCATCAGTGCAGCGGCTGAACGCACAACCCGTTCGCAATGGGCCGCCAGATCAGGTGTCAGCCCGTCAAACCGCCGCGCCCCGTCAAATACCGTGGTTCCCAGCCATGACCCGTGATCTGCTGCGCGCATAATGGCCACATCTTCGTTATGCCAGGTGCCATTGAAATAGGTGCGGATATTAGTGCCGGTTGCCATCGGGATTCTCCTGAATTTGATGGGACGTTAGGCGGGATGCCTGGCGAATTAAACCCACTAAATCTGCCGCCCCAGCCAGATGGTCCTGTTAACGGGCAGCGATAGTTCAGCACTAAGGTTTTGAAACCCGCAGGCCTGCCAAAAAGCCAGACCGCCGACGTTGTTCGCATTGCACCCCACATGGGCCCGTTGTGCGCCCTTTCCTGCAACGGCCAGTAACAACCGATCCAGCAATTGACGCCCCAGACCCATACCGCGCGCCCGCGCCAGCAGGTTCAAATGCATATGCGCCGGGTAATTGCCGGTGACGGCGCCGGGCGTCTGTTCCGGAAAATGCATCATCTGATGGCGTTTCTGATCCACGGTCCAATTGGCGCGGTCTGCCGGATCAGGCACCGGGTAAATTTTGCGCATTCCCGGCCACCAATGCGTTTCAAGCGTATCAAAAAATGCTTCCGTATTAACCGTGCCTACAACAAACCCAACCACGCCCTCCGCGTCCACCGCCACAAAACACAGCTTGGAGCACAGTTTTGCGTAGGGTGCTGCATATATCTGGCCAATCAGTTTTGGGTCGTCATACAGCGCGGTCGCATCGCCGCCCGAATTTCCGGTAGCCAGGCAAATCTGATGCACGGCGTCCATATCAGCCGGGCGCATCTGTCGGATATCCATGTCTGCCCTTTCACATGTTCAGGAACGCCCGCACGGCCGCCTCAAATTCCCGCGGTTTTTCGGCATGGAGCCAATGGCCTGCGCCGGGGATCTTGGCAAATCTTACCTTTGGAAACAGCGCCTTGATCCCCTGTCGCGCATCATTTTGAACATAGCTGCTTTCCCCGCCTGACAGGATAAATACAGCCTCTTCAAAATGCCCTTCAACAGCTGGAAATCCGATAATCTTGTCCATCTCGGCCCCCAAAACAGGTAAATTTAGTTGCCATTTCCTAGCCTTAATATCCAACGATTGTAATAGAAACGCGCGTACCATCGTGTCCTCAATCTGTGCCAGTTGATCCGCAGCATCAGAGCGCTTTTCAACAACTTTCAGATCAACCCCTTGCATCGCATCAATCAAATGCATTTGCGTATGCAAATACCCAACGGGCGCGATATCGGCAATGATCAGACGGTTCACCAGCCCCGGATATTTCAACGCCAGAACCATCGCCGCCTTGCCGCCCATGGAGTGCCCCAGCACGTCCATTTGGCCGCCAAATGCGCCTATCACTTCTGCAAGATCGGCTGCCATGTCATGGTAGCTATGGCTATCATACCAACGGCTACTCCCGTGATTGCGCATGTTTACTGCCACCACCTGACGTTCATCGGACAGACGCTTGGCGATCACCCCCCAATTTCGGGCGGATCCGAAAAGCCCATGGGCGATTAACAGCGGAGGTTTTGCCGTCGGCTTGCCAATTATCTCAGTGCTTAACATAGCTTTATCTACCCCAAAGTTTGCCCACTGGCCAGAACATCAAACCTGTAGTAGCCTGCGTCGGTTGCCAGGGGAAGTGTCAGTAAAACAATGACTTATGAGGAGAGGGCAGATCACATTGCCACTTTGCTGCAGGACCAACTTGGCATTCGGGGTGCCGGGCTGGAAACTAAACTGCACAACGCCGGGCGGTTGTTGCCAGTGGACATTCGACGCCACGCCCAATCTCTGGTGGGTGCGGTAAAGCTAGAGGGCAACCCAAAACTCGCCCGTATGATAGACGAGGGTTCAACCCGGCGATCTTATGAGATTTGTCAGCAATACCTAGAGGAGGTCGATGTTTCCGCACGCCGCAAGGGCAAGTTTCTGGACCTGTTGACGATCAACGCTTTCAATCTGATTGTCATTTCCGTGGTCTTGGTCGCTGTCTTGCGCTGGCGTGGCTTTCTTTAGCCGCCATTCCTGTCCGGCCCCAAAGCTTCACGATACACCAGCGTTACTGATACAAAACTGACGTAAAGCAGCAAATACCATGACCCCATTTTGGCGAAACTGACCCAGCTATAGTCGCCGCCCTGTCCGGCATAGACCCAGGTGCCGGTGTTGGTGCCGATATTTTCGGCAATCCACAGGAAAAAGCTGCTGAAAAATGCCGCCATGGGCAGGGGCATCCAATAGGTGCGGGTGCCGATGGTGAACAATATCCGGGTGCGAATATACAAAATTACAGTGGCTGCAAACAGCGCCAGCCGGATGTCGGGCAAGAAATGATGTGCAAAGAAATTAACGTAGATGGCGACAGCCAGAACCACACTGGTCCAGAACGCCGGGTAGGGGGTGAAACGCATGTCAAACACCCGGATCACTCGCGCCATATATGACCCGATAGAGGCATACATAAACCCGGAAAACAGCGGCACATCCATCAGCTTGATCAGCCCCGGTTCCGGGTAGGCCCAGGATCCGGCCTGCACCTTAAAAATCTCCATCACGGTGCCGATCACGTGGAATATCAGAATCACCCGTGCCTCGCGAAGGCTTTCCAACTTTAGCAGTAAGAACCCGACTTGCAGGGCAACCGCATACAGGAACAGCCCGTCGTACCGCGCCAGTGGCCAGTCGGCCTGCCAGATCACCTTGGAAACGATGATCCCCAACAGCATCAGCGCGCCAAATAGTGCGGCCCAGCCCTGTTTCAGCCCAAACATGATGAATTCGGCCAGCGCACCGGGCAACCGCGCCCGCATCCAGTCGCCCAAGCGGCGCTCGATATTTAGCGTATGCTGATTGCTTTCAGGCACCGGACAGCTAGCCCGCTACAGCCCCGGATAGATCGGAAACTTAGCGCACAGGTCCAGAACCTTGACCTTCACCGCCTCCTCGACCGCACCATTTCCGTCTTCACCATTGGCCGCCAGCCCGTCGACAACTTCAACAATCCAATCGGCAATCAAACGAAACTCAGCCTCGCCAAACCCGCGCGTCGTTCCAGCGGGTGAACCTAGCCGAATGCCCGATGTCACAAACGGCTTTTCCGGGTCAAACGGAATGCCGTTTTTGTTGGTGGTGATGTTGGCGCGCCCCAGTGCGGCCTCGGTTGCTTTGCCGGTCACGCCCTTGGGGCGCAGGTCCACCAGCATCACATGAGTGTCTGTCCCGCCGGTCACAATGTCCAACCCGCCCTTTAGCAGCTGATCGGCCATTGCCTGCGCGTTTACAACAACTTGCGCGATATAATCCTTGAAATCCGGGCGCAGCGCTTCGCCAAAGGCCACCGCTTTGGCGGCGATCACATGCATCAGCGGGCCACCCTGAATACCCGGAAAAATGGCTGAATTCGCTTTTTTGAAAATCGCTTCATCGTTGGTCAGGATCATGCCACCGCGCGGCCCGCGCAGGGTTTTATGGGTGGTTGTCGTCGCCACATGGGCGTGTGGAAACGGGCTGGGATGGGCGCCAGCGGCCACTAGCCCGGCAAAATGCGCCATATCCACCAGCAGATAGGCGCCAACACTGTCAGCAATTTCGCGCATCCGGGCAAAATCAATCTGGCGCGGAATGGCAGAGCCCCCGGCGATCACTAATTTGGGCTGATGTTCGGTCGCCAGTGCCTGTATCTGATCATAGTCAATCAGATTGTCTTGCCGGCGTACGCCGTATTGTACCGCGTTAAACCACTTGCCCGACTGGTTCGGTTTCGCCCCATGGGTCAGGTGCCCACCCGATGCCAGATCCATGCCTAAAATCGTATCACCGGGCTGGATTAGCGCTTGAAACACGCCCTGATTGGCCTGGCTGCCAGAATGGGGCTGCACATTCACAAACTCACAGCCAAACAGCTGTTTCGCGCGATCAATCGCCAGGTTTTCCGCCACATCGACATGCTGACAACCGCCGTAATAGCGCTTACCTGGGTAGCCTTCGGCATATTTATTGGTCAGCACCGTGCCCTGCGCCTGCATCACCGCCATCGATACAATGTTTTCCGACGCGATCAGTTCGATCTCTTCACGCTGGCGGCCCAGTTCATCGGTGACAGCGCCCATCAGTTCCGGGTCGCGATCAGTCAGAGTTTCAGTGAAAAAGCCGAGGTTACCAGTGGAAGTTCCCATATCAGTCTCCTGTCGCGTGTGCATTTTTTCGCCTTCTAGCGAAAATACCCGGCACCCGTAACCCTGAAAGCGACCACAGCGACACCATGTACGCCCTAACGCTTAAACCACAGTAAATTGACCCATCATCCCGGCGTCTTCGTGTTCCAGAATATGGCAATGGTACATATAGGGGGTCGAGGCATCCGCGTAATGATCAAACCGGATCAGGATGCGCACGGTTTCCCCTGGGAACACCAGCACAGTGTCTTTGCGCCCGGCTTCAATCGGGTGGGGTGCCTGACCGTTACGATCCAGTATGCGAAACTGGGTGTTATGAATATGGAAGGGATGCGCCATCATCGATGTGTTTGCGATTTCCCAAACTTCGGTTTCTCCGCGCTTCACCACCTCATCAATCCGCTGTGGATCCATGGACTTGCCGTTAATGGTAAATCCGCCCCCGGTTAGGGCATTCATCATCATCATGCCGCGCATGTGCAGCTCAAACCGGCGACCGTTGGTGGCCGTTGTGGTATCAGGTATGGGCAGATCGGCCAGTTGCGTTGGCAATTCCGAGGAACCAACCAAATCAGCCGCCGGGCGCAATTCCAGAAATTCGAATTCCGGGCTGCCTTCATTCATCATACCGCCCATCATGCCACCCATCATACCGCCCATATCCTCGGTCTGGATCGAAAAACTACGCAGCATTGCCGGGGTTTTGTTGGACATATCCACCACAATCTCCGCCCGTTCACCGGGCGCAAGCCGAACACCAGTTGTACTAACCGGCGCTGTCAGTAACCCGCCGTCACTGGCGATCACGTCAAAGCTACGGCCATCCGCAAAGCCCAGCATGTAGATGCTGCCATTGGATGCATTCAGCAACCGCAGGCGCACTTTGCTGGTGGTCACATCCAGAAAGGGGGCCACGGTTCCATTCACCACGGCCGTGTCTCCGGTCATGCCCATCATGCGAAAATGCATGCCCGGTTTATAGGGCATCTGCCCATAACTGTTAAAGCTACGGTCTTGTAAAATAACCGGAATATCATCAACGCCGTATGTATTTGGTAGGTCCAGATTGGCGCTTTCATCGTCATCGACAATGATCATCCCGGCCAGCCCAGCCCAAACCTGATCGGCGGTTTTGCCCATCAGATGCGAATGGTACCACATGGTTGCGGCTTTTTCCTGCACGTTAAATTCAGCGGTCCAGCTGTTGCCCGGCGTTATCACCTGATGCGGGCCGCCATCGGATTTTGCCGGCAAGTTAAACCCGTGCCAATGCAATGTTGTACTATCTGCCAATGTATTTTTCACATCAATCCGAACGTCCTCGCCAGCACGAAACCGCAGTACCGGTCCAAGGTAGCTGCCGTTAATGCCCATTGTTTTGGTTTCAACGCCTGTAAAGAACTCGGTTGCCCCATGGCCAAGGGTCAGATCAAACTGGCGTTTGCCACCTACCATAGTTCCGGATTCCAGCGGTGGAATGCGCAAAGGCACACGGCCTGACGCGGCCATGGCGGCCATTGGGTTCAAGGCAAGGGTTGTCATACTGGCGGCACTTAGGCGCAACAGGGCGCGGCGGGAAATTTGGCTGTTCTGGCTGTTCATAATTTGCTCCTAGGTTCCGCCGAGTATAACAAATTCTAAATAGTGAATATATGATCCATGTCACATAGGCGCAAAAGAAGATAATTGCAACGAGTATCAACCAAAAGACAAACACCTTGAGTTCACGACAGCTTTCGGGTTTCACTCTGGCACTGCCCAGAACTCGGATTGAAAATGACTGACGCCAAAACAAAAACCATCCATTTCGCGTCCAGCGATGCCCCGGCAGCGCAGGTAGCTTTGGCAGAACTGACCAAACGTTACGGTCAGGCAGAATTAACCGCGGCAGACGTCATTGTTGCCCTTGGCGGGGATGGTTTCATGTTGCAAACCCTGCATAGCACCCAGCATTTGAGCACCCCGGTCTATGGAATGAACTGCGGCACAATCGGGTTTTTGTTGAATGAATTCAACGATGAAAACCTACCTGACCGCCTGTCCCAAGCCCAGGAAGAACTGATTAACCCACTGCAAATGACTGCCAAAGATTGTGACGGCGTCACCCACACCGCACTTGCCTTGAACGAAGTTTCCCTGTTGCGCGCTGGCCCCCAGGCAGCCAAATTGCGCATTTCGGTGGATGGCAAAGTGCGCATGGAAGAACTGGTTTGCGACGGCGCACTGGTCTGCACGCCCGCCGGATCCACCGCCTATAACTATTCAGCCCACGGACCGATATTGCCCATTGGCTCGGACGTTCTGGCCCTGACGGCCATCGCCCCGTTTCGCCCCCGGCGCTGGCGCGGCGCGCTGCTGCCGCAATCAGCGAAGGTGCGGTTTGATGTGCTGGAGGCAGAAAAACGCCCGGTTATGGCAGACGCGGACAGTAGGCCTGTCATCAATGTGAAATCAGTGGAAATCAGCATCAACAACGATGTCGTGCATCGCATTCTGTTTGATCCGGGTCATGGTTTGCAGGAACGGATGATGCGCGAACAGTTTGTTTAGGGTTGGGATGTCTGCTGTGCGGACTTAGCCGTCATTGACCCAATACTTACATAGAATTATGCACGACCTGTGGGTCATGTTGATTGGAAAACTGGATGAAGCAAGAGATCGGAACTTCTTTTCAATCAAAAGAGGTCGTCGATCTCTATCTCTATCGCCCACCATACCCCCGAAAAATATACGATCTGATTATCAGTCATTCCCCTAACAGAGGCCGCATTCTGGATCTGGGGTGCGGGCACGGCAAGATCGCGAGGCCGATGTCACAACACTTCGACACTGTGACGGCGGTAGATCCATCAGCAAACATGATCGCGCTTGGGAAGTCCCTCGAGTTTGGAGAGGCAGAAAATCTTGAATGGGTTGAAAGCTACGCCGAGACGGCACCGTTGACAGGTCAGTACGACACTGTCGTTGCCGCCCTTAGTATCCATTGGATGAACCATGAGGTTCTCTTTGCCAAACTGTCTAAGCATCTGAAAACGCGTCATCTGATTTCGATCATAGAAGGTGACGGTGCGTATAATCCACCTTGGGAAAGCGATTGGCAAACATTCCTAGCAAAGTGGGTGCAAAGGGTTACCGGAAAGCCACTTTACGCGAACAAGAACCGGTCGTTTTGGGAGAAGTACTTCGATTATGTTGATGTGAATGAAACGTATGAAGTGGTTTCAAAACCATTCTACCAGAGCATCGAAGACTTCATTTTATGCCAACACTCGCGCGATACTTTCGCGATTTCAAAACTGGGCAGTGACATCAAAAGCTATGATGCCGAACTTCGGGAACTTTTGTCTCCGTTTGCGAACACGAATGGCGAACTTGAGTTTCAAAGTTTCACGAAGCTGACCACGGCCACGATCTAAGAAAAGCATGGTGATCTATCCGCAATCGGTTTTCTGCGCTCGCAAGCTGATGTAGATTTGGGCTTGAAGCAGCCTTTCCAGCCGCTACCCCACCGGATACCCCACCCCCTGCAACGCCACGCCAATTTCCCCCAAAATCACCGGGTCATCAATCGTGGCCGGCATTTTGTAATCTTTACCATCCGCAATGCTTGCCATGGTTCCGCGCAAAATCTTACCTGATCGCGTCTTGGGCAACCGATCCACCACCACCGCCAGCTTGAACGCCGCCACCGGGCCAATGTTACTGCGCACCAGTTTTACCACTTCAGCTGCAATATCGCTGTGATCGCGTGCGCAACCCGCGTTCAGGCACAAAAAACCCAGTGGCAACTGCCCCTTCAGAGCATCTGCCACCCCGATTACCGCGCATTCAGCCACATCCGGGTGGCCCGCCAACACTTCCTCCATACCGCCGGTGGATAGGCGGTGCCCGGCCACGTTGATCACGTCATCGGTGCGCGCCATGATGTACAGGTATCCGTCCTGGTCGATATATCCGGCATCCCCGGTCTCATAATATCCGGGGAAGTGTTCCAGATAGCTTGACCGGAACCGATCTTCCGCATTCCACAGCGTGGGCAATGTGCCTGGTGGCAAAGGCAGTTTGATTGCAATCGCCCCCATTTCACCGGCCGCCACCGGGTGCCCGCCCTCATCCAGCACTTGCACGTCGTAGCCCGGCATGGCGACAGAAGGGGAACCGATCTTGACCGGCAACGCCCCCAATCCAACCGGGTTGGCGGCAATTGCCCAGCCGGTTTCGGTTTGCCACCAATGGTCAATCACCGGCACACCCAGCTTGTCCTGCGCCCAGATGATGGTATCTGGGTCGGCCCGCTCGCCCGCCAGAAACAACGTGTCCAGCGATGTCAGGTCGTATTTCGCTAACAATTCCCCTGCCGGATCTTCCCGTTTGATCGCACGAAAAGCCGTGGGCGCCGTAAACAGCGCCTTGATTTTATATTCTTCAATCATCCGCCAGAACGTACCGGCATCTGGCGTGCCCACGGGCTTGCCCTCAAACACCACCGTGGTGTTGCCGTGGATTAGCGGGCCGTAACAAATGTAGCTGTGTCCCACGACCCAGCCCACATCTGACGCCGCCCAAAACACGTCGCCGGGGTCCATCCCGTAGATCGCTTTCATCGTCCAGTTCAGCGCCACCAGATGGCCGCCTGTGTGGCGGATCACGCCCTTTGGCTGGCCGGTGGTGCCGGAGGTATGGATGATATAGGCTGGGTGGTTGCCTTCCACCGGCACGCACGGGGCTGGGGCCACACCGTCCTGAACTGCATCCCAGTCAAAATCCCGCCCGGTGACCAGATCGGCAAGCTGTTGTTCCCGCTGATAAATAACACAAAACTCAGGCTTATGCGCCGCAAGTTCAATCGCCTCATCCAGCAGTGGTTTGTATTTCACCACACGCCCCGGCTCAATCCCACAGGACGCTGCGATGATCGCCTTGGGGGTGGTGTCATCAATGCGCACCGCCAGCTCATTGGCGGCAAACCCGCCAAAAACCACGGCGTGCACAGCACCAATGCGCGCACAGGCAAGCATGGCAATAAACGCCTCGGGGACCATCGGCATATAGATCACCACCCGGTCACCCTTGTTGATGCCCTTGGCACTTAGCGCGCCGGCCAGGTTGGCCACGAGATCCTGCAATTGGGCAAAACTGATCTTGGCCTTGGTTCCGGTCACCGGGCTGTCATAGATAATCGCCACCTGATTGCCGCGCCCGGCCTCCACATGGCGATCCACGGCGTTGTAGCAGGTGTTGACCATGCCATCGGCAAACCATTCATAAAGCGGAGCGTTCTCATCAATCAGCGCCTTGCTGGGCTTAACATCCCAGTCTATCGCTTCAGCAGCCTGCATCCAGAACCCCTCTGGGTTGGATTTCCAGTCTGAGTAGATGTCTGCGTATACCATTGTATGCTCTCCCGATCTATTCCAGTATTTATTGGGATAGAATGCCCTTAACAATAGCAGCAGTCGCGAAGAATTGTCACGTTTGGCGCTAACAGCGGTAATTTTTCGCTATCTACTTATGATCAATATTGTGTGGGCTTGAAACAACAGGTCCAGTATGAAATTCACCGATGGAAACACCCAGTCAGGGGCATAGTATTGAAACAAAACGCAACGGGACTGATGAACGAATACACTAATTCCAACGCACAACCTGGGGCGTTGGACTTGGCTGTGATTGTGCCTACATTCAACGAAATTGAGAACGTTGAGATTTTAACCAAACGGCTGGTTGAAGTTCTGTCACCTTTGAAATTTGAAATCATTTTTGTCGATGATAACAGCCCGGATGGCACTGCGGATGCTGTACGTGCTCTGGCTGCAAAAATACCCGAACTTCGATGTATTCAGCGTGTTGGCCGCCGTGGTCTATCCAGTGCTGTTATTGAAGGAATTCTTGCAACAACTGCAAAATATGCTGCCGTAATTGACGGTGATTTGCAGCATGATGAAACCCGACTGCCAACCATGCTGAACACATTGATTGATGAAGATGTCGATATTGTTGTCGGAACAAGGTACAGTGGCGACGGTGGCTTTGGTGATTGGTCAGACCGACGGCGCAAAATGTCTCAGCGCGCCACTTTGTTGGCAAAGCGGCTGACAGGCATCCAGCTAAGTGATCCAATGAGCGGCTTTTTCATGGTAAAAACCGCTAGTTTTCGCGACCGTGTCGGGGATTTAACCGGCGTTGGCTATAAAATTCTACTGGATCTGCTTTCCTCCAAAGGCGAAAAAATGGCGTTTGCCGAAATCCCCTATGAATTTAAAAATAGGCAGGCGGGCGATAGCAAACTGGACAACAAAGTTATCCTTGAATTCATCGAACTTTTAATTGCCCGCACTGCAGGTCGGGTACTGCCAACGAAGTTTATTATGTTTTCAATGGTCGGGGCGTTTGGCGTTCTAATTCACATGGCCGTCCTTAGCGCGCTGTTTGGCGGTGGGATTTCCACGTTTGTTATGGCCCAGGCCACAGCCACAGTGGTTGCCATGACGGTAAATTTCTTTGTGAACAATTTCTTTACATATTTCGACAGGCAACTTGGCGGCTGGCGCTTGCTGACCGGCTGGCTTTCATTTTGTGCCGCTTCGGCTGTTGGTGCTTTGGCTAATATTGGTCTCTCGGCCTATCTGTTTGAAAACCTTGGATTTCCTTGGTTCGGGGCAGCATTGGTGGGTATTGTTGTTGGGGCAACCTGGAACTATGCCATCACAGCGCTGTTCACCTGGCGCGACACTGGCTGATTTTGTTTGCCAAACAGGTATGTTGTTGAAAAATGACACAAAAAAACCAACTTAAACTGCGTTATGTGAATACATGGCCAGTTGGCTTTAGAATGGAACCCAGTTGCAGGTTAGGGACAGTAAATGGCGTTGATTTATCCAGTGATACTTTGTGGTGGGTCCGGAACCCGTCTTTGGCCGAGCTCTCGCAAAGCTTTTCCAAAACAGTTTTCATCTCTTGTGGGCGAGGAAAGCTTGTTTCAGCAAACCCTACGACGATTTACAGGTGAGCAATTTGGAGAGCCAACTGTTCTAACAAATGGCGAATTTAGATTTGTAGCCCGTGAACAGGCTGAAGCGCTTGGCCTGATGGATGCAAATATAGTTTTAGAACCCTCTGCGCGCGATACTGCCCCGGCCATTTTGACGGCGGCGCTGATGCGTAAGGATTCCCCCGATGATCTACTGATGGTCACGCCATCAGACGCTTTGATCAAACGTCCCGAGGAATTTTTAGAGGCGATCAAAACCGGTGCTGAAGTTGCCGCAGCCGGGCAAATAGTAACATTTGGCATTACGCCGAAAAGTGCAGAAACCGGATATGGTTACCTTGAATTAGACAGCGCCCCTACACTTGGCAAAGCTTCCAAACTTAAGGCGTTTAAAGAAAAACCCGATGCCAAACGAGCCGAAGAAATGTTGCAGTCAGGTCGCCATCTTTGGAACGCCGGAATTTTTCTGTTCCGGGTCAAAGACATATTGGCGGAATTTGAAAAAAATGCCCCTGACATGATCGCTCCTTGCCAGCTGGCACTAGACGATAGCGACGATGACCTGGGCTTTAAGCGTTTGGAAAAAACGGCCTACGAATCTGTTCGGGCGCAATCCATTGATTATGCGGTAATGGAAAAGGCAAAGGATATTTCAGTTGTACCTGTTGCCGCGGGCTGGACTGATCTGGGCAGTTGGGCTTCGATGCACAGCGCATTGGTTCAGTCAAAAGACGGCGTGCTGACCAGTGGGGAGGTGACAGCAATTGAATGTGAAAATTCAGTTTTGCGCTGTGAAGATTCCAACGTGCATCTGGTTGGGTTGGGTGTGAAGGACATCGTCGCCGTGGTCACGCGTGATGCGGTTTTAGTAGCCGACATCAATAAATCGCAACAGGTCAAGCAGGTGGTTGAAACTTTGCGCGCCAATGAAGTTGCGCAAGCCGACGACTACCCGAGATTTCACAGACCCTGGGGCTGGTATGAAACACTATGCCTAAGTGATCGCTTTCAGGTGAAACGCATCATGGTTCGCCCGGGTGGTATACTTAGTTTGCAATCACACGTGCATCGTTCTGAACACTGGGTTGTAGTGGCTGGAACTGCCCGTGTCACCGTCGGTGATAATGTCCAACTGCTCAGTGAAAATGAATCGGTATATATTCCGTTGGGGGCTATCCACCGGATGGAAAACCCCGGTAAACTACCGATGTACTTGATAGAGGTTCAGACAGGAAGTTACCTGGGTGAAGACGACATCAAGCGATATGAAGACATTTACGATCGGGACTAAACAACCCTAGTTACATAATAAGATTTGAACAATCTATAGCAGGGACCGCAATACCTTTTTGCATTCCATAGGCTGTTGCTCGTCCCCGGAAAAAGCCTGTTCACCACAGACTTGGCAAACCCAAGCGCTTAACTTGGAATCTACCGCAGGATCCTGTAGCCACAGGCAGTTTGGTTTTGGTTTGGCACGTTCCATCCATATTCTGCGCGCCGTTAACAAAATTACTGCTGATAGAAAAATTGCCAAAGAATACTGCGGAAAGTTCAACTGTTGCCCCCTTTACTGGCTGCACCAGAACAATATCTGGCACTATCAACGTATGGTTAAGGCCTTGAGCCCCATTATATTTTACTCTGGCCAGGCTAAGCAGCGACGATGGCAATAATTTGTCCAAGGCCTTCAACTTTGCAAGGGATGACAAACCAACCAATTTTGCGCTACGCTTTGTTTATGGCAACAATTACATCTTCCTGGCCATTTTGGGCTGTTTTAGCTGCGATTTTTGCAGCCCTAACAGCAATTCTAGCCAAAACTGGTGTCGCAAATGTTAACTCTAACTTGGCCACTCTAATCCGTACACTTGTTGTCCTTGCGACGATATTTGCAATTGTCTGGGCGCGCGGAGAATTTTCTCAGATCTCGTCCGTCACCCCAAGAAGCTACTTATTTCTTACCTTGTCAGGTTTAGCTACCGGGGCCTCTTGGCTGTGCTACTTTCGTGCGCTGCAGCTAGGCCCGGCGTCCAAAGTGGCGCCAATAGACAAACTGTCAATCGTGCTTGTAGTGATTTTTGCGGCTGTTTTTCTGGGGGAAAAGCTATCCGGGGCCGGATGGCTGGGTGTTGTTCTTATCGCAAGTGGTGCATTGCTAGTCGCAAGCGGCTAGGGGCCAGACTTGCTGACCCGTAATCCTTACTAAACCTAAAAAGACCGTCAACCAATGTCGTCGAAGCTAAATTGACATTGAAGACTATTGGTCAAAGCAGTTTTAATTCACCAGCAGACTCTCGTCCGTCTCGGCCTTCAACCATTTCAAAACTAATTTTCTGGTCATCGGCCAAACCGGTAAGTCCAGCCTGTTCAACGGCTGAGATATGTACAAACACATCTTTGCCGCCATCTTCGGGCTGAATAAACCCAAAACCTTTTGTAGAATTAAACCATTTCACGGTGCCAGTGGCCATAATCCCGCGTCTCCCTAGTCAAATCCCGCCCACGAATTGCGGCGGTGTGGTGCAGCCAGTTCTTCTAGTTATTCGGCTACCCAATTTCGCTAGGGGCGGTCGGCATAGAGTTTTTGGTTGTCACGGTGCAAGACTTGGGGTGAATCAAAAAAAAATCAAGGAAAACCTAACTCTGCGTAAAGACTGGCTATAACTCGCTGATTAGATTGGAAAACAATGAAAATATATACCCTCAAGTCCTGTGATACCTGTCGAAAATCGATCAAGGAGTTGCGGGAAAGTGGCTTTGAACCGCAAATAATTGACGTTCGCAATGATGGTGTTTCTGTTTCTGAGTTGACCAGTTTCTTTTCTCAATTCGGTGAAAAATTGATAAACCGACGCTCAACAACATGGCGAAATTTATCAAACGTTCAAAGGACTTCCGGGGCGATTGACTTATTGGCCAGTAACCCAACACTTATGAAACGCCCGATTATTCGGCTGCAAAACGAACTATTTCTGGGATGGGACGATTCGGTTCGAAATGCTGTTCTTCTGGCCGAAAAAAATAATATTAAGCCTAAATAACAAAAAGTTAGATATGCAACATCCGCATAACAAGACGGCCATTCTTTTCACCATGCTGATATTTTTCAGCCAACCCGTCCTGTTTGGCACCTGGCTTTCCCAGGTTGCCCAAATCCAAGCCCTCTTGAATGTCGATAAGGCACAGCTTTCGTTTGCCCTTATTGGCCTGCCTGCTGGCCTTTTGCCAACACTATATTTCGCCAGTAAATTCGTCGAAAAACGGGGCCCTCGGAAGGCAATGCTGTGGGTGTTTCCACCCCTGCTGATCTTTGGCGCACTGCCGGGTTATGTCCCTGGTATTCCAGCTTTATTTGTAACTCTGTTTCTATTCGGCGTGTTCATCGCAATCGCAGAACTGGCCATGAATGTCTATGCTGGCCGGGCCGAACAGCAAAGCGGTCGGTTGATCATGAATCGCGCCCATGGTTTTTGGAGCGCGGGCGTCATGGTTGGCAGCCTGATTGGGGTTCAACTTGTAACCAACGGCATCTCTTCACGGATCTCACTGCTGCTGGTCGCTGGGGTCATGATGCCGGTTCTCGTCTATCTTAGCTGGAGCGCGCCACATATCCCCAAGGATATGGACGATGGTCCTAAAAACCATGGTTCAACTGATATCAATCCGATCCCGAAAGCCCTGATACTTATTGCAGTTGCCGTCTTTGGCGCGACGTTAATTGAAGGCACGATGAATGATTGGGCTACAGTTTATATGGTAGAAATTGTTAAAATTTCCCAAGGGCAAGAGGGATACGCGGTTGCAATATTTGCCGGGTTTGTCACTTTGGGTCGGTTTTTGGGGGATGGTTTGAACGCGAAAATCGGACCGGTCAATCTGGCACGGTTTTGCATAGGTTCTGCACTTTTGGGGCTGCTTATTTTGATATTTTCCAGCGACCGTTCACTCGCCTATCTGGGTTTTGCCCTGGCCGGATTTGGAGTGTCTACAATATTTCCACTGGGCGTCAGTGCCTGTGCCGCGATAGACAAAGCAAACGTAGAACGTAACGTTGCGATCATGACATTCGGTGCATTATTGGGGTTTCTGGTTGCGCCGCCATTAATCGGGTTTGTGTCAGAGTCCGCAAATCTGGCCGTTGGATTTTCGCTACTGTTGCCGGGCGCTATTGCCAGTATTTTTCTGGCACGGTATTTGCGTTCCTAGACAAGGCCTTGCAAGCACATCAAAAGTACCCACATGGCAAAACAGAAAACTGAAAAAGGAACGACATGAGAAATGCAGCCCTAATGCTTGGTGTTATCGGTGGAATTATCGGCATGGTCGTCGGGTTTTTCGGCTATGGCTATACCGAGTTTATTGACTGGTTTGGCGAAGTTCCTGACATTGTTGAACAAGTTGATAACGTTGGGCGAACCCGCTTCATTGGTTTGCTTGCTCCGTTATTGGCAATCGCAGGTGGTGCTATGGCCCGTTCGCGCGCGATGATTGGTGGCATTTTGATGTTACTGTCGGCCGGCGGCATGTATTTTGGTTTTGGATTTGGGGCATTCACCATGTTCCCAATTGCCATGTGCGCCCTTGGTGGCGTGTTGGCATTGGCCGCCATGCAGCCTGACACTGCCTAGGCGGCAGTAGAAGCCACCGTTTGGTAGGGTAAGGCAGGCAGAATTGGGCGGTAACTATTGGGGGATTGACTTGAATGGCTTTGCAGGCAGGCATTTACCGCCTGTCTTTGGTTGGCATTCAGCATGTTTAGCGTTGCTTCATCCGGCAGCATTGTTTCTGCCCACAACCCATTTGCGCAAATCATATTATGATCATTTAGCAGCAGATGAAAATAGTCGATGCCACCCAGAGGGCAATCAATAAAAACATTGGTATCATTCAACAGCGACTTGGCTGGCACCAGAATTTCTTCTTCACCAAAAAGGTAGGGTGCGCGCCAGTCATCGACCAAAAGGCGGTGGTTTTGGGACACAATCAGGTCTTGGCCAGGCCTGCCGCCGGTCAGGGCACCTGCCATTATCCGCACCGGCTGTAAACTTGGGTTCATTACCAGTTCTAGCCCGGATAGCCGACGCTGGCCGATCCAGGAAATCAATTGTAGATTTCCATCATGGGTGAATACTTCGTCACCGTCTTCAAGGTGCTCAATGGGTAATGCACCGTGAGGCGTATCGATCATGGTGCCACGGGCAAAGCAATTTTGCCCCGGCCCACTGGGCACGACGTTTTCAGCCTGAACCACATTCAGAACCTGTTCCGGTTCCAAACGGGTTGAGGAAAACACTAACCTTGTTTCCGGCGTATCGACATTTGATCCATTCACGATCCGACCAACAATAAGCGCGACACCCGCGACGCTCGCTGTATTCAGCGTTAATTCCGGCACAATCCGCGAACCGGCGGAAAGGCAAGTATTCCCGATTTTAAGCTCGGAGCCCAAAAACAGATGTTGTTCTTCGTGACCAAGATGTTGTGAGCCATTCAGATCAGCTGTTTTTACACTCACTTCGAATTTGTTTGCGTCACCAGCCAAGGTAACAGCCAAAGGCCGCTTAGCATTAATTCTAGCCATGCCAGATGCCAGAATAGTGTCGGCACCGACAAAGTCGGACAACTTCCAGGCTATGACGCGATATTCTGACATAATATATTTTCTTCGTCGGATGATGCCCTAAGGCTGACCAACCTATTCCCAAGTGATTACCCTTCAGTTTATCGGTGAAAAAAGTGTCGCGACTGCGCCAATCACAGGGTTTTCCTGCGATTTTCGGTGTCTCAAATGTGTAAAAATTCGGGCAAAACGCCGAAAACCTTACCTAAGGTCAGGTGGCAGGCTTTCTTTTGCCAAATCGGAAACAATTTGGGCAAGGTCCAGGGTGGCCGTTTGCTTTTGTCCAAGCCGCCGCGTGGTTACCGTGCGATTCTCTACTTCGCGCCCGCCAATGGCCAATATCACCGGGACTTTTCCCAGTGAATGCTCGCGGACTTTGTAGTTGATCTTTTCGTTGCGAATATCCGCTTCGGCGCGGATGCCCTTGGCTTTCAGTTCAGCCACAACCTCTTGTACAAATTCATCGGCGTCCGAAATGATCGACGCAACAACCACCTGACGCGGTGCCAGCCAAAGCGGGAACCGTCCGGCATAGTTTTCGATCAGCATGCCAATGAACCGCTCAAAGCTGCCAAGACAGGCTCGGTGTAGCATATAGGGCCGGTGTTTGCCGCCGTCCTCGCCGATATAGGTGGCGTCAAGGCGCTCGGGTAGGTTGGGATCAACCTGAAAGGTTCCGCATTGCCATTTCCGTCCGATGGCGTCGGTCAATACAAAATCTAGCTTTGGTCCATAAAATGCGCCTTCACCAGGGTCGAGCGTGTAGGGATGGCCAGTGGCCTTGATAGCGTTTTCCAGTGCGGTTTCCACATGGTCCCAACTTTCTTCCGAGCCCACCCGTTTTTCCGGGCGCGTTGCAAATCGAATTTCGAAGTCATCAAATCCTAGGTCTTGGTATACGCTGGCCAGATAGTCGATGAAATCAGAGCATTCGGCTTCGATCTGTTCTTCGGTACAAAAAATATGTCCGTCGTCCTGGGTAAAGCCGCGTACCCGCATGATCCCGTGTAAAGCCCCACTTGGTTCATATCGATTGCAAGACCCGAATTCCGCCATTCTGAGCGGCAGATCTCGGTAACTTTTCAAACCCTGGTTGAATATCTGCACATGGCACGGGCAGTTCATTGGCTTTAGCGCGTTTATCGCTTTCTCGCGGGCGTGTTCTTCATCCACTTCGACAATGAACATGTGTTCTTGATACTTTTCCCAGTGGCCGGATTGTTCCCACAGTTTGCGTTCCACCACCTGCGGTGTGTTCACTTCATTATAGCCGGCGGCCTGCTGTTTACGGCGCATGTAATCCTGCAACGTGGTGTAAATACGCCAGCCATTGGGATGCCAGAACACTTGACCGGGGGCCTCTTCCTGCATGTGGAAAAGGTCCATTTCACGACCCAGTTTGCGGTGGTCGCGAAGCGCGGCTTGTTCCAACATGTGCAGATGCGCCTTTAGCCCGTCGCGGTTTTTGAACGCCACGCCATAGATGCGTTGCAGCATCGCGCGGTCACTGTCACCGCGCCAATAGGCCCCGGCGATGGACATCAGTTTGAAAGCGTCTGCGGGCAACTGCCCGGTATGCTGCAAATGCGGGCCGCGGCACAGATCCTGCCACTCACCATGCCAGTACATGCGCAAAGGTTCGTCGCCGGCAATGGCGTCGATCAGTTCAACTTTGTACGGCTCACCGTTGTCTTTGTAATGCTGAACGGCGCGGGCGCGGTCCCAAATCTCGGTGCGCACAGGGTCACGCTTGTTGATGATTTCCTTCATCTTTTTCTCAATCACACACAGATCTTCCGGGGTGAAGGGGTCGCTGCGATCAAAATCGTAGTACCAGCCGTTGTCGATAACCGGGCCAATGGTAACCTTAACATCCGGCCAAATTTCCTGAACGGCCCGCGCCATGACATGCGCCAGATCGTGGCGGATCAGCTCATTGGCCTGATCATCATCGGCCATGGTGTGGATGGCGATGGATGCGTCGTCGTTGATCGGCCATTGCAGGTCCCAATGGTCGCCATTCACAGTGGCGGAAATGGCCTTTTTGCCAAGCGATGTGGCGATAGCACTGGCAACTTCGCCGGGTGTGACGCCTGCATCAAATTCGCGCGAATTGCCGTCGGGAAATGTAAGGGAGATTTTGGCCATGTGTCTGGCTCCTCATCAGTTTGGCGCCTACAAAACGCCCGGTTGCGGGTATGTGGGGGCCGTTTGCGCCTGCGCAGGGGCAAAGTCAAGTGACGCATTTGTTCAAGACGCCCCGCGCGCGCATATGTTAGGCAGTTGTGGAAAACAGGAGACAATGATGCAACTGGGCTATGTCATTCACTATGTGGAAAACGTCGATGAAACCCTTGGGTTTTATGAACGCGCCTTTGGCTGCACCCGCAAGTTCCTGCACGAAGTTGGCGATTATGGCGAATTGGATACCGGTGCCACAACGCTGGCATTTGCTGGCATTGCCATGCTGCAAGACGCTGGCAAATCCCCAGCGCGTGCCGACCCCAAGGCCCCGGTGTCCGAGATTGCGTTTGTGACGGATGATGTGGCGGCGGCATTTGCCAAAGCCGTGGAAAACGGGGCGGGCGCGATGCAGGAACCCACCCGGATGCCATGGGGGCAAACGGTATCATTCGTCAGCGACATGAACGGGTTTCTGGTGGAAATTTGTTCGCCGGTTGGCCAATGAACCCCGCATTGGCGGCGGAAATTGAGGCGGCGATCACTGGGATTGTTACGCGCCTGTATCCGGGCGCAAAAGGGCGCACCATGTATGGTGGCACCATGTTTGAAAAGGAACCGGGCAACTATAAAACCGCATTTTGTGGCGTGTTTTGTTATGAAAACCATGTGTCTCTGGAATTTGGTAGGGGGTCCGAGATGCTCGACCCAGCTGGTGTTCTGGAGGGCAAAGGCAAGGTCCGTCGCCACTTGAAATTCCGTGAAATGGCTGATCTGGCCGCCAAAGACGTCGAAGGTTTCATCGGTCAGGCCATCAGCCTTTAGCCGTACCCGGCGGCATCCAACTGTTCCATCAGACGTGGATATTCTGAAAATACCTTCGGACTAACCCCAAACCACCGGCGAAATTCGCGGTTCATGTGTGATTGATCCGAAAACCCGGTGTCAAACGCGATGTCCGCCAGTGGGGCATCCCCGCCAACCTGCCTTCCGGCATCCCGAATGCGGGCCAGTTGACGCCAGAATGCCGGGGGCTGCCCGGTTTGGCCCTGTACCAGCCGTTGCAGACTGCGCACGCCGACACCAAGTTCACGCGCAGCATTTGGGATGCTGTTGTTGCGGGCCAGACAGGTCAGGGCGTCGGTCAGGTTCTTTGACCGGGCTGTGAAATTGCTCAACATTTCGCTGCTGGCCACTTCGTCAGGGTCCAGATACTTAACCTGCGCTAACAAATTGGCGCTTTGGATTGCTGTGCCGGGATGCATTCGAAAACCGGTCAAACAACTGCCCGGCTGCTGTTGGGCGGTGTGGATTGACGATTGCAGAGGACTGATGAACCATTGCGGGGCTTGGCTGGGGCGTTCCAGACAGATCAGATCACGGCACCCGTCAGGGATGATGAACGATGTGGACGCACAGGGGATGTCCGCGCTCCAGCTTTCGACAACGTTGTCCATTCGATGTGGTTTTCCCGGTTCCGGCCTTGCCCGCCCGAACTATGCCAGCCTTGACCATCGGGGGAAAGCCGCACAGAAGCGAAATCAAATTGGTTACGGTGGAAATTTTATCATGGCGGAATTGTTGACGGATAACGGGCGCACGCTGGCCTATGAACAGACCACCGGCAAAGGCCCGGGGATCGTGTTCCTGTCGGGGCTAAAATCGGACATGCAAGGCACCAAGGCGGTGCATTTGGAAGGTTGGGCCAAATCTCAAGGGCGGGCGTTCCTGCGGTTTGATTATTCCGGGCATGGGGCGTCGTCTGGGGTGTTTACGGATGGCTGTATTGGCGATTGGGCGCAGGATGCGGCGGACGTAATCAACACCCTGACCAATGGCCCGCAGGTCTTGGTGGGTTCCAGCATGGGAGGTTGGATAAGTCTGATATTGGCCACGCGACTCAAGGATAAAATTGCCGGAATTGTCGGGATTGCAGCGGCCCCGGATTTTACGGAAGACGGGTTTTGGGACGGGTTTAGCGATGCGCAAAAGGCGGAGTTAGCCGAAAACGGGCAGGTGGCGCTACCAAGCGACTATGACGAACCCTATATCATCACCAAACGTTTGATCGAAGACGGGCGCGATCATCTGGTGCTGCGCAAGCCGCTGAACCTGCCTTTTCCGGCGCGGTTCCTGTTGGGGGATGCTGACAGTTCGGTAGACCTGTCTGTGGGGTTGCGGATTGTTGAGCATGCGGATGGTGACGACATCCAGCTTTTGATTGTCAAAGGCGTGGATCACCGGTTTTCAACGCCAGAATGTTTGGCAATGGTCGAGGCGGCCGTAGAACAAGTTCTGGCTGTTTGACTAACCGGCCTTGCGCAGTTTTCTGACTTTGGCCCCGGAATTGGCATCAATGAAATCCAACACCAGCGGCCGGATATTGTTACGCCAGCTTTTGCCGGCAAATATCCCGTAATGCCCGGCACCCGGTTCCAGATGGCTGGCTTTCTTGCTGTCAGGTAACCCGGTTAACAGATCCAGCGCCGCCAGACATTGCCCGGGCGCGCTGATGTCATCCTCTTCGCCTTCAACGATCTTCACGGCGACGCTGGTGATTTTGCCAATATCAACCTTGTGCCCGTCTACGACAAAATCGTTACGCGCGATTTCGCGGTTTTTGAAAATACGTTCCACTGTGGACAGGTAAAATTCCGCCGTCATGTCCATAACCGACAGGTATTCGTCATAAAACCTGTTGTGTCGGTCATGTTCGGTTGCCTTGCCGTTGGCCACATTCATGATCTGGTCGCTGAAAGCTTTGCTGTGCTTTTCACGGTTCATCGAAATGAACGACGACAATTGCAGCAACCCCGGATAAACCATGCGCCCGGCACCGGGATATTTGAACCCAACCCGCTGGATCATGGTTTCTTCCAGCACGCCCATAGTCACCCGTGCACCAAAATCTGTCACGTCCGTCGCGGCGGCATCGGGGTCAATCGGACCGCCGATCAGGGTTAGCGAACGCGGCTGCGCCTTTGGGTCTTGCTCGGCCAGCAGGGCGGTGGCCGCCAACGTAAGTGGTGCAGGCTGACAGACGGCAATAACATGAGTGTTTGGGCCCATATATTTCATAAAATCAACAAGGTAGAGCGTGTAATCTTCCACATCAAACTTGCCAGCACTGGCCGGAATATCGCGGGCATTGTGCCAATCGGTGATGTAAACTTCACAATCTGGCAGCAGGCTGATGACAGTTGAACGCAATAACGTCGCATAATGCCCCGACATCGGGGCTACCAGCAACACCCTGCGCTTGCTTTCTGGACGCCCCTGCACTTTGAAATGTAGCAAATCGCCAAAGGGTTTGCTGACGATGTTTTCCACTTCAACCATATGGTCACGTCCATCAGTGCCAACCACAGACGCGATATTCCAGTCGGGTTTTGTGACCATCCGCGAAAAGGCGCGTTCAGTAACTTCGCCCCAGGCTGCCATCATCTGAAACATCGGGTTTGGCACCATGCCCATGGCCGGGTATGAACCAAACGCCTGCGCCGTTGCGCCCATCCATTGGTTGGTGACGCGGGCCGTTTCCATCAGATCATAGGTCGCCATGTATCGCATCAAATGTTCCATTCTCTTTTAATCTTGCAAAACGCGGCCCTTCCCCAATGGGGATGGTAACGTTATGCTGCAACTGCATAAAGATAGGGTGGAACTGTTCAGATGACAACGGAGGAAAAGAATTCTGGCCCTGATATGGTTCTTTTGAACGCCAATATGGCTAAAATCGAAGCACTGTCGCAACGGCTGGTCGCCGCCCTGGGGCGCAAACGTGAAACTGATCCAGGTGTGCAGGGGCCGGGGCCGGAAATGTTCATGCAGGCAGCCAGCGCCTATGTCGCCGAAATGATGGCAAATCCGACGAAAATTCTTGAACAACAGGTTTCCTATTGGGGAACATCGTTCAAGCATTACGTGGATGCCCAGCAACAGATTGCCGGCGGTGAAAATGGCGAACCAGTTGATGAAATATCGCTTGACGCGCGGTTTTCTGATCCGATGTGGAATGAAAATCCCTATTTTAACTACTTGAAACAACAATATATTTTCAACTCACAAGCCATCGCTACGGCAGTGAAAGATATCGAAGGGATGGGCACAGCCGACAAAAAACGCCTTGAATTCTTTTCTGAACAGATCACGGCGATGCTAAGCCCGACCAATTTTCTGGGCACCAACCCGGAAGCGTTGGCGCGCGCCGTTGAAACCGAGGGTCAGTCGCTAATTGACGGGCTGGAAAACATGGTACGCGATATTGAGGCAAACAGCGGCGAGCTGATGGTGACTTTGTCCGACAAAGATGCCTTTCAGGTTGGCAAAAACATCGCCACATCCAAAGGATCGGTGGTGTTTCGTAATCGGATGTTTGAACTAATCCAGTATGCGCCTAGCACCAAAACGGTTCATAAGACCCCGCTGATCTTGTTACCCCCTTGGATAAACAAGTTCTATATCCTTGATCTTAAAGAGAAAAATAGCCTGATCAAATGGATTGTTGATCAGGGCTATACATTGTTCGTGGTGTCCTGGGTGAACCCGGATGCAACTTACCGCGATGTCGGCCTGGATACCTATGTGGATGAAGGTTATTTGACTGCCATCAAAGAGGTTAAGGCGATCACCGGTGAAAAGCAGGTGAATGCCATTGGCTATTGCATCGCCGGGGCGACGCTGGCGCTGACTCTGTCACTGTTAAAAAAGCGCGGCGATACATCCATCGCCAATGTCACGTTTTTTACAACCCTCACAGATTTTGCTGATCAGGGGGAAATTGGCGTGTTTCTGGGCGATGATTTCGTTAACGGGATTGAGCAAGAGGTGAATGAGCAGGGCTTCCTGCATTCCCGGTTCCTGTCGCAAAGCTTTAGCTACATGCGCTCAAACGACCTAATTTATAAACCAGCCATTCGCAGCTACATGATGGGTGAGGCACCGCCTGCTTTTGATCTGTTGTTTTGGAACGGTGATGGCACCAACCTGCCGGCGCGCATGACGGTGGAATACCTGCGCTGGCTTTGTCAGGATGATTTGTTCGCCAAAGGGCAATACCCGATGGCCGGGGAAAGCCTGTCGATCAAAGACATCGACATTCCGGTTTGTGCCATTGCCTGTGAAACCGATCATATCGTCAGCTGGACCGCCAGTTATGACGGGGTGCACCAGATGACGTCAAAGGATAAGACATTCATCCTGTCGGAAAGCGGCCATATCGCTGGTATCGTGAACCCGCCAAGCAAAAAGAAATACGGGCATTACACAAATTCTGATCTGGCACTGTCCCATGATAATTGGAAAGATACTGCCCAATTTACCAAGGGCTCTTGGTGGCCGCTGTGGGGGGAATGGTTATTGCAGCGCTCGGGCAAGCAGGTTCCGGCGCGAAAACCAGGCGGGAAAACCCATTCCGAGCTTTCTCCAGCGCCAGGAATCTATGTAATTACCAACGTAACATCTTGAAATTAAAAGGTTATCAATAATAATGCTGCAACGCAGCAAAAAGCCCTTGAAATGCCGCGCCGCAGAGAACATATACAACTCAGACGCAAACGGGATGGTCCCGACACGCGAGGAGTTAGAACAATGGCGAACACACAAGATTTCAATTCTGCCCTGAAAGACATGATGGGTGCATTTCCGGTTGACATGTCAGCCCTGAACGACGTTTTCAAAAACCAGGCTGCATTTGCAGAAAAAATGTCCAAAGTAGCCCTGGATGCTGCCAAGAAATCCTCTGAGATTTCGACCAAATGGACAAAAGACACTATCGCCCGCACTGGCGATGTGACCAAAGCCAAAGAAGATCCAACAGATTACGGCAAGTCTGTAAATGATTTTGCTTCAGCCCAGGCTGAATTGGTTTCCGAAAACCTGGCAGCATTCGCCGAAGTTGCGAAAAAGGTCCAGATGGATACGGTTGAACTGGTTATGGCCGCAGGCAAGGACCTTTCGGAAGACGCTTCTGACGCTGTTAAAAAGGCAACCGCCGACGTAACAGCTGCTGCTAAAAAAGCCACAACAGCTAAGTAAACAAGACTAAAGACACATCACTTCCTCCCTGTTGATGTGACTGAACTGGGCGGGCCTTAGGGTCCGCCCTTTCTTTTTTTGCTGCACTGCACTAGTCTTTGCTGCAACGCCGAAAATGGGGGCCGATGTGGCAGACGAGAATTCCAAACTTTTGATCAAACGGTACGCCAGCCGCCGGCTCTACAATACCGAAACCAGTGACTATGTGACGCTGGATGATATCGCCGGATTTATTCGGGCCGGGCGCGATGTTCAGATCATTGATCTGAAAAGTGGTGATGATCTAAGTCGCCAGTATCTGCTGCAAATCATTGCTGAACACGAGGGTCGTGGCGAAAGTGTACTGCCGATTGAGCTTCTGACAGATCTGGTGCGCGGCTACACCAGTGAAGTACAGTCAGTTGTACCGGAATTTCTTGCAGCCTCTTTTGAAATGTTGCGCGAAGGGCCATCAAAGGTGATGGAAAACCTGCCGTCACCCCTAACGTCCATGCCCGGATTTGAGGCCATGCAAGCCCAACAGGCAGCGTTTATGAAAGCCATGACAGGTGGTCTAACTGGCGGCTGGGGCAAGGCCGCCACATCCGATGCTCCCCAAAGGGAGGCTGAGGCAGGTGAAGGCAAAGACGCGGAACTGGAAGAAATCAAAAAGCAGCTGACCGAGTTGCAGTCGAAACTATCCAAACTTTAGCTGCCACTAGACGCTTGGCAAATGTCGGCTACCGGATGCGAGAATTAGATGGCTGGAACACCAAAAAAAATTACGCTTTGGGGGATCGAGGTTTTCGTAGCCACCGCGCAGGAACAGTCAATTTCGGCGGCTGCCCGGCGTCTGAACGCCAGCCCTTCTTCGGTCAGTCAGCAACTTTCCAACCTGGAATCTGCACTTGGTGCGGTGCTGTTGAACCGGCGCGAACGTCCGGTCACTATGACCCCCGCGGGGGAAGCATTTCGCGCCCATGCACAGACAATTTTGAACGAAGCAGCGCAGGCCAGGGCTGAACTGGCGCGTGTTGATCATACTGTATTGCCCCAATTGCGCCTTGGCATGATTGAAGACTTTGACAGTGGTGTTACGCCGTTGTTGTTGGCGCAACTGGCCGCAGAAATGAAATCAACTCAGTTTCTGTTGGAAACCGGCGCCAGCCACCGCTTGTTTGACCAGCTGGAAACCCGGGCGCTGGATATGGTTGTCGCCACTGATATGGGCGTGGCCGCCGATTGGATGGAAGTTTTTCCACTTATGGAGGAGCCCTTTGTAGCAGTTGCGCCCAAAGGGGTTATTGCCAGTGCTGATGCCAGTTTAGATTTATTGAAAATGCCCCTGATCCAATACACCACGCGCCATCATATGGGGCGGGTGATATCGGACCATTTGGTACGACAAAACCTGACACTGTCGCATCGTTTTGAATTGGACAGTTACCATGCGATTATGGCCATGGTTGCGGATGGTGCAGGGTGGACCATTCTTACGCCTCTTGGTGTCACCCATGCCAAGAGATTTAGCGATGCTATCGAAGTCTTTCCATTGCCGTTTGCACCTTTGTCGCGCAGCATTTCCGCATTTTCCCGCCGTGATATTTTGGGTGAAATGCCCGGTCTAATTGCTGCAAGTTTGCGCCAGCTGATACAGGATCGAATCGTGGCACCACAGGTGGCAAGGTTACCTTGGTTGGCCGAAAACTTGCGCGTGGTCTAAGTTCCGAACGCTAGCTCTTTACCCATAACTTCAAAAGCAGAATCTGTAATTGTTGTAGCAATTACATCAAGTTGAGCCCGGTTTAGCCTTGCAGGTAAGCGGGTGTCGCAGGCCCGCTTTAGCATGGCTTTGGTTTTAGGGAGCTCGGGAATACTGTCCAAAAATTCCCAGTTCCAAAATGCCCTTGCATTGTCTTCGGTCAGGCCGAATATTTGAACATGTACGCCGCGGCGCGCTACAACGTCGGCAAAATTGGCGGTGTCCGCGTCATCCATTCCCACTAGATTAAATTGCAAAGAATCCGGTGCCCGTTGTTCTGGATCAAGGGCATCTGGTACCGAAATCCAGGGCGAAGCCTCTAATATCTTTGCCACATAATCATGGTTTCGTAGGCCATTCGCTGCGCGAACTTCAACGTAGTCCAATTGCGGGCGAATAATAGCCGCTGAAAGGTTGGACATTCGTGTGTTGTACAGCGGCAGTTTGTTTTGCCAACGGCTAAAGGCACCCTGTAATACCGGGTGTTTTTTCCAGTTATGTTCATAGGCCCCCGACATGATAACCGCGCGCGCCGCCAAATCAGCATCGTCGGTAATCAATATGCCACCTTCGCCGCCATTAACCAGTTTGTAGGATTGAAAAGAAAAACAACCGACCTGCCCAATGGTGCCGATATTGCTATCATTCCATTTTGTTCCCAGAGAATGTGCCGCGTCTTCGATTACCGGAATTCCACGTGCATCTGCCAATGTCATAATCGCAACCATATCTGAAGTATGGCCACGCATATGACTGATTAAGATTGCGGAAATACTATCATCCAGTTTCGCCTCAAAATCCATCATATCAATGCGATAGTTATCACCAACTTCTACCAGAACGGGCATGCAACCAGCATGAATAACCGATGAAGGAACCGCCGCAAAAGTAAATGCTGGGATCAAAACGCGGGCGTCGCGCGGCAAGTTTAAGGCCTTCATTGACAGAAAAAGCGCGGCAGAGCAGGACGCCACCGCCAGGGCGTATTTTGCCCCCATCATTTGCGCAAATTCGGCTTCTAATAGGGCAACAGGGGAAGCTTCGGGCGATGTGTAACGGAACAAATCACCAGATTGTAGCATCCGGTCAATTTCAGCACGTGCTTCTTCTGGGATGGGTTCAGCGTCATATACATTTGCGGGTAAAGACATCTTTTCACCTTTTCCGAATTCTCTATTCGGAAAAACTTTAGATGGTTAACAAATGAAATACGAGGAATTTCGTCCGGTTTGGTGATTTAGCGGATAATCTGTGGCCGAATGCGCAGTTTAGGGCGGTTTTCAACGGGTAAATGCCGGTTCAGTCGACGGTTAATAAAGCCAAACAGGGTGATAATGCCCAGAACGATCAGGATAAAATACCCGGCCAGAATGGGGTAGGGGATGAACGGGTTGAATGTTTTATCGGCAAAATAGCTGGCATAGTACAGGGCGTCACCCTTTTGCTGCCAGGCGGGGAAGCCGGAAAAATACACAAGCGCAGTGGCGTGGAACAGAAATATCGCCTCATTCGTATAGGCAGGCCAGGCCAGGCGCAGCATGGTGGGCCAGATGATCCGTTTGAACCTCGGCCAGCCGGTCAGACCATAGGCGTCGGCCGCTTCAATGTCGCCCAAGGGGATACTGCGCAGTGCGCCATAGAATATTTCGCCGGTATAGGCGGCTGTATTGAGAATTAACACCAGTACCGCCCCCAGCCAGGCCTTGGTCAGCCATCGGGTTTCTGCGGTGATTTCGACGAACCACAGATTGATGTCGATACCAACCTTGGGCAGCAACACGAAGGCCTCGTAAGCCAGGAAGAACTGAATAAACAGCGGTGAGCCGCGGAAGAAGAAAATGAAAAACTGGGCTGGTTTGCGCAGGAACGGGTTGTCTGAATTTTTCGCCAATGCCACAGCCGTTGCAATGAAAAACCCGATGAACAGCGACAGAAATCCGAAGTAAACATTCCAAATCAGCCCCGAACCGATCAGTGTGAATTGTTCGCACAGGGTGATATCACTTTTTGGCAGCAACCGTTCGCCCATGCCAAGCGAGCGTAGCCCATAGGCTTGAATGGTTTCAATGCAGCTCATCTTGCCGCCTGGCGTTGTTTGGCACCGGCCATAGTGGCCTGGCCATGGGACAATCGTATTGTCAGCCGGGCCAGGATGATTTCAGAAACCTTAGTCAGGCTTAAGTAAAAAACCAACAGCCCAACGAAGTACCACAACCGCCAATCCGGGTGCGGGTAGTCGTAAATGCTGGTTTTCAACCCACCTAACTCACGCGCCCAGTAGACGATGTCCTCAACCCCTAGCAGGAACAAAAGCGGTGTCGCCTTGACCAGGATCATCCACAGGTTGGACAAGCCGGGCAGGGCGAATATCCACATTTGTGGAACAATAATGCGCCAGAATGTTTGCCGCCGGGTCATGCCGTAGCTTTCGGCGGTTTCGACCTGGGCGCGGGGTACTGCCTGCATCGCGCCGTAAAGCACAATTGCGGCAAAGGCCCCAAAAACAATGGCGAAGGTGAAAACCGCAAGGGAAAACCCGTATGCTTCGTGCACCCACTGGGCCGAACTGGACAGCGGCAGTTTGGCGATATTGCAGACAACAAAATCATTGCCCTGGCGGATCGGTTCTTCCCAGTCAGGGCATTTCACTTTGTGACGCATCCATTCCAGGGACTGATCCAGCGCGATAACAAAAAACAGGAAAAATGCGATGTCAGGAATACCGCGGGCGATTGCGGTGTAGCCTTTTCCCAGCCAACGTAATGGCGCGAATGTTGAACGCGCAGCTGTAGCCCCGCCAAATCCAAACAACAATGAAATGGGCGCGGTGATAAGCAACAGAAGCATCACTGTCCCAAATGAGCCATAGAATGACATGTGCTTGCCGGTTGTCAGATAACAGGCAAGCCAACTAAGGCCTTCAAGGCTGGAGGGATCAGTGCAATGGGAAAACATTTTGGGGAATGGCGGGGCTTATTTTTAGCCCCGCCAAAGTGTAAATTAGTAGGTCGCGATTTCTGCGCCAAACCATTTGACCAGCAAAGTGTTCAATGTGCCGTCGGCCTTCATTGAATCAATCGCTGCATTGAACTTGCCACGCAACTCGCCGTCGCTTTCGCGAATGCCCATGCCAACACCGCCGCCAAGCTGAACGTCGTCACCAACGAACATCAGCGCACCGCCGGACTCAGCAACAATTGGGGCCAGATAATCTTTATCGGCCAGTACCGCATCGGCTTCGCCGTTTTTCACAGCCGCAATGGTTTCGTCAGGGGTTGCGAATTCAACCAAAGTCGCGCCACTTTCAGCAACATAACCAGCCTGAATTGTTGCTGTTTGAGCCGCGATTACACCACCCATAAGGTCAGCACCATCTGCAACGGCAACATATGCCGAAGCCGCTGGCAGGATGTAATTTTGTGTAAAGTCAATCACTTCGTCGCGCTCATCGGTGATCGACATGCCGGCAATGATGGTGTCATAGTTGCTGGAGACCAGATTAGGGATTATTGAATCCCATTCATTGGTCACCCATTCGCAATTCAACTCGGCACGTTTGCAGAGTTCATTGCCCAGCTCAATTTCAAAACCGTCAACTTCGCCAGCATCATTGATGAAGTTGTACGGAGGATAGGCGCCTTCGGTGCCCATGCGAACAACATCTTGTGCCAGCGCCATTCCGGCGGTGATTGCCAGTGCGGCCGTTGTTAAGATTAGTTTTTTCATAGTGTCTCTCCCTTGTTTTACGCTAAATTTAAGCCGCAACAGTCGCGCTTAGGAACTGTCGCAGTCGGTCTGTTTTGGGGTTGTTAAAGAAAGCATCCGGTGGACCCTGTTCTTCAATTTTCCCCTGATGAAGAAATATTACGTGATCCGCCACATCGCCGGCAAGCCGCATATCATGGGTCACCAAAAGCATTGTGCGCCCTTCGTCGGCCAGATCTTTTATTACTTTGACCACTTCCTGTTCCAATTCCGGGTCCAGCGCTGAAGTGGGTTCGTCAAACAGCAGCGCTTTGGGTTCCATACATAACGCCCGCGCAATTGCAGCCCGTTGTTGTTGGCCACCGGATAGCTGGGCAGGGTATGCTTCGGACTTATCGGCAATTCCAACCTTGGCAAGTAAGTCGCGCCCCCGCGCTTCTACCACGTCGCGATCTTGACCCAGAACTGTGATAGGTGCTTCAACCACATTTTGCAGGATCGACATATGGGACCACAGGTTAAACTGTTGAAAAACCATGGAAAGATTGGTGCGAATACGGGTGACCTGTGCCTTGTCTGCAGGATGGCGATTATGGCCTGTGCCACGCCAGGCGATCGGCTCACCTTCAAACAGAATTTCGCCCTGCTGGCTGTCTTCTAACAAGTTGGCGCAGCGAAGCAGTGTTGATTTTCCGGATCCTGAACTACCAACTAGCGAAATAACATGCCCCTTGGGTGCCTTAAGGTCTACACCTTTCAGCACTTCCAATGATCCGTAGGCCTTATGCAGGTCTCGAATTTCAATCACGTGTGGCGAAAGTTCAGTCACAGGCAGGCGGCGTCCCCATATGTCGCTGGGACAGTTGGAACCAAAAAGTGAATAATTGCAACGTCCAAAGTGGCACCAACACCGCAAAATTCGCCCATAACGGTACGTAAACTAAGCAATCCTTAACGGAGCCTTTGGATTGGGCACCCGCAGATATTCTGATTTATCAATAGAAACAATTCCAGTTATTCCCAATACCCGCCGGGTTTCTTCATTTAAGTTCTGGATGGTGGCCTTTACCACGCCAAATATTGCCCCGGCATCTTGGGTAAGTGACGTAATATATGGCAATCCTGGTGTGGGCTGGGTTTTGGCAATCACCTTCAGCGCCCCGGTATAGTCCCGATACTTGCAAATCATACGCCAAGTTTGGGCATCAATTGCGGCGATATCAGCCAAACCATTGGCCACGGCGCCAGCACTGGCCAAATGACCACCTGTCAAAGTAACATTCTCAAACCCAAATCCCAATGTCTGGGCATGGTTTTGTGGCGCGGCCCAGCCCGACTGTGATCCGATCTCGTTGCACGCAAAAACACGATCCCTGAAGTCTTCCACCACATCACTGGCTTCTTTTCGAACTACGAAAACCGAATAATAGAATCCCGGTGCGATACCTGAAAATCCGTAGTCTGGTGTGCCAACCAATTGCACTTTATCATGCAAAATCGTTCGAAACGGCAAGCCACAGGTCTGCGAAAACAGTAAGTCCGGGCTTTGCCAGACTTGCATGACCTCTGAAACCCGGTCTAGGTTTTCAGGGCCATAGCCTAGGTTTTTGCGGATACATTCCCAAAACACATCATTTGAAATGGCAGTCTCGGCGCGGTCATACATGCCAAGGGACGCAATCATTGGCGCGCAGATACCCTTTGTCGCGCCAAGTTACTGTCACGGTCATTGATTCCCAACAAATCCGCTACTAACCGAAGTAAGGCGTTCTCGTGTTGATCACGCACACCGTCAACCAGCACAATTTCCCAAAGAGATTCAATCACACTTTCACGGTCCACATAGGGTACTGCTTCTTTGATAGCACGGGTAAATCGGACGGTGTCGGGGGCTTCGCTTTCAAGGGTTTCGGCGTCTTTTCGCAGGGTGACAATCTGATCACCGCTTAGCCCGTAACGTTTTGCGATCAGTTCATCGATCAAAGCAATTTCAACACTGGCGTAGTCGTCGTCACTTTTGGCAATTCTGACCAATAGCGCAGTCAACGCCAGACGGGCATCGGTTTTTTCCAGTGGAACCGGATCAGGCTGCGTTAGCCGTTTAAGAAATTCACCAAACATTGTGCATATATAAGATAGCGATGGGGCGTCGAAAAGGGGGAGTCGCAAATTAGTAATGAGTTAAACCAATCGTGAGACTTCTTTCGCAGCTCGAACGAAATCCTTGAACAGTGGGTGTGGCTCGAACGGTTTTGATTTCAACTCCGGGTGAAACTGCACACCAATAAACCAAGGGTGGCCCTTCCATTCGACAATTTCCGGCAGGCGCCCATCCGGCGACATGCCGGAAAACATGAGCCCCTGTTCTTCCAGCTTTGTGCGATATTTCGTGTCCACTTCATACCGATGCCGATGGCGTTCTTCGATTTGATTTGACCCATAAACTTCGGCCACCTTTGAGCCTTTGCTAAGGCTGGCCGTATAGGCACCTAATCGCATGGTCCCGCCCTTGTCATCACCGACTTTGCGGCTAACGGTGTGGTTGCCCTGCACCCATTCTTTCAGGTGGTAAACCACGGGGGTAAAACGTTTTTTACCGGCCTCATGGTCAAATTCTTCTGATCCGGCATCCGGCAAACCCGCCAAATGTCGCGCGGCTTCGATCACTGCCATCTGCATGCCCAGACAGATGCCCAGGTAAGGCACGCCTTTTTCGCGGGCAAACTGTGCCGCCTTGATTTTGCCCTCGGTGCCGCGTTCACCAAAACCGCCAGGCACCAGGATGGCGTGGAAGCCTTCCAGATGCGGCGCCGGATCATCATGCTCAAAGATTTCGGCATCCACCCATTCCACTTTAACCTTCACCCGGTTGGCCATGCCGCCATGGGTCAGGGCCTCTTTGATCGACTTATAGGCATCTTCCAATTGGGTGTATTTACCGACAATGGCCACGCGAACCTGACCCTCGGCATTGTGAATGCGGTCCTCGACATCTTGCCAGCGTTGAATGTCCGGATCTGGCGCGTCATCAATGCCAAAAGCGCGCAACACAGCGCGATCCAGCCCGACATTATGATAAGCCAGCGGTGCTTCGTAAATTGATTTCAAATCATAGGCCGGGATCACAGAATCTTCGCGGACGTTGCAAAACAAGCCGATTTTGGCCCGTTCCTTATCCGGAATGATATGTTCCGAACGACAAACCAGCACATCGGGTGCAATGCCAATTGAACGCAGCTCTTTCACCGAGTGCTGCGTCGGTTTGGTTTTTAGTTCCCCCGATGCCGCCAGGAAGGGCAGCAATGTCAGGTGCATGAAAACACAGTCCCCCCGCGGTTTGTCCTGTGCAAACTGACGAATGGCTTCAAAGAAGGGAAGGGCTTCAATATCTCCAACAGTGCCGCCAATTTCGCAGAGCATGAAATCAACTTCATCGCCACCAACGTTAATGAAATCTTTGATCTCGTTAGTCACATGGGGGATGACCTGAATGGTTTTGCCCAGATAATCGCCCCGGCGTTCCTTTTCCAACACGGTGGAATATATTCGCCCCGAAGAAACTGAATCTGATTTGCGTGCTGCCACCCCGGTAAAGCGTTCATAGTGACCAAGGTCCAGATCGGTTTCGGCCCCGTCATCGGTGACAAACACTTCTCCATGCTCAAACGGACTCATGGTGCCGGGATCGACGTTTAAATAGGGGTCAAGTTTGCGCAGCCGCACGCTGTAGCCTCGGGCTTGTAAAATTGCGCCAAGGGCGGCGGAAGCCAGGCCCTTCCCAAGCGAAGAAACCACACCACCGGTGATGAAAATATAACGCGCCATGCGGTGGAATGCCCCCGTGAAAAGAAACCAAATTGGTGCAAAAAGTGGCATTTAGAACCACATCATCACGGGATTTGACAGGTAACAGATTCGCAAGAATTGCGCAACAGGATCACAACATCCAGCGGTGGATTATTGTAAATAAACTATCGGTGGTGAAAACTTGGTTATTCTGCCGGGGGTTGGGCCAGCGGATCGTCTGTTGTACTTGGCGGAAGCAGATCATCACCAGAAGGTACAGCAGGCGCGTGGCTGGCCGCAGGTGCCCCTCCCAACCGATCAACAACCGAACTGTTGGCAGAATTTTTCGCTGCAATCACCGTCAGGGCAATTGATGTGCAAATAAACGCAATCGCAAATGCCCAGGTCAGTTTGCCCAAAGCGGTCGCAATACCGCGCGATGAAACAGCGCCACCGGCACCGCCGCCCATGCCCAAACCGCCACCTTCTGAACGTTGCAATAGAACAACGCCAATTAGGCAAAGTGCCAAAATCAGATGGATGATAAGAACAACGTTTTCCATTGCCAGCCTTAGGTTGCTTGAACGAGTGGTATCTAAAGGCTCGCCTTGGCTGCTGCAACCCCCAATGGACGGTTTTGGGCAATGCTGATGCCAGCCACTTGTGTCTGTTCAGGCGGCTTTGTACCGTCAAGAAACCAAATGACAGGAAAACACATCATGCAACGGTTTTTGTTCCGCCACCAACCCCCGGCTTCACCAAAGAATTGGCTGCTGGTCGGTCTGGGCGGTATGCTTGGAATTGGTATACTTGGGGCCCTGACCAGCTTTGCCGGCGCGCCCTTGCTGATCGCGCCCTTTGGGGCAAGCTGCGTGCTATTATTTTCGGTTCCAAATAGCCCGCTTTCGCAACCAATGAATGTTGTTGGGGGACATCTGCTGGCAACCATCATAGCGCTTGGGTTAAGCTACGTGCTGCCGCCAACATGGTGGGCTACCGCAATTGCTGTTGGCCTGGCAATTGGTGCTATGGCGGCGCTTAGGGTTACGCATCCGCCAGCCGGGGCCGATCCGATTGTGGTGTTCGCCTTAACGCCCGGCTTTGATTTTCTGATTATCCCGGTACTTGTGGGGTCCTTAATACTGGTGGCAACGGCGACAATTTATCACCGGTTTTCAGGCGCTGAATACCCAATCAAAACTGGTTAGATTGCACCGTCCAAAGCGGCCTCCCGAACAGGCGTCCTTATTCGTCGCTGTCATCCACATCAAACTGTCCCGAAACGGCGCGGCGCACAAAGCTCCAGGACAGACCTATCCCAAGGATCAGTGACAGGGCCAAAATACCGATCCAGACATTCAGGTTTGAATTGTCCAATGATAAAATTCCCATATCAAACAACACCCAGACCAGTGCGCCGAAAACTGCAAACACCAGCGCCATGCCAAACGCGCCAATGGATCGCAGGGTGGCACGCAAATAGATCACGTAGCCTATGAATAGCAAAAGCCCCAGAAATACGGTTAAAGACATGTTGTTTGAAAAGTTTTCCGACGCCCATTTGACAAAATTCCACCGGGTCGGGTTAAAGGTTGCGGCGATTAGTGCAAATGCGAAAAGCCAGCGAATTAGAAAGCCCATATCGTCCTCATTTTTCCAATGGATCGCAATAAATGCGGCCCTCTGTCCAGCCCCGCCCATAAATAATGGTTTCGCACGGGTAATTCTGCCGCTATATCGTCCCGGGTTTGTTTGCACGAAAGGACAATAAATGGCCAATGTCGTCGTCGTGGGCGCCCAGTGGGGTGACGAAGGAAAAGGCAAGCTGGTTGACTGGCTGTCAGAGCGTGCCGATATCATCGTGCGGTTCCAAGGTGGCCATAATGCCGGGCACACGTTGGTAATTGACGGCGAAGTGTTCAAGCTGGCCGCGCTGCCCTCGGGGATTGTGCGTGGCGGAAAGTTGTCGGTTATTGGCAATGGTGTGGTGCTGGATCCCTGGCATTTTCGCGAAGAATTGGCCAAGATACGCGGCCAAGGCGTTGAAATTTCACCGGAAAACTTGATCGTTGCTGAAAACTGTGTACTGATCCTGCCGATCCACGGTGAACTGGACCGGGCGCGCGAAAAACAAAATTCTGTGGCCAAAATCGGCACCACCGGGCGCGGCATTGGCCCGGCCTATGAAGACAAAGTGGGTCGGCGTGCTGTCCGCGTTGCGGATTTGGCCGATGATGCCACCCTGGAATTGCGGATTGATCGCGCACTTGTTCACCATGATGCGCTGCGCCGTGGGCTGGGAATGGAGCCGGTGGACCGGGATGCGTTGCTGGCAAGTTTGCGCGAAATTGCACCAACAGTGCTGCCTTACGCCGCCCCGGTTTGGAAAATTCTGAACGAAAAGCGCAAGGCCGGTAAACGTATCCTTTTTGAGGGTGCTCAGGGCGCGCTGCTGGATATTGATTTTGGCACCTATCCGTTTGTGACTTCCTCCAACGTCATTGCCGGGCAGGCGGCCACCGGATCGGGCATTGGACCCGGCGGCATTGATTATGTGCTGGGCATTGTCAAAGCCTATACTACCCGGGTTGGCGAAGGGCCGTTTCCGGCCGAACTGCATGATGAAGTCGGCCAGCGACTGGGTGAGCGGGGTCATGAATTTGGTACCAATACCGGGCGCAAACGTCGCTGTGGCTGGTTTGATGCGGTGCTGGTGCGCCAGACTTGCGCCACATCCGGCGTCAATGGTATTGCTTTGACCAAACTGGATGTTCTGGATGGGTTTGAAGAATTGAAAATCTGTATCGCCTACAAACTTGACGGTGAACGTATTGACCATTTGCCCACGGCGGCTGATCAACAGGCCCGTTGTACCCCAATCTATGAAACCATGCCCGGCTGGTCCGAAAGCACTGAAGGCGCGCGCAGCTGGGTCGATTTACCGGCAGCAGCGATCAAATATGTGCGCCGGATTGAAGAACTGATCGACTGCCCGGCAGCCATGGTTTCGACTTCGCCGGAACGCGAAGACACCATCCTTGTCACTGATCCGTTTGTCGACTGATGGCCCTTTCATACAAATCCCGCCGCCGCTGGTCATTGATCATTTTACTGATTGGACTGCCGATCTATATCGTCATTGCTGTAAGCATAGTCGACATGCTGGGCCGGCCAAACATTTTGATTGAACTGCTTGTCTATGTTGGCCTCGGCATTGTTTGGATACTGCCATTCAAGCCAATATTTCGCGGAATCGGCAAAGAAGATCCCCCTGAAAACGAAAAAAACCGGGAAGAGCATTAGCCCCCCGGTTTTTAGTATTTTGATCTTAGGTTGTGCCTATACTATTCGCCAACTGCGCGTGGTTGTGGATTGAAACGAGTAGTTTCAGCCACAGCGAATTGTCCGCGTTTCAGCTTTTTAATTTTACCGCGACGTAGCAACAATCCAAAGGATCGCAGCCCTTCTTCACGGGTAAATTCTTCTTCTTTTAGGCTTGCAACTGCTTGCATGATTTGCGGGCGCGAAAAATGTGCATTACCTTCAACATAGGCAGAATAGGCCGCCGCTGCTTCCAATAAATCTGGTAGCTCGCTTGCTCCCATTTCTTCGGCAAATTCAGCGAAAGTATTGTTTTCAATAAACATATTTTCGCTGTCACTTGTTTCAGCCGCCATTTCTTCGTCGCTTAGAGCCAGATTACCGGCCGCAATACGTCGCGGTTGAATGGCTGCACCATCACTGGCAACTTCCTGCGTTGGTTCATAGACTCGTTGTTCGCTGACCAGCATTAAAGGTGCCTGGCGTGCAGTTCTTCCACTATCAGAAGGGCGACGAGGTTTTACAACTTTAGCCAGATCATCACGATACTGGTTTAGTTCCTCTTCCTCATCCTTCTCCCGTTTCTTAGACAGAAATTTATCGGCCCGCGTGGCCGCAACGGCTGCCTTTAAGTGGGCAATAGCCGAGCGACGTCGTGTGCCCTCAGTTTCTTCCAATTCTGAATTTGTTACATCCAGAATACGAGAAACAGATTCTGCGCTGGCTTCGATGTCCTGATTTTCCAGCAGGGCACGGCCTTCTTTCTCGGCGCGTTCTTCTGCATCTGCTTTGCGTTGTACTGTTTCAAGGTTGGCCATCAGTTCGGCTTCGTCCTCGGCAGACAATGAAGACACTGGTTCTTCGTCGGTGACCTCTGTGTATTCGGCAAAGCCGTCTGGTCCATCCAGTTCCTGAGCCGCTTCAAAATCAGCGCGACGCATTTTCACAATGCGTGTTACCGATGATCCATCAAGATCGTCCAAATTCTCAGGTTCGTCGGCTTCAATTTCGTCACTTTCGGTTTCATCCGATGTAGCCGTTTCCATGAATTCAGCAATTGAAGTGTCCTCAGTGTTATCGTTAATATCCTGAGAATATTCAGTTTCTTCCTCAGATACTGGTTCGTCGGATGGTTCGGAGGCCTGTTCAGATTCTTCAAGCTGGCTGGATTGAGCCGCATCAACATCTTCAGATTGCTCACCTTCGGTTTCCACCTCGGCCTGATCTTCTGGCACTACGTCTGGTTCAACCTCTGCTTCGAAATCGTCAGATTCCTCTGCAACCGCATCGTCTTCACTGGCGATTGCGTCAGTATCTTCAAATGCTGCGGAAATGGGTGAGGAAGTAAATTCCTCATCCATTGTTTCATTATCTTCTTCTGTGGCCCCATTGTCGTTTGAGACGACCGCCCGAATGCGGGCCAATTTTGCGGCTACGCTTTCGGCTTCAACCTGCGAAGGTTCGTTCAGGGCCACTATATCGGCCGGCTCATCAACAAAAGGGTCGTTAGCTACCGCATCAGTGCTGGCCCCAACTCCGGCCGCAACCATTGGCGCGTCGTCCTGATCATTTTCGACCTGACGAAGTGTTACACCATTGTCTTCAACATGTGCGACGACGCGGTTTTTGGCGTCTGATTCTGCAATCCGGTGCAGCATCTCTGCATCCGGGATTGGCGGTTCTGCCCCAAAATATCTGTCATCCGCTGCGAGGTCCCGAAAATACTCGGCAATACCACGCATCGTTGAAAACGGGTCATCAAACCCTTCCAACGTGCACGAAAAAGTACCGTATGATACCGTCAGGATTTTACTTGGTCCTACCATAGTTCTTCCGCTTTCTCCCCCGATCCAGCAACTCTGTATTTACCATCCAATGGTTCACAAATAGGAACAGACCTAGGAAAACCCCGTGATAATATTGCGGCTGAAATAAGTATTGTTTCCAAAACGAATGGCAATTGTGGCATGTTAACTAGCATTGTTCAGACTTCCAAAAACGTAACCCTTGTGGGCGCTGGTGATGTAAACACTGGGCTTTTAAACGATGCACTGGCATTTGCTCCCTATGTTATTGCAGCGGATGGTGGGGCCCAATTGGCGCTAAATTGTGGCATTACCCCTAAATTGGTGATCGGCGACTTTGACTCGATAGATAAGACCGTTTTAGAGAAATTTCCAGAAAACCAGCGTATTCTCATTTCTGAGCAAAATAGCACTGATTTGGAAAAGTGTTTACGCGGCATTAATTCCCCACTGATCCTGGGCGTTGGTTTTTTGGGCCAGCGGGTGGATCACGAATTAGCAGCGTTCAATGCCTTGGTTAAATATAACCAACAAACATGTGTACTAATTGGCCAGCATGACCTGGTGTTGCACGTTAAATCCCGGATCAAACTAAGGCTAAAGCCCGGCACCCGAATATCGCTATTCCCCATGAACCCCACCCGAGGCGAATCCAGCGGGCTTAAATGGCCCATTGATGGATTAAAATTTTCCCCTGACGGTAAAATAGGCACTTCAAATGAAGTGGCGGAAAACCACGTCAGCCTAAAGTTTTTCAATCCCGGCATGCTGGTTATTTTACCGCGGGCCGCGCTTGGTTCAGTTGTTACCGCGCTTGCTGGGCAATAAATCTTTCCCGCCAAATAATATAAAGCCCGGCTGCAATGGTAATTGCTATGCCCAACGCTGCCAGCCCATTAGGCAAATCGTGAAACACCATCCAGCCGACGAATGTTGCAACCGGTATTTCCAGATATTGCATAGGGGCCAACGTTGCCGCAGGTGCAAAGCGCAATGACCAGGTCATTAGCAGATGTGCAATTGTACCCAACGCGCCCAACAGGAAAAGCAAACCGAAATCGGCCGAACTTGGTAAAACTTCGCCTGTGATAGGCCAATCTCCCTGAAACAAGATTAGCATTGCCAGCAATATCCCACAGGCCATAATTCCACTGGAAAACTGCAGGAAAATAGGATCAATATTTTTGGCAATTTTGCGAGTAACCAACATGAACAAAGCAAAATCAACCGCTACAAAGAGGGGTAACATAGCTGGTGCTCCAACATCTGCAAAATTTGGCTGAATTACCAAAAGAGTGCCCAAAAATCCGGCTGCACAGGCTACCAGCCGGTGGAAACCAACGGTTTCGTTCAAAAAGGTTTTGCCCAAAAGCAGCATGATAAGCGGCATGATAAACGCGATGGCCACGGCATCGGCCAAAGGCAAGTATCGCAGACTAAGAAACATCGCGCCAATACCAAAAATATGCAGCAAGGTGCGTATAAGAACCAACGGAAAAATGCCGGGTGCAAATCCGGATTTTTGGCGATTTAAAAACACCAAAGGTGCCAGCAAAAGTACCTGCAATATAAATCGTGTGAACAATAAAACCCCAAGAGGAACCGTATCACCCAATAGTTTTGCCACGGCATCACCAGCCGGTGCTAAAATGCAAAACCCAAGCATCAGGATCATGCCAAAAAAGGGGCGATCGTTCGTCATTCAGGCACGCTATTGTGCGATCAAATCGGATGCAAGATAGTCATCCACAAACTAAGAAGCCCATTGATTTAGCTGTTCACCAAGTTATAGCTGCCTGCGAAGTGCCCGAACGGCGTGTTTTCGTCCGGGCTACCTAATCTTCTTACTGGATAATCAGGTAAGATCTCGCGGACCCATAGCTCAACTGGATAGAGCAGCCGACTTCTAATCGGCAGGTTGAGGGTTCGAGTCCTTCTGGGTCCGCCAAATCAGTTTCATTTCTTAACCGGCGCGCCGCCGACAAATTTGTTTTCGTTAACATAGTCACAGGGCGCTTCTTGCATTTCCAAATGCAACCCGGTGCCGGCGTAGGGATGTTTACGCGCCAAATCTTCATCAAATTTGATCCCTAGCCCAGGGGCAGAGGGTGCGTGAATAAAACCATCTTCCCAAGTGATTGAATGCTTGATCAATGCCATGTGGAAATCGCCGCCAGTCTGGATCGTTTCTGCCATCAACAGGTTAGGAATGGACACGGATAGATGAATATTAGCGGCCCATTCAACCGGCCCACAATAAAGGTGTGGAGCAATTTGGGCGTTATAAACTTCGGCCATAGCGGCAATTTTTTTGCCTTCCCAAATGCCGCCTGATCGACCCAGTGCCGGTTGCAAAATATTGGCTGCACCCGCTCTCAGGATTGGCGCAAATTCGCCCTTAGTGGTTAGTCTTTCGCCCGTCGCAATGGGGATGCTGGTGGCAGAGGCAACACGCGCCATGGCCCCGACATTGTCAGGTGGTACCGGTTCTTCAAACCACAGGGGTTGGAATGGCTCCAACGCCTTGGCCATGCGGATCGCGCCGGATGTGGAAAACTGCCCATGGGTGCCAAACAGCAGATCAGCGCGGTCGCCAACAGCGCTGCGGATCGCTTTGCAAAACACTACCGAGCGGCTGATATCGCTTAACGACGGTTGATGACCACCGCGGATGGTGTAGGGGCCAGCCGGATCAAACTTAATCGCTGTGAATCCCAGATCTACCATCGCCGCAGCACTTTCGGCGGCCAGTTCGGGTGAGGTCCAGAATTCATCCATGTCATGGCCGGGCAGGGGGTAAAGGTAGGTATAGGAACGCACTCTTTCATTCACCATCCCGCCCAACAAAGCCCAGACCGGCCGATCCCGATCCTTGCCCAATATATCCCAGCAGGCAATTTCCAGCCCGGAAAACGCCCCCATTACCGTCAAATCAGGGCGCTGGGTGAAGCCGGCGGAGTAGGCCCGCCGAAACATCAGCTCTATGTTTTCCGTGTTTTCACCCTGCATGTGCCGGGCAAATACATCGTGGATCACGGCGTGCATGGCGTCGGGGCCCACAGTTGACGCATAAACCTCGCCGTAACCGACAACGCCGGTATCGGTGGTCAGTTTTACGAATATCCAATACCGCCCACCCCAACCAGGCGGCGGTGAAGCGACGGTGAAAATCTCAAGGCTCTCAAGTTGCATGGCTGTCACCTTAACGCTACATCTATCGCTATGGCGAAAGAAATCATGATACGTAGATTGGGTCCAGCCGATTTGGAAATATTGCTGGCCATTCCGGCGGAGCTGTTTGACAATCCGGTAAGCCGCACGCAGGCAAAGGCATTTCTAAAAAATGATCTGCATGAAATTGTCATGGCTTTTTCCGGCGATCTTGCGGTTGGTTTCGCCTCAGGCAGCATTCTTTTGCATCCTGACAAAGAGCCGTCGATGTTCATAAACGAAGTCGGTGTACGGGATGAATTCCAACGCCGAGGAATTGGAAAAAAGGTAACCCAGGCGCTGGTCGATTTGGCGCGGGATCTGGAAATGGATGGTGTTTGGTTGGGCACCGAGAATGACAATACCGCTGCGCTGGCGCTTTACAGGTCAATGGATACAGACGAAGTCGCCGGGGTGTATTTTGGGTGGGATGGGGCGTTGGACGAGGACTAGCGCCTAAAATACAATCACATTGCGCCGCGCCGCGCCGGTTTTAGTGTCGGCGATCGCCTCATTTATCTGGTCCAGCCGCCAGCGCCCTGAAACCAGCTCATCCAGTTTCAAACGACCCTGTTGATACAGATCCACCATCCAGGGGATGTCGCGCTTTAACACAACATCGCCCATTTTTGTACCAATCAGGGCTTGGCCCATACTGGCAATAATAACCGGCTCATAGCTGGATCTTTGGCCGGTATGGGGCATGCCAACCATGATAACTTTTCCCCCGGGTGCCAAATAGCGCGCCGCATTGTCATAGGCCGGAATTGCCCCCACGGTGACAAACACCACGTCAGCCGCCCGTCCAGCTGCCTTTGTGGCAGCGGTCCATGGCTTAGCTTCTGTTGCCAAGACCCCGTCAGTCGCCCCAAATTCACGGGCAACTGCCAATTTTTCCGGCGTCATATCGACGGCAATAATTTTGGAAGCCCCAGCAATACGCGCGCCTTGTATCGTATTTAAGCCCACACCGCCTGCGCCGATTACCACGGCAACCTGGCCCGGCTTCAACCCAGCTGTGTTCACCACGGCACCAACCCCGGTAATAACACCGCAAGACAGTAAACAGGCCGCGTCCATTGGCATATCGGCAGGAATTTTTGCAATTTGGGACTGATGGACCACCACTTTTTCGGCGAAGGCGCCAATGGCCATGCCCTGTTCTAACGGCTGATTATCCAGCGTCGTTAGTGGCGCCAGATCGGACACCGCGCTGCAATAGGCCGGGGCACCAGTGGTGCAAGGCGCACAAGACCCGCAAGAACGCAATAGCGTTGCCACCACAGTATTCCCGACGCTGTACCCTTTGACGTCAGAACCGACAGCGGAAATATGACCCGCCGCCTCGTGCCCGTAAACGGCAGGCAACGTGCCGCCCCAGCCGCCTTCAGCGTAAGAAATATCTGAATGGCAAATAGCACAGGCAGAAAGCGTGATTTCCACCTCACCGGCTTCGGGTTTGCGCAGTTGAATATTCTCAACAACAAGCGGGGCTGAAAACTCGTGGCATACTGCGGCTTTAATAATCGACATTTCATCCCCAATTTATTCAGATTAGCTAGTCCCGGGTTTTGATCGGGCGGCAGTAAATATTGCAATTGAAACTAATGTCAGGACTGCCGACAACAAAAATGGGGCCCCCGGCAAAAAGAAAGGAGCATTGTCACTGGTGAAATACCAAAATATTCGCGTCATAAGTAGAGGCGCGATGATGATTGCGACGGCGTTGATACTGGTCAAAGCGCCCTGCAATTCGCCCTGCTGATCATCATCCGCAGTGCGCGACATTATTCCCTGCATCGCTGGCCCCGCCATCGAGCCAAGCGCAGTAAGTGGAGTGAGAATAAGAGCCAAGATTCCGTTGGTAACAAAGGCCAGGAACACAAACGCCACAACGTCTATTGAAAGCCCCAGCAATACCGTGTTGCGCTCGCCCAGGCGCTTTAGCAAGGGCTTCATCAAAAGACCCTGAACAACAGCAATAGAGATTCCAAAGGCAGCCAGTGACAGCCCGATCATACCCGGCCCCCAGCCAAACCGGGCTTGCCCGAAATAAGCCCAGACGGCCGGGTAAACGAAAAAGGCAATGCCGTAGATCAGCGTTATCGTCAAAAGCCGTCCCAAACCCGGCAATTTTCCGATGTGTTTAAAAGCCCCAAATGGGTTTGCGCGTCGCCATTCAAAGGGTCGGCGAATTCGGTCGGTTACGGTTTCGCTCAGGGCAAAGTAACCAAACACCATATTGGAAAAGGCCAATGCGGCGGCTGCGTAAAATGGCGCGCGGGTCCCGTACTCGGCCAACAATCCCCCCATTAGTGGACCAAGGACGAAGCCAATGCCAAAGGCCGCCCCGATCAAGCCAAAATTTGCGGATTTTTCTTCCGGCTTGGAAATATCGGCCATATAGGCGCTGGCGGTGGACTGCGTGGCGGCAGTAATGCCCCCAACAATGCGCCCGAGCAAAAGTAGCCAGATTGTTCCCGCGACAGCCATCACCAGATAATCCAGTGTCATTACGAACAGGGCAACCAGCAAGACAGGGCGTCGCCCCCAGCGATCAGAAATGTTGCCCAAGGCGGGGCCAAACAGAAACTGCATCACCGCAAAAGACGTGGCCATGATCCCACCCCAAATGGCCGCATCCCCCAGATTTCCACCGCCTACTTCCTGGATCAGATCCGGCATTACTGGCATGATCAGGCCAATACCCATTGCATCAAGGACAACAGTCACCAGAATAAAAATAACGGGTAGGCCAGGGTTCATTAAGGTTCCAAAATGCTAAAAAATGCCGGCGAAATTGAACGGCAAATTGGGTTATCTAGGCCTAATCATTACATTTGAAATGCGCAATAATTTGGCCATGGTCGGACGCTAATTTGTTGTAAGGCGCTTCCGGGTGTGAACCATCCGTCAAATGGTCGTTCAAAACAGAAAAATATTCCATTGTGCCGATGTTGTTACTGAATTCGGCCAGAAAATGGCGTGACATTAAAATTTGGTCGATGCTTTCAAACACCCCGCCAAAAGCCGACGTGTACACCATATCGCGCAGGGATTTACGCACAAATTGCTTTTCTGCCGAATGCAGTCGAACAGATTCAATGCTTTCGTGAATAGCTTCTGCGTCTTCCCGGGAATACCGCTGGTTCGCTTTTTGGGCGTCGTGGCGGCGCATCCAACTGTAGTTTTTAAACGGGGTTTCGCCGGTGATAATTTCTGAAGAAACCGCATGATCGCCATCGTTGAAATCACCAAGCACTAATACCGGATTTCCCTGTGCCAATTCATCCAGTATCAAGCCCCGCAACACCCATGCCTCAGCCATCCGTCGCAACCCAGCGCGCAAAGACCCAAGGGCGCGGCCGTGTGCGTTGTAATTGGTTAGATCTGCCTCTGGCGCAAAATCGACCCCTGCGGGCCGGATGAATTCCCCCAGTTTTGACTTTAAGTGACAGTTGAAAATGGTGATGACTTTGTCGCCAATGGGAACCTTAACTTTCAAAACCGGACGCGACAGCCGTGAAATTGTGTAATGCCCGCCATCGGCACCAGACAGTTCCTGCAGCGGAATTTCCATGGGTTCAGCCAAATCTTGTATAACCAAAGGCGCCCCGACAAATCCGAACCGCGAAATGACGGCAAGACCGGGTCGGCGTTCGCCCGGGCCGCCGTCGTTTACATTTGGGGCAAATGCCAGGGCCGCTTCTGTGTAGGGCGAATAGGCCAGTTTGCGAAATATTGCTTTTCGCGCATAGCGACTGGATCGGTCAGGCAGGGCATCAGCATTACTGGCCGCGCCCCGTGCATCTGCTTCTGCCATCACTGCGCGCAGGGCACTTTCTTCAAAAACTTCTTGAAAGCAGATGATGTCTGTATCCATGGTGAACACCTGATCAGCCAGCCAATCCTCTTTCCAAGCGTGCTCTTCCGGGGTGTATTTTTCAAACCGATAGTATTCTTTTTCCGCTCCAATCAGGTTTTTTACGTTGAAACTGGCAATTGTAAAATTCGTCATCGCGTCACCCGTATTTCTGCAACGCGCCTGCAAACAGGCCCGCATCTACATTCCCACCCGATATCACAATGATAGCGGTTTCACAGTCAATCATATCGCTATGAAATAGCACGGCGGCAAGGGCTGCAGCACCGCCAGGTTCTGCAACCAGCTTTAATCTGCTGAACAAAATGGCCATCGCGCGCAGGCATTCTTCGTCCGTTACCACCAAACCGGGACCACAATACTGGTTCAGGATTGGAAAAGTGATATCCCCGGAAGTTGGGGTGATAATAGCATCGCAGATTGATCCGGTGGTCCGGTCGTTGCTTAGGCGTTTACCTGCAACCAATGACCGGGCAACATCGTCAAAACCCTTTGGCTCAACAGGGCGAACCTGCATTTTTGGGGAAACGGTTGCAAGCGCAACAGCGATGCCTGAGGTCAGGCCACCCCCGCCGCAAGGCACCAAGACTTGGGCTTGATCTATTCCCAGTTCCTGCGCGACGGCGGCAATTTCAAGCCCGATTGTCCCCTGTCCGGCAATGACGAATTCATTGTCAAAGGGCTTAATCAGGGTCAGGTCGCGATCCGCTGCCAATTGGGCGCCAATAGCGTCCCGATCTTCGGTTTCGCGATTATAAAATATTATCTCGGCACCAAGCGCCTTTGTGTTGGCTATCTTTAGCTGCGGCGCATCGCTTGGCATAACAATCAAAGAACTGGTGCCATGTTGCTGCGCCGCATAGGCCACGCCCTGCGCGTGATTGCCGCTGGAGAATGCTATTATCCCTTTGGAGCGCTGATCCGGTTGCAGGGCAGAAATAGCCGACCAGGCCCCACGAAATTTAAACGACCCTGTATGTTGCAGGCATTCCGGCTTTATATAAACCTTGCGCCCGGCAATCTGATCCAGAAATGGCGACGACAGCAATGGTGTTTGACGCACGCGGCCTTTAAGCCGCGCTCTAGCCGCTTCAATCATGTCAAATTTCATCCGCATTCCCCCAACCAGTCAGAAATTGTTGCGACAGCCGCGGGCTCATCCAAAAACGGGATATGACCACGATCAGGGATATCAGCAAAACCCATGTCAGGGCGACGCCGGCGCATTTCGTCGGCTGTTTCAGATGAAAGTACGTTTGAATTTTGCCCCCGTATCAACGCGATTGGCAACCCATCCATTGCATCAAAAAGCGACCATAAATCTGGTGCAGGTTTTGTGGCAGCAATTTCAAACCGCAATCTAAGTGTTGGATCATAGGTAAGGCCCAATCCATCCGGTGTTTCGATTGTGTGGCGCTCAACTTCCTGACGCCACCGCGCGGCGGGAACCCCCGGAAAATCAGGTGAGTCTGCAATTGTAGCGGCCACCAATTCGGCGCGGTTGGTATAGGGCAGGGGCTTGCCAACATAGGATTTGATTTTATCCAAACCTTCCTTGGCCAGAACCGGGCCAATATCATTCAGGCAGACCCCGATCAGTCGATCCTTGGCGGTTGCAGCCAAATACATGGCAATCATTCCGCCTCGCGAGGTACCCAATATTGCCACTTTCTCGATCCCCAAATGATCCAGCAGATCAATCACGTCCCGCGCTTCAATGTCCCATGAATATGTTTGCGGGTCATCGGACCATCCTGATGCGCCCCGCCCGCGATAGTCGGGCCGGATTAAACGAACCGGGGGTAAGTGCGGTCGCAAATAATCAAAATCGGTTGAACTGCGTGTAAGACCCGCCAAACACAGCAAAGGCAGCCCGGTGCCTTCATCCTGATAGGCAAGTTTGAGACCATCAAAGCTTGTATAATAATGCATCACTGCCCACCCGCAAGCTTTGGGATATCAACTAGATCGGACAGTATGTGTTTAGGTTTCCAGGGCAGTCTTTCCATTGGCTCACTTGACCGGTTTACCCAAACCGTACAAAACCCAAACCCGGCGGCCGCTGCCGCATCCCAGCCATTTGAAGAGACGAACAAAACTTCATCCGGCTTACATTTAAATCGGTCCGGAACCATCTGGTAAACAGAACGATGCGGTTTAAACACCCCTACATCCTGCACCGACAGCACGTCATCCAAAACGTCGCCTATTCCCGCTGACTGAACCGCACCATCCAACATTTTAGGTGATCCGTTGGATAATATGGCAGTGTTTAGTCCGTCACTTTTCAGGGCCGCAAGCATGGTTGGCACTTCGGGGTAGGCCGACAACTCCCAATACAGCGCCAGCAGACGTTCTCGAAGTTCAGGGTCTGACAGATTATTGGCCTCTAGCGCCCAGTCCAAGCCATCCTGTGTCACATCCCAAAAATCAGTGTGTTCATTGGCGACGGCGCGCAACCAGGTGTATTGCAATTGCTTAAGGCGCCAGTCGCGGGCCAGTGCTTCCCATGTATCGCGCAAGTTTTCGCGCCCCGGCTCTTGCGCCGCCTGCCTTGCTGCCGCAGCTACATCAAACAGTGTGCCATAGGCATCAAAAATACAGGTGGAAATTGTCACGTAGACCCCGCTTGGTTACTGCGAAACAGTGGCACGACTTGTGAATAAGGGGAAGGGGCCTGTTAGATGTAAACCAGAAAAAGCAACCACCCGGCGCTAAAATGTGCGGCCAGTGTAAAGGCATAGGCGGACAGCGCAATCAGGCCGGTTTCAGGTTCCATCGGCTCTAACCCGCTGGGGGAAGGGCGCCACAAGCTTTGGGCCCCGATACCAGCCAACACCATCAAAGCAACTGACCCGGTGCGCAAAGATGCCACCAACATGGCCGCACTAAGAAAAACAGTCATCATTGGGCCAAGGCCGGGCCAGAATTTTACCACCGATGTACGAATGCAGCGCCCCCCGGCAAAGGGCCAGAATGGCAAGAGGGACACAAAATTTAAGGCACCGCACGTCACCCCAAAAAGCCAGAATTGGTGTGCGGTTACCGGCGCGACCGGTAAAAGGGCCGCGGCAATTGCCAAGGACAAAACCATGGGGCCAAGACTGAACACAGCCCCCATGATGGCGGTAAAAAACTCTTCTCCGTCGTTGGTTAAAGGTTGTGCGGATATGGGCTGATTGTATTGCAACATAACCAGCCGAAACTTGGCTTGGCTATGGCCCAGCATCCTGTAGGCCAACACCTGCCCCATTTCATGTAAAAGCAAGGATGCAATCAAAGTCACAGCTATTTCCGCACCAAAAACTGATGAGGCCAATACATAGAAAATAAAGCCAAAAATGACGCCAATTCCATTCAGACCAGAGACCGTTATTGATCCATGATCAATGACATTGGCGCGCAACGTATATGCTGTCACGACGCAAAGTACTGATGCCAACAAAACAAATAACACTAAAAATCGCCGCCCTTTTTCTTACGGCGCATGCACTGCAGCGTCGCAAAGGCGAGTGTCACAGATTATTAATATGAGTTACAGATAATCTATGGCGACAAACTGTTTCCAAACTACAGGTTGTCAGCAACCGGCATGCCCATAGCGTGAAAGCCGCCGTCAACATGGACTATATCACCCGTGGTAAAGGCACCGTAATCTGACGCTAAAAAGACCGCTGTACCACCAACTGCCTCTAACGTCGCGTTGGACCGCAGTGGCGAATTCGCTTCGGTGTGGCGGTAAGTTTTACGCGCACCCCCAATGGCGGCGCCGGCCAGTGTTTTCATTGGACCTGGCGCAATAGCATTTACCCGGATGCCATCCGGGCCCAAGTCTGCCGCCAGATATCGTACAGTTGATTCCAAAGCAGCCTTAGCCACGCCCATTACGTTGTAGTTGGGCATAACCACCTTTGAGCCATCAAACGTCAGCGTCAATATCGTGCCGCCATTTTGCATCAATGGCGCCGCGCGCCGCGCCACATCGATCAACGAAAAACAAGAAATATCCAACGAATTGCGGAAATTTTCACGCGATGTGTTGATGAAACGGCCGGTCAGTTCATTCTTGTCAGAAAAGGCAATGGCGTGGACCACAAAATCCAAACTGCCCCAAACGTTTTGTAGCTTTGAAAATGCGGTCTCCATGGACGTTTCATCAGTGACATCCACATCGACAAGAATATCCGAGCCAACAGATTCAGCAAGCGGTGTGACCCGCTTGCCAAAGGCATCGCCCTGATAGGTAAACGCCAGCTGCGCACCTTCCGCCGCCATCGCTTTGGCAATTCCCCAAGCGATGGACCGTTCATTTGCGACCCCCATGACCAGGCCGCGTTTGCCTGCCAGTAAATCAGCCATGGTATTTGCTCATCGCCAGGCTGGCATTCGTTCCACCAAAGCCAAAGCTGTTGGACAGAACTGTGTCCAGTTCGGTTTTTATCATTTTTGTCGCTATCTCTTCAGGGCGAATGGCTGGGTCCAGCTCATTCACATTTATCGAAGGGGCAATAAACCCGTGTTCCATCATCAGCAGGGAATAGATGGCCTCATTTACTCCAGCCGCGCCAAGCGCGTGGCCGGTCATGGATTTTGTCGACGAAATCGGCGCGTGATCTTCACCCAGCACCGCGCGAACGCCTTCGACTTCGATGACATCACCAACCGGCGTCGATGTGCCGTGGGCATTGATGTAGTCAACTTTACGATCGCCCAGCGTCGCCGTGGCCAGCTTCATCGCCCGCTGCCCGCCTTCGCCAGAAGGGGCCACCATATCATGGCCGTCCGATGTGGCACCGTAACCAGTGACTTCGGCATAAATCTTGGCACCACGCGCCTTGGCGTGTTCCAGTTCTTCCAGAACCACCATGCCGCCACCGCCGCCGATGACAAAACCATCGCGGGTTGCATCAAACGCGCGGGCGGCTTTTTCGGGGGTGTCGTTATATTTGCTGCTCATCGCGCCCATGGCGTCAAACAGGCACGACAGGGTCCAATCGACCTCTTCACCGCCACCGGCGAAAATGATGTCCTGTTTGCCGAACTGGATTTGTTCGACGCCGGCGCCCATGCAATGGGCCGATGTGGAACAGGCGGACGTGATGGAATAATTCACACCCTTGATCTTGAACGGCGTTGCCAGACAAGCCGACACGGTTGACGACATACCGCGTGTCACCATGAACGGCCCCATGCGTTTTGGCGCGCCTTTTTCGATGACAATCTTGTGTGCGTTGAACAGGTTTGATGTGCTTGGGCCACCAGACCCGGCGATCAGGCCGGTGCGTTCATTGGAAACGTCGCCTTCTTCCAGCCCGCTGTCAGCAATCGCCTGTTCCATCGCCAGATAAGCATAGGCCGCCGTTGGCCCCATGAACCGCAGCACACGTTTGTCGATACTGGCCGCCAGATCAATTTCCGGCACTCCGGCGATCTGACTGCGAAAGCCGTGTTCGACGTAATTCGGTTCCGCCTTGATGCCGGATTTGCCCGCCTTAAGGCTGGCAGTGACGTCGTTCAGATTGTTGCCAATGGGGGAAATGATCCCCATTCCTGTAATGACCACTCGGCGCATGGGCGGCTCCTTCATTCAAATTGATATTAGCTTTCGGACAGCGCGACTTTCATGTCTTTCACCAGATAGATAACCTCGCCATCCGCTTCAACACGTCCATCAGCGACCCCCATTGTCAGACGACGGTTTTGGATAGCTTTGGTGAAATCCACATAATAGGTGATCATCTTTCGATCCGGGCGCACCATGCCGGTAAGTTTGACTTCTCCTACCCCCAGCGCATATCCGCGCCCCTGCCAGCCACGCCAGCCAAGGTTGAAACCGGTCAATTGCCACAACCCATCCAGCCCCAAACAACCGGGCATGATGGGATTGCCGGGAAAGTGGCAATCGAAAAACCAAAGGTCCGGGTTGATGTCGAATTCCGCGACCACATGGCCCTTGCCATGTTCGCCGCCATCATCGCTAATCTCGGTTACCCGATCCATCATCAGCATCGGTGGTTCAGGTAACTGCGCATTGCCGGGGCCGAACAGCTTACCTCGGGCACATTTCAACAAGCCCTCTTTGTCAAAACTACTTGGATATTCGGCCATTCAGACATGTCCCTTTAGATCAGGTTTCTTTGCTCGGGACCCGTCTACCATTCAGGTCTTAGCGGTGGCAATAGCACCAATGTTACTGGTCCAAGGCGTTTTCTGTTTGAATCAATGGCTTTTAGCGCCTTATATATGTCCAATAGCAAGGGTAACGTCATGCAGATGTCACAAGTTGAACTAACCTTAGGAACCAGTTGGTTGGCCGGTGGCGGTCTGCGCCCTACTCGCCAGCGCCTGGCCATAGCCGCGCTGTTGGTTGGGGATGGTCAGGATCGCCATGTTTCTGCCGAAAGCTTGTTTCTGGCAACCAACAAAACCGGCGAAGTTGTATCGCTGGCAACAGTCTACAACACCTTGCGTGCCTTTAGTGAAGCCGGGTTGCTGCGGGAAATAAACGTAAACGGTGCCAAGTCGTATTTTGATACCCGCGTTGATGACCACCCGCATTTTTTCTGGGAAGATACCGAACAACTGACAGATGCCCCGGTTGAAGGGTTGGAAATTTCGCGCCTGCCAGAGCCGCCAAAGGGTACCGAAGTTGCAAAAGTGGATGTTGTCATTCGGCTGCGCAAAACCTCAACAATCTAAGATACGTCAAAACCACTGCCCCGGCTCCATCAGGCCAAGGTCCATCAGCTGTTGTGAATTCCACTTAAAATCCACTGAATTGTGCCATTTGAAGGTTTCAATATCAAATGTCGAACCTGCGTTTGTTTTCAGTGCCTTAGCGGTCCTAAAAGACGCGATTGCCAAGGTTATATTGTGGTGCCAGGGGCAGGAATAGGTGTTATATTCTTCGTCGTTGAATGAATGGTCTGCCAACAGTTTCAACCCTGGTTTGGCTTTGAACAGTGGAATTCGATCAATGCGACGGCGCAATTCAGGAATGTGCTCTTCAAATCGCCAACGTAAACCGCCGTAGAAATTCAACTGGCGTTCCTTGGGTTCATTTCGCATTTTCGCGTCCGTGCGCGCCAGAGCATAATATCCTGATTTATCCAGATATGCGTCATCCAAGGAAACGGCTTTAGGATACTGGCCCAGGTCCCCGGCATACAGGTCCACCACATAGGCAAGTAAAGCATCGCGTCGTTCTTCCGTGTGAAAAGCCAAAAGCTCAGCAATATTTCGGGTCTCACAAAAAGGGTGAAATAGGTATTCGGCGTTATAGCAATAATAGATCCAAGATCCGGGCGCGGCGTCTATTAATGAATTAACGGCGGTAACCGTGGACTCACTTTCGGACACATCAAAATTTACCTGCGAAATTTCATTTTTGATATCATCGGGTAAATCCAATTCCGTCGGACCGAACACCACCACTGATTTAAATCCGGCGTACAAATGGTGCCGGATGGTGGTGTCTACCTCGATTAAATCTTCAACCAGAATTAATGCAATCGGCCCCTGCGAAAGCGCGGTACGACCGTTTTTCAAAAATTCCTGTAGGCTTTCAAATTGCATGTTCTTGTCCACGGGACCTTATTGCGGCTTTCCCTGAGAATCCCATTAATTTCAGAAATTGCAACCGTTGCGGCGCTGAAGTTTCCGCTGTAGGACCAGTTTCTTGAAATCAGTCCGGGATGATCCCAATGTCAGACGTCAAAAAGCTATATATCAAGACCTACGGCTGCCAGATGAATGTTTATGACAGTGAGCGCATGGCAGAACTGCTGAGCGTGTCAGGGTATGTGCAAACAGATGGCCCGGATGATGCTGATATGATTCTGCTGAACACCTGTCACATTCGGGAAAAAGCAGCAGAAAAAATTTATTCGGAATTGGGGCGCTTCAAAGGTCTAAAAGCTGACAAACCCGACCTGAAAATTGGCGTTGCCGGCTGTGTTGCCCAGGCCGAAGGTCAAGAAATCATGCGCCGTCAACCGATGGTTGATCTGGTGGTTGGGCCGCAAAGCTATCACAACCTTGTGGCGTTAGAAGCGCAGGTTGCAGCTGGTAAAAAGGCCCTGGATACCGAATTTCCGCTTGAGGATAAGTTTGAACACCTGGCCGGTCGGCCAAAAGCCGCCCGTGGCCCGACCGCATTTCTAACTGTACAGGAAGGTTGCGATAAATTCTGTGCGTTCTGTGTTGTCCCCTATACGCGCGGGGCTGAAGCATCGCGCCCTGCCGATAGTATCTTACACGAAGCGCGTGATCTGGTTGACAGGGGCGTGCGCGAAATTACTCTGCTTGGTCAAAATGTAAACGCCTATTCCGGGGCGTTTGAAAACGGATCGCGCTCACTTGCTCAGTTGATATACGATCTGTCCGAAATCGACGGGTTAAAGCGCATCCGCTACACAACCAGTCACCCCAATGATATGGGCGGTGATTTGATTAATGCCCACGCCCAGTGTGATAAGCTTATGCCGTATCTGCATCTGCCGGTGCAGTCGGGCAGTGACCGCATTCTGAAATCCATGAACCGTAAGCACAGCGCCGACAGTTATTTGAAACTGCTGGATAAAGTTCGTGCGGCTTGCCCGGAGATATTGATCTCGGGGGATTTCATTGTTGGGTTTCCCGGCGAAACAGACGACGATTTTGTGCAAACTATGGCCCTGATAAGGGCAGTCGGGTATGGTCAGGCTTATTCCTTCAAATATTCACCACGTCCCGGCACACCTGCGGCTGAAAGACCTCAGGTTGAAGAGGCCGTAAAAACTGCCCGTTTGGCCGAACTTCAGGCCCTGCTTAGCGAACAACAACGAACGGCCCAGCAGCGGATGGTTGGAAAACAAGTCTCGGTTTTGTTCGAACGCAAGGGCAGGTTGGAAGGTCAGCTTGTTGGAAAATCTGAACACCTGCAGGCGGTACATGTGACCTGTCCAACCGCGGCGATCGGTGAAATTCACCGGGTCGACATTGCGAATAGTGAAACCAACTCGCTTGGCGGCGTTTTAAGCCAGTCCTAGAAACACCCCACATCTGGTGTTTTGTGTTTCACTTTCACACAAAACTTGCTAGTCTCGCCTAGGGTACGCGCGGGGGTGGTAACGCAGCATGAAGATTTTTGGTGAATTAGGGAAAACCTGTAAATTTGGCCGCAGGTTGGCTTTTGGGGCAGTTATTGCCTCAGCGGCAACTTTGGGTTTTGTTGGCACCGCCGCGGCGGCCGGCAATCAGGTTGGTGAAACATATATTCCCGGTATCTGGGTGGATCCGGACGGTTGCGAACATTGGGTTTTTGACGACGGATTTGAAGGCTATATGACCCCCCATGTCACCCGTGATGGGCGCCCGGTTTGCCGGTCGGGAAACACTTGCGCGGTGTTAAGTTCCGATCAATTATTTGCCAGTAATCAATCGGCTATTTCGGCAGGAAATCAGCGCAAGTTAAAAGATTTTTTTGCAACTGTTGAAGCTAAATCTTTCATCATAACCGGACACACTGACAGCCGGGCAAGCGATGACTACAACTTGGCATTGTCCGAGCGTCGCGCAAAGGCTGTAGCGTCGATCGCATTGGCCGCAGGGGTGACAATATTTGATGTGCGCGGCTACGGAGAGCGCGACCCTAAGGCGTCAAATCGATCGGCGTCAGGGCGGGCTAGTAACCGGCGCGTTGAAATTATTTGTGTGCATTAGGGGGCGGTATGCAGGCACTAAAAATATTGGGTATCTGTTCGGCAAGCTTGCTGTTGGCAGCCTGCGAAGGACCGTTTGCCAACCGAAACGATAAAACTGTTGACCGTGGACTTGATTCCAAACCACTTAGCGAATTGAAAGCGGGGATCTGGATTGATCCAAATGGCTGTGATCACTGGATTATAGATGATGGGATTGAGGGCTATTTATCGCAACGTTTAAGCCGAGACGGTAAACCAGTTTGCTCGGGTAAGGCCTTAGCCAATACTGCAATTGGTGACTTTAAGTCTGGATCTTCAATCTTTGATCCGATTTAGCCCCAGCTTAGCGCCCAAAATCTGACTCTTACGCCTGCTGAATGAAAATCACTTGTGGTTTGTTTCAGTGATGCGTACCCACTTGCGCGTTCCGCCACATGTTGGCACCATCCCAATCAACCTAGCAACGGAGATTCTTTCTTGGGAATAAACGCTATTAACCCGCCGGCTTCACCTGAAGGCGCTGAAGAATCCCACCTTGAATTTCCCGATAATCGACTACTAATCGACCTGTGCGGTGAATTTGATCGCAATCTCGTGCAAATTGAAAATAGTCTTGATGTCCAAATTGTGCGCCGGGGTAACAAGCTTACTTTTGTCGGAACAGATGAACAACGCGCCTTGTCAATTGCCATTTTGCAAAATCTCTATGCAAGGCTTGAAGCGGGTCGAACCATCGACGCAGGTGAAATTGATGGTGAACTGCGTATGGCCGGTCCCGAGCCCGCCAGTGATAAAGGCAATCAAATGGAAATGTTCCAAGGCGGGCTGGTTGAAATAACAACCCGCAAGAAAACTGTACGACCGCGCACCCTTGCCCAAAAAAAATATGTGGCGTCTTTGCAAAAGAACGAACTGGCCTTTGGCATCGGTCCCGCAGGTACCGGCAAAACCTATCTTGCGGTAGCCGTTGGGGTAAACATGTTGATGGGCGGGCAAGTGGATAAGATAATTCTGTCGCGCCCAGCCGTAGAAGCCGGGGAACGTCTTGGCTTTTTACCCGGTGACATGAAGGACAAGGTCGACCCCTATATGCAGCCGCTATATGATGCGCTAAACGATTTTTTGCCCGATAAACAACTGACCCGGATGTTGGAAGAAAAACAGATCGAAATTGCTCCCCTAGCTTTCATGCGGGGCCGCACTTTGTCCAACGCATTTGTCGTACTGGATGAAGCACAAAATTCCTCCACCATGCAGATGAAAATGTTTCTGACACGGCTTGGCGAAGGCAGTCGGATGGTCATTACCGGGGACCGGACACAGGTGGATTTACCCCGAAACGTCCCCAGTGGACTGGCGGATGCTGAGCGCTTGCTGAGCGGGATCAGTAAAATAGGCTTCAATTATTTTACTTCTGCTGATGTGGTCCGTCATCCCTTGGTGGCAAGAATAATAGAGGCCTATGAAACCGACACTGATGAATGATCTTGTTGATGTGTTGATAGAGGATGTCCGCTGGAACAGCATTGGATTGACGAAACTTGCAGAATCCAGTGTAAAATCTGTTCTCTCGATTTTTGATTTAGATTCTGACAGTTACGCCGTCAGCCTTTTGGGTTGCGATGACGCCCGCATTGCAGGTTTAAACAACGAATTTCGCGCCAAAACCGCACCAACAAACGTTCTTTCTTGGCCAGCATCTGATTTGGGACGACCAAAGCCGGATCAGCCGCCTTATTTGCCGCCCAATGGTTCCTCAGAAAAACCATATGAACTTGGTGATATCGCCATATCATTTGACACCTGTTGGCGCGAATCAAAGGAAACTGGGCAAGATTTCACCGGGCATGTGGCCCATTTGCTGGTTCATGGAACCTTACATCTGTTTGGTTATGATCACATTGTGATACAGGAAGCCGCCGAGATGGAGAATTTGGAACGCCAGGCACTTGCCATTATGGGCTACCGTGACCCATATGGGGATATTGACAGGCTTTAGGCCAATAATTTTGGAAAGGAACCATGGGCGACACCGACGAAGGATCTTCTAGCGCAGCGCAAAGCGCGCAGGATCCGAAAATAGAAAAGCAGCCCGGCCTGTTTGGCCGAATTGTCGCTGCGCTGAGCCCGGCAGAAAATTCCGCGCAATTACCTTTCAATGAAACGCCCAGTGGTGACGGTTTGGTTGATGCTGTCCGCTTGCCTGGCATGCTTAATTTACGCAACTTGCGGGTTGAAGATGTTGCGATTCCTAAGGCTGAAATCATTTCGGTGCCGATCGACATCAAAAAAGATGATTTGGTGGCAGTGTTTCGCAACAGCGGTTTATCCCGAATACCAGTCTACAAAGACACGTTGGATTCACCAATTGGTCTGGTTCACCTGAAAGACTTGGCGCTACGACACGGTTTTAACGGCAAAGGCCCGCGTTTCAGCTTGAAAAAAATGGTGCGCCCGTTGCTATTTGCACCGCCTTCAATGCCGATCGGGGTGTTGCTGCAAAAAATGCAAAATGACCGCACCCATATGGCGCTGGTAGTTGATGAATATGGCGGCGTTGATGGTTTAGTTACGATTGAAGACCTGATTGAACAGGTCATCGGTGAGATTGAAGACGAACACGATGTTGCCGAAGGGTTGTTTTGGACCCAGGAAAAACCCGGTTGCTATCTGGCTGACGCCAAAACGCCACTTGATGAATTCGAAGCTGAAATTGGGTTTCAACTTGTTGATCCACAAGATGATGATGAAATTGATACGCTTGGCGGGCTAATTTTTCTTTTGGCTGGGCGGGTGCCGTCGCGGGGTGAAGTTATTCCCCACCCAAATGGTTTGGAATTTGAGATACTGGAAAGCGATCCCAGGCGTTTGAAGCGTTTGCGTGTACGCATCCCTAAACTGCAATTTGATGACTAGATCAACCGCGCACTTGCCGGGATTGTTTACGGGACTTTCCGGTTGGCGTGATCTTGCAATTTCCTTTGGGACTGGCATTGCAATCGCGTTGGGGCAAGCGCCTATGTCGGCTTTTTGGGTGGCAGTGCCAGCTATCGGTTTTGCTATTTTTTTGGGCCTGTACGCTGCCACGCCGCGTCACGCCGCACGCCGTGGCATGATGATCACTACCGGCTACGCAGCCCTGACATTTATCTGGATCGTTGAACCTTTCTTAGTTGATATCACCACTCACGGTTGGATGGCTCCAATCGCGCTGTTTTTTATGGCAACCGGCGTTGGATTGTTCGGTGCGTTGGCATTTTTTTTGGCGCGCCGCATCGCACCTGCTGGTTCTTGGGCACTGGTACTGGCATTGGCAACGTTCTGGACCGCGACCGAAATGCTAAGATCATACGCCTTAACGGGTTTCCCGTGGGGCCTGACATCTTATATTTGGATTGATACCCCGGTTTACCAACTTGCGTATATTATTGGGCCCCATGGCTTAACTTTGCTTACGACGCTGCTTGCCGGTGGAATCGCCCATGCAATACATGAAAAGCGGTTTGTCCCCATTCTGGCGGGTATTTCTCTAGGGTTCGCTATCTGGATTATCGGTGTTCAATCACTGAACCGCGGCATGGTCATTGATGCCCCCACAGGTCCGATTGTTCGGTTAATTCAGCCTAACGCAGATCAGGATCAAAAGTGGGACCCGGAGATGATGCCGGTGTTTTACAACCGGCAATTGTCCCTGACGGCGCAGGAAGCCGAAAACCCGCTGGACTTGATCATATGGCCAGAGGTTGCGGTTCCCTTCCTGCTTTCCGATCCTTCGGCCCCGCTATGGGAAATATCCGGGGCAGCCGACGATATTCCAGTGGTCATCGGCGCACAAAGGTTTGAAGACACAAGCGCATTTAACAGTTTGGCAGTATTGGGTGCAGCCGGAGAAATACAGCACATTTACGACAAGCATCACCTTGTTCCATTTGGTGAATATCTACCGCTAGGATCAGTGCTGAACAAAATTGGCCTTAGGGCATTTGCAGCTCAATTTGGCAACGCTTACAGCGCTGGCCCCGGTTCGCGTGTTTTGGATTTGGGAACTTTGGGAAAGGTCATGCCTTTGATCTGTTATGAAGCAATTTTTCCGCATGAGTTGCGGCGGGTGCCAATACGGCCAAACTGGATGCTCATGATAACAAATGATGCATGGTTTGGTAAGAAAAGTGGTCCATTTCAGCATCTTGCGCAGGCCAGGGCGCGAGCAATTGAATTTGGCCTGCCGATGGTTCGTGCCGCCAATACCGGCGTTTCGGCCGTTATAGATGCCCATGGAAATGTGATAGCATCAATGCCCCTTGGTGTTTCGGGCTTTCTAGATGCAGCCATACCCCGGGCCCGGGCCCCGGGTTTGTATTGGCGATATGGCGACATTCCGATCGGAATGCTGTTGATTGTGCTCGGTTCACTGGTGATTCTGAAGAAAAATAGAAATCCAATTGACCCCCTCGAAATGTCAGTTTAACTCAGACCAAACCTGCCACAACGGCTTCCTGACGTGGCAGACTTTTTCAAATGGAGCATCCCATGTCTCGACAAAACTATATATTTACCTCGGAATCCGTTTCTGAGGGGCACCCAGATAAGCTTTGTGATCGTATTTCCGACGCAGTTTTGGACACATTTCTTACCGAAGAGCCAGAAGCACGGGTCGCGTGCGAAACATTTGCCACAACAAACCAGGTCGTTATTGGTGGCGAAGTTGGCTTAACTGACAAATCCAAACTCGCAAGTTTCTTGGATCAGGTAGAGGACATCGCCCGTGCCTGCGTTAAAGACATTGGCTATGAACAGGAAGCGTTTCACTGGAAAACGCTAAAAGTATCAAACTATCTTCACAGCCAGTCAGCCCATATTGCCCAAGGGGTAGATGCCACTGACAACAAGGACGAAGGGGCAGGCGATCAGGGCATAATGTTTGGCTATGCAACGACAGAAACGACCGAACTTATGCCCGCGCCGATCCATTACAGCCACGCCATCTTGCGGCGTTTGGCAGAGGTGCGAAAATCGGGGCAGGAACCCACTTTGCGCCCGGACGCGAAATCGCAGCTTTCCCTGCGCTATGTAGATGGCAAGCCGGTTGAAGTCACTTCCATCGTTCTGTCAACACAACACGAGAGCGAAGATCAGACATCAGACGATATCCGCGCCATTGTTGAACCTTATATCCGCGAAGTACTGCCAAGCGGTTGGATCACACCCAAAACTGAATGGTGGGTCAACCCAACCGGCACTTTCGTCATAGGTGGTCCCGACGGGGATGCTGGGCTGACGGGCCGTAAAATTATCGTTGATACCTATGGCGGGGCTGCCCCCCATGGTGGCGGTGCATTTTCCGGCAAAGACCCTACCAAGGTGGACCGTTCGGCAGCTTATGCTGCGCGTTATTTGGCAAAGAATATCGTCGCTGCTGGTATGGCAGAACGTTGCCTGATCCAACTGTCCTATGCCATTGGCGTTGCTAAACCATTGTCGATTTATGTGGATACTTTCGGGCAATCCGAGATCCCGCCAGCACAAATTGAGGCGGCTATAGAAAAGGTCATGGACCTGACACCACGGGGCATTCGCGAGCATCTTGCTATGAACCGACCGATTTATCAGCGTACGGCGGCCTACGGTCACTTTGGCCGAGCCCCCGAAGAGGATGGTGGTTTTAGTTGGGAAAAACTGGATTTGGTTGCGGCTTTGAAAAACGCGGTTTGATTGCCGAGCGATAGGGGTTGACCAAGCGCATATAGTTCTGAAAAAGGCCTCTGTGTTAATCCGGGGCCTTTTTTGTGACTAAAGAAGAAAATATTAGCGAACAGCCGCCGCGGCGTAATTTTTATGGCCGCCAGCACGGCAAAACTTTGCGTTCCCGTCACAAAGAATTTTTGGCACAGGATCTGACAGGACTGTCCCCCGGATTGATCAGCCCTAAAGAAAACCCCAGCCGTTTACCTTTGGATATGACTGCGCGCTTCATGGGCAAGCCGGTATGGTTGGAAATTGGCTTTGGCGGCGGTGAGCATCTGGTGCATCAGGCCGCCCGCAACTCGGAAGTTGCGATTATTGGCTGTGAGCCCTTTATCAATGGTGTCGCCATGTTACTGGGAAAAATACGCGAGGCCAAAATAGACAATATTGCAGTCTACCCCGGTGATGTCCGGGATTTGTTTGATGTTCTGCCGGCCAAGTCGATTCAACGCGCCTTTTTGCTGTATCCGGATCCCTGGCCAAAACACCGTCACGTGTCGCGCCGTTTTATGAACGCGATTTATTTGGACCCGCTGGCCAAGGTGTTGGCCCCCGGCGCGGTGTTTCGGGTTGCGACGGATATACCTGACTATGCGAAACGTGCCCGTGAACAGCTGCCAAGTTTTGGGTTTGATTTGCAGATGGAAAGCCCGGATGCGTGGACGGACTGGGCCCGTACACGCTATGAACGCAAGGCTATTAGGGAAGGGCGGGTTCCCCATTACATGACGTTCACACGGCGCTAAACCTTTTTAAGCCTCCGGCGGGGATATTTTTGGAAAGATGAATCCGTGATGTGGACCTTTGGGGCGGCGTTGGGCTATCACGACATTTACAATTAGGTGAGAATTTCTGATGTCCGGTCACGGCGTACCAATTCCAATGACATCGCGGCCTTGCGGCCCGTTAAAAGGCTCGGCCAAAGTGCCCGGTGATAAGTCCATTTCGCACCGGGCGCTAATACTTGGTGCAATGACAGTTGGAAAAACCCGGATAACCGGATTGTTGGAAGGGCAGGATGTTTTGCATACTGCTGTCGCCATGCGCGCGTTTGGGGCTGAAGTCACCCAAACGGGACCCGGCGAATGGGAAGTACACGGTGTCGGGGTTGGCGGCTTTCGCGAGCCGGAGGATGTGGTTGATTTTGGCAATTCTGGCACAGGCGTGCGTTTGATCATGGGGGCCATGGCCAGCACCGGAATTTCGACGACGTTTACTGGTGATACGTCTTTGCGATCGCGCCCTATGGCACGGATCACTGACCCGATGTCGCTGTTTGGTGCTGTGGCTCATGGCCGTGATGGTGGGCGCTTGCCGATGACAATTGTTGGTGCAACCAATCCGGCTCCGGTGCGCTACACATTGCCCATGCCTTCGGCCCAGGTGAAATCGGCCGTATTGTTGGCCGGGTTGAACACACCGGGGCGGACAGTTGTGATCGAACCCGTTGCCACACGAGATCATACAGAACGTATGCTGGCCGGTTTTGGTGCCGATATCAGCGTTGCGGAGGGCCCCGAGGGACAGGTGATTACCCTGACCGGGCAACCAGAGCTGAAACCCCTAGATATTGCGGTGCCGCGCGATCCAAGCTCGGCGGCGTTTCCGGTTTGTGCAGCTCTAATTGTCAAAGGGTCCGAAATTTTTGTGCCCGGCGTCAGCCAGAACCCGACCCGAAATGGCTTGTATGTCACGTTGCTGGAAATGGGCGCCGACATTGCCTTTGAAAATGAACGCATTGAAGGCGGGGAACCGGTGGCAGATCTGCGGGTGCGTGGTTCTGATCTGACAGGGGTTGAGGTTCCGGCAAGCCGTGCCGCCAGTATGATTGATGAGTTTCCGATATTGGCAGTTGTCGCCGCCAATGCCACCGGCACGACCACAATGCGCGGTGTTAAAGAACTACGCGTCAAGGAATGTGACCGGATTGATGCCATGGCAAAGGGGCTGAAAGCCAACGGCGTTTCCATTGAAGAGACGCCCGATACGCTAACGGTCCATGGCTTGGGGAGCGGCAATGTCCCGGGGGGCGGCGCATGCGAGACCCATCTGGATCATCGGATCGCCATGGCGTTTATGTGCTTGGGGATGGCAGCCCAAAAGCCGGTCAACATTGATGATGGTGGGCCAATAGAGACATCTTTTCCGCTATTTGAAACCCTGATGGGCAGCTTGGGTGCGCAAATGCTGCGACCTAATAGATGACCCTGTCAAATTCAGCATATTGGGTATTGTTTTCAACAACTTTGGCGCTCTATTTAACCATGGCGATTTGGTCTGTGCCACAAATTTCAACCGCTGCTTCAGGCTTGGCGGCGTTTGATATGCGCCCGCTTGGCTACAGTGAAACTGCCGCCCGCGAATTCCTGGCGGCACTAAATGAGCAAGGGCGGGATTTTTACCTTAACATTCAGCACCGTATTGATTTGGTTTTCATCGGTTTACTTGCGCTAACGCTGGGAATCGCGATCTATTTTCTTTTTCCAACGGCACCCGGGATTGTCAACGCGATGCTCATTTTGCTTCCGTTCATGGCGGCTCTTTTTGACTACGTCGAAAACAGCAGGGTAGCGGTATTGTTGACAAGCAATCTTGAAAGCATCACGGCGCAACAAATCGCGGCTGCCAGTCAGGCAACGGTGCTAAAATTTGGGTTTATCGCTGTGTCTATGGGTATAATACTGGTTGGGCTCGGGTTTAAATTTAATAAACCGGGGCGTGAAATTACATGAAGTTTACCGTTGCAATAGATGGTCCGGCAGCCGCTGGAAAAGGCACAATTTCCAAAGCTGTGGCCGCGCATTTTGGCTTTGCCTATTTGGATACCGGGCTGCTGTACCGCGCTGTTGGGCGCAAGGTTTTAGCCGGGTCCAATCCGGTTGAAGCGGCAGGGAATTTAAATGCACATGATTTGGCCGGACCTGGGTTACGCACTCCAGCAGTGGCCCAGGCCGCGTCCGAGATAGCTGTGAATGCCAAAGTTCGCGCTGCGTTGCTGACCTTTCAACGCAACTTTGCCGCACGCGACGGCGGTTCGGTTTTAGACGGGCGCGACATTGGTTCGGTGATATGCCCGGATGCGGATGTGAAATTGTTTGTGACGGCATCCAGTGCTGTTCGCGCGCAGCGCCGGTTTGATGAACTGACTAGCAAAGGGGTTCAAATTTCACTGGTCCAGGTGCAGGCAGATATTGCCACTCGCGATGACCGCGATGCCAGTCGCGAAAATGCGCCAACTAAACAGGCGAAAGATGCATTTTTACTGGATACAACAATTATGACAACTGAAGCGGCTATTGCGGCAGCAATCACCGCCGTCCGGGGCAAATTTGACGGACTTCTAAAAGACTTGCAGGGCACCAGAGTTTAGCAACACGCCCCTTGCCATGCTGCGCCAAACCGCCTATACGCGCGCTGGTCTAAGGATCGTTAGAATCCGTGCGAGCAGGGTCGGGAAGTTTCCGGCCCTTATTGTTTGGAAAATCGGCCCACGACAAATTGAAACCCAAAGACCTGCGGAACCAACCGCATGGCCCGAAAAAACGCTAAAAAGGAATTGATCTACACATGAGCGCATCTGCTATGGAGGAATTCGAAGCCCTTCTAAACGAAAGCTTCGAAATTGACACACCCGCCGAAGGGTCTGTCGTCAAAGGCACAGTCATCGCTATCGAAAGCGGACAGGCCATCATCGATGTCGGCTATAAAATGGAAGGCCGCGTTGATATAAAAGAATTTGCAAATCCGGGTGAAGAGGCCGAACTGGCTGTTGGCGACGAAGTTGAGGTGTTCCTTGACCGCGTCGAAAATTCCCGTGGTGAAGCATCAATCAGCCGTGAAAAGGCGCGCCGGGAAGAAGCCTGGGACCGTCTGGAAAAAGCTGCCGAAACCGAAGAACGGGTCGATGGCGCAATTTTTGGCCGCGTCAAAGGTGGCTTTACGGTGGATCTGGGCGGCGCAGTTGCGTTCCTGCCGGGCAGCCAAGTTGACGTGCGCCCTGTGCGTGACGCGGGCCCATTGATGGGTCTGAAGCAGCCGTTTGTGATATTGAAAATGGACCGTCGCCGGGGCAACATCGTTGTGTCACGCCGCGCTATTCTGGAAGAAAGCCGCGCCGAACAGCGCGCCGAAGTCATTGGCAATCTGACTGAAGGTCAGGCTGTGGATGGTGTGGTCAAGAACATCACCGAATACGGTGCATTTGTTGATCTGGGCGGTGTTGACGGGCTTTTGCACGTCACTGACATGGCCTGGCGCCGGGTCAATCACCCGACCGAAATTCTGGCAATCGGTGAAACGATCAAGGTGCAGGTCATCAAGATCAACAAGGAAACCCACCGTATTTCGCTGGGCATGAAGCAGTTGCAGGATGATCCCTGGGATGCTGTGGAAGCCAAGTTTGCGCTTGAAACAGTGCACACTGGCAGAGTGACTAACATCACCGATTACGGTGCATTTGTAGAACTTGAAGCAGGCGTTGAAGGGCTGGTTCACGTGTCTGAAATGTCTTGGACTAAGAAAAACGTACACCCTGGTAAAATCGTTTCGACAAGCCAGGAAGTCGAAGTCATGGTACTTGAAATTGACACCGCCAAACGCCGCGTTTCGCTGGGGCTAAAGCAGACCATGGGTAATCCATGGGAAGCATTTGCCGAAAACCATCCTGCCGGTACAGAAGTTGAAGGTGAAGTTAAAAACATCACCGAATTTGGTTTGTTCATCGGATTGGATGATGGCATTGATGGCATGGTTCACTTGTCCGACCTTAGCTGGGACGAGCGTGGCGAAGATGCGATCCAAAGCTATCAGAAGGGTGATCTCGTTAAGGCATCTGTTACCGAAGTTGATACGGACAAAGAACGTATTTCCCTGTCGATAAAAGCTCTCGGTGAAGACAGTTTTGCTGGTGTGATTGATGGTGTTAAACGCGGTTCAATAATCACGGTGACTGTCACCAAAATTGAAGACGGTGGCGTTGAGGTGGAATACGAAGGTATGAAGTCCTTTATCCGCCGTTCAGATCTATCGCGGGACCGCTCCGAGCAACGCCCTGATCGGTTTGGCGTAGGCGATAAAGTCGACGTTCGCGTAACCAATGTTGACGCAAAATCCCGCCGCTTGGGACTGTCAATTAAAGCCCGTGAAATTGCCGAAGAAAAAGAAGCCGTGGAACAATACGGGTCTTCTGATTCCGGTGCTTCTTTGGGTGATATCCTGGGTGCCGCACTTAAAGGCGACGAATAAACTTCGGAACTAATAATAATTTTAAATGGCTCCGCTAGTTGGCGGAGCCATTTTTTTTAGCACCGAATCAAGGGTTTCGCTGCATGTGCGAAACGATGCTGTTATTGCAGGAACAGGCTTCGCAAACTCCAAGTTGTTGCTAAATTGCACAATTTCAGCGCATTAGGGCGGGTAATTGTCTCTGCTTTGGACGGTTATTATTTGTGAACTTGTTAATTACCCCTATAGTCAGCAAAGGGCTGGCGCTGCCGCCATTCCTGATAGAAAAACTAATTTGGGGGGATGGAACGGATGATCCGATCGGAACTAGTCCAGAAAATCGCTGACGAAAATCCTCATCTGTATCAACGGGACGTTGAACGTATTGTAGGAACTATTTTTGAACAGATAATTGAAGCTTTGTCGCGCGGTGACAGGGTTGAGCTACGTGGCTTTGGTGCTTTTTCCGTGAAAAAACGCGACGCCCGAAATGGCCGAAATCCGCGCACCGGTGAAAGTGTAAAGGTTGACGAAAAACATGTGCCTTTTTTCAAAACTGGTAAACTGTTAAGGGATCGGTTGAACGGGAAATAGGACCCTAACTATGCGTTATCTTCGGTATGCTTTTTTAGCACTATTAGCTTTGGGGCTGGTTACTATTTCTACGGCCAATAGAGGCCCGGTAACTTTGCGTTTGTTCACTGATGAAGTGTCCGAATGGGTGGGCCTACAAAACACCATAACTTTGCCGCTGTTTTTAGTTATCTTTGGCGGCATTGTTGCGGGTGTCATGGTCGGATTTATTTGGGAATGGTTTCGTGAACACAAACACCGTGTTGAAGCCAACACAAACCGGCGCGACAACGTTCGATTAGAGCGTGAAGTCAAACGCCTTAGGAAAAAAGACGACGCCGTGATCGATGATGTTTTGGCCCTGCTTGAGAGCGACGGTCAAACCCACTAAACCTTAACAATGACAAAAACTGTCCTGACAAAAATATGTGGCCTGACACAGGCTAAGGATATTGATGCCGCCGTTCATGCCGGGGCTCGGTATATAGGTTTGAACTTCTTTGAAAAATCCCCGCGTTTTCTACCGTTAGAACAGGCGCAAAACCTGGTGGGAAATATCCCTGCAGTAGTTGTGAAAGTCGCCCTGACAGTGAACGCCGGCGACGCCACACTGGATCGTATCGTGGCGCAGGTTAACCCGGATATGCTTCAACTACACGGCAATGAAAGCCCGGCACGGGTTGAACAGGTACGCGCAAGGTTTGGTTTACCGGTGATGAAGGCAGTTGGCGTGCAGGATCAAAATGATTTGATCGCCTTGCAGCAATATTGCCAAGTAGCGGATTTAATTCTGGTAGATGCCAAGCCCCCAAAAGGTGCAAAACTTCCGGGTGGCAATGGGGTGGCCTTTGATTGGCGGCTAATTTCTGGTCGCAGCTGGCCGGTGCCTTGGCTGCTGGCGGGCGGTTTGACAGCGCAAAATGTGACTGAAGCTATACGTTTGACCGGGGCAAGCCAGGTGGATGCGTCTTCTGGCGTTGAAAGTGCGCCGGGGGTGAAAGAAATCCAGAAAATTCAGCGCTTTATTGAAGCGGCCGAGTTTAGCTGAGCGCCCCAAGGGGCGCATTATCCTTTAGCCCTGCGGGCGACACCGCTCCGCTAGGGAGATATTTAAGAAAAGAAGAAGTGGCTAAGGCTTTACCTATAGCGACGTCAGCGCTAGGGCAGTCTAAGATTTATGGGGTATTGAAATGGCGAATGATCAGCGAAACAGTTTTACCAACGGTCCCGATGAAAAGGGGCGGTTTGGTGGTTTTGGCGGGCGGTTTGTTTCTGAAACGCTGATGCCGTTGATCCTGGAACTGGAGGCTGAATATGAAGCGGCCAAGGTTGATGCATCTTTTTGGGCGGAAATGGATGATCTGTGGGAGCATTATGTCGGGCGACCTAGCCCGCTTTATCATGCTGAACGACTGACTGAGCATCTGGGCGGGGCCAAGATATATCTGAAGCGCGATGAGCTGAACCACACCGGGGCCCATAAGATCAACAACGTGTTGGGGCAGATATTGCTGGCGCGGCGCATGGGGCGCACCCGGATTATTGCGGAAACCGGCGCCGGGCAGCACGGCGTGGCGACGGCGACGGTTTGCGCCAAGTTTGGTTTGAAATGCGTGGTCTATATGGGCGCCCATGATGTGGAGCGCCAGTCGCCAAATGTGTTTCGCATGCGTCTGCTTGGGGCTGAAGTGATTTCGGTGACGTCCGGTCGCGGAACGCTAAAGGACGCGATGAACGATGCCATGCGCGACTGGGTGACCAATGTGGCCGATACGTTTTATTGCATCGGTACTGTGGCCGGGCCGCATCCGTACCCGGCGATGGTTCGGGATTTTCAGGCTATCATTGGCAAAGAAGCCAAAGAACAGATGCACCGGGCCGAAGGGCGCTTACCGGATACGATTATTGCAGCCATTGGTGGTGGATCCAACGCCATGGGGCTGTTCTTTCCTTTTCTGAATGATGAAAGCGTGCGCATTATTGGCGTGGAAGCGGGCGGCAAGGGTGTGAACGATAAGTTCGAACATTGCGCCAGTCTGACCGGCGGGCGGCCCGGTGTGCTGCACGGCAACCGGACCTATCTGTTGCAGGATGATGATGGCCAGATACGCGAAGGGTTTTCGATCTCTGCGGGGCTGGATTATCCGGGGATCGGACCGGAACATTCCTGGTTGCATGATATTGGCCGAGCCGAGTATGTAGCAATTACCGATAAGGAAGCACTGGAGGCGTTTGAACTATGTTGCGCGCTGGAAGGGATCATTCCGGCGCTAGAGCCAAGTCACGCGCTGGCCCATGTAATGAAAATTGCGCCAGATCTGCCGAAAGATCACATCATCTGCATGAACATGTGTGGGCGCGGTGACAAAGACATTTTCACTGTGGCCAAGCATTTGGGCGTGGAAATTGATACCGGCGGCTAGGTTGCCGCGTTTGCTTGCAATGCCTCAATAGGTACGATCTCCAGCGCTTTGATATGTGTGGCGTCTAGGTTCACCTGGGGCGGGCAGCCTTCGTCATAGGCCTGCATAAACCGACTGGCGCACAGGCACCAATGATCGCCGGGTTTCAGGCCGGCAAAGCCGTATTCGGGCTTTGGTGTGCTCAGGTCATTGCCGAAATATTTTGAATAGGCCAGAAACTCGGCCGTCATCACGGCGCAAACTGTGTGGCTGCCCACGTCCTGTTCGCAAGTGTCACAAGCACCATTGCGAAAATATCCGGTTACGGGATCCTTTGAGCAAGGAACGAGCGGCGCACCGTGAACGTTAATCGACGGGGACATTTCTGAGGCCATGGTATTCCTTAGCGAAACTTATCAAGCAATTTTTGCATCGGGTTGCGGGGATCATCTTGTTCGATTGGTTCCGGCGATTTTGAAGCGGCTTTGGCTGGCTTAGATGGGCGCGATGGTACGGCACGCAATGCCACGGCATTCATGAATTTGCCACTGTCACCGGCGGCCAGATCGGGCGCACCGTCACCGATGCCGCGTAATACATCATCCAGCCAGACTTGATCGGCCTTGGCAAAATCATGCAGTACATACCCTGCCACCCTGTTCTTTTGCCCTGGGTGGCCGACACCGATACGCACCCGTGAATAGTGCGGGCCAATATGCTGGTGAATGGATCGCAATCCATTATGGCCGGCATGTCCGCCGCCGTCTTTCACCCGGCATTTTCCGGGGGCCAGATCAATTTCATCATGAAAAACAGTGACATCGGTGCTGTCCAATTTAAAGAACCGTAGCGCTTTGCCGACGGATTGGCCCGAGTTGTTCATGAAAGTTTCCGGTTTTAGCAGGATGACTTTTTCACGCCCCAGTTTGCCTTCGGATATCTGGCCGTCAAACTTTGCGCGCCAGGGTGCAAAGCCGTGTTCCTCGGCAATCCTGTCCAACGCCATAAAGCCGACATTGTGCCGGTTATCTGTGTACTTTGCGCCCGGATTTCCCAGGCCGACGAAAAGCTGCATGTCATTGGTCCGCTGCTTGGGAATTTGGTTGGTCCATCTTACCGGATCAAGCGCACTGGAAGAAAGGCCAGAATTGGCGCGTCGTTTTTGATCTAAAATGACGCTGTCATGCAATTTGGGCCGGACGAATCATTCAATAACACTTGAAACCGAGTGGTCGATTAGTCGGCCATTTTAGACCGGGTAATGCATAAGGGGTGAAAACCTTGACCGATTATCTTATCTTCCCAAACGGGCTACATCTGTTGACGCGCTGGCAATCAGGCGATGAGCAGGCGACCGAACAATTGCGCACCGTATTTGATGATGCGATTGCCGGTGAGTATGACGCCGATTTTGCCAAGCCCGCGCAAACCGGCTCGGTCCATGTGTCAGGCTCAGTCCACATGATCACGTTAAGCATCTTGAATGATCTATATGATGTTGATTCCGCTGCATATTACAAAACTGATCCGGAGCGCTATGCCCGCACCAATCTGATCACCAGTCGCCTGCTGGGCATCCAGAAATTCTATACGGTCTGGGCACTTTATGCCTTTACCTGCGAAGCAATTGGTCAGGCGATGATGTATCCTGATAAATTTCCGCCCGGTTCTGACCCTGATAAGGTGCTGATCAATAAAGATAACTGGCGCTCCCTTGAAACCCCGGACTTTACCACCGGCATTCCCAAAGTCATCAATGATATGTTGCGGGTGACTGAACGGCTGACCGGGATGGAACCGCTGTTACAAATTTCGGCACCCTATTCTTTGGCCGCGGATATCTACGGCCAGGAACCGCTGCTGGCGGATGTGGTGCATGATCCAGATTTCGTCAATGAGCTGTTGGATCATCTGGCAGATACTGTTCTGGTCCCTTGGATAGAGCATTTCCTAAGCGAATTTCCCAACGGCTGGATTGAGCTTTCCGATGCTTCCGGTTCACCGTTTTTCATCGGTCCGGATAATTGCAAGACCATGGCCATCCGGTCGATGAAACGCATGACTGAAGGCAAGCCCTGGGCTGATCGTCTGTTTGATTGCAATTATCGCGGCGACTATGTGACCCAGGCGAAAAAACGTGACCGCAGTTCGCGTCGCCGGGGCAGCGGCGGGGCACCCACCAGTGGCGTCGGTCTGGAAGAATTGACAGACCTGAAGCACGGCGTTTGCCCGAAATTCATTATCCGGCTTGAGGCCGATAAGGTGGCACTGCCATTTTACGAGGAACAGGCGCTGGCACGCGGCGTGGCCCTGACCACGGGTATCGGTGCCAGCCAGGTCGATCGCAACAGTATCCCCGATATAGACATGGCGCGGGTTGAGTTGGCCGAAACTGCGGACGATTTTGTTGCTGCTATCAAACGGGTATGCGCAACTGTGGGCCGGCCCGATGCCAGCCTGAACAACCAGCCTTGGCCCAGCCATGTATATTTTGAGGATATCAGTTCTCAAACCCAGTTCGAGCTGATCGAAATTATTATCCAGACAGTGCATGACCAAGGCGCGTTTGACAGCTGATAATCTACGGTAAGTTTTGCCCAATATTCAGCTACCGCAGCTGGTTTAGGCGGTTGCCACCAACGGCGTGCTATTTGCGACGTGACGCCCGACCAAAACTTTCATCTAGTGGCCTTTTGGCGGAACGTGACGCGCTGGTTCGGAAATGTACCCGGGCAGGGCGATTTCCGGCTAAAGCGCCAGGATATCCAAGGTAGGTAAAATATTATATTCACCGCTTCCCTGCTGGACCAAAAACCCTGTCCAGACTAATCTGCTGCGACCGGCAGGAAAGAAAGGTAAGGTTTTGGTAGCAACAGAACCGACGCCGCGCCGCGCAAACGGGGGCACCAGTGCAGGAATTTCAGTTAAATGGCATAAACTTGCATATTCCAACGGATTGCCTGACCGAAACGTTAATACAGGCGATTACATCAGGCAGGTATGAACAGCAGGAATCTGTAGCGCTTGAACGACATTTACGGCCTGATGACAGGGTATTGGATTTGGGTGCGGGCGCTGGATATTTATCGTCCCTTGCGGCCGGAATTGTGGGCGGCGCGAATGTAGTTTCTATCGAGGCAGGCCCGCAAATGATCGCGGCATTGCAGGCAAATCTGGAACGAAATGAGGCAGCTGATGCGACCGTTGTTCATGGCGCAGTTGTTGGAAATGATTTTGCGGATACGCATATTGAATTCCACAGTAAGCAAGCGTTTTGGGCGTCCGCGATTACATCTGAAAACGCCGAGGGCAATTCGCGAGTTTCACGGGTTCCAGCCTTGAGGATTGGCGGTTTGCTGACTGAGCATCAGCCAAGTGTCGTAATTCTGGATATCGAGGGTGGCGAAGCAAGGCTTTGCGATACCTCCTGGCCGGATCATGTTCGGTTACTGATTATGGAAATCCACAGTAAAATTTATTCCAATCAGGTTATTCGAGAAATATTTGATGGGATGTCGCGATCGGGTATGACCTATATGCCTTGGGGGACGCGTGGCGAAACCGTTGTATTTCAACGTATTACCCCGCCAAACGCATAACGGGGCCAAAAAGGCCCCGCTAAGTTTTTAACGTTGAAGTATTAAAGCTTATTCCTTGGAAGCGTCATCTTCTTCTGCTTCGCCTTCGGCACCTTCTTCGCCTTCAACTGCTTCTGCATCGACTTCATCCTCGTCTTCTTCGTCCTCAGAACGAAGCGCGGATGGGGCCGAGATGTTGGCAATTACAAAATCGCGGTCGATGGTCAGCTTGGCGCCGTCTGGAATTGTGACTTCGGAAATGTGGCACACATCGCCAACTTCCTTTTCCGAAATATCCACAATAAGTTTTTCCGGGATGTCGCCGGCCGTGACGACCAGTTCAACTTCGTTACGCACAACTGTCAGAACGCCGCCGGATTTGATACCGGGGCAGTCTTCCTCGTCGGTGAACTCAACCGGAATGAACAACGCAATTTTTGTTGTCCGCTTCAGGCGCATCAGGTCTAAATGCGTCGGCAGGTCTTTGACCACATCGCGCTGCACATTACGGCAGATAACGCGGACATCATCCTGGCCTTCAACCTTAAGGTTGAACAGCGTTGACAGAAACCGGCCTGCTTTCAGCTTTTTTAACAATGCGTTAAAGGGGATTTGAATTGGAAGCGGGTCTTCGCCGCCGCCATATACGATGCCTGGTACGTTGCCAGCTCTACGAGCTGAACGGGCGGCCCCCTTGCCTGTCCCCGTGCGTACCAAAGCGTTAAGATCTGGGATCTTTCCAGCCATGGGTATTCTCCTAAATGCGGGCATCCTCCAAGGGTGCATGCCCATTTGAAGAGGCGCGTATAGACGGTTCTATTGGTTTTGGAAAGGGTCCATTAGTCAATTTTATTGCAATCCTTAGGGTCAAATGGCAAGGGCAGTACATGACAATTATTGCCGCCCTAAAAATATCGCGCCGGCCCGCTACGGCATTTGCCATCGTGGGCATATTTTGGGGGTGTTTTGCCGCCTTGGTGCCAGTGCTTAAAGCTCAGATTGGTGCCGATGATGCACTGTTTGGCTTGCTGTTGCTGGGAACTGGAATAGGCCTGAGCAGCTCAATTTGGCTGGCACCAAGAATTGAAAGCTTACTGGGGCCTTCAGCTTTGCGCGTTGCTGCGCTGATATTTGCCCTGTCGTTTATACTGCCCTCGTTAGCGACGGGACCACTGATGTTAGGAATGTTTCTGGTCCTGATTGGCGCAACATCCGGTTTAACTGATGTGGTGATGAATGCACGCGTCAGTGAGCTAGAGGCAGCCAGCGGGCGTTCTCTTATGAATGCCAATCACGGGGTGTTTTCGGCTAGCTACGCGGTGGCGGCACTGCTAACGGGTTTTGCCCGCGAAGCCGGGATGAATGCATCGCAAATATTTTTGGTTGCAGCGATTATTGCAGCGTGTCTGGCATTGTTAACACAACAAGCGATGGTACGCGCTGATTTGCAAGATACCGGTAGTTCCGGACCAATTCTGTTGCCTGTTATTTTGTGTGGCGGGGTAGCATTGATTGCGTTCATGTCGGAAGCAACGGTGGAAACCTGGTCGGCGTTACATATCGAACGCACGCTTAAAGGCGGCGCGGCCCAAGGCGCATTCGCACCAGCAACACTGGGTTTCACCATGGCGATCGGGCGCTTTAGCGGGCAAGCGATTGCCAGTCGTGTTAGCGAGATCACAGTTATTCGTTGGGCGGGCGGATTGGCTATTGTTGGAGTTTTGCTTGCTGCCATAGCTCCTGTTCCGTCCGTGGCCTATTTGGGATTTGCAATCATGGGGCTGGGGGTATCGGTCATCGGGCCGATGGCACTGGCACTTGTCGGGCGGCTGGTACCGGCAGAAATGCGAACGGCGGCAATATCGCGGGTTGCGGTCATTGGATTTGCCGGGTTTTTTGTCGCCCCGATGTTGATGGGATTTTTATCGAACGGTTTTGGTCTTCGAATTGCCTTTGCCAGCGTGGCCCTGTTGATAATCTTGGTTTACCCGCTTGTAGGTATGATTAAAAAAACACCGTGAAATTGCTAAGGAAGTTCACATCCAATCACCGGTAAATCCTTTTGGTATCAGTAGGATATCGCGATTCACGGTTGTGATGTCCTTGTGGCCGCAAAATGCCATGGACAAGTCCAGTTCTTTTTGGATGACATTCAGGGCTGTGGTCACACCCTGTTCGCCCATGGCACCAAGCCCATAGATATATGACCGCCCGATCATGGTGCCGGTGGCCCCCATGGCGCAGGCTTTCAACGCGTCCTGACCGGATCTGATGCCGCTGTCTAAATGCACCTCTATCTTATCACCTACGGCATCTACGATGTCAGCCAATGCCCGGATGGATGACAGCGCGCCGTCCAACTGCCGCCCGCCATGGTTGGACACAGTGATGGCACTGGCCCCGACCTTCGCGGCCATTTTGGCGTCTTCAACATCCAGCACACCTTTCAGGATGACCTTACCGTCCCACATGTTGATCATGCGTTCGATTTTTTGCCAGTCCAGGGTTTGGTCAAAGGCCTCTGCTGTCCAGGCGGACAGGGAACCTGGATCAGAAACGCCGGCCGCATGGCCGACAATGTTGCCGAAAAACCGGCGTTTAGTGCCCAACATCCCTAAGCCCCAGCGCGCCTTGGTCATCATATTGGCAATGGATTTGGCAGTGAGTTTTGGCGGGGCGGACAGGCCGTTTTTCAGGTCTTTGTGGCGTTGGCCCATGATTTGCAGGTCAACGGTTATGACCAGTGCCGAGCATTCGGCGGCTTTGGCGCGGTCAAGCAAACGGCGCATGAAATCATCGTCGCGCAAGGTGTAGACCTGAAACCAGAACGGTTTTTCGGTATGTTTGGCGACATCTTCGATGGAACAGATCGACATGGTGGACAGGGTGAAGGGCACGCCGAATTTTTCGGCGGCGCGGGCGGCTTTTATTTCGCCATCTGCACTTTGCATGCCGGTTAACCCGACCGGGGCCAGTGCCACCGGCATGGCCACATCCTGACCAATCATCTGCGTGGCGGTGGAGCGGTTGGCCATGTCTACGGCAACGCGCTGGCGCAGGTACAACTTATCAAAATCACTGGTATTCTCGCGGAAGGTCTGTTCAGTCCAACTGCCGCTTTCGCAGTAGTCGTAGAACATCTTTGGCACCCGTCGTTTGTAGATACGCTTAAGATCGTCGATGCAGGTGATCACGGGCATTGGGCTGTCCTTGGTATTGGTCGGAAAAAACTACCAATTCTGGGTTGCCTGCGCAATGCCGTCAGGCGCGGTGGGCACCGTCAGACAGGGTTTTGACGAAACCTAACACTTCTGTGGTGGATTTACCGGCCCCAATCAGGCTGACAATAGCAGAGCCAACGACGCAACCATCTGCAATACCGGCGATATCTGCGGCGTTTTCGGGTGTGGTGATGCCAAAGCCGACTACGACTGGCAGATTGGTTGTGGATTTGATGCGCGCGACTTCTGGTGCGACATCGCTGGCCTGTGCGGCGGCTGAACCGGTGATGCCATTGATCGAAACGTAATACACGAAGCCCGACGTGTTTTGCATGACTTTTGGCAGGCGATTGTCGTCGGTTGTTGGGGTGGCTAGGCGGATGAAGTTGATGCCGGCCTTTTGCGCCGGGATGCACAACTCACTGTCTTCCTCGGGGGGCAGATCAACGATGATCAGACCGTCAATGCCGGCGGCTTTTGCGGCGGTCAGGAAAGCCTCAACCCCCATTGAATGGATTGGGTTGTAGTACCCCATCAACACAATTGGCGTGGTGTCGTCGGTTTTGCGAAATTCTGCCGCCAGATCCAGCGTGCGTTGCAGTGTCATGCCTGCCGCAAGTGCCCGTTGCCCGGCCAGCTGTATTGTTGGGCCGTCGGCCATCGGATCGGTGAACGGCAGGCCAAGTTCGATGATATCAACACCTGCAGCAGGCAGGCCTTTGACGATCTCAAGGGAGGCATCAAAATCCGGGTCCCCGGCCATGATATAGCTGACAAACGCTTTGCGGTTCTCGGCTTTGAGCTGGGCGAATTTCTGGTCAATCCGGGTCATCGGTGTCTTTCCACTGTGCTTGGCGTTGGTGTCGCCTGAAATGCCTGCAATGGCAATGGCCACCTTGACCTTGGCGGCTGGGGCGCGATACATGCGGCGAGCTTTCAAAGGATCGATCAGATGGGTTTTAAGACCGGAATTGTCGGGATGCCGAATGTGGGCAAATCCACGCTGTTTAATGCGCTGACCCGCACGGCGGCGGCGCAGGCGGCGAATTTTCCGTTTTGCACGATTGAACCCAATGTCGGCGATGTGTCTGTGCCGGATGCCCGGATCAAAACGCTGGCAGAAATTGCCGGATCGGCCAAGATTATTCCGAACCGGATGACATTTGTGGATATTGCCGGGCTGGTGAAAGGCGCCAGTAAGGGCGAGGGGCTGGGCAACCAGTTTTTGGCCAATATTCGTGAATGCGACGCCATTGCCCATGTGCTGCGCTGTTTTGAAGACGATGATGTGACCCATGTGGATGGCCGGGTTGATCCGGTGGCTGATGCGCAGGTGGTGGAAACCGAGCTGATGCTGGCGGATATGGAAAGTATCGAAAAGCGCATGCAGGGTTTGCAGCGCAAGGTGCGCGGTGGTGACAAAGAAGCGGTGCAGCAGGAACGCCTGTTGAACGCCGCACTGGCGGTGTTGGAAAACGGCGAACCGGCCCGCGCGGTGGATGTGGATGAAGACGACGTAAAAGCCTGGACCATGCTGCAGCTTTTGACCAGCAAACCGATCCTGTATGTCTGCAACGTGGATGAAGCAGACGCGGCCAATGGCAATGCCCATTCGGTGGCGGTGGCTGAAATGGCGGCCGGGCAGGGGGCGGCGGCGGTTGTGATCTCTGCCAGAATTGAAGAGGAAATCAGCCAGCTGGACCCGGAGGAAGCAGAGATGTTTCTGGAAGAAATGGGTCTGGCAGAGGCTGGGTTGGATCGGCTGATCCGCGCCGGGTATGAGCTGTTGAAATTGCAGACGTTTTTTACGGTTGGGCCAAAAGAAGCGCGGGCCTGGACCATTTCAGCTGGAACTTTGGCACCTGCCGCTGCCGGGGTGATCCATGGTGATTTTGAGCGCGGGTTTATCCGGGCGGAAACCATTGCCTATGATGATTTCGTCGGTCTGGGCGGTGAAAACCCGGCCAAAGACGCTGGAAAAATGCGCGCCGAGGGTAAAACATATGTCGTCAAAGACGGCGATGTGATGCATTTTTTGCATAGTGGTTAATCAGCGTTGCAATTGTTGTAAGCCATCGCAACGCCTGAAAATGCATTACAGTGAACTATGACCCCAGCGTTTGGCAAATATATCCGCTCCACGGGAAATGTTTGGACGATTGGTTTTGAAATTCCACAGGCCAAATTGATCAAATTCACTGCCAAGTAACTGATAGTAAGACGGCAAGCTGTTTGCTTCGAAATGGTCCAGGTAAGCCCCAACAACTTCGCGCATTTTTGCTCCACTGGATTTTTCCTGCTTTTTAATCGACCATTCACCGATCATGAATTTTGTAGTCTGAAAACGTGCCGAACTATTTTCCAGTGATTGAGAAATGTAGGCTTTCGGTGATGGAACCCCCTTAGTATCGGGGTAATAGATATGCAGTTCAATCGGCGTACCAGTTTTGCGATAATGATTTACCAACTTTGCAGTGTGGTCCTGGCGCGCTGCGCGCCCCTTTGGCTGGCCATTGGGTGCAATGAACATCGCTGGCCAGGTAGCATCACGAAAAAGCGGGGATGCAAGTCGTTGATAGGCGCTGTCAACATCAGCAAAACGAACCGGAATATATGGTTCGTTATCGCGGCTGACCCCGGCAAGTGGGACATTGTGACGAACCAGTGTATTCAGCGCCCTATCAATTTCCCCCTCTGTGCTAAGTGAATTGAATGTCAGCCAGACTGAACACCCGGTTTGCGCCGCAACCTTCACCGCCATTATATTGAAATTGAACGGTTCTTTACGGTAAGGGTCGTTATTTCCGTGTACTGTGCGCACCATTGGGTGGCTCAGGTTCCTGTGCCAACCGAACCCTTTGTAAGCGGGGTCAAAACTGGCGCCAAAACTACTGGTCCCGCCTATTCGGATAGAATTGAAACCTAACTTGGTTACAGCATTTGAAACGGTGTCCAGCACCTGCTGTTCTGCGCCATTGCCCCTATGCAGTTTCGAGCGAAACACCGCCTGCAGATTTACACCCCGGATAGGGCCGATGTTTCTAATGGGAAATGCATTGGCGCTGGCCCGCCCCGGGGATAGTCCCATCAGACTTGCAGCAACTGTTCCTAAGGCGGTGTTCAGAAAAATTCGACGTTCCATTTTTGTCCTCGTTAAAACGCCCCACTAAGTGTTGGAACGCGACAAAACTGATTTTCCGTCGAAAACCTCCTATCCAGTCGCTCAAACTTTAGGAAAAATGCGCACATTCCGGACACGAGACCACCAGAATTTTGTCAAATTTTAACAATACGCCGTTTCAGAACAATAACTTGAAAGGTGTAGCTATGGAGAATTTTATGGAGTGGATGACAATGAAAACCGTTCTAACAGTAGGCGTTGGCGCCTTTGTTTGTGGTGTGGCTCTTTTTTATCTGGTGATGCAGCGAACACGTAAGCACCGTGCTGAAGAAGTTGGCGCAAAATAGCACCAATAAATTTGGCTACACGATCTACCCCATCGCGGCGGTAGGTGGTTTTGCACCTTTGGGTAGTGGACAGACATAACCGTCTTTCCCTACCCGGCGTGCCAATTCTGATTTGGCCCGATCCCGCAGATCGGCATCCAACAGCACGTCCGCTCCGGTTGCAGCCATGGCTGTGGCCGCATGAATCATGCCTTTGATTGCAGGTCCGCTTTTACCCTGCGCCACCATTTGCCAGGTGTGAAAAGGCGTGCCAATGGCGTAATTCGCCCCCCATAACTGCACCGTTGGAATGATCCAGCTAACGTCTGCCACATCAGTGGAGCCGGCAAGCGAAACAGCAGGCGCATCGGCAGGCACGATAAAATCCGCCAAGACCAAACCATCACGCTGGGGAACGCCAGCCATTTCAAAGGCTGAAGCAATGTTATCGGCGCCCATGGTCGCCTGGAATTTTTTTGCGTAGGCCCGATCGTTCTTATCAAAGGGTGGCGGACCCAACAGATCCAGATTGCGCTGCATCACCTCTACCAAGGGTTCGTTATCTATCAGGTTGGACACTGCCGCCAGTATTTGATCACTGACTTTGGTTTCGGTCATCAAGGCGGCCCCTTGTGCAACCTTTCGCACCCGTGCCAGCAATTTCATCATTTCTGGCGCTGTTTGGTCACGCACCACATAGCGCACCACGGCTTTGGCCTGCACAACATTGGGCGAAATCCCACCGCCATCTATCAGGGCATAGTGAATACGGGCGGCATCTGGCATATGCTCGCGCATATAGTTGATACCGACATTCATCAGCTCAACCGCGTCCAGCGCAGAACGCCCCAGATGCGGTGACGCCGCAGCGTGTGAAGCCTGCCCTTCAAAGGTGAAATCAATCCGGCAATTGGCCAATGAGCTGCCCCTTATAACGCCGGGAATCGAAGAAGGGTGCCAGGAAATGGCAATATCAACATCATCAAACATCCCGTCGCGCACCATGAATGTCTTGGCCGCCCCTCCTTCTTCGGCTGGGCAACCGTAGTAACGCACAGTACCAGGCGTGCCGGTTTCGCGCATCCAGTCGCGCAAAGCCACAGCAGCCAGCATGGCGGCTGAACCCAACATGTTGTGACCACAGCCATGCCCGTTTGCACCGTCAACAATGGCGGATTGCTCGGCCAGATCGGCCTGTTGGCTAAGACCTGCCAATGCGTCAAATTCACCAAGAATGGCTATCACCGGCCCGCCCTCACCGGCCTCTCCCATTACTGCGGTTGGGATATCGGCGACATTTTCAGTAACCTTGAAATCTTGATGCTTCAGCTCTGCAATATGCGCCGCAACTGATTGCTTTTCGGCGTAGCAGGTTTCGGGGGTGGCCCAAACTTCATCAGATAGGGCGTGAAACCGCTCCTGCGATTTTTCAACATAATCCCAAATTGGATGCTTGTTCATGTCGTGCCCTTCCCATTGGTCCAACTAAAGTTTGCAACCATTGTTTGGGCCAATACAGGGGGCGTTACAAGAACGCTTAGTATTAGTTGCCCAACATCCAGTCACCATCAGGAATAAAGGCGGCAAACGCAAAGGCAAACACGACGTCATAAACAACATCAGCCCCCGACGCATCTTTCACCAAAACCGTCCCCAAATCACGTCCTTTAGCAATTTTTCGGCGGTCATGCAGCGAATTACGCCCGGCATTCCAGGTGAAGCTTAGCCCCGCTTCGCTAAGAGTGCCGGCGTCTTTCAGGCGATTAAGCGGCCAGGCTTTGCCGTTGGCCACCACCACATATTGCATCGGATTAATTCCCTCGGGCAGCGGCCATTTTGAAAACCGGCGCGACGCCCGGCGACTGTCCATTCCGGCAAATGGCGTGGTCCCGTAGGGCCGTGCGTTTGGATTGTTAGGTACCAGTACCAGACCAGCGGGTTCGCGTTCGCGAAACATAGCCAGAGATTCCAGGCGCGACGGGATTTGTTGCATCTTTTGCCCCGCCAGGCTGCCAATGATCGCGGTGCCGGTGAACTGCTGCCACCAGCTTTCGGTTTGGCGGTCATACATCACCATATCCAGATTACGTAGACGCCCGGAATTGCCGAAATCCAGCAGTTGACCATTCAGGTTTCGGCTGAATACGACACCGGAATTGCACAATGGACAGTAGGTGATCAGCAACGGTTTGCCACCAATTACGTCATTTACGATTTCATGCCATAGCATTAGTTGCAGTGGATAGGCGCGCGCGTCATCGCCAATGGTGACACTTATCACCGGTTCAAAATCGCCGTACTGGTCCGATTGCTGAACATTCACATATTTGGGGTTATCAATCGGTGGGATGGAATCCCGGACATTGCCGTCATACTCGATCTCTTGTAGCGGCACGATGGCTTGGCTGAAATCGCCTTTGGGAAATTCCTGTGCCCATTGGGCAAGCGATTGTGAAATCGCGGTGTTTGCCCATAAAAACAAGCTGACTATCACAATATGGATCAAACGAAACATGAGCCTATCTTAACTCTTCGAAGCCGTAGTCAAAGTCAATTTACTGTTAATTTTTGTGTCTTATTCAAGGTGAAAATATCCCTTGTCCCTTTGCACCTCTGCCGCTAGACCCGTCCGCGGAGACGTGGCCGAGTGGTCGAAGGCGCTCCCCTGCTAAGGGAGTAACGGGGAAACTCGTTCGAGGGTTCGAATCCCTTCGTCTCCGCCACTACACACGAATTCGATGTGTAAAAACAGTAGTATACCCATTGGCAGACAGATTTTTTGCCCCGGCATTTCTCCCATTTTGGGTGATATTCTTCAGGGACCGAAAATTTATGATTGGCTGCAAAGTACCTGAAGTTTCAACATACTTGTTTTTACCGAACCAAGAATTTCTGATCAATTTTGCGAATAGACAAGTTTTCACAATACGCGATTTGATCAAATCCCGTAGGAAATCATCGTGACTAACCCGGTCTAGATGTAACGACGTCAAATTTTAGAAAGTGCGTCGAAATATCGGCCAAAACCTTTGATGATTGCGTGCAAATCCAGTGCCGCACTTCCTCTGCAAGTCGCAAATTGTGAGAGTTTGGATTTGTTACCATACAATAATCGGTATTTGTTTTAAGTGTTTTGGACAGCGCAGGCACCAATAGCCCCTCGGACAACAAATAGCTGCATGACGTAACATAACCAAGCGCAACACCGCGCCCATTCAAAGCTGTCTGCAAAACGACTGAGTAATCCGGTACACGGATCTCTGGCAGCGAATGAGCAAGAGATTGAGATGTGGCGTTAAGGAAGCTTTTCCAGGATATTCTCGGGTTATCAAGCTTTACCAGCGAATGCATGCCTCCGATACAGGGTGAATCAAGCATACCGTTTTTCTCAATGTATTCAGGTGATGCAACTGCCACCAGCCATTCGGGCGCAAAGGGTACTGCGTGGTCCTCGGGCGCCACATGGCTTTCAAGGCGCAAACCCAAATCGCAGGCTGCCAAAGCGCCTGTTACTTCACTACTTGTCAGCTGAAAATTCAACGTGACACAAGGAGTCTCGCGGCGAGACTCTGGCATTTGAGGTAAGAGCCAATGGGACGGCGAAAGATGTTGAAAGTGAAAGTGTCAGCAGGTTTTCCTGTGGCGTGTTTTGGGAATTCTGATTCAACAAAAGGCGCACCGCCGCCACTATATATCACCAGGGCAACCCGATCCGATATGATGAAACCTGGAAATCAATGCTGATCATGAGTCAATTCGCTCGGCGTATGAGTGTGCCCGGTTGCCGTGGCAGATCATTTGAACAATGGACAGCGTCGGGTGGGTTGGATGCCGCTGATTGTTCAACCGCTTGGCGGTACGTTATGCTGGCAAAACATATTGCACCGGTATTTGATCTTGATATAGACGCAGCCCTTAAGGCGTTCATGGATGAATGCCGCTCTGTGTCGCTGGATAGTTTAGCGTGATGGATTTGACAGAACACCAAACCAATACCAAAGACCCGTTGTTGCAGCCTCTGACGATCCGCGGACTGACGTTAAAAAACCGGATTATGAGCACGTCGCATGCCTCAGCCATGGACGATGATAGTATGCCTGATCTGCGGTATCAGCGTTACCACGAAGAAAAAGCCAAGGGCGGACTGGCGCTGACAATGTTTGGTGGCAGTTCCAATATTGCGCCAGATAGTCCTTCGGTTTTCAACCAGCTGAACGCCGGTACTGACAAGATTATCCCCCACTTCCAAAAGTTTTCCGAGCGCATCCACCAACACGGCGCGGCCTTGATGTGCCAGATCACACATATGGGGCGGCGCGGTGACGCGCAGGCGGAACACTGGCTGCCGACAATCGCGCCATCCGTCGTGCGCGAAGACCTGCACCGCAACTTCCCACGCGAGATGGATCAATACGACATCGACCGTGTTGTCAAAGCCTTTGGACAGGCCGCGCGGCGTTGCCGTGAAGGTGGGTTGGACGGGCTGGAAACGCTCGCTGGTGGCCATTTGATCGGGCAGTTCTTCTCGCCTAGAACAAATAAGCGCGGCGATGGCTATGGCGGCAGTATCGAGAACTGCACACGGTTTGCCCTGATGGTACACGAAGAGATCCGCAGGCTTGTGGGTGATGATTTTGTCGTTGGCATGCGCCTGACGCTGGACGAGGGCCCCGGCGGATTGCGCTTTGATGAGGTCATGCAAATCGCCGAAATCCTCAAACGCGAGGGTGCTGTTGATTTTTTCAACTGCATGGTTGGCCGCATGGACACCGAGATCACGCTGGTTGAGGAAAACATGCCGGGGATGAGCCGCCCGCTTGCACCTTTTCTGGATACAGTTGGCAAATTTAGACGCGAAATTGACGTTCCGATCTTCCACGCGGCGCGGGTGACAGATGTCGCCAACGCCCGCCACGCCATCCGCGAAGGCGTTCTGGACATGGTTGCCATGACCCGTGCGCACATCGCGGATCCGCAGATAGTGAACAAGATCATGCACGGTGAAGAAGACCGCATCCGCCCCTGCATCGGTGCATCGCACTGTATTTACAAGAAAATCCACTGCATCCATAACCCGGCCTCGGGCCGCGAAACCCTGCTACCAATGGAGGTGCCGCTCAGCGTCACGCCCGGCAAAAATGTGGTTGTCGTAGGCGGCGGCCCCGCCGGAATGGAGGCCGCGCGGGTGGCCGCAGAACGTGGCCACAAAGTGGTACTGTTTGAAGCTGCACCAAAACTCGGCGGCCAAATCCTGCTGGCCGCAAAAACCACATGGCGCAAAGATCTGATCCAGATTGTTGATTGGCGCGAGGCTGAACTGGACAAGCTGGGCGTCGATATACGCTGCAATGTTTACGCCGAAGCGGCGGATGTTCTGGCCGAAAGCCCGGATCATGTGTTTGTCGCGACCGGCGGCATGCCCGCAGACAACACTCTGCCAGGAGCCCAACTGGCGATAACCAGTTGGGATATTCTCTCGGGCGATGTGCAGGCTGGGCAAGAGGTTTTGATCTGCGACCATACCGGGCGACATGAGCCGGTAGCGACGGCTGATCAATTGTCTGCCAAAGGACACCGCGTGACACTGGCCACCATAGACGCCCAATCAGCAACCGAGATGGGCTATCCCGATCGGATGATTTTTCACAAGCGGTTGGCGGCGCAGGGTGTTGATACATTACCGTATCTGAAACTCAGCGAATTGCGCAAAAATGGTAACCGTCTGGTTGCCACCATGACCCATGAATTGACCCATGCCACGCAAGAGATAACAACCGATCAGGTTGTGCTGGAAACCGGCACAGATCCTCTTGCCGAGGTGTTTTTTGATTTGCGCGACGGTGCCACCAACAAAGGCATCTCCGACGTGGATGCAATGGCCAACTGGTCGCCGCAGCCACAGACGGCAACTCAAGGCTACGCTCTGCATCGCTTGGGTGACGCGGTGACATCGCGATCCATCCATGCGGCATTGTTAGAAGCGTACCGTTTGGCAGTGCACTTGTAAGAGGAACTAACTAGCTCGGCAGCTATTTTCCCAGGTGTCGCCTGAGCGCAGTGTTTCTTGTTTGCGCTTAAAGAAATCAGATGCGTTTCAAGCGTAAAGGGTACAGCTACCCCTATATTGCCGCCCATATGCCAATGCTGCCTACCAGTATTAGGCTTAGCGCCCAGACCATATCCAGATTGAACCAGGTTCTAGACAGAAATTTCAACCCGAACCAGAAATAGATCAGCGCCGCAATAATACCACCCGCCAAGGTCATAGCGCCAGTATGAACAACCGACACCAAAAGCGCTGATCTGATATTACCAGCCATAAGTATTCCAGCCGCATCATGCCCGGTTTCCATACCGGCATCCATCGCAGCCATGTCGCCGAAACCTAGAAATATTGGCACCAGCATCAACCCGGCACCATGCGCCATCGCTGCCAAAAAAGTCCATAACGCCAGCCGGGACGGCGGCACACGTGACAGGAATTTCGGGTGTTTTCGATTGATCAAAAGATAGATGCCAAGGGCAATAACCAACAGCCCCGCACCAACGCGAATATGTGTTTGCCATTCCACAAGTGTCGTCATCAATGAAAAGGGCAGCAGGATTGCAGTCATCGCCAGGAAATGCCCGGCGGCCAATGCTGCCAGCGCACCCAGCAATGCGGTTTTGCGTTTTTCCATCAAAGCAGCGGATACCGCCAACGGCCAACCCATGCCTGGGTTAACGCCGTGGTATATTCCAGACGCAATGACGGCCCACCAAAGGGCCGCCACATTGTTCACATGTTCCATTGTTTAGACGGACGGGTAGCAGAAACTGTCCGTGGAACAATCGCCGCCCTCAAGACGGATTTGGTGGCTGCGATAGCCTTCGGGGAATTCAACAAAGAAATCCTTGTCCAGCGTCAGGCCGCCATTTTCACCGACATTGGCCATGACCATCTGACCGCCTTCATGGTCTGGGTAAAACTGATCGTCCCAGCTGGAATACAGTGAATTTGTCCAGTACACGCGTTTACCGTCGCGGCTGATCTCCACCATCTGCGGTCCATATGCAAAGCTTTTGCCATTTGGGTGCTTATGCTTGGTAACGATGCCGCCAATTTCTACCTTGCCAGCCAGCTTCGGGTTCATTGGATCGGATACATCATACTGATGCATTTCTCCAAGACCCCAGCAGGCGACGTACAGATATTTGTCGTCCATGCTCAGGTCGATGTCGGTGACCAGCGGCGGCACGGCGCCAAAGCCCTTTAGCAGCTCTGGCAAGGCGTCCGCATCGGCCGGAACCGGATCAATGGTGATGGTTTTCTTGGCTTCAAACGTGCCGTCATCGTTGCGCCACCAGGTGAATATCGCCCCTTGCAGGTTTTCAGTATCCACAACCACACCACAAAACCCGTATTCCTTCGCAGGATCATGGGCCGGGCGAATTTCCAATGCCATCTGATGATTGGCACCCAGATCAATGGTCTGGATGTTCTTGCGCGCCCGCAGGTCCCAAAAATGGATCGAATGGCCATATTTGTTGCTTAGAAGATCCTCGGCCACAATCCCATTTTCGAATTGCGGCGGCAGGCCCCATTCTGAACTGATCATGTAGTCACGCGGCAAGTTCCACCAGAAATCATAGTGCTTGTCCTGTGCGCCACGATCCATTTCGTACCGGCCCAAAACTTCAAATGTTTCGCAATCCATGATAAATATTCCAGGTGGACCTTCGGTACCATCTTTACCTCCGCCACCCAGCGTGGACACGTATATGCCTTCGGGACCACAGTGAATGGTATGGGGGCGCGAATAGCCGGTTTTCTCCATAATTTCAGCGGCTTCTATGGTTTTGTGAATCTTCATATCCATCGGATCTTTCACATCAATAATGTAAATCCGCGACGAACGAATACCCGGAATGATCAGATAGCGGCGTTCCAGAAAAGCGTGACCTGTCATCGGTGACAGGGCCGAGGAACAAGCGTTCCACCCAAAATGGTGAAACTCATCGCCCAGGTTTGGCACGAAAAGGCTGTTTACGATCTGTCCGTAGGATTTGGATGACGGGTCCACATCGACCACCGCAAGGCCATCCGGTTTTTTGCCGTCCGGGCTTAGCATCAGCGTGAATGCCAGCTTTTCAACCGGTGCCTCCATCGCCAGCTTTGGCGTCGCATGAAATGTTGGATCTGGTCTCAAATTCATTTATTTTCTCCCGTTCGTGAAAGCCGTTAATCGGCTTATTTTCCCCTTAATGGGGGTTTAATTTCTTCGCCGTTAGCTAGCCGTTGAATATGCTGGCTTGCCCGACAGGAAATTTCTGAAACTGCATCTGTTCAAGTCATAAAAATATTCGCGGCGCGACGGTTTGGAAAAACGTGCAACAAATATCCAAGCGTTTCCTTCCAATTATCCACAACCTTGACTAACCAATTGGCATTGTGGCTATTTCAGTTTTTATCCGTCGTTCGATATTATTAATTTTATACGCATTTCAAAATCTTGTTTCACAGGTTAGTTCGCGCAACTTTGTATCTCAAGGATTTCCTTTACTGGGGGCAGCGAAGCAAAGAAATTCCGTAATATCTCTAAAACCTTCTTTGAAGGAATAGAGTACATAATTGTAAATGGTACCAAACGCGGCCCGAATGTCCCAATTTTTAATCAGTCCATTTTTCATTTGCGGCGTCCATGATTTTTCGAATTGTAGCCGGGTACAAATCATCGGCTTCGCCGGCGCGATGGACCAAGACCAACCGGCGATTTTCCTGTGGATCACAAAACGGAACAAGCGTTAAAGATTGTTCTAACGGCGGCGCCAGAAAACGTTGTGGGATAATTGAAACCCCAAAACCTTCCGTCACCATTTTTTCGATAACGTCCAGAGAATCAAACTCCATAATCTCTTTCACGCGGATACCACGCGATTGTAGACGGGCAGAAACTTGATGACCCATCCAAGTCATGTTTTCAAAAGCAATAAACGGGTGGTTTAACAAGATTTCTATGTCAGTGGTTGGTTTCACGGATTTTGGCGCGATCACAAAAAGCGGTTCAATAACCAATTCATGCACCTGTAACTCCGGCACTGCAGAAATCGGTGCAGTTAGAATCGCAAAATCCAGATCGTGGTTTAAGACATGCATTGCCAGGTTGCCCGACAGACCAGACTTAACTTTAATGCGAATTCCAGATTGACGGTTTTGCAGCTCGCGAAGAATGACAGGCAACAAATGTTGGCTTTCTGTCGGAACCATGCCGAAGGTAATTTGATTGCGCCGCTCCTGCCCAGACCCAACCAGCCGTACGGTTTCGATCATTTTCAGGGCTTTTTGGGCTGCAAGTGCCGTGGCTCTCCCCGATGTCGTCAGGGTTGCCGGACGGGTTGAACGGTCAAATAATTGTTGGCCAAACTCTTCTTCTAAAGTGCTAATTTGCAGCGAAATCGCAGAATGGCTTAGGGAAACCATATTGGCGGCGGCAGAAAAACTGTTGTTTTCCATAATCGCGACTAGGGATTTAAGCTGCTGAAGATTCAAAGGCGCACCTCATTAGTGTAAATTTTACTAACACAAAGGTCTAAATAAGTCACTTTTATTTTGAAAAACTAGTTTTATGTTGGGTGCTATGGAATCAGGCATTTCTCAGAAAAAGACGGGCCCTTTGGATGGGGTGAAGGTACTGGACCTGTCTCGCATTCTCGCCGGTCCAACCAGCACACAATTACTGGGGGATTACGGTGCAGATGTCATCAAGATCGAACGACCCGGTATAGGCGATGACACCCGTAAATGGGGCCCCCCCTATGTGAAGCCTATTGGCGCTGAAAACCAATCTGAAAGCGCCTATTATCTGGCCGCAAACCGCAACAAACGGTCCGTGGCTATAGATATTTCAACACCTGAAGGGGCAAAGCAAATCAAACAACTTGCCGCCAAGGCCGATGTGTTGGTTGAGAACTACAAATTAGATGGACTAAAAAAATACGGGTTGGACTACGCTGAAATCTGCAAGATAAATCCTGCAATCATTTACTGTTCGATCACCGGATTTGGGCAAACCGGACCAAACGCATCTTTGCCAGGCTATGACCTGATGGCGCAGGGATTTGGCGGCATCATGAGCCTGACAGGTGAAGAAAAAGGAACGCCTATGAAGGTAGGTGTCGGTATTGCTGATGTAATGTGCGGGATGTACGCGGCAACAGCAGTGTTGGCCGCACTGCACCACAGAACTTTAACCGGCGAAGGCCAGCACATTGATTTAGCGTTGGTCGATAGTCAAATCGCATGGTTGGTGAATGAAGGTACAAATTACCTACAATCAGAAAAAGTGCCAGAGCGGCGCGGCAATGGCCACCCGAACATAGTGCCCTACCAGGTGTTTTCGGCATCCGATGGACATTTGATTATCGCTGTTGGCAATGACAGCCAGTTTGTACGGTTCTGTTCTGTTATCGGGGCTACTGAGCTGGCACAAAACCCAGACTACAAAACCAACATCAACCGCATTAAAAATCGCGCCACCCTGATCCCTTTGCTGCAATCGCGAATTGAGATGCTGGAAAAACAAGCCCTTATTCAGGCAATGACCGAAAATAATGTACCCTGCGGAGAAGTGAACAACCTTGCCGAAGTTTTCGCTTCGGATCAGGTCGCCGCGCGTGACATGAAGATCACCATGGACCACCCGCACAGCCCGGTGCATCTGATTGGCAACCCGGTGAAATTTTCGACAACACCCGTGACCTACAGAAAACACCCGCCTTTGTGCGGTGAACACACCGAAGAAGTATTGGCCGAGTGGCTGACTGGAACAAAGGAAGACTAATGTTTCAACTTACCCCCGCGCAAACCAAAATTCAGGCTGATGCGCGCGAACTGGCGCAAGCGGAAATTAAAGGCCGTGCGGCCAAAGTGGACCAAAGCGAACAATACCCGTGGGAAAACATTAAACTGCTAACTGATGCAGGCTTTATGGGGATGTGTATCCCCAAAAAACACGGCGGTCAGGGCGCAAGTTATCTAGACGCCGCGTTGGTTGTTGAAGAAATGGCCAAAGCCTGTGGTGTCACCGGGCGCATTGTTGTCGAGGGAAACATGGGCGCGATCGGCGCGATATGTGCCTATGGCTCTGCAGCTCAAATCAAACGGGTGGCACCTTTGGTTTTGGCCGGGGATAAACCCGCGATCTGTATAACTGAACCTGGCTCAGGCTCGGCGGCAACTGACATGACGACGGTGGCTGTTAAGAAGGGCGATAAATACATTCTGAACGGAATAAAGCACTGGATAACCGGGGGCGGGGTTTCCAAGGCTCACCTTATTTTTGCACAGGTTGAGGAAAACGGCGAACGGTTAGGCATCGGTGGGTTTATTGCCGTACGGGATGAAGATGACGGGCTAAGAATTGGCCAACGCGAACCCGCAATGGGTCTGCGCGGTATTCCCGAAACCGAGGTGATCTTCGAAGATCTGGAAATTGATGCAGACATGGCCGTGATCCCGCCAGAAGGATTAAAGCGTGGCTTTGCCGGATTGATGAACGCCTATAACGGCCAGCGCGTGGGTGCAGGAACGGTGGCTTTGGGCATAGCTGTGGGTGCCTATGAGGCCACGTGCGGTTACATCAAATCCCGTGAACAATTTGGCCGCCCAATCGCTGAATTCCAAGGACTGCAATGGATGACGGCTGACATGAATGTATCACTGGAAGCGGCGCGCATAATGTTATGGCGCGCCGCGGCTTCGGCCCAATCGACCGACAGTGGCTTTCCTGACCCACTGATGGCAGCGCAGGCAAAGCTGATAGCCTCAGAAACGGCCGTTAAGGTGACCAATGACGCTTTGCAAATGCATGGCGCTGTTGGCTATTCGCGTAACCTGCCGATTGAACGCATGTTGCGCGATGCGCGTATGTTCACCATTGGCGGCGGCACGGCTCAGATGTTGCGCAACCTGATTGCCGGGAAGGTGTTGGATATGAAAATTCCACAAACCCGCGGGGGATATTTATAGTGACGACCGCTGCGCAGATCATTGCCCAAAAACTATATGAGGCAGGGTGCCGTCACGCATTTGGCATGCCCGGCGGTGAGGTTTTGTTGATACTGCAGGCGCTGGATGCTGTTGGTATCGACTTCACCCTGTGCAAACACGAAAACAATGCCGGATATCTGGCCGAAGGCACATACCATGCTACTGGTGCGCCGGGGATTCTACTGACGACAATCGGACCGGGATTGGCGAATGGGCTGAATTCTGTCGCCAACGCCTATCAGGAACAGGTTCCGCTGATTGTGTTGTCAGGATGTATTGGTCGCGGGGAAGCCGAAAGCTTTACCCATCAGGTGATTGATCAATCCGCCCTTCTGGCACCTATCACCAAAGGCCAGTTTCAGGTGGCTGTTGGGTCCACACAACAGGTCATTGAAAAGGCGCTTAACATTGCGCGCGCTGACCCACCTGGTCCTGTACATGTGGATGTGCCGCATGACCTCGCGAAAAGTGAAATATCTATAATAGAACGCGAATTGCACCAACCGGAACCTGCAGCCTGGCCAAACGGAAATTCATTAAACGCGGCGCGAAAAATGTTAAGCGCTGCCAAAAATCCGGTTATTCTGGCCGGTCTTGGCGCGGTACATCATAACGCGGGCAGCGCCATTTTAGCCTTGGCCGAGGCGGGTGAAATTCCGGTGATAACCACCTATAAGGCCAAGGGTATTATTCGCGAAGATCATCCACTGAGTTTGGGCGGGCACGGGCTTTCGCCATTGTCAGATACGATTATCCTACCGTTTTTGCGCAAGTCTGATTGTATAATTTTAGCAGGGTATGACCCGATTGAAATGCGCAGTGATTGGGTTGAACCCTGGGATGTAATGCAGGCAATAGATATTATCCACGCCGATATTCAACATGGTATGCACAGTGCGGCGGTTCGATTTGTTGGTGATGTGTCCCTTGGTGTACAAGCTCTGCAAACCGCAGCAGTTGGCAAATCTGGCGGCGCTCCTAAAGCACGCAAAGCCTTGGCTGCGATGTTTGCTGAACGTAAAAACTGGGGCCCCCACCAAGTTTTTTCAGCAGTACAAGACGCTTTACCAAAAGGCGGGGTTGTTACAGCGGATAGCGGTGCGCACCGGATATTGTTAAGTCAAATGTGGCGCTGCCAAGCCCCGCAAACGCTGCTGCAATCAGCGTGTTTTTGCACCATGGGCATAGCCTTGCCATTGGCAATTGGATACGCCAAAGCGGCGGGGATAAACGGGCCGCCTGTGGTTGTTTTTGTCGGCGACGCCGGGTTGGAAATGGTGATCGGAGAACTGGCCACGGCGCGTGATTTGGGGATCAACTTGACCATTGTGGTTTTGGTGGACCAGTCATTGGCGCTGATTGATCTGAAACAGTCCAGGTCAAACCTTGCGCAATTGGGTGTAAGTTTCGGACCCACTGATTTCGTTGCAATCGCACAGGCCTATGGCGCCGCTGCGCAATGGATTGAAAATAAAGAACAGTTAGATGCAGCCTTAGGTCTTGCATTTGAGGCTGACGGAGTAAGTGTTTTGGCGTGTCGGATTGACAAATCTGAATACGCTGGAGCGTTCTAAATCTTTTTATCTAGGGAATGCTACACCATCCTGGCCGTGTCATTGTCGAAGTTGCGGCCAAAACTAAGGCAATACAGGCATGGAATTTAGGGATTAGAATAGCATGGCCAATCATATTTTTCACCGCGCGCCTGCGCTAATGCCATCGGTCGCCACAGGCGACGGGTGTTATCTGATTGATAAGGCCGGCCAACGTTACTTTGATGCCGGTGGTGCCGCAGTTTCATGTCTGGGGCATAGTGATGCCCATGTGACCGATGCCATCAAATCGCAACTGGACAAAGTAGCCTTTGCCCATTCAGGTTTTTTCACCAACGATCCTGCAGAATCTCTGGCCGATAAACTGATTGAACATGCTCCAGAAGGCATAAAACGGGTTTACCTGGTATCCGGAGGATCTGAAGCCGTAGAAGCGGCCATTAAACTAGCGCGTCAGTATTTTGTGGAAAAAGGCAAGCCAGAGCGCAGCCATGTTATTGCCCGCAAACAAAGTTATCACGGTAATACCTTAGGCGCGCTAAGTGCGGGTGGGAACGAATGGCGCAGGCGTCAATTCGCCCCGCTTTTGTTGGATATGAGCCATATCAATGCCTGCTATGAATATCGCTTGCGGGCAGAAACAGAATCAGCAAAGGCTTACGGATTACGCGCAGCAAATGAGTTGGAAGCAGAAATATTACGCGTCGGTTCCGACAAAGTTATGGCGTTTGTTGCCGAGCCTGTTGTTGGTGCCACAATGGGGGCTGTACCGGCAGTAGAGGGGTATTTCGCCCGTATCCGCGAAATTTGCGACCGCTACGGCGTGCTGCTAATTTTGGACGAAGTAATGTGTGGAATGGGGCGTACAGGTTCTCTTTTCAGTTGCACCCAAGAAGGCGTTCGACCGGATATCCTATGTATCGCCAAAGGACTTGGGGCCGGATACCAACCTGTAGGCGCAATGTTGTGCAGCGGCGAAATTTACCAAACAATCACTGACGGTAGCGGGTTTTTTCAACACGGGCACACCTATATGGGGCATCCGGTTGCAGCGGCATGCGCCTTGGCTGTTCTCGAGCGTCTGATTGATGATGGCTTAATTGATAATGTTCAGACACTGGGTAAAAAGCTTGAATCCAAACTTGTTTCTGCTTTGGGTCAACACGCACATATCGGCGATATTCGCGGCCGTGGTCTGTTCTGGGGGATCGAGATCGTCGCAGACCGAAGCACGAAAACACCATTTGATCCGGAACTAAAAATTGCCCAAAAAATCAAAAAAGAGACCTTTGAAAATGGGCTGATGTGTTATCCGATGCAGGGTACAATTGACGGAATATCCGGCGACCATATCTTGCTCGCACCGCCATTCATCATGAAAGAAAATCAAATCGACTGGGTGGTTGAAATACTCGTGAAATCTATCGGCAATGTCTTAGCTGCCCCTAATGGTTAATTACTGCTCCTGACACATTTACAGGCCGTGCCCGATTGGCCCGTTTTTCGCCAAGCATCAGCATCGCGGGTGTCACCAACAGCGTTAAAACCGTTGCAAACACCAGACCTCCGGCAATGGCGCTGGATAGTTCCGTCCACCACTGTGTTGACGGGGCACCGTAAACGATTTCCCGAGTATAAAAGTTGATATTAAGACCGATCACCATCGGCATCAAACCTAGGGCTGTGGTGACTGATGTTAAAACCACAGGCCGCAGACGTTGGGCACCTGTGCGCAGGGCGGCCTCAAGTGGTGATTGGCCTGCATGCTTCAAAGAATTATAGGTATCAATCAGAACGATATTATTGTTCACAACAATCCCGGCCAAAGCAATTACACCGATCCCCCCCATCACAACCCCAAAAGGACGACCTGTGATCATCAACCCAAGCAAAACCCCGGCTACGGAAAATACGATCGCAGACATAACAACGAAGGCCTGCCAAAAGCTGTTGAACTGGGCCAGTAAAATAATGAACATCAGACCCAGTGCCGAAATGAACGCCCCGATCAGAAAGGTCATGGCTTCGGCCTGTTCCTCGGCCTCGCCACCAAAGTTTACCGATACACTTGATGGCAATTTCAGGTTTTCCAACGAGCCTTGCAATTTTGTTATTTGGTCATTCACCAAAAGCCCCGGCGCGACATCAGCTGAGATCGAAATGACGCGCGCCTGATCAATGCGGGTAATCACGCCGCTGCGTGGTGCGGGATCAAACGATACAAAATTTGAAATTGGCACCAGCCCGGCGCTGGTTGGCACGCGCAACCCTTCCAGTTCCGCGAGGGTGCGATCCCCTGCTGGAAAACGTACCACGATGTCGACTTCGCCATCACTATCGTCGGGGCGGTAATTCGCGACGGTAATGCCCTGCGTTAGCAACTGCACCGCCTGGCCCAACAGCGCCACATCGGCACCACTTCGGGCCGCCTCGGATCGGTTCACCGTGATAGCCCATTCAACCCCGGGGCTTGCCCGTGTTTCGACGACATCAATGAAACCACCGATGCGTCCCATTTCTGATATGATCGATTGTAGGGCGGTTTCCTGATCGGCAACGTTCTTTGCCAAAACTTCCAAATTCACTGGTTTGCCGCCGCCAGGTCCACCGGAATCTGATTCAACCTGGATATCAATTCCGGGGATGGCCGCCATATCGCGGCGGATGTCTTCTGCGATCAACACGACAGGTCGGCGGGTGTCCCATTCTGTTAATTCAAGTTGCAAGGAACCAATTGCATCGCTACCCGCACCACCACCGCCTGATCGCGAATAGATGCTGGCTATCTCATCATAACCGGCAAGTTTGGATTCCACCTGGCGCACCAACGCGTCCTGTTCATAAATCGAAAAATTGTCCTTTGCGCGCACTTCAACTTGGGCATAGTCGGGTTCGACATCGGGGAAAAACGTTAGCCCGTTTCCGAAATGACTATAGGCAACAAAGGACGCAACAAGTGCCATCACGGCGAATGAAAGCGTGATCCATGGGCGTAGCAGTGACCATTGCAACAATCGTACATAGCCGCCCATAAAACCTGTCATACTACGCGGATCACCGCTCTCGGCGGCAAATAACTGCGCTTTTGATTTTGCGGATTGCTTTTGGCGCTTGCCAATAATCCCTCCCATAACAGGGATAAAAATAAGGGCCATAAACAGTGACGCTGACAAAGTGAAAATTACTGTTATGGGTAGAAATTTCATGAATTCCCCGACAGTTCCCGACCAAAAAAGCAGCGGAAAAAACACGCACAGTGTCGTCGCCGTGGATGCAATTATTGGCCAGGCCATCCGTTTGGCGGCTTTGGCATAGGCAATTTTGGGACTATCTCCGTCATTCAAATAGCGGTCGGCCAGTTCCACTGTCACAATGGCACCATCAACCAGCATGCCCACCACCAGAATCAATGAAAACAACACCACGATATTCATGGTGAAACCCATGAAATACAGCCCGGCAACACCCGTCAGAAATGCCCCCGGTATAGCCAATCCGACCAGCAAAGATGACCGCAATCCCAATGCGTAAACCACGACAATCATCACCAGAATGATGGCGGCGATCACATTTGCTTCCAGATCAGAAAGCATGGAAACAACCTGCTCACTTTCATCAAGGGTAAAACTAACCTGAACGCTTTCAGGCCAACCGGCCTGTTCTTTTTCGATTACGGCGCGCACTGCGGCGACGGTTTCAATGATGTTTGCCCCAACGCGTTTTTTGATTTCCAGCGCCAATGCCGGTTGTCCGTCGATACGTGCAAAACTTGTAGGGTCCTCAAATGTGCGCCGGATAGTGGCGATATCAGCAAACGTCACAACGGTTTGCCCGCGCACAAGAACCGGCAGCTCCATTACATCCTTAAGGTTTGCAATAAGACCGGGCACCTTAAGCACCAGACGCCCCGCCTGGCTTTCAATCGCGCCGGCTGCAATCAGTTGGTTGTTTCGCGTCACCGAGCTGATCAATTCATCAAACGATATATTGTAGGTTTCAAAAACCGTGGGATCGATCAGAACCTCAAGCAATTCCGTTCGCTGGCCGCCCACGTCCACCTCCAGAACGCCACCAATCGCTTCGATATCGCTCTTCAGATCGTCCGCAATACTATTCAAGGTTCGCTCGGGCACTGGGCCGGATAGAATGGCGGTCAGTATCGGGAACAGCGCAGTGTTTATCTCCGTCACCGTCAGGCGCGCATCTTGGGGTAAATCGTCCTCTGCTTTGTCCGCAGCTTCCCGAACCTTGCCCAAGGCTTCGTCGGAATCAAATCCCGGCTCGAACTCCAGCTGAATACTTGCATGACCTTCGCTTGCCGTTGCCGTCATGGATTTCAGACCGGTCAATGATGCAAATTCTGTTTCCATCGGCCCAATTAAAACGTCTTCCGCGTCTTCGGGGGAAATTCCGTCCAGACTGGTCGAGACATAAACAATCGGAATAGGAATTTCCGGATTACTTTCCTTGGGGATTGCCATGTAAGCAAAAGACCCGATTGCCAACAGAAAGATCAACGTTAGCTGGATAACTTTACTGCGGTTGAATGCGGCTTCGATGATCGCTTTCATTGCTTGGCCACCTGTTCTTCTGGCGCGCCTTCGGGCCGAGGATCAACTATGTCGCCGGCATTCACAAAGCCCTGACCAATGGTGATTATACGAACGTTTTCGTCCAATCCGGTAACCCAAATTCCGTCCGTTTGGGCCCGTACAATTGAAACCGAAACAAAGGCAACCTGGTCGCCTTCGGCTACGATTTTAACGCCCAATTCGCCGGCTGTACCAAGCGATAATATAGCGGGCGAAATGAAATGCCCTCGGGCCTGTCCCGTAGGGATGGCGACCTGCGCACTTAGCCCTGCAGGCATCACGCTATCTGGGTTTGGCACAATAATCTCAACGCGAAATGTTCGTGTCTGAGCATCTGCATTGCTACCTATAAACCCGACAGTTCCAGCGCGAACTTCACCGGTGATAAATGATACCGTGGCAACCTGGTCTTTTTGTAAACGCGAAAGCGCTTGCTGTGGAACCTGCGCGACGATTGTTAGCGGGTCGTTGTCGAGAACTTCGGCGACAATATCACCATCATTCACGAATTCTCCCTCATCCAAAGTCATGTCGTTTAACCGACCAGAAAATGGTGCGCGGATAATACTATTATCCACTTGTTTTTGCGCCTCGATCACCGCCGCTTCGGCTGCCGCATTTGCCGAGCGCGATTGCATGACCTGGCTTTCGGTGGTGATGCCAGCCGTCAATAGATTGGCCACGCGATCCAAATCCTGGGTTGTTTGTTCCAACTGCGCCTTAGCCTGAACAAGCAGAGCATCCGATGACTTGGCATCCAACCGGCCGATTTCCTGATCCGAGGAAACAAGATCGCCTCGTTCGACGCTGACTGATACTACCTGTCCGGTAGTTTTGGCCTGGATTCTGGTTGAACGGTCTGGCGTTGATTGGCCTTCGGCTGTCAGGATTAGATCAATATTTTGTGCATTTGAATCCATGACAGCAACCGCGATGGCGCGAACCGTGGTTTCTTCGTTTTCGTTATCTTCGGGGGCGGTTTCAATGAAATAACCACTGCCCATCCAACCCACTAAAGCCAGCGCTAAAAATACCGCCACCCATTTGGAACGCCCGGCACCTTTGTCATTTTCAAAAGCCAGTTTTCCAGTAAGTTCAACATTGTCGTCCGACATTTTGTAATACCTTGATCCAATAGTTCGCGAATATTCAATGGTTTCTAGGTAGGTCTGCAAAGTCCAGATTTCCAGACATCCCTACAAAAGAATTAGAAGTACTTTTGATGGATTGTTCCCAAAACGGGCGATCTCCTTAGCGTGGTTGTCTCCCCAGCTATCCTGCAGGCGTAAAATTCGCAAAAAGCCTGTGCTGATCGCCGGGGTAGGATAGTCTGGCCCAAGTGACATAACCCTTTTCATTTTGGGTAATCCGCTCAACCACCAGACATGCGCTGCCCGGTTCAATCTCTAGTAATCTTGCGGCTTCCCCTTGGGCGTTACATGCCGATATCTGGTGCTCTGCTGAACTCCAGGGCACGGTTTTAAACAGCCATGCCCCGGGGGCTTCCTGCTCAAAAGATGTGTATTCAACTTGCGGCACCGCGGTTTTACTAATGATCCGTTCCTCAAAACAAAACGGTGTGCCATCGGCAAAATGTAGGCATTTTACTTTGCGAATGTCAGAAAAAGCCGAGGCATCCAAGTGGTTCAAAAACTCCGGCCTGTTTGCTTGCGGGTTATCGCTTAACAATTGGTACGCGTATTTTTTGCCGGCGTTTTCAACCTCATCACGGATATTGGTAATTTTCATCGCCGCCGAAAGGGATTGCGGAGCTTTTACAAAGGTTCCTGATTTGCGACTACGTTCTAACAATCCGGCACGTGTCAGCTGCGTCAGTGCCTTATTCACAGTCATGCGCGAACAGCCGTATTCTTTGGCCATGTCGGTTTCAATAGGAATGCGAAACCCCGGTGCCCAGGCCCCGGAAACAATCTTGTCCTGAACGTCATTCAGAATTCTTAGATGCAATGATTTTGGTTCTGGTTTCATTTTTTCAGGTCGAAAGGCTGGTTTTCAACTGGGCAATGGCTGATTGGTAATTTGCAATAATTATGTCTCTTTTGATGTGTCGCCCGGCTTGCACCAAATGCCGCCCCGCTGACCAAGTATCGCTGATAACGCTGTCATCCGTCGCAAAGCAAAGCCCGTCAAAAAACTGATCCGGGGTTAGGGCGCAAAGATTACGGTGCTGACTGTTGATCGCCACAAGATCAGCCAAATGTCCGGGTTTTATTTCCCCGGCCCTGCGCCCAAGTGCCTGTGCACCACCGCCGGCCGCGCCAAGGTATAATGTTTTACCCACCGAGCCAGCACCTGTAGCCATGACATTGCGTTGCAAATCCCGCTGGCGCTGGGAGTATTCAAGCATGCGCAATTCTTCGGTCAGCGAAATCCGCAGATTGGAATCTGACCCGATACCAAAAACCCCACCAGCTGCCAAATAACCGGGCCCGTTAAACGGGCCATCGCCAAGATTGGCTTCGGTGATCGGGCACAGCCCGGCAACCGCGCCGGATTTGGCAAGTGCCGTGGTTTCAGCATCAGTCATGTGGGTGGCGTGGATCAGGCACCAGTTGGCGGTTATGTTTTGATTGTTCAACAGCCATTCCACCGGCCGCGTGCCCAGCCATTTGGAAACATCAGCGACTTCTTTGGGTTGTTCGGCAATATGCATATGGATTGGACCATCGCCATAAACGGTGGTAATTTTTTCCAACTCGTCCGGGGCCGTGGCCCGCAGGGAATGGGGCGCTATGCCAACTGTAGTATCGGCAGGCTGGGCCGTGGTCGCCGATTTAGCTGCCTCGACAATCATGGAAAATTCATCGACTGAATTACCAAATCGCCGCTGCCCGTCGTCCAGTTCAACCTGCCCGGCACCCCCATAGGTATACAGTACTGGCAGATGGGTCAGGCCGATGCCAGTTTCCATAGCGGCGGCCATGATCCGGTGGCTGGTCTCGGCGCGATCATCATAAGGTGTGCCGCCGGGCTGATGGTGTACATAGTGGAATTCACCAACCGAGGCATATCCAGCTTCCAGCATTTCCATAAACACCAGCCCGGCAATAGCTTCTATTTGCTCTGGGGTAAGGTGATCCAGAAATTGATACATCAGGCTGCGCCAGGTCCAGAAACTGTCTTGGCCGGCCGCACGAAATTCGGTCATTCCCGCCATAGCACGCTGAAAGCTGTGGCTGTGCAGATTGGCCAATGCAGGCAACAATGTATCGACGCGAATATCATCTGCTATCGGAGTGGTGCCGGTTTCAATCTGATTGATAACGCCGTCCTGTACAGCCACTCGAACATTGGACTGCCAGTCCTCGGAAACCCACGCCCGGTTCGCAAATATCTTCATTGAGTCACCTATATGTATAGACATATTATGAATAGAGGATTACAGACGCCTAAGGCAACACGTATTTTTGGAAACCATGGCTGACCACGCATATATTCTGACAAACGCGACTGTCGCGACAATGGACCCCGATGTGGCAGGGTCCTATGGCCTGCTGCAACAGGGTGCTATCGTCGTTGAAAATGGTGTGATCGGCTGGGTTGGAACCAGCGCAGATTTGCCGGAAAATTTCCAACCCTTGCATTCGCATGACATGGCCGGGCGGCTGATCACCCCGGCGCTGATTGATTGCCACACCCACATCGTAGCGGGTGGCAACCGCGCTAAAGAATTTGAAATGCGCCTGCAGGGTGCCAGCTATGAACAAATTGCCCGTGCTGGTGGTGGTATTGTCTCAACGGTAAAAGCAACCCGTGCAGCAAGTGAGACCGATCTTCTGGCCGATGCGCTGCACCGCGTTGATGCTTTAATCGCTGAAGGTTGCAGCCTGATCGAGGTGAAATCCGGCTATGGTCTGGACATGGAAACTGAACTGAAAATGCTGCGCGTGGCCCGACAGATTGATAAGTTTCGCCCAATCCGGGTGCGGACAACATTTCTGGGGGCACATGCGATACCTGCCGAATTTCAAGGGGATGCCGATGGATATATTGATCAGGTGTGTATCCCCGCCTTGCGCACCGCCCACGGCAAAGGCTTAGTGGATGCAGTCGATGGGTTTTGCGAAGGCATCGCCTTTTCGCCGGCCCAGATAGCACGCGTTTTTGATGTGGCTAAGGAACTGGGCCTGCCAGTCAAGCTGCATGCAGAACAATTGTCCAACCTTGGCGGCGCCAAATTAGCCGCGTCTTATGGTGCATTATCGGCAGATCATCTTGAATATCTGGACGACAGCGGCGTGCAGGCTCTGGCGGCGGCCAATACGATTGCCGTCATTTTACCCGGCGCGTTCTACACCCTGCGCGAAACCCAAAAACCACCCATAGAAGCCCTGCGCAAGCACGGCGTGGCAATGGCAGTCGCCACCGACTGCAACCCCGGCTCCTCGCCCATTTCTTCGCTGCTTTTATCGATGAATATGGCTTGCACCCTGTTTTGCTTGACCCCCGAAGAAGCCCTTGCCGGTGTGACCCGTAACGCGGCCCTCGCATTGGGCATGACTGATAGCGGCATGATCAAAGCAGGCATACGGGCTGATTTGGCTGTCTGGAATCTAAAGCATCCGGCGGAACTGTCTTATCGCATCGGATTCAACGCGCTTGAGACCCGAATATTTAAAGGTGAGCTATGAAAACGCTGACTTTGGTGCCCGGTGAAGTACCGCTTGCACAACTGGCCGATATTTATTGGAACCAGACCAGTATTGTTCTTGATCGCTCCTGCCAAACGGCTGTGGAATTGGCCGCCAAACGCATCGCGGCTGCCGCCAATGGCACGGTGCCAGTTTATGGCGTCAATACCGGCTTTGGCAAACTGGCCAACATCAAGATAGCGCCGGAAGATGCCGAAACTTTGCAACGCAATCTGATCCTTAGCCATTGCTGCGGGGTGGGCGATGCCATTCCAACCCGTATGGTCCGCCTGATGATGTCTCTGAAGCTGCTGTCCTTTGGACGCGGGGCATCCGGTGTTGGCTGGGATCGAATTGAACTGCTTGAAGCTATGCTGTTGCGCGGCGTCACCCCGATTATTCCGGCGCAAGGCTCGGTAGGGGCGTCCGGTGATCTGGCGCCTTTGGCCCATATGACGGCGGTGCTGATCGGTGAAGGGCAGGCTGAATATGACGGACGTATCTTGCCCGGTGACAAAGCGCTGAATGCGGCTGGGCTGTCGCCCATCACCCTTGGCCCCAAGGAAGGGCTGGCGTTTATTAACGGAACCCAATTTTCCACAGCATTTGCACTGGCCGGGCTGTTTCAGGCATGGCGCGGGGCGCAAAATGCACTGGTGACGTCGGCCATGTCCACCGATGCGATCATGGGCTCAACTGCGCCAACCCAGCCGGAAATCCACGCCCTGCGCGGCCACCGGGGTCAGATCGAAGCAGCAGCGGCCATACGCGCCTTGCTTGACGGATCAGTCATTCGTGAAAGCCACCTTAAGGGCGACACCCGCGTGCAAGACCCCTATTGCATCCGCTGTCAGCCGCAGGTCACAGGGGCGGCGATGGACGTGTTGCGACAGGCGGCAGCTACGCTTGAAATAGAAGCCAACGCTGCCACCGATAACCCGCTGGTGCTGGTGGATACTGACATGATCGTTTCGGGCGGAAATTTCCACGCGGAACCCGTGGGTTTTGCCGCAGATATGATCGCCTTAGCCGTGGCCGAAATTGGGGCTATTGCACAGCGCCGCGTAGCACTGATGGTGGACCCGACCCTTAGCCATGACCTGCCGCCGTTTCTGACCCCTAATCCGGGCCTGAATTCCGGCCTGATGATCGCCGAGGTAACAACCGCCGCATTGATGTCTGAAAATAAGCATCTGGCCAATCCCTGCGTCACCGACAGCACCCCCACCAGCGCCAATCAGGAAGATCACGTTTCTATGGCGGCCCATGGGGCGCGGCGTCTGCAACAGATGGTGAAAAACCTGAATTACATTCTGGGGGTCGAACTGTTATGTGCGGCCCAAGGCGTGGAATTTCGCGCCCCTCTGCAAACCAGCCAGCCATTGCAATTGGTGCTGGCCCGGTTGCGCGAAGACGTGAAAACCATTGGCGATGATCGGTATCTTGCGCCCGATCTGGAGGCCGCCAGTCAGCTTATTGGATCGGCGCATATCCTGGGGGCGCTCGATACGGCACTGCCCAAGCTGGCCCAATGATTTCAGTTCGCCTTGCAACACCTCGCCCTTTAACGCCAAAGGAACCTGATCCATGTCCGATCCCCGTAAAAATTCCCGCGATGTTTACCCGCCAACTGGCACCACGCTGAACGCCAAAAGCTGGCAGACCGAAGCGCCATTGCGGATGCTGATGAACAACCTGCACCCGGATGTGGCCGAAAACCCGCATGAGTTGGTTGTGTATGGCGGCATTGGCCGGGCGGCACGCACCTGGCAGGATTTTGACACCATGGTCGAAACCCTGAAAACGCTGGAAGACGATGAAACTATGTTGGTGCAATCGGGAAAACCTGTGGGGGTGTTTCGTACCCATGCCAATGCGCCGCGCGTATTGATTGCCAATTCAAACCTTGTGCCACACTGGGCGACTTGGGATCACTTCAATGAACTCGATAAAAAGGGGTTAATGATGTACGGCCAGATGACGGCGGGGTCATGGATATACATTGGCACCCAAGGCATCGTGCAGGGTACCTACGAATCTTTTGTTGAGGCCGGGCGCCAGCACTACAATGGCAACCTGACTGGCAAATGGGTTATGACCGCTGGCCTTGGTGGCATGGGCGGTGCGCAACCACTGGCAGCAGTCATGGCCGGGGCCTGCTGTCTGGCCGTTGAATGCGACGAAACCCGCGCTGATTTTCGACTGCGCACGCGCTATGTCGACGAAAAAACGACATCACTGAGCGAAGCCCTTGCGATGATCGACAAATGGACTGCCGCTGGCGATGCAAAGTCAGTGGCACTGATTGGTAACGCAGCTGATGTTTTTCCTGAAATTTACAAACGCGGCATTCGCCCCGACATGGTAACAGACCAAACCAGCGCCCATGATCCGATCCATGGCTATCTGCCTCAGGATTGGAGCGTGGCCCAATGGCAGGCAAAGCAGGAAACTGATCCCAAAGAAGTAGAAAAAGCCGCCAAAGCCAGCATGAAGACCCACGTGGCCGCGATGGTCGATTTTCACAATGCCGGCGTGCCGACTTTTGATTATGGTAACAATATTCGCCAGGTTGCACTGGACGAAGGGCTGAAAGATGCCTTTGCCTTCCCCGGCTTTGTACCCGCCTACATACGTCCGCTTTTTTGTCGTGGTGTCGGTCCCTTTCGCTGGGTGGCACTGTCGGGTGATCCCGAAGATATCTACAAAACCGACGCCAAGGTGAAAGAGCTGGTGGATGACGCGCATTTACACAATTGGCTGGATATGGCCCGCGCACGGATCGCATTCCAAGGGTTGCCAGCGCGGATTTGCTGGGTCGGTTTGGGCATCCGGCACAAGCTGGGACTGGCGTTCAACGAAATGGTGCGCAATGGCGAATTGTCGGCCCCCATTGTGATTGGCCGCGACCATCTGGACAGCGGTTCGGTGGCGTCGCCCAACCGCGAAACCGAAGCCATGCGCGATGGTTCAGACGCTGTGTCGGACTGGCCATTATTAAATGCGCTTCTAAACACCGCCAGCGGGGCGACATGGGTTTCACTGCACCACGGTGGCGGCGTTGGCATGGGGTTTTCGCAACATTCCGGCATGGTGATCTGCTGTGATGGATCAAAAGATGCCGATCGTCGGCTGGAACGAGTGTTGTGGAATGATCCGGCCACAGGTGTCATGCGCCACGCCGATGCGGGCTATGACATTGCGCTGGATTGCGCCCGTGAACAGCAATTAAATTTGCCCGGAATATTAAACTGAACTGGGTCGTGCAGACCTAAACACCAGACCGCCGCTGCACAAACCCGACGATATCATAAACCTGATCCAATATCGGCTGGGCCACGCTTTCGGCGCGTTCCGCCCCCTTGGCCAACAGGTGGTCAATTTCTGCCGGGTCTGCCATAAGCCGTGACATTTCACCTGATATCGGCGTCAGTTTGGCTACCGCCAGATCCGCCAGTGCCGGTTTGAACCGGCCCCAACCGGCCCCGGCATATTCTGCGATCACCGCCTCTGGTGTGGTGTCTGACAGCCCGGCATAGATATCCACCAGATTGCGCGCCTCGGCCCGGCCTTTTAGCGCCTCAAGATTGTCAGGCAATGGTTCAGGATCGGTCCGAGCCTTCTTGAACTTCTTCGAAATCAAATCAGCCCCATCGGTCAGGTTGATCCGTTCCATATCGCTTTCGCCGGATTTTGACATTTTCTTGGATCCATCACGCAGGTTCATCACCCGTGTGGCCGGACCTTCAATGACGGGTTCAGTGATCGGAAAAAAATCAACCTTATAATCGTGGTTAAATTTGGCAGCGATATCACGGGTCAGTTCCACATGCTGTTTTTGATCTTCACCCACGGGTACGTGCGTCGCGTGGTGTACCAGAATATCTGCTGCCATCAGCGCCGGATAGCCGTACAGCCCCAGCGATACCTTTTCAGCGTTCTTGCCCGCCTTGTCCTTGAACTGGGTCATCCGGTTCATCCAGCCAACCCGCGCCACACAGTTGAACACCCAGCCCAGTTGCGCATGCGCCGGCACCTGGGATTGGGCAAACAGCGATGATTTGTCGGTATCAATGCCCGACGCAATCATCGCGGCGGCGGTTTCTCGGGTGGCGTTGGCCAGTTCCGTCGGGTCCTGCCAGACGGTAATGGCGTGCAGATCCACCACGCAATAGGTGGTTTCAAAATCCGGGCCCTGCATGTTCACCCAGCGCTTGAAGGCCCCCAGATAATTCCCAAGGGTAATCCCGCCCGAAGGCTTGATCCCGGAAAATACGCGCGGGGTAAAAGTTGTCTGGGCCATGGCGATGCTCCGTGCTGGTATTATCAGTCCCGCTCGCTTACCCATGCAGCCCAAGCCCGTCAAGGAAAGGACCGTAATGGCGCATCCCGATGATCAGTCCCCGATCAACCCTTTGCCCCCGGTGGTGGTGTTTCTGGCGCTGCTGATCCTTGGGATTGAGCTGGTGATGCAGGCCGGGGCGCGGGGTTTTATCGGCGGGGCTGAAGCCATCGGCTGGCGGTTGGAAACCTATCGCAGCTATGCGTTTTCCGGCCCGATCCTGGATTGGATGATTGAACGCGGCAGCTGGCCGCTGGAACATCTGATACGCTTTGTGACTTACCCGTTTATCCATATCAATTTCACCCATGCGGCCATGGTTCTGGTGTTCCTGCTGGCGCTTGGAAAAATGGTGGGAGAAGTGTTTGGCACTATCGCCGTACTGGTGGTGTTCTTTTTGTCCGCCATTGTCGGGGCACTGGCCTATGGGTTGATCCTGGACGATGCCACGCCCCTTATTGGCGGCTATCCGGCTGTGTACGGGTTGATAGGATCGTACACATTCATGATGTGGGCCAGCCTTGCCGGTACTGGTGAATCTCGGCTAAAAGCGTTTCGTCTGATCGGTTTTCTGGTTGGGGTACAGTTACTGTTTGGTGTCGCTTTTGGCAGCAATAAGGACTGGCTGGCAGATATCTTTGGCTTTGGTACCGGGTTTTTGGTGTCGTTCCTGTTGATCCCGGGGGCGGTAGCGCGCCTTAGGCAGCGGTTGCGCGGGCGTTAAGGTAGGATGCCCCCGGCGGGGATATTTAGGAAAAGAAGATGGGCTAGGCTTAGCGTTTGACGGCGCTGCGCAGTTCTGCCAGTTGGAACGCCCCCAAAGCGCGGGCCAGAATGAAATAGGTGAGCATGCCAATGCCAACCAGCGCCACCAGCGCCAGATAACGCCAACCATCCATGGCAAATATTGGATTTATCAGAAAGCCCACCAGATACAACACAGCCCCCATGCCAAGCGATGCCAACGCTATGCGCGCCGCACGCCGGATAAAGCGGCTATCAAATCGCGCGGTTTCCCCCATGGATTGCAGGCCGCGCCAAAGCAAGATCACCATACCCCAGCCCGCCAAAGTCGTACCCACCGCCGCCGCCAGATAGCCAATGTGGGGGGCCAATCCGATGGCCAGCACAGCGTTGATGACCATAGCAACCAGCGCGTATTTAAACGGAGTCTTTGTGTCTTCGCGGGCGAAATACAGCGGCTGCAGCACTTTTTGCATCACAAAAGACGGCAGGCCTAACCCGTAAATAGCCACCACCAGCGCTGTAGCGGCAGCGTCTTCCGGGGTAAAGCGGCCGCGCTGAAATAGCACCGATACCAACGGTTCAGGCACAACAATCAGGGCCACGGCGGCGGGTAATGTCAAAAGCAAGGCAAATTCGCCCGCCCGGTTCATCGCATCGCGCCCGGCCTGCGCGTCGCCCGCCTGCAATCGGCGCGACAATTCCGGCAGTAACACTACGCCAATAGCAATGGCCACCACACCAAGCGGCAGTTGATACAACCGGTCTGCCAGGTTCAGATACTGGATTGAACCGTCAAAAAAGCTGGCCACTTGCCGACCTACCAACAGGTTAATCTGCACGACGCCCCCCGCCAGCGCCGCAGGGGCGGCGATGATTGCCAGACGTTTCAGTTCCGGTGTCATACGTGGCCAGCGCGGAATCAACCGATACCCGGCGCGCGATGCGGTCCACCAGACCAAAGCAAACTGGGCAACGCCGCCAATGGGTACCGCCCAAACAAGTGCGCGCCCCACGTCCCAACCCATCTGAAATGCCGACAACATCATCAGCGACATAACGATATTCAACAGCACAGGCGCCGCCGCCGCCGCCGCAAAGCGCCCGGTGGCATTCAGCACGCCGGACAACAGGGCAGTTAGCGAAATGAACAGTATATAGGGAAACGTAATGCGCCCGAAATCCACAGCCAGATCAAAGCGCTCATCACCAACAAAGCCGCTTGCCATGGCCCATACAAACCAGGGCATCAGCAGTTGCGCCATCACGGTGAATACAATCAATATCGTTGCCAGCCCCGAAAACGCATCGCGGGCAAATTCCAGCGCGCCGTCATCGCGTTCCAGTTTTTTGGAAAACAGCGGGATGAAGGCCATGTTAAACGCGCCCTCGGCAAACAGTCGGCGAAACATTGTTGGCAGCGAAAACGCCACCACAAAGGCCTCGGCGACCGGACCTGCACCTAGGTAAGCGGCGATCAGAATATCACGTACAAACCCCATAATACGGCTGGCCATGGTCCAGACGCCCACGGTCAAAAATCCCTTGATCAACCGTGTATTCGCCATCAGTTGCGCGCCCTTTGTGCACCGACGACAATGGCGGCGCGCAGTTTTCGTTCCAAGGACTGGCACCGCATTTCTGAATGGAATTTCAAGCCAACCATGTCTTTCACGTAAAAAGTATCCACCACCTGTTCGCCATATGTCGCGATGACTGCGGACGCAATATAAACATGGTTGTCGGCCAGGGTGCGCGTCAGATCAAACAGCAACCCGGCCCGATCCCGGGTGTCGACTTCGATGATTGTGTAAATTTCGCTGCCTTCATTGTCGAAGGTAACCGTTGTGGGCACATCAAAGGCCCGTTCACGTTTGTTGATCCTGTCGCGGTCCACCAGCGCTTCGCGGGTGATGACTTCGCCCTTCAGGGTCTTGCCGATCATGGTACGCAACCGTGGCAGGCGTGACTTGGCAAAGGGCGTGCCGTTGGTATCCTGTATCCAGAATACTGCAGTGGCAAACCCGTCCTTTGACGTATAGGTGCGCGCGTCAACCACATTGGCAGCTACGATCGCCAGCGCCCCGGCAAGGCGGGAAAAAATTCCTGGATGATCAGCAATGGCAAAACAGATGCGGGTGGCATCGCGGTCTTCATCCGGGAACAGATCAATCTTAATCTTGTCGCTGGGCACATCCCTTAGCAATTTGGCAAACACCACATGCGCTGAAGTGGGCAATCCCTGCCAATAGGGCGGGTAATGGCGCGCAGTTTCCTTGCGCATATCTTTCTTGTCCCAATCGGGCAGGGCTGCGCGCAGGGCGCGTTTTGCTTTGTCGGCCCCACCTTTGGCATTGATTTCCTCAAGCCCGGTGTCCAGCGCATCTATGCTGGCGCCGTATAGATTACGGATCAACACCGCTTTCCAGTTGTTCCAGGTATCGGGTCCCACTCCGCGAATATCGCAAACAGTCAGCACCGTCAGCAGGTCCAGCCGGGTGCTGGTTTTCACCGCCTTGGCAAAATCGCGCACCGTGCGCGGATCAGAAATATCGCGCTTTTGCGCCACGTCTGACATCAACAAATGGTTACGCACCAGCCATTCAACGGTTTCGCATTCATCTGGCTTAAGTCCAAGACGGGGCGCAACACTGCGGGCGATCTTTGCCCCCAAAACTGAATGATCTTCATCCCGGCCTTTGCCCAGATCATGCACCAGCAGTGCCACATATAAGATCTTGCGATTTACCCCGGTTTTCAAAATGCCACTGACAATGGGAAGCTCTTCGACCAATTCTTCGCGCTCAATTTGCGCCAGGGTGGAAATGCACTGAATGGTGTGTTCATCAACCGTATAGGAATGGTACATGTTGAATTGCATCATCGCCACGATGGGTTCAAATTCCGGGATAAACGCCGCCAGCAATCCCAGCTCATTCATCCGGCGCAAGGCACGTTCCGGGTTGCCATGCTTTAGCAGCAGATCAAGAAATATCCGCGCCGCCTGCGGATCACTTTGCATATCGGCATCAATCAAATCCAGATTAGCGGCGATTAGGCGCATGGCATCGGGGTGTAAAAACAACCCGGTGCGCAGGGCCTCTTCAAAGATTAGCAGCAGGTTCAACTTATCCTTCAGGAACCGCTTTTCACCGGCCACATTTAACCGGTTCTGCACCACTTTATAGCCGGTTTTAACCTTTTTTCGCCGCCGAAACAGCCCCACCAACAGCGGTTCTGTTTTCAGGTGCCTTGCTTCAAGCGCGGTTAGGAAAATCCGCGTTAATTCCCCCACATGGGTGGCGTGGCGAAAATAATCCTGCATGAAGTGTTCCACGGCGCGCCGCCCGGCAGCATCACTGTACCCCATGGCCTGGGCCACTTCGACCTGGCGATCAAACGTTAGCTTATCCATCGGGCGATCGGTGATCAGATGCAAATGGCAACGCACGGCCATCAGAAAATTCTCTGCCGCATCAAAATCGTCATATTCGTCTTGGCTGAATACCTTGAGGCGTACAAGTTCAACGGTCTCCTTGATGCCATGTACATATTTGTCGATCCAAAACAGCGATTGCAAATCGCGTAAACCGCCTTTGCCTTCCTTTACATTGGGCTCAACCATATAGCGCTGACCGCCCTGCTTTTTATGGCGCTGTGCGCGCTCTTTCAGCTTGGCTTCAATAAATTCCGGGCCTGTGCCGCGAAATAATTCGCGCCGTAGCCGGGCTGACAATGCATCGCCAAGCACACTGTCGCCGGCAAGAAAGCGATGCTCAAGAAGTGCTGTGCGAATAGTGTAGTCTTCTCGCCCCAGCCGAATACAATCTTTGATCGTGCGGCTCGAATAGCCAACTTTTAGGTGCAGGTCCCACAGGATATACAGCATGCTTTCAATCACGCTTTCGGCCCAACCGGTCATTTTATAGGGAGTCAAAAACAGCAGATCGACATCCGAATGCGGCGCCATCTCCGCCCGGCCATATCCGCCAACCGCCAACAGGGCCAGTTGCTCGCCTTTGGTTGGGTTGGGGTTTGGATGCAAATGTCGCGTGGCCACATCCAGCACCGTGCAAATGACCAGATCGGTTTGGTAGGCATAGGTTCTATGGGCAGCACGGGCAGTTCTAGGATCCAAACGAAAAGCCGCCGCTATGTTTTCGCGCCCATTGCCACGTGACCTGTTGATGGCCTCGACAGCAGCCTTGCGAATTGTTTTTTGATCCGGGGCATCCACCACAGCCGCATCAATACTTGCCGTTACAGTGGCCACATCGAAAATAGCGCTTGAAGCGCAAATCAGCCCGTCAGGCACGCCATCCTGGCTAGGAATGCGACCCAGATCAGAGACCGGCGCCGCCAAAGCTTCTAGGGGCTGGGTCAATTACAACAACCTGATTTTCTTGAATCTGAGCAATGGCCAGACCTCGCTGATTTGTGCCGTCAGCAAACAGTCGAAAAACACCGTTAACCCCAGCAAACCCGGCCGCCTGGGTCAGGGCTGATCGGGTTAAGGCATCGCTTTGACCTTGCGCAACCAACGCCCCGATCGCGGCGATACCATCATAGGCCAGCCCGGCAATTGGGTGCGGGTTGGTTCCATAGGCGGCGTTATAGCGGGTTTGAAAACTGGCGCTTAAGCCGGGGTCGGGCAGGGCAAACCAGCCATGTTGAACCCCCGGCAGCGTCAAAGCCGACGCCGGAATATCCCAACGCTGCAGGCCGATATACTGAATCTGTGTCGGATCCATACCGTTTTCCGGCAAAAGTTGCGCCAGGAATGGCAGCGCACCCGAAGTACCGGAGGTCAGAAATACTGCCTGCGCGCCGCTGGTGCGTGCGTCAGACGTGATCTGCGGTATCGCATTGATAACGCCTTCCTGCGACAGCTCAAAGCTGCTGACGCCCGCTAAAATTCCGCCAGAATTCACAACCGCCTGACTTATGACATCGCGGCCAATCTGTTCCGATGAATCATTGCCGTTCACAACCAGAATGTTACCCTTCCCCTGTGACACAGCATACCTTGCCAACCGGTTTGCCGTGTTACTGAAAGTTGGCCCCAGTACAAAAACATTGCCCCCTGCAATGGCGGTATTGTTGGAAAATGACAGAACATTCACATTGCGGTTTGCCACCGCAACCCCAACCGCAGCTGCCGATTGGGCAAATACTGGCCCCAGGATGATCTTGGCACCCTCATTCACCGCCTGTGTGGCAGCACCAACTGCATTTTCCGCGTTCCCGGCCGTGTCGTAAATACGCAAATCAATCTGAATGCCGCCCAGATCAGCAATGGCCATGCGGGCCGCATTCACCAGACTAGCCGCCAGTATGTCATCGCCGGAATTCCCGGACCCACCGGGCACCAACAGCGCCACAGGAACCGGCTTGCCCGGATTGATCGAAGGACCATTTCCAAGTGCCGATGGGTCACAGGCAGTGATGAATACAGCAAATAAAATGATGGCAAAACGTGCGTTTATCTTGCGGACGACATCAAATAGGCAAAACATAGGCTGATCCTCACTCTCAAACTGGGAACATTCGACGGATGAACATTATGCAATACATTCAGGTTAGTAAACGCCACATTCTGCGCCAATGTCGATAGGCGGCGAAATTCGCCGGTTGGAACCGGGCCTTTACTTTGTGGCTACGCCCATTGGCAGTGCGCGTGATGTGACCCTTCGGGCACTTGACCTGTTGGCCAGCGCTGACGTGATTGCAGCAGAAGACACACGAACTGCCCGTAAGCTGATGGAAATTCACGATATTTCATTGGGGGATCGAAAGATTGTCGCTTACCATGACCATAATGGCGCTGCCGTGCGCCCACGTATTTTGGCAGCGCTGGAGGCGGGTAAATCTGTGGTCTATGCCTCAGAAGCCGGCACCCCCATGGTGGCAGATCCCGGCTTTGTTTTAGCCCGCGAAGCCATAGGGGCCGGCTTTCTTGTCACCAGCGCGCCAGGCCCGTCGGCGGTTGTCGCAGCCCTGACCATTGCCGGTCTGCCCACTGATAAATTTCTATTCGCTGGATTCGCCCCCAGCACATCCGGAGCACGACGCCGTTTTCTTCGTGAACTGGCCGATATCCCTGCCACATTGGTGATCTATGAAAGCCCCAAGCGCGTTCACAAGTCGCTAACAGATATCGTGTTAGAACTGGGGCCTGAGCGGCAAATTGCCTTGTGCCGCGAGCTAACTAAAAAGTTCGAAGAAGTGTTGCGCGGAACAGCCCAGGAATTGTGCGACCTGTTGCTAAAGCGAAAACTAAAAGGCGAAATTGTTCTTGTTGTGGATCGAAACCGCGCAGTGGCCAGTGCAGAAAGTCTTGAAGAAGAATTGGAAAAGGCCTTGGAAACCATGACAATCAAAGACGCGGCCAGTGCCGTTTCTCAAAATCTTGGTCTGCCAAGACGTCAAGCCTACCAAGCCGCTTTGAAAATCGGTAAAAAACCTTGAGCGGTGCTATTTCATATCATTCCGGCCTGGCCGCAGAACACCAGGTTGCCGCCGATTACAGCCGCCGAGGATATGAACTTTGCCAACAACGCTGGCGCGGCAAAGGCGGTGAAATTGATCTAATAGCACGTGACGGCGATGGTTTTATTTTCATAGAGGTCAAAAAATCCCGTGATTTTGCCCGGGCAGTAGAACGTCTTAGCCAACGCCAGCTACAGCGTATCCATAATGCCGCCAACGAATTCATTGGTCAGATGCCCCTGGGGCTGGACACCCCGGCACGCATTGATGTGGCCTTGGTCAATTCTGTCGGTCAGATAGAAATCATCGAAAACGCTTACGGTCATTGATCCTTCGCCCCGCCTGCGCCATGTAATGGGCACGCCATACAAGGGGACAGACAATGACATTAAAAGTTGCCATCCAGATGGACCCGATTGGCCCCATCGACATCGATGCCGATAGCAGTTTTCGGATTGCATTAGAGGCCAGCGCGCGCGGCCATGAACTGTTTTACTACACTCCGGATAAACTGGCCTATCAAAACGGACAGGTAACTGCCCGTGGCTGGCCGCTAACAGTGCAGGCCGTCAAGGGCGACCATTTCAGCCTTGGCAAGGAAACCACCGTCAATCTGGCCGATTGGGATGTCGTCTGGTTGCGCCAGGATCCGCCCTTTGACATGGGTTATATCACCTCGACCCACCTGTTGGATATGATCCATCCGGAAACCTTGGTGGTGAATGATCCGTTTTGGGTGCGCAATTACCCGGAAAAACTGTTGGTCCTGCAATTTCCTGATCTGACCCCACCCACAACTATCGCGCGCGATCTGGCCACCATTCAGAAATTCAAAAAGCAACACGGCGACATTATTCTCAAACCTCTTTACGGCAATGGTGGTGCTGGCGTGTTTCGGCTTGGCCCGGATGATCGCAACCTGACTTCGCTGCATGAATTGTTCAGCGGTATCAACAACGAGCCCCTGATCGCGCAAAAATTCCTGCCCGACGTATCAAACGGCGACAAGCGTATCATTCTGGTGGATGGCGAACCGGTGGGGGCCATTAACCGGGTGCCCAAAGCCGGGGAAACCCGTTCAAATATGCATGTGGGCGGACGGCCCGAGAAAATTGGTCTTTCAAAGCGTGACCTGGAAATTTGCGCGGCAATCGGCCCGCTTTTGCGCGAAAAAGGTCAGATTTTTGTCGGCATCGATGTAATAGGTAACTACCTGACTGAAATTAACCTGACCTCGCCCACAGGCATTCAGGAACTGGAACGATTTGATGGCACCAACACCGCTGAACTGATTTGGCTGGCTATAGAATCTAAAACCGCCTAAGAAGATTTTTCGCAGAAAAATCGATCTGAATTTTCTGCGAAAATTCATTCAGCAGATGACTTTCAAACCCCCGGCATTGCAAATCACCACCAATTGCCCACCACATTCAATCATATGAAAACCGCGGTCCCGAACCGCAGTTTCAAAATACTCGCGACCAATTTCGCGCTCCACCCAGGCCAATGATCTACGCACAACCCCACCGGTTTTTGCGGATCGTGCGCTGAATATCTGCTCAATCCAGCCATCCGGGTCACACCTATAGGTCACAAGCTTCATGCCTCGGCCACTTCCTTTTGCAAAGACAGCCGAAAACTCACCGCCTCTGCCACATGGTGTTTCAACACCGCATCTACCCCTTCCAGATCAGCAATCGTGCGCGCCACCCGTAAAACCCGGTGATAGCCGCGTGCTGACAACCCAAACCGTTCCGCCACCCGGTTCAGCAGTTCTTTTCCTGGTGCATCTGGGGCCGCTATCCGGTCCAGCAATGACCCTTCGGCATCCGAATTCACCCGGCACCCCGGCATTTCACTAAATCGATTCGCCTGAATGTCGCGCGCCTCGCAAACCCGTTGCAAAACCTGCGCCGTCGCTTCACCGCTTTCCGGCAGGTCCAGATCACTGAACGCCACGGGCGGTACATCCACCCGCAAATCAAACCTGTCCATCAACGGGCCCGATATACGCCCCAAATAATCTTCACCGCATTGGGGCACACGAGCGCAGGCCCGCGACGGTTCGCTTAAATAGCCGCATTTGCAGGGGTTCGCCGCTGCCACCAGCATAAACCGGCAAGGGTAACGTACATGTGCATTTGCGCGTGACACTACGATTTCGCCGGTTTCAATTGGTTGGCGCAGGGTTTCCAGCACGGCGCGGGGAAATTCTGGAAATTCATCCATGAACAGCACCCCGTTATGGGCCAGTGAAATTTCGCCGGGTTTTGCACCCTTGCCGCCGCCAACGATGGCCGCCATGGATGCGGTGTGGTGCGGCTCGCGAAACGGCCGGTCCCGGCAAATCCCGCCTTCGTCCAGTAATCCCGACAGCGAATGGATCATCGATGTTTCTAACGCTTCAACCGGTGACAGCGGCGGCAATATCCCCGGCAGTCGCGCCGCCAGCATGGATTTGCCCGATCCTGGCGACCCTACCATCAACAAATGGTGTCGCCCGGCCGCGGCAATTTCCAGCGCCCGTTTTGCCCGTTCCTGACCTTTTACATCCTTTAGATCGCGCCCTGATTTATAGGGTGAAACCTCTCCCGGGCTGGCCGGGGGTAGGGGGGCTTGTCCGGTGTAATGTTGTATTACAGCCGTCAAAGATGCTGCCGCCAACACCTGAACGGCCCCAACCCAGGCGGCTTCGGCACCGCACTCTAACGGGCATAAAAGGGCGCGCCCCTGCTCGGCGGCCGCCATCGCTGCGGGCAAGGCCCCCATTACCGATACAATTGAACCATCCAGCGACAGCTCCCCCAAGGTCACGGTTTGCTCAATCTCCTCTGACGGTACAATGTCCAGTGCCGCCAACAGTGCCATGGCAATCGGCAGATCAAAATGTGATCCCTCTTTGGGCAAATCGGCGGGTGACAGGTTCACTGTGATCCGCTTGGACGGTAGCGCGATTGAAAGTGCCGATAAAGCCGAACGTACCCGTTCACGCGCCTCAGACACCGCCTTATCGGGCAAGCCAACAATGGCAAAAGATGGCATGCCCGGGGCTAGGGCGCATTGCACCTCGACCATGCGGGCCTCAACCCCTTCAAACGCAACCGTGTAAGCCCGTGCAACCATTTTAAACCCGTTGATAACCTTGGTTAACGGGGTATGGGCAAATGGTTTACTGTTGGTAAATTTCCATGAATTTTGGCCAAGCCCCCGGGTCGGCCACGGTTTTATCGCGGCAAAACGGATTGCAAAATCCGAATATCCGCCCGTCCAGTTCCAGATAATCCGTCACCGGTTCACCGGAATAGGGGCAGGTTGAATTTTCAGACGGTCCAGCCGCCACGGCCTTGGCTGACAAAATTTCAGGCCCCGGCCAATCCACCTTTGGCAGGTCCAGTGCATAGGGCATCGGTTCATAGGATTTCGTCGCCCCCATTGCGCGCCACTGACGAAATGCTGTGTCTTTCAGGTGCAGGTCAACATAATCCGCCGCCGCATTATTGACTGCCAACCCATAGCCCGCAATTCGCGCGGCAACCGGGGCAAAAAACACATCCGCAAGTGAATAGTTGCCAAACAACCATGGCCCGTTTTGCCCGTTGCGCGCGCGCGCCAGCGCCCATAATTCCTGCAAACGGTCCAGATCGCCCTGAACCTCAGGCGATACCACAAATCCCCGATGCTGATAGACCAATTGCATCGGGCATTCATTGCGGATGGCGCTAAACCCGGCATGCATTTCTGATGCCATCCAGCGGGCTAATATTCGCGCCGATGCATCACTTGGCCACAACCCGGCATCGGGGTGACGCTCGGCCAGTGTTTCGGCAATGGCCATGGTTTCGCCAACCACGTCGCCGTCAGGCGTGCGGATCACCGGCACCAGCCGGGCAGGGGCAAATTCGGCCAGATCTTCGGTCATGGTACCAGAATACAACCCGGCCATTTTGATACGGTATGGGATGTCGAATTTTACAAACATCAGCCAGCCGCGCAGCGACCAGCTGGAAAACGTACGGTCGCCAATGATAAGATCGTATTTCATAGCAATCAGGCTAACGGACAGGGACCCCAGCCGTAAAACGCAAGTTTTTGACGGGTTCCATCACGGATTGTGATTGATCTTGCCGATGTCCCATGTCGCACCATCCCACTGCATGCGGGTCACCGACAGGTTATCAATGGCGTGCCCGATGGCCTGCGTGGGGTCCATACCCGCTGCCATCCCGATCTGCGTCATGATCACCCCGATATGGGCCACCGCCACAATATCGCGACCCCTAAACCGGGTGTTCATATCAACGACAAACGGGGCAATCCGCGCGGCCACACCCTGCCAGCTTTCGCCGTTGGGTGGTGCAACCATGCCCGGTGCCTCCCAAAATTCGCGGCTTTTTTCCGGATCGCGTTTGGCGACCTCTTCAAAACTCAACCCATCCCAATCACCGAAATTGAACTCTCGCAGCTCGTTTGCATGGGGTAACCGTTCGCGCCCCGCGCCAACCACATCCGCCGTGGCAACCGCGCGGATCAGGTCGGAAGACACCAAAACTGCCCCTTTGGGCAAAAAGCCATCTAACCGGGCAATCGCTGACCTATCAGACAAATCGGCAGGTACATCGCGCCAGCCCAAAAACGCTTTTTCATGGGTTGGGCCATGTCGCACCCACCACCAGTTCGTGGTCACGGCAATCGGCCCTTTAGAACCTGCGACAAACCGGCCACCACCTGAACAACCAGATCAGCCTGTCGTGCCAATGCAATGTTTAACACCCCTTGCGCCTGCCCGAATTTTCGCGCCAGTGCATTTTCAGGAACGCCACCCAAACCCACCTCATTTGATACCACCACGACCGGGCTGGCACAGTCTTTTAGCGCCGCCAAAAGCAGCACTTCTTTCTGGGCCAAATCAGCACCCGCCAGCATTTGATTGCTTAACCACATGCTGGCGCAATCCAGCAGTACCACGTGCGCTGCGGCAATATCTGCCAGCGCCCCGGCCACATCCAGCGGCACTTCCATTGTGTGCCAACCCTCACCCCGTGATCGCTGATGTCGGGTAATTTTATCTGCCATCTCGCCATCACTGGCTAGTGCCGTCGCTATGTAAACCGCTGGTTTTTCATAAGATTTAACCAGGCCTTCGGCAAATGACGACTTGCCGGAACTAACGCCGCCTAGGATCAGGGTAACTTTTGGGAACATGATTGTGACGCTTCGTTGCTGTGGCCTGTGATAACAATTGGATACAATCAAGATCAGGCCAAGGGAAGGCCGATGTTGGATCGGTTTTGGTCGAAAAGGGGGCGATATGGCGCTCGACGGACCCATTGATCACCAGTTTTCACGCAATGCTATGCGGGCAGAAATGCTGGATGCGCAAACTGAACACGAATTGGCCCTTGCCTGGCGTGACCAGCGCGATGAAGCCGCGCTGCATCGCCTGATCCACGCCTATATGCGGCTGGCCATTTCCATGGCGGGAAAATTCAAACGATACGGCGCGGCGCGTAGTGACCTGATTCAAGAGGCCAATGTTGGCCTTATGAAAGCGGCCGAAAAGTTTGACCCGGATCGCGGCGTGCGGTTTTCCACCTACGCGGTCTGGTGGATCAAAGCATCCATACAGGATTACGTCATGCGCAACTGGTCGATGGTGCGCACCGGGTCCACATCGTCGCAAAAGTCGCTGTTTTTCAATCTGCGCCGGGTGCAGGCACGTCTGGAACGCGAAGCTGGAGCGCGCGGCGAAACGCTTGATCGCCACCAGATTGCCCAGATGATCGCCACAGAAGTTGGCGTGCCCCTGCTCGACGTTGAAATGATGTCCGGGCGCTTGTCGGGCGGTGATCTGTCGCTTAATGCCACCCAGTCGGGCGAAGATGAGGGCCGTGAATGGATCGACACCTTGCCTGACCTAACCGAACGCGGCGTGAAACGGGTGGAAGAAACCCGCGACCGCGAAACGCTGCGCGGTTGGCTGGCCACTGCCATGATGTGCCTGACGACGCGCGAACGCTTTATTTTGCAGGAACGAAAACTACTGGCACAACCGCGCACATTGGCCAGCCTGGGCCAGGAACTGAACTTGTCCAAAGAACGCGTCCGCCAGGTTGAGTCAGCAGCCTTGCTGAAAATGCGCACGTATCTGGCGGATATTTCCAGCGAAGTGCATGAATTTCTTTGCTGAATGCACCTTAGCCAAACCATTCAAAACAGTTGAGTTTCACGCCCACGCCCCCTACATATTTCTCTGAAATGAACTATGGGGGCGCAAATGCTCGCTGGAAAACGAATTCTTTTGATCATTGGTGGTGGTATCGCTGCCTTCAAATCGCTGGATCTGATCCGCCGTTTGCGTGAACGCGGTGCAGATGTGACTCCGGTATTGACCCGTGCCGCCGAAGAATTCGTCACCCCGCTAAGCGTGTCTGCATTGGCAGCACAAAAGGTCTACCGCGACCTGTTTGACCTGACCGACGAAGCTGAAATGGGCCATATCGAACTGTCACGCGCCGCCGATCTGGTGGTGGTGGCCCCAGCCACCGCCGACCTGATTGGTAAAATGGCTGGTGGTCTGGCAAACGATCTGGCGTCCACCCTGTTGATGGCCACTGACAAGCCGGTTCTGATCGCGCCCGCCATGAATGTGCGGATGTGGGAACATGCAGCAACGCAGCGCAACATCGCGACCCTTAAAGACGATGGCATTCTGTTTGTCGGGCCAAATGAAGGCGATATGGCCTGCGGCGAACATGGCCCCGGGCGTATGGCGGAACCGCTGGAAATTGTTGCTGCAGTTGAAAATGCACTGCTGAACGGCCCGCTTAAGGGTAAGCATATTCTGGTGACATCCGGGCCAACGCATGAGCCGATTGATCCGGTGCGCTATATCGCCAACCGCAGTTCCGGGGCGCAGGGCACAGCTATTGCCCGCGCCCTATCGGCCCTCGGGGCCAAGGTGACCTTTATTACCGGCCCGGCAGATATTGCGCCGCCTGCCGGCGTCGCGGTGGTGCATGTCCAGACTGCGCTGGACATGCAGGCGGCGGTTCAGGCGGTGTTGCCGGTAGATGCGGCGGTATTTGCGGCAGCAGTGGGCGACTGGCAGGTGAAACCAGCCAAGGGCAAGATCAAAAAAGCCAAAGGCAAACTGCCCAAGTTGGACCTGTCAGAAAACCCGGATATTTTGGCGACTGTGTCTCAGATGAAAAAGGGTCGACCTGCACTGGTTGTGGGTTTTGCGGCTGAAACCGATGATGTGTTGAGAAACGCCAAGGCCAAGTTGAAACGCAAAGGCTGTGACTGGATTGTTGCCAATGATGTGTCACCGGATACCGGAATTATGGGCGGGGCGGAGAACGACGTGACCTTGATTTCCGGCGATGGGGTTGAGGATTGGCCGCGCATGTCAAAGGATGCTGTGGCCGCAAAACTGGCGGCGAAAATCGCGGATGTATTGGCAGGGTAAAGGCGGTGGAAGCCTCCGGCGGGAATATTTAATAACAAAAGAATTGGGGTGTGCATGCCAGTGATAAAACTGCTTTGGGAAGACTGGGCGGATCAGGCGCTGGCCCTGCCGGGGTATGAAACTGCCGGTGCGGCGGGGGCCGATGTCAGGGCGAATTTGCGCCTGCAGGATCGTGAGGCGGGATTTATTTTAGAACCGCTGGCGCGCGCAATTGTACCCACAGGGTTGCGTATGGAAATACCACCCGGGTTTGAGGTTCAGATCAGGGCGCGCTCGGGGCTGGCGGCCAAACACGGGATTGGCATCGTCAATGGGCTGGGCACGATTGATAGCGATTACCGCGGGCCGATCGGGGTATTGCTGATCAACTGGGGCGATGCGCCGTTTGAGATTGCCCATGGCGACCGGATAGCGCAACTGATCGTGGCACCTGTGTTGCAGGCGGATTTTGATGTTGTTTCTGCCCTGTCTGACACCGATCGTGGTGCTGGTGGATTTGGCTCTACCGGGCGCAGCTGATGCTTTGGTTTTTAGTCATGGCGGCGGCATTTTGGGGGTTGGGGCATTTGATGAAAACCCCTGTTTCCATGCGCCTGACGATGATCGGGGTTTTGTACCTTGGGGTGCTTTTGGCACTGGCGACCTTACCGGACAGCAACGGCTTGCGCCGCGCCCTTGGCGGTGGTTTGCGCGAATGGCTGGTCGCAGGTGGTGTAGTTGGGTTGGTCGCCCTATATCGGTCGGCACTTGGGGCCCTTAAGAAACGTGCCCAAGGCGTTCCCGCATCAAACCCCAGCATTAACCATAGTTCAGAACTGGAACGAAACGCCCGCCACATCGTGCTGCGCGAAATCGGCGGCCCCGGGCAAAAACACCTGAAAGCTGCGCGAGTGCTGGTGATCGGGGCCGGGGGGCTGGGGTCACCCGCGCTGCAATACCTGGCGGCGGCCGGCGTGGGCACCCTCGGCGTCATAGATGACGACGTGGTGGAAAATTCCAATCTGGCCCGGCAGGTGATCCACAAGGATGCCGCCATCGGCACGCCCAAGGTGTTCTCGGCTGAGGCTGAAATGCGCGCCCAGAACCCGCACATCACCGTGCGCCCGTATCACCGCCGGCTAACTGAAGAAAACGCCGCCGAGCTATTCGCCGAATATGACCTGATCCTTGACGGCTGCGATAATTTCGAAACCCGCTATCTGGTGAACCGCACCTGTGTGGCCCTTGGCAAACCCCTGATCGCGGCCGCCTTATCCCAATGGGAGGGGCAGATCAGCACCTATGACCCCGCCAATGGCGGCCCATGCTACGCCTGCATTTTCCCCGATCCCCCGGCACCCGGCCTGTCGCCCAGTTGTGCCGAAGGCGGCGTGCTTGGCCCATTATCCGGCGTCGTCGGCGCGATGATGGCGGTCGAGGCGGTGAAGCTGATCACGCAGGCGGGCGAGGGGTTGGTGGGACGGATGATGATTTACGATGCGTTGTATGGCGAAAATCGGGTGGTGAAGGTGAAACGGCGAAATGATTGCCGCGTCTGTGGTCAGGTCGGCTGAAACAACTCAAAAAACAAATCATTCCCATCGCGGTTGATTTCCACAAATCCCAACCGTTCCAGCAACCGCTGAGAACGGATATTCCCGCGCTCTGTATCTGCCAAAAGGCGCTTCACGCCATGACTATTTATTAACTCTGCGATCATTATTTGGCTGGCCTGGAACCCAATGCCCCGATGCCAATGGGTGCTGGCAAGGACATAGGCAATTTCGGCTGAATTGTCTGCGTAAACAGTTGCTTGCGTGTACCCGAAAATCCGCTCACCAACAAAGATACTCCAGTTCAGCCATTGCTCGCCCGCATCGGTCGGACCATTTTTCAGTTGAATGATCCGCGCACGAACCTCGGCCACATTTTCTGGTTGTGTTTCGTCCAAAAATTCATAAATCTCCGGGTCGGACAGCGCGTCAAACAGGCCTGCTGCATGGTTAGGCTTTTGCCGTACTAATGTAACGATTTCAGTTTTCGACATGGATAAACCCACAGTACAGAAATTGTCCTTAGGCCGCCTGAAACAGTTCAATCACATTGCCAGAAGGATCGGCGCACAGGCACTGTAAACCACCGGGACCTTCGGTTATTTCGTTCTTAAATTCGACACCAGCCGCGCGCAGGTCTGTCACCAGAACTTTGATGTCATCCACCACCAGAACAAACCGGTTCCAGCCACCGGGCGTGGGCTTGGACCCATCCGGCATCGGCTGCGAAGCGCTGGCCATCGGCCCCGCCAGCCATAGCGTCATGTTACCGCGATTAAGGATCGCCATCGCAGGCCCATATTGCTGTTCCAGCGCAAACCCGAGCTTGTCCACATAAAATGCAATCGACGCGTCCACGTCATCCACCAGATATCGAAACTGTGCCATATCGCGCCTTTCTGTGCCGTCCATTCAGCGTGGCATGGTTTCAGGCGCAGTTCAATCCAAGGGCCGGATCACCGCCTAATCCGTCGGGTAAACACCGTCCGCAAATTCACGCCCATGGTAGCCTTTGATCCCAACGTCACGCGCAAGATCACTGCCAATCGGTTCGCCCGCCGCCAACTGGCCCAGCACCCTGGCGAAATCATATTGCGGCTTCCAGCCCAGTTCGGCCCGCGCCCGGTCATTCACATAAACCCGGCTGATATCCGGAAACATCCTGTAGCCGACCCGGTCGTAAACTTCGGTAAACTCCGGATAAATTGCACTGATAACCCGCACTGGGTCGCGCCTGATCGCAATCAGCTGATCCTGCATAAACGGTGACGTGGCGCTGATGACATATCGTGCAAAACCGCCGGGAGGCGTGGTGCCCAGCGCGCAAATATGGGCCAAAACCGCATCTTCCAGATCAACCCGACGGAACAGGAATTCGTTGGCCTTTGCATTCTGGTCGGCAAAAGCATCCCGCACTGCCGGGCTGTCATCAACCTCGGGAAAAAACCGCGACGTGCGCAAAACCGTGCAATTCAGCCCATGCTTTCGGACAAATAACGCGCATAATTCTTCAGCCGCTGTCTTGGTCGCGCCGTAGATATTCTTGGGCAGAGACGCAACGGTTTCGTCAATCCACGCCGCCGGAGCATCGTCCGCCGGTACCAATGCCGCGCCAAAGGCGCTGGTGGTGCTGGTGAATACAAACTGCCCAACACCCTGCGCCACCGCTGCTTCCAGCAAGGCCAACGTGCCGCTAACATTGGTGTTGATGAACGCCTGCTTTGCATGTGTGGCCACATGGGGTTTGTGCAGCGTTGCCGTGTGCAAAACCGCCTCAACCCCCGCCATCGCCTGTTCCACAACTTGCCGGTCACTAACCGACCCGACAATATCCGTGAACCCACCGGCAACCGCGTCCAGCCCCACAGGATCATGCCCCAGCCCCGGCAAATGCCGCATCAGCGCTTCGCCCAAATGCCCGGAACTGCCGGTTACCAAGATCTTCATCGTACGCGCCTCTTGTTCATTGGTTCGGTTACATCCCAAATTCGCGGCAATAGCAAAAATGAATCCCAGTGGGAACAGTCACATCTGCGAGAAGTCCAAATTTACCGGCCGTTCAAGGTACAAGTCGGCACTTTCGGTCGTGGCCACGGTTGTTTCCACAATTTCCAACGCAAATGACCGCGCCCACATCTTGCCCCGGTTCTTCAACAGGAAACCGTAATGCACTGTTGCAGCATCATCCGGCACGTCCAAAACCACCTCCCGCTCGCTCCAATCTTGGGTACCGTGCAAGGTGCCTTCGGACTTGCGCCGCCCCATATTGTCGAACCGCATAACATTGCCGCTTTGGTGGTCCACCCGCATCCAGATCGTCCCGGAATCCGCATCCTTTGTGCGGATATTCCCGGTCAACCGGACCCGGTGGCCCAGAAATTTTTCCGCCGAAACGCTTTGCATATAGGATGCAAATTCGCCGGTATCCTGCGCCGTACCGTTGGATTTGCTTTCCAACATCGCAGCACCGCCCATTTGCGGGTCCAGACCAAACCGGTAATGTTGTTGTTTGGTGTTGCTGGTCAGGGTCCAGTTGCGCGGTTGCACCAGCAATCCGTCGTCAATATTTGCGGTGATCTTGGCAGAAAGCGTGTTCCAATTGGCATAGCCAAATTGTTTGGAAACCAGTTCCAAGCTTTCACTGTGGGAAACGCGCAGGTCTTGTTCGGCCAGAGCTTTTCGCAGGGATTTGGCCATTGGTTTCGCATCAAAAATAGTGGTCATCGTTTGATCCTTCAAAACGGGCGAATAAAAGGGTCAGTACTCGCGTTGCTGACGGATCACCCGAGATTAGGGTTAAAAACGAATGCGATCGTATTTTCGCCATCCCAATCGGGGCGAGCGGCGGGCAATACGGCCCACATGGATTAGACTGCTTTTGGGCAACCAGGTCAATATCTGCCGTTTTTACAGGAAGCCTGAGCGCCAATTTCCTATAGAACATGGCTAAACCCTTGCCACTCTCCCCATTCCCCCACTAACCTTTGCCGGTAAATTAGAATCCCAAGGGGGGACCCACATGAAACTGCTCACCACAATCGCGGCCATCACCACGGCTGCGTTCACCTTCACCGCCAACGCCGCCGCACACCTGCCGGACCTTGGCGGCCAAGAAGTCGTCGTTGTCACCGAAAACGCCTATCCGCCGCTGCAATTTGTTGATCCTGCAAGTGGCGAAGCCATCGGTTGGGAATATGACGCGATGGCGGAAATTGCCGAGCGTATCAACATCACCGTGGTCTATGAGAACATCAGCTGGGACGCGATGATCCCGGCCGTGTCCGAGGCACAGTTTGATCTGGGCATGACCGGCATCACCATCCGCGATGATCGAATGGAAATGGTAGATTTCTCAGATGCTTACATGCGCAGCGAAATGGTAATGCTGGTGCGCGGCGATGAAAGCCGCTTTACTGATGCCGCCAGTTTCGCGGCTGACCCAGAGCTGTTAATGGCCGCGCAGCCGGGCACCACGCCGTTTTACGTGGGCGTTTACGACGTGCTGGATGGCGACGAAGCCAACCCGCGCATCAAACTGATGGAAACATTTGGCGCAACGGTTCAGGCGCTGAAATCCGATGATGTGGATATGATCTTGACCGATGGTACTGCCGGTAACGGTTATGTGGCTGCTTCTGACGGCGGATTGAAGATCATCGGTTCACCGCTAGGGACCGAGGATTTCGGCTTTATCTTCCCCAAAGGTAGTGAGCTGGTTTCAGCGATGAATGCGGCCATCCAGTCAATGAAGGATGACGGCACCATTGATGCGCTGAACAAGAAATGGTTCCTTGATTTTAAAATTGGCGGGTAACGCCATACGGGTCGCCGGGGCGTGATCCCCGGCCCAACCCAGGATAAAGATTTCCCCTGGTGGCTGCTGGTCGCCGGGGGAATTGCTGCCTATCTGATGTACCGCGTGGTGTCGGATGACCTTTATGCACAAGTGCTCGGCACCCTGTCCAAGGGCATCGGCGTCACCATATTCGTCACACTCGTGGGCTTTTCCATCGCATCCGCCGTGGGCTTGCTGCTTGCCGTCGGCTCCCTGTCGCGGTTCCTGGTGATCCGCCAGATATCGCGCTTTTACATCGAAATCGTACGCGGTATCCCGATCATCGTCTTGCTGCTTTACGTGGCCTTCGTGCTGGCACCCTTCATGGTCGCCAGCTGGAACTGGGCTATAACATCGCTGGGTTTTGACCCCATCCGCAATCGCGATTTTTCCCTCATGTGGCGCGCCATTATCGCCCTCACAATCGGCTATTCCGCCTTCATCGCTGAGGTCTTCCGCGCCGGTATCCAATCGGTTGAAGCGGGTCAGATCGAAGCCGGCAAAACCCTCGGCCTGAACGGCTGGCAACGCTTCCGCCTGATCGTGTTCCCCCAAGCCATCCGCACCATCATGCCACCTCTGGGCAATGATTTTATCGCGATGATTAAGGATAGCTCGCTGGTATCTGTGTTGGGGGTGCTGGACATCACACAGTTGGGCAAAGTCACGGCGGCCGGTAATTTCCGGTACTTTGAGACTTACAACGTGGTGGCGCTGATCTACCTGATCATGACGGTGAGCCTGTCGCTGATGCTGCGGAAGCTGGAGGCGAAAATGCGGAAGATACCGGAGGGGTAGGGAGGCTCATCATGGTGGCTGGGAATGGCAGAAAAGTCTGCTATGCGGAATCTACCGCCGTTCAACGTACTAGCTAGGTGCGCTTAAGACTGAGAGTTTTTCCACAACAGCGGGTCATTTGAAATCGCATTTGCCACATCCAGAAGTTTGTTGAGAATTTCTGCGTCAATCGTTTTTGGCCCCATTTGCATATACTGAGATTGGATGAGGAAGAGATAGTCGGCAACCTCGCCCACACTACAACCATTCTTCAACATTTGCGCTGCATTGTTGAGATATCTATCGTATTCATCTTCGTAGGGTTCGCCCTTCCAGCCCCCCGTAAGGCCCAATAAACCAATCGGGTCCCAGAGAGACCAACCGATGTCCCTAAGCCTATCTATGTTTATGTCGGGGTGAATTTTTTTCATCACACAAATTCTAAGTAATGGCACGCTGATTTGCAATCATTGCAGTAACTTTTTGAACTCAAACCAGCATTCCGCATTTCCTCGACACAAGGGCAGCGCCCAACCGCGGGTGGGCATATGTGACGCGAATGGCTGCCCTTTTATTGCGCCAATACATCCGACGTCCCATAGATGCACCAACCCCGCAAAAGCGCCCGCCCATCGGGCGGTTGGGCGCTGCCTCTCGGGCATTGTTTACAATGCCCTGCCGGCAGGCGATTGCAAGCAATCGCCGAGAGGCCGGCGGCACGATGTGCCTTGATTCCGGGTGAAGGTTCCGCCCACCTCAAGCAAACTCAATCAAATCCCACAAGTTCCCATACAGGTCCTTAAACACCGCCACCGTGCCATAAGGTTCCTCTTTCGGCTCCCGCACAAATTCAACCCCAAGACCCTGATACCTCTCAAAATCCCCCCAGAAATCATCCGTCTGCAAAAATAAAAACACCCGCCCGCCGGCCTGGTTGCCAATAAACGCCTCCTGTCGCGGTTCCGATGCGCGCGCCAGCAATATCGCCGCCTTCCCATCGCCCTTTGGCCGCACCACAACCCACCGCTTGTCCTGTTCCGCTTGGTACGTGTCTTCCACCAGCTCAAACCCCAGTTTGCCCACGTAAAACCCGATCGCTTCGTCATAATCACGAACAACGACGGCGATCAGGGCTAGGGATTGGGACATGACGTTAGCCTTTCGAATATCTGCCCAATGCATTTACGTCATTTGCTTTATATCCGCAAAAGGACCATTGCAGCATTGTTGATGATTGCCAGCTTGGCCGTAACCTACCGCCGCCCCGAACGCCCCGACAAATCCCGCAGGCGTTTTTCCACCTGATTGCGTTCCCAGTCATCCCCCAGATTACGCGCCGGACCTGGCGCAGAATGCGGTTTTCATCCGGCGACAGATTTGGATCATTTGGAATGTCGTCATCGTCAGCACCCAGCGAAAATTCAACGTCAAACGCCTTGTCATATTTTCGCAGGTTGCGGGCATAGCGCAATGCGGCGCGGTCATCGTCGCTTAACCCCGGCGTGTCCTCCAGCGGCGGTTTTGGCGCAGGTTCCACGCTTTCTATCGGTTTGTCATGGTCGGTCATGTCGGCGTCCTTTTTCAATTCAGGAATTGTTGTTTCAAACCCCGCTGCAAAACATTTCAAGGTTTCCAGACTGGCACGCCCACCGGTTTCAATCCGCTGGATGGTGCGCACCGAAACCCCTGACGTTTGTGCCAGTTGTTCCTGCGACCAGCCGCGGTCTTCTCTTAGGGTGCGTACAATCATTGTTTCCTCAAATTCTCATGTGTAACGGTGCCAGCAACATGGACCGACATGTCCATTGTGCCCACGTCTCCCCCCCGACACAAGCCCGCCACCGGGCCGCCAAAATCTGCAAAAACGCATATCTTGCTTGCGCATTTCGCCAATTCAGCTTGGTCAAAGCCGTCGTTAAAGTCTGCATTTCAAGCAAACACACAGGAAAAACCCAATGATCGATCCGAAGCCGAAAAATTCTGAAACCGCCACCATTCTGGTGGCAGGCGCCACCGGGGCCACCGGCCAGCAGTTGGTGGCACAGCTATTGCAGGCGGGGGCGCATGTTCGCGCCATTGTGCGCACCCCCGAAAGCCTGACTGACAGCATCCGCAACCATCGCAACCTGACAATTATTCGCGCCAGTATTCTGGACATTGACCCTGCCAGAATGGCGCAACATGTGAACGGCTGCAGCGCGGTGATCTCCTGTCTTGGCCATAACCTGAATTTCAAAGGCCTGTTTGGTGCGCCACGTCAATTGTGCACAAATGCCACCCGGAACCTTTGCCGCGCGATTGACGCCAATGTACCCGACGAACCGGTGCGCTTTATCCTGATGAACACCGTGGCCGTCAAAAATCCCGATAGTGACGCGCGGCGAACATTTACCGAGCGTAGCTTGCAGGCGTTGCTGCGCGTTGCACTGCCACCGCATCGCGACAATGAAAACGCCGCCACCTATTTGCGCCAGCAAATCGGCAACAACAGCGCGCATATAGAATGGTGCGCCGTGCGCCCGGATACGCTGATCAATGCCGACGTATCGGACTATGTTATTCAGCAATCGCCGGTGACCAATCTGCTGTCCGGGCGTCCAACATCACGGGCCAATGTTGCGCAGTTCATGGTGGCGCTGACCCAGGGCAAAACCCTGTGGCAGGAATGGAAATTCCGCATGCCAGTGGTCATGAATGCGTTGGATTAAACCAACCCCGCAAGTCAGATGTGTAATACGACCAAAGCCCGCAATAAATGCGGGCTTTGGTTTGTTGCTATTAAAATCGATGATGCTATGCCGGCGTGGGGATGATATCCGACTGACGCCCCAATTTTTCAACGTTGACGCCCCGGATCATCAGCCAAAGCAGGATGAATATTTCGCCCCAAAATAGGTAAATCGTAAAGATGACCGGAAAGTCTGTGTCAAAGAAATAGATCAGGCTGTCGGCCAGATAGCCAAAGCAACCGATCATCAGGGTTACGCCAATAATTTTTGGTAAGAACCCGGATTTATAGACCAGATAGCCAAAGGGAAACAGCCACAGCCCCCAGAAAATCTGTACGATCATGATACCGTAGCCATGGAAATCCAACAGCGCTGATATCAGTGTCAGCGGCGGCTCGGCGCGATTTATCAACCCCAACGCCACGCCGTAACTGGCTTCATTCAGCATCGCGATTGGGATACCGACCAGCACAAGAATAACCAAAAGATTTGCCACAGCCTTGTTCACCGGCGCCAGGATTTTATGCAGCATCAACACCAGAACCAGATGTCCAAGCTGGGTAAATAGTGCCGCGATTATCGCCCAACGAACCATGGTCTCATTAGCCAGTAAGTTGTTGATCGTGGCGTTCAAATCGCCCGCTTCAATAAGTGCCGGGACATAGCCAATGCCAAACATACCGGCGATGGCAACGAACAGATATACCGCCCCGGTCAGGCGTGCGAAAGTTTGAATTTGTGTCATTTTGGGATTTCCATTTTTAATGATGTGGAATTTAATTTTTCTAGTATTGGCACCGTATTAGGCAGAGGAGGCTTTCAATGGAATTGGCCAATTTGGTTTGATTAATATGCAAAAACGCATGGAACGGTTATGCGGTTCTGACCGCCCACTGGTGTGACGCCTCGATCTGTCCTATGCCTTCCCCAACATAGGAGCACACCCATGACCAACCCCCTGTTGTCCCCCTGGAAAGGCCGTTTTGAACTGCCACCCTTTGAGGCGATCACCGACGACCATTTCGCCCCGGCATTTGAAGCTGCACTGGAAACAGCTGAAGCGAATATCGCCAAAATCACCGCCAACCCGGACGCCCCGACGTTTGAAAACACCATTGAGGCGCTCGAGTTGTTCGACGCCGATCTTGACCGCGTCCTAAGTGTGTTTTTCAACGTTGCAGGGTCGGACAGCAACGTTAAGCGCCAGGAACTACAGCGGGAATTTTCGCCGAAATTGGCGGCGCATTCCTCGAAAATCACCCTGAACGCTGATTTGTTTCAGCGCATCGAAGTCTTGTGGAACAGCCGGGACACCCTTGGCCTGACGTCCGAACAATCTCGCGTGCTGTTGATCCATCGCCGCAATTTTGTGCGCATGGGCGCGTCCCTAAAGGGTGGCAATCGGGACCGTTACAAGGCAATCATGGAACGCCTCGCTGTGCTGGCCACAGATTTTGTGCAAAACCTGCTGGCCGATGAGAGCGACTGGTTCATGGAACTAGGTGAGGGGGAATTGGACGGGCTGCCTGATTTTGTGATCACAGCGGCCAAAGCTGCAGGTGAAGAAAAGAAAGCGCCCGGTCTTGTGATCACATTGTCCCGTTCCCTGATCGTCCCCTTCCTGCAATTTTCCACCAACCGCCCCCTTCGCGAAAAAGCCTACACCGCATGGATCGCCCGTGGCGCCAATGGCGGCAAAACCGACAACCGTGCCATCGCAGCCGAAACCCTGAAACTGCGCCACGAGCGCGCCAACTTGCTTGGCTACCCCGATTTCGCCCATTTCAAGCTGGAAACCGAAATGGCCAAAACCCCGGATGCCGTGCGCAAACTGCTAAACAACGTCTGGAAACCGGCCAAATCTGCCGCCGAAACTGATGCCAAAACCCTGACTGACATGATGCACGCCGACGGCATCAACGGTGATCTGGAACCGTGGGACTGGCGCTTTTACGCAGATAAACGCCGCCAGAAAGAACACGATCTGGATGAGGCGGAAATCAAACCCTATCTGCAACTGGACCGGATGATTGAAGCCGCATTTTCCTGCGCCACACGCTTGTTTAACCTCGAATTTGCGCCCATCACTCCGCCGCTTTACCACGCCGATGCCCGCGCCTGGGATGTGACACGTAACGGCGAACACCTTGCTGTTTTCATCGGCGATTACTTCGCCCGAGGTTCCAAACGCAGCGGCGCATGGTGCTCCGCCATGCGTTCCCAACAAAAACTGGCAGGCGACATTCGCCCCATCGTCGTCAATGTCTGCAACTTCGCCAAACCCGTCGACGGCGAACCCGCGCTGTTATCATTTGACGACGCCCGCACCCTGTTCCACGAATTCGGCCACGCCCTGCATCAGATGCTGTCAGATGTGACCTATGCGTCGATTTCCGGCACCTCCGTTGCGCGCGATTTCGTCGAACTGCCCAGCCAACTGTACGAACATTGGCTGGAAGTGCCGGAAGTGCTGCAAGAATTTGCCACCCACGCGGAATCCGGTAATCCCATGCCACCCGAATTGCTAAAGCGTCTGCTCGCGGCCGGAACCTTTGACATGGGGTTCTCAACCGTCGAATATCTGGCATCCGCGCTGGTTGATCTGGCGTTCCATGAAGGTGATCCGCCCGCCGATCCGATGGCCCGCCAAACACAAGTGCTGGACGACATCGGCCTGCCAAACGCCATCACCATGCGCCACGCCACCCCAAATTTCGCCCATGTCTTTGCCGGCGACGGATATTCCTGCGGCTATTACAGCTACATGTGGTCCGAAGTCATGGACGCCGACGCGTTTGAAGCGTTTGAAGACGCTGAAGGTCCGTTCGATTCAGAAATGGCCGAAAAACTGCAAACCCACATACTGGCAGCGGGCGGTTCGCAAGACGCCCAGGCCGCCTATATGGCTTTTCGCGGCAAAATGCCCGGCGTGGCTGCACTATTACGTGGACGTGGGTTGGATTAGAAAAACCGCCGGTTGCTCCCTAACGGTCTGCCCCCACAAGCAAACCAACCGAACGAGTCTGCAATTCCTTCAGCAGTTTCTTGGTCATCGCGTCCTCAAACGCGGAAAAATCTATTGCCAGTTCCACAAACGCATCCGGGCCGCGAATGACCTCATCCTGAAAATAGACGCCAAGTTTCCCTAGTGCTTTGGCGTATCTTTCAACCTGAATTAGCCACTCGTTGCCGATCACCAGGGCGTTAATTGTCACCCCGTCCAGCACGGCGGCATTGCTGATCATGCGCGGTGTCGGTCCGATGTTTGAACGCCCGTCACCGGATATATCCAGCGTGCGCCGCCAGCAATCGGACTGCTCCAAAAGCTTACTGCCCCCAAAAAGCATAGCTTCGCCAAGCGCTGTCGGCAGCCGACCGGGTATGCGCTGATTGGCCCGCAAAGAGCTGGCCACCATTTGCAAATCCTCAACCCCGGTTATTTCTGTCCAGGGTACCAGCACTGTTTGCCCCCGCTCAGCGCCCCATTCGTACACAAACAGTCGCACATTGATTTCTGGCATTGCCAGAAACGCCTGGCGGACATCCGGATTTAGCAATGCCGCCGCCAGGCCATCCAGCTGCAGGCGGTATTCATTGTTGTCAACTGACCCAGAGATATCCAGCCCCAACGCTAACGCCTGGCGACAAACAGCCGTTGCGGGCGTCGCACTGGCTACCGCCCCCAGCATCAACGCGCCAAACAGCCACGCTTGTCCGCCGCTAACCAATAATCCGATTTTGCGTTTCAATATCTCCATTTAGTATTTGTAGTCGCCCAACTTGCCCAGGTCCAAGCACAAAATAGCGACCAAAGCCTGCGCCACAGGGCAGGGGGCATAGTTGCACGAACGCGCGGTGTCCTAGACGCGGTTATCGCGCGAAAAATCAGTCACGCCCTCAAACGCCGCCCTGTTCGCCCGGATCAGTGCAGCAATCAGGTCGACGGTTTGTCGCACCGGTTCAATATGGCGGTCATCATTATGCACCACCAACCACTGCTCGTGAGTAAGTGCGCTGATGATCGGCCCGGACCTAACCAGCCGCGGCTCGGCATCACCGACAAAACATGGCAGTACCCCTTGCCCGACACCCTGACGCAGCAAGTCCAACAGTGAACGAGGGCTTGAAACCTCTACCCTGATTTGTTCACCTCGTTGTGCGCGCACCCAGTTGGCCGATTGCGAATGCGTGGTACTTGCCACCCAATCATCGTTGGTTCTGGCTTCGGGCGTTGCATAGGGCGCAAACGCAATCCGGGTTGATTTGCGTGCCGCCAGGTTATCTTCGTTGGGGCGCCGGTTACGCAGCCCAATCGTGGCTTCTCTGCGCTCAATATTGTGCTGAGCTTCGGCACTGCGAAATACCAGCCGTGACCCCGGAACACGGATTGCATTGATGCCGTTGCAAAGGAACCGGGTCATCCATGTACCCGCACTGATATGGATCGGTAGGCCAGTATTCGTCGCGCGACGTCGCCTTTCAATATCGAAAACCCGCGCCTCAACGTTACTGGCCTGTTCCAACAATTCCTTGCCCGCTTGGGTTAAATCATAGCCCCGGGGCAAGCGCTCAAACAACACCTCGCCCAATGCCCGTTCCAGTGCCAGCATGTGCCGCCCCAGCGTCGGTGCGCTCAGCCCTGATATCGCCGCGCCACCGGCCAGTCCGCCACCGCGGGCCACGGCCAGAAAATTCTGTAGGTCAGACCAGTCAATCTTCGTTTCATTCATGAAATGATGCTTTCAGACACGGACAGTTTTCCAAGCGTTCTGCCTAATATATATAAAAATCATACCCCCACTATTGAAAGGATGTCAAAGTGTCAGATCGTAACTTAAAATCTGCCCCCCGGGTCGGAATGGGTTGTTGGGCCATTGGCGGCATGTTCTGGAACGGCAATACCCCGGTCGGATATTCCGGCTCTAACGACGCGGATTCCACCGCTGCCATACATGCCGCTTGGGACAACGGCGTGCGGGTCTTTGACACCTCATCCGTTTATGGCGGTGGCCATTCTGAAACCCTTCTGGGGGCCGCTTTGAAAACACGACCGGAAGCGCTGATCGTCTCCAAATTTGGACATTCCATTAACAACGAAACTAAGAAAATGACCGGCCCGAAATTTGATCCGGCCTATGTCCGCTGGTCGGTTGAACAAAGCCTGCAGCGTCTGCAACGCGATCAAATCGACGTCATGCTACTGCACCTGAATGACCTGCCTATTACCGACGCCACCCCGGCCTTTGACACGCTGGAAACGCTGGTCGCCGAAGGCAAACTTGCCTCATACGGCTGGAGCACCGATTTCCCAGAGCGCATCAACGCCGTGGCTAACCACCCCGGTTTCAGCACCGTTCAGCATGTCATGAACCTGTTCTTTGACGCCCCCAGCATGAACGCCGCTGCCCAAAAACAAAACGTCACCCAACTGATCCGCTCGCCCCTGGCCATGGGCTTGCTTACTGGCAAATATACCGACGGCCATACAGTACCCAAACAGGACGTGCGCGCCAATGACGCCGACACCAGCGGCTATTTCAAAGGCCGCGCCGCCAAGCCTGAACTGACCAAGCAACTGGACGCAGTGCGCGATCTGATCACTATTGATGGTCGCACATTAACCCAAGGTGCGCTGTGTTGGCTGCTGGCAAAATCCCCCAATGCCCTGCCTCTACCCGGTGCCAAAAACGCCGCCCAATCAAGGGAAAACGCGCTCGCAATGGAATTTGGTCCCCTGCCGGACGCTATAATGGCCGAGATCGAAACAGTGCTGGATCGCCCGGCAGAAGAAATCAGAGCACGTTAGAAACGTCAAAGAATCGGCGGAACCCTGCAAAAATTTGTGGCCGGCAAGAACACAACGCAAGCAAGTTGGACTGTACATATTCTTCGCGATGTCAGGTTTGTTGATCTTCCCCAGCTTATTTTCCCGTTTCCGAAACTGCTATTGATATACTGGTGTTGTGCTCAAGTTTGCGTTCGCGCCAGATTACCATCAGCCCGCCTGCCACAATTAAAATGGCGCCCGGAAACAAATCGCCTATGGGTGCCTCACCGAAAAACAACCAGCCAAAAAGGAAGGCGAATGGAATGCCAAAATAGCTGAAAGGCGCAAGATTGCTTTGTTCCGTCATCCTGTAAGAGATCACCAAACACAGCACCGCAGTTCCGCCCAAACCGCCCATGGCGACGATCCAAAAGAAATCGGACAGGCTGTGTATGGGCGAAAATCCACCAAGGAAAATCGTAAGTAGAACTGACCCGATGACCGCGAAACCGGTCGAATAGAGGTTAACCAACGCGCTTGGCACATCCTCATCCACAAGGCGTGCGGTTGCGCTGGTCAGGGCATATAAAACGGCTGCGCCAACCGGCAGCAACGCATCCAAGGTAAAATCACCCGTGCCCAGCCCCATCACCATTATCACGCCCAAAAAACCGATCAGGACTGCCGCCCAGCGCAGTGTGCCAACGCGTTCTTTCAGAATAAACACCGCGAATACCGTTGTGAAAAGCGCACCGGAATAGGTGATGGTCGTGGTGGTTGCGAAGGCAATTCGTCCAAGCGAAAGGTAGAACATTAGCTGTGCAAACGTCACAATTACCCCCCTTGAATAGATAAGAAACCGCTGTCGGACCCGCAGTTTTCGACCATCCCTATGCCAGGCGCGCGTGGACCAAAGCGCGATAGCGCTTGGAATAACGCCAAAAATATTTCGATAGGCGGAAAGTTCAGCCGCAGAATATTCCGAGATCAATCGCTTGATGATCAATCCCATGAAATCAAACAATACTAATGCGATCAAACTGATAATAATTGCGCGTGCGACTGGGCTGTTCTTAGTCATCTTTCCCCTCTAGAAATTGAATAGCCCTGCTAATATTGGCGACATCAGGTCATCATCTGAAAATAGGATGGTATTACCGACTGATATAGCAAGAGTTCCACAAACAGAGCGCCAAATACGACATATTGGCTGCAAGGTTTTAGCTGCGGGTAAAACAAGCCAGCGGCAACTTATCTGAACACACTCCCAAAACTTAATCCCGCAAATCCCTTTGGCCACACCCCAAAGTGTTACCCTTTCCGCCCAAACCGCCGCTCCGTCTTGGTCCTGAACCAATTGCTAGGTTTGTTTTTCAAACAGGCATGTGCAATGCTGGGCAAGGCTTTTTAGTAAATTTCAGGGAAATCTCAGTTTGGGGAAACGGCTTCTTTTACTATTGCTATTGGGTGTTTCACTAATATTTGCACCGGCAATAGCTATGGCGAAAGAACGGGTCGCGTTGGTGATAGGCAATTCGGCATATGCAGCCGCCCCATTTCTTCCAAATGCCGCACAAGACGCTAAAGATGTTTCCCGAACTCTGGGTGAGTTGGGGTTTCGCGTATTTGAGGGTATTGACCTTAGCCGAAGCGAAATGCTCCGTCTGGCAGAAAGTGTTACGGCGGTTCTTACTGCCCAAGACATAGCGCTGTTCTATTTTTCAGGCCACGGCATGCAAATCGGATCTGAGAATTTTATCATGCCGATTGATGCAATTGGAGGTGATGAACTCCAATTGAAAGCGACGTCAGTAAATTTGCAATCAATCCTGAGACAGATGGAGCTACGCTCGGACCGAAATATTATTATTCTTGATGCCTGCCGAAACAATCCTTTTTCTTCGCAACTGATTGGCCGATCAATTGGTGGTGCCTCGCGCGGGCTGCTTCGGGTTGACGCGGGGGTCGGTTCTTATATCGCATTTTCAACCCAGCCAGGGAATGTCGCGCTTGACGGAACCGGCAGGAACAGCCCATTCACCACTGCATTGCTAAAGCACCTAAGCGTGCGTGAAGATGATCTTCACGAACTGATGCGTAAAGTGCGCGCTGATGTAGTGGGTACGACCAACAGCACGCAAATTCCCTGGGAAAACTCATCGCTCATTGAACGGATATACTTGGCACAACCCGGTGGCCGGTCGGAACAAACATTGGCCTCAGTTTCCGTCTCACCCGTAGCACCTGCCCAGCCTAACCCGATCGTTTCGGCGTCGTCCCCGGCCATGACGCACATGGTTTCCGGTCTCGATCCGAACGGTGACGGGTTTCTCGCGCTTCGTGGCGGAACCACCAGCAACTCCCCCCGTTTAGCTAAAATGGTTGAAGGCACCCGATTAAAATTCCTTGGTCAGGATGGTGTTTGGTTTCACGTATTAAGCGAAACCGGCCAGCAAGGCTGGGCGCATTCAAATTGGATCAGGTTTACCGGCACTGTTCAGGTGCGCGAAACCAACCAATGTGACGCGCTTTGGATGCAACGAAACGGTATTTTCGCCAAAAACGGCTACTGTTTCAAAGGCGCACGGGGCAAGGCCGCATTTGCCAATGAAATCTGCGTTCCCGGACTGGCTGCAGGTGATGTTCCGATGTCACCGACAGAACGCAATACAGTAGCAGAAATCCAAGCGCTCGAAAGCTCGCTTGGATGTCGCTAGGCGCTTTGCATTCAGTTTGATTGTCATGGCGGGCGTTGCGGTCAAGTCACTTTACGGTCAGAAAACCAATAGGCTGAAAATTCGATTTCGGCTAACCCTACTCGCGCAACTCCCCCTCAGTGACGCCCCACAGCGCACCCTTCACAGCCCAGCCTTTCATCCCGTCTGCCGAGATCCGGCACCATTTGGCATCACAGGCTCCAAGCCGCGCCACCACTCCGGCTTCTGCGTAGGCGTTTACCTGAGCCCCAGCATCCGGCTTCACATAAAGCGGCAGCAAATCCTGCTCAACAATCACCATCCGTGCCCCCGACAAAAGCGAATAATGCACCCAGCCGCCGGCCCCATCCTTGTCGCGCACCCGCCGCCAATGGCCAAATTCATCCGTAATTTCCAGCGGCATGTTGCGCCGGGTATACACCCAATCAATCTTGTGGCTCAGGCTCGGACCGCGCCGCACATTACCCTCACTGGCCTTCAGCGATACAAACCGCGGTAGTGGCAGGTTGGTTTCCGACCCGCGCTCCTGCGCAAACCCAACGCCTCCAATCAGCGCAAACGCCAATCCCGCCAGCCAAATCCGAACCATGTTAAACCGCCTGTCTGCTCACCGCCGGGTCGGCTTTTTCTTGTGCCTTTGCCCGTTCCATTGCACCATGCCACCAAGCCGCGCCAAATGAAACCCGGAGAAGGTAATCAATGCCAGCCAAGCGCCTGACAGTCACACTCACCCGACGCCTGCCAAAGGTGGTTGAAACCCGCCTTAGCGAATTGTTCAGCGTCACACAGCGCACCAACGACACCCCGATGACACGCGCCGAGCTGGCGCAAGCCATGCAAACCACCGATGTCCTTGTGCCCACCCTGACCGACCAGATCGACCAGCGCCTGCTGGCCCAGGCAGGTGAGCGCCTGAAACTCATCGCCAATTTTGGTGCCGGGATTGACCACATAGATACCCAAACCGCCCGCCAGCGCGGCATTCTGGTCAGTAACACACCCGGCGCTGTAACAGATGACACCGCCGACATGACCCTGGCCCTGATCCTCGCCACCACAAGGCGCATCCCAGAAGGCCTCGCTGCCATGCAATCGGGCGATTGGCAGGGCTGGGCCCCAACCGCGTTTCTGGGTGGTCGCATTGCAGGGCGGCGCCTTGGCATCCTTGGTATGGGCCGCATTGGTCAGGCCGTGGCCCGGCGCGCCGCCGCCTTTGGCATGCAAATCCACTACCACAACCGCAAACCCCTGCGCCCGGAAATTGAGGCTGATCTGCAAGCCACCCACTGGAACAGCCTTGATCAAATGGTCGCCCGCATCGACATCCTGTCGATCAACTGCCCCCACACCCCCGCCACCTACCACCTGATGAACGCGCGGCGCCTGAAACTGCTGAAACCCACGGCCGTCATCGTCAACACATCGCGCGGCGAAGTCATCGACGAAAACGCCCTGACCCGGATGCTACGGGCAGGCGAGCTCGCCGGCGCCGGCCTTGATGTGTTTGAGCACGGCCCCGACATCAACCCCCGCCTGCGCGACCTGAAAAACGTCGTGCTGCTGCCGCATATGGGGAGTGCAACCGTTGAGGGCCGGGCCGAGATGGGCGAGAAGGTGATCATCAACATCAAGACGTTTGCGGATGGGCATCGGCCGCCGGATCTGGTTGTGCCGGGGGTTTGAGGGGGGGGGGTCTAAATTCGTCCGAGTTCAGCCAATTTTCGGTAATGTGCGCCAGTGGCAGTTAACCTGCATCCGGTAGAATATATCGCCGCATGCCACATATGAGGCTGCTCGTGTGGCACGACTAAACCATTACGGTTACATAGCTGCAACTCTTGGTACACACGTACATTTTGTTCATCAATTGGTATATTCACGAGCCTATCGGTTTCTTCGCCTCTTTCAGGTTCAAATGACGGATCAAGCCCAAAAACATCTGCTGGGTCGGGAAAATACCCTAATAGTCGGCGCAATACATCCAGTGGAACTTTCGGCGGCACTTGCCGAAGTGTAATGAATTTCTGCACGTTGGCTTTGTAAACTGGCCGTTGCTCCCAAGCACCAAGGGTTTGATCGACATGTGCATAAAGCGACGCAGGTGTTACACGACCGATAACGTCAGAGGCGGCTCCAGTAAGCGCGTCAAGCATGATTGATGTAAACATCCCTTGGCCATTGATTTCAGAAGCAGTCCCCGTGCGATGGCATGCAGTAAGAATTGTCACCCCATTTCCGATTACGGAGACGTCCCCTGACTTCGCAAGTCCCGGTATTTCGCCTGCCAACCCAGATTGGCAACTGTCTAAGATTATGACCGTAGATTGAATTTTTGGATACGCGCCGTTCGCCAAATTGAGAATATCCGCTAAGGAGATTCCCCAATTTGGTTTTTTGCCGTCTTGGGTGACTAAGAAACCAGCATTTGTTTCATCGTTAATAATACCGTGTCCCGCAAAAAATAAAACGACGGTTTCCGCGTCGCCCGAAAAAAGCTTTGTAAGTTCATCAAAAAATAACTCACTTGTTATTTTTTCTTCACTGCTCAAAAGCCGTCGGACGTCAAAATTGGGCGAACCGTCGCCATTTTTTTCCAGCACCGAGCTGATTTCAACGGCGTCATTCACGCAACCATTCAACCCGTTTGGGGCAGGATAGTCATCAATTCCAATTATAAGAGCTTTCTTACTCATTAAAAGAGTTCTCTAACTGCGTCGGCAACGGATTTTCCATTCCATTTTACGATTTTGTCTGCAGCATCCTTTACTACTTGGGATGTTTTCTCAGATGCCCATGGTTCAACCGCAATTATTGGTTTTACGTAATCGCTGGACATTTTGATCTCCTTTTTGATCCATTTGCTGTACGATGCATAAACGCCAGCTAGAATTATTACTCCGCTGCAGCCTTTAATTTTTGCGTCTATTTTGGCTTGGAGTTCACGATCGGTACCGCTCGTATGAACCGGATCGTCTTTTGGAACTGAGTGATCATAGTAGCTGATATTGTTTTCATCCAAAAATTCTCCAAGGCGCTGGAACGCGTCGTCATATTTCCAAGAGTGGCTAATAAAAATTCTATATGTTGTTGCCATGTTCAATTTCCTACTAAAAATTAGTTTTTCTACCAAACAACCATAACGGGAGTAAGGTTGTAGTCAATTGGGTATCTACAAGCAATCCGTATGGTGGGTGCCAACCCACCACACATTCCCCAATCCATCCCCCGCCCGGCATCGCCGGGCAGCGCCTGACCCGCCCCACGGGCGGGCGCTTCTCGCCCACCCCGGGTCAGGCGCTGCCCTGATGTTGAACCCCGTAGGGCGGGTTTCACCTCGCCCCCCCCACCTCACGCCTTCCGCCCCTCCTTCACCACATCCTCCAGCGTTTTGCCCTGGCCCCGTAGCTTGGCCAACCCGGCCGCAAGCGCCGGTGACAGCAGCAGCCCGCCGCGCCGCCGTCCGGTCTCGGGGTTAACCGGACCTGAACGTTCCTTGTCCTCCTCAACCCAGATCCGTTTCAGATCATCCATCGACACCAGTGCCACCGTTGGTCGCCCGAACCGCTCAATGATCACTTTCTTGCCGCCAAATTCCACTTGGCCGATCAACTCGCTCAGATGTGGTCTTACGTCAGTTAGTTTGACCTTAATCACCATCATTTTCTCCTTTAAAGAGTATAAACACCCTCTCTGAAACTGTTAAAAGAGTTTAAAGAAATCGCCAATTCAACGTCCGCAGGCCCTAAACATGACCAACCCGTTAATAAAATCCCGCGATGATTTCGCAGTCCGCCACCCGGAATTTCCCCATGAAATTTCCGGTCGCACTTGGGGCGTTACAGACACTGGCACCGGTCCAACCCTGCTGTTAATCCCCGGCACATTGGGTCGGGGCGATATCTTCTGGCAGCAGATTGACGCCCTCAAATCCCGTCTGCGTATCATCGCCATCACCTATCCAGACAGCGGAGGGATCGATGATTGGTGTAACGATATCAATACTTTACTAGATATCTTGAAAATCCGGTCCACCGCCATTCTCGGCTCCTCCCTTGGCGGCTACCTTGCCCAGTACGTCGCCGCCAGACACCCGGACCGCGTTACAAAACTCTTCGCTGCCAACACGCTGCATTCTGTCAAAGGCCTGGACCAACGGCCGCCCTATTCACTGGACCTGATAAAAACTCCAATAGAATCAATACGTAACGGCTTTAAATCTGGTCTAAATCAATGGGCTGATACCCACCCAGATCAATTCGATCTGGTGGAATTGTTGCTCGCAGAAGTCAACGGCCGCATCCCGGAATCCGAACTCCGCGCCCGCCTCGCTGCCCTGAAACACGGCCCCGAACTTCCAGCTATATCATTGAGAACAGACGATATAATCACAATCGAAGCCGATGATGACCCGCTTATCCCCGCCGAAATGCGCACCGCCGTCCGCGCCCGATTGTCCCCGGGCCAAGCCCGCCAATTCAGCTGGGGCGGCCATTTTCCTTACGTGGTTCGACCCGCAGATTATACCGATCTAATTGCCCGAACCATGGGCGTCTAACGGTTTAGCTAAGCGGCGCGCTGGCGAACATGAAGCTGAACTGTTGGCAATAAATCACCACCGATTTGAATGCATTTACATCCGTATCCGCGGGTAAAGTATACACCTGATCACCGATGTTTCCCTTCAACTGGCTTAGCCGCAATTGCTCAGATTCCTTAATGTCGCCAGCGCCTTGCGGGTCTGGATGTGCAATCATCCAGACCTTCAGATCCGGCCCGTTGGTCACCTCAAACCCGGCAAACTGTAACTGCACCGTGCCATCTGCCTGTCGCAACAACGTCACATCCCCCTTAGCCTGATGCACCCCATCAACCCCGGCAAAACTGCCCGTTGCCAACACCTCAGATGCATCGCTTTGCACCAAAACCTCATCCACCACCCGATCAATCCAAAGCGGCGACGCCAAATACCAAAACGCCATGCCTGCGCCAAACCCCAGTAAAAACACTGGCACCGCGATTTTTAGAAACCGTTTCATTGTTAGTCCCCAGTCAGTTTAAATTACTTCAACACCAGCCCTACCGCCAAGTTCGGCCTGACGACACCAAAAATTCTGGATATCACCCGCCCGTGCATTCGCTGTAACATTCCGCCTGTCGGTTTCATCAGTAATTCGGTCGGCCATATCTTTCATAGCGAGGCTATTTCCGGCAAGATATACAGGTTGAAACCGATACGGAGTCGCCCCCATGAAAACCCATGTTAAAGCCCTTGTCGTTGGCGGTGGCGCCGTCGGTGCAGGAGTTGCCTATCACCTGGCACAGGCTGGTTGGGACACCATGTTATTGGAACGTGATGAACTGACATCGGGCTCCACCTGGCATGCGGCAGGCCTGTTACCATTGTTTAATATGGGCTACGCGACGACCCATATCCATGATTATTCCGTGAATTTTTACAAAGGCCTAGAGGCTGAAACAGGCCTGAACGCCGGATTTTCCGTGGTCGGCAATCTGCGCATGGCACAGACAGCTGAACGCATGGATGAATTCATGCTTTACGCCAGCACCGCCGATACCGTCGGCATCCCATACGAATGGCTCACTGCAGACGACATCAAGCAACGCTGGCCGCTGATCCGCACCGATGATCTGCAAGGCGCGCTGTACCACCCGACAGACGGTTACATTAACCCTGCCGATGTCACGCAAGCCATGGCCAAAGGGGCGCGCCAGCATGGTTGTACTATTGAGCGAAAATGGCAGGCAGATGCATATGAATGGACAGGTTCAGAATGGCGCGTCACCTGCACTAAGATGTTGGAAAAAGGCGGTAATCTGGTTCCGGGCGATGAACAGATCGTCATCACCGCGGAACATGTGGTCACCGCCACCGGCAACCATGCACAGCGCACGGCGCAGCTGCTCGGCATCAAAATTCCGGCCATTCCGGTGGAACATCAGTTCATAGTTATGGACAAAGACCCGGCGCTGGAAGAATGGCGCAAAACCAACCCGGAACACCCCGTCATTCGCGATGCCGATGCGCAAAGCTACGTACGAGAAGAACGGGGCGGCTGGATACTTGGGGTCTATGAAAATGGCGCACCAGCGCGCTTTGAATACGGCGTTCCTGACAGCTTTCGCGCCGACCTGTTTCAACTCGATTTGGAACGTATCGAAGACCAATACATGGCGATGATCCACCGGGTGCCATCTTGCGAAGCCTCTGGTTTAAAAGACGATTTTAACGGTCCCATCTGTTACACGCCGGATGGAAATCCGCTGGTCGGCCCGGCACCCGGCTTGCGAAACATGTGGCTGGCGGAAGGCTTTTCCTTTGGCATTACGGCAGCAGGCGGAACCGGCAAATACCTGGTGCAAATGATGGTGGAAGGTGAGGCCGAGATTGACATGGCATCCCTTGATCCCAAACGCTACGGCAGCTGGATGACAACCGAATACGCCGCCCGCAAAAATGAAGAATGCTATTCCCATGTCTATACATTGCACCACCCGGATGAAGAACGCGAAGCAGCCCGCGCCTTGCGTACATCCCCGGCCTATGATCGCCAAAAAGCCGCCGGTGCGCAATTTGGTCAGGTCAACGGCTGGGACCGCCCAAACTACTACGCACCTGTCGGTTTTGACGACAATGCGTCCCGATCTTTTCGCCGGGGCGGCTGGTGGCAACACGCGGTGGATGAAGCCAAAGCCATCCGTGAAACCGCCGGTCTGATAGACGCGACCGCCTTTACCAAACATCTTGTACGCGGCCCCGGGGCGACCCAATTTCTGGATTGGTTTACTTGCAATAAGTTGCCCAAAGTCGGCCGCATCAATCTGACTTATGCGCTGACCGGCGCCGGAACCACCCGCACCGAATACACCATCGTGCGTCTGGCCGAGGATGAATATTATTTGGTCTCCGCCGGGGCCTGGACAGCCTATGATGCTGATTTCCTTAAGAAAGCCGGCGCTGATAAAACGGGCGATTTCGGCCATATCGATATCCATGACGTCACCACCCAATGGGGTGTGTTCGCGCTGGCCGGTCCCAATTCCCGCGATATTCTGAAAGATATCATCAAAGACGCCGACCCCGAAACGGCCCTTTCCAACAAACGCTTCCCATGGCTTTCGGCCCGCCAGATTGAACTGGGCATGTGCCCGGTCAACGCCATCCGTGTCGCCTATACCGGTGAGTTGGGATGGGAGCTGCACCACCCCATAGAGATGCAGAATTACCTGTGGGATTTGCTGGTAGAGGCCGGCGAAAAACATGGCATGAAACTGGTAGGAGGCCGCGCGCAAAACTGGCTGCGCATGGAAAAATCCTACCGCGCCTTTGGCACCGAACTGGGCCGCGATGCCACCGCCTTAGAGGCCGGGCTTGACCGCTTTGTTGACCTTGAAAAAGACTACCACGGCAAAGACGCCATGCTGAAAACCGGCATCCGTTCCAAGTGCGTGACCCTGCTGATCGACGGCCCTGATGACGCCGACCCTTGGGGACGCGAGGCACTGTTTGATGGTAAAACCAAAGTTGGTCGCTTAACCTCGGGCGGCTATTCAGTGCATTTTGGCAAGCAAATCGGCATGGGCTATGTGACGCCAGAACTGGCCGTAACCGGGCAAAAACTGAAGGTGAAAATGCTAAACAAATTGTGGGATGCCGAAATCGTGGAAGACAGCCCCTATGATCCAACAAATGCCGTGATCCGCCTGGATGGCTGAGGCAGTGATCATAGGGTCATGCCATTGCGGAAACGTGACATTTGAAGCGCATACAAACGGGCGGTTTCTGGTGGAGTGCAACTGCTCAATCTGCCGACGCCTTGGCACGCTTTGGCTGCACGCGCCTTGCCGACCCAAAAATAGTTAACGCGCTGCCGGTCCGCCGCTGGGACGGGGCCGACACCTGGGATTGGATCGACTAGTTCCGACCAAATGACCTACATTTTTAGCTACTTTTCCGCCGAAACTGTGTGATTGTCCCAAATTCCGACACAATTTGTTTGGATATTACATGACAGAAGGGGGCGCTACCGGTTTTGGGATGCGCATGTCATATTTAAAGAAAATCAAAGTCACAGACGCTGGCTTAAATGAATTCCCCGGTGGAATTGGGTTGGGCGCTAATATCCGCACGCCTTGTGGCCCGCGCCGCGTGGAGCTTGTGCGCCCGGGTGATCTGATAGTCACCCGCGACAACGGCTTGCAACCCGTGCGTATGATTTGGACACGCGAAATCTCTTCCGTCGATATTTCCCTAAACCCCGCATTAGCACCAATTGCCCTATGCCCCAGGGCCATAGGGCCGATGATGCCGCAACATAAACTGACGGTCGCATCGGATCATCACGTACTGGTTCCAGGCTACAGATTGTTGGGGCAGGAAGATACGTCTTGCTGTCTTGTACAGGCCCATGAGGTCGCAGGTTCAAGCGATGATGCTTACGCTGACACTTCTGCAGGTATCACATCGTTTTACACATTTGTTTTTGATACCCACCAGGTATTTGCCTGCAACGGCTTGCCCGTTGAAAGTTTCTTGGCCGGGGCGTCCGAGATAGCCGGATTGAAAAAATCCCACCGCGACGATCTGATCCGTCTGTTTCCACAGTTGAAACGGGAACCAAATTCTTACCCACCTATTGAATACAAACCCATCACCCAAGCAGAATTTCTGACCTAGGAAAATCGCGCAGGTGACAGAGCCATAACCTCCGCTATGTCCAGCTCGGAAGCCCTGCCTGCTAACAGGTCAGCTACCAGCTGACTTGCCGCAGGTGAGCTTTGAAAACCGTAACCGCCCTGACCGCCCAGCCAAAAGAATGCGGGATTGTTTGGGTCCGGGCCAATCACCAAAGAACGGTCCGGTGAAAAGGTACGCAATCCGGCCCAGCTGCTTTCCAGTCTTGTAACAGTGTGGGTCATAACCGCCTCAAAACGGGCAATCCCTTGTGCCAAGATCAAATCTTCTGGCCAGGCGTCATGGGCTATCGCAGGATCTTCATCTGCTGGGGAAACTAACAGCTTACCAGCGTCGGGTTTCGCATACCATGTTTCGCCCGGTCCAAATATCAACGGCCAATCGCTGACATCCAAACCGTTCGGAGCAGGGATGCGGGCCATAGACCGGCGCAAAGGTGTAAAGCCAATCGGCTCAATACCAGCTAACCTGGCAACCTCGTCCACCCAGGCACCGGCGGCGTTGATAAGAATTTTCGCAGAAAATTCGTCGCCCTTTGCGCCAGTGACATGCCATTTATCCCCATCGCGGATAATTTTTTGAACCCGTTGATTGGTCAGAATTTCTGCGCCATGTAATTTGGCTTCACGCACATGGCTCTGCATCAATAGATCAGTGTCAATATCCCATGCGCTTGAATGATAACCAATTTCTGTCACCACATCGCAATTCAAAATGGGTACCATCGCCAAGCCCGCGTCCACTGATAATCCTTGTAGCTTCATGTCACGCATGTCGTTGGCAAACTCAGTATTGGTGTTTGCAGTGCCAACCAGCATCAATCCCCGCGGCGACAATACACCGCCGTTTTCTGTTTCCAGATAGACCCGACTGTGCTTGTTCAGGGCGACAGTAGAGGCGCTGCCATAGGTTTCTTCGAACATAGCGGCCGAGCGTCCGGATGTGTGGGTGCCTAGCGCTGTCTCCGCCTCAAGCAATAAGACTTTACCCAGATGGGAAAGCCACGCTGCAGCCGACAGCCCGGCAATGCCACCACCGATGATCAAAAAATCGTTCATAGCAACCTGCTACCTGTTCACTAATTCAAAGGCACTCTGTCATGCAGTCCCAAAATGGAAAAGACCCGGTATAAACCGGGCCTTTTACTATTTCGATTAGCAATAAAGCCTAGTTAGGTACGTCGCCGGTCAGACCTTCGACATAAAAACCAAGTCCGGCCAAAGCGCCATCATCTGCTACTTCGCCCTCAGCCAGCCAAACAGAACCGTCCTGTTTGTTCAGCGGACCTGTAAACGGGTGATAGTCGCCCGCAGCAATCGAATCGCGCAGTGCTTCGGCCGCGGCTTTTACATCGGCAGGTACGGCATCGGTAATTTCACCGATTCCAACCATGCCTGCGCCAATGCCGTCCCATGTATCAACGCTTGTCCATGTGCCATCCATTACCGCCTGTGTGCGGGCGATATAGTAAGGAGCCCAGTTGTCGATGATCGATGATACCCGGGGCAAGGGTGCGTATTCAGCCATATCAGACGCTTGGCCAAAAGTGATGACATTGCCAGCCGTTTCAGCTGCTGCTTGCGGAGCTGTTGAATCTGTATGTTGCAAGATCACATCCGCACCCTGTTGGATAAGGGCAGTTGCCGCATCCGCTTCTTTGGCAGGATCAAACCATGTGAACACCCAGACTACACTCATTTCCACATCAGGATTTGCCTTTTTGGCGTGGATATAGGCTGAATTAATACCCCGGATAACTTCGGGGATCGGGAAGGACGCGATATAGCCAATCTTGTTGGTTTTAGTCATTGAGCCAGCGATCAGCCCCTGAACCGCACGGCCTTCATAAAAACGCGCCGAATAGGTAGATACATTGTCTGAACGCTTAAAGCCTGTGGCATGCTCAAACTTAATGTCTGGAAACTTGGCAGCGACATTCAATGTTGGATCCATATAACCAAATGACGTGGTAAAGATCAGGTCGGCACCGGATAATGCCATCTGGGTCAAAGCCCGTTCAGCATCGGCACCTTCAGGTACGTTTTCTTGAAAAAATGTTTCGACCTTATCGCCAAAAGCTTCTTCCACGGCCAACCGTCCCTGATTGTGCTCATATGTCCAGCCACCATCACCGACGGGGCCAACATATAGGAAACCGACTTTGGTTTTGTCCTGGGCAAACGCAGCCCCGGCCAGACCAAGGGCAAGCGCGGCCCCGGTTAGGATTGATTTGAAATTCATAGTATTCTCCCAGGTTTTTCGGGCATTTCGCCCATGTTTTTAAAAGTATACCCCTAGCTAGAGGCGTGGAATATGCGGCCAAGGGCGGCTGGTGCGCCCTGCGTTGACCGGCTAATGATAACCAGAACAAGTATGGTTATCAGATACGGTGACATCGACAAGTACTCAACCGGGATAACCGCGCCGGCAGCTTGCAAATTCAGCTGCAAAATCGTGACCCCACCAAACAGATAGGCGCCCATCATTACCCGCCAAGGCCGCCAGCTGGCAAACACCACTATTGCCAGCGCAATCCAACCCGCGCCCGCGGTCATGCCTTCGGTCCATTGAGGCACCCGAACCAGACTAAGGTATGCCCCGCCCAACCCGGCGCAGGCGCCGCCAAACGCAATTGCCGCCATGCGAATACGCACGACTTTATAGCCAAGTGCATGGGCAGCATCATGGTTTTCGCCCACGGCTCGCAATACCAGCCCGGCGCGGGTGTATTTCAGCACCGCCCAAACAGCAGCGATCAAGGCTATGGACAGGTAAACCATCGGATCATGTTGAAACAGAACCGGCCCAATAACCGGAATGTCTGATAACAATGGAATCTCAAACTTGGGGGTCGAAGGGGGTTTGATGCCGACATAGGATTGGCCAAGCAATGACGATAACCCCAGACCAAACAGTGTTAGCGCCAGCCCCGTTGCTACCTGATTTGACAGCAAATATTGCGTCAGAACCCCAAATATCAATGACAATAATGCCCCGCCCACAGCTGCCGCAATGAACCCCAAAAACGGGCTGCCGGTTTCCACAGCTATCGCAAAGCCACAAATTGCTCCAATGATCATCATGCCTTCAACGCCCAGGTTCAAAACTCCGGCGCGCTCCACCACCAGCTCGCCAATTGCAGCTAGTAGGATCGGCGTTGCAGCTACCATAAGCGAGGCAACTAAAATTAGCGGGTCAATTGCAGACAGGTCCATTATGTGGTCTCCGACTTGGCGAATTTGATGCGGTAGTTTGACAGGATATCAACCGCCAGCAGGAAGAACAGCAGCATTCCCTGAAACGCCTGAATGGCTGCGGCTGGTAACCCCAGCATAAGCTGAGCCAACTCACCGCCGATGAAAGTCAGGGCCAGAAGTAGTCCGGCCAACAGGATTCCCACGGGGTGCAAACGGCCAAGAAACGCCACAATAATCGCCACAAATCCGTAGCCGACATTGAAATCAATACTCAACTGACCCGCAGGTCCGGTGACTTCAAACAACCCGGCCAGCCCGGCCAATGCTCCCGATGTCCCCAAGCAAAACAGGATCAGATAATTTGGATTCACGCCCGAAAACCGTGCCGCTTTTGGCGATTCTCCGGTGACGCGAATTTGAAAGCCCAGCAAGTGGCGACTGAGCAGAATATAGGCGAATATCACTGCGATAAAGGCAGCGACTACCCCCCAATGCATGCCGGTTCCTCCAATCAGTTCCGGGTTGTAGGCGGCAGGGAAGTCCCTGAAGTTTCGGCTGCCGGGAAATCCCTGCCCATCCGGATTACGCAGTAATCCCAACGCCATAGACGCCATCAATTGTTCGGCAACATAGACCAGCAGCAGAGACACCAGAATTTCATTGGTGTTAAACCGGGTTCGTAAAATTGCCGGGATCATCGCCCATGCAAACCCACCAAGCGCGCCCGCGATCACCATCAGCGGATAGATAAAAATACTTTCTGAAGGGTAAAACGCGAGCCCCGCACCGGCACCACAAATAGCACCGATAATATACTGCCCCTCGGCCCCGATATTCCAGACACCGGCGCGAAACCCAAGGCTTAGGCCAATGGCAATCAGGATCAATGGCGCGGCTTTCACCAGCAATTGTGGGCGGGAAAACGCCGCGAATTGTTCGCTGAACAGCGGGTCCCAGAAAATGATGCGTATGGCTTCAAACGGATCTTTTCCCAGCGCAGCAAATAACATACCGCCCGCAATCATTGTTAATACGACGGCCAACAGGGGTGTCAGTGCCGTCCACATCCGCGAAGGTGACGGGCGTTTTTCAAGCCTCAGCATGGGATACCTCCATATCATGTGCGCCGCCCATCATCAGGCCAATCTCATCCACTGTCAGTCCTTGCGCCGGGCGGGTGATCGTCAACCGGCCCTCATTCAATGCAGCAAAACGGTCCGATATTTCCATCAATTCATCCAGGTCTTGAGATATACAAATCACCGCAGCACCAATGGCCGCCAAATCCATCAAAGATTGTCGGATGTCCGCCGCCGCTGAAGCATCCACGCCCCAGGTTGGCTGGTTCACCACCAACACCTCGGGGCGCTGCAACACTTCGCGACCAATGACAAATTTCTGCAAATTACCCCCAGATAGTGAGCGCGCAGCATTTTCCGGCCCCGGTGTGCGTACATCAAAATCTTTGATTATCCGGTTGGCAAAATCTTGGGCCGCTTGCCAGTTTACAAACCCGTTCTTGGCAAGACCCTCGCGTGTGGTACCAGTTAGCACTGCGTTTTCAGTCAGGCTCATATCCGGCGCTGCCGCATGGCCCAACCGCTCTTCGGGTGCCGTCAGCAACCCAAGTTCCCGGCGTTGGTTTGGCCCCAGGTGTCCAATCGCGACACCTTTCAAAGTAACCGATTCAGATGCGGACAGACTTTCCCCGGAAAGTGCCGCCAGCAATTCGTCTTGCCCGTTGCCAGCAACGCCACCGATACCAACTATTTCACCAGCCTGTAACGTCAGCGACACATCCTTCAGTGAAGTACCAAAAGGGTTGCTGGACTTAACCGAAAGCTGGTCAATTTCCAACGCCACTTCACCTAGCTTTGAAGGCGCTCGGCTGGGGATATGCAGCGTCTGCCCCACCATCAGTTCTGCCAGTTCACGCGCTGATTTTTCCCGTGGATCACAGGTGCCAACGACCTTGCCAAGCCGCAAGATTGTCGCCCCCTGACACAGGCTTCGAATTTCTTCAAGCTTATGGGAAATATATAAAATTGCGGTACCCTCGGCACTAAGTTTACGCAACGTGGTGAACAAGATTTCCACTTCCTGGGGTGTCAGGACCGATGTCGGTTCATCCATGATCAACAGCTTGGGGTCCTGCAACAGACAACGAATGATTTCAACCCGCTGGCGTTCCCCGGCACTTAACTGACCCACCAAACGCACCGGATCAAGCGGCAAACCATATGCTTCGCTTACGTCGCGAATACGCTTTGCCAACAAAGCCATTGGGGGTGGATTTTCCATACCCAAAGCAACATTTTCTGCAACATTCAGCGCCTCAAACAGACTGAAATGCTGGAACACCATCGCCACACCAGATGCCCGTGCTGCGTTTGGCGTAGCTGGAGCAAAAGTTTTACCTTGCCAGATCATCTTGCCAGAATCTGGTTGCACAAGACCATATATCATTTTCACCAGCGTTGATTTTCCGGCACCGTTTTCGCCCAGCAACGCATGCACTTCACCTTGGGCCACCGTGAAAGAAACTGTGTCGTTGGCCACGACACCCGGATAGGCTTTGGTGACACCCTCAACCGACAATAACGGATTTTTCTTTTCCATCATCCCACCCTTATATTTGAAATATTGACAGAATTCGCTGACTTCAAAATGTCAGCTGCGACACCCACGGCAATCGCCTGTGGATGCTTGCCCCAATCTGGTTGCCCAATGGGGCAACTAATCCGTGCAATTTGTCCCTGTGAATGGCCCAGTGCCGCCAGTTTTCGACGAAACCGGACCCATTTGGTTTTTGACCCGATCAGCCCAGCAGTTGCAAACCCGTGTGATAGCAATTGGTGGCAAATTTCCAGATCCAGCGAATGACTAAAGGTCAAGACTAGGTGTTCAGCCCCCTGGGGCGCAAACTGTACTACATCCGCGGGGTTTTTTGCTACCAGTTGCGAAACCTGTTCAGGTATTTGTTCAGGGTACCGCGACGTGTCAGTGTCCACCCATGTGATGGCCATTTCGGGAAAAGGGGCCAGCACCGAAACCATAGCTCGCCCCACATGCCCGGCACCGTAAATCCAAAACTGACGTGACGGGGTGCTCACGGCTTCCAACATCCAGCCATTCAAATGCAATGGTGTAATAATTGCCCCTGATTGGCGAAAATCCCTGATTGCCGCCTGAATTTTTAGCGGTATTTCCAGATTTCCGCTGATCTTTCGTAGCGCAAAACCTTCAACTATGCTGTCCAACCGTTCATCGTTCCAAACCTCGGCCAACAACGTCACAGCCCCGCCGCAACACTGCCCTAAACTAGGTCCAAGCGGAATCCGCTTCACCCAATCCGTGCCTGACAGGGCCCGCACGGCTGCCTGCATTTCCAATGCACCACCGCCAATTGTCCCAGATTGCCCGCCCGCCCAAACCAGCATAGCTGCACCCACTTCGCGCGGTACTGAACCTTGGGTTTGGGCAACGACAATCCGCGTAACCGTGCCATGTTTTTCAACCGCCGCCGTCAGGCTTTGTAAATCAAAAGTCATGCACGCACCCGCACCACGGCGGCTAGTATATTTTCGGCTGTCGCCGGTGCAACCAGATCAGGATAGCCAGGCCCGCAAGCCGACACCGCGTGTGAAAGTGCCATAAACGCCGAAATACCCAGATTAAACGGCGGCTCGCCCACGGCCTTTGATCGGTAAATTGTATCTTCCCGGTTGCTTTCATTCCAAAGTGCGACGTTGAAAATGTCAGGTCGATCCGAACAGGCCGGTATCTTATAGGTCGACGGCGCATGGGTTTTCAATTTACCCAAATCATCCCAAATCAGCTCTTCCGTGGTCAGCCAGCCGGCGCCTTGCACAAACGCGCCCTCGATCTGGCCAATATCAATCGCCGGGTTTAGCGATGCCCCGGCATCATGTAAAATATCCACCCGCAGCATCCGGTTTTCCCCGGTCAGCGTGTCAATCACAACTTCGGTAATCGCCGCCCCGCAAGCAAAATAGAAAAACGGCCGGCCGGTTCCGGCAATACGGTCCCATTGCACTTTTGGCGTCTTATAAAACCCGGTCGCTGACAGGCTGATCCTATTTTCATAGGCCAGCTTCACCGCATCGGTGAACCCAAGAACCTCGCCACCAACATGCACCTGATCGCCGTCAAACCGCACGTCCCCGGCCCCGTAATACTCACCCAAAAACGCCGCCATCCGTTCGCGAATGATGTCACAGGCCGCCTTTACAGCCATGCCATTCAGATCAGACCCGCTTGAGGCGGCCGTCGCCGACGTATTGGGCACCTTTGCAGTATCGGTCGCGGTGATCTTAACGCGCTCAACCCCCACGCCAAACCGCGCCGCCGCCACCTGGGCTACCTTTTGAAACAGCCCCTGACCCATCTCGGTGCCACCATGGTTCAGATGGATCGACCCGTCCTGATACACATGCACCAACGCGCCCGCCTGATTAAGATGGGTCAGCGTAAAACTGATGCCAAACTTCACCGGCGACAGCGCAATACCCTTTTTCAGCACTTCATTTTCTGCATTCCACGCCGCCACCGCTGCCCGGCGCGCGCCATAGTCCGCACTTTCCAACAAAGCATCAGACAGCCCGTTCAGCACGAAATCTTCAACCGGCATTCCGTAAGGCGTCGTCTGAACCGGCCCCGCATTCTTCTTTTCAGAAACATCCCCGCCGGAGGCATCGGAATAATAATTCACCCGCTGCACGTCATGCAGGTCACGGCCCAGATCATAGGCGATATGATCCAGCAACCTTTCAATCCCCAATATCCCCTGCGGTCCTCCGAACCCGCGATAGGCCGTAGCCGATTGGGTGTTGGTTTTTAATCGATGGCTTTCAATCCGGGCCGCCGGTAAATTATAAGCGTTATCAGCATGTAACATGGCGCGGTCGGCCACCGGAATCGACAGATCCAGCGCCCAGCCACATCGCGCGTAGTGCACAAATTCAACCCCGGCGATGCGGCCCTGATCATTATAGCCAACCCGGTACTTGATACGAAAATCATGGCGCTTACCGGTAATGATCATATCATCATCCCGGTCATAGCGCATCTTGCAGGGCCGCCCGGTCAAATGCGCAGCAACGGCGCAGCCCACAGCCAGCGCATTGCCCTGGCTTTCTTTACCACCAAATCCACCGCCCATGCGCCGGATCTCCACCCGAACGCTGTGCATTGCTACGCCCAGTGCATGGGCCACCTTATGCTGAATTTCTGTAGGGTGCTGGGTTGAGGAATGCACCAGCATGTCGCCACTTTCCTGGGGCAATGCCAGCGCGGCCTGACCCTCAAGATAGAAATGTTCCTGTCCGCCCATTTCAATTGAACCGCTTAACGCATGTTTGGCCCGGTCAATGGCTGCGCCAGCCTCACCTTTGGTCCAAATCACCGGCCCATCTTCAAACCGGCTATCTGCAGCAAGCGCCTGATCTATCGTTAGCAATGCGGGCTTCTCAACATATTCGATCTTCCCCAACCGCGCCGCTTTACGGGCTGCCAGATGGCTGTCAGCCACCACCATAAAAATTGGTTGGCCGATGTAATGGACGCTGCCTGTGGCCAGCATCGGTTCATCATGGGCAGAGGGCGACACATCATTTTCAAACGGCAAATCATCGGCAACCAATACCGCAACCACACCGGGGGCGGCTCGCACTGCATCCAGATCAACGGACGTAATGTCACCGTGGGCAACTGACGAAAGTCCAAACGCCAGATGCAGGCAATTTGCAGGCACCGGAATATCATCCACATAGCGCGCCTGACCGGTTACGTGCAGGGGTGCCGCGTCATGGGGCAGGGGTTTGGCAACGCTCATGGCTGCACTTCCAACACCCGGGTGGCAACGCTGGTATCTTCCAGAAAATACCGCAGCAGCATGTTCTGCGCGACATTCAGGCGATACGCGGCCGAGGCCCGCATGTCTGACATCGGCGTAAAATCTTTGGCAAATTGCTGCAATGCAGCATCAATTGCCGTCCGATCCCAGTTTTGGCCAACCAAAGCCGCCTCAACTGTAGGTGCCCGTTTCGGAATGCCCGCCATGCCACCAAAAGCTATGCAGGCCTGACTAACCTTGTCCCCATCAACCCGGATCGAAAAGCATCCCAGCACCGCAGAAATATCCTGATCAAAGCGCTTTGTTATCTTATAACATTTTAACCGATCATCCTGACGTGGGATCGACACCGCCTCAACAAACTCACCCGGTTGCCGGTCCTGCTCGCCATATTCAATAAAATAATCTTCCAGCAGAACGTCACGGCGCGCCTCCCCCCGGCGCAAATGCAACCGCGCACCCAATGCAATCAACGCTGGCGGGCTATCGCCAATAGGCGACCCGTTGGCGATATTGCCACCGATAGTACCGGCATTACGCACCTGCGTTGATCCGTAACGCCGCAACATTTCACCAAAATCTGGGTGGTACTTCGCAATCACATCGCGAAAATGGGCCACCGTGACACCCGCACCAACGCGAATGCTTTCCGCGCCAATATCAAAAGTTTTCAACTCATCAATCCCAGCCAAAAACCCGACTTTTCCAAGCGTATCCAACCGCTTGGTCACCCACAGCCCAACATCTGTCGCACCTGCCACCAGCACCGCGTCCGGGTTGTCCAGATACCACGCCGCCAGTTCATCGGTGGTGCGCGGCATCGCCACGTCGGGATCATCCGAAACCGCAGCCTCGATCAGGCCCAGATCATCCGCCATCCAACCGGGCACCGCAGCGTTTTCAGCCGCTTCTGCCGCCCTAATAATCGGCGCATATCCGGTACACCGGCACAGGTTCCCCGCCAGTTGATCATCATGATCGCGGCGCCCGTTCTTATGCGCAACCGCCATCGACACCACAAACCCCGGCGTACAAAAACCACACTGGCTGCCGTGATGTTTCACCATGGCGTCCTGCACCGGGTGCATTTCACCTTTGGGCCCGGAAATACCTTCCACCGTGCGCACCGCCTTGCCGTTTAACTGCGGCAAAAGCAAAATACAGGCGTTCAGCGCACGCGACCCGCCTGCATCGCTGACCATGACCGAACAGGCACCGCAATCGCCTTCGTTGCAGCCTTCCTTAGTGCCGAACAACCCACGTTCTTCCCTTAACCAGTCCAACAAGGTACCAGACGGCAAGACGTTTTCCAGCCGAACAGGCAATCCGTTCAATAGAAAATTGACCATGGCCATTGTTTAACAGGCCTCCCCATAAGCGGTTTCTGCTTTTCGCAGACTCTCCCCAGCCAGATAGTGCGAACACCCACCCGAAACCTAGCTACATGGTAAGCGGCTGTACTCAATTCTGGCAAGCACCCATTCTTTGGATTTTGTTGAAAGCTGTTTCAAGTATTTCCGAACACTGAACCAAACGCTTTCGCAACCCCACCCACTGTCCTATTGATACAACATGACAAAGCACACCCGATTCATTCATTTGAGATTACACACTGAATACTCGCTGTTGGAAGGGGCTATTCGACTGAAAAACCTGGCGGAGTTGTGTGAAAAGCATGCCATGCCAGCCGTTGCCGTCACTGACACCAATAATATGTTTTCGGCATTGGAATTTTCGGTCACTGCGCGCGAGGCAGGCCTGCAACCGATAATGGGTTGTCAGGTCGATCTTAGATATGAACAACCCAATACAGGTGAACAGCAAGCGCCAGCTGCGCCCTTGGTATTACTCGCGCAAAATGAAGACGGCTACGCCAATCTCATGAAGTTAAACAGCTGTCTTTATGTTGATAAAGCGGGCGAACTTCCCCAGGTCACACTGGAAGAACTACAATCCTTTTCCAAAGGCCTGATATGCCTGACGGGTGGACCAGGTGGACCTATCGGGATGTTCCTACAAAATGGACATGTCGCCAAAGCACAGGCAATGGTCAGCGATCTAGCCAAAATTTTTCCTGGTCGCCTTTACGTGGAATTGCAGCGCCATCCCGGTGAAAATGGCCTGCCTGCGGATGAACAATCCACCGAACGTGGGCTTATCGAAATCGCCTACGACATGAACCTGCCATTGGTCGCCACCAATGACGTCTATTTTCCGAAACCAGAAATGTATGAGGCCCACGATGCCCTGATTTGTATCGCCGATGGTGCCTATGTTGACCAACAGGAACCGCGCCGCCGCCTGACGCCACAGCACTATTTCAAAAGCCAACAAGAAATGGTCACCCTGTTTGCTGACCTACCAGAGGCTATTGAAAATACTATAGAAATTGCTAAACGTTGCTCCTTCGCCATCCGGCGCCGTGACCCGATACTGCCGGTATTTGCCAAAAACGAAATCCAGGAATTGCGCCGTCAGGCCAAGCAGGGGCTAAAGGATCGGCTGGCCACCATCCCCCTGTCCGGCACCCAGAAAGACTATGACGACCGGCTTGAATTTGAAATTGGCATTATCGAAGGCATGGGCTTTCCCGGCTATTTTCTGATCGTTGCCGATTTCATCAAATGGGCCAAAGATCAGGGCATTCCGGTGGGTCCGGGCCGTGGATCTGGTGCCGGTAGTCTTGTGGCATATGCGCTGACCGTCACTGATCTTGACCCCCTGCGGTATTCCCTTCTGTTTGAACGCTTTTTGAACCCAGAACGGGTGTCGATCCCGGATTTCGACATTGATTTTTGCATGTCCCGCCGGGAAGAAGTCATCACCTACGTCCAGGAAAAATATGGCCGCGACCGGGTGGCGCAGATCATCACCTTTGGCGCATTGCTGTCCAAGGCCGCCATCCGCGATATCGGCCGGGTGTTGCAAATGCCCTACGGGCAGGTGGATCGCCTGTCCAAAATGATCCCGGTTGAAGGCGTCAAACCGGTGTCCATCGAAAAGGCGCTGGCAGATGAACCGCGTTTGCGCGAAATGGCCAAATCTGAAGAAGTGGTCGAGCGCCTGCTTCGATACGGTCAACAGGTGGAAGGTCTGCTGCGCAACGCCTCGACCCACGCCGCCGGTGTGGTCATTGGTGACCGCCCGATTGACACGCTGGTGCCGCTGTACCAGGACCCCCGATCAGACATGCCCGCGACCCAATTCAACATGAAATGGGTGGAACAGGCCGGTCTGGTAAAGTTTGATTTTCTAGGGTTGAAAACCCTGACCGTGATTCAGAACGCGCTTGATCTTTTGGCCGAACGTGACATCAAAATCGACATCGGTGCCATTCCGCTGGACGATGAAAAAACTTACGAACTTTACGCTTCGGCCAAAACTGTCGCCGTGTTTCAGGTGGAAAGTTCCGGCATGATGGACGCCCTGCGCCGGATGAAGCCCACATGTATAGAAGATATTGTTGCCCTTGTTGCGCTATACCGCCCCGGCCCGATGGAAAACATCCCGAAATATTGCGAGGTCAAGAACGGTAACGCCAAGCTTGAAAGCGTACATCCCCTTATAGATCATATACTTGAAGAAACTCAGGGCATCATTGTTTATCAGGAACAGGTGATGCAAATAGCCCAGGAAATGGCTGGCTATTCTTTGGGTGGTGCCGATCTATTGCGCCGCGCCATGGGTAAAAAAATCGCCAGTGAAATGGCGAAAGAGCGCCCAAAGTTTCAGGAAGGTGCAGAAAAAAACGGCGTTCCCAAGAAAAAAGCCTCGGAAATCTTCGATCTGTTGGAAAAATTTGCCAATTACGGTTTCAACAAATCCCACGCCGCAGCCTATGCAGTTGTCAGCTACCAAACCGGCTGGCTAAAGGCCAACCACCCGGTGGAATTCATGGCAGGTGTCATGAACTGTGATCTGCACCTGACCGACAAGCTGGCCGTTTACGCCGAAGAGGTCCGGCGCGGTCTGGAAATTGAAATCATTCCGCCCTGCGTCAATCGTTCGGGCGCGACATTTGGCGTGTCAGAGGGCCGTGTTGTCTACGGGCTTGGCGCTCTGAAAAACGTCGGTGTTGAGGCGATGAAACTGATCACTACCGCGCGCGGTGACAAACCCTTTGCCACCCTGTTTGATATCGCCCGCCGGGTCGATCTGAAACGCATTGGCAAACGGCCAATGGAAATGCTGACCCGCGCCGGCGCCTTTGATCTGCTTGATCCAAACCGACGCCGGGTGTTTGACAGCCTTGATGCGCTGGTCGGCTATTCTGCCGCCATCCATGAACAACGCGCCTCATCTCAGGTATCGCTGTTTGGCGAAGCCGGCGACGACCTGCCCGAACCGCGCCTGTCCCCGGTGGAAGACTGGTTGCCAAACGAAAAACTAGCCGAAGAACACAAAGCCATTGGGTTCTATCTGTCTGGCCATCCGCTGGATGACTACATGATGCCCCTAAAGCGCAAAGGCGTCCTGACTTTGGCTGAGGTTGCCGCAGCAGCTGAAAAAGGACCGCTAATCGCTAAAATCGCCGGTGCGGTGGCCGGTAAACAGGAACGCAAATCAGCCCGTGGTAACCGGTTCGCTTTTGCCCAGCTTTCAGACCCGACTGGACTATATGAAGTGACGATTTTCTCAGACACGCTAGAGGCCGGACGCGATTATCTGGAAACCGGTTCAAATGTTGTTATGGCGGTTGAGGCGACGATGGAGAACCAACAATTAAAACTACTGGCCCGTTCTATCAGCCCCGTGGATACTATCGTCGCTGATGCCGGGGGCATGGGGCTTAAGGTGTTTGTGGATGAAGAACGTGCGATATTGTCGGTGAAATCCTTACTTGATAAAATGGCGACTGGAAAATTGGCCAAAGGTCCGATCGAATTTTGCGTCGCCGAACCGGAAACCGGAACTGAAACTACCATCAATACCGGGGTGCAATACCCGCTAACGCCACAAATAAAAGGCGCGATCAAATCACTGGGTGGCGTGGTGTTGGTTGAAGATATATGAGCCAGAGTCTGATTTCCCAGCGTGTGGAGATGGCTCGCGTTGGCGAAAATAGGTTTGTTATTTCCAAACTTCCTTCGGGCTGGCTGGTTATTGGCGATGTTCAACCCCTGCCGGGTTACTGCGTTTTTTTGGCTGATCCCGTGATTGCCAGCATCAATGACCTTAACGAAGATGGCAGAATTCAGTATTCATTGGATGTGCTGCGTTGCGGAGACGCCATATTGGCAACAACCGATGCCAGTCGCATGAACTATGAAACTTGGGGCAATTCTGAGCCAGCCCTGCATACCCACCTTATGCCGCGCTATGACTGGGAAAAACCAGACAAACGCTGCATGCCCGCTTGCATGGGCTATTCCTGGAAAACAGCGCGCAGGTTTAAGCCAGAACATGACACCAAATTCATCGAGAACGTTAAAAACCACCTAGCCGCGTAAGGATGCCGCTAACACGAAATTTGTTACCAATGCGGCGGCTTGTCGTCCCCCATCTGAACGCCGCCGCTTTCGGCTGCTTCGCGTTCTGCCTCGCGCCGCATCAGCATTTCTTGGCGCCGTTTCAACTGGCTAATCTCGTCCTCTTGCCGAGCGGCCACATCGGATAATTCTTCCACTACACGGCTCAGATGCGCCAGGCTCTCTTCCAGATTTTGAATTTTGTCGTTCATTTCAACCCCATCGCTTGCCCCTTGCACGCCTTTTCGCTAGACCGCCCGCCAGTAAGGATCACGAGGATCAGACCATGGCGAAAGTTAAAAAACAGCCCCGCCCCAAGGCGCAAACGCCCAAGGGCTTTCGGGACTATTTCGGCGCAGAAGTCGCTGAACGCAAGGCAATGTTGGATAAGATTGCCGAGGTCTATCATCTTTATGGCTTTGAAGCTCTGGAAAGTTCGGCTGTGGAAACCGTGGACGCACTTGGTAAATTCCTGCCCGATGTTGATCGCCCAAATGAGGGTGTGTTTGCTTGGCAGGAAGATAATGCCAGTGACCAGCCGGGCGATTGGCTGGCGCTGCGATATGATCTGACGGCCCCCCTGGCGCGGGTCTATGCCCAGCACAGAAACGACTTGCCCAACCCGTACCGCCGCTACGCAATGGGCCCGGTCTGGCGCAACGAAAAACCCGGTCCGGGGCGTTTTCGTCAATTTTATCAATGTGATGCAGATACAGTTGGTACGGCAAGTGTCGCTGCGGATGCCGAGATTTGTTCAATGCTTGCCGACACTTTGGAAGCCGTCGGCATTGACGGTTGCGACTATATCGTCAAGGTCAACAACCGCAAAGTTCTGAACGGTGTGATGGAACGCGCGGGTGTTCTGGACCCCCAGAACCCTGAAAAATTCGCGCCCGAACGGGGTGTGGTTTTACGTGCTATTGATAAGTTGGATCGCCTGGGCCCGGACGGTGTGCGAGCCCTTTTGGGTGAAGGGCGAAAGGACGCCAGTGGCGACTTTACCAAAGGCGCCGGTTTGGCAGCAGAACAAGCCGACATCGTTATGGGCTTCATGGCTGCCAAAGGCGATACCGGGGCAAAAACCGTGGCGCAACTATCCGAACTTGTCGGCAATTCAGTCATCGGCAATGAAGGCGTCAGCGAACTTGAAACCATCGCAACCCTGCTTGATGCCCAAGGTTACGGGCCTGACCGCATTGAAATTGACCCGTCAATCGTGCGTGGCCTTGGCTACTATACTGGCCCGGTTTTTGAAGCAGAGCTGACCTTTGAAACCCTTGATGAAAAGGGTCGACCGCGCCAATTTGGCTCGGTTGCTGGTGGTGGCCGTTACGACGACCTGGTCAAACGTTTCACCGGCCAAGCGGTTCCCGCCACCGGAATTTCCATTGGTGTAGACAGATTGTTAGCTGCACTGCAGGCTAAAAACGAAAGTGCATCTGCCAGTGCGGGCCCGGTCATCGTTACGGTGATGGATCGCGATAGAATGGCGGATTACCAAAGCATGGCCGCTGAATTGCGCAACGCCGGTATTCGCGCGGAGGTCTATCTTGGCAATCCGAAAAACTTCGGTAACCAGTTGAAATACGCTGATAAACGCCGCTCACCAGTTGCGGTTATCGAAGGTGGCGATGAAAAAGACCGCGGTGTCGTGCAGCTAAAAGACCTGATCCTGGGGGAAAAAATTGCCCAGAGCGCCACCCATGAAGAATGGAAAACCCAACCGGCACAGGTTGAGGTGACGCGGGCAGATCTGGTGGCAGAGGTGCGCAAAATTTTGGCCCGAAATCCCTGATGCAAACCAAAACGGCAATAAGTACTGAAGCGGCCCGGCTGTTGGCATTGTTGCAGGAAGCCGGGGCGCAAGTCGTTGAAACCGACATTTTGCAACCGGCTGATACCTTGCTGGACCTATACGGTGAAGACATTCGGGCACGGGCTTTTGTCACCCATGATCCGCTAAAGGGTGAGCAAATGTTACGCCCGGATTTCACCGTTCCTGTGGTTCAGATGCACATGCACGATGGGGCGGAACCGGCCCGTTACACCTATGCTGGGAAAGTATTTCGTCGCCAGGAAAGTGACGGCGGGCGTGCCAGCGAATACCTTCAGGTTGGCTATGAAGTGTTTGACCGCAGTAATCCAGCGGCGGCAGACGCCGAGGTTTTTGCCTTATTTTCTAAGATTTTAGTGCCCCTGAACCTGCACCCGGTAACCGGTGACATCGCTATTTTACGGGCGGCAGTTCTGGGCCTGTCCACCACGGACCGGCGAAAATCAGCGCTGATGCGCCACATCTGGCGACCCAAACGGTTTCGGGCATTGCTTGAACGTTACGGCGGTATGGTCAAACCCCCGCATGCAAGAACGGACTTACTTAACGATCCTGACATCCTGAAATCGGTTGGAAAAGTTACCGGTGTCCGTAGTTTGGCTGAGATTTCAGACCGCATTGACGCCCTGCGGCAGGATGCGCTGGACCCGCCGATCAGCGGCGAACAGGTAGACCTGCTTGATCGTATCCTTGACCTCAAAACAACTTCTGCCGATGCCCTGAATCGATTGATTGAATTTGCCAAAGCAATGCCCGCCCTTACTGCGGCAGCACAGGGCCTGTCTGCCAGGCTTGATGTGCTTGATGGCCATGGGATTGACGTAGATACCCTTGATTTCATTGGCAGTTATGGGCGTACGTCAATGGAATATTACGACGGATTTGTTTTTGGCTTCTACGCTGAAAACCAGCCCGAACTGCCGCCAATTGCCACCGGCGGGCGCTATGATGCATTGACGCAGGTATTGGGGCAGGGGCGCTCAATCCCGGCCGTTGGCGGGGTGATCCGGCCCGAATTTTATGGGCCAAAACCATGAGCATCAAACTGGGTATCCCTTCCAAGGGTCGTCTGATGGACAAAACCGTAGATTGGTTTGCCAAACGCGGCATCCAGTTGCAGCGCACCGGCGGTGAACGGGAATATGCGGGCACAATCGCCGGGGTTGATAGTGTGGAATTGGTACTGTTATCGGCAGGTGAAATCCCCCGGGAACTAGCAGCCGGGCGTATACACTTTGGCGTAACCGGATCAGATTTGGTGCGTGAGAAACTCGCGCCCTGGGACAAACAGGTGAACGAAGTAACAAAAATGGGTTTCGGCCACGCCGATCTGGTTCTGGCTGTTCCTCAGGCCTGGGTTGATGTTGATACCTTGGATGATCTGGATGCCGTGGCGGCGCAGTTTCGCGCCAATCACGCACGTCGTTTGCGCATCGCCACCAAATACCACCGGTTAGTGCGGGAATTTCTACAAGGTCACGGTGTGGCGGATTATCAACTGGTAGATAGCCAGGGGGCAACTGAGGGCACGGTAGGAAACCAAACTGCTGAAGCGGTGGCTGACATTACTTCAACTGGCGAAACATTACGGGCTAACTATCTGAAATTGCTGTCGGATGGTGTTATACACAAAAGTCAGGCAACGCTGTTTTCTTCCAGAAATTTGCAACTGTCAAAGGCCGACCATACTGTCTTTCAGACCCTGTTAAAAAAGCTGTCCCCATGAAACGGGTACGTTGCATAGCCTGGGACTTTGACGGGGTTCTGAACCGAAATGTCATTAATGGCCGCTTCGTTTGGCAGGACAGTCTTGGGGATTTCGGGATTGATCGGCAAGTCTTTGAAAAGTTCATGTTCGCAGACGGCTTCTGGCCGATCATGCGGGGTCAGGAAGATTTGCTGCACCGTTTGCAGCGCTTTAAGGCCCATGCCGGTTTCTCGGCTGAACCGGAAGAGCTTTTGAACTATTGGTTTCGCGCCGATGCATTCCCCTGTGAACAAATGCTGGATCTGATGAAACGCCTTCGAACTGCCGGTTTGCGTCAGATTATTGCCACCAACAATGAAACCCGCCGTTCCAGCTATATCGAAAATGAAATGGGGTACGGGGCGCAGGTTGAAAAACTGTATTCCTCCGGGCGAATGGGGGTGGCTAAGCCCGACCCAAATTATTTCAAGACCATTCAGGACGATCTAGGCTTACAGTCTTGCGAAATCTTATTTGTCGATGACTACCTTGAAAATATCGACGCCGCCAAGGCCTGTGGTTGGCAGGCGCACCATTTTCCGGAAAACGGTTACATCGGCTTGGCAGAAAAACTGGCGGTTATTCTTTAACACTAAATCCATGACAGATATCGGCCAACGCGCTTGTTTTACCTGTGTTGGTTTGCGCCATACTGACCGGACAAAACCCCTTCTCAACCAGCTTTGAGGGCATTTTTACGCCCGCTGAACAGGAACTGTGCAGCCATTTCGCCCCGGTGGCTCGCAGAATTTCCAATCCATTTTCTGCGCCCACCCCCGACCCTGGCATGATATCCAACCGCCCGTTCGCCACTTTGACCATGTCACCAAGAGCGGGACAGGCATCAATTGCGCGCCCGGCACCGCCAGAACTAAGAACCGTATCAAACCCAAGCGTCACTGCAGTTTCAACAAGTGTCAGCCGGTCTGGCACTGTATCAATAACCCTGTGCAGCGTTGCCCCCAATTGGTTGGCATGGTTACGTAGTTCCTGCAGAACCGCCACATCCAGTTGCCCGCCCGGCGTTGCCGCACCCAGTACAATGCCTGCAAGCCCTGCAGCATTCACTGCATCAATGTCAGCTTTCATTTGATCAACTTCGGCCCGGCTGAAACAAAAATCCCCCGCCCGTGGCCGGATCATACAACGCACCGGTATCGCTAATCCGCGTGCCGCCGCTATCAACCCCGGTGTTGGTGTAAGGCCACCCAGATCAAGGGCCGCGCACAGTTCCACCCGATCGGCCCCGCCGGCAACGGCGGCGTGGAATCCGGCAATCGTATCCACGCAAACTTCAAGCCTTGCACCCGTCACAGTACGCCAATTTCAGCCAACGCAGAGTTTAACGCTGTTGGGATATCCGTATCACTGGCCCGCATCTTCGGAAGGTCCGGCGGTGCATTTTCTATGGTTAAATATCGCCACCCCTGAAACGGGCGTTTTACAGCTGGCTGGGTGTGGACCAGAAGGGCATCCATACGAATGCCGCAGCGCCGAATGCCGTCCTGTCCGATCACCTCATCCAGGGCAATGATCCGCTGTCGGGCCTGCACCACACCTTTGATCACCCAATATAGTGATCCCCCAGCCAGCAGCTCTTGCTGACGCTTGGGCCACATCCGGGTTACGTGTTTGGTTTCGGTGCTGTTTCGGGCGTCAATACGGCTGGTAAGGTCGGCAAGCGATTGGACGCCGACACATAACTTTACCAGATTTATGTATTGCCTCAATTTCGCCCCCAAGATACAGTATGAATCCCACCAATTAACCTAGCAGCAACAGGCTGGAACACAAGTACGCTGCGCCCTGCCAGAAACGTTGACCGGCTGGCTTGTTACAACTAGGCTAGATTGCCTGCCCAACCCCCTATGGGAACACTGCTATGAACCAATTTTCCGCCCCAATTGCCGAAAGTATCTGGGATATGAAGTATCGCCTGAAACAGGCGGATGGCACGGCCATTGATCAAGGCGTTGAAGATACCTGGCACCGCATTGCCAAGGCCCTGGCCGAACCGGAAACGGATGCGAAGAAATGGGAAGATCGGTTTTATTCTGCTCTTGAGGATTTTAAATTCCTGCCGGCGGGGCGTATCACTGCAGGTGCGGGAACCGACCGCTCGGTCACCCTGTTCAACTGTTTTGTTATGGGCACGATCCCTGACAGCATGGCTGGCATCTTTGATATGCTGAAAGAGGCGGCGTTAACCCTGCAACAGGGCGGCGGCATTGGCTATGATTTTTCCACTTTGCGTCCCAAGGGCGCGGATGTTTTAGGCGTTGCCGCTGATGCGTCGGGGCCGCTTTCGTTCATGGATGTCTGGGACGCCATGTGTCGCACCATCATGTCCGCCGGATCGCGACGCGGCGCGATGATGGCCACCATGCGCTGTGATCACCCCGATATTGCGGATTTCGTAGCCGCCAAGTCCGATCCGGCCAGATTGCGAAATTTCAACCTGTCAGTGCTGATCACTGATCCCTTTATGCAAGCCGTGGCAGCCGATGGCAGCTGGGATCTGATTTTTGAGGGTAAAGTTTATACCAGCCTTCAGGCCCGTGATCTGTGGGACAAGATCATGCGCGCCACCTACGAATTTGCGGAACCCGGCGTGATATTTATCGACCGTATCAACCAGATGAACAACCTGGCATATTGCGAAAACATCGCTGCGACCAACCCCTGCGGTGAACAGCCTCTGCCGCCCTATGGCGCCTGTTTGCTTGGATCGATCAACTTGGCAAGGTTGGTGGAAAATCCCTTTGAGAAAAACGCAAAGCTGGATGTCGATGCCCTAGGGGTTCTGGTGCAAACAGCCGTTCGGATGATGGATAACGTGGTCGATATTTCGCGCTTTCCGCTGGAAGCACAGGAAAGCGAAGCCAAAGCCAAACGTCGCATTGGTTTGGGTGTAACTGGGCTGGCGGATGCATTGCTGATGCTGGGCCTGCGCTATGGTTCCAAAGAAGCGGCGCGTCAGACTGAACACTGGTTGCATGCACTTTCGCGCGCCGCCTATCTGGCCTCAGTGGATTTGGCACAGGAAAAGGGCGCTTTTCCGTTATTCGATGAAAAGGCGTATTTGGCCAGCGGAGCGATGCAGGGAATGGACGCCGATGTGCGCGATGCCATTGCCAAACACGGTATTCGCAACGCTTTGCTGACCTCAATCGCCCCCACCGGCACCATCAGCCTGTATGCGGGCAATGTCAGTTCCGGGATTGAACCGGTGTTTGCCTATGGCTACAGCCGTAAAGTCCTGCAAAAGGACGGCAGCCGCACCCAAGAGGAAGTCGTGGATTACGCGGTGCAAATGTGGCGCGACAAATATGGCGATACTGAATTGCCGGACTACTTCGTCAATGCCCAAACGCTTGCGCCAATGGACCATGTACGCATGCAGGCGGCCGCGCAAAAATGGGTGGATAGCTCGATATCCAAAACTATCAATTGCCCGGAAGATATTTCTTTTGAGGCATTTAAAGAAGTTTACCAAGAAGCGTATGACACCGGTTGCAAAGGCTGTACCACCTATCGCCCCAATGAAGTCACCGGCTCAGTTTTATCCGTTACTGAAACATCTGAAACTGCGCCCGAAATTGATACTGGTGCCGACGTGGTCTATATTTCCGAACCACTTGAGCGCCCGAAGGAACTGGAAGGCAACACCTATAAACTGCGCTGGCCCGACAGCGAACACGCGATTTACATCACCATCAATGACATCGTTCTGGGTGGGCATCGTCGTCCGTTCGAAGTGTTCATAAATTCCAAAAACATGGAACATTTCGCCTGGACTGTTGCCCTGACCCGGATGATTTCCGCCGTGTTCCGGCGTGGTGGCGATGTGTCTTTTGTGGTTGAAGAACTTAAGGCCGTGTTTGATCCGCGCGGTGGGGCCTGGATGGAAGGGAAATACATTCCGTCCATTTTGGCGGCCATCGGCGGTGTAATCGAACAACATCTGATATCCATCGACTTTATTCAGGGCGAAGGCATGGGGTTGAAAACAGACCCCCATGCCCAGGTTGAATCCATGGGTGCGCCAAAGGGCAAAACTTGCACATCCTGCGGCAGCCCTGAGCTGCGGATGGTGGAGGGCTGCATGACGTGCGCCAATTGCGGCTTTTCAAAATGCGGATAACCCCTTGCTGATTCGATAGTTGAGTCTTTACGGCCACAGTCGAGCGAATTCCAACCCCCGTGATCTTTCCAGCGAATCATAACTAGGTAATGATTCGCTAAAGAAAATAAAAAACGACGGCAGGTTTCACAGGCATGGCAACGCGCAGTTCTGGCACGTTCCTAATATCTTGGGCCCAGACAGAACTGGACGGTTTGGTGGGTACGGACCCGAACGCAATAGCGGTCGGGTCCACATGGCGTTGGCAAGGTCAAGCCATCCGCGTTGATGACCCTCGCGATATTTTGGTTCTGGAAAATGCCGATGGCATCATCGAAACCCATAGGCGCGCCGCCTGTAAAGTCAGGCGCTTTCTTGGCAATCCGGATACTAATTTTGGTAGAATCGAATGTGGATTATCCGAACAACCCCTGTTTAGATATGGATTTGAAATAACTGACGGACACGATAAATATCAGGCATCTCTGATATTTGTCGATGGCACACAGCATCCCATGATCCTGTTTCTGGGCGTTATGCCCCCGGCAAGCGCCGATCTTTGGGTCATGTCTTGCTCCTTGCCCGGTGTTCTGCCCGAGTTAGATTCAACCGCAAATGGCACCATTTGTTTTGTACCTTCAACAAGTATCGACACCCCGGACGGTTCCAAGCGGGTGCAGGATTTGCGTGAGGGCGATTTAATTTGCACCAAGGACAACGGCAATCAGGCCATACGCTGGATTGGCCAGCGCCAAATTTCCGGCGGTAGACTTGTAGCTTTGCCGCAGTTGCGTCCGATCCGCCTGAAAGCTCATGTTTTGGCAGATGGTGAACCGGACGAAGACTTGATCCTGTCACCAGATCACCGGGTGTTGGTTAGGGGGCCTGTGGCGCAAAGCCTGTTTAACTCAGACGAGGTCCTGGTGGCAGCCCGCGATTTGGTTAACGACACTACCATCTGTTTGGATCACCGCTGTCGGGGTGTCACCTATGTTCACCTGATGTTGGACCACCATCAAATTGTTTGGGCAAACGGCGTAGAGGTGGAAACCTTCCATCCCGCCGGGATGGACACGCAGGAAATGAATCCGCAGCAACGGGGTCGGTTGTGGGAAAGGTTCCCAGATATACGCCAGGATGCTTTTTCATATGGCGAATTTGCCCGCCGTAATCTGACACGGTCGGAAGCGGCAATTCTATCCTACGGGGCATTCTGACTAACATTGACTCTGTCTTTCCCATCTATATAAGCGCGCTGTTCCCGCCCTTATGGGTCGGATCAATCAATTGGTGTTGGTGGCCCTCGCAAGGGGATGCCTGTCAGTCGAAAGACCTAGGACAACGCCCTTCATAGCGGCCTGAAAAGGCCGCGCACTTGGAAGGAGATCAGCCGTGACCAAACGCACAGCTGCCAAACATAAACTTGATCGCCGTATGGGCGAAAATATTTGGGGTCGCCCAAAATCACCCGTTAATCGCCGCGAATATGGCCCCGGCCAACATGGCCAGCGCCGCAAAGGCAAACTGTCTGACTTTGGCCTGCAACTGCGCGCCAAGCAAAAACTAAAAGGGTATTACGGCGATCTGACAGAAAAGCAATTCCGTCGCATCTACGGCGAAGCCGAGCGTGTAAAAGGCGATACAGGTGAAAACCTGATCGGTCTGCTGGAACGGCGCCTTGATGCAGTCGTCTACCGTGCCAAATTTGTGCCAACCGTGTTTGCTGCGCGCCAGTTCGTGAACCACGGCCATGTCAAAGTGAATGGCCAAAAGGTCAACATCCCGTCCTACCGCGTAAAAGAGGGCGACGTGATCGAAGTGCGCGACCGTTCCAAACAAATGGCGCTGGTTCTTGAGGCCACCCAATTGCAAGAACGTGACGTGCCCGATTACATGGATGTGGACCATTCCAAACTGACAGCGACTTTCGTGCGCACTCCCGGATTGGGCGATGTGCCGTACCCTGTGATGATGGAACCAAACCTGGTGATCGAATATTACGCTCAGAATTAGGTACTTAACCTTTTTTCGGATAGGGCCGCCCATTCCGGGTGGCCCTTTCTTGTTTTCGGACCGATCATTTCCCTGCGCTTGTTAATGCCCTAAACTAATTAAGCTGGGCGCTGATCGTTAGAAACGCTGCAACAAAATTGAGATGTGAAAATGGAAAATGACATTAGGCCCCAACCTGGGATCTTGGATATCCAACCCTATCAGGGCGGTGTCAGCCATATTTCTGGGGTCAATAATGTTGTTAAACTATCCTCAAATGAAAACCCATATGGTCCAGGCGAAAGGGCCATGGCAGCATTTGCCAAATCTGGTCAGCAATTGCATCGGTATCCGCCCTCCGATCACAAGGAATTGCGCGATGCCATTGCAATGATTCATCAACTGGATGCTGATCGGGTTATTTGTGGGGCGGGCTCTGATGAAATAATAACTTTTCTTTGTCAGGCTTACGCGGGGCCCGGGGACGAAGTCATTCATACAGAACATGGGTTTTCCATGTATCGGATCAGCGCTTTGGCTGCTGGTGCCACCCCGGTTGAGGTTGCCGAACAGGAACGTGTGGTGGATGTCGATGCCATTCTTGCGGCTTGTACTGAAAAAACCCGGCTGGTTTTCATTGCAAATCCAGCCAACCCGACCGGAACTATGATTGGTGACAATCAAGCGGCCCGTCTTGCCGTTGGCCTGCCGGATCAGGCCATACTTGTCCTTGATGGTGCTTATGCAGAATTTGTTGAAGGGTTCGATGGTGGCGCCGGTCTGGTGGGGCGTCGCAACAACGTATTTATGACCCGCACGTTTTCTAAGCTTTACGGCTTAGGTGGTCTGCGCATTGGTTGGGGTTACGGACCAAAAGAGATCATAGACGTTCTCAACCGAATTCGCGGACCATTCAATCTGTCAGATACCCAATTAGAAACAGCCCGCGCAGCCCTGCTGGATAGGCACCACGCCAATAAAAGCAAAGCTGAAAACGCCCGATTGCGTGTGTGGTTGTCCCAGGCGCTTGCTAAAATCGGTGTGCCTTCAGATGTGTCCAGCGCGAATTTTATCCTGGCTAGGTTTGCAGATCAGTCTCAGGCCGACGCTTGCTATGATTTCCTGCAAAGCCAGGGACTGATTGTGCGCCGCGTGGCGGGCTACAAATTACCCAACTGTCTGCGCATAACCATTGGTGATGAAGCTGCCTGTAGACGGGTGGCCCATGCTATAAACTCGTTCAAGGAGAACGCGCAATGAGCGTTATTTACCAACGGGTTGCATTGATTGGCCTAGGGTTGATTGCCGGTTCCATGGCACTGGCTATGCGTCGCGACGGGCTTGCAGGCGAAATTGTTGGCACGGCACGATCTGCGGAAACCCGGAAAATTGCTGCGGAAATTGGGCTGTGCGACCAGATAGTTGATACAGTTGAAGAGGCCGTGAAAGACGCTGATCTTGTGGTTCTTGCCATTCCAATTGGCGCTATGGGCGAAGTTGCAAAGCAGATTGAACCCCATCTGAAACCGGGTGCGACGGTTACTGATGTTGGCTCTGTAAAGCAGGCAGTAATAGCGGCCATTGCACCGCACATTCCAAAGGGTGTTCATTTTATCCCCGGCCACCCGATGGCCGGAACCGAACATTCTGGCCCGCGTTCCGGGTTCGCAGAACTGTTTGAAAATCGTTGGTGTTTGTTGGTGCCCCCTGTCGGCGCTGTTGCAGATGCGGTCGCCAAACTGCAATCTCTTTGGCTTGCCATGGGTGCAAATGTTGAACAAATGGACGCTGAACACCATGATCTTGTCTGCGCTGTGACATCCCACGCGCCGCACTTAATCGCTTATACTATGGTTGGTGTGGCGGATGATTTAAGCCGGGTGACAGACAGCGAAGTCGTAAAATTCTCTGCCGCCGGTTTTCGCGATTTCACCCGCATCGCGGCATCCGATCCCACTATGTGGCGTGACGTTTTTTTGAACAACAAAGCTGCCACACTGGAAATATTGGGTCGTTTTACCGAAGAGCTTTTTGCCCTGCAGCGGGCCATCCGTACTGGCGACGGCGACCTGTTGCACGACTATTTCACCCATACCCGCGCGATCCGCCGTGGGATTATTGATGCCGGCCAAGACACCGAGGCCCCTGATTTCGGAAGGGGTGCAAAACGGTGAATTGGCGGTTGCTCATCACAGCTCTGCTGTTGGTTTTTATCTCCACTTTTCCTTTACAAGCTTTCGCACCGGACCATTCCTTACGCCCGGTTGTCCGTCCCGGACCAGTACAGTCAATGCGCCCCGACCGGATGATTGTATTAACCCAGGCTCCGGGTATCAAAATATCCATTCGCCCCCAAGTGCGCCCCAGTAATTTGGTTCGCACGCGCGTTGCAATTCCTGCTGCCCCCGCCACTTTGCCGGTCTCGACCCCGGTTGCGGCAACAGCAAGTGGATCAATTTGCGGCATACGGGCCATCAAAGGACAAAACCTGCAACCAATCCCAGGCAAACTTAGCGGATGTGGCGTAACATCGCCTGTTCGGGTTTCGTCGGTGGCAGGCGTGGCTTTATCCCAAGGCGCAATTATGGACTGCACCACAGCGAAAGCGCTGAACAATTGGGTTAAAAATTCGGTCAAACCTATCGTTGGGCGTCTCGGTGGGGGTGCCACAAGCCTGCAGGTCATTGCCCATTACAGTTGCCGCACCCGAAACAGCAAACCCGGGGCAAAAATATCTGAACACGGCAAGGGCCACGCCATTGATATTTCAGCGATTAACCTGAAAAACGGATCATCCCTAACGGTTCTTTCCGGCTGGCGAAAAAATGCAGAAGGTAAGCTGTTAAAGTCGCTGCACCGCGCAGCCTGTGGACCTTTTGGAACAGTTTTAGGGCCAAATGCAGATCGCCATCACCAAGATCATTTCCACTTGGATACTGCCCGCTATCGTTCAGGCAGCTATTGCCGTTAACGTCGCACAATCCGCGGGGCAGGGCCCAAAGGAATTGCACCTAACCGCATCCTGCCGTCTTGAAACACCCAGTCAGCAACCAGCAAATCCGGGTCCTCAGTCTCCAATGCCATAATTTGCAAGAATCCTTCCACAGCGCCCATGAAACTCCCCTGGATCAGCCCCATGCGCACAAGGATTTTGTAAATGCCGCGCCAGTTTTGCGCCGTGATCTCAAGTTTGCCAGAAAGAAAGCCCTGCGTGTCTGTTGTCAGTTTTCCTGTGGCACTAAATTCCAGTTCGCCCCAGACAATTTGTAGGTTCTTAACTCCAACACCCGTCAAATTCGGCCGCTTTTGTTCAATGGCCAGACGGTCCCACGGTCCGTCGAATCCCATGCTTAACTCAACCTTCACGGCTTCAAATTGGTCTGGCAATTTATGTTCGGGATCAAGAAACGACATGAATTGATCCGACAGTCGCAGCTTCAAAGTTTGCAATACCACATCATGGGCGTCTGTAATTTCTTCGGACTGACGGGTGTTGAATTGTCCAGTTTCAGCGGAAGTGGACCAGCCAAGGTTTGACTGGACATGGAAATTGGAAATTTCAACACTGGAACGGCTAAGGGTCAGCGCTGTTTCTGGGCGAAATTTTATTGACCCACGCATCCGATCGCTGGTGATTGCCAGCCTTTGCTTGGGCAACAACAACGTCTGCTCATTTGGCCAAACTGCGATGATATGGTTTGGCTTGTAGCTTAACGCGAAAATTTGAAAAAACGGCACGGCCCAAGTCAAATCACCATTACCAATTTCAACCTTCAAATCGTTGAAGGTCGTATCAAATCGATTGGGAAACCCCTTGGTATTCAGGGCAGAAAATTTTGCAACCCACCCCCGGTTGGATGTGTCCGACAACCATGATGTCAGGCCCTTTTCAACAGCGTTTGAGCCGACAAACCAATAACCGCCCCACAGCACGCCAAGACTAACAATGATGATTATCAACTTGCGCATAGCCGTCCCTTTACACGTCTTTGACGAGGTGTTTAAAGCCCTGAAACTGCAAGGACCAGCGCAATGAAAAAATCTCGGCTTTGGGTGTTTGGCTACGGTTCACTTATGTGGAACCCCGGATTTTCACATGATCGGGCAGAAATTGCGCGCCTTAACGGTTATGCACGTTCTTTTTGCATGCGCTCCATCCATCACCGTGGCACTTTGGCCAACCCCGGCTTGGTATTGGCGCTCGATCCCACTGACGGTGCTTCTTGTACTGGCATGGCATTGCGGGTAAGCACAGGGTCTGAACAGGACACAATACTGTATCTGCGGGAACGTGAATTAGTTTCGTCAGCTTATCTTGAAACTACGTTGCAAATTCAACTGGCAGATGGCGAAAAAATCGATGCCGTTACATTTGTCGTTGATGTTGATCACGAGCAATATTGCGGTGGGTTGCCATTGGATGAGCAGGCGCAAATTATCGCGGCGGCGGTCGGTGGCAGGGGTAAAAATTCCGATTACCTAAATAGTACAGCCGACCATTTAGCAGGGCTTGGGATCAAAGACACCGATCTTGATTGGCTTGCCAATGCTGTGAAAAACAACACCTAAAACCTGCCGTTTCAATCCGCTGTTGGCACTTGCTGTCCCAAGCCCTAAGTTGGGCGAAAATTAACTGCGTCAGGAATTGTCCAAATGGACCTACCGGACCGCGAGGTCGAGCTTTCTTTCACCCAGCCGTTTAGGCAGATCTCAATCATGTTGATCTGCTTGGCGCTTGTGGCTTTTGGTGGCTATGTCGCCTTCCCCCGCGTGGCGCCGGTTTTCTTGGCTAACCCGCAGCTGAATGGCCTTATTTTTATCGTTTTTGTGATCGGTGTTGTTGCCTGTTTTTGGCAGGTATTGGAACTTAGAAGCTCAGTCAGTTGGATTGAAGGCTTCGTCGGTGGTCGCCCGGGCCATTCTGCAATTAAAGCGCCGCGTTTGCTGGCACCATTGGCTACCCTACTGCGGTCACGCGGCGCAAAAATGCAAATTGGGTCTTCCTCTGCTGGCTCAATCTTGGATTCTGTAGCCACCCGGGTAGAAGAAGCCCGTGAAATTACCCGCTATATTGTCAGCCTTTTGATATTTCTCGGTCTGTTGGGCACGTTTTGGGGCCTGGCCACGACTGTGCCGGCCGTCGTTGACACCATCCGTTCCCTCGCTCCGCGCGACGGCGAAGGCGCAAGTGAAGTGTTTTCGCGCCTGATGACCGGGTTAGAGGCGCAACTGGGTGGCATGGGCGTTGCTTTTGCTTCTTCTTTGTTGGGGCTGGCTGGTTCATTAATCGTTGGTTTGCTGGAATTATTTGCCGGCCATGGTCAGAATCGCTTTTACCGCGAATTGGAAGAATGGCTGTCCACAATCACCCGCCTGGGGTTTTCAGGCGGTGATAGCGACAGCGGCGACGGGGGGGCGACAGCCGCCCTAATGGCCCATTCCGCGGAACAGATGGAAGCGTTGCAAACACTGTTTACCCAATCCGATGTTGGCAGGGCGTTGGTAGATGAACAAATTGGCATGCTTGTGGCCTCCGTTGAAGGACTGGTGGCCAAGTTGGATGTTTCTGACAATAATTCAGCGCCCCTTGGCCGTATTGCCGATGGCCAGGAACGTCTGATTGCCATTCTGGAAAAGAATGCCGATGAAACGGCGGAAACCGGCGGTGCCCATGTGGATGCAGAAAGCCGGATGCGATTGCGCTCAATTGATGTGCAGCTACTACGTATTCTTGAAGAAATGTCCTCGGGTCGGCAAGAAAGCCTGACAGATATTCGTACTGACCTTTCAGCATTAACAAAATCCATCAGAACTCTTGCCCGTGAACCGGCCGGGGCCGGCGCGCGGAAAGGTTAGCCATGGCGCTTTCCCGTCGTTCCAGTCAACGCATGTCCGCCAATGTCTGGCCGGGCTTTGTGGATGCTATGACCGCATTGTTGTTGGTGCTTATGTTCGTGCTGACGATTTTCATGATCATGCAGTTTGTACTAAGCGAAACCATTACGGGTCAGGAAAGCCAGCTTGATGAACTAACTCTGGAACTTACAGAATTGGCCCAGGCCCTTGGCCTTGAGCAGCAAAATTCGTTTCAGTTGGATGAACAAGTTTCGCTTTTAGACACAACGCTGGATCAGGCCCGAAGCGAAGCCGAGGCGCAACAATTGTTGATCGCGAACCTGACATTGCAAACCCAGAGCCAGACAGATGAACTAAATGCGCGCCAGACCCAGATTACGTCATTCGAAGCCCAGGTTGCGACGCTGCTGTCCGAACGAAATGCTGCGCGTGCGCAAGGGGCTGTATTGGCCGCCAATGTTGAAGATTTGGAAACCCAACAAACCCAATTAATTTCCGAACAAGAGGCACTGCAATTGGCCTTGGCAGGCATGCGTGAAGAAGTTGACGCCCAGGCTGAAGCCGCCCGCCTTGCAGCCGCCCGTCGGCAAGCCTTGGATGCGTTGGTTTTGGACTTAAGAAACCGTGTGTCAGATCGCGACTTGTCACTTACTGACGCATTGGCACAACTGGAAACCAGCCGGAACCAGACGGCAAACCAAACAGCACGTGTGCAGGAACTTGCAACGGCCCTTTCAGATGAAGAAGCGGCGCGCCTTGCTGAGGCAGCGGCGGCAAAAGCATTGCAGGATCGGCTGACCACTGCTGAGATCGCGGTTAGCGAAGCTGAAAAACTCCGACTGGCGGAAATAGCTGCCGCGGTAGCGCTGCGCGAGCGCTTAAAGAATTCGGACGCCGAACTTACTGCTATGTCCCTGGCGTTGGAAGAAAAACGTCAGGAAGCTGAAGACACATTAACTTTGATTGCGGCGGCCAAACTGGTTGAAAACGATCTGAACGATCGGTTGGTGGCGGCGTTACTGGCGCAAGAAACGTTGCAATCTCAGGTTTCAAATGTTCAAACCAACCAAACCAGCACAGCGGATCAGCTGGCAACTGCAAAAGCAGCTTTGGCGGCAGCTTTGCTAAAAGAAGAAAGTATAACAGCGCGTTTAAACATTGCTGAATCCGACCAACTGGAAACCGCCTCAAAACTTAAAAGTGTTGAATCGGCGCTGGCGGTTGCCCTTATGGCGCGCGATGAATTTCGTGGAAACCTGCAGGCAGAAACCTTGCAGCGTGGTGAAATTGAAGCGCGCCTTCAGGCAATGGAAATTGCCTTGGCAGATATCACGCTAGAGCGGGACGTTTTGCAAACCCAGGTTAGTAACTCGGGGACCTCAAATGCTGATATTTCCGAAAGACTTGCCGTCGCCAATGCTGCGTTGGCCGTGGCGTTGACAGAAGCTGATGCGTTAAAATCCAACCTGGGTGATGAAGCAGAACTGCGCAAAAGTCTGGCCGCTGCACTGGCGGCTAAATTGGCCGCCCAACAGAAAATTGACAGCCAGTTAAGCCAGGCAGATCAGCGAGCGGCGCTATTGTCGGTTGCAAATGACGCTTTGGCCCAGGAAGAAGCAAAATCTGCCGAAAGTCAGCGAAAATTGGCTGTTTTAAATGAACAGGTTGCGGCTCTGCGCGCCCAGTTAGGATCGCTGCAAGCCATTCTGGAAATCACCGAAGAACGCGATGCAGACGCCCAGGTTGAACTTACAAATCTGGGTGCCCGGCTAAACACCGCTTTGGCGCGGGTGGCCAGTGAAGAAAGCAAACGCGCCCGTCTGGAAGCCGACGAACGTAAGCGGCTAGAGGCAGAGGCGACCCAACTGGCAAAATACCGTTCCGAATTCTTTGGCCAAATTAGTGAATTACTGGGGGACCGCGAAGGCGTTAAAATTGTTGGCGACAGATTTGTATTCTCGTCCGAGGTATTGTTTGAATCTGCGTCCGTGGTTCTGGCCGATGACGGGAAATCGCAGATTACCCGTGTCGCCGCATTACTTGCCGAAGTATCAGACGCAATACCGCCCGAAATTGATTGGGTCATTCGGGTAGATGGCCATACTGACGACACGCCGTTGTTGGGAACTGGCCGATATCGCAACAATTGGGAACTATCCCAGGCGCGCGCGCTATCGGTGGTTCAATTCATGATTGATGATCTGGGCTTTCCAGCAACCCGTCTGGCCGCAACCGGATTTGGTGAATTTCAACCACTTGCGATTGGCGACAGCCCCCAAGATCGTGCCCAAAACCGGCGCATAGAATTGAAACTTACCGAAAGATAGGGCGCTACCGATAGGCAGCGCCCCGATCCAATCAATCAGCAGTTAACAGCGGTGGTTTTTTCTTAGACCCGATGCGTCTTGTTTGTGGTTCTTCAATAGTCAGATCAATTTTACCGTCTTTAACACCAACTTTAACCAGCCCACCCTTGGTGAGCTTGCCAAACAGCAATTCTTCGGCCAGCGCTTTTTTAATATGTTCCTGAATGACCCGGCCAAGCGGGCGCGCACCCATTTTATCGTCATAACCCTTATCCGCCAACCACACAGCCGCCGGTTTGGTCAATTCAATTTGAACATTGCGGTCCATAAGCTGGGCTTCCAGTTGCAAAACGAACTTTTCGACCACTTGCAGGATCACATCCTTGGACAGGGACGCAAAGCTAATGGTGGCATCAAGGCGATTGCGAAACTCCGGGGTAAATGTGCGTTCAATAGCGGCGATATCTTCGCCTGACCGGCGTTCACGGCCAAAACCAATAGCTGCTTTGGCCTGTTCACTAGCCCCGGCATTGGTTGTCATAATCAGGATAACATTGCGAAAATCCACCTGGCGGCCGTTATGATCGGTTAGCTTGCCGTGATCCATGATCTGCAACAGGATATTGTAAACATCCGGATGGGCTTTTTCGATTTCGTCCAACAGCAACACGCAATGGGGGTTTTGGTCAATTCCATCCGTCAACATGCCGCCTTGGTCGAACCCAACATATCCCGGAGGGGCACCGATCAGGCGCGAAACTGCGTGTTTTTCCATGTACTCAGACATATCAAACCGCAGCAATTCCACACCCAGTGTATCGGCCAGCTGTCGGGCAACTTCAGTTTTCCCGACTCCAGTTGGACCCGCAAACAAGTAGTTGCCAATCGGTTTTTCCGGCTCGCGCAAACCAGCGCGTGACAGTTTTATTGCTGAACTAAGCGCTGTAATGGCTTCATTTTGACCAAACACAACGCGTTTTAGCGAAACTTCTAAATCCTGCAGAACCTCGGCATCGTTCTTACTTAGGTTTTTCGGAGGAATGCGCGCTATTTTTGCGACAACAGCCTCAATTTCCTTAGACCCAATTGTCTTACGGCGTTTGGATTCTGGCACCAGATGCTGCGCTGCCCCGGCCTCATCTATTACGTCAATTGCTTTGTCGGGCAGTTTGCGATCGTGGATATAACGGGACGCAAGATCCACCGCCGATTTTATCGCATCAGCGGTGTAACGAATGTCATGGTGTTCTTCGAAATAGGGTTTCAAACCTTTCAGAATTTTCACTGCATCATCCAGCGATGGTTCTTTCACGTCAATTTTCTGAAAACGTCGGGCCAGAGCGCGATCTTTTTCAAAATGTTGGCGGAATTCTTTATAGGTTGTCGATCCCATACAGCGCAGTTTACCGCCCTGTAAGGCGGGTTTTAACAGGTTTGAGGCATCCATTGCCCCACCGCTTGTGGCACCCGCGCCGATGACAGTGTGAATTTCATCAATGAACAGCACAGAATCCGGATGCGCCTCAAGTTCAGTGACGACAGCCTTCAGACGTTCTTCAAAGTCGCCGCGATACCGTGTGCCCGCCAACAGGGACCCCATGTCCAGCGAAAAAATAGTCGTTTCAGACAGCACTTCTGGTGTTGCGCCCTCAACAATTTTGCGCGCCAGACCTTCGGCAATGGCGGTTTTACCAACGCCCGGATCCCCGACCAGTAGCGGGTTATTCTTGCGCCGACGACATAGCACTTGGATGCATCGTTCAACTTCTGCTTCGCGTCCAATTAATGGATCGACGTCGCCATCGCGGGACTTGGCATTCAGATCAACGCAATACTTGGCCAGCGCGCTTTCTTTTGCTTCGCCACCTTCAGGATCCGACATCTCTGCATCAATTTCGTCCGTACCAGATACAGGCCGGTCTTCGCCAAAGGATGGGTCCTTGGCCACGCCGTGGGCAATATAGTTTACCGCATCATAGCGGGTCATATCCTGTTCCTGCATGAAGAATGCAGCATTTGATTCCCGTTCGGCGAATATCGCCACCAACACATTGGCACCGGTTACTTCCGATCGACCAGATGATTGTACATGGATCGCTGCGCGCTGTATCACCCGCTGAAATGCGGCCGTTGGCACAGCTTCCGAGCCTTCTACATCTGTAACCAATGTAGCAAGGTCATCATCAACAAAGTCGACCAGCGTTTTACGAAGCTCTTCCAGGTCAACATCGCAGGCCTTCATGACCTGCGCGGCATCGGGTTCGTCAATTAACGCCAGCAGTAAATGTTCCAGGGTCGCAAGCTCATGCTTTCGGGCATTGGCCAACGCCAACGCGGAATGGATTGCCTGTTCCAGTGTGTTCGAAAATGACGGCACAGTTTCATGCTCCTTGATCAGGGTCGCGAAAAGGATCGGGCCTTTGTCACGACGGTAGCCTCGTAGTCTTAAAGTTCGGTTTTATTTCCCGCGCTTCAAGTGCAAACTCAACAAAATCGCACACTTTTTCAATATGCGACGAAATAAGAACGAAAATCTGGCCAGAAATTGGGTTTTCCTGGGGCAATTTTCTAAAAGGCATCTTTGCGACGCCGAATTTCAGCGAATACAGCAGAATCGCTGGCGTCCTGCATGGCCAGCGCCGATTTTACCTGCGGTAGCTTCGCCCTTAGAAAAGGATTGGTTTCCAATTCCTCCTGCAAACTTGAAGGCACAGTGGGTTTACCAGCCTGTCTGGCAAATTCAATATCTCGCACCCTTGCCAGCAATTTTTTATTGTCCGGTTCGATTGTAATTGCAAACTTTGCATTGTTGGCGGTGTATTCATGCCCAGAGTAAACAATAGTATCGGGCGGTAGAGCCGCCAACTTTGACAAGCTGGCCCACATTTGGTCTGTCGTCCCTTCAAACACCCGGCCACAACCCAATGCCATAAGACTGTCAGCGGTAAAGACTGCTCCAACATTGGGCACATAAAACGCGATATGGCCCACAGTATGCCCGGAAACATCAAATATCTGAACATCATTGTTAGCAAATTTATAATCGGTTCCTTCAGCCAGCGCGTGATTTAGCGGGGGCAATCTGTGGGCGTCATTTTTAGCGCCAATGACTTGCGCACCCGTTGCTTCCTTAAGCTCACCAACAGCGTCAATATGATCCCAATGGTGATGAGTCAGCCAAATTTCAGTTAGTTTCCAATTGTGCTTATCTAAAGCCGCAATCACCGGTCCTGCCTCGGGGGCGTCAATAAGCGCTGTTTCGCCTGTCTGTGCCGAATGTAACAAAAAGGCGTAATTGTCGGAAAGACAGGGAACCGTTACAATTTCAAAGGGCATGGCATTCTAGCTCCGCTTTGTTATGCTTGACTCCAGAATTGCCGAAATAGGGCCAGTCCGCAATGCATCTTGACGTTGTCGATCTGCGAAACTTTTATTATCGCACTGGGCTGGGCCGCTTGGCGCAGCGCGCCATTCGGGATCAGGTCACTGATCTTTGGCCCGAAGCCAAGGGGCAAACAGTTGTTGGCTATGGTTTTGCCGTGCCATTGCTGCGGCCATTTATAGCTGATGCGCGGCGTACAATTGCATTAATGCCTGGACCGCAGGGGGTCATGCATTGGCCGGTTGGCATGGAAAATGTCAGTGTACTTTGCGAAGAAACAAGCTGGCCATTGGAAACCGGGCATGTTGATAAACTGATCCTGATGCACGGACTTGAGACCAGCGAAAACCCCTCGGCACTATTGGACGAATGCTGGCGGGTGCTGGGACCGGGCGGCAAAGCAATACTAATCGTCCCTAACCGTGCCGGATTTTGGTCGCGAACAGATGTAACGCCTTTTGGATTTGGTCGCCCCTACAGTGCAATGCAATTGGATTCGCAGCTTAAGAAACATCAATTCATTCCCGAACGTCACCGCGCCGCCCTGTACCAACCACCCTCCCATAAAAAGATATGGATGAAATCCGGCAAGTTTCTTGAAAAGTACGGTCGGGTGATTTCCGCCCGATTTGTTGGGGGCGCATTGATTGTTGAATTTTCCAAGCGCGCCCATGTTCCCAAGCGACCGGGCCTGCCTGAAGCCGTTAAAAGACCATTGAAGGTGTTAGACGGCATCGCCAAACCAGCCTCGGCAACACAGGGAATCGCAAGCCCATCACGAAATCCGTGATAAAACCCTATCTGTTTGAATGTGCATTCCGTCGCACCCGGGCTAAATCCCTGTGTTTACTGGATGCGGGCAATCGCAAAACACCACCTAAGCAGTTGCGAGGTGCAATTTCCTCTGCTAAACCCACGCGGATTTTGATGCTCAGCGGGTCCGCTGTTGCATGGGTTGCTTTGAACCACCAATGGGGTGGAATTTCAGGGCTTTAAGACATCAAAGGGGTGGATGTGTCAGAACCAGTCTCGATCTCAACTGGCATTGCCGCGCGCTATGCAACAGCCATTTTTGAATTGGCTCAGGAAGGCAAAAGCGTAAAAACGCTTGAGGCCGATATTGCAGCACTGGACGGCGCAATGAATGACAGCGCTGATTTCTCAGCATTGATCAATTCACCTATCTACACACGTGAGCAGCAAAGTGTCGCCGTCGCGGCACTTGCCAAGAAGATGAAGCTGTCGCCCACCATGGCCAACACCCTGGCCCTGATGGCCGATAAGCGCCGCCTGTTCGTGTTGCCGCAACTGGTGGCCGGGCTTCGGGCGCTGATCGCGGATGAAAAGGGCGAAATTACTGCCGACGTGACCGCCGCCAAGGCGTTGACAAAGGCGCAACAGGACAAACTTGCCAAGACGTTAAAAGCGACTGTCGGCAAAGATGTGAAAATTAATATGGCCGTTGATGAAAGCCTCATCGGCGGTTTAATCGTTAAAGTGGGCTCAAAGATGATCGATACCTCGATCAGATCCAAGCTTGCTAACCTCCAGAACGTAATGAAAGAGGTCGGATAATGGCAATTCAGGCAGCTGAAATATCTGCAATCCTAAAAGAGCAGATCAAAAACTTTGGCCAAGAGGCCGAAGTCGCAGAAGTAGGCCGCGTGTTGTCGGTCGGCGATGGTATCGCGCGGGTTTACGGACTGGACAATGTTCAGGCCGGTGAGATGGTCGAATTCCCCGGCGGCATCATGGGCATGGCCCTGAACCTTGAGGCCGACAATGTCGGCATCGTGATTTTCGGCTCTGACCGGGACATCAAAGAAGGTGACACGGTTAAACGTACCAATTCCATCGTGGACGTACCGGTTGGCGATGAATTGTTGGGGCGTGTTGTTGACGGCCTTGGCAACCCGATTGATGGCAAAGGCCCGATCAAGACCAAAAAGCGGTCAGTAGCGGATGTAAAAGCCCCGGGCATCATCCCGCGTAAGTCGGTGCATGAACCCATGGCTACAGGCCTTAAATCGGTTGATGCGATGATCCCGGTTGGCCGTGGCCAGCGCGAATTGATCATTGGTGACCGCCAGACTGGTAAAACCGCCATCGCTCTGGATACGATCCTGAACCAAAAAGCGGTCAATGAAGCCGCCGGTGACGATGAAGGTAAAAAACTATACTGCGTTTATGTGGCGATTGGGCAAAAGCGTTCAACGGTTGCGCAATTGGTTAAGAAACTGGAAGAAACCGGTGCCATGGCCTACACGATTGTGGTCGCTGCAACCGCGTCTGAACCTGCACCACTGCAATTCTTGGCACCCTACGCTGCCACTTCTATGGCGGAACATTTCCGCGACAATGGCCGCCACGCACTGATTATTTACGACGATCTGTCCAAGCAGGCCGTGTCTTATCGCCAGATGTCACTTTTGCTGCGCCGTCCACCGGGCCGTGAAGCTTATCCTGGCGACGTATTTTATCTGCACTCACGCCTGCTGGAACGTTCGGCCAAGCTGAACGAAGACAACGGTTCCGGTTCTTTAACGGCGCTGCCGATCATTGAAACCCAGGGTGGCGATGTTTCGGCGTTTATTCCGACCAACGTGATTTCGATCACTGACGGTCAGATCTTCCTTGAAACTGAACTGTTCTATCAGGGTATTCGCCCGGCGGTGAACACTGGTCTTTCCGTTTCACGGGTTGGTTCATCCGCCCAGACCGACGCGATGAAATCGGTTGCAGGCCCTGTTAAGCTGGAATTGGCGCAGTACCGCGAAATGGCGGCGTTTGCCCAGTTTGGTTCCGATCTGGATGCCGCGACACAGCAGTTGCTGAACCGTGGTGCCCGTCTGACTGAGCTGATGAAACAGCCACAGTATTCGCCGCTGACCAACGCCGAGATCGTTTGCGTAATTTTCTCTGGCACCCAGGGTTATCTGGATAAAATTGCAGTTGGAGATGTGGGCCGTTTTGAAAGTGGTCTGCTTAATCACCTGCGCTCAAAGCACGCCGATCTTCTGACAGATATCACCGACAATGACCGCAAGGTTAAGGGTGATCTGGAAGACAGCATTCGCGCCGCTCTTGACGCATTTGCCGCAGATTTTGCGTAAAGGCCTGAAAGGATAGGGAAATGCCCAATCTAAAAGACCTTAAAAACCGGATCGATACCGTCACATCGACGCGTAAGATCACAAAGGCCATGCAGATGGTTGCCGCGGCAAAACTGCGCCGTGCCCAGGAATCTGCCGAGGCTGGACGCCCCTACGCTGAACGGTTTAATTCCGTGATGGCCGGGTTGTCGGCAGCGGCAAGCGGCTCTGAAAGCGCGCCAAAACTATTGTCGGGCACTGGCAATGATCAGGTGCATCTTCTGGTGGTTATGACTTCTGAACGTGGCCTTTGCGGCGGTTTCAATTCTTCCATTGTTCGTTTGGCCCGTGCCCATGCCAGTAAACTGGTAGCTGATGGAAAAACTGTTAAAGTTCTGACAGTTGGCAAAAAAGGCCGCGATCAGATCAAGCGGTTTTACGGCGATCAGATGATCGACCACGTTGACATGACCGAAGTAAAGCGTGTCGGGTATTCCGATGCGCAAGGCATCGCCAAGGGCATTCTATCGCGGTTTGACGCTGAAGAATTTGATGTGGCAACAATATTCTTTAGCCGCTTTGAAAGCGTGATCAGCCAGATCCCGACCGCATTGCAGATTATCCCTGCGGCGTTTGAGGCCGAAGAAGATGCTGACGCGGCCACGATCTATGACTATGAGCCGGATGAAGAAGAAATACTTGCCGATCTGCTGCCCCGCGGTGTGGCCACGCAACTGTTTTCCGCATTGCTGGAAAATGGCGCATCCGAGCAAGGCGCGCGGATGTCAGCGATGGACAACGCGACCCGCAATGCTGGCGACATGATCGACAAGCTGACAATCGAATATAACCGGTCACGTCAGGCTGTGATCACAAATGAACTAATTGAAATTATCTCGGGCGCTGAAGCGCTCTAAGTAGACAAAACCGGAGAAACGACATGGCAAAAGCGAAAGCAACCGGCAAAATCACCCAGGTGATTGGCGCTGTTGTAGATGTTCAGTTTGGGGACCATCTTCCCGAAATTCTGAACGCTCTGGAGACAGACAATAACGGCAAGCGGCTGGTACTGGAAGTAGCCCAGCACCTGGGCGAAAATACCGTTCGTTGCATCGCCATGGACAGTTCCGAAGGTCTGGTACGTGGTACAGCAGTTACCGATCTGGGTGAACCCATTTCAATGCCTGTTGGCCCTGAAACCCTGGGCCGTATCCTGAATGTCATCGGCGAACCTGTGGACGAACAAGGCCCGGTCAAAACAAAATCTCGCCGCGCTATCCACCAAGATGCTCCTGCGTTTCAAGACCAGGCAACTGAATCCCAAATCCTCGTCACTGGGATCAAAGTTGTAGACTTGCTGGCCCCATACACCAAGGGCGGCAAAATTGGCCTGTTCGGCGGTGCCGGCGTTGGTAAGACGGTTCTGATCATGGAATTGATCAACAACATCGCCAAGGTGCATTCGGGCGTGTCGGTGTTCGCCGGTGTGGGCGAACGGACTCGAGAAGGCAACGACCTTTACCACGAAATGATTGAATCGGGCGTTATCGTCCCCGACGATCTGGAAAAATCTAAAATCGCGCTGGTTTATGGCCAGATGAATGAACCTCCCGGTGCCCGCATGCGTGTGGCACTGTCCGGCCTGACACTGGCCGAACAATTTCGCGATGAAACCGGCGCTGACGTGTTGTTCTTCGTTGATAACATCTTCCGCTTTACCCAGGCCGGTTCCGAAGTGTCCGCCCTTTTGGGTCGTATCCCGTCCGCTGTGGGCTATCAGCCCACGCTGGCCACAGATATGGGCCAGATGCAGGAACGCATTACGTCCACCAAAGCCGGATCAATTACATCTGTGCAGGCCGTATACGTGCCCGCCGATGACCTTACCGACCCGGCACCGGCGACATCATTTGCCCACCTTGACGCGACAACGGTTTTGTCGCGCGCAATTTCGGAACTGGGTATTTACCCGGCCGTTGATCCGCTGGATTCAACATCCCGTCTGATGGATCCGGCAATTCTGGGTGAAGAGCATTACCAGGTTGCCCGCGACGTTCAGGGTATCTTGCAACGCTATAAATCTTTGCAGGACATCATCGCCATTTTGGGCATGGATGAATTGTCAGAGGAAGATAAACTTACTGTGGCACGTGCTCGGAAAATCCAACGCTTCCTTAGCCAACCTTTTGATGTCGCAAAAGTATTTACAGGTTCGGACGGCAAACAGGTTTCGCTGGAAGACACAATTTCTTCGTTCAAGGCCGTTGTGGCCGGTGAATATGATCACTTGCCAGAAGGTGCATTCTATATGGTCGGTGGTATCGATGAAGTGATAGCCAAAGCCGAGAAAATGGCTGCAGCAGCGGCATAAGGGGCGAACATGGCCGATACAATGCAATTTGATCTGGTATCCCCGGAACGCATGCTGGCCTCGGTGCAGGCCAGTGAAGTGCAAATCCCCGGGGCTGAAGGCGACATGACGGCGATGCCGGACCATGCGCCGACAATTACCACATTGCGCCCCGGTTTACTGCGGGTCGTCAGTGCTGAAGGCACGCAAGACTATCTGGTTACCGGTGGATTTGCTGAAATCACTGCAACCAGCACATCTGTGCTGGCTGAACAGGCAATGCCGCGCGAAGAAGTCACGCAGGACGTTCTGGATGGCTTGATGTCTGATGCGAAAGCGGCGCGCGATTCAGCAACGCCGGACTCCTCTGATGCGGCATTGAAACTGGTGGCCGATCTAACCAGTGCCGCCGAAGAATTTGGTCTGACAGTTCGTCAGTAGTACATGCAGTTATCGTTTTCAAAGGGCTCCGAGTATCGGGGCCCTTTTGGTTTTAGGATGTATGAATGAAACGGCTCAAGCGCGGACATATAGGGGTCGATCAGGGCTCGTTGGTTTTGTTTTCGGATTTTCAGGATGGCGGCGTGATGTGGACTGGCGACGGAATGCGCAAGCTTCGCAAGAATGTGAAATTTGACGAAGCCTTTGCGTTACCTCCGTCGGTGCAGGTGTCACTTTCAATGTGGGATTTGGACCAGAAAACCAGCCCGCGCGCAGATGTGTCGGCTACCGATGTAACAGAGGAAGGGTTTACAATTTTGTTCCAAACCTGGGGCGATACCCGTGTCGCACGGGTTCGGGCCGATTGGTTGGCAATTGGAGAACTTTCAGACGAAGATGATTGGGATGTTGAATAACGCCCGATTAATCGTCGGTGGAATACATTCCACCATAAATCGGCCCAAGGGTTTCGTGGTTAAACAATGACGAAACGCTGGTACCGCTCCAGATATTTAGCAGGGCCTGGGCAAATAGCGGTGCAATCGGCACAATACGGATGTTCTTCGCGGATTTAACAGCCTCTGTTGGCTGAATGGAATCTGTAATCACAAGACTTTTCATCACAGAATTTGACACCCGCTCAATCGCTGGCCCCGACAGAACCCCGTGGGTAATATAGGCGTGTACCTCTTTGGCGCCTTGCTCCATCAAAACCTCGGCCGCCTTGCACAACGTTCCCGCCGTATCAACGATGTCATCGACAATTACACAGCTTTTGCCCTTCACGTCGCCGATCACCGTCATTTCGGCAATCTCACCCGGTTTGCCCCGGCGTTTATCGACAATCGACAATGGGCAATCAATGCGTTTGGCCAATTCGCGCGCCCGCGCCACACCACCAACATCAGGTGACACAATCATCAGATCCTTTTTGTTGCCGTTGAAGTGGTGTTCGATATCCAGCGCAAAAACCGGCGAAGCATAAAGATTATCCACCGGAATATCGAAAAACCCCTGAATTTGTGCAGCATGTAGGTCCATCGTTAGAACCCGTTCAATCCCGGCCTCTACAATCAAGTTTGCTACCAGTTTTGCCGAGATTGGCGTGCGCGCTTTGGTGCGTCGATCCTGACGGGCATAGCCAAAATACGGTATAATTGCTGTAATCCGATCCGCCGATGAACGCCGCAGCGCATCTGCAATGATCAGCAGTTCCATCAAGTTGTCATTGGTTGGGTTTGACGTCGGCTGTATGATAAACATGTCCTCACCGCGGACGTTTTCAAACACTTCTACGAAGATTTCCTGATCGTTAAATTGTTCAACTCTGGCGTCGACAAGACTGACGTTAACTCCCCGGTGCAATGACATTCGCCGAGCCATCGCTTCAGCAAGTGGACGATTGGCGTTACCCGAAATTAATTTGGGCTCAGTGACGATTGGCATGGCAGATTTCCCCGGTCGAAATTGTGACAGCAGCGTCGTTGACACCGCTTACCACCCCGTTACCATCTTGCAAACAACATGTGGTGGAAGAGGTTCTAAAATGATCCATATTGACTATTATTTTGCGACAATGTCGCCGTTTGCATATTTTGCCAATGATGGGCTTGAAAAAGTCGCCCAGAAACATGGTGCAACAATTGCCTATAAACCATTGGACCTATTAGCTCTGTTTTCCAGAACCGGTGGCATTGCACCGGCTGAGCGCCATATTTCGCGCCAAGAATACAGGATGCAGGAACTGGTTCGAAACGCCAAACATGCGGGATTGGAAATAAATCCGAAGCCAGCATTTTTACCGGTCAATCCTGCCCCGTCATCCTATGCAGTGATTGCGGCGCAATCTGCGGGTGGTGGTGATGTTGGTCTTTTGGCGCGCACCTTTTTACGCGCTGTCTGGGCCGAAGACCGTGACATTGCCGATGACGCAGTTGTGCGGGATTGTCTTGAGAAATCCGGGTTTGACCCGGCCCTGTCAGACAGTGGCATGTTGGCCGGTGCCGAAACCTACAGTGCAAATCTGGAAGAGGCCGTGAAACGGGGTGTATTTGGGGCGCCGTTTTATATAACCGATACCGATCAGCGGTTTTGGGGGCATGACAGGCTGGACTATCTGGATGTGCACCTGTCCGGCAAAATGTGATGCCAACCGATATCCGTGGTGGCTTTCCTACCTTTTGGTCAACCAAAGGGGCAGGGGATCGTCAGGCGTTGATGGTCCATTGCTCGCTGGCCCATCAGGGGTCCTGGAATGGTGTAATTTCACAGCTGGAAACCATCGGCCAGTTTATCTGTTTTGATCTACCGGGGCATGGCAAAAGCGGTGATTGGGATGACCGTGGAGAGTTTCAGACCATTTGCACCGCTATGGCGATTGATTTCATTGACACTCCAATTGATATAATTGGCCATTCATTTGGGGCAACGGTGGCACTCAGGCTGGCGGTTAAAAACCCGGAGCTGGTGCGCAGTCTTACTTTGATCGAACCAGTGTATTTTGCTGCCACACAAGGCACCCTTGCTTTTGAACAGCATGCAGCAGAATTCGCCCCTTTTGTACAGGCCATGCAGGCCGGAGAAAAAGAAACTGCAACCCGTGAATTTATTCAGATATGGGGGGATGGGACCCCGTGGGAAAATTTACCCGAACCACAAAAGCTATCTGCAACCAAACGTATCCACCTGATTGCGGCCCATGCTACGGCTATTTTTGAAGACCCGGCAGGGGTATTGGTATCGGGTCGACTTGAACAGTTGCAACAACCAGTGTTGTTGCTGGAGGGATCACAATCTCCCCCAATTATCGATACAATTCAGTCGCGCTTGTCGGAACGGTTGCCAAAAGTAACCCGCCACAAGATAGCGGACGCAAGTCACATGTTACCCATCACCCATGCCGTCCAGGTAGCCGAAAAAATAAGGGAGTTCTGGGCGGATAACCCTGCAAATTAGGTTTTGATCAGCCCTAAGAATTGATCCACTGCAGCTTCTGTTGTTGACCAGCTACAGACCAGCCGCGACGATAGAATTTCAGCGTCGTCACCTTCTAAAGAGCTACTGAAAGGCGCCAAAGAATAGGCTGCCCCAGCCGCAATTGCCCGCTGATGTTTCGCGCGCGAAACTTCCATATATACCATATTCGCCTGAACCGGATGGCTTAAATTGGCACCCTCAATTCCAAGTAATCCACTACTTAACTGGGCGGCGCGGTTATTGGCCGTGTTTGCCAGGTCTAGCCACAGATCATCAGTCAAATAGGCCTGCATTTGCGCTGACAGGAACCTGTGTTTGGATAGCAAATGCCCGGCACGTTTGCGGCGCAATTCAAATTCCCAGGCTAATTCTGGATCAAACAAAACAACCGCCTCGACCCCCATCAGCCCGTTTTTGGTTCCGCCAAAGGACAGGACATCGACACCCGACTTCCAGGTCATCTCCGCTGCACTACACCCCTCGCTCACCAAAGCATTTGCAAACCGCGCGCCGTCCATGTGCAAAGGTAGCTTGTATTGCTGGGCCACAGCGCCAATGGCCGCAACTTCGTCGCAGGAATAGACCGTGCCGGCCTCGGTTGTGTTGGTGATAGAGATTGCGCCGCGCTGATAGGAATGAACGTCCCCTTTGGGGGTGCTGCTGATGGCGTCTTCAAGTTCCATCGCGCTGATTTTGCCGCCAGCACCGTCAATCCCTACCAGCCGGGCACCGCCGGTAAAGAATTCGGGCGCGCCACATTCGTCAGACTGGATATGGGCATGCCTGTGGCTGTAGATCGCGCTCCAGGGCTTCACAACAGTTGCCAGCGCAAGGGAATTGGAGGTACTGCCCGTGGCCACCAGATAGACCGCAGCATTGGGGGCCTCAAACAGATCGCGGACCTGTTGGCGCACAATATCCATAATTGGGTCTTCGCCGTAGGATGGCATGTATCCAGTATTGGCCCGCACAATGGCGTCCATCACCAAAGGATGTGCACCAGAACAATTGTCAGAGGCAAAATTCATGTTTTTGAGTCCTCAATCAAGTATTCATCCCATTCATCTTCATCGACTTCAAATTCCGGGATGCTCCAGCCTTTGACCGAAATGCCAGCCTGATGCACTGAATTGGCGTCCCCACTAACCAGCGGATGCCAGTCAAACAGTTGCCTTCCTTCATACCGCAGCCGGTAGGCGCAGGTGTCGGGAATCCAGTACAGATGATCGGGCAAGTTATCTGGGGTGAGGAAAATGCATTCCGGCACAAACTGGCGGCGAATGTCATATTGCCCACAACGACATGTTTCCCCGTCAAGCAATCGACAGGCGATACGGGTCAAAGCCACTTCACCGGTGTCCGGGTCTTCCAGTTTGTTCAGGCAACATTTGCCACATCCATCGCACAGGGCTTCCCATTCCGGGGTAGTCAACCTGTCATAGCCGATCGTTTCCCAAAACTTTGGCCTTAGCCCCTTGGTTTTGGTGGCCTTAGCCATTGCCGTTCAAACCGCCGCAAGAATCTTGCGTGCACGTGCGCAATCGCGATCCATCTGGGCAACCAGGGCTTCCAAGCTGTCAAATTTTTCTTCCGGACGCAGGTATTCTACAAAAGCAATGGACAGATGTTCACCGTACAGATCACCTGAAAAATCGAAAATAAATGTCTCAAGGTTGGGTTTGTTTTCGCCAAACATCGGCCTGATACCGACAGAAGCAGCCCCACTGTAAACGCCCATATGGGGCCCCGTCAGTACATCAACTTTAACCGCATATATGCCGAACTTAGGCGGGTGCAGACGATTGATCGACATGTTTGCGGTTGGATAGCCCAGTTCGCGCCCGCGCTGATCGCCGCCCAGCACTTCGCCGTCCACCCGGTGCCAATGTCCCAGCATGGCCGCTGCTTCACCGGGCTTACCGGCAGCCAGCGCATTTCGAATAGCGGTTGATGACACTTCCTGACCCGCATTTTCGATCAGGCTGGCAACGGTCACGCCAAAACCCATTGAACTGCCAAATTCCTTTAGCAACTCAACATTGCCGCCCCTGTTTTTACCAAACTGAAAATCCGCCCCAACGACCACATGGGACAGGCCCAGACCTTCCGACAAAACTTCGCGGCAAAAATTTTCCGCTGTCAGGTTTGCCAATATCGCGTCAAATGGCAGCTGATACAGCTTTTCGACCCCCAGCTTTTCCAACCTGTGGGCCCGGGTTTCCGCGTTCATCAGGCGAAAAGGCGGGGCATCGGCAGCAAAGAACTCACGCGGATGCGGTTCAAAAGTGACAATACCCAAGGGGGATGCGGTTTCGCTAGCTTTGGAATGTGCGATCTGGATAACCGACTGGTGCCCTAAGTGAACCCCGTCAAAATTGCCAATGGCCGCGCAGGCACCACGATCGTCGCTTTTAAGGCCGTTCCAGAATGACAATGTTCGCATGGTGCCCCGGGCGGGGCGGGCCCGCTTTAATCAAATTTCCGACTTGGCGCCAGAACCAGCGCTTCGCCCTTTAGCACCACGGTATCACCTACAGCGCAATGACAATCAAGGCTGACACGGCGCCTGGAATGATCAATGTCACGCACCACAACTTCGGCGAAAACCATGTCACCTGGGCGCACAGGGGCCAGAAACTTCAAGGTTTGCCCCAAGTATACTGTGCCATGCCCTGGCAGTTGTTCGCCGATCACCGCTGAAATCAGCCCGGCTGTCAGCATACCGTGGGCAATTCGGCCTTCAAAAATGGTGTCACGGGCATAGTCGTCATCCAGATGCACCGGGTTATGGTCAGTGGATATTTCGGCAAAAAGCTCGATATCGCGGTCCGTTACCTGCTTTCGTAAACTACGACGCATGCCGATTTCCAGCTCTTCAATGCAAATAGTTCCGCGTGGCATATTGTCGAGCATCGCTTTTTAATTCCGTTGAAAATGTTGCAGTGCAGCATAGGGTTTCTTTGGCCGAAACACAATCCGTCGCGCAACATATTTACAAAAAGAAACAATCATAGGTAATATTGTTACTTTGTCGATATGTCAGCGTAGCTGGGCGATTGCCATATCTGGTGAAATTTGTGATTTCTGAAAATAGCTTTGCAGTGCGCCCGGGTCTGGGTTCTGCGGATCATCGCCGAATTCAGCGGTCGCCAAGCCCCCGGTTATGAACAACGTGTCCAGCCCTTCGCCAAGCCCACCTTGGATATCGGTATTGATGCCATCACCAATGCACAGAATTTCATGGTCCATGACCGGCTTTATCGACGCCAGCCGGTTGCGCGCCAGATTGTAAATCGGCGGGTGTGGTTTGCCGAAATACAGACTTTCGCCGCCCATTTCAGTGTAAAGTGCTGCGATCGCTCCGGCGCAAAAGATGCGCTTTTCGCCATAATCCACTTCAATATCCGGGTTAGTACAAAGCAGTTTTAAACCCTTGTTCTTGGCAAATAACAACGTTGCCCGATAATCTTCCGGGGTCTCGACCTGATCATCAAATAGCCCGGTGCATATGATGCCCTCGGCCTGTTCCAAAGGCACCCGCTCTATGTCACGGGCATCCAGTGCTTCATCAATATCGGTGAAAAAGCTATGGTCTTTTTCAGGACCCAGATGGTAAACCCGATTGCCCGCCAAGCCTGCCACCATCCCGGCCTGAGATGCATCGCCGGAAGACACAATATCATCATATGCCTCCACAGGCACATTCATCTGGTCAAGTTGGGCGCGCACCGTCCCACGCGGGCGCGGCGCATTGGTTAGCAAAATCACAACGCCGCCACCTGAGCGGAATTTTTGCAAGGCAGACACAGCCTCGGGAAAAGGGCGCACACCGTTGTGCAGGCAGCCCCAAAGATCGACATAAAGCGCTTTGTAACGGTGCTGAATTTCGAAAAGCGAACTAATTAACTGCGTCATCTGAAGCCTGTTCCAGTGCTTTGGTTAGGTCTGATTGGTAGGCGAATATCGCCGGTGTGCCGCCGGTATGGATGAAGGTCACCCTTTCATTCTGCCTAATCGTCCCCGTTTCAATATGTTGTATCAGACCGGCCATGGCGCGCCCAGAATAAACCGGATCAAGTAACAGCGCTTCTTGCACGGCGGCCAGGCTAATTGCGGCCCCGACCTGTGGGTTCATTAAACCATAGCCCGGGGCCAGGCAGGCGTCACTTAGCTGAATATCGCCGGATTTTAAGTCATAGGCTGCACCCAGCAAATTCAAAATCTCAGTGGTCCGGCGCTGGATGCGGGTGCGCTGTTGATCGGCGTCACGGCGCACACATATCCCCAACACGGAAACATCCCAACCAATCGCCCGCGCCCCGGCCAGAAATCCAGCATGGGTCAAACCACTGCCTGATGGAATGATCACATGGTCAGGTAGGGTGCCAAGCGATTGATATTGCAGCCAGGTTTCTACTGCCGCCGCCGCATAGCCCAGCCCACCAAGGGGCGGATGGTCGATGCCCAGATGAATGACATAGGAGATACGGCCATTTTCGCGCAATTCGTCGGCAATTCTGTCCAGGTTCGCATCTGCCGCCGCCTCATCATTGCCGGTCGGAAAATGGACCACCTCAGCGCCCATCAAGGTGCTTAGCAGAACATTGCCCGACGTTCGGTAGACGGGATCTTCCTTTGGCACCCGTTCCTCCATTTGCAAGATAGGATGCATGCCTAACCGACGGGCAGCCGCCGCGCAGGTACGGGTAAAATTCGACTGAACCGCGCCGGTGATCAGCACTGTATCAGCGCCCATTTCAACCGCCGGTCCAAGGTAATATTCCAGTTGCCGAACCTTGTTACCGCCCATGCCCAGTGGCAAAGTATCGTCGCGTTTGGCGTCAATCTGGACGCCCAGACCGGCACTAAGGTTCGGCAGATTTTCCAAAGCCGAAGGCGCAGAAATAAGCTCTATGCGCGTGTGATCACTCAGTTGCGGCAACTTTTGCAGCAATTTATTGAAATGATCACCCATAATTGAACCTTAAGACTAAAACTTCAGATTAGGAACAATCTGCTTTTTGCGGCTCATAATTCCTGGCAAAACAACACTGTCCCCTGTCACCGTGGCCCCAAACGAATTTTGGGCAATGGATTTCACCGCGTCATTTGGGACAAGCAGGGTGGCCTGTTCATTCAGTATGTCGACAACGAATAACAAAACCTGATCCGCACTATCATCCGCTGCCACGCCGGGCATCGCCGCCATCAGATCAGCTTTGCGATCTAAAGCAATCGCCGGGGCCGTGGTTTCCAATACGGACACCCGCAGTTTTTTTCCCTCGACTTCAAAAATTTTACTGTCCATTTTCAATAGTTCAATATCTGAAAATGCAGACACATCCGATTTGGCGGCGAACATTTCCGTCGCATAAGCAGTCAGATCAATCCCCATCTCACCGGCCAGCTTTTTAGCCAGTTTGCGGTCAGTCGGGGTGGTTGTGGGCGAGCGAAATTCAAGCGTGTCTGACAGAATACAGGATAGCATCAGCCCCTTGATAGCATCCGGCATCTTGTCCATATCGCGACCGATCAGCCAGCCCATGACTGTAGCTGTGGCCGCTACCGGTCGGATGGTGAACTTGATCGGGCCTTTGGTTTTTAAACCGCCTGACAATTGGTGATGGTCAATCACTTCGGCAATATTTGCGTCATTGATGTTGCTCGGCAGCTCGCCGGGGTTGTTGGTGTCCACCAACACCACCTCGTCGGCCTCAGTTAGTGTCCCAAGGGTTGCTGGCATGGCCACGCCCCAGCGTTCCAGCACAAAAACAGCTTCGGTATTTGGCGGCTCCAGCACAAAGGCCTGCGCCTTTTTGCCCTGCACGTCGTTCAGGTACCATTCCCAGATCAGGGCAGAACAGGTGGCGTCTGTATCGGGGCCTTTGTGGCCGAAAATTTTGATGGTCATGATGTATCCGTGAGTATCGGTAAGTTTTGCGGTCTTATAGGCGGGCAAAGTCGGCTTGTCACCTACTGGTCGCAGCCCTAATCTGATCCCATGACCAAACCCAAAGAAACCGATCTGTACCTGCCGGTTAAGGCCTATTTGCAAGGTCAGGGCTATGAGGTCAAGGCCGAGATCGGCGCCGTGGATGTGATGGCAATACGCGGCGATGATGACCCGGTGATTGTTGAACTGAAACTTGGCTTTTCACTGTCGCTGTTCCATCAGGCGGTTGATCGCAAGGGTGTCACCGATGACGTCTATATATGTGTGCCCCGAGGTTCGGGGAAGGTTTTCAACAAAGCGCTGAAAGACAACACAGCCTTGTGTCGGCGGCTGAGGTTGGGTTTGCTGACCGTGCGCTTGCGCGACGGTCTGGTTGAGGCCCATTGCGATCCGGCCGCCTATCGACCGGTGAAATCAACCAAGCGCAAAGGCCGGTTGCTGCGCGAATTTCAGCGCCGGGTGGGCGATCCAAATGCCGGTGGGCAAACCCGGGTAGGGCTGGTGACGGCGTATAGGCAGGATGCAATTTCTTGTGCGGCGTTTCTGGCGGTTCACGGGCCCACCAAAGGCGCGCTGGTTGCAGCAGCAACCGGGGTGGCAACGGCCACACGGATTATGGCGGCAGACCATTATGGCTGGTTTGAAAGGGTTGAAACAGGTGTGTACCAGACGACACCCAAAGGTCAGACAGAAATGAAACACTATCAAAATATGGGCCAAGTATAGGCACACAGAAGCTTTTTGCGCCTTTACCGTTGACTCACCCCATCAACCTCCCTAAATCCCATCCGTTGTCACTCAACTGACTCGAGTGCTAACAGCAACTGTAACCCTGAACGAGGAGCGTTCACATATGGCATTTACACCATTACATGACCGTGTCGTGGTTCGTCGCACTGAAGGCGACGAAAAAACTGCTGGCGGGCTAATTATTCCCGATAGCGCAAAAGAAAAGCCTGCCGAGGGCGAAATTATCTCAGTCGGTGCTGGTGCACGCGACGAAGATGGCAAGCGCGTTTCTATGGACGTCAAAGCCGGGGATAAGATCCTGTTCGGCAAATGGTCCGGCACTGAAATCACCCTTGACGGTGAAGAGCTGCTGATCATGAAAGAAAGCGACATCATGGGCATTATTGCCTGAGGTCACTTTTGCTAATTTTAATTCAGACGACAAGGAGCAAGCATAATGGCTGCTAAAGACGTCAAATTCGGGACAGACGCCCGTAACCGCATGTTGAATGGCGTAAACATTCTGGCCGACGCGGTAAAAGTCACTTTGGGCCCAAAGGGTCGCAATGTGGTTCTTGATAAATCCTTTGGCGCACCGCGCATCACCAAAGATGGTGTGACCGTTGCCAAGGAAATCGAACTGGAAGACAAGTTCGAAAACATGGGCGCGCAGATGGTAAAAGAAGTTGCCAGCCGCACCAATGACGAAGCCGGTGACGGCACAACCACGGCGACAATTCTGGCGCAAGCCATTGTCAAAGAGGGCATGAAATCAGTTGCCGCGGGCATGAACCCGATGGACCTGAAGCGCGGTATTGATCTGGCAACTAAGAAAGTTGTTGAGACCATTAAAAATGCGTCCCGTGAAGTTAAAGACAGTGCCGAAGTGGCGCAGGTTGGTACAATCTCTGCCAATGGCGAAGCTGCAATTGGCCAGCAAATTGCTGATGCGATGCAAAAAGTCGGCAATGAGGGCGTGATCACTGTTGAAGAAAACAAGGGTCTGGAAACGGAAACCGAAGTTGTCGAAGGCATGCAGTTTGACCGTGGGTACCTGTCACCTTATTTCGTGACCAACCCTGACAAAATGCTGGCAGACATGGAAGATTGCCTGGTGCTGTTGCACGAGAAAAAGCTTTCTTCACTTCAGCCAATGGTTCCACTGTTGGAAGCTGTCATTCAGTCATCCAAGCCGCTGTTGATCATTGCCGAAGATGTTGAGGGCGAAGCCCTGGCAACATTGGTTGTGAACAAACTGCGCGGTGGTCTGAAAATCGCGGCTGTTAAGGCCCCTGGTTTCGGTGACCGTCGTAAGGCAATGTTGCAGGATCTTGGCATTCTGACCGGTGGTCAGGTAATTAGCGAAGATCTGGGCATGAAGCTGGAAAATGTCACCATGGACATGCTGGGTTCGGCCAAGAAAATCACCATCACCAAAGATGAGACAACTGTCATCGACGGCAATGGCGAAAAGGCTGAGATCGAAGCACGGGTCACACAGATCCGTCAGCAGATCGAAGAAACCACTTCCGACTACGACAAGGAAAAACTGCAGGAACGTGTGGCTAAACTGGCCGGCGGTGTTGCTGTTATCCGCGTTGGTGGCATGACCGAAATCGAAGTCAAAGAGCGCAAAGACCGCGTTGATGACGCCCTGAACGCGACCCGTGCGGCCGTGCAAGAAGGCGTTGTTGTTGGCGGTGGTGTTGCCCTGATGCAGGGTGCCAAAGCACTGGCCAAGGTTAAGGGTGAAAACTCTGACCAGGACGCTGGTGTTGCTATTGTGCGTCGTGCGCTGGAAGCACCACTTCGTCAGATCGCTGAAAATGCGGGCGTTGACGGTGCGGTTGTTGCTGGCAAAGTTCGCGAAAGCGGCGACGCTGCTTTTGGCTTTAACGCACAGACCGAAGAATATGGCGACCTGTTCAAATCAGGCGTTATTGATCCGGCCAAGGTTGTTCGTACAGCCCTGGAAGACGCGGCATCCATTGCCGGCCTGCTGATCACCACCGAAGCCATGGTTGCTGACAAGCCAGCCAAAGATGCACCCGCCGGTGGCGGTATGCCCGATATGGGTGGCATGGGCGGCATGGGCGGCATGATGTAAGCCACGCCTGGCATATAAGATTGAATAGGGCTCGCATTGCGCGGGCCCTTTTTGTATTGAGCGCGCAATGCGCGCATTTCTTTTAGCCCTGCGGGCGGTTTGCCTCTGGCGGAGGTTTTTATGAAAAGAAGAACGGTTAGGCGAATGCAAAATCTGATTGAAAAAATCTCAATTTGCGCCAGTTTCTAAACCATGCGTCTTTTGTTTTTAACATCACTGGTCATGATCGCATTTGCCGCCAATTCGGTACTGAACCGGATGGCATTAGTGGGGGATGGCACCGGCCCGGCAGCGTTTGCCATGATCCGGTTGGCGGCGGGGGCGGTGTTTTTGTTGTTACTGGCGACGCTTCGTTCGGATCGCGCGGTACCGTGGCGTGCAAATGGACGAGTTTGGGGCGTATTGATGTTAGCCCTTTATGTGCTTGGGTTTTCGTTTGCCTATGTGTCGCTGAACACTGGAGTCGGGGCATTGATCCTGTTTGGTGGTGTGCAGATCACCATGTTTGCCGGGGCCTTGATTGCGCGTGAGGCGGTGCCTGCGGCGCGCTGGATTGGGGCCGCAATTGCCTTTGGCGGTTTGATGGTTTTGCTTTTACCTGCGGGCGGCGTTGCGCCGGATCCGGTTGGGGCGCTGCTGATGGCCGCGGCGGCTATTGGCTGGGGGGTGTATTCATTGCTGGGGCGCGGGGTGGATGATCCGCTGGGGTCAACGGCAGCGAATTTTGCACTGGCTTTACCGATTGGGGTAGTAGTTTTTGCGATATTTTCTGGGGAAATTACACCCAGAGGGGCGACGCTGGCGGTGATCAGCGGAGCGGTGACATCAGGGGCGGGATATGCACTTTGGTATAGTGTGTTACCCCGCTTGGCCGCATCTGTCGCCGCTGTGGCGCAGCTGACCGTGCCGGTAATAGCGGCGGCCGGGGGGGTGGTATTTCTGGGGGAACCAGTGAGTTTACGGTTTTTTGTTGCCGCAGCATTGGTATTGTTGGGGATCGCAATATCTCTACGACCGTCGGCGAAAAACTGACAATGACGCAGGGTTCTTTCAATTTGGCCTCGAAACCGCCATCGCAGTTGGCTATTTTAACCGCATGAGATTTGTTTTTGCCCTGATACTGACCCTGTTGCCAGGGCTTGCCCATGCCGATTGTGTGGTGTTGCTACATGGCTTGGCGCGCTCTGCGTTTTCCATGCGTGTGATACAAAATTCGCTGCAAAGTCAGGGTTATGCCGTGGTCAACGTAGACTATGCTTCGACAAAAGCCCCGATAGAAGATTTGGTACAGGCCAGCATTCCACCGGCTGTTTCCGCCTGTGGTGATCAGACGGTGCATTTCGTCACCCATTCGATGGGCGGTATTCTTGTGCGTGCCTGGTTGCACGAAAACAGGCCCGAAAACATGGGCCGTGTTGTAATGATGGGGCCGCCTAATAAAGGCTCGGCGCTTGTCGATGCGTTTGAGGATCTGGGGCCGTTTCAGTGGTTGAATGGTCCGGCCGGGTTAGAATTGGGAACCGGAAGCGATGCGCTGCCAAATAAGTTGGGATTTGCTCGCTTTGAACTGGGCATCATCGCTGGAAGCCAGTCCCTTAACCCACTTTATTCAAGTTTCATCGAGGGGACAGATGACGGCAAAGTTTCGGTGGATAGCACCAGAATTGTCGGCATGGACGACCATATTGTTTTGCCCGTGACCCATACATTTATGATGATGAATCCCGTGGTAATTGCGCAGGTTAAACTATTTTTGGAAACCGGTGCCTTTGACCATGACCTGACATTCGGAGGGCTGGTTATCCAGTCTTTGTGGGATTAGCCGGGCCGGTAATCTCATTGATATGGCCCATTTTGCGCCCGGGTTTCACATCGGCCTTACCATATAGATGTATCGCACTATTTCCGTTCTTAGCCAACGCCGGCACCTGATCAAAATCTGAACCAATCAGGTTTAACATTTTGACATTGGAATGCCGGCGACCATCTCCAAGTGGCCATCCGGCAATGGCACGGATGTGTTGTTCAAACTGATCTATGGTGCAGCCCTGTTGCGTCCAATGGCCAGAATTGTGAACACGTGGAGCAAATTCATTCACGATGAAACCCTTGGGTGTCACGAATAGCTCTAGTCCCAAAACGCCAACATAATCCAGCGCATTCATTACCTTAGCGGCAATCAGCACGGCATCTGTGCGTTGCCCTATACTTAGTCTGGCGGGCAGGGTGGTGGTGTGTAAAATCCCGTTCAGATGCACGTTTTCACCGGGATCAAAGCAGGCAATTTGGCCGTCGCGACCCCGGGCTCCGATCACCGAAACCTCATGGCTGAAATCAACGAAACCTTCCAGAATGGCTGGGGCATCGGCTATGTATGCTAATGCCTTTTCGGCGTCTTTTACTGAGTTCAGGCGCACCTGTCCCTTGCCGTCATAGCCAAAGCGACGGCTTTTCAGGATTGCGGGGGTGCCGATTGTTGCCAGCGCTTTTTCCAAATCTTCCTGTTTATCCACTGCGCGGAAGGGCGCTGTTTGTAGGCCTAGATCGTCTAGAAATGCCTTTTCCGTTAACCGGTCCTGGCTGATGCGCAGGGCCTCGCGGCCGGGATAAACGGGTTTGATAGCTTCCAGTATATCTAGTGCCTGGGTCGGAACATTTTCAAATTCAAAGGTGATAATGTCGACGCTGTTGGCAAAATCCATCAGCGCCTGGGTGTTACTATAGGGGGCAGTTGTAACCTTGGCTGCAACCTGTCCGGCAGGGGGGTGCGCACCCGGTTCAAAAATATGGCACATAAACCCAAGTCGGGAAGCGGCAACACAAAGCATACGACCCAACTGACCACCCCCCAGTATTCCGATGGTGGCACCGGGGGCCAAGGGTTTATTCATCTTTGGGTTCTTCTGGAATTGAGGCAGAAAGCGCCGCGCGCCATGCGTCCAGGCGGCTGGCCAGTTCATCGTCATTTAAAGCCAAAATAGCCGCGGCCATCAAGGCGCCGTTTGCGGCCCCGGCATCGCCAATAGCCATGGTTGCCACAGGAAATCCCTTAGGCATTTGCACGATCGAATACAGACTATCGATGCCCGACAATGTGGCTGTTTTAATGGGGACACCAATCACTGGAATGCGGGTTTTAGATGCCATCATGCCGGGCAAATGGGCAGCACCACCGGCCCCGGCTATGATCACCTGCAATCCATTCGTGGCGGCGGATGCACCATAATCCCACAGCCTGTCCGGGGTTCTGTGTGCCGAAATTATTTTCGTTTCATAACCCACGCCCAATTCATCCAGCACCAAAGCCGCCTGTTTCATAGTTTGCCAGTCGGACTGACTGCCCATGATAATGCCAACGCTTGGGGTGTTCATCTGTTTGCTCGCTGAAATTTGAAACCGCACTATAGCGCGATGGCCGGGTCACGCAATGATGTCTGGGGTGAGTTCGTCATTGAGTATCGTAATTTGATCTTTGAGGTGGAGTTTCTGTTTTTTCAACCGCCTCAGGCGAAACTGATCGGCGCGCCTGCTTTCCTGCAAGGCGTGGATAGCTTCATCCAGATCGCCATGTTCGCGAAGCAGCACAGCAAGCTTAACGCGCAAAACTTCCCTGTGGTCCATTTTTCCAGCAATAGTCATGTTGGTCTGGTTGGTCCTGTTAATTCACTGTTGCTCTCAAAATAGCCAACTAATGCTGTTAGGCCAAGGAAATGCGCAAGCCCAGCCTTGCGACTGACAGATTGGTCCCCATATTTACAGAAGGTCGCCAATTGGGGCCAAAACGAAGCAGTCGCTTATCAAAGGACGTGTCGATGCCGAAACTTACCCTGTCTACGCACCCTTTCTTTTTAGGGTTTGAGCAGCTTGAGCAATTGGTGGAACGGGCTAATAAATCTGATTTGGGTGGGTATCCACCTTTCAACATTGAACAGACAAGCGATGAAAGCTATCGGATCACTTTGGCTGTGGCAGGGTTTTGTGAAGCTGATCTGTCGATCACCGTTGAAGACCGCCAGCTGGTGATCCGGGGCAAACAGGCCGAGGAAACCGAGGGGCGGATTTTTCTGCACCAGGGCATAGCGGCCCGGCAATTCCAACGTAGTTTCGTGTTGGCTGATGGCGTTGATGTGGCCGGTGCGGCGATGACTAATGGTTTGCTGCACGTTGATCTGAAGCGCGCCCTAGCTGAAAGCATTGTGCAATCGATTAAAATTAATCAAGGTGGGTAAAAGGGTCGGGCATGGATAATTCAGAGAAAAATGATGATAGAAAGTCAGCCAGGATAGCCTATGTGCGTCCGGTGGATATTACCGAATTGCCCAGAAAACTGCGCAAACAAGCAGCTGGTGCCGATGATTTATACGCTGTCCACGATGAAAATGGCGAAAGACTGGCACTTGTGAATGGGAAAAGCCTTGCATTTGTTTTGGCCCGACAGAATGATATGGCACCAGTAAACGTGCATTGAGGGGCTGATTATGAACCAACCAACGGGTTATTCTAAACTTCAAATTGGCCTGCATTGGGTTATAGCCTTGCTGATACTGTTTCAGGCGCTTTTCCATGAGGGCATGGAAACAGCGTACGAAGTCGTGCTTAAAGGTCAGGATGTGGTTGGGAATGGTGCCCAGATTCACGTGATTGTCGGCCTGTCGGTTTTGGTTTTGGTTATCGTGCGCCTGATTGTGCGTTTCATGCGCGGCGTGCCTGAACCCACAGGGGCCGGTAGCGCGTTGCAAGAACGTGCCGGTAAGATTGTACACTGGGCACTTTACTTGCTGATGATTATTGTGCCTGCTTCCGGTATGGCCGCTTGGGGCGGTGGTATTAAACCGGCGGCACAAGCCCATGAGCTGCTAACCACAGTATTGTTTGCGCTGATATTACTACATGCTCTGGCAGCACTGTTTCATCACTACATCCTAAAGGATGGATTGATCCGCCGGATGATGAAAGCGCAATAGGCCAACGCCCGGAATTTCGGGCGTTAGCCTTGGACGTCTCTGAAAACGCCGTAATATCTAGACAGCAATCAAACCCATGCTTTCAAGTTTCAAAACAACCTGATGGGCGCAATTGTCGACCTCAACGTTTTCAGTTTCAACGCTAAGTTCTGGGCTTTTGGGCTCTTCATAAGGATCTGAAATGCCAGTGAATTCCTTGATCTTGCCGGCACGCGCCAGTTTATAAAGGCCTTTGCGATCGCGCCGTTCGCATTCTTCCAGCGAAGTAGCCACATGGATTTCCAAAAAAGCACCAAAGGATTCGATCTCTTCGCGGACCGCCCGCCTGGTGGATTCGTAAGGGGCGATTGGCGCACAAATTGCTATGCCGCCATTCTTAGTAATTTCGGATGCGACATAGCCGATTCGACGGATGTTCAGGTCGCGGTGTTCTTTGGAAAACCCAAGTTCAGAACTTAGGTTTTTACGCACAATGTCGCCGTCTAAAAGGGTCACGGGCCGTCCGCCCATTTCCATCAACTTGACCATAAGTGCGTTGGCAATGGTGGATTTTCCGGAACCAGATAGCCCGGTGAAAAACACTGTAAACCCTTGTTTTGAACGGGCAGGGCGGGTACGACGCAATTCGGTTACCACTTCGGGAAACGAGAACCATTCAGGTATTTCCAGCCCTTCAGCCAGCCGGCGGCGTAGTTCAGTGCCCGAAATATTCAAAACGGTCACATCGCCTGTGATTTCGTCGGCAGGTTCGTACTGGGCCCGTTCCTGAACGTAGACCATATGCTTGAAATCAACCATTTCTGCACCGATTTCGTCCTGGTATTTGCGATACAATTCCTGGGCGTCGTAGGGGCCGTAAAAATCATCCCCGGACGAGTTTTTACCCGGCCCGGCGTGGTCCCGACCAACAATAAAGTGGGTGCATCCGTGGTTGGCGCGGATCAAACCGTGCCACACTGCTTCGCGTGGCCCCGCCATGCGCATGGCCAAGTTTAGCAAGCTCATGGTTGTGGTTGAACTGGGGTATTTGTCCAACACCGCCTCATAACAGCGGACTCGTGTGAAATGATCGACATCGCCGGGTTTGGTCATGCCGACAACCGGGTGAATCAACAGGTTGGCCTGGGCTTCCTTGGCGGCGCGAAATGTCAGTTCTTGGTGCGCCCGGTGCAGTGGATTGCGGGTTTGGAAAGCAACGACGCGGCGCCAGCCAACCTTGCGAAAATAGGCCCGCAATTCATTGGGCGTGTCACGCCTTGCGCGAAAATCATAATGCACGGGTTGTTGGATGCCCGTAACCGGGCCGCCAAGATAAATTGGACCGGCAGTGTTATGCAGGTAATTAACAGCCGGGTGTGCGATGTCATCTGCCCCATAAACGTTCTTGGCTTCCAGCGCTTTATCGGGGGACCACTTGTCGGAAACGGACATGATCGCCAAGATCACACCTTCCTGATCGCGAAGCGCGATATCCTGGCCAGGTTCAACAGTTTCGCCAAATTTTTCGCTGATATCCAAAGTAATTGGCATTGGCCAAAGGCTGCCATCGGTAAGCCGCAAATCTTTGACAACACTGTCATAATCGGCCTTTCCCAGGAAACCTTTCAGGGGATTAAAGCCACCATTCATCAGAAGTTCCAGATCGCAAATCTGACGTGGAGACAAATCCCAGCTTGGCAATTCGGCGGCTTCTAGTTTTAGTTTTAGCGCCGAATCGTGGGAAACATATAGTTCTGGGATCGGGGTAAGATTGGACAACTGCATTGGAACCGGGCCTTTTTGGCTAATTAGCAAATTTAATTTGAATTCAGCCGGGCAATAACGCGCCTTTGGGCAGGACTGCAAGCTTTCAACCGCAAAATTGGTAAATGATGAACCAGAGGCGTCAATAACCCGCCCTTGGCATTACTGACCGCAAATAAAGGGCAATGCAGGTCCGTCCCGGCGTAAAACCGGTGCGCCGGGCGTATTCCAACGAAACAATACCAGGTGCCACCATTTCAATGGCAATGTGCGCGAAGGATAAATCATACCCTCTGCACCGAACGTTCGCGCGGCGTCGCTGGCGCGCCAACTTAATGGCGTCATTCAGCGGCCTTCACCTCGGCGTCTTCGCTTTCCATTTCAGACAGAAACTTTTCTGCTTCAAGCGCAGCCATACAGCCCATACCGGCGCTGGTGACGGCCTGACGGTAGATATGATCAGTCAAATCTCCGGCAGCAAATACGCCGGGGATCGATGTGACCGTGCTGTCAGGTTTGGTCACCACGTAACCGCCCATATGGGTTTCAAGCACATCTTTAACCAGTTCTGATGCAGGGGCATGGCCGATGGCAATAAATACACCAGCACAGGAGATTTCAGTGATTTCACCGGTCTTAACATTCTTAGCCCGCACGCCTTCAACACCCAGGGGGTCTTCGGTGCCAAACACGTCTTCCAACTGGTGATCCCACAGCATTTCGATCTTGTCGTTGTTCAGCAACCGATGTTGCAGGATCTTTTCCGCCCGCAATTCGTCGCGGCGGTGGATAACGGTGACCTTGCTGGCGAATTTGGTCAGGAACAGCGCTTCTTCCACGGCCGTATTGCCGCCGCCGATCACCACCACATCCTTGCCCCGGTAAAAGAAACCATCACAGGTGGCACAGGCTGACACGCCAAAGCCCTTGAATTTTTCTTCGCTGTCCAGACCCAGCCAGCGGGCTTGCGCACCGGTCGCCAGAATAAAGGCATCAGCCGTGTAGGTCGTGCCGCTATCGCCAATGGCGGTGAACGGTCGCTTATCCAGATCAACGCTTAGAATGATGTCCGAAATAATTTCTGTGCCCACGGATTTTGCGTGGGCTTCCATCCGCAACATCAGATCGGGGCCTTGTACTTCGGTGTCGCCGGGCCAGTTTTCCACTTCGGTGGTGATGGTCAGTTGGCCGCCGGGCTGAATGCCCTGAACCAGTACCGGGTCAAGCATGGCGCGGCTGGCGTATACCGCCGCGGTATAGCCCGCAGGGCCAGAGCCAATGATTAAAACTTTACTGTGCTTTTTGTCTGACATGACTGCCCCCAATAAGTGTTTGTTCAACCAGCATATAGACGCCCCGGCACGGCGTTGAAACCCCGGTTTCGAACCTGTGATCGACCGGTTCAATTATTTGAAAACTTTCTTATTTAGGCGTATCTGTGTAATTTTATTGCGCAGATCGGCTCGTAATAATACAAGTTGCAAATAAATGAATGGAATTAACATGCCGATCAGCAAATTGGACCCGATTGACCGCCAGATTCTGGCCGAGCTACAAGCGGACGGGCGTATGACCAATGTTGAACTTGCGCGGCGCGTCGGGATTTCAGCGCCGCCATGTTTGCGCCGGGTCAGAACCCTTGAGGAAAGCGGGTATATTACTGGGTACCATAGCGAAGTTAACAGCCGCGCCCTGGGGTTTGAAGTACAGGTTTTTGCAATGGTTGGCTTGGTGCGTCAGGCAGAAATCGATTTGGCAGCATTTGAAAAGCTGTGCGAAGACTGGCCGTTGGTTCGCGAATGTCACATGCTGAATGGCGAAGTTGATTTCATCTTGAAATGCGTTGCACCCGACCTGTCCAGTTTTCAAAATTTTCTGACCGAAAAGCTGACCTCGGCGGAAAACGTAGCCAGCGTCAAAACCTCTTTGGTCATTCGCTGCGCCAAGGATCAGCCCGGCGTGCCTTTTGAAGTATTGGAAGAACGCCTGCGCCAAAAAGCCTGACGCAGACGTTTCTATAGCTTAGCGTTTGTGGTTCAGCGGACCAAATCCGCTAATCGATTCCAAATGCGGAAATAAAGCCACGAAATGCGGATAAAGTTCGGTTGTCATGTGCATATGGGGCTGCTCACCAGGGTGATAGCTTTCAACCAGCACGCCATTTGCGCGCATCAGGCGATGGCTTTCCAGACCCAGGTGGAACACACGAACTGGTGAGACCGGGTTGATGCCAATGATTGAGCCGCCATCAGCCAATCGATCAAGTGCCATAAGCGGTGACGTGGAATCTATCGCCAAATGGCCCGGCAAAATACGTGCCGCAGGTCCCAATAACAGGTCAGGTCCGTTGATGTTTTGGCCATAGCTGCCTTCAGTAACCCGAAACAACCGTGCAGTGGGCACGCCCAGTTCAAGGTTTTGTGGGAACAGAGTCATAGATCCGGACCATAGCAGGGGCTGCAGGCCGCCATCAGCAGTTGCAATCATCGAACCAGGTCGCAGGTCCTCGATCGCGACTTCGCCGTTTTGAGTTTGTATCAGCGTGCCCTGTGCGAAAGCACTAAAGGCTTTCTCAAAAATTTGCATGGCAGGGGCAACGCAGGTTTTACTTTCAACCGTTCCTTCACTGGAAAGCCACTCAATTTCATAGCGTCGCGTGACGACGTCTAATTCCTTGGGCTTAACGGCAGACGGTGTCTGTCGGGTGACAGTCCAAGGCTGAGGTTTGATGGGGTTAACATTGGAACGAACGATATAACTCATGAAACAGTCCTTACAAACTGTCCACAACTGCTTTACGGCCCCCACCCAAATGCAGAGGGACGTATGACCCTGCTACTAAGTTAAAAAACTGTTAAGTCAAAAAGTGGCTAAATTCGGCGTGTATCAGGGACTAATCCCCTTTGGCCAAAACCTTTGTTTCCGAAAATCATAACATTTTGCCACAATTGGGAAATGGTTGTTTGTAGATACGGTTCAATAGGTCAACAAAAGCGCTATCTCATACAAATTTGCCCTTAGTCAGCCGCTATCTTGCGATTTTGCACGGGCAGCGCAACGGCTGTTCCAGTCATTTTTGTCGCCAGACATTGCCCAAGGCATGTCCAGATCCTGGCGGGTTGCAAAGTCGATAGTGGCCTGTAGCCAACGGTGTTTGGTTTCCATGGTCGTTCCCTCATTCCAGTGCGGGCAATTCATGTACCCGTCGCTTTCAATGATTTTTGACATAGGAATTTGGCAAGGATCGGGCAGAGACGATGTTTCTTTCCAAATGTATATAAACTGGGGTCAGTATACAGATATTTGACAAATTTCTAAAGTAAACTTGTTATTTTTCAGTAGGTAAAGTGGATCGCACGGGTTTCTGATTTCTGCTAAATTTGTGCGATATATCGACTAGTACGGTGTGGCGGTCACAGGTTTGCCTTGATTGTTCGCAAAATCGAAACAATCTAAACCGGTTTCAGGGGCTGGGGACCCTATAGACAAATTGACGCGACCAATCTGCCGTAATCCGCTTCTTTTTGGTGCACGCTGCGGCGGTAAGAATAAAACAATTTATCATCTCCATAGGTGCAGTGACCCGTCCAACTTGGCTGATCCACGCCACCTTGGGTCAAGCAATGTAAGCCAAACCCGGGCAGATCGAATTGAAATCGATCGCCCTCACCCGTTTTAAAGAACCGTTCATACCTTGGGGGCTTTGCCAAAAAGTTGTCGCGAAACTCTGGCCCAACTTCATAGGCGTCCTGGCTGATACAGGGCCCAATCACCGCACATATTTTTGTACGATCCGCCCCTAGCTTTACCATCGCATCAAGGGTCGCCCCAAGAACACCGTTTAAAGCGCCTTTCCAGCCGGCATGCGCGGCCCCAATCACGCCGGCATGGGGTTCCGCAAACAACACGGGTTGGCAGTCAGCGCTTAGCGCACCAAGGGCGATGCCCGGTGTTTTGGTGACCATTGCATCGGCTTTGATAGAACCAGAAACAAAGGGCTCTGTGACGGTCACAACATCACTTGAATGAACCTGATGCAGGGTAAGCAAATGATCCGCAGAAACCTGCATGGCATTAGCTACCCTGGACCGATTAATTGCCACTGCTTCACGTTGGTCGGATGAGCCGGGTCCACAATTCAACCCGGAAAACACCCCCGAAGATGCCCCGCCCTTTCGGGTAAAAAACCCGTGCCGCACTGGCAGCAAACTGTCGGATGTAATTATTTCCAGCGTCATGTTTCAAACCCAGGAGGCGACGCAGCATTTTTAGGATAAAGGGCGATTGCTTTGAACAGAGTCCCCATTTCCAAGGGATGGGTCAACCGACGATGGGCTTCATTGTGCGATTCAAGTTCATCACCTTCCAAATTTGCCGCCAGTTGCTGGGCTCGGGTATCAATCCCAAGCGACTTTAGCAGATCAGACTGACGCACCATTGGGGTTGCCTGCGTGTCACTAAGTGTTGCTACCAAAGCTTCAAAATCGACATGTGCCGTCAGATCGGCCAGACCGGGCTCGGCCAAGGGGCTAACTGCCTTGTGATCCTTCACCGCCTGAAACGTGTCGCCAAGTGAGCGCCAATCCCCGTAGTCAATAATCAGGGCGACACCGCCATATTGGGCGATGCGTTCTGACACAGTTTGGATAAAACCTTCGGCAGATGGCCGTGTTTCCACTGTGTCACCGGATTTTGTATCTGCAAGTCGATGATCCAATGACCCAAGGGGGGCAGGGGCCGACAATCCCATGGATAATTTCCCGTTCACGGAAACGATCTGGTGTTCCCTCCACCCATTGTCATCCCGACTAAATTGTCTGATCGGCAGGGCGTCAAAGAATTCGTTGGCAATTAAAAACAGTGGGTTTTCGGGCAACTCGGCAATATCGGCTATCCAGCTGATTTGGTAATCCTGTAATATTTCCTTTTGTTTGCGCCGCAATGCCGGCGAAGCCTCAAGCAATATCGGGTGCATTGCTTCGTGAAAACCCGGCACCATTTTTGTAACCCGCAAGATATCGGCCATCAAAGTGCCGCGTCCCGGTCCCAGCTCTGCCAGGCAAAATGGGTTGGGTTGTCCTTGATCCATCCAGGTTTGCGCCAGACATAGCCCCAACAATTCGCCAAACATCTGGCTGATTTCCGGGGCTGTCGTAAAGTCCCCGGCTTCGCCAAACGGATCACGGGTGTTGTAATACCCAAATTCCGGATGCAACAAACAGTCAGCCATATAGTCTGCCACTGATACTGGCCCTGTGGCTTCAATACGGCGCAACACTAGGGTTCCCAGATCGTTCATGCCCGGCGTCTGGCCCAGTTAAGTGTAAGTAATCCGATCAAGATCATCGGCAGCGACAACAACTGCCCCATGGATAGCCCAAAGCTGGCAACACCAATCACATAGCCCATAGGGTTGTCAGGGCTGATAAATTGCGTGTCAGCCTGTCGCACAAATTCAACCAGAAAACGCGACAAACCATAGCCGATAAAAAATAGCCCGGTTATTTGCCCCGGTATTTTCAGCCAGTCGCGCCGCCATACCAAAAACAACAACAAAAGCCCAAGCAGCAGGCCCTCTAACCCGGCCTCATATAGCTGCGAAGGGTGGCGGCCACAGATGCCGGGAATATCAGGGCAATGTTGTGCCTGAATACCGGGGAATGCAACGGCCCAGGGCAGGTCTGTTGGTCTTCCCCAAAGCTCTGCGTTAATAAAGTTTGCGATCCGCCCCAGCATTAGGCCCAGGGGGGTCGCAAAGGCCAACGCATCGGCAATTGAAGCGGTCGGTAACCCGTGACGGCGGCTATAGAAAAATACCGCCAAAATTACGCCAATAAAGCCGCCGTGAAAAGACATGCCGCCTTGCCAAACCTGCGGTATTTGTCCCGGGTTGGCCAGAAAATGTGCTGGCTGATAAAAGATAACAAACCCAAGCCGACCCCCGGCTATAATACCGATGATGATCCAAGTTAGCAGATCTTCCATTTGGGTAGGGGTCATCGGGGCGGTTTCATTGCGCCAAAGTCTGGGCGCGTTCAAAGCGCGTACAATAATCCGCCAACCCAGTATAATCCCGGCGATATAGGCCACCGCATACCAACGCAATGCCAGGGTGAATCCAGCTATTTCAACCGAAAAGATATCAGGACCGATATTAGGGAAAGGGATCAGGGCGCTTAGCATGGCCAAGGCATGGGTGCAGTGTTGCTTGAAGTCAACCTTGAGATTTGTGTGGCGCGCTCCCATATAGTCACAAGGCAGACACCGGAGGAAGCGATGCAAACCCGTAATAAAATTCTTGATGATATTTCCCAACTGATGACCAATGCCATGGGCGTGGCCCAGGGCGCTAAAGGTGAGGCCGAAACGGCTATGAACAGTTGGATTGAACGCTGGCTTGCTGAACGGGATTTCGTGACACGTGAAGAATTTGATGCTGTTCGTGCCATGGCGCAAAAGGCCCGAGAAGAAAATGATATGCTAAAGGCACGTTTGGATGCGATTGAAAAAAAGCCTGCCAAGAAGCCAGCGGCAAAAAAGCCAGCAAAACGCGCCAAGAAACCTTAAGTGCGTCTAGACACAGCAAGATGTTGTAATCCAAGCGACACTTCCGTCCAGTGGCTGCCTATTCTCTTTGGGGGAATTGGCTAGGTACCCCTGCCGGCAATAGGCTGATTTTATTATTTTCGGGTCATTTAGATTAAACCCAAAAAACCGCAGCCTCAGAAATTGTAGCATCCAGTTCCCGCACATTTAGCAATGTGGCGGCTGATGCCGGTAGACCACCCACGAAATAATCCGTAGCATAATCGCCAGGTGCGCAGTTTTGCCATTTGCCAAAGCTGCACTTTTTCGGACGCATGGGAGAAACAACAATGGCATTTCCGTTTCAAAAAAGTGGTAAATTGACAATCATCGGGGCGAGTATGTCAGCAAGCTTTGCTCTCACTGCCGCGTCGGGCACTTTGATTGCTGGCATCTTGGTCAATGCGCAAAATATGTTTGCACCAGCCGCCGTTAAATTCGCGGCCGATGCCACCCTTCAACAAAAGGAAACGCTGCATTTTAAATGGCAATTTGATGATCCGGGGACATTTGCGCGTCTGGATCCAAACCGTGCATCAGGCCGGGATAGTAACACTGAATACGGCTTTTCTGCCGCACACACTTATAACGCGGGCACCTTCAATCCAACGCTGACAGTCACCGACGGCACAATCACCCAAATATTTAACATTCCCATCAGGGTCGAGTCTGCCAGTACCCGATTTGCCAGGGGAAATACGATTGTCGTTGATCCAACCGGTGCTTACCCGAACAAGCCGCCAGGGGCCCAGCAGGTTCGGACAGCCGCTGCAGGCCTTGCCGCCCTAGAGGCAAATGGCGGCGGTCGTTTGCTGTTTTATACAGGGCATAGGCATACGCTGACGTCGGACATTCAGTTGAACGGCAGAAAACTGGCTGGAGAAAGTGCGAAGAACCAAGTGCTATTTGGCGCAATCGGTACAGGCCCCCGCCCGATAATTGATAATAGCAGGGGCGCTTTTCACACATGGAAGATCGCAAATTCGGAATCGCAAATTGTATTTACAGGGCTGGATTTTCGAGGTGGCTATGAAAGCTCGGTCGGGGCAGGAGCACGGGCCGGGTTGGCCTCTGTCAGAGTTAACTCTGAACGGGGAAACTACCTTGTCCACGACTGTACAGCATCCGGTGTGTCGTCGGCCATTGAAACGATCCAAAAATTTCCTGACCGGTATGTTGCTGTCTCTGATTGCGATTTCACAAATTGGGAAAACTATGGCGTTTTCCATTCTGATGGTGAGTTGGCAATCTACGGCACCGCCATCCAACAGGCAGTAACGGCCGTAAATGGCGATGGCGCAAAACCCGTTGGCAAAAACCCAAACTGGGCCGATCATGGGCCGTTGCGGGTTGAACTGGCCCGCTTCGTATTCTTAGGAAAAAACGACATGTCATCGTGTACCGGCTGGTCTGCTGCAGGTGGAAAAACGGCCCACCAGCCAGCTTTTCGCGCGTTACAGCAAAGTACGGGCAAAGGTCTTCAATACCAAATTGACGCCCAGTACAACATTCAGAACTGTGTTTTCGAAGGCGGCTGGAAGGTTATCAGCATCACGCCCCACAGCGAAGGGATGGAGGTGGCACCCTTTTTAGTTTGTGTATTTGAGCACAACCATTTTCAGGGAACGGCGAACACCCAAAGCATGATCAGATGCCATTCAGGTGGCATTACCTTTCGCAACAACGTGTGCGTGATGCCCGATGTTCCAGCCGAAATCCTGATCGGGTTTGAGGGTTTTCTGGACGCCTTTATCCGAAACCGCCCCCAGACAAACGGCAACCAAAGAGCCAGACGAATTTTTGTAAACAACACTTTCGTTGATCTCAGATCAACTGCCAACCAACCTGATGATGCCGTTGTTTATGAAGATGCTGAATGGGCAAAAACCAATGGCTGGTTTGGCTATGTTGTGGCGAATAATATCCACCATGCGCCAAATCGGTCAGCCCCCATTGCCAGCTCAGCCCCGTTAAATTCGACGGGAACGTTCGCGGCCAGGTACAACGGCGAACGTTGGCTTTCCAGCAAGCCAAAAACAAACTTTGACAGTTCAGGCACCGCCTTTACCGGAACTTACCAGCCTTTGGCGGGATCGCCGGCCTTGGGGGCGGCATCCGGACAGGTGGCACTTGATGACTTTACTGGCGCTCTTCGCGGGTCCGCGCCTTCTAAAGGAGCATTTCAACGGGCGGCATCGCTATAGCCTTCTGTTGAAAGAATCAGTTTTATTCACTGGAATTATTCGTGGCACGCTACAGTCAATCAAATATTGACGCCTATTTGCAAAAATAGAGCTTTACAGGTGGGTGATTTAAGAACACCATATCTGGTAAGGAATGCGGTAAATACCGCTTATCCTAGAGCAAACAACTAGTTTTAGCGGATCGAAGTATTCGCATGGCTAGTAGTAAAAGAGGTTGGGCATGCCATTATCGGTACAGGACATTCAGAACGAAGATATCCACCCAATTGATATTGTTGAGAATTTGGCAGAACATCACAGTTGGGATTTTGACCGTGTGGCCGATGATCAGATTGCGATGTCAGTCGAAGGCCAGTGGCGCACCTACTCAATTACATTGGCGTGGTCCGAACAGGACGAAACGCTACGACTGATCTGCACATTTGAAATGGAACCGCCGGAAGATAAATTGCCAAACCTTTATGACGTTTTGAACCGAGCGAACGATATCTGCTGGACCGGGGCATTCACCTATTGGCATTCGCAACGGTTGATGGTGTATCGCTATGGGCTTGTGCTCGCTGGCGGGCAAATTGCCGGGTCCGAACAGCTAGATACCATGATCAATTCTGCCGTGAAAGCCGCTGAAAGGTTTTATCCGGCATTCCAACTAGCAGCTTGGGGTGAACAAACACCAGTTGAAGCTATGCAAGTTGCCATTGCCGAAGCCTACGGACGGGCCTGAAGGCCGGGTGAAAGCGCCACCGCTTTCCAAGCAAGTAATTCAAAAATCACGGGTTTAGTATTTTGCGTGCGCGGGTTAGGTCTGGGACTGAAAATTCAGAGGACAACATGGGCGTTCACAAAGAAATTGCCAAGCGCGGGCTGGTTTTGCTGGGATGTGGCAAAATGGGGTCGGCGATGTTGCAGGGCTGGCTGCAAGAAGGCCTGTCAAGCCAATCCGTCTGGGTTTTGGACCCGCATCCTTCAGATTGGCTAAAGGGGCTGTCAGGGCTTAACCTGAACACAGATCTACCCAAAGATCCTGCCATTGTATTGATAGCGGTCAAGCCGCAGATGATGCTGGAAGCGCTACCGGTTTTGCAGCCTTTGGGAAATGGCCGGACGCTATTTATAACTGTCGCTGCCGGAACTTCGATCGCCAGCTACGAAGCCGTTTTGGGCAACAAGACACCTATTATTAGGGCCATGCCAAACACACCGGCCGCCATTGGCAAAGGCATCACCGCCTTAATCGGAAACACGCATTCTGATGCAAACCATATGGAAATAGCCGACGGATTGATGGCGGCCGTCGGGCAAACCGTCCGACTGGATAATGAGCAACAGATGGACGCCGTAACGGCAGTGTCCGGGTCTGGCCCGGCCTATGTATTTCATTTGATCGAAACACTGGCCCTGGCAGGTATCGCGCAAGGTCTGCCCGATGATCTGGCAATGCTACTTGCTAAGGCGACAGTTGCAGGCGCTGGAGCTTTGGCTGAAGAAGCTGAAGAAAGCCCAACCCAGCTTCGCGTCAATGTCACCAGCCCGGCTGGAACAACTGCGGCAGCGCTAGAGGTGCTGATGGACAAAGAAGCCGGATTTCCCATGCTCTTGGAACGTGCTGTCACCGCGGCGACAAATCGTAGCCGGGAACTGGGAAAATGAGCGAAATTTCATTTGATGACTTTTTGGCGGTAGATATCAGGGTGGGGCGCGTCACAGCCGCGGAACCCTACCCAGAGGCACGGGTTCCCGCTATCAAACTTTGGATAGATTTTGGCAATGAGATTGGCAAAAAGAAATCTTCTGCCCAGATCACCGGGCATTACAGACCGGCGGACCTAATTGGTCGCCAAATTCTGGCAGTAGTCAACTTTCCACCGCGCCAGATCGGAAAATTCATGTCTGAAGTGCTGGTATTGGGCTTGCCCGACAAACAGGGTGACATTGTGCTATTACGCCCGGATGCCGACGTGCCGGTCGGGGCGCGAATGCATTGACGCACAAATTGCTGATCACCCGTCACATGCCGCAATCCGTTGTGCAGGCGGCCCATAAACAATTTGATGTCACCCATCTGGATACAGCAAGTTACTTGGCACCGGAAAAAATGCGTGCGGCCTTGCAGGAATTTGACGCGATAATGCCAACCCTGGGTGATCCGCTGGATGCGGCGGCATTTATCAATCTGCCCAAGCCACGCTGTAAAATTCTTGCCAATTTTGGCGTAGGCGTGAACCACATTGATTTAGGGGCCGCCAACGCCGTTGGGATAATAGTGTGCAATACCCCAGACGCCGTCACCGATGCCACAGCCGATATCGCTGTCATGCTGATGCTGATGGCGGCAAGGCGTGCCAGTGAAGGCGAAGCGTTAGTGCGATCCGGCAATTGGCAGGGATGGGAGCCGACCCAGCTAATGGGCCTGCATATGTCCGGCAAAACCCTTGGCGTGATCGGCATGGGACGCATTGGCCAGGCCGTTGCCAGACGGGCGCATTTTGGATTTGGTATGAAAGTTGTCTTTCATAACCGGTCTCAGGTGAATGATTTGGATTACGCCAGTCAATTAACAGATGCCCAAGCCGTGGCAAAAGCCGCAGATGTTGTTGTGATTGCCGTGCCCGGAGGCGCCCAAAGCCATCACTTAATCGGCAAAGCCTTCTTTCAAGCCATGCAAAGCCACGCTGTTTTTGTGAATATTGCCCGTGGCGATGTGGTGAATGAACTGGATTTAATAGCTGCCCTTACGTCAGGTGAAATTTCTGGGGCGGGGTTGGATGTTTACGAAAATGAACCAGTTGTTCCGCAAGCTTTGCGCGAAATGGCGAATGTAACTTTGTTGCCTCATATGGGCACATCGGCATTGGAAGTGCGTGAAAACATGGGGCACATGGCGGTTGAAAACCTGCTTGCATGGAGCCACGGAAAAACGCCGCCAAATCAGGTTTGACCTACAAATCCTGACGATCCCCAACGGCTTTTCGCCAGTGTTTTCTGCATAGGGAAACATAGGTTTCATTACCGCCAATCTGAACCTGCGCCCCGTCCTTCAAAACGTTGCCATCATTGTCCTGGCGCACCACCATGGTAGCTTTTTTCCCGCAATGGCAGATGGTCCGCGCTTCACGCATTTCATCCGCCAGCGCAAGTAATGACGCAGACCCGGGGAACAGCTCACCGCGAAAATCTACACGCAATCCATAGCACATTATTGGCACACCCAAATCATCAACAGCACGGGCTAATTGCCAAACTTGCTTCGGGCTTAAAAATTGAGATTCATCAATGAAAACGCAAGATAAGGGGCCGGACTTAATGCGGTTTTCAATTTTTTGAAATAGATTATCGCCGGGGCTAAATGTATCCGCGTCCGATCCAATACCTATTCGGCTTTCAATACGCCCCTGACCAGCCCGGTTATCCAGATTAGCCGTCATTAGATAGGTCTGCATGCCCCGTTCGTGGTAGTTATAGGACGCCTGTAACAACAATGTGGATTTACCCGCATTCATCGTTGAATAGTGAAAATACAGTTTCGCCATGACCTGCAATACCTTGCCACGGCGCGACAGTACAAGCGGTTCTGATGAAAGCTGTAAGGGAAATCGGACGGGCCCGTTGAAACCAAGGTCTGTTGGTCCAGGGCAAAAGCCCTGGGGTTGGATTGGACCAACATAACCATGGTCCAACGGACCCAATACAAAGCTAGCTGCCTAGCTCTGCATATTGTGGCGAAAAAAGAACGCCTCGCCTGTTCAAGTCATCCGAAGATGGCTGCAATCACCCCGCCCTAAAGGCGGTACAATCTGAAAATGCTACTTGCGCGCGGTGCAGTTAATGGGAATTAAGAGTGTAAGTTCCCCACTTTGTGGGGTCGCAAGGGGATGGATAGGCAATGGACTACCATAGAAATTATTTGAAACGTCATGCTGAGGCTTTGGTAAAAGACGTGGGTCTAGAAGTAGCCTGTGGTCTTACCGGCAAGTCCAAAGCAACACTTGGCCGGTATTATTCAGATCTGCCCGAACACCGGGACCGCTATATGCCAATTGACGCAGTGGCCGCATTGGAAGCTAAATCAGGCTATCCACACGTCACCGGCGCTTTGGCCGAACTTCGCGGGATAACTCTGTCCTATGAGTCAGGTCATGAGAATACTTCAAAGGGTGGGGTGACATCGGATGTGATTGCCTTAAGCCAACGGTTTGCGCAACTTATGGCGGAATACAACCAGTCAATTGAAGACGGCATCATCACCTTGAATGAAAGTAAAAGGCTTTTGCGAGAGACCCAAGCCATTCAGGAAGTATTGCTAAGCATGAAGCTAAATCTGGAAGATGAAGCGATTTGAGATCACCAAAACACTCTTTGGATGAACCAATAGGCGCCCACTAATGCGATGACCCCTGATGCTGGTTTTGCAACAACTGCCCCATACCACTGACGCTGACCGAACCAATATCCTACGCTCAGGAAAGCACCGGTAATTACGACCAGCTGCCCCAGTTCGACACCGATATTGAAGCCAATTAAACCGGTGAAAAACCGCCCCGGGGCCAGCCCGATTTCACCCAGTACAGATGCAAAGCCCAGCCCGTGCAGCAACCCAAAACCAAACACCACCGCCGTGCGCCAGGGCTTAAGCTCCTTCAGCAAGATATTTTCAACGGCTACATAGACAATTGAAGCCGCTATCAGCGGTTCAACAATAGAGGCCGGTATTTGTACAATTCCTAACGAAGCACTGGCCAGCGTAATGGTATGGGCCACCGTGAATGCAGTAATTTGTGTCAGCAAGGGGCGCATGTTCAAAGAAAAGAAAAACAGGCCCAGAACAAACAAGATATGATCCAGCCCCTTTGGCACAATATGTTGAAAGCCGATGCCAGTAAAATTGGTAAAGGTCGAAAACCAAGGTTGCTGAACAGTGCCGGTCCGGGGCATCGGTTCACTTAAGGTGCCATTTGTCAGATAACCGGAATATCCGTCCTTGGTATCCAGAACCTGGCGTACCACCAGCGGGCCATACCCGGATTGCCAGCCAAAAATAACAGCGCTGTCATCGGACGGCAGTGGCGAGACCAGCCTAAGAAGGCTTTCGCGGGCCAACTCGACCTCGCCAATTTCGGCTATTTCCACGCTAACGATTTCAGGAGTCAGGGCCGCCCCCCCGGACGAAAGGAAAAACCCATCCTTAATCTGGGGCCAAATGGCGAGAAATTCGATTTCCAATTGTTGCGGGTCTAAAGCGCGCAAAGCATCATATCGATCAGATAGAGGTGAGGCATTAGTGTCTTGCAATTCCGTCAGATCCATTCCGGACACCAGGGTTTCCAGCGTCAATCTGATTTCAATTTCGACCCGGCTGGCGGAAACAGTTACATCTGCTATAGCCGGGCGAATTTCATGGGCAATGGCAGAACGGGAAACCATAAGTACCGAGAATGTCAACAGACTTAGCAGCCCCAACCAGTATAGTGATTTATAGAAAGCCAAAATTGGAGCCCTGTTACCCATGAAATTCATTTCCGGAGTTTTGTTATCCCTGCTCATTAACACGTCCACTGCCGTTGGCCATGAGTTTTGGATATCGCCAGAAGCTTATCAGGTCGCCAGTGGTAACAATATTGTGGCGGCGTTGCGCGGCGGGCAAAAGTTTTCCGGTGGGGGATTCGGATTTTTACCGCAACGGTTTATTCAGTTTGATCTTGTTCAGGGTGACCAGATCATACCCGTCGAAGGGCGCATTGGCGACCGGCCTGCCCTAAATAACGCGACACCTAATGATGGATTATGGGTAATTGTCCATGAAACAACAGACAGCAAGATAACCTGGAATGAATGGGAAAAATTTGTAGGTTTCGTCGAACATAAACGCCTGGAAAATGCATTGGCAAAACATAGTGCGCGCGGCTTGCCAGAGTCAGGTTTTAGCGAAAAATACCGACGTTTTGCCAAGTCACTGATTGCCGTGGGTAACGGTGTCGGGGCGGATTACCCTGTTGGGTTACGCACAGAATTTGTAGCCCTTTCAAATCCTTACATCGATGATATGGCCGCCGGTTTTTCGGTTCAGGTACTATTTGAAGGTGCGCCTAGAATTGACGCGCAAATAGAAGTGTTTGAGAAAAATCAAACCGGGGAAGTGTCGGTGTTTACCGTGCAGACTGATGTAAAAGGTCAGGCCAATATTCCGGTTTCTGCCGGGAACGAATACCTACTGGATGCCGTGGTTTTATTGCCGGTTGAACGGGCCGCCACTGGCGACGGGCCGGTTTGGGAAAGCCTTTGGGCGGCTTTGACATTTAGCGTGCCGGGGTAAGACAATTACATAACCCGGAACAGGGGTTATTGCCCCAGCGCTTGTCCCAGATCATCAATCAGGTCGCCCGGGTCCTCAATGCCGATGGACAGGCGCAACAGGTTTTCCGGGATGCCGGTGTCCGGTTCAATTGTGTGGCGGTGTTCCACGAGGCTTTCAACCCCGCCAAGCGACGTGGCGCGGTGGAAAAGATTCAGGCGACCGGCAACCTGTAATGCATTGGTGGCATTGCCTTTTATCAAAACAGACATGAGGAACCCAAAGCCGCCGGGCATTTGTTTTCGGGCCAGCTTGTGGCCGGGAAAACTGGGCAGGCCGGGGTAGAAGACATCATCAACCGCAGGGTGGTCGATCAGGAACTTTGCCACCTGTTCGGCGCTTTGGCACATGCGTTCGACACGCAGGGGTAGGGTGCGCATGCCTCGGTTTAACAGCCAAGCGTCAAAGGGTCCGATGACGGTGCCGGCGTCGTTGCGTTCGGATTGTATCCGGTTGAAAAGATGTGACTTTTCTTTGAATGCCAGCACGCCCGCCAGCACGTCGGAATGGCCGTTGAGGGCTTTGGTGGCGGAATGCATGACTATGTCGGCGCCGAAATTCAGCGGCTGTGACAGGATCGGCGTGGAGGCGGTGCTGTCGACGATCAGGACGGCGCCGGTGCGTTTGGCGACGGTTGCGGCGGCGCGGATGTCGGTGATTTTTAACCAGGGGTTTGAGGGGGTTTCGACGAAGATCAGATCGGCTTTTTCGATGGCGGCAAGGGTGGCGTTATCGCTGGTGTCAATTTCATGAAGGGCAATGTCTCGGCGCTGACAAAAGCTGCGAATCCAATGGGTTGTGCCGTGGTAGATGCCTTTTTGAATGACTGCTGTAGCGTTGTTTGGCAGGGTTCTGAAAACGCTTGCGATGGCCGCCATGCCGGACGGAAACAACAGCGCGGCGGCGGCGTTTTCAAGGCTCGCAATGGTGGTTTCGGCAATGACACCGGCGTCATTGTGATAGCGCGCATAGGCGTATTCACCGTTCAAAAGAGCGTAATCTTCGCCCCTTACGAATGTCGTGGACGGCTGGATTGGCGGCACGACACCGCCGGTCAGCGGATCAATTGCACCGGATGCCTGCGCGGCGATTGTGGCGGGTTTCAGCGTCTTCATCAGGCGGTTCCTTTTGATTGGGTGAAACGGTTGTTTGATGGTCTTTTGGAGAAAGCGACTTACCCCTGCAACGCCCGAACCCCCAACTCCCCTTCGCGTCCCATTTTCATCGCCAGTGCCGCCGCATGGCTAGCCGCTAACGTGGTGAAATAGGGGATGCGGTCCATCAGGGCGACGGCGCGCATGCTTCGGCTGTCTTCGACCGCCATGGCGCCTTCTGTGGTGTTCATCACCAGCGCGATGCGTCCGTCTTTCATCACGTCAACGATGTTGGGGCGACCTTCGTAGACCTTGTTAACCAGTTCGGTTTTGATCCCGTGTTCGCCAAGAAATGCGGCGGTGCCGCCGGTGGCGATGATGTCCAGACCGAGTTCTATCAGGGTCTGTGCGGCCTCTATCAGGTCCGGCGTTTTGTCGGCTTCTTTGATCGACAGGAATGCGGTGCCTTCGGTTGGCAACACCACGCCTGCGCCCAGTTGCGCCTTTAGGAATGCGCGATGGAAGTGCCGATCCCAGCCCATGACTTCGCCGGTTGAACGCATTTCAGGACCCAAAATGGTGTCGACGCCGGGGAAGCGGGCGAAGGGCAGCACGGCCTCTTTGACGGAAAACCACGGCATGGCGGGGTCGGCCAGGCGCATGGGGTCGCCGATGGGTTCGGGATCACCCTTGGCGGCGTCTTTGGGGTAGGGGGGGCGTTTGGGGAAGTTGGACAGTGGTTCGCCTGCCATGACGCGGGCGGCGATGGATGCGATGGCTGAATCGGTGGCTTTGGCGACGAATGGGACGGTGCGTGATGCGCGTGGGTTTACTTCGATCAGGAAGATATCATCGCCTTTGATGGCGAACTGAATGTTCATCAACCCGACGACACCAAGGGCCAGTGCCAGGGCGTGGGTTTGGGTGTGCATTTCGTCGATGATGTGTTTTGGCAGTGAATATGGCGGCAGTGAACAGGCGCTGTCGCCGGAATGCACCCCGGCCTCTTCGATATGCTGCATGATGCCGGCGACGTGGACGTCTTTACCGTCACAAATGGCGTCAACATCGCACTCAATCGCGCCGGACAGGTAGCTGTCGAGCAAGACCGGGCTGTCGCCGGATACCACCACCGCCTCGGCGATGTAGCGTTCCAGTTGCGCCATGTTGCGCACGATTTCCATGGCGCGACCGCCCAGCACATAGGACGGGCGGATGACCAGTGGAAAGCCGATTTGTTCGGCGATTTTAATGGCTTGTGCGTCGGTTGAGGCAATGCCGTTTTCCGGCTGCTTGAGACCGAGTTTGGTCACAAGGTCAGCGAAACGTTCGCGGTCTTCGGCAAGGTCAATGGCGTCCGGCGTGGTGCCAAGAATCGGGATGCCGGCCTGTTCCAGCGCATTAGCGAGCTTCAGCGGAGTCTGTCCGCCATATTGTACAATGACCCCGTGCAGCGTGCCGTTTTCTTGCTCAACCCGCAGGATTTCCATGACGTGTTCAAAAGTCAGCGGTTCAAAATACAGGCGATCCGAAGTGTCATAATCGGTGCTGACGGTTTCCGGGTTGCAGTTGATCATGATGGTTTCATAACCCGCATCCGTCAGCGCGTAACAGGCGTGGCAGCAGCAGTAATCAAACTCGATCCCTTGCCCAATCCGGTTCGGACCACCGCCAAGGATCACCACTTTTTTGCGATCCGTGGGCCGGGCTTCGCATTCCACGTCGCCCATAACGGGGGTCTCGTAGGTGGAATACATATATGGCGTTTGCGCCTCAAATTCCGCCGCACAGGTGTCGATGCGTTTGAAAACGGCAGTGACGTTCAGGGTCAGACGGGCCTTGCGGATTTCGACCTCGGGTTGGCCGGTCAGGTCGGCCAGACGTGCATCGGAAAAGCCCATCATTTTTAGGTGCCGCAAGCCAGTTTCGTCCGTGGGCAGGCCATTGCTGCGCACCACTTCTTCGGCTTCCACAATTTCGCGAATGCGCGCCAGAAACCACGGGTCAAACATGGTGGCGGTGTGGATTTCATCATCCGACAACCTGTGACGCATGGCCTGCGCAATGGTGCGCATACGGTCTGGGGTCTGGATGGAAATGGCCTTGATGACCGCAGCTTTGTCCGACGCGCCTTCAATCTCAACTTCATCAAATCCGGTCAGCCCGGTTTCCATGCTGGCCAGCGCCTTTTGAAGGCTTTCGTGGATGGTGCGGCCGATGGCCATTGCCTCGCCGACCGATTTCATCGCCGTGGAAAGCAGCGGTTCCGAGCCGGGGAATTTTTCGAAAGCGAAACGTGGGATTTTGGTGACCACATAATCAATCGTCGGCTCAAACGACGCTGGTGTCACCTTTGTAATGTCATTGTCCAGCTCGTCCAGCGTGTAGCCTACGGCCAGCTTCGCAGCGATTTTGGCAATTGGAAATCCCGTCGCCTTGGACGCCAAAGCGCTTGATCGCGACACCCGCGGGTTCATTTCAATCACCACCATGCGGCCATCCGCCGGGTTCACCGCCCATTGCACGTTGGACCCGCCGGTTTCCACCCCGATTTCGCGCAGCACCGCAATCGAAGCGGTCCGCATCATCTGGTATTCTTTGTCCGTAAGTGTCAGCGCCGGAGCCACGGTGATTGAATCGCCGGTATGCACCCCCATGGGGTCCACATTTTCAATGGCGCAAACGATGATGGCGTTGTCGGCCTTGTCGCGCACGACTTCCATTTCAAATTCTTTCCAGCCCAGCAGGCTTTCGTCGATCAGGATTTGCGTCACCGGCGACGCATCCAACCCGGTGCGGCAGAAATGCTCAAAATCATCGCGATTATAAGCCACGCCACCGCCGGTCCCGCCAAGGGTAAACGCGGGCCGAATGATGGCAGGCAACCCAATGTCTTCCAGCGCAGCCCAGCATTCATCCAGGCTTTCGGCGATGGTGGCGCGGGGGTTTTCCAGCCCAATCCGGTCCATGGCCTCGCGGAAAAGCTTGCGATCCTCGGCCATTTCTATGGCCTTCTGGTTCGCCCCGATCAACTCCACCCCAAACTTCTCCAACGTGCCATTATCCGCTAACGCCAAAGACGTGTTCAGCCCTGTCTGTCCGCCCATAGTCGGCAACAGCGCATCAGGGCGTTCCTTTTCGATAATTTTTGCCACGAACTCGGGCGTAATCGGTTCAATATAGGTGGCGTCCGCCATGTCAGGGTCGGTCATGATCGTGGCCGGGTTCGAGTTCACCAGAATGACCCGGTAGCCTTCTTCACGCAGCGCCTTACACGCCTGCGCCCCGGAATAATCAAATTCGCAAGCCTGGCCAATTACAATAGGGCCCGCGCCTATGATCATGATCGACTGGATGTCGGTTCTTTTTGGCATGGCAGCGCCCCAGCGGTTTTTGCAAATTGTCGTGGGTTATAGACATGCGCGGGGCGGGTGCAAGGGGGCCTTGAAAATCTAAAGGGCCTGGTTTTCGATTTGTAAGCTTTTGCGCACAGCAAGGGCGAATCCAAGCGCAAGTATTCCCATCGCAAGCACGCCAGCCAATTGGTACGGATAGTGGACCGGCAGGTATTCCGTGTCCCGCATGAGACGATAGTATTTTACCAGCGGGCTAAATATCAGGCCAAAGGGCAAAACCAGAAATACCGTCCCTAGTTTTGGCCCCAATTTTTCGATCAAAACCGGGGCGAAGCAGGCGGCTGGAATATAGTAGATGGACCATGCAATCGGGGAAAATAGCGCAACCACCATCATAGCCAGCGGCCAAAGCACGCTGGCGAATGTTGACCGATCTACACGCGAAGCGACACGCGACAAAAGTGCGATCGCAACCAGCAAAGCGAAAGTGGAAAGTATTCTCCAAATGTCCGGTCGCGCCATGGAATACCAGCCAGGTGACGGGCTGGCTGGGGTCGGGGCTTCTAGTCCAGGCAGCCACACAAGATGGTCAGCAAAGAAAACCTGGCCAATGACCGCATCAAAGTTAAAACTTATTGATGCCACAAGAACTGAAGCGGAAATGAGACGGGTCAATTCAAGAAATGTTTTGTGCAAGGGCCAGCCTGCCCACATTAGCGACAGCAGGCCAAGCGCTGCACCAAATACGACAAAAGATGCAAATGCCTTTCGTTCCCGACCAAAAATCAAAAGCAATGCGAAAATCACAGGGTAAATCTTGATCGCGGCGGCGATAGCCAGAGCAGCACCTGCCGATATGGGGGCATTGTTGCGGATACGTTCCATTGTCAAAACCAATAGGAAACTTACAAAAATTTGCGGCTGATTTTCCACAAGGGCAACGGTGCCAATGAAATTTGACAACAGGAAAAATAGCGCCATACCCACATACAGCGCAGGGTTTAGTGCCGTTCTTGTCGCCCGGTAAGCCAGTAAAATTGTGGCCATCAACAATGCGCTGTTGATAACCAGTGCAACCGCTGAAAGTCGCCAAAAATTAATGTTTACAAACCACCCTGCCAGTTTTGCCCAAAGTGGCGGGTAAAGATAAGGAAACATCGGGCCTTCATACTTGTATTCTTGCGCCATAAAAGGGCGCCACTGATCGGGCGGATACATCTGAAAATATTCGGTGAGGGTGGGGTAAACCTGGTCGGGTTGTCCCGCGGCCAAAAAATTTCCAGCCAGCCAAGTTGCCATCAGATCGGCAGAGTGGGTAGGAAAAAACCAGTAAAATGACCCCAGGAAACCGGCCAGTAGTATCAGACTTGCCAACCGAGAAGGTGTGAATGACATTTTCATGCTCGCCTTAGTATGATTGGGCAGATATTAGCGCTTCCACAGCTTGAAACCACAGGGATTAACACCCCAAGCGCGAATTTGTACTTGCAGTGGCCCCTTTGCCCAGTACCGATTTGGCTTGCTGTCATGAATTCATAGGGTTTTGGCTGCGTATCTGCGCGGCCCAAATATTCCAAGGGCTGTAAATGTTAGCGATGGACCATATCAGAACGATCCAGTGGCCAAGCCAGGGATTTGAAAAGCTTTTCGTCAAATTGCCTATACTTTTGCTGCACTCTATTGTCTGGGCGCCCTTATTCAAATGATTCAGCAAGCTGGTTCAACTTGGATGGCCTTCTTTCCTTGACTTTGGTCTGCCCAAAGGGTGTATCGGCGCGGACAAGCCAACCCCCGAAGGGAATACTCGATGCACGCCTACCGCAGCCATACATGCGTTGAACTGAACAAATCCAACGTCGGCGATACCGTCCGGCTATCTGGCTGGGTTCACCGGGTCCGCGACCATGGCGGTATATTGTTCATCGATCTGCGCGACCATTATGGCATCACGCAGGTTTTGTGCGACCCTGACAGCCCGGTGTTCGCCGAAATGGAAAAAGTGCGGAGCGAATGGTGCATTCGCATTGATGGCAACGTGATGGCGCGCGATGCAGATCTGGTGAATGATAAAATCCCGACCGGTGAAGTTGAGGTTTTTGTGCGCGACATGGAGGTTCTGGGGGCAGCTGCTGAATTGCCGTTGATGGTATTTGGCGATTCAGAATACCCGGAAGAAACTCGCCTGAAGTACAGGTACCTGGATTTGCGCCGCGAAAAACTGCAGGACAATATGAAGCTGCGTTCTGACGTGGTGGCGCATCTGCGCCGCGCCATGTGGGACAAAGATTTCCGCGAATATCAGACGCCGATTATCACGTCGTCCAGTCCCGAAGGCGCGCGTGATTTCCTGATCCCGTCACGCCTGCATCCGGGCAAGTTTTACGCGCTGCCCCAAGCACCCCAGCAATTCAAACAGCTGATTATGGTGTCGGGCTTTGACAAATATTTCCAGATTGCCCCGTGTTTTCGTGATGAAGACCCGCGCGCCGATCGCTCGCCCACGGATTTTTACCAGCTTGATCTGGAAATGTCGTTCGTGTCGCAACAGGATGTATTCGACACCATTCAACCAGTAATGCAGGGCTGTTTCGAAGAATTCGGTGGCGGTCGCAAGGTTGATACCGAATGGCCGCAGATCTCCTATCGTGACGCGGCGCTGTGGTATGGCACCGATAAGCCGGACCTGCGTAACCCGATTAAGATGCAGATCGTGTCGGAACATTTTGCCGGGTCTGGTTTCAAGATTTTTGCGGGCCTGCTGGAGCAGGAAGGCACCGAAATCCGCGCCATTCCGGCACCGGGTGGGGGTAGCCGAAAATTCTGTGACCGGATGAATTCTTTTGCCCAGAAAGAGGGCCTGCCGGGGATGGGGTATATCTTCTGGCGCCGAAACCAAAATGTACAGATCGATCAAAATAATTTTGGTGAAGTCAGAGAAATTATGGACTTGGCTGTAAATTCGTCTAACGGGCAAATTATTTCAGAGATGAAAGTCAGCATAGAAAACTCTGGTCCGGCAAGGGGCGGACTTTCGGAAAAAGAGAGCCAACTATTTTTGTTAGGACTAGAAATCTTAAAAGAAAAAGGTGAATTAGAGCGATTTACCGAGCTTTGGTCAAAATATATGGAAGCAGCCGGACCACTCGCCAAAAACATCGGCCCCGAACGCACCGAAGCAATTCGCAAACAGCTAGACCTTGGCGTCGGCGACGCCGCATTCTTCCTTGGCGGCAAACCCAAAGCCTTTGAAACTGTCGCCGGTAAGGCGCGCACTGAAATCGGCACTCAGCTAAAATTGACCGATCTGGACCGGTTTGCATTTTGCTGGATCGTGGATTTCCCGATCTACGAAAAGGATGACGAAACCGGCAAGATTGATTTTGAACACAACCCGTTTTCGATGCCACAGGGCGGCATGGAGGCACTGGAAGGTGACCCGCTGGATGTGCTTGGCTACCAATATGATCTGGCCTGCAACGGCTATGAACTGGTGTCAGGCGCGATCCGTAATCACCGCCCGGAAATCATGTTCAAGGCGTTTGAAATTGCAGGTTACGGGCGTGACGAGGTTGAAAAGCGCTTTGGCGGTATGGTCAACGCGTTCCAGTTTGGCGCGCCACCCCACGGCGGTTGTGCAGCAGGAATTGACCGGATGGTTATGCTATTGGCGGATGAAGCGAACATTCGCGAAGTGATCATGTTTCCAATGAACCAGCGGGCCGAAGACCTGATGATGGGTGCGCCCAATGAGCCGCAGAATGCGCAACTTCGCGAATTGCACCTGCGCGTCATTCCCCAGGGATAGGTTTAAGAAGTTAGGGATTGCCCAAATAGCTGTGCTTCCTGTGCCCTAACGCTGGTTCGTGCGGCTGCGCCGTAACAGGTCGGGTTATCCAAAATAGCTGGAAACAGGGCTAACAGTTCTTGCCTGGTTTCTTCGGCCAAGCCATTTACTGAATACTTACCGGGGTGAAAGCTTTCACTGGCGATGCCTTCGGAAAATATGATTTGGTGCGTGTCAAAAAGGACGTGGTGATAGTCAACATAGGTTTGCTTAACCGGCACAATAGTCGTCCCGTTTACCAAATGCTTTGCAGCGATTAAAACCTCAGGCGCTCCAAAATACAGTTCTGCCCGCCAACCTTTTATCAACAACCTGTGTTGCGGCGACACCAGCAATTCCCTGCTATTGCCAAAAACGCCCTCTGCAAACCGGATCGGGGCCAGTTTGCCCAGGGCGCGGGTTTTGCTTTTTCCAACCCAGCGGATTGGTTGATAGCCATTGTCCATGGTTTGAACCATGTCTCCGGCAGATAGATTTTCGATCGGTTGCTGCCCGGATTTTGTAGAGATCAAAGTGCCTGCAGCAAAACAAACTGAGATACCACCCAGATCGGTGTGTTTGATATTATTGGAATTATCGCTGATTCCGGTGATGGTAAGGTTGGTATTCGGCGGCGGTGGGGTGCCGACAAACACCAGATAATTCCCGTCTTCACCGGCGTCGTTCAGATCGTCATCGCCGTTCAGGTCAATGTCGATGACCGCGATTGTGTAAGTGTTGGTCCCGTCAGTTACGGTAAATGAATAGTCATAGACCACTGCGGCTTGCGATCCGCCAATGTCTGTGGATTGTTCCTGCGTATCCCCGACACCCATCGTCGCCTGTACAGTTTCGTTCGTCGTGTCGCCGTTGTAAAAAGTGGCGACGTTGTCTTCTTCATAGACGATGTGTTGAAATTGGCTGCCAGACCAGGACCAGGCTTGGCCTGTTGGGGGAGCAAAATTGTAATCAATTGGGTTGCCGTTGGCAGTTGTCTGAGTGCCAAGAATGGTTTGGTCGTAAGCGTAATAGACGGCCATTTTAGTAATCCAAAATCCTGTAACAACAACCAGGCATGGTTAATTTAACAACGTTGAAGGACCATGTTTCAGGGTCTGCGTTCAAGCAATCGTAGAAACGACCGCGACACTAAGTGAAACCACACCGGCACCAAAAATAGCCCAGTCAACAACAGAGCTGCCGGTTTCTTCATTCCAAAAGCGCTTTGAAATCGTACGCATGATAAACACTCCAATCAAATTAACATTGCGGTTCGCGAACACAGGAACCGACCTGCATATATTCCCGTCAGATTGGGGCGGAAATACGGTGTATGGCGTTCTTCTTCATGGTAATTACCAATCATTGAGATACGGTTTATTCTGTGCAGTAATATGGAAAATGTATGAAAAACAGGAATATAGAGGCAGTTGTTGAAGGATGGACTGCCCCGATTCGGCCAAATTTTATGGAATTGGAAGGGCAATATGTGCGTTTGGAAAAACTGTCAGTACGCGACCATAGCGCGGCCATCCATTTGGCGAATTCAGCCGACGACAAGATTTGGGATTACCTGCCCTATGGCCCTTTTGATGACCTGGGCGCCTATCAGGATTGGGTATCTAATGTTCAGGACAAGAAAGATCCGGTATTTTTTGCGATTTTTGACAAAGAACGCGGTGATTGGGCCGGGGTTGCGAGTTATCTAAGGGTTTCTGAGGAACTCGGCAGTATTGAAGTCGGCCATATCAATTTCTCCAAATCATTGCAGCAGACCCGCGCCGCCACTGAAGCCATCTGCTTGATGATGAAATGGGCGTTTTCGGCTGGCTACCGCCGATTTGAGTGGAAGTGCAATGCAGCAAACTTGCGGTCTTGCCGGGCGGCACAACGGTTTGGCTTCAGCTATGAAGGTATTTTTCGCCAGGCCGCGGTGATGAAAGGCCGCAATCGCGACACGGCCTGGTTTGCCATGATTGACAGCGAATGGCCGGCCCTTGAAGCGGCGTTTACGGGTTGGCTGTCGGCGGATAATTTTGATGCTGACGGGCGGCAAAAACTGTCACTTGCTGACCTTACCGCACCAATTTTGGTAAAACGCGATCCCCGATTGACTTAGACAACGCCGATATCCTGCAACCGTTCCTGTACTAACCCGGCAATGCGCGCGACATCATGATTGTAAGGTTCGCCCTGTTGGCAATGCTTGTCTAATTCGGCCGCAGCTAGCGCAAGTGGCGCATCTTGGGTCAGTTTGGCGATCCCGCCTAAAAACTGTGCAACATAAGTAAGGGTCTTGGCATCGTCGCCCGAAACACTAAGGATATCGGATACATTCGCCAGGTCATCCTGCAGCGCCAACGGGTCAGGTGTGACTTCCTCATCGGCGATGGATCGGGGGCCGCGTGGGCATTGATCAGCTGGCAATTGTGCCAGAATAGCCGACTGGAAGGCCGCCAGACTAACAAGTGGTTTTTCCAGAAACCCGTCTGCGCCAGCCGTTATCGCCGCTTCGCGGGCATCGGGGTCGCCACTTATACCAAGAATAACAGTGATCCGTGGTGTTGCATTTGCCAGTTCAGCAATCAGCCCGGCACCGGACCCGTCTGGCAGGCCCAGATCGACAATCACCACCACGGGCCGGTAAACCGAAAGATGCCGGTGTGCGGATTTCAGACTGTCGGCGCGCCGAATTCGGGCCCCGGAACGCAAACACAGCAAGCGCATAGCTTCGCAGGCAAACAGGCTGTCCTCAACCACCAGAACGGTCACACCAAGCAATGGTCGTTCGGCTGTAGGGGTTTGGGTTATCATGAAGGCTTCAAGATCATCTGGCATAGTATAACTTTCAATTGGCAGTGACGTAGTTAAGGCCACTCAAAGTGAATAGTCGGTTAATCCCGACGCCAAACCCTTGCAGGTGCCGTTAAGGGGGGGGATAAGCCCCCTGAATACTAACCAAGAAAGCCTGCCAATGATCGGACGACTGAACCATGTGGCCATAGCCGTGCCGGATTTGGCCGCAGCTGCAGCGCAATACCAGGATACATTCGGGGCCAATGTGGGCGCGCCGCAAGATGAGCCGGACCACGGCGTAACGGTGGTTTTCATTGACTTGCCAAACACCAAAATAGAATTGCTGCACCCTTTAGGCGATAACAGCCCGATCACGGCGTTTCTGGCGAAAAACCCGTCCGGTGGCATCCATCACCTATGCTATGAGGTTGCGGATATTCTGGCCACCCGTGATAGGCTGATCCAAACCGGTGCAAGGGTGCTGGGTTCTGGCGAACCCAAAATCGGTGCCCACGGCAAACCGGTGCTGTTTTTACACCCGAAAGATTTTACCGGCACCCTGATAGAACTGGAGCAAGTCTGATGGCCCCCACAAGCGCAATCGTCCTATATGCTGTTGTCTGGTTCATGGTGATGTTCATCGTGCTGCCGATCCGGCGCCGCACTCAGGGTGATGTGGGCGAAGTCGTACCCGGTACCCAGCCCGGCGCACCAGTAAATTTCAATGTCCGCAAAACCATGGCACTGGTCAGTGTCATTGCGCTGGTGGTTTGGGGGATAATCGTGGCGATTATTCTGTCAGGTGTGATCCGCATTAGCGAACTTGGCTGGATTTAGCGCCTGTCCAGCCGATGGAATAGGTGGGTAAAGGTGGCGGCCCCCAGAATGGGCACCAACAGGTTGATCAGCGGCAGACTAAGCGGCACAGCCATTAACGCCCCGGCCAGCCATATCTGGATGCGATTTTCCTGCCACATCCGGCGCGCGGCCAAACGGTCCATGCGGCGCATGGCCACCAGCTGAAAATATTCACGCCCCAGAAGAAACCCGTTCAACCCCCAAAAGATCAACGGCGCGGCAAAGGGCAGAAATACATACAGGATCAGGGCTGCAATATTGGCGGAAATAATCAGGCCCAAAAATCGCAATGTGTCACTAATGGCCTGACCCCACGGCAGGGGATCAACGGGCGGCATTTCGGGATAATGTATTTCTTCCACCGCGTTGGCCACATCGTCCAGAAACAAAGAAGTAAAGGCCGACGCCACCGGCACCATCAGAAAAATCGACAGCACCAGCATCAGCAGGATGGAGGCCCCGGAAATCAGGCTGCTGACCCAGGTAACGTCGCCCACCCATGGCAGGGCGACGGTGTCAGGTGCCAGCCAGGAAACGGCCCCCAGCACCACGGCATAGATCCCAAACAGCAGGGCAATGGTCAAACCCAGCCCCAGCAACAACACCCGGCGAAATCGCGGATCGCCAATCTGGCCAACAGCTTTCAGGAAATCATTTATTATCACTGGAAAACCCAGGTTGTGATACGATCAATATCCGGGCGCGGGCGCTCGGGCGGTGGGCTGGTTTGGGTGCCGATGAAAATCAACCCGGCCACGGTTTCGCTTGGCGAAAGGCCAAGGCCCTGCGCCATGAATTCCCGGTCATGACTGGCCCAGCCGCTTAGCCAGTTTGCACCCCAGCCAGAGGCCAGCGCGGCGTTTAGCAGGGACAGGCAAACCGCGCCTGCCGAATAAAGCTGCTCAATCAACGGAATTTTGTCTGACGGAACCGGGCTGGCAATAACCGCAATGGCCATTGCTTCGGTTTCATACTGGGCCACGCCTTTGATCAGTTTGTCGGGTTCAATTTTCAGCGCCTGACCGCGCGTGCGGGCCAAACTGGCCAACCGTTTAAGGGCCGGTTGCGACAGGACAATAAAGCGCCAGGGTTCCAGTTTGCCATGATCCGGGCTACGGGCGGCGGCGGTCAGGATCGGTGTCAGCTGCGCCCGGTCGGGCACCGGCGCGCCCAGTGTTTTGGCCGGGCGGGATCGGCGGCTTTGCAAGAATTCCAGGGCGGCGGTATTGGCGTCGGGCATGTGTTGGTATCCTTTGGCCCCATGTCGGGGTTTTGGCGAGGGTGTTCAAGGGGCAGGTGATGAATGGAGCTGCCTGACGGCAGCATAAGATTAGCCCGTGCCGGGCGGATGCCTCCGGCGGGGATATTTGTGAAAAGAAGAAGCTAAAGAAGGTCGGCGAAATTACTGGCCAGAGCGTCGATGACAGATGTTTGGTAGCGCTGGAAATCCGGACCGGGCTGGCGCAGATTGAAGGTGTCGGCAAAGGGATCAGGGGCGGTGATGTTGCTGCCGGACAGGGTTTGCAGCACGCCGTGGCCGCAAAATGGTACGTAAACCTCGGAATAGCCGCCCTCATGGGCCAGAACCAGTTTACCGCCACACAGTTCATCGGCCAGCGCCATTGTTTTGGCCGTCATTTCTTTGAATGTCTCGGCAGTGGCCAGCATCCGCCCCAGCGGATCAATTGCCGCGGCATCAAAGCCGCAGGCAACCAGTATCACGTCTGGGCGAAAGCGGCGCAGGGCCGGGGCAACCAGACGTTCAAAGGCCTGCAAATAGCTGGCATGGCCCGACCCCGGTGGCAGCGGGATGTTCATGTTCGCACCCACACCTTTGCCGGTGCCAGTGTCATTGGCGTCGCCAGTATCCATCGGGTAGTTGCGCTCCTGATGAATCGAAATGGTCAGCACATCCGCATCTTCATAAAAAATCGCCTCAGTTCCATTGCCATGGTGCACGTCCCAGTCCAGCACCGCCACCCGCGTGCAGTGTTTGGCCGACTGGGCAGTACGAATGGCAATGGCGATATTGGCCAACAGGCAAAACCCGTTTGGCATGTCAGGCAGGCAATGGTGCCCCGGGGGCCGCGAAAGCGCATAGGCGTTGCGGTTTTGCCCGGTCAGTACCGACGTCAGTGCGCCGGTGACAAGCCCGGCCGACAGTGCGGCGATGTCATAGCCACCGGGGCCAAACGGCGCGCGCCGGCCCAATTCACCGCCATCCGCATCGGACAGGGCTTTGAAAGCCTCCAAATAGGATGCCGGATGCACGCGCAACAGATCGCCTTTGGTCGCGGGTTCAGCGCCGCTGAGATTAAGATCGCCTGACAAACCCGTGACATCCATCAGGTTTTTTAACCGACGCTTGGTTTCCGGATTTTCCGGCAACCCGCCCTGCATCGGCTGCACCAGCCCACCAACAGGCAGCATCCCGGCATAGTTGCCACCACCATGCCAAAAGCATTGCTCATCCCAGAAAAATCCTGTGCCCATGATACGCTCCCTTTGGCCAAGTTTTGCCTAAACCGGCTCAGGCGTCCAGATAAACCTGTAGGGAAAACGGCGGCTAATCACATCTGCCGGTGAAGTTTGATTGCATAACCCGCAATCGCCACCAACATCACCCCGCCAAGGACAAACACCGCCCCAACCGAAGTTACAGTGGCAATCGCAGCGCCAATGAAGGGTGCAACAAGCAGGGCGGTGGTGTTCGCGGCCTCGCCCATAGCGCTGACCCGGGCAATTTTTTCCGGCGGCGTTTCATTTTGAATGATCGTGCGGATTGGCACCACGACAATTGCACTGGAAAAGCCCAGAACGGCGAACAGCCCGATGATAGTAGCAACACCAACCGGATAGCCGCCAATTTGCGTGATCCCCAGAACCATGGCCATGGCGCCGGAAATACCAGAGCCGACGGCCACCCAGATAAATGGGCGTTTCTTGTCTTTACCGATGCTTAGCCAGATCGCGCCTAAGACACCGCCAAAACCCACGGCGGCAATGGCCATGGAGAATGTATTTTGGTCAAAGCCATAGCCACGGATCAGTGGCGCGATCAAGGTGTCATAGAAAAATACCGTAAAATATCCCAGCGCCATGACCAACAAAGCCCCACGCAGTACCGGCGAACCGGCGACCGTTTGGTAGCCTTCTTTGATCGAACTAAAGATGGATGGGCCGGCGTTATCCACCCCCATATCGCGCGTAATTACCGGCATTCCAAACAGGATCACCGCCGCCAAAAGCGACACAACAGCATTGATCAGAAAAATCGGTCCGGGGGCCAGAAATGCCAGCAGCACACCACCCAGGGCAGGGGCCGCGATTTTAGAGGCCTGATTGATGCCGTGCGATATGCCGTTTGCTGCCTGGCGTTCATCCGGCGGGACAAGTGATTGAATGGCCGCCTGTTTTGCCGGGGAATAGTACGCATCAACACTGCTGCGAACGGCAACGATCAGCATCAGGGTTGGCAGGTTGGTGGCAAGAAACAGGCAAGCGGTGGCAAACGCGCGCCCGACATTGCTGACAATCAGGACGGTGCGAATGTTGGCACGATCCACAACCGCCCCCGCAATCGGGCCGACAATAACATAGGGCAGCCCAACAGCGGCGGCGACATAGGCAAAGGCCAGCGGCTCGGCGTTCCAGCCAAAGGCCAGCAAAGCGCCGATGGCAACAAAATCCAGCCAATCCGCAAAATCCGCTGGAATTTGCGACGCCATTAACCGGCGCAGTGGCGCGTTACGCAAAGCTGTTGGCAGGCTGGTCATAGGATGACCTAGCAGTTAGCACCAACCGGGGAAAGCTACCCCAGATACACATCCAGAAACAGCATCAGCACCAGCCCAATGGCCAGCCCCATGGTGGCTTGATTCTGATGACCCTCTCGGTGGGTTTCCGGGATAATTTCGTGGCTGATAACATAAAGCATGGCACCGGCGGCAAAGGCCAGGCCCCAGGGTAAAAGCGGTTCAGCAATGACAATAACAGCGGCGCCAAGCAAGCCGGTAACAGGTTCAACAAGGCCGGTTAACATGGCTATTACAAATGATTTTTTTGCAGTGTAACCTTCACCTAGCAAGGCCACAGCCACCGCCAATCCTTCGGGCGCGTTTTGCAAGCCGATGCCAAGCGCGATCGGGAAACCACCGTCAAATCCGCCAGCGCCAAAGCCAACACCCACAGCCAGGCCTTCGGGCAGGTTGTGGATGGTGATGGCGATGATGAACAGCCAGATACGACGCAGGGAATCCGATGCCGGGCCTTCACGCCCGGTCGAAAAATGCTCATGTGGTAAAACTTCGTTCAGCACAGCCACCACGCCCATGCCCACCAGTATGGCAGCGCAAACGATCAGCGGCGGGGTAATGCCTTCTCCGTATCGAATGCCAGCGGCATCAAGGGCCGGAATGATCAGCGAAAAGAATGACGCCGACAGCATCACGCCAGCGGCAAAGCCCAAAGATATGTCACGGGTTCTGCGACTTGGGGTTTTGCCGAACAAAACCGGGATCGCACCAACGGCCGTCATCAAACCGGCGATAAGACTGCCCAGAAAGCCAAGCATGATAGGGGACATATTTTCGATCATGGGAATTCCTATGCGATAAATTTGGCTTTCCATGAGAAGTAATTGATAATCATTCGCAAGTAAAGCGGTGACTTTTTGTCACCCCGGCGCTGTCACGCTTTGGGGCATTATGGTTTGCTGCCACTGCTGGCGCAGGCTTTCCCCTTGGTCGGCAAACCGGCTGTCCAGTACGTCAAAGGATGTAATCCGATCCAGACGAAAATGGCGAAAACCTTGCCGTAATTCACAATGGCCGACCAGTACAGTGGCCTGCGCATAATATATGATCACCAGTGGCCAGATCACGCGGTCGGTGATTTTCTGGTCCGCATTACAATAGCCAATGTGCAGCTTATTTTCATTGCGTATCGCACCCCGCAGCGCCACCGGATCAACGCTGTCAGATCGGGGCGCACCCCAGGCCGAGGCAACAGAAATATCACTGGCCGGGGCCGCATCGCCTAATTTGCGCGCCGCCCGGCGCGACGCTTCCCAAAGCCCGGCATCACCGGTGCGCGCGATCATTGCCAGACCAACGGTGATCGCCTCAGCTTCTTCGGCATCAAAATTGATCGGCGGCAGATCGTAGGATTTGCGGATGATATAGCCCACCCCCGGTTCCCCCGAAATCGGCGTGCGCATGGCCTGAAGCGCGGCGATGTCGCGGTAGATGGTGCGTTTGGACACTTCCAATTGATCGGCAATATCAGCGGCGATCAGCGGGGCGGGTGCACTGCGCAGTATCTGGATGACCTCAAACAATCTGTCGGTTCGGCGCATTTCTTTCCCCCGTTTGCATGCCCTTAAACACTGTTGCCACCCCGGTGTCAGCAGGGGGTGGCTAGGTATTTGAAAAATTCCAGAGGATCAAAAATGCAGGACAATCACCGCCACCTGTCAGGCGTAATCTTAGTTGTGGTATCGGCTTTGGTTTTCAGCACCGCCGGTGTGTTTACCAAGGGTGTCACAACAGCGGCCTGGGGGGTGATCTTTTGGCGCGGATTGGCAGCGGCAGGATTTACCTTTGGCTATATGATCTACCGTGGCCATTTGCGTCGGGAAATAGCACTGTTTGGTGGACCCGCCGTGCTGGTCGTAGTGTTAAGCGCCCTGGGCACCGCGGCCTTTATCCCGGCTTTCAAACTGACCAGCATCGCCAATGTAGCGCTGATTTACGCCAGCGCACCACTGTTCACAGCGGCGCTGGCGTGGCTGTTTATCCGTGAACGGGCCTCGCGGCTGGTGCTGGTGGCCAGCTTGTTCGCCTTTGTCGGGGTCATGGTCATCGTGTCAGGCTCGCTTGGCAGCGGTCGCTTGATTGGCGATATGCTGGCGTTGTGGATGACGCTGATGCTGGCCGGGATCATGGTAGTGTACCGGCGCTGGCCTGACACCACGGCCGCCTTACCCGCAGCGGTATCGTCGCTGTTTCTGTTGCCGGTTGCTATGCTGTTTGGTGATCCCTTCGCCGCCCCAGCCCATGAAATGCAGGTGCTGATCCTGTTCGGGCTGGTGTTCGCCGTGGCTTCGGTCACCTTGGCAGAGGGCGCGCGCCGATTGCCATCAGCAGAAACAGCGCTTTTATCCAGTCTTGAAGTTCCCTTTGCCCCGCTCTGGGCTTTTTTGATCCTGTCGCAACTGCCCGGTATGCCAACCATAATCGGTGGCACAATCGTCCTGCTAGCGGTGCTCGGCTCGCAACTGTTGCAGCTAAAACCCCGCTAGCGTTCAGGGGTGCGCAGTTGATAAACCCCTTCCGGCAGGTCCAGTGCTGCCCCCAGATCGCGCAACTGCGCCATGGACAGGGTGACCGTATTTACCCGATCCGTGCGCGGGTCATATTGCTCAACCGTGACGCAATCATCAAACCCGTGGATGATCAGGTCTTCCTTCAGCGGTGCTGCGCCTTCATCCACCAGCGTAACGATGGTGGCGTCAAATTCGTGTTCTATGGTAAACATACCCCCAGCCTAGGGCAGCGGGCACGCGCGCGCAATTGAGCTGGTGGTCATGGCCAAGGCTGTTAGTCTAACGGCAAAAAAGAGCAGGAGCATTCAGTGCGTATCGTTTTCAAACTTATTGCCGCCGTGGTTCTGGCTGGCTGTGAAACCATCATTCCGTCAGCCCAGGTCACACCGGTGGCTGGCCAGGCCATCAGCGCCGGGCGCGGGCCGGTCAGTTTTGCCACCGTGGCCCGGCGCATTGAACCCTTGGCTGAACAAATCTGCCGCCAGCGCGCGCCAAACAGCAATTGCGATTTTCGCATTTTCGTCGACAGCCGCGCCGGTCAGCCGCCAAACGCCTATCAAACCCTTGATGCCCAAGGTCGCCCCGAAATCGGCTTTACCACCGCGCTGATCAATCAGGCCCATAACAATGATGAACTGGCCTTCGTGTTGGGCCATGAAACCGCGCACCATGTGCTTGGTCACCTCACCAAAACCCGCGACACGGCCCTTGCCGGCGCGGTGCTGGGGGGCTTATTGGCCACATTGGCCGGGGGCTCGGCAACCGATGTGGACCTTGCGCAAAACATCGGCGGCACCGTCGGCGCGCGCACCTATTCCAAGGATTTTGAGCTTGAGGCAGATCGCCTTGGCACCGAAATCGCCTTTCGCGCCGGGTATGATCCGCTGGATGGTGCGCTGTTTTTCACCCGCATCCCGGACCCCGGTGATCAGTTTCTTGGCACCCACCCGCCAAACGGCGCGCGCATTGCCACGGTTCGACAAGCCATGGATAACCTGAGATGAGCTATGACCTGATCCTTCAGGGCGGCCGGGTGATCGACCCGTCCCAGGGGCTGGATGAAACCGCCGATGTTGGTTTTTCCGATGGGGTCGTTACAACAGTGGGGCAGGGTCTCAAACCCGGCAAAGCCACACAAACCCGCGATGTCACTGGCCAGATCGTCACCCCGGGGCTGATTGATCTGCACACCCATGTCTATTGGGGCGGCACCTCGCTTGGCATTGACGCCCAAGACTATTGCCGCACATCAGGCGTCACTACCGCCGTTGACACCGGTTCCACCGGCCCCGGAAATTTCGCCGGCTTTCGCGCCCATGTGATCGAACCCTCAGATGTGCGCATTCTGGTCTATCTGCATGTTTCCTTCGCCGGCATTTACGGTTTCGGGCAAAACGTCCATGTGGGCGAAAGCGAAGATATCCGCCTGATGGCCCCACGCGAAGCCGCCGCCGTTGCCGACGCCAACCGCGATGTGATCGTGGGCATAAAGGTGCGTGTAGGCCGCCATGCCTCGGGCGATCTGGGCATGGCCCCGTTTGAATATGCCATGCAGGTGGCCCAGGAAACCGGCCTGCCGCTGATGGCGCATATCGATGAACCCCCACCGTCCTATGAAGCGGTGATCGACGCCCTGCGCCCGGGCGACGTGCTAACCCACTGCTTTCGTCCGTTCCCTAACTCGCCTGCCACAGCGCAAGGTACTGTCAAACAGGCGGTGCTGGATGCACGCAAACGCGGTGTGCTGTTTGATGTGGGCCACGGCATGGGATCGTTCGCCTTCAAAACCGCCCGCGCCATGCTGGCCAACGGCTTTTTGCCCGACACGATATCATCTGACGTGCATCAACTTTGCATCAACGGCCCCGCCTTTGATCTGGTGACAACAATGTCCAAATTCCTGTGCATGGGGGTAGAACTGCCTGAAATAATCCGCATGACCACTGTAAACGCCGCCATGGCCATGAAACGCCCCGAGTTGGGCACCCTAAAACCCGGCTCCCCCGGCGACGCGACGATCCTGTCGGTTCAGGACGGGCCCCATGACTATGTGGATGTTTTGGGCGAGGTGATGACCGGCCAGCAACGCATCATGTCCGAAGGCGTGGTCATAGCAGGCAAATGGTGGCACCCGGTCAACAGCTCTTAGGCTGGCCCACGGTTCATCTCCGATATCTGTCGATCGGTTTCCGCCTGTTGCATGGCCCGCGCCGCAATCATTGCGTCAACCTTTTGCTGCTGGCGTTTGGCGCTGATCCGACGTGTCACCAGGCTACCAACGGCCGCTACCACCGCCAAAGCCATGTATACCGCCAGTATCCGCGGCAGGTTTGGCAAAACAACGGTTATACCGCCAAGGCTTACAAAGCCGCTAAGCGCCCCGGCTAAAAACCCGATACGCGACGGGTCCAGATGGGAAGGATTGTGGATCTGAAGGATCAGACCTTCTTCCATTGCATTGCCGGACATGGGGTAGATACCTTTGATTATGTGGGCGCAGATTAACCGAGAAAGGGGCGCGTGGGAACGGGGCTCGCAGCAATGTGACGTGCGGCCCAGTGCACGCAATCGGCCAACTGAATTGCGCCGCCCGCTTGAAATGTGACCAACGCACCCCCTAGTAACAAAGCTCAGCTGATTTAAGCGGCCAAGACTCCGCCCAACAAGCACCGTGAAAGGACGGGACCATGACAAATCACACATACCCAAACTACCCCACAGGCCATGGCTACATGACCGAGAGTATCATGCGCGACTACATCTATGCCGCCATTGAACGTGAAATCCTGCCGCCCGACGCCGCGCGCATGGCCGATATTATTTCCCTTGATGCCCCCAATGACCCCGCCCAGCCGATCCAGTTCTGGCAGTTGTTTTCCGTGCTGGGGCAGGATCGGATCATGGCCATCATCACTGATTTTTACGGCCGGGTTTTTGCCGATGAAGACTGGTTTACCTCGGTTTTCGCCCGCGTCGGCCCGATCCAGCACCACATCAACACCCAAACCGGCATGTGGCTGGATGTAATGGGCGCAGGCCCCGCCTATCACGGCGCCGAATACCGGCTGAACTTTCACCACACCCATAACGCCATGGCGCTGATGAATGCGAAAGGTGCACAGCGCTGGTCCAAACTGATGCTGCAGACACTGGACGCAAGCGCCGCTCAGATGACCGACGATGCACGCGTGCGGGTCGCCATCAACACGTTTCTGAGCCATTTCATGGCTAAGTATGAGGCAGAGTTCAACTTTACCAGTGACAGCGTATTCGGAGCCCTAAACCCGCCTGTTGTGCGCAAAATCAACCTGCGCGCCATGACCGAGGACGCGATTGGGGCGCTATCCGAAGCCGACCTGCGCGCCGCATTGGGTGGGCGGGGTGTTGAGGTGGCAGGGGACGCGGACAAAGCTGCGCTAGTGAGCAAGGCGCTGATGATGTGAAGTGACGGTTGCGTCTAGTTGATCTGGCCCGTGCATCGCACGGGCAGCGCCCGACCCTCCCCACAACCATGTAAGTCACAACATCAGGGCAGGGCCCGGACCTCGGGGTGGGTGCAAAGCGCCCTCCCCGTGGGGGAGGTCCGGGCGCTGCCCGTGCGAGTGCACGGGAAATCAGGTTGATCATCGAGAAAAAATGGTCTTTTCTGCAACCATAGATTGAAGGTATTTATTATGGTTGTTCGTCAAGCTGCCGGAGCATTAACTCGAGATGAAAAAAAAATCGTCAAAGCCCTGCTGCTAATGGGTGAGAGAAACCAAGACATTCAAGCGACGATTAATATTGGAAGAGCAGCAACAATAAACAGTGCTAGAATTACGGAAGTTAAGCAAAACGGCCGAATTTCAGCGGCGACAGAAACTGAAGTTGCGTTCTTCAAAAAAAGAAAACAAAGCTATGATTATGAAACAGGTCTAAATTTATACGACGATGAACGATTAATTCGTTCGCGGGAGTCAATGATATTAGCTGTTCAAGTCTTCAACAGTCCAACGCTGCGCTTTAAGACTGAAGTCTTTTCCGTGCTTGCAAATATCGCTTGGACGTACCTGCTGCATGAGCATTATCAACGGCAAGGAGTTGCAATAATTCAGAGCGATGGCCGATCACTATTATTGAGTCAAATGCTCGAACGAAGTGATTGCCCGCTTACACAAGGTATGAAAGACAATCTTACGAGCCTTAAGAAAATTCGAGACTCTGTCGAGCATCTTCTTTTTCGTCGATCTGATCTAAAGTTCCTTGCTGTATTTCAAGCCTGTTGTTTGAATTTTGACAAGAAACTTTGTGAATTATTTGGCGAAGAAAAAACCCTAAAAAATGAGCTTTCTTTCTCGCTCCAATTCGCAAAACTTGGGTTCGATCAACTAATGGAACTCGAAAAATATGACGTACCTCCAGAAATCGAAGCCGTTGACAAATCGATCGAAGAAGACTTGGGCGAAGATAGGTTAGGCGACCTAGAATATCGGTTTCGGGTTGTCTACACACTTGAAAATTCGACCAAATCGAAGTCTCACATCAAATTCGTTCATCCCGAAGATGATGGAGCAGATGAAGTACGAAACGTACTAATTAAGCATGAAATATCTGATAAGATTTGGCCTTACAAGCCTAGTAACGCAACTCAACTAATAGCAGAAAAATCAGGACGGCAATTTTCTTCTCATAATCACACCCAAGCTTGGCGGAAATTTGATGTTCGACCAAGGAAGGGCGTAGCAGAGCCTCAAAACACAAATAGGGACTTTTGCGTCTACCATGCCGCACACAAGGACTACACCTACTCAGATAAGTGGATCGGTTTTGTTTGCAGATACATTGTCAATGACGAGAACTTCCAACAATTAAAGCAGTTTAAACTGGGCTAACCAACCCCCGGGGCTCCGCCCGTCACATCCCTGAAACTCTCCCCCGGAGAGTTTCTATTTCGGGATGCGACCCCACAAATCATACTCCCCCGCCTCATCAACCTCGACCTCCAAGATATCCCCCACAGATACCCCCTCAAACCCCTCATCAATAAACAGGTTCCCGTCAATCTCGGGCGCGTCCGCCTGCGTCCGGCACGTCGCCCCGTCCGCCTCAACCTCATCAACAATCACTTGCAGCCGCGTCCCGACCTTGCCCGCCAGCTTCGCCTCTGAAATCCCCTGAGCCTTGGCCATAAACCGGTCCCACCGCTCCTGCTTCACCTCCGCCGCCACATGGTCCGGCAGCGCGTTTGACCGCGCCCCCGCCACATCCTCATACTGAAAACACCCAACCCGATCGAGCTGTGCTTCGTCCAGCCAGTCCAGCAGCACCTGAAACTCCGCCTCGGTTTCCCCCGGATAGCCGACAATAAACGTCGACCGCAACGCAATCTCCGGACAAACCGCGCGCCACGCCGCAATCTCATCCAGCGTTTTCGCCGCCGCCGCCGGCCGCGCCATACGCCGCAAAACCCCGGGATCAGCATGCTGAAACGGAATATCCAGATAGGGCAGCACCAGCCCGTCGGCCATCAACGGCACCAGATCGCGCACGAACGGATACGGGTAGACGTAATGCAGCCGCACCCAGGCCCCCAAGCTGCCCAGATCACGCGCCAGCCCCAGTATCGGCGCCTTGGCGTCGCGCCCCTTCCAGTCGGTGCCGTAAGCGCTGGTATCCTGCGAAATCACCAGCAGTTCCTTGACGCCCGCGCCCACCAGCCGCTCCGCCTCACGCATCACCGCATGTGCGGGCCGAGACGCCAGCCGCCCGCGCATATCCGGAATAATGCAGAACTTGCATTTATGGTTGCAACCCTCGGAAATCTTCAGATAGCTGTAATGCCGAGGCGTCAGCGACACCGCCTGCGCGGGCAGCAGATCAACAAATGGGTCGGGGTCCGGCGGCACCACCCTATGCACCGCGTCCAGCACGTCCTCATATTGCTGCGGGCCGGTTACGGCCAACACTTTGGGATGCGCCCCGGTGATATAATTCGCCTCGGCCCCCAGGCACCCGGTCACAATCACCCGGCCATTTTCGGCCAGCGCCTCGCCGATTGCCTCAAGACTTTCCGCCTTGGCAGAATCCAGAAAACCGCAGGTATTCACAATCACCGCATCCGCGCCCGCGTAATCCGGCGAAATCCCGTACCCCTCAGCCCGCAACCGAGTCAGTATCCGCTCACTGTCCACCAACGCCTTGGGGCACCCGAGCGACACCATCCCAATGGTAGGCTGACCGGGGCGAGGGGTGTCGGTAAGGCGCGCGCGCGGCGCGAGATCCGGGCGGATGTTTGGGGGGTTCTGAGTCATGGGGGCGGTGTAGGGGAAATGTGCAGCGGGCGCAAAGGCGGGGTTGAGCTTTTCAAGAGAGTCAAAGTCGACCTGGGAACATTGCCACAACAAAGGGCAGCGCCTGACCCTGGGCGGGTGCGAAGCGCCCTCCCATGGGGAGGGTCAGGCGCTGCCCGGCGATGCCGGGCGATTCAGCTTTTAAATGAGCGTAAACTAATTCAAGTTAAACGGATAATCTGACTTGGAAATCCGCTGCATGAATAAATTTCGATATCTAGTCACGGACCTTGATGACACTCTGTTCAAGTGGTTTGACCAATGGCATTCATCCCACGAATATCTGTTTCGGGCATTGTGGAATGCAACGAAACACAAAGGTATCGAATACAAGCGGATATTGGGAGAAGTCAAAACTATCCACAAACGTGTCCAGACAAGTGAATATTCATTCTTGATCGACGAGCTACCTTTTCTAAAGGAGGTATTTCCAGGGCAGGATCCTAGGTCGGTTTTTTCTAGCGAGTTGAAAGAATTTTCCAGAATACGTAGAGAAAATTTGGCCCTTTTCCCGACAGTTCGAGAAAGTCTCAATAAATTAAAAGACCGTAAAATCAAGATTGTAGGCTACACAGAATCGATGGAGTACCACACCGTAGATCGGTTGCGAACTCTAAATTTGGACGGTGTCTTGGATGTATTGTACAGCCGCGACGATCACGCATCACCAGAATATATCGAGAAAGAAAAATTGCGAACTCGAGGAGCAGAAGCCTATGAACTTGAATTCACAAGTCATGAAAGACTGGATATTTCTCACCGCAAGCCAGACCCCAAGATATTAAACATGATGGTAAAGGCAATACCTGCTGACCCAGCGGAAGTCGTCTATATAGGCGATAGCGGTAGTAAAGACATAATGATGGCCAACGACGCAAATATATTCAGTGTGCGCGCAGATTTGGGCGGAAAAAATATTCTCGGCGATCGATATGACCTATTGAAATTGGTTACGCACTGGACACCCTCCGAAGTGGAGCTTGAGCACAGTTCTGAGCCTAAGCCTGACCTGATAATTCAACGATTTGACCAGATACTGGAATTATTTCATGACTGATGACCGCAATGACGATTTGTTAAGGATTTGGGAAAAAACCGTTGATGTACAAATGCATTTTAACGATTTGTCTATGCGGATTAGAAATTTGTTCGTGTCGTTGGTTTCAGCACTGGTTGCGGCATCTGGAGCGGCCTACGCGTATCTACAAAACGGAAGCCTAAAGTTTGGTGTCTTTGGCTTCGAAATACATCTCATAATTTTTGTGTTGCTCGCGCTTCTCACCGCCACGTCATTATTTTATTTTATGGACCGGCATTGGTATCATCGTTATTTGAAAGCGGCTGGGAAATGTGCTGGCTCCATCGAAAGTAATTTGAACCTGCCTAAGGGGCTGGCTCTTTCAACTGAGATAGCAGCTGCAAGTAAACTAGCAATTCAAAAATTCAGCATTTATTTTTTGTTATCGTTCTTGCTGGCAAGCCATCCCAAAATTGAAGTGGATGGTAAAAAAATATCACCCGGCGCACGCGTTCGAAAAGAGTTGACTTTGGATTCCGATAATCGACTGGAAATGTTTTACAAAGTTATCGTTTGGCCTAGTTTATTGGCGTTGGCCCTTGCGATACTTTTCGGGGGAGTGCGCACAAAATCCGACTTAACAATTGCAGAGTGTATTTACTTCTTCATTTGCTAACAGCCCCATTCCAAACCCACCCTTGAAATTCCACCCCATTTTTTCACACCCATTTTTCTGCCCCACACCACACCCCCATTTCCTCCATCCATTAACCCACCGCCCTTAACCCATTCTCAACCCTTTCCCGCCGAAAACCCTGATTAAACTCTTTAAACACCCCCCTCAAATCTCTTTAAACTCTTTAAAACCCGCCCCCAAATATGAACAACCAATTAACAATTGGCACCGCGCCGGTTTGGGTGCAGACTCCGCCTGACACCCTCGCCAATCATCCCGGCACGGGTCCCTGTTTAAACTTATGAAAGACCCGAAAATGGCCACTGAGCTGCCCTTTACATACCTCTCCGACACCGACCTTGCCGCCCTTGGCATCACCCCAGCTGAGATCGTCGCTGCCATCGAAAAGGCCGTGTTGCAGCAGGCCAAACAACAGCTCTGGGCCGCCCCGAAAATCGCCGTTCTGCCCGGCGATGGCCGCTATATGATGGCCACGCTGGCAGTGTCGGATGACCCGCCCATTGTGGCCGTCAAATCGGTCATGGTCAGCCCCGACAACGCCGCGCGCGACCTGCCCGGCATCAACGGCGCCATCATGTTGCTGGACAGCCAAACCGGGCTGTTGAAATGCGTCATGGGGGCCAATTGGGTGACGGCAATGCGCACCGCTGGCCTGTCCGCCGTCATGGCCAAACGGCTGGCCAACCCGGGCGCCAAAACCGTGGCCTTTGTCGGCACAGGCGTGCAGGCACGCTCCCATCTGGAAGCGTTCAGTGCCTTGTTTCCATTGCAAAAAATACATATCTTTGGCCGTGGTCAGACCAACATCGACCTGCTGGCACAGGACGCCGAAAACCGGGGGCTTAGCGCCGAAACATTCGACACGCCCAAGGCTGCCCTGACAGACGCCGACATCGTCGTCAGCTCAATCACCTTATCCTATGACACCGCCCCATTCCTTGACGCGCGCTGGCTGAAAACCGGTGCTTTCGCCACCATCACTGATCTGGCAATCCCATGGATCGACGACAGCATGGACGCCTTTGCAACCCTGTTTGTCGATGACCGTGAACAGGAAAAAACAATGGAAAAACCCTTGGTCGACCCGGCGCTGATCAAGGGTGATTTGCAAAGCCTTGTCGCCAACAAAACCCCAGCTAGCTACGACCCGAAAAAATGCACCGCCTTTGTATTCCGAGGCCTCGCCATCGGCGATCTGGCCGTGGCCGGGTTGGCCTATGGGCGCGCAACTGGTCATGAAAATATGTAAGCGGGCCTTCGCGCCGCATCCATCCTTTGGCGGATATCCATAGCACCTGAACCAGCCTATAAGCCCCTGAAAAGAGGGTTAAAATGATTGCAAAAATACTGATGTGGGGGCTGGTTGCGCTTAGCATCGCCACCGGAATAACCAAACTAATCCAACTTCCAGCTGAAATGGACCTGTTCCACAACGCCGGTTGGCCGGTCTGGCTGATCCTACTGTTTGGCGCGGTGCAGATCGTCGGGGGTATCTTAATTATCTGGCCCAAAACACGTCGCGTTGGCTGCATTACCATGATCTTAACCTTTGCAATTGCGTCACTTGTGGTCTGGCAAAACGCCATGATCGGGTTCTTCGCCGTCTCATTACTATTCATTCTGCTGGCAGCGTTCCCATTGACCACCGCAAGCGGATTAACCACTAAACCCCATGGACATGGGCAATGATTTCGGCCCGACTTTTCAGGTTCAGGCGTTTTAATATCGCGTGCACATGGTCCTTTACAGTCGCCGGGGATATATTCAGTTTACGGGCGATGGCTTTATTGGAAAGCCCACGGGCCAGCGCATCGCAAACCATCGTCTGCCGGTTAGTCAGAACCGATAACTGGCGCGGTCGGGCCCGGGCAATGATGACCGGGAAACCCAATATGGCCTCGGTGCTGAAATCTATGCTAAGATCGGTGTCGCTGGCCGACACTTTGCTAAGAGGGCCAAGCGCTGCCCAGGGCCCGTTCGATCTGTCACGCAAACCGACCAGCGCAGTTGCGATATCCCGCTGTGTATCATCCGTTAACATTGTGAGCATCCCATGAACCAAATTCTACCCATAGAGATTGCAAATTTTTTCCTGGCCATGCAAGCGGGCAAGACCGGGGCGGCAGCATTAGGTGCCTGTTTTGCAGAAAATGCCGAATATGAAGAAGGCTTTAGCGGTGTGACACAGCGCCATACCGGGCGAGAAGCCATCATGGCGGCAATGGCTATGGGGTGGGAAAATCCAATGCCCGAAATGCGTATTGCCGTGGATAGTGTGATAACTGACGGGGCTGAAATCACGTTGCAATGGACGTGCTTTAGCCCGGCAATCCCGGGTGGACAGGGCTCTGGCCAGAACAGATACCTTATGAAAGACGGCTTGATCGTGGAACTGGTGACTGTGCTGGAAGGTGGCAAAACATGAAGGTAAATCCAAAGGTTGATGCCTGGATGCAGGCCTATGACAACCCGCAAAAATCCCTGGTGCAAATGGTGCGTGAAACCGTGCTGTCAGCCGATGAACGGGTCAGCGAAAGTATCAAATGGCAGGCCCCGACATTTGAATATAAGGGCAACATCGCCAGCTTTTTCCCAAAAGCCACGAAACACGCCAGCCTGATGTTTCACAAGGGGGCCACCATCGCGGGCGATTTTCCAAATCTCACCGGTGACGGCAAAGAGGCCAGAACAATGAAGTTTACCGACGCCGACGATCTGGCTGCAAAAACGCCGGAACTGCAAGGTATAATTCGTGCGTGATGTGACCAGCAGGACGCCTGAAAATACTGGTTTCGCCTTGGCCCGTTTTAGCCAGACGTCAGCATGTTCCCGACCGTGCCTTTTCCAGCGCTACAACCCGCGCCAAATCCCGATCGCCAATGTCGCCAATAATCACTGTGCGTCCAACCACCATCCCCGGTGTCCCCAGCATTCCAAACAGGTTGGCCACGGCGCGTGATTTCCACATCTGATCAATGACTTCTGCGCTATCCATATCCGCCAGCAACCGCACGGGATCAATGCCGACACTCTCTGCCAACAGGTCCACATAGCCCTGGGTCGCCTGAAACTGCGCCCGCATCAGCCGGTCATGAAAGGCGTCATAGGCTCCTTGATTACGCGCCGCAATTGATGCCCGCGCCGCCATGCGTGAGCCTTCGCCAAGTGCTGCCAGATCATGCCAGTTCAGCGCCACGCCGTCCAATACCCGCAGCCGCGGCGTCAACCGGCGGCAAATCGGGCATTGGTAATCAAAGAAATAGGCCATGGGCACCTGCCCAACGGGGGCCGGATTTTGCGCAAACAATGCCGCACAAATATCGCGCGCCACGATCCCCTCAGCCTGTACCAACCCGGCTGGCTTTTCCTCAGGAAGTCCCACCAGCGGATCAAACCCGCCAGTCACCGCACCGCCCGACAGTAACCGATACCCGGCCGGTTCCGACAATGTCTCAAATGGCAGCGGTTTTTGCGGCAACAGCCGTGCCAGCCAGCCCGCCTTAACAGTCGCATATCCCATAACCGCCAGCGCCCCGGTCCCGACGATAAACCGCCGCCGATCCACGGGCAAACCGGTCACTGGCGCAACCGCCAGCCGGTTTTGAATATCACCCAGACGATGCCGATACACAGCGCCAGAAACCCGCACACGGCAATGACAGACGCCCCAACCGGCACATCCGCCACGTCAAAAAATGACCAGCGGAAACCGGATATCAGGTACAGCACCGGGTTAAATTTGGTGACAGTTTGCCAGACGTCCGGCAGCATCGAAACCGAATAGAATGAGCCGCCTAAAAATACCAAAGGCGTGATCACCAGCAGTGGGATCAGCTGCAATTGTTCAAAATTCTTCGCCCAGATACCGATGATAAACCCCAGCAATGAAAACGAAATTGCCGTCAGAAACATGAACGTAATCATCCAAAACGGATGCGCAATTGACAGATCGACAAACAAAGTAGACGTGGCCAGAATGATCAGCGAAATGGCAATTGCTTTGGTTGCTGCCGCGCCAACATAGCCGATCACGATCTCAATGAACGACATCGGCGCGCTTAACAATTCATAGATTGTGCCGATGAATTTCGGGAAATAAATGCCAAAAGACGCATTGCTAACGGTCTGTTGCAGCAGCGTCAGCATGATCAGGCCGGGCACAATAAACGCGCCATAACTGACGCCATCAACAGATTGAATGCGGCTGCCAATGGCCGCGCCAAAAACAATGAAATACAGCACCGTTGACAAAACCGGCGACAGGATAGATTGCGCCAATGTGCGAAATGTTCGGGTCATTTCAAAGACATAGATCGCCTTTACCGCGTGCCAGTTCATGTTGCATCCTCCACCAGAGTCAAAAATATCTGCTCCAGAGAACTTTGCGACGTGCTTAAATCCCGCACCGACAATCCGGCCTCTGACAGATCCGCCAGTAGGCGCGTTATGCCGGTACGCTCGGCGCGGGTGTCATAGTCATACTGCAAGGACGCCCCATCATCCGAAAGCGTCAGCCCATAAGTTTTCAACGCCGCCGGCACTTTGCTGATCGGTTTTTGCAATTCCAATACCATCTGCTTACGACCCAACTGTTTCATCAGCGTTGCCGTGTCTTCAACCAGCACCAATTTGCCTTTGTTGATCACCCCAATCCGGTCGGCCATTTCTTCGGCCTCTTCAATGTAATGGGTGGTCAATATGATGGTCACGCCGTCGTCGCGCAGTTTGCGGACCAATTCCCACATGTCTTTACGCAGGCTCACATCCACCCCGGCAGTGGGCTCATCCAGAAACAGAATGCGTGGCTCGTGCGCCAGCGCCTTGGCAATCAGCACCCGACGTTTCATGCCACCGGACAGTTCCACATTGCGGCTGTCCTTTTTGTCCCACAGCGACAAAGACCGCAGCACCGCTTCAATATGGGCGTCATCGCGGGGCTTGCCAAACAATCCGCGTGAAAACCGAGTGGTGTTGATCACGGTTTCGAACGGCTCAATGGTAATTTCCTGCGGCACCAGCCCGATCAGACTGCGTGATGCCCGGTAATCGCGCTCAATATCATGGCCCGCTACGGTAACACTGCCAGAGCTTATTTTCACCAACCCGCAAATGGCAGAAATCAGCGTGGTTTTCCCGGCGCCATTGGGCCCCAGCAACGCCAGTATTTCCCCCTGCTCAATCTCAAGTGACACATCACTTAGGGCAGGCGGCCCGCTGGCATAGCTTTTTGACAAGTTCTGGATCGAAATAATAGAAGCCATGCTGGCATCCCCATTTACCCATTCAAACAGAATCTAGCCCGGCGACCGCCCCGGCACCAGTCATCTTCTTTTCACAAATATCCATGGGGGGATTGGATGCAGGCCGATGGGGGCAGACAGCCCCCTACGACACCACAGATTTAGCGCCGCCGGTCACGCCGTGACGACATCGGCTGAAACGCGACGCCAACATGGGCTTCGCAATAGGGTTTGCCGGTTTTTACTGCCAACCCGCAAAACCAAAATTCGTCCGTCGCCGGATCACCGATGGGCCATTTGCAGGTCCGCTCGGTCAATTCCATCAGGCTGATCTTTTTAGCAGTCTTTTCCACTTCGCGCACGCTTGCCAGCGCTTCCGGGCTGATTTCATTGGCCGAAGGTTGCGGTGGCAAAGGTTGCCCGGCCGGAATAATTGCCCGGCGCAAATGCCCCACAGGTCGCTTAACGGGTTGTGGAATGACGGCCGCTTTGGTGGGGGTTTTGGTTTTTGGTGCAACCTTGGCTTTTTCCCGTGGCGCGGCCTTCGCCGTACCACCACCGCCTGTGCGGTTAGACAGACCCAACCGGTGTACTTTGCCGATCACGGCATTGCGGGTCACGCCGCCAAGTTCCTTGGCGATCTGGCTGGCCGACTGGCCTTCGCCCCACATCTTTTTCAGCACATCTACGCGATCATCTGTCCAGGCCATGGGTTTTCCTTAAATGGGTCGGTCCCCACCATACCCTGCCAATGGGGGCGGGCACAAGTATCCGTTGTTCCAAATTTTTCGCAGAAAAATTGACCCCCAGATCTCTGGACAGTCGCTAATTTTCGGGCTACCAGACCCGCCATGACGCAAATGACCAACATTACATTGATCCGACGACGCCGACGCTAACCCCGTCCGGCGCGCCCTTGCGCAACTTTCTGCCCCACCAACATCGTTGACTTGCCCCCGTACCCCGTGCACCCCTTGGGCTTCCAAAAATAGGCCAAACCCATGATTGATCCGCTTTTGCCCACCTATAATCGCGCCCCGCTTTCTTTCACCCATGGTGAAGGCAGTTGGCTGGTGGAAACGGATGGGCGACGTTTTTTGGATCTGGCCGCCGGCATTGGAGTCAGCGCTTTGGGCCATGCCCACCCGGCACTTGTGGCCGCAGTAACCGAACAGGCGGGCAAGCTCTGGCACCTGTCAAACCTGTATGAAATCCCCCAGCAACGGGCGCTGGCCGAAAAACTTGTGGATGAAACCTTCGCCGACACGGTATTTTTCACCAATTCCGGCACTGAAGCCTGCGAACTGGCCATCAAAATGGCCCGCAAATACTGGCATGTGTCAGACCACCCCGACCGCCACGAAATCATTGCCTTTCACGGCGCTTTCCACGGCCGATCCGCCGCTGCCATCGCCGCTGCGGGATCTGAAAAAATGACCGCCGGTTTTGCCCCCTTACTGCCCGGATTCAGCCATCTGCCTTACGGAGATATCGACGCGCTGACAGGCGCAGCCAGTGACACAACCGCCGCCATCATTCTGGAACCAATCCTGGGCGAAGGCGGCATTACCCCCTTGCCCGATCAGGCACTGAAAGACATCCACGCCATCTGCGACAGCCACGGCATCCTGCTGATTCTGGACGAAGTCCAATGTGGCATGGGCCGCACAGGCAGGCTGTTTGCCCATGAATGGGCGGGCATCACACCCGATATTATGATGGTGGCCAAGGGGCTGGGCGGCGGCTTTCCCATTGGCGCGCTGCTGGCAACCAAAAACGCCGCATCTGGCATGACCGCCGGCAGTCACGGCTCGACTTACGGCGGCAATCCGCTGGGCTGCAGTGTTGGGTTGGCGGTGATGAACATCGTCGCTGACCCTGAATTCCTGACCGATATCAACCGTAAATCGGGCCTGTTCCGCCAAAAACTAGAGGGCCTGGTTGCTTCCCACCCGGACATCTTCGAAGACGTACGCGGCGCCGGTCTGATGCTCGGTCTGAAATGCAAGATCCCAAATTTGGACCTGTTAAATGCGGCGTATGGTGAAGAAATCCTTGTCGCCCCGGCCGCCGATAACGTCATCCGCTTGCTCCCGCCACTAAACATTTCGGATGATGATATCGCCACGGCCATCAGCCGCCTTGATATTGCCGCCACCAGCCTGACTAAGCCACAGAAAGCACAGAAATGAACCATTTCCTGGACATCCACACCACCGCCCCCACCGATCTGCGCCATATCATCGACCATGCCCGCACCATGAAAGACGCGCGCACCGGCCAGCCCAAGGGCACGCCAGACGCAGATCAGCCGTTGAAAAATCACATGGTGGCGCTGATATTTGAAAAACCCAGCACCCGAACCCGGGTCAGCTTTGATGTCGGTGTACGTCAGATGGGCGGCGAATGCATGGTTCTTTCGGGCGCTGATATGCAACTGGGCCACGGCGAAACTATCGCCGACACCGCCCGCGTGCTGTCGCGTTACGTCGATCTGATCATGTTGCGCACCTTTGAAGAAGCAACCGTGCGGGAAATGGCAGAATATGCCTCGGTTCCCGTCATCAACGGCCTGACCAACCGTACCCATCCCTGTCAGGTGATGGCCGATGTGATGACGTTTGAAGAACACCGCGGCCCAATTAAGGGCAAGAAAATCGTCTGGTCCGGGGATGGCAATAACACCTGCCATTCGCTGTTACACGCAGCCGGGCAGTTTGGTTTTGACATGACCATCACGGGCCCGGAAACTCTGCGCCCGGAAACGGAAATCATTGATCTTGCACGTAAAAATGGTGCTACTGTCACCCTGGAACCCAACCCAGACGAAGCCGTGCAAAACGCCGATCTGATCGTCACAGACACCTGGGTGTCAATGCATGACAGCCCGTCCATGCGCGAGCGCCGTCACAACCAGCTGCGCCCTTATCAGGTGGATGATCATCTGATGGATAAGGCCAACCCGGACGCGTTATTCATGCATTGCCTGCCGGCGCACCGTGATGAAGAAGTCACCAATGCGGTGATGGATGGTCCTAAATCGGTGGTGTTTGACGAAGCTGAGAACCGGCTGCACGCGCAAAAGGCGATCATGCGCTGGTGTCTGCAGGTTTAAAGGTACACGGGCCCGGTAAATTCACCGGGCCACACTGTAAACTTGGTCTACCGTCCTGCCACAGCCCGGTCGCCATGGATCCATTTGCGGGCGTCCGGAAAGTCAAACAGCAGAGACACAATATTGGCCCCCAGCAAGACCCAAAGATAGGTATCGTAGGTCCCGCTGACCTCTGGTCGGGCAAACAACAATATTCCAACTAGGATGCTCCAGGGGATCAGGTGGGGTAGGGCCATTGCTTTGGAAAACCCGCGATCATACAGCATCACCGGCAGGTTCAACATCATAGCGATATTGGCCAGGAAAGCGATCCATAACCCCATGGGTTGGTTGATGAAAAACAGGCTGGCCATGTTGATTGGCATCAGACTGAACATCACCCATATCTGGACCCAGCCGGGCAATGCGCGGTATGAGTTGTAAATATCCACAACAATACTGTTGCCGGTACGTTGGTTAGAAGCGTCAGTCATTTTGTTTCTCCATTTTATAGTGATTACAAAAACCAACCAGTTGGTTAAATTGATGGCAAATTTTTACATCGCCAATACCTGCATGGCCCGCTTTTGCCCATCCAGCACCGCTGCGGGTCGGTTTTCCAACTTAGCGGCCAACTGACAGGCATTCATATTCGCCATCAAAGTTGAAATTGCCTCTTCCCGACTGGCGGTGGTGCGCCGGGCACCATTTACCGCATGATCGTCAATGATCTGCCCATAATAGGGGCGAAACGAGTTGAACGCCTGATTGACGGCGTGGCGAATGTCTTCGCTGTCTGTGGACATCTCAACGCCGATATTCACAAACGGACACCCCCGGCACAGACCGTCACTTTTGTACAGGTCATCATGCATCTGAAACACCTTCTGATACACACGTTTCAGCCGTTCTTTTGGATCATCTGTCTCGTCAAATGTTGACCGGTAAACGTATTCCTCGGTCCTTTCGGCCGCCCGCGCGACAGCCGCAACCGCCAGTTCTTCCTTTGATGAAAAGTGCTGGTAAACCGTCGCCTTGTTCACCCCGGCGGTGCGGGCCAGCTCATTCATGTTCACACCGTGATAGCTTTTGGACCAGAACAGTTCGATCGCGGTATCAAGGATGTGGTTTTTGGTTTCAGGTTTGGACATGGGGCAGATATATAACCAACCGGTTAGTTATTGCCAGTAACGTTTTCGGGAACTGGGGATTTCCCTAGACAAACAACGCTGTCAGGCCCAGAAATATCACCCCAGACAATAGTGCTGCCGCCGGAACCGTGATCACCCAGGCGGCGATGATGGTCAGGAAATGGCTGCGGCGTACCAGTTTGCGCCGTCGCCGCTCATCCGGGGCCACTTTGTGAATGTTGGTCCGCTTGGCCCGGCGTTCTTCCTGCCATTCGCGGTAAAAGCCAACGCCAAAGATGCCGCCAATGGCAATATGGGTGGAACTGACCGGCAGCCCCAGCCAGGACGCAAATATCACCGTAATCGCTGCAGACAGGGCGACGCAATAGGCCCGCATCGGGTTTAACTTGGTAATCTGACTGCCCACCATTTTGATCAGTTTCGGGCCAAACAGGAACAACCCGAACGATATGCCAAACGCGCCGATGATCATCACCCAGACCGGGATCGACACTTTACCGGCAAATTCACCCACGTTTTCCACATGCACAATTGCCGCCAGCGGGCCAACAGCATTGGCCACATCATTGGCCCCGTGGGCGAAGGACAGTAATGCCGCCGAAATTACCAACGGCATACGAAACAAAACTTTTAGCGATTTGTTGCGGTTCTCCATACCCTCTGATTGGCGGCGGATAAACGGGCGGGCAAAGGCAAAGGCAACCACAGAAACGGCTGCGCCGATCATCAGCGCCGTGGCCATGTCAATTTTGATAATTTTCTTGAAACCCTTAACTGACAGATAGGCAGAAAACACGCCAGCCATAATGGCGATCAGCACCGGCACCCATTTTCGTGCTGCCGCGATCTTGTCGTTCTGGTACATTATCTGTGTTTTGATAAACGCCAGAAATAGTGCTGCAATCAGCCCGCCCAGCACCGGTGAAATCACCCAGCTGGCGGCAATTTTTCCCATATTGGGCCAGTTAACAGCAGCAAACCCGGCAGCAGCGATACCGGCGCCCATGACCCCACCAACAACCGAATGGGTGGTGGATACCGGTGCACCAAAGAACGTTGCCAGGTTGACCCAGACAGCCGCCGACATCAATGCCGCCATCATTGCCCAGACAAATATCCGGCTGTCGCTGACACTGGCGGGATCAATAATACCCTTGGAAATTGTCGACACCACATCGCCGCCAGCCAACAGCGCCCCGGCGCTTTCAAATAAAGCCGCCATGATGATTGCCCCGACCATGGTCAGCGCATTGGCCCCCACCGCTGGCCCGACATTATTGGCTACGTCATTGGCTCCAATATTCAGCGCCATATAGGCCCCAAGGGCTGCGGCGGCGACAACGATCAATGACCCCTCAGAATCGCGAAACAGCAACGCCGCCGCCAGTGCAGCAAGTGTAATAAAGCCAAGGGCGATGCTTACACCGACGACCGGGCGCGACACATATTGCACCGCCTGTTCCAACTGGCCAATGCGACGCAGGTCTTTGTCCAGCGTTAGCCATTGGTTTGAATTTGGGTTGGATGTCATAGCGCGGTCTCCGGATCTCACAGATTGATCGGCCTTTGATCGGTCGAATAAGCGGGAATCAGTGGGGGTACAACGCGAAATATGCGCCCCCGGGATTGCCAATTGGGGGTAGGGGGTTAGGTTACGGTCAGACGGTTTTGCAAAAGGATTTCGGGTTAATGGATAAGGCACAAATTGGCATATACGGTTTGGGAACCATGGGCAGCGCATTGGCGTTGAATATGGCAGATAGCGGTTTTGAAGTTGCCGTGACCAACCGGGAAACATCCTGGATTGCCGATTTCATTAAAGAGGCGGACGACCTGTCGGGAAACCTGCATGCCTTTGAAAAACTGTCCGACTTTGTGGAAGGGCTGCAAAGCCCCCGGGTCATCCTGTTTATGATCCCCTCAGGCAAACCCATGGACGCGATGATCAAAACCATCACTCCGCTGCTGTCCCCCGGTGACACCATTATCGATGGTGGCAACGCCAATTTTCACGACACGCGGCGGCGCAGTGCTGAGATGGCGAAAAATGACCTGCATTTCGTTGGCATGGGCGTATCGGGCGGTGAAGAAGGCGCGCGTTTTGGTCCGTCAATGATGGTTGGGGGAACTGAACATAGCTGGCAACAATTACAGCCGATTTTGCGTGCTATTGCTGCCAGTTTTGAGGGCGATCCATGTGTTGATCTGCTTGGGCCGGACGGGGCCGGGCATTTTGTGAAAACTGTGCATAACGGTATCGAATATGCTGATATGCAAATGATTGCAGAGGTTTACGGGATATTGCGCGATGGTCAGAGTTATGAACCGGCACGTATTGGAAAGATGTTTGAACGCTGGAATGCCGGTAAGTTGAAATCCTATCTGGTGGATATATCGGCGCAGGTTCTGGGTGCAATTGATCCAAAAACTGGCGGGCCGATGGTGGATATGATCCTGGATAAGGCCGGGCAAAAAGGCACCGGTCGCTGGACGGTTATTGAAGCTTTGGGGCTGGGGCAATCAGCCTCGACAATTGAGGCAGCGGTTGCTGCACGGTCCTGGTCATCAATGCAAGCGGTCCGGGTGGCCGGGCAGGGCCATTTTGCATCCGACACGATGGCAACAGACGCACCACTGCTAAGCGAGGACGATCTGGAAGCTGCGCTTTTGGCGGCAAAAATCATTGCTTACGCCCAGGGGTTTTCCCTGCTGAATGCTGCCAGTCAGGAATATGACTGGGATCTTGATCTGGGCCGCATCGCCGAAATTTGGCGCGCTGGTTGTATCATTCGGTCTGCAATGTTGGATGACATGTCCGAGGCATCGCGCGCCGGTTTGCCCATGGGTCAGCTGATGTTTTCCCCGGCGTTCAAGGATATTTTAAGCACCTCGCACGGGCCCCTGCGCAAGCTGGTGGCAAGCGCTGCGTTGCAAGGGTTACCAGTGCCGGCGTTTTCCGGGGCATTGGCCTATTTTGACACCATGCGCCAGGGCCGCGGCACCACCGACCTGATACAAGCACAACGGGATTTTTTTGGCGCGCACGGGTTTGAGCGGGTGGATGGTGGTGCCGGACATCACGGGCCCTGGGGGCTTTGACAACTTGGAAGCCTCCGGCGGGGATATTTAGGGAACAATGATGGGCTTAAGACTTACGCGGTTTTGCCCGTAGGGTGGGGGCTGCCTGTGTCGGGTCTTCGGGCCAGGGGTGTTTGGGGTAGCGCCCGCGCATGTCTTTGCGCACGTCGCCGTAAGAAGTGGCCCAGAAACCGGGCAGATCCATGGTGGTTTGTAAGGGGTGTCCGGCGGGCGACAGCAGGGTGATCCGCAGGGGTTGACCGGCAATTTTTGGGTGATTGGACAGGCCGAACATTTCCTGTAAGCGTACTGAAATCGCAGGGTTTTCACCGCTGTAGTCGATAGCCGTCTTGCGCTGCATCGGGGTGGTGAAATGCGCCGGGGCCTGCTGGTCCAGCACCTGCTGCTGATCCCAGTTTAGCGATTGGCGCAGGGCGGGCAGTAAATCAAAGTTGCGGATATCCGCGGCCGAGCGCACCCCAGGAGCATGCGCCAAAAGCCAGTCGTCCAGCCGCGACAACAGACCGGTTTCGGTCATATCCGGCAGGTCAGCGCCGCCTTTTCGCACCAGTTCAACCCGCGCCATAAAGCGCCGTGCAGCAGCAGACAGGGGAAGTCCCAGGTCACGAAATCCGTCCAATGCCGCGCGCGCCATATCTGCCGGTTCAGCGTCGGTCCAGTTACGATCCTGCAGGATCAACGCGCCCAGCATTTCCTGTTGGCGGGCTTCAACCCGGCGGTTGCGCGGCGACCAGTGGCAGCTGTTTTTCCAGCTGATCTGCGCGTTGTAAAGATTACGCAATTCACCTTCGCTAAGGGTAACAGCCTGGCGAATTTTGGCCTGGCGGGCGTCCCCGTCAAGGTCACTGACCACGATCAGCCCGGCACTGGCCAGCGGATCATGGGCGCCCATCACCGCTTCTTTTCCCCCTGACAGTATCCAGCGTGGTGCATCGCCTGTGCGGCGCAAACCGATGCGATCTGGATAGGCCAGTGCCATCAGCTCAGCCCAGCTGTGGGTTGGACTTGAACCTGCGTACTTTGTCAGGCGCTTTGCCTCGGTTCGAATACGGGCAATCGCGCCGGGGTTGGCGTTCGCGGCCTTGGGGTTTTTCAGTGCATCGCGTCGTAACAGCAAATCAACGCCCGCGCCGCGAAGCGGGTCGCGCTCGCCCAGCAGGGCGGCCAAAAGGGGTGCATCTTTGCCGCCGGAAACCAGCATATGGGCCAGTCTTGGATGCAGGGGCAGGCGCGCCAGTTTGCGACCGTGATCGGTGATGGTGCCGTTCAGGTCCAGGGCGCTAAGCGAGCTTAGCAGCTGCTTGGCAGCGGCCATACCGCCGGGGTTGGGTTGCGTCAGAAATGCCATGTTTTCAACGCCGTGCGCGCCCCAAAGTGCTAGTTCCAGAACCAACGCCGTTAGATCGCCATCCTGAATTTCAGCTGGCGGAAACGCAGCCATCGCGCCATCTTCGCCCTTGGTCCAAAAACGAAAGCATTGCCCCGGTTCAACCCGCCCGGCGCGGCCCCGGCGCTGTTCGGCCTCGGCGTGCGTGACGCGCTCGGTGATCAGGCGCGACATGCCGGAACCGGCGTCAAAACGTGCCCGCCTTGCCCGCCCGCCATCCACCACCACAGAAATCCCGGCGATGGTCAGTGAGGTTTCGGCGATGGCCGTTGCCAGCACAATTTTTCGGCCCTGATTGGCTGGGGCAATGGCGGCGCGCTGGGCTTTGAAATCCATCGCGCCAAACAGTGGGTAGGCAGTGCATCCAGTGGGTAAATGCCCGTTTAACTGGGCCTGAACCCGGCGAATTTCGCCTTCCCCCGGTAAAAACACCAAAATACCGCCTGTTGTTTGGACAGCGGCATGGATCACCAGATCACTGATCGCGGCCTCAAACCGCCGGGTTTTGGCTGTCGGGCGTTCCAGCCAATGGGTTTCAACATCGTATGCGCGCCCGGTTGAAGTTAAGATCGGACAGTCCAGCATGGCCGCCACCGGGGCTGCATCCAGTGTTGCCGACATAACCAGAACCAGCAGGTCGTTTCGCAATGCAGCGCGGGCTTCCCAGACCAGTGCCAGCCCAAGATCACCGTTCAGCGAACGTTCGTGAAATTCATCAAAGATCACAGCTCCAATACCGTCTAACGATGGGTCAGACTGGATCATCGCCGTCAGAATGCCTTCGGTGACCACTTCAATGCGGGTGGATTTGGATGATTTACTTTCGCCGCGCATGCGGTAGCCAACAGTCTGTCCTACCGGTTCGCCCAAAGTATCAGCCATGCGTTCAGCGGCGGCGCGGGTAGCCAGACGGCGCGGTTCCAGCATCAGGATTTTGCCGGTGCACAGCTTTGCATCCAGTATAGCCAGCGGCACGACTGTGGTTTTCCCAGCCCCCGGTGGGGCCTGCAATACCGCAACACCGCCAACATTTAAGGCCGCTATAAGAGGGGGTAAAACGTCACAAATTGGCAGGTCGGGCAGGTGCATGGGGCCTTATGGGTGATCCATCGGGCCAGCGCCATAGGGCAGGGCGCGCAAACCTGCTGGACATCGCGCCCCGGAACCGGGCAAAACCTATGCGATAGGGCAGGAGCACAATGGCTGAAAACAATCTGGCAGAGCGGGTACTTGCAGGGGAACGTCGCGCCTTGGCGCGTGCCATAACGCTGGTTGAAAGTGGCCGGGCTGACCACCGCGTTCAGGCCAGTGAGCTGCTGGAAACCCTGGGAAAATCTGAACGGCAAGCCTTGCGCATTGGGTTGTCGGGTACACCGGGGGTTGGAAAGTCTACGTTTATTGAGGCGTTCGGCCTGATGCTGACCGGGCAGGGGCTGCGGGTGGCGGTGTTAGCGGTTGATCCGTCTTCGGCCATATCGGGTGGGTCCATTCTGGGGGACAAAACCCGGATGGAACGCTTAAGCCGGGACGCAAACGCCTTTATCAGGCCGTCCCCCAGCCAGACCGAACTGGGCGGGGTGGCGCGGCGCACCCGCGACAGCGTCGCCCTGTGTGAAGCGGCCGGGTATGATGTGGCGTTGATCGAAACCGTAGGCGTCGGGCAATCCGAAACCATGGTGGCAGAGATGTCCGATATTTTTGTTTTGCTGCTGGCCCCGGCGGGGGGGGACGAATTACAGGGCATCAAACGCGGCATCATGGAAATTGCTGACCTGATTCTTGTGAACAAAGCCGATGGTGATCTGAAACCGGCCGCCACACGCACCTGCGCTGATTATGCCGGGGCTTTGCGATTACTGCGCAAACGGGTTCAGGACCCGGACGGATTTCCGCAAGCAATGATGGTATCCGCCTTAAGTGGTATCGGGCTTGAACAGGCATGGGGGGCGATATCCAGCCTGACAAGTTGGCGAAAAGACAATGGGCATTGGGAAAAGCGCCGCGCCGCCCAATTGCGCCACGGGTTTGAACAGGAACTGAAACGGGGCCTTTTGGCGGCGCTGTCAGAGCCGGAAGTGTTGGAACAGATGCAAATTTTGGGGACCAAGGTGGCGCAAGGGGAAATGTCGCCTGCAGCCGCGGCGCAAAGCTTGTTAAAGAAGCTGAAAAACCCCTGATCTAGCGCTTGACCTGCGCCGCCACAGGGCTTACACCCCGCATCTGATTTTGGGGTATGTCTGAAAGATTTGCCCAGCTGTTTTTAGTCCAAGGAGCCGACACATGGCGCGCCGTTGTGAATTAACCGGAAAAGGCCCAATGTCTGGCAACAATGTCAGCCATGCCAAGAACCGTACCCGCCGTCGGTTTTTGCCGAACCTGAACGATGTTTCCCTGATTTCCGATACATTGGGACGTAGCTTTAAGTTGCGGATTTCTGCGGCTGCCCTGCGCACTGTGGATCACCGGGGTGGGTTGGACGGATTTTTGGCTAAGGCCAAGGACGTTGAATTGTCCACATCTGCGCTGAAGATCAAAAAAGATATCGCCAAGGCCCAGGCTGCCGCCTGATCCCTCTGGTTACGCGACACAGACAGGCCCTGCCAATTGGCGGGGCTTTTTTCTGAAGGGGCCCCTTACAGGGGCATTATTTTTGTCTCGGGGCCAAGCGGCCCCTCGGGGTGCCTGCCGGCGGCGGATATTTTTGAAAAAGATGAATATTCCGGGCATTTTGTCGCTTTTAATTCCAAGACAGACTGCCCTAGTGTTCTTCCATGCAACAAATCTGGCGAAAACTAATTAAGCTGGCCACCGTGTCAATTTTTGTCCTGGCCATGTCATCTTTGTCCGTGATTGCTGGCGATGTCTCGATAATCGACGCTTACTTCCGCACCTCAGGCCCCTTGGCCAAAACCGGCGGCGCGTTCATGCATATTGCCAACCACAGCGATCAGGATGACCGGCTGCTGTCGATTACTTCGGACATTGCTAAACGCGTGGAAATGCACACCCATATTGATGCCGGCGACGGTGTAATGCTGATGCGTCAGGTTAAGGGTGGCTTTGCAATTCCGGCGCAGGGCATGCATATGCTGGCGCGTGGCGGTGACCATCTGATGTTCATGGGGCTGACCCGGAAAGTGGCTGATGGTGACATGATCACTGTGGTCATGACATTTGAAAAGACTGGCGTCATAAGCGTGGAAATTCCAGTGGATCAAACCCGTGAACCCGAAGAAGACAACATGCATATGGATCATGGTTCCGGCGGCTAAGGTGCATCTGCCGGAAAAACCCCTAAAAATTCGCAGGCTTTCATGCTAGAAAACCTGCGAAGGGGCCTGTGGCCCAGTGGGATATAGGGAGAATGGACATGAAAACACCGTGGCATATTTGGCTGATTGGTATTGTGTCGTTACTTTGGAATGCAGGTGGTGCTTACGACTACGTTATGACTGTCAGTAAAAACACAGGCTATATTGCGCAATTCACCCCCGAACAATTGGCATATTTCAGCAGTTTTCCAAGTTGGATGATGTTCAGTTGGGCCCTTGGTGTCTGGGCGGCTGTATTGGGATCTTTGTTGCTACTTTTACGTTCAGGCTTTGCTGTTATGGCATTTGCCCTATCACTGGTGGGCTTGGCTGGTTCCCTCATTTATAACTTTATACTGACAGATGTGGACTACCTGGCGCTGGTCGGTTCAGCAGGTCTTTGGTTTACAGTTGCCATCGTTGTCGTGGCGATCTTGCTGTACCTGTACGCCCGCACAATGCGCCAACGCGGTGTATTAAGCTGAGCCGGGTTCTGTTTGTTTGCCTTGGCAATATCTGTCGCTCCCCGGCGGCAGAAGGTGTATTTCAAGCGGCCGTCATACAGGCCGGGCATCCCCATGAAACTGATAGTGCCGGTACGTCAGACTGGCATATTGGCAACCCGCCCTATGGGCCAATGGTTGAATGCGCCGCAAAACGTGGGATCGATCTGACGGACCTGCGGGCGCGTCAATTCACCCCGTCAGATTTTGATGAATTTGATCTGATCATCGCCATGGACCGGGATAATCAATCGGATATGGAGGCCTTGCGTCCGCCCGGCAACACGACCCCCATCGCCCTGTTCTTAGATTATGCCCCTGAAACCGGTGTTGCCGAGGTGCCCGATCCCTATTTCACCCGGGATTTTGATACCGCCCTAGATTTGATCCAATCGGCGAGCACAGGCCTCTTAACCAACCTGAAGGGTCCGTCTAAATAATCGCCGTTTCTCGCAATGCTTCGCCGCGTATTACCCGTTCCAACCCTAACGGCGTCAGATCCAGTGATTGATAATCCCCGTGGGTAATCAACTCGGCTACCCCGCGCCCCATGGCCGGGGACTGCTGCAATCCGTGACCAGAAAAACCGTTTACAAAGATGAAATTTTCCAGCGCCGGGTGGCGGCCAATAATGGCGTTCTGATCCAGCCGGTTATAGGCGTAATGCCCCACCCAGGAATTCACAACTTTAATGGCTTCAAACGCCGGTATGCGCGCCGCAACGGCAGGCCAGAATTTATCCTGCCAAAGCCCATGGTCAAAATCGAAATCATCGGCAGCAACCGACACATCGTCCAAAGGCGTGCCCCCGGTCATGTAATACCGCCCGTCACTGCGCATATGCACACCACTTGGGTCAATGGTCAGTGGCAACACCTGATCAAGCGGGATTTGTGCATCAAAAACATAGGTGTAGCGTTTGCGTGGCTCCACCGGAATATCCAGCCCAACCATCGCCGCCACTTTGGCCGCGCCTGTACCAGCGGCATTGACCACAGTGCCACAGTTGATGACCTTGCCCGATGCCAAGGTTACAGAATGCACCCGCCCGCTAACTTGGCTGATCCCGGTGACGCTGTCTTGCAAGTATTTCACCCCGCCCCGTCGCGCCATCCGCCGCCACCAGTCAAACATCGTGATGCCGTCGAAATACCCCTCATCCCTTGTGCCGTAGGAGCCCAAAATTATTCCCTCAAGATCGTAGAAAGGAAACCGGGCAGCGATTTCTTCGGGCCTAAGTATCACCGTGCCAGCACCCAGCCCGGCCTGAAACACCTGATTAGTACGTAAGTGATCAGCAAAAGCATCGGTATCGGCCATATACAAATAGCCAAAATAGTTCACTGGGATATCGGGTGCTTCTGCGTCGCCAATCGTTGTTTTAAAATTTCTAACAAAATCAGCGCCATATTGAGATATTTTGATGTTCACTTCAGTGGAAAATTGCTGACGCATGCAACTGTTTGACAGGCTGGTCGAGGCAAATTCATATGTAGGATCTGGTTCCACCACCAAAATACGGCCCTGAAAATCTGAGGCGCAAGCCAGATTCCACGCTACCGCCGAACCCATAATGGCCCCGCCAATGATCACCACATCATAACTGTCGGGCTTAGCCACAGAAAGTTCGCGCCACTTCGGCGTAATCCTTATAGCGGTCCCAAAACCGTTCATGGGATCGGCTGTTGGACTGACGCAAATCCTGGGCTTTCTGGGGGTCGGTATAAAACGTGGCGGCCAGTTTCTGATCCTTTGTCGATAGGGTCAGGTTGGCGGCTTCCTGGATGCAACCACATAGTTTGCGGCTTTTGGTCTGGCGGTCTGAACGCAAACATGCCTTTTCAATTGATTGTGCGTTGACCGGACCACTTAGCCCGATGACAACCGTCAAAGATATCGTGATTAGTCGCATAATTGTGCTGCCCAAACTGTTTGCCCTTGCCGCAGAATGCCAGACCTCGGCTGGCTTGGTCAATTCACGAATTCGCTGCTTTTGTCTAATTCTGAAAGAAAACTTCGTTGGATTTGTCCCAGTATTGGCGAATGGCAGCACATGTGCTTCGCTGTTGGGTCAAAACCTCAACCGCGCATATGTCAGCCGCCAGCAAAGCCGCGCAACGATAAAGTTCCTGACGTTGCGGGAAATAGTCGCTTTGGCCTTCCAGTACAGGGCTTTCCAGCCCGGCAGCAACCGCCGTTAGGGCAAAGGCCGCTTCTGCGCCATAAGCTTGCGGAAATGCGCCAATAACCGACGCTACCACAGCGCGCGGTTCCTGGCACCGTTCAATAATGCCTTCCGCCACATGTTGCTCCATGCGCGCGGCGTATGTTGTTACCCCTAAAATGCCCCCGAATCCCACTTTTTACCCCGATTTGGGAGAACCTAATGGCATGGGGTGGTGTTTGTCAGGGAAAATTTGGCATAGGCGTGCGCGTCGGCGGATTTTGGGGGATTGGGGGAAAGTGACCGGGGTAGATACTTAACGGGATCAAACTTGCAGAGCTTGTGCAAATCCCGCCTCAATCAGGCCCGTTGGAGATACCGCGCATTTTTTTGCGTCGATTGGACCAGCCAGGCGCGCGGCGCGTTCGCCTGGGGCACAGTTCATTTTGATACTGCGGCTTTGCTGGGCGTGTTTTGCCGAAAACCACACCGGGAAATATTTGCTCAAGTATTCCTTCAAGAACGGATATGTCGCGGGTCATTGCAGAAGCTCCTTTTGGCGTTTGTCGTAACACTTTGACACGCAGCGGCTGTGGTTCCACCGACGACATCCGCTAAACCCGTAAGCCACCCGTAAGTTGCTTGCCCTATAGCCGGCTTCGGGTCATCTTTGAGCTGTTCAATCCATCAATTGGGTCCGCATGTCCGAAATTAAGTCTCTATTTGCGCGCAAACTACGCGACTTCCGTGCCTCAAACGGCCAACACGGCCGAATGACGCAGGAACAGCTCGCCGATTTACTTGGATTAAGCGTCGATGCGGTTGGGAAATACGAACGTTCCGTTTCATTCATACGTGGCGACCTCGAGCATCGGTTATCTGACAGACTGGGCTGGACCCGTGCAGAAGTACTGGCCTGCCGGGAAAACTGGGAAATTCAGCATCGACGTTCGAACAAAAGCAAATATCGGCTTCTTGATGACACCTTTGTCAAAGAACACTTCGACGGGTCATGGAATCTAGCAAGCCTCGCATCGCTCAGATTTGCCGATGCGGAATTTCATGACCTGCCGCCCGAACTTGAGGTGAATACAAAGGTCTTTCTGCCGATCTATGAAACCTTTCGCGACAATTGGGCGGCCGTTATGTTTGACAACCAGATGGTCGCAAAATGGTCACTCCTGCTCTTACTTCCTGCGGATGTAGCGCTTTTCCGAACCGGGCAGCTGCTTGAATCCAACTTATCTGTAGATCGCCTTCACCAACCAATATTACCGGGTAAATATTTTGGCTATTGTCCAGTTCTCATTGTCCGTTCTGGTCACGAAAGTTCCAGCACACTTCTGCTTTCTTCATTTGTTCACTTTCTTGAAAAACTCGCAGAACGTGATGTGGTTTTGGATGGGATTGGCACAATTTCCTGTTCGCATGGCGGTGCGCAGATTTGCCGCGAACTGGGGATGACAAAACTTGGGTCGCACTCCCTGAATTCCGATTTTGGCATCTGGGAACTCCCCGGCGCGGCCATACCGGACTCAATTTTTGGACGGCGCAGCGCGCTGCTGCGCAAGTGTTATGCCGAAGCATTCCAATGACGAACGAACAGGATGCCTGTTTTGTGTCGTTCAGGGTCAACACACTCGATTACCGATACTGCCGTGCCGGGCGGCCCAAACCCATTGACCCGCCAACCAATCCCCATCATATCCCCTTAATGACCGACCTAAACCTCATCCGCAATTTCTCCATCGTCGCCCATATCGACCACGGGAAATCCACCCTCGCTGATCGCCTGATCCAGCTCACCGGCACCGTCTCTGAACGCGACATGCAGGCGCAGATGCTGGACACCATGGACATCGAACGCGAACGCGGCATCACCATCAAGGCCAATTCCGTCCGCATCGAATACCCGGCCAAGGACGGCCAGACCTATATTCTGAACCTGATCGATACCCCCGGCCACGTGGATTTCGCCTATGAGGTCAGCCGTTCCATGCAGGCCGTCGAAGGCTCGCTACTGGTCGTCGATGCTTCCCAAGGCGTCGAGGCCCAGACCCTCGCCAACGTCTACCAGGCCATCGACGCTGACCATGAAATCGTGCCTGTCCTGAACAAAATCGACCTGCCCGCCGCCGAACCGCAACAGGTCCGCGAGCAGATCGAAGACGTCATCGGCATCGACGCATCTGAAGCCATCGAAATCTCCGCTAAATCCGGCCTCGGCATCCCCGATGTGCTAGAGGCCATCGTCACCCGTCTGCCTGCCCCCAAAGGCGACCGCGACGCGCCCCTTAAGGCCATGCTGGTGGACAGTTGGTATGATTCATATCTTGGCGTTGTCGTCATGATCCGCGTCATTGATGGCGTGATCAAAAAAGGCGACAAGATCAAAATGATGCAAACCAATGCCGCCTACGGCATTGATCGCCTCGCCGTCCTGCGCCCGGAAATGGAAGATATCCCCGAACTCGGCCCCGGCGAAATCGGCGTGCTGACAGCCAGCATCAAACAAGTCCGCGACACCCGCGTCGGCGACACCATCACCCACGCCAATGGCGGCACAGACACACCGCTGCCCGGCTTTAAACCCGCCCAACCCGTGGTATTTTGCGGCCTCTTCCCGGTGGATTCAGCCCAGTTCAACGACCTGCGCGACGCCATCGAAAAACTGTCCCTGAACGACGCCAGCTTTTCCAGCGAAATGGAAACCTCCGCCGCCCTTGGCTTTGGCTTTCGCTGCGGCTTCCTTGGCTTGCTGCATCTTGAGGTCATCCGCGACCGCATCCAACGCGAATACGATATCGACCTGATCACCACGGCGCCCAGCGTCATCTACCACGTGCACATGCGCGACGGCACCATGCTGACCCTGCACAACCCCGCCGACATGCCCGACATGACCCATGTGGATCATTTGGAAGAACCCCGGATCAAGGCCACCATCCTGGTCCCCGACGAATTCCTCGGCGTCGTGCTGAAACTCTGCCAGGATCGCCGCGGCATCCAGATTGACCTGACCTACGCCGGCAGCCGCGCCATGGTGGTCTACGACCTGCCGCTGAACGAGGTGGTGTTCGACTTCTACGACCGCCTGAAATCGGTCACCAAAGGCTACGCCAGCTTTGACTACACCATGGAAGGATATCGTGAAGATTTCCTTGTCAAAATGCAGATCCTCGTCAACGACGAACCCGTCGACGCCCTGTCCACCATGGTCCACCGCGACCGGGCCGAGGCACGGGGGAGGGCAATGGTCGAAAAACTAAAAGACCTGATCCCCCGCCACATGTTCAAAATCCCGATCCAGGCAGCCATCGGCGGCCGCGTCATCGCGCGCGAAACCCTGTCCGCCATGCGCAAAGACGTCACCGCAAAATGCTACGGCGGCGACGCCACCCGAAAGAAAAAGCTGCTGGAAAAGCAGAAAAAAGGGAAGAAGAAGATGCGGGAGTTTGGCAAGGTGAGCATCCCGCAGGAAGCGTTTATTAACGCCTTAAAAATGGACAGCTAGCTGGCCAATTTTATGGCGGGTGCGGGTAAGCGTTTGGCGAAGCCAATTGCGGCCGCACTCCGGTGTGTGGTTAGCGACGTTAGGGTATCGAAGTAGGGTGGCTAGTTGTTCTCAAGTTGATCCACCATTAAGCCTTGCAAGTAAGTGTCCAGGTCACTCTGGTCGAAATGGCCTTTTTCCCACGCCTCATCCGCTGATTTCAGGGAAGCGTAGTATGGCGCCCTAGCATCACGAATTCGCTCGGGAACAATTTTTGTACCTGGAATCAAGTCTCCATATCGGAGACACATGAGGTAATAACACGCCGCCCGTGCCGTTCTCCCATTCCCTTCAATAAAAGGGTGAATCCAATTGAGTCTCCATAACGCGAATGCTGCCAATTCCGTCGGGCCATCCATAACATCCCAGTTTTCATGGATAATTGAAAAGAATTGATCCATGTGGCCACCCACATCTTTGAAATGTGGCGGAATGTGAGTGCCCACGTATATTGGTTGCCGGCGATATCTGCCACCAAGTTGACAAATATTTGAAACTGCTGCGTAGTTGAGGGCCCACAGGGTATATTGGTCGAACGCCTCTATTCCCTTTTCCAGCCCGATTTCTACGCAATTTGACAGTAAATCATACTGGCGCAGGAGATTTTGCTCCTGAACTCTTTCGAATAATTCTGGGTGCTCTGTCTCTCGTAGTGCCATTGCAACTGCTATTTCCGACGGATCATTCTTTTATTCTCTTTATCAGCTTACTTTTAGGCGAACTCTTTGGGAGGTTGTTCGGACACTGTCTTTGGTCACATGCTTTAAGTTCATTGCATTGCCAAACGCAAAACTAATACGTTGTTCAGCCAATTCCTCTTCGGTGACTGCTTGGCCACGTTTCTCTTTAATTAGGGTTGTTAAATCCGCTCTTATTTTGGTCCGCTTTGCAACCTGTTTCCTTAGTGCCATATTGCCCTCCTGACGGGTGTTTTGGAAGAACTGTAGCGCAGCTGTTGCCCAACCTGCAATGATTCCAATTTATTCGATACATGTGGATAAAGGATGAGTCGCAAAAGCCACATCTCTTAATATGTTCTACAATTGTTCGTTTTCAAGTCCTAATTGCCCTGTGGATAACTTTTGGCAATGCTTCGCTGAAACAAAGCGGGCGGCAAGCCGTAGGGCAGGGTTCAGCCCGCCACCCTTTTTCAAACTCACCCCAAATCCAACCCGCTGCAACGGCGGGCTGAAGCCCGTCCTACAACCCATACTTTCCCAACCGAACATCCCGATGCACGGACGAAAACGGCCAATCCTCAACCTTCTTGACAAACCCGTGTTTGGCTTCAGACTCCGCCCGTTCGATGCTGAGGGCTCCGCCCGTCCGAACCTGAAACTGTCCCCCGGACAGTTTCCCAGACGGTTCGAACTCCCCCGGATCATTTCCGGGACGCATCTCACTTCCAACAACACCCGATAAGGCCATCATAATCGCACTCCTCCCCAAAATCCGTGCTACCGTACCGCCACAAAAAACCAAGAGGGACATAAAATGACACCGGATCAACGCAACTATCTGTCGATGCACCGCACGCAGGGCTATTACAGCATCATGCAGACAGCGGTTCTAAGCCTGACCGCCATTGCGGGCTTCATCCACTTTGGACCAGCGGGCTATTCGGCGCCGCTGATCACGCTGGTCGTCGCCGCCTGTGCCTATGGCATTCTGGCCGGTGGCTCGGCTCTGTCAGACATGATGAACCTGATTGATGACATGGATGACGCCACGGCCCAGTCGGCCTATGGTAAAGGTATGCGCGCGCGCAATCTTGGTGCGCTCAAAACCGCCGCATCTGTGTTTTTGGCGCTTATCGGGTTGGCCGAGATTTATACCATCCTGACCTGACGCATTGGCGCGGCGGGGTTAACACATCCCGTTGAAGCCGCCCGTCGCAACGCCCCAATCTCATCCACCAATAACCGTGATCCCCGGTTGGTCAATGCCACCGTACGTTTCGTACAAACGGGGTCAACCGCAGGAGAACTATCGGTACCAAACCAATCACGCGAAACGCACTTCCTCCCATTCCGCCCACTTAAGCCAAATACCGCCGGCACCTAAACCCGGCACATCAAAACCAATTTCCCACTTATCCCCAAACCTTCCCACGGTTATCCCCAGAACCCCGGCAAGGGCCCGGAAAGTCCCTTGCCCGACTCGGGTCAAAGGCGCACCATACCCCTACCGAGAAAGTTCTTCGGAACCGGAGACGGGACGCGAAAGGCCCCTTGAAGCCAGAGCAAAGTAAAAAAGATCTTCGGGTCGGTTTTGCCAAGCGAAAGTAGATGGGAAAGTGCAAAAAAGTTAAGGTTCTTAGAACCAAAGCAGGACGGCATCGGAACAAGGGTCTGAGCAGGTCAGAACAGTGATCTTTATAGAAAGCTGGTCTGGCAGTGGTGAGCCGTAAGGAGCATCACGACATGGGTCCGAAACCCTCTGGGGGGAAAGATTCAGGTAAGGCGTCAGGGGTGTCGGCAACGGCACATGCGTAGGGCTTCGGCCTGAAACACCTGACGCCTTTTCCTGTTTTTGGGCCTGAAATTTTGCTACCCCGACGGAAATCCGGACCGCCTTCGTATCAGCTTAAACCGCTGTTAACCAAAGAGGTCCCGATGAGCCGCACCCTTACCTTCAGTTTTGCCCTGATCCTTGCCGCGCTAAGCTGCGCACTGATAGCGACGTCACCGGCCTTGTTCTGACACAGATCAAAGACAGCGCCGCGCGGTAGGGCGACAATTGCCGCAATTCAACGATGTATCGAAAGGCCTGATCCCATGCTTCGCCTCGCTTCAATCTTGTTTTCCATGGTCGCCACCACCCTGGCTGGCATCGCGATTATGGCCGTTCTTGTCATGGGTTACGACACGCTTCAGCCGATCCTGATCGCCGCCGCAATCGGGTTTTGTCTGGCTATTCCGGTAACCTGGATCGTTACCAAAATGATCGAAAACGCCCGTTAATTCACCACGATCCGGCCAGCCATATTCTTATGGAACTTGCAGAAATATTCAAATGTTCCGGCGGTGCTAAAGGTGATCTCACCGCTTTTGCCCTTTTTCAGGGTGCCGGTGTTGAATGAGCCATCACGCGCTGTTGCCGTGTGCGGTGCTCCGTCCTGATTAACCCAGACAATTGTATCACCAACCGAAATTGTGACATCTGCAGCATTATACTTGAAGCTCTTGATATCAATAGTAATTGTTTCGGCCCAGGCCGCGCCGGAAATAAAGAGTGCCACTATAAATGTTGTCAGAAAACGCATGAAAAAGCCTTTCAATAATATGCCCAAAGGGCCGCAAACTTAACGCATCTTCCATATTTTCACCATAAAAAACAAGACCTGCCGGGGTTTAGTTCTACCCGGGCAAACAAACGCCCACTTTCCCAAAGCCGCCAAACCCGCTATGCCCCGGCCAACCTAGTCCGGAGCTTCCCATGTCCCAGCTTGAATCCCGTGCAGAAAATGCCTGTGAGCTTTGTAGAGCATTGGATGATCTTGCGCCGTTTGATGTCCCTCCAAACGCCGATGAAACTCTTGCTTCGCAGATCCTGCTTTGCCCAGAATGCCGTGATCAGATCACTGGTGAAATTGACCCAAACCATTGGAAAGGCTTGGCAAATACCATGTGGTCTGAATACGCCCCGGTGCAAGTTATGGCTTGGCGGATGCTGGATCGACTGTCAGACCACGACTGGGCGCGCGACCTAACAGACATGCTTTACCTTGACGACGAAACCCTTGCCTGGGCCCAGGCTGGGCGCGCGACCCCCGACATTATCCACCGCGATGCAAACGGTAGCCAACTGGCCAACGGTGACAGCGTGACCCTGATCAAAGACCTGCCCGTCAAAGGCGCGGGTTTTACGGCCAAACGTGGCACGGCGGTGCGCTCAATTTCATTGGTTGCTGATAATGCTGACCACATTGAAGGCCGAGTGGAAGGCCAGCGCATCGTCATCCTGACTGAATTTGTTAAGAAACGCTGACACTGTCGCTTTTCGATTGACGCGCCCTTCAAAAGCCCCTCAATCTGCCGTTTTAACCAAGCCATATTCCAAGGGGATATAACATGCTGGAAAAACGCGAATTTTATATTGATGGTGCTTGGACTGCGCCCAAAGTTGCCCGTGATTTTGAGGTTGTTAACCCCTCTACGGAAGAGGTGTGCGCCGTAATTTCCCTTGGCGGTCAGGCAGATACAGATGCTGCCGTCACTGCTGCCAATCGCGCGTTCAGCAGCTGGGGCGCGTCCAGCAAGGCTGAACGCCTTGAGGCGCTGGAAACATTGTTGGCCGTTTATACCAAGCGTCAGCCAGAAATGGGCGCTGCAATTTCAATGGAAATGGGCGCGCCGATTGATATGGCAGTTTCCGACCAGGCCGATCCCGGCGTCATCAAAAATACTATCAGAGCGCTGAAAAACCTGGAATTTGATCAGATGCTCGGGGATCACGCCCCAGATGATCGGCTGCTTTACGAACCGGTTGGCGTCGTCGGGCTAATCACGCCGTGGAACTGGCCGAACAATCAGGTGCTGCTCAAGGTGGCCCCGGCGATCGCAGCGGGCTGTACCATGGTACTGAAACCGTCCGAATACGCCCCGCTTTCAGCCTTGATATTCGCTGAAATCATCCACGAAACCGGCTTGCCGGCGGGTGTTTTCAACCTGATCAACGGTGATGGCCCCGGCGTTGGCAGCCAGATGTCGGCGCACCCGGATCTGGATATGATATCCTTCACCGGTTCGACCCGCGCTGGCATTCTGATCTCAAAATCCGGTGCTGACACGATCAAACGTGTGGGTCTGGAACTGGGCGGCAAGGGCGCCAACATTATTTTTGATGACGCCGATCCCAAAGCCGCTGCCAAAGGCGTGCGCAAGTGTTTTAACAACACCGGCCAGTCCTGCAATGCGCCAACCCGGATGATGGTTCAACGTGGTCGCTATGACGATGCTGTTGAGCAGGCGACGCAAGCAGCCGACCAAATGCAGGTCGATCTGGCCAGCAAAGAAGGGCGCCATATTGGCCCCGTCGTGTCCAACATTCAGTTTGATAAAATTCAGGCCTTGATCCAGACCGGTATTGACGAAGGCGCGCGTCTTGTTGCGGGCGGTACTGGCCGCCCAGAAGGCCACAATCGCGGCTATTTCATCCGTCCAACTGTGTTCGCCGATGTCACGCCAGACATGACCATCGCCCGGCAGGAAATATTTGGTCCGGTGCTTTCAATCCTGCCGTTTGACACCGAAGAACAGGCCGTTCAGATGGCCAATGACACGGTTTACGGGCTGACCAACTATGTGCAAACTACCGACCCGGCCCGCGCCCGGCGCGTGACCCGGCAGTTGCGTTCTGGGATGGTTGAGATCAACTATAATGGCCGCGGAGCAGGGGCACCATTTGGCGGCTACGGCCAATCAGGTAACGGGCGCGAAGGCGGCGCCTGGGGCATCCATGAATTCCTGGAGGTGAAATCAGTCAGCGGTTGGTCGGACGACTAGGGAACTGAATTTTCTGCGAAAATTCATCTATCCCGCCACGTCCTTCACCGCCTGCATCGACACATGGGTTGACGTGCTGGCCACATGGGGTAGGGCCGATACCTTTTCCCCCAGCACCGCGCGGTAACTGACCATGTCGGTGGTGCGGATTTTCAGCAGGTAATCAAACGCTCCGGCGATCATGTGGCATTGCTCAACCTCGGGCAGGTGCTGCACGGCGTCATTGAACGCCGACAGCGCCGCCTCGGACGTGTCCGACAATTTTACTTCTACAAATGCCACCTGTTCTAGCCGCATTTTTGCCGGATCAATGATGGCGCGGAAACCTTTGATATAGCCGTCTTTTTGCAGCCGTTTCACCCGCACCTGACAGGGGCTTTTGGAAAGGCCTACCCGTTTGGCCAAATCGGTGATCGGCAGTCGACCCTCGCGGCTAAGGATCTCTAAGATTTGCCGATCCTGTCGGTCTATATGGCTTAAATTGTCCATTGCTGCAATTTTTACACCTTATTTTTCCTGAAAAATAACTTCAAAGGTCTTAAAATTCCCAAACAACAGGAAATGTGACCTCCAGCTACTTGCTACAGTCCAGGTATCATTTTTGCAAGGATCAGTGTTATGGCCAGCCTCAACAAACTCAGAAAAACACTTCGCAGCAGCCATCTGCTACCCGATGCCACGGTTTTGAAAACCCTGCGCCAAAACGCTGATATTTCGGATGAGATTCGCACCATAACTCACAACCGCGCCGTCGATCTGGTCACCCAAATCCGCGCCGCCGGAAACCTGGGGTTGATGGAGGTGTTCCTGGCCGAATACGGCCTTTCCACCGACGAAGGTGTCGCGCTGATGTGTCTGGCAGAGGCCCTGTTGCGCGTCCCCGACGCTCACACCATGGACGAATTGATCGACGACAAAATCACCCCCTCCGCCTGGAATGAGCATTTGGGTAAATCCAGTTCCTCGCTGGTCAATGCCTCGACCTGGGCCTTGATGCTGACCGGTAAGGTTTTGCAGGAAAGCCACGGTATCGCTGCGTCATTGCGCGGCGCCGTCAAACGCTTGGGGGAACCGGTGATCCGCACCGCCGTGCAACAAGCCATGCGTGAAATGGGCCGACAGTTCGTGTTGGGTCAAAGCATTGAAGAAGCCATCAAGCGGGGTTCAAAACAACAGGCCAAGGGGTTTACTTATTCCTACGATATGCTGGGCGAAGCAGCGTTGACGGCGGCTGATGCACAGCGAAATTTTGACGAATACGCTGCCTCAATCCGTGCCCTGACGCTCCTTTGCACATCACCCGACATCCGCGATAACCCCGGCATTTCGATCAAACTGTCCGCCATCCATCCGCGCTATGAATTCACCCAGAAAACCCGTGTCATGGCTGAACTTGTGCCGCGAGTTTTAGAACTGGCCAAACAGGCCGCCACTGCCGGTATGGGCCTGAACATTGACGCCGAAGAAGCCGACCGTCTGGACCTGTCATTGGATATTATTGCAGCGGTTTTGCCAGACCCGGCGCTGGCCGGTTGGCACGGTTTTGGCGTGGTGGTGCAGGCCTACGGTAAACGCGCCGCACCGGTGATTGACTGGCTAAACGCACTGGCCGAACAACATGACCGCAAGATAATGGTGCGGCTGGTCAAAGGTGCCTATTGGGACACCGAAATTAAACAGGCACAGGTCGAAGGACTGGCCGGTTTTCCGGTGTATTCCCGCAAAGAAGCCACCGATATTTCCTATATCTGCTGTGCTAAAAAGCTGTTGGGCATGACCGGGCGCATTTATCCACAATTTGCCTCCCACAACGCCCACACGGTCGCCGCGGTGCTGGAAATGGCCGATGACAATGGCGGTTTTGAATTCCAGCGTCTGCACGGTATGGGCGAGGCTTTGCATGATCAGGTGATGCAGTCTGAGGCCACCCGCTGCCGCATCTACGCACCCGTCGGCACGCACCGCGACCTGCTGGCCTATCTGGTCCGCCGCTTGCTGGAAAATGGCGCCAACAGTTCCTTCGTCAACCAGATCGTGTCCAAATCCGTCAGTGCTGAAGAAATCTGCGCTGACCCGTTTGATGCTTTTGACGGCGACCCTGAAACCAATGCAGCCGTCAGCCATCCGGCTAATTTATTCGGCGATATTCGCAAGAATTCAAAGGGTTGGGATATCCGCGATCACGATGCGGTCACAAAACTTGACGCCGCCCGCGCGCCGTTCAAAACCAAGACTTGGGCCGCCACACCGCTGTTGGTTGCCAAAGCATCGGGTACAGAAAGCCACGATGTCATCAACCCGGCCAATCCTGATGACATTGTCGGAACGGTCACCCTGTCCAGCGCCAAAGACGCTCAAACAGCCACTGCCAACGCCACCCCGTGGACTGCCACACCATCAGAGCGTGCCGACATTCTGCGCGCCGCCTCTGACAGTTTCGAAGAACACCAAGGCGAACTGTTTGCCATCCTGTGTCGCGAAGCCGGAAAAACCCCGGATGACGCCATCGCAGAACTGCGCGAAGCTGTGGATTTCCTGCGCTACTATGCGGGTGAGGCTGAACGTCTGGCGGGTTCCACCCCGCGCGGCATCATTGCCAGCATTTCACCCTGGAACTTCCCACTGGCAATCTTCGCTGGCCAAATCGCCGCCGCCCTTGCCGCAGGCAACGCCGTGCTGGCCAAACCGGCAGAACCAACGGCCCTTATCGCCCATGTTGCCATCAGCCTAATGCACCGCGCCGGGGTTCCCCGCGCCGCCCTGCAACTGCTGCCTGGGCATGGTTCGATAGTGGGCACTGCTATCACATCAGATCCACGCATCAACGGCGTCTGCTTCACTGGTTCCACTGCAACGGCTCAGCGCATTAACCGCGCCATGGCCGCCAATCTGGCACCCGATGCGCCGCTGATTGCCGAAACCGGCGGTATTAATGCGATGATCGTGGACAGTACGGCACTGCCCGAACAGGCTGTGGCGGATATTATCATGTCGGCGTTTAAATCTGCCGGGCAGCGGTGCTCGGCGCTGCGCATGTTGTACGTTCAAAAAGACGTGGCAGGTGGGTTCCTGAACATGCTGTACGGTGCCATGGATGAACTGTCGGTGGGGGACTCCTGGGACTACCAAACCGATCTGGGGCCCATCATCAATGAAGCGGCCCGCGCTGGCATTAATGCCCCGATCCAACTGGCCCGTGCCGAGGGGCGTTTGTTAAAGCAACTTAACGCGCCAAAAGATGGTTCGTTCGTCGCCCCGGCGGTGATTTCTGTGGACGGGATCAAAGATATAGCGGCTGAAATATTCGGCCCCGTCCTGCATGTGGCAACCTACGAAGCCGATCAGCTGGACAGAATTGTTGATGACATCAACGCCAGCGAATATGGCCTGACCTTTGGCATGCATTCGCGCATTGATGACCGGATAGCCCAAGTGACATCGCACATGCACGCCGGAAATATCTACATTAACCGCAACCAGATCGGCGCCATTGTCGCCAGCCAGCCCTTTGGCGGTGAAGGCCTGTCCGGCACCGGCCCAAAGGCGGGCGGCCCCAGCTATGTAGAACGCTTCACCGCCGCCAAGGTGCTGCATCCAAAATCCGTACCCGGCAAGACGGCTGACAGGGCCGCGGTGCAGGCAGCCATTGACGCCTGCACGCCCAATCCTGCCCCCCAGTCTCGACAAGCCATGGCCGGGCCAACAGGGGAAAGTAACCAGCTGTCCGCCTATGGGCGCGGTGTGATCCTGTGTTTGGGGGCGAGTGTTGAGGACGCCAAAGCGCAGGCCCGGATTGTAGAGAACAACGGCTGTTCAGCTGTTATTATTGCCCCGGGTGCCGGTGGCGCAGGGGCGATTGATGCGGCGCTGGACCGGTCTGATCTGGCAAGGCTAAGCGGTTTTTCCGGCGTGGTTCTGTGGTCTGATCCGGCCGACCAGAGGGAAGCGCGTATTGCATTGTCGGACCGGGACGGCGCGATCCTGCCCCTGATCACCGAGCGCCATTTTGGCGCCCGCTGTCTGGTGGAACGCCATATCTGTATTGATACCACGGCGGCTGGCGGTAATGCGTCACTGCTGGCGGCGGCATCCTGATTGACGGACAGGGGTGAATTTCGCCGAAAAATCAATGCCTGCGGCGGGGAGTTTGGAGCGAAATTGAAAAGGTCCGGTGGGCTATTCCGGCAAAAAAACGGGCGGAGCCAACGGAATGATGAGTGGGTAAGAATTAGCTGTCCAACCAGATGGTGACGGGCCCGTCATTGACCAGAGAAACGGCCATGTGGGCCCCAAACTGGCCTGTTGATACACTGGGTCCCAATGCGCGTAGTTTGGTGCAGAATTCTTCGTATAAAACACGTGCAGTTTCGGGCGGTGCAGCGTCGGAAAATCCAGGCCGGTTCCCCCGGGATGTGTCGGCGGCAAGAGTAAACTGGCTGACCACCAAGGCCGCGCCATTTACATCAAGCAGGGATCGATTCATACGCCCAACATCATCTGGAAATATCCTTAGCTTTATGATTTTATTAGATATTATTGCTACTTGTTCGCTACTATCCCCCTGCATGGCGCAGATCAGGATCAGCAGGCCCCGGTCAATCTGACCGCTGACAGAACCTTCTACCGACACCGACGCGCTGGACACCCGCTGGATCAGGGCGCGCATTACAGTTCGGATGCCCAGGGCGGGTTAGCCCCGGCGCGCGAAACCGTAACAGCCGCTGCCCGAATGCCCAGATCAAGTGCCTGACGCAAGCTGTCACTGCCTAAATTTGCCACAGATTGCTTAGTTAAGTTTTGTGTTTGAAACAGCGACGCCAACACACCGGCATTAAATGTGTCACCCGCCCCCACGGTATCGACTACGTCTACCTTTGAGGCTGCGACAAACAGCGTTTCACCTTTGGTATATCCGGTCGCCCCACTGGCCCCTTGGGTGACAAGCACAACTTTCGCCCCGTCTGACAATAGGCCTTTTGCCAAATCACCCAGATCCCCGGGCCCATAAATCCAGTGTAGATCTTCATCCGATACTTTTACGATATCTGCCATAGCCAACATGCGTGTAAGACGCGCCCGAAATGCGGCTTCGTCGGTAATAAAACTGGGCCGGATATTGGGGTCGATCATGGTGACCTGGTGTTTTTCCTGACGCTGCATCAGAACCTCATAGGTAGCGCCGCAGGGCTCGCCGATCAGGCTGATGCCACCAAGCAGCAGCGCCTCAACGCTTGTTGGGATTTTTGGCAACTGGCTGGGAAGGATCATGCGCCCGGCGGTGTTTTCATCAAAAAATGCATATTTTGCCTGCCCCTCTACTAATTGCACAAAGGCCAATGTGGTTGGCAGGTCGAACCGAATTGCCAGATCAAAGGCAACTTTGCTGTCAGTAAGAGTGTCACACAGATGCGCTCCAAACATATCGGTTGAAAGGCCTGTGAACAGTCCAGCCGGCACCCCAAGCCGTCCCAAAGCAATGGCACAATTCAGGGCCGCCCCACCCGCGCAGGGGGCAAAGGCTTTTTCTCCCTCAACAGAGCGTCTGGGCAACATATCAATCAGTGCTTCACCGCAGCTAAGGATCATAACCGAATTCCATTATTATCATTGCCAAAATTCCATCAAGCTACTGTTGTTGCGTAGCCAGAAAATAACCGATTACCCCGGCAATTATCGCCACGACCAACACTGCAAAGAAAATTTTCACAATTGACCAGGGCCGCTCACCCTGAACGCGCCCCGAGCGGCCATTCACAACAAACCGATAGGATTTGCCGCGGTATTTGTAAGCCGCCAGCCACACCGGGAGCAAAACATGTTTGAAGGTCACGTCATTTACAACTGTTTGTACATCACTTATTTTTTGACGATCACCGCCGATATCAAATTTGACATCACGTCTGATCACCCGGTCCATATGGGTGCGGGCTTCCTGGTAACCTTCATTTATTTGTACGGTGTAGCCTTCGGCGCGAAAACCGGCCAAATATTCAGGTTGATAAGGCTCTAGGGCAGCAAGATCCCAGGGTTCCAACGCATCAGTAAACTTCTTTGGCAGTGATCTGGATCCCAACACCAAAACATCATCAAACCAGCGCGCCACCCGTCCCGATTTGGACCGCCAGCGCACCTTTTGCACCCGTTGCGTTTGGGTTTTTCCATTGCGCCGAACAGTTCGGGTTTCGTAATAAACCTTGCCTCTGGACCCGCGGTATTGGCTTTTGGTATCCGCATCATAGGTCCAATACGGAACGTATATTCCGTCCATGGTACGCCCTTTTCGCGAATAGTCCTTCAGCCCGTTTGGAGCAAACCAAAGTGCGCCAAGCCAATCCGACATAACCTTGCGACCATCACTTTCTGACAGGGTAAATGGCAACAATCCGCGTGGCTTTATATGGCGGTGTAATCCGGTATCTGTCACCACAGGAGTTGCGCAAAATGGGCATTCAGCGGCGTGGTTTACTGAATCAAATTCCACCTGTGCGCCGCAATTTGGGCAAGACAGTACACGATATTCCTCGATTTCCTGCTCCGGAAGATCAGCGTCCAGGGCAGACAGATAGTCTAGTTCACCAATTGGGTTTGCTACAAATTTATCAAGCCCAATTTCCTGTTCATTGCCGCAATGGTCACAGACAAGTTCCCCGTGATCAGGCGCAAATCGCATGTCTGCGCCACAGGTGTCACAGGGAAACCGGTGTTCTTGCGGTGCCATTGACCTTAGCCGTTCTTTGGTGCCGGTGGCGGCATTACGGTGAACAGTTGCGCCAGTTCCATAACATCTTCGGCGCGCATCCAGCCATCCTGGCCTGGCGTCCAGACTTGGGTGCCACGCTTCAGATCATCATCACCGGCCATTCGTCCCAGCTTGGCTTTGGAATAGGGTCCTTTGGATTCGCCACCTTTGGCTACATGCCATACCTTTTCAACCGGTGGCAGTGGTGGCGGCATTTGCGGGGCAGGGACCGGTGGCATTCCCCAAGGTCCTGCTGGTGCCATTTGCCCGGCCATCGCCATGCCCATGCCCATGCCTAATCCGGCCCCCATCCCGCCGCCGCCATTGGGGTTGCGCGCCGCCGCTGTCATCGCTTCGGCCGTTGAATATTGCGTAAACCTTCCCAGATCACCCGCCAGCCCCATAGAGGTACGCTTATCAAGTGCTTCCTCGACTGCTTCCGGCAAGCTGATGTTTTCAATGTACAGTTCCGGCATTTTTAACCCGTACTGGGCCAGTGTGTCGGATATTCGTGTTGCCACCAGTTTGCCAAGATCGGCAGTGTTTGCAGCCATATCCAGTACAGGAATTCCGCTGCTGGCCACCACACGAGAAAATTCCTGTACGATGATATTGCGGATCTGGTAGCTGATTTCATCCATGGTGAATTCGCCATCGGTGCCGACAATTTCGGTCAGGAATCGAGCAGCATCTGCCACTTTCACTGTATAGGTTCCATAGGCCCGCAACCGCACTGGGCCAAATTCGGGATCGCGCGCGATAATCGGATTTTTAGTTCCCCATTTCAGGTTGGCGAACCGGGTGGTGTTGACGAAATATATTTCTGATTTGAACGGGCTTTTAAAGCCGTGATCCCAATGGTTTAGTGTGGTCAGGATCGGCATGTTGTTGGTTTCCAACATATACAGTCCTGGCGTGAAAACATCCGCCAGTTGGCCTTCGTGGATAAACACAGCCGCCTGGCCTTCGCGCACGGTCAGTTTGGCCCCGTACTTGATTTCGTGTTCTTCACGCTCAAAGCGCCAAACCATGGTGTCATGGCTGTCGTCAGTCCAATGGATGACGTCGATAAATTCACCAGTTAGAAAATCCAAAATACCCATTACATGTCTCCGTTATTTTTCATGTTTTCAACTTTCCCTGCCAAGAAGATCGGCTGCAATTATCTCGGCCTGCTCGCGCGCAGATTCTGCACCCATTCCGGGCACCATACGCGGGTCATACAACATTCGCAGCAGCATTTCGTCATGGTCGGTCAACAGACCAAATTCTTCATCATCATTAAAGATCGACGGCCGCGCTGCCGGGCTGTCATTGGACAGCCCCAGGCCTTGTGCAATTTCTTCGTGAATGCAGGAAAGGCGCATCAAATCCGGATGTTCGCCGCGAATGATTGCCAGTGCCTGGCTAAAAGTGCCATCATTGCCAGGGTCCAGTGCAAATACCAGACAAAATGTCGAACGCGACATGTCCACCACTGTGCTTAACGCGGCCTCATCAATGCCGGGTAAAATTTCGCGAATTCGTGGCCCAAGGGCCTGGCGTTCATCTTCATTGACTACAAACACATGGAAATTTGCGTTCTGGCGAACCTGCAAAATTGGCAGGCCGGTAATGCGCGATAATCGGGCGCTGTAGCGGGATATGTCAGAACGGTCTTTGGTGCGCTGACTGCGCGCTACACTGGCGCCAAATTCAACGGCCATGCGTACTGGGCCCTGCCATTTATCCAGCTTACTAGGCGTCTGCTGGGCAACGATCTGACCGCTTACACTGGTATATTCGTCAAACAGCGCAATGCGAATAAAATTGTCCACAAGATTGCGTTGGGTAAATGGCACGTCTGGTCCACCGCCATCCTGGCGTAGCAATCCCTGAACCAGCAAACCCTCCTGAACCCGTAAGTAATAGCGCGACAAGGCCAGGCTTTCCGTCGATTGTTCAGTTTCTTGTGGCGCTGGTGGCACGATCGCCGCCGGGCTTAAATTGTCCGCATCACACCCGGTCAGCACGCATAATAATGCGGTCAGCCGGGCAGGTTTCGTGATGTTGAACAACGGTTTTGTCACTTACATATCGCCCTCAGGTGCAGCGGAGCCAATGGCATCGCCAACCCTGTCCTGGCGTGCTGACGCTGATTTTAACGTATCGCGCAATTCGGCTTCCATTTTTTGCAACTCTATCTCGGCAGCCGCCCGGTTGCGCTTGCCTTCATCCGCTATGGACAGGCTTTCTTCGATGGTGGCAATCAATTCGGCATTGGCGGTTTTCACGGCCTCGATGTCAAACACCCCGCGTTCCATTTCTTCGCGCACAGTTTTATTGGCTTGCCTCAGGTTTTTGGCATTGGCTGTCAGCAATTCATTGGTCAGATCACTGGCTTCCTTGACCGCCTTGGCAGCTTCTGCAGAGCGTTGGATCGTCACTGCCTGCGCTAATTGGGTCTCCCAAAGCGGTACAGTATTCACCAGAGTTGAATTGATCTTGGTGACCAATGATTTGTCATTTTCCTGCACCAGCCGGATTGAAGGCAGCGATTGCATTGTCACCTGCCGCGTCAATTTCAGATCATGTACCCGGCGTTCCAGATCATCGCGCGCTGCCCGTAAATCGCGCAATTCCTGGGCCATGATAACCGCATTATTCTCGGGGGCAGCATCTACCAGTTTTAGCTTGGCCGGGATGTCAACATTGTCCAGCTCAGCCAACTTTTCGGTACCCGCCGTTATGTAAAGCGCCAGTTCGTCGTAAAATCCTAGCGTTTTATCATACAGTATATCCAGCGACTTAATGTCCTTAAGTAACGTGTGTTCATGGGTCAAAAGGTTGTCAGTAACCTTGTCCAACTGCTTTTGAACGTTTTCAAAGCGGGCGACAAAATTTGCAAAAGGCGCTGCCCGGCCAAGTAATTTTTCCCACCAGGACCGTTTGCGCCGTACATCCAGTTCGCTGATTGAAAACCCGCGAATTGTGGTGACGATTTCGCGCAAACTGTCCCCTGCAGGGCCCACATCTTTATTTCGAACATCCGCCAGCATCGCCTGACTGATTTCCTGCAATTCACTTTGCGCAGCAGCCCCAAAACTGATGATGGAGCCAGTGTTGCCCATATCAATTTCGCCCATGCGCTTTTTGATTTCAGCGGCCATTGGTTGGTTGGCTTCGGCCAACGGCACCAATGATGTCGCCGGTTCGGCCAGTTGCACGGCGGTCACTTCTTCAAGTAAATTCAATTCGTTTACGGCCTTTTGGCGCACAGTGTCAGTCATGGGTTTTTCCCTTTTCAGTCAACATTCAAAACCACGCCTTCGCGCTGTAAACGCTCGCGCAGTACTTCTATTTCAACGGTCATGTCAGTTTTATTGTCCAGCAATAGCGTCCGGGTTTTTGCGGAAAACCCCTTTTCCAGATCATCCAGCAGGGTTTCATAATCAGCTCTGGCACTGGCATCCCGAGTTCGGGCAAATATATCTGCAAATTTCGCCGTCGCGTCCCGCGCTCCAAGCAAATAAACTCCAAGGTACCGGCGCGCTGTCGACAGATCCCGCGGATCTTCTTCAACGGTTCTGAACATTTGGCGCACGGTTGATTGAAATCTTTCCACCCGTGCTTCTAGCTTTCGATCACCTACGCGTTGTATCGCGCCCTGCATGGCTTTCAAATGTTTTTCGGCTTCGCCAACAACCCGCGCCACCCTGTCCTGTTGGAAGCTGTCGATACCATCCATCCCTTTGTTGCGTAGGGGATCCACTCCAAAAGCAAAGCTGTGTAAAACTGCCCCTAGAACCGCAAATATCATCGGGTTAAGGATACCGCCGCCGGAAGCCAGAACAGCTGCAAACAGACCCGCCCCAGTCAGTAACGAGCCTAATAATTTTCGTGGCAATGCGGGCCGATGCGCAATTTTTCGCGCTTCATAGGCTTCCTGCGCCAACAAACCTTCGCGGGTAATCCACGCCGACAATAGCAATAACCCAAGACCAAGCAGGGTAAGTGCCAATCCGGTTGCATCCTGAAAGAAGGCACGAATTGCCAAAGGCATTGGCACCAGGAATAAAAAATTCGCCCGCGCACCAACCCGGCTGCGCCGTTTGCCATGCCAGCCGCTGTCTTGGGGCTGGTCTTCGCCCTCTGGGCTATAGGGGCCACCAAAACGTTCAGACATCACACGCCTCCGGTAATGGCGACGTAAAACACCAACGCCACCAACAATAGATAGGACAGTTTTTGCAATCCCGTACCGGTCAATTTCGCCCCCAGTTTCGCTTCATTTCTTGTATCAATTAATTGTCCGCCAACACCTAATCGCCTCTGCGAATTACTTTCAGGGATGTTTTTGTGAACCCCGTTCCGCGGCCAATTTACGGGAATACCCGGATTGGATAACTTCCACAGCCACCAGCACCAGAATTGAAAAGTAAAAGGTGGATTTCGACATTGGGATCAATTCATGGCCAAACAGTTTAATCTGCAAGCTGTCATCATGCATCGCGTGCGCCGCAGCAGGGCCCGCTTCGCCCAGCAAAACGACACCGACAATCAACAAAATAAACAAGCCTAAAACCTCATACATCCGGTTTTTCTGCAAGAATACCGTCACCCCATCGGCCAAGGCCAACATGGCAATACCAGAGATGATAATGGCAATTGCCAGTATCGGAAAAACATCGGTAATAGCCAGCGCTGACAGGATGGAATCAAAACTAAAGATCAGGTTCATGAAAATAATAATCATAACCACCTGTGTCGCAGATTTGCCCTCGCCATGTTTCACATCTGTGTGCAGATCTTCAACCGACAACATGTGACCAATTTCCTTAACGGCCGTGTACATGATGAAAATACCGCCAAATACAAACACACAGGTGGCAAAATTCACTCCGCCTTCAATAATCCCAGGCCAGTTAAATATGTAAAACGGTGTGCTCATGGCGTCGATCAACCCGATCATCACGAAAAGCAGAACCACCCGCAGCGCCACGGCGATCAAAATCCCCCAGAAACGCACCGATTTTTGCGACGCTAACGGGGCCCGTTGGCTTTCAATTGAAATGTACAACAGATTGTCAAACCCCAGAACTGCCTGCAAAAATATTAGGATTGCTAGGTTTCCCAGGTTTTCAAGTGTCAGTAGATCGGCCATTGATCGCGCCCCCCGAATTCATATCGGGCAATAAAACCAGATGCGCCGGGATGCAGCAAGGGCACCGAGGTACGAAAATTCCCCTTAAGCTGCGAATTTCCGCCTAACGGCGCTTCCGGGGAAGCCTTTTGCGGGTGGGTATTTGCGAAGGGGCTGGGTCCATGCCCAATTGTTCACGCACCACCCGCTGTTTTACTTCCTCAACCGCACCCGGTTTCAGATCGCGCAACTGAAACGGCCCATAGCTGATACGAATTAGCCGGTTTACCTTCAGATCCACCACTTCCATCGCCCGTCGAATTTCACGGTTTTTGCCTTCGCGAAGGCCAATAGTGATCCAGGCATTTGCGCCCTGTTGGCGATCATATTTGACATCCATCGGCTGAAACCGCTCACCCTCATGCACAACACCCTTACGCAATGGTTCCAAAGTCTCATCACTGGGCCGCCCGTTTACCCGCACCCGGTATCGGCGCACCCAGCCGGTTGATGGCAGTTCAAGCTTTCGCTTAACCTCACCATCATTGGTCAAGATCAACAATCCTTCAGAATTCAGATCCAGGCGGCCGATGCTCATCACCCGCGGCAAATCCTTGGGCAGGGCATCAAACACCGTTTCACGGCCCTTTTCATCCGATGTGGTTGTCACCAAGCCGCGTGGTTTGTGATACAGCCACAACCGCGCCGCGTCTGGTTCCCCCAGCTCTTTGCCATCCACAACGATCATATCAGCCGGGGTTACGTTCAGCGCCGGGCTGTCGATTTTACGGCCATTGACCGTAACCCGCCCTGCCGCAATCATCCGCTCGGCTTCACGACGCGATGCCAGCCCGGCCCGCGCCATAACCTTGGCGATCCGGTCGCCTTTTGGGGTTTCATTTTCCATAGGCCCGCCATAACGCCCGGTTCGCCAAAGGGAAAGCAGCTTGGCAAATTGGGTAGGGCAGGGCACACCCCAGCCCATGAGCTTTAAATCCCACATGGACGCCGCCCTGCAGCAGGCCCGCGCCGCCGCAAAACGCGGCGAAGTCCCGGTGGGTGCAGTAATCGTCGCCCCAAACGGCGAGATCATCGCGCGTGCCGGCAACCAGACCCGCGAATTGCATGATCCTACAGCCCACGCTGAAATTCTGGCCATCCGAGCCGCTTGTGCCGCTTTAGGGGGCGAACGCCTGCCAGATCACGACCTTTACGTCACACTGGAGCCCTGCCCAATGTGCGCCAGCGCTATCTCTCAGGCCCGGATCAAACGGTTGTATTACGGTGCTGCTGATCCAAAATCCGGCGGGGTTGGGCAGGGTCCGCGGGTGTTTTCGCACCCGCAAAGCCACCATGTGCCAGAAATTTACGATGGGATCGGGGCGGTTGCCTCCGAAACGCTTCTACAGGAATTTTTTTGCCAAAAGCGCACCCGCTGATTCCCCGGTAATTTCACCTTTTTACAAATATCCCCGAGCGAAGCGAAACTGCCCGCAGGGCTAAAAATAATGCGCTGTTAGGCGCTCAATTTGGCAAACCTAAATCTCAATTGCCTGCATCACTTCCGGTTCCACCACATTCACCCCCGGCAAGGCCGCTATCAACACATCCGCCGATTGCTCTAACAAAGGGAATGTCTTATAATGACAAGGGATGACCGTTTTGAAATCAAAGAACGTCTTGGCCGCATAACCCGCCCGTTTCATATCCATGGTGAAATGCCCGCCAGCACATAAGATGCCAACATCCGGCGCATGTAAGTCATTGAAAATCTTCATATCGGCCATCACATCGGTGTCGCCGCTGAAATAAATTGCGTGGCCTTCGCCAGCGATCATGAATCCGGCTTCGGCACCGGCATAGGCAGGGCCGGTTTTATTGTCCAATATGGAAGAACTATGGGCGGCGTTCACCATTGTAACGGCCACATCACCAAGCTTGACAGTACCACCTTTGTTAAACCCGATTGTTTTGACGCCATTTTTAGTTTCCCACCAACTCATCAAATCATAGATGCCCACAATCGGGACACCCAGTTCCTTTGAAAGCGCCAGCGCATCCCCGGAATGGTCGCCGTGCCCGTGGCTGACCAGAATATGCGTCGCCCCGGCAATCGCTTCGGCGCGACGCTCTGCCGGAAACACCGGATTGCCGGTGATCCAGGGGTCCACCAACAATACCTGATCACCAATTTCAATGCGAAAGCTGGAATGGCCAAGCCAGATGATTTTCATGTCGTTCCCCCTGTTGATTTACCCAAGTTTAGTACAGCCCCTTCCTTGGAAAACAACCCCCTGCTTGCGGGGCACCCAAAGCAACGCTAAACCGCCCCCTGTGAACAGCGAAAGATGCCCATGTCGATAGATACCAAAACCGCCGCCCACGTTGCCAAGCTGGCCAGAATACGTGTTGAAGACAAAGATTTGCCCGCCCTTGCCGGTGAATTTAACACCATCCTTGGCTTTATTGAGCAGTTGAATGAAGTGGATGTTGAAGGCATTGAGCCAATGACATCCGTCACCCCCATGCGCCTGAAACGCCGGGTTGATCAGGTGACTGATGGCGGCATTCAGGATCAAATTCTTAGCAACGCACCGGACGCCCGCGAAGGCTTTTTCGCCGTACCTAAGGTGGTGGAATAATGAGCGGTCTGAACACATCCACCATCGCCGATGCCCGCGATAAGTTACGGGCTGGCGACGTCACAGCGGTTGAACTGACACAAGCCTGCCTAAGTGCAATTGACGACGCTAAATCTCTGAACGCCTTTATCCATAACACCCCCGAACTAGCGCTGGATCAGGCGCGCACGGCGGACCTGCGTATCGCCAAGGGCGACGCCCCATCAATGTGTGGAATTCCCTTAGGGATCAAAGACTTGTTTTGCACCAAAGGTGTGGCCAGTCAGGCAGGGTCTGCCATTTTGGCGGGCTTTAAGCCGGGCTATGAAAGCACTATAACCCAGAACCTGTTTGATGCAGGATCAATCATGTTGGGTAAGCTGAACATGGACGAATTCGCCATGGGCTCCAGCAACGAAACATCTACTTACGGCGATGCTGTCAGCCCCTGGCGGCGCGGCAATGACACCACTGCGCTGACGCCCGGCGGCTCTTCGGGTGGTTCAGCGGCTGCCGTTTCGGGCGACCTTTGCCTTGGCGCCATTGGAACCGATACCGGCGGCTCTATCCGCCAGCCCGCGGCGTTTACCGGCATTGTTGGCATCAAACCCACCTATGGCCGCTGTTCGCGTTGGGGCGTCGTGGCTTTTGCCAGCTCGCTTGATCAGGCAGGGCCAATGACCAAATCAGTGCGTGATGCGGCGATCATGCTGGAAACCATGTGCAGCCATGACCCAAAAGACAGCACCAGTGCCGACATCCCAGTGCCAGATTTTGAAGCTGCACTAACCGGCGACATCAAAGGCAAAAAGATTGGTATTCCGAAAGAATACCGCATGGACGGCATGCCCGATGAGATCGAAAAACTATGGGCTGACGGCGTCGAAATGATGCGCGAAGCAGGCGCTGAGATCATAGATATTTCCCTGCCTCACACAAAATACGCGCTGCCCGCCTATTACGTCATTGCCCCGGCAGAAGCGTCGTCCAACCTGGCGCGCTATGACGGCGTGCGCTACGGCCACCGCGCCAAGTTGGACGCCGGTGATGGCATCACTGAAATGTATGAAAAAACCCGCGCCGAAGGATTTGGTCCCGAGGTGCAGCGCCGGGTGATGATCGGCACCTATGTGCTGTCAGCCGGATTTTACGACGCCTACTATAACCGCGCTCGTCGGGTCAGGGCCTTGATTAAAAAGGATTTTGACGATGTATTCGCCCAGGGAATCGACACGATCCTGACACCGGCCACCCCCTCAGCTGCATTTGGTCTGGGTGAAATGATCGACGCCGATCCAATTCAAATGTACCTGAACGACGTTTTCACCGTTACCGTCAACCTGGCCGGGTTGCCGGGGATTTCGGTGCCGGTTGGTCTGGATAAGCAGGGTCTGCCACTGGGCCTGCAGCTGATCGGACAGCCCTGGGAAGAAGGCGCGTTGCTGAATGCCGCCTATGTGATGGAAACCGCTGCCGGGTTTGTTTCCAAACCGTCCAAATGGTGGTAAAGTTGCATAAACTAAGGGCAAAAGGGTCAGTGATGCGGATAGGTTCCCCAGTAATTATAGCGCTGTTATTGATCGGCTGCGCCCCCGAGGTGCCCGACTCTGCCGAAGGTGTTGGTTTTGATACCTATGAAAACTACCAGCAACAACGTCAGGAAGAACTGGCGGGGGTTGGCCCTATTCAGCTTGGCGGCGAAATCTCCGACGAAGAGATCGCCGGTGAAACTGCCCCGCTGACTGCAATTGCACAAGTGCCAGAGCCGGTTAAACCGGTGCAATTAAACCGCGACAACCCGCTGATCTCGGATGAGCAGGATTTTAGCGCTGTTTCCTCACGCGAATCCATCGAAAGCGATGCGCAACGGCGCGCTGCGCAACAGCAAGCTTATCAGGTGATCGCCCCAACCGCCTTGCCTACCCGGCGTGGCGGCAGCGGCCCCTCTATTGTGGAATTTGCCCTTAGTACCAGCAACCTGGTCGGGCAATCTCTTTACGGTCGTTCTGGTCTGTCCGGAAACAACAGATTTCAACGAAATTGTGCGAAATATGCATCCTCTGACATTGCGCAACAGGCATTTTTAAAATCTGGCGGGCCGCAACGCGACCAAAAAGGAATTGATCCCGATGGTGACGGGTTCGCTTGTTTCTGGGATCCGGTGCCGTTTCGACAGGCCGTGCGCAACTAGGTGGACATTATCCAACATCCGTCGCCTAATTTTGGTGAACGGCGCGACGGTGCCACCCCCGATCTGATTGTTTTACACTACACGGCCATGCCAGAAACAGCTAACGCACTGGATCGTTTGTGTGATCCGGATTGCGAAGTTTCGTCACATTACCTGATCCATCCCAAGGGGCAGATATTTCAGCTGGTGTCCGAAGATCAGCGCGCTTGGCATGCCGGGGCGGGCAGTTGGGGGGGGTGCACCGATATCAATTCGCGCTCTGTTGGTATTGAACTGGCCAATGATGGATGTTCGCCGTTTAGCGCGTTGCAAATGACGTCGTTGGAAGCCCTGCTGTCAGATATTATGACCCGCAGAAAAATCGCACCAGAACGGGTGATCGGTCATTCTGACATGGCATTCACACGCAAATCTGACCCGGGGAGCCGGTTTGACTGGTGTCGACTTGCCTTGGGTGGCCTGTCGATCTGGCCGCTTAAGGAAGCTGCGCAAGTTATTGATAGACCACATTTTACCAGATCAATGCAAACCTTTGGTTTCCCGCAATCCGAAGATTTAGGCGCCCTTGTTCACGCCTTTCGCTTGCGGTTTCGCCCTTGGGCAACAGGGCCATTGGATTGCACCGACATGGCAATGATCAATAACCTTGCCCGTCGCTTCCCCGTTGACCAACGGCCCCTAAACACATAGATCACATTTCGCGCGGATGGCTGGATGGCCGCGGGTGCTTGCATCCGAGGAAAGTCCGGACTCCATAAAGCAACGGTGCCGGGTAACGCCCGGCGGGGGAAACCCCAGGGAAAGCGCCACAGAGAACAGACTGCCGTCTTCGGGCGGTAACGGTGAAAAGGTGCGGTAAGAGCGCACCGCGGGACTGGCAACAGGACCGGCACGGCAAGCCCCACCAGGAGCAATGCCAAATAGGGGTTCCACGGGTGCAAACCCAGGGTCGCTTTAGCCCAGGAACCCGGGTTGGCAGCTAAAGTGTACCGGTAACGGTACACGTAGATGAATGGTCATCCAGTGGCGGGGAAACCTGCCATGGACAGGATCCGGCTTACAGGCCATCCGCGCATATTTTCCTTGAAATCCCGATGGGGGCGGCGAATCGTGGTTAACGACGTTGTTTCATTGGGAAAAGCGTTGTCGGACTTCTGTCAGACTTTTGTCTGATTTCCGTCGGACCTAAAACGGGTGTATTTCCGAGTTAAAGCAGCGAACGGACAGGTCATTCATGGGAAAGCTTTTGTCTGCGCTACCCGTGGTTCGGGACTGAGCAGATAGGTTTTGTCTCTGGAATATGGAATTGGTGCGCTGGCGATAACTGATCGAAATCAGCTTTATGGGGATAGATACTAGTCGCTCTATTGCCATGGAGTCAGGCTATAACAGCTATGTGGACGAAGTTGATGTTCGTCTTTACGTCGCCAAAGTCAGCTAAGGAGCGGTTGGCCCAAATATGATTTTTTCATCTGCTAGTTTTGCGGTAGGCGGGTTGATACTCTGGGCTATCTGCTTTTAAACCCTCAACTCATTCAATATGATACCAAACATTTTTTGCGGATCATCTGAAAGTTCATCGTGTGATATTGCCACTCGACGCGCATTTCTGCTTTCAATTTAATGCAGAAGTCATGATGAACGACTAAAATGTCTGCTATGCGGATTCAAATGCCTGCTCAGATAGCATCACGCAATTCGATAGGTCTGCCCATCCATGACATTGCACCCACAACGGTGTTATCCTGCGCGACCTTAGATACTTGGACGAGAATCGCCTCGCCAATATCAACATCTTCAAAACCGGCCAACCTTAAAGCTTCTCGGTGAATGAAAAAATCATCGGCTTCATCAAGTAGATTCACGAAACCGTAACCCTTCAATTTGTCGAACCATTTGACGCGTGCAGGAACAAACTCATTTTTAGACGCTTTATCTAAGGCCGGTTGCGCGCTTGAATTTTCGACAACTTCGCTTGCCTTGATGCTGACTATTTTACGCGCCTGCAGCCCTTGGTCAGTTTGAATTGCCAACAATTCAACACGGCTCCCGGATATTACTGAGCTCTGGCCAAAATCTTGCAATATCGATTTATGCAAGAGAATATCCTCGATAGTCTCGTCAGTTTCTACGAAACCATAGCCACGAGACGGGTCGAACCATTTGACGTGTCCAACAACTTGAATGTGTTTCTCAAAATTTCCAATTTGACAGTTCATTTTACATTCCAATTGTTAATTCACGTATTGCTCAGGTAATCGACCTGCGAGGCGACGGTGTTTGGTCAGGTGCTACGCACAGGCCTGATCGAAACGGCGGCTTTCAAAAAGCTGTATAAGTTCTCCGGCAGGTGGGAACGTATAAAGCTGAGCCATACCTTGGGGTGCCAACGCGTCATTTTTCATGCTGATCTTTTTGGCTTGAACACCCGAATGGGCCAGCACACGCCCCTGGCGAGCTTTTTCCCAAAGCGAAATGCCGGAACGCGGTACGGTGGAACTGGTGCTGCGGATGAATGTTGGGATATCATGGTTGAATATATTCGTAATTGTCATTGTCTGTCCTTCCAAGGGCTTTTGTTTTTTTCGGGCACGAATTGTGGCCCGGTTGTGATTCGTCTTGTACACAATGTGGCGCAATCGAGTTGAACAGATTGGGAATGACTTGTTCATATTCCGTTAACGCAATATGTTGTCCGTCGTCAGAGTATCTGGAACCAAAAACGTCTGACGACGGACAGTGATAGACGCAGCATCCGTCACTTTGCGCTCAAAGCCAACGCTCCAAGCGCTGACACAGGTAGGAGCATGTCGATCGTGGCAAATATCGGGGGATGCGGGCAGGGGGGCTGAATAGCAGTTGACTCGGCCAACCCACCAAGTAAAAGGCACCTTCAATGATTTCACGGGCGATTTCGGTCGCTACGTTGAGGAGCAAACTGATGGCGAAGCCAACCACAATTAAGATCCGCCTGAATTCCACAGCGGATACCGGCCACTTTTATGTGACCAAAAAGAACGCCCGCACCATGACCGAAAAGATGGTCGTCAAAAAGTATGACCCGGTTGTGCGCAAGCACGTTGAGTACAAAGAGGGCAAGATCAAATAGATCACGTTCTTAGCTGACAGAACTTGCAAGCCGCGCCATTCCAGCGCGGCTTTTTGTTTGGGGACTGGTAAATGTCGTGCGCTTGCTTGCACTGGGATGTCGCCTATACTTGCCCCATAGTTCACGGGCAATCGCCCGACAGGCAACACCATCGGAGGTTCTATGCGCATTATAGCAATAATTCTGGTTTTCACTTTGGCGTCCTGCGCGTCGGTTCAAAAGCGTACCGATCGCGGCAGCGGCGCAGGTTTTGACACCTATGACACCGGACAATTTGACGACAGCTAACCAAAGCCCGGCATTACCAATAGAAAAGGGCCAGCGTTTCGCCGGCCCTTTTTTCGTTTATTTAGCGAAAGTCTAGTCGCGACCGCCCATAAAGCTAAGCAGGAACATGAACATGTTGATGAAATCCAGATACAGGTTCAACGCGCCCATGATCGCGGCTTTTCCCAACCATTCGCTGTCCATAGCGTTGGCATGCTGCAGGTAGTTGGTTTTGATCTTTTGCGTGTCATAGGCGGTAAGGCCTGCAAAAATCAGCACACCAATGGCCGAAATCGCAAACATGATTGCAGGGCTTTGCAGGAAAATATTCACAACCATCGCCACGATCAGGCCGATCACGCCCATGATCAGGAAACTACCCCAGCCGGAAATGTCTTTCTTAGTGGTGTAACCCCACATTGAAAGCCCGGCGAATGCGATAGAAGTCACCAGGAATGTCTGGGCAATTGAAATGCCGGTATAGACCGCCATGATCCAAGAGATCGACAAGCCCATGGCCGCCGAAAACGTGTAGAAAAACAATTGTGCGCCGGCGGCGGACAAACGGTTGATCATTGCACCAAAGGCAAAAACCATTGCCAGCGGCAGGAACATAACAATGTAACGGGTGATGCCGGTAAACAACGTTGCCAGCATCGCTTCATTGGTTCCGACTGCCCAGGCGACAAGCGCTGTAAGCAGCAGGCCCACGGACATGGTGCCGTAGACCTTGTTCATATGGGTCCGAAGTCCCGCATCTATTTCAGCCGAACGGGTGCCTACGCCCACGTTTGCTGTTTGATAGTCAGCCATTTTTGCTGCCTCCTAAGTATTCACATATAGGCCGCCCAATGAAATGGGCCGCCCTCCACCTATATATTGGCGAGAACGGCCCGTTTTTCAAGGGTTTCTGACGGATTTGCGCGGGTTTTTACCCACTCGGTGTCATCGCAGCCAGTGTGACGGCGCATCCCAGGACGGTCGGGACGCTTCGGCATTAGCCTGCGAACGGGTAATTCCGATGTCTTTCAGTGCTGTATCGCTTAATCCGCGCAGGTCCAGGCGTTGCCGGTAGATCGCATCAAATTTGGGGATCAGTCGCAGAAATGAGAACTTTCCAGAGCGCTGTTCTTTGGCTGCTGTTTCTGTACATGCTTGTGTAGACATGGGTCTCTTCCTTCCGATTTGCTGATCATTCAGCGGGTTTCAATCAATTTCCTTGATATGTTTCGCAAAATGTGACAGATTAGTAAAACGAATGATTGTTAGATAACACATAAGGATTTGTGATATGCCGAGAAACCTGGACCTTACAGCCCTGCGATCGTTTGTTGCCGTGTCAGACGCCGGTGGCGTAACCCGGGCGGCGGGGTTTTTGAACCTGACGCAATCGGCCGTGTCGATGCAACTGAAACGGCTAGAGGAATCGATGGATATCCAACTGCTGGACCGTTCAGCACGCACAATTGCCCTGACGGCATCGGGTGAACAGTTGCTGGGCTACGCCCGCCAGATGCTTTCGTTAAATGACGAAGTCTATTCACGCCTGACCCACCAAGCCTTTGAAGGTGAGATCGTCGTCGGTGTGCCCCATGATATCGTCTATCCGGCGATCCCCAATGTTTTGCGCCGGTTCAATGCAGAATATCCACGGGTAAAGGTGCAGCTGTTGTCATCCTATACGCGGGGGCTGAAGGAACAGTTTTCCCGTGGTGAATGCGACATGATCCTGACCACCGAAGACGGCGTTGATGCGGGCGGCGAAAACCTGGTGACTTTGCCGCTGGTCTGGATCGGGGCGCAGGGGGGAATAGCCTGGCGGCAACGGCCATTGCGGCTGGCGTTTGAGTACCGCTGCTTTTTTCGCAAGATGGTTCAGGGTGCCCTGAATGAGGTGAATATTCCCTGGGAAATGGCAATTGAATCTGAGCAATCACGCCCAATTGAAGCCGCAGTCAGTGCCGATTTGGCAGTGCACACAATGATTGAAGGCACCGCCCCGCCGCAATGTGAAGTTATTCAGCATGGTGGTAACTTGCCGGATCTGGAATCGGTCAGCATCAACATGTATCTGGCGAAAAACACCAAGGGTCAGATGGGCGATGACATGGCACGCTTTATACGCCAGGCCTTTCAGCCCCAAGCGATGCAGGCCGTAGCGTAACCACGATTTTGCCGACTGATTTACGCGACCGTAAATAATCAAGAGCCTTGTCTGCCTGACCAAGGGGGAATTCCCGGCTGATATGCGGACGCAATTTGCCCTGTTCGTACCACTTGAAAAGACTGCGCTGGCTGTCGGCTAGCACCTTGGGATTGAAAGCCAGGTATCCCCCCCAGTAAAACCCAATAACGGTGATATTCTTGACCAGTATGATGTTGGCCGGAATTTGCGGCACTTCACCACTGGCAAAACCAATGGTAATTACCCGCGCTTCGGGGTTGCAGGCGCGCAGGGCCGCCTTGAACTGCTCACCGCCAACCGGGTCATAAACAATATCCGCCCCGCCAAGCGCTTTTACCTCAGCGCGGATATCAGCGGTTTCGCTGTTTAACAGAAGGTCGGCCCCGGCTGCCTTGGCAAATTCAAGCTTCTTTTCCCCGCGGGCGACCGCGATGACCCTGGCCCCTGCCAGCTTGGCAATCTCGATGGCCGTCAAACCAACACCTCCGGAGGCTCCAAGCACAAGTACTGTGTCTTTCGCTGTGATTTTGGCCCGGTGGTGCAGGGCCAAATGGCTGGTGCCATAAGCCACTTGGAAAGCCGCCGCATCCTTAAACGGCATGTTGTTTGGCAGCAGGATGCAGCGCTCAGCTGGAAAACTACCAAATTCAGCTAATCCGCCATGCCCTGCAAACACAGCAACTCGATCCCCCACCGCCAGTTTTGTTACGCCGTCACCCAATCCGGCCACAACGCCCGAAACTTCCATCCCAAGGGTGAAAGGCGTTTCCGGAGTTTCCTGATACTGTCCCTTTACCATCAACAAATCGGCAAAATTCAAACCACAGGCGTGAATTTCCACTAAAACGTCGCCGGGTTTAGGACTTGGGGTCGCTATATCAGCCAGACAGGGCTGGGATCCGGTTTTTGAAACTTGAAAGACCTTCATACTACTTGCCAAGTCGCTTTTGAATTGATTGCCAGCATCAGTAGGAGAGCAACTAACTAGATGCAAAGCCAGATTTTGTCGATACAACCAAAAAGAGAGTCGAATCCCGCCAGGTGTATTCGTATAAATTGTGCTGATATTTGCACGGCCATTGCTTGGGTAAGGTGTAATTTTAGCCCAGATTTCCAAAAGATTGTTCAAATTTTAAAAATGTGACAATTTTAAGAGATTGATTAATAACAATAAAAATACAAAAATACGACAACCTATACAAAAAGACAGGTTGAGAAAACCATCTGGAACGCAGACACCCTGAAGCAGAGTAAATGTATTTAGGGAGTTATTCCATGAAACATCCTGTGGATGTACACGTTGGTCAGAAAATTCGCCGTCGCCGGTGGATGGTCGGTATGACCCAGCAACAGTTGGCTGAACAAGTAGGGATCAAATTCCAGCAGATTCAAAAGTATGAAACCGGAATGAACCGGGTCAGCGCGTCCCGGCTTTGGGATATTGCTGAAACACTGGAAGTATCCGTAAGCTTTTTCTTCGATGGTATTGAAGACGAAAAAGTAGCCGAAAGAATTGGCAACGCCGCAATTCCTGGCGATATCATGGCCGACAAAGAGGCCTTGGAACTGGTGCGTTCTTACTACGCAATCCCAGAAAACCAGCGCCGGCGTTTGTTTGACCTGGCACGGGTGTTATCCGACGCCGCCTGATCTACGCTTGACCCTTACCGGCGCCGCCGCTACCCGAAGCGGGAAAAATGGCGGTGCTGGCAATGGGCGAAATCTCAGAATCCGAACAAGAAAATTTGGTGTCGGTAGCCTGTCAGGCGGCCGATCTTGCCCGTGACATTACCCTTTCGTATTTCCGCCAACCCAGCTTGATAGCTGAAAATAAAGATGAATCCGGTTATGATCCGGTTACCTTGGCAGACAAACAGGCTGAATTGGCCATTCGTACATTGCTAAAGGATAAGCGGCCCAATGATGCTATTTTGGGCGAAGAATATGGCGAAACACCCGGGACTTCGGGGCTGACCTGGGTGTTGGACCCCATTGATGGAACCCGGGGGTTTGTTTCCGGAACGCCGACCTGGGGCACGTTAATTTCCGTTCGTGATGCCGATGGCCCTTTGATGGGTCTGATTGATCAGCCCTACATTGGCGAAAGGTTCCTGGGTGGTTTTGGGTTTTCTGAACTGCGGCGAGGTGGGCAAGTATCGGCCTTGTCTGTGCGTCCCACAGCTGCGTTAAATAAGGCAATATTACTGTCTACTTTCCCAGAAATAGGCACCTCGACAGAGCGCGAAATATTTGAAAAGCTTAGCAATGAAGTCCAATTAACCCGTTATGGTATGGATTGTTACGGTTATGCCCTTTTGGCAGCCGGAACCGTTGATCTGGTGGTTGAGGCCGGCTTAAACGCTTACGATATTCAGGCTCCAATTGCAGTTATTCAGGCGGCTGGCGGCATTGTAACGGATTGGCACGGGAATCCAGCCCATGAAGGTGGACGCGCACTAGCGGCGTCCTGCACCGCGATCCACAGGGCAGCTTTGGAAGTACTTTCAAAGATCGAGCCCGCCCAAAATTAACCGTTTCAAGTGCTTGCTGAAATTTGACCATTCGGCTATTTTTGCACCAGCGCCGCCGAGTCCTTCCCCCTTCTGTCGGGCGCAACCACTTTCTTTCCGAAGCGGGCCTAAAGGAAGGGCGAACACTACTATGGCCACTGAAATAACGATCAAGAATGCCAGTATTATCCTGACCATGGATGATACCCGTCGGGAACTGCAGCACGCAGACATTCTGATCCGGGACGGTGTGATTTCGGCCGTAGGGCAGGGTGTCGGCGGTGATAAAAACCAGATTGATGCCAAAAACAGTGTGGTGACACCCGGGCTTATCAATACCCATCACCATCTCTTTCAGACCCTGACCCGCGCCGTTCCCGCCGGTCAGGATGCTTTGTTGTTTGGCTGGCTGCAAACGCTTTATCCGATCTGGTCACGCTTTGGGCCGGATGAAATGCGCATTTCAGCCCTTATCGGGCTGGCGGAACTGGCCCTGTCTGGCTGCACGCTAAGTTCCGACCACCTGTACCTGTACCCCAACGGTTCCCGGCTGGATGACACCATTGAGGCGGCGCAGGAAATCGGTTTGCGGTTCCATGCCATGCGCGGGTCAATGTCGATCGGCGAAAGTAACGGCGGTCTGCCGCCCGACAATCTGGTTGAACGCGAGGCTGATATCCTTACCGATTGTATCCGGGTCATCGATAAATTTCACAATCCAAACCCCGGCGCCATGATCCGGGTTGGAGTGGCACCCTGTTCGCCGTTTTCGGTCAGTCAGGATCTGATGCGTGACACTGCATTACTGGCCCGTGACAAGGGTGTGATGATGCATACCCATTTGGCGGAAAACGACGAAGACATCGCCTATTCCCAGGCCCAGTTTGGCTGCCGTCCGGGGCAATATGCGCAAGATTTGGGTTGGACAGGGCAAGACGTGTGGCACGCCCATTGCGTTAAGCTGGATGGTTCGGAAATTGATCTTTTTGCTGCCTCACGCACTGGCATTGCCCATTGCCCATGTTCGAATTGTCGCCTTGGCTCTGGCATCGCCCCGGTACGGGCTATGCGTGATCAGGGGGTAAATGTCGGCTTGGGGGTTGATGGCTCAGCCTCTAATGACAGCAGCAATCTGGTTGCCGAGGCCCGTCAGGCCATGTTGATGCAACGGGTTGAAAATGGTGCGGATGCAATGAGTGCTCGCGAAGCGCTGGAAATTGCCACCCGTGGCGGCGCTGCCGTTTTGGGGCGCGATGATTGCGGGCAGATAGCTGTGGGAATGCGCGCTGATATCGCAATTTGGGATATCTCTGGCATTGAAAGCGCTGGCAGTTGGGACGCCGCCGCTATTTTGCTGGCGGGTTCAACAAAGGTGCGCGATTTACTGGTGGAAGGTCGACAAGTTGTTCGGGATGGTCAAATCACTACGATTGACCTGCCCGCGATAATCCGGCACCAAAATGCACTGGTTGCAAAACTAATGGCGGGGTGACTGCAAGTGTCGGCAATAGTTTGCGGAATGTGGCCCGGAACGACCGTGGTCACATAATCGCCCAAAACTGCTGTTTTCAAAACCCTACGTTAAAACACTTCCCGAATTTAGGAGGCTGATTGGCGAAGGTTTGTCTGAAACAGGAGATGGGTTTTGAAATTACTATCAATAGGTTGCGCAGCAATATTCACCTTACTATCTGCCTGTGATCAATCCAATCCACCCCCCGTTGCGGTCGCGACTACACGCACTGCCTATCTTTTTGAGCAGGGAAATTTCAATACTTTGCTTAACAATGTCCGTGCTGACCGCGGCCTGAACTCAATGACCCAATCGGCCAAACTGACAGCCACAGCGCAGGGCCACGCCAACGACATGTCATCGCGCGGCTTCTTTTCCCATACCAGTTCCAACGGCAACTCGGTTGGACGACGCACCAAGGCCCAGGGGTATGGCTACTGCTGGGTGGCTGAAAACATTTCTGTTGGTCGCAGTTCCGAGGCCGAAGTTTTCGCCCGTTGGATGGACTCGCCCGGCCACCGCAAAAACATGCTGGCCCGTGACCCAACAGAATATGGGTTGGCCGTAGCCCCCGGGAACTACCGGGTGTTGGTGCTTGCCAGCCCCGGTTGCTAATTATCTGGCCACTATTTCACCAAATTTCGGATGTAAACTAAACCAACTGTTGCGGGGGCGTTTCGGTTTTATGGCTGCAATCTGCACCATTTGCCTAATCGGGAAACGACCCATGGGACGATTTGGTTCGGCACTATTCGCATTATGCTTCCTTAGCGCCTGTATCGGTGCCCCCACAGAGGGGCCGATTGGTGGTGGTTTACCGCCCCCCGGCGCGCCTGATCCGTTTCCGACTTTTACCGGGCTGCTAAACGGCGCGCGTACCCCCATTGGCCTAAATCCGCTGACAATTTCGGCCCCACTTATGGCCACCGCTCAGGGCCACGCCGACGATATGTCCAGCAACGGTTTCTTTTCCCATACTGGCACAGGCGGCAGTACCTTGGGCACCCGACTTACTGCCCAAAGCTACAATTATTGCTGGGCGGGCGAAAACATTGCGCAAGGCCATAGCACCAATTCCGCGACATTTACCGCCTGGATGAATTCACCGGGTCATCAGGCAAACATGCTGTCGAGCCAACCAACCGAATTTGGTCTGGCCCTGGCACCTGCCGGCAATTACCGGGTTCTGGTTTTGGCCCGGCCCGGCTGTTAATTTACTGGTTTTCCCGCGACCCACACCGCTTGAACAGCACGATCATCCCCCATCATAATGGTCGGAAATAACGCCTGCCAGATATCTTCGGCGCGGGTGGTGCTTTGGGCAATGGCGGCGGTAGATGCTAAATCCAACACCACCAAATCGGCCTCTGATCCAACCGCAAGCGTGCCGATCTTATCTTGCATTCGCAGCGCCCGGGCTGATCCTGCAGTGGCCAGCCAATACAATTGCGCCGGATGCAATACCGTACCCTTTAGCTGACCAATCTCGTAGGCCGCCGCCATGGTACGCAGCATCGAAAATGACGATCCGCCGCCAGTATCTGTGGCCAGACCAATGCGCTGCCCCTCAGCCATCAAACCCTGCATGTCAAACAGGCCGGAACCAATGAACGAATTTGACGTCGGGCAGTGGATAAGCGAGGCGTCCATTTCCTTTAGCCGGTCGCGTTCACGGCTTTCTAAATGGATTGCATGGCCAAACAACGCACCGGGACCCAACAGGCCAAACTGCTCATAGCTATCCAGATAATCGCGCGCCTCCGGGAACAAACCTTTCATCCATTTGATTTCGTCCAGCTGTTCTGACAAGTGGGTTTGCATCAGGCAATCCGGGTACTCGCCCCACAATGCCCCCATTGCCTGCAACTGATCGGGGGTTGACGTCGGGGAAAACCGCGGCGTGATCGCGTAGCCCAACCGATCCACCCCGTGCCATTTTTCCAATAGCTCTTTGCTGTCATCGTAGGCCGATGTGGCTGTGTCCAATAAACCCTCTGGCGCCTCGCGGTCCATACAGGTTTTCCCGGCAACCGCTCGCACACCACGCCGTTGGGCTTCGCTAAAAAACGCATCTACACTTTCGGGGTGAATGGTGCAAAAGCTGCACACGCTGGTGGTGCCATTGGCCAGTGTCAGATCGAAATAGGTCTTTGCACAGTTTGCAGCATAGTCAGGGTCGCCAAATCGCATTTCCTCGGGAAAGGTGTACTTGTTCAGCCACTCAATCAGCCGGGCGCCCCAGCTGGCAATAATTGCGGTCTGCGGGTAATGGGCGTGGGCGTCGACAAAACCTGCTGTGATCAATCCATCACCATAATCGTGCAGCGTTGCCTTTGGATAGTCGCGGCGTAACTTATCTGCCGTTCCGGTGGCAATGATCAGCCCGTCGCGCACCGCAACTGCACCTTGCGATTGATAATCCGCCGCCTGCTCAATGGGCACATGGAAGGGATCGGCGACAAATGTCAGGGTCTGTCCCAGTATTAGGCTTGTTTGCGTCATGCACAGGCATCCTTTTGTTACGGCCATTGTAGGGCGCATGTTTGTGCCGGTAAATCATCCATTACCTCTGTTTCTTTGAAACAGTTTTGCCTAATGTGCCGGTGAAAAGGGGCCCGGCGATGAACAGTGACAGCCAGATAGAAGAAGAGCGCGACGAAGACGCCTATGTGCTGGATCGGGCCACGGTTTTGGCGATCCGGGCGGCGGTTGAAATTGGCGATGCCTCTAGCCTGACAGCGCTGATGGAGCCACTGCACGCCGCCGACATCGCCGACCTTCTGGAACAGATATCTGAGGGCGAGCGCCGCCACCTTATACAGCTGTATGACCGGGAATTTGACGGCGAAATCCTGTCCGAACTTGATGAAAACCTACGCGAAGAAATCATTGAGGCTTTGCATCCGCAGGTGTTGGCTGAGGCGGTGCGCGACCTTGAATCTGATGACGTTGTTGATTTGCTGGAAGATCTGGATGAACCCCAACAAGAGGCCATTCTGGATGTCTTGGAAGACATTGACCGGGTAGCGGTTGAACAGGCACTGAATTATCCGGAATATTCCGCCGGTCGTCTTATGCAACGCGAAGTGGTCATGGCACCGGAACACTGGAATGTCGGGCAGGCCATTGATTTTGTGCGCCAATCTAAAATTCTGCCGGAACAGTTTTATCATTTGCATATGGTCAACCCCAGGCAGGAACCAGTGGCCTATGTCACCCTGGGGCGGCTGTTATCGTCCAAGCCCGATTGCCCCTTGCATGATATCACCGAAGACAGTTTTCGCACCTTTAGCGTCGATGAAGATGAGGCCGATGTTGCCTATGCCTTTAACCAATACCACCTGATTTCCGCCCCCGTGGTGGACGCCGACCAACGTCTTGTCGGGATGATCACCATTGATGACGCCGTGCAGGTGCTGGACGAAGAACTGGAAGAAGACATCATGCGCCTTGCCGGTGTTGGTGAAAGCCACCTGTCCGACAATGTGATCGACACCACCAAGCGCCGCTTTCCCTGGCTGGCGGTCAATCTGGTGACGGCGATACTGGCATCCCTGGTGATTGCGCAGTTTGAAGACTTACTCGGCCAGTTTGTGGCACTGGCGGTGCTGATGCCGATCGTGGCGTCAATGGGAGGCAATGCCGGGACGCAATCGCTGACCGTTGCCGTGCGCGCCCTTGCCACCCGCGATTTGACTGGTGCCAATGTCTGGCGCGTGATCCGGCGAGAGGCCTTGGTGGGGCTGGTGAACGGCATGATATTTGCCGCCGTTATGGGGGTGGTCGGGGCGCTGTGGTTTGGTACGCCTATCCTTGGGGTGGTGATTGCGCTGGCGATGCTGGTCAACCTTTTGGTGGCTGGATTGGCGGGAATAATGGTGCCGGTGGCGCTGGAAAAAGTTGGAGTTGACCCGGCACTGGCGTCGGGGGCTTTTGTCACCACGGTAACGGATGTGGTGGGTTTTCTGGCGTTTTTGGGACTGGCCGCCCTGATGCTGCTGTGAGGATTTTAAATTGAACAGTATCGCCGATCAAAAAGCTGCGGCGCGTAAGTTGGCTTTCGCTAATCGTAAAGCCGCCCATGGCGCATATTCTGGCGCTCAGGCCTGCGAAAACCTGCTAAAGTTCCTGCAACCATATTTGGGCAAGCCGATATCGGCTTACATGCCGATCCGCACTGAAATCGATCCGCTGCCCGCTATGGCGAAACTGGTTAAATCTGGCCCGGTCTCGGTGCCGGTTGTGCTGGGGGCAGGGCAGCCACTGGCGTTTCACCGCTGGCAGGTAGACGGCGAAATGCAGGACGGTCCGTTTGGGGCGCGCGTTCCTGTGGCGGGTAAATTTGTGGTGCCACAGGTGGTCATTCTGCCCCTTGTGGCCTTTGACAAACAGGGCCAGCGGCTGGGCTATGGCGGCGGGTTTTATGACCGCACGCTGGAAATATTACTCCGTGATCACCCTGTTCTGGCCGTCGGATTTGCCTACAGCGCGCAGCAGGTGGACAGCCTGCCAACCGACCCCACTGATCAGCCGCTGAATGCAGTGGTAACCGAGGCCGGTATCCGGCTGTTCTGACCCTTGCCAAGCTGGCCCCGGCACACTACCCCGGTGCCATGAAAATTCTATTCTTAGGTGATATCGTCGGGCGCAGTGGCCGCCGTGCAATTGCAGAAAACCTGCAGAAATTACGCAACGATTGGCGACTGGATTTCGTTGTGGTGAACAGCGAAAACGCCAGCAATGGCGCTGGTCTGACCGGGGCCCATGCCAAACTGCTACTGACGCAGGGCGTCGATTGCATCACCCTTGGTGACCACGCCTTTGATCAAAAAGACATGATGCAGTTCATTGATACTGAGCCTCGGGTTTTACGCCCGATGAACTATGCCAAATCCGCACCGGGCAAGGGCGCACGGGTGTTTGATGCGCCGGGCGGGCGCAAAATTCTGGTAGCTCAGGTGTTGGGGCAGGTGTTTATGAAACGTGCTTTTGATGACCCGTTTTCCGCCGTCGATCAGCTGTTGCGCGCCCATCCCCTGGGCGGCATGGTCAATGCCAGCCTGATTGATATCCACTGTGAAGCCACCAGCGAAAAGATGGGCATGGGCCATTTTTGTGATGGGCGCGCCAGCATAGTGGTGGGCACCCATACCCATATTCCCACAGCCGACACCATGATCCTGCCCGGCGGCACTGCTTATCTATCTGACGCGGGTATGTGTGGTGATTACAATTCTGTCATTGGCATGGATAAGGCCGAGCCCATGCGCCGCTTTGTTACCGGCATGGGCAAGGGGCGCTTTGAACCGGCAAACGGCGATGCTACCCTGTCCGGACTATACGTTGAAACCGATGACCGAACCGGTAAAGCCATACGGGTGGCAATGGTGCGCCAGGGCGGTCGTCTGCAACAATCGGGCCCCGAAAGTTGACGAATAACCGGGGTTTTTATCTGGCACTGGTGCTGATCGGTGCGGCGTGGGGGCTGACATTCCCTTTGTCAAAGATTGCCGTTTCAACCGGCTATCAACCCCTTGGCATTCTGGTTTGGCAGCAGGCTGGCACCATTATCTTGACTGGAATTTTCATTTTATTGAGACGCAAATCGCTAAAGCTACAGCGCCGAAACCTTGGCCTGTATTTTGGTGTTACCATGCTTGGTTCGGTCCTGTCCGGCTTTTTCTCCTACACCGCTGCGTCGCAACTGCCTGCTGGCATCATGGCGATTGTTATCGCGCTTGTGCCGCTTTTTGCCATGCCTATTGCGCTGGTGATGGGATATGAAAAACCATCACTAACCCGGGTGCTTGGCTTGGGGTTCGGGGCCGCAGCGATTGTGATCCTGATGGGCCCCGACGCCAGCCTGCCAGAACCGGAAAAAGCGATATTTGTGCTGGTAGCCATGCTGGCCACCCTTGCCTACGGCGGCGAAGCAAATTTTCTTGAATGGGCCGGGCGACGCCACCCCGGCACCTTGCCTGATCCCTTCCAGATCCTGTTTGGCGCGAATGTGGTTGGGCTGCTGATAACCTTGCCATTGGCGCTTACAACCGGACATTTCATTGACCCGACCACCCCCTGGGGCCAACCGGAATGGGCCATTCTGTCCGTCGCGACGCTTAGTACATTCGCCTATTCCGGCTATATCTGGCTGATCGGATACACCGGCCCGATCTTTGCCTCGCAAGTATCCTATCTGGTTACGGCCTTTGGTGTTGCCGCCGCGATGCTTGTGCTGGGTGAAAGCTATTCCAGCTGGGTCTGGTTGGCGCTGATCCTGATATTGGCAGGGCTGTTTCTTGTGCAACCCAAAGGTCGTGATACCGATGCTTGAAGCGGGGCGGTGATTGGGCGATGATGGGCGCAGGCAACACGGCAGGCAGCTATGAATGAACTGTTATCCCCAGGCCCCCACGGCGACGCGATCCTGACCCTTGGCGTTGTGGCAATCATGTTCGTACTGTTTATCCGCGAAATTTACCCAACTGAAGTTGTCGCCATCGCTGGCGCCGCTGCCATGCTGGCCATGGGCGTGTTGCCCTATGATGACGCCATTGTGGTGCTGGCCAACCCGGCGCCCTGGACCATCGTGGCGATGTTCGTGGTCATGGGGGCATTGGTGCGCACGGGTGCGCTGGAATGGTTCACGCGATTGGCCAGTGCGCAGGCCGACACACGCCCCGGTCTGGCCATTGGCGGGCTGATGCTGTTTGTGGTGATCGCTTCAGCATTTGTGAACAACACACCGGTGGTGGTGGTGATGATCCCGGTATTTGTGCAACTGGCCCGCAAACTGAACATATCCGCCAGTAAATTGCTGATCCCGCTATCCTACGCCGCCATTCTAGGTGGCTCACTTACCCTGATCGGAACCTCGACCAACCTGCTGGTGGACGGGGTGGCGCGGTCGCGCGGGTTGGAACCTTTCACCATTTTTGAAATCACGCCGCTGGCCATCATTCTGGTGATCTGGGGTGGGCTTTATTTGCGCTTTATCGCCCCCCACCTGCTGCCGGATCGCGACAGTATGGCAACCATACTATCCGACAAACGCGGCATGAAATTCTTCACCGAACTGGTGATCCCCACCGACAGCAGCCTAATCGGGCAAGCCGCCACAGGTATCGAGTTGTTTCGCCGTGACGGTGTGCGGCTGGTGGATGTATTGCGCGGTGATCTGTCCCTGCGCCGCGACCTGAAAGAAGTAACCCTGACTGCCGGCGATCGGGTGGTCTTGCGCACCCCAATGGCCGAATTGCTAAGCCTGCAACAGGACCGCAAATTGCGCCCGGCTGATCAGGTGTCCTCGGTTGAAACCACAACAGTAGAAGTGCTGATCACTCCCGGTTGTCGCATGGTGGGGCGGAAACTAGGTTCGATGCGGCTGCGTCGACGTTACGGTGTCTACGTTTTGGCGGCGCATCGCAGGGATCAGAATATCGCCCAGGCGCTGGATGATTTAACCGTGCAGGTGGGTGATACACTGCTGCTGGAAGGCGCCAGCGCAGATATCAAACGGCTGGCCGTGGATATGGATATGGTCGACGTCAGCCAACCCTCAGATCGGGCCTACCGGCGCAGCCACGCCCCAATTGCATTGGCGGCACTGGCAGGCATCGTCCTGCTTGCTGCCCTTGGTATCGCGCCAATCCTGCTGCTGGCCGTGCTGGCCATGGCGGTGGTGTTCCTGACCCGATGCATTGATTCTGACGAAGCATTTTCCTTTATTGATGGCCGCTTACTGGCGTTGATTTTCGCCATGCTGGCCGTGGCCACCGCGCTGGAAACATCCGGCGCGATTGAACTGATGGTGGCGGCTTTCGCCCCGTTTATCGCCGACTTGCCGCCCTTCTTCATTGTCTGGGCGATTTATCTGCTGACATCGGTCTTGTCGGAACTGATCAACCACGCGGTGGCTGTGGTGTTAACACCGGTTGCCATCGGATTGGCCATCAACCTTGGCGTCGATCCACGCCCGCTAGTGGTGGCTGTCATGGTGGCCGCCAGCGCCACATTCGCCACCCCAATCAGCTATCAAACCAACATGATGGTGTTTGGCCCCGGCGGTTACAAATTTACCGATTTCCTAAAGGTCGGCATCCCACTGAACCTGTCTGTAGGCCTGATTGCAAGTGCGGTTATCCCGTTCTTCTGGCCACTTTAAACGCCCCGGAATTTCTTCTTTTCCTAAATATCTCCGCCGGAGGCATCCGACCTAAAGCGGCCAGAATACCAGAATCGCAGGAATGCTTACGGCCACCACCAGTATTTCCAGCGGCAGCCCCATGCGCCAATAATCGCCAAAGCTATAGCCACCGGGCCCCAGGATCAGGGTGTTGTTCTTATGGCCAATCGGCGTCAAAAACGCGCAAGACGCAGCCACTGCCACTGCCATCAAAAACGGGTCCGGGTTCACGTCCAGACTTTGCGCCATCTTGATACCAATAGGGGCGGCGACAATGGTGGTTGCGGTGTTGTTCAACACGTCCGACAGGCTCATGGTCACGACCATCAATATGGTCAGGATTGCCCAGGACGGCATACCATTGGTCAGGGTGATTAGCCAATCTGCAATCAACTCGGTGCCCCCCGATGTTTCCAGCGCTGACCCCAGCGGGATCATCGACCCCAACAGCACCACAACAGGCCATGAAATATGGTTGTAAATATCGCTGATCGGCAGGATTTTGGTCAGCACAAACCCGACCACCACCAGACCAAGTGCCACCGGCAGATAGATCAGCCCCAGTGACGCCGCCAGCACTGCCGCGCCAAACATGCCAATGGCCAGCCAGACCTTTTTCTCATCAGTCACCTGCAAGCCGCGATCGGCCAGCGGCAAACAACCCAGCCATTCCACCACGTCACCGGTTTGATCACTGGGGATCAGCAGCAGTAAAATGTCACCGGCATGGATTTCAGTTTTGCGGATATGATCGGTAATCCGTTTGCCTTCACGCGAAATGCCCAGCAAGACTGTGCGTTGGCGCCAGCCCAGCCCAATGTTTTGTGCGGTTTTACCGGTAATCCGGGCGTCATCGGGCACCACAACTTCGATGACCTGAAGCCCGTCGCCTTCCGCATGCAGCAATTCCTGGCGCTTGGTTTCGGCGAAATCCAGCGACAGGGCAGCGCGAAATTCGTCCAGCGCATCCGGTCTGGCTTCAAGCACAATCGCGTCCCCTTCCAGCAGCCGCACATTGCGCGCCGTGCCATAGCGCCGCTTGCCGTCGCGCACCAATCCCAGGATTGCCACGTCGTTCTTGTCGGCAACTTCATTCAGCTCATTCAGCCGCTGACCGATCAGTTTGGACCCCTCGGGCACCGTCAGTTCGGCGATGTACTGCGCGATATCCGCCATCGGATCAGCCGAAGCACCGGCATCTGTGTTTTGCGGGATCAATCGCCAGCCGATGGTGGCCACAAACAGCAACCCAACCACCGCCACCACACCGCCAACGGGGGCGAAATCAAACATTTTAAACGGCTCGCCCAGACTGTCTTCGCGGATCAATGCGATGATGATATTGGGCGGCGTGCCGATCAATGTCACCATGCCGCCAAGGATAGTGGCAAATGACAGCGGCATCAGTGACAGCCCCGGCACCCGGCCAGCCTTACGCGCGGTCTGGATATCCACCGGCATCAGCAAGGCCAGCGCCGCGACGTTATTCATAAACGCCGACAGCACACCACCAATGGCCCCCATCAACGCAATATGCCCACCAAGCGAACGCGCAGAATCCACCAGCGTTCGGGTGATCAAAAACACCGCCCCGGAACGCACCAGCCCGGCCGATACCACCAGAACCAGCGCCACCACGATCGTGGCCGGGTGGCCAAACCCATCAAAGGCGTGTTTGGTCGGGATCACCCCGAGCACAACGCCCGCCATCAGTGCTGAGAATGCCACCAGATCGTAGCGAAACCTGCCCCAAAGCAGCATGCCAAACACGGCCCCAAACAGGGAAAACAGAATAATCTGGTCGGTGGTCATGGCACGCCTCATCTATTTTGCCCCAGACAATCGGAACAACAGCCAAATTGCAACGCCTTGCCGGGTTGCAGGCGCATATGGCCCTGCTCTATAGAAGCAAAGCAGTAGTTTAACGGGGAATAATGCCAATGGCCGGCCATTCAAAATGGGCAAACATCCAGCACCGCAAGGGGCGCCAGGACGCTGTGCGCTCTAAGCTGTTTTCCAAGTTAAGCAAGGAAATCACTGTCGCCGCGAAAATGGGTGACCCCGATCCCGATAAAAACCCGCGCCTGCGCATGGCGGTGAAAGAGGCCAAATCGGTTTCTGTCCCCAAGGATGTGATCGACCGCGCCATCAAGAAATCTGCGGCTGGTGAAGGCGACGATTATGAGGAAATTCGCTATGAAGGTTACGGCCCCAATGGCGTGGCGGTGATTGTCGAAGCAATGACCGACAACCGCAACCGCACAGCGTCCACCGTGCGCTCAACCTTCACCAAAAACGGTGGCAATCTTGGTGAAACCGGATCAGTCGCCTTTATGTTTGATCGGGTCGGCGAAGTCACCTATTCGCCCGAATCGGGCGACGCCGACACGGTGATGATGGCGGCAATTGAAGCCGGGGCGGATGATGTCGAAAGTTCGGATGACGGGCACATAATTTATTGCGCCGACAGCGATCTGAATGATGTGTCAAACGCGCTGGAAGCCGAGCTGGGCGAAAGCCAGACCTCTAAACTGATCTGGAAACCCAACATGACAACCGACATGGATCTGGAAGCCATGCAAAAGCTGATGAAACTGATTGATGCGCTGGAAGATGACGATGACGTGCAGCGGATTACATCCAATTTCGAAGCCAGCGACGAGGTTATGGAACAGCTTTAAGGCTTGCTGTTGGACACAAAATCCGATCCACAAGCGTTATGGAACCAACCGCTGACCGGCCTGTAACCGGTATCCTTTTCATGCTTTTGACCGGCGCGCTGTTTGTGGCGGTTATTGCCATTGTTAAACATCTGGGCAGCGCGCTTCCGGCGGCAGAATCTGCGTTTTTACGGTATGTATTAGGGCTGGTTTTTCTGATCCCGATTATCCGCCCAATATTGCGGGCAAATCTGTCGCGACAGGATCTTTTATTGTTCGGACTGCGTGGTGCCGCCCATTCCTTGGGCGTTACTTTCTGGTTCTTTGCCATGACACAAATTCCAATCGCCGAGGTGACGGCCATGGGCTATCTGGCACCGATCTGTGTAACCATCGGCGCGGCAGTGTTTTTAAGGGAAAAGCTGGCCGCCAGACGTATTATTGCGGTGCTAATGGCTCTGCTGGGAGCGATGGTGATCCTGCGCCCCGGATTTCGTGAAGTTTCAGGCGGTCATCTGGCTATGTTGGCAAATGCATTACTGTTTGGCACGTCGTACCTGGTGGCCAAACACATGACCGGGCGCACCAGCCCTGTCGTTATCGTCGGCATGTTGTCAATCACGGTGACAATCGGGCTTGCACCGCTGGCGGCATTGGTTTGGGTCACACCAACTGCGGTGCAATTGGGTTGGATATTCCTTGTCGCCTGTTTTGCCACGGCCGGGCACTACACTATGACGCTGGCCTTTGCCGCCGCGCCGATCACTGTGACCCAGCCTGTAACGTTTCTGCAACTGGTCTGGTCGGTTTCACTTGGCGCGTTGTTTTTTGCAGAACCGGTGGATGGCTGGGTGGTTTTTGGGGGTGTCATTATTCTGGCGTCGGTAACGTTTATTACATTGCGTGAAGCGACATTGAAGCGCCGCGCCATTACCCCAACTGCACTGGCAACCAAAGTATAGGATGTTGAAATGAAATTTTTTCTATCGCTGGCGATACTTCTATTATCGACCACATATGCTGTAGCACAGGATGTTTACCTTCCGGCACTCCACGATGTTTCGGGTGTGTCCAGCACTGATACACTGAATGTCAGGCAAGGACCCGGTGTGAGCCACCCGATAATCCAAGCTCTGGATCATAATCAGCGGTCGGTTTCGATCCTGCAAACCAGCGAAGATGGGAAATGGGGCATGATCGGGTTTGGGGAAGGCATTGGATGGGTGTCGATGCGGTATTTGTCCCTGCAGGCGGGCCAGGATTTTCAGGCGCTGCCCCAGCCGCTAAATTGCTATGGAACTGAACCGGGCTGGGCGCTGGAAATTGATCGCAGCTTTGCCAGTTTCAACGATTTTTCCGAACCAGAACAATCCCTTGCTCTGAATTGGCAAGGCACCGCGGCAGGCATGCAGCCTTATGCCTACGGTGTGCGTTTGTCGGGGGAGGGTCAGGAAATTCAGGCGGTTATAACGCGCGCGCAATGCGATGACGGCATGTCTGATCGGATGTTTGGCTTTGACATACACGCCATTTTATCCGGCAGCCTTGGCAACCGCATGTTCACTGGCTGTTGCAGCCTAAATTAAAGGCTAGCTTCTCGGGTCCAGCAGTTTTGCCAAAATCAGGTCTTTGGTGACTTGACCGATCAATTTGCCATCGTGCACTACGCCTACAGGTTTGCCAGTTTTGTTCAGCTTTACCATGACCTCGCGAATACCTACTTCCGAAGCTACAGACAGTACCGGAAATTTCTCTGCCGGTTCCATGACATCGCGCGCGCGTAGAACTGCCAGCGGGTTCATATGGGCGACAAAGTCAGCGACATAGTCATTAATAGGGTTGGAAAAAATTTCTTTGGGCAGGCCGCTTTGCACAATGCGCCCGCCCTCCATGATGGCAATCCGGTCCCCTAGTTTGAACGCTTCATCCAGATCATGACTGACAAAAATGATCGTGCGTTTCAGGTTCTTTTGCAGATCCAGCAATTCATCCTGCAACCGATTGCGGATCAGTGGATCAAGTGCGGAAAATGGTTCGTCCATCAGCAAAATCGGGACCTCAGTTACAAACGCGCGTGCCAGTCCCACACGTTGCTGCATGCCGCCCGACAATTCGCCCACTTTGCGATCGGCCCAGTCGGACAGGCCTACCAATTCCAATTGCTCATCCACTAAAGCGTCGCGTTCGGCCCGCCCCAAGCCGCTTAGTTCCAGCCCCAGCCCGGTGTTATCACGCACTGTTCGCCACGGCAGCAAGCCAAATTGCTGAAACACCATAGCAATCCGGTCTTTTCGCAATTGGCGCAATTTTCTGGCACTGATTTTGGTGACATCCACCATGTTTCTGCCGGCGTTCACATGCACCGATCCGCGCACCACCGGATTCAGTCCGTTAACTGCTCGCAAAAGCGTAGATTTGCCCGACCCTGACAACCCCATCAAAACTAAAATTTCACCAGTTTTCACAGTTAGCGAACAATTATGCACACCCAGTATCTGACCGGTTTCAACCTGAATTTCGGTCCTTTCCATGCCCTTATCCATAAGCGGTAAAGCACTGGCAGGTCTGTTGCCGAACACGATGGACACATTGTCAAATTCTACAGCAGTTTCCATATCTTACTGCCTAACCCGAAGCATTCGATCCAGCATGATGGCGACCACCACAATGACCAGCCCGCTTTCAAACCCCAATGCGGCATTCACCTGCGACAGGGCCCGCACCACCGGCACCCCCAAACCATCAGCCCCGACAAGGGCGGCGATCACTACCATCGACAGACTTAGCATGATGGTCTGGTTCAGCCCGGCCATAATTTGTGGCATGGCGTAAGGCAGTTCAACTTTCCACAGGGTTTGGCGCGGTGTTGCCCCAAAGGCCTGTGCGGCCTCTAGCAGCGGTTTAGGCGTGGCGTGTATCCCCAGATAGGTCAGCCGGATCGGGGCAGGGACCACAAAGATTACAGTTGCGACAAGCCCCGGCACCATACCAATGCCAAAGAACACGATCATAGGGATCAGGTACACAAATGTCGGCAGGGTCTGCATAAGATCCAGCACCGGTGAAATGGCCGCATACAGCCTTGGCCGGTGTGCCGCTGCAATGCCAATGGGCACGCCAATAACCATACAGGTCAGGCAAGCAAAGGCCACCAGCGTTAGGCTTTCCATGGTTTCTTCCCAATAGCCTTGATTGAGAATGAACAAAAACCCGAGCAAAACCAGAAGACAGGTTTTCCAGCTTTTTTGCATCCACCAGGTAAAAGCAACAAACAGCGCGACAATCACCAGCGGGTTTGGCGTGTTCAACACCAGCAAAATAATCTCAATCAGACGGCTTAGTATTTCTTCAAAGCCATCGAAGAACCAATCGGCGTTTTCGCGTAGCCATTCAAAGCCGTTCTTGGCGGTTTTACCCACCGGTATTTTAGTCCCCGTCAGCCATTCCATATCCAACCCACCCCTATGCCTTTGTCAGACTGAAAGGCCCCGGCCTTAGTCAACCGGGGCCGCTTCTTTTTACAGCCCAAGCGCCGCCGTCACAGCAGCAACCGCATCACCACCGTCCTTGGTGGTTACACCGTCCAGCCATGTAGCAAACGCATCCGGGTTGGCCTTTAGCCAGGCGCTGGCGGCATCATCCGCGTCTTCACCACCGTCCAAAATTGCGCCCATGATCTGGTTTTCCATATCCAGCGTGAACACCAGGTTGTTCAGGAACGCACCAACATTTGGGCATTCATCAACGTAACCGGCGCGGGTATTAGTATAAACATCACCCTCAGCCCCAAACCATTCTTCGCCACCGGTCAGGTATGTGACTGCGAAGTTTGAGTTCATCGGATGCGGTGCCCAGCCCAAAAATATAATCGGCTCATCTTTACTGGAAGCACGATCCACTTGCGCCAGCATCCCCTGTTCAGAGCTTTCAACCATTTCAACGGCACCCATGCCAAACGTGTCGGCATCAATCAGGTCCATCACAATGCGGTTGCCGTCATTGCCGGCTTCGATGCCGAATATCTTGCCGCCCACCGCATCAGCGTTGGCCGCGATATCCGCGAAAGTCTTGATCCCAAGCGCAGCACCTGCGGAATTGGTCGCCAGCGTATAGGCAGTGCCGTTCAGGTTGGCGCGCACAGTGTCGACAGTGCCGGCGTCACGATATTTGGCAATGTCGCCTTCCATCGTTGGCATCCAGTTGCCAAGAAAGACATCAACGTCGCCCTGCTCCAGTGAAATATAGGTGACAGGTACCGAAAGAACTTTAATATCAGTGTCATAGCCAAGGGCTTGCAACACGATGCTTGTAGTGGCTGTGGTTGCTGTTATGTCGGTCCAGCCAACATCAGAAAAAGTTACGGTGTCGCATCCGGCAGCAAAAGCCGGGCCCGTTGCGGCGAAAATTGCCAGTACAGATAAGGTTGATTTCAGTTTCATTTTTCAAGCTCCCAGGTGTTTCTTGATTGATTGATCAATAACAAGTCATTCAAATGCATTTGTCCAGTATTACCGGGGAAAAAGCGGCAGGCAAAAAGAATTATTTGCCGGCCGTTTGCTGAACCTGATCCATAAATTCAGAAATTGCCTGTAATCCACCTGCTGACCAAATACCCTGATGACCGGTTTCAGCCAAAGGCAGCATCGTTTTCTCGTTTGATCCGGCCAGATCAAACACTGCCTGACCCAGTTTAAACGGCACCAGTTTATCGTCGGTTCCATGCAGAACCAAAAGTGGTTCATCCAATTCGAATATGATAGCGGCAGTGTCCCAGTGTTGGGTCAGGATATTTGTCAGATCCAGGCTGGGGTATTGGATTTTTCCGAGATCAACAAAGGATGTGAACGGCGCTTCCAAAACCACGCCACTGGCGCGGCGCTGTACCGCGATCTTTGCAGCCATGGCAGTGCCCAGACTTTCGCCATACAGGATTACCGAACCGGTTAACGAATTGGTCAGGTCTGGGATTGCATCAAAAACCTGTAAAGCGTCACGGCTCAGTGTTGCCTCATCCGGAACACCGGTGCTGCCACTGGAACCACGATAGCCTAAGGCAACCAAACCGTAACCCTGATCTAAAAAATACGAAAACCGCGGTGCGCGAAGGGCCAGGTTGCCAGCGTTTCCCGGCAGGTAAAGAACAGTCACTGCCCCCAACATTGCCGGTGCGACCCACAGGATCAGGGTCTCACCATCCGGGGTTTGCAGCCGCTTTTCAACCAGGCGATCCTCACCCACATCAACGGGCAAGATATGGGTTTTATCAAACGGATAGACCGCGCGCATTTCGTAGGTTCGAATGAACCATTCGGCATAGCTGGTCACCAAAGCGATCGTCAGTGCGATTTTCAGCATGGATCATGTCGCGCGTGCATGGTTCAGCCTAAGCGACGTTCCAGCCTTAGATCAAGCCCATCACTCGATCGTGTAGGGTTGCACGCCGCGCCGGTTATGGTCGACCGACAACCGGCTTTCCAGTGGCGGCACCGAGCGTTGGTGACAGTTCTTACGCTCACAAATTCTACAGGAGATACCAATAGGTTCAAAGGCGTGCGGCTTGGAAATATCCATATCGTCAGCATAAATCAAACGGTCTGCATGTTTGATCTCACAGCCCAACCCCACCGCATAGCGCCGCACCGGGGCGCGGTAGGACCCGCCGGATTTTGATACATCACGCGCCAGACAGAAATAGCGCACCCCATCCGGGGTTTCGGCCAGTTGGCGTAAAAACCGCCCAGGGGTTTCAAACGCCTGATGCACATTCCACAGCGGGCAGGCCCCGCCAAAGCGGGCGAACTGCAACCGGGTTGCGGAATGGCGTTTGGTAATAGTGCCCGCCTGATCGACACGCACGAAAAAGAATGGAATGCCCTTAGCGCCGGGACGCTGCAACGTTGATAGCCGATGACATACCTGCTCAATAGACGCCCCGAATATATCTGCCAGGCGTTCCAGATCATGGCGGGTTTCTTCGGCCGCTTGCTGAAATGCCCCGTAGGGCAGCAGGGCGGCTCCGGCGAAATAGTTGGCCAACCCGATTTTGGCGATGGCGCGGGCTTCAACGGTTTGAAATCGCGCCAGATCAAGCGTGGCTTCCAGCAGATCGTCTTGGGTCAGCAATGCCACCTGATGTAGCAACTGAAAGCGCTGCGTGGCAGCATTTACAGTGCTGGAAATGGTCAGCGTGTCGGTTTTGGAATTGAAACTGCGCAAATCAGACTGATTGTAGAAATTGCCGGAAATGCCCAGCTTTTCCAACTGTTGTAGGGCGGCTTGTTGCGGATCAATCGGTTTGCCATTGGGGGCCGAAAAACGTTCCGCTGCCCGGTCCACCGCATCGATGTAATTGTCGCAATAGTGGAAAAAATCGCGCACCTCTTCCCAGGGTGACTGGTTCACCAGACTGTCGCCACGCCCCAGGGCTTCGTCCAGCGATGCCAGCCTTTCCTGGGACTGTCGAAAAGCCCTGTGCAGGTCCAGAAATGAACGCGCCAGTGCAGGGGCGTTTGATGCCGCCAGCCGCAGATCAGCCAACGGGGGAGGGCCATCGGCAAATACCGGGTCCGCCAATGCCTCACGCATATCGGCGACAATCCGTTCTGTGTCGCCGCTGGACAGTTCGGTCACGTCCAACCCAAATTCCTGGGCCAGTCCCAACACCACGCCGGTGCTGACGGGTCGGTTGTTGTTTTCCATCTGGTTCAAATAGGGCAGCGACACGCCCAGCTTTTCGGCAAATAGCTTTTGCGTTAACCCCAGTCTGGTTCGGACCTCGCGCAGTTTTGCGCCTGCGTATAATTTTTGTCTGGCCAATTCAGCGCCTTTGCAAGTTTGCTGGTTTCACTGATAGCCTTTGCAAACCCGTTCACGCAATCCCTTGTGACTTTTCGCGACGGATGACCAGCAGGATCGAGAAAACCGCCAGCACCGCCACAATCAACATAAGCCAAAGCAATGGGAATGGCCCGCTATCCGGATTTAACACTGCTCCAGCCAAAACCGACAGCCCCGCGCCGCCTCCCATCATGATAGTGCCCCCCAGCCCGCTGGCTGTGCCTGCTAAATGCGGGCGAACTGACAGCATCCCAGCGGTGGCGTTTGGCAAAATCATACCGTTGCCGATGCCAACAAAGATCATAAAGCCAAAAAATGTGTAAACTGAACCAAACCCCAACAGCGATATTACCAAAGAAGCGGATAATCCTGCCGTCAACGCCATCGCGCCGTACAGAACCATGTTGTTCACGCCCAACCTGGTGGAATAGCGCCCGGATAGAAAATTTCCGGCCATATAGCCAACCGCAGGCGCGCCAAAGAACAGACCCAGCTTTGATGGCGGCAAACCATAAACGATGCTGCCAACAAACGGACCCCCGCCCAGATAGGCAAAAAATGCCCCCGAAGCAAAAGCGGCGGCCATACTGTAACCCCAAAATCTGGGTGACAATAATAGCTCGGGGTAGTCCGCAAATTGCTGGCGAAAGCTGCTGGTTCGATGCTCGTTGGTTTCCCCGACATCTGCCCAGACCAGCCAAAACACCAGAGCCCCCAAAACTAAAAATACCCTGAAATTGGCCTGCCAGCCAAAGGCTTCGTCCAGATATCCCCCAATGGCCGGGCTGACCATCGGAATAATCGCCATGCCCATGGTGATATACCCGATCATCGAAGCGGCCTGGGATTGTTCAAACATATCGCGCGCGATGGCGCGCGACAGCACCATAGTAACCCCAACAGTGGCCTGTATCATACGAAACAGCAGAAATGTCTCGGCCGTTGTTGCCAGCAGACAGCCAATAGTTGCCAGCAAAAAAATCCCCAACCCGATTAGCAATATGGGGCGTCTGCCATAGCGATCCGACAGCGGCCCGATCAGCAATTGCAACATCGCCACCGTGCCCAGATACAACGCCACCGACAATTGCATTACCCGATATTCTGTTTGAAAATATTCGGTCATTGTTGGCAGCGACGGCAGGAACATATTCAAAACCATCGCCGACATGCCGGTTATCAACACCAGTGTTACGATATTTGGCGGTGTAGTTCGGTCCAGAAATACAGGGGTTTTCTTGGCTGTCATGACCAAAGACCTATGGCGGCAATTCCAAGTTGTCCAGCGTTTGAGGTGCCGGTTTTTAATCAGAATAATTTGCATAGTTGCATTTTGCTATTTTAGTATAGCAAATACTTTGCAAATATCCCCAATTCTGCTTTGCCTTACGGCACGTTGACGCTAGGCTAGGATTACCTATCAGAAAAGGAACCCGGCGTTGAAAGATATTCTGCAAGAACTTGAATTCCGCCGCAATCAGGCCCGGCTTGGCGGCGGGGAAAAACGCGTCGCAGCCCAGCACGCCAAGGGAAAGCTGACCGCCCGTGAACGGGTTGAATTATTACTGGACGAAGATTCATTTGAAGAATTTGATATGTTCGTGGCCCATCGATGCGTGGATTTCGGCATGGAAAAAAGCCGACCCGCCGGGGATGGGGTGATCACAGGGTGGGGCACAATCAACGGGCGTATGGTATATGTATACAGCCAGGATTTCACCGTCTTTGGCGGTTCTTTGTCCGAAACCCACGCCCAAAAGATTTGTAAAATCATGGACATGGCCATGCAGAACGGCGCGCCTGTTATCGGTATGAACGATTCAGGCGGTGCGCGCATTCAGGAAGGCGTGGCGTCGTTGGCGGGTTACGCCGAAGTATTTCAACGCAACATTATGGCCTCTGGCGTGGTGCCGCAGATCAGCCTGATCATGGGCCCTTGTGCGGGTGGTGCCGTTTACAGCCCGGCGATGACCGACTTTATTTTTATGGTAAAAGACACGTCCTACATGTTTGTAACCGGTCCGGATGTAGTGAAAACCGTCACCAACGAAATTGTCTCGGCTGAAGAACTGGGGGGTGCCACCACACATACCAAAAAATCCTCGGTCGCAGATGGCGCTTTTGAGAACGACGTTGAGGCCCTGACAGAAGTGCGCCGCCTGGTGGATTTCCTGCCATTGAACAATCGTGAAAAGCCCCCGGTACGGCCGTTTTTCGATGATCCGGGCAGGCTGGAACGCAGTCTGGATACACTGGTACCGGCAAACGCCAACACGCCCTACGATATGAAAGAACTGATCACCAAAATTGCCGACGAAGGTGATTTTTACGAAATTCAGGAAGAATTTGCGAAAAACATCATCACCGGGTTTATCCGCCTTGAAGGGCAAACCGTTGGGGTCGTTGGCAATCAGCCGACAGTGCTGGCCGGATGCCTGGATATTGACAGTTCCCGCAAAGCAGCGCGATTTGTTCGGTTTTGTGATGCCTTTGAAATCCCGATCCTGACACTGGTGGATGTGCCGGGATTTTTGCCCGGTACCAGCCAGGAATATGGCGGTGTGATTAAGCACGGGGCAAAACTATTGTTCGCTTACGGTGAAGCGACAGTGCCCAAGGTGACGGTGATAACCCGCAAAGCTTACGGCGGTGCGTATGATGTGATGGCGTCCAAGCATCTGCGCGGCGACTTCAACTATGCCTGGCCCACTGCCGAAATCGCGGTCATGGGGGCGAAAGGTGCAACTGAAATCATCTATCGATCAGAGTTAGGCAACCCAGAAAAGATTGCCGAACTTACCAGCAATTATGAAGACCGTTTTGCAAACCCGTTTGTTGCAGCTGAAAAGGGTTTTATTGACGAAGTGATCCAACCCCATTCCACCCGCAAACGGGTAAGCCGCGCATTTGCATCGTTGCGGGGTAAAAAACTGGAAAACCCATGGAAGAAACACGACAATATTCCGTTGTAAATTAAGATGAAAGAAACCCAATAAATGCCTGATTTCCATTTATTTTCCAAAGGTCCTCGCCCGGTTGCCCCATTTTCACATGCGGTGGAATCTGATGGCTGGGTAATCCTGACCGGGCAAATGCCCACGGACCCAAAGGCGCCGGAAGCAGCATTACCAACTGGGATAAACGCCCAAACCCATCAGGTGATGGCTAATCTCACATTGATCCTGGGTGAACTTGGACTTGACCTGTCCCATGTTGTGCAATGTCGCTGTTACCTGACCGAATTTGAACAAGACTACGCAACATTCAACGACACCTATCAAACCTATTTTCCTGAAAATCGCCGACCCGCCCGAACAACTATTGGGGTGACGGCGCTGGCAGTTGGTGCCTTAGTGGAAATTGACTGCGTCGCGCGCCGTCCGGGGGTAAAATAAAATGGCCCGCGACCCTATGCTAAAACACCGGGGCTTTCCGGGCCGCCTGTCAGGTACTGATTTTCAGTACACTCTGCGCCGCGCCAATGCCAAAGGTGTAACGCCGATCACTCGTCGCGAACGCCATGCCGACCGACGCCCGGCTGATAAACGCGCAGATGAAGGTTTTATGGCCGCCCTGTGGGCGCAGTTTGGCGATGAACCGTTTGAACGGGGCAATTTGGATGCCGGGCGACTTTCCTGGCTTTGGGGGCGCGAAGTGATCGCCGCCCAAGACCCATTTGATGCGCAATCCTATGAATCCCTAATGAAAATTGATGTTTCAAGGGCAAAAGCAGCCTTTCCCGACGTCTTTGGGGCGGATAAATAGGCGTGATTATGCTGAACAAAATACAACTTTGGCAAGAAATAGCCGAAAACCGTGCATTTTCAACGCAGTGTTTACCGGTGGGGCCGACTCAGGCCAGTCTGACCCCAGTAGCCGGTCCCTCCAACAACTTTCTGGCTGCTAATTGTCAAAACCGTTACCCTTCCCCTTCTAAGAGGTCTGATCATTCCCTGATCAGGCCTCTTAACTTGTTTAGGGGTCGGCAGCGGATCGCTCAAATTTTCCAAAACTGCAAAAAAACCTTTGCGTTTGGCTTTCAAAACTGGGCAATTGGGGGCACTGAATACACACAAAAAGGCAAAAGAGCATGCAAAAGAAATTTTGGACAGTGGCTATTACAGCCCTTATTACACTTTCGGCCTGTGGCGAAACGCCATTGGAGCAAGGACTTATGGGCGCCGGAGCCGGAGCGGCAACCGCTATCGTTCTTGGTGGCGATGCTACAACGGGTGCGGTTATTGGTGGCACGGCTAACGTGCTGTATTGCCAGCAAAACCCATCGCAGTGCTAAAATAGTAATACTCTCTGGTGCTTTAAGGCTCCGGAAATCAAATGAACGGCCGTCAGAAGATAATTCTGATGGTCGTTTTTTTATGTTGAAATGGCAGGTTTCGCCATTTCTGGACGTCAAAGGGAATTCCTATGTTTAAGAAGATTCTGATTGCCAATCGGGGTGAGATCGCCTGCCGGGTGATCAAAACAGCCCGTCGGATGGGAATTTCTACGGTGGCAGTCTATTCCGATGCTGATCGCAATGCCCTGCACGTGAAAATGGCGGATGAGGCCGTGAATGTGGGGCCGCCTGCAGCCAACCAATCCTACATCGTTATCGAAAACATCCTGGCTGCCATTCGTGAAACCGGTGCTCAGGCGGTGCATCCGGGTTATGGTTTTCTTTCCGAAAACCCGAAATTCGCCAAGGCGCTAGACGCTGAAGGAGTTGCGTTCATTGGCCCGCCAGTGGGCGCAATCGAATCCATGGGCGACAAGATCACCAGTAAAAAAATTGCCCAGGACGCCGATGTTTCAACGGTGCCGGGCTACATGGGGTTGATAGCTGACGCCGATGAGGCTGTGAAGATTTCCAATAAGGTTGGCTACCCGGTAATGATCAAAGCCAGCGCTGGCGGCGGCGGCAAGGGAATGCGCATTGCCGAAAATGATGACGAAGCACGCGAAGGGTTCCAAAGCTCAAAAAATGAGGCGGCAAGTTCCTTTGGCGATGATCGGATTTTCATCGAAAAATTCATCACCCAACCCCGGCATATTGAAATTCAGGTGCTTTGCGACGCCCATGGCAACGGTATTTATCTTGGGGAACGGGAATGCTCGATCCAGCGGCGTAATCAAAAGGTTATCGAGGAAGCGCCATCACCGTTTCTGGACGCCAAGACCCGCAAAGCAATGGGTGAGCAGGCCGTGGCGCTGGCCCTTGCAGTTGGCTACACCAGTGCCGGAACTGTGGAATTTATAGTTGATGGGGATCGGAACTTCTTTTTCCTGGAAATGAATACCCGGCTGCAGGTGGAACATCCTGTGACCGAGCTGATCACAGGTGTAGATCTGGTTGAACAGATGATCCGTATTGCCAATGGAGAAGCCTTAAGCATCACCCAGAAGGATGTGAAATTGAACGGCTGGGCCATGGAGTGCCGATTGTATGCCGAAGATCCTTACCGTAATTTTTTACCTTCAATTGGCCGCCTGACCCGCTATCGCCCGCCGGTCGAAATAGTCAGCGACAATCACGTTGTGCGAAACGATACCGGGGTTTATGAGGGCGGCGAAATCAGCATGTACTATGATCCGATGATTGCGAAGCTTTGCACATGGGCCCCGGATCGTGAACAAGCCATTGCCCGCATGACCATGGCCCTGGATCGGTTTGAACTGGAAGGGATTGGCCATAACTTGCCGTTCTTAAGCGCGGTTATGGACCACCCAAGGTTCAAGTCTGGTGACATAACAACAGCTTTTATCCAAGAAGAATATCCTGAAGGGTTCCAAGGGGTTACCCTACCGAATGATCAAATACGCAGGGTTGCCGCGGCTGCCGCTGCCATGTACCGGGTTGCAGAAATCCGCCGTACACGGGTGTCAGGGCGCATGGACAACCATGAGCGCAAAGTTGGCACAGAATGGGTGGTTTCCCTGCAAGGCACAGATCTGCCCGTGCATAGCAACGCGGACCGTCAGGGTACATCGATCAAGTTTGAAGACGGGTCAATCATGCGCGTAGAAAGCGATTGGACCCCGGGGGACAGTCTGGCCGTTCTTTCAGTTGAAGGCACTGAATTGGTCATGAAGGTCGACAAAATTCCCAACGGGTTTCGCATCAGGCTACGGGGCGCAGATATGCCGGTTTATATCCGTACGCCGCGCCAGGCTGAACTTGGGGAATTGATGCCAATAAAAACACCGCCAGATACATCCAATTTGCTACTGTGCCCAATGCCGGGGCTTATAGTGGCCGTAAATGTGGAAGTTGGCGATGAAGTGCAGGAAGGTCAGGCCTTATGCACTGTCGAAGCAATGAAAATGGAAAACATCCTGCGGGCTGAAAAATCCACTGTGGTTACCAAAATATGCGCCAATGTGGGCGACAGCCTGTCTGTGGACGCCGTGATTATGGAATTTGAATGACCCAACCCGATGAAAATGGCGGGCTTGTCGTAACGGCCGTTTTCGCTGGTCTGGCGTTTCTGATGTTTTTGGAAATATCAGCCCTTCAATTGACTGATGGGGTGTTTGAGTACCCCTTGGATGATGTCTATATTCATCTGGCGATGGCAGAAGGCATTGGTAATGGCGGCTATGGTATTAACCCCGATGAATATTCTTCAGCTGCTTCATCGGCGCTTTATCCACTACTATTGCTGCCGGTGTTTCCAGCCGATCTTCAACGCTATTTGCCGCTTTTCTGGAACCTGACCGGGCTGGTTCTATCCGCAACTCTTTGGGCGAAATTGTTGGTTGAGGGCGGATATACCTCAGCCCGATTGCGCCCCATTGGTTATGGTCTGGCCTTTGCCGGACCCATTGCGTTGCTTATGTCCAGCACAGCATTTTTGGGGATGGAACACACCCTGCACGCCGCAGCCAGTCTGGCAATATTGCTGGGACTTGTACGCCATTTGCGCGGCCAGACCCCTTGGTTGCTGTTATTCGCCGGGATATTGCTGTCACCTGTTTTGCGCTATGAGGGTTTAGCCCTGTCGGTGCTGGCATGTGGGGTGCTGTTCATCACCGGGCATCGGATAAAATTGCTGATCGGTTTGCTGTTGGCACTGGCGCCACTGGCGTTGTTTTCGGGTTTTCTTACCTCGATTGGTCTGGATGCTTTGCCTAATTCCATCCAGGCAAAACAACTTATTGCCGCGCAGGCCGATTTGAACTTTTTTCAGGACGCGATTGCTAAGTTTCGCAACAATATTTCAACCGGCGGTGGGATGATCCTGCTGGGTTTTGTGGTGGCTATCTGGGCCGTGTTGGCCCTAAGTGAAACCATTCGAAACGGGCCACTGAAGCTACTGGCGCTGGTACTAATAACTGCCGGGGCAGGGCACCTGTTTTTGGGGCAGATCGGCTGGTTTAACAGGTATGAGCATTATATACTTGTAGTATTAGTTGCGGGTTTTATTCTGCTAATTGGCAGTGTTTCTGAAACCTTGAAAATGCCGGTTCTTGCAGCAATTACGTCTTTCTCACTATTGGTCCCGGCCATCTGGTATCTGCCTGAAGTTGTTAGAGATTTCCCGGTAAGTGCCCGTGCAATTCACCACCAACAAGGGCAAATGTCTGCCTTTGCCAAGCAGCATCTGAATGCGCCAATAGCGGTGAACGATATTGGCCGCTTGGCCTGGAACAACGAAAACCATGTGCTGGATCTTTGGGGGCTGGCTTCAGCCGAGGCATTGGCACTGCGCCTTGTTGAAAACGAAGCCGGCTGGGCTGACCCACTGGTAAACCGCCATTCGGCACAGGTGGCAATGATTTACGACAAATGGTTTGACCAGGCTGTTGGTCCGGACTGGGTACGATTGGGCGAATTTCGACTGAAAGAGCGGCGTGGATTTTTAGGCAGTGATGTGGTGGCGTTTTATGCGACTGCGCCAGAACATGTACCCGCCGCCATGAAAGCGCTGGAAAGCTGGGTGCCCGGATTGGACCCGCTTACGTACTTTGAATATACCCGGAAGATCGAATAGCTATGCTAACCATCATTCGCCCCTATGACCCACCAGATCGCGCGTCACGCAATTCTTGCTGGCGCAGATCGGTTTTATCAATTGAGCGAGATATTTCGCGGTTGTCCCAGGGCGTGGCTTTTCTCAGCTTGATGACTCCGTCCTTATCGATCAGCACGAACCCAAAGCCGCGTGGCCGCAACTTTTGGCGGATGTCAGATGGATTTTCCAAGTCAAAATCTGCAATGACCACGATATCGCGTTGGGTCAAGTCGGCGGGGTGCTCCATCAATAGCGCCAGTTGTTTTTGGAAAGCCGGATCGCGTTCTGAATCTGCAAACACCACGATCAGCCGATTCACCCACAGAAATTCGGCCAAAGTCACATCGTTGGCGGCCCTGATATCAAGCGGTGGATCGCCTTCAGCGCTGGCGCTTAAACCAACAAATACGATGAGAAATAACGTTAATAGTTGCTGCATGGGTGCTCCAATCCCTTTGAATATAGGGTGTGGTGCAGCAAATGCGAATGACCGGCCAGACGAATTTTCGCAGAATTCACAGGGCAACGCCCGCGACGGCCTAGGGGAAGTAAAATGAGCAACGTTAAAAAATGGCAAAGTTTAGCTGAAAAAGAGCTGCGCGACCGGGCTTTGGATGATCTGAACTGGCAGACCCCAGAAGGGATTGAGGTTAAGCCAGTTTATACCAAGCAAGACGTAGAAGACCTGGCCCACATGGGCGGCATGCCGGGTTTTGCGCCCTACACAAGGGGTCCGCGCGCCACAATGTATACCGGCCGGCCCTGGACCATCCGCCAGTATGCCGGCTTTTCAACGGCTGAAGAAAGCAATGCGTTCTACCGCAAAGGGCTGGCAGCGGGTCAGCAAGGCGTGTCCGTGGCGTTCGATCTGGCCACACACCGGGGCTATGACAGCGACCATGAGCGGGTGATCGGTGATGTTGGCAAGGCCGGGGTGGCCATCGACAGCGTTGAAGATATGAAAATCCTGTTTGACGGCATTCCGTTGGACAAGGTGTCGGTGTCGATGACCATGAATGGTGCTGTGATACCGGTTTTGGCGTCGTTTATTGTGGCAGGTGAAGAACAGGGCGTAAACCGCGCCGACCTGTCAGGCACCATTCAAAATGATGTGCTGAAAGAATTCATGGTGCGCAACACCTACATTTATCCGCCCGAACCAAGCATGCGCATTGTCAGTGATATCATTGAATACACATCTACACAGATGCCGCGGTTCAACTCTATTTCAATTTCTGGCTACCACATGCAGGAAGCCGGGGCGACACTGGTGCAGGAACTGGCTTTTACCTTAGCGGATGGGCGCGAATATGTGCGCGCCGCCATTGACCGCGGGTTGGACGTGGATGCTTTCGCCCCGCGTCTGTCGTTTTTCTTTGCCATTGGCATGAATTTTTTCATGGAAGCCGCAAAACTGCGGGCCGCGCGGTTCCTGTGGCACCGGATCATGTCGGAATTTGGTGCTAAAAAGCCGGGTAGCCTGATGCTGCGCACCCATTGCCAGACATCCGGTGTCAGCCTGCAAGAACAAGACCCCTATAACAACATCGTTCGCACCACTCTGGAAGCCATGAGCGCGGTTTTGGGCGGCACGCAATCCCTGCACACCAACAGTTTTGACGAAGCCATGGCGCTGCCAACCGAATTTTCCGCCCGCATCGCCCGCAACACCCAGTTGATCCTGCAAAATGAGACCGGCGTGACCAATGTGGTCGATCCGCTGGCCGGGTCATATTACGTGGAAAAACTGACCAGTGATCTGGGGGATGCAGCCTGGGAGCTGATATCTGAGGTTGATGACATGGGCGGTATGACCAAGGCCGTGGCGTCAGGTATGCCGAAATTGCGCATTGAGGAAGCGGCGGCGCGCCGGCAGGCTTTGGTTGATCGCGGTGAGGAAGTAATCGTGGGGGTGAACAAGTTTCGCCCGGAACGCCAGGACCCGGTGGAAGTGCGCGATATTGATAATAATTCGGTGCGCGACAATCAGATAGCCCGCTTGCAGGAAATTCGGGCAACGCGCGACGGCGACAATGTCAAATCCACACTTGAAAAACTGCAAAATGCTGCAAAATCAGGCCGGGGCAATCTGCTTGAACTGGCTGTTGATGCCGCCCGGGCCCGGGCCACAGTAGGAGAGATTTCAATGGCGATGGAAAAAACATTTGGGCGGCACCGGGCCGAAGTGAAAACCTTGGCCGGTGTATATGGCGCGGCCTATGAGGGGGACGCCGAATTTGCAGCGATTCAGCAAGATATCGAAGAATTCGCCAAACAAGAGGGCCGCCGCCCGCGCATGCTGGTGGTGAAAATGGGACAGGACGGCCACGATCGCGGCGCCAAGGTGATTGCCACGGCCTTTGCGGATATCGGTTTTGATGTGGATGTGGGGCCGCTGTTTCAAACCCCGGAAGAAGCTGCCCAGGACGCCGTGGATAACGACGTCCACATTGTCGGAATTTCCAGTCAGGCGGCGGGTCATAAAACCCTGGCCCCGAAACTGATAGCAGCGCTGAAAGCCCAGGATGCCAGTGAGATCATCGTTATTTGTGGTGGTGTGATTCCACAGCAAGACTATGATTTTCTTAAAAAAGCCGGGGTGAAAGCGATATTTGGCCCCGGTACTAATATACCGCAGGCGGCTAAGGATATATTGGGGTTGATCCGCACGACACGTGGTTAGCGGGCCGGGTAGGGGGGGGGCTGTCTGCCCCCCGCTGACGCTCCCCCCGAAGATATTTACGAAAAGAAGAATGGAAAGAAACTAGATGGGATTGCAACTGGATCATCTGGCGATTTGCGCCGAGACATTGGGTGACGGGGTGGCCTATGTTGAAGACCTGTTGCAAGTGACGCTGTCGGCGGGCGGTGAACACCCGCATATGGGCACTTATAATCGGTTGCTGTCGCTTGGTCCGGAAATTTATCTGGAGGTTATAGCAATTAATCCGCAAGCGCCCGCCCCGGCCCATGCAAGGTGGTTTAACCTGGATAGTTTTACCGGAACGCCGAAGCTGACAAACTGGATAGCCCGTTGTGTTGATTTGTCAGCTGCCACTGCCCGCGCGCCTGCCGGTATTGGCGAAATAGTTGAACTTGAGCGCGGCAATTTGAAATGGCGCATGGCGGTTCCCAAAGATGGTCGTTTACCCTACGACGGCGCCCATCCGGCGCTGATATCGTGGCAGGGCAGTAAACATCCGGCTGCCGGTTTGCCAGATTTTGGGTGCAGGTTGCAAAGACTTGAGATTTTTCACCCTGATGCCAAAGAGTTACGCCAACTTGTTAAATTAGAACCTGACCCATCAATTGTTCACTTTTCCCAAGCGCCGGAGATGAAAATTACGGCAATAATCGACACACCATCTGGGCCGGTTTCCTTAGGTTAAGCCCTGAGATTGCGTAATATCTGAATATATCGTGAACCGGCCTGACAGCCCTCGATAAAGCCGCTAACACTACCCCATGTCTATCTGGACCCGCATAACCGATGCCCTAAGCGCTTTGACCAGTGGAGAGCCGCTTTCGGCGGTGTTTGATAAGCTACGCTCCGCCCCGGAAAGGTCGGCGGCCTTTGCAATTGCTGTGATCGCGCTAAGTGCCAAGATGGCCAAGGCAGACGGCCTGGTTACCCGCGATGAAGTGTCGGCATTTCGCGAAGTGTTTCATATTCCAGCGGATGAGGAAAAAAACGCAGCCAAGTTGTTTAACCTGGCGCGCCACGACGTCGCAGGATTTGAAGAATATGCGGCAAGGATCAAGTCGATGTTTGCCGATGATCAGGGGACGCTGTGTGATTTGATGGAAGGGCTGTTTCATATTGCCGTAGCCGATGGTGAATACCACCCCAACGAGGATCAGTTCCTGGAACGGGTGGCGGACATTTTCGGGCTTAGCAGTGGTCAGTTTCGTGGGTTACGCACCCGCTTTGTCCCTGATGCGACCCCCGATCCCTTTCAGGTGCTTGGGCTAGACCCGGATGCTACGCCCCAGCAAGCCCGCGCTGCCTGGCGTGAAATGGTGCGCGACAGTCACCCCGACCGAATGATGGCCCGCGGCGTTCCGGAAGAAATGATCAAAATGGCTGAAAGTAAGCTGATAGCCATCAACAATGCCTATGATGAAATACGTGAGTCCGCAGCCTGATGCGTTTGGCGACCTACAATATAGAATGGTTTGACGCGCTGTTTGATGACGAAGGTGCTTTGTTAAACAACAAGGGCTGGTCGCGTCGCTACAACGTCGTGCGTTCCAAGCAGTTGGCTGCTTTGGGCACTGTATTTGCCGCAATTGATGCAGATGCGGTAATGATTATTGAAGCCCCTGATGCCAGCGAACAGCGCTCGACGGTCACAGCGCTTGAAGAATTTGCCCACCATTTCAAATTGCGCACTCGTAAGGCGTTGATCGGGTTTGCCAACCACACCCAACAGGAAATTGCTTTGCTGTATGACCCTGACATCATGGACGTCCATCATGATCCCAAGGGAAAGAAAACTGGCAAAAAAGGTACTGAGGGCGCGCCGCGATTTGATGGTGCGTTCCGTTGGGATCTGAACATTGACCGTGCGCCCGAAATTGTGCGGTTTTCCAAGCCGCCGCTTGAAGTGGCGTTGACCTTGAAATCCGGCCCGGTGTTGCGTTTGATTGGTGTTCACATCAAATCCAAAGCCCCACACGGTGCCAACGGCGCGCAGGAAGTGATGCGTATTTCAATTGATAACCGGCGCAAGCAACTAGCGCAAAGCATCTGGCTGCGCCACCGTGTTGAAAACCACCTCGGGGCCGGAGACAGTGTGATTGTCATGGGCGATTTTAATGATGGGCCCGGGCTGGATGAATATGAAAAGCTGTTTGGTCGCTCAAGCATTGAAATTGTACTGGGGGACGAAGGCGGCCCCTGTCTTTATGACCCCCATGCCATGGCCGCGATTGGTCGAGACACTGGCGTAGTCCCAAGCACGTCCCGGTTTTACCTGTCGCACGAAAAACGCTATTTGGAGGCTTTGTTAGATTACATCATGGTGTCGCCCGATATAGCCAAAACAGCGCCCAAATGGCGTATCTGGCACCCGAATGACGACCCTGATATCAAAGCTACCCCTAAACTTCGCAAAGCTTTGCAGACAGCGTCAGATCATTACCCTGTCACCATAGATATTGAATTTTGATCTTAAATTCGGCCATGGCATGGCCTATATGTGGGCTATGAAACACATTTTATACATCGGTTTTGCTCTAACCCTGGGGGCATCTTCACTGCAGGCGCAAGACACAGATAGCGAAATGACGGAAGGCTTTAACCTGTTGCAAGAGGGCACACGCCTGTTGCTGGAAGGTCTGATGAAAGAGCTGGGACCAGCCCTGTTAGAACTTGAAGGGCGTTTGATTGACTTGCAGGCCTACCATGCCCCCGAAGTCCTGCCCAATGGCGATATCATTATTCGGCGCCGTATTCCGCTTGATCCACCAGAAGATGGCGAAACCGATCTTTAGGACCGGTTGACCTTTACCTTGGCTCCCATTGATTTTGCCAACGACATAAAACGCGCCTGCGCGACTTCGCCAAACAGATCACCGCCAGCCTGGGTCAATTCCAGGCTAATAATCCTGCGTTTCCTATTCCACTGTAATTTGGCCATGCTCTGTGGGTCCTTGATCGAAAACATTGAACCAAAACGCATGGCTTTTCCCACGATCTCTGCCTGGCGGATGGATTTATCGCTAATCAGGTCGAAAAGATCAGAAAACCGCGTGCCTTCACGATTGTTTTTGTAACGGTGTAACAGAGCCAGCCCCAGCCAAATTCTTTCCTGATGGGTCAGCCCCCCCAGATTGGCCCGGGTTGCGTTGTCAAAACAGACTTCGGCGCGGTAATCTGGATGGGCACGCCAGGTGACGTCATGTAACAGGCAGGCAGCTTTGATCAGCCGGATGATTTCGGGTTTTTCATGTTGAAAAAGCGGTTCCAGAAAATTAAACAGGGCCCGCCCAAAACCCGGACGCCGCCCGTCTTTGGCTTCGGCAAAACGACAGGCTTCAATCAGCGGGTCGCGCTGGCGGGCACGCTGAGACATTTGTTCATACAGCATGCCTTCACGTATCCCGTAGCTGGATATGGCTATTTCTTTTGGGCGAAAGGTCTTGACCAACTGGCGCAAAACCTCGGCTGCCAGCGGCACTAGTGACATCCGGGCGTCTGATGTTCCGGTACGCGCCCGCAGTTCATCTAAATCATTCTCCGCGATCCATTTCAGCGTTGCGCGCACCGACTGCGGTGTCATGCGGTATTCATGTAAAACGTGCAACGGATAACCGCGCCGTTCCATGTCCAGCCGGGCAATTGCGCGCCAGCTACCGCCAACTAGAAACAGGCGTTTGTGATCCGTTCCCAATTGCGCAGCCAAGTCTTGCATGACATTGGCGACGTGTTTTTTCAGCCCGCGTTTGCCGCCCTTGATGTTCTGTAATTTCAGTGGCCCCAGTGGCGACGTGGCCCTTTCGCCAACTTTGCCCAGCCCGACCTTGGCCAGTTCCATGGAGGAGCCACCGATATCGCAAACCAGCCCCTCGGCGTCGGGCCAGCCAAGTAATACACCTTGCGCTGAAAGACGGGCCTCTTCTTCACCATCAATGACGTAAAGTCGAATGCCGGTCTGGGCCTCCACTTCATCGCGAAATGCTGGGCCATCACTGGCGTCGCGCACTGCAGCCGTGGCCACAGCAGCCAAAGGGGCCAGCTCCATACCTTCTGCCAGCAATTGAAACCGCTTGATGGCGGCCAGGGCACGGATGCGCCCTTTTGGATTCAATATCCCGGTTTCGCCCAGCCCCTTGCCCAACCCACACATAATTTTTTCGTTGTAAAAATAGGCAGGGCTACGGGCAGCGCCGTCAAACACCACCAAACGAACCGAGTTTGAACCAACATCAACGACCCCAACCCGCGACAGAGCCCGGGCTGACGGGTCTTCAAACAAGGGCCGGCGAAAAGGCCCCCATTTGTCATGTTCGCTATCTGTCGTTGCGTCCATTGCCGCCTAATCCTTGGAATGCGCCAGTTCCGGCACATCTGATGCCCCGGCAGAACCGCGCCCCGAAAGGGAAGGGTTTTCCATGAAGAACCGATGGCAGTTAAACGGGTGCTGCGGATCATTGGCGGGCAGGCGTTCGTATTTGCCATCCGCGCCCAAAACCCAACTTTGGGCCTCATCCGCCAGATTTGCAGCCATGATTTGACCAACAATCTGGGCTTTCACAGTGGCATTTTTGATTTGCACCAGTGTTTCGACCCGGCGCACCAGGTTTCGCCCCATCCAGTCGGCTGAAGATATAAAAACCGTGGCCTTTTTAGCCGGTAAGCCGTGGCCATTGCCGAAACAAATGATGCGCGAGTGTTCCAGAAACCGCCCGACAACCGATTTTACCCTGATGTTTTCCGATAGCCCCTTGATCCCAGGCCGCAGTCCACACACGCCGCGCACCACCAGGTTGATTTTAACACCTCTTTGGCTGGCCCCGTACAATGCGTCAATGACATCGGGATCAATGATCGAATTCATCTTCGCCCATATTTCCGCCGATTTGCCTTCATCGGCAAAGCAGGATTCTTTTTCAATGCGTTCCAGCAAGGTGGACTTTAGATTAAGCGGTGATATGGACAGGTTTTCCAAGCCTTCGGGTTGGGCATAACCTGACAGATAATTAAACACTTTAGTGGCATCGCGCCCCAGAGCGCTGTCACAGGTGAAAAAGCTTAGATCGGTGTAAATGCGCGCGGTGATCGGGTGGTAGTTTCCTGTCCCGTAATGGGTATATGTGACCAGTTTAGCGCCTTCACGCCGCACGACTGTGCTAATTTTTGCGTGGGTTTTATAGTTCACAAAACCATACACCACATGTGCCCCAGCCCGTTCCAACCGGCGTGATTGGCGAATGTTCGCGGCTTCGTCAAAGCGTGCTTTTAGTTCCACCAGCGCTGTTACCGATTTACCATTTTCCGCCGCTTCACATAGCGCGGCTACAATTGGGCTGTCTTGCGATGTCCGGTAAAATGTTTGCTTGATAGCCAATACATTTGGATCATCCGCCGCCTGCTGCAAAAACCGCACCACCATATCAAAGGTTTCATAGGGGTGATGCAGCAACATGTCTTTCTGGCGGATGGCGGCGAACATATCGCCCTCGTGGTCCTGAACACGTTCGGGGACGCGCGGGGTAAAATTGGGCCATTGCAGGTCGGGGCGATTGTCCAGCACCAGTTCCCCCAAATCAGCCATACCAAGCATACCGCTAAATTCAACGACGGTATCTTCCGGCGCATGAAGTTCAGCCATGATCATCTTACGCAAGCCTTTGGGGGCATCTGCGGTCAGTTTTAACCGCACTACCCGGCCCCGGCGGCGGCGCTTCAGGGCAACTTCAAATTCGCGTACCAGATCTTCTGCCTCGTCTTCCAATTCAAGGTCGCTGTCACGCAGGACGCGAAACGCGCAATTTCCAGTTGCTTTGTAGCCTGGAAAAAGGGCGTCCAAATGCAACAACAGCAGCTCTTCCATCGGTAAAAACCGTTGCCGACCTGCCTGGGCCGGTAAGCGAACAAAACGATCAATCTGATTGGGCACTGGCAACAAGGCCTGCAGTCGTTTCTTGTCAGATTTGCGTTCCAGTTGCAGGGCCAGAACAAAGCCTGTGTTGGGGATAAACGGAAACGGATGCGCCGGGTCAATAGCCAGCGGTGACAGAACCGGAAACACCTGTTCCAAAAAAGTTTTTTCAAGGTGCAGCAAATCGTCTTTGTCCAGTTTGGCGCGGGCACACAACACGATCCCTTCGGCCTGTAATTCGTCACGCAGCATGTTCCAGGTGGCCTGTTGCGCCTGCATCAATTCGCGCGCATCTGTATTGATTAGCACAAGTTGCTGTGCCGGGGTTAACCCGTCAGCTGCCGGTGTGGTGTTGCCTGCATGGGACAATTCGCGCAACCCGGCCACGCGCACGGTATAGAATTCGTCCAGATTGGTGGCTGAAATCGACAAAAACCGCAGGCGTTCTAACAGCGGTACCCGGATATTGTCAGCCTCTTCCAGTACACGTCGATTGAAGGCCAGCCAACTTAATTCGCGGTTAATGAATCGCCCGGTGTCACCCGGCGCGGCACTTGCGACTTCAACAGCTCCGGGAAAAGATGATTCAAGAAAATTTGCGGCACTCATGGGCGCAATATCCCCGACTGGTGTGACCTTATCGTGGCGCATTAATTGTCCGCCCGGGAAAAGTCGTTGTAAACTTCGCGGGCAAGATCGCGGGTTATGGCGCGCCGCTGGGACAGGGCGGCGGTGTCCATTCTTGCCACCCATTGCCCCAATGCAGCGAAACTGCGCTCCATTCGCGGGGCCAGATACTGGATCGCGTCAGGTGTCACATCAACCTGCCGGTCGGCAAACAATTTGACCATTACGGCGCAAATAAGGGCGTCATCCGGCGGCCCCAACTGGGCCAGCCCTGTGCCCAGCACGCGGCTTTTCAGATCCGCCAATGCAATGGGCCAGTTTGAAGGGGGTGTTAAAGCCGTCAGCAACAGACGCCCACCTTCCGCTAGTATCAGATTGTGCAGGTGAAAAAGCGCCTGTTCTTGTTGCGCCAGCCCTGCAATTTGATCCACATCTTCAACAACGATATTTGGCGAATGGGCGACTATTTCTGCAACCATTTCAGGTGCCAAATCCGTGGCGTGAACAACATGTGCATCGGCGTCTTTTGCCCAGACATGGCTAAGATGGGTTTTACCTGCGCCACCCGGCCCACATAAAACCAGCTTACCAAGGGACCATTCCTGCCAATTGGCAATATGCGCCACTGCGACTTCATTGGCGGAGGATACGAAATAATCCCCACGTCCAAGGGCGGCACGCACCGGCAAATCAAAGGTTAGTTGCTCGGCTGCCATCATTCGTCCGGTTTTCCAGTAACACCTTGAAACAGGCGGCTGTTTTGGTAGCGACCCAGCCCAAACCGGACCACCACGCCAATTGACGCTGCCAGTGGCACGGCAACCAACATACCAACAAAGCCAAACAATGAGCCAAACACTGAAAGGGCAAATATCAGCCAAACCGGGTGCAAACCCACGCTGCTACCCACCAGTTTTGGCGTTAAAATATTACCTTCCAAAAACTGCCCGGCCATAAATATCGCGGCGACCAAACCCACCCAAACCCATTCGCCCCAAAATTGAAACAACGCCAGTCCGATGGCAAGTGCGCCACCAACGATCGCGCCAACATAGGGAATGAATGAAATCAACCCGGCAAGGGAACCAACAACCAACCCAAATTGCAGACCGACCAGCATCAGAGCCAGGCCATAATAGATGCCAAGGATTAAAACCACTGTGCCCTGACCACGAATAAACGCGGCAAGGGTTCGGTCAATTTCGCGGCCAAGGCTTTGAATGGCTGGGGCATGGTCGCGTGGCAAAAGTCCGTTAACCTTGGCCACCATCCGGTCCCAGTCCATCAAAAGATAAAACGTAATAACCGGCACCAGAACCACAAGCACCACCACATTGACCAATCCGGCAGCCGACGACAGTAATCCTGTAAGAAACGCACCGCCCTTAGCCTGTATGGTTTCACCGATAGAAACGATGGATTGCGATAGCTGGCTATCTGAGTCCAGCAAAGCCGGGAACCGATTGGTCAGGAAAGCGCCAAAATCACGCACAAGTTTGGGGGCTGCGTCAACAACTTCAACCAATTGATTGGTCAGGGTTGGCACCACAAGCAGGGCCGCAAGAACAAAAATAAACACCGCTACCAGAGTGATGGTACTGGTCGCCATAATCCGGTTAAAACCAAGTTTTTCTAACCGATCGGCAACGGGATCCAGGCAATAGGCGATTGCCCCGCCCAGTATAAATGGCAGCAATACATCGCCCAGCAGCCACAGGATGAAAAACACCACCACAGTGGCAATACCCCAATATTTCATCTGATCACGGACCGGCAGACCCATACAATTTCCTTTCCTTTGTTACGATATCGCCGCTTGCAGGTAGCAGATCAAGACCTTCCGCACCTTCACGGTGATAAAAATGTATGGCCCCGTTGCCAGCCTGCAGGCTTTGGCTTAGACGAAATGTTGGATATTTGAATTGTAAAAGGCTTGCTAAACCATGCGTCTTTCCCGCTATTTTCTGCCTGTTCTCAAGGAAACCCCATCCGAGGCCAAGATTGTCAGCCACCGTCTGATGTTGCGGGCTGGCATGATCAAACAGGCCAGTGCCGGGATATATTCATGGTTGCCGCTTGGGTTGAAAGTTCTGAAAAAGATCGAAAACATCGTGCATGAGGAACAGGCCCGTGCGGGTCACATCCCGATCCTGATGCCAACCCTGCAATCAGCTGACCTTTGGCGCGATAGCGGACGTTATGACGATTACGGCGAAGAAATGCTGCGGATGAAAGATCGGCACGGGCGCGATATGTTATTCACCCCCACAGCCGAAGAAATGGTCACCGACATTTTCCGCGCCCACGTGAGCAGCTACAAAGACCTGCCGCTGACATTGTACCAGATCCAGTGGAAATTTCGCGATGAAATCCGCCCGCGCTTTGGCGTCATGCGGGGCCGGGAATTTTATATGAAGGACGGTTATAATTTTGACCTGACCAAAGAAGACGCGTTGCATTCCTACAACCGGCATCTGGTCAGCTACCTGCGCACCTATGAACGCATGGGGTTACAGGCGATCCCGATGCGCGCCGATAGTGGCCCGATTGGTGGCGATTACACCCATGAATTCCTGGTGTTAGCGGAAACTGGTGAAAGTGAAGTGTTCTATGACAGCGATGTCACAGATATTTCACTTGGCCAGCGCGACATCGACTATGATGATCAAGCACAGTGTCAGGCCGTTCTGGAAGAATTTACCACCCGTTACGCCCGCACCGATGAAACCCATGACGCCTCGGAATTCGCCAAAGTGCCGGCGAAAAACCAGCGCACTGCTCGGGGTATCGAAGTGGGTCAGATCTTTTACTTCGGCACCGAATATTCCGAAAAACTCGGTGCGACTGTATCGGACCAGAACGGCAAACCCGTACCCGTGCATATGGGCAGCCACGGTATCGGCGTGTCCCGCCTGTTGGGGGCGATTATCGAAGCCAGCCATGACGACAAAGGCATCATCTGGCCCGAAGGGGTGACGCCGTTCCATGTTGGCATCGTCAACCTGAGGCAAGGGGAAGAGGGCACGGATAAGGTCTGCGAAGACCTCTACAATGCCCTGAATGCCGCTGGCCTTGACCCACTTTACGATGATCGCAAAGAACGGGCAGGGGCGAAATTCGCCACCATGGACCTGATCGGCCTGCCATGGCGGATCACCGTTGGCCCACGCGGCGTGGAAAACGGCGTGGTGGAATTGACCAACCGGCGTAGTGGTGACAGCGAAGATTTGCCAGCGGACGTTGCCGTGGAGCGGATCACTAAAATATATGCCGGGGTCTGAAGCCTCCATACTGGTGCGTCCCGGCCCGAAACATTTGCCGGAATACATTGCCGCTCTGGAAAAGGGTTGGTCATCCGACAACACACGCGATGTGTCGGCAGAAGAATTGTCAAACATAGCGGCGGATGCCGAGGCGTTCCTTAGTTCAATGGATGATCCAAACGCACTGGCCGGTGATATTGAAAAGCCCAACGGCAAAATGGTCAAACGCCTGCCCAGCCTGAAACGCTTTATCTGGGACAAGGGTTTTTGCGGAATAGTCAATTTGCGTTGGCAAGCCGGAACCACCGCGCTTCCGCCCTATTGTCAGGGGCATATCGGCTACAGCGTTGTCCCGTGGAAACAACGCCGTGGTTACGCCACACGTGCGCTCGCGGCGATCCTGCCTGAAGCCAGTAAAATCGGCCTGCCGCATATCGAGGTTTCGACAGACGTTGACAATGTTGCATCGCAAAAGGTCATCACCACCAATGGCGGCGTTCTCATCAAAGAAAACGCCTTGCCGGATAGATATGTCGATGCAACTGGCCTCCATTACAAAATCGATCTGAAAACCACCTGACATACATTTTTCCACAAATATCTCCGCCGGAGGCACGGCGAAGCGCATAGCGCGGCGCAAACCAGCAAGCCCTTGACCCCACTCGCCAATCAACGCACCTTCCGCCAAAACCACAAGGAGCAGCCCCTTGGCCACCACAGCCCCGTTTTCCCGTTTTGAATGGATGATTGCCTGGCGCTATCTGCGGGCGCGGCGCGCCGACGGTGGTGTCAGCGTGATGACTTGGATTTCCCTGATCGGCATCACATTGGCAGTATTCGCCCTGATCGCGACCATGTCGGTACGCGCCGGATTTCGGGCTGAATTTGTTGACACCATCCTTGGTGCCAATGCCCATGTAACAATCTACAGCAGCCCATACCAGGATGAAAACGGCCGCCAAACCAACGTTGTAGCGGACTATAGTAATGTAGCCTCCAAACTTGCAAACATTCCCGATGTCACCCGAGCGGCCCCTCTGATACGCGGTCAGGTCATCGCCAATAATCGCGACAATTCAACCGGTGCCGATGTCTACGGCATCTCGGCGGCCGATATCCTGGGCATCCCCCGTGTGGCCGGGGCCGAACAAACCTTGGGCGATCTGGCCCGTTTTGACGAAGGCATTGCCATCGGTTCTGGCGTGGCTCGCGAACTCAGCGCCACCATCGGTGATCGCATCAAACTGATCTCGCCCAATGGTGTCAAAACCGCCTTTGGCACGTCGCCCCGGGTGAACGCCTACGAGATCGTCTATATCTTTACAGCCGGGCGCTACGACATTGATAACTCGCGCGTCTATATGCCGTTTGCCGAGGCCCAAAGCTATTTCAATCGTGAAGGCGTGGCCGATGAAATTGAGGTGATGGTAAAAGACCCGGAAACCATCGACGATCTGGCCAGTGATTTGCTGAATGCAAGCGGCCCCCACGCTTTGCTCTGGTCCTGGCGCGACCGTTCCGGCGCATTTTTGCGCGCCCTGACGATTGAGGACAACGTCATGTTCATCATCATGGCCATTCTTGTGCTGATCGCCGCCATGAACATCATTTCCGGCCTTATAATGCTGGTGAAAAACAAGGGCCGTGACATTGGCATCCTGCGCACCATCGGCTTGTCTCAGGGATCAATCATGCGGATATTTTTCATCTGCGGCTCACTTATTGGGGTGCTGGGTACATTTTTCGGGGTGATCCTCGGGGTGCTTTTCACCCTGTATATCGACCCGATATTTTCATTTGTAAACTACATGGCCGGCGGCGGGGTCTGGGACCCTGCGATCCGGGGAATATACAATTTACCAGCAAAACTGGTGCCCGCCAATGTGGTGTCGGCGGTGGCGCTGTCACTGGCTTTGTCGTTCATCGTCACCATCTTTCCGGCCCGTCGCGCCGCCAAAATGAACCCGGTTGAGGCACTGCGCTATGAATGACACCGTGCTGCAGCTAAGCGAGATCACCAAGTCCTATCACCACGGCAAACCGGGGCGGATCAACGTGCTGACCGGCGCGTCGTTGAGCCTTGGTAAAGGTGAAGTCGTAGCCCTCGTCGCACCCTCAGGTGCTGGTAAATCGACGCTGCTGCATATCGCCGGATTGTTGGACACACCGGACGCCGGTTCCGTAGTTTTGAACGGCACTGACATGACCGGGCTGTCGGATCGAAAACGCACCAAGGCACGGCGGCAAGACATTGGTTTCATTTACCAATTTCACCACCTGCTGCCGGAATTTTCCGCCCTTGAAAACATCACCCTGCCGCAACTGGCCAATGGCATTTCCCGCGATGCGGCAGATACCCGCGCACTTGAATTGCTTACCCATGTTGGCGTTGCTGATCGCGCCAATCACCGCCCCGCCGAACTGTCGGGTGGTGAACAACAGCGCGTCGCATTTTGCCGGGCACTGGCCAATGGGCCCAAACTACTGCTGGCCGATGAACCCACCGGCAATCTGGACCCGGACACATCGGATCAGGTGTTTGGCGCGCTGATGGAACTGGTGCGCGAAACCGGATTGTCGGCGCTGATCGCCACCCATAATCTGGAGCTGGCGGCGCGTATGGATCGAATTGTAAGGATGGAAAATGGCATATTGGCCTAACACTAAACGTAAATTCGGCATCGCTGCCTTGCTGGCGCTGTTGCCGGTCGGCGCGGCCCTTGCCGGTCCGGTGTCGGAATGCTGGCAACAGGTTGACGATAACGTCGCCCTTGGGGCCTGTCTGGTGCAGGTTGAAAAAAATGTCGATGCGGCGATGGATCAGACCCTTGGTTTCGCCATGGCGCATGCGGATGAAATGGACAATGACACCGGGCGGGTGGCCGCGCGCCCGTCGCTGTTAGCGGCGCAACAGGCTTGGGTTACGTATCGCGACGCCCATTGCGGGTTTGTCGGCGGCACATTTGGCGGTGGCAGCGGTGCGGGATCAGCGATTTTAGGCTGCCGGATTACGCTGGGCCGGGCGCGGGCGGACGTGTTGTTGGGGTTTGTAAACTAAATCCCCATTGAGCCGCGTGCCCGCAAATCAAATATTCCTGGCCGCAGCGGCCAATTGGTAAACTTGATCGACCACTGCCGCATATTCCGGCGCGTCGTCCAGCGCTTTGACGGCCATGATGCCAAGATCGAAATTCTTGACGACCCAGCGCCGCGCCCTGCGGTCCCCCTGTAAAGCCCGGCGAAGATAGGGCAGTTGTTCCAGAATATGGATGCAAATTCCGTCATGGGGGTATTTGGTCAATTCCGCCTGCGCCCAGTTTTCGACCTGGGTCAGGGTGGCGAGGGTTTGTTCATTGGTCATGTCATAGGCAAAGGCCACAAAGCGGCTGTGTGTTCAAGTCTTTCTCTTAACTGGCCCGGCTCGCCGGGCAGCGCCCGCCTCTCGGTGATTGCATGCAATCACCTGTCGGCAGTGCATTGCATAGCAATGCACGAGAGACCCTCCCCACGGGAGGGCGCTTTGCACCCACCCAGGGTCAGGCGCTGGGTTTTGTTGTATGAAAATAGCCCGTAGGGTGGGTTTTCAACCCACCATGTTTCGTGGGGCCGTCCAGACGGTGGGGTGAAACCCCACCCTACGGCTTGCTTACCGATTCTGCGGAACTTCACAATTGTGGTTCCCCGCCAGCTTATATTTGAAATTTCCGCTTTCTTTAAAACGCCGAATTTCAATGCAAGCTGTTTCAATGATCGTAAGTGCCATCTGCAAACTTGAAGTGGATACACTGATAGATTTACCATCAGCCATTTTGACCTTAAAAATATAACTAGTTCCCCTACCTTCGGTCGTAATTGAGTTGAAAAACTGCACTTCGCCCTGTTGGTATTCCTGAAATTCATGGGGTTCGGGATCAAAAAAGAAGAAAATGTATATTAGACCAGCGCCCAGCACCGGTGCAAACAGCAGAATGGCACCCCAATGATGGAAATAATACTCTATTGAAAGTATGCGATGCCTTCCGAGAAACTTTATCAATCTGTCCCGATTATTATCGTTTATTAGTCCCACTCAAACATCCAACCCCTCCACAAACTGCGCGTTCTCCTGAATGTACTGAAACCGCAGCTCGGGCTTTTTGCCCATCAGACGTTCCACCAGATCACCGGTTTCGCCCGGTTCATCCTCATCAATCGTCACCTTGATTAGCACTCGGGTTTCCGGGTTCATCGTCGTGTCTTTCAAATCCTTGGCGTCCATTTCGCCAAGCCCCTTGAACCGCTGCACGTCGATCTTGCCTTTGCCGCCCAGACCCGCCTCCATCGCGGCGTCTTTGGTGGCGTCATCGGCCACGTAGATACGGCGCGCCCCTTGCGTTAGCCGGTACAAAGGCGGGCAGGCCAGGTACAGGTGGCCGGCGTCGATCATCGGGCGCATTTGGGTGAAGAACAGCGTCATCAGCAGGGCGGCGATATGGGCACCGTCAACATCCGCGTCGGTCATGATGATGACCTTTTCGTATCTAAGATCATCGACGTTGAACCGCGTGCCCATGCCAACGCCAAGCGCCTGACACAAATCATTTATTTCGTTATTGGTGCCGATTTTTCCGGACGCCGCCCCCAGCACGTTCAGGATCTTACCGCGCAGCGGCAGCAACGCCTGTGTCTTGCGATTACGCGCCATTTTGGCAGAGCCGCCAGCAGAATCCCCCTCCACAATAAACAGCTCGGTCCCCGCGCGGTCCTTGCTGGAACAATCGGTCAATTTCCCCGGCAGCCGCAGCTTTTTCGTCGCCGTCTTACGCGCGGTTTCCTTTTCCGCCCGGCGTTTCAGCCGTTCCTCGGCCCGCAGCACCAGAAAATCAAGGATTGCGCCTGCGGATTTGGTGTCGGATGCCAACCAGTTGTCAAAGTGATCGCGCACTGAGTTTTCCACCATCTTGGTGGCGGCTTCGGTGCTCAGGCGGTCCTTGGTCTGGCCGACAAATGACGGTTCCGAGATGAAGATTGAGATCAGCGCGCAACCGCCCGAGCCCAGATCATCGCGGTTGATGGCGCTGGCTTTGCGGTTGCCGACCAGCTCACCATACGCGCGGATGCCTTTCAGGATGGCATTCCAGAACCCGCCTTCGTGGGTGCCGCCTTCGGGGGTTGGCACGGTGTTGCAATAGCTTTGGATGTAGCCGTCACGGCTGGGCGTCCAGTTGATCGCCCATTCGATGGAACCGGGGACCTTGAATTTTTCCTGAAATGTGACTTTGCCCGCGAATGGCGCGTCGGCATAGGTCGTGGCATCGCCCAATGTTTCGTTCAGATAATCCGCCAATCCGCCGGGGAAATGGAATTTCGCATCGGTCGGGGTTTTGCCGTCGTCAATCTCGCTTTTCCATCGGATTTCAACGCCGGAAAACAGGTACGCCTTGGAACGCGCCATTTTGAACAGCCGGGCGGGCTTGAATTTCAGTGAGCCAAAGATGTCCGGGTCCGGGTGGAATGTGACAGACGTGCCGCGCCGGTTTGGGGCAGCGCCAACCTTGACCAATTTGGTCTGCGGAATGCCGCGCTTAAAATCCATTGCAAAAAGTTCGCGATCACGGGCGACTTCAACGCGTACATGGTCGGACAGGGCATTCACCACGCTGGACCCCACGCCGTTCAGCCCGCCGGATGTCTGGTAATTGTCGCCGCTGAATTTGCCGCCCGCATTGAGGGTGCAGAAAATGATTTCCAGCGCCGATTTGGACGGGTCCTTGGGGTGCGCATCAATCGGGATGCCCCGGCCATTGTCGCGCACTGTCACCGAATAGTCGGCGTGTAGTTCGACCTCTATCCAATTGGCGTGGCCTGCAACCGCTTCGTCCATCGAGTTATCAATGATCTCCGCCACCATATGGTGCAGCGCCCGGTCATCCGTGCCGCCGATATACATGCCGGGGCGCAGGCGCACGTGCTCCATATCCTCAAGCACCTGAATGCTGGAGGCGTCGTAATTGTTGCCCTTGTCCGGGGTCAAAAGGTCGTCGGCCATGTGCTGCTCTGGTTTATTATTGATTGCCAGCCATTAGAACAGGTTTGACGGGCCGGGAAAAGCCGCCTTTGCCGCCCCCCGTGCCGCAGGCCTAGAAAATCCCGTTACAGATCACCATCACCACCAGCGCCACGATCCAGTACCCGGCATTGGCGTTGCGCGCATAGGCGCTTTGGCGGATGAACATGCCACCCGACATGGCCAGCACGGTGAAGGCGGCGGTGGCCAGTATGACCGTCAGCAAGGCGTTATTGGCGGCGGTGACGCTGACAAACCAGCTCATCAACAACAGCCCGATGAAATTCATCACCATGGCTGACATCGGCACATCGCCGCTTTCCCAGTCTTTCAGGCCGGACCCTTCGGCCCATTTGGCCCCGAAGACCTTGGGCGAATACCAAAGCCCGCCGATGATGAATGAGACGACCGCGCCTACTATGACGGCGATCCAGCTGACGTTTGCGGTGATTTCTTGCATGATGTGTTTCCCTGTTGTTCGCGTGGGGGCAGGGTAGCGCAGGTTGGCGGTTTGACCAAATGTGTGGGATTGGCGCGTGGGGAGCCGGTATTCTCCCTGTCTCTACTGGCCCGTGCCTCGCACGGGCCGCGCCCGACCCTCCCCACGGGAGGGCGCTAAAGCACCCACCCAGGGTCAGGCGCTGCCCTTTGAAGTGGTGGAGTCGATTGTATGTAACATAATTTGTTGACTCGGAAATATGAAATATGTTACATACGAATGGCAAAATGGAGGAAACACAATGATGCCTGTAATTAGAATATCAGATGCTACGTTCTCGGACTTAAAGACACTTGCAACGTGGTTTGAAGCCAAGACGCCCTCTTTGGCGATTGATAAAATAGTGCAAGAGGCGATGAACAGCTTGGATTTGGAGAGAGACATAATTGGAGAGGCGGAAGTTGGCGATACGCCGCTACCCAATATTCAGTTTCCGGAAGCACCGGGGTTATCTTTTACAAAGATTACTAAGGCTTCGGTGGATGGTAAAAAGCAGCAGAGACCAAAATGGAATGGCCTAATTATTGAAATCCTAAATTCGATGAAAAACCGAGGTATGTCGCCAGAGGCGCTTGTGGATGCTTTGAACATTCCGGCGGAGGTCGGGCTATTCGAACAAAAAGGTTTTAAGTTCTACCCAAAACTTGGGATTTCAATTCAAGGGCAGTCTGCCCAAGATGCTTGGAAAGAAATTCAACGAATTTCACCCAAATGGAAGATCCCAGTAGATGTATCGTTCGAATGGCGTGACAATCCCAAGGCACAACATCCAGGTCTGAAAGGCCAGTTGCGCAGTTGATCCTTTCTTCGCCCGGCACAGCCGGGCAGCGCCCAAACCGCCCCGACGGGGCGGGCGCTTCGCTTCCTGCCCCTCGGTTCGGGCGCTGCCCTTCGTCGTGACCGGCGTGCCTTGCAGCCATCGCCCCCATAGCGTTAGCTGCCCAAAACAACCGAAAGCCCACACCCATGCACATCCGCACCATCCCCTACACACAATCCACCGGCAAACTCCGCCGTCTGTATGACCGCGTCAAAGGCCCCCACGATAACGTCGACAACATCATGATGGCGCACAGCCTGCGGCCCCACTCGATGGAGGGGCATATGGCGATGTACAAGAACGTGCTGCACCATACCGGCAACACCATCCCGAAATGGTTTCTGGAAACGCTGGGGGTCTGGGTGTCGGCGCTGAACCGGTGTGATTATTGCGTGGATCACCACTTTGCCGGGCTGGCGCGACTGTTGGATGACGACGACAAAGCCAACGCCATCCGCGCCGCCATTGATGCTCGCGACATTCCCGCTGCCCCGCTGGAACCAAAGCAAAAGATGGCGATGTTCTATGCGCAGATGCTGACGGAAAACCCGGCCGATTTGGACGAACCTATGGTTGCGGGCCTGCGGGCAGGGGGCTTTGACGACGGGGAAATCCTCGAAATCAATCAGGTGGTGGCGTATTTCAACTATGCCAACCGCACGGTGCTGGGGCTGGGGGTGAATACGGATGGCGATGATATTGGGCTGAGTCCAGGCAATTCCGATGACCCGGATGACTGGAGCCACGCATGAACGATTTTCCAGTTTTGGATTTGGCGGGCTTTACAGGTGCCGATGCTGCCGGTCGTCAGAAAATCGGTGCGGATGTTGACCTGATTTGCCGCGAGACTGGATTTTTAGCGGTGAAAAATCATGGCATCGCCGCCGCCACGATTGAGGGGGTCTGGAACGCCGCGCGCGGGTTTTTTGAACAATCGGCGGCGGAAAAGCACCGGGTCGCAGCAAATGGCGCGCCCTATGGGTATCTTGGACCGGGAACCGAGGCATTGGCCAAAAGCCGTGGCGAAGACACGCCGCCAGATTTGAAGGAAAGCTTTAACGGCGGCCCGGCGCAAACGCCGCCGGACATGGTGGATAAAGACGCGCTGGCGTTTTGTTATTTACCCACGCCATGGCCCGACGATGATGGGTTCCAAGCCGCCTGGCAGGTCTATTACGCCGAAATGGAGCAATTGGCCGCTCGGATCATGCAAGTCTTTGCGGTAGCTTTGAAGCTGGATCAGAGGTTTTTTGACAGCTTTATCGATGCACCGGTGTCGGCGCTACGGGCGCTGAATTATCCGGCGCAGGACAACCCGCCCGAAAAGGGCCAACAACGGGCAGGGGCCCATACCGACTATGGTAGTCTGACGATCCTGTTGCCGGAACCTGGCAGCGAAGGGTTAGAGGTGCAAATGGCGGATGGTTCCTGGCAACCAGTGCCGCCTATTCCCGGGGCGTTTGTCATCAATATCGGCGATCTGATGCAACGCTGGACCAATGATCGCTGGCGTTCAACGCTGCACCGGGTGGTGGTGCCACCCAAAGCCGCTGGTAAACGCCGCCAGTCGCTGGCGTTTTTTCATCAACCGAATTGGGGCGCGCAGATTGGCTGCCTTGCAACTTGTCTTGGGCAAGCGGCAAAGTACGATCCTGTACTGTCCGGTCCTTACCTGATGGAAAAGTTCAAAGCGGCCACGGGCTAGGGACTGTTAAGGATGTTAGAAACATTGACACGGATCAAAGACAGAACCAGTGCGCGCGGCTAGTCAACACATAGTGTTGAAAAGGAGCGCGACGTGACAATTCCCAAAACCATTAACAGACAGGCCAAAAAGCCCGAAAATTTTCCCAATGTAACCCCCGATGCAATCCGCGCGGCGTTTGAAGCGGGTAAATACCCCTATGCCGAAAAGCTGAAAAAGAAAGAATACGAGGCGCAGAAAGCCCTGCTTCAGGCCGAGTTGCTGAAAGTTCAGCACTGGGCACAGGATACCGGACAGAAATTTGTGCTGCTGTTTGAAGGTCGCGATGCCGCAGGTAAAGGCGGTACGATCAAGCGGTATACCGAACATCTGAACCCGCGAAACGCTCGGGTTGTGGCGCTGAACAAACCAACGGACCGCGAACGGGGCCAGTGGTTTTTCCAACGCTATATTGAACATCTGCCCACAGACGGCGAAATGGTTTTCTATGACCGCAGTTGGTACAATCGCGCTGGTGTGGAACGGGTCATGGGATTTTGCACGCCCAGCGAGTATCTGGAATTTATGCGCCAGACACCGGATTTGGAACGGATGTTGGTACGTTCGGGCATACGGCTGTACAAGTATTGGTTTTCCGTAAGCCAAGACATGCAAAAATCGCGCTTTGAATCGCGTGAAACTGATCCACTAAAGCGCTGGAAGCTAAGCCCGATTGACAAAGCATCATTGGGAAAATGGAAGGACTATACCGAGGCCAAGGAAGCGATGTTCTTTTACACTGATACGGCTGATGCGCCCTGGACGATCATCAAATCAAACGACAAGAAACGTGCGCGGCTGAATTGCATGCGTCATTTCCTGAACAGTGTTGACTATCCCGGCAAAGATTTGGCGGTGGTACAGCCCGCCGATCCGCTGATAGTGGGGCGCGCCCAACAGGTCGTGCATGATGCAGACCATTTGCTGGGCGCGTCGCCGGTAGAAAAAGCCTAGCTGTACAGCTGCGGCTCTCCCATTTGGTTATGGATGGCGTTGGCATCCTGGGGGTCAATTTTTAAGGCCTGTGCCAGTTCGTGCAGATAGCTGGCTTCCTTTTTGCTGTCCAAATCGATGGCCAGCAAAGACATGGAGTAGACCTGTGCAGCCATATGGTCCGGAACTTCCCGGGCCAGTGCCTGCACATCTACAGGGCGTGCCAATACGTCATCAACAAAGGCCATTTCGTCTTTGGAAATATCGCCAATCTGACCCAGCAGGTTTTTCTTTTCCTCGGGGTCAATCCGGCCATCGCTTTTGGCTGCCTGTAGCATGGCCCAAAGCAAGACTTTGGCGCTTGCTTCCTGATCCATGGTCGGTGGCGTGTCGGGTTCCCCAAAATGATCCAGCGATTGGTTTAACAAATCCCCCATGCTGCCGCCTTGGGGGCGCGCAACGGCGCCACCACTTGGACGTGACGCATTGGACAGGCCTTCAAGCAAACCACCAAGACCGCCGCCAGAGCCAGATCGCCCGGACAATACACTGCCCAGTCCGCCACCTTTTAGCAGGTCTTCCAGACCTCCGCCCTTTAACAGATCACCAAGTGCGCCGCCGGCTCCCCCTGAAGCTGGACGATTGCCAGGTGACAATTTACCGCCAAAAACGCTGCCGGTTCCGGCACCACCACCCGCGCCACCCGCGCCGGCTTTGCCCGCGGACATGCCACTAACACCTTTGGCAACGGCTACGCCCACGGCCACTTTGGCCAATGTACTTAAAAGACTCATGATTTACCCCTCCAGGATTATTTACCTGCCAAGTATGCGTGGTTGTGCGTCTGTGTTCTATGGGAAATTTTGTGTCAATCTCCCTTGGGCAACTAATTGCTTGCATTCTTGGTGCCAAGCAGGCGGATAAATTCATATGTTCAGGCAATCAACTTAGCCACTTATCTGAGGGAAATTAAATCCGCACGGCGCTCTTGTGGCGGTCGAAAAATATGCATAAGCCAAAACCATGCCGACAGAATTGACAAGCAAACAACACGCAGTAGCCGTGCTTTCCCTGGGCCTGCCATTGATTGGCAGCCATTTGGCCCAGTTTGCCATTCATATCACTGATACGCTGATGTTGGGGTGGTACAATGTGGAAGCCCTGGCAGGCGTGGTTCTGGGTGGTGGTTTCTTCTTTATTTTCTTCATAGTAGGTGCTGGATTTGGCTTTGCTGTTTTGCCTGTGGTGGCGTCCGCCGTTGCGTCCGGGGAAGGCCGACAGGTGCGCCGGGTAACCCGCATGTCAATGTGGTTGTCGGCGTTGTTTTGTGTAGTGGCGATTCCGGTGTTTCTGTTTGCTGAACCACTGTTAATATTGATCGGCCAGCGCCCTGAAATTGCGCGATTGGCGGGGGATTATCTGTATATTGCCGGTTGGGGTTTGTTTCCCACTTTGCAGGTTATTGTTCTGAAGTCCTATTTTGCGGCATTAGAACGTACATCTATCATATTCTGGGTAACGGTTATTGCGGCTGTTTTGAATGGTTTGCTGAATTATGCTTTGATATTCGGCAACTGGGGCGCACCAGAACTTGGGGTTAAAGGCGCAGCTATTGCGTCCGTCACTTTGCAGACTGCTACGCTATTTACCTTGGCTCTATACGCTATTTACCGAACCCCGGAACATGCGCTGTTCAAAAACTGGTGGCGGCCCGACTGGGAAGCCTTTGGCAGCAACTTTTCCCTGGGCTGGCCAATTGGCCTGACAAGCCTGGCTGAATCCGGATTGTTCACAGCCACCTCTGTCATGATGGGCTGGGTGGGCACCATAAGTCTGGCTGCCCACGGTATCGCTATTCAACTGATCGGGCTGATATTTATGATTCATGTTGGGCTGTCAAATGTGGCCACTATCCGGTCTGGGCAGGCCTTTGGTCGGGGCGATCAGCGCGCGCTGCGCCATGGCGCATTGGTGGTGGTTTTGATATCAATGGGCTTGGCAATTCTGGCGGTTCTGTTGTTTCTATCGGTGCCCGAATTCCTGTTCAGTCTGTTTCTTGATCCGTCAGACCCGGCGCGCCCTGCTGTAATGGCGGCGGGGGTTGGTCTGTTGGCGGTTGCAGCACTGTTTCAGGTGGCTGACGCCGGGCAGGTGGTCGCGCTTGGATTGCTGCGCGGGGTGCAAGATACCAAAGTGCCAATGGTATTTGCCGCCCTTAGCTACTGGGCGGTTGGCATTCCGCTTAGTTATTTTCTGGGATTTACCCTGGGCTATGGCGGCGCGGGTATCTGGATGGGGTTGGTCGTGGGGCTTAGCCTGGCCTGGATCACCATGTCGATCCGGTTCTGGCGTGGTTCCGGACGCCTTGCCTGAGTGCAAAAAGTTGCGCCACGCTAGCGCGCGTCGCCTTGCCTTCGGCGAGAGTATTTAGGCAAGAAGAATGGTTGAAATTACAGCTGGTTTAGGCTGTCTTATGCCTTATCCAACCGTCCAGCCTTTTTACGCACCAACACTGTGCGCAGATCATGCATTGCCATAAGCAGTTCATCCGTGATCGCTTCTAGTTCCGTGTCACTGGCCTTGGAATTGATCCAGTGGGTTGTCAGATTTATATGTTCGACCGTACCGGCTATGGCATCCTGACTGCGCGCTGCGATCACCGATTTTCGGGCTGCGATCCATTCTTCAATGGCGACCATATCAGTTTGCGACAGTTCTCTGTCACCCTGGGCTTTGATATCGCCATTCTTGATGTTCAACACCGCAATCTGGTCCATTTCAATGCGCCGCTGGCGGTTATCTGTGTCCACACGAAACACAAACGCCCCGTTTTCTTTGATGCGAAAATAATAATCTGGCAGCTCAGTGGTCATGGGGTCCCCTATCTTAGCCCGGCGCAAAACGCCTGTATTCGATTGCAGGCTTCTTCCAATGCGTCCTCAGACGTAGCGTAGCTGACCCGGAAGTTTGGTGAAACCCCGAAGGCGGCACCAAACACCACGGCGACGCCGGTTTCTTCCAGCAGGGCAGTAGCAAACTCTTCGTCATTGGTAATCAACGTGCCTGCCTCAGTGGTTTTTCCGATGCAGCCTTTAATCGACGGGTAAACATAAAACGCCCCCTCCGGGCGGGGGCAATTGATGCCTTTCGCCTGATTAAGCATCGAAACCACCAGGTCCCGGCGGTTCTGAAACAGCTGTTTATTGCTTTCCAGAAAGTCCTGCGTTCCGTTCAGGGCCTCAACTGCGGCCCACTGGGATACCGAACAGGGGTTGGATGTGGATTGCGACTGCACCTTTCGCATGGCAGCGATCAGGTGCTCTGGCCCACCGGCATAGCCAATGCGCCAGCCGGTCATAGCGTAAGCCTTGCTGACGCCGTTGCAGGTAAGTGTGCGTTCATACAGCCCGGGTTCCACCTCGGCAGGTGAGCAAAATTTGAAATCGTCAAACACCAGATGCTCATACATATCGTCCGACATCACCCAGACATGGGGGTGACGCATCAAAACATCCGTCAGCCCTTTCAGTTCATCCCAGCTATAGCCAGCCCCTGTAGGGTTAGAAGGAGAATTGAATATCAGCCATTTGGTATTTGGTGTGATCGCCGCTTCCAGCTGATCCGGGGTGATTTTAAATTCGCTTTCAATCCCCGCCACCACGGGCACCGGTGTGCCGCCGGCCAGCAGCACCATATCCGGGTAGCTGACCCAGTACGGGGCTGGAATGATAACTTCATCTCCAGCGTTAATTGTGGCCAGCAAAGCGTTGAAAAGTATTTGCTTTCCACCCGTTGCGACACTGATTTGCGCTGCCGAATACTCCAGCCCATTGTCGCGCTTAAACTTGTCAACGATCGCCAGCTTTAGTTCAGGTATCCCGTCTACTGCTGTGTATTTTGTATGCCCGGTATCGATAGCGGCTTTGGCCGCCGCTTTGATATTGTCGGGCGTGTCAAAATCTGGTTCACCCGCCCCCAACCCGATCACGTCTTTACCAGCCGCCTTAAGCTCACGCGCCATGTTGGAAACTGCGATGGTTGGCGACGGTTTCACACGGGATAAAGTGTCGGAAAGAAAGGCCATATCGGCGCTCCTTGGTTTGAATGTCAGGCGCAGTGGTCTTAGGATGCGCTGAAATGACGTTCAAGCAGGAAAGGACTCCCCTTTGGAGGAATCAGACACAACAACAGGCTGGTATTCAGAAGATGCGGCCACCTTTGGTGATCGGCTGGCTGGCGCGCGTGAGGCCTTTGGCTTTTCCCAAAAGCAACTGGCAAGCCATATCGGAGTTAAGGAAAAAACCGTACATGCTTGGGAAGACGACCTTTCCGAACCCCGCGCTAACAGACTGCAAATGCTTTCCGGGGTGTTGAATGTCTCCATGCGCTGGCTACTAACTGGCGAAGGTGTTGGGCTGCGCGAACCTGAGACCACTGAGCTACCGGCCGAAATTGTTGATCTGTTCACTGAGCTACGTGAAATCCGTAGTCAGGCGACGGCTATGGCCGAAAGGGTGGGCCGGGTAGAAAAACGACTACGCGCCACTCTGAAGGATAAAATGTAAACATGGAAACTGCCCAAGCACGACTGAAACGTCTGGCGATGCGCAGTTGGCGACGCGGTACCAAGGAAATGGATTTGATCCTGGGCCCCTATTCTGATGCGCATTTGTCTGGGATGGATGAAGGTTCCTTACAGCGCTATGACAGCCTGTTGAATGAAAATGACCAGGACCTGTACCAATGGGTTTCGGGGCAGGGTAAAGGTCCGGCCGAGTTTGCAAGCCTTCTGCAACATATCATCAAGCACACCAAAACCCGGTAAATTTTTCTGTAAACTGAATTTGTTCAGTTTAACTGAATGTTTGGGAATCTACGCCAAAGTCCGCCAAGGACACAGGCGGAGAGAATTATGAGCATGCTATCCCAAATCGGGCCAAAGACTGAAACCAGTTTCATGACCCAGTATCTTGAATCCCTTGTATTGGTTGAACGGTTGCACAGGCTGTTGCTGGACGTGATCAAGGATGAATTTGAAAGGGTCGGAACATTGGAAATCAATGCCGTGCAGGCATTATTGTTGTTCAATGTTGGCGAACATGAAGTCACGGCGGGTGAATTGAAATCACGCGGCTATTATCAGGGGTCTAACGTCAGTTATAACCTTAAAAAGCTGGTGGAAATGGGCTTTATGCATCACCAAAGATGCGAGGTGGATCGCCGTTCTGTGCGGGTGCGTTTGACGGAAAAAGGCCGCGATGTGCGTCTGACTGTTGAAAAACTATTTGCCCGTCACGCCGAAGGCCTACAAAGTCGCAAAGTTTTGGACCGTGATGGTATCGAACACATCAATACATCATTGCAACGGGTTGAACGATATTGGACGGATCAGATCCGCTATATTTATTGATCGGGCAGTTCCAGCGCGCCGACGGCGCGGGTTTCCAGTTCTTTCAATAGCTTTCGTGCCATGGCGGCTTGAAAGTCCTCAAACACTTCTGCGCTTTCAACAAAGGCGTTTGGGCCGCGTATGACCTGTGACACAAAATAGCGCACAAGGTCCACGCTTTCGTTGCTGGGTCGTTGCGAAAATGGTAACGTGTTAACGCCAATCACCAAGGCGTTGACGGTAATGTCTGCCAACAGGGGCTGTCGTTTTGATTGGGCTGGAAGCGGACCGATATTTGATTTGCCGTCGCCCGACAGATCCAGCGTCATGCGCCAACAATCGCCTTGATCCACCAGCGCCTCCGCGCCAAATAGCATGGCCTTGCCGATAGCCGTTGCCGGGTCATGGGGTAACCGTTTGGTGGAATGCAAAATATCTGCGATTGATGCCAATACCTGCGCATCGGTGATATCCGTCCATTGAACCAAGACTCGTTGGGTGCCAAAGCCCCCCCATTCATAGATAAACAAGCGCACCTCAGCCCCTGGAATTGCCAGAAATGCAGCCTGCACGTCAGCATCCAGCAATGCATTAGCCAACCCATCCATTTGTAAACGGTATTCTGCTGCATCCACCGAGCCGGAAATATCCAACCCCAAGGCCAGCGCCTGACGACAACTTGCGTGCCCAACATCGGGCATTAACGCAAATATAACGACCCCAATGCGCGGCCATAAGGCGGCGATTTCGCACATCTTTCTCATGGAAGATCTGCCCCAAGCGCCCCCACCGCTCGGGTTTGCAATTCCTTTAGCAACTTGCGAGCCATAGCGTCCTGAAAGCCGGAAAATTCGATCGCTGTTTCTACAAATGCATTCGGACCAAGAATGACCCGCGAGCGAAAGTAACTGCTGAGTTGGGCAATTTCGCTTTGGCTGATATCCGAATAGGGAGGAGCGTCTGCGCCAATTACGATGGCGTTGATGGTCACCCCCTTTAATTTCGGGTGCCCAAGAATAGTGTCGGGCTGAGGGCCAGAATTGGATTCGCCATCGCCCGACAAATCAATCGTGCGGCGCCAACAATCTTTCTGGCTGGCCAATGCATTTGCCCCATAAAGTATTGCCTGCCCAAGTGCTGTTGACGGTTTAACCGCCTGCCGTTGATTTAGCCGCAACACTTTAGCCACGTTCTGCAAGTCTTGCTCACTTACGATCTCGATCCAGGGTACCAGAGTAATTTGGCTTGCAAGCCCGCCCCATTCAAAGATGAACAGGCGCACATTAACGTCCGGCACCCCCAAAAATGCTGCCCCCACATCCGGGTCAAGCAGGGCCCCCGCCAAACCGTCCAGTTGCAACCGGTATTCAGCCGCATCCACCGAGCCCGAAATATCCAACCCGATAGCAAGGGCCTGACGGCAAGCAGCCACCGATGGCTGGGCCTGAACCATTCCAAGTGCAGTGCATAAAATCAGCGCCGGTTGTGGCCAAGGAATTCGGCAAAAAAGCCGTCTAAGAATGTTCATTTATTTTTTGTAGCCAAGTGGCCAGCGCACGTCCAAGCACAATATGGCTATCTGCATCCAGATGGATTGGGTCAGATTGTGAACCTGTAACCACGTCACCGGCATCAAATACCACAAAATCAAGTTTTTCAGACATGTCATTGACGGTTGCGGCCAACCCGACCGAGGCAATGCGCCCGCCAACCCATTCTTTGCGGCGTTCAAATTCGGGACTATCCACTTGGACCGAAAGCGGCGGCGGGACGATCACCGCAACCGCGGGCACTTTACCTCCGTCCCAGGGGCCCGGCCCGCCACCAACTCTGTGGATGCAGGAAACAAGGTGGCAAACATTTCCGGCGATCCCAGCTGAACTGGGATCAAACCGGGCCTTAAAATCATTGGTTCCTAACATGATCAGCACCAGATCTATCGGGCTGTGGGCCAGCAATGCGGCGGGCAAATGCGCCAGCCCATTCATTGTAGCGCCGTGAAGTTCCGGGTCATCATGCACTGTTGTGCGACCGGGCAGGGCATCTTCGATCAGCGTTACGCCAAGCTGATTGGCCATAACGCAAGGCCACCGCGTGTTTTCATCAAACCGCGAGCCACTGCCATCTGGTGGAAATCCCCAACTGTTAGAATCTCCGTAAACCAGAACCCGCATCGGAGTTTACCAGTGTCCGGTGCTTTCCATGCTGGCCCAGGGTTCTGCAGCTTGTTTAGCGTCCCCCATTTGCAGAAGTTCAATTGAAATATTATCAGGTGAACGCACGAACGCCATGCGCCCGTCACGCGGTGGCCGGTTAATTGTCACGCCATTATCCTGCAAATGTTGGCACATGGTGTAAATGTCTTCGACGTCATAGGCCAGATGCCCGAAATGCCGGCCGTCAGATGGCAAACCATCGTCACCATCCCAGTTATACGTCAGCTCTATCGGGCATTCATCCTGGCCTTCGGGGGCCAGAAACACCAATGTGAATCGCCCGCCTTCACTGTCATGCCGCCTAGTTTCCTTCAGCCCCAACAGTTCAAAGAACGCGATGGTTTTTTCAAGATCACGCACCCGGATCATAGTATGCAGATAGCGAATTTTCATGGGTATTCTCCTTTGTTTAAGCTATCAGACCCGACCCAGGCCCACAGTGCAAGGGGGCGACTAAAGCCAGCTAGAATACCGATTGCAACCCAAAACGCAGGGCTATGGTTTCGCGGTTAAACAGGCTGACATTAGATTTGGTTTGATTTGCCTCAAGGCTGACGGTCGGGGAAAATCCAAGATAGGAAATGTTTGAAAACAATGCCGTAGCGCCCGCCGATAGCGTTACATCATGGCGACCGGCGATGTCATAGATTGAAAACCCATAATCGCGCTTTTCCGCGGCGACATTGAACGACAGCATCATGCCCGCCACAGGTTTGGCCAAACCATAGTTTACCCCAATTCGCACAGCATCGTTCTCGGCACTGGCATCCTGAGAATTTGTTGTTTGCCAGCGAAAAGATCCGCCAATTCGGTTTCGATTGGCAAGTTGATGGTTTAATCCGGTAGAAATTGAATGAATATCCGACTGGCTTTGACTACCCAGCAGCGAAACCTGGTGTTCGGTCCCCACCGTCAGATTTAGCCCGGTTGTCGGCGATATCCGAAAGTCCTGCGCCACCGTTACCCTAGCATATTTAGTATAGGGATTTCCACCATACCAGTTCTGGCCCAAATTGGCTGAAAACGTCGTGGGTCCGGTCATATTTTGGTAGTTGCGGCTATGGGACAATAATAATTCCACGACCGAAAACGCATAATCGCTGCCATTGATGCCGGGGGCAGCGTGCGCGGCGGCGGCTGACAGTTCATAGGTCCTTGCATGCAACAACAACCCGATATCGGTGGCAAAATTTGCGGATTGGGCCAGCCGATAGCGTAGTTCAACACTGCCGGAAACTTCATATCCGGACAGGGCCAGCGCATCCGGGCTTAGGATAAAGGGCAAGTTCCAGATGGTAATAGATTCAGAACTTGAACCATTATTGACGTTGTTATTTGGCGCGGCTGAAAAGTTCAGCTGCACACTTAGCGGGTTTTCCTGACGCACCAGCGCAAAATCCTGGTGTACGGCCTGCGCCGCCGCGCCCTCACTGGCATTGTTCAGGGCCAGACGTAGCCACCATTCGGCGCGGCTAAATTGCCGGGCCCGAAAATGCGCTGAAGCCACAAGGCGCGCTGCGTCCAGACGTTGTATATCATTGTTAGCCGTTGAAAAGGCCGCCTTTGCCGCCGCCACGGCCACTGGCCAGTTTTGCTGTTGGATGGCAAGTGCCGCCTGGGTCATCAGGTTTCCATAGGCCTGAAACTGTGCCTGCGCTGGGGTGGGCTGGGTTTGGGACACGGCGGGGGTGAAGCCTGCCAAAAGCATCAGCGCTAAAATCGCGCCGCCGACATAGCGTTGAAAAACTTTAAAACGGGTCATATTTTTTGGTCCTGACTGCCCTGCCACCCCCGTGTTTTGCCATATCAGCCACCGGTGTCAACGATGTTTGCCACCGTCTGGGCAGCCGGTGGCAAATAATCTGCGAAAAACCCGTAATACCCCATGCAGCGGTGCTTACAATTCGACCCCATAGATATAGTATGTTCTGACTTGCAGACCAGCCAAAGGATTCGCCCATGCCACTATCGCCCGACCAACTGGCCGAGATCAAAGACCTTCGCGCCAACCCGCGCCCCACCCTGCGCGCGGTATCTGAGGGCATGGAAAGCCACCTGTACAAAGCCCACGACGTGCTGGATCACGGCTTTATCCGGGTGATTGACTACATGGGCGATGACGCCGCGATCTGTCAGGCCGCCCGCGTTTCCTACGGCAAGGGCACCAAATCGGTGCAAAACGACGCCGGGCTGATCCGCTATTTGATGCGCCACTGGCATTCCACGCCGTTTGAAATGTGCGAAGTCAAACTGCATGTCAAACTGCCGGTGTTTGTGGCGCGCCAGTGGATCCGGCACCGCACTGCCAATGTGAATGAATATTCGGCCCGGTATTCGATACTGGACCGTGAATTTTACATGCCCGCGCCCGAACAACTGGCGGCGCAATCGGTGATCAATAATCAGGGCCGGGGTGAGGCGTTAACGCCGGATGAAAGCGCCCGCGTACTGGACATCCTGAAATCCGACGCGGCGCAATGTTATGACCACTACGCCGAAATGATCGGCACCCAAACGCCGGAGGGGGCTGAAAAACAAGGCTTGGCGCGCGAACTGGCCCGCATGAACCTGCCGTCAAATATCTACACCCAATGGTACTGGAAGGTCGATTTGCACAACCTGTTCCATTTTCTGCGCCTGCGCGCCGACGCCCACGCCCAATACGAAATCCGCGTTTATGCGGATGCAATTGCGAAGGTGGTCGCCGACTGGGTGCCCGCGGCCTACGGCGCGTTTGAAGATTACCGCATGGGTGGTGAAACGCTGTCAGCGCAGGCGCTGGACTGCGTGCGCCGTATGGTAAAGGGGGAAAAGGTGACGCAGGAGACGAGTGGGATGAGTAAGGGCGAATGGCGGGAGTTTGAGGGGGTTTTGAACGACCCGGCTTAGCCGGGGCAAAACGCTCCAGTGGAGCGTTTTGAGTGAAAAACGGGCGCGCCCACGGCGTGGCCAGGAATAGGTTATGGCACAAAACGGTCCAAAAAGCATCATCTCGTTCCCAAAGCGCTTCAACGACAGTTTTGTTTTGAAAAGGAACGTGTTTGGTTCACAGAGCGTGGTTCAGACGGCTGCTTCATAGAACCTGAAATAAGAAACATCGAGTCGACGTTTCAGAGGCGAGATTATTACACGATTCATGAGGAAGATCGACCCTCAGACCGTGTTGAACGAGAACATTTCGGCAAGATAGACGATTTCTTAGGTGATTTCTTAAATGAAGCTGTTCGGATATTTAATGATACAAAAATTCCACAAGTAAAAGGTAATGATTTAGCGAATTTTCGTTTTGTTGTATGGCAACTTCTGAAACGAAACGGGGAATTCTCTAAGGCGTTTGATGACGAGGAAGAAGGACGGAAACTAATTGGTGAGACCATTGAAAAGGTTGTGGAAGCGGGCGATCCCGATGGCGAATTGGATGGCCTGCTACGCAAGAACAATGACTCCAAAGCACTAAAAATTGAGGGACGCAATGTTCGAGTTCGAACGATCATGCACTCGTCTCCAAAGATTTCGAATGTACTGCAGGAATTTGATCTTAAATGGGCAGTAAGCCACGGACGCTCGCCATTCATTCGTTCTTGCGAGTCTACCAGTTTATCGGATTGGAAATGGCGGTTCCAATGGGCTAAACAATCCAGATGCTGAAGTGTGGTTGCCGATCACTCCAAAGCACGCTGCTGTGCTGTTGCGTGACCCTGTCGAAAAAATTCCCGTTCTTAATGAAATCGGAAGAGAGCAGATGCGCGAAATCAACGAATTTGCGGCTACGGCTTGCCGCGGATTAATATCGCATTCCAATGATTTGTTGAATTCGTTGGTGAAATAGCAATGTTACAAACGTAGCAATCGTTGGGTGGGCTATTCTGCCCACCATGCACCTTGTCCACTGAATCTTGAAAGACCCCATCCCTTACCCACAAACCGCCCGTGCACCGCACGGGCAGCGCCCGGACCTCCCCCACGGGGAGGGCGCTACACGCCCACCCCGAGGTCCGGGCACTCCACTGATGTTTTGCGTCACACTGCCGTCCCGACGCGCTTCACGCCCCCGGGGCTCCGCCCGTTTGAACTTGAGGGCTCCGCCCGTTCTCGCCTGAAACTGTCCCCCGGACAGTTTCCAAGACGGCTCGAACTCCCCCGGACAGTTTCCAAGACGCCGCTCACCCCCTCGGCCCGGGCACTGCCCTGATGTTGTGCGAAACATGTAGGGCGGGTTTCAACCCGCCACCGCCGAAATCCGCATAAATGAAAATCCCCAACAATTTTTCACGCCGGATATTCGCCACTCGAAAACCGTCGCCAAAATTCCGCCTTTCGGGTCACACATCCTGACCCATTCCGCGGTTTAAAGAGTTTAAACAACTGCCCCCAAAACCATTAAACAGTTTAAAGAATTCACCAAATCCACCCCCACCTTGAAGCCCCCGCCCAGCCGCGCTATCTGTTTCAGACCAGCCAAACAGGGACAGCGCCGCGGGATATGAGCAGCACTTTAAAACATTTTCGCTGGTCGTTTATCGTGACATTTATTGGCTTGGTTCTGGCCTTCTGGCTGGGCTGGAGCACAACTGGCACCTTCGCCGGCGCGCTTGGTTTTTTGCTGATCGGCTCGGTTCTGGCGATCCTTGAAATATCGCTAAGTTTCGACAATGCCATTGTAAACGCTAAGATTTTAAAGACCATGGCCCCGGTCTGGCAGCGCCGTTTCCTGACATGGGGCATCCTGATCGCGGTGTTTGGCATGCGCATTTTGTTCCCTCTGCTGGTGGTCGCGCTGGCCGCCAAGCTGGGTCCATTGGACGCGCTGCAACTGGCCATTAGCAACCCCCAGGAATACGCTCGCATCATCGAAGGTGCACAGGTGTCGATTGCCGGTTTTGGCGGGGCTTTCCTGATGATGGTGGCCCTTACCTATTTCATTGATGAAGGCAAAGAAGTGGATTGGATCAAGGCCTTAGAGGTTCAGCTGCGCCGTTGCGCCAGCATTCGCGGCTTACAAATCACCATGGTTTTGATCGCGGTTCTGGCCGTTACCACGGCGCTACCGGCCCATGAGATGGGCGAGTTTCTGTTTGCCGCCCTGCTGGGGTTGATCGCCTTTACCGGGGTCGAGATACTGGGCCAACTGCTTGATAAAGAAAAAGAAGTGGCAAATGCGGCGCAGATTGGGGGCCTTGGGGCGTTCCTGTATCTGGAGGTGCTGGACGCCAGTTTTTCCTTTGACGGCGTGATTGGGGCGTTCGCGCTGACGCAGAACTTTTTTCTGATCGCCATCGGGCTGGGGATCGGGGCGATGTATGTGCGTTCCATGACCATAATGCTGGTGGAAAAACAAACGCTTGCGCATTTACGTTACGTGGAACACGGGGCGTTTTATTCCATACTTGTGCTGGCGATAATCATGTTCGCCCAGACCCTGTGGCATATCCCGGAACTGGTGACCGGTTTGATCGGGGCGACGTTTATAGGCGGCGCGGTTTGGTCGTCGCTCAGATATAACAGAGCCGAAAATATTGATAAGGCTGACGCCTAAAGGGCTAATCTTGCCTCAAATTCAACAGATATTTCCGACATTTGCACACCCGCCCTTGAAGCCTCGCGGCCGCGATACTAAGACTTCTGTAAGTACTTATCCGCTAACTCTTTTCCAGCAGCCTGAAGGACGGACATGAGAGACCAATATTCACCACACACGAATTTCATCATCCCAACAGTCGAAGAAACAACATCCCGCGGTTCAATCCGCTATGATATTTTTTCGCGCCTGCTGAAAGAACGCATCGTTTTCATATCGGGCCCTGTCCATGATGAAATGGCGACGGTTATCGTGGCACAGCTGCTGTATCTGGAAGCTGAAAATCCAAATAAAGAAATCGCCATGTACATCAACAGCCCCGGTGGCGTGGTGACCAGTGGCTTGTCGATTTATGACACCATGCAATATATTCGGCCAAAGATTTCAACCGTTTGCATCGGCCAGGCGGCATCTATGGGGTCACTTTTGATGGCGGCGGGCGAAAAGGGTATGCGTTATTCACTACCCAACAGCCGCTTTATGGTCCACCAGCCTTCTGGCGGGTATCAGGGGCAGGCGACGGATATCATGATCCACGCTCAGGAAACCCAGAAACTGAAGGACCGGTTGAACGAAATCTACGTAAAACACACCGGACAAAAGCTAAAATCGGTCGAAGCTGCGTTGGAACGTGACAATTTTATGTCGCCGGAAGAGGCCAAAGAATGGGGCTTGATTGATGAGATTGTTGAATATCGCGCAAAAGTCGACGGTGAAGACGACTGATTAGGTCACTTCCCGGGGTGTTTAAGGGCCAATTGTCATTTTGGCGTTGTGCCGGATTCTGGGCTGAATTAGACTTTGGACGAAAGTAACCACGGGATTACAGATTCAGTGGTACTGTTTTTGGTGAAATAAGACTGGGCTAAGGCCTTAGGGATTATGAATGGCAAACAACTCTGGTGATAGCAAAAATACGCTTTATTGTTCGTTTTGTGGCAAGAGTCAGCACGAAGTTCGTAAACTTATTGCCGGCCCGACGGTGTTCATCTGTGATGAATGCGTCGAACTTTGCATGGATATTATTCGCGAAGAGACCAAAACATCTGGGCTGAAATCCGGAGAAGGCGTGCCAACGCCCAAAGAAATCTGCGATGTTTTGGATGATTATGTCATTGGTCAGTCACACGCCAAACGGGTATTGTCGGTGGCCGTTCACAACCACTACAAACGTCTGAACCATGCCGATAAAACCGGCGATATTGAACTTGCCAAGTCTAATATACTGCTGATTGGCCCCACAGGTTGCGGCAAAACCCTGCTAGCCCAAACATTGGCGCGTATCATTGATGTGCCGTTCACGATGGCAGATGCCACCACCTTGACCGAAGCCGGTTATGTGGGCGAAGATGTGGAAAACATCATCCTGAAATTGCTACAAGCCAGCGAATATAATGTTGAACGGGCGCAGCGCGGCATCGTTTACATTGATGAAGTTGATAAAATCACCCGCAAATCTGACAACCCGTCGATTACCCGCGATGTGTCGGGCGAAGGGGTGCAACAGGCACTGTTGAAGATCATGGAAGGTACGGTTGCATCTGTGCCGCCCCAAGGCGGCCGTAAACATCCGCAACAGGAATTCCTGCAAGTTGACACAACCAATATTCTATTCATCTGCGGCGGTGCTTTTGCGGGACTGGAAAAGATTATTTCGCAACGTGGCAAAGGCTCCGCTATTGGATTTGGTGCCGATGTTAAAGATAACGAAGATCGCGGCGTTGGCGAAGTTTTCACCGAGCTTGAACCAGAGGACCTGCTAAAATTTGGGTTAATCCCCGAATTTGTTGGCCGTCTGCCGGTGATAGCCACTTTGCGTGATCTGGATGAGGATGCGCTTGTAACTATTTTAACCCAGCCAAAAAATGCACTTGTTAAGCAATATGAGCGCCTATTCGGTCTGGAAGAAACCCAGCTAAAATTCACCGATGATGCCCTGCGCGCAATTGCTAAACGTGCTATCAAGCGCAAAACCGGTGCGCGCGGCCTACGCTCAATCATGGAAGACATTCTGTTGGATGTCATGTTTGATTTGCCCGGGCTGGACAGCGTAAAGGAAGTTGTCGTCAACGAAGAGGCGGTAAATTCAGATGCCGCGCCGTTGATGATCCATTCGGATGAATTGAAGGAAGGCAAAAGCGCCAGCTGATCGGAAAATACTGATCGTCGCTGGACCTTTTTGGCCCAATCCGCCATACGATATTGAACTCTAAACCGGAGGGTATAATGGGCATCCTCAAGACACTATTGCGTTCTGTAACCTGGTGGAATGATCAAACACTCAATACGCAGCTATTTACCTGGCGACGTGGTGTGGTGGTTGGTGAGGATCAGCAGGGCAACAAATACTATGAAACCCGTGATAAGAAACGTCGTTGGGTTATTTTCAATGGTTTGGCCGAAGCAAGCCGGGTGTCACCCGAATGGCATGGCTGGCTGCACCACACATTTGACGAGCCACCAACCAAGGATCCGTTTGATCACAAAAACTGGGAAAAACCGCATCAGGAAAACCCAACTGGATCGGATGCAGCCTATGCGCCCACAGGGTCCATGCGAAACCCCAATCCAACAGAGCGGCGCGACTATGAAGCCTGGCAGCCGGAATAAAGTAAATGTCTGAAAACACTACAGAAGTAATTGTCGGTGGCGCCGTTTTGGCGGCAGCAATTGGATTTTTGTTCTATGCCGGGCAAATTACCGGTTTTACAGGCGGCGGCGAAAAGCACACTTTTTCTGCGTCATTTCGATCCATAGAAGGTGTATCGGTGGGCACAGATGTTCGCATGGCAGGTGTAAAAGTTGGCACAGTAACCAGCCTGATTTTAAACCCCCTAACTTTTCGCGCAGAAGCAGAATTTACGGTTAATGAATCTATCGCATTGCCAGACGATTCCGCGATTGTTGTCTCTTCCGAAGGGTTGCTTGGCGGCAATTTTGTAGAACTGCTGCCCGGTGGATCATTGGAAAATTTTGCGCCCGGCTCAGAAATTGAAGACACGCAAAGTTCCGTTGGATTGGTCGAGTTGTTGCTTAAATTTGTTAGTGGAAGCGGAAAAGAGTGATGCGAATTTTCGCAAGCTTAGCCATAAGCTTATGTTGTTTCGCGCCACAGGTTTACGCCCAACAATCAGTCATCCAGAGTCCAATTACCCAAGAGATACTACCACTTGATACGATCGAACTTGCGCCCGTAATTCTGCCCCCTCAAATCGAACAGGCTACCCTTGCGCCAAAGGGCGTGATGCTGCGTGCACTGGATAAGGTTTCGGGTGAGGTGGTGGATTTCGAACTGACCCCGGGCCAGACGAAACAGCTTGGACGTATTCAGGTATCCCTGAACGAATGTCGATACCCAACCGGTAACCCCGCAGGGGACGCGACGGCGCATCTGATCATTCGCAATGCCGGGGACCAATCCCAGGCTTTTTCCGGTTGGATGATCGCCTCTAGCCCGGCGTTGAATGGGTTGGACCATTCACGTTACGATGTCTGGGTGTTGCGCTGTATCACTTCCTGAGCCTTCTGCGGTTGGCTTAGAGAATTGATATTAGCCTTTGTTTGGATAGCAGATTTTAGTTGATTCTGATAGCTGGCGCGACTGATTTCAATTGCGCCCAGGCTGGCCAGATGCGGAGTGATAAACTGGGTATCAAACAGTTGAAACCCGGTTTGGCGTAGGCGATCCACCAGCCATGTCAGCGCAATTTTTGACCCGTCGCGCCTGTGTGAAAACATGCTTTCACCGAAGAATGCCTGGCCAATACAGATGCCGTAAACACCTCCGATCAGTTGATCATTTTGCCAGATTTCCTGACTGTGGGCATAGCCAAGACTGTGCAGTTCTAGATAGAGGGCGCGGATTTCGGCATTGATCCAGGTTTCTTGTCGATCCGCACAGGCGTCTAGCACTGCTTCGAAATCAGAGTCAAAACGTGCCTGAAAACAGGCTGACAGAATGGTTTTGCGCAAGCTGCGTGAAATGTGAAACTGATCCAGCGGGAAAACCCCGCGCTGGGGGGGATCTACCCAGAATAAGTCAGTTGAATCCCGGCTTTCCGCCATTGGAAATATACCAGCGGCATAGGCTTTTAGCAATATTTCGGGGGTTATGTTTGTGGACATTTGGGCAAGTCAGGCCAGGTTTTTTTCCAGCCAGTTTTCCAACCAAAGGATATTGTAGTCGCCCGACTGAACAACCGGATCGGCCAAAAGCATAGGAAACAGCGGAATACTGGTGTCGATTCCATCAACGATCAGTTCGCTAAGGGCGCGGCTGAGACGGGCCAGGGCTTCGGGGCGATCGCGGCCGTGCACAATCAGTTTGCCGATCAGGCTGTCGTAATAGGGCGGGATTGAATAGCCGTCATACAGTGCAGAATCCATGCGCACACCCAGGCCACCGGGGGCGTGGTACTGGCTGATGCGACCGGGGCAAGGCGCGAAATTTGGTAGTTTTTCAGCGTTAATACGGACTTCAATCGCGTGGCCGTTAACCTGCAAATTTTCTTGGGAAAATGACAGCGGTTGACCCGCCGCCACAAGGATTTGCTCGCGTACCAGATCAACACCAAAAATGGCTTCTGTGACCGGGTGTTCCACCTGCAATCGGGTGTTCATTTCGATGAAATAAAATTCGCCGTTCTCATACAGAAATTCAATAGTGCCGGCACCAGCATAATTGATGCCAGCGACCGCTTCGGCGCAGGTTTTACCGATTTTGGCCCGGGTTTTGGCGTCAATGGTCGGGCCAGGGGCCTCTTCAAACACTTTTTGATGTCGCCGCTGCAGGGAACAATCGCGTTCCCCCAGATGAACGGCCTTGCCTTTACCGTCGCCAAAAACCTGAACTTCAATATGGCGCGGCGTTAGCAGGTATTTTTCAATGTAGCATTCTTCATTGCCAAAAACTGATTTGGCTTCGGCCCTTGCCGTGTGAAAGGCGCTTTCCATATCGGCGGCTGTCATCGCCACCTTCATGCCGCGCCCGCCGCCACCAGCAGTGGCCTTGACGATCACCGGATAGCCAATGTCCTTGCCGATCCTTTTCGCAGTTTCTAGATCTGGAACGCCACCATCAGAGCCAGGAACACAGGGCACGCCTAGATTTTTCATCGTAACTTTGGCGGTTATCTTATCGCCCATGATGCGAATATGTTCAGCCGTCGGACCAATGAATTTAAGGTCATGATCTTCCAAAGCCTGCACGAAATTAGCGTTTTCAGACAGAAAGCCATAGCCCGGGTGGATGGCCTGTGCCCCGGTGATTTCACAGGCGGCAATGATCGCAGGAACTGATAAATAGCTTTCGGCGCTGGGGGGTGGCCCAATGCAGATGGCTTCGTCAGCCATGCGGACATGCATCGCGTCGCTATCGGCGGTGGAATGCACTGCAACCGATTTAATACCCATTTCGCGCGCCGCCCGCACAACCCGCAAGGCAATTTCACCGCGATTGGCAATCAGGATTTTGTCGAACATGACGATGTGCCCTTATTCAACGATCATCAGCGGCGCGCCGAATTCAACAGCGTCCCGGTCAGCCACAAGAATGCGTTTCACCGTACCGGAATGGGGGGCCGGTATGTGGTTCATGGTTTTCATAGCCTCAACAATAAGCAGTGTGTCGCCTTCGGAAACCGTATCGCCCACCTTGGCAAAGGGCGGCGCATCTGGTTCTGGCGACATGTAAACTGTACCCACCATCGGCGATGTTACCGCGCCCGGGTGACCGGCCGGATCATCCTGGCCACCACCATCACTGGCGGGGTTCTCGGTTGCGGTGGCGGCAGCTACAGGTGCTGAGGCGGCGACTTGAACAGCCGCTTGAACAACCTGCTTTGTGCGCGAGACTTTAACATTCAGCCGATCGGCGTCACCGTATTCGCGCTTTACTTCAATTTCTGTCAGATCGTTTTCATCCAACAAAGCTGCCAGTGCTTTGATAAATTCTACATCAGCAGAGTTGTTTTGTTTTGCCATGCGGTCCTCGCCTGATTATTCGGCCTGTCTGATGCAGGCTTGCCCAATGCTTAGCTTAACATACTCTACACAAAGTAGGGTTGAAAGTGCCGTTTGCATCTAAATGCGATAGCGAGGTCGGTGAAATCAATAGGTTATCGATTTAAAATTTTACCAATTGATAAAAAAATAAAAAGCTGCCAATCTGAACGCAGCACAGGACATGACGTTGTAGGAGGCGATTGATGGCAAACGGCCCAATGACCCAAGGGGTGGTGAATGCACGCTTGACACAAAAGCAGTTGCAGGAAAATTTTTCCGACCTGCATCCGCCCCTTGATCAGCACGAGGCCGCGGTCGCCGCTGATCGCTGTTATTTTTGCTATGACGCCCCTTGTATGACGGCTTGTCCAACCACCATTGATATCCCCCTGTTCATTCGCCAAATTCAAACCGGGACACCGGAAGCGGCGGCGCGCACAATATTTGACCAGAATATTCTGGGCGGAATGTGTGCCCGTGTTTGCCCGACAGAAACCCTGTGTGAAGAAGTCTGCGTGCGCGAAACAGCCGAAGGCAAACCGGTGGAAATCGGCCGTTTGCAGCGATTTGCCACCGATACATTAATGGCCGCCGATGCCCACCCATACCGGCGCCAGGCAAAGACCGGAAAATCAATCGCTGTGGTGGGGGCGGGGCCTGCGGGACTGGCCTGCGCACATCGTTTAGCGATGAAGGGACACGGCGTTACCATATATGATCCGCGCACTAAGCCCGGCGGTCTAAACGAATTTGGCATCGCCGCCTATAAATCGGTCGGCGGTTTCGCCGGGGCTGAAGTGGAATGGCTGCTGAAAATTGGCGGCATTGATCTGCAAGCCGGGCAAGGTATGGGTGATGGGTTGTCATTAAAGGACCTGACTGAAAAATATGATGCAGTGTTTCTGGGTATGGGATTGTCGGGTGTAAATGAGCTGCGGGCGGATGGCGAAGATCGGGAAAATGTACGCGATGCCGTTGGCTTTATTGCCGATCTGCGTCAGGCGGATGACCTTTCAAAACTAGATATTGGTCGCAATGTTGTGGTGATTGGCGGCGGCATGACGGCCGTTGACGCAGCGGTGCAATCCAAATTGCTGGGGGCGGATAATGTCACCATGGTGTATCGGCGCGGGCGCGACCGGATGGCGGCCTCGGGCTATGAAATTGATTTGGCCACGTCCAAAGGTGTTCGGATCATCTATAATGCGCAACCGGTGGCAGTGCACGGCAATGGCGCGGTTGCTGAGATGGAATTTGAGTATACCGAAACAACAAGTGGTGCGTTAAAGGGAACCGGTGAGGTGTTTCGACTGGCTGCAGATCAGGTGTTCAAAGCCATTGGCCAGACCATCGGCGGAATTCCTGACGCCGTAAAGATTGAAGCTGGCAAAATAGCCGTAACTGGGGATGGCCGCACGTCTGTTTCCGGCGTCTGGGCCGGTGGTGATTGCGCCAGTGGCGGCGATGATCTGACGGTAACTGCCGTGGCCGAAGGGCGTGATGCGGCAGAAGATATTCATGCAAATCTAGCGGAGTAGAACAAATGGCCATCAAACGCATCATGTTCCAATCAATTCCCGTAATAGATCAGGATCGGGCATTGAAATTCTACACTGAGAAATTGGGTTTCGAAGTTCATACTAATGCCCCTTACGGGGAGGATTATCGTTGGATATTTCTAATCCTGCCGGGTGCGGAAACCCGGCTGCATTTTGCCAAACCTTCAGAAATTAAAATCACAGATACGCCAGCCCTTTGTCTGGTTTGCGATGATGTGGATGACGAAGCCTTGCGGCTTGCTGCAGCTGGTGTTGAAATTACCAACGGTCCTGACGACGCGCCTTGGGCTGAGGGTATCCGCTGGCTGATGGTGCGTGACGCGGAAAACAACCTAATTCTACTTGAATCTTTTAAAGAGGGCTAAGCCATGGCTGACCTTTCCACCAATTTCGTTGGGATCAAATCCCCCAATCCATTCTGGCTGGCTTCTGCCCCGCCCACGGATAAAGAATACAATGTACGCCGAGCTTTTGAAGCTGGCTGGGGCGGTGTCGTCTGGAAAACTCTGGGCGAAGAAGGTCCGCCGATTGTCAACGTCAATGGCCCGCGCTATGGCGCGATATGGGGTGCGGATCGCCGTCTTTTGGGGCTGAATAACATTGAGCTGATCACGGATCGGCCCCTGCAAACCAACCTGCGCGAAATCAAAACTGTCAAACGCGACTATCCGGACCGCGCGTTGATTGTCTCGATCATGGTGCCTTGCGAAGAAGCCGCCTGGGAATCCATTCTGCCGCCAGTGGAAGAAACCGGAGCAGATGCGATTGAGCTTAACTTTGGTTGCCCGCATGGCATGGCCGAACGCGGTATGGGATCAGCGGTTGGCCAGGTGCCGGAATATATTGAAATGGTGGCGCGCTGGTGCAAAGCAAACACCCGGATGCCGGTTATTGTGAAACTGACGCCAAATATCACAGACATTCGTCGTCCGGCTGCGGCCGCGTTGGCAGGTGGGGCGGATGCTGTTTCGTTAATCAATACTATCAATTCGATCACCTCGGTTGATCTGGATATCATGGCCCCGGAACCGACGATTGACGGCAAGGGATCGCACGGCGGCTATTGTGGCCCTGCGGTCAAGCCAATTGCGTTAAATATGGTCGCTGAAATTGCCCGCAACGCTGAAACAGCGGATCTGCCGATATCGGGCATTGGTGGCATCGAAACTTGGCGCGATGCGGCGGAATTTTTGTCACTGGGGGCGGGTTCAGTTCAGGTTTGTACCGCCGTTATGACCTATGGCTTTAAAATCATTGATGAAATGGTGTCGGGCCTGTCGCAATGGATGGATGAAAAAGGCTATTCTTCCGTTGAAGAAGTGGTTGGCCGCGCTGTGCCAAACCTAAGTGATTGGCAGTATCTGAACCTGAACTACGTCGCTAAGGCCAAGATAGATCAGAACAAGTGCATCAAGTGCGGGCGCTGCTATGCTGCTTGCGAAGATACCAGCCACCAAGCAATTTCAATGTCCGCCGATCGGGTGTTTGAGGTTAAGGATGATGAATGTGTCGCCTGCAATCTGTGTCTGAATGTGTGCCCGGTTGAAGGTTGCATCACGCTTGATCCACTGGCAGCAGGGACGTTGGATGAACGTACCGGGCAGAAAGTCAGCGCCGATTATGCCAACTGGACAACGCATCCCAACAACCCGTCGGCCGTTAAAGTTGCAGAATAGTTAGCAACTGGTTCTACAGGAAACCCACTTTAATTAGCGGCCAGAGCCCGGCGGTAAAACTGTTCAAGAAAATTGGCAGCATCTTTGAAATGCGTGTCCATGTTTGGGGAAAGAATACCGTTCACCTGGACGTCAAAATCCGCGTAATGCTGGGTGGTGGACCAGATCGAAAATATTAAATGAACCGGGTCCAAAGCAGCAATTTTACCTGCGTCGATCCAGTTCTGGATCACTGCTGATTTTTCTTCCACCAATTGCCGTAAATCGCCCTTTATCTGGTCCATTATCCGTGGCGCTCCCTGGATGATTTCATTGGCGAAAAGCCGGCTTTCCCGCGGAAATTGTCGCGACATTTCCAGTTTTCTAAGCATATAGCCGACGATTTCTTCTATCGGATCGCCCTTGGAGTCCAGAGCATGCAGCGGGGCCAGCCAAACACCCATTAGTTCTGACAAAAGTTCCATGTGAATGGCTTCTTTTGATGGGAAATAATACAGTAGGTTAGGCTTGGACAACCCTGCAGTTTTGGCAATTTGATCCAGGGTTGAGCCACGAAAACCATGTTGTGAAAACACATTTAGAGCGGCATCCAATATGGTTTTTCGGTTGCGTCGCTGTATGCGTGTGTTTGGGCGTTGGCTGTTCATCGCCGTACCCTCTGATAAAATGTAGACACACGCAAGGCTTGCCAAATCACGCGCCTTTTTCAGTGCCATGGCTTGACTGAACTTGCTTCTCTGCTAGCGTGTTTCTGACCATTTGGTCAAACTGTATTTGATCGTGCATCGGGGGGGCGAAATGACAGAGATATCCAAAGAAATCGCGACATCCCATCAGTTGATTGATGACCAAAAGGTGCGCGTAACACGGTTTGAATTTGCGCCCGGCGCCGAAACTGGCTGGCACCGGCACGAAATGGATTACGTAGTTTGTGCCATCAGTGATTGCCAAATGACGCTGAAAGAACCGGGCGGCGAAGCGCGCGATGTTTTGGTGCCAGCGGGAAGCGCATATCGACGCGATTTGGGCGTGGAACATAACGTCATCAACGGTGGAACAACCGCCATGTCATTTATCGAAATAGAGTTGAAATAGGAGAACCCCATGGCAGCACCCGGTGAGAACCTAAAAATCAACGGCGAGCGGCTGTGGGACAGCCTGATGGAAATGGCATTGATCGGCCCCGGAATTGCAGGTGGTAACAATCGCCAAACGCTTACCGATGAAGACGGCGAAGGGCGGCACTTGTTTCAGGACTGGTGCAAGGCCGCGGGCATGACCATGGGGCTGGATCAGATGGGTAATATGTTTGCCCGGCGCGAAGGCACTGACCCCGATGCGTTGCCGGTTTATGTTGGCTCGCATCTGGATACGCAGCCGACGGGTGGCAAGTATGACGGTGTCCTGGGGGTGCTGGGCGGTCTGGAAATCATTCGGACACTGAATGACTTAGACATAAAAACCAAGCATCCGATCGTGGTGACTAACTGGACCAACGAAGAAGGCACCCGTTATGCCCCGGCGATGCTGGCATCAGGCGTGTTTGCTGGAATGCACACCCAGGAATGGGCCTATGACATTGAAGATGCGGACGGTAAAAAGTTCGGAGATGAGCTGAAACGCATTGGCTGGCGCGGTGACGAAGAAGTAGGCGCGCGCAAAATGCATGCGTTCTTTGAACTGCATATTGAGCAGGGCCCGATTTTAGAGGCTGAGGGCAAGGACATTGGCGTTGTTACCCATGGGCAGGGGCTTAGCTGGGTTCAGTTCACGGTGATTGGTAAAGAAAGTCACACCGGGTCAACCCCGATGCCGATGCGCAAAAACGCCGGCCTTGGCGCGGCGAAGATATTGCAGATGGTGGATGATATTGCCTGGGCCCATGCCCCCGATGCCGTAGGCGCAGCCGGGCATATGGATGTCTACCCGAATTCGCGCAACGTGATCCCGGGGCGTGTAGTTTTTACCGTTGATTTCCGCTCACCCAATTTGGCGACCATTGAGGAAATGGAAAAGCAATTGGCCAAAGGTGCTAAAGAGATTTGCGATGAAATGGGGCTGGGGCTGGAAATTGAAAAGGTTGGCGGCTTTGATCCGGTGGAATTCAATGCCGATTGTGTTGCGGCGGTGCGCAGCGCCGCTGAACGCCTCGGCTATTCGCACCGCGATCTGATTTCCGGTGCTGGGCATGATGCCTGCTGGATTAACCGCAGCGCGCCCACGGCCATGGTCATGTGCCCATGTGTTGATGGTTTGTCGCACAATGAGGCCGAGGATATATCGAAGGAATGGGCAACGGCGGGGGCGGATGTGTTGATGCACGCGGTCGTTGAAACGGCGCAAATCGTTGATTGATTTTGGGAACCAGCCCCGTCGTCAATTGTTTCTTGAAGCAATGGCGCACCAAAAGGCGACCCCCGGGATGTTTATGAAACAAAGAGTGGATGTAAGTTGATCAATTTGCGGCAAACATTGTTGGCTCTGGCGACGGGCGGGTTTATTGCTGGAGGCGCATTTGCGCAATCGGCAAGCTGGGACTGGCAATTGTCTGAACCGGTTCAGCCGCCTGATGTTTCAATTTTCGGTACTGATCCGGATGCAGTGACCCCAGAGATGATCAAACAACTGGGCGCCGCCGGTGTTTACACAATTTGCTATGTCAGTGTCGGGACGGTTGAAAAGTACCGCGATGATGCCGGGGTATTTCCAAGCACTGTTATTGGCAAGACCTATGGCGACTGGCCGGACGAAAAATTTTTAGATATCAGGCATTTAGACATTTTACTTCCCATTATGAAGGCGCGATTTGAGCGCTGCAAAGCTTTTGGTTTTCACGCGGTCGAACCGGATAATATGGATGTGTTTGACAATGACAGCGGTTTTCCCCTGACCCGCGCTGACGGGCTTCGCTATATTCGGGCGTTGGCGGAAATGGCCCATAGGCTGGGCCTTGGAATTGGTCAAAAGAACGTGCCAGAACTAACTGGGGAATTGGTTGATACCTTGGACTTTGTAATTACTGAAAGTTGTTTTCAGGATGGTTGGTGCGATGAAGTTACGGCCTATATTCGCGCTGGAAAGCTGATACTGGACGCAGAATACACAGATGAACCGATCAACTGGCAAGGCGCCTGCGAACGTGCCCAGAAAATGGGCATCCTGATGATCCTGAAGGATCGGGATTTGCATGCGGGCGGTCAAAGTTGCAACGAATAGGGAGAAAAACATGAGCACTGCAGTCATCAAAAACGGCACCATCGTAACAGCCGATCTGACCTACACGGCGGATGTTTTGATCGAAAACGGACAGATTGCCGAGATCGGGCAGAATCTTGCGGGCGACAAGGAACTCGACGCCACCGGCTGCTACGTCATGCCCGGCGGCATTGATCCGCACACCCATCTGGAAATGCCGTTTATGGGAACGTATTCCACAGACGATTTCGAAAGTGGCACGCGCGCGGCCTTGGCCGGGGGCACCACGATGGTGGTGGATTTCGCGCTGCCAAACCAGGATGAAAGCCCGTTGGAGGCGCTCAAGCGTTGGGACAATAAATCCACCCGCGCCAACTGTGATTATTCCTTCCACATGGCAGTAACCTGGTGGGGTGAAAAGGTTTTTGACGACATGAAGACCGTCGTGCAAGAACGCGGAATAAATACATTTAAACATTTCCTCGCGTACAAAGGCGCGTTGATGGTCAATGATGATGAGCTTTATTCGTCGTTCAAGCGCTGTGCCGAATTGGGCGCGACACCTATGGTCCACGCCGAGAACGGTGACGTGGTGGCGGAATTGTCGGCGCAACTGCTGGCCGAGGGGAATACCGGGCCGGAGGCGCATGCCTATAGCCGCCCGACCCAGGTAGAAGGCGAGGCGACGAACCGCGCGATCATGATTGCCGATATGGCGGGGGCCCCGCTCTACGTGGTGCATACATCCTGCGAGGAAAGCCATGAGGCGATCCGGCGGGCGCGCCAGAACGGTAAACGGGTGTGGGGGGAACCGCTGATCCAGCATCTGACATTGGATGAAAGCGAATATTTCAACAAGGATTGGGACCATGCGGCGCGTCGGGTGATGAGCCCGCCGTTCCGCAATAAGAAGCATCAGGATAGCCTGTGGGCGGGGCTTCAGGCGGGTAGCCTAAGCGTTGTAGCCACGGACCATTGTGCGTTTACCACCGAACAGAAACGTTCCGGCGTCGGGGATTTCACCAAGATCCCCAATGGCACCGGGGGCCTTGAGGACCGGATGCCGATGCTCTGGACCCACGGGGTGGCGACGGGGCGGTTGACGATGAATGAATTCGTCGCGGTTACATCAACAAACATCGCTAAGATACTGAATTGCTACCCGAAAAAGGGGGCGATTTTGGTCGGTGCGGATGCGGATATTGTGGTTTGGGACCCTGAGAAGGAAAAAACCATCGCCGCCGACAGCCAACAATCGGCGATTGATTACAACGTGTTTGAAGGCAAGCATGTGAAGGGCCTGCCTCGGTTTACGCTATCGCGCGGCCATGTGTCGGTGCATGACGGGGAAATCCGCACGCAGGAAGGCCACGGCAAGTTTGTGAAGCGCGATCCCAATGGGACGGTGAACAAGGCGCTGAGCCAGTGGAAAGAACTGACGGCGCCGACACCGGTGAAGCGCACAGGTATTCCGGCGAGTGGAGTGTAAATGATAAATAACGGGGGCAAATCTAGCGCGGTGATTGAGGCGAAGAACCTTAGCCTGACGTTTGAAACCAACGATGGTCCGATCCATGCATTGCAGGATATAGACTTGACCATCAACGCCGGGGACTTCGTGTCGTTCATTGGCCCGTCTGGTTGCGGTAAGACGACGCTGCTGCGTGTTATGGCGGCGTTGGAACATCCCACAGCGGGCGAGATCACCGTGAATGGGATGAGTCCGGAAGACGCGCGGCGGGCAAGGGCCTATGGTTATGTGTTTCAGGCCGCCGGGTTGTACCCTTGGCGCACGATTGGTGGCAATATCAAATTACCCCTTGAAATCATGGGTTTTTCAAAGTCCGAGCAGGCTGAGCGGGTGTCAGGCGTTCTGAATCTGGTCGATCTGGCCGGGTTTGAAAATAAGTTTCCCTGGCAATTGTCCGGCGGTATGCAACAGCGCGCCAGCATTGCGCGTGCACTGGCGTTTGATGCGGATATCTTGCTGATGGACGAACCTTTCGGGGCGCTGGATGAGATCGTGCGCGACCATCTGAATGAACAGTTGTTGCAGCTCTGGGCCAGTACCAACAAAACCATTGCGTTCGTGACACACTCGATCCCCGAGGCAGTGTATCTGAGCACCAAAATCGTCGTGATGTCGCCAAGGCCGGGGCGGATTGCGGATATTATTGAAAGCCCGTTGCCGCGCGAAAGGCCGTTGGAAATCCGCGACAGTAAGGAATTTATCGAAATTGCACACCGGGTACGGGATGGTTTGCGGGCGGGGCATAGTGATGATTGAATTCTGGGCTTCCATTGACAAACGCCGGTTCTGGTCGAATGTGGCCGGCTATATCATTGTGGCGCTACTGTATTTTCGCGGCCCGGAAATGGTGGGCTTCATGGGGCAGGCGGTTTGGGCCTATATCTGGGTCTATCCGATTTATTATGTCGGAATGCTGATTTACCGCTATGGGCGGCAAAAGGGCGGACCGGGATGAGATCAGTTTTTCCAATAGCCACGGTATTGGCGGCAATTCTGGCGATCTGGTATTTCGCCGCCTATCAAATGAATTCCAAGTGGACGCTGGATCAGGCCGAGCGTGCCGGGGTCACGCTGACAAGTAGCGAAGTATTTGCCGATACAATGGCGCAAGAACGTGCCCGGCTGCCGGCCCCTCATCAGGTGGCTGCCGAGTTATGGGAAACCACGGTGCAAAAGAAAATCACCAGCAAACGAAGTCTGATTTTTCATGGCTGGATCACCCTGAACGCGACGTTGTGGGGCTTTGCCCTTGGCGGATTGATTGGACTGAGCCTGGCAATTGCCATTGTCTACACACGGGTGATGGATATGGGGATGATGCCATGGGCGATCATCAGTCAGACCATCCCAATTGTGGCGCTAGCGCCAATGATTATTGTGCTGATGAATGCGCTGGGGGTACAGGAGCGGATCATACCCAAGGCGATTATTTCGGCATATTTGTGCTTTTTCCCGATCCTTGTGGGCATGGTCAAGGGGCTGCGTTCCCCGGATATGATGCAGTTGGACCTGATGAAAACCTATAGCGCCAACGGCGTACAAAGTTTCTGGAAACTGCGTCTGCCGTCATCCATGCCGTACCTGTTTACGTCGTTGAAAATCGGCATTGCGGCCGCTTTGGTGGGCACCATTGTCGGCGAGCTGCCAACCGGAGCGCTACGCGGCCTTGGCGCGCGCATTCTGGTGGGTGATCAGTTTGGGCCACCAATCCGGATCTGGAGCGCGCTGATCGCTGCGGCAATTTTGGCCGGGGCGTTGGTCGCCATTGTCGGCCTGATCCAGCGCATCACCCTGAAACGCATGGGGATGGCGCGATGAACTGGCTGGTCTTTGCATTTGCCTTTTGGGCGCTGGCCACGGTGATCAATCTGTTGATTGCTGGCACAGTTTTGCACCGGACACGATGGGCTAAAATTTTGGTGCCGGCACTGTTTGGTATATCGATGCTGGTCCTGTGGGAAGGCATGGTGCGCGGTCTGAATATCAGCCCGATCATTTTGCCACCGCCATCGGCAATAGGCGCGCGATTTGCGGCCTCAGGGGGCATCCTGTGGAAAGATTTCGTGCAAACGGCCGTTAAGGGCGCGTTGTCGGGGTATTTGATCGGCTGCGGGGTAGCATTTGTAGTGGCAATTCTGGTGGACCGATCATGGTTTTTGCAAGCTGGCCTGTTGCCCATTGGTAATTTCGTGGCAGCCCTGCCGATTGTTGGCATCGCGCCAATACTGGTGAAATGGTACGGGTTTGGCTGGGAAAGCAAATCTGCCGTGGTCGTGGTAATGGTGTTTTTCCCGATGCTGATCAACACGGTGATGGGCTTGCGCGAAACCGACAGTATGCAACGTGACCTGATGCGCACCTATTCGGCAAGCTATTGGCAGGGCCTGATAAAACTGCGCCTGCCTGCCGCTATGCCGTTCATATTTAACGGGCTGAAAATTGCCACGACACTGGCGTTGATCGGGGCGATTGTGGCGGAATATTTCGGCTCACCGATCTATGGCATGGGATTTCGCATTCAGGCCGAGGCCGGGCGTCTGTCAATGGATATGGTCTGGGCCGAGATCGCGGTAGCGGCATTGGCGGGCTCAGCATTTTACGGAATTGTAACCCTGATTGAGAAAGGCGTGACCTTCTGGCACCCTTCTCATCGGGGCGTGCGATGAAAAGAAACTAAACGGACTTCAACAAGGGAGAATGAAGATGAAGAAACTACTTTTAGGAACCGCTGCCGGGCTGGCAATGGCTGTATCGGGGGCAAATGCTGCCGACGATCTGACGTTGCAACTAAAATGGGTCACGCAGGCGCAATTCGCCGGTTATTATGTGGCACTGGAAAACGGATTTTATTCGGATGAAGATCTGAATGTCACCATCAAGCCCGGTGGTCCCGATGTGGCCCCGACGCAAGTTCTTGCTGGTGGCGGTGCTGATGTGGTGATCGACTGGATGCCAAGCGCACTTGCAGCCCGCGAAAAGGGCCTGCCGCTGGTAAATATTGCCCAGCCGTTCAAAAGCTCTGGCATGATGCTGACCTGTCGGTCCGACAGTGGCATTGCCTCACCCGCTGATTTTGCCGGACACACGCTGGGGGTTTGGTTCTTCGGCAACGAATATCCGTTCCTTAGTTGGATGAGCAGCCTTGGCGTGGCCACGGATGGTTCTGACGGCGGTGTTACGGTGCTGAAGCAGGGCTTTAACGTCGATCCGATCCTGCAAGGTCAGGCCGATTGCGTTTCGACCATGACCTATAATGAATACTGGCAGATCATTGACGCTGGCCTGACAGCCGACGATTTGGTGACCTTCAAATATGAAGATCAGGGTGTCGCAACACTGGAAGACGGGCTGTATGTGCTTGAAGATCGTCTGACCGATGAAGCGTTCAGCGACGAGCTAGTGCGGTTTGTACGGGCATCGATGAAGGGCTGGAAATGGGCCGAGGAAAACCCGGATGCAGCGGCTGACATCGTGCTGGAATACGACGAAACCGGTGCGCAGACCGAGGAGCATCAGCGTCGGATGATGGGCGAGATTGCCAAACTGACGGCTGGTTCCAATGGTGCACTGGATGAGGCGGATTATGCGCGCACAGTTGCAACGCTGATGGGCGGTGGTTCTGATCCGGTGATCACGTCTGAACCAAGCGGTGCCTGGACTCATGCGATTACGGACGCTGCGCTGAAGTAAGGTTCACAGCGTTAAGAAATTGTGGCGCGACCCCAAGCGGGGCCGCGCCATTTTTTTGTTTACGGCCCCGAAGGGCCGGGCCTTCGGCTAGGATATTTTTGAAAAGAAGAAAATGTTTGGTATATTTTGAACCGGTTCCGGGTTTTGGCGCACCTATATGTATGAAGGGACAAAATGACTGTGAAACAAAGCGAAAAAGCGTTGGAAGGGTACCTGGTGGCGGCAGCGCGCACTGGCGATCAAACGGCTTTGGAGCGGTTGGTGCGATTTCGCGGGCCCCGGCTAATGGCGCATGCGGTGCGGTTGCTGGGCGATGTGGAAGGCGCACGAGATGTGGTTCAGGACGCCTGGATCGAGATCATGCGCGGGCTTGGCGGGTTGCGGGACACGGGGGCGTTTTTGCCCTGGGCTTTGCGGATCGTCACACGCCGGGTGGCGCGGGTCATCAAAGGGCGGCAACGGGATCGGTCGCTGGCGGCGGAGTATGTGCAGGAGGTGGATATGGAAGTGGCTGAAAGTGGCCCTGCGGCGGTGGATGGGGCGCGGGTTCGTGCGGCACTGGCGCATCTGTCGCGGGATCAGGCGGCGACGGTGGCACTGTTTTACCTGGCGGATATGAATGTAAGCGAAGTGGCGATGGCCATGGATGTGCCTGCGGGCACGGTGAAAACCAGATTGATGCATGCGCGCAGCAAGTTGCGTGAGATTTTGGAAGGAGACTAGAGATGGAAAAGCTTGATCAGATGATTGAGGAAGCACTGGAAGCCGAGGATCGCGAGATTTTTGCGCAGACAGAGGAATTGGGCTGGTTCACCCTGGGGCTGGGATTGTTTCGCGGCAAGCTGGGCTGGGTTAACTGGATTGTGATAATCCTACAGACAGTGATGTTTTTCGCGGCGTTTTGGTGTGGGTTCCGGTTCTTTGGGTCGACGGATGTTCTGGTTGCGTTGAAATACGGTATTTCCGGAGGAGTGCTGATGCTGGCGGCGCTGACAATGAAGCTGAGCATGATGCCGCAAATACATGCGGATCGGGTGATCCGGGAGGTGAAACGGGTGGAGTTGATGTTGGCGCGCCGGGAGAGGTGAGGGGCGTTATTGGCGAAATGTCGGCTTGGAAATCTGTTTAGGGCCCAAATAGAAAACTAGCGGCTCAGGAAATCCAGGATAAGCCTGTTTGTTTTTTCGGGCGCGTCTTCGTGAACCATGTGCGACGCATCTTCCACTACTGTCAGCCGCGCGTCTTTAAATAGTGTGGCTAATTCAGAGTTCATTCTTTGAAACGCTGTCGGGCTTTGAGCACCACCCAATAGTAGTACCGGAACGGAAACATCTCTGACCGCCTGCTCGCTCAATGCCGGAAAACCGGCACCAAACAATTGTGCTTTGTCCGCGCGGCGGTTGTCCCAGACTTGTTGGTACCGTTCGGGCGAAAGATTGGCAAAACGCGATTTGCCCAGAACACCTGTTCCAAATATTTTGATGGCATCTTCGTCATTGCCATTCCTGAACGCCTTTTCCGCAGGGGCCATCACTGTGCCACCGAGTTTCAAAATTGATAATGCCGTTCGCGGGGCACGTAGAAACAAGGAAGCAACTTGTTTTAATTTCGGCGGTAAGTCGAGGAAAAGAGTAATTACGGGCGGTTCAATGAGCGTCAGTGAACGCACGAGATCGGGGTGTTCAATCGCTGTTAGCAATGCAATGAAACCACCCCAGGAATGCCCGACCAGATGGGCCGGTGCTGCATCCAAATTACGTAATAGGTCTGCTAAGTCAGACACATGCAGCGCCATTTGGTCATCGACACCGTCAGCAATGTCATCATTTGGGCGCGCATAGCGCCTGCTGTAGGCAATTGTTCGATAGCTTGCGCTTAAGGCTGGTAGCTGGTTGTGCCAGGTGCGCATGTCAGACACGCCGCCGTGAATTAGCACGACAGGATCACCGGTCCCATTCTCGTGGACAGCCAGAGGCGAACCATTCGTGATCAGTTTTCGAAACTCAGGATATTCAGCGGACATACCGATACATATTACAATTCGGGCTTTTTCGGAAGGAATAACGCTTGCCAGCTACTTCCCGCATTGCGGAGACAAAACATTCGCCCGAAAAAATAGGCTGTCTGTCCTTTTGAAACCTACTTCCCCCGGTTCGCTATCAAATCATCCACCACACTCGGGTCCGCCAGCGTAGACGTATCCCCCAAATTCCCATAGTCATTCTCGGCAATCTTGCGCAAAATCCGCCGCATAATCTTACCGGAGCGCGTCTTGGGCAGGCCCGGAGCCCATTGGATGTGGTCCGGTTTGGCGATGGGGCCGATTTCTTTGCGGACCCAGCCCACGAGTTCGGCGCGTAGTTCATCCGTGTACTCCTGCCCACCCATCAAAGTCACGTAACAATAGATGCCTTGTCCCTTGATATCATGGGGGAAACCGACGACTGCGGCTTCGGATACGGCCGGGTGGGCGACGAGGGCGCTTTCGACTTCGGCGGTGCCCATGCGGTGGCCGGAGACGTTGATCACGTCATCCACGCGGCCGGTGATCCAGTAATATCCGTCCTCATCCCGCCGGCATCCATCGTCGGAAAAGTAGTAGCCTTTGTAGGTCGCGAAATATGTTGACACGAACCGGTCGTGGTCGCCGTAAACCGTGCGCATCTGGCCGGGCCAGCTGTCGCGGATGGCAAGGACGCCGGTGGCGACGGTATCGGTAATCTCGGCCCCGGTTTCGGGGTTCAGGACCACGGGTTGGATGCCGAAAAACGGCAGTGTGGCGGAACCGGGTTTTGTGGCTGTGGCACCGGGCAAAGGCGTCAGCATGTGACCACCGGTTTCGGTTTGCCACCAAGTGTCGACGATGGGGACGCGCCCGCCGCCAACGATTTCGTTATACCAGTTCCAGGCTTCGGGGTTGATCGGTTCCCCGACTGTGCCCAGCAGTTTCAGGGATGACAGGTCGTGGGTTTTTACCGGGTCGTCGCCGTGTGCCATGAGGGCGCGAATGGCGGTGGGGGCGGTGTAGAACTGGTTGACCTTGTGCTTGTCGCAAACGGCCCAGAACCGGCCCACATCGGGGTAGGTTGGCACGCCTTCAAACATCAGCGTGATGGCACCATTGGCCAGCGGCCCGTAGACGATATAGCTGTGGCCGGTGACCCAGCCCACGTCCGCCGTGCACCAGAAGATGTCGCCGTCATGGTAATCGAACGTGTACTGGTGGGTCATCGCCGCATAGACCAGATAGCCGCCGGTGGAATGCACGACGCCTTTGGGCATGCCGGTGGAGCCGGATGTGTAAAGGATGAACAGCGGGTCTTCAGCGTTCATTGGTTCGGGAGGACAGTGGTTTGACGCGGCTTCCATGAGCGGCTCATAGGCATGGTCGCGCCCGGCTTTCATCGGCACGTCATTGCCGGTGCGGGCCACCACAAGCGTTGGCACATCGCCGCAAATTTCCAGTGCTGCGTCGACGTTAGTTTTCAGGGGCGTGTTCTTGCCGCCACGGGGTGCCTGATCGGCGGTGACCACGAGGGATGCCTTGCAGCCGCCGATGCGGGCGCCCAGTGCCTCAGGCGAAAAACCTGCGAAAACAATGGAATGGATGGCGCCAATACGCGCACAAGCCAGCATGGCATAGGCTGCTTCGGGGATCATTGGCATGTAGAGAACGATGCGGTCACCCTTGGTGACGCCGAGACCTTTGTAGACATTGGCCAGCCGGTTCACTTTGTCGGACAGTTCGTTGTAGGTGATCTTGGCGTCGGTGTTTGGATCGTCACTTTCCCAGATGATCGCCGTCTGATCGCCGCGCGTCGCCAGATGCCGGTCAATGCAGTTGGCCGACACGTTCAACACGCCGTCCTCATACCATTTGATCGAAATATCCGGGTATTCGAAACTGGTGTTTTTCACCTTGGTGTATGGCTTGATCCAGTCCAGACGTTTGCCTTGTTCGCCCCAGAACGCATCCGGGTCGGTCACGGATGCAGCGTACATTTCGTCGTATTTGGCCTTGTCGGCATGGGATTTTGCCACAAAGTCGGCACTTGGCGGGTAAAGTGTGGTTTCGGTCATGGGAAATCTCTTTTCGTGGGTTTTGGCGCGGGCTTAGATGGCCAGATATTCGTGGCGCATGGCTTCGTTGTCCAGCATCTCTTGGGCGGTGCCGTCAAAAACCACGTGGCCGGTGTCCAGGATCACCGCGCGATCCGCCAGATCCAGCGCGCGCAGGGCGTTTTGCTCAACAATCACCGTGGTGATGCCCTGTTCTTTGATCAGGTTCAGGGTTTTTTCAATTTCGTCAACAATGACCGGGGCCAGACCTTCGTAGGGTTCATCCAGCAGCAGCAGTTTGATGTCACGCGCCAGGGCACGGGCTATGGCCAGCATTTGCTGTTCGCCGCCCGAAAGTGTCGTGCCTTCCTGCTTGCGGCGTTCTTTCAGGCGTGGGAACAAATCGTATAGCCGTTCCAGCGACCAGCCGACCGGCGGGGCAATCTGGGCCAGTTGCAGGTTTTCTTCAACGGTCAGCCCGGAAATTATGCGCCGGTCTTCGGGGACAAGGCCGATGCCAGCCTGTGATGCTTCAAAAGATTTCATCGGGTGGATTGCTTCGTGGTCCAGCCAGATTTCACCCTTGGTCAGGGCAGGGTCGGCAAGCCGCGCCAATGTGCGCAGGGTAGATGTTTTTCCAGCCCCATTGCGGCCCAACAGGGCCAGGATTTCGCCCTCGTGGATGTTAAAACTGACGCCCTGCACGATATAGCTTTCACCGTAATAGGCGTGGATATCCCAGACGGAAAAATAGGCAGGCGCAGTGCTGGCCTTATTGGCCTGTTGGGGAAAATCGGTTTTCGTGTTCATATCGCGCCCCTACGTTTGCGTGGTGCCAAGGTAGGCTTCTTGCACCTTGGGGTGGCCTTTGATGTTTTCCGGCGTGTCTTCGACCAACGGTGCACCTTGGGCCAGAACGGTGATGCGTTCGGCCAGCGAAAACACCACATGCATGTCATGTTCAATGATTGCCATGGTGATATCACGCTTGTCGTGGATTTCTTTCAGCAAATCGATGGTGTTGTTGGTGTCGGCGCGCGCCATGCCTGCCGTGGGTTCGTCCAACAGTAAAAGCCGCGGTTCCTGCACCAGACACATGGCCATTTCCAAACGTCGCTTATCGCCACGCGACAGGGATGCGGCGTGGTGGTCACGTTTGTCAGCCATGCCGACGTCTTCCAGGATGTGTTCGGCCTGTTCTACCAACGTCGCTTCATTGGCCACTGTTTCAAAAGCGTGCAAGCGATACGCACCGTCGCGTTTGGCAAAACAGGGGATCAGCACGTTTTCGATAACGTCCAGATCGCCAAAAATTTCCGGAGTCTGAAAGACGCGCGAAATGCCCATTTGATTGATTTCATGCGGTTTGCGGCCCAATACCGATTGCCCATCAAACATAACCGAGCCACTGTCAGGGATTAGCTTGCCTACCAATACATTTAGCAGTGTGGATTTGCCCGCGCCATTGGGGCCAATGATGGCATGAAGCGAATTTTGCGCCACTGACAGTGTCACATCATCCAGCGCCTGCAAACCGCCGAAACGCTTGCTGATGCCCTTGACCTCGAGGATACCCATATTCTGTATTTCCTATTCTGCCGGTTCCGACACAGTGTCGGGGGCATTGTTTTTCTTACGCCGAAACAGGGCGAAAATTCGCTGCCCTCCTTCGATCAACCCGCCGGGCAGGAAGATCACCACCAGCATAAACATCAACCCCAATGTCAGGTGCCAGCCTTCGCCGGTAAAGCGTGACAGCACCCAAACAACAGCATTCTCCAGACCATCTGGCATAAATTCGAACCAACCGTGCAGAACGTTTTCATTGATCTTGGAAAAAATGTTTTCCAGGTATTTGATGGCTCCGGCCCCAAGTACTGGACCCAGCAAAGTGCCTGCGCCGCCAAGGATCGTCATAATCACTACTTCACCAGAGGCCGTCCAGACCATGCGCTCGGCGCCAGCCAATGGGTCCATCACGGCCAGCAATCCGCCCGCCAGTCCGGCATACATGCCAGATATTACAAAGGCAGCCAGGGCATAAGGGCGTGTGTTCAGCCCGGTATAATTCACCCGTGTCTGATTGGATTTGATCGCCCGTAGTACCAGCCCAAAGGGCGAGCGAAAAATGCGTAAAGATATGTAGAACATGATGACGGCAATAACCGCGCAGAAATAGAAACCGACATTGAAGGTAAAGACATGGCCCCACACGTCCCATTTAAAAGAACTGGATAGTTGGAGCCCAAAAAGATTGGGATAAGGCGCGGCACCAGCACCATCCAAAATGCGCGGATCAGTGGCGCGAACTTGCAAACCGGTTTCGCCGTTTGTGATCGGGGTGAGCACTGAATAGGCAAGACGATAGCTCATTTCAGCCATGGCCAGTGTCAGGATGGAAAAATAGATGCCGGACCGGCGCAAGGATACATAGCCGATCAGCGTGGCAAACAGACCCGATACGATAACTGCCAGGATCAGCGCCGGGAAGACGTTCAACGACAGAAGTTTGAACATCCAGACGGCGGAATAGCTGCCGACGCCAAGGAAAGCCGCGTGGCCGAAGGACAGGTATCCTGTCAGCCCGAACAGGATGTTAAACCCCACTGCAAAGATGCCAAAGATTGCCACCTTGGCCATCAGGTCTGGGTAACCGCCGTTGAATTGTGCCAGCGGACTGCTTTCAGCGAAAGGTTGCATGATAAAGGGGGTGAAAACCGTTAGCAAAATCACGATGATCATGAACTTAGTGTCGCGTTTGTTCAGGCCAAGCATACTCTATTCCTCCATCACGCCGCGTTTACCCATCAATCCGCGTGGGCGAACCAATAGGATAACGATCGCGACGAGGTAAATGATGATCTGGTCAATTCCGGGGATAATGGATTTGACTTCGTTCATGGATGCAAAGCTTTGCAAAATTCCCAGCAGAAACCCGGCCAGAACCGCGCCTGGCAATGACCCCATGCCACCGACAACAACTACTACAAAGCTAAGTACCAGAAAATCCATGCCCATATGATAATTCGGGGCCAGAATGGGCGTGTACATGACGCCGGCCAAACCGGCGACGGCTGCGGCGACGCCAAACATAATGGTGAAGCGCTTGTCGATATTGATGCCCAGAAGCCCCACGGTTTCGCGGTCCGCCATACCGGCGCGCACGACCATCCCAAAGGTGGTGAAGCGCAGAAAAGCAAAGACACTGCCGATGACCACGGCTGAAAATAGGAAATAGACAAGTCGCCAATAGGGGTAGATAACTTTGTTAGGCTCAAAGCCAACCAGCACGCCGAAATCCAACGCGCCTTTGAACATGTCAGGCGCACCTGTCTGGATTGGGTTAGCGCCGTAAAAATACTTAATGATTTCCTGCAAGACGATGGCCAGCCCGAACGTCACAAGGATCTGGTCGGCGTGGGGGCGGTTGTAGAAATGTTTGATCAACCCGCGCTCCATTATGAAACCCACGGCGATCATAATTGGAATGGCAAACAGGATCGCCAGCGGCACAGACCAGTTAATCACACTTGCGGCAAATTCCGGGCTGAACCAGCTTTCCAGATAGGGCACGTCGACTTTCAGAGGTTTACCCAGAAAATCGGTCTTGGTTTCATCAACAACCTGATAAGACAGGCCGAATAGTTTTTGCAGGGTGACCGCACAAAATGCGCCGATCATAAATAGCGCGCCGTGGGCGAAATTGACCACGCCGAGGGTGCCAAAAATCAACGTCAGGCCAAGTGCGATCAACGCATAGGCTGACCCCTTGTCCAAACCGTTTAAAATTTGCAGAAATATGACGTCCATGGCCCCACCCTTTGGATCAGCTATAGCCCAACAAGTAGGGCGGGGTTACCCCCGCCTTACTGATGATTTTAGACTGTGGTTTAAGCGCCCGGGTTACAGGAGCCAACACTGGCTTCGTCACCACCAAACATCGGGTGGTTGGAAGCGTATTCAACCTGCGCGCGCGGGGTGATTTCAACAATCTCCAGCGTGTCATAAGCGTTGGTTGGGTTTTCAGTGCCTTTCATAACCAGCACGTCTTTGAAGCACTGGTGATCGTCAGCGCGATAAAGCGTTGGACCATTACCCATGCCGTCAAATTCAAAGCCTTCAAGCGCTTCGGCAACCGAGCAGGGGTTGAACGAACCACCACGTGTCACAGCATCCGCATAGAGCAGCGTCTGCACGTAACATGTGTGGGCTGAATTTGATGGTGGGCGACCGTATGCTTCACCAAACGACTTCACAAAGGCGGCTGTGCCTTCATCCTGCAGCTGCCAGTTCCAGTTCATAGAACCATACACGCCTTTGATGTTTTCACCCGCACCAGCGGCCATCAATTCAGAGTAAAGCGGCACAACGATTTCGAAGTTCTTGCCGTTTACCTGCTTGTCACGCAGGCCAAACTGGATCGCCTGTGTCAGTGAATTGATCATGTCGCCACCGTAGTGGTTCAGAACCAGCACATCAGCACCGGAATTAAGAACCGGCGCGATATAGGAAGAAAAGTCACCAGCGCCAACAGGTGTCAGCACGTTCTGGGCCGTATCCCAACCAGTGGCTTCAGTTGCCGCAGCAATGGATTCTTGCTGTGTCCAGCCCCAAGTATAGTCGGCTGTCAGGTGATAGGCGCGACGTTCCTTGCCGTAAGCTTTTTCAAGCACAGGTGCCAATGCAGCACCGGACATGAAGCCGTTAAAGAAATGGCGGAAACCATTGGCTTTACGGTCCTTACCGGTGGTGTCGTTAGAGTGCGTCAGACCGGCCATAAAGATGATGCCAGCTTCCTGACACAGACCCTGAACCGCGATAGCAACACCCGAAGATGAACCACCATTGATCATTGTCACGCCGTCTTTTTCGATCATCGACTTGGCAGACGCACGTGCAGCATCTGATTTGGTCTGCGTGTCACCGGTGACAAAGCCAACCTTGCGACCCAGAATACCAGTGCCGTCCAGCGCTTTGGAGCTGAAGGTGTTCAGCATGCCGCCGTCGCCTTCGCCATTCAGGTGCGCAACCGCAAGTTCCTGAGCGCGAAGTTCGTCAAGACCTTCATCGGCATAGGGGCCGGTTTGTGGCACGTTAAAGCCGATAGTGACATTGTCTGGTCCTGGTGCGTTGGTAAAGCCAGCATGTGACCCTGACCAAGAGGCCCCAGTAAAGATCGTAGGTACGGCCAGACCAGCACCAGCAATGGTACCCGTCTTTAGCAACCCACGACGTGTGAGAATTGAGTTGGACATATTTTCCTCCCGTTAACGTAACTTTTTCTGCATGCGCCAATTTTTTGAAAACGCATTGCAGGCCTCAGGTGAGGCTGACGCGATATTGGGCGGGGATCGGAATTTTCTCAATAATGCGCACTATTAAAAACAAAATCTTGTAAAACTTTACACAAAGCCGTGGTTTTTACTGTAAAGTAATTTACAATACGTTCGAAGGGCGTTGTAATTAATGGAGGTTTTGGTTGCCAAACTCTGGTCTAACAGGAGGGCGTATTCGCCAAACGCGTCTTTCAAAAGGCCTGCGTCAGGCCGCCCTGGCCCAAAGCGTGGGAATATCACCGTCATATTTGAACCTGATTGAACACAACCGCCGCAGAATCGGCGGAAAACTATTGGTGGATATATCGCGTGAACTTGGCGTAGAGGCCGGGCTTTTAAGCGAGGGGGCGCAATCCTCGCTATTAGAGGCATTGGGGGCCGCAACTTTTGGCCAAACCAATATCGTAACTGAAGTTGATCGAACCGAAGAACTGGTGGGAAGGTTTCCGGGATGGTCCAAACTGATAGCCTGGCAACAACAAAGAATTGAATCTTTGGAACAGACAGTCACCGGTTTAACCGACCGTTTGACCCACGATCCGCAACTTGCTGCTTCTATGCACGAAATGCTTTCAGTAGTAACAGCCATTCGATCAACCGCTGCAATTCTAACTGATGGGTCACACCTAAATCCGGAATGGCAGGTCAGGTTTCACAGAAACCTGGATGAAGATAGCAGGCGATTAGCAGAAAACGCGCAGGCATTGGTTTCTTATTTGGATGCAACCGACGAAGGGCAGGCTGCAGCGGAACCATCGATGCCCAAAGAAGAACTGGAAAACTGGCTTTCGGCACGCCAATTTCACATCGGAGAGTTGGAAGGCAACGACGCTATTAACGTTGATGCGCTGTTAAGGAAACAGGCGCAATTGAACGGCTCTGTAACCACAATGTCCTACGCTAGGGCCTATCTGAAAAGCTACAAATCGGATGCCAAAGCTGTAAGCCATGATCGGTTGTCGGAAGAAATGCGCCTGAATGGGCGTGATCCACTAAGGGTTTCACAGGCGTTAGGCTGTGACCTGGCCACAGTCCTTAGGCGTATAGCGACCCAGCCCAATCAAAAGCAGGCAGCTGGAATAGTACGGTGTGACAGCTCGGGCACCTTGACATTTTGCAAACCGATTGACGGTTTTGCACTGCCCCGCTTTGGGGCTGCTTGTCCGCTTTGGCCATTATACCAAGCTTTGGCCCGCCCCATGAATCCAATACGTACAGTTGTAGAACAGTCTGGCCACAGGCAGGTGCGCTTCCTAACATATACAATTGCCCAGCCGGTGGTGGCGGCCGCGTTCAACACCGAGCCGCTTATTGAAGCGACGATGTTAATATTGCCTGACGACACCCCTCAGGAACGGGCAGAACCTGTAGGATCGAATTGTCGCATTTGCACCCGTGAGGCCTGTCATGGCCGGCGTGAACCTTCAATTTTGACCGATGGGTTTTGACAGGGCGAATTTTCCCAGCAATAGTTCCAGTCGCCGTGATTGTAACCAGAACAACCGGGGGGGGCATGGACAAACGCATTTTGCTAATCGAGGACGAGCCCAATATTATTGAGGCGGTTCGATTTATTTTGTCCCGTGATGGATTTGTTGTGGACACCCATTCAGATGGCGCGACGGCATTGCAAACTGTGCAAAACAGATCACCAGATATGGTTATTCTTGATGTGATGCTGCCCAACCGATCAGGGTACGATATTTTGCGCGACCTGCGTTCCGCAGTTCAGACAGAGACATTACCGGTGCTTATGCTGACTGCGCGTGGACAAAAGAAAGATCGTGAAATGGCTGATCGTTACGGCGCAAGTAAGTTTATGACCAAACCGTTTTCCAATTCTGAACTGCTAAAAGCGGTGCAAGAGCTAACCAACTGATGCAGACAAAGCATCCCCTTTTCGTAGCCCAGGATGGCTATCGGTTGCGCCGCGCCAAAGATGCCGCGCGACTGTTGCCAGTTTTGGGTGCCATTTTGATCCTTATGCCGATATTGTGGGGTGGTGGGGCCACGAGACTGGGGATAGTTTTTGTTTTTGCGGTTTGGTCGGGGCTGATCATCGGTGCGTTTTTTCTATCGCGGCGATTGAAAAACAGCGATGCCAATCCAGCCAAAGATACGTCAACGGGGGCAGGAAATGGTCCCGTTTAATCTGTTGGTCATTGTTTGTTTGCTGTATGTGGGGCTGTTATTTCTGGTGGCCTACGCCGCCGAAAAGCGTGCCCAACAGGGCCGTATTGGCTGGCTACGTTCGCCGCTGGTCTACACGTTGTCCCTGTCGGTCTATTGTACGGCTTGGACATTTTACGGCGCCGTGGGCTACGCTGCGCGTTCTGGTTTGGAATTTGTCACCATCTATTTGGGACCGACCCTAGTAATGGTTGGTTGGTGGTGGGCTTTGCGAAAATTGGTACGCATTGGGCGCACGCAACGTATTACATCGATCGCTGATCTAATTTCGTCACGCTATGGTAAATCAAATAGCCTGGGCGTCATTGTGACAATGATGGCTGTTATCGGAACCACGCCATATATTGCCCTGCAACTTCAGTCGGTATCGCTTTCATTTGCCGTTTTTGCCAGCGATCAACCGCTAAATCCAAACCTGCCAGATTTGAATGCCACCGCATTGTGGGTGGCCGCTGGTTTGGCGTTTTTTACCATCATTTTTGGCACCCGTAGTCTGGATGCAAATGAGCGCCACCACGGGGTGGTCACGGCTATTGCGCTGGAAGCTGTGGTGAAATTAGCAGCGTTGCTGGCGGTGGGAACATTTGTGGTTTGGGGTGTCGCTGATGGCCCTATAGATATTCTGGACCGCATTGAAGCGTCACCTATCGCGATCTGGGATATTCAACCGGACCGCTGGATAACGCTTACTTTCTTGGCCGCCGTGGCATTCATGTGCCTGCCCCGGATGTTTCAGGTGCTGGTGGTGGAAAACGTCAGTGAACGCCATTTGGCAACTGCCAGCTGGGCATTTCCATTGTATTTGCTTTTGATGAGCCTGTTTGTTGTTCCGATTGCGGTGGTCGGGCTGTCAACATTGCCGGCTGGCACAAATCCGGATCTGTTTGTTTTGACGGTGCCCTTGGCATTTGATGCAGGTGGGTTGGCAATGTTGTCTTTTTTGGGCGGGTTCTCATCGGCCACATCCATGGTGATTGTGGCGGCCATTGCGATTTCCACCATGGTGTCCAACCACATCGTCATGCCGATCTGGCTTTCCCTGCGCGGAGAAGGCGCCACCATGTCCGGTGATGTGCGCCAAATCGTGCTGCTGTCGCGCCGGGTCAGTATTGGGGCGGTGTTGGCCTTGGGCTATCTGTATTTCCGATTTTCCGGCGGCGGAACTGCCTTGGCCGCCATTGGCCTGATTTCCTTCACTGGCGTCGTGCAGGTTTTTCCAGCACTAATTGGCGGAATTTTCTGGCGTGGCTCCACCCGAATTGGTGCTGCAGGAGGTCTGATAACCGGGTTTACGGTTTGGGCCTACACCATGTTCATCCCCAGTTTTGGCGAAGGTTTTATAATGTCGGCTGCAATGTTGGCAGACGGGCCGTGGGGTATTGACTGGCTACGACCCCACGGATTGTTTGGGATTGATGGGCTAGACCCGCTTGTACACGCGGTTTTCTGGAGCATGGCATTGAATACACTGGTCTTTATTGGAGGCTCATTGCTAAGTTTTCCAAACCCTCTTGAACGATTGCAGGGCGCGCAATTTGTAAATGTGTTTGAACATTCGGATGCCGGGCGCGGCTGGTTCGGTCGTGCCGCAGAAGCCGAAGATCTATTGGTTATGGCGCAACGGATCATGGGACCGGAACAAGCGCAGGCCCTGTTTCAATCTGAATCCAATGCCCAGGGCAGAGAAGGGTATTTACCGGACGCTACACCTGATTTTATAGAAAAGTTGGAACGCGAACTAACCGGGTCGGTGGGATCGGCCACCGCCCATGCAATGCTGGGACAGATTATTGGCGGATCTTCGGTTTCGGTGCATGATCTAATGGCGGTGGCCGATGAAACGGCACAGATGTTGGAATATTCCAGCCAGCTAGAATCCAAATCGCAAGAGCTGGCCAGAACCGCGCGCCAGTTGCGCGATGCCAACCAGAAGCTTAAAGAACTATCCGTGCAAAAAGACGCTTTTCTCAGCCAGATCAGCCATGAATTGCGCACGCCGATGACTTCTATCCGTGCGTTTAGTGAAATTCTCATGGATGGGTCAGGGCGCAATCAAAAGGACCACCAGAAATATTCTTCAATCATCCACGATGAAACCATTCGCCTTACCCGTCTGCTGGATGACTTGCTGGACCTGTCTGTACTAGAAAATGGCCAGGTAACGCTGAACTATGTGACAGCAAACTTGAGCGAGGTTTTGGAACGCGCTATTGCTGCCGTTGCATCATCTGAGGTTGGGTATGATATCAAAATCAACCGTGACACCAATTCGGAAAATGTCATGGTTGAAACTGATACAGACCGTTTGCGCCAAGTGTTTATTAACCTAATTACCAATGCTGGTAAGTACTGTGATGCTGGCGATCCAAAGCTTGAAATACGGGTAAACACCAAGACGGGGTTTTTGCAAATTGATTTTGTTGATAACGGCTGTGGCATCCCTAAAAAAAGCCAAGAGCTAATATTCGAAAAGTTTTCACGCCTGTCTGATCAGGCTTCCGCGGGCGGGGCAGGGCTGGGCTTAGCGATATGTCGCGAAATTATGCACCGGTTGGGCGGTAATATAAGCTATTTGCCGGGGCAGGGTAGGACCGCATTTCGGGTAACAATGCCACAGCGTCGCGCCTTGGAAAAGGCGGCGGAATAGCTGAGATTTCAACCATTTGGTAACCAGAATTTGCCAAGATGACGGGCACCATAATAGGATGTCCACACCTTGCCTGATCCCGATACTCAACCGGTTCTGCGACGTAAAATTGGTGCGCCAGCCAGCCCATTTGATCAGGATGGCATCAGCCCCGCTAAAGCATTGCGCATCGCAATCGCACGCGCTGGCGAAGCGGCGGCTGAACTGGAAGTTGCCATTGCAGGTTTCAGCGAAACCAAAGTGAATTTGGAAGAGATTGCCAAAATCCTTGAAGAACCACATATGATTTTCAAAATTATTTCCCCTGTCGCCGGTATCGGCTTGGCGCTCTGGGACACACAATCTGTCTCTGCATTCCTCGAACAACTTATCACCGGGCGCGTGGTTCCATCTGCGGCAGAGAAACGTGAACCAACCCCGACCGACGCGGCAATCTTATCTAGCGTATTCAATAGCATAATGAGCGGGTTTGATGCAGAATTAGGCCAAATAGCAGGTTTACCCCCGGTTCAGGGATACAGATACGCCGGCACATTTGACGACGGTCGCGCCGTTAGTATGGCGCTTGATGATGTTGCCTATCGACGGTACCAGGTGTCGCTAGATTTGGGGAACAGTGCAAAAAAAGGCATGCTGCATTTGATTTTTCCCTGGGAAAAGGCCAGTACAGGTTCGGCAAATTCGGGTGGCAAACAATGGTCAAACAGATGGCACGATGCGGTTCAGGACGCCGAAGCCCCGGTGCTGGCCATTTTGCACCGCCTGGCTAAGCCACTAAGCGAAATTGCGCAGTTTGAAATTGGTACGACTATTGCAATCCCAACCGAAGCAATCGGGATGGTTTCGCTGGAAGGCCAAGATCATCGCGCCGTGGCGGCCGGGCGACTTGGTCAAAGCAATGGCCATAGGGCAGTGCGTATTTCCCTTGCAGCGGCGGCTACCCCGGATGAGGCGGCGATACCATTTCAAAAAGCCCAGCCCAGCAATGGCAATGCTTCAACCGGTCCGCCCGCAGAAATCCCTGTTGCTCAACCTACAGAAAATCCAACTGATTCTGCTGGCCAAGCCGTTGTATCCATAGATTAAACTGTAGCGCTTGATTGGATGTAGACGGGGAATACTGTAGTTTCGGTCAGCCCAAAAGGATACCGATTACCACCATCATCAACCCGATTGAACTAACCGCCAATGCCCCCATGTTCAGGGCAACCAGATGTTGAAGGCGGGCCTCCATCGTCGGCGCATCCAAGTTTTCAGATCGTGCCTTGGCCGCCGCACGAATGCAATAAAACAACCCAATCACCCCCAGAAATGAGATTACGGCCCCCGGCCAGATTAACCAATCCATCATTGTCTCCGCACCATTTCCTGCCCAGGTGCCCTATCACCAAGCAATTATGCGCAGCAAGTCCCGATCGCCTTGCGCCCCCCAAGACAGAAGGGTAGGGAACGCCTGATCAGATTCTCAGAAAGGCCGCAAAATGGACGATACTGTAACCGAAAGCTCATATCGCGTAACTGCAGACGAGCTGCGCCAGTTTATCGAACGTTTTGAACGCCTTGAGGCGGAAAAAAAGGACCTGGCAGACCAGCAAAAAGAAGTAATGGCCGAAGCCAAAGGGCGCGGTTATGACACCAAAGTAATGCGAAAAATTGTTACCATGCGTCGCCGCGACAGGGAAGATCTGGCAGAAGAAGAAGCAGTACTAGAACTGTATAAAGAAGCTTTGGGCATGTAGCCTGTGCCATTTGCACTATGGGGAAATCAGGTTAACGCCCTGCATTTGCGAAATTTCTTCCAGATCTGCCTCATAGTTTTGCGTAAGAACTTTCACTAATTCGTCGCTCCAGCCGGGGACATCCAGTTCTTCTTCTACCGCGTCGGCAATGGCATATTTGTCCAAAAACGCTAAAATAATTCGGCGGCGTTGGCCTTCATTTCGCGGCGGATGGCTTTCAAGGTAGGTTTGCATTCGGTCCAGGCCTTCATTTTTCATGATTGACGCCAATACGTTATTTCCGCCCAGCAATTCATCCATCTTGGGGCAGCCTGTGACCTGATGAACTATCTCTGGCCAAATCAGTGGCGTATCTTCGTTGCACCAGACCGTAATCGGGCAATCAGGACAATTTTCTTTGATTGCAGCGATCACATCTGACCAACGGATATCTTCAAGATCGACCCCGTCCAAGAATGCCTTAAAGTCTGAAATCATCTGATCTTTATGATGGAAAATTGCTGGCACAAATGTAGCCGGGTTTCGGATGGAGATGAAAAACTCTACCGGCAGATCAAGGAACAGGTTTTGCAAATTCTTTGGTCGGCTTCCAGATTGGTCGTATAGCAATCCGTTTTCAAATACCCGGGCCGGATCGCACAGGAAATTTTCGAAAGTTAGGATCATCCGCGATGCGCTGTCATCGTCGACTATTGAATCAACCAAAAGATCACGGCTGTCATGATCCGTTGGAAAACCGCGCAGTCTTTGTGCTTCGCGCGTGACGGATTTGCGATAGCGTCCGGGTCCGGGCACGCTGATACCCAATTTGGCCAACGCGCCCTTGTTTTGCAAAAGCGTCTTTAACAGGCGATCCTCATCGGTGCAGTGAACGCCAAGATGAATTGCGACCTGCATAAAACCACGTACTGCCATGTTGTTGCTGTTTGCGTGATTATATTCAGATTTCTGGACAGTTAAACTGCTTTTAGTTATGCACGTGTCGAAATGGCCGAGCAAAACAGTCAGATACACAATTTCGCGCTGGACAGGCGGCACTTTAACCTCTGGTCAATTGGCGCCGGGCTTATCGCTATTCTGGTAATTTTGCCGGTTGTTGCTGTGGTTTGGTTTGCCTTTACGCCTACTGAAAACATCTGGCCACACCTGTGGTCAACAACGCTACCGCGCTACTTCAGGAATACCGCAATTCTTGTGATTTCAGTGGGGGCGTTAGCGGCAATTATCGGCACGACAACGGCCTGGCTGGTCACGATGTACCGCTTTCCGGGATCCAGGGTTCTGACTTGGCTACTGTTGTTGCCGCTGTCGATCCCCGCCTATATTGCGGCCTATGCACTGGTTGATTTGCTTGAATATGCTGGCCTGGTTCAGACAGCTTTGCGCACCAGTTTTGGCTGGCAAACAGCGCGCGATTATTGGTTCCCGGAAATACGGTCAATCGGGGCGGCAACTATAGTTTTATCAGGCGCATTGTTTCCCTATGTGTTTTTGCTGGTGCGGGCGGCTCTGCGCGAACAATCAGCTAGTACCTATGACGTTGCCCGCGCTTTGGGGGCGGGTCCGTTCATGCGTTTCTGGAGGGTAGGCCTGCCACTGGCGCGCCCCGCCATCGCCGCCGGCAGTGCCATCGTCATGATGGAAACCATCAGCGATTTTGGCGCTGTTACCCATTTTTCGGTCCAGACCCTAACCACAGGTATTTTCAGTACCTGGCTAGAAGGCGGCAACCGTAGCGGAGCGGCGCAAATAGCAAGCCTGATCTTAGTTGGGGTTTTCATTTTGGTTTTTCTAGAAAAACGCGGGCGCAGCCAATCAAGGTTTTACCATATGTCCCAACGCCACCGAAAATTAGAGCCCCAAAAGCTAGGCCCTTGGCAGGGATGGTTGGCCTTTGCGATTTGCGCCCTGCCGTTTGCCATTGGCTTTCTTCTACCGGTCTTGGTGATGATGTCGCATGCACTGGAAAACCAAGAGCGCTGGCTTGATCCCGGCCTGTTTCAGGCATTTGCCAATTCCATCTGGGTTGGGGGAATCGCAGCGGTTCTTACAGTATCCGCTGGCCTGTTTATGGTTTACGGGGTGCGCTTAACAGGGCGCCGGTTGCCAGGCTTGCTTTTGCCTGTCACTGGTATTGGATATGCTGCCCCCGGGGCGGTTCTTGCCCTAGGGATACTGTGGCCGCTTTCGCGTGTGGACCATGCCATAGCTGATCTGGTCGAAGCCATGGGCGGAGGTAATATTGGCCTGCTCCTGACAGGTTCAACATTTGCCATTATCTTTGCCTATTTCATCCGGTTTTTCGCGATTGCTCAGGGGGCTGCTGATGCGGCTTTTGGACGGGTTTCACCATCGCTACCAATGGCGGCGCGCTCACTTGGACAAACTGCGGGCGGCACTTTGTTGCGGGTTTATTTACCGTTGATCAAAGGGTCGCTTGGCACAGCTTTACTTTTGGTCTTTGTGGACAGTGTTAAAGAATTACCGGCGACACTGTTGTTGCGCCCGTTCAATTTTAATACACTGGCTACTCGGGTCTATGAAAAGGCGTCGCTGGAACAAATTGGCGACGCCGCACCGGCGGCCATTGCGGTTATTTCGGTTGGGTTGGTTGCGGTTCTACTGTTGGCTCACATGCATAAGGATATAAAATGATACGAGGGCGGGTAGTTTATGTGATTGGTGTGTCAGGCTGTGGGAAATCCACGGTGGCGGCGGCGCTTGCACAACAGATTGGCGGTGTGTTTTTAGAGGGTGATGAATACCAGCCCCCCGAAAATGTTGCCGCCATGAGCGCCGGAATTCCACTGACCGACCAAATGCGCTGGGGCTGGATGGCAGATCTGACGGCGGCGGCAGTTAGCGCTGCAAAGGAGGGCCAAGATGTTGTGGTTGCCTGCTCGGGATTGAAACGTTCATACAGGGATTACTTGCGCGAAAAAACCGGCACCTGTCGGATGCTATTTTTGAACGGCACTGATGAAACCATCCGCACCCGCATGGCAGCGCGAAAAAACCACTATATGCCGCCATCGCTTTTGGACAGTCAGTTTGCAACCCTGGAACCCCCGGCACCTGATGAAAAAGATGTCGGACATTTGGATATTGAAGAGCCAGCTAAGGCCGTAATAGCGCGCGCCGCAGCCATGGCATTTCCCGACCATTGAGGGGCTTGCGCGCCAAGCGCGATCATCGTAAACCCGCCCGAATGCCCCTATAGCTCAGCTGGTAGAGCAATTGATTTGTAATCAATAGGTCCGCGGTTCGAGTCCGTGTGGGGGCACCATTTCAGCATTTTTAACGTTCCGTGACACCCGTTTAAGCCTTGTATATAAGGCTAAAGTTGCACAGGTTTATCCAATCACGGTTTTACCATCTGCAACTATCCCTCCAGATTGGGGGTATACTTGGGGGTACATTGAAAACATCCAAAACTTAATACCCCCAGAATGAACCTGAGTGATTTCAAGATTTGCAACCTGAAGCCAAATATCTACAAAGTTGGTGAAAACAACTGGTTCAAAGTCCTGACAGTTCAAATTTCGATTTGACAACAAAGAAAAGTTGGTGGCTTTGAAGCATTCTGCGCTGCACACTATTGGAAGGAATTTTACCTTCGCTCATTTTTTTGATTAGCTACACAGTAGCTGATGCCAAGAGAATGCAAAGAACGGTGAAAACAACGAGATCCAAACCGACCGGGCAACAGGATGCTCAGGTTCTGATCGTTGGCGGTGGTCCGGTTGGGTTAGGGTTGGCGATTGATTTAGGGCAGCGCGGTATTTCGGTGTCTGTTGTAGAACGCCATGCGAAAGTACACCATGTGCCCAAAGGTCAGAACCTGACACAGCGTACCGGTGAACATTTTCGGTTCTGGGGCGTGTCTAAGGAAATTCGCAATGCTGCGCCTATCCCGCATGCCTATGGCAGTGCCGGACTAACCGCCTATGGCACGCTACTTAGTGGCTACAGCTATGATTGGTTTCGCCGAGCTGAAGTCAGACCATACTATTTCGCTGACAATGAGCGATTGCCGCAATATGCCACCGAAACAGTGTTTCGCCATAGGGCTTCTCAGTTGGACAATGTGAACATCCACTATGGTTGGTCTGTCACCGGGCTTCAGCAACACGATCAAAACGTAACTGTTGAAATTGCTGAACGGACCGGGCCAGGCCAGCGCCGCCTTAGCGCCCAATATGTGGTTGGTTGTGATGGCAGCGGTTCTGTCACCCGTGATCTGGCGAGTATTGAGCAAGATATTGAACCCCATGACCGGCGTATGGTGCTGCTGGTGTTCAATTCAATGGAACTGCACGCTTTGTTAGAACTGTTTTCGGGTAAATCCTATTTCAGCATTATTAACCCAAAATTGAATGGGTATTGGCAATTCTTGGGCCGGGTTGATCTAAAAGGAACTTGGTTTTTTCATGCCCCTGTACCTGTCGGCACCACGGTCGAGAACTTTGATTTCGAAAAGTTCTTACATGGCGTAGTTGGTGCGGAATTTGCCTTGAATTTTGAACATGTCGGGTTTTGGGACCTGCGTATTGCCACGGCCAAGACCTATTGCAAGGGTCGGGTGTTCATCGCCGGGGACGCAGCCCATTCGCACCCACCTTACGGTGGATTTGGTATCAACACCGGGCTGGAGGACGCACGCAATCTGGCATGGAAACTTGCGGCCCAGTTGCAAGGGTGGGGCGGGGACGCTTTGCTGGACAGCTACAGCAGTGAACGACTGCCGGTTTTTCGCTCAACCGCGGATGATTTTATTGCCCGCATGATTGGTGATGACCGGGAATTCATCAATCAGTACAACCCCAAAAAAGACCTTGCCAGTTTTGAAGCGGCCTGGACCGCACGGGCCGCCGGTGGCAATTCCGACGTGACCGCCTATGCACCCCATTATTGCGGTTCACCATTGGTAATAGGGTCGCAAAATGGCCCGCCCAGTGCTGCAGGAAGCCATTCTTTCACAGCACGCGCCGGCCAACATTTGGCACCCCATGAACTGCCAGGAAAACGCGACCTGTTTAATGAAATTGGGGCTGATTTTGCGCTTATCTCTTTGGGGGGCAGTAAGACTGTCGAACAAAGGTTCGAAAAAGCAGCCAGCCAATTAAACGTACCATTAGCCATTATCACAGCCTCTGACCCTGAATTGGAAAACACCTATGGTGCTAAGTACATTCTGGTGCGACCGGACCATTTCATTGCTTGGGTTGGAAATTCTGAAAGCGTTGATGCATTTGATATTATCCGCCACGTTGTTGGCGGACAGGCCTCTTAGCCGGATTAGTTCGCCTACAAATCGACCGAAATGACGCTGTAATCGCCGACAAACAGGTCCGCGTAATTCAGCGTCGCATTACTGTGCTCACGCATCATAGCCTCGGCGCGGGCGCCGTCGCGTTTTTCGATAGCATCCAGAATGATCACATGTTGGGAATGACCAACACTCAGACGCCGGCGTTCTTTATCAAGATTTGTTGGCCTGAAGGCCAGTGTCCCTAGCGCTGTCAGTGGTAGGTGTCGAATGCGTTCGAAGGTATGGGTGATAAATTCATTGCCGCAGTTGTTCATCAGCGTTTCATGAAAAATAACATTGGCTTGCTGATAGCCGCCAATAAGATCGTCACTTGGTTGATGGCTTTCCAAAAGCGCCGCCGACTGGCGAATAGAGTTTTGGAGCCGCCGTTTGGTGTCCGCTGTCATGCCATTTTGGGCCATATTGCGCGCAGCCAGCCCTTCCAGCACGCTTCGCACTTCTATGGCTTTGGCCACATCCTGAGATTGAATAGGTCGCACGGAATAACCACGGCCTTTGCGCTTTTCCAACAAACCCTCGGCTTCCAAAGCAGCCAGTGCAATCCTAGCCGGGGTTCGTGAAACCCCCATTTCAAGGGCAATAGCCACTTCAGAAATACGATCACAGCTGTTGTAGTCGCCGTTAACGACTTTGCGGCGCATGATCGAAAGAACCTTTTCAACATGGGTAGTCATGGCTGCCCCAAAATATGGATACAAAAAGCTAGATATTGGCATTTATAGAATAAAATTGACGGCTGTTGAACACTTAATGTATCCATAAAGAAGAAACTCGGCACTGTCTGAGATTCTTCGTGATTTTGTGGGGGAAGGTTATGAACGTCCAAAACATGGATACACCGGTCACAACCGAGCTTTTTATTGACGGCGAGGTCCGCCCGGCAAGTGGTGGCAGGACCTATGAAATACACAACCCCGCACGGCCAAAGGAACTTGTGGGTCAGGCGGCCAGCGCCACACATGAAGATGTAGACGCCGCAGTAAAAGCCGCCCATGCCGCGTTTCCCGCCTGGGCTGCCAGAAGCTACGAAGAACGGGCAGCGCTGTTGAACCAGATCGCTGATATTCTGGTAGCGGATGAAGAAGATGTAAAATACCGCTCGCGTCTGTTTTGCCGCGAGCACGGCAAGGTCTTAAAAGAAACCCTAATGGAAATGACCCGGTTGGGGGATCGGTTTCGTCTGACAGCGTCCTACGCTGAACGGTTGGGAGCAGATGAAAACCTGACGGGCCCACCCTTTGATACCATCATCACCCGGCAGGCCCGCGGTGTTGCCGCGTTAATCGTGCCGTGGAACTGGCCGCTTTCAATTCTGGGGGCAAAACTGCCCCAGGCGCTGATGGCAGGTAATACTGTGGTCGTGAAGCCGTCGCACAATTCAGCCCTGGCACCGTCATTGACCCTGCATAAAATCGCAGCCCTTTTGCCGCCCGGCGTGGTCAATATCATCACCGGTAGTGCATCGGAAATTGGCGATCCACTGATCACCCATCCACTGGTGCGCTTCGTGAATTTTACCGGCTCCGTTGGTGTTGGCCGCCATATAATGAAAATGGCGGCCGATAATATAACCCCGGTAACGCTGGAACTGGGCGGCAATGACGCGGCCATTATTTGTCAGGATGCAGAACTGGACCCCGGTGCCTTTATGCGCATGTATATGGGAACGTTCCTGTCATCAGGCCAGATTTGCATGGCCATCAAGCGGCTTTATGTACATCGTTCGCGCTATGACGAAGTGGTGGAAGGTCTGAAAGCCACCTGCAACCGCATGGTTATCGGGGACGGTCTGTTGGAAGAAACCAATATGGGGCCGGTGAACAACGCCAAACAACTGAAGGTCGTAACCGACATGATCACTCAGGCGCGCGCGGCAGGTGCCGATGTGCAGGAATGTGGGCGAGTGCCGGATGAAGCACTGTACAACGACGGTTATTTCCAGAAACCAACATTGGTTTTGGATGCGGACCCGGCCCTAGATATTGTGCGCGAAGAACAGTTTGGTCCAGCCCTGCCAATCATGCCATTTGAAAGCGATGATGAGGTAATCACCAAAGCTAATGACAGCGATTTTGGCCTGTGTTCTTCGGTTTGGACAGCGGATCGGGATCGCGCTGTTGTTTTGGCTAAGCAACTAGAAGCTGGTTATACCTATCTGAACGCCCATGGCCCCATGGGCCAAGACAGCCGCGGCCCGTTTGGTGGCTTCAAGCAATCGGGTATCGGGCGCAATCTGGGCTATGAAGGCATTATCCAGTTTCAGGAATACCATTCTATTTCCAGCCAACCCGGCTGGTTACACTCTTAACGTCAATCAGGGAGAACGACGATGAAAGGACTATTGGCACTGGCCACAGCGGCCACGCTAGCATTTGGGGCACAGGTTTCGGCGGGGGAAATTTCGCTTTCATATTTTATGAGCCCGAAACACCCGATGAACAAAGCGGTTTTCACGCCATTTTCGGAAAAACTTGCAGAGGTTTCAGGTGGAGAATTAACCGTCAAAATGTTCCCAGCAGGCGCACTGAATTCTGTGCCGCCCAAGCAATATTCCATCTTGCTTGATGGGATTGCAGATGTGGTGTTTGCGCTGCCAGGCTATACCGGGGCATTGTTCCCCAAAACCAATGTTGTGACCTTGCCGGGGGTTTGTGACAGCGCCAGCGCTTGTACAACGGCTCTGCTGAATGCACGCGCCGAGTTGGAAACCGAATATAATGCCAAGGTGCTGGCAATTTGGGCCAACGCGCCGCCCGTGTTGATTACACGCGATAAGGCTGTACGCACGCTTGAGGATATGAAAGGTTTAAAAATCCGGGTTACCGCAAAGCAGGACGTCGCCTTTATGGAAGCACTGGGGGCCAGCGCCGTTGCCCAGCCCGTGACCGTGATCAACCAGAACCTGGCCAATGGCGTTATTGACGGAATTGCCATCGGCCCCTCTGCGATCGGGTCGTTCAAGCTGCAAGAACCGGGTAATTTCCTGACCACATGGATGCCGGGGTCTGGTTCTGCCTTTGTCTTGCTGATGAACCAGGGGGTGTTTGATGCCCTGTCGGAAGAAGAACAGGGCTGGGTAAATGAGGCGGCAGCGGCTGCGCTGTCGGAAAGTGGTGGTACCACGTATGGGGCCGCTGCTGCCCGTGGGATGAAAATTGCCGCCGATGCGGGATTAGAAATCATTGATCTATCCGATGAAGAAAAAGCGCGCTTTAACGAAGCCATTGCAGATACGCTGGCCAGTACTTTGGCCGGTCCGGCAGGCGACAAAACGGTCGGTGATATTATTTCGCTGATGCAGGGAAACTAATTGGTGTCTGAGGCGACACCCTACGCCCTGACTTGGGCTGAAAAGCAGCTCGGCCGGTTGGCCGGGCTGTTTGCCATTGTTGGCGGCATTGCCATTGTTGGGCTGATGGCGATTACCATGGTGGGGGTGTTCTGGCGCTATGTGCTGAATGATCCGATTTTTGGTATCGAAGACGTTTCAACCATGGTGCTGACAATCGTTGTGGCCGCATCAGTGGCATATGGCGCCCATCATCAATCGCATGTGTCGGTGAATATCATCACCATGGTCGCTGGTCGCCGGGTCACCCGGTTTACTGATATACTGGTAAGGGTGCTGGGCGTGGCCATGCTGACCCTTGCCAGCTTTGCGCTGTTCAAAAAGGGCGGCTGCGGCCTGCCTTGTGGTGATCTGACCAACAATATTTCCATCATACACACGCCGTTTTATTATGTGCTGGCCGTGGCTATAGGATCTTACGCGCTGTTGTTGCTGGTGCATTTACTGACCGGTCTGGCCCATTGGTCCGGAACTGATCCAAATGAGGCCCACGACTGATGGACGGCACTACAATTGCATTCATCGGTTTTGGCGCGTTGTTTATTTTGCTGTTTTTGCGGATGCCGGTTGGCATCTCAATGATGCTGGTGGGTGCCGTTGGCATTTACGCCATCCGCCCGCAAGCCAGCCTGCCGGTGGTCGCCGGCGAAATCTTTGGCGAAAGTTCCAATTTCTCGCTGACTATCCTGCCGCTGTTCATCCTGATGGGCAATCTGGCAGGGGTATCAGGTATGAGCCGTGATCTGTATGACGCCGCCCATAGCTGGTTTGGCCACCTGAAAGGCGGGTTGGCTTCGGCCACCATTGTTGGCTGTGCCGGGTTTTCGGCGCTTTCCGGGTCTTCATTGGCGGCGGCCCTGACCATGGGTCGCGTATCACTGCCCGAAATGCAGCGGTTTAATTATGATAATGGTTTAGCCACTGGCGCGATTGCGGCGGGCGGCACCCTTGGCATTTTGATCCCGCCCTCGGCCGGGTTTGTGGTCTACGCTATCTTGACCGAAGAAAGCATCGGGCGGCTATTTATGGCCGGTGTGCTGCCGGGGCTGTTGCTGACCTTGCTGTTCATCGTAACCATCTGGATCATCGTGTCTCGCAACCCCGAAAAAGCCCCGATGTCGCTTGATAGGCCGGAACTGGCGATCCGGCTAAAATCACTGGGCAGGGCTGGCTGGATACTAGGCATAATTTTCCTGACTATTGGCGGCATTTATACCGGTGTGTTTTCAGCCGTTGAAGCGGCGGGCGTTGGCGCTTTTCTGGCCCTGCTGGTGACGCTAATGCGCCGCGCCCTAAGTTGGGAAAATATTGTAGAAGTGATTTCTAGCACCCTGAAATCCACCGGCACTGTGTTCTTGATCCTGTTTGGCGCGTTCGTTTTCAAAACATTCGTGGGCTTCACCGGCATCCCATTCGCGCTGATCGAATGGGTCGAAGGTCAGGGCTTTACCGGTATGCAAGTGGTGGTGGCGATCTTGATCATGTTCATGGTGCTGGGCACATTCCTGGAAGGGTTCGCAATACTGGTGCTGACCGTGCCGCTGGTGCAGCCAATCCTGGAAACACTGGGGATTGATATGATCTGGTTTGGCGTTTTGATCGTTATCGTTTTGGAAATGGCGCTGATATCACCACCGGTGGGAATTAATGTGTTCGTGGTCAAAGGCATTGCTAAAGACGTGCCACTAAACACAATTTTTCGCGGTATCTGGCCGTTCTGGTTTGCCATGATGGCCTGTGTATTTCTAATTCTGCTGGTGCCGGCCATTGCGTTGCTGCTGCCAAATTCGATGTTTGGGTAGGGTTTACTGGCCAATAAATTAGGGGATAGGTCGATGAAATTTGGCGATGACATCATAGGGAAAAGCAAGCAAGCGCCGTTTTTTAAAGTAGCCAATGCGCCCGAATGCGGGCTGGATGCGCCAGACTTGCGCCTGGGCGATGCGCTGCGAACCCGCGTTCGCTCCTTCTCCGGATTTCAAAAAGAAGCGCTGATTTCCTCTGCCAGAACCGGGCAAACATGGCGTCTGGTCAGCGATGAAGGCCCCTATCTAAATGGACATGACTCTGCGCCTTGTCCCCTGGCCTTTTTAACCACAGGGATGATCGCGTCTTACATGAATGAAATTTTGGCGTTGGCCAAGATCAGAAATATTACCCTACGAAATCTTAAACTGGTGCAGGACAATTACTACAGTATGAAAGGTTCTATGCAAAAACGCACCATGGCTGGGGGCGCATTGCCGGTGGAACTGCAGGTCATTGTGGATTGCGACCTGGATGATGCTGCGCTGAACCAGTTTATCATGGATGCAGTGCATGCTTCACAGTTAAACGGGTTGATGCGAGGGCAATTGCAAAGCCTGTTTGCATTGTCGCGAAACGGGGTCGAACTAGCTACGGATAAAGCGTCGCGGATAATGGGCCCAATTTTGGCTGACCCAAGCTCTGAATTTGCAAATATACAGCCGGACGCCAACAATTTGGTCTTGATGGAACGGGTTGGAATTACGGCTAAGAAGGCTGTGAAAGGCGGCACCAATACCGATTCTTCAAGTTTGCAGGATGAACAGGACCGTCGCCTGAACATTGGCGCTGTGGCAACTTTGCGCGATGATGGGCTGACAGAGATCGTGCAATTACAATACTCACCCCACGGTACGTCATTTAGATTTCTTTCCGAAGAAGCGCCGAAAAATGGCGGCAAAGGCCGCGCGCCAGACGCGAATTCCTACATTTCCGCTGGAATTGGGTTTTGCTTCATGACCCAGTTCGGGCGTTTTGTTTCGATGCTTGGTCTGGACTTGCCTGATTATCGCATCGTGCAGGACACGCATTTTTCGCTAGGTGGTGCGACCGGAGGGACCGAAAAACCTGGGCAGGCCGACCCGGTCGAAACCCATGTTTTCCTAGAGACGAACGAAATGATCGAAACAGCCCAAGAAATGTTGGATATTTCTGAAAAGACTTGTTTTTTACATGCGTTTTGTCGGACGGATTTGAAGGTGAAGCTAAAGGTGAAACGGTGATAGGTTATACTAAAAACCCTTTGCCCATGGCGCATTGAGACCTTAACATCAACAGTAGACAGTATTGGGTTGTTTCAAAGTCAAAGTATCTGGTTGAAAAGGCGTAAAAATGGGCAGTGTTGTCATATTGGGCGTATTTGTTGCCGACACGACGTATCGCGCCGATCGAATGCCCCGGATGGGGGAAACCATACTGGGAAATTCATTTAGCCTTGGCCCCGGAGGCAAGGGATCAAACCAGGCCGTTGCGGCGTCCAAGGCGGGGGCAGATGTCAGGTTTTTAACCAAACTTGGACAAGATGACTTTGCTAAAATAGCACTGAAAACCTGGGCCGACGCTGGCGTCACACCGATGGTTGAGCAGCTTGCAGAAAGCTACACAGGTGCGGCATATATTTTTGTCGAAGAAAAATCTGGCAACAACGCTATAATTGTTGCCCCCGGCGCAGGCGCTTTGATAACTGCCGACGACATGACCAAAGTCATTGATACAATTGGATCGGCAGCCGTATTTATGACCCAGCTTGAGCAACCGCTTAAAGCGGCTTTTCGGGCGCTTGAGATCGCAAAAAATGCCGGTGTGACCACAATATTAAACCCGGCCCCCGCGGTTGATTTGCCGGATGGTATGTTGGCGCTTTGCGATTATGTCACCCCAAATGAAACTGAAGCTGAAGCAATAACCGGAATTAGAGTCAGTTCGGACAAGGATGCTGAACGGGCCTGCCAGGCCCTAAAGGTGGCCGGGGTGGGTTTGCCGACTATTACCCTGGGGGAACGTGGAGTTTATGTCATGGGGCACGGGTTAGTTCCCGCTGTCAACGCTGGACCTGTCGTGGAAACGACAGGGGCGGGGGATGCTTTTAACGGCGGCTTTGCTGCGGCTCTGGCTGAAGGTCAGGACCCACTTGATGCAGTTAAATTTGGCTGTGCCACCGCCGGTATTTCGGTAACGCGCCCCGGCACAGCGCCCTCAATGCCAACACGAGCAGAAGTCGATGCGCTTATGGCTTCACTGGCCGATATTGATGGGGGTGTGAAAAACTGAAAACCCAGGTTGTCATAGTTGGCGGGGGTCCGTCCGGCCTGCTTTTGGGGCAGCTGTTGCACCGCGAGGGTATTGATAATGTTGTGCTTGAACGCACCAACCGCGCCCATGTATTGGGCCGCATTCGCGCTGGTATTCTTGAAGTTGGATTTGCCAACCTAATGCGCCAGGCCGGTGTGGCAAAGCGTTTAGACAAAGAATGTTTTCGCCATGACGGCACGGTTATTGCCTATGGTGAAGAAGAATTTCCAATAAACTTCAAGGATTTAACCGGCACATCTGTGCTGATCTATGGTCAGACGGAATTGACCCGAGACCTTTACGATGCTCGCGAAAAATCAAACGGTCAAACGATCTTTAACGTCGAAAATGTTAAAATTCATGATGCGGACCAAGCGGCACCATCTGTTGCCTTTCAGCGCGAAGGGGTCCAAAACCAAATTGATTGTGACTATGTTGTCGGCTGTGACGGGTTTCATGGTGTCAGCCGGAAAACGATCCCTAAAAACGTCCGTCGCGAATTTGAAAAGCTGTATCCGTTCGGCTGGCTGGGCGTTTTGTCCGAAACGCCACCAGTGAATGATGAACTGATTTATTCCTGTTCTTCGCGCGGATTTGCCCTGTGCTCAATGCGAAACGAAAACCTGAGCCGATATTACATTCAGTGCCCGATTACCGATAGTCCGGATGACTGGACAGATGATTCATTTTGGCAGGAACTAAAGAGGCGACTGCCTGCCAAATATGCCCAGGGTCTGGTGACCGGTCCCTCGATTGAAAAATCAATCGCCCCTTTGCGATCTTTTGTAACAGAACCAATGCGTTGGGGGCGTTTATTCCTATGCGGAGATGCGGCCCATATTGTGCCGCCAACCGGTGCCAAAGGCTTAAATACCGCCGCCAGTGATATCCACTATTTATTTGCGGGCCTGTCACAGGTGTACAAAACCGGCAAAACAGATGGCATTGATACATATTCCGAAAAAGCGCTGGCACGGGTTTGGAAAGCTGAACGCTTTAGCTGGTGGATGACAAACCTATTGCATCATTTTCCGGATCAAAGTGAATTTGACCAAAGGCTGAAACTGGCAGAAATTGCGTTTTTGCGTGAAAACAAGGCGGCGCAAACTGTGTTGGCACAAAACTATGTGGGACTCCCCTATTGATGCGCATGGCAACGTTGAAAAATCTGCAATTGCACTGGCAGCAGAACGGTGACCCAAACGGCCAGCCGGTTGTGTTTGCAAATTCGCTTGGTACTGACTTGCGGATTTGGGACAGTGTTATTCCGTTGATGCCCAAGGGTTTGCGATTGATCCGATTTGACAAGCGCGGGCACGGATTATCAGACTGCCCGCCTGCGCCTTACACAATGGAAAAGCTGGTAGATGACACCGCGCAATTGCTTGACCAATTGGGCGTTACATCCTGTATTTTCGTTGGCCTGTCTATTGGCGGCATGATTGCTCAATCCCTGGCTGCCCGCCGTCCAGATTTGGTAGGGGCACTGGTTTTGTCAAACACCGCAGCTAAAATGGGCGATCCCGTACTTTGGCGCGAACGGATTGCGGCGGTTCAGGCGGACGGTCTAGAGGCCATAGCCGGTTCGGTCCTAGACCGTTGGTTTGCCAACGATTTTCGAGTATCAGATCAGATTGCCATTTGGGAAAACATGCTGTCACGCACGCCGGTTCAGGGTTATATTGGATGTTGCCAGGCAATTGCAGGATGCGATCTGACGCAAACTACAACTGATTTGCGCCTTCCCACTCTTGGCATTGCCGGATCAGTGGATATGGCCAGTAAACCTGAGCAAGTAAAGGCGACTGTGGCATTGATCCCGGGCTCACGATTTGAAGTCATATCAGGTGCTGGGCATCTGCCTTGCGTCGAGGCGCCAGAACAATATGCCGCTTTGTTGGCGGGTTTCATTAAGGAGATAAGTGATGTCTGAACGCTTGGAAAAGGGCATGAAGATCCGCAGAAAAGTGCTTGGGAATACCCATGTTGATAAAGCCGAAGCCGCGAAAACGGACTTTGATCAGGCGTTTCAGGCTATGATCACGGAAGGGGCGTGGGGCACGGTTTGGGCCGGGGATACCATTAGCCTGCGCGAACGATCCATGTTGACTCTGGCATTATTGGCGGCAACCGGCAGTTTTGAAGAAATACCGATGCATATTCGCGCCACCGCGCAAACCGGGGCCAGCAAAGCCGATATTATCGAAGTTTTCCAACACGTTGCGATCTATGCTGGTGTGCCGAAAGCCAACACAGCGATCAAACTGGCCAAACAAACCTATGCAGAAATGGATGCGCAATAGACCTGCGCGCTAAATAACCCTCCTAAAGGAGAAACTCGATGCAGCCCCTTGCAGAATATTACCAACGTGACCGGGAACGCCATCCGCCAGCTCTGACCCGAAACTACAAAACTTCGGTTGCTCGCTCGCCGCAATACGCGCTGATCAGTCTGGAAAATTCTGCCAGCGAAATTACCGGCCCGGTGTTTGGCCATGGGGATATTGATCCGAATGATAACGATTTGATTAAAAATTATACTCAGGGTGGCGATCCGATTGGCGAGCGCATCATCCTGCATGGCCGCCTACTTGACGAAAATGCACGACCTGTGGCGAACACCTTGATCGAGATTTGGCAAGCCAATGCCGGTGGACGTTATCGCCACAAAAAAGATACCTACCTGGCCCCGATAGATCCAAATTTTGGCGGCTGTGGGCGCACCATCACTGATGAAAACGGGTATTATTTCTTTCGTACCGTAAAGCCCGGCGCTTATCCTTGGCGCAACTGGGCCAATAGTTGGCGCCCGGCCCATGTCCACCTGTCTGTTTTTGGAACTGGTTTTGTGCAACGCCTTATTACTCAGCTGTATTTTGAAGGCGATCCACTGATTTATAAATGTCCGATCGTCAATACAATTTCTGACCCTGAGGCGATAGAACAACTGATTGCGCGCCTTGATATGAATGCCAGTATTCCACTGGATTCAATTGCCTACCGATTTGATATTGTGCTGCGCGGTCGACGTTCAACGCTGTTTGAAAATAGATTGGAGGGCAATTGATCATGCCAAATTCCCCTGATTATCTGAAAGAAACCGCTTCTCAAACTGCCGGTCCATATGTGCATATCGGGCTAGCGCCGGGGGCCGCCGGTTTTGACATTTATAAAAATGAACTGGGCTGGGATATCGCTGGACCAAACGCCAAGGGCGAGCGAATTCGCATTGAAGGTGTGGTTGTTGATGGCATCGGTAGCCCAATCAAGGATGTATTGCTTGAAGCTTGGCAGGCCAACGGGGCAGGTGTGTATGCCCACCCGGAACACAAAGGCAATGTTGAAAAAGGGTTTCGTGGCTGGGGCCGGGTGATAACAGATTTTGAAACTGGGGAATGGGGTTTTGACACTGTTAAGCCCGGACCGGTGATGGGACGTTCCGGCCAAATGATGGCCCCCCATATCAACATCTGGATTGTCGCCCGTGGGATAAACGTTGGGCTGAACACGCGGCTGTATTTTTCTGATGAAGAAAAGGCAAATGCATTGGACCCGGTGATCAATCTGGTGGAATGGGAGCGCCGCCGCGAAACATTGATAGCCAAGCGATATGAGCGTGATGGCAAGGTAATCTACCGTTTTGATATCAAGCTTCAAGGTCAGGATGAAACCGTGTTTTTTGACACCTGAGCAAAGCCCCGCCATTATTGTGAATTGCCGGATCTGCTAGTCACAAAAGGAAAGCGAACTTGAACAAACCCTGTATCCTGTGCTGCGCCATAACCGGGTCACTGCCTACCAAGGCAAACAACCCGGCGGTGCCCATTTCAATTGATGAACAAGTGGAAAGCAGCCACGCTGCTGTAGAAGCCGGTGCCAGTATTATCCACGCCCATGTGCGCAACGCCGATCAAACCCCGTCGTCTGATCCAGATAAATTCGCCCGCCTTAAGGAAGGCTTGGAAAAGCACTGCCCCGGGGTAATTATCCAGTTTTCCACCGGTGGTCGATCTGGCGCCGGTCAGGAACGGGGCGGGATGTTATCCCTAGGCCCGGATATGGCGTCACTGTCAGTTGGGTCCAATAATTTCCCAACCCGTGTCTATGAAAACCCACCAGATCTGGTTCATTGGCTGGCAAGAGAAATGGTTGAATATCAAGTCGTTCCTGAGGTTGAAGCCTTTGATCTAAGCCACATTTTGCAAGCTATTGCCATGCACGCCGCCGGGAATTTTTTCGGCAACCTGTATGTTCAGTTTGTCATGGGTGTTAAAAATGCCATGCCTGCCGATAAGGAAATTTTTGATCTCTATGTCAAACTAGTTACCGCTCGGGTGCCAGATGCCCAGTGGTGCGCCGCGGGTATTGGTCCCAATCAATTGTTGGTAAATGAATGGGCGATTGCTGCCGGTGGTCACACCAGGGCTGGGCTGGAAGATAACGTCAGACTGGATCGCGACACCCTTGCGCCGTCAAATGCGGCGTTGATCAAGCGTGCTGCCGATCTGTGTGAAAGGTATGATCGCCCAGTTGCGACGCCAGTTCAGGCGCGTGAAGTTTTGGGGTTGCGGGCGGCGGTAAATTGACAAGCGAAAATGTGTTCTCCCATGCTTGGTTAGGCGGCTTATTTGCTGACGCAGAAACTGCAGAGCTTTTGTCAGCTGAGCAGCAGCTTGATCATATGCGCGCAGTAGAAATAGCCTATTCTCAGGCGCTTGGCAGAACCGGTTCGGTGGAACCTGCCTTGGCAGACGCTGCGGTCAAGGCAATTAAAGCTGCAACTATTAAGTTGCCAGAACTGCGCCATGGCACCGGGCAGGACGGTGTTGTCGTACCGGAATTTGTGCGCGCGCTTTGGGAACAATCCGACAAGAACCTAAAGCCTGCAATTCACACTGGAATGACATCGCAGGATGTTGTCGATACTGCGTTAGTTCTATCCCTGTCCGGTATTGTTAATCTGTTTAAATCTCGGCTGACTGGGATCATTTCTGCATTGGATGAATTGAACCAACAACATGGTGGCAATCCTTTGATGGGGCGCACCAGAATGCAGGCTGCGCTGCCCATTAAAGTAAGCGACCGGTTGCGGACTTGGACCGATCCGCTGTTGACCCACTCAGAGCGCCTGACCCAGATAGAGCCTCGGTTGTTAAATCTGCAATTGGGCGGAGCCGTGGGCAATGGCGTAGGCCTGAAAGGCGATCCCAAAGCATTGGCCGCTGACATGGCCAAAACTTTGGGCATAGGCAATCCGCCAAACTCCTGGCACACAACCCGCGTCAGCATTGCCGAATTTGCCGGCTGGTTGTCCCTGGTTACTGGCAGTCTGGGAAAAATGGGCCAAGACATCGCGTTGATGTCACAACAGAGGTTGGATGAGGTGTCATTGTCTAAGGGCGGTACATCTTCATCCATGGCGCATAAAAACAACCCGGTTTTGGCAGAACTATTGGTGACATTAGGACGCTACAACGCAACCCAGCTTGCCGGCATTCATCAGTCTTTGATCCATGAACAGGAACGATCCGGTTCTGCCTGGGCATTGGAATGGATGATTTTACCACAAATGATCATGACCACAGGGCGTAGCCTTACGGCTGCTAAATCCCTTTGCGAACAAATAACCAGGCTTGGCGATCCCTGAGAACCAAGATTGGTTTAAGTGCCACAAAAGGTTTGATAGCTGTCAAATTCATCTGGGGCAGGGGTGGTGTATTTATCCAAACCCTTTTGCTGGACAAATGGATCCGACAGAACTGTTAACAGTTTAGTAAATGGTGCCATATCACCCAAATCCTCGGCGGCCTGAAGGGCGGCTTCCACCATATGGTTGCGCGGGATGTATAGCGGATTTATCCGGTTCATGGCGACTGACCTTTGCTTGGGATTTTGCCCGTCGCGCCCTAGGCGTACACGCCATTGTTGCAGCCAGTTTTCCATTTCTTTTGGGTTAGAGAAAAGGGCTAATAGCTTGGCATTTACCGTTTCTTGTGAACCTGCCAGATGTCGAAAAAATAGGGTAAAATCAATATCTTGACGTTCCATCATGGCAAACATCGTTTTGATCAACTCAGTGTCACCGGCTTCGTCTGAAGCCAAGCCAATTTTTTTGCGGGTGCCCGCCAGCCACATGGTTTCATATATCTCCATCGCTGCGCCAACTTCTGTTGTCACCAACTTAATGGCATTTTCCCGGTCACTTGGATCAACGATTGGCACCAGTGTTTCGGCCAGTCGCGCAAGGTTCCATTGGGCGATACCGGGTTGGTTGCCAAAGGCATAGCGGCCGTTTCGGTCAATCGAACTAAACACCGCCAGTGGGTCGTAGCTGTCAACAAAAGCGCAAGGGCCGTAGTCAATCGTTTCGCCAGAAATTGTCATATTGTCGGTATTCATCACCCCGTGGACGAACCCCATATGCATCCAACTGCCTATCAGTGCGGCCTGCGCTTTTACGACCTTGGAAAGAAACGCCAGATATCTGTCATCCTGATTGGCTAGTTCCGGGTAATGGCGCGCTATGGCATAATCCGCCAATTGTTTTACCCGGACGAATTCACCACGCGCGGCAAAAAACTGAAACGTTCCCACCCGTAAATGGCTGGATGCCACCCGTGCAAGAACAGCGCCGGGTTTAGGACCGTCGCGTTCTATTTGTTCACCGGTGGTAACTGCGGCCAGCGCCCGTGTTGTTGGAATGCCAAGGGCATGCATTGCCTCACCCATCAGGTATTCCCGCAAAATCGGACCCAGTACAGCCTTGCCGTCACCTCCACGTGAAAATGGAGTACGACCCGAGCCCTTCAATTGTAAATCCCGCCGATTGCCATTCTGGTCGATAATTTCGCCCAGTAGCAGTGCACGCCCGTCACCCAACTGCGGCGAAAAATGCCCGAACTGATGCCCGGCATAGGCTTGGGCAAGGGGGGTTGCGCCGTCAGGGGCAGCACTGCCGGCAAGAATTGCTGCGCCTGCAGGGGTGTTTAACGCTTCAGCGTTTAACCCCAGTTCCTGAGCCAGTGTTGTATTGAAAACCACAATCTTTGGGTTAGGCGCAATGGCACCTTGCCAAGGCGTGTAAAACCCGTCCAATTCCCGGGCATAGGTGTTGTCAAAAGCAAAACTAATTTCATTCAACGACATCCGCGAAACCCTATTCCTCGTTCTATTTAGTCATCATTGGCGCTTTGGCAGCACCCAGTCGGGGCGAATGAAATGACAGGTGTAGCCATTTGGAATGCGCTGCAAATAATCCTGATGCTCTGGTTCCGCTTGCCAGAATTCGCCAGCTTCAGCCAGTTCTGTAACCACTTTTCCGGGCCAGATTCCCGAAGCCTCAACATCGGCAATTGTATCCAAAGCCACGGCTTTTTGGCTGTCGTCCAAATAGTAGATCGCCGATCTGTAAGCCAATCCGCGGTCATTGCCCTGACGGTTTTCGGTAGTTGGGTCATGAATTTGAAAGAAAAATTCCAATAGTTTCCGATAGCTTATGCCGTTTGGATCGTAAACTATCTCTATCCCTTCGGCATGTGTGCCGTGGTTTCTGTAGGTTGCGTTTTCGACGTCGCCCCCGGTGTATCCAACTCGGGTTTCTAGTACACCGGGTAATTGGCGGATGAGATCCTGCATCCCCCAAAAGCATCCACCTGCGAAAACTGCCCGTTCCAGTGGCATCAGATTTCTTCCACTTGATCAATGAAACCGGCATATCCTGCATCGGCCATATCATCACGGTGGATAAACCGCAGTGATGCAGAATTAATGCAATAGCGCAGCCCGCCGCGATCTGGTGGGCCATCGGTAAACACGTGCCCCAGATGGCTATCCGCCTGGCTAGAACGAACTTCGGTACGCACCATTCCAAGGCTGGCATCGCTTATTTCTTGCATGGATTGTTGCTGAATAGGTTTGGTAAAGCTGGGCCATCCGCAACCGGAATCAAACTTATCAGCGGACGCAAACAGCGGTTCACCGGACACGATATCAACGTATATTCCCGGTTCTTTATTGGCCAAATACTTACCGGTGCCAGGACGTTCCGTTCCGCTTTGCTGGGTCACCCGAAACTGTTCGGGCGTTAGTTTAGCGATGGCAGAATCGGTTTTTGCATATGTCGTCATGTTGGCTTCCTTGTCAGACCGCATGCCAGTAATGGCGACATATTGATACAATTGCCACCATTCACAGTTCTCAGCGCGCAAACGTGATCAAGCTTGCAAACCTGCCAAGGCAAAAGCAGATCGTTCAATTCGCAATTAGTTTGCTATCCGAATAAAATTCGGCTTTGCTGCGAAAACCAAAGGGAGATGAAAAATGAAAAATGTATCACTTTTAGCGTCCAGTGCTGTTGTTGCACTTGCCGCATCTGCGTCGGTTTCCTTCGCTGAAGGCAAGGTCACGCTATATTGCAGTGCCCAAGAAGATTGGTGTCAGTTGATGGCACGCGGCTTTGAAGAAGAGACCGGCACCAAAGTTAATATGACTCGTAAAAGTTCTGGCGAAACCTTCGCCCAGATCAAGGCCGAAGCTTCCAATCCAAAGGGTGACGTATGGTGGGGCGGAACTGGCGATCCACATCTGCAAGCCGCAGAAGAGGGGCTGACAGCTGCCTATGTTTCGCCCATGCGTGGCGAACTGAATGACTGGGCAATTTCCCAGGCAACTTCGGCTAACGACAAAACAATCGGCATTTATTCTGGTGCATTGGGTTATGGCTATAATACCGAGCTATTGGCAGCCGCTGGCCTGCCTGAACCACAATGCTGGAAGGACCTGCTAAAGCCTGAATTCAAAGGCCATGTTCAAATGGCGAACCCAAATTCTTCGGGTACGGCCTATACCACACTGGCAACGATCGTTCAGCTTTTTGGCGAAGACGAAGGCTTTGAATTTATGAAGTCGCTACACGCCAACATCAACCAGTACACGAAATCTGGTTCAGCCCCGATCAAGGCGGCAGCACGTGGTGAAAACACAATCGGTATCGTGTTCATGCATGACGCTGTGAAACAGGCTGTGTCGGGGTTCCCGATCAAGGTTGTTGCACCATGCGAAGGGACTGGCTTTGAAATTGGTTCCATGTCGATCATCGAAGGTGGTCGCAATCCAGAAAACGCACAGGCGTTTTATGACTGGGCGCTGACGGCCGATGTGCAGTCAATGGCTCTTGAAGTGAAAGCGTTTCAGGTGCCTTCCAACAAGGGTGCTGAAACATCCCCAAGTGCACCGGATCTGGCATCCATCAAGCTGATCGACTACGATTTCGCACTTTATGGCTCTAGCGCTGAACGTAAGCGTCTGCTGCAAAAATGGGACGAAGAAGTTTCGATTCTGCCGCAGTAAACTAAGTGCCAACAATCACTTCTGAGAATACGACCCATCCGACATTGATCTTCTGGATCATAGTCGGGTGGGTCGGCTTTTTACTTGTCCCGTGGTACGGGATCGAGGACGGGTTTTTTACGTTTGAATGGTTAAGCGATGGCTACCCGACTGATAGCGACTACGCCCCAGGCGCGTTTCTAATTGGTCAGGGCAAGAAACTTTGGCTTGCGCCTCTATTGCTGCCCCTGATCGCCAGCCTGTTTGCTTTGGGCCGCGCCAAATCAGACCCGTTATTTGCAAAAATTTTGATTTCCGCCGGTGTGTTCGGCTTTTGTTGGCTGTTAATGCAAGGCTTTAGTATCGGCCTGCGTGGCTGGCAGTTTGGCTGGCTTGAAGCGCTATTTGGCCCGTTGAATGACCGTCAGTTTGGCATGGGCTACGGCGCCATGTTTCTGGCCAGCGCCTTTTTGTTTATGTTCACCCAAGGCATTGCTGCGCGGGGTGCCATCAATGGCGATGTCTTCGTGGTCAGCGCAATTTCACTGGTGGTGACCATCGTTACAGTGTTCGTGTTTTTCCCGATTGCGCGCCTGTTAATCGCCGCCTTCATCACCGAAGAAGGTAAGTATTCTATTTCTATTTTTGCCGACAAATTCTTTGATGATCGTATCTGGGGCATACAATGCCTGACCTCTGGCATTAAGTGTGGAGTGGCTTGGAATTCGTTGTTCCTGGCGCTTTTGGTTGGGGTCATAACCACGGTTTTGGGCTTGACCTTTGCGCTGGTTGTTACCCGCTCACGCTTTAAATACAAACGTAACCTGCGCGCGTTGACAGTGTTGCCGATTATTACGCCACCCTTTGTAATCGGATTGGCTTTGATCCTGTTATTTGGCCAGTCCGGAACTGTTACTGTTTTCTTTGCCGAACTTCTGGGAATTCAACCGACCCGCTGGATGTACGGCCTGCCGGGCCTGTTAATTGCCCAAACACTGGCTTTTACCCCGATCGCATTTCTTGTGTTGATTGGTGTGGTGGAAGGCGTCAGCCCGTCGATGGAAGAAGCCGCCCAAACCTTGCGTGCCAGCAAATGGGAAGTATTTCGCACAGTATCCTTGCCCCTGATGCGCCCGGGCCTGGCGAACGCCTTTCTACTGGGCTTTATCGAAAGCATGGCTGATTTCGGCAATCCGCTGGTGCTGGGGGGCAATTATGATGTGCTATCTACCGATATTTTCTTTGCCATAGTTGGCGCGCAATATGATCAGGGCCGCGCTGCGGTCTTGGCCATGGTGCTTTTGACCTTTACGCTTGGGGCGTTTTACGCACAACGGTTTTGGCTTGGCAACAAATCCTATACATCAGTTTCCGGCAAAGGCGACGCCGGTGTGCACCCGATGATGCCGCGCCGTCTTGCTTATCCGGTTTATACCATCGCCGCGATCTGGGTTAGCTTTACCATCGTGGTTTACCTGATGATCCTAGCCGGATCATTTGTGGAAATTTGGGGTATCAATAACACCATCACAATCAAGCACTATCTGACCGCCTTTTCGATCAATTTTGAAGAAACTGGCGTGCGCCGTTGGACCGGATCGGCTTGGGGTAGTTTTTTCACCACCTTAAAAATTGCTGCCATTGCCGCGCCGCTGACTGCGGCACTTGGGCTGGTAACGGCCTATTTGCTGACCCGGCAGGATTTTCGTGGCAAAAACGCATTTGAATTTGGCACCATGCTAAGCTTTGCCATCCCGGGTACTGTCATTGGCGTCAGCTACATTCTGGCCTTTAACGTACCACCGATTGAATTGACCGGCACCGGTATCATCCTGGTCATTAGTTTTATTTTCCGTAACATGCCAGTGGGGGTGCGCGCAGGTATCGCCAGTATGTCACAATTGGACAAAAGCCTTGATGAAGCGTCACTGACACTGGGCGCAAACAGTTGGCAAACTTTCCGCCGGGTCATTTTGCCCTTGCTTAGACCGGCTATTTTGGCTGCTTTGGTTTACAGCTTTGTGCGTGCGATGACGGCGATATCGGCGGTGATTTTTCTGGTGAGCGCCGAATACAACATGGCTACTGCCTATATTATTGGCCGGGTCGAAAATAATGATTACGGGCTGGCGATAGCCTATTCCACAACTCTGATTGTGGTGATGCTATCGGCGGTTGGTTTGCTGCAATTCCTGGTCGGGCGCACCAAAATCGGTCGCCGGTCATCATTTGGACCAACGGCAGTTTAGGGGGCGATATGGCTGAATTGACGAAGAACAAAAAGGCGGCTTCAGTCACCTTTGAAAACGTCACCAAAATTTACGGCGGCGATGTGCGAGCGGTGGATAATATTTCGCTAAGCATTGAACCCGGCAAGTTGGTCACGTTGCTTGGCCCCTCTGGATGCGGCAAGACCACGACATTGCGTATGATTGCCGGGCTTGAAATGGCCACCGAAGGTAAAATTTTAATAGGCGATCAAGATGTCAGTATGTTGCCTGCCACCGACCGCGATGTATCTATGGTGTTCCAGTCATATGCGCTATTTCCGCATATGACAGTGCTTGAAAACGTTTCCTACGGGCTAAAATATTCCGGTTTTGACAAGGATGAAACCCGCAGCCGGGCGTTGGCCGGGCTCGACCTTGTGGGGTTGAACGGCTTTGATGGTCGTTTGCCCAGTGAACTGTCAGGGGGTCAACAACAACGGGTTGCTGTGGCGCGCGCCTTAGTGTTGGAACCCCAAGTTTTACTGTTTGATGAACCGCTTTCCAACCTGGATGCCAAGCTTCGCCGACAGGTGCGCCAGGACATTCGCGATATACAACAGAACCTGGGCCTAACCGTAGTTTATGTCACCCATGATCAGGAAGAAGCTCTGGCGGTTTCTGACCGGATCATTGTGATGCGAAACGCCGCGATTGCGCAGGAAGGTACTCCGCGCGAACTTTATGAGGCACCGGTGGATCGGTTTGTGGCGGATTTTATCGGTGAGGCAAATCTGATCCATTGCCAGATAGATTCCGTGAGCGGTGAAACTGCCGAAATTTCAATCGGCAAGATGAAACACACACTGAGATCGCGTGGCATGCAGCCAGGTCCGGCAACCGTGGCCGTTCGCCCAGGAAGGGTGGCGTTGTCTTCGCCTGCTACCAGTAATTCATTACCTGCAAAAATTCTGAAATCTACATTTGTTGGCAACCACATGGAATACGTTGTTGAAGCGGAATTTGGGGTGATATTTGCAATGTCTGAGGCAGTGGAAACCCCGTTTGACACGGGTCAGGATGTGGGGCTTGAGCTTTGCAAAATCCGGACCGGTTTTGTTGTTAGCAGAGTAGATATTTCAGCCCTGATTTTGTTAGGCTGGCCAATAAATGCCTAAGCCTTAACTTCATCCCCTATAACAATCCGCCGCCCTTCAGCTACAGATGTTAAGGCCGCTTGGGCGATGACCAGAGAGCGCAAACCATCTTCGCCGCTGGGGGTTACCGGGGCATCGCCCGCAACAATATCAATGAAGGCCGCAATTTCTGCACTGTAAGCCGCCGTATAGCGGGTCATGAAGAAATCAAATAAGGGTGGGCGTGTGTAGCCGTCGGCGGTGGCCAGTTCGATACTAACCTCACGTTGGTTCTCTGCGGCAACCATACCAAGTGAACCATGCACCTCAATGCGCTGATCATAGCCGTAGGTGGCGCGGCGTGAATTTGAAATGGCGCATTGTTTGCCGCTGGCCGTTGTCAGGATTACGTTGGCGCTGTCAAAATCCCCCAATGCGCCGATCTTTGGGTCAACTAGAACAGAAGCACTGGCCATGACGGTTTCGATTTCTTCACCCAATAAGTACCGCGCCATGTCAAAATCATGGATGGTCATGTCTTTGAATATCCCGCCGGAAGATTTTATATATTCAGGTGGCGGCGCACCAGGATCGCGCGAAGTGATATTGATCATTTCAACTTCACCGATTTTTCCAGCAGCAATGGCTTCCTTCAAAGCGATGAAATGAGGATCGAATCGGCGGTTGAAACCCACCATCAATGTCGCACCGGTTTCGCGTACAACTTTCAGACAGGCCACGACCCGGTCAATGCTAAGATCTATTGGTTTTTCGCAAAAAATAGCCTTACCTGCCCGTGCAAATTTTTCGATCAGGTCGGCGTGGGTGTTCGTGGGCGTGCAAATGAAAACAGCGTCAATATTGTCTGAAGCGGCGATTGCATCCACAGTAAGTACTTCTGCTCCATGTTTTACGGTCAACGCGATCGCAGCCTCTTTTTGCGCGTCCGCCACCGCAACAAGTTTTGCGCGCGGGTCATTGTATAGGGCTTTGGCGTGAACTTGACCAATTCGGCCAGCTCCAAGCAGTGCAAATCGAATTTTCATTCGCGAACCCTTTGTTCATGAAATCTATAATGGTGCGCGTTGATATTTCGCGACTTTTCACTCTGTTATTTTCATGTTGTAGGAGGAATTTAAATAGAACTGAAGTCCAAAATCAAAAGGAAAAAGCATTTGAAGTATGAATATTTCGCGATTGGTAGCTCACCTATTAATATCGCGTCAGGTCGGGCCAATACAGCGCCAAAGACATGTTTACGATCTGGGCTGGTCCTATTGACTCCCGGTGATCAACGACCGTTAACTGACCAGATGGGTGAAAAGTTTTCACCTGAAAAATAATAAAATCTGTGGAGGATAGTATGAAATTTCGTTTATTGAAAACAGCTGTAACAAGCCTGGCATTAGCGCTGAGTGCGACGGGTATAGCAAGTGCTGCTGAATGTATTGCACCGGCCAACCCCGGTGGTGGCTGGGATTTCACCTGCCGCCAGATTGGTAAGATCATGCATGATATTGGTGCAGTGGATGACCCCATTCAGGTGACAAATATGGCCGGTGGCGGTGGTGGTCTGGCGTTCAGCCATGTGGTCAACGACCGCAATGATGACGCTGACCTGATGATTGCTGCTTCTACGGCCACTTCCACACGTCTTGCGCAAAACGCTTATGCCGGTATGACGGCCGATCAGGTGCGTTTTGTCGGTGCAATTGGTATCGACCCCGGCGTAATTGTGGTGGCGGCTGACAGTCCCTACCAAAACCTGGGTGACCTGCTAAAGGCTGTTGTGGCTGATCCAAGTTCGGTGACCTTTGCCGGTGGTTCTGCGGTTGGCGGTTTTGACCACATGAAACCGCTGATGCTTTTGCAACGCGCAGGGCTGACCGACATCACAACCGTGAAATACATCGGTCTTGATGGTGGCGGCGACGCGATCACCCAAACTATCGGTGGTTTCACGCAGGCGATGACTGGTGACATGTCGGAAATCGTTGGTTTCCTGAAAGCCGGTGATATCCGTGCGCTTGCGGTTTTGACCGATGAGCGGGTGCCGGGCTTTGACGACATCCCGACAGCCATCGAACAGGGCTATGACGTTGTGGCCGGTAACTGGCGCGGTCTTTATATTCCGCGCGGTGTTTCAGACGAAACGTTCCAGATGTGGGCCGGTCGTTTGCAGCAGGTTGCCGACAGCGACGAATGGAAAGAAGCCATGGCCGCAAACGGCCTGGCGCCGTTCACCAAAGTTGGTGACGAATTCCAGGGCTATATCGATGGTCTGATCGTTGAAATCCGCCAGATGTCGAAAGACATCGGGGTTATTCAATAATGGCCTCCGACCGGATTTTTGGTCTGGTCGTAGCAATCGTGGCGCTCGCGTATATCGCGAGCGCCACACAAATTCAGACCAGTTTTTTATCTGATCCCGTGGGGCCGAAAACATTCCCGATGATGATCGGGGCGGTCTGTGCGATCAGTGCGATCTTCATGGTTTTCAAACCGGACCCGGAACCGCAATGGCCGGGGATGCGCACGCTCGGGGCATTGGCAATCGCCGTTGCTGTGCTGGTGGCCTATGCCTATGCGCTGCGGCCTTTGGGGTTTCTGATGCCAACGGCTGTGGCGGCAGGTGTGCTGAGTTATCAAATTTCACCGAACCGCAAAACCGCAGTGTTAGCGGGTGTCGGGTTGTCGGTTGGGTTGTTTGTGACGTTTAAGTTTGCATTGGATCTGGGGCTTGTGGGTTTCCCACGCGCCTGGACAGGATAGGAAAATGGACGTCTTCGCCAACCTTGCCCTCGGCTTTTCCATCGCCCTGTCGCCTTACACCCTGATGCTGGCTGTCGCCGGGTGCTTTCTGGGCACCATCATTGGCGCGTTGCCGGGGCTTGGCCCATCAAACGGCGTTGCCATCCTGATCCCCATCACTTTCACACTTGGCCTTGATGCCACCAGCGCCTTGGTGCTGATGACCGCCGTCTATTATGGGGCAATGTATGGCGGGCGCATCAGTTCGATCCTGCTGAATATCCCCGGCGATGAACCGGCCCTGATGACCACCTTAGACGGTTACCCGATGGCCAAGGCTGGCCGGGCAGGGGACGCATTGGTTCTGTCAGGCGTAGCATCGTTTTACGGAGCATTGTTCGCCACCATCGGCCTGATGTTCCTCGCCCCCATTCTTGCCAATGTCGCCTACCTGTTTGGCCCCGCCGAATACTTTGCGCTTTATATGCTGGCGTTTGCCACCCTTGGCGGCATGGCCAGCAACAACCAAGCCAAATCAGCGCTTGCCGCCTGTCTGGGCCTTGGCATTGCTATGATCGGTGTCGACAGTTCCAGCGGCTTGCCGCGGCTGACCGGGGGCAGTTTGCACCTTTACGATGGCGTTGATTTCCTTGTTGCCATTGTCGGCCTGTTCGCTGTCGCAGAAGTGTTCTTTTTCATCGAAAGCCACGGCAAAAGTTCCTCCATCGGGGTGAAACTCGACAAAGTTCGCATCCCCTGGAAAGACATTTATGAAACCCGCTGGACCATGTTCCGTTCAAGCGTTGTCGGTTTCATCGCGGGTATCTTACCGGGCGCTGGTGCGTCCCTTGGCAGTTTCCTGTCTTACATGACCGAAAAATCCATCGCTGGTGAAAAAGGCGGATTTGGCACCGGTGTTCCCAAAGGCATTGCCGCACCTGAGGCTGGCAATAACGCCGCCGCCGGTGGCGCGCTGGTGCCGATGCTGACGCTTGGGGTTCCCGGTTCCGGCACCACCGCCGTTTTGCTGGCGCTGCTGATGACCCTGAACATCACCCCCGGCCCGACGCTGTTTACGGATCGGCCCGAGGTCGTCTGGGGCCTTATCGCGTCCCTGATCATTGCCAATTTTGTTCTGCTGTTGATGAACGTACCGATGGTAAAGATCTTCGTAAAAATCCTCATGGTGCCGCCCTGGGTTCTGCTGCCCGGCGTGACAATGGTGTCTTTTGTCGGAATTTATTCCCTGTCCGGCAGCTATTTTGACCTGCTGCTGATGATTGGCTTTGGTGCCCTTGGTTACGTGTTGCGAAAACTCGATATCCCTACGGTGCCGGTGATCCTTGGCATCCTGCTGGGCGGACACATGGAAGACGCCCTGCGCCGCGCCATGGTGATCGCCGATGGTGACGTCAGCTATCTTTTGTCATCCCCAATCGCTATCGGTCTCTGGATCGCCGCCATCCTAGGCTTTGTTGCCCCGATGTTCCTGCGTGGTGTATTGAAGAAACCGCAGCGCTTAACAGATTGATCGATCTGCATTTGGCCATTTCAATTCTTGGCAAGGCGTGTGTCCATAGGCTATCGTGATTTAACGCATCGATTCAGGGACATAAATCCATCGCACGCATTTTCATATTTGCCTTTGATTTGAACGAAGCGTCCCAAATCCGCCGTATCAATAGCATACAGTCCCTTGGCCATGATGTCGCAACTGCATCTTTCAGGCGTTCAAATATGGCTTCGCGAACTGCGCTATCCCACGGGAATATTGATCTTGGCCATGTGGACAACCATGGCTTTGGAAACCGTTTTCTAAAGATTTTTCGCGGTATAAAACGGGTTCTGGCAGCACCCAAGGCACTAAAAGACGCAGATGTTATTATCGCCCGTAATTTTGATTTGCTGTTCATCGCTTGGGTCGTTCGAAAACTGGCCGGCAGAAAATCCACGCCCCTGGTCTATGAATGCCTGGATATCCACGGTCTGTTTACCAGGTATGGTATGGTGGGCCGGGTTATGCGCAGATTTGAAAGGTTCTTACTGGCGCGCATCCAGTTGTTGATCGTGTCTTCACCGGGGTTCATTGAAAGCTACTTTCTGCCTATTCAGAAATACAGCGGCCCGGTATCCATAATCGAAAACAAAATGTGGTTCGAACCACCAGCGCAAAAGCGTATTAAATCAAAACGTTCCAAAACCCGCGCTGATGCAAAAACCCTGACCTTGGGTTGGGTCGGCTCAATTCGTTGCGCCACTAGTCTTGATATTTTACTCGAAGCCGCCGGGGAAATGGGACCGGACTTACAGATTGACATACATGGCAACATACACCGGCACGTGCTCGGGGATTTTGATAAAAATATCGAAGGGGCTGAAAATGTAGCGTACCACGGCGCTTATACATATCCGGGCGATCTGGATGAAATATATGCCAGTTGTGATTTGGTTTGGGCCCAGGACCTTTGGCAAAGAGGCGCAAATTCTGACTGGCTGCTGCCTAACCGTATCTATGAAGCAAGTTGGTTCGGATGCCCATCAGTCGCTGTAGCAGGCACGCAAACCGGTAAAAGGGTACAGACATCTGGCCTGGGCCTAACAATCAATGCTGCCACTGCGCAGGAGCTGGTCAAAACATTGCGTCCCCTGAAGCGCGGTCAGATCAACGCAATGTCCAAGGCGCTTTTGGCCATGCCGGATGAAAACTTTCGACAGACCGAACAGGATATTGCCGGAGCATTGGCGCCAGTACTGCCGACTTGACGGATTTTGTTAAGTAGGCATTCGTAAATTGCGCAAGAAGGCTTTGCTGATTTTCACAGCACTCGGCTTTGGTCCAAACTTAGGGGGTAAATAGTGTACCCCGGCAATAGGTTTGGAATTAGCAAGGCGGGCTTGGCAATCCTGAATATATCGGTCGCTCCAATCTTCAGTTTTATTTGCGGGTAGGCTTTGCTTGCGCGGAGTAAACTGTTTTTTGGTCGGGCCAATGTCTACCTGTTCAATTTCAAGAAATTCAGAAATTTTCAAAATAGCGGCAGCCGGATCGGCGGCAATATCTTCGTAGTACATAGTTAAACGCCGCGCTCCGGTAGACGTAAGGAAGCTGTCCCAATTCGCGTTCCCAAGCGATATCGCATCTACTTTTTGGGAAATCATACCCCAGTCATAGCTTGCCTTGGATAGTTCTGGCATGTCGGAAATCCATGCGCCGGTTTGTTGGGCACGCGCAAAAGACACAGCCTGGCGCAATAAATCTCTACGCTGCAAATGAATGAAACGGTAAGATAGCGGGTCTTTTTCTTTTTCCAAAAACAGCTTTAAATGTTCGTGGTGTAGTTTGGTTGCAAACACTCCGTTTGGCCCGGTTCGAACAGAATGAATATAGTCTAACGTAGAAATGGATTTGGCTGCGCGCTTCCCCCAAGCCCTCCAATTGCCATCATTGAAGTATTCCAACGGATACCCAAAGCACCCGGTCTGATGTAATTTATGTCCAAAAAAATGACTGCCACAGCGCGGTGTTGTACAAAGAGCGAATTTTTTACTGATAGAGCAGGGGGCGAAATCAAACTCTGTATTAAACTGCCGCTGCCAGGGGCCTGATTTTTCATTTTCTAACGCAACCGAATTGCCCACAGAGTTTGGGTTTTCAACTTTTCCCATATCAACTTTCCGTTCTGCCGCCCGGCTTCCAGTTTTCTGGATCGTCTCGAAACTAAATTTACCTGAAAAATCTATCACCAGAAGAATAGGCCTGCAAATGAATTTGCGTCAAATTGCCTGGCGATATACTTGCCCTAACATGCTGAGTTTGCCGGAATAATTGCTAGCTGCGAATCGTGTTTCGCCAAAAGTCAAAGAAATTTACTTATCCAAATGCGTTAAGACTGCATAAATGAAGTGTAAAGAAATTGCTTCAAACCACATCATGAAACCAAGCGCGAAAAACTGCCGAGCCGGAAAATCGGACATTAAATGGCCATATTACCACTGGTTGCGGCAGTTTTTTCTCAGACTTACTAGATATGGGATTTTACCCGCCTAACTTTCGCCATATTGGTTAACAGACTGAAAACAGGCGTATTAACTATGGCAAATTTTTGCTGAAAATCAGTTTAAGTCAATAAAAATTGCTGCAAATTGCCTTAAAAAAATGGCAATGTGTGTTTAGGAAATGAGGTGTGGGGCCATGTTTTCGGGGATGAAGAATTTATGCCTATTGTGGACAATGGGAACACGACGGCAATTGCCAACGACAGAACTGATTTTGCGCCTGAAGGAAATTCCGAAGGAATCCCTAATGACGACAGAAATGTTTTGGGTGGCGGCATTAAACGCAGTCTGGATGTGGTTTTCTCGCTTATGGGGATTGTCTTCCTGTCACCGCTGTTTCTTTTGATAACAGCCTTGCTAAAACTGACTTCGCCAGGGCCTGTTCTTTTTGGGCATTCAAGGGTTGGGTTTGATGGCACCAGTTTTCGCTGTTGGAAGTTTCGCTCAATGGTTACGGATGGTGATGCTGTATTACAGCGCCATTTCGAAAAACATCCAAATGAACGCCGGGAATGGGTTGCGAACCGTAAGCTTAAAAATGACCCTAGGGTAACCTGGATAGGTAAAGTTTTGCGGGCCTATAGCGTAGATGAGTTGCCGCAGCTTTTGAACGTTTTAATCGGAAATATGAGCATTGTCGGCCCCCGGCCTGTGGTTAAAGACGAGCTGGAAAACTACGGCTCCTCTGCAAACATTTACCTAAGCACCCGGCCTGGATTGACCGGGCTGTGGCAGACCAGTGGGCGCAGTAACACTTGCTATGACCGACGTGTCAGTCTGGATACAGAATATGTAAAAACCTGGTCAGTCTGGCAGGACTTTAAAATTATCTTTAAAACAATTCCAACGGTTATCGCTGCCGAAGGATCTTATTGACGTATAGAAAATTGACACAGGCAAACCAAATATCAAATTTGGATGGCACGGCGGATTTAGCTAAAAATAGCGAATACCAACCCCATCTTAGGCACGGCAGATCGCGGGCCGCCTTTATTGGTGTGCTTTGGTCTTCGTTACATACTTTCCTGCCGACACTAAGTGCGGCAATTGTTTTTTTTATCAGCGCTTACTTTTTGTCGCCCTCAGATTTTGGGCTGGTTGGGCTTACAGCCGGGATCGTGTCAATTGCGATCGCCTTTTCACCACTGGCATTTGGCGAGGCACTGGTTCAGCGACAGGAGATCACTAAGTCACATGCCGATAGTGTGTTTTGGCTGACGGCTGGATTTGGAATGGTCTTGTTTGCAATATTTGTTGTAAGCGCGAGCTACATCGCAAATTTCGTAGGGCAACCCGAAATTGCATTTTTACTACCTGTTCTGGCGCTGAAAGTTCCGCTTGAACTGATGGCAGCGGTGCCCAATTCCATGATTGTACGTTCAATGCGCTTTAAGTTGATCGCATTGCGAACGTCCGTTGCAACCATTGTCAGCGGCGTTATTTCGGTGGCGATGCTAATGGCTGGATACGGCTATTGGGCTCTGGTGATCAGCCAGGTTTCTGCCAGTTTGGTTATTTGCGTTATGGCTTTTTGGGTAACCGGTTGGCGTCCTGGCAGATCATTTTCAGTTGCCGGCATACGCGATTTAGCAAGATACGGGGTTTTTGCCTCTGGTGATCGGATGCTGAGTACACTCAAAATTGATCACATCCTTTTGGGGGCGTTAGCCGGGCCAAATTTCTTGGGTCTGTACTACTTTGCGCAACGGCTTTATGGCCTTCTGACAGGCTTAGTGTCTGGCGCTCTTTCATCAGTAACCCATGCCTTGCTGTCAACATTACAGGACGACAAAGAAAAAACCCGCCAAGCATTTTTGATGGCGTCATTTGCGTCGGCCAGTTTTAGTATGCCAATGTTTGCCGGTCTTGCATTGGTTGTGGACGATCTGTTGCCGTTAATACTGGCACCCAAATGGATCCCGGCGACCTACGCGATTAAAGCGTTTTGTTTAAACGGCATCTTTGTTTGTGTAGGTATTGTGCAGGCGGCTTTGATCAAAAGCCAGGGTCGGGTTAACTGGTGGTTCTATTACCAACTGGCCCAAATTGTTTCAACTGTTGCAGTCATACTGGCGACCTATCGTTTTGGCATGACCACAATGATGACTGTGCTGGTGATAAAGTTCGTAATATTGTGGCCGGTTTCCGCGATTATGACAGCCCGTTTGCTTGGCGAAAGCCTGGGGCAGTATTTAATACATTTCAAAAACCCACTAATAGCGACTTCAGTAATGTCGCTTGCTGTCGTCGCTTCGCCGGCGCTGTTTCCAACGCTGGATCTTAAGATCATGATACCCCTACAAATTCTTACTGGTGTCATTGTTTTTGGTTCGACGCTTTTGGCAATTTCCCGCAAGCGCATAGGCAGCATTCTTCACATTCTAAAATCCAAAGGCAAAGTATCGGTATGAAGTTAACTTATTTTCAGGGTAGCCCCCCAAATTTTGGCGACGAATTGAACGCCACAATGTGGCACCACATATTGCCAAAGGGATTTTTTGACGAAGACCCTTCCACATTGTTCATTGGTATAGGGTCAGTTATTGAACCAAAATACCCGGCTGAAGCACGCAAAGTTGTGCTGGGATCTGGCTATGGCGGCTATACCGTTAAACCAGATGTTAAAGACGGGATGTGGGACATACGTTTTGTCCGAGGCCCGCAAACTGCCCAGGTTCTTGGCTTGGACCCGAAATTGGCCATCGCGGATTCGGCCGTATTGTTACGTGAAACACCACTTCCAAAACCGGCAACTAACATAGGGGTTGCCTTCATGCCGCATTACGAAAGTATTGAGCGGGGAAATTGGCAGGCTGCATGCGACCTTGCCGGCATTCGTTTTATTGACCCAACACATGATACCGACAAAATAATTTCAGAAATTCTTGGGGCCGATTTGTTGATCACTGAGGCAATGCACGGCGCAATTGTTGCAGATGCTATGCGCACTCCTTGGATTGGCTTGCGTACAATACATAAACTGCACAGATTCAAATGGTTTGACTGGGCGGGCGCATTGAATATTGATTACAGACCAGTGTTTATGTTCCCTTCAAACTGTCGCGAAACATGGGCATTGACCACCGGACGTTCTGGTTCGGGACCGCGGGCAAAGACTGTGCTTGGTGGAAAACTAGCATCTCCGATGAATTTTGCGCTTCAACATATGGCTGCCCGTCGGTTGCAAGCGATTTCCAAACTTGATCCGCAACTAAGCTCTGATCAAAACATTGAACGCGTTACAACACGCGCCATGGAAGCGGTTGATGAATTTGTAGATGAATATTCAGCGCGAGGTTCCGCGGCCTGTGCCTGATGGTTTGGTATTTAGCGTTTGAATTCCGTATACTAAGGCACAGACAATGATCAACGTGCGCAAGCTGAATTGAAAGAAAATCGGAACTTCTATGAAACTGATCCAGACCACCATCATGACCAAAGTAAACAGTAATGCGGCGACGGCCTGTTGACCGTACATTGCCCATCTGCCGGTTAAATAAAGCGCCCCATACAACACAAATGCCTGCAACATTACGCCCAGAATTCCGATTTCCACTGCGTTTGAAAGATAGGTGTTGTGAAAATTAAAGCCGCTTCTCGCGCTGATGCCAAACATAAACCAGATTACTTCAGCGGGCTGGTGCCCCTTGACCCAAAATGCCTGATACCCCATGCCAAAAAAAGGCCGTTCTGCAATAAATTCAAGGGCAATTTTCCAAAGGTCTGTACGCCCCGTCAGGGTAATATCTTTACCGGTGGTGTCCAGCATCCAGGCCAGCAATGTATCAATATTTGCATAGATCAACACGCCTATAAGTGCTGCAATTAGCACTAAAAATATTGCCATCACCGCCCGCTGTTTTGGGCTTATCACTGGCAAGATCAGAAAACTTAGCAGTACAATCATTGCCGGTGGTACGATCATTAATGCACTTACCGATTGGGCAAAAATCAAAGGCACCATTCCAACAACAACGCCCATAGCTGCAATGGCGCGAAACCTCGGTGACGCCGTTCGCTCAATAGCCAATCCAAAAGCCACCACAATGTAGATTGCTGCGGCACCCGCCATAGCATTTTTACTACCATAAATTCCGCGCCACGCCCCGGTTGAGGCCTTAACCTCACCAAACAAAATACTGGCTACCATGGCAATTCCAAGCGCCCAAAAAAGCGTTAACACAAAAGTTCGCGGCGATATTCTATGGGCAATCACAACTGAAATTGCCACCGTTACAGAAAGTTGCACGCCAAACCGCAAGGTTTGTGGCGGATATTGCGACCAAAGGAATGTAAGGGTGCAAAACAGCGGCAGCAACAATATGTACCAATGGCGCAGCAACTGGTTAATCGAAGCATTCAAGTGTCGTAAAATTAAAAACCCACCCGCGGCCAAAAATCCCAACACTCCTTTAAATCCAAGCGTCGGAACAAAAATAAGCGCCACAATGGCCAATACGCACAGAACCTGATCAAGTGGTATGGAAAACAGCGACCTATTGTATTGTACAGGATGCGAAACTGCTTGGTTCATTTTGATTTACCTAACCGATCCCCGGGGTTTTTGCCTGTTTAGCATATCAATCCAAAGCACAAAGTATTGAGCCGCGAAACCGGCATTTAGTAGGATCCCAATTTTCAATCTAGCTATCGACATAAGTCTTTTCCGTGTTTTCTGGGTAAATTGTTTGGTCTCTTAGTGTCGAGTGTCACTTGGGCGGCGCAATTTTGTCAATTTTCAGTTAGGCGCCGCGTTGAACCGAAATTTTACCCAAATATACTGCATATTTTGTATATTTTACTAGGTATAATGTAATGCTTCCTATAGATTACTCTTTGCTGGGATTCCCATAGAATCAATGAGTTAATCGTGATTTCGGAACATTTCAGCAGCGGCGGGTGGCCGTAGCATAGTCGACGATGAATTACTGCTAAGAAGCTAGGGAACACCCGTGCCAATTTTTGGAAAACAGCCAGCCGTTTCGGTATTGATGCCCAACTACAATGGCGCAGAATATCTAGAATCTGCCATGCGCTCGGTATTGGCCCAATCCACCCAAAATATTGAGCTGATTTTTTCCGATGATGCTTCAAGCGATGGCAGTGTTGATATTGCTAGGTCCTTAATGGACGCGGATAGTCGGGTAAAAGTTCTGGCTGCAACAGTAAATCAAGGCCCAGGGTCTGCCCGTAACCATGCGTTGGAAGTGGCTCAAGGTGACTGGATTGCTATCGTAGATTCTGATGATTTGATCCATCCGCGTCGGCTTGAGCGGCTGTTAGAAATGGCAAAACACCTACAAACAAGCGGGATCGCGGATGACTTGACATGCTTTGGTTCCGGTTTTGAAGATTCTATTCAAACGTTATTTGGCGACCTATCGCAATCACGACCCTTAAACGTCACGGTCGAGGTTTTGCTTGCTTCAGAGTTAGAATTAGGCGGGCGTACACCTTTCGGGTATTTAAAACCTTTGATGCGAAGAGATCGCTTGAAAAATCTACGCTACCGGCCAGATCTGCGCCTTGGGGAAGACCATGATTTTTACGCTCGCTATCTGTTGGAAGGTGGGCACATTCATTTGGTCGCGCAATCCTATTACCTTTATCGACGGCACGAAAATTCCTTTTCCCATCGCCTTAGCGTCCTGGATGTCCAGGGAATGATTGATGCGCAGGAAGTGCTGCTGGGGCAATACCCAGATATGTCCGAAACCCTGCGCAATCTGTTTGAAGAACGCCACGACACGTTGCATGCGTCTTTGAAATACGAAAAGTTGGTAAAGTCCCTAAAAAATCAAAAATATGCGCTCGCCTTGGGAATGGTAGTGCGTCATCCAGCGCTTTTTTCGTCCCTAAGCCGATCTATCAAGGAACATTATCTGCAAAGTAACTACACAGGTGATTCTGTAAAAATTCAATCTAATGCTTTGATAAAAAACGCAGAAATTGAAAACAGAGACGGGTATACTGAAGCCGGAAATTCACCATCTGCAGTTTCTGTGAACGCGGATGAAGCTGGCAATTCGCGAAGGAATTTCCAAGCGGGGGTGCAGCAATGAATACGTCTGAAACCGCCCTGGTTCACATCAGAACGCCCACATTTAAGCGGCCGACCGAATTAAAGCGTTGCCTGCAATCCATACAGGCGCAGAGCCATGAAAACTGGGTGTGTGATGTGTATGATGATGATCTTGAAGGGTCAGCACTTGTGGTGGTCAACGGGCTTGATGATCCAAGAATTATTCACCATCAAAACGAACAACAATATTATGCGTCCAAAAACATAGACCTGTGTTTTACCCGAAAAAACCCCCACAGCGCTGACTATTTCTGTGTTGTAGAAGATGACAATTCTATTTTACCAACATTCATCAAAGAAAACATACGGTTATGCCGTGAAAATGATGTGGAAATCATCTTTCGTAATCAATTTATTGAACATGAAAGTGGCACGGAACAGGCCTATCTAAGCGAGAATGGGATTTTAGACCGTAAGTTGAATGAAGGGCGCTACGATTCCGATCTTTTCCGGTTGGCGTTAGTTGCTGATATTGGCGTGTCCAATGGCGGGTTGTTTTGGTCTGACGGGGTTGTATCTGACTTGGAAATCCACTTTGACTGTAGCGCTACATTGCAGGAATATTTACGCACTTTTGCGATAGACGAACCAATTTATATAGCCATGGAACCGCTTGCTGTCTGGGCCGAAAATGGCGACGATACCACACGCGATCTTGGGGTAAATTCTGGATACCTGCGCAGCGAATTGGATTTGAAACGTTCAATCCGTATTTTGCAACACAAAGCCTGGGCAAGGGCCAAATCCAGCGACAGTTCCAGTTTCTTAGGCCACCCAATATTTGCCTACAGCACCCAAGCCCGCGCCAGGGGGTTGGTAAAATCCCATCTTAAGTTGAATATCGGCAATTCGCTGCCATTTTCAGAAAAACTATGGTTGATTTATCGAGGTTGTCTGATCAGGCTTTTTGGCAGGCCAGAACCCGGACTAATTAAGTTTCTGAAAACTAGGGGTGCCTAGCGCCTATTTATGGGCGACTTGGCTGATCTTAGTGTTACGGCGCGGCATTGTTGTTTCATGCCGGATACCCCGTGACACATTGTGCGAAGACGCCAATAAGCCTGTCACAACCAGAAGTACAAAATAAGTTACCTGAAGTGCGATCGCCGTAGCTGCCACCCGCAAGAAAATTGTCCCAGTCCCGGCACCATTTGTGTAAGACCATATCCCGACTGCAAGGACTGAAACCAACATTACCAAGATGAATGTAGCTAATTTCATAATGTTTCGTCCTTTTTTCTGCGGCATTTTCGTTAAGCTTTTGGCGTAATCTTGCCTTACTTATGCCTGAATTAATGGACTGTGAAGCCAGTTCAAGTCAACGACTTCCCCCAAACAAGGTGATATTGTTTCGAAAATAGCTTCGAAAACTCGCTAGTATAAGGACTGTTCAGAAGCTGGAAATTCGTCTTACTATGCAGAATGACGAGAGAATCTTCTAAGGTAAGCTTCGCTGCTGCCAAAGCTGCTGTATTTAGGCAATTCTTTCAAATTAACTTTATTCAGCACAATACCCAGGATCTTACGGGCGACATCTGGTTCCCTAGCCATAAACTGCCGGGTCAGAGTTCGCGGCGTTTCACCCCATTCGCACGCCAAAATAATGCGGTCAATTTCAGGTAGTAGCGCCTTGGTATCAACGGCCATACTTAAGGGGGGTAGGTCCAAAATTACAAAATCATAATGGGTGCGTAGGGCGTGAATAAGCTTGGGCACGCTTTGACGAAACAACGCTTCATTGGTTATTCCGGGCTGTTCGTCAAAGGTGCTTGGCAAAAAATCCAGGCCGGTTTCAGGTAGCTTGCGAATGGCATCTGCAAGATTGCAGGACCCGTCAAGTACCTGAGAAATACCCGCGCCATCCGAACAATTAAAAGCCGCACTAAGTGCCGGTTGGTTCATATCCGCATCAATCAGCAGCGCGCGGGCACCAAATTTCGCAACCATGTTGGCATAGTTGGCCGCCAACGTGGAATTTCCTTCGTTTGGCAACATTGACGTCACCGCCACCACTGCCCCCGATTTGCCTGGCATGCTTTGCTCAAGCGTTGCGTGTATGTTGCGCAAAGATGCACTGTATATTGATTTTGGTTCAAGCAACGGTATGAATAGATGCGGTGCATATACATCCAGGGGGCGCGCCTCCAGCGCACTTGGCGCAACGGCATCCGGTAATTTGGCATCGGTGTCGTCAGGTGCAGCCAAATTGCGCGATGTTATGAATTCTGACGCTAATTTAGGGGATTCAACGGGGTTTTGCGGTCCAGGCTTGACCAACCTTGGTGGAGATCTGAATGTTGGCAAATATCCCAAAAACGGCAACCCGGTGAATTTGGCCACGTCTTCGCCTGTACGGAAAAATCGTTCGCCATATTCACGCAATACAGCAATTGCGGTGCCCAGGATCAGCCCAATAAGCGTTGCAATGGACAATATTTGCATTAGCCGAGGGGACATTGGGTTTTTCGGGGTGATCGCGCGGTTCAAAATTCGCCCGTTTGTCGACGGGAACGATCCTTCAATGATGATCTGCTCATAACGCTGAGCAATTGTATCATGCAGCGCGTTCAAAGTAGTTGCCCGTTGTTCCAATTCCCGCAGGCCCTGGAGGTCTGAAACCTTGTTATTGGCGCGAAATAGTTCAGCATCGCGCGAGGCAGAATTTGCGGTTTCCAGCAGTTCATCCAGCCGGTTGCGCATCCAGTCTGCTGTGCGGTTGGACGCTTGCAGATTGGCATTCAGATAGTCAGCCAAATAGGCGTCGGCATAGGCATTAACTAAATCTGCTGTCAATTTTGGATCATGGGTTGCCATGCTGATGTCGATCGAAAAACTATCGCCAACCCTCTGGATCCAAACGCTTTGCTGCAAAGATGCGGCGACCAATTGGCTTTTGCGGGCTTGTTGTTGTTCCTGAGTTAGTACCACTTCCGTTGTTTCCAAGGTTGAACTGGTGGGAATTAGCCCTTTAACCCAGGCTTTTGCATTTGGAATTAGCGCATTCAGGCCATAACTTGGTGGCGAAAGGTAGGATTGATTTTCGGTTAGGTTAGTGGCTTGGACAACCACCTTGGCCAGCTGTAAAGATCGCAATACCTGCATTTCATTTAACAGGGCAGTATCGTTGCGCACCAATGGCGTGTTTGCCGTAATTTCCGCCGCCAGTTCACTTATGCGATCTTCAACCAGAACCCGGGACTGAGCAAAATATAGCGGCGGGGTGGTCATATAATGGGCCAGACCAAACATCATTCCCAGCAAAGCACAAAGCAATACCGGAAAATACTGCCGGCGTGCGGCAGACATAAGATCGCCCAATGTGGTGCCTTCGCCGGTATCGGCAACTGGTAAATCCATATCGAAATCCGCTTCGCGAATTCTTATGCCAAGATCTTTCATTTTGCGTCCTGTAGCTTTCGAATACCCGTCACGCTGAACGGGAGTGTCTGCTCTGGCTCTTTTGAATGGCCAATGTTGTATGTGATTGTATCATAGCTGTTGCTCACCAGATAGCCCCGCTCCATATAGCCGCATGTTGCGCATGCCAATCAGGCCCAGCACCACACCAAAATGTAAAAATCCACGCAATAATGCGGTGTTCCGTCGTCCGGAGTGCCAGAAGCTCAGAGCAACTGCGCCACCACAATAGGCCATTTTTGAAATTGCAATCGCCAGACCCTTTACCAGGCCCATAGGCCCTGGCTTTGCCTCGGCCAACAATTGTCCATGGGTTTGCCCCATGCGTATGCGTCGTTTTATCAACCAAACTAGGGATGTTCTGGCTTTGGGAACATCCTCATAGATCAGCGCATCGGGGGCATAGCCTATTTGGCCGCCACGCTGCGCCACCTGATGGAAAAATTTGGTGTCCTCGCCGCCAGACTGGCCAAGTTTCAAATCAAACTGCAGCCCATCCACCGCCGGGCTGTTTTTATCAATCAACACATTGCATGAATATCCGGTCTCAATTTTACCATCCACCCAAACTGGCTGTGTCGAATGTAACGCCGATTTTTGCATCCATTTGGGTGCATCGCCATCGTACAGCGCCTGCACCGGGCCAAGTACAACGTCAACGTTTTGGGAAGTTGCCGCTTGGATCATATCCAAGAGCCAATTGCGCGACGCAATCTCATCATCATCAATGAATGCTAAGTACCGGGCTTCACAAGCTTCCAAAGCACAGTTGCGCGCAATTGAGATATTTCCCGCCGGACAGTGGGAATAGGTCACCGGGAACGGCGCCTTATCTCCCGCCTGTTTCGTTAATTCTTTTGCGGTAGAGGAATAGTCATTGTCTATGACATGCACCGACACCCCAAAACCTTCTGGGATTGCCAGTTTGAACAGCGAATTCAACGTGTCTATCAACTGCGGTCTGCGAAAGGTACAAACGCATATAGTGATTTCATCAATCTGTTTTGATCGGATCATGGCGTTGATCCTTGCTGGCGGCCCGTGAAGCCAAACAAGATGTTCCGCCAAAAGCCCAATGACCAGGCCAAATGCATCAACATTGCAGCGACACCTGTACCAACAAGGCTAAATTCACGTTCCTTGATCGCCAGTTTAACGCCAGACACCGCGCAGTAACCGGCCCAAACCAGCGCCGGCACCGCAAAGATCCAGTGAAAAACTGTCAAAAATGCTAGCAAAACCGCCGGGGCGACAAAAGTTACGATGGCCTGCCGTTTATTCGGCAAAATCCGGTGCTTCAGGTTGTTCTTTGCCCGGCCTTTGCCAAAATTGTAGTATTGCTTTGCCAAGGCTGAAAAGCTGCTGCGCGGATAATATGTGACCTGTGTTTTACAAGTTAACCAAATACGATATCCGGCCTTACCAAGGCGATAATCCAGTTCGGCGTCTTCATTGTGGGAAAACCCGGTGTCATAGCCACCAACTGCTTGAAATGCAGCAATCGACATCAATGCATGGTGCCCATGCTCGACAAACTGGCCACTGGATTGATTGCGATGGCGTGCGCCGCCGTTGCCCACAGATGAATTTTGGGCTGCTGCGTTGATCTTTTGAAAACCTGGATTACCCGCCGCCGTCATACTGACAACAATGCTATCCGCCTGCTGGGCTTTGACCTCTTTTAACAATATCTGGCAATAATCTTCGGGGTAACTTGCATGGGCATCAATTCGGATCAGATAGTTCGTATTGTCACCGTAGCGATCCACTGCAAGATTTACCGCCGAACTTTGCAGTTTTTGCGGATTGTCCAACAGGATCACGGCATCAGTATTTGCGGCAATCTGGCCAACGGCAACCTGGGTGCCATCGGTACTGCCGCCATCCACCACCACAATTTTGCCGCCAATTGATTGCTGGGCTTTTACCAATTGCAAAAGCAACCCACCAATATGGTGAACTTCATTCAGGCAAGGAATGACGATAAGTGGGCCGATTTCGCAGGATTTTTCCCGCGTCAAACCACGCCGAGCACCGGGTTCCATCACAAAAGCGTTCACTTTCTTCGTTCTGGCCCCCAAGCCACAAAACACCAAATCTCACCGGGTAGGGCGAAAGCTCGTATTTTGATCACAGCGACCATAGTAATTTTCAACTAACCGGTACACAGGGCACTAGATTACGTGTTCAATTCGGCTGTTAATTGCCTGTAAAAAAGGATTTTTTGTCATTTTTGTGGCTTTGGAATTCAGGAACTGCCCATTTTCGCGTAAATTACGATGCGCCGTTGAATTTCACGCTGTTTTTCGCCGAAATTGGGCAAGATCAGGGGCAATAATTCATCAAGCCGCTTTGGGCCCTGATAGATTTGTTCTAAACTCACCTCCGTTAGAAAAATCAACTTTAGCTTCGGGTTAATTGCCAGATGTCAAAAACCGATCCCAAAACCATTGTACCCCTTGCGGGTCTGGAAACAGAATGGCGAGATCCAAAGTTCAGGGATCTGGCAAAACTGCCAAATGCAGATGTTTTATCCACATTGCTGGCCGGGCAGCAGCGGGCCATTGATGCTGTAGAAATTGCGCTGCCCGCGATTGATCAGGCGGTGGTTCTAGCTAAGCAACGTTTAACCGCTGGGCAGGGGCGGCTAATCTATGCGGGTGCTGGAACCTCTGGACGGTTGGGCATGCTTGATGGGGTCGAACTTCGCCCAACTTTCAACTGGCCTCCTGAACGCTTGCTGGTGCTTTTAGCGGGCGGGAATAAGGCGATCAAGACGGCTGTTGAAGGCGCTGAAGACAGTGCAAAGGCTGCCAGACTTGCTACGCAAAAGGCCAAAATCACCAAAAATGACGTGGTAATCGGATTGGCAGCCAGTGGCACAACACCCTTCACCCGGGCCATAATAAAATCGGCAAGAAAGCACGGTGCACTGACCATTGCACTGGCAAACAACCCGGGCAGCCCGCTGTTGGCTGATGCCGAAGTTGGTGTGTTTTTGGCTACCGGCGCCGAAGTCTTGGCCGGGTCCACCCGACTGGCGGCCGGTACCAGCCAAAAAGTGGCATTGAACCTGTTTTCGACTTGTCTGATGGTGGCCATGCACAAAGTCCATGACGGCTATATGGTGGATATGGTTGCCAGCAATGACAAGTTGCGACAAAGGGCCGTAAAAATGATTTGCGCTATTACCGGTTGTAATGAATCCGTTGCTACGGGCGCAATATTGGCCTGTGATAGCAATATCAAAGCTGCGATATTGAACGTTCAAGGGGTGACCCCAAAAGGCGCGCTTGAATTGCTACAGCAAACCCAGGGCAATCTTGATCAGGCTTTGAATAAAATAAGATAAATCAAAGAGTTGCGCCAATGTTAGTGAAGCTAAGGCTTGCGTAATACCACCGAAACACCCTGTCCAACGCCGACACACAGACTGCAAAGCGCCAAATTAGCGCCATACAGATGCATTTCCAAAGCCGCCGTTCCCACTAAGCGTGTGCCGCTCATCCCCAATGGATGACCCAGGGATATGGCACCACCATTTGGATTAATATGTTTTGCCCCTGGATCAAGTGCCAGTTCTCGCAGCACGGCTATCGCTTGGCTGGCAAAGGCTTCGTTAAGCTCGATCAGGTCAAAATCTGCGGCGGATATCCCAAGTTTCTTGCAAAGTTTTTGGGTAGCAGTCACCGGACCAATGCCCATTAGGGCAGGGGCCACGCCTGTGCATGCAGCGCCAATATATTCGGCCATCGGTTGTAGCCCATGCTGTTTCATTGCCGCTTCGGATGCCAAAAGCAAGCAGGCCGATCCGTCGTTTACACCAGAGGTATTGCCAGCAGAAACCGTGCCATTCTCTCGAAAAGGCGTGGCTAGCACCGCAAGTTTTTCCGCCGTTGTGTCGCGTGGATGTTCATCGACAGAGGCCAACACCGGATCACCGCGTCTTTGTTTGATGGAAATTGGCGCAATTTCTTGTGCAAAACGCCCAGACCTTTGGGCAATTGCGGCGCGGCGCTGACTTTCCAGGGCAAATTCATCCTGATCCAGGCGTGAAATGCCGTATTTTTCGGCAACATTTTCAGCCGTTTCCGGCATGCTTTCAATACCGTATTGTGCTTGCATCTTTGGGTTCACAAACCGCCAACCAATGGTGGTGTCAAACATTTCGGCCCGGCGCGAATACGCTGCGTCCGCTTTGGGTATCACCATCGGCGCCCGGCTCATGCTTTCGACGCCGCCAGCGATAACTAAATCCGTATCGCCACATGCTATTGAGCGCGCGCCGTGAATAACCGCATCCATTCCAGAGGCACATAACCGGTTTAACGTTAACGCTGGTACCGTTTCCGGCAGCCCCGCCAACAACGTAGCCATTCGCGCGACATTTCGGTTATCCTCACCTGCCTGATTAGCACAGCCTAAAATTACTTCGTCCAGTTTGTTCCAATCCAAATTGTCCTGTCGCGATATCAACGCCGCTATTGAATGGGCAGCCAGATCATCGGTTCGAACAGTGGCCAGTGCCCCGCCATATCGGCCGATTGGGCTGCGGATATAGTCGCATATAAAGACCCGTTGCATGGCGCTAACCCTTGCTCAAAACAGCGGTTGCTTCAATTTCCAGCAAGGCTTCATCCTCAATCAAACCGGCAACAACCACCATAGTCATCGCCGGGAAATGCCGCCCTAAAACACGCCGATATACTTCGCCAACTTCTTTCTGACGGGCAAGGTATTCTTTTTTATCAATGACATACCAGGTAAGACGGACAATATCAGAAATTCCTCCACCGGCTGCCAGAACCACAGAAACGATGTTTTGCAGCGCCTGTTCCATCTGGCCAATGAAGTCATGGCTTACAAAAACTTGCTGCGCGGTCCAGCCAACCTGTCCGCCAATAAACAACCTGCCATCTGCCGTTAAGACGCCATTTGCATACCCTTTGGCTGGCAACCAGTCTTCAGGTTGGATAATTTTATGGGACATCAGCCGTCTTCCTTTGTATTTTGGTGGTAGGTGGAAATCGACAGTGACTTTAAAACGCCTTGAAAGTCAGGGTCGTCAATGTCCGCTCAATGCCTTTGATATTAAGCAAATTGTCATTGATGAACATGCCAACATCCACGTCATTTTCGATGTATAGCTTTAGCAACAGATCAAACTGACCGCTGGTTGAATACAGTTCTGAATGGATTTCGCGCAGCATAATATCATCGGCCACTTTGTAGGCAGTGCCGGGTTTGCAGCGAATTTGTACAAAAACACAGTTCATTCTATTTTCCTTTAACTTAACCACGTAAGCGACTGAAATAAATTGCAAAAGATGTCATCATTATTCTGTATGTTTCAACTGATATCGCAAGATTTTACCAGTAGCAGTTTTCGGCAGTTCTTTGCAAAAAACAACCGAACGCGGGTACTTATAGGGCGCAATTTCTGCTTTGGCATGATCCTGCAAGGCGCTGATTGTAGCGGCATCGGGTTTAGCGCCTTTTTTCAAAACCACGTGTGCCTGCACGATTGATCCGCGCGTCTCGTCCGGTTGCCCAACAACCGCACATTCCGACACATCCGGGTGGGACAATAGCGCGGCCTCTACTTCGGGGCCGGCAATATTGTAGCCCGATGAAATGATCATGTCGTCATTGCGGGCGGCAAAGTGCAAATATCCGTCTGCATCCTGCGAAAAGCTGTCACCGGTGATGTTCCAGCCGTCCAGCACATATCCAGACTGTCGATCATCGTTCAGATAGCGGCAACCGGTTGGGCCGCGCACGGCCAAGCGGCCGACTATTCCGGGTTCAACCTGTACGCCCGCATCATCAACAATTTTGACCCCATAGCCTGAAACAGGCCGCCCGGTGCAGGCTGGGCGGTGATCGTCAAAGCGGTTACTAATGAAAATATGGAGCATTTCAGTAGCACCAATTCCGTCCAACATCGGTTTGCCGGTTTTTTTGATCCAGTCGTCATACACAGGGGCGGGCAGGGTTTCCCCGGCCGAAACGGCGGCGCGCAGGCTGGAAAGGTCCGCGCCCTTATCTATAGCCGCCAACATGGCGCGGTAAGCCGTGGGGGCAGTGAAACAGACGGTGGCTCGGTATTTTTCAATGATTTCAATCATATTTGGCGGAGTAGCCTGCTCCAGCAGCGTTGCCGCAGCACCAAAACGCAGCGGAAAAATTGCAAGCCCGCCCAGACCAAAAGTGAATGCCAGCGGCGGGGAGCCGATGAAAATGTCATCCGGTGTGACGTTCAGAACCTCACGCGCGTACCCGTCAGCGATAATCAAAAGGTCGCGGTGGAAATGCATGGTGGCCTTGGGTGACCCGGTAGTTCCAGAGGTAAAGCCCAACAAAGCTACATCGTCGCGCCCGGTCTGCACGGTGTCAAACAGCACAGATTTTTCCAAAGCCAGCCGGTCCAGTTCCGCATCGTGGTTGGACGTGCCATCAAAGCCAACCACGCTTTTCAGAAACTTGCTTTGTTTGGCGCATGCGGTGATTTCATCCATCAGTCGTGTGTCGCACAGGGCATGGGTTACTTCGGCCTTGTCCACAATCGCCGCCAGTTCCCCAGCGCGCAGCATTGGCATTGTGTTAACCACCACGGCCCCCGCTTTAGTTGCGGCCAGCCAGCAGGCCACCATAGCAGGATTATTGGCGGAGCGGATCAGCACACGATTCCCCGGTTTTATTCCCAGATCATCAACCAGTGCGTGGGCCAGCCGGTTCGTCCAGTCGGTCAGTTCCTTATAGGTGCGCCGACGGCCATTACCGATCAATGCGGTGTGATCACCAAAGCCTTTGTCGACCATGGCGTCGGTCAGCTCATGCGCAGCATTCAAATGGTCAGGGTAGTCAAATCCATTCAGCAGAAATTCGGGCCACTGATCCACCGGCGGCAGGCTGTCGCGTGAAAACGTGTCTGTATGGGCTGACGGTCCAAGCGGTTGATTCATTGTTATAAATCCGTTCTGACATGCCAAAGTTCCGGGAACAGTTCGACATCCAGCATGCGTTTCAGGTAACTGACCCCGCCGGTGCCACCGGTGCCGCGTTTAAAGCCGATGACGCGCTCAACCGTGGTGACATGATTGAAACGCCAGCGGCGAAAATAGTCTTCCAGATCCACCAGTTTTTCGGCCATTTCATACAGCGTCCAGTGGTTTTCCGGGTCGTTGTATACGGTTGCCCACATGGCCTGAACTTCGGGCACCGGGCTGTGGGGGGTGGTGCGCGGATCGGCCAGCACATCCTTGGGTAAATCCATGCCATGGCGCGCGGCGTAGCGCAAAACTTCCTGATACAGGCTGGCCTGTTGCAGCTCATTTTCCAGTTTTGCCACCGATTCCGGCTCATGGGCGTGGGGTCGGATCATCGCGACATTGCGATTGCCAAGCGCGAATTCAATCAGCCGGTATTGCATAGACTGAAAGCCTGAACTTTGCCCAAGGGCGTCGCGAAACTTGGTATAGTCACTGGGGGTCATGGTACGCAAAACGTCCCAGGCATTGTTCAGCTGTTCCAGAATGCGCGACACACGTGCCAGTAATTTAAAGGCATTAGGCAAATCGTCGTTACGGATGGCGCTGCGGGCACCGCCAATTTCGTGCAGCATCAGTTTCATCCACAGCTCGGATGTCTGATGTTGAATGATGAACAACAACCCGTCCGGCGCCTCGGTAAAATCGGTCTGTGCGTCCAGCAACTTATCCAGTTGCAACATGTCGCCGTAGGAAATGCGACCATCAAAATCCATGGTCGCGCCTTCGCGGGCCGGATCATAGGGATCAGCCATTTGCAGCCCCCAAAACCTGGCGCGCGATGATTAGTTTTTGCACGTCTGATGCCCCTTCATATATTCGCAAAGCGCGGATTTCGCGGTACAGGCGTTCGACAACTTCGCCGCTGCGCACGCCGTCGCCGCCAAACAGTTGAACCGCGCTGTCGATTATTTTTTGAGCGGCCTCAGTTGCGAATAATTTCGCCATTGCGGCCTCTCGGGTGATGCGGGGAGCACCATTGTCTTTGGCCCAGGCGGCGCGGTAAACCAACAGGGCCGAGGCATCAATATTCAGCGCCATATCGGCAATATGACCCTGCACCATTTGCAGATCGGCCAATGGTGCGCCCTGAATTTTTCGCCCGGTTACGCGCTTTGTTGCCTCATCCAGTGCCCGGCGCGCAAAGCCAAGTGCCGCCGCCCCGACGGAAGGCCGAAAGACATCCAGAACCGACATCGCAATTTTAAAGCCCGCGCCCGATTGCCCAACCATGGCAGATTTTGGTATCCGGCAATCTGCAAATTTTAGCCGCGCAAGCGGATGCGGCGCGATTGTGTGTTGACGCTCGATCACGTCTAGCCCCGCCGTATTCGCGGGCACCAAAAAGGCGGACAACCCGCGTGCGCCCGGGGCTTCGCCAGTGCGGGCAAAAATCGTGTAAACATCAGCTATTCCACCATTTGATATCCAGGTTTTTTCGCCGTTCAGTACAAAATCATCTCCATCGGCTGTCGCCGTCATGGTGGAATTTGCCACGTCTGAACCTGATTGGGGCTCGGTCAGTGCAAAGGCTGAAATTGCCTGTCCAGTGCGGGTCAGAGGCAGCCATTCCTGCTGTTGTGCCTTGCTGCCAAACAGTGAAATTGCGCCGGTGCCCAAACCCTGCATGGCAAAGGCGAAATCCGCCAACCCGTCATGACGGGCCAGTGTTTCACGGATTAAACACAGGCTGCGTACATCAAGTCCAATGTCGTTGCTGGGATCCACCGAACTGTGGTTAAGCCAACCCGCCGCACCCAGATCCTGCACCAATTTTCGGCAGGTTGCGTCCACATCCAAATGGTCAACTGAGCCAAGGTTATTTTTCGCCCAATCGTCCAAATCCGCCGCCAACACCTTGTGGCTAGCATCAAAAAACGGCCAATCCAGAAATGACTTATCCACCCTCAATCCCCTTTGAACACAGGTTTTTCTTTGGCAGCAAAGGCGGTAAATGCGCGGGTGAAATCTTCGGTCTGCATGCAAATTGCCTGGGCCTGGGCCTCGGCTTCTATGGCCTGTTCAATCGACATCGACCATTCTTGTGCCAGCATAGTTTTGGTCATCATATGGCCAAAACCCGGACCCTCGGCTATACTTGTCGCCAGTTCCTGCGCCGCATTTTCCAGCTGGTTCGCCGCAACAACCCGGTTGTAAAATCCCCAGGCTGCGCCTTCATCGGCGTCCATCATACGGCCGGTATAAAGCAGCTCTGCTGCCCGGCCCTGACCGATAATGCGGGGCAAAATGGCGCAAGCCCCCATATCGCAGCCGGCCAATCCGACCCGGGTGAACAAAAAAGCGGTTTTTGCGTTGGTGCTGGCTATACGCATATCACTGGACATGGCGATAATGGCGCCCGCACCTACGCAAATCCCATCTACCGCCGCAATAATAGGCACGCCGCAATTCACCATCGCCTTAATCAGATCACCGGTCATGCGGGTAAAAGCCAAAAGCTCTTTCATCGACATTTTTGTCAGCGGGCCGATTATTTCATGCACGTCTCCGCCAGAGCTGAAATTCCCACCGTTTGAGCCGAAAATTACTGCCCGGACATCGTCGCAATAGGGCAGATCCCGAAACCAGTCGCGCAATTCAGCGTAGCTTTCAAATGTCAGCGGGTTTTTACGTTCCGGACGATTTAGCGTCAGGGTGGCAATGCCGTTTTTGATGCTACACCTGAAATGCTTTGTATCGGTTTGGGCAGGTTTCATCCGGTGCCCTTTTCGTCACTTGCGATGTCAAGAACGGTTTCAAATTGTTCGCTTACATGTTTGGCTTCGGATTCAGAAAATCCGCCAAGTAGTTGATCAATCCAAGTTTCATGGGCGGCTGCCTGTGCGGCAAATTCTTGGCGTCCTTTGGTGGTCAAGCGAACTTGCCAGGCACGTCGATCGCCCGGAACCGCGACCCGTATTGTTAACCCATCCGCCACCAGTCGATCTACGATGCCGGTTACGTTGCCGTTGGAAACCTTAAGAACGCCAGATAATTCGCTCATTTTCAAGCCTTTTTCGTACTGGTTAAGCGCGGATAACACATCAAATCTGGGCAACGTACTGCCGAATTCCTGGCGCAGGTTTTCGCGCAATTTGGTCTCAATCCGGCGAGAGGTTTTAAGCAAACGCAACCATAACCGTAAACGGGTTTTTGACTTGGTGTTTTCGCCTGTTTCATTCCTACTGGCCAAAGTCATCATACTTTTCCCAAAAATTCAGGTAACCCCAGTTGCCCCGGCTTCATTTGCATTTGCATCCAAAACTGGCCTTTGCTTGCGCCTCTGTAGTGGGAAAACTACCGCAGGCCAAATATAATTTCAAACATAAAATATATTTACTTGAAGTTTTGCCTTGCTGGCCTTGACCAACCCAAGCTTCCTCTGAAAAGATAGGCCTAGGCCCATGCCGGGCAAACGGAAAAACCGCATGATTGATTGGGACGACGCCTACGAGAATTCAGCCTATATTCCCGGGGCTGGACACTATCCTGACCAATGGAAAGATCTGGCCAAAGCCTATCGAAAATCAGCGAATTTCCTCGAACGTGATATTTCGTATGGCTCCCATCCACGTGAAAAATATGATTTATTTCAACCTGATACGCCAAGTAAGGGAGTTTTAGTTTTCGTCCATGGTGGTTATTGGATGAAACTGGACAAATCATTTTGGTCGCATCTGTCAGAAGGCGCGCGCGCCCGTGGCTGGACCGTAGCAATCCCAAGCTATGTCCTAGCCCCTGAAGCAAGAATTGCCGAAATCACCCGACAGATTGCTACAGCGATTACCCAGATAAGTAACAGCCACAAGGGGCCAATCCGACTGGCGGGACATTCCGCAGGTGGGCACCTTGTGTCGCGAATGCTATGCGCAGACGGTCCCCTTTCTGCCAATGTATATGGACAGATAGAACATGTTGTCAGTATCAGCGGGTTGCACGATCTTCGCCCTTTGTTGAAAACCAAAATGAACCAGGTTCTGGGCCTGACAAAAACCGAAGCCGAGGCGGAAAGCGCCTGCCTGTTTGGCCCGGTTGATAACGCCAGATTGACGACCTGGGTAGGTTCAAAAGAACGCCCAGAATTCATCAGACAATCGCAATTACAGGTTAAGGCCTGGGGGGATACCAAAGCCAATTGTATTATAGATCCCGACCACCATCATTTTTCGGTGATTGGCGACCTTGCAAAACCCAGCTCTCCCATTGTTAATTGCCTTCTTGGATGATCGTATGAGTAAAGTAAGCATTGAAATATCAGACGAAATAGCCGTGGTTACTGTGGATAATCCACCCGTGAATGCCCTGTCCCATCTTGTGCGCACAGGCTTGGCCGAAGCCATCCAGCAAACGGAAACGAACCCTGAAATTGTAGCCGTAGTGCTAATTTGTACAGGGCGCACATTTATTGCCGGGGCGGATGTGCGTGAGTTTAATAAACCAGCCAAGCCGCCACATCTGCCAGACCTGATTGAACAGCTGGAAGATGTGCAAAAACCCTGGGTTGCTGCGCTACATGGTACGGCGCTAGGCGGTGGCCTGGAAGTAGCATTGGGATGTCGCCACAGGATGGCTACGACTGATGCCCGGTTTGGTTTGCCCGAAGTAAACCTTGGGCTGATCCCCGGGGCAGGGGGCAGTGTGCGGCTTCCCCGTCTTATCGGGCCGGAGGCGGCGCTTGATATGATCGCCGGTGGCAGGCAGGTTGCTGCGCAAAAAGCTTTAGAAATTGGTTTAATCGATGAAATTGCATCGGGTGATTTGCTGGCAAAAGCAATTAAGTTGGCCAGACAGGTTGCACAAATGCCGCTCGCAAAACCGATCATTTGTTTGCCAATCAAACAACCGGAAAGCCAGGCCGAGTGGCTGGCGACTAAGACTGCAATTAAAAACCGTGCGCGCGGGCAACTTTCACCTCTGGCCGCCATAGAAGTTGTTGAAAACGCTTTTAATCTACCTGCACAGGAAGCCTTGTCAAAGGAACGGGAAATATTTCTAACCTTAAAAAAATCCCCGCAATCTGCAGCCATGCGACACATATTTTTTGCCGAAAGGTCGGTTTCCAAGATTGCTGAATTAAAGGGCATAGCCCCCAGAAAATTGGACCAAATTGGCGTCATTGGCGGCGGCACAATGGGGGCGGGTATTGCAGCGGCCTGTCTGCTGGCAGGTCTGTTTGTGACCATGGTTGAGCGGGATCAATCCAGCCTTCAGGCTGGGCTTGAACGGGTTTTTTCAATCCTTGAAAACAGCCGGTCCCGGGGATTAATTAACGCTCAAAAACACGATGTCATGAAATCGGCCCTTACTGGGGAATTAGATTACAAAAGCCTTTCGCAAGCCGATCTGATCATTGAAGCCGTTTTTGAAGATATGGCCGTTAAGAACGCGGTTTTGACGCAGATAGATGCAGTGGCGCACCCCGATGCTGTTTTCGCTACAAACACGTCGTATCTGGATGTTGGTGAATTGGCGTCATCTCTGGCAGACCCGTCGCGTCTGATTGGACTGCATTTCTTTTCGCCGGCCCATATCATGAAATTACTGGAAATAGTGCGCCCGCCACAACTGGACAGTGCAGTTTTGGCCACCGGGTTTGCTTTTGCCAAGCGCTTGGGTAAAATTGCTGTGCCGGCTGGCGTCTGTGACGGATTCATAGCCAATCGCATGATGTCATCCTACCGCCGGGAAGCAGACTATATGGTGGAAGACGGGGCCTGGCCCCAGGATGTCGATGCGGCTATGGTAGAATTCGGTTTCCCCATGGGCATATTTGCCATGCAGGACATGGCAGGTTTGGACATTGGATGGGCAACCCGTAAGCGTCAGGCGGCCACCAGGCCCAAAAGCATGCGTTACGTCGATATCGCCGATCGCATATGTGAAATGGGACGTTTCGGGCGAAAAACCGGACAGGGTTGGTATGATTACAGCGACGAAAAAACCGGTAAACCCGACCCAGCCATAGAACAGCTGATCCTGGAAGAATCTAAGCGAAAAGGCATTAAGCGTATTAGATTTTCGACAGATGAAATTATGGGCCGAATGATCTCAACCATGCAAAGTGAAGGGCGGGCGATCCTGGATGAAGGCATCGCTTCGTCAAGTCAGGCTATAGATGTTGTGATGGTCAATGGCTATGGGTTTCCCCGTTGGCGCGGGGGCCCGATGTATATGAAAACTGCTAACTGACAGCCTTACCAAACTCACCGCATGTGTTTGGATTTGGCCCCCGCCTTTAAGGCAGGGACCATGTACTTTGGCTTAAACAGGCGCACCAGTTGTGCGCAGGTAAGGCAGAACGACTTCGATCTTGCCAAACTTTTCGCGGGCCTCGTTGTCATTCAGGGACAGGGCGACAATGACGTCATCGCCAGTATTCCAGTTTGCCGGTGTCGCCACTGGGGTGCCATCGGTCATCTGGATTGCGTCCAAAGCCCGCAGGATCTCATCAAAGTTGCGGCCCACAGACATTGGGTAGGTCATCGTCAGGCGGATTTTCTTGTCCGGGCCGATAATAAATACTGTGCGCACTGTCGCGCTATCTGCGGGCGTACGACCGTCGGGCAAATAGGCTTCGGCGGGCAACATATCATACAACTTGGCAATGCTCAGGTCGCTGTCATCAAGGATCGGAAAAGTCATTGGGGATCCGGAAAATGTTTCTACATCACCTTTCCAGACAATGTGTTCCGCCACTTTGTCGACGGAAACACCGACCACTTTGGTTGAGCGGGCCGCGAATTCACTTGCCAGATTAGCAACCGCGCCAAATTCAGTGGTGCAGACCGGGGTGAAATCTTTGGGGTGGGAAAACAGGATCGCGTAATTTTCCCCGATCCATTCGTGAAAATTCAGGGTGCCTTCTGTGGAATCGGCGGTGAAATCAGGGGCGATATCGTTGATGCGTAGTGACATTGACTGGTTCCTTATAATGACTGCGCCGCGGCACATGTTGTTTCAGCATTCATATATGCAGGTTATTGAATATTTCCATACCTCAGAGTTGGACACGATGACGCAGTAAGAATCCTTGGGTTCAAAAGCTGGAAAAAGGTTGAAAATTTATGGGAACTGGAGGCGAGTACCGGAATCGAACCGGTGTACACGGATTTGCAATCCGCTGCGTAACCACTCCGCCAACTCGCCCGAAGCCAAGGCGCGGTTTATTACATGAATTGGTTTGGTGCAAGCGCTCTGGCGGGCGGTTGTTATTAAGTCGGGCAGCAGGGTTTTACGCGCGGTAGGTTTGTTAAATCTGATTGCGGGAATGGTGTTTAGAATTGTTCAGTTACAACCAAGCCATAAAAGGTTTTTTCACTTAGCTTCGGTTGCCCGACAAGGTTTTCTGTGCCAGAATTCCCCGATTGATTCCGCAAAGCAAGGGTAAGACCAATGGCCGACTACGCTGCCCGCAGAACTACGATGGTCGACACCCAGGTAAGGCCTTCAGATGTGACTAAATATCCTATTATTAAGGCCATGCTGACTGTGCCACGCGAAGCGTTTGTACCAAATGACAAGCGCGAGACAGCCTATATAGGAAAAAGTATAGATCTAGGCGGCGGCCGCGTTGTTCTCGAGCCACGTACATTGGCCAAAATGCTAGATGCTGCGGACATTCAACGGGATGAGCTTGTGTTGGATGTAGGTTGTGGACTGGGCTATTCCAGCGCCGTGATTGCCCGTTTATCGGAGGCTGTGGTTGCGCTGGAAGAAGATGAAGCGATGGCCGCCCATGCAGAGCGCCTATTGGGTGAATACGGTTTTGACAATGCCGCAGTTATTCAAGCCCCGCTGACAGAAGGGGCTGCAAAACACGGACCTTACGATGTCATTGTTATAGAAGGTGGCATTGAAGAATTACCGCAACATCTATTTGACCAGTTAAAAGAAGGCGGTCGCGTGGTTGCAATATTTGTGGAAGCTGCCCTTGGAATTTGCCGAATTGGGCATAAATTAAGCGGGCACATAGATTGGCGGTTCTCGTTTAATGCGGGTGCACCGCTCTTAAAGGAATTTACGAAATCACGCGCCTTTGTTCTGTAATACAATATCAGGTTAGCGCGAATTGTCGGGGATAACCCGGATGGGAAGGCTTTTGTGACCAGACGTATCTTTATCTTACCACTCGTAACCCTTGTTCTTTCATTTGGGTTGGTTGGTGCTGTTCGGGCTGAAACGCTGACTGATGCGCTTGTGTCGGCCTATAAAAATTCCGGCCTTTTGGAACAGAATCGCGCCCTTTTACGCGCTGCCGACGAAGACGTGGCGCAATCCGTTGCCAGTTTACGCCCGGTTATCAACTATGCAATCGGGGCCAACTATTCTTCAATTACCGACGCAACAACAAGTAATCTGCAACTAAGCGCGAACATGATGTTGTTTGATTTCGGGCGATCAAAACTGCGCGTTGAGGTGGCCGAAGAAAACGTTTTAGCACTGCGCGAAGCCCTTGTTGGCATTGAACAAAATGCCCTGCTAGGGGCCGTGCGCGCCTATGTAAATATGCAGCGCGATACCTCTATTGTCGGGCTGCGCCAAAACAATGTGCGTCTGATATCTGAAGAATTGCGCGCCGCCAAGGAACGCTTTGACGTGGGCGAAATTACCCGCACCGACGTGGCACTGGCACAGGCGCGACTTGCAGGCTCCAACAGCGCGTTATCGGCGGCACTTGGCAATTTGGCGATATCAAGGGAAGAATACCGGGCCAATGTTGGACACTATCCGCGAAACCTGGCCGGCTTACCATCGCCCCCCGCAACAGCCGGTTCATTGGAAACGGCCCGCAGTATTGCCCGCCAAAACCACCCGGATATAGCCCAGTCTAAACATAATGTGCGAATTTCTGATCTTAATGTAGCAATCGCCGCCGCCGGTATCAGACCGTCCCTTACCGGAAATGCAAATGTCGGTGTCAATCAGGATGGGGATTCAAGCAGTTCTTTTGGATTGTCTTTTTCCGGCCCGATATATCAGGGCGGCGCGTTAGCTTCGGCGCATCGTAAATCAGCGGCCCGGCGGGATGCATCCCGTGCCGGCCTGCTATTAACGGGCCTAAATGTTGACCAGAATGTTGGCAATGCATGGGCGCGGCTGGCCGTGGCCAATGCCGGGCTAGAGGCAACCGGACAACAAATTCGTGCCTCTCGGGTGGCGTTTCGCGGCGTAAAGGAAGAGGCGTCGCTTGGCGCGCGCACGACACTGGATGTTTTGAATGCAGAGCAAGAATTGCTGGACGCTGAATCGGCCCAGATATCAGCGCAAACCGATCGCTACGTAGCCGTTTATTCGCTGCTGGCCGCCATGGGGTTGTTAACGGCGGAGCATTTGCGGCTTGGGATCACAACCTATGACCCGGCTGCGTATTTCAATGCGGTTAAAAATGCCCCCTCTTATGGTGTTAGTGATCAGGGTAAGCGGCTGGATAGTTTGCTAAAAAGCATCGGAAGTAACTAATTAGACTCAACCTTAGTTGTGTGAATCATCCAAGGTGTATACAAACCTTGGCGTGGGGCGAAAGTAACTGATAATGCCAGATTCTATTACACATGTTGAGATGGACGATGTTCTTTCCTCTATTCGCCGTTTGGTGTCAGAGGAAGGCAGTAAGAAACCTGCGCCCATGGCAAAGCCTGATAACCGGTTTATTTTAACGCCAGCGCACCGCATTGAAGCTTCTGACGACCAAGTACAGGCTGCCGTTCAGGAACCAAACTCAGAATTAGCAGAAGTTCTTTCTGCTGCTGCGGCAGTCGCCAAATCAACTGAAAACTCAGTTGATCCAGCCGAAGGATCGCATACGCCCGAATTTGAAGCCATGGAACAGGCTTGGAAATCCGAACTAGCCCGTGTTGCCGAAGCCCGCCAGGATGTCAAAGATGAGCTGTCAGCCTCGCCAAAACCCGGCACGGCAACGCCAGAACCGTCGTTGGAGTTACGCATAGCCGAATTGGAAGAAGCAGTCGGAAAAGACGAAGGTGATTGGGAACCGGATGGTAGTGAACCAGAGGCCGGGCAACCCCTGAAGCGCCATATTTTTGAGGTGGTGGATAATTCAAATTCGACCGATTCAGCGCCAGTATCTGACAGGCCGAATGATTCAGTTCCGGTGTTTTCCCATAGTAACCAACCGCACCCCAAACCCTATCTTTTGTCTGATAGTATCCCTCCGGTTGCCGCAACGGATACCTCGCCTGAGCCCGAACAAACAGAACCAACGGCCGCACCAAAACAGGCGGAATTTTCATCCAGCCGAAGCACAGAAATGGCTGATGAGGATGACGTATTTCTGGATGTGGAGGCACTGCGCACGATGATCACAGACGTTGTTCGCCAGGAATTACGCGGTAAATTGGGTGAAAGCATTACCAAAAATGTTCGCAGAATGATGCAGCAGGAAATTTCAAATGCCGTTAAGCAGTTGAAAAATAAGCAAGACTAAACTGGTCCTGCAATTTCCAACAAAGCTGTAATATCTACATTTTTTTCAATATGTTGGGCTAGATTGTCTAAAGTGTCCTCGACGGATTGACCATAGTCCAGTTCCCCGGTTTTTGCCCCTAACTGGCGCAAGTAGCTGCGGCGAAATCCGTCATTTGCAAACAACCCGTGTAAATAACAGCCCCGAACCCTGCCATTTTCTGTTGCAGCGCCAATGTCGCGCCCGTTGGCCGATAGCCAGGCCCGAGCGCAATCAATGCCTGTTGTCGAGCCTATATGAATTTCATACCCAGAAATCTGCTCCCCGGTTTCAAGATAGGTGGCTTTAGTCAGGGCCAGTTGCTTTTGCGGTGACATGATTGTTTTGACATCCAGAAAACCCAAGCCCGCAATGGTTTCGCAGCTGCCCTCGACCCCATCCGGGTCAGAAATTTCCTGGCCAAGCATTTGATACCCTGCACAAATGCCCAGGACGTGCCCGCCGCGACGAATATGGGCCGCCAGATCAATATGCCAGCCGTTTTTACGAAATGCTTTCAGATCGGAAATTGTCGATTTTGATCCGGGGATTAAAACCAGATTAGCATCGCCTGGTAAGGGTTGACCGGATTCAATAATTTCAAGGCTGACATCGGGTTCACTGGCAAGCGGATCAAGGTCATCAAAATTGGCAATTCGGCCCAACCGGGGCACCACAATTTTGATCGGTCCGCCAGATGATCCGGCTATATCCATGATATCTTCCGCCGGTAGTTTCCATGCATCCGAAAACCACGGTAAAATCCCAAGTTGCTGCCAGTTGGTATGTTCAACAATGGTCTGTGCACCTTGATCAAACAGGCTGGGGTCACCGCGGAATTTATTGATAATAAACGCCTTAATACGGTCACGGTCGGCCTGTGTAAGAACCGCATAGGTTCCCACTAGCTGGGCAATTACACCACCACGATCAATGTCCCCAGTCAATACAACCGGGATATCTGCGGCCTGAGCAAAGCCCATATTGGCGATGTCACCGGCGCGCAAATTGACTTCGGCAGGGCTGCCAGCGCCCTCAACCAACACAATATCGACGCCCTGTGCTAACCGTGAAAAGCTATCCATGACATGGGGCATCAGCTGCTTTTTCATCTGGCCATAGTCGCGGGCGTTAAGGGTGGCAAATCGTTGCCCATGCACAATCACTTGCGCCCCGGTTTCAGTTTCGGGTTTCAACAATACCGGGTTCATATCAACCACAGGTCGTTGCCCGGCGGCCTGCGCCTGCAAGGCCTGCGCACGGCCAATTTCACCGCCATCATCTGTTACGGCCGCGTTATTTGACATATTTTGCGGCTTGAACGGGGCCACCCGCAATCCCCTATGCAGACAAGCCCGGGCAATTCCCGCAACCAACATAGATTTACCGACATTGGACCCGGTGCCCTGGATCATGATTGACTTAGCCATTTATCCCCGCAAACTACAGTTGTTTGCCAATAGACTGGGGCGACAAAAGAAAAAAGGGAAATTGGGTGAATACACCGGCACATCTTATTTTTGGCGCGGCAGCATTTGCGAAACCCGGACATAAAAGGGTAACGCTAGCTGCGATTCTTGGTTCCTTGGCGCCTGACATCTCGCTGTATTTGATGGCCTCTTGGTCAATTATGGTCTCGGGGGTAAATCCGCAGATTGTTTTTAATGAATATTACTATTCGCCAAGCTGGCAGCAGGTGTTTGCCGTGGATAATAGTTTTGTTTTATGGGGGCTTGGCCTGGGAATTGCCTTGTGGGCCCGGCGTCCGGCATGGATTGCGTTTGCCGGGGCAGGGGTTTTGCACCTGGCATTTGATTTTCCGGTACATAACCATGATGCCCGCATGCATTTTTGGCCTATATCCAACTGGACCTTCATCAGCCCATTCAGCTACTGGGACAGTCGGTTTCACGCTGGATTTGTTTCAAAGGTTGAAATCGGATTGGCGCTGGCACTTGCCGTTTTGTTGTTGGGCCGCTTCAAGCGATTAGGGTCGCGGGTGCTAATTGTGTTGGTTGCCGTCGCCGAAACCATAGCCACCGGGGCTTTTGGCGCGATTTTCTAAAGGGATAGTGAATCAAAAAACGCGCCCAATTGGGGCGCGTTCCAGATATTGGTATGTAGCGAAAATTTACGCCGCTTCAGCCTGTAGTGCTGCGTTGCGGCGTTCACTTTCTTCGCGTGAAAGTGCGACCGAGGTACGTACACCCTTGGATACGAATTCCATCAAACCAGAGACCACACGTTCATTGGGGTCAATCCCGGCGCAGGATAATACTTCGCGGCCATCGCGAGAGCGCGACCAACGGGCAATCTGTTCTGGACCATTACCATACTTTTTATCATCAGCAATCGCATCATCAAGAGCAGCCAAAACCACCGCCGCAAACAGCTTGCGGGCGCGGGTTCCTTGCTCATGGTTAAAGGCGGTGCTGTCTACAAAATCTGCCATTCGTTTTCCTTGTTCTTGCTCTTGTATTTTCTGGCTTAGCCCTCTTATGACAGGTCTTTACCGATTCGGATATATCTGAATTGCATACCACCCATGCGTCGGACGCATGGCTGAACATTTTCAAACACATGATATAGTTGCCTTGCCAGGGTGGGACAGCGCATATATAGGTCGTGCCACTAAATTTTCAACCTTTTGCCATGGTGTTGCCACATGCCTAAAATCAACGGAAATGAAATTCGTATCGGAAACATTCTGGATCATTCCGGGGGGTTATGGGCTGCCGTTAAGGTTGATCATGTCAAACCCGGTAAGGGTGGGGCCTTTGCCCAGGTTGAATTGCGTAACCTTCGCAATGGTTCAAAACTGAACGAACGTTTCCGTTCTGCCGATAAGGTCGAACAGGTGCGCCTGGAACAAAAAGATCAGCAGTTTCTTTACGAAAATGCCGGCATGTTGGTTTTCATGGATAATGAAACCTATGAGCAGATCGAATTGCCTGCCGAAATTTTGGGGGAAAGACGGCCTTATTTGCAGGACGGTATGACAATTAAGATCGAATACCACGAAGAAGAAGCCCTATCCGCCTCGCTACCGCAGAAAGTCATTTGCAAGGTGGTGGAAACTGAGCCTGTGGTCAAAGGCCAGACAGCTGCAAACAGTTTCAAACCTGCAACTTTGGACAATGGTATCAAGGTCATGGTACCGCCGTTTGTTGGGCAGGATGAAGATATCGTGGTGAACACCGAAATCGGCGAATACGTGGAACGGGCCTGATCCCGGTTAATTTCAAAAATACGCTGACTGCTTAAAACCCTTGGTGAAGGGCCGTCCGTATAACCAGTTCATTCCATTCTTCCATGGCATGCCTCGCGGGCGAAAAACGTAGCCAGCGTTTTATCTTTTTCAGGACGAAACGTACCCGCTTTGGTGATGCTTTCCATGCGGTCCAGACGGAACATGCGAAAATCCTGCCGTAGCTCACACCAGGCGGCCAGTGTCCAAACTTTGCCCCAGAACCATAGCCCAAGCGGGCGAATGGTTCGGTTTGTTATCTTTGCTTGGGCGTCGGCATAGTCAATGTTCAGGGTATCGTGGGCATCCACTGCTGCTTCCAGTTCATCCAGCCGCGCCCGCAGCTGATCTGTCATATTTCCCATGGGAATGGCATGTATCTGTACGGATTTTGCGCGCGCCCGTTCCGGGTCTGGTAGCACGGCGTCAATTTTCATCAGCGCTTCCTCTGCCGCCAACGCCATCGATGCGCCGCCCCAAGCGCGCAACATCCGCGCCCCGGCCACCAAAGCAACGATTTCATCTCGATTGAACATCAGCGGTGGCAGGTCGTAGCCGGAACGCATCAGGTAGCCGACCCCCGCCTCGCCTTCAATTGGCACGCCAGAGCCGATCAAATCAGCGATGTCGCGGTAGATGGTGCGTTCAGATACTTCCAGCCGTTCAGCCAGCGTTGCCGCTGTCAGCAGCCGACCGCCACGCAGATATTGTACAATCTGAAACAGGCGGTCGGCGCGGCGCATTCCTAACCCGCAGCCTTAAACAACCCGATGGAATTTCCATCAAGGTCAGTGGCATAGATAAAACTCCCGCCGGGAATGGTGATAGCTTCGGACAAAACGGTGCCGCCTTCGGCTGACCAGCGTTTAGCGGTGGCTGCCAGCGTGTCGGGCACTGCCAGATGTATTGTTGGACCGCTTCCGTCGCCGGCGGGTGTGCCGGGATAAATGTGACCGCCAGTGCCAGTTGCCATGTCCTCGATCGGTAACATAGCCATTGGGTTTGGGCCGCTATTGTCGATCTTCAGACCGTAATCCATCACTGTATTATAAAACGCAACTGAGCGTTCCATATCTGCGGTAGGAATTTCGCACCAGACCAGTGCGTCCTTGGGAACAAAACTCATTGGAATATCCTTTCATTAGAGTTTCTGATCTGGTCGCTATAACGCACCCCCCCTGACAACGTTGTGTCAGCAGGGTTTAGATTTTTCGAAACTTACACCAGCACCACCCGCCAGCATATCCGATCCAGCACGTGCATACCGCAGATAGGCGATTGCTTTGTTGCCAGATTGCGTGAACAAGACCCCGGCAAGCCTGCCGTCGTTCAGGATTTCACTGCCGATCGGGGCGGGCTCGCTAATAGACACAACCGCCAATCCCTTTTTCAGTTCGGTCTTGTGTTTCATTCGCGCAGTGACTTCCTGGCCAACATAGCAGCCCTTTTTAAAATCGACTCCGTTCAGGCGCTCAAAACCGGCTTCAAGAATGAAAGTGTCATTGGCAAGCAGCTCAACGCCGGTACTGGGGATGCAATGGGCCACGTGGATAGCATCCCAATCTACATCTGAAGCGACCGTTCCAGAACCGCCATAGAACCGCCAGCCAAGGGCGCTGTGGCGTGGGTCGAGCAGGGCACCTTTTGGGGCATCATGCAGGCCGCATTCAACACGAAACTCGGTGGCTTCAATTTCTACATCTGCACGCAACTTATACATTGAAAGCCGCGCCATCAGACCATCTGCAAAGGAGGAAGCCACATCAATCAGTATTCGCCTGTCTTTCGCCAACATGAAAAAATCGGCTAAATACTTGCCCTGGGGTGTTAGCAATGCTGCGTAAACCAATTGCTCGGGTGTGGTCGGCACTTCGTTGGTCACCAGCCCTTGCAAAAACTTCACCCGGTCGCCGCCAGATATGGCAAAGATCGTTCGGTTTTCCACAGATGTACCCATTGCTTGCCATTCCTTTGGTTTAGCCTTCAATATAGGGTGCTAAGCCGCAAGCGAAAAGGCCCAGATGCCCGCACCCCTGTCTATAGTAATACCTACGTTGAATAGCGCTGACCAGTTGCCGGCAACCCTTGCCTGCCTGATGGAAGGGCTTGAATCGGGGCTGGTTCGGGAACTGGTCATCAGCGACGGTGGCTCGTCCGATGCGAGCATGACAATAGCAGATGAAATGGGCGCGAAACTGGTGACAGGTGCGACTGGGCGAGGTGGTCAGCTAAAACGCGGGGCACTGGCAGCGGCAGGGGACTGGATGCTGATTTTGCACGCTGACACCCACTTGTCGTCCGGCTGGGCCGCGGTGGTTCAAGCCCATATTCAAACCAGTGTAAACGCCGGATATTTTAAGCTGCGATTTCGCGCCAACGGGTTTCGGCCACGGTTTTTTGAAGCCGGGGCAAATCTGCGCTCGCGCCTTGGTTTGCCCTACGGCGATCAGGGCTTGTTGATATCGCGAAAACTTTATGACAGCGCTGGTGGTTTTCAGGACATTGCTCTGATGGAGGACGTTGCAATGGTAAAAACATTGCGTGGCCGGTTAGGGATGTTGCCGACAAGCGCTCACACGGACCCGGCGCGTTATCAGCAGCACGGATGGTATCGGCGTGGGCTGCGCAACATGTGGACACTACTACTATATAAAATGGGTGTAGAACCGGGCAGGCTGGCCGCCTACTACAACCGCTAGGGGCTTATTTTTTTTCAGAAAACTGTAATTGATACAGGTTTTTGTATATGCCATCGCGTTTTATCAGTTCATCATGTGTGCCTTCATCCACAACTTGGCCGTGGTCCATCACCACTATTTTGTCAGCATTGCGAACGGTTGATAAACGGTGCGCAATGACCAGTGTTGTGCGACCTTTGGCCAACCCCTCAAGGGCAGATTGTACAATAGCTTCGGATTTAGCATCCAGTGCCGAAGTGGCTTCATCCAGCAAAAGTATCGGCGTGTCACGCAAAAGCGCGCGCGCAATTGCAACCCGCTGACGCTGGCCCCCAGACAAAGCTGAACCGCGCGGGCCGGTTCTGGTGTCTAACCCGTCTGCCTGAGCCGCCAAAAAATCCGTAACAAAGGCCGCATCCAGCGCTTTGGTAAGTTCTATGCTGTCGGGTTCGCTGCCCAAAAGAATATTGTTTTTGATGCTTTCATCAAATAGTTGGGCGTCTTGTGTCACCACAGAATACAGGCCGCGCATATCCGCCAGATCATAAGCACTGGTTTCTATCCCGCCCACCAGAACCTTGCCTGTATTTGCATCAATAAGCCGTGCTAACAGGTTGAAAATAGTACTTTTACCGGCTCCGGAAGCGCCCACGAGTGCAGTTGTCTTACCTGCCTGGGCAACAAAACTGACGTCTTTTAGGATTTTCTGGTTGCCATAAGAGAAGCCAACTTTCCGGAATTCAATATCGGCTTTCGCCGGATCGGATGGTAGTGGAACAGGATTAGGCGGCGATACAATTCCAGCGCGCAGCTGAAACACTCCATAAATGCGTTCAAGGCTGACCAGCGCCCCCTGCCAGGCCCCGGACAACGTGCCCAATCTGCGCAAGGGTTCAAACAAAAGGGCGATGGCAGTAAAAAACGACATGAATTCACCGACAGTTTTTTCACCCCCAATTATTTGCAACCCGCCGTAGCTAAGAACCGCAAAAAAACCAATGGCCGCAACCACATCCATCAATGCAGGTATCCCTGACTCGGCAGTAACGGATTTAAGTTCGGCGTCCACTAGTCGGCTGACTTCGGCGTTGAAACGTTCGCTTTCATAGGTCTCAATGCCATTTAGTTTGACCGTATCAATGCCGTGGAATAGCTCATCCAATCGAATAGCGGTTCTTGCAGCGGCATCGCGAACGGTTCTAGATGTTTTGCGGATTAACTTTTGTAGCATGACCACTGGGAAATACAGCAACGGTGCACCGGAAATAGTAATAACAGTCCAAAACACATCGATATAAAGCGCCACTGCCAATAGGCTGATTAACCCAACCAGATCACGCCCAAATGCAGAAAATGTCGAAGAAATGATACCTGCGGCAGCCCCTGGATCGCCGCGGACCCGTTCCATCAGAAAACCGGGTGAGTTTTCGCGATAAAAACTACCGTCTAGGTCAACCATGTGCCGCACAAGGTCACGTTGAATATCGGCTGAGACTTTACGCGCCACATTTGCCATCAAAATCCGTTGAACAAATCCGGCAACCGCCCGCGCAATGAAAATGAAAAACACTACCGTAGCCACCCAAAAGACGGCGCTGCGTTCACCGGCGACGAAAATGTCGTCAAACATTGGCCGCACCATGTAGCTGAGCATACCCAGTGCACCGCCTTCAACTGCCATCAACAGGAAGCCGATAATCAACAGGCCCAGCCTGCTGCGTACATACGTGTGCCAAAACCACTTAATAAGCGTTTTGGTTGGGTAGGCGGTATTGTCTAAAATGCTCAGTTTCGTTCCCGTTCTGCGTTGAATTCAATAGTCAGTTCGTGCGGGTTATAGCGGGTTTCAATCCATTCACGGATAGCCATTGGTTGGGTTAATGTGTCAGCTTCATAAGCTTCCAATATATGGTCCAATATTCCGGTTTGAAAAGATTTCAGATGCAGAAATCGGAAACTTAGCTGCTTTTTGGCCTCTGATATTGGCCGTCCTAAAATATGCAGCAAATACAACGCCGAAGCCAAACCAGCCCGGTCAGCTCCGGATTTACAATGCATGACAAACGGCCGTTCTATGGTTTCAAATTTATCCAGTAAGCTCAGCAATGTTGCAGGCTCCACCATGCTGCGCGCGGTCAAACTGTGGCTGATTAAAATCAGACCGATTTCATCACAGGTTTCTTTTTCAAACAAATAGGGGCTGTTGGGATTAGCACCGCGTAGATTGAAGATCGTGTGAAACCCTGCTTTTTTTAACTTTCGCAGCCTTGCAGGTGAAGGTTGGTTTGATCGCCATACCCCCGGGGCAATTTCAGACATATTTGTCCAGTATCTGCGCAGAACACCATGATCAAGCATGTTAAAATGCCAGTAAGCCCGGCGTCGGGCCTGGGGAGTTGATATATCGTGCCCCCATCTTTCACCCAGCCTGTTTTCGAAAGACTTCAACCTGGTAATAAGCGTTTTGAACATTTCGGCCTTTCGGGGCGCAGGCGGCAATTTAACCGGTGGGTCGATGTAGCTGCAAATTGACTTTCGCGCAAGCAACAGGCCGATTGCGATTTCATTGTGACCCCTTTACCCATAACATGTTATTTAGGAAAGAATTTCCCATGCCCCTTGCCAATGGTCGTACTTATCTTGCAATTCCGGGCCCTTCGGTTGTTCCCGACCGCGTTTTGCAGGCTATGCATCAGGCATCGCCCAATATATATGAAGGCGCGTTGGTGGACATGGTGCCGGGTATTGTAAGTGACCTGAAATCCATCGCCGGCACGCGCCACAATGCTGCAATCTATATTGCGAATGGCCATGGTGCATGGGAGGCCGCGATTTCCAACCTTTTTAACCCGGGTGATCAGGTGCTTTTGTTGGCGACGGGCATGTTTGGCCATGGCTGGGGTGAAATTGCCAAACGTTTACGCGTTGATGTTAAGGTGTTGGATTTTGGCTTACAAAGAACCTATGACGTAAAAGCAGTGCACGATGCTCTGTCTGATGACAAGGAGCACCGGATAAAGGCAGTCCTGATCTGTCATGTGGATACTTCAACCAGCATATTGAACGATATAAAGCTATTGCGCCAAACCATTGATGCGACCAGCCATCCGGCACTGTTCATGGTCGACTGCATTGCTTCTATGGGCTGTGAGCGTTTTGAAATGGACCGCTGGGGAGTGGATTTAGCGATTGCAGCTTCCCAAAAGGGTTTGATGACACCGCCGGGAATGGGCTTTGTATTTTTCAACGAAAAAGCCAGTGCCATTCGCGAAAACTGCAAATACACCAGTTCGTATTGGGATTGGCAAAAACGGGCCAACCCGGAACGGTTCTATGAATATTTTGGCGGAACCGCGCCAACTCAGCACCTGTTTGGCCTTCGCACCGCACTGGACATGATCAATCAGGAAGGTCTGGAAAATGTCTGGGACCGCCACAAAAATCTGGCCCGCGCCTATTGGGCAGCATTCGACGCCTGGGGTCAGACCGGGCCACTGACGATGAATGTCGCAGATCCTGCGATCCGTGCGAATTCTGTGACCGCGCTTAGCATTGGCACGCCCTACGGTACTCAGTTGCGGCAATGGTTGATGGATAATACCGGCGTTACCCTTGGTGTTAGCCTGGGGATGGGAACCAAGGATGATCCCAATGGTGAAGGGTTTTTTCGGGTCGGTCATATGGGGCATATCAATGCGCATATGGTTTTGGGGGTGATAGGTGCTATTGAAGCCGGCCTCGAAGCCCTGGAAATCCCCCACGGCAGAGGTGGCATTGCAGCAGCGACCAAAATCATAGCCAAAGCCTAACCCCGTTTGGCGTCTGCCAATGCCGCGGGTAAAGCAGCTGCAAAAGCGTCCAGATCGGCCTTTGTTCCAGCAGATACCCGTATGTAGCGGTTTTGCGGGGCTACGAATGGCATACGTACAAAGATGCCGCGCGCCACCAACCCGTCTAATACGTCCTTAGCAAATTTTGCATCCCGCCCACAATCCAGTGCCACAAAATTTGCCGCTGAGGGCAGGGCAGGCAGGCCGTTATCGGCACCGATTTTTGCGATACGTTGCCGGGCAGTGGTTACCTTTTGAATTGCTTTTTCCAGATATTCGGCGTCTGCCAAAGCAGCCAGCGCCCCCGCCTGTGATATCCGGCACATTCCAAAATGATTACGAACTTTGTTAAAAGCGCTGATCAGGTCTGGGTGGCCAATTGCATAGCCAACCCGCGCCCCGGCCATGGCGTAAGCCTTTGAAAAAGTACGCATACGTATGACGTTGGTTTGGGTAAGGTCCAGTGGCGGGGCGGTATTTTTGGGGGCGAATTCGATATAGGCTTCGTCCAATATGAGCAGGCAGTCAGATGGAACGTTGCGGATCATGTCCGAAATGACATCGGCAGAGTGCCAGGTGCCCATAGGGTTGTCCGGGTTGGCCAGGTAGATCAGTTTGGCGTCGGTTTCGCGGGCTTTGCGGATCAGGGCTTGCGGGTCTTCATGGTCGTCTTTGTAGGGGACAGTGTGTAAATCGCCCCCATATCCGGCGACGTGATAGTTGAAGGTCGGGTAGGCCCCCGAAGAGGTGACAACGGCGTCACCGGAGGCGATAAACAGGCGGGTCAGGTAGCCCAGGAGGGCGTCAATGCCTTCGCCGATCATGATGTTTTCGGGATTGATTGCGTGGTGTTTTGCCAATGACTGGCGCAGATCATGGCTTTCGGGGTCGCCGTACATCCAGATCTCTGACAGTGCATTTTCCATGGCTTTCAATGCCTTAGGGGAGGGGCCGAAGACGTTTTCATTGGCGCCGATGCGGGCAGTGAAGGGGCGGCTTTGCTGGCGTTCCTGCGCCTCTGGTCCAACAAACGGAACCGAGGCTGGCAGGGTTTGGGCGAGTTTGGTGTAGCGGGGCATGGGGGCGTCCTGAATGATTTGGGGGATCAAAGCGAAAATTAGGGTGTTCGGCAAGCGGGCATTGAAATTTGGGCTGGAAGTGCGTATATGAGAATGGTTCGCAACAATGGGAGAATGTGTTGATTAAGTTAACCCGGCGGGGATTTATCGCAAGTAGTGCGGCGGCAGTGAGTGTTCGTTCGGTGCCAAATATTGCAACAAAACCAGCGACTAAGCGGATATTAGAGCTGGTTTATGACCATTCCATGGGGATGATGCGTGCGGTGGAGCGGGTGGTGTTGCGTTAGGGAATTGAGCGCCCAAGGGGGCGCATTTTTATGAGCCCTTCGGGCGATTTGCGCTGCGCGCGGCGGGTATTTTTGAAAAGAAGAAGAGCTTTTAACTTAGGTCGTCAAGGCGCTGGATGGCGGCTTTTATTTTGTCGGCTTCGTCAGTTCGGATGGTCAGGTTTTCACGGCTTTCAGCGACGACTTTTTCAGGCGCTGAGGCGGTGAATTTTGGGTTGTTCAGACGGCCTGACAGGGCGTTGATTTCTTTGTCGAGTTTTTCCAGAGATTTTTCCAGGCGGGTTTTTTCTGCTTTGATATCAATGATATCAGCAAGTGGCAGGGCGAACGTACCGCCCTGTACCGGGACGGTGATGGCCCCTTTGGGAACGCTGTCGGCGGGTGTCAGACTGTCGATGCGGGCGATGCGTTTTATGAGGTCCTGATTGTTGGTCCAGGCGGTTTGGCCGGCCTTATCCAGATCAATTTGCAGCATGGGAATTTTTGCGCCGGCGGGGACGTGCATCTGGGTGCGGGCAGAGCGGATATTGTCGATCAGGTTGATGACCCAATTCATTTCTGTATCGGCATTTTCATCAACAAGTTCAGAGGCTTGGTAGGTAGGCCAGTTGGTGTGGATCAGGGGCTTTTCGTGATTGCCGGTGTGCGACCAGAGGTCTTCGGTGATGAAGGGCATGATCGGGTGGAGCAGGGTCAGGCATTGATCCAGAGCCCAGCCCATAGTGGCTCGGGTTTCGGCCAGAACTTCCGGATTATCGCCATATAACAAGGGCTTGGAGAATTCTATGTACCAATCGCAGAAGGTGCCCCAGACGAAGGAATAGAGCGTATTGGCGGCATCATTGAAGCGGTGGGCGGCAAGGGCTGCGTCAACGGATTCACGGGTTTTGGCGACCTCACCGATGATCCACTTATTGACGGTCAATTCGGCGGCCGGGGGGCTGTTCTTTAAACTCTTTAAAGAATTTTCACCGCCTTGTTTAAACTCTTTAAACTCAAAAACCCCGTTCATTTCGGCGAATTTGGCGGCGTTCCAGATTTTGGTGCCAAAGTTGCGGTAGCCTTTGACGCGCTCTGTGGACAGTTTCAGCGAACCGCCGATGGCGGCCATCGAGGTCATGGTGAAACGCACGGCGTCGGCGCCGAATTCGTCGATCATATCCAAGGGGTCGATGACGTTGCCCAGGGTCTTGGACATTTTCACGCCTTTTTCGTCGCGGACCAGTTGGTGCAGGTAGACGGTGTCGAACGGGATGTCATCCACGACCTCAAGCTGCATCATCATCATCCGGGCGACCCAGAAGAACAGGATGTCCTGCCCGGTGATCAGGGTGGAGGTGGGGAAGTATTTTTTCAGTTCGTCGGTTTGGTCGGGCCAGCCGAGAGTGCCGATGGGCCAGAGACCGGAGGAGAACCAGGTGTCGAGGACGTCGGGGTCTCGCCAAATTGGGTAACGGGGCCGATCACGCGTTGGATTGTCCGACAAAATTGCTCGGGCTCCATTCTCGTCGTTTGTTTCGAAAACATCCCACAATTTTTCACCGTCATTTGCAAATCCAGAAATCGCCTTGCGAATTTGAGGACCAATTTCATCAACGGTTGTGCCACAAAACTCAGGCTTCTGATCCACAAGTCTCTCGTTCTGTGTTCCCTTTCCAATTAGGTCATCATCCAACGAGATTCCCGCAATAAATTCAATCGGGGGCAGCCCGTACCAAACCGGTATCTGATGCCCCCACCAGAGCTGGCGGGAAATGCACCACGGCTCGATATTCTGCATCCAGTGGTAATAGACCTTTTTGCCGCTTTCCGGCATGATCTGAACCCGGCCATCCTGCACGGCCTCTAATGCTGGCCTCGCGAGTTTTTCGGCGTCGACGTACCATTGATCGGTCAGCATCGGTTCCATGACCACTTTGGAGCGGTCGCAGAAGGGTTGCATGATCTTTTTATCCTCGACCTCAATCATCAGGCCTTCGGCGTCGATGTCGCGGATCACTGCTTTGCGGGCCTCGAACCGGTCCATGCCGCGATAGGCGTCGGGGACGAGGTTTAGGGCGTCAATTTCCGTTTCAGCCCAATCAGCGCCTTCGCTGATGGCTTTGGCGCGGTCTGCCGTGTCGGCGTAACCCTCACCGTCGTCGCGCATGTGGGCCTTGGTATCCATCAGGCGGTACATGGGGATGTTGTTGCGCTTGGCGACGCCATAGTCGTTCAGGTCGTGGGCGCCGGTGATTTTGACGGCACCAGAGCCGAAATCCATCACCGGGTAGGTGTCATGGATGATCGGGATCAGGCGGCGGTGTTCCTTTGGACCAACCGGGATTTCGCATAGTTTTCCGACGATTGGCGCGTAGCGTTCATCATCCGGGTGGACGGCCACAGCGCCGTCACCGAGCATGGTTTCGGGGCGAGTGGTGGCGATGGAGATGTAGTCTCGGGTCTCGCGCAGGGTGACGTTACCGTCTTCGTCTTTTTCGACGTATTCATAGGTTGCGCCACCGGCCAGCGGGTACTTGAAGTGCCACATGTGGCCGTCGACCTCAACGTTTTCGACTTCGAGGTCTGAGATGGCGGTTTCAAAGTGCGGATCCCAGTTCACCAGACGCTTGCCGCGGTAAATCAGGCCTTTTTTGTAGAGATCGACGAATACTTTCAGCACGGCGTCGTGAAAATTCTCGTCCATCGTAAAGGCGGTGCGGTCCCAGTCACAGCTGGCGCCAAGGCGTTTGAGCTGATTGATGATGGTGGCGCCGTATTTTTCTTTCCATTCCCAGGTCTTGGCGATGAAGGCTTCGCGGCCCATTTCGGCGCGGCTTTCATTGCCCTGTTCGGCCAGCATCTTTTCCACCTGTAGCTGGGTGGCGATACCGGCGTGGTCGGTGCCGGGTTGCCAGAGCGTGTCGTGCCCCTGCATGCGGTGCCAGCGGATCAGGATGTCTTGCAGGGTGTTGTTAAAGGCGTGGCCCACATGCAGAGCGCCGGTCACATTCGGGGGCGGGATCATGATGGAGAAAGTCTCAGCACCGGGTTTGGCGTTGGCCCCGGCGGCGAATGCTTTGTCAGCTTCCCACGCCGCGTAAATGCGTTTTTCGGCGGATGCCGCGTCAAAGTTTTTATCCAGTGCCATGTACCTGCGTCCCGTGCATTAATTGCTTGCCGGTTCGTCTAACGGCTGGTCGCAGGAAGGGGAAGGGCGGGTTTAGGAAAACGCTTCGTAGACGCGGATGGCGAGGGCGTTCAGGTCTTCGCGGGGGATGTCGCCGATGATGGCGTAGCGCAGGTTTTCATCGGCCCAGGTGAAGGTGCCGGTGTCGCCCTTTTGTTCATAGCTGAATTCGGCCATCTGGGTGCCGTTGCCCCGCGCTGCAAACAGGGTGATGCGTGTTCCGGCGGCGTTTTCATACATGAATTGCGCGGCCGGGCCTTCGGATACGGCGAGCAGGCGGCCGCCGACAAGCTCAAAGCCGTTGGCGGTAAGGTCGGGGGCGGTCAGTTGCTGGCCAACGCGGTTTGACAGCCAGCTGACCAGCAGGGCCTCTTCTGAGGCTTTGACTTCGACGGCGCGGTGCGGATCAACCGAATAGACGGCGTGGGCGTTGACGGCTTCGCTGACCAGACCGGCGACAAGGATTTCGGTGTCTTGCTGGGTGTTGCCGCGGGTGTACCAGCCAAGGCCTGCGCCGATGGCCAGCATGGCGACGGATGCGGCGATGGCGCCAAACGGGGCGCGAGGGCTGTTGGCAGCAACTTGCGCGGCGGGTGTTTCGGGCAGTTGGATCGCGTGGTCCGGTGCCGGGTACAGGGCGCGGATGTCGTTGTTTTGTTCGGCCCAATCGGCCAGTTCATCCAGCATATCCGGGTTATCGGCCAGATAAGTTTCCACCTGCGCCATATCGGACGGGTCAAGCTGACCGTCAACATAGGCGTGCAGCATGTCCTGGGTGATCTGTGTATCGGTCATGTGGCACCCTGTGTTGCTGGTGTCGGTTGTTCACTGGTTAATTCGCGCAGGCGGGCGCGGGCGCGGCCCAGGCGGGACATTAAGGTGCCCAAGGGGATATCTAGCGTATCTGCCGCCTGTTTGTAGCTAAGGCCACCTAAAACCACGGTCAGCAGCACTTCGCGCTGATCATCGGGCAATTGGCCCATGGCGCGGGCGGTTTGGGACAGGGCCATGCGGTCATGGGTGGCGTCGGCCACCGAGGGTTCCACCGTCATATCATCCATCGCAACAAGGCGGGGGCGGCTGGTGGTAGTGCGCAGTTGATTGCGATACAGGTTAAGCATCATTTTCATCAGCCAGGGTTTGAGTGCGCCCTGTTGCTGCCAAAGATCTTGCTTGTTCAGGGCGCGTTCGGCGCAGTCCTGCACCAGATCGTCGGCGGCTGTGCGGTCGCGTGTCAGGGCAACCCCGTAGCGCCAGAGATCTGGCAGGCAATCCTGTAGCTGTGCGCGAAAATCTGCCATTTTGGCCCCGGTTGACATGGGCGGGGGATAGGGAACCGCCCATGTCAACACTAGGCCAATGGATCAGGGGCGTGCAAGGTGCCAAATGCCACCAACCCCGTCACCTTTGACGTCGCCTGCGCGCTTGTCACCAGCCCAGAAATACAGAGCTTCGCCGTTATAGGCCCATTGCATGGTACCGTCTTTGCGTTTGATCAAGCCATATTCGCCCGCCTCGGCAGCGTCTGCGGCTGCCAGCAGGGGTGGCCATTTTTTGGCGCAACCGCCGTTACAGTTGGATTTGCCGGCTGTGTCGTTGTCGAAGGTATACAGGCTCATGCTTTCGGCATCCGTCAGGATGGTGCCACCGGCGGCGTCCATGGTCTGAATCGCGGCTGGCGCGTGGCCTGCGGCGTAGGCGTCACATGCTGTCAGCGTAAATGCGGTGACTGTGGCGAGGATAAGGGATTTATACATTTGGTGTCTCCTAAGTTGAACAATCCCGGTATTTGTTACCGGCATATGAGAAACACAGTTGGCGGCGGTGTTTTAATCCCTTGGGTGGCGAAGTATTTTTGGAAAATATTTAAAATTGTGTAATAACAATCAGTTAGATGGAAAGAAATTTCCTCTAACGCAGCTCTGCCTGTTGTTCATCGGCCAGCGGGGTGCGTTCGCCGGCGCGGATAACGGCCGGATCATAGGGGGTACGGGCAAAGATCTGTCGCACCATGGGGGCAAAAAAGTCCAGCGGCAGGGTGTCATAACCGGGATCAAAGCTGGTCTGATCCCATTGGGCGCAAAACTGCGCGCAATCGTCAAAATAGGGATGCCCTGTATAGGCGTCACGTTTGTCGGGGTTGGCGCCCACATGGGCACCATAGTATTTAAGTTGAAAATCGCCGTGCTTTTCCACAACCCAGGCGCATTGTTCGCGCACAAACGGACGCAGGATGGCGGCGGCGTATTCGTCGTGGTTGTAGGGTGCATAAATGTCGCCGATGTCATGCAGCAAGGCAGACACCACCCAGTCATTATCTGCGCCAGCACGCCATGCACGGGTAGCCGATTGCAGCGAGTGGCCAAGCCGGGTGATCTGGTAACCCGATAGCCCGGTGTCCAGCTCGACCATGGCTGCCAGCAGCCGGTCGGCGGTGCCTTTGGTATGTTCGACTTCGTGTTTCGTCAGGAAGTCATAGTCTTCGCGGTCGCCGTCCTGCATGCGGGTGAATTTGACTTGGTCCATGTGATGTTGTCTCTGTTGTTGCTGTCACTAGGGGTTAATCTGTCATTTCTTGTTCGCGCCGTGCTTGCTTAATCACGACACTGTTGTCGGAACTGAGCCGCATTGGCCTAGACACCCGGCTAAAGCTGATTAAATGTGAATGGCGTTAAAACGGAGAGCAGATTGCGTCTGACAGACAAGATACGGGGCTGGCTGGGTCTGCCAAAATCGGTGCAAACCAGCACCGCGCCGCGGGTGCGCGGTCGGGTGGACCATGTGGTGATACTAGATGGTACGCTGTCGTCACTGACACCGGGGTCGGAAACTAATGCCGGGCAAACCTATCGGTTACTATGTGGCTGTCCGGGCTCGGCGCAATTGTCGATACGCTATGAACAGGGCACCCAGTGGCGAACCTGGCGTGATGCGATAGCGGTAGCCGAGGGGCGCGGCATTAATCGGCAGATCCGGCGGGCCTACGGGTTTATTGCGTCTCGCTATAAGCCCGGTGACCGGATATTTCTGCTGGGCTATTCGCGCGGGGCTTACGCGGTGCGATCCTTGGCCGGGGTGATTGACCGGGTGGGGTTGCTGCGCAGTGAATGCGCAACCGAGCGCAATATTCGCCAGATTTATAGACATTATCAGCTAAGCCCGGACAGTATGGCGGCCAATGCTTTTGCGCGCGAACATTGTCACGAGCGGGTTGAGATCGAAATGGTAGGGGTTTGGGATACGGTTAAAGCGCTTGGAAACCGGTTGCCGGTGATGTGGCGGTTTGCCGACGCGGCACATGAGTTTCATTCGGCCAAGCTGGGTGATCATATTAAGCACGGCTATCAGGCACTGGCGATGCAGGAAACCCGCGAGGCCTATGAGCCCATATTGTGGGTGACGTCGCCCGAGTATCACGGCGTGGTGGAACAGGTTTGGTTCAAGGGCGCCCATAGCGACATTGGCGGCCAGATCGAAGCGTTTGAAGCGGCGCGACCACTGGCAAATATTCCGCTGGTCTGGATGCTGGAAAAACTTGAGGGCTGTGATGTGAAACTGCCAAGCGGCTGGCAAGAGGGGTTTGAGCAGGATGTGTCAGCGCCGTCCATTGGTACTTGGCGGGGCTGGGGTAAGCTGTTTTGGTTTCGCCGCAAACGGGTGATTGGGGGGGATGTTTCGGAGAGTGTGCATGTAACGGCGGCAGCGGCGGAAAGCAGTTAGGTTTGGATGCCTCCGGCGGAGGTATTTAAGAAAAGAAGAAAGGGTCTAGGCGACTTTTTCCAGTGGAACATCGGGGGCAAGGCCAAGGGCGTGGATGACTTGCCGGGTCAGGTTGGGTTTGTTCAGGGTGTAAAAATGCAGGTCTTCAACACCGCCCTCGATCAGGTCGGTGCACAGTTCTGAACAGACGGCAGTTGCCAGCAGATCGTGGCGATCATCGCGTTTGGCAACCTCAAAAGCCTGGCAAAGCTGGGCCGGGACGGCGGTGCCGCAGCGGGTGGCAAAGGCGCGGATATTGTCGAAATTTTCGATCGGCAGAATACCGGGGATAATTGGCGCGGTGATGCCGGCCTTTGTGCAGGCGTCGCGGAAACGAAAGAATGTGTCGGCCTCAAAGAAAAACTGGGTGATGGCCGATGTGGCCCCGGCGTCAATTTTGGCCTTGAGCCAGTCAACGTCGGCGGTGTCGGATGAAGCATCCGGGTGACGATCAGGGTAGGCACCGACGCGGATGTTGAATTTGCCGGTGTCAGCCAATGCGCTGATCAGCTGGCAGGCGTTATCAAAGCCGTTTTTATTGGGCGAGAACTGGCCCTGTCCGCCGGGCGTGTCACCGCGTAGCGCGACAATGTCTGTGACGCCGGAACGGGCGTAATTATCTGCGATTTCAAGGGTTTCAGCACGGGTTGCGTCAACACATGTCAGGTGCGCCGAAACTTTTAGGCCATAGTTTTTCTGGATGGTTTCCACCGCTTCATGGGTCAGTTTGCGCGTGGTACCACCGGCGCCGTAGGTGACCGACACGAATTCAGGGGCCAACGGGGCCAGGGTGCGCACGGTGTCCCAGAGCTTGAATGAGGCGTTCAGAGATTTTGGTGGGAAAAATTCGAATGAAATGCGCGGACTGGACATGGGTTTTCCTTTTGCTTGGGCCCTTGTGCCATGGCGGTGAATGTGAGACAAATTCATAATTCTCATTAACATCATGAATACGGCGATAGAATGCACATTGAATTTCGGCACCTAAGAACGATCCGGGCGATCCATGAGGCGGGCGGGCTGGCACGCGCGGCAGATGTGTTGAACATCACCCAGTCAGCGCTGTCGCATCAGGTAAAAGGACTGGAGGATCAGGCCGGGGTGGAACTGTTTGTGCGCCGGACCAAGCCGTTGAAACTGTCGGCGGCGGGCATGAAAGTTTTGAAACTGGCGCATAAGGTTTTGCCGGAACTTGAGGCCTTGCAGGATGATTTTGCCGGCCTGCATGCGGGCAAATCCGGGCGCTTGCACATCGCCATTGAATGCCACGCCTGTTTTGAGTGGCTGTTTCCGGTGTTGGAAGAATTTCGCAAGGCCTGGCCGGATGTGGATGTGGATATTCGCCCCGGTCTGGCCTTTGAGGCACTGCCGGCATTGGGGCGCGAAGAGGTGGATCTGGTGGTGTCGTCGGACCCGGAAAAGCTGCTGGATATCGAGTTTTCGCCGCTGTTTGATTATGAGCCGGTGTTTGTGGCAGCTTCAAACCACCCGTTGGCGCAAAAGAAATACATTGAGGCCGAGGATTTTCGCGGCGAGACCCTGATCACCTATCCGGTGGAGCGGGCGCGGCTGGATATATTCAGTCAGTTATTGAGCCCGGCCAAGGTGGAACCAAAAGCCGTGCGTCAAGTGGAGTTGACGGCAGTGATATTGTTGTTGGTGGCGTCAAATCGCGGGGTGACGGTGTTGCCGGACTGGGTTTTGCGCGAGGTGCGGTACCATTCGGATTACATCACGCGGCCAGTTACCAAAACCGGGGTGACGCGCAGGCTGTATGCGGCGACGCGAGGTGATGATACGGATAAACCGTTTATGGCGCATTTGTTGCGGCTGGCAAAGACCATACCGGTGAAATTGCAGCGGCGGTAGTTTAAGAAAATTGAGACACCTTCGGTGTCTCAGACCACTGACAAACCGCGTTATATTTTGGCGGGGTTTTGCTTTGGTTGGTGATTTGGCGGTGTGTTTTGGGTGTGAGCGCGCCCTTGTCACTCATACAGGTCTGGTTTTGGTTCGTGCGGCCATGACGGTTGCGATCTTCTTGATGTTCTGGGCTGTTGCGGCAAGCAGGCATTGCCATTTGACACCTGTTAGTCGTCGATATCGTGTGTATCGGGGTCCGAAGAGTTGCTTGGCAGCAGCGAATGCACGCTCAACGGATTCTTTTCGTCGTGCGTATCAGTGCCACCAAACCGCCGCCGACTGTTTTGGGTGAAGGTGTTGGTATCAAACATCTTGTCCATCAGGCGCAGCCCGAGAAACCAGCGATAGGCCCGTTCACCTCAATAGACGTTCTGAACGGATGTCAAACAAATAACCAATGAACAGCGCTATGAACAAAACCTCTGGCGCAATCGGCCGACGGCTGTTGTCGGGGCAAGACGGTCCCGCGGTCAAATCGCGGATAAATCCAAAATCAATCGCGACGTCAACCTTGCGCAGCAGGTGATCGGCAGGAACCAGACTTTCAAGCGTGACCATCTCAAGCTCGGTTTGGCGGACAGTGGGTTTCTTCAACATGGCAAGGTTGAATCAGGTGAGCCGCTGAAGATCAAGGAAGGGCTTGCAAGGCTATGCCATTCTATCCCAATTCAGCAAGGCGTGACATCGCGGCTTCTTCCAGATCGGCGATTTCAAGCATGATTTGTGACGCCGATTCCAGACCATTCACGCTAACAGACTCAAAAATCTCGGAAACAGCACGCCAGCGATTGGCTGCCTCCAAAAACTCGGCCGCCGCGATCTCTACTGTGTGATCATCAAGATGGGTCTTCGCTTCATTTAGGAAGTCAGTATACATGTAACGAAACAGCCCTCCGCCCGTGCCAGCGCGTTCCATTATACTGCCAAGTTGAGCCAAGGCTGGTTCAGGGTTTTCAATGGTATCCATCCATGAAGGAACCATTTTGGCTGCTTTTCTTATGCCTTTCGCACCAAAGTTCTTAATTGGCGGGGTGAGATAATCTTTGGCGTTTGACGCAATGGCTCTGCGAAGAACGAGCGGCCACTCAATCGTCTTATCAGTTTTTTCAATCGTCCAGCTAAGCGCATTCGAGGCCATCGGCCCCTTCCATAATCGCCCTTCTTCAAGCGACTGTCTTTGCGTCTTTAAAACCCCGCCTTGCTGATCCGTATCAACAACGTAAACATATTCGCCATCGTAACCGTACACCGTCAGATAGTGGCCTGCAAAATGGAAATCGATATCAAAATAGTCGAGATAGTAGGCGTCCAGTTTCACGGCTACTGGCTGCCCTTCATCGATAAAATTAGCTATGTTGTCCCAAGCTCTCTTTCTGGAGCGGGTGGTCTTGTAATCCGCTTCCAAACCAAGATTTTTCACGAGCCCCTTGGTTATTTCTTCCGCCTTCACCCGTCCGCCAATAAATGGCGTTGGCATACCTTTGAACCGAAAAACTCCAAAGCCCATCCCCATCCCGACACCAAAGATCATTGGTTCGCTCAAGGGTAGACCTGCATGCTGTAAGAGATTACCCATCGTTGTGGTTTCGCAGTGCGCCCCCACGAAGGGGATGTAATCGGAAATGATTGTCATGGCGTCAGTCCTTTTGCTGCTTCAGATTGGCTATCAGAGATGTGGTCCAGAAAATTTCCGCATCCATTCCATTGAGTATTCTTTGAAACAACAAAGAGGCTCCGAGAGGCTGATTGGTCTGCTCGGCATCACGTTCAGAAATTCGTTTGCGCTCGTCTTTCAGAAAACGCAGCCTTGCCACGCAACATTGGAGAAATTCGGGTTGCGGTAACATTGCAAGGTTGGAAAGTGCGATATTGTATCGTGCATCATGCTCACGTGAACCAGATAGAGCCCCTTTTATTTCGTGCTGTAATGTCTGCTTGCCGGAATCCGTTACCACGAAAATCTGACCGCGCGGACCACGCGACCGCTTGTTCGTGTCGGGACTGGAAAAAACGAAACCCCGCTTTTCGAGTTTTTTTAGAACAACATAAATTGATGAAGCACTAACGCCTGCCCATGCCTGCAAACCGCGTTCGTCCACCGTTCTCTTGAGCTGATACCCGTTAAGAGAACCACACTCGGATATGATCGAAAGAAGGGCGAGTTCAGTGTTGTTAAGAGTATATTCCATATATGCTATATACTGTATAGGGAATATAAGGCAACCAATTATTGAACTCGGTCAACTTTGCCAGCAGATTGAGACACCTTCGGTGTCATTAGATATTTTAGGGCCTTCGGCGAGAGTATTTTTGCAAAGAAAAAATCCATGATTTTGGCTTGGCAATGGGGGGGTGTGGCCCTATACGCGGCCCCTGACCAAATTAAGGAGCGCCTGATATGCAGGGCAGTGCCAATCTTAACCTGATGATCAAGGCCGCGCGATTGGCGGGGCGTTCGCTGTCCAAGGATTTTCGTGAAGTGGAAAACCTGCAGGTGTCTATGAAAGGCGCCGGCGATTTTGTAAGTAAGGCAGATATAGCGGCCGAGGAGATCATCCGTGAAGAACTGATGGGTGCGCGCAAGAATTATGGTTGGGTTGGCGAAGAAAGTGAGCCGGTTCAGGGCGAGGACCCGACCCGGCGCTGGATTGTTGACCCGCTGGATGGCACCACGAATTTTCTGCACGGGATGCCCCATTGGGCAGTGTCGATCGCGCTGGAATTCAAGGGCGAGATCGTTGCCGGGGTGATTTATGATCCCTGCAAAGACGAGATGTTTACCGCTGAAAAAGGTCAGGGTGCCTATTTGAATGAAAGTCGGATCCGGGTGTCGGCGCGCAGCCGGATGATCGAGTCTGTCTTTGCCACGGGCGTTCCGTTTGCCGGGCGTCCTGGCCTGCCAGAGCATTTGCAGGATGTTGCCCGTTTGATGCCTGGCTGTGCCGGGCTTAGGCGATGGGGGGCGGCGGCGCTGGATTTGGCATTTGTGGCTGCCGGGCGATATGATGGTTTCTGGGAACGTGGCTTGCATTCCTGGGATATTGCAGCGGGAATTTTGATTGCGCGCGAAGCCGGGGCGTTGGTTGAGCCGATCAAATCAGGTGATGATTTACTGGAAGATGGCGAAGTCATTTGCGCCGCCGAGCCGATCTTTGATCAGTTTGCCAAGGTCATTCGCAACACCTGATCAGGGTGCGACCACCAGATAGACCATCGCCGGGATGGTCAGGATCGACAGCACCAGTTGCCAGCTCATGGTATCAGCATAAAGCCCGGCATTGCCGCCCATTTGCTTGGCAACGATATAGCCGTTGGCCGCTGTGGGGGCCGATACCACCAGCATTCCGCAGATGGTTTGCAAATTATTCAACTGGAACAGGCTGGCCAGCGCAAACATCAGCGCCGGGGCGGCGATTAGTTTTAGGCCAACGCCCCAGATTATTTGCCAGCTGGACCGCAATAGGCGTTGCCAGTCAAACCCGGCACCAATCACAATCAAGCCAATGGCCAGGGTGCCGCGCCCTATTAATTCGAGGGTGGTGTCGATGGGCATGGGTACAGTCAGGCCGCTTAGATTGATGGCCAACCCGGTCAGGCTGGCGATCACCAGCGGGTTGCGCAGGATGGTCAGGGCGATGCCTTTCAAGCCGCTTGATCGGTCGTGCAGGGCTGACAAAACGGCGATATTGCCGATGTTTATCAGTGGGATAAGGGCAGCCATGGCGATGGCGACAGTGCTAAGGCCCGGTTCACCAAACAGTTGTGCGGCGACCAGCAGGACGATGAAAGCGTTCCAGCGGGTGCTGGCCTGAAACATGCTGGACAGGTCGGTGTTGGGCAGGTTTTCGTGGTTGAAGACTGGGCGCAAAGTCAGCGTCAGCAGGCCCATGGCGGTGATCGTAAGGATCAGGGCGGCCACATAGGGGCCGGACACTGCCAGCGAGATTTCGGAACGGTAGATAGCGCGGACCAACAGTGCCGGGATAAGGACTTTAAAACTGAACTTTTCGACGCTCTGCCAATCAGCGGTGTTTAAAAGGCCGGCACGGGTGATAGCCCAGCCGGTGGCCACCAGCAGGATCAGCGGCAGGATGATCAGAAAAATACCGGTCATCGGTTGATTTAGCCGCGATCAGAGGGGTGGTTGATTCCGTCAGACCACGCCACGTTGCCCAGATTGCGTGGATTGACGCCTTGCAGGGCGGCAACGTTAACGCCGTATTCCTGCGGGTTGGATCGGCGCTGGTGGTGAGTGTAGATGCCACAGGTCTTGCAAAAGTAGTGTTTGGCTGTGTTTGTACCCCATTGGTACAGGGTCAGGCTGTCGCCGCCTTTCACTATTTCAACATCTGCAAGCAGGGCAGACACGGCAATTGCTCCGCGACGGGCACAAAACGAACAATCACAGCGCCGGGCCGTTTTCAGGCCTTCAGACAGGCGCACGCGCAATTCCACGGCACCACAATGGCAGGTCAGGCGGTGTGTTTCCGTCATTTGTGGCGGACCCTCGGGATGCCTGTGCGTACATTGCGGTACTTGGCATCGGGGTGGGGCGGATGTCCCTCGGTGCGTTGCCAAAAGCCTTTGCCGCCTTCGCGCAGCCAGACCGGCAGCATTAGGATGAACCCGGCGATGAACCCACCGGCATGGGCCCAGTAGGCGACACCGCCACCGGAAATGTCTGAACCAATGCCGCTAATGATTTGCAGTGCAAACCAGATGCCCAGCATGACCCAAGCCGGAACCGGGAAGACTTTGAAAATGATGATAAGGATCAAAAGAACATCAACACGGGCTTTGGGGAACATCAGCAAATAGCCACCCATCACCCCAGCAATGGCACCGGATGCGCCCACGGTGGGGATTAGGGAATTGGGGTCAGCGGTAATCTGGGCGACATCGGCCAGCACTCCGCACACCAGATAAAAGATCAGGAACTTAATCGGGCCAAGCTCATCCTCCAGATTATCGCCAAAAATCCATAAAAACAAAACGTTACCGCCCAGATGCATGATGCCGCCATGCATGAACATCGACGTGAACAGGGTGTGATACCCGTCACCCGCAGCAATGCGCGCCGGGATCATTGCCCAGTTTTGGTAGAACTGACCCAGGGCGGCGTCGTCAGTATACATCGTGGAATAGATGACAAAGGCCAGCACGTTGATCGCAATCAGCGAGATTGTAACAACCGGCTGGTTTTCGGACGGGTTATGGTCGCGTATTGGAAACATGGGTGCAGGCTGACCGATGGGGTTTGGGGCGTCAAGACCAAGTGTCGGCATATCCCCCGGGTGCAACGTAATAATTTTGCATTTTCGAGCCATTTTTGCGCGCAGCTGTCTTTACACGCTGGGCGCAATGCCTATTGTCCGGCGCAGTCTGGCCCGCGTGGTGGAATGGTAGACACAAGGGACTTAAAATCCCTCGGCTGAAAGGCCGTGCCGGTTCGAGTCCGGCCGCGGGCACCAATACGACAGGTTTTCCAACTATTTCTGTGTTGGCGGGTAAATATTGCCCAGAACAGGAACTCCATGATTTTTCAACCGAAATTCCGCAATTCGGACATGTTTCAGGTGTTTATCCCAATTGTTATGGGCAGCAATGCAAGCTGGGATGAGGTTAAGAGTATGAAAAAACTAATATTTACGTCACTTACGGCCAGTTTTTTGGCAGCCTGTACCCCAGGTGAAGAAACCAATTACCCGGTGAGCATCACCATCAGCCATGTGCCTTCGGCGGTTTTGTCAGCATTTTTTGTGGCAGATTGGGCACCGCTTGAAGTCGCGGCCAATGCTTTGCGCACCGTCAACCCGCTATACACTGTACAGCAGTTTAGCTGGTGGAACGGCAGCCCGCCGATACATGACAGCTATTCCCTGGCCCATGGCCGGGTCGAATATGCCCACGCCGCCGGATTAACCGGCGCGGGGCAGACAATTTCGATTGTTGATGCAGGTTTTCTGACCAGCCACGATGAATTTTTTGGCAAAACCCTAACGCTGCCAACAGGTGGCGGCGCACTTGGGGTTGATGATCACGGTACTGCAGTGGCTTCGGTGGCTGCGGGTATTGCCACCGCGGGCTCAATGATCGGCGTGGCACCGGGGGCTGATCTACAATTGGGATCATTCAACACCAATGCCAGCCGCGAAAACGCAAATCTACAGGCCATTGCCACCGGCGCGATTGTGCAAAACAATTCCTGGGGCTTTGAAATTGATGCGACTGACGCAAATTTTCAGGGTATTTTTTCCGGCACGGCTGGCACCAATTACTTTAATTCAATCAAAAATCTGGCACAAAATGCGGTAATCGTGTTTGCCGTATCAAATGATAATTCACGCACCAACGCTGATATCATGGCGGCGCTGCCAGTATTGGACCCGACCCTGCAAAACAACTGGGTTGCGGTGATCAACGCGGTGCCGGTGTTTTCCGGTGCTACTATCACTTCAGGCACTGTTATTTCAGCAAATTGTCTTGAGGCAGCGGCCTGGTGCATGGCGGCTGACGGTTCCGTTTATGCCGCCACAGCAACCGGAAATTCTGACTATTCAGATACTTACGGTTCATCCTTTGCTGCACCCCAGGTTTCAGGTGCCATCGCATTATTGGCCGAAGCATTTCCAACCCTTAGTGCGGAAGAACTGCGTGCCAGGTTACTGGCGTCCGCAGATAACAGCTTTTACACCCATTCCGGGTATGTGGAGTTTGCGCCGGGTCTGCAACACGGGTTTTCCCCCGAGTTTGGTCATGGTTTTCTGAATATGAAAGCCGCATTGTCACCTATTGGCGGATCATATCTGCCGCGCTCTGGTGGCGGTTCAGTCGCGGCTGACAGCCCGACAACGATCAGTACTGGAATGGTCGGTGACGCGATCAGCCTGCGCTTAGCGCAATACGATCTGGTTATTGTCGATGGAATGGGATCAGGCTTTGATCTTCCGGCTAATGTTTTGGCAGCGCAGGGGATTATTAAAACCGATCCGCTTGCCGCAATCGACGGTTTGCTGGTGGCCGATCTTAGCAGCAGTAAAGTTGATCCGTTCGCCCAGAATTCTGAGCTGACCAGCTATGCCAGTGGCAAGCAGTTTGCTTTTGATGCCGATGATACCCGGATATCTTTGCTGGTGCCCAGTGGCGACAGCGACAATTATGGCCTTTCTGTTTCGCGTGAAATTGGCACCGGGCGCAGTCAGCTTCGTTTGGGTCTGAACGCCCTGCATGAAGGCGACGGATTTGTCGGTGTGCAGTCGCTTTTGCCAACGGAAACTATCAGTGGCAGCCATGCGGGCGCGACCTGGGATTGGGCCATACCTGTGAAATCAAATCAACAATTCGGTCTGTCCGGTAGTTTCGGGCTGGCCATGCCCGAAGGCAATCTGACGGATGTTGATATGACGGCGGTGAGCTATAGTTCGGTGAACCTAAGCTATTCCATGCAAGGTATTTGGGACCGGGGTGATCGCGTCGTGTTGGGCGTGGGTCTGCCCCAGGCAATCATGTCTGGTCAGGCGCGGTTCACTCTTCCGGTGTCCAGAAATTCTGGCGGTACGGTATTTAACACTGTAAATGTGCCGCTGACGCCAGAGGGGCGGCAAATGGATCTGTCTATTGCGTATGGCTTGCCCTTGTCACGCCAGTCAGATCTGGTTTTACGCGCTGTTCGTAGCCTGAACAGTGGCAATGTGTCGGGTCAGAATATGACAGAAACAACAATCGGTCTGCGGTTTGAGTTTTAAGCGTTATTGCGCCCCTAGGCCGCCTTCCATTTGATTGCGCACCCTATTGAGGGCGTCTGAAATTCCGGCCCGTTGCCGGTTTTGGCCACCTGTTTCATGGCCTCATACAGATCACGCCGAACATCCGGGCCAGCGGCTTCTTTGCGCGACGCATCCAAACGGCCGCGATATTGCAGCCTGCCAATATCATCAAAACCGAAGAAATCTGGCGTGCAAACTGCATCGTAAGCGCGCGCAACGGATTGGTCTTCGTCATGTAGGTAGGGAAATGTGAAACCCTGGTTGGTCGCCATTTTCCCCATGTTTTCAAAACTGTCATCCGGGTAGGCGACCGCGTCATTGGCGCAGATCGCGGCCACGCCAATGCCCAGTTTTTGTAAGGCAGCGGCGTCGCGCACAATCCGGTCCAGCACCGATAAAACATAGGGGCAATGGTTGCAGACGAACATTATCAAAGTGCCGTTTTTGCCTTTGATATCGTCGTAGGAATAGGTTTTTCCATCAGTTGCGGGCAGCGAAAAGTCGCGGGCTTTCCAGCGAAAATCGCACACAGGTGGGGTGGCGGCCATAGGCTTTCCTTTGTTAGTTTCGTTTGCCGGAATATTTGGATTGCCAATCGGCACATTGGTCGTCGGTGATTTTGGCGAACAATACTTCTGGGACGCTAAATTCGTGGCCCGGGGGCAATGTATTTAAGGCCACTGTCAAATCATCGGGCCAGTCAGTATCCAAGGTATTCATTGCCGAAAACAGCCGCGCGGCTGCATCGGGAATAAACGGGGCTGAAAGTACCGCATATAACCGGATCAGGTTAAGTGACAGGCGAACAACAGCGGCGGCGCGGTCCGGGTCGGTTTTGAACACAGCCCAGGGTTCGGCGTTTTGCAGGTATTCGTTGCCGGCTACCCAAATGGCGCGCAACTCAGCGCTGGCTTTGCGTATTTCAATGGCATCCATGTGGGTTTGGTAGGCGGCCAGATGGTTTTGCAAACGGGCAATCAGGTCGGTTTCGGCGGGGCCATATTCGCCGCCTTCTGGGACCACTTCGCCAAATTTCGAACGGCAAAACTTAGTGACGCGCGATACGAAATTACCCAGCACATCGGCCAGGTCTTTGTTGACCGAGGTTTGGAAATTGTCCCAGGTGAATTCGGCGTCGGAATTTTCCGGAGCGTGCGACAATAGCCACCAGCGCCAGTAGTCGGCGGGCAGGATCGACAGCGCCTGATCCTGAAATATTCCGCGCCCCTGCGACGTGGAAAACTGGCCACCGTCATAGTTCAGGAAATTGAAACTCTTGATGTAATCCACCAGCTTCCAGGGTTCATTTGATCCCATAATTGTGGCCGGAAAACTAAGCGTGTGAAACGGCACGTTATCCTTGCCCATGAACTGCACGTAGCGCACATCATCAGCGCCTTTGTCAGTGCGCCACCAGCGTTGCCAGTCTGCATCGGGGCGACCAGTGGCATCGGCCCATTCACGGGTGGCAGCGATGTATTCGATAGGTGCGTCAAACCAGACATAGAAAACCTTACCTTCCATGCCGGGCCATTCCGCATCGCCGTGTTTGACTGGTACACCCCAGTCCAGATCGCGGGTGATACCCCGGTCGCGCAAGCCGTCACCATCATGCAGCCACTTTTTCGCGATTGAGGTCGTCAGAATGGGCCAGTCGACCTTGCTGGTTATCCATTTATCCAGATCATCCTTGAGGGTGGATTGGCGCAGGTACAAGTGTTTTGTTTCGCGCACTTCCAGATCAGTCGACCCGGATACGGCGCTGCGTGGATCAATCAGATCTGTAGGGTCCAGCTGTTTGGTGCAGTTTTCGCATTGGTCGCCGCGGGCTTTGTCATAGCCGCAATTGGGGCAGGTGCCTTCAATATAGCGATCCGGCAAAAACCGGCCATCAGCGTTGGAATAAACTTGTTTCTCGGTGACTTCTTCGATCAACCCCTGATCGGCCAGTGCCCCGGCAAAATGCTGGGTCAGGGCGTGGTTTTGCGGGCTGGAGGATCGGCCAAAATGGTCGAACGACAAGCCAAAGCCTTTTGCCAGATCCGCCTGCACAACGTGCATATCAGCGCAAAATTCGGCAACCGGTTTGCCGGCTTTGGCGGCGGCCAGTTCTGCGGGCGTGCCGTGCTCATCTGTGGCGCAGATAAACATCACCTCATGGCCACGCGCGCGGCTATAACGGGCATACAGGTCGGCTGGTAGTTGGCTGCCCACAAGGTTGCCCAGATGCTTGATCCCGTTGATATAGGGGATCGCCGAGGTGATCAAAATACGTGCCATGCTGCGCCTTTTAGAAATGTGTTCGCCCCCTTTAACCCATGGCCCGGCCAAGGGCTAGCGCCGGTCGCGAAAACGGCCAAATATTCGACCAACCATGAAAGATGTGCGCGGAGTATAAACATAGGCCGTGCGTTCCTGCGGGGAAGAACGTTTGCGCATGCGTGTCAGGCCAAACAGGATCAGCAGGATATGGGCCACCGAGATCATATAAAACATGGATTTCGGACCGTAATTTTCGATTAGGGTGGACGCCACATAGGGGCTGGCAATGGCCCCCAGCGCGTATAAAAACATCAGTGCCGCTGACAATTCAACCCGTTGCTCTGGCGTGGCAAAATCATGGGCATGGGCGGCGGAAACCGAAAAAATCGGGAATGTGGTAAAGCCAAACAGCGCCGCAGATAACATCACAGCATTGGTGCCGCTGCTGCTAAGCACCACCATGACGGTGCAACCACCAATGGCAGCAAAGGACAGCCAAATCAGTATCCAGCGCCGATCAAACTTATCCGCCAACCAGCCCACGGGAATTTGCGCCAGTGCGCCCCCCAATACAAATGCCGCCAGAAATAAGGCGATCTGATCAATGCTAAGACCCACCTCGATGCCATAAATTGGGCCAACCATGCGAAACGATGCCGTGGTGACACCTGCCACCACAACCCCCATTGCAGCCAGGGGCGACATTTGCCAGGCCAGACGTGGCCGCAGGCGCAGCACCTGTGGCGTTTGCGGCGGCGAGGCCCGGGTCAACGCGATTGGGATCAGAGCTGTACAACACAGGATGGCCAGCAGATTGTAGGCAATATAGCTGCCCGGTTCTAACACCCCGATCAGCAACTGCGCCCCCAGCGATCCGCCAATGTCGATCACCCGGTACACCCCCATGGTGCGGCCCCGGTTTTCATTGGTGACCTTGGCCTGCAACCAACTTTCGATAACGGTGAAACAACCGGCAACACTTAGACCCGACATGACGCGAAACGCGATCCAGGCATAGGCATCCTGAACCAAAGTGTGGGCGATGATGCCGATGGTGCCGACAGCAATGAACGTGGCGAAGGTACGCGAATGGCCAACCTGGCCCATGATACGTGGCGCCCACCAGCAGCCAATGAAAAATCCGAAAAAATGTGCTGACCCCAACAAACCAACTTGAGTGCGGGTAAAGCCGCTGGCCAGCCCCGACAGCGCATCAAGCGGCCCCAGCCCGCCGCTGCCAAGTTGCAGCAGGATGACGGAAACGAAAAGTGCCGCAAAGGAAATCAGTAGTCGCATAAATTTGCCTGTTTGGATCAATTTGCGCCAATCCGGCCAAAGCGCAACCCCGATAACGCCGGGGCGGGGTCGATTTGTCGTTAATTCAGTTTCATCTTTCCCTAAATATCCGCGCGCGCAGCGCAAAATCGCCCGAAGGGCAAATATAATGCGTCGCAGGCGCTCATTTCGGTCGCGGGGGTTTCAAAATTCGCTATTCTGCCAGTTAAGGAAATGGGGTGTCAGCATGCGAATGAAAAAATTGGGGCAAAGCGATCTTGAGGTTTCAGCCCTTTGTCTGGGCTCGATGACCTGGGGCATGCGCAATTCCCAAGCCGAAGCCCATGATCAGATCGACCGCGCCTTGGCGGCCGGGGTAAATTTTATTGATACCGCAGAACTATATCCAACCTATCCAATCCTGGCGGAGAATGTTGGCAAGACTGAAGCTATCATTGGCGAATGGTTTGCCCGTAAGGGGCGACGCTCTGACGTTATCTTGGCCAGCAAAATCGCCGGGGCCGGGCAACAAATGGTGCGCGATGGCGCACCGATTACGCCAGAAGGGATACGTGTTGCGGTCGAAGGGTCGCTAAAACGACTACAGACCGATTACATTGATCTTTATCAACTGCATTGGCCCAACCGGGGGTCGTACCATTTTCGCCAAAGCTGGACGTTTGAACCCATCAAACAGGATCGGTCCGAGATCAAAGAAAATATGCTGGATGTATTGGGCGAGATTCAGCGCCAGATAGACGCCGGGCGTATCCGCTATTTTGGCCTGTCCAATGAAAGTGCCTGGGGCACAGCGCAATGGCTACAACTGGCCCGTGAAAACAACCTGCCACGGGTGCAATCGGTGCAAAATGAATATTCGCTGCTGTGCCGGTCTTATGATTTGGATATGGCTGAACTTTCCCATAACGAAGACGTGGATCTGTTGGCGTTTACGCCGCTGGCTTCCGGACTTCTAAGCGGCAAATACACCCCTGACACAACGCCAAAGGGCACGCGCCGGGCGGTGGCTGCTGATCTGGGCGGGCGTATTACTCCAAATGTCTGGCCGGCCATTGCGGCCTATCACACCGTTGCCAAAGACCACGGGCTGGACCCGGTGCAAATGGCACTGGCATGGTGCATGACCCGGCCGTTTATGGGGTCTGTTATTTTGGGGGCTACAACGCTGGAACAGCTGGATACCTGTTTGGGGGCAGCGGATGTAAACCTGACAGATGAGGTTCTAAGCGACATTATTCAGGCGCACAAAGAACACCCTCAACCGTTTTGACATGACATTGCCGTCGCGATTTCAGACAGTGTGAATGATGCCCCGGACAATGAATAGGACAGGTAGGATGAAAACATTTATCGCCTTTGGACTTTTTTTGGTTCTGGCCGCTTGCCAGCACGAAGCCGAACCCCCGGATTTTGGTCTGGACGGATTTGATACAAACCTGATCGAAAACCAAACTGTGGCTTGCCAACAGCGCGGCGGGCGTTTTGGCCAAGGCGCCACAGCTGGCACGTTTGTTTGCTATGAAGACACTCCGGACGCCAACAAACGCTGTACTGCCAGCACTGATTGTGCGGGGCTTTGTCTGGCGCGCTCTGGCACCTGTTCGCCGATCACGCCATTCTTTGGCTGCCATGATGTGTTGGGCCGTCTTGGCGCGCGATCAACCCTATGTATTGAATAGCACCTGCCTAAAGTTCGGCCAGCAATCCACCCACAAACCCGATGATTTCGCGGTCCGGCACGGCGGCTTCACGCACGAGCCAATCAAAATGCCGGGTGATGCCCTGAACTTTTTGGGTGTCGCGAAACGCCAGATAGTCATGGCCCAGATACAAAACCGCCAATAGCGGCCCAAATATGGTTATCGGGGACGACCAGACCCGCCTGGCATCGTACAAAAACAGCCGCATGCTGGGGAACAACTGGTCATATAGCTTCAGGATACGCTGCAACTGGTCGCGCCGGATTTCTATAGGCAGCCCTTCGTAATATCCTTGTGCCTTAGCAAACGCCTGTAACTCATGCCTTGGCATGGCTATTTCGTAATCTGACAGGCTGGATCGCATCCAGTTCAACCGATCCTTTGAGGCCCCTATTGCCTGTTCAGCAGAGCGCCCTAAATGCGGTGTGTATTCCCAGGCCAGCATGGCATCGGTTTTCAACATATCGGGCAGGGAAGCCGGCACATGGCGGATTTTGAAGCCCGCTGCCTCTTTGTGCCAGTCAAATATTTGCTCATCAATCATTGCCCTGGGGGCTTTGGTTACCCGCAGGCTGCTGGCCAAAATATCTGCGGTGCGTTCAGGGCGTTCGGTCAGGCTAAGCAACCAATCCGCTGAGACGCCAAGAGCGGTCGCACATTCGCCGACCACCTGGGCATTGGGCAGGCGGGCACCTTTATCTTTCAAAAGTTGCGATACGGTAGAACGGTCAACGCCAATTTGCTTGGCCAGCGAACTTTGACTGGTTCCCTGATCACGCAGGGCTGTTGTCAACCTTTGGCGAAACTGGTTTGCGCGGTCACGTTTGTCTATTTTAATCATAATTGGTGTTTAATATCACAAAAGATTAAAATTGTTAACCACATTCTGACTGCTGCAAATCAGAATGTCAGTGTATCAAAAATCTCGTACACAGAAATGGTAAGTATAAATTGGAAACGAAAAAACGATCCCTGTTGAAAGCAGTAATCTGGAACGTGTTTGGCTTGGCAAGCATGGCTTTGGTTGGCTATTTGGCGACCGGTTCGGTTTCAACAGGCGGCAAGATCGCGGTTATTAATACCATGATGGGCTTTAGCCTTTACCTTTTTTATGAACGGGTTTGGGCAAAAATCAGCTGGGGCCGCAATGTCTGAAAATTCTAAGAAACGCCCATTGGTAGAGTGGCCGACCGCATTGCTGTTACTGCTCTGCTACGGAGTTTGGGGATTAGCTACTACTGGTCTGGTCCAACTGTCACTGACGACGGCAGTAATTGTTACCGGGCTGGCCATAGCTATGTTTAGCTCCCTGCAACATGAGGTGCTACATGGACACCCGTTTCGATCAGCTTGGATCAGTGAAGCGGCTGTTTTTCCAGCCCTGACCATTGCTGTGCCTTACCTACGGTTTCGCGATTCACATCTGGAGCATCACCGCGATGAACGCCTGACCGATCCTTACGATGATCCGGAATCCAATTTTCTTGATCCGGCTGTCTGGCAAACAACCCCGTTACTGACGCGATTGGTGCTATTGTTTAACAACACCCTGATGGGGCGCCTTACCATTGGTGTACTGGTGTCCCAGGTGGTCTTTATGCGGGCTGACTGGTGTGCAATCCGGGCTGGAAACCGTCAGGTTTTGATGGGCTGGATCTGGCATGTGCCGTCGTTGATAGTGTTGGGGCTGTGGCTGGGATATATGGCGCAAATGCCGGTCTGGGCGTATTTTATTTCAGCTTATATCGGGTTGTCGATCGTGAAAATACGTACTTTTCTAGAGCACCGCGCCCATGATTTGGCGCGCGCACGTACGGTGCTGATCGAAGATCGCGGGCCGCTGGCATTTTTGTTTTTGAACAATAATCTGCACGTGGTGCATCACACCCATCCGCGTATGCCCTGGTACGCGCTTCCCAAACAGTTTGCCGACAACAAAGACCATTACCTGAAGCGTAATGACAGCTATTACTACCGATCCTACTGGCAGGTTTTCCGGGCGTATTTCTTCCATGCAAAAGACCCAATTGCGCATCCTCTCTGGCCGCAGGACTGATCCTGTGGCACACCGGGCCCATGTTAACCTGGATCCCCATATCGCTGGCGGCTGCCACGGCACAAACTGTGCGTTTCATGTTGCAAAAGCACTTGAAATCGACCCGGCTTTCAACCGCCGGGGCGACGTTTTCGCGCTTTATCTATTCAGCGCCTTTGGTGGCAGTGTTGTTTTTCCTTTATACCCGGGTGTCGGGGCAGGGTATCCCCACCACGTCCCCTAGTTTTTGGGCCTTTGCCCTTGGCGGCGGATTGGCGCAGATATTGGCTACACTGTGTGTTGTGGCGCTATTTGCTCAGCGCAATTTTGCCGTTGGGATCACGTTTAAGAAAACCGAAGTGTTGCAATCGGCGATTGTCGGGTTTCTGGTACTGGGCGATCGGTTGTCAATGTTCGGCACGGTGGCAATTTTGATTGGATTCGTGGCGGTTCTATTGCTGGCTGATCCGCCCAAATCGGCACAAGTCCGTCCCGGACTGGGCCGGTTTTTCAACCGGGCGGCTGGGCTTGGTCTGCTGTCAGGGCTGTTGTTTGGGTTTTCGGCAGTGGGCTATCGTGGCGCGTCGCTGGGGCTGGAGGGCGGCAATGTGACTTTGCGGGCCGGGTTCACGCTGATGGTCGTCACAGCCAGCCAAAGCAGTGCCATGGCCCTGTGGTTAATGCTGCGTGACCGCGCCGAAATCCGCGCAGTGTTTGCCGCCTGGCGGGTGGCGGCGCTGGTTGGAATAACATCAATGATCGGCAGCTTCCTGTGGTTTGTGGCCTTTACCTTACAAAACGCTGCATATGTAAAGGCGGTCGGACAGGTGGAACTGGTGCTAAGTGTGATCGCTTCTGTATTATTTTTCCAAGAAAAAATTACCACGCGCGAACTGACGGGGATTGGCCTGTTATTGGCAAGTATTCTGGTGCTGGTATTAAGCTTTTAGTCCACCAAGCGGTGATTGACCGACAAGGCGTTCAAACAGGTTTTGTTCATCGGTATTGTTGAAAAACGGTACCGATCTGGGCGGGCCGATATGGGGAAGGGTGGCGGCGACTTCGGCCAGCACGACCTCAGTTACAAACGGCAGATCAAAATCGCGGGCTTTATCCAGTGGCACCCATTGTAAATGCGTAAGTTCATCACTGGCGGCAGAAAAATCATCCGCTTCACTGGCCAAAGCACTGGCATCAACCAGAAAAAACCGGGCGTCAAAGCGCCGGGGCCGCTGCGGCGGGGTAATGGCGCGAAATACGAAATGCAACATTTCAGCTGAGGGGATATGACCGGTAGCGGCAAAGCTTTGCCAATCGGCTGGCACAGTACCTTCCCATGCCCCTTTGGTCCCTAATATTAATCCGGCTTCTTCCCAAAGTTCACGGATGGCGGCCGCAGCCAAAGCATTGGGGGTCAGATGAGCGACCTCTGATAAGTTTTTTTCGTTTTCGCTTGAAAAGGGGCGCGCCAGTGCAATCTGCCCATCCCCCGGATCAACCGCACCGCCGGGAAACACGAATTTATTGGGCATAAAGGCTGCATTGGCCCCGCGTTGTCCCATCAACACCCGCGGGTGTGACGCCACATCGCGCAGCAAAATAACGGTGGCTGCATCCTTTATCTTAATCTTGCCCACTAATCCCCCTGATCAAAAATTCTACCTAGGGGCCTTCCCCAAAACCATGCATGCGTTTGGCCCACTGAAATGCGACGACCATGCCCTTTAGCCGGGGTAAAAGATAGAGCGACAAAGTCACCGCGCCAATTGTAAACAAAGTTGCCAGGATCAGGGGATCGGGGCGAAATTTGATGAACGCCCACATTAAGGTTGGTGCCAGAATGTGGCCGACGATCAAAATGGTCAGATAGGCGGGCCCGTCATCCGCCCGGTGATGATGCAAAGCTTCATCACAGATAGCACAGTCATCGCGAACCTGCAGATAGCTGCGCAATAGCGGCCCATTTCCGCAATTTGGGCACCGTCGCCGCCAGCCGCGCCACAGGGTTGGGCGCAGGGGGCGATCTGTTTGCGGGTCAGTTTGCAGGTTCATTGTGGCCTCTGATTTGTCCATCCAGATTAAATATGGGCCACAAAGCCCAATAGTAAGGCCGCGAATTGTCCCCGCGTCGCGATGTCGCAAACTAAACCCCAATTCAGTTAAGAATTTTCGACGGAAATATTCCGGTCGCGCGTTTGAAAACCATGAAAGCGCAGGAAACGCCCTGTTAATCAAGCAAGTTTTGAAGATCGGAAACCGAATGAAACGTAAGAATTTGAAAATAACAATTGTACTGGGGATCACAGCGTCAGCAATGTTGGTTGGTGCCGTGGCCTATGCCAAAGGACCGGGTTTCGGCCCAATGCACATGGAGCGGCCAAGTTTCACAGAACTTGATGCGGATGGTGATGGAAACCTAAGCATTGCCGAAATGCAGGCACAGGCCACCGCCCGGTTCAATGGCATTGATACTAATGGCGACGGCGTTATTTCGGCACAGGAAAGCGCAACGGCAGCTGAACAACACGCTGGCCAGCGGGCCGAAATGATGTTTGCGCGTATGTTGGAATGGCGTGACAGCGATGGTGACGGATCACTTAGCCAGGCCGAAATGGCCGATACCCGCGCCGAGATGATGTTTACGCGGCTGGACGGTGACAATGATGGCGTGATTTCAGCGCAGGAATATGAACAGGCCCAGAACCACGCCCAAAGGGGCGGACGCTTTGGCCACAAAGGCTTTGGAAATCACCGCAACGGTGGTTGAAACCGGGCACCGGCGTCCTATCCCCCTTGGGCGCCGGTGCTATTTGTACAACCTGTCAAATCGGGATATTCAATCTGGACAATGAACATGCCGTTTGACGCCCTGACTGAAGTATCTGATGACGCCCTGTTGGTGGCGTATGGCAACGGTGACAAAGCGGCGGCGCATGCCCTGACCCAGCGCCTGACCCCAAGGGTTCTTGGGTTTGCCAGCCGGATGCTGGGGGATCACGCCGAGGCCGAAGATGTAGCGCAGGAAGCCATGTTGCGGCTTTGGAAAATTGCCCCGGATTGGCGACAGGGGGAAGCTAAGGTGACCACTTGGTTGTACCGCGTCGTTTCAAACCTTTGCACCGATCGGTTGCGCAAAAAACGTGGTGTAGCACTGGATGAAATTGCAGAACCGGCCGATGACAAGCCTTCGGCGGTGGATGGAATGATAGATCAGGCGCGACAATTAGCTTTGCGCCAAGCATTGGAAAAATTGCCGGACCGGCAGCGAATGGCTGTGGTTTTGCGCCATATAGAAGGGTTTTCAAACCCAGAGATAGCGCAGGTAATGGACTTAGGCGTCGAAGCAGTTGAAAGTCTGACAGCGCGCGGAAAACGGGCGTTAAGCCAGGCCTTGACGGGACGGCGCGCAGAATTGGGATATGAAAATGACGGATAATAATGCCTTTGAACAAATCGACCTTGATGCCCTGCTAGAGCAGGAAAGCAAAGTGGTGGTGCAGCCTTCGGAGCAGTTGATGTCACGTATCATTCAGGATGCGGATCATACGGCTGACCAGCTCAATAGCACCTTGATTAGGCGAACCACACCTGACACAGGCGGCTTTTGGCGTAGAATTTTGTTGGGTCTGGGCGGTTGGCCCACATTTGCCGGGCTAACGACAGCGACCTTGGCGGGGATTTGGATCGGGTATGCTTCGCCTGATAGTGTAAGCACGCTGTCATCGGGGCTTATTATTTCTGATGCCAGCTACGAGTTGGCGGATTTTATGCCTGTGTTCAGCGATTTTCAGGAGGAAGGGTAGCCGATGGAAAACGAAACCTTACCCCCGAAAAAATCTGGTTCTCGCTGGTTGCGTTTGCTTTTGGTTGCATCACTTGCGTTGAACCTGTTGATCGTGGGCATGATTGCAGGTGCAATTTTTCGGGGCGGTCCGCCGGACCATATTCGCCGTGCATCGGCCCCGCCGCTTTATGATCTTGGCTACGGGCCTTACGCGCGTGCGCTGTCTAAAGATGACCGTCAACAAATCACCAGTGCCATGGGTGAACTTGGCCCAGATCTGCGCGCCAACCGGGCCGATTTTCGCGCCCATTTGGTGTTGATGCTGGAGGCCTTGCGCCAAAGCCCATATAAGCCGGAAACTGTGTCTGAAATTCTTTCCCAACAGCAAAGCCGCCTGCAAGAGCGTCAGGATATTGGCAAAACGTTATTCCTGTCGCAAATCGCCGAAATGACTGATGATGAGCGCGCCAAGTACGCTGATCGGCTGGAACGTTCCCTGCGCCGTGCCCCAAAAAGCAACTGATGTCAGGCGGCGTTGCGTTCAATAATGACCTGGTTTCGACCGGTGGATTTTGCCCCCAACAACGCCTGATCGGCGCGTTCCACCATGGCTTCTACGCTTGCCTCCACCTGACCTTGTAACCCGCCAATTGAAACACCGATACTGGTGGTGACGCAAATTGCGCCCCCTGACCCCGGAAGCGAAATAGGTGATGCACCAGTTACGCTGCGCAACCGTTCAGCAGCCACCCTGGCGGCCTTTAACCCGGTATCCGGCATCACCACCAAGAATTCTTCGCCACCGATGCGGGCGATCATATCAACACTGCGCACATTGGCCTTCAGTCGCTGGGCAACTTCTTGCAAAACCAGATCACCGGCCCCGTGGCCGTAGGTATCATTAACATTTTTGAAACGGTCCAGATCCAAAACCATCACAGCAAATGGGCTGCCTGCTTTGTTGGATTTTTTGGCGATGCGCGACATGTGCGGGAAGGCGTAGCGTCGGTTAAACAACCCTGTCAGAGGATCGGTCACAGCCAGGCGCAATCCGTCGGCCAAAGCGCTGCGCAACTGGTCGGCCTTTTTCTTGCGATGCAATTGTCTGGTCAGGCGAAAAGCAAATTCAGCGGGCGGTGTTTTGGCATCAATCACTTCGCTTGCCCCCATATCCAGCGCCGATATGGCGGCACTGTTTTCGCGGCTTTCTTCAACTAGAATTATCGCTGCATGTTGGGTTTCAACACGACTACGCAGTTCCGCTAACAGAACTAGTCCATCATTTTTGCCGTTGATTTGCGTTGGCAGTAGGACAATATCCGGGGTCAGTTTTTTCTGGGTGATGGTCTCCAGAACGCTGCCATGACCCACCAGATGTATGGTACAAGGATTGGCCGTTTCAAACGCCGTTTGCCAGTCCAAATTCTGAATTTTTGCACCATTCACCACTAAAATTTGGGCAGGTCGCTGGAACGGCCTTGGTGATTCCTGAAAGCCCAGCTCAATGGCAGTGTCTTCGCGAAGCTGCAATTCCGCCTCGACGCCACGCACCCGCATGGCGTTTCGCACCCTCGCCAAAAGTGCATTGTCCGGAATCGGCTTGTTCAATACATCACAGGCGCCCACATGCAGCGCAGCCAGCCGATCGGCTGCGCTAAAATCAGCGGCAAGGATCATTACCGGGATTGCCGCAGTGGCTGGATTTTCCTTTAATTCCTGGCAAATATCGATGCCACGGTCGATATGAAAATTGCCATCCAGGATGATCAGGTCGGGGGCACCCAGACGGGCCTGTTCCATTAGCTCAACCTGATTGGCCGCCTGAATAATATCGTAGGAAGCAGCTGAAAGTTTGACTTTTAGGACGATGCGGTTGGTGGCAACATCGTCTGCAATTAGTATGCGCCCTGGCATGGAACCTCTTTATTTTTTTGTGTTGTATTTGACTCGTCTTGGTTAGTTTTCATTGAGATTGGTTAACAATTTGTAACAACCGAGCAAAAGGAGGCTGTCATGCAGCAAGAAATCGCCGAAACCATTGCTTTGCAGGCGCTTGGCTGGCTGGCAGGAAATGAAGAATTACTGCCGGTATTTTTGGGGGCAACCGGGTCAAGTTCCGATGATTTGCGCGACAGGGCCCATGATCCGGAATTTCTGGGTTCACTGTTGGATTTTCTAACGATGAATGACGACTGGGTGGTTGAGTTTTGTGATGCCCATAGTCTGGGCTACGATCAACCAATGCTGGCGCGCCAATCCTTGCCGGGTGGGCAGCAAGTCAACTGGACCTAATCGGGGCAATTTTCCCTATAGATCAACCTCAATTATACCGTTCTTTTGCGCGGCGCGTGATTGGCACAGGATGATCTGACTTTCGCGCTGTTTGTTGGACAGCACGAAATCCCGGTGCTCAACATCCCCCGAAACAAGCCCGCATTTACACACGCCACACAGCCCGTCCGAACATTTAACATCCACATTAATACCCGCCGCCAACAGGGCATCAGTGGGGGCCTGATCTGCTGATACCGCAATATCAAGGTTCGATTTCAGCAGGCGCAGGGTGAAATCATGGTTTTCGTATTCAGGTGTCTCGGGCACCGAAAAATATTCCAGATGGCGCATGTCTTCGGGGAAACCGTTGGCCGTGGCTGCGTCAATAACCCCAGCCATATAGGGTTCTGGTCCGCAGGTATAGACATGGGAATTACGTTTATATTGCAATATCTTATCAAGCGAAGCTCGACTGCCTTCGTTGGAGAAGTGGTATTTCACCTTATCGGCCCAGGGCATCGCTGCCAGATCATACATAAACCCGGCCCCACTGCGTGTGGAACCGGAATAATGTAGCGCAAAATCGGCACCAATTTCGTGCAACCGGTGCGCCATAGCGATCATTGGGGTCACGCCAATGCCACCACCCATAAGATAGGTAAAATAGGCGTCTTCGGCCACCGGGAAGTGGTTGATCGGGTAGGAAATGAACACCCGGCGGCCTTCGGTAAATATCCGGTGCAGCAGTTTTGATCCGCCCCGGCCGCTTGCTTCTTCCAGCACAGCAATCTGATAGCAGGCACGGTTGGCCGGATCGCCCGATAATGAATATTGGCGGAAGAATTCGGGTGCGACCACTACGTCAATATGGGCCCCAGCCGTCACCGGCGGCATATCTGATCCGTCAGCCATGGAAAATTCGTACTTTGTGACCCCGTCGGCCATTTTTTCCACCTTAGACAGCACTACATTCAGCACCGGCGATGTTCCACGATCGGCGGTGTATTCATGTTCTGGCGGGGTGCCTGCCGCACGGCGTTGGCGGTGTTCTTCGGCGGGGATCATATTCTGATAGGCGTCAATTCCGGCCTCCCGGTCCATTGGGAAGGGCCAGGGGTAAGGCGGCGGGGCCAGCGGGGCCGGGTAAACGGCCAGTGTTTGGTCGCTATATTGTAGGTTCAGGTCTTTTTGCAGAGGGCGGGAATTTGCGGTTTCCTGCGCTTGTTTGTAAGGGCCATCGTCGATCATCTCCAGATCCCACCACCATTTCTTGGCCGGATTGATTTCACCGTTTCCAACCATATCGTCCAACTTTGCCAACACCTTAGCGCTGCCGGGCAGGTTCATCGCGGCCCACCTGAACGGTTTTTCCGCAAACAGTCCTTCCAGGTTCCAAGGGCAGGTTTTCATGCAGCGCCCACACATGGCGCCGTTTTTCTGACCGATCCGGTAGGTGGTGCATTTCTGGCTATCAGATTTCCAGATCTCATAGCCGTTGAACATCAGTTTTGGGCCTGCAGTGATCGCACCTGATGGGCATTCGCGCGCGCATTTGTTGCAGGTGTCGCAGAATTTTTGCAGGCCAAAATCTATTGGTCGATCAAAGGTCAAGGGCATGTTGGTGGTGACAACGCCGGATTTCAGGCGCGGACCCAGGAACGGGTTCAAGATGACTTCGCCAATGCGGCTGACTTCGCCAAGGCCGGATAGCAGCAGTAGCGGCGGATGTAATACTTCGTCATCCATCACCGAATGCACCCGCGCCGTGTAGCCCAGATTGCGCAGGTGGTTGGCCAACACACCACCCAGCAGCGAAAACCGCAGGTAGGCGCGCATGGACTGGGCGCAGGCGATCCAGTCATCGCCCGACGCACCTTCCATGGTTTCGTGCCCCTGATCGACAATCATGGAAATGGCGTTGCTGTGGTAGGGGGTGATCTTTTGGCCATCAGCACCGTGGCTGTAATAGGTCCAGTCAGGGCATTCTGACAGGCCGACCGCATCAAGCCCCAGAAAATACAGGGCGGCCTTGATATTGGCGGCGTTGCGGTCAGGATCAAGGGTAGAAGGATGAACATCGGCAGCTTGTCCATCCTGCAACAAAATAAACGCCCCAAGGCTGGGTCGAAAAGCATAGGCGGCGGCGGATTTGCGCACATAATTGCCGTTAGTGGCATTTTGTTGCGCCGCTTTACCCAGATCACCAAACAAGGATCGCGCAAACATATTGGCGCGTTTAGGCACCCGGGCGACATTGGGTCGGTCTATATAGGTAGTGGGCTGATCGACCCGCTTTAAGGTTTCAAACGGGTGCGGACCATCGCGAAACTTGCGTTTGGCATAGGGGTCGCGATTGCCGGCATTTTGGGCATGGCGACCAAGGCCACTGCGCCAGGTGGCGGGTGGTTTGGCACCCTCAGCCAGGGGTTGGTCTGGTGCCATTTGTAAGGTTGTGGTGACCACGGCTAGCCCAAGGTCAGTGCCAATAAATGGGTTTTCAATGCCTGTGGGGGTCGCATTTGCCAGCCCCGATTTCACCGCCAATCGGTTCATATACACATCAGACGCTGCCGCAGAATGGGCCCTTGCATCCCAGCCCAGACTGCGAATGTAGTTTGACAGGGTTACCGCCGTTTCGGTGGCCCGCAGGCACGCCCTGTGTTCCAGTGCGTCTTGAATCCAGTCAGCGCCTTCTTCATCCGGTTTTGGCGAACGGGGGTGATCGTAAAGAAACACAATCGCATGGGTGTGGTGGCGACAATCGACAGGCGGCGCATTCATGCTTTCACGCAAGCCCGCCATGATTACGTCAATTCCGGCTGCCAGGGTCTTGGTCTGCATGGTACTAAGTTGGGCCGCAAGTTTCGCCACATCCGGGTTTTCCAGCGCCACGTTACGCCAGGCCAGTGTGGGGATTTCGCAAACCGCAACCATCGCCGCGTCGCAATAATATCCAAACGCCTTAAGGTGGTCTGCGCGTTCCTGCGCATCCGCGGGGATTTCTGCACGCTGTTTTTTCACCATGCCCTCACGGGTGGCATCCAGCATGGCCTGATAGTCTTGCATGGCATTCACGATCGACAGCGGGTCATCGGGGCGTCGAAACGACAGTACCGGATCTGGCTGAATGGTGGACAGGTCCGGAAAAATCGGGGTTCTGGCTAGTTTTTCCAGCGGGTAACCACCCAGATGCATCGGGCGTTGGGCATATGAAAACAGTTTGCTCATTGCCACAATTGTCGGGCGCATTTTCGGGGCTGTCAACGGCGCAGTTTCCATGCCATCACCGCATAAAGACGAAAGGGTGACCTATGCGTGCCAAAGGCTTGCTATTTGACAAAGACGGAACCTTGCTGGATTTCCAGCGCACCTGGGGCCCTTGGGCTGCCCATGTGGTGGATGAGCTGGCAAATGGCGACACTGACCTGGCCGAAGAAATGGCGCTGTCCTGGGGGCTGGATTACGCCAAGGGCCGGATTTTTCCCGACAGCATCGTGATTGCTGGCACAGTGGAACAGGTGGCCGGGGCAATAGTGTACCACCGCCCGGATATGACGCTGGATCAGATGATCGGGTTCCTGGATCAGACCGGGGCCTTGGCCCAAGGCGTGCCGGTGGTCCCGCTAAACCCATTTCTGGATGAAATGGCCGAATTGGGGCTGGTTGTAGGGATAGCCACCAATGACAGTGAAGGTACCGCACGTGCCCAGTTGCGGGCGCTGGATGTCGAACACCGCTTTGATTTCATTGCCGGATATGACAGCGGCTTTGGCGGCAAGCCAGCGCCTGATATGTGTCTGGCATTTGCCGACTATATGGGAATTGATCCCGGTGACGTGGTGATGGTGGGCGATAGCAGCCATGATCTTGAGGCCGGGCGCGCGGCAGGCATGCAAACAGCCGCCGTGTTGACCGGGGTGGCTGAAGCCGTTGATCTGGCACCATTGGCCGATATCGTTCTTAGTGATATCAGTGAGTTGGCGGACTGGCTGACAGAATAGCGCAGCAACGCATGATTGCGACACAGACGGTCGCTTTTCACCCCGACTATTGCGGTCGCATGTTGTTCCCTTGACTAGACAAGGAGAACATCAATGTCCGAAACATCGCCACGGCGCAAAAGGGCCGGCGGCAGAGCAGGCAATGCCCGGCGCGATAATCCGGCCGTGATTGACCAGATGCCCTGGCGCATCGTCCAAAACACCGACCGACCGATTGAGCCGTTAGACAATGCTGGTGTGCAGGCGATCCATGAAGGTGCCATGCACATTCTGGAAGAGATTGGCATTGAATTTTACAACGAAGAAAGCCTGGAAATCTTTAAACAGGCGGGTTGCACCGTAAACGGCAGTAATGTGCGTATGGGTCGCGATTTTGTCATGGAGATGATCGCCAAAGCCCCCAGTGAATTCACCATAACCCCACGCAATCCGGACCGTGAAATTACCATTGGCGGCAATAATATGGTGTTTGGCAATGTGTCCTCACCGCCCAATTACTGGGATATGGAGGTCGGCAAACAGGTTGGTACCCGCGCCCAGTGCCAGGATTTGCTGAAGTTGACGCAATATTTCAACTGCATCCATTTCGCTGGCGGTTATCCGGTGGAACCGGTGGATATTCATGCCTCAATCAGGCATCTGGATGTGGTTTTTGACAAACTGACCCTGACCGACAAAGTGGGCCATGTGTACAGTCTGGGCAAGGAACGGGTCGAAGATGTCATGGAAATGGTGCGTATTGCGGGCGGGTTAAGCCACGAAGAATTTGAAGCCAAGCCGCGGATGTATACCAACATCAATTCCACCTCGCCGCTGAAACACGATATCCCGATGATTGACGGCTGTTTGCGCTTGATCCGACGCGGGCAGGCGGTGGTGGTAGCACCGTTCACGCTGGCCGGGGCGATGGCGCCGGTGACAATGGCCGGGGCGGTGGCACAATCCATTGCCGAGGCCTTAAGTGCCATTGCGCTGTTTCAATATGTCAAACCCGGCTGCGCCTGTGTCATGGGCACCTTCACCAGCAATGTGGATATGAAAACCGGCGCGCCTGCGTTTGGGACGCCGGAATATATGCGCGCCACGCAGATGACCGGGCAATTGGCGCGGTTTTACGGGCTGCCGTTGCGCGCATCGGGTGTCTGTACATCCAACGTGCCGGACGGGCAGGCGATGTGGGAAACCTCAAATTCGCTGTGGTCGGCCGTTCAGTCACGCAGTAATTTTGTGTACCACGCTGCTGGTTGGTTAGAGGGCGGACTGATCGCGAGCCCGGAAAAGTTCATCATGGATTGCGAAGTTTTGCAGATGATCCAGCGGTATTTTGAACCCGTGGTAACGGCGACAACACCCGATGACATTGCACTGGATGCCATAAAAGAGGTGGGCAGTGATGGCCATTTCTTTGGCGTCCAGCACACCCAGGACCGTTATGAAACGGCGTTTTATCAGCCGTTTCTGGCCGACTGGACCAATTATGAGGGCTGGGAGATCAAAGGTGGTGTCTGGACGGCCGAGCGGGCCCATAAGATGTTCAAGGACATCATCAACAGCTTTGAACCACCGGCGATGGACATCGCCATCCGGGACGAGCTGGCAGATTTTGTTGCCCGGCGTAAATCTGAAGGTGGTGCGCCGACCGATTTTTGATAGGGCCAATTGTCGCTTAATTTCTGGATTTTGTTTGGGCTTGATTAAGGTTGCCGGGTTAGCGTTGCCTGCGCTTAACAGGGACAGCCCATGCACGGTTTAATAAATTGGTCGATACAACGTTTTGTTTGCGAAACATATGGCCAGTCGGATTGGGATCAGATTGCCCGAGATGCGCGCATTGACAGCGCCGGGTTTGAAGCCCTGATGACCTATGAGGATCACATCACCTTTGATGTGATTGCGGCGGCCAGCAAGCATTTGGAAAAACCACAAGATACATTCCTTGTGGATTTGGGGATATTCCTGTGTTCGCACCCAAACCTAGAGGCCGTGCGCAGACTTTTGCGATTTGGGGGCGAAACATTTTCCGATTTCCTGTGTTCGATGGATGATCTGGCGGACCGGGTGCACCTGGCGTTGCCAAATCTGGAAATACCAACAATTGATCTGCGTCTGACCACACCGGGCAATGTCACCATGCGCTGTAGCTCTGATCACACTGGATTTGGCCATGTGATGGTGGGGATATTACAAGCTATGGCCGACGACTACGGCATGTTGGCGTTGATTGAACATATGGGCCGCAACCAGAGAATAGACACCATTTCCATTCAAATGCTGTCGGCCAGTTTTGCCGACGGTCGCAATTTTAACCTGTCAGCCAATGCCGGGTAAGATGTCAACACAACCGCCAGACTTTCAGTTTGAGCCCAAAATATTTGATAAACTGATGCCGATGGCTGTTTCGATCCTGCCAACTGGCCATATAGGCCATGTCGGACCGACGATTTCCAAGCTGCGTCCGGATTACAAATTTGTCGGGCGTCGGTTCTTGGAAGTGTTTGCCATCCGTCGCCCTCGTAAAAAAATATCGAACTTTAGCGATCTGCAGGGCATTGCTGGCTCTAAACTGCGTCTGGAATTTCGCCATGGACTGTCCACCCTGATGAAGGGCGTTCTGGTTGCTGCAAATGGCGGTGATTGTCTGATCGTGAACCTGTCCTTTGGCTTTCAGTTAACCGAAGCGGTTCGTCAATTCGGGTTAAGCAATGGGGATTTCTCCCAAACCGAACTGGCCATCGAAATGCTGTACCTGATCGAAGCCAAAACCGCCGTGATGGAAGAATCGCGTCGTCTGAACCAGCGTTTACATGGGGCAAGATTGGCGGCGGAACAGCAGGCGCTTACCGACCCACTTACCAAGCTAAAAAACCGCCGCGCCATGGATCAGATTTTGCAGGATTTGGTGGTGACCGGTGTTCCATTTGGGTTGATGCATGTTGATCTGGACTATTTTAAAGCCGTCAACGACACCCTTGGCCACGCTGCGGGCGACCACGTATTACAGGTGGCGGCGAAAATACTGACCCATGAAACCCGCGATTGCGATACAGTCGCGCGTGTTGGTGGCGATGAATTTGTGCTTATTTTTGAAGACCTGGTTGATAAAAATCGCCTAATGAAGATCGCCAGTCGAATTGTTCGCCAGCTTGAGGTTCCGGTGAATTTTGAGGGCAAGATTTGTCGAATTTCCGGCAGTATAGGCTATACCACGTCGACGTTTTACGACGTGCCCGATCTGGACCAAATGTTATCAGATGCAGACGTCGCGCTTTATGCCTCTAAACATAAGGGCAGGGCTTGCTCTACCCTGGTGACGCAAGAATTACTGGCAGAGGCGGCGAAATTGCGACTTGCGCAAACTGAAAATGTCCCCGCGTCGCAATAATTACTGCGCTAAACCATGGGCCGGTTTCAGAGAAATTCCGCCGAATTCGACCAGCGACGGAAATCCATTGGTTCCCCGTATCAATTATGGCGCTATCATAGTGCCAAATAGAAAACGGAGCACCAGGTGACGCAAGTTTCTACAATTGCAGCTATCCGGTTTGGCTATGGCCTGGGACCAAAATCAAAACCGTTAAATAAAACCGAACTGTTAGGCGGCTTTGCCGGTGCGGACAGTATAGCCAAAAAATTTCCGGTAAATTCCACTAAAGTTGTTTTGCAGCAAGTTTTAGCAATGCGCCGCGCAAAAAAAGCCGCCAATCAAAAACCAGCGGATCGCGAAAGGTACGACGCAACCCGCAAAGCCTTGAAAAATACTGCTGCATTGGGGCTTTTACAGGCCACAGCGCGAGTATTGGATACCGATAACGCATTTTTTGAGCGATTGAACTGGTTTTGGGCCGACCATTTCACGGCTGTCGGTAAAAACCTTGCCACCCGCGCACTTGCGCCGGCCTATTTGGATGAGGCCCTTCGCCCCCATGTGGCCGGCCGATTTGCTGATATGCTGAAGGCGGTAATTACACATCCATTCATGCTGACATATTTGGATCAGGTTAGCTCATTCGGGCCAAATTCTGCCATTGGTAAGCGTCGCAACAAAGGCTTGAACGAAAACCTGGCACGCGAATTGTTGGAACTTCATACTCTTGGTGTTGGTGCCGGTTATGGCCAGCATGATGTGCGCCAGCTGGCCGAGCTGCTGACCGGTCTGGGGCTTTCGAAAAAACAGGGTTTCCTGTTTAACCCAGGAATTTCAGAGCCGGGAACAAAAACTATTCTTGGTGTTCAATATGGCGGCGAACACCCCAATCTGGAGGATATATTCTCTGCATTGGAAAATCTGGCCGCGCACCCGGAAACGGCACACCATTTAGCGCGAAAACTGGCTGTACATTTCGTTTCGGACCAACCCGATCCTGACCTGATCAAGCATATGACAAAGGCCTATTTGGGTTCAGATGGCCACCTGAGTGCGATGTATCAAGCCATGCTGGAACATCCCGCCGCCTGGCAATCCCTAGGCCAAAAAGCAAAACAACCGTTTGATTTTATCTTGTCAATTTTGATGGCAATGGGGCTGACTGGCCAGGAATTTCTGAACCAAAAGAACAAAAAGTTGCAAAAATCGGTTAATAATTCGCTTAGCGCTATGGGCCAGCCATTCATGCGTGCCCCCGGTCCGGATGGCTGGCCCGAAGCTGCCAATGAATGGATCACCCCGCAAGGTCTGGCCAACCGGATAACGCTGTCGGTCAGGGTATCTAAATTCTTTCGCGACCGGGTAACCGACCCGGGCGACTTTTTACGCGCAACTTTGGCAGACGCTGCCGGGGAACGGTTGATCTGGGCGGTTTCGCAGACCGAAGACACACGTGAAGGCATCACTTTGGTGCTGGCGTCAGCAGAATTTAACCGCAGATAGGAACAGGTATGTCAAAACCCAGTCTTACCCGACGTGGATTGTTAAAAAGCCTTAGCGTTTTGGGCTGTTCCGCAGCCGCCCACCCGTTGTTAACTACCGTGACATTTGCATCCGTTCCAGGCGATGCCCGACTTGTTGTTTTGATCCTGCGTGGGGGTATGGACGGCCTGGATGTGGTGCAGCCGGTTGGGGACCCAAACTATGCAATCGCGCGTCCAAATTTGCAAAGTGAGGCACAGGATTTAGATGGGTATTTTGCCCTGAACAATGGCCTGGCTGATCTAATGCCGCTTTGGCAAAGTCGCGAACTTGCCTTTGTACATGCGGTTTCAACGCCGTATCGTGACAAACGCAGCCATTTTGACGGACAAGATTTACTGGAAGCAGGCACCACCCCGGATGCGGGATTTGCAATTTCCCGCGATGGTTGGTTAAACCGCCTGCTACAGGTCATGCCGGGAGCGACCGGTGAAACCGCCTTTGCCATTGGTCAGGAAAATCTGAAGATTCTTTCGGGTGACGCCCCGGTGTCCAATTGGGCCCCCAATACCAAGCTAAACCTGTCCGAGCGGGCGCGAATGCTGCTGACCGAAGCCTATCACGATGACCCGCTGTTTCGCGGTGCAGCACTTGAGGCAATGGAACTGGCAGATCTGATGGTGAATGACGCGGCAACGGATGCCGCGGCCAGTGACGAAATGCAGGCGATGATGCGTCAGGACGGCGGGCGTTCTGATAATGCCCTTGCGGCCTTTGCGGCGGATCGGCTGAACCATGACACAAGGATTGCGTGCTTTTCCATCAACGGTTGGGACACCCACAGAAATCAGGGGGGTGCGTTGAACCGTGCTTTGCCACGACTGGCGCAGTCAATATTGACACTAAAACAAGGGCTTGGCGATAATTGGGCGCAAACTACAGTGATCGCGATGACTGAATTTGGTCGCACCGCGCGCGAAAATGGCACCGCTGGTACCGACCACGGCACCGGTGGTTTGATGGTTTTGGCAGGCGGTGCAGTGGCAGGTGGCAAAGTTTACGGTCGCTGGCCCGGATTGGCCGAGGCTGATCTGTACGACCGGCGCGACCTGATGCCAACTGGTGATGTACGTTCAGTGGCGGGTTGGGCCATGGCGGACATGTTCGGGCTGGATCGTAGCGCGCTGGAAGGCGCGATATTTCCGGGACTAGAGTTGGGACAAAACCCGGGGATTATTCTTTGATCGATGCTAAATGCGTTGCAAATTCAGGGCTTTGCATCAGAGTTTTACAGCGTTCAAATCGTCCCAACGCATAGGCCCAGAAATCTTCGGCCGGGTTTTCGTCGACGTGTTGGATAAGCCCCCACAGTGTCCAAAGCAAATCACACATGGCTTTGTAGATTACCATTCGCCCGACCTGCGCCGCCGTCGGGTCGGAGACGAAATAGGCCTGTAGCATTTCCCGGTCCTGCGCTGCATCAAACCCGGCCTCAACCGACAGATCGCCCAGATCCCAAAGCGGATCATTCATGCCGGAATATTCCCAATCAATGATCCACATGACCTGACCGTCATCCAGAAAATTTTCGCAAAGCGGATCGCAATGACAGGGCGCGAGCGGTGTTGGATGATCGGCCAGCGCCTGTTTGATGGGTGCAGCTGCGGCAACGATATCGCTGTACCCATCCGGCAGTTTGGCCTGTTTCTTGTCAAGGATGGCCAAATAATCGTCAATCATCTTGAACAATTCAAAATGAAACTGAAACTTTTCGCCGGAATTATGCAGCTTGGCCATTGCCTTCCCAGCCCGAGCTGCCGATCCCGCGCGGCTGGCAAACAGGGCAGGGGTCATGGTGGTTGATGGCTCAATGCACTGGCTGATCATCACGCCGCTATCACCATCCGCCCACAGGATTTGCGCCGAAACTCCGGCCTTTGCTGCAGCCTTTGCATTATGCAGCTCGACCTGGCGATCAATGTAGTCGTCTGTGCCAGCACCCGGAATACGTACGATCAGTTTTTCTTCAGCGGTTTCAATGCGATAAACTAGGTTGGTTAATCCACCCAAACGGGTGGCCGAATAATCACTGGAGGTTGTTCCAACAAAACGGGGCAGGTTTTGCAAAGCGGTATGAATGGCGGCTTTGTTGTCAGTCATTTCGGGTCCTTAATCGTGAAGAAGTGCCAATAGTTCCAAGTGTAGTGCCGGTGTTGCCGCACTAATCACCCGGCCGTCAGATGCCATGTTCAGCGGCTGGCCCTGCCAGTCACTGATCACACCGCCCGCTGCCTGCACAATGGCCGTTAGCGGCATGTAATCATAGGGTTTCAGATCGTAATCAACACAGGCGTCAATATGGCCCGCGGCAACCAGCATATGCGGGTAGCAATCATAGCCATAGCGCCTGTCCTGCCCGGCGGTGTTCAGTTTTTGAAAGACATCCGGTGCTTCAGTCAAAATTTTATCGGCTTCATTTATATACAAAAAGGCGCTGTCCAGCGAGGTTTTGTTTGAAGTGTTCAGGCTGGTTTCGCTGTTCAATAAGGCCCCATCAGCACTTCCGGTATAGACCTCATCCAACCCCGGCATCCGCACCACGCCCAGTACCGGGACACCGTTCTCAAGCAGGGCAATCAACATCCCATACAGCGGCATGCCCGAAATAAATGACCGGGTGCCGTCAATCGGGTCAATGATCCACTGGTAGGGGCTGTCGCTGCTGGTTTCACCAAATTCTTCACCAAAAATACCGTGGTCGGGGAAATGTATGCCAATTGCGTCGCGGATGAATTTTTCGGTGGCCTGATCCGCTACCGTAACCGGGCTGGCATCTGATTTATGATCCACATCCAGTTTGGTGCGAAAGTAACGTTTTGGTATTTCTTCGGCGCGCTTTGAAATCGCCAGTATTGTATCCAGATACATTTGCATTGGGTTCAGGTTTCTTTCTTGGACGAATTGGCCAGAACCAGCGATATATCGTGGCGGTTCAACATGTCGAGCACTAAAGGGTCGGGCTGAACCTCGGTTATCAGGATGTCAAAGTTTTCGGGGTCGGTAACGGCAATGGGCGCGCGGCGGCCAAACTTGGCACTGTCGGCCAGAACAATGCGGGTTTGGGCGCAGCTTACGGCTTGGCGCGAAAGGTCTGCTTCCTGGATGTCGTGCAACATGAAACCGGCTTTTGCATTAATCGCTCCGGCGCTTAAAACTGCATATTGCACATTAAAGCGGCGCAGGAATTCCAGCGCATCATGACCAAATGATCCCCCATCATGCGGGCGCAGTTCACCCCCGGCAAAAAACACCCGGTTGTTGTTTCGCGTTGCCAGGGTATTGGCCACACTTAAGGAATTTGTGACAATATACAGGTCGCGGTGATCGCGCAGGGCCTGAGCGGCGTAGGCAGTTGTTGATCCAATATCCAAAAACAGAGAATCGCCGTCCTTTATCATCCCGGCCAGTTTTGCTGCCAGTTGCCGCTTGGCGGTGGCATTCTTGTCCATACGTGCCTGAAACGGCTGTTCGGTTACTGTCAGCCCCTCAGCCAGGATCACCCCGCCATGGACTTTTCTGACCTGAGATTTTTCCTGTAATGCTTTGATGTTGCGTCGGATAGTTTCATCCGTCACCCCCAGTTGCCCGGCCAAAAATCCAATGCGACAAGAACCGCCAGCAAGCCGAAGTTCCTTAAGAATTTCCTGTTCGCGGTGGTTTGAGGGTGGCGCGGTGGTAAGCATTAGGCAGGTATCCTAGTATTGTCTCTTCAGTCCAGATTAAGGGGAAAACCCTTAAAAGCCAACAAAAACCCAAATAAAACCACAAAAATTAGCAAGATATGTTGACGAAAGCGGTTTTACCCACCAGTCTTTGTCCATTCGCGGGGATGTCCCGCCACAAAACCTGGGAGGTGCCCAATGAGGCATTTATTAACGAACACCCTGTTGGGTGTCGCCGCCGGGGCGTTGATATCCACAGCCGCACTCGCGCAGGTGGAATCTTCTGACCCGATCAAACTGACATTGCATGACTGGTCCGGCCAACTGATCAACACCCAGATCATGGGCTCTATTCTGGAAGAGGCCGGGTATAATGTTGAATACGTGCAGGCCGATTACATTGCCCAGTTTGCGGGACTTAAAACCGGCGATCTGACATTGGCCATGGAAATTTGGGCCACCACAGGACAGGAAGCGCTGGATGAAGCCACCGCCACTGGCAACGTCGAAAACGTCGGTGAAACCGGCCTTCAGGCGATCGAAGAATGGTGGTATCCGCTTTATATGAAAGAACGCTGCCCCGGTCTGCCGGACTGGAAAGCTTTGCAGGCCTGTTCTGCCGAATTTGCCACCGCAGAAACGACGCCAAAGGGGCGCTACGTGGGTGGCCCAGTCACCTGGGGCGGCTTTGATGATGAACGGGTGAAAGCGCTGAACCTTGACTTTGAAGTGGTGCATGCGGGAACCGATGCGGCGTTGTTTGCTGAATTGGAAAGCGCTTACCAGCGTGAGGCCCCGGTTATTCTATGGGTCTATGTGCCCCATTGGGCGCCGGCAAAATATGACGGGGAATTCGTTGAATTCCCGCCCTATTCCGCCGAATGCTACGCCGATGCGGCAACCGGTGTGAATCCGGATGCGGCTTATGACTGCGGCAAACCACGTGGACCGATCTGGAAAGCCGCCTGGTCTGGCATGAAAGACAAATGGCCCGGGGCACACGCTGCCGTACAGGCCTATACCCTGACCAATGAAGAAATGAGCGCCATGGTCGGAGAGGTTGATCTGGACGGAAAATCCATTGACGATGTGGTCAATGCCTGGATGGATACCAATGAAGCCCGCTGGAGCGGCTGGATCGGCCAGTAAGCTAACATAACTTATTTCGGGGCCAGCCAATGGTTGGCCCCGAAAGCCAAACACCTGAATTTTACGGACCCTTTCCCATGACATCAGCCGCCAAACTTGTGTGCAAAAACGTCTGGAAACTTTACGGGTCCGGTGCCGATGTATTTTTGGACAATGTAGCGTCCCCCAGCATTGAAGATGTAAAAGCCGCAGGTCTGATTCCGGCTGTGCGCAATGCCTGTATCGACATCCTGGACGGTGAGATATTCGTGATAATGGGCCTTTCAGGATCCGGTAAATCCACCTTACTACGTTGTATGTCCCGGCTGATCGAACCGACTGAGGGTCAGGTTATTTTTGATGGTCAGGATCTGCTTAAGACTTCGGAAAAAGACCTGATCGAGATCCGGCGTCACAAGATGGGCATGGTCTTTCAGCATTTCGCCCTGTTGCCGCATTTGACAGTGCTGCAGAATGTGGCCTTTCCGCTGACGGTTCAGGGAAAATCGCGCAATGATGCCCAATTGCGTGCGGCCGAGGTAATAGAGCTGGTGGGCTTGCAGGGGCGAGAAGATTATTACCCGCGTGAATTGTCCGGCGGACAGCAACAGCGGGTGGGTATTGCCCGCTCATTGGCAGTAGAGCCCGAAATCTGGTTTCTGGATGAACCGTTTTCGGCCCTTGATCCGCTGATACGGCGTGAAATGCAGGACGAATTCTTGCGCCTCCAGGCCTTGTTGAAAAAGACCATCGTTTTCATCACCCATGATTTTGACGAAGCAATTCGTTTGGCCGACCGAATTGCTATCATGCAAGACGGCGCGATCATTCAAGTGGCCACCCCCGAAGAACTGGTGCTGAACCCGGCGACAGATTATGTGCGCGAATTCACCCGCCATGTTGCGCGCGACAAGGTGATGTCGGTGCGTGCGGTGATGCAAGCGGGTGGCAATGGCTCTGGTGCGGGTATTTTGGACAGCGCCCGGATCGCAGATATCGCCGCGAAGGTTGTGGACGCCAAAGGGCCGCTGATGGTCGTGGATGAAAACGGTGTGGCTGTGGGCTCGATCAGCGCTGAATCGGTCATTCAGGTGTTGATTGGCAGGCAAGTGTAGCATGGGGTCAGGGCGCAAAAATTTACGAACCGGCGGGGTGCTAATCTGGCTTGTGCTGTTCCTCATTACCTGGGTCTTGGCGCGTTTTGGCGCTGGCTGGGCCGAAGCCTCTGGTGCAACTTGGCTGATGGAATACCCTGCCGCATGGGTCTTGCCGCTTAAGGACTACGTATCCGCCGCCATGAAGTGGCTGGTGGAAGATGCAAGTATTGGCCTGTTCAGCTTTACCGAATTTACCCGCGCCATGTCCTGGGTGATTGAACAACCCTATCAATTGGCCCGCGCCCTGCTGGCCGAAGGGTTCATGCAGGGCCATGGTCGGCGCGCCGTGCAAATCCTGCCACCCTTTAGCTGGATCGCTGTGATCGCCGGGGTGATGGCGCTGGGGCATTTCGCCCGTGACTGGGTACTGGCAGCCATTGTTGGGGCCGCGTTCCTGTATCTGGCGGTTTTCGGGCAATGGGAAAGTGCGATGATCACCCTGGCATCGGTGGTGATTGCTGTGCCCATTGGCGTGGCAGGTGGGTTGTGGCTGGGCATTCAGGCCTATCGACATCGGATGTTTGACCGATTGTTAACGCCGGTTTTGGACCTGATGCAAACCATCCCTATTTTTGCCTATCTGGTGCCGATCCTGTTCATGTTTGGCTTTGGCCCAGTGTCGGCGCTGGTGGCCACGGTGATTTACGCCATGCCCCCCATGGTACGTATCACCACCTTGGCGCTGAAAGCAGTAGACCCTGAGATCAAAGATTTTGGCACCATGACCGGCTGCACACGATCACAAATGACCTGGAAAATTCTGGTGCCCGCGGCGCTACCCAGCCTGATGGTGGGGGTCAATCAGGTGATAATGCTGTCGCTGAACATGGTGATTATTGCCTCAATGATTGGCGCCGGCGGGTTGGGGTTTGACGTGTTGTCCAGTTTACGGCGTTTGGATATCGGCGGCGGATTTGAGGCCGGGATTGCCATAGTCATCCTGGCCGTCGCCATTGATCGGCTGTCGCAGGCGTTTGCGGATCGTTCAACCAATGTCAGTCATTCGGCGACCGGGGGCAACATCATCAGCCGCCATCCGCGCAGTGCTGCCGTTCTTGCGCTGCTGGTTCTGGGTTTTGGCATGGGGCAGGTGTGGCCGTTGTTTCAGACTTACCCTGAGGATCAGACCCTGACCACCGGGGCGTTCTGGAGCAACGCGATCAAATACCTGAACATCAATTATTTTGATACATTTGAAGCCATCAAGATATTCTTCCTGTCCGGGTTCCTTTTACCGATCAAGCGGTTCTTTCTGGGCATTCCATGGCCATGGGCAATCTTGATGCTGGTGGCGCTTGGCTGGAAATTCGGCGGCTGGAAACTGGCCCTGATGAATGCGCTCATGGCTTTTTTCATCGTCGCCACTGGCATGTGGGAAAAGGCGATGATCACCATTTATCTGTGTGGCGCATCGGTTGTGATCGCCAGTGTCATCGGCATTCCGCTGGGGGTTTTTGCTGCTGTGAATATTCGTGCGGGCAAGGTTATTGGCGTGGTGATTGACACGCTGCAAACCCTACCCAGTTTCGTTTATCTGATCCCAGTGGTCATGCTGTTTCGCATCGGTGATTTCACTGCCATGATTGCCATAGTGCTGTATGCCATTGTGCCGGCTGTGCGCTATTCAGCCCACGGGGTACGCTCGGTTAGCCCTGAATTATTAGAGGCGGGCATCGTTTCCGGCTGTACTAAGCGACAGTTGTTGCGCCACATCCGAATACCGCTGGCCCTGCCGGAAATTCTGTTGGGGCTGAACCAGACCATCATGCTGGCCCTGTCGATGCTGGTAATTACCGCACTGGTGGGTACCCGTGATCTGGGCCAGGAAGTCTATATTGCCCTGACCAAAGCCGATACCGGTCGCGGCATTGTCGCCGGATTCGCCATCGCTTTCATCGCCATCATGGCGGATCGGGCGATCCATGCAAGTGCGCGCAAAGCCCGGGTTCGCTATGGGATGGAGGATGCAAATGGCTGACGCAAACCTTGCTCGTATTCGGTCATTGCCGATTTGGCAGGGCGATATCCGTGTTGAACCGCTGGGCGGTGGGCGGACAAACCTTAATTTCACCGTCGAAGACGCTTCGGCGAAATATGTCGTTCGTTTTGGGGCGGACATGCCTGAACACCAGTTACTGCGGTTTAATGAATTGGCTGCAAGCCGTGCTGCGCATGCGGCGGGTCTTTCGCCCACTGTTGTTCACGCTGAAGACGGCCTGACGGTAATTGACTTTATTAAAGGAAAGACACTGGGTGAAGCGGATGTTGGCAAGCCGGAAATGTTGGCACGCATCATTCCGTTGGTGCAGGCCTGTCACATTGAAATACCGAAACACCTTCGCGGCCCTTCACTGATTTTCTGGGTGTACCATGTGATCCGTGAATACGCAGCGACGCTGAATGAAAACAACAGCTCGTATTGCGCGAAAATACCGGAATTTCTGAATATTGCGGAAAACTTAGAATTGGTGTCGGGCCCGTTTGATATTGTTTTTGGCCATAATGATTTGATGGCAGCAAATTTTCTGGATGACGGTAATCGGTTGTGGCTGATTGATTGGGATTATGCCGGGTTCAATACTCCGCTGTTTGATCTGGGCGGGCTGGCATCAAACAACGAACTAGATCCGGCGCAAGAGGTTCAGATGCTAGAGCTGTATTTTGAAGCCCCGGTCAATGACACGCTGCTACACCGCTACGGCGCTATGAAATGTGCGTCACTGTTGCGCGAAACAATGTGGAGCATGGTGTCAGAAATCACATCAACCCTAGACGTCGATTTTGCGGCCTACACGGCTGAAAATATGACCCGATTTCGCGTTGCCCATGAGACCTTTTTACAAACCTAAGGCTGCCCAATGAAATCCCTTCCCACGTCTTCCAAAACCATTGTCATCGGCGGCGGTATTGTTGGCTGCTCGACAGCATATCATCTGGCCAAGCTGGGGGTGGAATGCACGCTTCTGGAACGTAAAAAACTGACATCCGGCACTACTTTTCACGCCGCCGGGCTGGTGGGTCAGCTGCGTTCAAACGCCAACATCACCCAGTTGCTGGGCTATTCGGTGGACCTGTACAATAAGATTGAGGTTGAAACCGGCCTTGGAACGGGTTGGAAAATGAATGGAGGATTGCGCCTTGCCTGCAATCAGGACCGCTGGACCGAGGTAAAGCGTCAGGCCACGACCGCCCGTTCCTTTGGATTGCAAATGGATCTGCTGACGCCGAGTGAGGCACAGGACCTGTGGCCGCTGATGGACATAAGCGATGTGATCGGGGCAGCGTTTATGCCCACGGACGGTCAGGCGAACCCGTCTGATATTACCCAGGCATTGGCCAAGGGCGCGCGCATGGCAGGGGCGCAGATTTTTGAAGACACCAAAGTCATCGATATTGAAATCGAAGCCGGGGTCATCAAGGCGGTGGTCACCGATCGCGGTCGGATTGAATGTGCGCAAGTCGTGTTGTGCGCGGGGCAATGGAGCCGGACGTTTGCACACCGTTTCGGGGTCAATGTGCCGCTGGTTTCGATGGAACATCAGTATATGGTGACCGAACCGCTGGACGGCGTAACCACCAATATGCCGACGCTACGTGATCCGGATCGGCTGACTTACTACAAGGAAGAAGTCGGCGGGCTGGTGATGGGCGGCTATGAAGCAAACCCGATCCCCTGGGCCGTGGACGGCATCCCCAAAGGATTTCATTACACATTGCTGGACAGTAATTTTGACCATTTTGAACCCCTGATGGAACTGGCCCTTGGGCGGGTTCCTGCCTTGGAAAATGCAGGTATCAAAACCCTGACCAACGGTCCGGAAAGCTTTACACCCGATGGAAATTTCATCATCGGTGAAGCGCCTGAGATGCGCAATTTCTTCGTCGGGGCCGGGTTTAACGCCTTTGGCATCGCTGCGGGTGGCGGCGCGGGCATGGCACTTGCACAATGGGTAGCCAAGGGCGAACCCCCCTTTGATCTGTGGTCTGCAGATATCCGACGTTTTGGTTCCCCGCATTTTGATACTGACTGGTTGCGATCGCGCACAGTTGAAGCCTATGGCAAACATTACACCATGGATTGGCCGTTTGAAGAAAACCAATCGGTGCGCGGTTTTCGAAAATCACCGCTGTACGACACCCTGAAAGATCAAGGCGCATGTTTTGGCGAAAAATTGGGTTGGGAACGACCCAACTGGTTTGCAGACAAGGGTGAGAACGCCAAGGATATTTACGGCTTTGGCCACCAGAACTGGTTTGAAGCCGTTGCGCGGGAACACCGGGCTGTGCGTGAAGCGGCGGTGTTGTTTGACCAAAGCTCTTTCGCCAAATTCACCCTGAAAGGCCCGGACGCTGCCCGCGCTATGAACTGGATTTGCGCTAATAACGTGGAGCGCCCAGTTGGTGCTTTGATCTACACCCAGATGTTAAACGACCACGGCGGTATTGAGTGTGACCTTACAGTAGCGCGGGTGGCTGAGGATGAATATTACATCGTCACCGGTACCGGTTTTGCCACCCACGATTTTGACTGGATCAAACGCAATATCCCGGATGGGATGGATTGCCAGATAACAGATATTACCTCCGATATTGCCGTTCTGTCGCTGATGGGGCCAAACGCGCGCGATATTCTGTCGGCTGTCACAAGGTCGGATATATCCAACGCAGCTTTCCCGTTCGCGTCGGTTCAAGCCATCGACATAAATCGTTGCCCAGTGCAGGCCCTGCGCGTCACCTATGTTGGTGAATTGGGCTGGGAACTGCACTTGCCGGTGCAACATGCCGCCATGGTTTACTCCGTATTGATGCAGGCTGGTGCGGGGCAGGGGCTGATCAATGCCGGGTACCGGGCAATTGAAAGCTGCCGGTTGGAAAAGGGTTACCGGGCTTGGGGCTCCGACATTGGCCCTGATCACACCCCGGTTGAGGCTGGCCTGACCTGGGCGGTGAAAATGAAATCAAACATAGCTTTTAAGGGCCGTGATGCCATCGCTGATCAAATGAACAACGGTGTGAAAAAACGGCTGGCGTGTTTTACAGTTGCAGACCCGGATATTGTATTGCTGGGACGTGAAACCATCTATCGAAACGGTCAGCGCGCTGGATGGCTGACCAGTGGTGGATATGGCCATACCGTTGGTACTTCAATTGGTTACGGCTATATTCGCAATCGAGATGGGGTGGATCAGGCCTATGTTGCAGCGGGCGAATATGAACTGGAGGTGGCCACGAAGCGCGTGCCTTGCAAGGTGGAAATGACACCACTTTACGATCCGAAAATGGCGCGCGTAAAAGCCTAAGCGGATTGAATTTCCGTGGGGTTGTAGCCCGCGGCACTTTCCAGCAAATGCCGGGTATAGGGATGGTTGGGGTTCATGGCCCGCATGTCCTGGACATTCAACACCTCAACTATTTCACCGTTTTGCATCACCGCCGTTGCGTCGCACATATGGGCGACCACGGCCAGATTATGTGACACCATCAGGTAGGTCAGCTTATGTTCTTCGCGCAGATCGGCCAGCAGGTTCAGCACCTCGGCCTGCACGGAAACGTCCAGCGCAGATGTAGGTTCATCCAGTAGCAACACGCTGGGTTCGGGGGCCAAAGCGCGCGCAATAGCGACGCGCTGGCGCTGACCGCCCGACAATTGATGCGGATAGCGAAACCGAAATGTCGGGCCAAGGCCGACATCATCCAGCAGTTTTTTGATCCGGTTATCGATGTCTTTAAAACCGTGCAAGCTTAGGGTTTCGCCCAAAACCTGATCAACGGAATGGCGCGGGTGCAGAGATGCATAGGGGTCCTGAAACACCATTTGAACGTCTTTATAAAAATTGCGCGGCCGCTTGGAACCAAGCTCAAATTCGCCAACTGCCATCGAACCGGACCAGGTTGGCACCAGACCTACCAGCGCGCGCAGGATGGTTGATTTTCCCGATCCGCTTTCGCCTACCAGTCCAAAGCTTGCACCACTTTCAACGTTAATGCTGGCGCCTTTGACGGCGTCCACACGTTCCTCGTGTTCGCCAAACCAGACGTTCAGGTTGTTGATGGATATCTGGCTCATAGCAACCCGCTTACACTGGGGGCATCGCGCCAGGCCGGGTCACGTTGCAGGGCGTCAAGCCGGGGTTGCGGATCATCCAGCCGGGGCAGGGAGCCAAGCAAACCCCGTGTATAAGGATGCGTTGCTTCGTGCAATTTCTTGGCGTCGCAGGTTTCGACAATACGCCCGGCATACATGATCAGCACCCGGTCACAGAAAGATGCGACAAGGTTCAGGTCATGGCTGATAAAGATCAGCCCCATGCCACGTTCGCGCACCAGCCGATCAATGATCGACAGCACCTGGGTTTGCACGGACACATCCAGCGCCGACGTGGGTTCATCGGCGATCAGAATTTGGGGTTCGGTTACCAGCATCATGGCGATCATAATACGCTGGCCCATGCCACCCGACATTTCGTGCGGGTAAGATTTCATCACCCGTTCGGGATCACGGATTGACACCGCTTCCAGCATTTCCAGCGCTTTGGCATAGGCGGCTTTATGGGATGCGCCGGTGTGAAAGCGGTAAATCTCGATGATCTGATCACTGATCCGCATCACTGGGTTCAGGGAAAATTTCGGGTCCTGCATGACCATTGAAATTTCCTGACCGCGCACCGATTGCATTTGCTTATGCGACATTTCCAACAAGTTCTTGCCGTTCAGGTTCATCCGGTCAGCCTGAATTTGCCCCGGCGGACGGATCAGCCGCAAAATTGCGCGCCCGGTCATGGATTTACCCGACCCGCTTTCGCCAACAATGCCCAGACGTTCCTGACCAAGCGAAAACGAAATATCGCGCACCGCCTGAAAATCGCCTTGTCGCGTGGGGAAGGTGACACGCAGGTTTTCGATGTCTAACAGGTTGCTCATGATGACGCGCCATCCTTTGGGTCCAGCACATCGCGCAAGCCGTCGCCCAGCAGATTAAAGCCAAGCGATACGGTGAAAATCGCCAGCCCCGGCATGGTGGCGACCCACCAGTGATCCAGAATGAACTGACGACCTTCCGAAATCATCGCGCCCCATTCCGGGCTGGGCGGTTGTGCGCCAAGACCCAGAAAACCGAGGCCCGCGGCGGCCAGAATAACCCCGGCCATATCTAGCGTGACGCGCACAATCAGGGATGAAATGCACAGCGGCCAGATGTGTTTGACGATGATGCGTAGCGCCCCGGCACCCTGTAGTTTGACGGCCGCGATATAGTCGGAATTGCGGATGGTCAGCGTCTCGGCCCGCGCGATACGCGCGTAAGGTGGCCATGCCGTCAGCGAAATGGCCAGCACCGCGTTTTCAATGCCAGCGCCAAGGGCGGCAACAAAGGCCAGCGCCAGCACAAGGCGGGGGAAGGCCAGGAAAATATCGGTGATCCGCATTAAAACAGCGTCAGTCCAACCGCCGACATAGCCAGCGATAGTACCCACCAGTAGCCCGGCAATCGGCGCAATCAGCGCCACCAGTGTCACAATATACAGCGTGATCCGTGATCCATAAATCAACCGGCTAAGGATATCGCGGCCCAGACTGTCCGTGCCAAGCGCATGACCCGGTGTGCCGGGCCGGGCAAGTCGCCCCGCCAGATCCTGGGCCAGCGGATCAACCGGGGCCAGTAGTTCAGCAAAGGCCGCGATGAACAGCAGGGTGATCAGGATAAACAGCCCGACCATGGCCATGGGGTTAGAGCGCAGGGTCAGCCAGCCCGTATAAATCGCGGCCATTTTCGCGTGATTGCGCGACGTGGGCGTATCGGTCAGCAACCAGGCGCGCAGGCCGGGTTTCCCTGCCGGAATATCAGATGGCATATCGGTCATTTCGCCCTCGGATCGAAAACTTTGTACAGCAGGTCTGAAAATATATTCAACAGCACGAACACTAGCCCGACGACCACGGTGCCGCCCATGACGGCGTTCATATCAGCAGATAGCAGGGATGTGGTGATGTAGGAACCAATGCCCGGCCAGGCGAAAATAATCTCGGTCAGAACCGAGCCTTCCAAAAGCCCCGCATAACTAAGGGCAATTACGGTTATCAGCTGAACTTTGATATTGGCAAAAGCGTGTTTCCAGATCACCGCCCATTCCGACAACCCCTTAACCCGCGCCGTAATTACGTATTCCGCTGTTAGTTGTTCCAACATGAAAGACCGGGTCATCCGGCTGATATAGGCCAGTGAATAATAACCCAGCAGGCTGGCGGGCAGGATGATGTGGGTGAAGGCGTTGCGAAAAATTGTCCAGTCACCGGCCAGTGCAGAATCAATCAGGATCATGCCGGTAACGGGCGGGATGATGTCCTCATAGAAGATGTCCAATCGCCCCGGCCCACCGACCCAACCCAGCTTGCCATAGAGCACCATCAGACCAATCAGGCCCAGCCAGAACACTGGCATTGAATAGCCGATCAGCGCTACAACACGGGCCATCTGGTCAAACCATGTGCCACGTTTCACGGCGGCAAATACCCCCAGCGGGACGCCAATGAAGACGCCGATAATTGTGCCCAGTGTTGCCAATTCTAAGGTTGCGGGAAACAGGCGTTTGATATCGTCAGACACCGGAAAACCGGTACGCAGGGATTCGCCGAAATCGCCCTGAACCACATCAAACACGTATTTGAAAAACTGCACGATCAGCGGTTTATCAAGCCCCAGCTTAAGATAGGCCGCATCGTAAATTTCTTTGGTGGCGCGTTCGCCGACCACAGACAGAACCGGATCAACCGGCATCACCCGGCCGATGAAAAAGGTCACAAACAATAACCCCAGCATGGTCACCGCGATGGTGAACAAGGTTGTGACCGTTCGCTTTAGTGTCGATAAAAAGGGCGACCTGCGCCGCCCTTTAAATGTTTCTGTGGCCATCGCCATTACTTGGTGACTTTCCAGTAACCAGCGCCAGTGATCGCACCGCCCATTGAGAAGCCCTCAACATTTGAGCGCATGCCGTTCTGTTCGGTCTTCTGGAACATGATGGCAAATGGCGACACCTTTTGGTGTGCCCGCTGCAGGTCTTCGTACATGGTAGCGCGCGTATCGCGGTCGCCTTCTTCTACCGCTGCCAGCGTATCATTGGACATTTCAGGAATGTGCCAAGCATTACGCCAAGCCAGCAGACCAGTTGCCTGTGCTTCATCCGAGTTTTCCGGGTTGAATGCAAACGTACCGGCATTGGTGTTTGGATCCGGATAGTCCGGGCCCCAGGCACCAACATAGATGTCATGCTCACGTGACCGGTAAACACCTAAGATCTGTTTACCAGTTCCCACAGTCATGGTCGCGGTGATGCCAGCCTGTGCAAAGGTATTTTGCAGGCTGGTGGCGATTTCGATACGTTCCTGAGCTTCACGCACGAACAAACCAATTTCAAAACCATCCGCATAACCAGCTTCGGCCAGCAGGGCCTTGGCTTTTTCGACATTCAGAGAAAACGGAATATCGTCAATTTCACCCAGGAATGTGCGCGGCAGGAATGCCTGATGCACATTGTACTGACCCTTTAGGAAACTGTTGGCCATGCCATCATAGTCGATCAGATATTTGACGGCCTCGATCACCAATGGGTTGGAAAGCGCTTCGTGCTTTTGGTTCATGGAAATGTACATCAAGCGTCCGCGAAGTTCGCTGTCAACGTCAACATCACCATTGCCTTCAAGCCCGGCAACATCATCCGGGTTCAGGTTGCGGGCGATATCAACATCGCCTTTTTCCAGCAGCAGACGCTGTGTCGCGCTTTCCTGAATGTGGCGTACAACCACCCGTTCCATGGCAGGTGCACCACCATAATAGTCAGGGTTTGACACCAGTGTCAGGCTTTCGTTTGGCTTCCAGCTGCCCAAAACGTAGGGTCCGGAACCGGCAGTATTAGTGCGCAGCCATTCATTGCCAAGATCGCCGTCAACCTCGTTGGCCATCACGGTTTTCATGTCAACAATGCCGCCGATTGTGGCAGTCAGGCTGTTCAGCACGAACGATGTCGCGAACCGCTTATCCGTTGTTATCGCCAGCGTCATATCGCCAGTGGCAACAATGGTTTCGTTGACATTGTCAGCGCTAAAACCAAACTGCGTCAGAATGAACGACGGTGTTTTGTTTAGCGTTACTGCACGGCGCAGGCTGAATTCAGCATCCGCAGCTGTTACCGGGTTACCGGACGCAAAAGTTACGCCTTCACGCATGGTGAAGGTGATTGTGCGTCCATCATCGGACACTGTCCAGCTTTCGGCCAGATCAGCGACATAACCGGCGCCAAGGTCGGCGGGGTCAAAGTTGACCAGACGGCTGTAGATATTGCGGCTGGCATCGCCACCGGCAAATTCAAACGACTGGGCCGGATCAAGGGTTGTTATGTCATCAATCCGATTGGCAATCACCAGCATATTGGGCGGTGTTTCCGCCGCTGCTGGCATTGCAGTCACAGCGACTGCAAGCCCCATGACCACACTGGCCATGATTTTATTAAATGGTTTCATTATCTTAGTCCTCTCTGTTAATTTGATTGCTCTTGGCTTTTTGCCTTACCTCAACGTTCATTTCCAAGTCTTATCCAACACCCGCAGCCAGTTTTCATGGCACAGTTTACGCATCAACGCCGCGTCGTATCCGTGTGCAACCATAGCCGCGCGCAGATTGTTCAGACCGGCCACATCTTTGATCGCGTCGGGCACCATCGCCCCGTCAAAGTCAGAACCCAACCCAACCCGGTCTTCACCCATACGATCTATCATATAGTCCAGATGTCGCAGCAGGGTATCAAACGGGATGTCCGCCTGCATTCGCCCGTCTTCGCGCAGGAAGGCGGCAGCAAAGTTCAGCCCGACCATACCATCACTATCGGCAATGGCGTCCAGTTGTTTATCGGTCAGATTGCGCGAATTGGCACAAATGGCATGTACATTGGAATGGGTGGCCACCAGCGGCGCATCGCTGGTTTTAGCAACGTCCCAAAATCCTGCTTCGTTCAGATGTGACAGATCAAGCATTATGCCAAGCTGATTACAACGTTTGACCAGCTTAGTACCGGCATCCGTCAGGCCGGGGCCGGTATCGCCGGTGGACGGATATTTGAAAGGCACGCCGTGGCCAAAAATCGTTGGGCGGCTCCAGACTGGGCCGATGGAACGCAAGCCAGCAGCATGGAATGCTTCCAGCGCGTACATGTCAACGTCAATGGCTTCAGCGCCTTCCATGTGCATTATGGCGGCCATGGTGCCGTTGGCAAAACAGGCGCGCAGATCTGCGGTGGTGTGGCAGATTTTTAGTGCGCTCAAATCCTGCAATCGCAGCAGGATCGCCAATTGCTCCAGCGCGACGGGCAGGGCGTCGGTTTGGGTCACCGGGTCCGGCAGTTCCAGATCATAACTGGGCTGGTTCATGGCTTCGAACATATCGTCTTCGTTAACATCGTCATTGGGCGAAGGGATATAGATTGCGAAAAAGCCACCGCCGAACCCACCCAGCTTTGCGCGCGGGGCGTCGATATGTCCGTGGCAACCTTCTATAAACCGCTGCGCTGAGCCGGGGCCGCCATCGTTCATCAGTTTAAGCAGCACATCATTGTGCCCATCAAAAATTAACGGTTCACTTGGATTCGGCAATCGGCTCTCCCCACACCGGACGTTAACACCCTAAAAATATTGAGCAATGGAAAAAATTGAATAACCTCTGGGGGTTACGCACACTTATAATCAGATATTTGAATGGATGTAAGGTGATTTTGGCAAAAACCAGTGACCGTGTGAATACAAAACCGTTGGAAAAACCCGCCAGTGGTAGCCCGTAGGGGAGTTGAACCCCTCTTTCCTGGTTGAAAACCAGATGTCCTAACCGATAGACGAACGGGCCACTGATCAGCGTGCGCCGTTATTTAGGCAAAGCGCGGAAGAAGGGCAAGCAATTTCTTTGCTAAATGCGTCAGATTATTCGTGGGATTGGGCGGCATCTTCAAGGCGCAGTTGCACCCGGCTTTTTCCACCCCAACTGTTGATCTCTAGCCGTCCGGCAAGGTGAAAAAGTTTGCCGCCATGGTTTTCAATTTCCGGGCCAAGCGGGCCGTCAAAAGCCCCAAATGCAATGGCGTCAATCGGGGTGGTTGTTTTGTCACCAAAGCTGATCTTCAGGTGGTTCGCCCCAACCCGTTTTGCAAACCGGATGGGTTGATCCGGAAACACAAAACGCGGGGCGGGCGAACCGGCCCCAAAGGGTCCGGCGGCCTCAATCTGGTTGATCAGTTCCACCGTGGCCGCACCGGGCATCAACACGCCGCTTAAGCGCAAATCGCGCGGCCCAAGGTCACCAGCCCCCTGACGCGCCAGTAATTCCGCCAGCCGGGCCATGGCCGGTTCCAGCTGTTCGCGGCTTAGGCTAAGACCTGCCGCCATTTTATGGCCGCCACCTTTTTGTATCATTCCTTCAGCCGCCAAAAGCTGCACCGCCGCCCCCAGATCAATACCGCTGACCGATCGCCCGGAGCCTTTGGCATCGTCACCATCCAGCCCGATGACAATGGTGGGCCGGTTGGTTATTTCCTTCAGGCGCGAGGCCACGATGCCCACAACGCCGGGATGCCAGCCCTCGCCAGCCGCCCAGACCAGCGGCGCGTCAAAGCCGCGCTCCTCGGCCTGTTCCAGTGCGGCGTCGCGCACGCTTGCTTCAATTTCACGGCGCTCGGTGTTCAGCATGTCCAGTTTGTCAGCGATGGAAGCGGCTTCACTTGGATCATCTGTAGATAACAGTCGCGCCCCCAGATCAGCGCGGCCAACCCGGCCACCGGCATTGATACGGGGCCCCAGCACAAAGCCCAGATGATAAGACGTAGGGGCGGTGTCTTGCTTGGCCACATCAGACAGCGCCACCAGACCGGGGCGTTGGCGTGTGGCCATGATTTTCAGGCCCTGACGCACAAAAGCCCGGTTCACGCCAATCAACGGAGCCACATCAGCGATGGTGGCGAGACCGACCAGATCAAGAAACCCCAATAGTTCAGGGCCGTTCAGATTATCGCTGCGCAATTGCCGGTTAGCTTCAACCAGAAACAAAAACACCACGCCCGCTGCACATAAATGCCCCAGCGCGCCGTCCTCATCCTGCCGGTTCGGGTTTACCACCGCCAGCGCAGGGGGCAGGGTGTCACCGCCAAGGTGGTGGTCCAGCACGATCACATCCGCGCCTTTGGCGGCGGCAATCGGGCCATTGGACACGGTGCCACAATCGACGCAAATAATCAGATCATGATCAGCGGCCAGCATGGCCATGGCCGGTTCATTGGGGCCATATCCTTCGTCTATCCGGTCAGGCACATACAAGGTGGCGTTGTGCCCCATGGCTGTCAACCAGTTCAGGATCAACGCCGCCGAGGTGCCGCCATCCACGTCATAATCAGCAAACACCGCGATATTCTGTTTGCCCTGAAACGCCACCAGAAACCGTTTTGCCGCCACTTCCATGTCGCGTAATTTCAGCGGATCAGGCAGCAAATCACGTAAAGATGGTGCCAGATAGGCCGTAGCCTCAGACGCTGCCACCCCTTGGCGCACAAGTATGTGGCATATCGCTGAATGCAGGCCGGTCGCCTGTTCCATAGCCTCGGCCTGGCGACTAAGTTCAATATCCGGGCCAACCCAGCATCGCCCGCTAAGTGACTGCTTTACATCAAGAAAGGCGCGGCCGTTCATTTAGTTCCTTATCGGATTGCGATAAGTCATGCGGCGCATAGATCCGGTTTTTGACCGCATCAGGATAGTTTCTGTTTCCAAAAATCCGGGTTCGCGTTTGATACCCTTCAGGATGGACCCGTCAGTAACGCCGGTGGCGGCAAATATAACATCCTGCGTAACCATATCTTCGCGCGAATAAATCCGGTCAAAATCGGTGATGCCAGCCTTGCGGGCACGGCCGCGTTCATCATCGTTGCGAAAAATCAACCGGCCCCACATTTGCCCGCCCATACATTTTAATGCCGCTGCGGCCAGCACACCCTCGGGCGCGCCGCCCGATCCCATATACATATCGATGCCGGTTATCTCGGCCTCCGCGCAGTGGATCACACCTGCCACATCACCGTCGGTGATCAGACGGATTGCCGCGCCAGTGCCGCGAACTTCGGCGATCAGATCTTCGTGGCGCGGACGTTCCAAAATGCAAACGGTGATGTCATGGGGCTTGCAACCCTTGGCTTTGGCCAGCGCTTTTACGCGCTCCGCCGGGGCCATATCAAGCGACACAATGTCTTTTTTATAGCCCGGCCCAATGGCAAGCTTGTCCATATAAACATCCGGGGCATGCAACATGGTGCCGCGTGGTGCCATAGCTATGACAGTCAGCGCATTGGGCATGTCTTTGGCGGTAAGGGTGGTGCCTTCCAGCGGGTCCAGCGCGATATCAACGGCCGGGCCTTTGCCTGAACCAACCTCTTCGCCGATGAACAACATCGGGGCTTCATCGCGTTCGCCTTCGCCGATAACCACGACACCTTTGATGTCCAGCAGGTTCAGCTGATCGCGCATGGCATTCACCGCGGCCTGATCCGCCTCTTTTTCATCGCCGCGTCCCACCAGCAGCGCAGACGCCATGGCGGCGGCCTCTGATACCCGGGCAAGTCCAAGGGAAAGTAATCGGTCGTGAAATTCTACGGAAGCGGGCATGGTAATATCCTGTTTTTTAACGTTCTTGTTTGTTTAGCCTGTGGCGTTGTACCGGCACAAGGTAGTTAGCGCTATCTAAAGCTCTTCTATTCGAATGGCGACGGGGTCACTGGCAACCACCCCAGTTGCGGCCATAGCCCCAATTGCACTGCGCAGCGCCGCCGGGCTGGTTTTATGGGTCACAATCAACACCGGCGCTGTGCGTTCCTCATGGCCGTATTGGCGCATCCGGTCGATGGATACGCCAGCTTCGCCCAATGTTGCCGAGATTTTAGCCATGGCACCGGGTTTGTCCTGCAATTCTAGACGCAGGTAATAAGGGGCAGGGACGGTGGATTGGGCAGCTTTTGCTTTGGTTAGACCCGTGGCGGGTTGCCCGAACGTCGCCAAACGATTGCCCCGGGCGATATCCACAATATCGGCCATCACAGCGCTGGCAGTGGGGCCTTCACCAGCACCGGCACCGCGCAAAACGATCTGACCAACGGCGTCGCCTTCTAGCACTACCATGTTGGTGGCGTTTTCAAGCTGTCCCAGCGGGCTGCTGGCTGGCACAAGGCAGGGCGACATGCGTTGCTCAAGCCCGCGCCCAGTCATTTGCGCCACGCCCAAAAGCTTGATGCGGTAGCCCATGTCGGCAGCCTGTTCGATATCTTCAATGGTGATCTTTTCTATGCCCTCCAGCTCAACCCCATCAAAATCAACCTGGGTGCCAAAGGCGATTGCGGCCAGCAAAGCCAGTTTGTGCCCGGCATCAATGCCGCCCACATCCAGAGTTGGGTCGGCTTCCAGATAACCCAGATCAGCCGCCTGCGCGAATACCGCGTTATAGCCCAGGTTTTCGGCCTGCATTTTGGTCAGAATGAAATTGCAGGTGCCGTTCATCACGCCAATGATGCGGGTGATCTGATTGCCGGCCAGCCCTTCGGTCAGGGCTTTGACCACCGGAATACCGCCAGCGACTGCTGCTTCAAACCGGATGATCCTGTCATTGGCTTCCGCCGCCAGCGCCAGGTCCTGCCCATGCAATGCCAGCATGGCTTTGTTGGCGGTGACCACGTCTTTTCCGGCAGCAATCGCGGCCTCAGTCGCGGCCTTGGCCGGGCCGTCAGAGCCGCCGATCAATTCCACAAATACATCCACGTCATCACGTTTTGCCAGCGTGACCGGATCATCCTCCCAGGCAAATCCAGACAGGCGCACACCGCGATCTTTATCACGCGAACGGGCCGACACGGCGCTTATCACGATAGGGCGCCCTGTACGGGCGGCCAGCAAATCGGCGTGGCGCTGCACAATTTTAACAACGCCGGTGCCAACGGTGCCTAATCCAGCAATGCCAAGGCGCAAGGGGGTGCTCATACAAATTCTCCGCGTGGGTTTGTTGCAGGTCTGTAGCCAGTTTTGCAATGTATCGCAATGTGGTCGATCTAACTGTTGTGACGCTGTACAACTGCCGCCATGTTGCGCCGGGTTTTTGCATGAATCACCGACCGGCGCAGTGCAAGGGCGCGAATGTTTAGCTGGCGTACCCTTTCAGCAAGCAGCTTTGCCTGTTGGGTGGCATCAAGGCTGTCGATTTCAACTGACAAAAGCACAGGATCAATCGGGATCAGGGTTGGAAACCCGGCCACCACGCCGCGCTGTGCTATGGCTGCGTCCAGATCAGGAAAATCCGCACAGCCCAACAGCGGCAGAGTGGCAATAATTGGCAAGATGATCTGGCGTAACATACTTAACCCGTTGGGATTGCTACGCCTACATAGGGGCGGTTGGTGAAGATGTGCAAGCAAACGCTTCTAATTGAACAATTGTTCATATATGCAAGTTAAATGGCAAGAAAAACAGGCTCGCACGCTGATATCACTGGACCTTTGGTCCGCAAGGCGGCAATCAGCCTGATCGCCCGCCACGGGTTTGCTGCCGTTACCATGCGCCAGATTGCCGCCGAAGTTGGCATCCAGGCTGGTGCGCTTTACCTGTATACGCCTGACAAGCAGACGCTGCTGTTTGACCTGATGCATGACCACCTGGCTGATTTGCTGGTGACGGTATTGGCAGAACCAATGTTGGATACGCCAACCGAGCGGCTTGAAGCGTTTTGCAAATTCCATATCCGATACCACCTGAAACGCCCGGAATCGGTTTTTATTGCCAATATGGAATTGCGCAATCTGGAGCCCGATAATTTCAAAAAGGTCGAAGATCAGCGCCGTCAATATGAGGCCTATCTGGCCAGTATTCTTGAGGCCGGACAACTGGCCAAAGATTTCAAAGTGCCTGATTGCAAACTGGCGACCATGGCAATTATCGCGATGCTGACCGGTGTTAACACCTGGTATCAGGACGGCGGGCGTCTGACCCAAGAACGGGTTGAACGGATTTACTGGAACATGGTGCGGCGCGCTGTTGGCGCATAAGCTTCAGTTTATAAGTTGTGGATAATTAATGGAAAACGCTATTGCTATGATCACGCCGTCGCCGGTTCGACGGGTGATATCGGTGTCAATTTTGTATATCCTCGGGGCGATCGTTCTTTATCTGGCCATTACCAAGCCACCCGCCCAGATAGTATATCAGGTGTTTTTGCTGCTTATCGGGATCGGGGCGGTCATTCTGGGTAATAAAATGCGCCGCGCCACTGCCCTTAGCCTGTTCATGACAAATGACGCCCTTGTTGATAGTTCGGGGCGCGAGATTTGCCGACTTGATGATATTATGGGCATCGACCGCGGGGCTTTTGCTTTCAAACCGGCGAACGGGTTTTTACTACGCGTCAACAAACAGTTGGGACGCAGTTGGTCGCCGGGCCTTTGGTGGCGCATGGGCCACCGGATCGGCGTTGGCGGCGCCACATCGGCGCGTCAGGGTAAATTTATGGCAGAAGCCATAGCCATGCATCTGGCTATGGCTGGAAAGGACTAGCTTCCGCTGTTACCGTTGCCATCATCGCCATCTGATCCACCTGTATTTGTTGCACAGGTTTCCCAGCAAAGCTGCGGGGCAAAGCGCGGACGGGTGACAACATGACTGGCCAAATCGCGTTCCGCAAAACTAACCAGGAAGTTAGCAAATGGCGGATTGTAGTGGCGCGATGTCTCAACCAGGATCAACCGGTTACCGGTGGCCATCAATGGAATCTTGCTTTCATAATACAACAGGTCGGTATCATCCAAATCACGGGCGCCATTTGCACCGTGTGACCAATCCCAAGCCAAAACGCGGTTCGGCTCATCGGCGCAACTTGATTCACAGGTCACAACACTAATGCGGATCCAGGTGGCTTCGTTGCGGGTATGGGTCATGTAACGAAACACGCTGTGAAGACCATTAAGATAGTTCAGATCAATGGCCTGGGTCTGGCGCGACAGCATATCGCTGATCGTGTAATTCGCCCGAAAAGTCGCGTTCTGTGCTTTGAAGGCGTCATAAAAAGTAAACGTCGCGGTCGCAGCCCAAAACAACATGGGCACAGCAAGAACAGCCTCGACAGCCATGCTGCCTTTTTGGTCTTTACCAAACCGGTGAAATATTTTGCGGATAAACTTATTCATAACAACCCCTTACGGTTCGTTTACATAGGCGGACATGGCTTCAAGTGCGTAGCCACCTGTGCTGTCCAATTGCATGCGTGCCGCCAATCCTACGCCCGGAAAGAACGGATCAAGTACGGCGCAAACACGCACCAACATCATTTCGTCCTTTAGTCCGGTTTCAAAACTTAGCACCGGTTGCACGGTTTCGCTTCTGTCAACGCAGGTCGTATTAGTCGTGAACAAATTCCAAGTAGTGGTTGAAATTTTACGCAACTCAATCAAAACCACATTGTCGCAATCTGGAATGATAACAGTATTGTCGCAAACCCGGTCCTTCAGACCAGCGTGGGTCATTGGCGATAATGTCCCAAGACGCAGATCTCGCATGGCGATATCCACGGCGCGGTCCAGCATAACCCCGCGTGTCATAACCAACCCGGTTTCGAAAACGACGAAGAACAGTGTCATTAACATTGGAAACAGGATTACAAACTCGATCGTAGAGTTGCCGTTTTCACGACGCCAGAGGTTGCGGACAGCGCGGCCCAGCTTTCGGGCCGAGCTGTCTTTTGGAAAGAATATACTCATTAGTTTGTCAACCTCAGGTCATGAATTTCGCGTGCAATTGAATTGAACGCCTCAGAGATATCGGTGCCGTCCACATCAAAGTGATGCGATGAGGAAGAAGCACAGTGGGTCAAAACACCGGATGAGTACGAGCTGGTTTCAAAACCAAGGGTAAAGACTTCGATACCCTCATCCTTAGCTGCCTGACAGATACCGCCATCGCCATCGGAACCGATCAGCTGGTTATCCATGGTGCTGCTGCCGGTGTAATCCCAGGAATTTGGCAGCCAGTGGAATTCGTCATCCCAATAATCCACGGCATAGTTTTCCCAAACTTCCTGATACGTCAGCTGAACGGCATCGCTGCCGCCACGTGGGTTGTTGCTCCAGTGGGTGTAACCATCATGGACATGGTAGTACTTGCCAGTTGATTGTCTATATACAGACAGGGCGTCATCGTCATCGTAATCTTTGTCGTCCAGAAAGAACGGTGACAGGCCACTGCGAAAACCCGACTTTAATGAGTACAGCGACGTATTCTTGCCGTCAGTCATCAACACCACAACCTTTTGGGTCCGCGGACGTGTATAGTTAAACGGACGCCCATCAAATGCGGCGTTAACCAACGGTGTTGAACCCAATGTCAGGTTGCTAAGCGCTGGCTGAAACGAAGGGTCAAGCAAGGTTGTCGCCCATTTCATGCCCAGGTGAATAGAAGTGTATCCACCGGCCTGCATATTGCCGATCTGTGTTTGCAGACTGGAATATGAATTTGAGAATGGCACAATCTGGCGGTAAGAATCTGTGCGACAAGTCCGGGCCCATTCCTGGGCAAACCGGCTGTTGTGACCATGGCCGCCTGGGGCCCAGTGGTAGGACCGACGATCAAGAGTACCAGCGCGCTGCAACTGATTGGTCAGCGACATGGAAGCCGACTGAAAATCACTGTTGTTAAAGTCTACACAGGATGAATCTGTGTGTTCATTGGTAATGTTGAATTCTTGCAGCATTTCTTCACCCACAAGCACCTGTTCTGCGTAGGGGATCAGGCTGATTGACACTGTGTTAGCGGGAACAGTGCAAACATTATCATAGGGTTTTTCGGCGTCGGGATCGCACTGCATCAGGTAAACAAATTCCTGCGCGGCTTCGATCAGGTCTTCCATTTTGGTATTACCACTTGCAGATGTGCTGCCCATGGAACCGGATACATCCAGAACCAGCGAAACTTCGATGTCAGAAATGCTTTCTTCGGCTTCACCGGTTGCCGGGGCACTTAGACGGTCAACACCTAACAATTTCATGAAATAGGTACCGGCGGTCAACTGCGCTGATGCAGTAACCGTTTTTGAAGTGCTGTCTTCTATAACTGCAACATTTGTCAGATAGGCGCCAAGCCCGGCCTTATCAAAATAGTCGCGTACCACGTCTTCTGAATTCAGGGTTTGCTGCAAACTGGCACCGGCAAGAACTGCGCGGTCCAGCGTGCTTTGCAAACGGGCACGGTGGGTTTCGGCGCGCATCAGATCAACGGCCATGCCAGAGATCATCAGCATCATGATCAAAAGGAACAGTGAAAAGATGATCAAGGAACCATCTTCGTCACGGCGAAAACGGGAACAAAAACTAAGTTTCTTCCCAATTTGGCTGGGCTTTAAAAGCGCGGCCTTACTAACGGTCCCCAGGTAATTAAGCATGTTACACCTATTTATAATGGCCATGAACACACGGAAGCGCCATGGCAGCTTGGCTCAAATCTGAGTGCATTTCTCTAGGGGGGGTGTGTTCAAATTGGGGCAGTCTTTGGCGGCCTCTGGCACAATGGGCGAAAGTGGCGGTTTTTCGCCTGAAACAGCCAATAAGCGGATAATTGCGTGGACACTCCCTATTCGCCGACCGGGATTGTAAAAAATCTGGCAACAATTGAAGTAAATTTTTCTTAGCTTAAACAAAGACTCTTTTCTTTAACAAAGATGGTTAATGGATATCCTGATGCCATATTTGGCACGTGGCGGTGATTCGCATTCAACAAAGGAAAACACCTTATGGCAGTAAAAAATGAGCCGAGCTTTCGTGAGTCCGTAGACTTAATGTTTAACCGGGCCGTGGCTTTGATGGACCTGCCGCCGGGGCTGGAAGAAAAAATCCGCGTGTGTAACGCCACCTATACTGTGCGCTTTGGTGTGCGTCTGCGTGGGCAAATTGAAACCTTCACTGGCTACCGTTCGGTGCATTCCGAACATATGGAACCGGTAAAGGGCGGCATCCGCTTTTCGCTTGGTGTCAATCAGGATGAAGTTGAAGCACTGGCGGCATTGATGACCTTCAAATGCGCGCTGGTTGAAGCCCCGTTTGGTGGCTCAAAGGGTGGGTTGTGCATTGATCCCAACCTTTATGACGAACATGAAATGGAACTGATCACCCGACGTTTCGCCTATGAGCTGATAAAACGCGACCTGATCCACCCCAGCCAGAACGTGCCGGCGCCGGATATGGGTACGGGCGAAAGGGAAATGTCCTGGATCGCGGATCAATATGCCCGCATGAATACCACCGACATCAATTCCAAGGCTTGCGTTACCGGCAAGCCCCCCCATGCAGGCGGGATCGCCGGCCGGGTGGAAGCTACGGGTCGCGGCGTACAATACGCTTTGCAAGAATATTTCCGCCATCCTGAAGATGTGGCTGAATCGGGTCTTACGGGGTCTTTGGATGGTAAACGGGTTATCGTTCAGGGGCTGGGCAATGTGGGCTACCATGCCGCTAGCTTTCTGGCGGCTGAAGATGGCTGCAAGATCACCGGCATTATAGAACGTGACGGCGCGTTGGTGGATGAAAAGGGCCTTGACGTAGAAGCTGTTTCATCCTGGATCAGAAAACATGGGGGTGTCACCGGCTATCCAGACGCAACCCATGTTGAAAAAGGCGCATTGGTTTTAGAAAACGAATGCGATATTCTGATACCGGCTGCGCTGGAAGGCACGATCAACCTGGGCAATGCCAAGAAAATCAAAGCCCCATTGATCATTGAGGCTGCCAATGGCCCGGTTACGGCCGGAGCCGATGAAATCCTGCGTGAAAAAGGCACCGTCATTATCCCGGATATGTATGCCAATGGCGGCGGTGTGACGGTTTCCTATTTTGAATGGGTCAAGAACCTTAGTCACATTCGGTTTGGTCGCATGCAGCGTCGTCAAGAAGAAGGTCGTCACCAGTTGATTGTGGACGAACTGGAACGCCTGTCATCGGATACCGGCAATAACTGGAAACTTTCCCCAAATTTCAAAGACCAGTATCTGCGCGGGGCGGGGGAACTGGAACTTGTGCGCTCGGGTTTGGATGACACCATGCGCGCTGCCTATCAGTCGATGCGTGAAGTCTGGCATTCGCGTAAAGATGTGGGCGATTTGCGGGTCGCGGCCTATCTCGTGGCGATTGACCGGGTTGCGGCCAGCTACCGCGCCAAGGGGCTTTAGTCTCGGGCTAGATAAAGCACTGCCGCCACTGGCCAAGAACCGTGGCGGCAGTACCTTTTGAATTTGATCAATCTGTGCAGTGTCGGCGGCATCGCGGAACTTGTCGGGAAATGGCATTGAAATTGCGCACCGGTAGCGTAAAATTAGCCAAACAGTCGGAACTTCGGGTTCGGGGTCTTTGGGGGCACATTTGCGCTATTCTGGATTTAAAGTCATTGCGCAGGGCCTGTCCGGCAACCGCGGCTGGAAACCGGTCTGGCGAAATCCCGAACCAAAACCGCAATACGATATCATTATTATCGGCGGGGGTGGCCACGGGTTGTCCACAGCGTATTATCTGGCGAAAAAGCACGGGTTGAAAAACATCGCCGTGCTGGAAAAAGGCTATCTGGGCGGCGGTAACGTGGGCCGCAACACCACAATCGTGCGCGCCAACTATTTCTTGCCGGGTAATTCCGAATTTTACAGCCATTCGCTGAAACTGTGGGAGGGCCTGTCACAGGAATTGAATTTCAACGTCATGCACAGCCCCCGTGGCTTGATCAACCTGTTCCATTCCGATGGCCAGCGCGATGCATTCGCGCGCCGGGGCAATGCCATGATCAACCAGGGTGATGACGCTATATTATTGGATCAGGGGGGGGTGCGCAAAATTCTGCCCTATCTGGATTTTGATAGCGCCCGCTTCCCAATCCACGGTGGCCTTTATCACCCACGCGGTGGCTCGGCGCGCCACGATGCCGTGGCCTGGGGGTATGCCCGCGGTGCAGATGAACACGGTGTCGATCTGATCCAGCAATGCGAAGTCACTGGCATTGATACCAAAAATGGCCGCGTTACCGGTGTGCAGACCACACGCGGTGCGATCCGGGCGAAAAAAGTAGCGATTGTTACAGCGGGGCGGTCCGGGCAGGTTGCAGCAATGGCGGGCATGCGACTGCCGATTGAAAGCCACGTTTTACAGGCCTTTGTCACCGAAGGCCTAAAGCCGATTATTAACCACGTTATCAGTTTTGGTATGGGGCATTTCTATATCAGCCAATCCGACAAGGGTGGGCTAGTCTTTGGCGGTGACCTGGATTTTTACGCTTCTTATGCGCAGCGGGGCAATCTGCCCATGAAAGAACATGTCATGGAAGCGGCGATGGCTTTGATGCCAATGATCGGCAAAGCCAGGGTGTTGCGCAGTTGGGGCGGTATCATGGATATGACGCCCGATGGTTCACCCATTATCGATAAAACCGGAATAGACGGACTGTATATTGATTGCGGCTGGTGCTACGGCGGTTTCAAGGCGGTGCCCGCTTCGGGTTACGCATTCTCGCACTTAATTGCCACTGATCACCCCCATGAAACCGCCCGGAACTTTCGTCTGGATCGATTCAAAACCGGGGTTAATATCATGGACGAAGAAGGCACCGGCAGCCAACACAACTTGCACTAGGGAATAGTATTATGCGCATTACTTGCCCCCATTGTGGGGAACGCGATTTAAGGGAATTCAGCTATCAGGGGGCTGCCATTGCCCTTAATCGGCCTGCACCCGACGAAGATGCCGCAATTTGGGACAGCTATGTCCATTTGCGCGATAACCCGGCGGGACCAACCCGCGATCTTTGGCACCATACCGGCGGCTGTTCGGCCTGGATCGTCGTGGACCGCAACACCACAAACCATGAAATCAGCCGAACCCGGCTGGCGACGACCCTCAAAAGGCCAAAGAAATGAGGGTGGATGGCAAAGGTCAGATCGACCGCAATAAGCCGGTGACGTTTCAGTTTGACGGACAAACCTATTCGGGTTTTCAAGGTGACACGCTGGCGTCGGCATTATTGGCAAACGGCGTGCGTCTGATGGGGCGATCGTTTAAATATCATCGGCCCCGCGGGGTACTGACGGCGGGCTCTGAAGAACCAAATGCGCTGGTTACGGTTGGCCACGGCGCACATCAAACACCCAACCTGCGGGCCACAACCCTTGAAATTCACGATGGCCTTAGCGCTGCAAGTCAAAACAGATGGCCCAGTTTGTCGACAGATGTGATGGCAGTAAATGACGCGCTGTCTTCATTTTTATCGGCCGGTTTCTATTATAAAACATTCATGTGGCCCCAGGCATTCTGGACCAAAGTGTATGAACCAATAATCCGGCGCGCGGCCGGTTTGGGGGCGCTTTCCGGTACCGAAGATCCGGCGCGCTATAATAAGGCCTTTGCGTTTTGCGATATTTTGATCATTGGCGCTGGCCCTGCCGGGTTAATGGCTGCATTGACGGCCGGGCGCGCTGGCGCAGATGTGTTGCTGGTCGACGAAAATCCCGATCTTGGCGGGCGATTACTGGCCGAAGATGAACAGATTGGCAGCAAACCTGCCATTGCCTGGGTAAAGGGTGTGCAGGCTGAACTAAATGCCATGGCCAATGTGCGCATCATGCGCCGTACAACTATCACCGGGGCCTATGATCAGGGAACCTACGGCGCTTTAGAAGTAGGCTCTCCCGAAATTGCGACCAAGGAAAGTGCTCCCCAGGAAACATTCTGGCGTATTGTTGCCAAGCGCGCATTACTATGTTCCGGAGCAATCGAGCGCCCCATTGCTTTTGCCAATAATGATCGCCCGGGCATCATGACGGCGGGGGCTGTCAGGGCCTATTTGCATAAGTGGGGCGTGGCCGCGGGCCAAAATATCGCTGTTTTTTGCAATAACGACGATGCACACCGAACAGCACGCGATTTGCAAGCTGCCGGATGCAATATCGCTGCCCTGATTGACACCCGCCCGGACGCTGAAATTTTGGGGGATTTTCCAAGTTTCACCGGGGCCGAGGTGGTCGACACCAGAGGTCGCAAAAACCTGCGGGAAATTCACGTGCGCCAGGGCGCAACCATTCACAAAGTCCAGGCCGATTGTCTGGCCATGTCTGGGGGCTGGAACCCGACACTGCACTTGACCTGCCACACTGGCGGTCGCCCGGTCTGGAACGATACAATATCAGCGTTCGTGCCGGTGCCCGGTTCGGTGCCGGGTTTGGATGTTGCGGGGTCTGCCTTGGGCGTGTTTACCACCAAAGCCTGTTTAAAGTCCGGAACTTACCGGGCGAAGTTGATGTTACAAGATTTGGGCTATCAGGCCCGCGCAGTAGCCGTGCCAAAATCTGATGATATGCCTTATCAGTTGTCGCCGTTCTGGTCGGTATCCGGAAAGGGTCGCGCCTGGCTGGATTTCCAAAATGACGTGACGGTCAAAGATGTGGCCCTGGCTGCGCGTGAAAACTATGCTTCGGTTGAACATATGAAGCGCTATACGACCCAAGGCATGGCACCGGATCAGGGCAAAAATTCAAACGTTTCGGCGCTGGCTGTTTTGGCGGATGCAACTGGTCAAAGTATAGCTGAAACAGGCACCACGACATTTCGCCCGCCCTTTGTTCCGGTGCCAATTGGTGCCATGGGGGCAGGGGCCAAAGGCAAAGGGTTTGCGCCCGAACGATTTACAACCTCTCACAAAGCCAGCGTTGAGCGCGGTGCACCAATGGTTGAAACCGGGCTGTGGTACCGACCGATGTTTTTTCCGCGCGCCAGCGAAAAAACCTGGCGGCAATCTTGCGACCGAGAAGTCAATTTGGTGCGCAACGCCGTAGGCCTGTGCGATGTATCTACGCTGGGAAAAATTGACATTCAGGGCAGGGACGCCGCGAAACTGCTTGATTTTGTTTACACAAACAAGTTTTCGACATTAAAATCCGGACGCGTTCGCTATGGGCTGATGTTGCGCGAAGACGGTTTTGTAATGGACGACGGAACCACCGCCTGTCTGGCCAAAAATCACTATGTTATGACCACCACGACCGCTGCTGCCGGTCCGGTGATGAAACACCTTGAATTTGTTTCGCAATGCCTGCGCCCGGATTGGGATGTTCAGATGATTTCGGTTACCGAACAATGGGCGCAGTTTGCAGTTGCGGGGCCAAAATCCCGGCAACTGCTTAATACCGTCCTGGGGTCTGCCATTGATAACGATACTTTCCCGTTTATGGGCTGCGGATCAGTTCAGGTGATGGGGGTTTCGGGGCGTCTGTTTCGCATCTCATTTTCCGGCGAACACGCCTATGAAATTGCTGTACCGGCACGCTACGGTGACAGTCTGTTTCGCGTCCTAAGCAGTCAGGCCGAGGCGTTGGGCGGTGGCCACTATGGCATGGAAGCCCTGAATGTTTTACGCATTGAAAAGGGCTTTATAACGCATGCGGAAATCCATGGCCGGGTGACGGCTTTTGATATTGGCATGGAACGTATGATTTCGACCAAAAAGGACTGCATAGGCAAAACCATGGCGGCACGTCCCGGGCTAACCGGTGACACACGCGAACAACTGGTCGGGTTGCGTCCGGCTGGGGCAGTAAAGCAGCTGACCAATGGCGCATTTTTGTTTGGCCTTGGCGTCGACCCGGTGCGTGAAAATGCGCAGGGGTATTCCACATCCGTAGGGTTTTCGCCCACATTAGGCCATTCCATCGGGCTTGGTTTTTTGCAAAATGGCCGGGCGCGTCACGGTGAAAAACTGCGCCTGGTTGATCATTTACGCGGGCTTGATGTTTTGTGCGAAATCACCGACCCGGTATTTTTTGATCCAGAAGGGGGGCGTGCCCGTGGTTAATCTGGTCGCCGTTTCAGGCATTGGGGAACAATTGCCGTTGGAAATTGGAAGCTGTAAGCTTGTGGAATTGCAAGTGCCCGAAATTACATCCATTGCCCTTGGCAAGGGGCAACAAAAAGCGGTTTCGGCTGACCTTAAAAAATCCTACGGGCTAGCCTTTCCAGCCGCCAACCGAGTGACGCAAAAAAACGGTGTTCGCTGTACCTGGACAGGACCTGGCCAGGCGTTCCTAGTGGGGACGTCAGCCAAGATTCTGAAAGGCGCAGCGTTGACCGATCAATCAGATGGCTGGGTAGTTATGCGCCTGCAGGGAATGGACGCCGAGGCAGTATTGGCCCGGCTGATTCCATTGGATTTGCGCGCTTTGGTTTTTAAAAACAACCATACCGCACGAACGCTGTTGAACCATGTGTCGGTATCCATAAGTCGCAATGACGAGTTCACATTTGAACTGATGGTTTTTCGCTCCATGGCAACAACGGCAATCAGTGAGATTTCACAAGCTATGAAAAGTATCGCGTCACGTCGCAGGTGAAGGGCAGGTCATAGTTGCGCCGTCAGGCGCTCAATTGCTAGACTCTTCGCGGTATCAGGCGGATATTGGCTGCATGAGTCTGCCCACCGGTTTCCTTGAAGAACTTCGCACCCGCTCCAGCCTGGCCCAGGTTGTGGGCCGCAAAGTGACGTGGGACAATCGTAAGTCCAATCAGGGCAAAGGCGATATGTGGGCACCTTGCCCGTTCCATCAGGAAAAAACCGCCAGTTTCCATGTGGATGATCGACAGGGTTTTTACTATTGTTTTGGCTGTCACGCCAAGGGCGACGCGATATCCTTTGTACGCGAAACTGAAAATGTAGGCTTTATGGAAGCTGTGCAAATTTTGGCACGCGAGGCTGGTATGGAAGTTCCGGCAAGTGACCCCAAAGCCCAGCAAAAGGCCGATCGGCGCACGCAATTAGTTGAAGTGATGGAAGTGGCGGTACAGTTTTACCGGCTGCAACTGAAAACAGCTGCCGGGAGCAAGGCGCGCGATTACCTGACCGGGCGCGGCCTAAACGAGAAGGCACAGGGCCGTTGGGATATTGGTTTTGCCCCGGATAACCGACAAGGGCTTTGGTCATATTTACAAGATAAAAATATTAGCGAAGAGTTGATTATTGCCGCCGGGCTGGCCGCCAAACCAGAAGGCGGCGGCACGCCCTATGACCGGTTTCGTGACCGGATCATTTTTCCTATCCGCGATGGCCGTGGTCACTGCACCGGATTGGGCGGGCGGGCAATGGCGGCAAATGCCCGCGCCAAGTACCTGAATTCACCGGAGACAGAGCTGTTTGATAAAGGCCGCAGCCTGTACAACCACGCGCCCGCCCGCGAAGCGTCGGGCAAAGGTCAGCCGCTGGTTGTGGCAGAAGGTTACATGGACACAATAGCGCTGTCTGAAGCCGGATTTGGGGCGGCGGTTGCCCCTTTGGGCACTGCCATCACTGAAGATCAGTTGCGGCTGTTGTGGCGAATTTCGCCTGAACCCGTCATCGCCCTGGATGGCGACACGGCCGGGCTACGGGCTGCAATGCGGCTGATTGATATCGCGCTGCCCCTGCTTGAAGCGGGCAAATCCCTGCGTTTTGCCATGATGCCTGCAGGCCAAGACCCGGACGATGTTTTGCGCGCTGGTGGCAAGGGCGCCATGCAATCGCTGTTGGATCAGACTATTTCCATGGTGAATTTACTGTGGCAGCGCGAAACCGAGGGCAAGGTGTTTGACAGCCCCGAGCGAAAAGCAGCCCTGGACAAAACCCTGCGTGAAGCCGTGTTGCGGATCACGGACAAATCTATTCGAGGACATTACGGACAGGAAATCAAAGACCTGCGCTGGCAGCTGTTTCGACCGCCCCCAAGCGGGCAAGTTAAGGGCAAACCGTGGAATGGAAAGCGCGCGCCCCAAAATATTCAGGCTGCTGCTGCTACTAAGAATTCTTACCTGGCCATGGCTACAGGTACTGACCATGAAAATCACCTGCGTGAAGCTGCTATACTAGCAATTCTTGTACGCAATCCGGCGATAATCCCGGATTTTGTCTCGGCGCTTGAAGCTTTGCAGTTTTCTGACTTAAGCCACCAACAGGTGCAGCACGCTGTTTTGCGCCATGCCGGTAAATTGGGCGAAGAATTTAGCGCCCTGTTGGCAGATGAATTGCAAGCCTCGGACCTTGAAAAATTGTTTTCCCTTAGCCATGTGGCAGTTATCCCGGTGGTGGAACTGCCGGGGGACCTGGAAGATGCCGCACTTTGCGTTGAACAGGAAATGGCCAAATTAGTCACCAAACGCGGTAGCGAGCGTGAAATTTCCGATGCGGCCGCAGATATGGGTGATTTGGCAGATGAAGGCATCACTTGGCGATTGGCCCAAGCGGCTGAGGCACGAAATAAGGCAGTTATCAGCCAGACAGAGGATAAAACGGAATATGAAACAAGTGAAAGCGGCGCCCGGATAAAACGTGATGAACGCCAGTCATTCGAACAACTATTAGACAAAATAACCTACGCCAAAGGTCCCAAACGGCCACACTAAACAAATTGGTGAAGGAAACCTTATCAAAATCAGCTTAAACAGGTGTGCGAATCAGTGATTCGCAGATAATGATTCGAAACCAAGTGATTCGCGAATCACCGCCTTTATTTAGGAGTGCCGGATGGCCGCCAAAAACACAGCCGAGCGCAAACAAGAAGCCCAGGACGATGATGGCCAGCTGGACACCAGCCAGGCCGCCGTCAAGAAAATGATCGCAGAGGCCCGGGAACGGGGCTACGTCACCTACGATCAGTTGAACAAAGTACTGCCCCCCGAACAGGTGTCATCAGAACAAATCGAAGATGTCATGTCGATGCTGTCTGAAATGGGCATTAACATCATTGAAGACGAAGATGCCGAAGAAGAGGCCAAAAGCTCAACCGATGTAGTCGCTGCCTCGGGCTCACGCGATGTGGCCGTTTCCGCGACCGAAACAGAAAAGCTGGACCGAACCGATGATCCGGTGCGTATGTACCTGCGCGAAATGGGCTCTGTCGAACTGCTAAGCCGCGAGGGCGAAATAGCCATCGCCAAGCGGATCGAGGCGGGGCGCAAAACCATGATCGCCGGGCTGTGCGAAAGCCCGTTGACCTTTCAGGCAATCACCATCTGGCGTGACGAATTGTTAAGCGAAGATATTTTACTGCGCGATGTGATTGATCTGGAAGCCACCTTTGATCAAAGCATTGACGGTGAGGAACAGGAACCTGTTGTCGCCAACGTTAATGCCGCTGCAGCCCCAGGCACCGAGGCCGGGGAAAAGGTTCAGGAACTGGACGCCGACGGTAACCCGATTGTTGATGACGATGATGATGATGATGAGGACGAACAGGCCAACATGTCGCTTGCGGCGATGGAAGCCGCGTTAAAGCCACGGGTTTTGGAAGCTTTAGACGTCATTGCGCGCGACTATGTTCTGCTGTCTGACATGCAGGATTTGCGAATGTCGGCAACTCTGAATGAGGACGGATCATTCAGCGACAAGGCGGAAAAAAAGTATCAGGCATTGCGCTCTGAAATTGTTTTACTGGTGAATGAACTACACCTGCATAACAACCGTATTGAAGCCTTGATTGACCAGCTATACGGCATCAATCGGCGCATCATGTCCATTGATGGTTCGATGGTGAAACTGGCCGATCAGGCCCGCATCAACCGGCGCGAGTTTGTAGAAGCCTATCGTGGATATGAGCTGGACCCAACTTGGTTGGACCGGATGGGCGAAAAATCCGGGCGTGCCTGGGGTGCGTTTATTGAACGGTTTTCCGGAAAAGTTGTGGATCTGCGGGCTGAAATGGCCCAGGTCGGGCAATATGTCGGCGTTGATATCCCGGAATTTCGCCGCATTGTTCAACAGGTGCAAAAGGGCGAAAAAGAGGCCCGAGGCGCGAAAAAGGAAATGGTCGAAGCCAACCTGCGTCTGGTTATTTCCATTGCCAAAAAGTACACGAACCGCGGCTTGCAGTTCCTTGATCTTATTCAAGAAGGTAACATCGGGCTGATGAAGGCTGTGGATAAATTTGAATACCGCCGGGGTTATAAATTCAGCACCTACGCCACATGGTGGATCCGTCAGGCGATCACCCGATCTATTGCTGATCAGGCCCGAACCATCCGTATTCCAGTTCATATGATCGAGACCATCAATAAGCTGGTGCGTACAGGGCGCCAGATGTTGCACGAAATTGGCCGCGAACCGACACCGGAAGAATTGGCAGCCAAGCTGCAGATGCCGCTGGAAAAAGTCCGCAAGGTGATGAAAATCGCCAAAGAACCGATTTCCCTGGAAACCCCGATTGGCGACGAAGAAGATAGCCAACTAGGTGATTTCATTGAAGATAAGAACGCTGTGCTGCCTCTGGACAGCGCCATTCAGGAAAACCTGAAAGAAACCACGACGCGGGTTTTGTCGTCGCTTACGCCGCGAGAAGAACGGGTTTTACGGATGCGGTTTGGCATCGGGATGAATACGGATCACACGCTGGAAGAAGTTGGGCAGCAGTTTAGCGTAACACGCGAACGTATCCGGCAGATTGAAGCGAAGGCGCTGCGTAAGTTGAAGCATCCGTCAAGGTCGCGAAAGTTGCGGTCGTTCTTGGATCAATAGAGTTTTGATAGACTGATCATTGCATTCGATTTACCCCAACAGCACCCACGCAATCGCCATCTGACAGCCAAATCCCACCAGGTAGATCGGTGTGCGCGCCCATGGGACAGCGAATGTGTAGACGAAAAAATGCACGACGCGGGAGAAAAAATAGAGCTTGGCGGCACCAGCTGTGAACGTTGAATTGCCACCCGATATTTCCAGAACAATCACCAGAACGCCAAAAACCACCAGATTTTCCACGGCATTGGTGTGGGCGCGGATTGTGCGCTGGGCCCAGGGGGCTTTTGTCGGTTCATCGTGGCGCGGATCGCGAAACGCGGCGTAGGGTTTCATTTCGATGATACGTTGCAGGATATGCCCGGCCCACAGCACCGATGTGAAGACGGTGGTCAGGACAAGCCAGTAAGTTTCAGTGCTTAATTCGGTCATTTCAGGCTCCGGTTTTTGCTATGCTTGCAATCTGCAATAAAGGATAGGTAAGTAAAGTACGCAGTAATATTACCCTAAGGGTATAATTCTGCCGTAAGGAGGCTGGATGACCCGAAAACAAAAACACGACATGCCAATTGAATGCCCGGTGGAAGGCACGCTGGATATTATGGGCGGCAAGTGGAAGGGCGTGATCCTGTTTCGTCTGATCGACAGTACCAAACGGTTTGGTGAATTGCAGCGGCTGCTATGTAAAATTTCACAACGAACGTTGACCAATCAATTGCGCCAGTTGGAAGCAGACGGGCTGGTTAGACGAAAAGTGTACCCGCAGGTTCCGCCCAAGGTGGAATACAGCCTGACCGAAAAGGGCCGCAGCCTAAGCGGTATTTTGCAAAATCTTTATGACTGGGGAATGGAACATGTGATTGCCGAGCGGATCGAGGATTGAATTATGCACACAACATTTACAATCCCCACCAACGGCCCCGGCCTGTACGATTTCACAACTCAGGTCACCGACTGGGCAAAAACCGACGGCCTTCTCACCTTGTTCATCCAACACACATCCGCCAGCCTATTGATTCAGGAAAACGCCGACCCCGAGGTTCAGACCGATTTGCAGAACTATTTCCACCGCCTCGTGCCGCCCACAACTGATCCCAAAATGGCTTACTTAACCCACACCTATGAAGGCCCAGACGACATGCCAGCGCATATTAAGGCGGCGATGCTGCCCACCAGCTTGCAGATTCCTGTCATTAACGGCCAATTATCTCTTGGGAGATGGCAAGGAATTTACCTTTTCGAACATCGGGACGCATCGCACAGCAGAAAAGTCGTGGCGCATTTGCAATAACTGCATGTTGCGGTGATAATTGCCCCCTACCCAATCTCTGCCAACGGGCCTATAGTCCCTGTGGATAAATTGGGGAAACACCCAAGAGGCAGAAGAATAAGGGGATCGGCGATGCGCTGTCCGTTTTGTGGAAATTTAGATACTCAGGTTAAAGACAGCCGTCCGGCTGAGGAACACGTGGCCATTCGGCGGCGGCGGTTTTGCCCTGGCTGTTCGGGTCGCTTTACCACTTATGAAAGGGTGCAGCTGCGCGATCTGGTGGTGATAAAATCCAACGGTCGGCGCGAATCTTTTGACCGCGATAAGCTTGAACGCTCAATCCGCATTTCTTTGCAAAAACGCCCCGTTGACCATGATCGCATGGATCAGATGATTTCCGGCGTGGTGCGCCGCCTTGAAAGCATGGGCGAAACCGACATTGATTCAAATACGATCGGCGAGATCGTTATGGAAAGCCTGGCCCGGATTGACACAGTTGCCTATGTGCGGTTTGCCAGCGTGTATATGAATTTTCAGGAAGCAGACGATTTCGACAAATTTGTTTCGCAATTGCGTCCGCCACCTAAAGAAGAAAAGTGAACGACACCGACAGCGGCCATATGCGCCATGCCCTTAGGCTTGGCGCACGCGCTACTGGGCGGACCTGGCCAAACCCGGCCGTAGGCTGTGTCATTGTCAAAAATCAACGGATCATTGGGCGCGGCTGGACGCAGGATGGTGGTCGCCCCCATGCGGAAACCCAGGCGCTGGCCCAGGCCGGGGTCGATGCGGCCGGTGCCATCGCCTATGTCACCTTAGAGCCTTGCGCCCATCAGGGCGAAACGCCCCCCTGTGCCCAGGCCCTGATCTCTGCAGGTATAGGCCGCGTTGTTGTTGCAACGACAGACCCTGATCCAAGGGTTAATGGTGCCGGTATTGCGATGCTAAGAAAGGCCGGAGTTAAAGTTTCTACCGGGGTGTTGGAAGAAGTGGCCAAGCGTCAACATGCTGGTTTTAAATCAAGAATTACCCTGGGGCGCCCAAATGTAACCCTGAAATTGGCGGCCTCTCTTGATGGTCGAATTGCCACGGCATCTGGTGAAAGCCAATGGATTACCGGACCCCACGCGCGCCGTATTGTACATCTGCAACGGTCGCAACACGATGCGGTGATGGTCGGCGGTGGCACGGCGCGCGCCGATGATCCGTCGCTAAACGTGCGTGATCTGGGTGTTACCCATCAGCCGGTTCGTGTGATCTGGTCCAGCCAACTTGATCTTCCGTTGCAAAGCCAGTTGGCGCAAACGGCAAAGGAAATCCCGCTTTGGATACTGCATTCAATAGATGCTGACCCTAATCTTTGCAACGCTTGGGAAGGTTTGGGTGCGCGTCTGTTGTCCGTGGCAACCGGCAAGGATCGTAAGATCGATCCACTGGCCGCGCTATTAGCCTTGGGGCAGGCCGGATTGAACACAATTTATTGCGAAGGTGGCGGCACTTTGGCGGCTTCATTATTGTCGGCAGGTCTGGTGGATGAATTGGTGACTTTTACCGCCGGACTGGTTCTCGGCGCAGATGGGGTGCCAATGCTGGCCGCAATGGGAATTGCTGAATTGAAGGCTGCAAACAGGTTTCAACTTGTTTCGACCCGGGCAATCGGATTTGACACTATGTCATTGTGGCGCGCGCCGTAATTTCCTGAAAATCAGCGCCGCCAAAGCGGGGTAAAGATCCGAAATGCCGATTGTAGCTTGCTTAGCGCTGAATTGAGAGCACCGGAACTGATAACTTCACCGCTTTCCAGCCGATCAAGAACCAATTCAACCGGGCAGGGCAGGTCGGTATTGGGATCATTATAGCGCGGATAATCAATCAGGCAGGCATGGACCAGCCCTGCAAGACTGGGGCGCGCCGATCTACGGGCTGGAGTGGTGGCCAGATCATGGGTAAGCCCCCAACCGGCATAAAATGGTACGCCAAGGCAGGTTACCTTTTTTCCACGGATCAGCGCTTCAAACCCCAGGGTTGATGTCATGGTCCAGACTTCATCCACCTGTTCTATTGCCGCGATCGGATCGACATTGCCCAGAATCAAGTTGGCGTATTTCAGGGCTTCAGACGGATCAACTTTACCTTTTCGAAGCTTCGCTAATACGTCGGGGTGTGGCTTGTACAAGATAATAGCATCAGGGTTTGCCGCCCGCGTGTGCTCCAACAATCCAATATTTGTGTTCACATCTGAACATCCCAAAGTGATCGACGCATCGTCTTCCACTTGACCAGGAACCAGAATTTTTAGCCCCGGCGGCAGGTCGGGCAGGGGGTCGGTTTCAACATTGTATTTGGAGGTGGCAAATTTATTCAGCCGGTTCACAATTCGTTCGGCGCGGTAAATTGCATGATCCGGTAAATTCACCGAGTTATTGATCAGGATTTCCAACTGACACTCTCGGCCGGGGTCATAATAGATACCCAGATCGTCCGCTACCAGTGAGATCGGTGCAATCAATCTGGCCCCCAGCCCACGCGAACGAAGAAATCCGTCCTCAACATGTACGATCTTAGCGTCGTCTGAAACGGGCAAATCTGCCGCGAATTTAGCCCAGACCAGCAGCTTTTTATTTTGTGCTTTGGCCGCCGCCAAGGCCCGTTCGCCCGTCGCCACAAATTCCACCGGTTTGGATCTGCCAAAGAACCGGTTGATAAACGGCCGCTTCCAACGCCGCATGCCACAGGCAACATAGCCGCCCTGATCGGCCCGCCAAGAACGGGTTTCGGCCTCTAGGCAGTCAATCGCAGTTTCCAACTGGCATAATCTGTCATGGCATGGATCATACCAGGTTGGATATAGGATCATAGCGCCGGCAAATAATTGCGGGCGGGTTAAGGTGCGTTCGCGCCGCGCCACCGGGTATTCGTCCGCCGTTAGCCCCCAACCTGCATAGAACGGCTGGCCAAAAATCCGGGGCTTATGCCCGGCATAAATTGCTTCAAAGCCCATTTGCGAGGAAACGGTATAAACCGCTGTCGCACCTTCCAGTAAGTCCCAGGGACTGGCCGGATCAGGCAGGTAGGTAATGCGGTCATTTTCGTTTTCCGGGCCAAAATGCCCTTGTCGATACCCCGCGCTAACTTCTGGATGGCCTTTGATCAGAATGCGACTGCCCGGATGCTCGGTTTGGGCAAAGACCAGCATTTCCGCAAATGTTGCTGCATTCGCGCCGCCATATTCAATAGAAGCATCGCCGCGCGTTTGATCAATGATCAGGACATAGGGGGCTTTGATGTCAGGTTTGCCGGGGTGAAACCCATTATATTTGGATAGATGCGCCGCCCTTATCCGGTCGATTGCATCGCGTGCACGGTTTAGTAGGGCGGTGTCATCAAAGGCGTGACTGGCCAGTAAAGTTTCCAGATCCGACGGGTGTGAACTGTCAAAATGCACGCCACTTCGGTCGATACTTAGCCCAAGCGGGGGTTCTTTTGCCCGGCCCGGATGGATGGATCGTAAAAAGCAGTCTTCCACATGTAAAACCGGCGCATCGGTATGATCGGCAACCGTTTCGCCACGCCCAGAGGTGGGGCTTTTACCCCAGACGCCAACCCAGTCGCCATCTGCGGGTTTGCCAAGGCGAAGTTCCCAACCGCTCAGTTCCAGAATACGGCGCACACGGCCCTGACTGAGGAAACCGCCATTATATACAAAAAGCCGCCGGGGGTCTGACCCTCCGGCGGCAATGTCAGTATTGTTTGAAATCACTAGGATCTACTGGCTCGCAATTGCATTCACAGTAGCCGCGGTGTTCAGCGTGCCGGTCAAAGCGCTAAGGGTTTTGGACCACTGCACAAAAGGTGCTTCGGTCACATAAACAGTGTCCCCATCGCGAATAACGAAATCCCTGGCGGTAAAGACACCGTTGGGTTCCGTCAGGTTCAAAACATACACCATGCGCTGGGCTCCAAGCAAATCTGTGCGACCCAATACCTGGTTTGATATTTCCTCAGATTCGTTGCGAAAAACAAAGACACCTGTTGGATCGGCTGTATCGGTGCTTAGGCCACCCACTTGGGCAATGGCTTCAATCGCAGACAAGGCCTGGGCATCAAACGTCACCCGCTGTTGTGAACCGGTTGCGCCCAATGCGGTAAAGGAACGACTGTCTTCTTCCACCAAAATTCGATCACCCGCGCGTAGTGCAATATCAAATTCGGCCTGCTTATACAGGTCTTGGAACCAGATTTTGCCCTGTTCGTTGCCGCGAAATACCGTGACCTGCGAAATTTCGGGTTCAATGGTCAATCCACCGGCGCGTGCCAACATGGCTGTCAATGTCCGGGTAGGGCGCTCAATGGCATAGATGCCCTGAGAACCAACCGAACCGGTTATCGAAATCGTTGCACCATCACCCGCCACGCGGCGCACCATAACCTGTGGGTCTGGCGTTTGATTGTTCAGTTTTTCCGTGATGATACGGCGAATAGCTTCCGGAGTATTGCCAGCGGCGCGAATACGCCCGGCGTAAGGCACGAAAATAAACCCGGAACCATCAACCTGCACTTCGTCCAGAACAGTTGCCCCGGCCCCGGCTACAGATAACAGGCCATCGTCGACATTTTCCCAAATTTTCAGGCCTAAAGTATCGCCTGCGCTGATGGTGTCAGAGCCGACTCTGCCGGCATTGATAAAGGCCGGCGAAAATCCGAATGCAGGCACAATGGCCGTTTCCTTGGTGACATGATCGTTTACCTCAACGATAAACGCATCCCCTTGTTTTTGTACGGATCCGGAAAATATTTCCCGCTTGTTGGGGCCGGATCTTGGTAGGCCACAGGCGGTTACGGTGGTGGTCAGCACCAATAGCGCTGCCAACCGCATATTACGCGATGTCATTTTAGTCACTGCACGGGTCTCCTCGACCTGAAACTTTGCCTTCAACGTCTTTTATTTTTTTTATGAATCTACATCGTTTGTGGAAAAATGCCAGTGGGGCGAGGTGGTTAGACTAGCCCACGACCCTAAACTGTTGCGTTTGCGCCGCTGTTTTGCTGTGCAATGCGTCGTAAGGATCGTCCTGCGACAGCATCATATCCACCACTTTGCGCAATAACTGACGCCGGGAGCGAGCCGCATAAAACCCACCCGCAACCTGGGAAGTTTCTAATAAATACTGGCGATAATCGCGGTAAGCATCGCTGTCGGGACCTTGGGGCGAAGTAAAAAAGTCGACCAAAGTCTGCTGTGAGACAAATTCAGGTTTTGAATAAACTGCATCGCCAAAGGATTTTAACGGCAAACCGCGCCAAAGCGCCTGTTGCGCCGCCGTAGAATTTACAGCGACTACAGATTTGGCACCGTCCAGCAGCCCAGCCAATTTTCCGCCACGCACAAAATGAACACGGTTTTCAACTTTAAATTCCTTCGCCAACCGACTGATTTCTTTGCGAATTGGAACACGACCGTCTTCAAGCGGGTGGGCTTTGAAAACCAGATGGTGGTGTTGCGCAGCACCGTTGTGAAAGCCCTGAACCACCAAACGTAGAAATTCGGCCATGGTGCCAAATGTTGAATGGGCCTGAAAGCTGGCATCATGTTCCAGTTGCAACAATGCTAAATGATATGGAAAGCCACCCTTTTTGATGTTTCGCGTGGCGATCACCCGTCGCAGCCAGTGCCCGGGCATCATGGCCAACCTATTGATGTAAAGTATAAATTCCTGACGAACTGAAATTGATCTGTGGGACCGGAAATTGCGGTATTTGCTATTTCTAAACAGGACAAACCAGTGGTACAGCGCCCCGTAAAATATGTGTTCGCGCATGTCCCCCCAATGGTCCGGGGCCTCTGGGTGTTCACCACTGGAACGCGACAGATTTTGGCGCATCTGGGCCACTGTCATATCCATTAGCCGTGAATGACCGTTTGAGCCGCCCCGCTCATAGCTAACCCAAAATGGCCGCAGATATCCTTCTTCAAATACATGCACAGTCAGTCCAAGTTTTTTAGCGGCCTGCACCGCCGCCGCGTGGACCGGGCGGGTGTCGCCGTAAATTACGATGTCGGTAATGTCATGGATTTGCAAAACCTTGTTCAGGAAATCTGGCCATGCGGCGGGGTCGCCACTAAAGCCAATGTAACTTGCAGGATCGCGCCAAAAAAATGCATCACCTGCGTTAAACCCAACCCGCAGCACAGAAGCACCCGTGGCCTTTATCATTTGCCCAAGCCTGTTAAAAAAGGGCCCGTGGGGACCTTGCAAGAATAGGAAATGCTTGCCTGTTGCGGGTGCTATTGCCACTGCGTGCCTGACATTTTTACCTTTAGTGCCCCATGGCTATAGGTTCTGTCACGCCATTTCTTAACAATTTATCAAGATCATTGGCTTTCACCGCAACTTGCCTAGGGCAGCCCCAGGCGATAGGCCTTAAACAAGCAAAAAGGGGCCTACTATGTTCACCGGCATCGTCACCGATATTGGCACCATTCTTAGTACTGAAAAACTGGGTGATCTGCGTGCGCGTATTGGCACCAACTACGAAGTTCAAAACATTGATATAGGCGCGTCAATTGCCTGCAATGGTGTTTGTTTAACTGTGGTTGCTTTGGGGTCCGAACCGCAAAACTGGTTTGAAGTGGAAATTTCCGCGGAAACCGTGAGCAAAACAAACATTGGTGAAAATGGCTGGGGATCGGGCAAACAAATCAATCTGGAACGTCCGCTGAAAGTCGGCGATGAGCTGGGCGGCCATATCGTATCAGGGCATGTGGACGGAGTTGCGCGCATAACTGATGTAACAAGCGACGGCGACAGCACCAGAATTACCCTGCAGGCCCCCAACGAACTGGCGCGTTTCATTGCCCCCAAAGGCTCGGTCGCCTTAAACGGGGTATCGTTAACGGTTAATCAGGTGTCGGGGCGTGAATTTGGTATCAACCTGATCCCCCACACCCAGCAGGTGACCACATGGGGCGATGTTTCGACCGATGATTTGATCAACCTGGAAATCGACACCATGGCGCGCTATGTAGCCCGCCTGCAGGATTGGCAGAAATGACGAGTTCTGGCCACAATAATGGCCCTAGCTTAGGGCGGCGCACCAGCTGGCGAAAATACTGCTGGACCAAGGCTCGCGCCGATCTGATGCCACATCTGCCAATTGAGATTTTGCGTAACCGGGTGAAACGGGCCAAAGAACTGGGCTTGGAATATAAAACCTACGCCTCTGTTCGGGCTTCCACCGGGCATGACGTGATTGGATTTTTGTTTTCAAGCAATGCACTGCGTGCCTTTAAACATCACCCAAAATTACCGCCCGATCGCAGCGTAAAACTGGCGGCCCTGAAAGATTGCAAGCGAATTGCATTGGTCGTTTCGCCCTTAACCCCAGACGCATTTTTGGCAGCAAATCCCTCAACCTTACTCGGCGCAGTCCGGGCCCCGGAAGCCCATGCTGGCTGGTCGGCAACCCGTAATGCCATTCACGCCAGTTTAGCACCAGACAAGTTACCCGCTGACGGCATTTTGCTGATCGGTGACACCACCCTGGAACGCGAATGGTCCACTGCCGGACGTCTGGCCGGTTACCTGCCAGCGGATCGTTATTTCAACCAATCTGTCTAATCCCGACACAGTTTCATCTTTCCATAAATATCCTTGCAAAAGGCCTGCCCCCCCGGGGCAAGAAACCCAATTTATTGCATAAAACCCGCACCATATCGTGCATCTTTCCCTAGCACTTTGCGCCCCTTTGCGATATTTGGCCCCAAACACTAAAGGGTTACCCCGATGAGCTATGAAAACGCAGGACCAGTAGAAGAAAACTGGGGCGATGCAATTTCTTCGATTGAAGACATCATTGAAGACGCCCGCAACGGCCGCATGTTTATTCTGGTTGACCACGAAGACCGTGAAAACGAAGGCGATCTGGTGATCCCGGCGCAAATGGCCACCCCGGAAGCCATTAATTTTATGGCCTCACACGGGCGTGGACTGATCTGCCTGACCCTGACAGGCGAAAGGATCGACGCACTTGGATTGCCGCAGATGTCTTCGGGAAATTCGTCACGCTATGACACGCCCTTTACGGTTTCAATCGAAGCCCGCGAAGGTGTCACCACTGGCATTTCAGCCCATGACCGGTCGCACACCGTGGCCGTTGCCATTGACGCCGGAAAGGGTGAGGCGGACATCGCAACGCCGGGCCATGTGTTTCCGCTGCGCGCCCGTGAGGGCGGTGTTTTAGTGCGCGCAGGCCACACCGAGGCCGCGGTGGATGTATCACGTTTGGCCGGTCTGAACCCGTCTGGGGTGATCTGCGAAATAATGAACGATGATGGCACCATGGCACGACTGCCAGATCTGGTGGCGTTTGCCCAGATGCACAATTTGAAGATTGGCACCATTTCCGATCTGATCCGTTATCGTCGCCGCCACGACCATCTGGTCAATGAAAGCGCACAAAGTGCCGTCAAATCAGCCTTTGGAGGTGATTGGATGATGCGGGTTTTCACCGATGAAACCCATGGTTCAGAACATATCGTTCTGACCAAAGGCGACATCAATTCCGATGAACCTGTCCTGACCCGGATGCATGCCCTTAACCCGCTGGAAGACATCCTGGGCATTGGCCGAACGTCGTCCGATCTTGAAAATGCCATGCGCGTTATTGGCAAGGCGGGCAAGGGGGTTGTTGTCTTGCTGCGCGACACCGATATGAAGCTGGTCAAAGCGGGGGAAACCTCGCCTCAAACCCTGCGCCATTACGGGCTTGGCGCGCAAATTCTGGCGGCACTGAACTTGTCAAAGCTGATCCTGCTAACAAACTCACCCAAGCCAAAAGTGGTTGGCTTGGAAGCGTATGGCCTGTCCATTGAGGGCACCCAGAAAATCCCAGATGAGGCATAACAATGGCCAGTGAAGAAAAGCACCATGTCCTAGAATTACCGGTATTTCACAATCCGGTGAAAGTTCTGATCGTGGTTGCCCCCTATTACCGTGCCATCGCTGAAGATTTGCTTTCCGGTGCAACAGCCACATTAAAAACGGCCGGTGCCAGCTGGGACGTTGTAAATGTGCCCGGCGCGCTTGAAATCCCAACAGCCATCCGCCTTGCTGACCGGCATTCCAATTTTGACGGTTTTGTCGCCCTTGGCTGCGTGATCCGTGGGGAAACCACCCATTACGAAACAGTATGCAATGACAGCAGCCGGGCGTTGCAGTTGTTGGGCCTGGATTGCCTTTGCATCGGCAACGGCATCCTGACGGTTGAGAATAAGAAACAAGCCAAACGGCGTGCCGACCCTAAAGACCAGAACAAAGGCGGCGGCGCAGCAGCGGCGGCGTTGCACCTGATTGCCCTTAGTCGAAAATGGGGTCGCCCAAAGGGCAGTATCGGCTTTCAGTCTGAAAGTATTTTACTTGCCGGTAAATCCAAAGGCTCAAAATCCGTATGAAAAAACCTGACAAACGGCAAATGAAATCTGCCGCCCGGCTTTATGCTGTGCAGGCCCTGTTTCAAATGGAAAGCACCGGTCAAACAGCGGAACTGATTGCCCAGGAATTTGCCGACCACCGTTTTGGTGCTGTCTATGAAGGTGATGAAATGGTCGAAGGCAATTTGGCGCTGTTTCGCGACCTGATTGACCACGCTGTGAACTTTCAGGCGGCTATTGATCAGCTGACAGATCGCGCCTTGGTGGCCAAATGGCCCATTGCCAGGATTGATCCAACCCTGCGCGCCCTGTTTCGTGCCGCCGGGGCCGAAATTAGCCATATGGCGACACCGCCCAAGGTGGTGATCACTGAATATGTTGATGTGGCAAAAGCGTTTTTTCCCGACGGCAATGAGCCAAAATTTGTCAACGCTGTGCTTGACCACATGGCGCGGGAAGTAAAGCCGACAGCGTTTACAAGCTAGTGCGCAAACAAAAAAGCATCCGGCGGGAATTTATCCCGCCAGACTGCTATTTTTTCAGCAAAATGATTTTGCCGTTGTCCTGATTTGGATTAAGCGGCCACTCTAGAGGCAGCTAAAAATACATCTTCAGGCGTGGCATCTGGTACGCCCATCAGGACGGCAACAAGTTTATTGTCCACAAAGACATTCCCGTCTGCACCATCGTCGGATGGTGAAACATCCAGATCAACCTCATCAGCATCCGCGGCCATTGTGACCAGTAGGATGTCTTCACCGATTTCGAAATCAGCAAATTCCATAGGCTGTTCACCCTCTGATGATGAATCATCCTGGGTAGTATCTTCATTTGCGGTATCAAAAATTGGCGACAAGGTATCGTCAGATGCCCCATCAGTTTCTTCACCAGCGGTCTCATCTTCGGTCTGGGCTACTTCGCCCCCGGTTGAGCCATCTCCAGTGTCTCCGCCGCCAGTGTCGCCGCCACCAAGCAGGTCATCCCCACCCCCGGTGTCGCCCACATCCATTGCAGTGTCGTCCTGATCATCTGTATCAAATAATTCTGGCAAAATTCCAAAAGCAAAAATTCCGAATAACAGCAGCGCCCATTCCATGGCATACCCTCCACTAATACATACCCACCAAGGTATTTACCGTCCCACCAATTATCGGCCTGGACGAAACTAAACTAATAGTTACTAAATCGTGAATATATCAAATGCTCAAGCTCCAAACGATATAGAAACCGATTGTTTCCAAAAACGAAATAATACCGTCAAAATTCGACGATCCAACTCGGTATCTTCAATTTAAATTACAAAAATACAATCAAGGGTTGCATGGCTAAATATACTGTTAACCCTACTTTTCGGAAAAAGAAGGGGAATCTGCTGTAAACGAATCAAAGGACTGTCGCTTGCCTGAATTCGCTTACCTCTAAACAATTGGATTGGGAAAAATAAAAGGCCCCGGAAATTGTTCCGGGGCCAAAAAATTTGGTTTTGGTTATAAGATTAGCCAGCCATTTGTGTCAGCTTATCCAGCAACCCGTCCAGTATTGGCTTTAGCGCAGAGCCTTCGCCAGAGATACCAAGCGCAGTTTCAATCAGCGGCTTTAGAGTTGCCAATGCCGTACCGACGATGCCACTAAAGGCGCTTTTGCCAGCGTCAGGCAGTTGCCCGGCCAGATCGCCTATAGAGCCAAGCTCGGTGCCGAACTGTTCCAGATTTGGCAGCGCCGCGGTGGCCGATGCTGTGTCGGTGATGGACCCTAACGACGTAGTCAGCCCGTCAACCACGGTGCCAAACTGACCGCCCAGATCGACATCGCCAACCATTATCGAAGCGTCTCCGGCCATTTCAGCAACATCAGGCGATTTGTTACCCAGGAAATACCAGGCCAGCCCTGCAACAATAATCAGCGGCAGCAACCACTTCATCATGCCTCCGGATTTGGCTTCGGCAACTTGCTCTACCTGACGCACAGCAGCGGCGGCGGGCTGGGTGAAATTGGCCTGGACAGAATCCAATAGACCAGTCCCCGATAGTTCTTTGGCAAAACCAGCCGGCATGGCAGACGCGATATTGCCTTTTTGACTGCTCAGAAATCCAGCCAACCCGTCGGCGTCCAGATTGTTGTCTTGCACCTGTGTTTTAAGTGATCCCATGATTGCCGGGGCAAGCATACCCAGCAAAGATTTTGAACCGGCTTCCGGAACTCCGGCGTAGCGTCCAAGTGCACCAGACAGTGCGTCAACCTGGCTGCCGCCAAGCAAACCCGTCAACATGTCAACGCCACCGCTGGAAATATTGCCAGCATCCGGGCCAGACAGTGAACTTGCAAAATCATCAGCGCTGGTAGCTTTTTGGTTGGAAAGCAGACTGAACAACGATCCGGCGCCAGATCCGCTAGAGGCTTTGCCAGTCAGCCCAGCCAAGACGGCGGGCAAAGCTGCCATTATAATTTTTGTGACGAGCGGGCTTTTTATCCCGAGCATCGAGGCGATTTTTGTAGCAACCACCGGCCCAAGATATTTCATTCCCATTGATACTATATTCATAACTTTTCACTTTCCCATTCAGATTTCATTCGACCTGAATACACCACTATTAACCATAATGCATGTCGATTGTTATTAATGTCGCAACAATAGGCGGGTGCAGGCCGAAGGGAACCCGGCAGGTCGAATAAGCTTACCTAAGGGAATGCGAGAATGTTTAGTTACAGTTCCGGATGCTATTGGATGCCAAGCGATTGAGGGCTGGCGTCAAGTTTTGTTCACCTCACAGCTTACACATGCTGATCCAACAATACCGGGTTGCCATCTGGATCGGTGACGATGCAACTGGCGGGTCCGGTGCTGGATTCGTCGGCTTCGCTGACAAAATCTACGCCCGCCGCCTTTAGGCGTTTCTGAATATCACGCACGTCTTCAAAATCCTCCAGCGGTGCTGCGCCCGGCCCCCAGCCGGGGTTGAAGGTCAATGAATTTTTCTCAAACATCCCCTGAAACAGCCCGATCTTAACATCGCCATTGTCCAGAATTATCCAGCCCTGACTTGCGTCGCCAAAGACTTCTTTGAATCCTAAATGTTCATAAAAGACCTTGGATGCGGTGATGTCTTTGACGTTCAGGCTTAGGGAAAACAGTCCGATACTCATGGTTGGGCTCCTTTATTAGGTGGGAAATTCAGTCTTTTGCCGGGGCGCGGGTGCGCAGGATGGCGGCGGATATCAGCGATACCAGCAGCCCGACCGGGAATATTTCGGTGAATGTCATGGGCAAGCGTATCCACGGCTTGGCGTAGTTGTCTTTGATCCCGTTCAGCTTTTCGATCTCAGCCTCAAGCGCGGCGGCGCTTAGGCCTGCGGCTTGCTTTTTCTCAACCGTACCGGCGATATAGCCGTCGATGAATTCGGTGCCACTGAAAGCCAGATAGACCTCCCATGCAGCCACATAGGCAACCCCGGCAATGGCTGAAATGATAATGCCCAGCAGGGCCGCCTGACCAAACCGGATCACCCCGCCCAGCACAGTGTCGCGGTAACGCCGTATGGCGAAATAAATTACCGACAGCGCAAGCAGCATGATTGCGTAACCCAGTAGTTGTGATGAAGCGCCGCTGTTGGCGCCCCCCAGAACCAACCCAATGGTGATGGCGCTGATTGATATCAGCCCGGCAATTATGCCGTATTTCAGTGCGAATTTGAACATGTCTGACCCCTGTGATTTCGCCATAACCTTAGCATTGCAAGGGTGCTTAACAAATAGTCCAAAAGGGTGAATTCGGGAAATTACTGCCTTTTTGGGGGTGGCTCAGGCGATCAGATCAAATGATTGCGCCCGGGCCACGGCCTGGGTTCGGCGCTGGACTTCCAGTTTGGCAAACAGGCTGGCAAGGTGGGATTTTACGGTGTTTGGGGCGACACCTAAGGCGCGAGCGATGCCCTTATTGGATTGTCCCGAGGCCAGCAATTCAAGCACCGCATATTCTCGCTTGGTAATACCAAACGCTTTAAGTGCGGCTGTGTTTTTCTGAAAACCGACGCTTGGTTGGGCCGGGGTCAACCGCGCCCCGATCCAAACCCCAAGCGCCAGAAAACCAGCGGCGATCAACAGGGCCGTGATCTCAGCGGAATGGGCCCGGACAAGAAGACGGTATTGTAGCCAGTTTAACGCAAAAGCCCCTAAGGCTAAAAGAATGCCATATCCAATGATGTGCTGTTTCACGGGTGTGATCCTAATGCCGTCGCGCCTGTACCAGATAACCCTCAACCTCGGTTTCCCCCAGCGCGCGTAATGCCTCTAGCCGGTGCAGACCTTCCACCAGTATGAACCCTTCGCCAGATTTACGCAGCTGGATGGCGGTTTTCTGGCCCTCTTCCAGGATGCTTTCAGCGATCTCTTCCACTTTGGCCGCATCAAGCGTTTTGGCACGTTTTACCGGCACTTGAATGTCGGCAATCTGGTAGGGCAGTTTGTTCAGCATTGCGTCCCTTTGCGAATAGAGTTCCTGCCACCTGAACCGATCCATAGGTGAATTGCAAACTTTCGCGCCCCCAGTCACCTTTTCAAAAACATCATTGGGGAGATAGCGTTAGTGCAATGGGGGCAGACAGCCCCTAGGTGACGTAGGATATATGTGGCGGGACCACCAAAGTGCGACCGTGGGGGTACGTAAAATCCCGAAGCCTGATTTAACAGGTGGGTGCCGGGTAAGTGAACCAGGATCCAAACAGAGCCAGCTCCCTCGGATTTATGTAAGGCCACCGGATTTGGACCCCATAAACGAGAAGGGCAGTGCCCGCCACCTGTTCACATAGGGTGGCGGCGGGCATCCGGCAAGGGTTTTACATTTCGCGCAGGCGGATCAGGTGGCCGTCCCAGCCTTTGTCAAAGGCGGATAGCAGGCCAAAACCGGCAGCGTCCGCGCCAAAGCCGCTATGCACCAGCCCCAGGCGGGTGCCGCCGGGCACTGCTGTCAGCGTCCAGGCGACGCGGGTCATCAGACCCTGCATTGGTCCGGCGGTAAAGCTGTAAACCAGCCGGTCAACGGGTGACATTTCTTCAATCGCGCCACTACACAGGGAATTGCCGTCTTTACCTTTCATATCAAAGGCCTGACCGTCAGACAGGTTGTCGTCGGGGCGGTGGAACCATTTGGCCAGGTGATCTGATTTGGTCAGGTAATCCCAGACCACTTCGCGCGGTGCAGTGATGTGGATGGTTTTTTCGATGGTGCCGTTTTCCATTAGTTCAGGTCCTTTTCAATGGTGGATTTCAGGGTTGCAAGGCTGGTATCCCAGTAGCTGTCAAAGAATGTCAGCCAACTGCGGGCCGGGTTAAAACCGTCTGGATTCAACCGGTTAATGCGGGTGCGCCCCCGTGTGGTGACGCTGATCAGATTACCCTGTTCCAGAATGCCAAGGTGTTTTTTGATCGCGGGTCGGGTGAAACTAAACTGCTCGGTGATTTGACCGATGCTTTGTTCGCCATTTGACAGGATCGCCAAAATGGCGCGGCGCGTCGGGTCTGACAGGGCGCGAAACGCAGGCTGTGGGTCGGGTTGCATGGAACTTCCTTTAACGTGAAACCATTTGGTATCCTTTTAATGCGATACCGTTCGGTTTCATGTCAAGCGGAAAATTAGTCCAGTATCGCCGCGCCGCCTTTGGCTTCACCCTTGGCGATATAATCGGCAATATTGGCCGCGCGCTCGGTCGCCCCGGCGGGCGGGGTAAAGTCGCGCAGGATACCTTGCCAAATGTCTGTGGCCCGTTCATCCGCCGTTTTGCTGCCGGTTTCCGTCCATTGGCCAAAGTTTGACAGGTCTGCCACCAGCGGTTTGTAAAACGCATCGCGGTATCGGTCCATGGTGTGTTCGGTGGCAAAGAAATGCCCGCCCGGCTGCACGTCTTTCAGCGCCGCCCAGCCCATGCTGTCGGCGTCAAATTCCGCAGGTTTGGTTAGGTGAGCAAAGGTTTGCAACATTTCAATATCATTGATGAATTTCTCAAATACAAACGACAACCCACCCTCAAGCCAGCCGGCTGCATGGAAGGTCATAGTCGCGCCGCCCAACAGGGCCGCCCACATGGACATGTGGGTTTCACCGGCGGCCTGGGCGTCGGTGGTATTAGACGCCGCACCGGCGGCTGAACGCCAAGGCAGCCCGATCAAGCGGGCCAACTGCCCGCTGCCAAGGGTCATCTGAATATGTTCCGGCGTGCCAAAGGCCGGGGCGCCCGATTTCATATCAACGTTGGAGCCAAACGCGCCGTAAACCACCGGCGCGCCGTTTCGGGCGATTTGCGCCAGGGTGATGCCTGCCAATGCTTCGGCATGTTGCAGCACCAGCGCGCCTGATACGGTGATCGGGGCCATGGCACCGGCAAGGCAAAACGGGGTGATGATGCTAAGCTGCCCGGCGCGGGCGAAATCAATGATGCCTTGCGACATGGGCCGGTCAATCTGGCGCGGAGAATTGGTGTTGATGACGGTTTTGGTCCAGACCTGATTGTTGAAGGTTTCCGCGTCCAGCCCCAGCGCCAACTGCATCATTTCAAAGCTTTCCTGCACCTGCCTGCGACCCCGCGCATAAACAAATACCGGCTTGTCACTTAAGGACAGCTGGCTGCGCATGAACGCATAGTGGCGCATGTTGGCAGGCACGTCCTGGGGTTCGGCAGAGGGGCCTAAAAGGTGAATGACATCAGTGCTTTGTTGCAGGCGCAGGGCATTGTCAAAATCCACCAGACGGCCCGGACGGCGATCTTCTATCCGGTCAGTGGCATTGGGGCAGCCAGCACCGGGGCCAAACAGCATGGCACCGTGTTTCAGGGTCTGATTGCGGGCTGGGTTGGGGGCGAATAGCGGGATTTCCCTAGGCGCGCTTGCAAGGGCTGCGGTGACTATATCGCGGCCAATTTTGACCATATCACCATCAACCGAGGCACCGGCGGCTTGGTACATTTCAACCGCTTCATCCAGCAGGATTTTCATGCCCAGTTCTTCCAGAACCTTCAGGGCCATATTGTGGATTGCATTGATCGCGTCGTCGCTGAACAGGGATTGCGGGGCAAACGGGTGTGACAGTTGCGCCGGGTAAGGGTTGGGACCCCGTGAAATATTCGTGCGTTTCGCTCTGCGTGCCATATCAACCGCCTTTCCTCTGTTACCTATCTCGGGTGGCGGGCATAACTTTGCTGTTTGCGACGTCATTCTTGATTTTTGTTCACGAATTGTTCACATATGGAATATGCCCGATGATTTGCAACCCGGCCAATTGCTGGCCCGCGGCGTGTGTCGCCATCTTTTGACCCATGACTTTGTGGGGATTGAAGAATTTGTGCCTGAGCGCGGCTTGCGGGTGGACGTGATGGCGCTGGGTCCAAAGGGCGAGATTTGGGTGATTGAATGCAAATCCAGCCGGGCGGATTTTCAGACCGATCACAAATGGCAGGGGTATCTGGAATGGTGTGACCGGTATTTCTGGGCGGTTGATGGTGATTTCCCGAGTGAGCTGTTGCCGGATGAAACCGGGTTGATCATTGCTGATGGGTTTGACGCAGAGATTATTCGCATGGGACCGGAAACCAAGCTGGCCCCGGCGCGGCGCAAGAAGCTGACGGGTAAGTTTGCGCGCCATGCGGCGCGGCGGTTGCACGGGTTTCGTGACCCCGGTATTGCGGCGTTTCACACGGGGCAAATTAACAATGTTTTAAAGGAGATTTTGACAATGATGGTAAAGTTCCATTACCCGGATGGTGATTGGTGCTATCGGGGATTGCAAACTGTACACGCGGTTTTTCACAACTCAGATGGAAAGTTGATCGCACGGGCGCAAAAGGGTGATCTATCAGGCAATTATGAATTTGAGATCACTGGGTTCGAATTGGTCGGGCCGGGCGAGATCTTCAAATAGTAATATTTTCCGTGGGGCTATTTATTGGTCATCGCGTCGGCCAATTTTGCAGCGGCCAGTATTTCGTCGGCAATTTCACGGGCTTCTTCCGCGTCAAAGTCCAGTGGCAGCTCGATGCCTTTTCCTTCGATATAGATACGCACCATGCCGGTCGATGTCGGGCCGATCTGAATATTGGCGGCGACGTCGCTTTCTTTGTTGATGCTCATTATCGCGCCTCCGGTTTGGTTGGGCCGGATTAGCCTTTCCGGGATTGCCGCGCAAGGTATGAAACTTGCGCGCAAGGCTTGCAATAATGCCAAGCCCCGGTTAAATCCAGCCAGCGTGCCGCCTTAGCTCAGTTGGTTAGAGCGCTGGTTTGTGGAACCAGAGGTCCCCCGTTCAAGCCGGGGAGGCGGTACCAACCTTTCATTTAATTGCTATGACCCAAAACTGGGCATACTCTCATGTGGGAAATGAGTGATTTGGTGTGGTGAAATGATGCAAATATCCAGGGCTTTGCTGTTGTCGGGGCTGATGTTTTTGGCTGGGGTCGGCGTGGTATTGGGCCAAACTTCAGAACGCGGCGGGGTGGAATTGGTCGGGGTTAATCTGGCCGGGGCGGATTTTGGCTATGACGTGTTGCCGGGGAAATTTGGCGTTCAGTACACCTATCCCAATGCAGATGAGGTGGATTATTTCATGTCCAAGGGCATGAATGTTTTTCGCCTACCGTTTTTGTGGGAACGCTTGCAGCCAAATTTGTTTGCGGATCTTGATGAAGCCGAATTGGCGCGGATCAGGGCGTTTGTGGACGACGCCACCGGCAAAGGTGCGCGGGTCATTCTGGATGTCCATAATTATGCACGTTATTTTGGCGATATTGTTGGGGTTGATGGTGACCAAGGCGCGGTGCCCGTGGCTGCATTGTCCGATTTTTGGGTGAAACTGGCCACAGAATTCAGCGGCAATAGCCTGGTGATCCTTGGGTTGATGAATGAACCCTCTGAAATGGCAACCGAGCTGTGGCTCGCCGATGCCAACACCACCATCGCCGCGATCCGCAAGGCGGGGGTCGGCAATCTTATCCTTGTGCCGGGAAATGGCTGGAGCGGGGCGCATTCCTGGGACGCGGATTACTACGGCACGCCAAATTCCCAACTTATGGGTCAAATCGTTGATCCCGACGACAATTACGCAATCGAGGTACATCAATATCTGGATGAGGATTCGTCCGGTACTTCCGAGACTTGCGTAGATGAAAGCGTTGGTAGCGACCGTTTGCACGGCTTTACCCAATGGGCACGCGCGCAAGGAGTACAGGCGTTTTTGGGTGAGTTTTCCGGTGGCGCAAACGCGCGCTGCTTGGCGGCGTTGGATGATATGCTGAATTATGTAGATGATCATGGGGATGTCTGGCTGGGCTGGACTTACTGGGCGGCCGGGCCGTGGTGGGGAGAAGACGGATTTACGCTGGAGCCTGCGAATGGTGTAGACCGGCCGCAAATGGCAGTATTGGCAAGGCATATGTCAAACGAATAATGAGCCAAGGATAGCCTGATGTTGTTCTTGTATGGACTACAATTTTTCGTGGCTCAGGTGAGCCTGAAATCACAAAGTAGCCGGCCATCCTACAACCCAAAGCCTGGTTAAATACAGCCAGCGGTTGACCTTAGCTCAGTTGGTTAATGTATTGAATTGTGTATCATGGGGACCCCCTGAAGCAGCGGAGGTCGTCTTAAAATTTGAAATTTCAGATGCATTGCAGGCAATTGTCGCCTACACTGGCTTTCGGGGCGGGTGTTTACGGGAAGATAATGCAAATTTACAGATTGGTTTTACTGGCCTCGTTGCTGGGTCTATTGGGGATGGAAATGGCGCAAGGGCAAGACCGGTTACGCCTAACAGGTGTTAACCTTGCTGGAGCAGATTTCGGTGAAGGCCATCTGCCTGGCATCTTTGGAAAACACTACACCTATCCGGTTTCCCAAGAAATGGATTATTTCACTGCCAAGGGCATGAACGTCTTTCGCTTGCCTTTCCGGTGGGAACGGTTGCAACGACAGTTGGGCGGGCCATTGGATAGCACAGAGTTGGCACGGATTAAGGCGTTTGTAAGCTACGCTAGCCAAAAGCAGGCCCAGGTAATTCTGGACCCCCACAATTACGCCAGGTATCAGGGCCAGATTATTGGCGATAAAGTGCCCGTCGCGGCGTTTGCTGATTTTTGGTCCAGACTAGCACAGGAATTTAGCGGCAATAGGCGTGTCATATTTGGCCTGATGAATGAGCCCCACAATATGCCAAGCGAGCTTTGGTTAACCGGCGCTAACGCTGCCATCGCCGCGATACGTAAAACCGGTGCGAAAAACATTATTCTGGTGCCTGGCAACGGTTGGTCCGGGGCACATTCCTGGTCTGAAAACTATTATGGCACCCCAAATTCTGTGGTTATGGCAGGTGTCCGTGATCCATTGGAAAACTACGCTTTTGATGTGCATCAGTACTTAGACCGGGATTTTTCCGGGCACTCGGCGTCCTGCGTTAGCCGCAAAGTTGGGGCTGATCGATTGCGCCGTATCACAGCTTGGATGCGTGAACAGGGCACCCGGGCCTTCCTTAGCGAATTTGGCGCTGGGAAAAACGCTCGTTGTCTGGAAGCATTGGATAACATGCTGAATTATATGGATGAAAACGAAGATATTTGGCTGGGCTGGACCTATTGGGCGGCCGGGCCGTGGTGGGGGGATTACATCTATACGCTGGAGCCTAAGGATGGCGTGGATCGGGCGCAGATGGCGGTTTTGCAGCGGCATATGGCGCGTTAAATTGAGCGCGCCGGGCGCGCATTTCTATGAGCCCTGCGGGCGATCCCCGCTCCGCTCGGGGGATATTTATGGAAAAATGATGGGGTTTGGTTCGTAAGTTATGGCTGTGTGATCGTGACCGTTTGGCGTAAGGCATTGGTGCCGCTGTCATAGATCAATATTTCATCACCATCGGTGACAATCGCGTACCAGTCTGAGCCCTGCGTAAATGCTGTCGCGCGGATGCCGTCGGGCAGGGTGATCGCGTCGGGCACCTGCACAGTTGTCGAACCGGTGCTCAAGCGGATGACAAGCAGCACAACGATGGTTAGAAGACCCAGGATCATGGTGGCGGTCAGGACCGTTACCAGCAGGCGCAGGAACCGCAGGTTCTTGGCCTCGGCTGTAGAAATCGGAGTGTCGTCCATGGCTGCCCCTGAAGTGCTGATTACAATCGGGCCGAACCCGCCCAAGCGGCTTGATAAAGCACTGGGGCGCGACGTGCCAGAGGCGGCGGAATTGTCGCGCTCTCGGCTGACGCGCCTTATTGGCGAGGGGGCGGTGAGTTGCGCCGGGGTGGTTGTTGCGGATCAAAAGGCCAAGGTTCGCGAGGGGCAGGTGTTTACCGTCAGCCTGCCAGAGCCGGTTGAAACCCATATGTTGCCCGAAGACATTCCGCTGGACGTGGTGTTTGAGGACGCTGACCTGATTGTCATCAATAAGCCCGTGGGCATGGTGGTGCATCCGGCACCCGGCACCCCAGGTGGGACCTTGGTGAATGCGCTGCTGCATCATTTTGGCGGCAATCTGTCCGGGGTGGGGGGGCAATTGCGCCCCGGTATTGTGCACCGGATTGATAAGGACACCAGTGGTTTGCTGGTGGTGGCCAAGTCGGATGCGGCCCACCACGGGCTGGCGGCGCAGTTTGAAAAGCACAGTGTTGAGCGCAAATATACCGCGCTGTGTTACGGGGTGCCGGATGCGGCTGATCCGAGGTTGCGTGGCGTTCGGGGCGTAAATTTTGAACCCGGCAATGTGATGAAGATCACCACCCATCTGGCGCGCCACAAACATGACCGCCAAAAACAGGCGGTGTTATTTCAGGGGGCACGCCACGCGGTCACGCGGGTGCGCACAGTGGCGCGGTTTGGGGCGCCTTCGATATTGGCGCAGGTGGAATGCTGGCTGGAAACCGGCCGCACCCATCAGATTAGGGTTCATATGGCCCATGTTGGGCATGGGCTGATTGGCGATGCCACTTACGGTGGGCGGCGCAAGTTAAGCGCCAAGGCATTGCCCGAGGCAGCGCAGGCGGTAGTGGCGGGATTTGCGCGACAGGCGCTGCATGCGGCAGTACTGGGGTTTGAGCATCCGGTGAGCGGTGATGCGATGCGGTTTGAGGCGGAGTTGCCGGGAGATATGGCCGGGTTAATCGACGCGCTGGGGGTGTGATCATTCGGCAATAATCCGGTCAAGAAGCAGCAGCAGATCCTGTTGCGGGCTTAACCCATTCAATCCGGAGATCTGCGCCAGCCCAATCAGTGCAGCATAAAGAATGCGGGCGTTATGGGCGGCTAATTTTCTGTCCTGCCCCAGTTTTTGCAGCAGCCCCTGGACATAATGGATGCGTTGTTGATCGATAGTGGCGACGGCCGTTCTGACAGTCCGGTCATACCTTGCCCAATCCCTGATCGCGGCTTCGGCTTGCGGCCCTCCATAAGCCGCGTTTGCCGTTGAAGTGGCGATTTCCATCAGTCGTGACAGGTGTTCACGCGGCGCCATTTCTCCCTGATCCAGCGCTGTGATGACAGCATCCGTTGCCACCTGTTGCCAATGTTCAATCATCGCATTTTTTAGGCCGTTCACGTCTTTGAAATGCCAGTAGAACGAGCCTTTGCTGACATTCAGGCTGCGGGCAATGGCTTCGGCCTTGATCGCCTGAGGGCCGCCAGATGTCAGGGCGCGAAAAGCGGCTTTGATCCAGACGGTCTGGGTGAGGGTGGGTTTCGCATCCATTTGGGCACCATACGATAGCGTATGGACATGGACAATGCCTGCCGTTACATACGGGTGCGTATGGTTAGGAGCGAAAAATGAATAAATGGTTACTTGCGGCATCATTACTGTCGGCGCTGATTGTGCCTGCCCATGTTTTTGGCGGTGGACCTGAATTTCACCAGGTGCTGTTAGAAAGTGATCTGAGCGACCACGTTAAGGCTGGGTTTTCAACGATCTGGCACTTCACGACACTTTCGATGCTGATCAACAGCGCTGTGTTGCTAATGGCCGCAATTAGTCGCTTGGATATGCGAACGGCCGTTTGGGCGGTGATGGCACAATATGCTGCTTTTGCGGGCCTGTTCGCATTCTATGGCATGTCCCGTCTTGGAAACCTGACCGATTTGCCCCAGTGGACAGCTTTTTTAGGGGTGGTCGTTTTGGCAGCCCTTGGCTTGCGTGTCACTACCAACAAAGGGTTGGCATAAATGACCGCGCTTGCTGGCATTTTATTTTTCACTTTGGCCTCGATTTCTTTGCTGCATTTCTATTGGGGCTGGGGCGGATTGTGGCCGGCGAAAAACGTCGCTGATCTGGTGAAAACTGTGGCCGGAAGCCCGTTTGATCGTATGCCACCAGCCGGATTGACCTATGGTGTAGCGGTGCTGATTTTTATCGCAGCGCTGATGCCCGGCCTGCATCTGATGCAGGTTTTGCCAGATGTTCTAAGCCGCGCCGCATTGTGGGTGCTGGTCGTGGTGTTTCTGGGCCGGGGTGCCGTTACCTATGTCGTGCCGCCGGTTTTCAATGGCTCAACTCAGCCGTTCCGCAGCTTGAATTTTCGCTATTTCTCACCGCTATGTCTGATGCTGGGGCTGGGTTTTCTGGTGTTTGCGCTTTTTTCTTAAGCCTGATCCTGCAAGTATTTCCGACAATCTGAATCATGCTGTAACCGCACAGCCGAAATATTCACAACCCATTAACAAAAACCCGGTAGCGGCATCTTGAACAGGGCGGTATTCTTGCCTATATCAATGTTAAGCCTTGATACATTACAACAGAGGGGGCAATGAAACATGAGCAATTTGAAAAATCTTCCGGCACCGTCACCAGAGGGCGGGTTAAATCGGTACATGCAGGATATCCGCAAGTTTCCGATGCTTGAGCCGGAACAGGAATACATGCTGGCCAAACGCTGGGTGGATCATCAGGACACCGATGCAGCGCATCAGATGGTGACATCGCATCTGCGACTGGCTGCCAAAATCGCCATGGGTTACCGTGGTTATGGGTTGCCACAGGCCGAGGTGATATCAGAGGCTAATGTTGGCCTGATGCAGGCGGTCAAAAAGTTTGACCCCGAAAAGGGGTTTCGTCTGGCCACCTATGCCATGTGGTGGATCCGCGCGTCTATTCAGGAATATGTGCTGCGGTCTTGGTCACTGGTGAAGATGGGCACGACATCTGCGCAGAAAAAGCTGTTTTTCAACCTGCGCAAAGCCAAAGCCCGTATTGGTGCCTTTGAAGACGGCGATCTGCGCCCGGAGAACGTAAAACGCATTGCCAGTGATCTGGGGGTGACGGAAAAAGAAGTTATTTCCATGAACGGACGCATGTCTGGTGGCGATGCATCACTGAACGTCACCATCGGCGCTGAGGGTGAAGGTACTGCGCAATGGCAGGACTGGCTGGAAGACGAAAACGCCGATCAGGCCGGGGATTACGAAAAAAAGGATGAAATGGATATTCGCCATGACATGCTTAACGATGCCATGGATGTGCTGAATGAGCGGGAAAAAGACATCCTGATGCAACGCCGTCTAAAGGAAGAACCTCTGACGTTGGAAACCCTGTCGGGTGTGTATAAAGTTAGCCGCGAACGTATTCGCCAGATTGAAGTGCGGGCTTTTGAGAAGCTACAAAAGCGCATGCAGGAACTGGCCGCGGAAAAGGGTATTTTGGAATCGGTATAAATCCGTCTAGTATCGGGTTGTCATTGCCGTCCTAAAGGAAAATTCAATGGTAAAACCAAACGAAGAATTTGACCGGATGATTGACCCGGTCGATCTGGAAGAACCGGAAGAGCCAAAGTCAGGTACTGAATCGCCTGAAAGCATCTGGATGCGGGGGCTGATGATGGTCATCCTTGCGCTCATGTTTGCGCTTGCCGAAACCATTCTGGGCGTTGTGGCCGTGGTTCAGTTTCTTTGGATGCTATTCAACAAGGAAAAAAATGCGCTTCTGATGGATTTTGGCCGCGACATAGGCAATTGGCTGCGTGATGTCGCCCTTTTTCAAGCCGGCACCACGGATGAAAAGCCGTTTCCCTGGGCTAAGTGGGGCGCATAGCTTTACGTAATACTGCGGCATCTTCTGGCATCCATGCGAATTTTTCCCTAAACGTTATTGGTACAAGTTGGGGGATTATATGAATACTGTTCGTTGGGGCGTGATGGGGGCAGCTAAAATCGCCCGAACTCAGCTTTGCCCGGCAATCCACGTTGCAGCGGGGGGAACGTTAACAGCGTTGGCGTCACGTTCTGCCGAAAAATCCGACCCATTTACCAGGCAATATCCAGGTTTGAAAATTCACACAGGCTATGAAGCCCTGCTGGCTGACCCTGATATTGATGCGATTTATATTCCACTGCCAAATGACATGCATGTGGACATGACCCTTGCCTGTCTAGCGGCAGGCAAGCATGTGCTTTGCGAAAAACCAATCGCCATGGCTGCCGGTCAGATTGACGGTTTGATTGCGCAGCGCGAAAAAACCGGATTGCTGGCGGCCGAAGCGTTCATGGTAGTGCATCACCCGCAATGGGCGCGCGTACGCAAAATATTGCAAAGCGGTGAGATTGGCGCGCTGTCCCATGTCAGTGGTGTTTTCACCTACAACAATGCCGATAAACCAACAAATTTTCGCAACCACAGTTCCCAGGGCGGCGGTGGCTTGCCCGATATCGGGGTTTATCCGGTGGTCACAACCCGTTTCGCAACGGGCGCTGAACCAACCGACATAAGGGCAAATATAGACTGGCTGGATGGGGTTGATCTAAGTGCGCATGTCATGGCTACATTTCCCGGTTTTACCATGGATTTTTATTGTTCAATGCGCATGGGGCTTCGTCAAGAAATGCTGTTTCACGGCACCAATGGCTGGATACGGGTTTTGGCCCCGTTCAACCCGGATAGTTACGCTGATGGACAGCTTGAAATCCGGCTTAAAGATGGTTCTAGCCGGATTGAGCGTTACGGCGAAACCAATCAGTACCAGTTGATGATTGAGGCATTCAACAGATCCGTAACACTGGGCGAACCCTTCGCCTGCACGCTGGAATTTTCCCGCGAAAATCAGGCAATGATCGATCAAATTATCGCCGCTGATCCACCCTAGTCCTGCAATCTTGCACGCAATACCCGGACCATATTTTCACCCATAACCTTGCGAATTTGGCCTTCACTTAGGCCCGCACGAAGTAAAGCATCAGACAGCGCCGCCATTTCTGATGCATCAAAGGCAGTACCAACAGAGCCGTCAAAATCTGAGCCAAGCGAAACGTGATCTTCGCCGACGACCGATATGGCGGCCTTGATGGTTGCCGCCACACCATCCGGGCTATCGTCACAGGTTACATCGGCCCAGAACCCAATGCCTATAACACCGCCAGTGGCAGCAATTTTCTGCATCAGATCATCAGGATAGTTTCGCCGTGTCTGGCAATGGCTAAACACCCCGGTATGGCTGACGATGATTGGAATATCGGTGATGGTCAGCACATCACGGGCGACGGCCTGACTTGAATGGGCGATGTCCAAAACCATGCCGCGGCGTGCAACTTCGGTCACCACCTGACGGCCAAATTCGGTCAACCCGTTTTCAGCATTGCTGTGCAGGGTGCCCCCCAGTTCATTGTCAAAGAAATGCTGCAACGCAATTACCCGAAATCCGGCCAATTGCAATTTATCCAGATTTTCGATTTTGCCTTCCAGCGGGTGTGCGCCTTCTATGCCAAGCAAGCCACCCACAATACGGTGACCGGCGGCGCGCTGCGTCAACACAGCCTCTAAATCACTGCGGGTTCTGATTATTCGAAGCCCGTCAGGAATTGCCTTTTCAAGCTGGCTTAGCTTGTCGGCTTGAAACAAGGCACGTTCCAGCAGGCTGCCCCATGTGCGCGGCGGCCATAGCTGGCCAACGGCTAAAAGTGTTATGTTATCAAAGGCATTCGCGTCATTTTGGTCATAATTTAAACCCTTGGGGCTTTTGGTGACGGTGGTAAAAACCTGCAGGGCAACATTGCCTGCGACAAGACGTGGAATATCCACATGACCCCGTGTTGCGCGCTGCCCCAGATCGCGGTTCCACAGCAAACTATCGGCATGCCAATCCCCAATGGTCAGGCTGTCATGCAGGCTTTGTGCCTTGTCTGAAACAGGGTAGGGATCATGGGTAGCGACGCTGTTGCGGCCCTTTTCCGCGTAGGATGGAACAAATAGGAAAAAGATCAGCAACCCAGTGATAACAAGGGCGATTAGACCCAAGAATAGTCTTTTAAGGATGCGCATATTACTCTCCGGTGGCTAACTGTTTTTGGACGTGTCGGAGTCCCGTTGGCAAACTGTAACTTCACCGTCATGCAAAAATTCTAGGGTTGTTAAAGAAGTTAGACGGATTTCGTCAGGGCCCGATTGCGGGCGCATCAGATCGTCCCGAAGCGCATGGGCCGGGGTACTTCCTCGCTGGTCGATGCCATTTACTTCAAACTTCAGAATACGCACGTTGATTGGTGTTTCATACCAGTTATTTCCATCCAGTCGCCAACGTGATTTGTAGTCAGCAATTGCCGAAATATGCAATTCATCCAGGGCCATAGAGATGTACATTCGTGCATTAAATATCCGATTTTTGCGAATTTGGACATTGGCGCGCATTTCACCGCCGTTCCGGGTGTCGATGCAATTCCACGTCCCAAGAATTGATACACCTTCAGCCGTGAGGCCTGGCGTTGCCAAACCCAACATAACTGCGCTCAACACAAAGACTTTTGCAAAAGTATTCAAGAAATTACCCCTCCATCGCTTCCAATTCATCAATCATGCCGGAAATCATGCTTAGGCCCTTGTCCCAGAATTTAGGGTCAGATGCATCCAGCCCAAAAGGGGCCAGCAGTTCTTTATGATGCTTTGATCCACCAGCCTTTAACATTTCAAAATACTTGTCCTGAAAGTCAGGGTCGCCTTCCTCATAAACCGCATAAAGCGCATTCACGAGCCCGTCGCCAAAGGCATAGGCATAGACGTAGAACGGTGAATGCACGAAATGCGGGATGTAGGCCCAGAAGGTTTCGTAGCCGTCCATGAATTGAAATGCGGGCCCCAGGCTTTCGCCCTGGATGGACATCCAGAGGGCGTTGATGTCGTCCGGTGTCAATTCACCCTCGGCGCGGGCCGCGTGCAGTTTGCATTCAAAATCGTAAAACGCGATCTGGCGCACCACGGTGTTGATCATGTCTTCGACCTTATTGGCCAGCAGCACCTTTCGCTGCGCCGGGGTTTTGGCCGCTGCCAGCAATTTGCGAAATGTCAGCATTTCCCCGAAAACAGATGCGGTTTCGGCCAGGGTTAGCGGCGTGTCGGCCAGCCATTCGCCCTGATCAGCAGCCAATACCTGATGTACGCCGTGGCCTAGCTCATGGGCTAAGGTCATGACATCGCGGGGTTTTCCAAGGTAATTCAGCATCACATAGGGGTGCACGTCAGTGACGGTGGGATGGGCAAAAGCGCCCGGTGCCTTGCCGGGTTTTACGCCCGCGTCGATCCAGCCCTTGTCAAAAAACGGCTCAGCTATGGCCGCCATTTCAGGCGAGAAATCAGCGTAAGCTTCCAGCACCGTGGCCCGCGCCGCGTCCCATTCTACGGTTGACGTATCTTCCATCGGCAGGGGCGCGTTGCGATCCCAGACCTCCATAATCTCAAGACCCATCCATTTGCGTTTCAGCTCATAATACCGGTGGCTAAGCTTGGGGTAGGCTTTGACGACAGCGTTGCGCAGGGCCTCAACCACTTCGGGTTCCACGTGGTTGGCCAGATGGCGGTCGGCTTGCGGTGTGGGCATTTTGCGCCACGCATCTTCAATGGCTTTTTCCTTGGCCAGTGTGTTGTGCACACGGGCAAACAGTTTGACGTTTTGCCCGAAAACCCGTGCCAGTTCGCGGCTGGCGGCTTCGCGTTTGGCGCGGTCAGGTTCGCTTAGGAAATTCAGGATGCTTTCAAGGTTCATACTGTCGCCATCAAGGCAAAATTCAAGCCCGGCGATAGTTTCATCAAACAGTTTATTCCAGGCAGAGGCACCAACAACCGACTGATCATGCAGGAATTTTTCCAGTTCATCCGACAGTTGGTAGGGGCGCATGGCGCGCATCCGGTCAAAAGCAGGCTTGTAACGGTTCAGGTCGGGATTGCTGGCCAGAAGGCTGTTCAGATGGTCCTCATCCAGCCGGTTCATCTCAAGCGAAAAGAACACCAGTGGGGTTGAAAACCGGGTGATCTGATCCTGACAATCAGACATGAATTTCCCACGATCCGCGTCGGTTGTATTCTGGTAATAGCGCAGCCCAGCAAACGACATGACGCGCCCGGCAATGCCGGATATTTTTTCATCCCGCTGCACGCATTCCAGCATACCTGCAGCATCCAGATTGCCCAATTTTCCCTGATAATCAGCCGCGAAACTGGCGCAGGCGCTTTCCAGCCATTTCAGATCGCGGGCCAGTTTGGGGGCGTCGGTGCCGCTGTAAAGATCGCTGAGATCCCAGTCGGGCAGGGGACCCAGTTCGTTTGAACCGATGGCGTTGGCATCAAAGACGGGGGTTGGCAGCTTGCGTGGCATTGGGTACCTCATGAATGTGTTGTCTGGACATATGCCCAGTGGGCCGGGGTGTTCAACCCGGTGGGGGTAACTTCTTGGGATGGCAAAGCGGATAAGGCGAAATATGGGGGAAATGATGAAAACCAGTGGATTGAAAACGCGGATACTGGCAGGTGACCGGCTGGTGGGGACGTTCCTGCGTACGCCCGCCCCGGAAATTGTGGAAATTCTGGCCCGCACCGGGTTGGATTTCATTTGTTTTGACGCCGAACACGCGCCGTTTGATGCGGCCCGGCTGGATGCCTGTATGGCAGTGGCAAGGGCGCTGGGTTTTCCGGCACTTGTGCGAGTGGTGTCTGAAGAACCAGCGGTGATATTGCAGGCGATGGATGCAGGGGCGGTTGGAGTTGTTGTGCCCCATGTGACGGACGCAGATATGGCCCGGCGTGTAGTGAAAGCGGCGCATTTTGGCCATGGTGGGCGGGGTTTTAATGGCGGCACGCGTTGGGCCGGCTACCGGTCACAAAACTTCGCTGAAATTCTGGAACAATCCAAACGTGAAACCGTTGTGTTGGCGCAGATTGAGGAACCGGAAGGCGTGGACGCGGCAGATGAAATCGCGGCGGTTGATGGCATTGATGCGCTGTTCGTTGGCCCTGCCGACCTGTCGATTGCCTACGGTAAAACAGATATGACGTCGCCGGAACTTATGGCCGCCTTTGAATCCGTTGGTGCCGCGACACGGGCCCATGGCAAGGGCTTTGTCACCTTTGTTTCAACAGTAGAAAAAGCTGCCGAGTGGCAAAAGTTTGGAATGAATGTGCTGTTTATTGCGTCAGAGCAGGACTGGATAGCAACCGGGGCCCAAGCGGCAGCTGCAGGCATCCGCCAGTTGGACGACTAGTGTAACGGACCGGTTGCGAGACCAGCCCGTCTTTTTAGCCCTAGCCCACAGTCCAGTTTGACCGTGTGCAAACATTAAAGTCGTTTTGGACAACCACGTCACCATCGGCAAATACGGCTTTGAAATCGAACATGCAGGCACCCGAACCATCGTCAATATCAACATTGACTGAGCGACCACTGCCCAAAACATCCGCACCCAAAATATCTTCTTCCCAGCTGCTGCGCGAAGTATTGGAAGCATAAAACCGGGTCATTGTGACACCAGTAGTATTGCCAATTTGTACCAGGCGGTTGGCCGAGCTGCCGGTGCTTGTATCCATGCAACCGCCAAGGAATACTGCTGTAGCAGCAATAAATGCGAAATGTTTCAAGATAGGGTCTCCGTTCTATAATTATTCTCGATATAGAACAGGGAACAAACCGATCCTTGTGGCGGCATTAAGTCATTGAAAGGGTGAAAAAGTATCTAACTACCAGGCCGTGACGCAGTCCGGGCGACCCAAATTATCTGGAATTGTTAAAGAACAGCGCATCCGCGGCGGCAAAGAACGCCGCGCGGGTTTTCGGTTTTTCCATGATAATTTCGTGCTCTGCCCCTGGCACGGTTTCGATGTCGCCACGTTTCCAGCGGGTCATCAAATCCAGCGTTATGTTTGAATCTACAATACGCTCATTACTGCCGATAAATGCGATGGCCGGATAGTTGGGCGGCGACATTCCTTGCAGCGCTGCGGTTTCGGCAAAAGACTGCTGAACCCAGTTTATTGTCGGCCCGCTTAGGGTCATTTCCGGGTGGGCGTCGGACTGGCGTTTCATGTAAGCGTACATGTCTGCATCCGATGTTAGTAAATTGTCCTCAAACGGCGCGTTTTTCAGGTAGGTCTCGGCGTCAGTTCCGGGCGCACGTGCGGTACCGCGGCCCAACTTAGCCATGGTGTGTACAAGCGGGCGGGCAATGGGGCGCAGGGCAGGTGCCACCGACATGCCCCACATGGGCGCGCTGAATGCCACGGCTTTCACCGGCAGGCCTTCGTGCAGGGCGCGCAGGGCTATGCAGCCGCCCATGGAATGGGCCATCAAAAACCGGGGGCGGGGGCATTTCAGGTCATCCGCCGCAGACATCATAGCCGCGACATCTAGCTGATAGTCGCTGAATTTTCCAACATGACCAAGCTGGGGGTCGTCCAGCATCCGATCAGCTAGCCCCTGACCGCGCCAGTCAATGGCCAGCACATGGTAGCCAAGCCCGGTTAATTCCATCGCAGTACGCCCGTATTTTTCGATGAATTCCGTGCGGCCGGGGTAAAGCAGTATCGTGCCCTTATCACCGCCGGGCCAGTAGGCCACGCGCAAGCGCACGCCATCGCAGGCTTTGATCCAAAAGGCCGCACCATTGGCCGGCCCTTCGGCCACATCATTGAAAAACGGGGCTTTTTCCATGGTTCAGGTCAGGACTGCGCCCAATTGCATGGCTTTACCCATGTCACCGTCAACTGTCAGCTTGCCGGTCATAAAGGCGGAAGTGGCGTTCAGATCGCCAGACAGAATGGCCTGAAACGTGTCAGAATCGGCACTTAGCGTTACTTCGGCTTCATCGTCGCCAGCACGCGCACCTTCGCCGTCGATCATGATAGCGCCTTCACCCTCAATCGCAAACTTGGCCACGCCGTCAAATCCGCCATCAATTTTTTCGTTCAGCGCTTTGACGGCTGACTCAATTACATCACTCATTTAGTTCGTTCCCTTAATTGTGACCGCGTAACGGTCGATTTTTTCGCCCGTTACGTTAGAATTGATTCTGTTATGACTCTTTTAAACCGAATTCTCAAACCAATCGTTACGGCATTTTGCCTGATACTGGTTTTTTCTGTGCCAGTTTTCGCCCAGTCGGAACGGCTGGACCAGCTATTCACCGAATTAAGCGATGTTGAAACCCCGGATTGGGAAAGGGTGGTGTCCGATATCTGGCGCGAATGGTCGCATTCCGGGTCTTCGGCAATGGATTTGCTATTGGAACGCGGACGTTCGGCGATGCAGGCCGGCGAGTTCGAAGTGGCGATTGAGCATCTGACAGCGCTTACAGATCACGCGCCGGAATTTGCCGAAGGTTGGAATGCCCGTGCAACGGCGTATTTTCAGGCAGGTCTGTTTGGCCCGTCGATTGATGACATCAAACGCACGTTGGCGTTGAACCCGCGCCATTTCGGGGCGCTGTCGGGGTTGGGCATGATTATGGAACAGCTTGAATTGCCAGAAAAGGCGCTAAGTGCGTATCGGCAAGTGCAGGCTATACATCCCCATTCCCGGGGCATAGAAGATATAATTCTTCGACTGGAAGAAAAGGTTGGCGGGACCAGCCTTTAGGGGCTTTTCATGCACGACCAATCCAACACTACCGCCGTGCTTGGCCCCACCAATACTGGTAAAACCCATTATGCAATTGAACGGATGCTGGGCTATTCCAGTGGTGTGATCGGCTTGCCGTTGCGGCTGTTGGCGCGGGAAGTTTATGATAAAATCGTGGCGTTGCGGGGCCCCTCGGTTGTGGCGCTGGTCACTGGTGAAGAACGCATCGTGCCGCCGCGGGCGCAGTATTGGGTATCGACGGTTGAAGCGATGCCATTGGGCAATGGCGCTGATTTCCTGGCGGTGGATGAGGTGCAGCTATGTGCCGACCCTGAGCGCGGCCATGTCTTCACCGACCGGTTGCTGCATGCGCGTGGGTTGAAAGAAACTCTGTTTCTGGGGTCTGACACGATGAAAAAGGCCATCAGTGATCTAGTGCCAGAGGCGCAGTTCATGTTCCGCGACAGGTTTTCCGAATTGACCCATACAGGTTCGAAAAAGACAAGTCGGATACCCGCGCGCAGTGCAATTGTCGGGTTTTCGGTTGAAAATGTGTATGCCATTGGCGAATTGCTGCGCCGACAAAAGGGCGGTGTGGCCGTTGTTATGGGGGCGCTTAGCCCGCGTACCCGCAACGCGCAGGTGGAATTGTACCAAAACGGCGATGTTGATTATCTGGTGGCTACGGATGCCATTGGCATGGGGCTGAACCTGGATATCGACCATGTGGCGTTTTCGGCGCTGAACAAATTTGATGGCCGCCGGATGCGCGCCCTTGCCCCCAATGAGCTGGCACAAATTGCCGGACGGGCCGGGCGGTATTTGCAGCCGGGGACGTTTGGCACCACGGGCGATACCGGCAAAATACCCGATGAAGTGGCGCGCGCGATTATGGATCACCGGTTTCGCCCCATCGAAAAACTGCAATGGCGCAATTCAAGGCTGTCTTTTGGCAGCGTCAAAACTTTGATTGCGTCGCTAGAACTTGCTCCGGATGATCCGTGGTTACTGCGCACCCGCGAAGCCGATGATCTGGTGGCGCTAAAAGCATTGGCGGCGATACCGGAATGTCTGGGCCGCGTTACAGATGCGCCAGCGGTGCAATTGCTGTGGGATATCTGCCGCATCCCGGATTTTCGCAGCATTTCCACCGGCGAACATGTCAGCCTGCTGGAAACTATCCATGGCTATCTGTCCGATCTGGGCCGGGTGCCGGATGACTGGCTGAACGCGCAGATCAGCCGTCTTGATCGCAGTGATGGCGATATTGATATGATATCCAAACGCTTGGCGTTTATCCGCACATGGACCTATGTGGCACAGCGCAAGGGCTGGCTGGATGACGAAAACCATTGGCGCGGGGTGACGCGCGCTGTAGAAGACCGCCTGTCGGACGCTTTACACAGCGCGCTGACAGAAAAATTTATCGACCGGCGCACGTCTGTTTTACTGCGCCGCTTGAAACAAAAGGAGAGCCTGGTGGTGGATGTGAGTGACAGTGGTGATGTAACGGTAGAGGGCCAACCTGTGGGCCGTCTGGAGGGCTTTCGATTTTCGCAAGATCCGGGGGCCACACCCGAAGAAGCCAAGACTTTGCGCACGGCCAGTTTTGCCGCGTTGGCGCCAGAGTTCCATTTGCGCGCTGACCGGTTTTACAACGCCCCCGATACCGAGATTGATTATACCGAACAGGGTGGGTTGATGTGGGGCGAACATGCGGTTGGCAAGCTGGTAAAGGGGGCCGAGGCCCTGAAACCGGTGGCCGAAGCCTTCGTTGATGAGGAAGCAGGCGCAGATGTGGCGGCCAAAGTACAGCGACGCCTGCAGCACTTTATTGACCGCAAGATCGCCACCCTGTTTGAACCGATGCTGGACATGGGGCGCGATGAAACGTTGACCGGGCTGGCCAAGGGATTTGCCTTTCAGATGGCCGAAGCTTTGGGGGTTTTGACCCGCGATGCGGTTGCAGCCGATGTTAAGGAACTGGATCAGGATGCCCGCGCGACTTTGCGCAAACATGGCATTCGCTTTGGTCAGTTTACGATTTTCATGCCTGCTTTGCTAAAACCCGCTCCCACCCGGTTGCGGCTGATTTTATGGTCCCTTGTCAACGGCTTGGATGAATTTCCTGAAAGCCCGCCGCCGGGATTGGTGACGATCCCGTCGGTGAAATCTGCGCCCAAAGGCTTTCATGCCATGTCGGGATACCGGCAAGCGGGTGAGCGGGCGATCCGCATTGATATGCTGGAACGGTTGGCCGATATGCTGCGGGTGATGGACAGCCGGGGTGGCTTTGAAGCCAACCCGGATATGTTGTCAATTTCCGGTATGACACTGGAACAGTTTGCCGATCTGATGGCAGGATTGGGCTATAAGGCCGAAAAAGGTGAGCGGGAAAAGGTGAAGGCGATTGTGGCGGATGCACCTAAGGAGGTGGACGTCGAAAAGGTGGAAGAGCCTGCCGAAAAGACCGATGAAGCAGAGTCTGCATCAACCCCTGAGCCCGTGCCTGACGAAGGCCCGGAAATGGAAGTGTTCTACACCTTTAAATGGGGTGGCTTTCGCCCGGAACGTGTCGAGCGTCCGGCACAGGAAGGTCGCCCGAAACCGCAGGGAAAACGCAAAAAACCGCCGCAAAAGGGCAAACGTCCGTCCCGCGATAACAAGCCGCAGTCCTATAGCGCCCGCCCGGCAAAAAAGGACGTGATTGACCCGGACAACCCATTCGCCGCCGCGCTGATGGGGCTAAAGGACAATAGCTGATTGGCTGACACACCGGATAGCATTCGCGTTGACCGTTGGCTGTGGTTCGCCCGATTCTTTAAAACCCGTGGTTTGGCGACAAAACTGGTGAATGCGGGCCACGTGCGGCTGAATTCAGCGAAAATTTCAAAACCGGCCCATATGGTTGGGGCCGGGGACACGCTGACATTTGCGCAGGCTGATACCATCCGGGTGGTGCGCATTGTCGATATTGGCACTAGGCGCGGCCCGGCGGTTGAGGCACAGACGCTGTATGAAGACCTGACGCCTATACCGGAAGTGACGCCGCCCAAGCCCAAGCGCATCCCCAACCGTCGCCCGACCAAAAAAGAACGCCGTGCCCCGGATTTTCCGCGCCGTGAGGTGCTTGATTGATCGTGCGCGCTGCACTAAATAGCGCTGGAGCAAAGAACCGGACTTTCCCCCATGACCTATATCGTTAACGACGCCTGTATCGCCTGCAAATTCACCGACTGTGTCGAGGTCTGCCCGGTTGACTGTTTTTATGAAGGCGAAAACATGTTGGTCATCCACCCGGATGAATGCATTGACTGCGGTGTGTGCGAACCGGAATGCCCGGTGGATGCCATTCGCCCCGACACCGAACCTGACACTGATAAATGGGTGGAATTTAACCGCAAATATTCCGAAATGTGGCCGGTGATCATCACCAAGAAAGATGCGCCTGCAGATGCTGACGACCATGATGGCGAAGAGGGTAAGCTGGAAAAATACTTTTCCGAAAAACCCGGTGAGGGTGGTTGAAACCTGCCCGATGCCTAGCCAAATAAGCCCCTGAGCGACGCTGCCTTTAAAAGGGCCGAATTTTATGGTATACTGGCCGCAAGCAAAACATCGGAAAGCTAAGACAATACCGGGCAAACCACTGTCCTGAATGAAAAAATCACACAGTCAGAACATGCATCCGGGGGCAAATTTTACCCCTAGCGGTGAATTCTTGCGGCAACAGCTACCGCTAAATGAGGATAAGAGCAAAATGAGTAAGTCAAAGAAATACGATTTTTCGCCGAACCAGTTTGTTGTCTACCCGTCGCACGGGGTTGGCAAAGTGGTAAGCATCGAAAAGCAAGAAGTCGCCGGACATGAGCTGGAGTTGTTTGTCATAGCTTTTGAAAAAGACAAGATGACCCTGCGGGTACCGACCAATAAGGCGATTGAAGTGGGCATGCGTTCACTTTCGACCGGTGATGAAGTGGCCCATGCCATGCGCACCCTAAAGGGCAAAGCCCGGGTAAAACGCGCCATGTGGTCCCGCCGGGCCCAGGAATATGAGCAAAAGATCAATTCCGGTGATCTGATCGCTATTGCCGAAGTGGTGCGCGATTTGCACCGGACCGATGAACAGCGTGAGCAAAGTTATTCTGAGCGCCAGTTGTATGAGGCCGCATTAGAACGCCTGACCCGCGAATTTGCCGCAGTGTCCGGAGCTGATGAGATAGATGCGCAGCAGGAAATTATTGACGTGCTGATGTCACGGGTTGTCGCGGCTGCTTAAGTCTAAGCTAATAATACCGAAAACACAGCCAGCACGCCGATTTCACTGACCTGCTGGCTGGCCCCCAAAACATCGCCGGTTTGACCGCCTATCTTAGCGCGGGCCAGTTTTGCCATGCCCCAGCCCAAAAGCGCCGCGATCACCGCGCCGGGCAGGGCGATTAGTCCACTTGTAAAGAGCGCGATCAATAGTCCCGCTGCCCCGGCTAAAATGATGGTTTCGCGGTCAGGCCGCCCGACGTTTTGCGACAGGCCATCAGTGCGGGCAGGCGTGAGCCAGCCCATCAATCCCACCATCGGCAGACGCGATAGGGCGGCGGCGGCAATCAGCGGACCGAACAAGTATCCGGCGTCGCATATGCTGAAAATAAGCGACCAGCGAAACAACAGCGACAGGATCAGGGCGATGGTGCCGTAGCTGCCGATCTGGCTGTCTTTCATTATCTCAAGGCGATTTTCGGGGCTTGTGCTGCCCCAAAACCCATCGGCGCAATCGGCTAAACCGTCTTCGTGCAGGGCGCCGGTCAGGATGACTTGCGCGGCCAGCGCAATACCAGCTGCAACCCAGGGGGACAGGCCCAGCCAGAGAGTGAACCCTGCGGCGAGTGCGGCAACCGCGCCAACCAGCGCCCCGGCCAAGGGCCAGGCCCAGGCAGCATTTGCACCGCGCGCGCCGGTTGATGTCACCGGCAGGCGGGTGAGCAGGCCAATGGCCTCGGCGATATCACGGGGTTGCATTCTGGCGATGTCGTTTTTGCCTGTCATTGCGGCCCATTCGTTCTTGTGGTTTGTGATTTAGCGATACAGAGATGTCCCTACAGTTTCAACGGAAAGCCAGAAGATGACTGCATTCACCAGCCTTGATCAGTTTCGCGATGTAATAGCCGGGTTTTCGGGTCCTGATGGGGACGCGATATCTGGTGCAAAGGAACGTAACAGCCAGCTGACCAAGCCCCCCGGCGCCTTGGGGCGGCTTGAGGATCTGGCCGTTTGGTATGCCGGCTGGCGCGGAAATGCCCGGCCATCAATAAAGGCTCCGCAGGTCATTGTGTTTGCGGGAAACCATGGAATTACGGCGCAAGGCGTGTCGGCATTTCCGGCTGAAGTAACAGCACAAATGGTGGCGAACTTTACCCATGGTGGGGCGGCGATCAACCAACTGGCCAAGGCCGTGGGCGCGAAAATGGATGTGCATGCGCTGGAGCTGGAGCGGCCAACAGCGGATTTCAGTCAGGGCCCGGCGATGGATGAGGCTGAGGTTGTGGCGGCGCTGAATGCAGGCTGGGCGGCGGTTGATCCCGGCGCTGATCTGCTGGTGGTTGGCGAAATGGGCATTGGCAATACCACGTCGGCGGCGGCGATTGCTTGTGCGCTGTTCGGTGGCAATGCCGGGGATTGGACGGGTCGGGGCACCGGGGTGGATGATGCCGGGTTGGCGTTGAAAACTCTGGTTGTGGAGCAGGGGCTGGCCGCAAACTCGGACCGGGAACCGTTGGAAGTCTTGCGCTGTCTGGGCGGACGTGAACTGGCGGCGATGGCGGGGGCAATTGCGCGAGCGCGTGATTTGCGCATTCCGGTTATTTTGGATGGGTTCATTTGTACGGCCGCGGCGGCAGTGTTGGAGGCGGCGCAAAAAGGCGCGCTGGACCATTCGGTTGCCGGGCATGTATCGGCGGAAGGGGCGCATGGGGAATTGTTGGCGAAACTTGGCAAAACCCCGCTATTGGCGTTGGGGATGCGGCTGGGTGAAGGTTCTGGTGGCACGTTGGCAATTGGTATCTTAAAGGGCGCAGTTGCCTGCCATTCAGGTATGTCGACATTTGCAGAGGCCGGGGTAAGCGACGGCTGAGGGATTGCGCCGCACTGCGTGCGTCGCGGGGCGATTTTTCTGCGAAAAATCGGGGGCCTCCGGCGGGAGTATTTTGGAACAAAAGAAGGCGTGTCAGGATTTTTTTTGTTTTTCGCCTTTGTTCCGGCGCTCTTCCAGGATTGTGGACATTTCGATCATAAATTCGTCACTAAGGGCTTTGGCTTTTTCCACCAGCGGTGCATTTTTATGGTTGGGAATATCAGGGTCCCAGACATCGGCCATTTCGCGCAGTAGCTTGCGGTCAAGGTTGTAATAGGCCCGTTCCTGAGTATGGGCTTCGTAGTCAGTCAGGCCCAATGCTTCCAGCGTGTAGCGCCCGGCGCGAAGCGAGCTGTCAAACATTTCGCGCACAATGTCATTGGCCCCGGCGCGGTAAAGTTTATAGACCTCATCGCGGTCTTTGGCGCGGGCCACGATATGGATATCGGGGCGTTCGCGGCGCGCCAGTTTTACCAGCGCTACAGCGGCATCTGGTTCGTCCAGCGTGACCACGAGGATGTCAGCCTCCATTATTCCGGCGGAATGCAGCAGTTCGGGGCGGGTGGGGTCGCCGAAGAATACGGTAAAACCGAAGGTGCGCAGGATATTGATGATCTCAAGGTCGTGGTCCAGCACGGTTGAGGAAAAACCGCTGCCCTGCAGCATGCGGGCGACCACCTGACCAAAGCGACCAACACCGGCGATGATGACTTTGCCCTGGGATTCTATGTCATCGGGGTCCTGGGTTGTGCCGGCGTCATTGAAACGCTTGGAAATCTGGTCATAGGCGATGAAAAGCAGCGGCGTCAGCAGCATTGACAAGGCTACCACCAGCAGCAGGGTTTCAGACAATTCGCGCGGGATCACGTCCTGTTGCACGGTGAAGGACAGCATGACGAAACCAAATTCCCCTGCTTGTGCGAGGCTAAGGGTGAACAACCAGCGGTCGCGGCCACGGATTTTAAAAACCTGCGCCAGACATAGCAGAACGAAGGCCTTGATCGACATCACCGCAACGGTCAGCCCGATGATATAGGCGAAATCGCCAAACAGTAGAGTGAAATTGATACCAGCGCCGACGGTGATGAAAAACAGGCCCAGCAGCAGGCCTTTGAAGGGTTCAATGTCTGCTTCCAGTTCATGGCGAAATTCCGAGTTGGCCAGAACCACGCCAGCAAGGAAGGTTCCAAGGGCGGGGGATAAGCCAACAAGGATCATCAGCGAGGCGATGCCAACGACGATCAGCAGGGCTACGGCGGTGTAAAGTTCGCGTAAATTTGCGGAATGGATATACTTGAACAGTGGCCGAGTCAGATAAATGCCACCAAGGATTACAGCGCCGACAGCGGCGATTGTTACAAGCGTGACGCCCCAGCCGGGCAGACCTTCGACCAGTGACATCGTCGCCTCGGCCCCGTGATCAGCGTCGCCGTGGCCGCTGTTCAAACCGTGGATGGCCAGCAATGGCACCAGTGCCAGCATCGGGATGACGCCGATATCCTGCGACAGTAGGACGGAAAACGCAGAGCGCCCTCCATTACTGCCCATCAACCCCTTTTCATTCAATGTTTGCAATACGATAGCCGTCGAACTTAAGGAAAATGTCAGCCCCACAGCAAGCGCGATACTAAGGGGCAGCCCTAATAACATGGCCCCGCCCATGATGGCAGCCGTGGTCAGGCCGATCTGCAAGCCACCAAGCCCGATCAGGCGATGGCGCATGCCCCACAGGGCGGCAGGTTCAAGTTCCAGCCCCACCAGAAACAGCATCATCACAACGCCAAATTCAGCAAAGTGTTGCAGGCTTTGGGTTTCAGAGCCGACCAAGCCGGTGAGCGGCCCAATGACGATGCCGGCAATCAGGTAGCCAAGGACTGAACCCAGCCCCAGTTGTTTGGCAATGGGCACGGCCACGACAGATGCTGCCAGGTAGATCGAAGCTTGAAACAGGAAACTTTCCATGGGCGGGTAATCCTTTAGGTGGGCAAGGGGGCGTCTGCCTTTAACTGGTTCATGACAATTTGGCTTTGTACCCGCGCCACGGACGGCATCGGCAGGATAATATCATGAATCAACCGGTTCAATGCGGTCAGGTCTTCACAGTAAACCCGTAGCAGATAATCGGCGTCGCCGGTCAGGGTCCAGGCGCTGGTGATTTCCGGTAATATCCCGACTTTACGTGTAAATTCTGCGACTTGGGCGGGTTCATGGGTGGCCATTTGTACTTGTACAAAGGCCTGCACATTAAGCCCCATACGTACCGGACAAAGCCTGGCGGTGTAGCTTTCAATATACCCGTCCGCTTCCAGCCGTTGCCGGCGACGACCGGCCTGGCTGGGGGACAGGTTCAGGATATCGCCCAATTGCTGGCTGGTAAGTTGGGCGTTCTTTTGCAGTTCTTTGAGAAGTTGGCAGTCTGTCGGGTCCATATTTATGCGGCCTTTTCGCGTATATTTCGATTGTACTGCAATATTGACGTATTGCAAGGTGGGAATCCGGGCAAAAACGCGCGCAATACCCGCGTGTTTTACAATATGGTTGGGAAAATCGCGCAAAATCAGGAGAAATTGCATATGGGTCCCTTTCCACATGACGCCCCCCGGGCGAAAATCACCGCGGAAAATCCGGCTGGTACCGATGGGTTTGAATTTGTCGAATTTGCCCATGAAGACCCGCAAGAGCTGCGTGATCTGTTTGCCCGCATGGGCTATACCCACACCGCCAACCATAAAACCCGCGCGATTGAGCTGTGGCAGCAAGGCGATATCACCTATCTGCTGAACGCCGAGCCGGGATCATTTGGCATGCAATTTGTGTCCGAACACGGGCCCTGCGCCCCGTCCATGGGTTGGCGGGTTGTTGATGCGCAAAAGGCGTTTGACCACGCAGTTGCCCAAGGCGCCAAGCCCTATACCGGGGCGGATAAAACCATGGAAGTGCCGGCGATTATTGGCATTGGTGGCTCGTTGATCTATTTCATAGACAGCTATTATGACACCAGCCCCTATAATGAAGAATTTGACTGGATTGGGAAAACCCACCCCAAGGGCGTTGGCTTCTTCTACCTCGATCACCTGACCCATAATGTTCACAAAGGTAATATGGATGTCTGGTTTGATTTCTACAGCAAGATTTTCAATTTTGAGCAGATCCGGTTTTTTGATATTGAAGGCAAATTCACCGGATTGTTTAGCCGGGCGTTAACGTCGCCCTGCGGGCGCATTCGTATTCCGATTAATGAAGATCGCGGTGAAACCGGGCAGATTGTGGAATACCTGAAACGTTATAATGGTGAAGGAATTCAACATATTGCCGTAGGAACTTCTGATATTTATCAATCGGTTGATGCCATTGCAAAAAAGGGTGTGAAATTTATGCCAGCACCGCCTGCGACCTACTACGAGTTAAGCAAAACCCGCGTGGTGAATCATCGGGAACCACTGAAAGATATGATGCGCCACGGCGTTTTGATCGATGGCGAAGGAGTGCTGGACGGCGGCGAAACCCGTATTCTGTTGCAGATATTTTCCAAGACCGCGGTGGGGCCGATCTTTTTTGAGTTCATCCAGCGTAAAGGTGATGACGGTTTTGGTGAGGGTAATTTCAAAGCGCTGTTTGAAAGTATAGAAGAAGATCAGATTGCGCGTGGTGTATTAAAGACAGAATAGGCGCGGTTTATGACGCGATATCCAGGGTCACCATGCGTCCGCCCTTGATGTATTGTAACTTGGTTCCGTCAATCGCGGCCACCTTGCCACCATCCAGACGATCCCCGATTTGCACCTTAACATAGCGACCGTTCTTTAGGCGAACCAAGGCGCGTCGATCACTGGAAGACCCGTAAACTCCAATCAGATTAACCTTTGCTAGGTTGATAGCATTATTGATCGTCGCTTCACGGGCCACCGAAGCAGTTGTTGGAATTGAGGGCACACTGGGGGCCGCAATTGCAACGCTGGCCACCGCATTTTCCACTGCCGCCGTTTGCGCTGCGGAACGTGCTGTGGCTACCACATTGGCAAAATTATTGGGTCGGATTGTCGGATTGCGCGAACTAAGAACAGCCAGTTTGGTTGGCGTCAGGTCCAGTTCCGGGCCGCTATCTTGCGGCGAAGCGGGGCGTGGCGTCGGGCGCAGGGCGGCCAATTCCAATCGCGAATGTCCCCCTAGCCGCGCGCGTTCATCAATTTTAATCAGGTTTGCAGGCCGCAAAGTCGGGCGGGTTCTGGGCAATTCAGACGCAACGGCTACCACGGCTTCGAATCCGGGCGCTTCAGTCGGACGTAAAAGCGGCGTGGCCTTTGGTTTGCCAAGGGTTACAATTACACCTTCCGGTGAAAGGGCTCCGGCGCGTGTGGCGCGCACAAAGCCGTTTTCATCCAGGTCAAATTTCACACCAAGTGCTGGCGGTGATGCCATTTCACCCAAACGATGGTCATTTAGCGCCCCACCGGTTGCAGGCAAAGCAATCGCATCCTGACTGATTATTTGGCGATCAATCGAGGCCACGTAAAATTCTTCCAAAACTTCACTATGCAGATCAACGGGCGGTATCGGACCCAGTACCCAAACCCCGGTTGAGGCTTGAATAACCGTGGCTTCCTGGATCGAAATCTCGCCCAGTGGCGGCTGTATTGGGTTGGCCTCAGCCTGTTCTGCTTCGTTCAGGGTAGTGTCCGGTTGAACTGGTTCATCAGCCGGACTTAGCGCTGCCAGTTCAATATTTTCACTTTGCAGTGCCACTGAATCGGTGGGGGCGGGTTCCGGTTGTACCAAGGGTTCAATTGTCGTCGCCACAATCTGAGGCGCGGTTATATCTTCGGATGTGAATTGGGTGTTTGTTTTGTCAAAACCGTTCCACAAACGAGAAGCAGCAATTGGTCGATCAAAAATAAAACTTGAAACCAAAACTCCAAGCAATATCAGGGCCATCAAACCCAAGGTCAACGAAAGCCCAAGTAATTTGGATTTTTCGTCAATTTGCGCGGCCTTTTGTACGTCAAATATTGTGTTGGATTTGGCCAGGTTGCCAAGAGCTTTCTGGTCCGGGCCATCACTATTACTACGGCCCTGGAATTTGGCCGGTTTAGACAGATGTTCGGGCTTGGGCCGGCTGGCGGTCTTTTCCTTGGTAGCAAGGCTTTTAGAAACATCGGTTGGCAATTTGTCGCTGGCAACTTCGGGGTCTGTTACCGCCATAGGAGTGATCAGTGTTTCCGAAGAGGCGCTTCCAAGGGTTGGGGCGATTGCGTCAGCGGTATAATTTTTACCCGCGTATAAAGCAAACCGTGAAGTGACACGTTCCAAACCAGAAACGAACCCTTCAGTTTCTTCGTGGCTGCCGCGTCGGGTCGCAAACAGGCCAATCGGGTCGCCATTTTCTTCCGGGTCATCGCCCACAGCAGGTGCAGCGTCAGTTTTGGTATCAGCTACGTCCAATTTCTCTTCAATGTTTTCGTCATCAGCGTCATCATGAATTTTGGGTTCAGATGTTTTGTTCTCCTGCGCAATGTCATCTTCTTGCGGGCTATCATCGTCCGCGTTCTGTTCTGCTGCATCGGGCGCTGTTTTTGGATCATGGTCGCCAACAATTACAATTGGCCCTGCATCACATTCAACAGATTCTCCGTCAGGCAATACCGAGCCGCACAACCCGGTCTCGCCAAAAAACGGCTCACCAATAAAGGTACCATCATCCGGGATGGCGACAAACGAAACCGGATTAAAACGGTGTTCGGTTGCAAATGTTTCTGCCTCATCCAGTGTATCGCGGGCAACGGCGGCAATATGAACCTTGCCATCCCCGGCATCCACCCAATCATAAGCCAGGTCATCCACCGTATAGGGTGTTGCTCCTTCCAAGGCCGCACAAACAGCCTGTGTGCGTTCTTTATCGTTTTTGCCCGGTGCAGTAACCGTCCGATACAAAATTTCCGAGTTGGGTATAACCAATTTTGACGCCAGCTGTCCGCTTGCCAGTTCGGCCGCCGTTTTACGCAAATATCCCAGTTTTTCGGTCAATTCCGGATCATCAAGATCCACACTGCCAAACACCTGCCAGCCTCCCTTTGCGCGTCGCAAAAGACTAAGGCCGTCATGGCTGAGATTTAGGGCGAAACTTGGCTTCATCCGAAGGGTCTAACACATGCCTGGCTTTGTGCAGGCCAAAGTAGCCTACGGCCTTAGACTATAGCAGGAACTTGCCGAGTAAAAGAGCAAGCTACGCTATGTAACTTGCGTACCAGCAAAAATAAAGTCACCGTTGAACAACAGGGGCGAAAGGAAAAACAATGAAATTGGTATCTATAGTTTTAGCGCTTGCTTTAATGCTGCCCGCTGCAGTTTGGGCCCAGGACAGCGCGACACTGACTGTAACTGGCAACGGACATTTTGAAAGTGTCCCGGATATGGCCTCGATTACCATGGGGATGACGGCCCAGGCCCGCACCGCAACCGCCGCCTTAGCTGAAAATTCGAAAAATTCAGCAGTGATGCTGGCAGTGATAGAAGAACTGGGCGTAGCCCCGCGCGACATGCAAACCAGTGGCCTGTCCCTGTCAGCGCTTTGGAATAACCGCTCATCCGGCAGCAATGAGCGGCCGGATATCGTTGGCTACAGCGCAAATAGCCAGGTCACAATCAGGGTACGTGACCTGAATAATTTGGGTTCAATATTGGACTCGGTCGTAAAATCCGGCGCCAATGGATTTAACGGGTTGCAGTTTGGCCTGCAAGATCCGGTCCCAGCGCAAGACAATGCCAGGGCTGCAGCTGTTGCCGACGCCAAGCGCAAAGCCGAGCTTTATGCAAAAGCTGCCGGAATCTCACTAGGACCAATTCATACGCTTAGTGAAGCGGGCAGCAGTAGCCCGCAGCCGGTAATGTTGCGCGAAATGGCGATGTCAGATGCCGTTCCCATTGCCCAGGGAGAAGTTTCCATGCGCGCCTCGGTAACCATCGTTTATGAAATTTTGCAGTAATCCGGGGTAGGGCAAGGGCGCAATTCTAGCGCATCCAATGGCCGGCTTTTCTAATTTGATTTCGGATCATTTGCTCGCGTTTTGGTAGGTTTTCCTGATCAAACAGGTCACGCACTTTTTGCCCACGCGCTTGATAAACCATCCGCTTGATTGGATCGTATTCTTTAAGAACTTTCTTCAACTTGTTGGGTTGCAACACCTCATGCAACACATTGACCACGGCGTCATTTTCACGGGCATAAAGCAGCGGGAACGTCCTGTAGTGGCAGGTTGTTGCGCCATCCAGAAACCCACTTGGCATCGCTTGGCGACTGCCGCCCAATGAATGGATGACCAAGGGTAAGGCGATTTGATCCAGCCAGGGGTTTAGAGACTGGGCGGCCAATGCTTCGCCGGGGTTGGATTTGATTTCCAGCGCATATTCCAAAAACCTTTCGCCAAATTTATGGGGGCAGCGATAGTAAAACCACCCGGCGTTAAAATACAGGTACTTGCGCCAGTATTCATCCGGCTGTGTTTGATCCAGAGAGCTTTCAAAATCCAGCCCAAAACGGTCAAATAGGGATTGCCATATCCCCGTATATCCCGGCCCATATATTTCGGGCTTTGGCCATGTTCCTTCAACCCGCATAGATGCTGACGGGCAATCAAAATCAAACGGTACTTGGCTTAGGGACCCGGTCACCAACGTGTCTGTGTCAAAAAACACAAACGGTTGGTCTTTGGGCAGGGCAAACAGCGCTTCAATTTTGTTACCATAGGGATATTGTTGCCCGAAATGCCGGCTTTCAAAGGGTAGAATTTCTGCCCCGTATTCTTGCGTTAGCAGGTCGCGAATTGCCTTTACCCGGATACTGGGATCATTTTGCCATTTCGGGCCGGCCTGGGGTTCGGCAACGAAAACCTTTCCCGCGAAATCTGGATCGCTGTGGCGAAGTGAAGCGACAAAGATCAATGCCTCATACATCAGACGACCATTCTGGCCGACCACAAAAATGTTGAAATTTCTGCTATTTTTCTTTTTACTGGCCATCAAGGTTCGCCGGGTGCCCGCTGTTGCTGAACCGACTATAGGCAGATTTTACGCGGGTCAAAAGACTTGCAATTACTAATTGGGGGGATTTGATGAAAACCGCGATAATTTTCACCTGCGCCTTGGTTTGTGCGCCTGCGTTTGCACAAAATTTCACTACGGCTGCAGAAGTAAAGCCGATTTTGCAGGCTACAAAGGGCAAGTGGATCGCTGTCAGACTTTGGCAAGGTCAGGACTTGCTGTATTTCACCAACCTTTTGTCGTGGCGCTGTGGAATTAGCGAAATTAGCTATGCGGTGAATGGTGGGCCAGAATCTGTTTTGCAGATGGAACCCTGCTATGAAGACACTGCATCACCGAACTCACAAAAATTAGAAGACTTCTTGCCATACATTGAATTTGAAGCTGACACGATCAGCAATATTTCAGTTTCTGTCACCTATGATGACGGCGAAACAGACAGTGAAGTTTATGAACGGACGTCTGTGCAAATCAACTAAACCCCGCAGTTGTTTACCGGGCGGATAGAATCAGTGGATAGGGGTTTGTTGCAGCAATTTGGAATTGGTGGAAATATCCTACTATTTTTGATTTTACGGAAATAACTGATCTTTCCGAGTTGAAAAAAACATCGTACAAAAACAATATGTTACACAAAAAACCAATGCTGGGCTTGCCGTGACGCTAGGAAAAGCTTGCACCGAACCACCATGCCCTGACAAACTGTTCCCCATTCAGGTGGAACACCACCTAAGGGGGTCTAAACGAATTTGGAAAACTTGAACCTTGTTCGACAAAACCCCGAAATCAAAAACTAACAGGAGAGGAAAACACATGACTAAAATGCCACGTATCCTATTTGCAGGCCTTCTGGCCAGCACGATGATTGCAGGCCCGCTTTATGCAGCCGGCACCCATCCAATGACAGGCGACGCGCTTGCCGATGATCAGACATTTACTTACCGGATACCATCCGGCCTAATCACGCTTGATCCGCAGATGAACGAAGACACCACCGGTGCCGACGCCCTGCGCGATCTGTTTGAAGGTCTGTATATTCAGGACAATGACGGCAATCTTGTGCCCGGTGTTGCCCTGAGCCACACCACAAACGACGCCAAGGATGAATACACATTCACCCTGCGCGCTGATGCCAAATGGTCTAACGGTGACCCGGTTGTTGCCGGCGATTTTGTCTACGCATGGCAGCGTTTGATTGATCCGGAATTGGCATCGCCCTATTCTTGGTACGGCGAATTGATGTCGATTGTGAATGCCTCTGAAATTCTGGCGGGTGATAAGCCGACCTCAGAATTGGGCGTTTCAGCACCTAATGACACCACATTGGTTGTTCAGCTGACAGGTTCGCTGCCATATTTTCCAAATATGACCACGCTTGCCTCAACCTCTCCGGTACACCGGGCCACGGTTGAAGCACATGGTTCTGATTGGGCCAAGGCTGGCACTATGGTGTCAAACGGTGCCTATATGCTAAGCGAATGGGTGCCCGGCGAACGTTCGGTTCGGGTGCGCAACCCAATGTATTGGGACAATGCCAAAACCATCCTTGAAACAGTAACCACGCTGGTTGTTGAAGACGAAAACGTTGCGCTGACACGCTATTTCGCTGGCGAACTTGACTGGACAGAAATGCCTGCTGGTCAGTTCCCCAAGATGTCGGCGGAATATCCGGCTGAAGCGGTCAGCGTTCCACAGCTTTGCAGCTATTACTACACAATCAACCTGACAGACACGACACCGGAAGCGTTGAAAGACGTGCGGGTTCGCGAAGCCCTGTCACTGGCGATTGACCGCGATATCATCGTGGAAAAAATCCTGGCAGGTGGCCAATCGGCAGCCTATTCATTCACACCGGCGGCCACTGCTGGTTTCACTACTCCGGATGTTCCGGCGGCGGGGATGACACAGGCGGAACGCGATGCCAAAGCCGTTTCACTGATGGCGGATGCTGGTGTTGGTGCCGGGCTGGAACTAGAACTGGTCTACAACACATCTGAGTCACACAAAAAGATCGCTGTGGCCGTAAGCCAGATGTGGAAGCAAAAACTGGGCGTTCAGGTAACACTGGCCAATCAGGAATGGAAAACCTTCCTGGAAACACGTGGTAACCAAGACTATCAGGTGGCCCGTGCCGGTTGGTGTGGTGACTATAACGAAGCTTCGACCTTCCTTGACCTGCTTGATTCAGGTTCCGGGTATAACGACGCTAAGTACAACAACCCGGAAGTTGATGCGCTGTTGGCCGAGGCCAAAACATCGGACAATCCACAGCCGCTGTACACTCAGGTAGAGCAGCATATTGCCACTGACATTCCGGTCATTCCTATCTACCACTATGCAAAAGTATTCATGATGGTTGATACTATGGAAAACTGGCCGCTCAATAACGTTGAGCAGAACTGGTACTCTAAGAACCTCTACAAAATCGCCGAGTAAGTTGGCACTGTAGAAACGCCGCTCCGGCCCCCTTAATTGGGGGTCGGGGTGCGCGCTATTGGGGTACATGAACTATGCTACGTTATGTTTTTCGCCGCCTTCTGGTGGCCATTCCGACGCTATTAATACTTATCATTATTTGCTTTTTCCTGATGCAGACCGCCCCGGGCGGACCCTTTACCAGTGAGCGGCCCCTGCCGCCGCAGGTACTGGCAAATATTCAGGCGAAATACGGGCTGGATCAGTCGATCTATGCGCAGATGTGGAACTATCTTAAGGGCATTGTCCTGCATCTGGATTTCGGCCCAAGCTATCAATACAAAGACCGTTCGGTGAATGACATCATCGCCCAAGGGTTCCCGATCACGCTGACTTACGGGTCAATCTCGTTCGTGTTTGCTGTGGTCATTGGCGTCGCCCTTGGCGTGCTGGCAGCCATTAGGCACAACACATGGATCGACTATATCGCCGTTGGCGCGACGTTTACCGCGCAATCACTACCCAATTTCGTCATGGCGCCGATCCTGATCATCGTTTTCACCTGGCAGCTGGGCTGGTTGCCCGGTGGTGGCTGGAACGGTGGGGCCTGGCCATATCTGGTGATGCCGGTGATTGCGCTGTCCACATCATTTATGGCGTCGATTGCCCGGATCACGCGGTCATCGATGCTTGAGGTGCTGAATTCGAATTTCATCCGCACTGCGCGCGCCAAGGGATTGCCGGAAAGTACCATTATCTGGCGCCATGCAATGAAGCCAACGATGATGCCGGTGGTGTCCTATCTGGGACCAGCGTTTGTGGGAATGATCACCGGATCTGTGGTGATCGACATTTATTTTTCCACCGGTGGCATCGGGCGTTCATTCGTGAATTCAGCCCTGAACCGGGACTATTCGGTGATGCTGGGGCTGACCATTTTATATGGCAGTCTGACCATCATATTTAACCTTGTCGCCGACGTGATCTACGCCTGGCTTGACCCGAAAATCCGGTATTAGGGGGCGATTGCTATGATTTCGCAAACAGAACAAGTAGACCGCATCGCCGAAAAACTGGTGGAAGCGGAACAGATCAAAGGCCGGTCATTATGGCAGGACGCCATGGGCCGGTTTTCACGCAACAAAGCGGCCGTGGGCGCTGTGACGGTTATCCTGCTGATCCTGCTTTTCACCGTTCTGGGCCCGTTCTTTGCCGAATGGAGCAATGAGGAAATCGACTGGAACCGCATGGGCGACGTCGCCGGGGAAGGGCGGCCAAGCATCGAGAACGGCCATTTCTTTGGGCTGGACCCATTGGGGCGTGATCTGTATGCGCGCACCATTCAGGCCACGCTGACCTCAATGATGGTTGGGGTCGTCGGGGCGTTGACGGCGGTGATTATCGGTACACTTTACGGCGCCATTTCCGGGTTTATCGGCGGTTGGGTTGATGGGCTGATGATGCGCATCGTTGATATCCTGATCGCTGTACCCTTCATGTTTATTATCATCCTGCTGCTGGTGATCTTTGAACGTTCCTTGTTCATGTTGTTCATCGGTATCGGCATTGTCGGCTGGCTGGATATGAGCCGGATCGTGCGCGGCCAAACCCTGGCCCTGAAAAACCGCGAATTTATCGAAGCGGCACATGCCGCCGGGGTTGGTTGGTTCACCATCGTCATCCGCCACATCCTGCCCAATCTGATGGGAATCGTCGTGGTCTACGCCACTTTGCTGGTGCCACTGATGATCCTGACCGAAAGCTTTATTTCCTTCCTGGGCCTTGGCGTGCAGGAACCCAACACATCATTGGGCGCGCTGATTTCCGAAGGCGCCGGGCAGATCCTGTACGGCACGATTTGGCAATTGGTGGTGCCCTTGTTTTTCTTTTTGACCCTGATCATCAGTCTGTTTTTCATCGGCGACGGTCTGCGCGACGCACTTGACCCTAAGGATCATTGATATGGCATTGTTAGAGGTCAAAGACCTGCACGTAACATTCAGCACCCCTGACGGCCCGGTCGAGGCAGTGAAAGGTGTGGATTTTCATATTGAACCGGGCGAATGCCTGGGCATCGTGGGTGAAAGCGGGTCTGGAAAAAGCCAAACGTTCATGGCGGCCATGGGGCTGCTGGCGGAAAACGGTACAACATCGGGGCAGGTCAATTTTGACGGCCACGATCTGCTGAACTTGACGCCAAAGCAACATAATGAAATTCGTGGTGACCAGATCACCATGATTTTTCAGGACCCGCTGACGGCATTGACGCCGCATATGCGCATCGGTGAACAGATGCAGGAAGTGTTGCGCCTGCATAAGGGGCTGACAGGTACGGTAGCAATGGAGCAATGCCTGCACTGGCTGGATCGCACCCAGATACCAGAGGCCAAGCGCCGGTTGCACCAATACCCCCATGAGCTGTCAGGCGGAATGCGCCAGCGCGTCATGATCGCCATGGCCATGCTGTGCAATCCGCGCCTGCTGGTGGCGGATGAACCGACAACGGCGCTGGATGTGACCGTGCAGGCCGAAATTTTGGACCTGATGGTTGGTTTGCAAAAGGAAGAGGGCACCGCCATTGCCCTGATCACCCATGATATGGGCGTGGTGGCGCGGATGTGTGACCGGATGCAGGTGATGCGGCTGGGCGAATTTGTCGAAGAAGGCACGGCTGAGGATATATTTCACGCGCCTAAGCACGACTACACCAAGATGCTGTTGAACGCGATGCCGCGCATTGACCGGCCCAACAAATCCAAGCCAATCAAACCGCTGGCGGCTGACAGCAAAACCGTGCTGACGGTTGAAGATGTTAAGGTACATTTCCCGATCCGGCTGGATCAGGGATTGTTTGGCAAGGTCGTGCCGCTTAAGGCCGTGGATGGCGTTAGCTTTGATCTGCGAGAAGGTGAAACCCTGGGCATCGTTGGCGAAAGCGGCTGTGGTAAATCCACATTGGCGCGCGCGGTGTTGCAACTGATCCCGCCAAGCATGGGTTCAGTCGCCTGGCTGGGCAAGCCGCTGACCGGGTTGAAGAAATCTGAGATGATCCCGTATCGCAAGAACCTGCAGATCGTGTTTCAGGACCCATTGGCCAGCCTGAACCCGCGTATGACCATTGCGGCGTCTATCATGGAACCCTTGCGGGTGTTTCAGCCCGGGTTGACCAGCAAGCAGCGCAAACTGGCGGTGGCGGAAATGATGGAAAAGGTTGATCTGGACCAGCGTATGATCAACCGCTACCCCCATGAATTGTCTGGCGGTCAGAACCAGCGCGTGGGTATCGCGCGCGCCATGATCAACAAACCTAAAATGATCATCTGTGACGAAGCTGTGTCAGCGCTGGATGTATCCATTCAGGCGCAGGTGGTGGACCTGCTGAAAGACCTGCAATCTGAATTCGGGTTGTCGATGCTGTTCATCAGCCATGACCTGTCCGTGGTGCGCGAAATTTCGCACCGCATTCTGGTTCTTTATCTGGGGCGGGCGGTGGAATTTGCCGACCGCGATACGATCTATTCATCAGCCCAGCACCCCTATACCAAGTCACTGATATCGGCTGTCCCCATTCCAGATCCACGCATAGAACGAACCCGTTCAAGAATTAAACTGCCAGGTGAATTGCCCAGCCCACTTGATCCCGGTGCTGCTTTACGGTTTTTGCCAACCCGCTTGTCTGCAGGTGAACGCAATTATGTGCCGAAATTGTCAGAGGTTGGACCCGGCCATTTTGTAGCCGAACATGATCCGCTTGAAACTCTGCTGGCCATGGATGTGGCCTAAGGGTTCAATTTTGCCAAAGCGGGCTTTCGTGTTTCTGATGGGATGCCAAATACTATGACAGTCTGCTTTCTAAAGCTTGTAGATGTGTTTGAGCATGGATTTGATACGTTGATTGATGTGCGTTCACCCGCTGAATTCGCCGAAGACCATTTGCCCGGTGCCGTCAATCTGCCGGTGCTTAGCAATTCAGAACGCGTCCGTGTTGGCACAATATACAAACAGGACAGCGCGTTTACGGCTAAAAAGGTCGGCGCTGCACTGGTGGCGCGCAATTCGGCCAAACACTTGGATGGGCAACTTGCGGGCAAAGATGGCAGTTGGCAACCGTTGATCTATTGTTGGCGCGGTGGGCAACGATCCGGATCGTTTGCCACCATACTGAAGCAGATCGGCTGGCGCGCCAAGGTGGTGCAGGGCGGCTATCAGTCCTATCGTCGCTTGGTTAGCGATTATCTTTATGGCGATCCATTGCCCCATGACATCATAGTGCTGGATGGGAATACCGGTACGGCCAAGACTGAACTGTTGCATATTTTGGCGCAGAATGGTGAGCAGATCGTTGATTTGGAAGGGTTGGCGGCGCATCGTGGGTCTATTTTTGGGGCCGTTGCGCAGCCGCAACCTTCACAAAAGGCATTTGAAGGTGCGTTGGCAGGTATTCTTGCCGGGGTTGATCCCACGCGGCGGGTTTGGATAGAGGCGGAATCAAGTAAAATCGGCAATCTGATAATCCCGCCTGCGCTTTGGCAGGCTATGAAATCAGCGCCCCGTATTTCAGTCAGTGCCCCGATCAAAGCCCGGGCTGATTATCTTGTTAGCGCCTATGGCGACATTTTGTATGACAGGGCGGCCTTGCAAGATCGGCTGACCCGCCTGATCGTACATCAGGGCCATGAACGGGTTGAACAATGGCAGCTTATGGCCTGTAACGGTGAAAACCTGCATCTGGCCGCAGAATTAATTCAGCATCACTACGATCCAAGCTATGCTCGTTCACGCAGTTTGCACGCCTCCCAAAAAATGGGGGAGATCAGCGCGTCAGATTTGAGCACTAAAGCTTTGCTGGACATGGCCAAGCAGCTGGTGGAACTGGCGCAACGCGCAACCGTTAGCTAGACTATTTGGCGGCCAGATGCGGCTTCAATAATTTCCCCAATAACATAAGCATCACAGTTTAACTTACGGATTTTATTTATTAAATCTTTTACCTGCTCAGCCGGTACAGCGGCCAGTAATCCGCCCGCGGTCTGTGGATCAAACAGCAGATCAAACCTAGCGTCCTTTGGGGGTGCCAATTCACCAACATTAGCCCGGTTTTCGGCGAAAAGCGAAGATTGGATGCCCATAGCAGCCAATTCAACAGCCCCGTCCAACAGGGGTATGGCGTTCAGGTCCAACTTATATCCAACACCGGAAGCATCGGCCAATTCCGCCAGATGCCCGGCCAGTCCAAAACCGGTGATATCGGTCATCGCGTTGGCTTGGCTTAGGACCTTGGCTGCAACCGATTGCGGGCGTGCCATACTGTCAAAGGCTGCCGCAACCCATTCCCCGCGCGCTTTTAGGACCATTTCTGCCGCTAAAATCACCCCGGTTCCAATGGGTTTGGTAAGAATTAGCTTATCGCCGGGCTTTGCACCCGCTTTGCCAATGGGCTGCTGATCTCGTAGCCCGGTGACGGTTAGGCCGATACAAAGTTCAGCCCCGCTGGAACTGTGCCCGCCAATAATTTCGGTACCTTCGCCAGTAAAAACATCCTGCGTCGCCTGCATGATTTCAGCCAGCCATTGTTGCTGTAGCTCCTGGGAAAGGCGGGGCAAGGTGATATTGCATAGGGCTGATTGCGGCTTGGCCCCCATGGCCCAGATATCGCCCAAAGCGTGAATTGCTGTGATCCTGGCCATTAGCGCCGGATCATTAGTAAAGGCGCGCAGATGGTCCGTTGATATCACCTGAAAGCTGCCATTGGGCCCAGCCAGTATAGCCGCATCATCCCCTGGGGCACTTAAAACATCTTCCCGCTTTGGGGGCGGTAATTTTCCCAGTATTGGATTAAGAATTTGGCTTCCCAATTTGGAACCACATCCACCGCAAGGCACAATATCCCCGATTGTTTCAACCACGCCGTCGGCCACAATTTCAGGAATTTTGGCGGCCTGCATAGGTTTAAGGCTGGAAAACTGGTCCATAAATGTGCGGTCTATTCGATTTTTTAACTGCCATACCTTTGGCCCGCGAAACATCACCCCCCATTTATCAGCCAGCGCCAATTTACCCCCCAGCGATATCAGTTTCAGATAGTCACTTTGCGGATGGAACGCCTGCATTTTCCCAGAAGATAGGGCTGCCCGTAGATTGGCGAACAATATAGGGGCTTCACGAACGGCAAAGACGCCAGCCTTAGGGCGCGGCGCATGGCTAAGGTGGGCGCAATCACCAACAGCAAAAATTGCAGGCTGGTTTACTGATCGCAGTGTTTCATCCACCACGACAAAGCCGTTCTCCAGCGTCAGCCCGGTATTTTTCAGCCAATCCTGTGCCCGTGCCCCCGCAGCGCCGACAACAAAATCTGCCGCAATTGGTGGTTTATCCGCCAATATCACGGCCGATTTTTCGATGGCGGTTATGTTTGTATGTTCCAGGACCCGAACCGAACAATCGGCCAGTCTGGCGCGAAAGAATTCCTGCCGGGATGGTTTCAACACTGGCAAAATCTCTGACCGCTCGATCAGGGTTACCTCTGGCTTCGCACCGGCAATTTTTTCCAGTGCATGGGCCATGGCCATTGCCAGTTCAACCCCGGCAACGCCGCCCCCAATAACCACAACTTTTGGTGGTGCATCTTGCCTAGCGCATTTGGCCCGAAAACTATCCCAAAGGCTGGCAAACCGGCCCAAAGGTTTGGCAGGCACTGCAAATTCAGAAAACCCCGGCAAGGCAGCCATTTCCGACGTGATCCCCACATCCAACGCCGCCACATGGAAATCCAGAACCCGGCCATTATCCAGGGTGGCTTGGCGCAGTTTTGGGTTCAGATGCACAACGCGACCGACAATCAGCCGGGCATTGGCAAAACGTGCGAGGCGTACCAGATCAATGTCCAGCTCATCTCGTTGGTAATGCCCGGCGACAAATCCCGGTAACATGCCGGAATAAGGGGCCGTTGGTTCTGGGTTAATAACAGTCACGCGCACGCCGGGCAGCGGATTTTTGCCCCAAAGCCGTAAAACCAAAGCATGGGTGTGACCACCGCCGATAAGCAGCAATTCGCGGGTAAGGGGCAGGGTGTTTTGCATTATCTGGCCTGTATTTGTTGCCAGTACCCTTAGAGTTCAAGCGCGCGAATTGGTAGCGCCGGTTTAAAGTAATTTGAAAACTCCAATCAGAATTACGTGAACATTATAGCGCCTGTTGCGGCATACCGATCGGTGCTGGACCTTGATAATTTGGCACAGTAGCTAACTGAGCATGGCAAGGGATATGAAAAACCAAGCAATCCAGTTGTTTAATACCGGTGTGAAATCGGCTGATCCAGCATTGGCAGTGCGGCAGTCATTGCAAAAGGCCCCGCTGTCAACGGTTGACGGTCGTCTGTTTGTTGTGGCTATTGGCAAGGCTGCGGGGGCGATGGCCAAAGCTGCCATGGAAATGCTTAGCCCCTGGCAAACCCTGGTGATCACCACACCTGAAAACGCGCAACCTTTGCCGGACGCCCAAGTGTTGACGGGTTCACATCCTGTTCCAGACGCCAGTTCGGTTGCCGCCGGTCAGGCAGTGTTGAAATTGCTGGACAGCTGCGGGCCTAAAGACAGGGTGCTGGCGTTGATAAGTGGTGGTGGTTCCGCCTTGATGTTGGCCCCGTCAGCTGGATTAACCCTTGCTGATAAGGCCAGCGTGAACCGTTTGCTTTTGAAATCCGGCCTGGACATCATGGCCATGAACCTAATTCGCCAGCAATTGTCGCGCCTTAAGGGTGGGGGCCTGTTGCGGACAGCTTTTCCGACACCCGTAACGGCGCTGATACTTTCCGATGTGGTTGGCGATGACTTGCAGGTGGTGGCCAGTGGCCCGACAACGGCCCCGATCGGCAACCGGGCACAGGCTATGGCAAGTTTGAAAGCTGCCGGGATATGGACAAAATTGCCCGAAGGCGTGCGAACAGTACTTAGTGTCCCAGATATGCCACCAATAGGTGCGTTTCCGATGGACAACCGGTTAATAGGTTCAAACGGTCAAAGTGTTGCGGCCATGGGCGAGTTGGCCCCGGATGCCAAAATCTTCCCCCACGCTTTGGAAGGGGACGTACAGGAAGCCGCCATCACCATTTGCCGCTGCAAGAAGTCCGGAACCTGGTTGTTTGGCGGCGAAACAACAGTTCACCTGAATGGGGATGGATTGGGGGGGCGCAACCAGGAATTGGCACTGCGGGTGGCGGTTTTGGCTGAAAAACAGAACTGGTCCGGCGATTGGGTGTTTTTGTCCGGCGGTACGGACGGGCGCGATGGCCCTACCGACGCGGCCGGTGGATTGGTGGATGGCGGTACATTGGCGCGGATACGTAGCGCCGGGCTGGATCCGCAAAAGGTATTGGATAACAACGACAGCTATCACGGGCTAAAGGCAGCGGGGGATTTGCTGATCACCGGGGCAACGGGCACTAATGTTGCCGATTTGCAGGTACTTATCCGCCGCTAAAGATGTCGCCGACTGACCTGTCAAAGTCGCCAGTGGCGCTTGTACGAAACGCCTCTGAGGCGCAAGATACTTAGCAAGTCGCTTGATAGATGGAGTTATGACGATGCAAAATTCTGACATCTTGAACGTGTTGAAACCCATTGCAGCGGCCAATGGTCTGCCCAATGCGCATTACGTCAATGACGATGTATTTCAGATCGAAAAGCAAAAGGTGCTGTTTGATAACTGGTCCGGCATCGGTTTTGCTAAAGACGTGCCTGAAATCGGTGATGCCCTGCCGGTTGATTTCGTTGGTATGCCATTACTGGTCTTGCACGGGAAAGATGGCACGGTGCGGGTGTTTCAAAACACCTGCCGTCATCGGGGCATGATCCTGGTTGAGGAAAAGAAAAACATCGGTGGTGGCGTGATCCGCTGCGCTTATCATTCATGGTGCTACGCCCAGACCGGTGAGCTGGTGACAACGCCCCATGTGGGCGGGCCGGGGCAAAATACCCATGCTGAAATCAAACGCGACGAACTGGGGCTGACCGAAATTCGGTCTTACGTATGGCGGGATGTGATTTTCGTGAATATTTCCGGCACTGCGCCTGAATTCACAGATTACGCCGCCGATCTGATTGCCCGTTGGGGTGAATTTGAAGGCCAGCCGCTATACCATGGCGGCGCTGAAAGCAGCTTTAGTTTTGCGGCCAATACCAACTGGAAACTGCCGGTTGAGAATTACTGCGAAAGCTATCACTTGCCGTGGATTCACCCGGGGCTGAACAGTTATTCCAAGCTGGAAGACCACTATCACATTGAAAATATGGGAAAATATTCAGGGCAGGGCACTATGGTCTATCGCCCGGCTATTTCTGACAGTGGCCAGAAATTTGCCGATTTCAAGGGGCTTAGCGATAAATGGGATGCGGGCGCAGAGTATATCGCGCTGTTCCCAAATGTGCTGTTCGCGGCGCACCGGGATCACGCCTATGCACTGATCCTTGAGCCATTGGCTAAGGACCGCACGGTCGAACATGTTGAGATATATTATGCCACGCCTGAAGCCGCCGGCCCGAATTTTGCTGACCTGCGCAAGGCCAACGCCAAGCTTTGGTACGGCGTGCTTGAAGAAGATATTTTCGTGGTCGAAGGCATGCAAAAGGGTCGCCTTGGTGTACATTTTGACGGTGGCAAATTCAGCCCGGTGATGGACAGCCCGACCTATTGTTTTCACCACTGGGTTGCTTCGCAATTGGTGGATCAGCCCCGTGCCGCAGAATGATGCCGATGATTTGGACCAACAGCTTTTGGCAGCCCATGGGGCCACGGATAGTGTCGCCTTGTCGCGGTTATACACGCTGGCCGGTGATCTGGCGGAAAGTCAGGGACATATCGAAGCCGCCTGTTTCTATTTGACCCATGCCTATGTATTTGCGCTGGAACAGGGGTTGGCTGAAGCGAAGCAGCTGCACAAGCGCTTGGTTGTCCATGGCAAAGAAGAATGAAGTAAGGACGGTAAGAGAATGAAAAATCACACTAAAGTGGTTGTAATTGGCGGTGGTGTCGTCGGCTGCTCGGTGCTGTATCACCTGACCAAACTGGGTTGGTCAGATGTGATGCTGATTGAACGTTCTGAATTGACCAGCGGCTCATCCTGGCACGCTGCGGGCGGGTTTCACACGCTGAATTCTGACACCAACATGGCCGCACTGCAGGGCTATACCATCCGGTTGTATAAGGAACTTGAGGAAATAACCGGTCTGAAATGCGGGCTGCACCATGTGGGCGGCGTTACCATTGCTACAGATCAGGACCGGCTGGATTACCTGACAGCGGAACGCGCCAAGCACCGTTATATGGGGCTGGACACCCATATTATTGGTCCCGAAGAGATTGCCAAAATATCGCCGATCACCAATGTCGCGGGTGTTTTGGGCGGGCTGTATGATCCGCTGGATGGGCATCTGGACCCATCTGGTACAACGCAGGCCTATGCCAAAGCGGCGCAGATGGGGGGCGCGGAAATTGTGCTGCGCAACCGGGTGTTGGACCTAAAACCGGTGGCTGATGGCTGGGATGTGGTCACTGAAAACGGCACGGTACGGTGCGAACATGTTATCAACGCAGCCGGGCTTTGGGCGCGCGAAGTGGGGGCCATGGCGGGTGTGTATCTGCCGCTGCACCCGATGGAACATCAGTATTTTATCACCGACGATATTGACGAGGTGATCAATCACCCAACTGAACTGCCCCATGTGATGGACCCGGCCGGGGAAACCTATCTTAGGCAAGAGGGCAACGGCCTATGTATCGGAATCTATGAACAAAAAGCTGTTCCATGGGCGGTTGATGGCACCAAGTGGGATTTCGGTCATGAGCTGCTGAACAACGATCTGGACCGGGTGGCTGAACCACTGGAAGCCGCGTTTGAACGCTATCCGGTGCTGGGGCGCGCCGGCATGAAACGTATCATCAATGGCCCGTTTACCTTTGCGCCGGACGGCAACCCGCTGGTCGGGCCAATTCCGGGCAAGCCGGGCTTGTGGTCTGCCTGCGCGGTGATGGCCGGGTTTTCGCAGGGCGGCGGCGTTGGCAAGGCGCTGGCGGAATGGATGGTTGAGGGTGAGCCTGAAACCGATATTTTCGCCATGGATGTGGCGCGATTTGGTGATTGGACCGGGCCAAACTGGACCCGCCTTAAGGTGACCGAAAACTATCAGCGGCGTTTTTCCATTGGCTATCCAAACGAAGAACTGCCCGTGGGCCGCCCGCTGGACGCAACCCCAGCCTATGGGTTGTGGGACGCGCAAAACGCGGTGTTCGGGCAAGGCTACGGTGTTGAACATGTGAACTATTTCGCCCCCAGGGGTGAACCGCGCTATGAAACGCCGTCATTCCGGCGCTCAAACGCCCATGATGCTGTAGGTGAAGAATGCCGGGCGGTACGAAACGCGGTTGGCATCAATGAAATCCACAATTTCGGCAAATACCTGATCCATGGCCCCCAAGCCGTGAATTGGCTGAACCACATCATGGCCGGGCGGATGCCGGGCGTGGGGCGGATGTCGCTGACGCCGATGCTGTCGCCCAAGGGCAAGATCATCGGCGATTTCACCATGATGCGTCTTGGTGATGACCGGGTGCAGCTAACTGCTAGCTACGGCGCGCAAGATTTCCATATGCGCTGGTTCCTGCAACATCAGGTTGATGGCGTAACCATTGAAAATATCAGTAAGAACCGGCTTGGATTTCAAATCGCGGGGCCCAATGCCCGCGCGGTTTTGGCAGCGGCGACTGGGGCGGATGTGTCCAATGATGCGTCCCCGCTCCTATCGGTACGCCAATTGGCCGTCGGCCACATCCCGGTCACCGTAGCGCGGGTAAGTTTCACCGGCGACCTGGGATTTGAAATTTACTGCGATCGTGACCATCAGGTGGCGTTGTATCATGCGCTGACGACCGCGGGAAAAGACCATGATATGCGACCCTTTGGCATGCATGCGATGATGTCGCTGCGGTTGGAAAAATCATTTGGCAGTTGGATGCGGGAATATCGACCGGATTACACCTGTGCAGAAACCGGGTTGGATCGGTTCATATCATGGAAAAAGAATGACTTTATTGGACATGCGGCAGCAGTTGCGGAACGTGAAACCCCGCCCAAACGTCGCCTGTGCACGTTCATTGTCGATGCCAAAGACGCCGATGTTGTTGCCTATGAACCGATCTTTGCGGGCGATGATGTGGTCGGATTTTGCACCTCGGGGGGCTATGCCCACTGGGCCGAAAAATCAGTGGCCATTGGATTTTTGCCAGTTGAGGCGATCGTTGAAGGCGCAGAATTTGAAATTGAAATACTGGGCGAACGCCGCAAAGCTGTGGTGCATAACACACCGCTATTTGACGCCGATGCCAGTAAAATGAGAGGCTAATCCATGAAATCCCACGCACGTGTAGTTGTCATCGGGGGCGGTGTTGTTGGCTGCTCGGTTCTGTATCATCTGGCCAAATTCGGCTGGACCGATGCAGTGCTGTTGGAACGAAGCGAACTGACCAGTGGCAGCACCTGGCACGCGGCGGGTGGCATGCACACGATCAACGGCGATACCAATGTCGCCAAGCTGCAAAAATACACGATTGAGCTGTACAAAGAGATCGAAGAATTGTCGGGGCAGGCCACTGGTGTACACATCACCGGCGGCGTTTTGCTGGCGGCAACGCAGGACCGGTTTGACTGGCTAAAAGGCGTTGTGGCGCAGGGGCGTTACCTGGGGTTGGACATGCAGCTGATGACCCCGGAAGAGGCCCAGGTGGATATGCCGCTGATGGATCCCAGCCAATTCGTCGGCGCGGTGCGCACCCATACCGATGGCCATTTGGACCCGTCCGGGGTGACCTATGCTTACGCCAAATCGGCCCGCAAACTGGGGGCAGAAATTGAAACCCACACCATGGTCAAAGACCTGCAACAACAGCCCGATGGCACTTGGCTGGTGATCACAGACAAGGGCAATATCGCCTGTGAACATGTGGTGAATGCCGGCGGGCTTTGGGCACGTGAAGTTGGGCGCATGGCCGGGCTGGAATTGCCGCTTTTGGCCATGGAACACATGTATCTGTTGACCGAAGACATGCCCGAAGTGGCGGAAGCCAACGCCAAATCTGGTGGCGAAATCATCCACGCCGTTGATTTTGACGGTGAGCTGTATCTGCGTCAGGAACGCGGTGGCATGCTGATGGGTACCTATGAAAAGGCCTGCGTGCCGTGGTCGGAAAAGGTCACCCCGTGGGAGTTTGGCCATGAATTGCTGGCCCCCGATATTGACCGGATTGCGCCGTCCCTTGAGGTCGGCTTTGAACATTTCCCTGCCTTTCAGAACGCTGGTATCAAGCAGATCATCAACGGCCCCTTCACCTTTGCCCCCGACGGCAACCCGCTGGTCGGCCCGATCAAAGGCATGCGCGGCATGTGGATGGCGAACGCGGTGATGGCCGGATTTTCACAAGGCGGTGGCGTGGGTCTGACGCTGGCCAACTGGATGATCAACGGCGATCCGGGTTATGATATATTTGGCATGGATGTCAGCCGATACGGCGATTGGGCAAGCATGGCCTATACCAATGCCAAGGTGCAGGAAAACTATTCGCGCCGCTTTTCCATCAAATTCCCCAACGAAGAATTGCCGGCCGCGCGCCCGCTGCGCACCACGCCGATCTATGATCTGTTGGCCGCTGACGGGGCGCAGTTTGGCGTGTCCTGGGGGCTGGAAGTACCGCTGTGGTTCGCACCTGCTGGTGTTCGGGACGAATTTGGCTGGCGCCGTGCCAATGATTTTGAGTATGTGGCGGCAGAGGTCGCGGCGGTGCGTGAAAACGTCGGCATGTTCGATATTTCAGGCTTTGCGAAGTATTCGGTCACTGGGGCCGGGGCTGAAAGTTGGCTCGACAAAATGCTGGCCTGCCGGATGCCGGAAACCGGGCGCATGAAGCTGGCACCGATGCTGAAACATGACGGCCGGGTGATCGGTGACTTTACCTTGGCCAAACTGGGCGAGGGTGATTTCTTTATCGCCGGGTCTGGTGTTGCGCAGGATTATCACATGCGGTGGTTTATGGATCACTTGCCCGTTGATGGATCGGTGATTGTCAAACCCTATGGCCAATCACTGGTGGGACTATCCATTGCGGGACCTAATGCGCGTAAATTGCTGGCCAGTCTGACAGATACCGATGTTTCCGCTGAGGCGTTCAAATTTATGGATATCAAGCGCATCGATGTCGCCATGGCATCTGCCCTTGTCGGGCGAGTCAGCTTTACCGGTGATCTGGGCTATGAGATTTGGATGGCCCCGGAATTTCAGCGCCATATCTATCTGGCACTGATGGCGGCGGGCAAAGAACTGGGTCTGCGCAATTTCGGCTTGAGGGCGCTGAATTCCCTGCGGTTGGAAAAAAGTTTTGGCAGCTGGGGCACCGAATTTCGCCCTATCTACACGGCGGGTGAATGCGGTCTGAACCCGTTCGTGTCGCTGAAGAAAGACGCAGATTTCATTGGTAAAGCTGCGGCTATTGAACACAACGCCACCGGCGGCGAACTTCGCCTGCGCACGCTGGTTCTGGACGCGGATAATTGCGATGTGATTGGCAATGAACCTATTTCCCACAATGGACAGGTCATTGGCTGGGTCACATCCGGGGGCTTTGCCCACGGCGCTAAAGCGTCGGTGGCCCTGGGCTATGTACCCAAAGAACTGGCGGATAAAGACACCGGCTGGGAAGTGGAAATTCTTGGCAAGCTTTACCAAGCCCGCCTGCAACGCCAGCCTTTGTTTGATGCTAACGGTGCAGCAATGCGCGCCTAGGTTTCATCTTTCCATAAATATCCCCCGCCCGGAGGGCCAGAAACCTAATCTATCCGGGCAAATCCGAGGATTAGCTGATGTAGCCCCAGTGCCGCCCCGGCAATGATGCTTAAAAACGCCACCGGTGCGCCGTAAGCAAGGACTGAAAACGCCGATACGCCCTGACCTATAGTGCAACCAAACGCTAAAACTGCGCCTACCCCCATAAAGGTGGCGCCCAATATCTGACGGCGTAGTTCCCGGTGATCTTCACAAGCTTCCCAGCGAAATTCCTTTTTGAACAAGGTGGCCAGAAACGCTCCGGCAATCACCCCGATGACCGAACCGACGCCAAAGTTGATCGAATTGCCCGACGATGTCATTGCGTAAATGATGGTATCCCCCAGCGGCGCTGAAAATGTGTGGCTTTCGATCGGCAAGGCGGAAAAACCGTTGCTGCCGATCCATTGGGTCCCGGCCCAACCGCTGATCACGGCAAGGCCCACGACCGCACCCCAGAAAATTTCTTTCGGGCGGGCCAGGAATTTTTTGGACGCCAGCGCCCCGGCCAAAATCAACAACCCAATGGCGATGCCAAAAACCGTGGGCGATATGCCACTGGCATTGCCCAGTAAATGCGCAAACCCCGGCGCGACAGGTCCGTCGGCCACCGGCACTGGCAACAGAGTTACCCGTAACAGGGCCAAAGGGCCAGAAAGGGTGACATAAGCCGAAATGCCCATCACCAGTACGATCACAAACGAACGTAAATCACCGCCCCCCAGCCGCGACAGCGCGCCAAAGCCGCAAGTGCCCACCATCGCCATGCCATAGCCAAACAACAACCCTCCTAAAACCGTGGATAGCGGGTTCCAGCCAAAGGACAAATAAACCGTTGCTTCGGCTTCAAGCAGCCCCAGCCCGATCAGGGAAAATGTACCGACTATTGCTGTGCCGATCCCCACCAGCCACATGCGCATGCGCACTGAACTGTGTTGATAAAGCATGTCTTCTATTGCGCCCAATGTGCAAAACCGACCCATTCGCGCGGCCACACCCAGCATCAAGCCTCCAAACAGGCCAATCAGTGCTGCAAGCGTTGTGTCTGCGATGCCGTCCCACATGCGCGTCCCTCCCAGAAACGAAGCAGTGTTGTCTGATCAGGTTTCTTTAGGCGTTCCGACGGTGCAAAACAGGTCGTATATCACTTCCAGTATTTGCTTAGGCCGCTCATCGGTCAGGGAATAGTAGATCGCCTTGCCGTCACGTCTTGGTGTGACCAGACCTTCAAGCCGCAGGCGGGCCAGTTGCTGGGAAACTGCTGCCTGACGCGCAGATAGCAAATCCTCAAGCTCAGTCACTGTTTTTTCACCTGTCACCAAATGGCACAGGATCATCAAGCGCCCCTCATGGCTTAGCGCCTTAAGCATGTTTGATGCATCACAAGCGCTTGTCATCATTTTTTCCATATCTTCGGCGGAAATGTCACCGTTCAATACCGGAAGACCCATTAAATAAACCTCATTCTTAAAAACTAATTAGACAATATCGTCTTCAATAGTCGTATTTGTAGCCTTTGAGCAAATTTTTTCATGATTGCCCATCAAAGCCGATTTTCTCGCGCATCATTTCGCCTAACATCCACCAAAAGAAATCTTCCCCCGGATAGCCTTCTATTCTTGCCAGTTCCTGTCCGTCTTCAACCAGTACAAAAGTAGGGGTAAAATGCAGAGAACTGGTGAAGTTCAGATCCTCTGGGTAATCTTCATGGATATCAATTCGTCGCAAAGGGGCCACTGTCCCTTCGGCGGTTTTAGGATAAATTTCAGAAATCTGATCGTCCCACAATTCACAGTAAACACAGCCGTGCTGTTCGACCATTATCAGTTCAGCAGCCATGGCGGGCAGGGCCAGTACTGACGCTATTGTGACAAGGAACATATTGCGAAACATGGGGCACCTGATTGACGATTTCACAATTGGTAATATAAATGAATATGTGAATAGTTCAAGGAATCCCTGCAATGTTTGACGTTTCGACCATTGGCGCGCTGATTGCAGGGCTATTATCATTCCTGACTCCCTGCATATTACCGATCGTTCCGTTCTATCTTAGCTACCTGGCCGGTGTCGGCATGAACCAGATTACGTCCGAGGCTGAAATCAGCCCGGCGGTGCGGCGACGGGCGGTTATTTCGGCGACATTTTTCTCGGCCGGGGTGATCACCATTTTCATGGGATTGGGGGCAGGGGCGTCGGCCTTTGGCCAGTTGGTACGCGAATGGTTTGATATTTTGCGCTGGGTCGCCGCCGGGATTATCATCCTGATGGGGCTGCATTTCCTGGGTATACTGAAAATCGGCATTCTGTATCGCCAGATACGGGCAGATACTGGCAGTACCTCTAACCTTAGCTTTGTCGGTGCTTATGTGATCGGACTGGCCTTTGCCTTTGGCTGGACGCCCTGCGTTGGCCCGGTATTGGCGGCAATCTTGTTCACCGCCGCCGGGCAGGAAAGTGCTGCGCAAGGCGCGTGGCTGTTGTTTGTCTATGGTTTTGGCATGACGGCACCGTTCATTCTGGCCGCGTTTTTCATCGGCCCGTTCATGCGTTTCATGGCTAAATTCCGCCGTCACCTGGGTAAAGTGGAAAAAGTTATGGGCGTTCTCTTAATCGTGTTTGGCATTTTGATTGCGACTGAGACAGTAAATTACATCGGATTCTGGTTGCTGGAGACTTTTCCGGTCTTCAGCCATTTCGGATAAGGAGAGTATCACATGCGTTTCTTTGCAGGAATATTGGTTGCACTTAGCCTGGCATTGCCGGTCGTGGCCCAGGACGTTGGTGATGACGGGTTGCACAAGCAGGACTGGATGCGCGACACGTTCAAAGATCTGAACGAAGATCTGGCCGAAGCGACCGCCGAAGGTAAGCGGCTGGTTCTTTTTTTTGAACAGAGGGGCTGTGTATACTGCGCGCAGATGCATGCCGAAGTTTTTTCTGATCCGACTGTGTCTGACTACATTGAGGAAAACTTTTTCGTGGTGCAGTTGAATTTGCATGGCTCGGAAGAGGTCACTGATTTTGACGGCGATGTTCGCATCGAAAGCAAGATTGCCCGCAAATGGGGCATTCTTTTCACCCCGACGATTATGTTCCTGCCCGAAGAAACAACCGGTAAAGATTCGGCTATGGCGGAATCGGTGGCCATGCTGCCGGGTGCTTTTGGCAAAGGGACAACGCTTGATTTGTTCACTTGGGTGAATGAAGGGCGCTATGCGGATCAATCAGAAGAAGACTTTCAACGCTACCATGCACGCCGGATTACCGAGCGAAACAACGGGGTTACTGACTAATATTGTTGCGATAAATGTAGGCGAAATAAAATTTTAATTCATTAATCTGAATTTGTTGTTGCTTTAAGCGCATTCTCTCCGCTAGTTTAAAAGAAAAAATGAGTTTCTTTGGGAGGAAACATGAAGCGCACAATGATAACGCTCACGGCACTGGTGTTCACAGCAGGGACAGCATTTTCGGAAACGGCAGCCACGGATGTGGTTTTTGATGATGGAGCTGTCTCAGACTCTTTGACCGGTGTGGCAGGGGATGCCGCCAATGGTCGAAATGTCTTTGCCAGCCGCAAAAAAGGCAATTGTCTGGCCTGTCACCAAAACACGGATCAAAACGATCAGCTGTTCCACGGTGAAGTTGGCCCAAGTCTGGACGGCGCAGCCGACCGTTGGACCGAAGCAGAACTGCGTGGCCTTCTGACCAATTCCAAACAAACGTTTGAAGATACCATCATGCCGTCGTTTTACCGAATAACTGGTTTCAGCCGTAATCAAGAAAAATTTGAGGGCAAGACAATCCTGACCGCTCAGGAAGTCGAAGATGTCCTAGCCTATCTGCAAACACTGAAAGAGTGATTGCACACCGAAAACTGAGGAGAGAGAAATGAAATTAACACGACGGGATGCTTTGGCGCTCGGATTAGGTGCCACAGCCGCATCTTTCCTGCCGTACAAAGCCATGGCCGCGACTTCTGAAGAAGTCATCGCGGCGTTTACAGGCGGTGCCGAAGTTGGCGAAGGTGGGGTTTCACTGACCGCGCCGGAAATCGCTGAAAACGGCAACACTGTGCCGGTATCGGTCGATGCCGCAGGGGCGGTCTCTATCCTGATCGTCGCCACTAAGAACCCGACACCGGCAGTTGCAACCTTTACCTTCGGCGCGCTTGCCGGATCACAGGCAGCATCCACCCGCATTCGTTTGTCAGGCACACAGGACGTTCTGGCAATCGCCAAGATGGCCGATGGCAGCTATGTCCAGGCATCGCAAACCGTAAAAGTAACAATTGGCGGCTGCGGCGGCTAACTTAGGAGAAGACACATGGCATCTGGTGTAAAACCACGCGTTAAAGTTCCAAAGACGGCAGCAGCCGGGGACGTTATTACGATCAAAACTTTGATCAGCCACAAAATGGAAAGCGGTCAGCGCAAAGACAGTGATGGCAACACCATCCCGCGCTCGATCATCAACCGTTTCACCTGTGATTTTAACGGTGAAAACGTCGTTGACGTAACAGTTGAGCCAGCGGTTTCCACAAACCCGTTCTTTGAGTTTGAAGCGACTGTTCCGGAAGCGGGCGATTTTAAATTCACCTGGTACGATGATGATGGTGATGTCTACGAGACCACCAAAACCATCGCGATCGGATAAGCGAAAACGCAACCGATCATTTCAGGATATAGGGGAGGATAGCCGAATGAAGATAACAACACTACTTGTGGCAACGGCACTGGCGGTTTCCACGACCACCGTGTCAGCAGGAGAAGATTCTGTTCTGTCAGTCGAGGGTCAGTCTTTTGTGACCCAAACAGCGGCACCAGCACATGCGGAAAACCTAAGTGAAGTGTTTTCCGGCTGGGTGTTTCGTGCTGATGAAACACAGGCTTTGCAATTGGATGACTTTGACAATCCGGGTTTTGTGTTCGTTGACGTGGGTGCTGATCTGTTTGCAGCGGTCGACGGTAGCGAAGGTAAATCATGTTCTTCTTGCCATGAAGATGTGGCAGAATTTGCCGGGCTTCGCGCCCAGATGCCACGGGTCGTGGACGGCCAGTTGCAAACCATGGAAGAGATCATCAACGCTGAACGTGTTGAAAAGATGGGCGCCGAGCCGTGGAAATGGTCCGGTTCACAGATGACGTCGATGACGGCGCTGATCAGCCTGCAGTCACGCGGCATGCCGGTGGCGGTTGATATTAATGCTGAAGGTGCCCAGTCTTTCTGGGATCGCGGTAAAGATATCTACTACACCCGCGTTGGCCAGCTGGATCTGTCTTGCGCCAATTGCCATGAAGACAACTTTGGCAACATGATCCGGGCCGATCACCTGTCACAGGGTCAGATCAACGGTTTCCCGACATACCGCCTGAAGAACTCCAAGCTGAATTCAACCCATGCCCGCTTTAAGGGTTGCATGAAAAACGTTCGTGCGACGCCCTACAAAGAAGGTTCGGATGAATTCAAGGCACTGGAATTCTATCTGGCATCCCGCGGTCAGGGACTGTCAATTGAATCGCCTTCTGTCCGTAACTAAAACGGTCTGAACGATACGAAATTGGCTCCTCCTCCGCGAAAATCGGGGGGGGAGCTTTTCTATTTGATCCAAAAGGGAGTGCCCCATGCTCACACGCCGCGATATTTTGCAAACTTCAATGGCTGCTGCCGCAATTGTGGGTGGTTCTGGTTTTGGTAATTGGTCTCGATTGGCCGCGCAACAGGCGCTGACACAGGATCAACTGCTGGATTTCGACACGTTTGGAAATCTATCACTGATCCACATTACGGACATGCACGCCCAGACCCAGCCATTGTATTTTCGTGAACCAGAAATAAACCTTGGTGTTGGTGCGCAAAAAGGCTTGATGCCCCATGTCACTGGTTCGGAATACCGGGCGAAATATGGTATCAATGACGGCTCCCCCAGCCATTATGCGCTGACCAATGGCGACTTTTCAGCGCTGGCGAAAGAATACGGTAAAATCGGCGGTGTCGATCGGGCGGCCACGGTTGTGAAAGCCATTCGCGCGGATCGCCCGGATGCAATAATACTGGATGGTGGCGATACCTGGCAGGGTAGCCTGACAGCATTGCGCACCGAAGGTCAGGACATGGTGGATATCATGAACCTGATCGGGGTCGAAGCCATGACCAGCCACTGGGAATTTACCCTGGGCATCGATCGGGTCACGGAGATTGTTGAAAATGAGCTGAATTTTCCGTTTCTCGGCGCTAATATCTTTGATGTTGAATGGGATGAACCGGCCTACGAGCCTTACCAATGGTTTGAACGCGGCGGTGTAAAAGTTGCCGTCATAGGCCAGGCCTTCCCCTATATGCCCATTGCCAACCCCGGCTGGATGTTCCCCGGACTGTCTTTTGGCGTGCGTCAGGAACGCATGGCCGAACTGGTCGCTGAGGTGCGCGGGCAGGGCGCTGAATGCGTCGTGCTTCTGTCCCATAACGGCTTTGACGTGGATCGCAAACTGGCCGCAGATGTAGATGGGATTGACGTGATCCTGACCGGCCACACACATGACGCGCTGCCCGAACCGGTGCAGGTGAACAATACGTTTCTGATTGCCAGCGGATCCCACGGTAAATTCATCAGCCGCATTGATCTGGACGTCCGCGACGGAGAAATGAAGGGCATCCGCCATAAGTTGATTCCGCTGTTTAGCGATGTGATCGCACCAGACGCGGAAATGGCGGCGCAGGTTGCCAAAGGCCGTGAACCTTACGTGCAAGAAATGTCGGAAGTAATCGGCAAGACCGATAGCTTGCTGTATCGACGCGGCAATTTCAACGGCACCTGGGATGATCTGATTGGACAGGCGCTACTGGAAGAGCGTGAAGCGGATATCGCCTTGTCACCGGGTTTCCGCTGGGGCGCATCCGTGCTGCCGGGCAGTGATATCACCCGCGAAGATATCTTTAACGCCACCGCAATGAGCTATCCAAATGCTTACCGCTCGGAAATGACCGGGCATAATCTGCATCTGATTTTGGAGGACGTCGCCGATAACCTGTTCAACCCGGATCCGTATTACCAGCAGGGCGGTGATATGGTGCGCGTCGGTGGCATGAGCTACCGGATCGATATCAACAAACCCCAAGGCAGCCGGATCACAGACATGACGGTGATAAAAACCGGCGAATTGGTTGAAGCGGACAAAACCTACATAGTGGCTGGTTGGGCCTCAGTGAATGAGGGCACCGAAGGCCCGCCGATCTGGGATGTGATCGAGAATTATGTGCGCCGCCACGGTACAGTTTCAGTAGAACCCAACACCAGTGTCAAAGTCATCGGGGCCTGACGGAAACACTTTTTCTGTAAAAAAGTGGATAAGGAAGCGTAAGTTGTCTGAGCGTGACACCCCGAACAAACCGTCGCGACGCAGCTTTCTGAAAGGCGCCGCAACTGCCGGGGCGGCGGGTCTTACTGCTAAAACTGCCAATGCCGGCGACCCTGCAATCACCGAATTGCAACCCTGGATGATCACCCGTGGGGATGGCGTTGCCAGCCGCCCCTATGGATACCCCGCACCGCAGGAAGCAAACGTCATACGCCGCAATATCGACTGGTTAACGGCGGATGATATCAGCTCGGTCAATTTCACCCCGATCCACGCGCTTAACGGCACCATCACCCCCAACGGGTTGTGTTTTGAACGCCACCACGGCGGCATTGCAGAAATTGATCCCGCCCAGCACCGGTTAATGATCCACGGGTTAGTGGATCGCCCGCTGGTGTTTACTTTAGAAGATCTGATGCGGTTTCCGCGCGAGGACCGGGTTCATTTTTTGGAATGCGCTGCCAATTCCGGCATGGAATGGCGCGGTGCGCAAATGAACGCAGCACAGTTCACCCATGGCATGATCCATAACGTCATGTATACCGGCGTGCCGCTGCGCCATTTGCTGGCCGAAGCCGGGGTAAAGACTGCCGGAAAGTGGCTGTTGGCAGAAGGCGCGGACGCGGTGAAAATGGCGCGTTCCATCCCGCTGGAAAAGGCACTGGATGATTGCATGGTAGCATTTGCCATGAACGGCGAGGCATTGCGACCAGAGCAAGGATATCCTTTGCGCCTTGTAGTGCCCGGTTGGGAAGGCGCGATGTGGGTAAAATGGCTGCGCCGGCTGGAAGTGGGGGATGCGCCCTGGCACATGCGCGAAGAGGCCAGTCGCTATACTGATCTGTTGGCCGACGGACGATCGCGTCGGTTCACCTTTGAAATGGATGCCAAGTCAGTGATCACCAGCCCGGCACCGGAAAGCCCGATTACCCATGGGTCCGGGCCGTTGGTATTGTCTGGTTTGGCATGGTCGGGGCGTGGCACGATTCCCCGAGTGGACATAACTCTGGACGGTGGCATCAATTGGCACAAGGCCCGCATGTCTGGGATGGGTAGCGATAAAGCCCTGCACCGGTTCTATTATGAATTCAATTGGGATGGTCGCCCCATGCTACTGCAAAGCCGGGCCCATGACAGCACCGGCTATGTGCAGCCCACCAAGGATGCGTTGCGGGCCATTCGCGGCTCGGCTTCAGTGTACCACAATAACGGTATCCAGACCTGGGCAGTGGATCAAAACGGCGGGGTCAGCAATGTTGAGATTACTTAACGCCCTATTTCTGCTGACCTGCATGGCCAGTCCGGGTTTGGCCGATCCCCTTGGTTTGGGGCGCGTGGCTGATGCTGACGAAATCGCAGCCTGGGATATAGATATCCGCCCGGATGGGCTGGGCCTGCCGGTGGGGCAGGGTGATGTGGCACTGGGCGAAGAATTATTTAATGATGTGTGCGCCGCCTGCCACGGAGATTTTGGCGAAGGTCTGGGGCTGTATCCCAGTCTGGCAGGGGGCGAAGACACCTTGACGCAACCCCGCCCGGTGAAATCTATTGGCTCTTTCGTACCCTATCTGTCGACGATTTTTGATTTTATTCACCGCGCCAAGCCGTTTGGCGATGCGCAATCCTACAGCACCGATGAAGAATACGCGCTGGTGGCGTATCTTTTGTATCTGAATGATCTGGTGGACGAAGATTTTATACTAAGTCAGGGCAACTTTCCGGATATACATCTGCCCAATGAAGCAGCATTTTTTTCCGATGACCGGACTGTTACAGAGTTGCCAGTGTTTTCCGCCGATCCCTGCATGGCGGATTGTAAATCAAGCGTGGAAATAGTTTCGCGAGGGTTGGCTGATATTACCCCGGAGGGTGCAGAAAATTGAATTTTTAGCACTGTAAGTTGCAATATCATTTTTGAATTCTCGGTATACCATTATATACGAAAAGAAATATCAACATCTTGAATTCCTGAATAACTTTATTCGCATTCAATAATTCATTAATCTTGATTTTTGCACTGGTTGTCGGTAATAAAGCTGTATGGGGAAGATCCTAACACTTATCATCGGTTTGATGGCCTTTGCACCAGCGGCTTATGCTGCCCATGTGGGCGATGCTGACAAGGGCGCCAAGATATTCAAAAAATGTAAAGCCTGCCACAAGGTAGGCGATGGGGCCAAGAACGGTGTTGGCCCACATTTGAACCTGTTGTTTGGTCGTGTGGCAGGAACATTAGAAGGTGCGAAATTTTCTAAAGGCATGGTGAGAATGGGGAATGATGGCCTGATCTGGACCGCCGAAACGCTTGAAGCGTTCTTGGAAAACCCCAAAGCCATGGTGTCAAAAACCAGGATGAGCTTTAAAGGCCTTTCGGAACACGAAGACCGCGAAGATGTGCTGGCCTATCTGCGCCAGTTTTCTGATGACCCACAGAACATTCCCGAGGCTGAACCAACCGCAGAACCTTCCCCGGAAGAGCTGCCACCTGAAATTTTAGCCATTGTTGGCGATACCGCCTATGGCCAATATCTGTCGGGCGAATGCGTGACATGTCATCAGTCCAGTGGTGCAGATGACGGCATTCCGTCTATAACCGGCTGGCCAAATGATGATTTTGTTGTTGCCTTACATGCCTATAAGAACAAACTGCGTCCTCATCCGGTGATGCAGCTCGTAACAAGTCGCCTATCTAACGAAGAAATCGCGGCCCTTGCCGCATATTTTAAGGACCTAGAATAGGTCTAATTTCCAGGGAGGAAGAAATATGAAACTGAACAGACGTGCATTTATGGGGACCACAGTGGCAGCCGCCACAACGGTTGCATCCGCACCTATGGTAATGGGCGCAGCCCACGCTAAACCCCGTGTTGTTGTCATCGGCGGTGGCGCTGGTGGCGCAACTGCGGCCCGCTATATAGCCAAAGACAGTGAGGGCGCGATTGATGTTACATTGATCGAACCAACACGGGTTTACTACACGTGCTTCTTTTCCAACATTTATCTGGGCGGTTTTCGGGATATGTCCTCGATTGGCCATTCATACGGAACATTGGCGGCCAAATATGGTATCAATGTCGTCCATGACTGGGCTGTTGGTGTAGATCGCGACGCTAAAACTGTTTCTCTGGCCGGTGGTTCTACCATTGGGTACGACCGTTTGGTGATCTCACCCGGTATTGACTTTGTTGACGGCGCTGTGGCCGGTTGGGATATCACAAGCCAAAACAAGATGCCCCACGCCTACAAAGCCGGATCGCAAACTGAGCTGTTGAAAGCCCAGATCATGGCGATGCCAGCGGGCGGTACTTACGCCATGGTTGCTCCACCAAATCCTTTCCGCTGCCCTCCTGGGCCATATGAGCGGATTTCAATGGTGGCACACTTGCTAAAGGAAATTAATCCAACGGCGAAAATCCTGATCGCCGATCCTAAGGAAAAATTTTCAAAGCAGGCACTGTTTGAAGATGGTTGGTCTACCCATTACGACGGTATGATCGAACGTGTTGGCCCCGACTTTGGTGGTGACAATGTGGAAGTTCGCCCTGATGCAATGGAATTGGTTATTGATGGAGAAGTTACAAAAGTTGACGTCTGCAACGTCATTCCGGCTATGAAATCTGGCCGGATTTGCGAAATTGCAGGGGTAACTGATGGTAACTGGGCCCCGGTCCACGCCGCTACAATGGCCAGTAAAGCCGATGAAAACATCCATGTGTTGGGCGATAGCTCGGCTCAGGGTGATATGCCGAAATCCGGCTTTTCCGCCAACAGCCAGGCCAAGGTTTGCGCCATGGCCATTCGCGGTGCCTTGACGGACAGCCCAGTATTTCCGGCCAAGTTCTCAAACACCTGCTGGTCACTTATCGAAACCGATGATGGCATCAAAGTTGGTGCATCTTACGAGGCGACGGAAGAAAAGATCGCCAAGACAGATGGCTTTATCAGCAAGACCGGTGAAGACGCCGCTTTGCGCAAAGCCACATATGAAGAAAGTGTTGGTTGGTACGCTGGTATTTCTGCCGACATGTTTGGCTAATACTGGACTGCGAAAAACAGGCCGTCCCACTGAAAGGTGGGGCGGCCTTTTTTGTGGCGTGGACGTGATTTGACATCAATCTGGCATGGGCTACGATCCGCTTGAATTCGTCAGGGGCAATATTATGAAAAAAATACTTATGGCAGCGGCGTTGTCGATGTTCACCACACCAGGCTTTTCTCAGGATGCCACCGTATATGATTATGACGGTAGCTTTGACGATGCCACATTTGCTGTAGAAAGCGAAATTATCGGCGCAGGTCTGGTAATTGATTTTGTTGCCCATTCCGGCGAAATGCTTGCCCGCACTGGCCCTGATTTGGGCAGTGACGTGGTTTTGTTTGAAGCCGCCGACATCTTTTTATTCTGTTCAGCCGTGTTGTCACGCAAGGTCATGGAAATTAACCCGGCCAACATTGCCTTTTGCCCCTACGGCATTTATGTAGCCGACCGCGAAGGTGCGGTAACCATTGGCTACCGAAATTTTCCCGAAGGTGAAATGCAGGAAATTCAGGCGCTGCTTGATGGCATTGCGCGCGCGGCTGCAGAGCAATAGGTAGCACCCAGAAAAGGGTGCCACTGATATGCAAGACTGGATCACACGTTTCACAGGCCTGAACGCGCTGCCGGATCGGCTGAAGCGAAAACTGATGGCCCAAAGTCGGATAGTAACCCTGAAAAAAGGCGCGCGGGTCTTCGGGCAGGGCACGTCACCAGAAAACCTGTTGATGCTGTTGGAAGGCACTGTGCGGGTGCAACAACAGTCGGAAACCGGGCGCGAGATCGTTCTTTATCGGGTGCAGGCCGGGGAAAGCTGTGTACTGACCACTGCCTGTTTGCTGGCTTATGATGATCACAGCGCGGAGGGAATAGCGGAAACCGAGGTTAAAGCGGCCGCAATCCCACGCCTGGTCTTTGAAGACCTGATCACTGATTCAACGGAATTTCGCCAGTTTGTTTTTCAATCTTATTCGCGGCGCATCACTGATCTGTTTTTCGTTATTGATGAACTGGCATTTCGCCGGGTGGATATCCGACTGGCACAAAAGCTGCTGGTTTTACAAGATGATGATAACCGCCTGTCGGCCACCCATCAGCAATTAGCTGCGGAACTTGGTACCGCGCGCGAAGTGATCTCGCGCCAATTGCAGGAATTTCAACGCCGGGGTTTGGTCGAATTGTCACGTGGTGTGGTCCAGATAACCGACCTTGCAGCATTGAAAAAACTTTCCAAAAGCGAATAAATTTTACGCGCTTTGTGACATTCTCACTAAACTTGTCATTTGTTGCCCTTACATAGGCTGCACAGACAACAATTGGACGCGCGATATGACCCGAAAATATATTTCACCGCCGCCTTGGTGGCCGGTAAGGCAGCACCGGTTTCAGCCATTGTCTAAATGAATAGAAAACAGTGCCGAAAGGACTTTAAGATGAACGCCTATCCTGTTGAAATAAAAACACTACCAGAGGTTATAAAATTCTTCGATGAGGAATCAAATACCTTTAGCTATGTGGTCAAGGACCCCAATTCATCTTCTTGCGCGATCTTTGATTCCGTCATGGATATCGACTATGCAGCAGGCAAGATAACCTATGATTCCGCTGATGAAATTATTGCCTATATCCGTGACAATAATCTGTCGCTGGAATGGTTAATCGAAACCCATGTGCACGCTGACCACCTGTCGGCCGCACCCTACATTCAGGAAAAACTGGGTGGTAAAATTGGTGTCGGTGAGCAGATCACCGAGATTCAGGAAACCTTTGGTAAAGTTTTTAATGAAGGCACAGAATTTCAGCGCGATGGTTCGCAATTTGATAAACTGTTTGTTGAAGGCGACAGCTACAATATCGGCGGCCTGAACGTTTTCGCAATTCACACCCCCGGCCATACGCCGGCCTGCATGACCCATGTGGTGGGCAATGCCGCCTTTGTTGGGGACACACTGTTTATGCCGGATGCCGGATCGGCGCGCGCCGATTTCCCTGGTGGTGATGCGGGTAAGCTGTTCGATTCCATCCAAAAAGTCCTGTCATTGCCGGATGAAATGCGCCTGTTTATGTGCCACGACTATGCCCCGGGCGGGCGTGAATTGCAGTGGGAAACCAGCGTTGCCGAACAAAAAGCCGACAATATCCACGTAGGAGCGGGCAAATCACGGGCCGAATTTATTAAGTTTCGCGAAACCCGTGATGCTCAGTTGGACATGCCCAAACTTATCATTCCGTCGCTGCAAATTAACATGCGCGGTGGTGAGCTGCCGCCCAAAGACGAAGACGGTAAGCGCTTCCTAAAAGTACCCCTGAACGGTCTATAAAAGAAAGATAACCCCATGAATATACAACAAATTTCCGAAGATTTTTCCATCACTAGTCAGGTGCATCCTGAGCATATGAAAGCGCTTGCAGAAAACGGCATTCGCGCGATCATATGTAATCGCCCGGATGGCGAAGAGTTTGGACAACCCAGTTTTGACATCGTCCAAACAGCCGCCAAAGCCGCCGGTATCCAAATGCGCTATGTGCCGATCGTTCACGGCGCTGCAGGCCTGGCCGAATTCACCGCCTTTGGTGAGGCGCTGAAGACCTTGCCAGCGCCAATCCTGGGCTATTGTCGCAGCGGTATGCGTTCTGCCAGCATGTATAGTGCGGTGACCGAAAAAACCGGCTAAGCTGTCGGTGATTTGAAAGAACGATACAAATGACCAATCCAGCAATTCCGGCGCGCGTCCGCGCATTGTCGCGCTATTTTCCAGTGCTGGAATGGGGTAAAACTTATAACAACACCACCCTGACCAACGATTTGCTGGCGGCAGTGATCGTCACCATCATGCTGATCCCGCAGTCACTGGCCTATGCCCTGCTGGCGGGCCTGCCAGCGGAAATGGGACTGTATGCGTCGATCCTGCCGTTGGTGGCCTACGCTATTTTTGGCACTTCGCGCACATTGGCCGTTGGCCCGGTTGCTGTTGTTTCGCTGATGACGGCTGCCGCTGTTGGCAATCTGGCCTTGCAGGGCACGGCTGAATATGCGGCAGCGGCCATCATATTGGCGTTTTTGTCCGGGCTGATATTACTGGTGATGGGGATTTTTCGGCTTGGGTTTATGGCCAATTTCCTAAGCCATCCGGTGATTGCCGGGTTCATCACCGCCTCGGGTATTTTGATTGCAACCAGCCAATTGAAGAACATTCTGGGGGTGGATGCAGGTGGACATAATTTAATTGATTTTGTGACCTCGCTTTTCGCCCATATCTCTGAGACAAATTTCATCACCCTGATCATTGGGGTGAGCAGCATAGCGTTTCTGTTTTGGGTGCGAAAAGGGTTAAAGCCGCTATTGTTAAAAGCAGGCCTGCAGCCGCGCCCGGCCGAATTGATCGCTAAAACCGGCCCCATCGCCGCGATTGCCGTCACCACCATTGTTACCTGGCTGTTTGGGCTGGCAAACCATGGCGTCGCCATTGTCGGGGCCATTCCCAAGGGGCTGCCCAGCCCAACCCTGCCCAGTTTTAGCCTGGACATCTGGACCAGCCTGCTGGGCTCAGCCGTGTTGATATCCATCATTGGTTTCGTTGAAAGCGTGTCGGTCGCCCAAACCCTGGCTGCCAAGCGGCGCCAGCGCATTGAACCAGATCAGGAACTGATCGGCCTGGGCGCATCCAACATTGCCGCCGCCATATCCGGGGGCTATCCCGTCACCGGTGGTTTCGCGCGATCCGTGGTCAATTTTGATGCTGGTGCTGAAACCCCGGCAGCTGGGGCTTTTACCGCCATTGGCATTGCCAGCGCCGCTATTTTTCTGACTCCGCTGCTGTATTTCCTGCCCAAAGCCACGTTGTCGGCCACCATAATCGTCGCCGTGTTGTCGCTGGTTGATTTTTCCATCCTGCGCCGCACCTGGCACTATTCTAAGGCAGATTTTGCTTCCGTAGCCGCCACCATCTTGCTGACCCTGACCCTTGGTGTTGAAATTGGCGTCTCGGCAGGGGTGGGTATATCGATGTTGCTGTACATGTATCGTTCCAGCCAACCCCATGTGGCCGAGGTTGGGCTGGTGCCGGGCAGTGAACACTTTCGCAATATCAACCGCCACGCCGTGCAAACCGACCCGTCCATGGTTTCCCTGCGCATCGACGAAAACCTGTATTTCGCCAACGCCCGGTTTTTGGAAGATCTGATCCTGAATCGCGTCACCCCGGATTGCCCGATCAAACACGTTGTGCTGATGTGTTCTGCCGTGAACATCATCGACACCAGCGCACTTGAAAGCCTGGAAGCGATCAATCACCGGCTGGATTTTATGGGCATTCAGCTGCACCTGTCCGAAGTGAAGGGCCCGGTGATGGATAAGCTGCAAAGCACGGATTTTCTGGGCAAGCTGACCGGGCAGGTGTTCCTGTCGCAGTTTGATGCCATGCAGGCGTTAACCAAGTCAGCTTAAGAAAACCCTGGCAACCGCTCCAGCCCAAAGGGCGCCAGCATCTTAGGTACAAAACCTTCCACCACCACTTTCGCCATTAATTTGCCCAACACCGGCGCTAACGTAATTCCGCTATGGGTAGCAATAACATACAATCCTTTAGCCGCCGGCAGTGTCCCGGCAATGGAAAACCCATCCTCTGGATAAGCCCGAATGCCGACGCGAATGTCACAATCATTTATCAACGCTTCGCCACCAAATTCCGGCACAAACCCTTGCATTCGCCGCAATAAACCAATTGCTAAACTGCGCAGATGCTCGGGGGATTGATCTTCAATTATTGCACCGTCGGTATCATCAGAAGCCAGTCGTAACCCACCATTGAAATCCGGCATAAAATGAAACTCTCCGCCATCATCCGTATACATCAGATGCCGGACTAATCCCTTGGGTACCGGTGGTGTTGTCACCAACAATCCAGGCACTTTATTCACCGGAAATCGCGCGGCAAACCCGTCATAGCCAGTCAGATCGCTTAACGCCTTTGGCGTTTCAGGCCCCGCCGCTATGATTATCCGGTCTGTAGCAAAATGCCCTTTAGCTGCAACCAATCCGGTCACCGCACCGTCGTCATCCGCCTCAATTTCAATCGCAGCACAGTTTTCCATCACCACCCCTCCAGTTGCGCGAACTCGATCAGCTATAAATCTAGTGAAATGGACTGCATTCAATGTTTTATCTGTCGAACTTAATAAACCCTCGGTATCATTGGAAAACTGGATGTTTGGCTCACAGGTCCGTAATTTCGCTGTATCCAGCCATTGTGAAGGATAACCAAATTCTGCCAATAACATGCTTTGTTTACTCAGCGCCTGATAATTAACCTGTTCCGATTTTCGGGTTATTCCGATCGCACCAATTGGGCTTAGCCCCAGCGCATCCGCGCCAAACTCATCTGCCAGTGCACTATACATCTTAACACTGGTAGCGCTTAGCCGATAATAGTCAGGATTTGCGGTTTTCCATGTTGCATTAATCCAGCTGAAATTGCGCGCTGTGGTGCCACCGCCAACAGCGCCTTTTTCAATAACGGCAACTTTTAACCCCTTCAACGAAAGGTAATAGGCGTGTGTGCAACCAATAATGCCACCGCCCACAATCACCGCGTCAAACTTCATAACTGTCCCCAAATTTTGCAAAGCCTAGGGTAGCTGAAATTGTAGCACAAGCCACAGCATTGCGCGCCGAAGGTAAGTTTACCATATCCCTTGACCTTCCAGTTACTGTAACCTTTATATACAGCAAGACCAGACACCAGAAAGCACATTTAAATGCCACTTGATTCCACCCTTACCAGCCCAAAAACTCTGCGATTTCAGGTCGGTGGCCTTAGTTGCGCCGGTTGTGTCGGTCGATCGCAAAAAGCTATGGCCGCAATAGGTGGCGTGGCCGAGGCCGGGGTTAACCTGGCCACCGGGCAGGCCACGGTTGAATTTGCAGCCCCCGCCACCCCGGAACTGATCCGCGCTGCAACTGCCAAAGCCGGTTATCCGGCGGAAATGGCTGATATTTCTCTGGACGTTGCCGGGGCCACCTGTGCGTCTTGCGTTTTGCGTATTGAAACCGCCTTGAACGCGGTGCCCGGTGTTGCCGAAAGCGCCATGAATCTGGCCAATGGCCGGGCCAAGGTCACGGTTTATTCCGGGGCTGCCAGCCGCGCTGATCTGGTGCGCGCGGTGGAAGGCATCGGCTATTCGGTTGAAAACACCGGGGCAGGCGATGCCACTCCCAAAGACCGCCACGCTGAAACGGCTGCTGCTGTCTGGTCGTCACTGATCCTTGCTGCCATTCTGACCCTGCCGGTTTTCGTGGTTGAAATGGGCGGCCATATATTCCCGGCGATCCACAATCTGGTGGCCAACAGCATCGGCATGCAAACCAGCCACATGTTGCAATTCATCCTGACAACGATCATTTTGGTTGGCCCCGGGCGCACGTTCTTTACTAAAGGTTTTCCCGCCTTGATCCGGCGCGCGCCAGATATGAATTCACTGGTTGCACTTGGCGCATCCGCCGCCTGGGCCTATTCCACCATCGCCACCTTTGCCCCAACAATCCTGCCTGAAGGCAGCCGCAACGTTTATTTTGAAAGTGCCGCAGTTATCGTCACGTTGATCCTGCTGGGCCGCTATCTGGAGGCCCGCGCCAAAGGCCGTACCGGCGATGCGATCAAAGGTCTGCTGGCGCTGGCACCGGAGACGGCCACGGTGGAACGGGATGGCAAGACCAGCACTATGCCCCTTGAAGCAGTGCGCACTGGTGACATCATTCATATCAAACCCGGCGAACGGCTGGCGGTGGATGGCAGCGTTGTTTCGGGCAATTCTTTCATTGACGAAAGCATGATCACCGGCGAACCGATCCCGGTGGAAAAAACCAAAGGCGACGGGGTCACCGGCGGTACCATCAATGGCACCGGCGCACTGACCTACACCGCCACAGCTGTGGGACGAGACACCATGCTGGCGCGCATTGTCACCATGGTGGAAGACGCCCAGGGGACCAAACTGCCTATTCAGGGATTGGTGGACAAAATCACCGCGTGGTTTGTGCCTGCCGTCATGGTGTTGGCGACACTTACTGTCATCACCTGGCTGACCTTTGGCCCGGACCCGGCGCTTAGTTTCGCGCTGGTGGCCGGGGTGGCTGTACTGATCATTGCCTGCCCCTGCGCCATGGGGTTGGCGACGCCCACATCCATTATGGTGGGCACCGGGCGCGGGGCTGAACTGGGGGTGCTGTTTCGCCGGGGCGATGCTTTGCAAACCCTGCAGGACGTTAAGGTCGTGGCGCTGGATAAAACCGGCACCCTCACGGCAGGACACCCGGAATTGACCGATCTGATCCTTGCCGCCGGCCTGAATGAGACGAGTATCCTGCCGATATTAGCGGCGGTCGAAAACCAGTCCGAACACCCGATTGCCCGCGCCATAACCGTTGCGGCGACCGAAAAGGGTATGAATCTGCCCAAGGTTACGGATTTCAAATCGCTGACGGGTAACGGCGTGCAGGCCAAAGTGGATAAGAAATTGGTTCTGATCGGTGCTGATCGGCTGATGGCGGCGCAAGATATTGAACTGGGTGCTTTGGCCGGGGCAGGGGTTGCTTTGGGCAAGCTCGGCAAAACCCCGCTTTACGCCGCCATTGACGGAGTTGCAGTGGCCGCAATTGCGGTTTCTGATCCGATCAAACCCACCAGCAAAGCCGCCATTGATGCGCTGCACGCGCAGGGTCTAATGGTGGCCATGCTGACGGGTGATAATGCCGCAACGGCGCGCACTATTGCTGATCAGTTAGGTATTGACCATGTGGTGGCCGAGGTTCTGCCGAAAGGTAAAGTTGACGCTATCACCTCGCTGCGCGAAGCCCATGGAAAAATCGCCTTTGTCGGTGATGGCATCAATGATGCGCCAGCGTTAGCGCAAGCCGATGTTGGTCTGGCTGTTGGTACCGGTACCGATATTGCCATTGAAGCGGCGGATGTTGTCCTGATGTCGGGCGATCTGCGCGGTGTAGTTAATGCCTTTGAAATTTCCCGACGCACAATGACCAATATTCGCCAGAACCTGTTTTGGGCCTTTGGCTATAATGTGGTGCTGATCCCGATTGCCGCTGGCGCGCTGTATCCGTTTTTTGGCCTGCTGCTGTCCCCGGCCTTGGCTGCCGGTGCCATGGCCATGTCATCGGTTTTTGTGGTCACCAATGCGCTGCGACTTCGCTTTATCAAACCAGCACTGGAGGCCAAATGAACATTTCAGAGGCAGCCCAGACCGCCGGATTACCACCTAAAACCATCCGCTATTATGAAGATATCGGTCTGGTTAAGCCGCTACGAAACAGTAACGGCTACCGGGTGTTTCGCGACAATGATGTGCATAAGCTGGCCTTTCTTGGCCGCGCCCGATCGCTGGGGTTCACCATTGAAGATTGCCGCACATTAATGGCGCTGTATGAAGATGAAAGCCGCGCCAGCGGGGATGTCAAAACCATCGCCAAACAGCATTTGGCAGTGATTGAGGCTAAGTTGGTTGAGCTGGGCAGCATGCGCGAAACCCTGGCGCATCTGGTGGAATGTTGCGCTGGCGATGACCGTCCAGACTGTCCGATCCTGTCTGATCTGGCGGCGGGTCTGTCCAGTTAGGTGATGCTGACGGTTAAGTCGCTAAGGCCTTCAATCTCAACTTTCAACCGATCACCTGCCACCACCGGGCCAACCCCGGAAGGGGTGCCGGTATAGATCAAATCCCCCGGTGCCAACGTCACAAACCGCGACAAGGTGGCGATGATGGCGGGCACTGACCAGATCATGTCTGACAGATCACTGTCCTGACGCATTTCACCGTTTACCGACAGCCGGATGTGCCCGGAATCCACATGCCCGACCTCGGCCACCGGGTGCAATGCACCGCAGGGGGCGGAATTGTCAAAGCCCTTGGCCATGTCCCAAGGCTTACCGGCATTCTTGGCCGCCGTTTGCAAATCGCGCCGGGTCAGATCAATGCCCGTAGCATAACCCCAGACATGGTTCAGCGCGTCGGTTTCGGTGATATTGGCGCCGCCAGTGCCGATCGCCACCACCAGTTCCGCTTCATAATGCAGGTTTTCGGTTTCGCTGGCATAGGCAACGTCTGAACCATCCGCCACCACAGCGTCGGCGGGTTTGGTAAAGAAAAACGGTGGCTTGCTGGGATCACTGCCCATTTCCAACACATGGGCCAGATAGTTCTGGCCAACGCAATATATGCGACGCACCGGAAAGCGGTCGTTGGAATTGGCAATGACGATATGCGGCTGTGGGGCTGGGGGAAAAGCGTAGTTCATATCGGAGTCTCCTGGGGGACGGGGCAGATGCCTGCGGCGCGGTTATTTAGGGGAAGATGAAAGCTAGTGTTTACGGATTGGATCAATCGGTGTTGTTGCCAAGCCGACGGCGTCTTCCACTGCGCGTGCCACTTGCAATAGTTTGGCGTCGCCCCGGGGCGGGCCAATCAGCTGGATGCCAACGGGCATGCCGTCTTTGGTAAAACCAATGGGCAGTGACAGGGCGGGCAGGGCGCAGGTGGTGGCAAGGAATGAAAACCGTAGCCAATCAATGTAATCGGTAGTTTTCACGCCAGCGACTTGCAAGGGGAACTCTTCTTCCACCGGGCCGGGGGCCTGACCAACCACCGGAATGGCCAGTACATCATAGCCCTGCAAGAAGCGGCGCATGATATGGTACAGATCACTGCGCCCGTTTTGGGCGCTAAATATCGCCTGTGCGTCCAGCGCCAGCCCGCTGGCAATATTATCCTTCAGGGTCTGTTTGAAATGCTGTTGAATGGCCGCTGGCTGGCGGGCAGGAACGGTGGCGTAATGGATACCGCGCAAGGTGACATAGGTGTCATACAGGCCGGGCAGGGCCGGGCAAGCATCGCTAACCTCACCCCCGGCGCGCGTCACCAGTGCCATGGCATCGGCCATCACTTGTTTTATCTCAGGTTCCACCGGGGCAAAGCCGCCCTGATCGGCGCTAAAGGCGATGTGCACCTTGGCATCCGCCTGATCGACCGCGTTTTGAAACGACTGGGCCGGGGCGGCAATGCTGATCGGGTGGCGCGGATCATAGCCTGCCATAGCGTCCAGAAACAGCGCCACATCCCCCACATCGCGTGCCATCGGGCCCGGGATACCTTCGTTCAGGAACCCGGCCGGGGCTGGTCCGCCACCTGCCACCCCTGGACTGGGGCGCATGCCGACAACGCCGCAAAATGCGGCCGGTGTGCGCAGGGATCCGGCCAGATCAGAACCATGCGCCAACCAGCATTCCCCGGTTGCCAACGCCACCGCCGCCCCACCTGATGAGCCGCCAGCGTTGCGGCTGGTATTCCACGGGTTGCGGGTTCTGCCGAAGACGTCGTTGAACGTATTCGCGCCAGCGCCCATTTCCGGGGTGTTGGTCTTACCAATGACAATACCGCCCCGGCTTTCCAGCCGCTCCACCAGCGGATCAGAGGTTTCAGGTACATGGTCGCGGTAGCCAACGCTGCCCCAAGTTGTGCGCACCCCTGCAACTGGGGTCAGGTCTTTGATGGTTAGCGGCAGCCCAGCCAGATATCCGGGCTGATCCGGCTGGGGTGTCAAGTTGTCGGCAGCTTTTGCCGCCCGCTCCGGACAAGGGGTCACCACCGCATTGACCACGGGTTCGACGGTTTCAATCCGGGCAAATGCCGCGTCCTGCAGTTCAGCCGGGCTAAGCTGACCATCGCGCAATAGGGCCACAGCTTTGCGGGCCGACAGTTTGCACAGTTCCGGGCCGCTAAACGGCGCATCTGTTCGCGTCATCGAAATTCTCCTGATTTTACCCCGACCAGCCTGTCGGTTTATCGCCAGTGTTTCAAGCCCGCCCTTGTTTGCCAATGCCCGAATGCTATAACCCGCCCGCAAATGCCGGGCAGGATAATGACCGTAACAGACGCCGCAAAATTCTCCGTCGCGCCGATGATGGATTGGACCGATCGCCACTGCCGGTATTTGCACCGCCAGTTCAGCAAACATGCATTGTTGTATACGGAAATGGTGACTGCTCCGGCCTTGGTGCGCGGTGGTGCCTTGCATCTGCTGGAATTTGATGCGGCAGAACACCCGGTGGCAGTGCAGCTTGGCGGTTCAGACCCGGCAGAACTGGCCAAGGCCACACGCCTGTGCAGTGACGCAGGATATGATGAAGTGAACCTGAATATTGGCTGTCCGTCGGACCGTGTGCAATCGGGGGCTTTTGGCGCAGTGCTGATGAAATCTCCGGAATTGGTGGCCGAGTGCGCCGCCGAAATGATCGCGGCCAGCAAGGTTGAGGTCACGGTGAAATGTCGCATTGGCGTCGATGATCAGGAACCCCGCGATGTGTTGCCGCATTTCATTGAAACCGTGGCGGCGACTGGGGTGAAACGCTTTACCATCCACGCCCGCAAAGCCTGGTTGCTGGGCCTTAGCCCCAAGCAAAACCGCGATGTGCCGCCGCTGGACTATGACCTGATCTACCAGATGAAGCGGTATTTTCCGCAACTTCACTTGTCGATCAATGGTGGGATAGCGTCGCTGTCGGAGGCGAAAACCCATATTGAAAAAGGCATGGACGGGGTCATGGTGGGGCGCGCCGCCTATCAGCGCCCGGCGAATTTACTAAGCCAGGTAGACCGCGAATTATTTGGCCAGCCGGGCCAGAAATCCAGCCGCGATGTTGTGCTAGCCATGCTGCCCTATATTGACCGACATATCGCTGCGGGGGGCCGATTGAACCAGATCACCCGGCACATGCTGGGTCTGTTTGCAGGGCAACCCGGTGCACGGGGCTGGCGGCAAATGCTTTCTAACGGTGCCCCAGAAATCTACGCCGACAGTGGGCTGGTGTTAAACGCGCTGAACCAGATGGGAGATCAACAGGTCTGATGCGTTTGCCGGGGAACGGCGCTTTCGTGTGTGCGTTAAAGCAGGCCCCGCTGCAGTAATTCAGCCATTAGACCGGCAGCATCACTGAAATGATGTGCTGCAATACCAAGCGTGCGGGCTGCTTCGCAGTTGGCCAGACTGTCATCGACAAACAGAGCTTGGCTGCGTTCCAGATTGTTCCGACTTAAGCATAGTTCAAATATTTCAGCGTCTGGCTTGATCATGCTTTCGGCCGCAGACACCACGATATCTTGCATCAAGCCCAGCACCGGGGCCACTGATTTTACCACGTCGACCGTCGCCAATGAAGCATTGGTCAGGCCAAACAGCCCAACACCTTTGTTGTGCAGGTTTTCGATTAATTCTGATGTGCCGGCCACCAGCTCATCATGGGCCGGGCGCAAACCGTCAGCGTAAGCTTGAAAAATATGGGCGTGTTTCGGCATGTCGCGTTTGGCAATGGCAATGCCTTCGGGCCAACTGCGGCCCCGGTCTTGTTCCAGATTCCAGTCGAAAAACCCGATTTCAATCAGAGTTTTGTCCATTTCTTCACGGCTGTTGAACACCGTTGATAATGCCCGGTAGGGGTCCCAACGGATAATAACATTTCCAAAATCGAATATTACGTTCTTCATAAAATGTGCCTTCCGATTACTGAGTATGCTTTAAAGTTTCGGTGGATTTTCCAGTCGACGCTTCGCGCGACCACCACGCCGGGTTCGCAACATAGGCGCGCGACTTTCCAGATCGGTGCGAATTCTGTCACGCTCGGCCTGGGAAATTATCGACCAGCTGCTGATTTCGTCCGCCGTTCGGTGGCAACCGACGCATATCTTTGCCTCGGGGTGGATGACGCAGATGTTCACACAGGGGCTGTCGATCTCGTTGCGTTTCCATGTATCGGCGATGGTGTCATCGTTCATGTCGCGTCCTTCAGGTGGGCCAACCGGTCCAGTGCCCCTTGTAGAATAAACCCGGCCGCCACGTGATCTATCACCTGAGAACGACGTTTTCGTGACGTATCTGCCTCAAGCAGGGCCCGTTCTGCCGCAACAGTTGACAGGCGCTCATCCCAAAACCCAATGGGCAAATCGGTCAGACGGGTTAGATTGCGGGCAAAAGCGCGTGTTGACTGGCAGCGCGGACCTTCTGAACCGTCCATATTCAGCGGCAAGCCCAATATTACGCCACAAATCTGGCGGGCCTCAAAAATACTGATCAACTGATCTGCATCGATGCTAAATTTCTTGCGCCGAATGGTATCTAACGGCGTCGCGACCGAACGAAATCCATCCGAAACCGCCACGCCGATGGTTTTTTCCCCAAGGTCCAGCCCGGCTATCGCCTGTGCATTGGGCAAACTGGCAGCAAATTGGACGATATCGTCAAAGATCAATTGGCAACTCCGGCCCGTGCAGCCGCCTGGCGCACGGTGGCAAGCTGTTCAGGACTGGCGGCGAAGACGTCTTTTGCCTCGTTCCAAATAGCACTGGCGCGTTCGGTTTCGCCTAGAACGCCAAGTGCCCCAATTAGGCGGGCCCATTCCTGAGCACTGCCACCTTCATCCGCCAATCGGGCGGACAATTGTTCCACCATTCCCCGGATCATTGTATCGCGTTCCTCAGCGCTCATATCCTGAGCGGCGGCCACATCACCAACACTTGGGCCCGGTTGCAAATCAGGCAAATCATAGCGAATGCCGGCATCCGCTGCGACAAATCCAATCTGCGCCCGGATGGGGGGCACCCAAGGCGCGTCTGGCAGGCTTTGTTCCAACAGTGTTCGCCAAATATTAAATGCCAGATCAGGGCGGCCAATCTGGGCCTCAAGTAGCCCACGATAATAATGCGCTGAGCCATTATTTTCGTCCAGCGCCAGCGAACGATCAACTGCCGCTTCGGCTTCCGGCGAAACATAACCATTGGCGGCCAGCGCCAACAGATCGGCGTAATTGGCGAAATCATTGGCTGTGGCCCCGTCGCCTTTGATGGTCAATACCCTTGCTTGCGCCTGATGCGCCGCTACAAAATTGCCCAACCCGGCTTCGTTTTGCGCCAAAAGCGTGTGGCCCTGTAAATCTTCCGGGCGTGTTTTCAGTGCAGCGCGCAACTGCACCATTAATTCCTGATGTTCGGGGTTGTCAGTTGGGACAGTGGCTGTGGGGGCGGTAGCTTCTGCTTCGGCCTGACTGGCGCGATTCAGACGGGTATTTTCGGCGTCTAGTAAGCGCGTAGCTAAAGGCAGATCACGCAACCCGGATTTACCCAATTGGCCATAAATCAAAAAAGCCCCGCCAAACAAAGCAAGGACCATCACCCCTGCTAAAAACGGGCTTGCACTAACACTTATCTGGCCCGAACCTGTTTGCGTGTTGCGATCAGCGTCCAGCAACCGGCGCGACACTTCAAGGCGCAGGCGATCGGCCTCATCTGGGTTAATAACGCCGCGGGCCTGGTCGCGCGAAACTTCGTCCAGTTGGTCTCGGTAGACTTGTACATCGTTACCCATGCCACCAACAACACCACGGCGCGCCAACGCGCTAAGCGCCAAGGCACCCCCGACCAAAGCCGTAATGGCCGCTGCAATAATCCAAAATTCCATCATGTCTCCTGCCTCCCCTCTAAACCCTGCTGCGCCTGATCAAAACCCCTTGCCACGCCATTCTGACGTAAGGGTGATACTACGACTAATGTTACACTAGTGATGTCGTGAAAATATGACTAAATGCCGCCTGCGACCCTTTGCATTTATGCACATTCGTTTCATGTATCATCTACATAAATCTGCCGCCCCAAAAGGATTCGATCCATGCGACGCTATTCGGCCTTTGCCATCGCCCGCGAAGCTGCTCGGTATCACACCGGTTGGGAACGGGCCTGGGCCGCGCCGGAACCGAAAAAGAAATACGACGTGGTGATTATTGGCGCCGGGGGCCATGGGCTGGCGACGGCCTATTACCTGGGCAAAAACCACGGCGTCAAAAATGTAGCCATCATCGAAAAGGGCTGGCTGGGCGGCGGTAATACCGGGCGCAATACCACGATAATCCGGTCCAATTACCTGCAGGACCCAAGTGCGGCGATCTATGAAAAGGCCCGCAGCCTGTATGAAACCCTAAGCCAGGACCTGAACTACAATATAATGTTCAGCCCCCGTGGCGTGCTGATGCTGGCCCAAACCCACCATGAGGTCCGCGGTTTCCAGCGCACGGTTTACGCCAATAATCTGCAGGGGGTGACGACCGAATTCATCACGCCTGCGCGGGTGAAACAGTTGGTACCCATCATTTCCCTGAATGGCCCGCGCTATCCGGTGCTGGGCGCGCTTTGGCAGGCCCGCGGCGGCACCGCGCGCCATGATGCTGTCGCCTGGGGCTACGCGCGCGCCTGCTCAGATATGGGCATGCACATCCTGCAACGTACTGAGGTTACCGCCATCCATAAGGCCAAGGGAAAAGTGACCGGTGTTCAGACCAGAAAGGGGCGCATCAATTGCGACAAGCTGGCCGTTGTGGTGGCAGGGCATTCCGGACAACTGGCCGATATGGCCGGGTTCCGATTGCCAATGGAAAGCGTTTCGCTGCAAGCGCTGGTGTCAGAGCCGATCAAACCCTGCATGGACGTTGTGGTGATGGCTAACACGGTGCATGGATATATGTCCCAGTCTGATAAGGGCGAAATGGTCATCGGCGGCGGCGCGGACGGGTTCAACAGCTACACACAGCGCGGTTCATTCCATCATATAGAAGAAACCGTGCGCGCACTGGTCGAAACCTTTCCAATGATCAGCCGCCTTAAAATGTTGCGCCAATGGGGCGGTATTGTGGATATGACCGGGGATCGCTCGCCGATCATCTCTAAAACCCCGCTGGGAAATTGCTACTTTGATTGCGGCTGGGGGACGGGTGGTTTCAAATCGATCCCCGGCTCTGGTTGGGCGATGGCAGATCTGGTGGCAAAAGGTGAACCCGGGCCATTGGCGCAAGCGTTTGGTCTGAACCGTTTCAGGGAAGGGCGGTTCATTGATGAATCCGTCGCGGCCGGGGTGGCGCATTGATGAAAACCCCACGTTTACTGGCCCAGATTGATGGGAATATGGACCGACGGTCTTTTTACCCGGCGAAAACAAGCGAGATCGTACCTAGGAATGGTCGCAGCATGAAATTAACAAACTTGCGTTACCTAACGGCAACACAATCCCGCGCAACCGTTGCGGAATCGGCAACAATCCACCAGTCATGGGCGACATTTAGCCTGATATTGCGCATTACCTTGTGGGGTTTTGCACCCTCAAGTCCAAGTCTGATAGCCAGTAAAAAAATTGCTGGGGAGCAGACAGCATGGCTTCAGACTGGATTATTATCGGCGCGGTTATTGTATTGGTTGCAGGGGTTGTTCTTGTGTTTAGAACAGCCGTTGTTGATGCGCCCAGGAACGAAAAACAGGCACGAAAAACAACAGGGAAGCGCGCCATCTCCAACGGTTGACGCGCTTTTTCAAGCGGTTGCAATCTAATGCACCGGCTTGTCGATATATTGCCGAAACGGTTATCGCGTCTGGCGGCTACGCTGGGTCTTAGCGCTTATCTGATTGGCTCCTTTTTCAGTATTGCCTTGCAAAACCCGGATGCGTTCCAGCGTTTCGGCTCATTGGGCGTTGCTGCTGCTATCCTGTTTTTCACCGACCGTTTGTTGCAAATCGAATTGCGCCGTCAGGCCGCGGTGGAACGTATTTTGCATGAGTTTGGCCTGGAACTTGAGGTGATGAAAGAAGGCGTCGCGCCCAAATACATCCCAAATGAAGGCTATGTCACCGATTATCTGGATGAAGAACTGCAATTTGCCACTTTGCGCGACCACGCCGAGCGGATCAATTCGCGAAATATTTTATTACTCACCATGGCCACCACACAATGGGGTTTTGGTGATGTATTCCTGAGATGGGCCATATTATGAAAAATTTGCTGCCAACAAGGAATAATCCGCGGGCCCGGTTTTCACGAAAGAGTAGCGTTATTCGCTCGATTATGGCCGGAGATAGCCCATGCTGATTCTGACCTGTCCCTATTGCGGCATTGATGCCGATGAAACTGACCTGCATGGCGGTGGTCAGGCGCACCTGAAGCGTCAAGCCATGGGTTCGCAAGATGCTGATTTTGAAGCGTATTTATTCAACCGTGACAACCCAATGGGCGTTCATTTTGAGCGCTGGCGCCATGTCTATGGTTGCGGAAAGTGGTTCATGGCGGCGCGCGATACGGTGACGTTGGAAGTTTTTGGCACCTACAGGGCCCAGACGTTCAAGCCGCCAAAGGCCATCGAAAACGCGATTAAAAAGCGGCGCCCAGACTGGAAGGGCTGGACATGAGCAAACGTCTGACCAGCGGCGGACGGTTGCTGAACCGTGACAAACCCGTCGAATTTACCTTTAATGGCAAGCGTTTGCAGGGGGTTGCGGGTGACACGTTGGCCTCGGCCCTGTTGGCCAATGATCAGATGTTGATGGGGCGCTCATTCAAGTATCATCGCCCTCGCGGTGTGGTCGCCAGCGGTGCCGAAGAACCCAATGCGCTAATGGGTATTGGCGTGGATGACCGCTTTGAACCCAATCAACGGGCCACGACAACCGAATTATTCCAAGGGCTTAGCGCGCAATCGCAAAACCACTGGCCCAGTCTGGAACTTGACGTTGGCATTGTAAATAATTTGGCCGCGCGGTTCCTGCCTGCCGGGTTTTATTACAAAACCTTCATGGCCCCGCGCGCCGCCTGGAAGCACCTGTTTGAACCGATCATTCGCAAATCCGCCGGACTTGGCAAAGCCCCGAAAGACCGGGACCAGGACAGCTATGAACACTTTTATACCCATGTGGATGTGCTGGTCATCGGTGGTGGCATTGCCGGTATTCAGGCGGCACTGGCAGCCGGGGCAAGCGGTGCCAAGGTATTGCTGGTTGAACAAACCGCCCATTGGGGTGGCCGCGCCCCGGTTGATGGGGTTGAGATTAACAATATGGCGGCGGATGAGTGGATTAATAAATCCATGAAAGCCATTGATAAAATGGATAATATCGCGACCCGAAACCGCTGTATGGGCGCCGGGGTCTATGATCACGGCTACGCGCTGGCCTATGAGCGCCGGACCGACCATGCCCCTGAAACCGGCGGCCCGCGTCACCGGCTTTGGCGCATACGGGCTAAGCAAATTATCACCGCCACCGGCGCGATTGAGCGCCCGCTATCATTTGCCGGTAACGACATCCCTGGCGTCATGCTGGCGGCAGCGGTGCGCGATTATGTTGTCAATTTTGGTGTTTCCATCGGGGATCGCTGTGTTGTGGTCACCAACAATGACGACGCCTATCTTACCGCAATTGCACTGAAAAATGCCGGGCTGGATGTCCCGGTCATTCTGGATGCCCGCCCACAGGCAAGTAGCGCTCTGGCCGATCAGGCCCGTGATCTGGGCATACGGGTTGAGTCCGGAAAAGCCATTGCAAAGGTGCTGGGGGGCAAGCGTGTCACAGGCGTTGAAATAACCAATCAGGCGGGTGAAGGCGCGACGCTGGAAACCATTGCTTGCGACGTGGTGGCCATGTCCGGCGGCTGGTCGCCAGTGGTGCATCTGTGGTCCCATTGCGGTGGCAAACTGATCTGGGATGATACCCACGCGCATTTTCGCCCTGACCCGGAACGCGCGCCAACCAATCAATCGGGTCAGGGCTTTGTTAACACCGCCGGTATTGCCAGTGGAGCGATGTTAAGTGATGCGGTTCTTAAAAACGCGGATCAGGCCGGCAAAGCCGCCGCCACGACCGCGGGTTTCACCGTGAAAAAGAGCGCTGCACCAAAGGCTAAAACATCCGACACTCAACCCATGGCCCCGGTCTGGATCATGCCCCAGGGGGCAGGCATCAAGAAACGCATGAAAATGTGGCTGGATTATCAAAATGACGTCAAGGTATCTGACGTGCAGCTGGCCGCGCGCGAAGGTTTTGAAAGTGTTGAGCACACTAAGCGTTACACCACATTGGGCATGGCGACGGATCAGGGTAAACTTAGCAATATCAACGGGTTGGCTGTTCTTGCTGATGCTTTAAACAATGAAATACCGCGCGTCGGTACCACCACCTTTCGCCCGCCCTACACTCCTATTTCCATGGGTTCGATCGCCGGTGAAGCGCGCGCAGAGTTGTTTCAACCCTTGAGCAAATCGCCAATCCATGGCTGGTCTGATCAGAACGGCGCTGACTGGGAACCGGTTGGCCATTGGCGTCGCCCCTATTGCTATCAGCGCCCCGGTGAAACTGTTCCGGATGCCGTAAACCGGGAAGTTTTGAATACCCGCAAGTCCTTGGGCCTGCTGGATGCCTCAACCCTTGGCAAAATCATCGTCAAGGGCCCGGATGCCGGCAAGTTCCTGGATATGTTGTACACCAATATGATGAGCAACCTTGCACCCGGCAAATGCCGATATGGTCTGATGTGCAATGAAAACGGATTTCTGATTGATGACGGCGTGGTGGCGCGCATTGATGATGACACCTGGCTTTGCCACACCACCACTGGCGGCGCTGATACCATCCACGCCCATATGGAGGACTGGCTGCAATGCGAATGGTGGGATTGGCAGGTTTACACAGCCAACGTAACCGAACAATTCGCCCAGATCGCCGTTGTCGGCCCCAATGCCCGTAAACTGCTGGAAAGCCTTAGCGGAATGGGCCTAAGCGCCGATGCGCTGCCCTTCATGCACTGGGCTGACGGAAAAATCGGTGGCTTTGACACAAGGGTTTTCCGCATCTCATTTTCCGGCGAACTTTCTTACGAAATCGCCGTGCCAGCCGGGCAGGGACGTGCATTCTGGGACCTGTTGAACAAGGCGGGCGCTGAGTTTGGGGCAATGCCATACGGCACTGAATGTCTGCATATCCTGCGGGCTGAAAAAGGCTTTATCATGATGGGGGATGAAACCGATGGCACAGTGATCCCGCAGGATCTGGGGCTGCATTGGGCGCTGTCGAAAAAGAAAACTGACTTTATGGGCAAACGCGCCCATGAGCGCACCCATATGCAAGACGCGGATCGTTGGCAGTTGGTGGGGCTGGAAACGCTGGACGGCTCGGTCATTCCGGATGGGGCTTACGCCGTTGGCGATGGAAAAAACGCCAATGGTCAGGCCAACGTGATTGGCCGGGTGACATCAACATATTACTCCGCCACGCTGGACCGGGGCATCGCCATGGGGCTGATCAAACACGGGCCGAACCGGATGGGTGAGGTGGTTGAATTACCAACCCTGAATGGCGGCGAAGCGATCCGCGCCAAAATTGTTGACCCGGTTTTCTATGACAAGGCGGGGGAAAAGCAAAATGTATGACGCGGTTAGCGCCCTGGAAGGTGTAAATTTTATGGGCCTGGTCCAGGTGCAAGAGGCAGGCCTGCGCGGCATGCTTACCCTGCGTGGTGATCTGGGGTCACTAAAACTGAAGAATGCCGTCAAGAAACTGACCGGCGTGGTGGTGCCAGATATCGGCGGCATCAACCTGAAGAATGACAAAGGCGTCGCCTGGATGTCGCCGGATGAACTGCTGATCCTGCTGCCCTATAATCAGGCCCGCACGGCCATTGCTACCCTGTCAAAGACCCTGAATAAGACCCACCACCTGGCGGTAAACGTGTCAGATGCCCGTGCTGTTTTCACCCTAAGCGGCGTGCAAGCACGTGACGTGCTGGCCAAACTGACCCCCGCCGATATGTCACAGCAGGGCTTTGAACCGGGCCAGATCAGACGCAGCCGTATTGCTCAGGTTCCAGCGGCGTTCTGGCAAAGCGCGGATCAGGAAATCACCCTGGTCTGTTTTCGATCAGTTGCGGGCTACGTCTTTGACTTCCTGAAAAATGCGGCCAATACGGATAGTCGGGTAGACTATTTCTAACCGCTTCTCCTTTTCAAAAATATCCCAGCCGGAGGCAAATCGCCCGCAGGGCTAATCTAATGGCGCGCCTGCGCGCTGCAGCTTAATTCCCGCATTCAAGCTTGACGCCAGCTTCCCTAAAGCAGAGATATGGGCGCAGATAAATCAACGCGAACAACGGGGGACCGACCCATGGCTTTTACACTTCCTGATCTACCATACGCCCATGATGCGCTGGCGGCGGCCGGCATGTCCAAGGAAACACTGGAATACCACCACGACCTGCACCACAACGCCTATGTCACCAATGGCAATAAGCTGATTGAAGGCACTGAATGGGTTGACAAGTCGCTGGAAGAAATCATCACCGGCACCTATGACGCGGGATCAGTGGCGCAAAACGGCATTTTTAACAATGCCTCGCAACACTGGAACCATGCCCAGTTTTGGGAAATGATGGGCCCGGGCGGCAACGCTATGCCCGGTGAACTTGAAAGCCGGATCAACGACGCGTTCGGTTCAGTAGACGAAATGAAATCGCAGTTTTCAGCCGCAGGTGCCGGGCAGTTTGGCTCAGGCTGGTGCTGGCTGGTGGTGGATACGGATGGTACGCTGAAGGTCACGAAAACCGAAAATGGCGTAAACCCGCTTTGCTTTAACCAAACAGCGCTGTTGGGCTGCGATGTCTGGGAACATTCCTATTACATCGATTTTCGCAATGCCCGCCCGAAATACCTAAGCAATTTTCTGGACAAGCTGGTGAACTGGGAAAACGTCGCGGCGCGCTTGGCATCCGCCTAGACCGAGCTAAACAATTACAAGCGGACCACCTATTTTGGGTGGCCGCTTTTTATCTGGTTTTCGTCAAAATCAAATTCCAGATCCGCCGTGTTTCAGGCCTGCAGTTTTCTTAAAGCTATGGTTAGCGTGGCAACATCCGTCAAAACACTAATATAGTTTTTCATGCTGGCATCGGCGAACCCCTGTTCAATGACATGGTCGATCAGATCGACTAACGTATCCCAGTAGCCATTGATATTAAGCAAATATATCGGCTTTTCATGCAGACCCAATTGTCGCCAGGTCAGAACTTCAAAAAACTCGTCCAATGAACCCGCGCCCCCTGGCAACACCACGATGGCGTCCGAGTTCATGAACATCACTTTCTTGCGCTCATGCATGTTTTCGGTGACGATGAACTGTCCCAGATCTTTCTTTGCGACCTCATCTTTCAACAGATGGATGGGGATCACCCCAAATGTATCGCCCGCTGCACCAAGTGTGGCGCGCGCAACTGCGCCCATCAGCCCAATGTCGCCAGCACCGTAAACCAGTCGCCAGTTCTCTGTCGCAATCACAGCACCCAATTGCTTGGCCGCAGCCATATATTCAGGCTGTTTTCCTTCGCGCGATCCGCAATACACACATACCGAAAACGCAGTGTTCACCTTTGTCATCTCACTTTCCCTTTTGACCCTTGTTAACGGGATTGATAAGGTCGCTCAAGCGGGCTGAAAATCCGCGACTCTGGGGGAAATACATGTCGTTCTGGTCATCACTTAGTGTGGGCGGTAAAGTCTTTACCGGCGGCGTTATATTGGCACTATTAGGGCTTGGAACCTATCAGGGGGTGCGCCTGTCAAGCGGGCTGGAACCCGGATTTGGCCCCCTGTCGCCTGCGGCAAGTATTGATGAACAAGTGATGGAAGATGCGCCGGGCGAAGTCGTCGCGGCCCTTAGCCCGCAAACAAATGCCCCCGATCCAGAGCCCAGTTTGACAAATTTAGCATCGCCAACCGATGATCCGGATGTGGTAACAACCACACCACTTGAAACAGAACCTGCCCAAAATTCCGAAACGCCCCTGACGACCCAGCAATCGGCAGAGGTTCCGGATACCGGTCAACAAGGTGCCCCGCAATTTGATGTTGTTCGGGTTGATCCTGATGGAAATGTTCTGGTGGCCGGAAATGCCGAGCCAAATACCAACGTCAGAATTCTGATGGATGGTGAAGTGGTCAGCGACACCGCTGCTGACGCCACGGGTGGATTTGTAGCCTTGTTTTCGGTGGATCCGTCAAACCAGCCCCGCATATTGCGACTGGTAATGAGCAGCAAAAACGGTGCCACCAAGACTTCGGGGCAAAGCATCGTGATTTCACCATTTGAGGGCACTGACGTTGCGGCTCTTGTTGATGAAAACAATGAAGAAAACAACACACAGTCAACTGACACCCAAGCGTCCGACGACAGTCAAACGCAGGCCCTGTCCACCCCTACAGAAGAAACATCGACGTCAGTGGTTTCAACAGATGCAGATTCTGCAAACACTGCGCCCTCAGTGCTTTTGGCAACAGAAGAAGGCATAGAAGTATTACAATCGGGCGGCAGGGAACCGGAGGTTCTAAAAGCGATTTCGCTGGATTCCATCAGCTATGATCCAAAAGGTGAAGTCGCCATTGCCGGACGTGGTGTTGGCACAGGTTTTGTCCGCGTCTACATCGACAATGCGCCTATCAAGACGCTGCAGATTGAAAGCGACGGACGATGGCGCACACCTTTGCCCGAAGTTGATACCGGTGTTTATACGCTACGTGTCGATGAAGTTGACGCCGATGGCGTTGTAATTTCGCGCGTTGAGACTCCGTTTAAGCGCGAAGAACCGGCGATTTTGGCAGAGCTGGGGGCTGGGGCTGCGCCTGAGGACGGGATTAATCTGTCGTTGGTGACGGTGCAGCCGGGCAATACACTTTGGGGAATTGCCAGCAAGACCTATGGCGATGGTATTTTATATGTGCGGGTTTTTGACGCCAACAAGGACCGCATCAGAAACCCGGATCTTATTTACCCCGGTCAGGTTTTTACAATACCCAACTAAATGCTGCCAATCCCGCCTGTCAATTCGGACCTCTGGAAAATCATTTCGAAAATTATCGAAATAAGTCTGGCAATTCACAACCGGCAAACATAGGTATGGCTTTCAGCATATTTTCAGGAGCAGCCCGTGGCCAGAACAACAGTAAGTGACGCGCGGATTTCCGGCCAGGAAAAGGGCAGCGGCATGCGCACCATACGGCGTGTCATTCCTTACCTTTGGCCCGCTGGACACCCTTGGGTTAAGCGTCGCGTAGTCCTGTCAATGTTGGTGCTGATACTGGCCAAACTGATCTCCGTAGGCACGCCTTTCTTTTACAAAGCCGCCGTTGATGCCCTGTCTGACGGTAATAGTACCAGCGCGGCAATGCTGGGATACGGGGCCGTTGGCCTGACAATCGCCTATGGTATTGCGCGCCTGATGAATGTGGGATTTCAACAGTTACGCGATGTTTTGTTTGCCGCCGTTGGCCAACGGGCTTTGCGCCAACTGGCTTTGGAAACGTTTAGCCATATTCACCGGCTATCTATGCGCTATCACATCACCCGCAAAACCGGTGGCCTGTCGCGTATCATTGAACGTGGTGTAAAGGGTGTTGAATTTTTGTTGCGCTTCATGCTGTTCAGTATTGGGCCGCTGATTCTGGAACTGCTGATGATTTCGGCGGTGCTATTTACCTTATTTGATGTTTGGTATCTGGCCGTCGTGGCTGTGACCATTGCACTGTATGTTTGGTTTACATTCTCAGTCACCGAATGGCGGGTAAAAATCCGTAAGGAAATGAATGATCAGGACACCGATGCCAATCAAAAGGCAATCGACAGTCTGCTAAATTATGAAACCGTCAAATACTTTGGGGCAGAGGCGCGCGAAACTGAACGCTATGACGGGGCCATGCGCCAATATGTGGCCTTGGCATTGAAGACCAGTTATTCACTGGCCTACCTCAATTTTGGCCAGGCCGTATTGATCACCGGCGGCTTGGTCGGGGTTATGGTCATGGCGGCCATGGGGGTGGAACGGGGCGATCTTACCGTTGGCGATTTTGTTTTGGTGAACGCCTACATGATGCAGATAACCATGCCGTTGAATTTTTTGGGGACGGTGTACCGTGAAATTCGCCAATCCCTGATCGATATGGCTGAAATGTTTGGCCTGCTGGAACAACCGCCTGAAGTCAGCGACAAGCCGGATGCCCAGGCCTTAAATGTTCAGGGCGGTGCGCTGGAACTTGATGATGTGTTTTTTGGCTATGATGCGGAAAGGCCAATTCTGAAGGGGGTCAGCCTGAAGGTGAACCCAGGGGAAACGGTGGCGATCGTCGGCCCATCCGGGTCGGGAAAATCAACGATTGGGCGGCTGTTGTTTCGGTTCTATGACGTGAATGGTGGCGCGTTTCGCATTGATGGACAGGATGTGCGCGATGTTACTCAAAGCAGCCTACATGACGCCATTGGCGTCGTGCCACAGGACACGGTGCTGTTTAACGACACCATTTATTACAACATTGCCTACGGTAAAGCAGACGCGACTCGACAGCAGGTCGAAGACGCGGCCCGGGCGGCAAAAATCCATGACTTTGTTGTTAGCCTGCCGGATGGGTATGAAACAACTGTGGGGGAACGTGGTCTAAAACTGTCTGGTGGCGAAAAGCAACGGGTGGGTATTGCGCGAACTTTGCTTAAGAACCCGCCAATTCTGTTGTTGGACGAAGCGACATCAGCGCTGGACAGCGAAACAGAGCACGAGATTTTGGATAGCCTGCAAGAAATGAGCCATGGTCGCACCGTGATCACTATTGCCCACAGGCTGTCCACTGTGGCGGACGCAGACGCCATTGTCGTGTTGCAAGATGGTCTAATTGTTGAGCAAGGTCGCCATGATGAACTGCTTGAACGCAGTGGACGCTACGCCGCTATGTGGCATATGCAGCAAGCAGAAGAAGAAAACGCAGCCTAGCTAAAAGGGGCGACAATGGCGCAGTATCCGAACGAGTTTATAGACAGGCTGCATTTGGTTTGGGGGCCTGGTTTTCTATCGCCCGGCGGCCCCACTGAAGTTGCTAAAATTGTTGAAGGGCTGGAACTGCAGGACAAACGAGTGCTTGATATTGGTTGTGGTACTGCAGGCCCGGCAATCGTACTGGCACGCGAATTTGGGGCGCAATTGATTTGCCTTGATGTTGAAAAGGTCCTGATTGATCGCGCCAGGGTGAATGCGAAAAATGCAGGCGTTGCCGACCAAATAACATTTCACCTGACCCAACCCGGACCACTTCCGTTCCAAACATGTGAATTTGACGGCGTATTCTCAAAAGAAGCGATGTTGCATATCCCTGATAAAGCGGCGCTTTTTGCGGATGTTTTACGGGTTTTAAAACCGGGCGGGTTTTTTGCTGCCAGCGACTGGCTAAAGGGCGAAAATGCCGAAGTTGATCCGGGTTATCAACGCTACATCACCGAAGGGCATTTAAACTATAAAATGGCGACGGCGGCGGAAACTGAAGCGGCGATGGTTCTGGCCGGATTTAGCGACGTTTACACAGTTGATCGACAAGCTTGGTACGCCCCTTTGGCACGTCGGGAATTGGCCGATATTGAAGGCCCGCTGCGCTTGCAGCTAATCGCAGCGTCACAAAAATCAGTCTACGAGAAATGGCGAAATTCTAGGCGGGGCTCTGCCGCTGCCTTTAGTTCCGGTAGCCTGCGTCCGACGCATCTTCATGGGGTTCGGCCCGCCGAATGATATTTTACAAACTATTCCGCAGCGCGCAGAGGCGGTTTTTTGCGGGGCTTTCGCTTGGGCTTGGGTTTGGATTGTTTGGCGGCCGGTGGTTTGGGTTTGGATTGGGCGCGATTAATCAAAGCAATAGAAGGTGCCTGTGCTTTTGGTAGGTCAACCTGCTCGCCTGCACCATCCAACGCCTCGGCCCCGGTATCCAGAAATTTCATGGCCCCCTGAACCTGGTCAGGCGCTTCAAGAACCAATGGTTTGGGCAGTGTTTGAAAATTTGATTGGGCAGGTGCCACCTGCGTATCCCAGATGATTTCCGGCGAAATAACCTGATTGGCGGCACCCTGCAAAGCAAGATCGCGCGCCGTCTGGCTGCCCCTGCCCAAAGACAGCGCCTTTAACCTGTTTACTGAACGATAAGCCCCGGTGCTGATCCAGACCCGTAGCGCCAACATGGACGGCGTGAATACCAAGGTCAGGACGGTGGCAATGCCTAGGCCGAACACCACAGATGTAGCCAGTTGCTTCCACCACAGCGCAGTTGGGCTGTCGATGGAAAACCCGCCGCCAATGAAATCAAGCGACAGGCCAAACATCATCGGTGACAACCCGGCCATTGTGGTAATTGTGGTTAGCAAAACAGGGCGAATGCGAACTTCAACAGTGCGCACAATTGCCTCTAGCCTGGGCATGAAACGGCTGTATTCCTGATAGGTGTCGATCAAAATAATGTTGTTATTCACCACGATTCCGGCCAATGCCAAAATTCCTGTGCCCGTCATGATGATTGAAAATGGCTGCGCCATAACCAGCATGCCAATCAGTACTCCGGTTGTCGAAAGAACAACCGCCATCAGCACCAGTGCCGCGTTGTAGAAACTGTTAAATTGGGCCAGCAGGATCACGAACATCAAGCCAAGGGACGCCAGAAACGCCTTGGACAAAAATTCCTGGCTTTCCTGCTCTTCCACCTGATCGCCGCCCCATTCAAAACTAACACCAGCGGGCAGCGGGTTCTCGTCCGTTAGCCAATCTTCGATGACAACCCGTCGCTCGGCGGCAGTGATTGGAACGGTTTTTTCAAGCCCGGCATTGTCCAGTACTGGATTGCCGTCTTCATCCAGTTCTACCTTTGTCAGATCCGGGGCCAGTCCGGCGCGAACAAAAAAGTATCGCTTGCCGCCAAATCGGTTGATCTGGCCTAGTTTCTTGACGGGTTCGCGGGTGATGAAATTAGACATGGGCACCAACCCGTCGCGGGTGCGCACCTTTAGCGTGTCCAATGTCGAAAGTACCCGGTCACTTTCCGGCAGGCGCACCCGAATTTCAATTTCTTCGTCCGAGCTGTCGACCCGCATGGTGTCCAAAAGAATGCCACGGGTAACAAGCTGAACCATGCCGCCCACGATGGCCACATCAGCGCCGAACCGTCCGGCTTTTTCAACATCAACATTGATTTGCCAATCAATGCCCGGCAGTGGCAGCGTATCTTCAACATCTATCAGACCGGCCAAGTTCTCAAACTTGGCCCGTACAATTTTTACGCCAGCCAGTAAGTCTTCCCAGTTTTCGCTTTTAATGCGCAATTGGATGGGCTTACCCGAGGATGGACCGCGCGACAGGCTAAGGCTTTCTGTACGAATGCCGGGTATTTCTGCCAGCCTTGCGTTTAGCCCCTCCAAAACAACATCGCCATCAAGATCTGGATCGTCTTTACGCTGATCCCAAGGTGTCAGTTCAATTTGAATCTGGCCAATGGTATCGCGGGGGCCACTTGCGCCGCCGGTATTTTGGTTCAAACCGCCGGCCCCGGCGAAGGCAAATGCGCTTTCAATACCGTCCGTATCCAAGATTACCGCTTCAACCTGAGCGACCAGAATATCCTTTTCCGTCAACGAAAGATTGCCTCGGGCACGTACATAAATGATCGCCTGTTCTGTTTCAGATTCGACGAAGAATTCAACGCCGTGGTTGTTTTCGCCAAAATATTTAAAAACGGAAACCACAACGAACCCGACCGCAACGATCGTGACAATTGGCATTATCGGGTTGCCGGTGACGAATTTGGTAAACTCCCCAATGGCCGAGCGCCGATGGCCAGAAGTCACTGTTTTCGGCGCCCTGGAAATCTTAGCGGCTCCCATGGTGATAGAAGACAGAACCGCACCGACGAAAAACAGAACCGCCCCCGGTAATACCGAAAGAATGCCGTTTAAGGGCGAATTGCCACCAAACAGATAGCCCGGGTTCAGGGTTTGCATGGCTGCGATAAACAAAATGTAAAGTGACGGGGGAACCAATAGTGCGCGTACCAGCCAGGGCAGGGGGCGTAGCATGTCTGATCCGCCCTCAAACATCCGCGACATGCGACCTGCAACGCCGCCCATTACCGGCAGGTAAATCAGGGCCACCAATAGGGACGCCGAAAGAACAAAGATAAGCGTGACCGGCAACATGCCCATGAATTGACCGGGAATGCCGGGCCAAAACAGCATCGGCAAAAACGCGCAAAGTGTTGTAGCAGTTGAACTGACGATAGGCCAGAACATGCGCTTTGCGGCTTCAATATAGGCGTGCATCGGCCCGGACCCTTCACGGATTTTTCGATCCGCATATTCAACCACCACAATGGCGCCATCCACCAACATTCCGACAGCCAGGATCAGACCAAACATGACGATGTTAGAAATGGTTATGCCCATGGCGGCCAGCAGCACAAAACACAGCAGGAACGATGTCGGAATGGCAAAACCGACCAGCAAGGCAGAGCGTGTACCAAGCGAGGCCAGCACCACGATCATCACCAGCGCAATCGCCGTCATCACCGAGCCTTCAAGCTGACGGACCATGGAATTCACCACGATTGACTGGTCATTGGACAGGCCAGCGGCGACAGAGTCCTGCAAATCCTGAGGCCATTGTGCACGCGCAGCCGCCACTTCGGCGCGCACCAAAGCTGACGTGTCGATCAGGTTGAAACCTTTGCGTTTCACCACCTGCAAAGCCACGGTGTTTTCGCCATTATAGCGCGCAACTCCGTTGCGATCCTCAAATGTCAGGCGAATTTCAGCCAGGTCACCAAGGGTGACAACACTGTCGCCGTTTACCTTGACCGGCAGATTGTAGACATCAAGCTGATCGCTGAATGACGCCGGTATTTTAACTGAAAACGCGCCCGTCGCTGTTTCAATTTCACCCGCTGCAATCAACTGGTTGTTGTTTCGCACCACGTTAATCAACTCAGCCGCGGTGACGTTATAGGCTTCAAGGCGCAGTGGATCGATCACCACTTCCAGCATTTCATCCCGATGCCCAGTCAAAGCGGCCTCTAGCACTGGTTCAAGCGATTCAAGCCGATCCTGCAAATCTTTGGCCACCCGAAGCAGGGTGCGTTCAGGCACCGCGCCAGTAAGGTTTACAATAATGATTGGAAATTCGGAAAAATTAACTTCACTGACGGAATATTTGTCGGCCCCGTTTGGAAATTGTGCCTCTACCGTATTCATGCGATCGCGCAAATCGGCGGTAATGGCGGCCTTGTCCCAGCCAAATTCAAATTCCAGAACCACAACAGCATAGTTTTCAGCTGCCGTTGCGGTCATTCGTTTCAGGCCGTCCAGATCACCTAGTTCGGTTTCCATGGGCTTAACCAAAAGCTTTTCAGAATCTTCAGCAGAAATGCCGGGGAAGGGGACTGACACCACCATCAAAGGGATTTCGATGTCTGGTTCGCCCTCTTTGGGCAGGGTGGCATAGGCAAAAGCACCCGCAATGACTGTCATGAAAATAAAGGCCAGTACCATTCTGGCCCGTTCACCGGCCCAATCAACGATACCAATCATTGGCTGGCCTCCTGGTAAGCGACTTTGACGGCGACACCTTCAATCACGTATTCCTGCCCCACCACGATCACATCAACCGAGCTTGACAAGCCTGCCACCCAAATTCCGTCAACCGTATCGCGCAACACCCGCACCGGAACGAATTTTACGTGGTTGGTTTCATCCACCGCCCGTATTCCCAGATCACCCCGATCATTCAGCGTAAGCGCGGAAGATGGCAACAGATGCGCGGCTTCCCCGGCGGATGATATCAGGATTTCGGCGGTTTGCCCGTCGCGGATGGCCAAATCAGAGTTTGGCACCTGGATTTCAACCCGAAATGTCCGCGTGGTACTGTCTGCAGAATGAGAAAGAAACGTGACTTTGCCCTGGACTTCATCGCCAGTTACCAACCTGGCCCCGGCCGCGACCCCGACCTGAATGCGTCCAACATCTGTTTCAGGAACGAAACCCACCAGTTTGATAGGGTCAAGCTGGATGACGGTTGCACAAAGTGCGCCGGGTTGCAGGAACGACCCAATTTCGGCGGCATCGGATTCCAGCAATCCGGCAAAAGGTGCAGATATTGTTAGCCGATCAATTTCGCGCATGGCAGCAGCAACACCGGCCTGGGCTGATTGAATACCGGCGGCTGCCCCCTGGGTTCCGGATTTTGAACTGGCCACGCCAGACATGGCGGCCTGCACGGAAGCTGTAGCGCTTTCATGGGCCGCCTGCGCTGATGCAACCCGGGTTTCGGAAGCGAAGCCATCTTCAGACAATCGCTTTGCAGCCCGTAGATTTATTTCTGCTTCCACTACCCGTGCTTTTGCTTCCGCCAACCGGGCTTGGGCTTCTGGCTGGCGGGCCAGAGCTTCGGGAACGCGGGTCTTGGCTTCAGCCAGTCGCGCAATCGCTTCGTCTAAAGAAACTTCGCGGGTACCCGGGTCCAGTTGGCAAAGCATTTGCCCCGCCGTTACATGGGTGCCTTTTCGCAATGGTTCCGAAATAATCAGCCCGGCAGTTTCCGAACGGACATCAACCTGACGGGCAGCTTCTGTCTGACCGCGTAACAAAACTGCACTGGCGATATCGCGCGCTTGCGAATTAATAGCGACAACGGAAATTAGCGTTTCATCGCTTGGGGGCACCTCAGGGTCCGATGAATTTGCTTCATCCAAAACTGTTTGCGTCTGGTTGGCACTGCCACCGGTCGCATAGCTAACGATTTTTTCGCGCTCAAATACCAGTAAATAAAGGGCAGACATCACCAGCAGGGCAGTGATGATTGGAAAAATTCGCATGGTGATCTCTTGTCGGTTTGCGAGGCATATAAACTTATGTGGCCGACTTAGGCCTAAACGGTCCAATTCTCAAGGCTATCGCAGTCAATCACAACTAAACCGTTCGGTTCAGTTTAGGTCAAAAAATTTGGATGTGCAAGCGATGCACAAGGCTAAGTTGTCAGAGTTGAACAGGCGCTATTGGCATCCGGGAATAGCTTGGGGTATGAGGGGCCGATAAACAGGAGATAACAGTTGAGCGACACTGACGGTTTCATCGATGAGGTCAGCGAAGAGGTGCGGCGCGACCGGCTATTTAAGCAAATGCGTAAATGGGGATGGATTCCAATTTTGCTCGTCGTGACCTTGGTTGGCGGGGCAGCCTACAATGAATGGTCAAAAGCCCGTGCTGATGCAAAAGCGCAAACCTTAGGCACGGCTATCCTTTCCGCAATTCAACTTGAAGATCCATCGGCAAGGGCTGCCGCCTTTGACCAGATTGAAGCCCAGGGCGATAGAGGTGCCGTTTTGGCGTTGGTGGCAGCAGGCGACTACACCCAAGATGGAAATACCGAACGTGCGATCAGCACCTTACGGGCTGTTGCACAGGACACAGCGTTAAGCAGCACCTACCGCCACCTGGCTGAGCTAAAACTGTTGCTCATTCTTGGAAACGATATTCCAACAGCAGACAAAATGGCGCGGTTGCAGGCAATTGCCGTTCCGGGCGCGCCTTACCGTTTGCTGGCGGAAGAACAGATGGCCCTGGCGGAAGTATCAAGTGGCGATACTAAAGCGGCAACACAACGCCTAATGGACATTATAGCCGATGGCGAAGTCACCGCGGGCTTGCGTCGGCGGGTTTCTCAGTTGATTGTGGCATTGGGTGGTGAATTGGCCCCAAGCTAAGCCGAAAAATCGGCATTGTTGTTACGAGGTTGGCAGACATGAGGGCAGTAGCGTGAAAATTTTCCAAAGCGGGCTTGTTGGCCTGGCTGCCCTTATTGGGCTAAGCTCCTGTGGCACCCCTGATATCAGGTTGCCGGGCGAGCGGCTGAATGTACGCGGCCTAGCCGGTGTGACAAGTGAAGCTGCGGTCAAACCAATCAGTTCCAATCCGATTAGGCAAACCTGTAAATCACACAAACTGGACACACCGGGCCGGGAACGCCGAGCACCGGGTCCAACATCCCTGCATTTTCCGCCGCGCCTACGCAGATATGGTCCGCAGATATCGGTCAGGGCAACGATAAACGCCACCGGATTACCGCCGACCCTGTGGCCGCTAATGGCCGGATTTTCACGTTGGACAGCCGGGCCCGGGTCACGGCAACTTTGTCTTCCGGGCAACAATTGTGGCAACTGGATCTCACCCCCGCCAGTGACCATAGCGATGATGCTTCTGGCGGCGGTCTGGCGATTGTTAACGGGCAATTGTACGTCACCACTGGCTTTGGCGACCTGGTTGCCCTTGACCCGGCTAACGGGTCAGTGATTTGGCAACAGCGACTTGAATCACCGGCAACCGGTGCGCCGACAGTTGGCAATGGGCTGGTCTATGTGGTGACCCGCGACAGCCGGGCCTGGGCTATTGATACGGTTGACGGACGCATTCGCTGGCAATTGGGCAGCCCGCCTTCGGTTTCGGGTGTTGTTGGTGGGGCCGCGCCCGCTATCGGCAATGGTTTAGTGATATTCCCCTTTGGTTCGGCCCAGTTGGCGGCCGCGTTTCCAAAGGGTGGCTTTCAGGTATGGCGCAGTTCCGTGGCCGGATCGCGCCCGGGTAAGGCCTATGCCCAGCTTAGCGATGTATCAGGTGATCCGGTTTTGCAGGGTAAAGTGCTGTATGTTGGCAACCCCTCCGGGCGTACATTGGCGTTTGATGCCACCAGCGGGGAAACGATTTGGCGCGCTGACGAAGGCGCTACCGGCCCAGTTTGGGTGACGGGGGGCTCTGTTTTCCTGATGTCGGACCGTTCAGAATTATTGCGCTTAAACGCCAGTAATGGCGCGCGAATTTGGGGGGTTCAATTGCCCAATCTGGTTCCGGCAAGAAATGCACGGCGCCAGCGCGATATCTACGCACATTTTGGCCCGGTTCTGGCGGGCGGCCGGTTGTGGGTTGGGTCTGGCGACGGGCAATTGCGGTCCTATGATCCGGTTGACGGAGCGGCACTTTCAACGGTGAACCTGCCCGGAGGCGCTGCAACAAGACCCATTGTTGTAGACGGTGTCATGTACCTAGTTTCCGCTGAAGGGCAGCTTCTGGCTTTTCGTTGACGGATTGCTGGTGTAAGGCGGTCGCTTCAACCGCTCCCGGAGACTGAAATGAGCTTTACACTTGCCATTGTTGGCCGCCCAAATGTGGGAAAATCTACACTTTTCAATCGCTTGGTTGGCAAACGACTGGCTTTGGTGGATGACCAGCCGGGTGTGACGCGCGATTTGCGTGAAGGTGACGCGCGCCTGGGCGATCTGCGGTTTACCGTCATTGATACCGCCGGGTTGGAAGAAGCGACCGATGAAAGCTTGCAGGGGCGCATGCGTTTGCTGACGGAACGGGCCGTGGAAATGGCCGATATTTGTTTGTTTGTAATTGACGCGCGCGCCGGAGTAACCGCTGCAGATCAGATATTTGCCGGTATTTTACGCAAGAAAAACGCCCATGTCCTGCTAGCGGCAAATAAGGCCGAAGGTTCGGCGGCAGATGCCGGTGTTCTGGAGGCGTATTCGCTGGGGCTGGGGGAACCGATCCGCCTGTCAGCCGAGCATGGTGAAGGTATGAATGAGCTGTATTCCATGCTGATGCCCATTGCCGATGGCTTTGCAGATCGCGCTGAAGCGGACTCTCCAGAGGTGGATGTGGACGTTGAGGATGGGCCGCGGGTACCCACTAAATCCCGGCCTTTGCAGGTGGCTGTTGTGGGTCGGCCCAATGCCGGAAAATCCACACTTATCAATCAGATACTGGGTGAAGATCGTCTGTTGACGGGCCCCGAGGCCGGGATCACGCGGGATGCGATATCGGTGTCGATGGACTGGGGCGACACCCCGGTTCGGATTTTTGATACAGCGGGTATGCGCAAAAAGGCCAAGGTGCAGGGCAAACTGGAAAAACTGTCGGTGGCAGACGGGCTGCGGGCGGTGCGGTTTGCCGAAGTGGTGGTAATTTTGCTGGACGTTGAAATACCGTTTGAGCAGCAGGATCTGCGCCTTGCCGATCTGGCGGAACGCGAAGGCAGGGCCGTGATTCTGGCGGTGAATAAGTGGGATCTTGAAACCGATAAAAACAGTAAGATCAAAGAGTTGCGCGAAGAATTTGAACGACTTTTACCACAGTTACGCGGGGCACCTCTGGTAACGGTTTCCGCCCTGACTGGCAGGGGGATTGATCGCTTGCAAGCGGCTGTAATCAGTGCCCATGACGTCTGGAACAGGCGGGTACCAACGGCCCGGCTTAACGAATGGTTAAGCGGTATGGTTGAGGCACATCCGCCACCTGCGCCTGGCGGACGTCGCATCAAGCTGCGTTATATGACGCAAGTAAAAACCCGGCCGCCGGGTTTTGTGGTAATGGCATCCTATCCTGATAAGCTTCCCGCCAGCTATTCACGCTATCTTGTCAATGGGTTACGGCTGGACTTTGATATGCCCGGCACGCCGATCCGGCTGACGTTTCGCAGTCAGGCCGACAAGAATCCCTATAAAGGTAAAACCAAATCCAAGCCGTCACGGCTGCGCAAACATCTGGGCAAGGGCCGGGCGGATGCATAGCTGGATTTGGGCTGGAGTTTAAACTCTTTGAACATTTCTGAGTCGGGTGTTTAAACTTTGTAACCAGGGATTTTGTGGTTTAGCCCGACTTTTCGTCGCGGTCACGCTTAAATTGTTGCATGGCCGCAAACGGTGGCAACCAGGATTCGCGATGCAAAACCCAGCTTTCGTAAGTTGGGGTCAGATGGTCGGAGGCATCCAAGGCTCCCAAGTGAATTTCGATTTCTCCATCGCTAAGCGCGAAAACTGAAGAACCGCAGTGGGGGCAAAAATTCCGTCCGGCATAGTCGCGTGTCTTGCCAGTGATGGTCACGGCATCCTGCAGGAATATTGCGGCGGCGTAGAAAGCCGCGCCATGGTGTTTGCGACAATCAAGACAGTGGCAAATGCCAACCCTTTTTGGGGTGCCTGCTGCCACAAGCCGAACTTTGCCGCAAAGGCAACCGCCAGTGTACTGTTCCATCCTATTCCCTAAAACCAAGATACTGTTAAAATTCAATGATCCTTTGAATGGCCTAGTCCTTTAGGCCAAAGTGCCATCCGCTGTAACGCTGGATTTGCCGCCCAAATACGGGTGCAGCACTGCGGGCAGGGTAACGGAACCGTCTGCTTGCTGGCCGTTTTCCAGGACCGCGATCAGGCAGCGGCCGACGGCGACGCCGGAGCCGTTCAGGGTGTGGACAAATTCGGGCTTGCCGCCGCCCTCGGGCTTGAAGCGGGCATTCATGCGCCGGGCCTGAAACGCGCCGGTTGTCGAGACCGAACTGATTTCGCGGTAGGTGTTTTGGCCTGGCAGCCAGACTTCAATATCATGGGTGCGGATGGCGCCAAAGCCGATATCGCCGGTGCACAGGTTGACGGTGCGGTAGGGTAGTTCCAGCGCCTCAAGCACGTTCTGGGCGCAGGTGGTCATGCGGGTATGTTCGGCGTCAGACGCATCGGGGTGGGTGATTGAGACCATTTCCACCTTTTCAAACTGGTGTTGGCGCAGCATGCCGGCAGTGTCTTTGCCGGCACTGCCTGCTTCTGAGCGAAAGCACAAAGTGTGGGCCACGTATCGGCGGGGCAGGTAGTTTTCTGCAATGACACAGTCACTGACAATATTGGTCAGGGATACCTCGGCAGTGGGAATCAACCACCAGCCATTGGTGGTTTGATAGCTGTCTTCAGCAAATTTTGGCAGTTGGTTGGTGCCGTACATGGCTTCTTCGCGCACCAGAACCGGGACATTGGTTTCGGTTAACCCGTGGTTTTCTACATGCATATCCAGCATGAACTGGGCCAGTGCACGGTGCAATCGGGCGATTGCTCCTGAAAGCAACACAAAACGGGACCCGGAGAGTTTGGCGGCGGTTTCAAAATCCATACCGTCCTGGACTGCAGCAAGTTCATAATGTTCTTTAGGGTCAAAGGCGAAATTGCGCGGGTTGCCCCATGTGTGGATCTGGACGTTGTCGTCTTCGGTTTTGCCGTTTGGGGCGGCGTCGTCAATGATGTTGGGCAGGGACATCAGCAGATCGCGCAGTTTGGCGTCCTGGGTTTTGGCGGTTTCCTCAAGTGTGGCGATTTCGGCCTTTTTGTCTGTGACAAGGGTGCGCAGGCGTTCAAATTCTGCGTCATCTCCAGACGCCTTGGCGGCACCGACAAGTTTTGAGGCGGCGTTGCGATCAGCCAGTGCCGTTTCAGCCGCGGCGATACTGGTGCGGCGCGCCTGATCAAGGGCCAGGATTTCCGGTGACTGCGGTTCCAGCCCGCGCCGCGCCATGGCGGCGTCGAATGCGTCAGGATTGTCGCGGATTGTGCGGATGTCGTGCATGGATCGGGCTTTCTAAGGGTACTTTGTGCGTCGTTACCCCCATATGCCCCACGGGGTCGTGCCTGTGAAGCCGAAACCTTGTGTGGTGTGAACTAAGACGCGGGCAATTGCTGGGTTGCACAATGGATGCCACCACCGACTTCACCTAGCGGATCGACGTTGAGGGCAATAATTTCGCGGCCGGGATAGTGTTCCCCGAGCGTTTCTTGTGCCAGCATGTCGGTTTCAGGTTCACCGAACTGCGCGGTAATAACTGCGCCGTTGCAAACGTAGTAATTGGCGTAAGAGGCGACGAAATCCAATGATTTAATGCGCGGGTTTGCAGGTTCGGGGATCACGTCAACGCTTAACCCAGCTGCGATCAGGGCATCATGTGTGTCCAACGCGGCAACGTGAAACGGATCGGTCATATCCGGGCTGTCTGGCGGGTTTAGTAAAACCCGGCCGGGGCCGGTGAAACGGGCCAGACTGTCAATGTGGTAGTCGGTGATATCAAGGTCTTTCACCCCGGCGGACCAAAGCATGCGGTCTGCGCCGTAGGCAGCCAACAGGCGGGTTTCGATTTCCTGGCGCGACTGGTCGGGGTTGCGATTGGCGTTCAGCCAGCTGCTTTCATGGGCCATCAGCAGCCCATGACCATCATGTTCCACACCACCGGCTTCGCCGGTTAGCCCGCTTTCAACCAGTGGTAAGCCCAGCCGTTCGGCCACAGCCTGTGCAATTTTTCCGTCGCTGGTATGGAGCTGTTTGCCGCCCCAGCCATTGAATCTCAGGTGACTGATCAAAAGCTTGCCATTGGTGTCGCGGGCAAAAAGTGGACCACTGTCGCGACACCACAGATCTTCGGTCGGGATATCCCACAGGGTGACGCCTGAACTCAGCAATTTCCGGGCTTTGGCGTGGTGATCTGGATGGGCCAGCAGAATGACCGGTTCAAATTCGGCAATTGTATTGGCGATGCTGGCGATTGTGTCCTGCAACATACGCAAGAAAAACGGATCGGGGTGGACCTTTCGGCTGACCGGCCATTGCATGAAAGTTAATTCATGCGGAGATTCTTCAGGGGGTACAAATAAATTGCGGTTCTGAAATGGCATGGCAGATTTTCCCCAAAAACCCGCGGTCAGGGCAAGTGTGCCGCCTGAAAGCACGGTGCGGCGCGAAAACCGGTTAAACCTAGAATTCCTGATCATCGCCGCGCTGTTGCCAGGGTTTTATCAGATTGCCAAAACGGGTGAACTGGCCTTCAAACGACAGTTCAACATGGCCAATGGGGCCATGGCGTTGTTTGCCGATGACAATTTCGGCTTTGCCGTGCAGGGCCTCCATTTCGGCCTGCCAGTTGGCCATTTTTTCCAACTCATGGTCGCCGGGCTTTTCACGTTCTTTGTAATACTCTTCGCGGTAGACAAACATGACCACATCGGCGTCTTGCTCGATCGAGCCACTTTCACGCAGATCAGACAGTTGCGGGCGTTTGTCGTCGCGGTTTTCGACCTGACGCGACAGCTGCGACAGGGCGACAACCGGGATTTCCAGTTCCTTGGCGATGGCTTTCAAACCTTGCGTAATTTCCGAAACCTCATTCACCCTGCTGTCCTTGGCTGTGGCCGGGCGCACAAGTTGCAAATAATCAACGAACAGCGCGTCCAGCCCGTGGGTGCGCTTTAAGCGCCGGGCACGGGCGGCCAGTTGACTGATCGGCAAGGCGGCTGTGTCGTCAATATAAAGCGGGCAGGCTTCCAGCTGTTTGGCGGCTTCGACAAAGCGGCGAAATTCGCCTTCGGTCATGTCACCGCGCCGGATTTGTTCACTGGGAACTTCCGAAACTTCGGACAGAATCCGCGCAGCCAGCTGTTCGGCTGACATTTCAAGCGAATAAAATCCAACAACGCCGCCGTCGATAGCGCCCTCACTACCATCCTGAAGTTTGCCCTTTTTGTAGGCTTTGGCGATGTTGAAGGCGATGTTGGTGGCCAACGCGGTTTTCCCCATTGACGGGCGGCCGGCCAATATTACCAAATCAGAGCGGTGCAGACCGCCAAGTTTCTTGTCGATATCAGTCAAGCCAGTGGAAAGCCCTGCAAGCCCGCCTTCGCGCTGGTAGGCAGCGTTGGCGACATTTACGGCGTCGGTGACGGCCTTGAGGAAAGATTGAAAGCCGCTATCGGTCTGGCCCTGTTCCCCAAGGGCGTAAAGCGCTTGCTCGGCTTCGACAATCTGTTCTTTGGGTTCGCTTTCAACGTCAACGCGGGCGGCTTTGTCGGAAATTTCATTGCCCAGTGACATCAGTTCACGCCGGATGGCCAGATCATAGATAGTCTGGGCGTAGTCGCGCGCGGCGAAGGAAGAAATGGCGGAACCCGCAAGGCGGGCCAGGTAGGCGGGGCCGCCCAGTTCTTTCAGGCCTTCGTCATCTTCAAGGAAGGCTTTCAGTGTGACCGGTGAGGCCAGCGCGTTTTTGGCGATGCGGGTTTGGGCGACTTCGTAGATGCGGGCATGCACGGGGTCATAAAAATGTTGCGGGCCAATGATTGGCGCGATGCGGTCATAGATGTCGTTGTTGGTCAGGATGGCGCCAAGAAGTTGCTGTTCGGCTTCGATATTGTGGGGCATCGCGCCGTCTTCTTCGGTGTTTTGGTCCAATTTTATCGCGCGAATCTCTGTCATGTTGCCCCGTTCCCCTGTTGCCCCAGTGATAGCGGATGGGGTGAGTGCAGGTCAAAATGTATATCTCTGTGGATAAGCGGATTTGGGGCGGAAACCCGCCCGTTATTTGTGGGCTTCCTGCCAGGCGCGGGGGTCTTTCAGGAAGGTTTCGACTTCGCCTAAGGTAGCGGTATCAAAGCTGTTTTGCGCTTTGGCTTCGGCCAACACATCCCACCAGGTGCACAGGTGATGCAGGGTGACGCCGTGGTCGGCCAGGCGTTTTTCGGTTTCCGGAAAAATGTCGTAGTAGAAAATGACGGCTGTGTTGGCGCAGGTGGCACCGGTTTCGCGGATGGCATCGACAAAGGATAGTTTCGAGCCGCCATCGGTTGTCAGGTCTTCCATGAGCAGCACACGTTGACCTTCTGACATGTCGCCTTCGATGCGGGCATTGCGCCCGTAGCCTTTGGGTTTTTTGCGCACATATGTCATGGGCAGGGCCAGCCGTTCGGCCATGAAGGCGCCAAACGGGATGCCGGCGGTTTCACCCCCGGCAATGTTGTCAAAGGCTTCAAACCCTGCTTCGCGCATCACCGTGGTGGCCATGAAATCCATCACGGTTGAGCGTATGCGGGGGTAAGAAATGAGTTTGCGGCAATCTACATAGGTTGGGGACTTCAGGCCAGAGGCCAGCGTGAACGGATCGGTGGCGTTGAAGTCAACGGCCTTGATTTCCAGCAGCATTCTGGCAGTGAGGCGGGCGATTTCTTCTTTAGGGGGGAAGGTGCTGGGGATCATTTGGGTGGTCCTTGGTTGCGAGGTCTGAAGCCTCCGGCGGGAGTATTTGGGAACAAAAGAAGCCTAAGATGTGACCTGCCAGTTGAGGGGGAAGCCGGGGTCAAAGACGGTGACGGGGCCGTCTGGCGTGGCGATGTTGGCGGGATAATCGGGGGCGGTTTTTTGCAGGGTGATCTGGGTATCGTTGGTGGGCAGGCCGTAGAATGCCGGGCCGTTCAGCGAGGTGAATTTTTCCAGATTTGGCAGGGCGTTCTGGGTTTCGAACAGTTCGGCAAGGATTGACATGGTGTTGGTAGCGGTGAAGCAACCGGCGCAGCCGCAGGCCTGCAATTTGGCCGGGTCGGTGTGCGGGGCGCTGTCGGTGCCAAGGAAAAAGCGCGCGTTGCCAGAGGTGGCAGCAGCAAGCAAGGCGCGGCGGTGGGTCTCACGTTTGGCCACGGGCAGGCAGTAGTAATGCGGCCTGATGCCGCCGGCAAGAATGTGGTTTCGGTTGATCACCAGATGATGCGTGGTGATAGTGGCGGCAAGGTTTTTATCGGCGGCTTTCACATAGTCAACCGCATCGCTGGTGGTGATATGTTCCATGACGATTTTCAGGTCAGGGGTGGTGCGCCGGATCGGATCAAGCACGCGTTCGATGAACACGGCTTCACGGTCAAAGATGTCGATATCAGGGTCGGTGACTTCGCCGTGCACACAAAGCGGCAGGCCAATGTCGGCCATGGTTTCCAGCACCGGGCGGACGCGATCAAAGTCGCGCACACCGCTATCGGAATTAGTGGTGGCCCCAGCAGGATAAAGTTTAACGGCTGCGATCAGGCCGGATTTTGCGGCTTTCGCGATATCGGTCGGGTCGGTGGTTTCTGTCAGGTAGAGCGTCATTAGTGGCGTGAAATCCGCACCCTTTGGCAGGGCGGCGATAATCCGGTCGCGGTATTTGGCAGCATCGGCTGCAGTCACCACCGGCGGCACCAGATTGGGCATGATGATAGCGCGGGCAAAATGGCGGGCGGTTTCGGGCAGCACGGCGCGCAACATATCGCCGTCACGCAGGTGCAGGTGCCAGTCATCAGGGCGCCGTATGGAAAGGGTCTGGGTCATTACCGGCAGGGGTTACATTGTCCTGACGTCCGCGGCCACTGTAATAGTGAACCCGGCAACATTTATACCGCTTCGACGAATTTTGATTCCGGTAAAGGGATACCGCTTTTGTGCAATTCTTTTGTAGAGATTGAAAGCTGCCGGCGAAATCTTGGGATATTGATGCGATCCAAAACTGAACGACACATAAAGGCCACCAGTTTGGTGCGTTGCGCGGATTCTACTTCATGCAGGAACATGCGCAGATAGGGTAAATAATTTCGTCGGTCACGCAAGGCCCGGTAAAAATCCAAAGGCGTCAGGTCCCGTTTTGCAGCGATCGCAATCAGGGGCTTCAATAGATCCATACGTTGGAAAAATGTTTCAATTTGTCCGTCCAAATGAAAACAGCGAATTTTAGTGACGTTGCTTCGGGTAAAAAGCGACGCATGCATGGCGTCTTCTTCAAAATCCGGATCATACAGGATAAATGCCCGGTCAGCCGCGTCCAGCATATCAGGGGCATAGCCATAGCGATCGGTGAAACTGGTGCGTCGCATGTGAAGAAACCTGTCGTCCCAGCCAGTAACACTTGGGTCCAGTGTGGCCTGGGGTGACAGGGCAATGACCGATGAACCGGGGGCAACAACGGAAAACGCAGTCGCCGCATAGCCACAACTTTCAGAGCCATAGAAAATTACCCGATCGAAGTTTTCAAAAAAACCGTCATCCACCAGCCGATCAAAATATTCATACACCGCACGGTGGCGAAACCAGGTTTCCCCGGATGATAATAAACACAGCTGCGACCAGTCGGTGCCCTCTATCAATTGCCAGCCCATGGGCACATCCGACTGGGCACTGTCGCGCACGTTTTCAACGGTTTCAAAGCTGACAAACAGAACTGAGCCGCGGTCGATGAATGTGGCAGAATGCAGGGGGCCGAGGGGTTCAAAATAACCGTGTTCTTCTGCAATATCTTCAATCCTGTCCAGCCACTCGGACTCGCCCAGATTGCTGACCGGATCAATAAGGTCAGATAAGTTGATCGTTTTCACGCACATGCCCCCCAACTGGCAAAACCGTTTCATCACCCAGGGTGATCTTACCGTTGGTGATTGGGGCCCTGCAAGTGCGCGGCAACCTTATTTCTGGGGATAATTTGGGGCATTGTTGCACAGTTGGAAATAATCAGCTGGGTACCACTCGGACAATTTCCGAAATGCGGTAATTAGTCAAAAAATTCCCTGTGCTATAATCATAATCACCCCCATCGCAATTGTGTATCCGGCGTCAATTGTGACAGTGGAACCGGCGTTTTGTTTGAACAGACCGTTACCGGCCTGAATGATCGCGGTGGCCAGAATGGCCAGTATTGCGGTGATCAACATGTCTTGGGTGGCGGTGAGTCCGATCACCAGTGCAAGTGCGAAGGTGCCGATCAGTTGCAGGATCATGGCCATGACTGGCGCAGATGCCGGGGGTTGCAGGTCGTTCATGCCTTTTGACCAAGCCTTGCCAAACATCTTTGGGCTGAACCAGAGCATGCCCAGAAGAAAGGCCAACACGGTGCCGACAATAACGGCAAGCCAGTTTAGATTTGCGAATTCGTTTTCCATATTTTGGTCCCTTTGGTTTTATTAATAGCTGTCGTGGTAGTTGAGCCAGCCCATTGAAAACGGCAGATCGCCCTCATCCCGGCCTTTTGGGGTGATATCCAGCAGGTGATAGGCGCCGTTCAACATGTCGAGCCCGCGCGAATAGGTGGAATAGGTGTGGTAGATATGGCCGTCATCGCCCTTGGCGAATACGCTGGTGCCGGGCATGTCGGACATGGACATCCGGGTTTGGCGGTAGTTGTAAGTGACGTCGGATTTGCGGGCTTCTTCGCTGAACGTGACGTCGTAGTCTTCGTTGAAATCAGTGTTCGCCGAGGACACCCAGGGCAGGATCCAGCCCATGCGTTTGGCGAATTTCTGCAAGGTTGCAAGCGAGCCCTTTGACACCATGACCAGCGCCGTGTCACGCGCCGCCAGATGCGGGGCGATACCGTTGAAATTATCGATCCAGTAGGAGCATGATTTGCACGGGTCGGACCAGTCTGTGCCAAACATGAAGTGGTAGATGATCAACTGGCTGTGACTGCCAAACAGATCAGACAGGGATTGCGGCCCGTCTTTGGTGTCAAACTGATAGTCTTTGTCCACCTTGACCCAAGGCAGATCGCGCCGGGCGGCAGACAGGGCGTCGCGCGCTGTGTTGAATTCCTTTTCACGCGCCAGCAGGGCGGTGCGTTCCGTTAGCCAGTCGGCGCGGGTTGCGGTGCGGTGTTGCATTGTCATGCTCCTAAGGTTTGGGTCAGGCTGCTGCTTCCAGCTTGCCAAGGATCGCTGTCCAGCCGCCTTCGTGATTGCCACGGGATTCTTCATCGGCAAACCGAACATGGTGCAAGTTGACCTCGGTGCCGCCGTCAACGGATTTGAATGTTAGTGTTACCGTGCTGTCATCGACTGAAAACGGCGATTCCCAGGTAAAGACCAGACGGGAATGGCGGGTGATTTCCTTATAGGTGCCTGCATGGGGGATTTGTTGTTCACCGGCCTGCATGATCAGGTCAAAGCGACCGCCCTCTACCGGATCAGAATTGACTGACGGTACAGTCATGTCAGGGCCGGGGGCCATGAATTTGGCCATCATGTCAGGTTCAAGCCAGGCATTGAATAACGCTTCGGGCGTGGCGTTGATTGTGCGCGATACGTTTAGCGAAAGATCAGTCATTATCAAGTTCCTTTGTTAGCAGATTTTCAAGGGATTCCAGGCGCATGTCCCAGATGGAGCGGAGTTGGTTGAACCAGCGGTCAATTTCGTTAATCGGGGCCATGTTCGCCTCGATCAAATGGGTGCGCCCGTGGGTGCGCCGGATGACCAGACCCGCATTTTCCAGCACTTTGATATGTTTTGAGACTGAATTCAGGCTCATCTCATAATGTGCTGCCAGATCGGTGACTCGGGTTGGGCCTTCCTGTGCAAGCAGCGTCAGGATGGCGCGCCGTGTCGGATCACTGGCGGCTTTCAAAATGTCGGAAAGCTGGGTGTCTTGTTGTTCAACCATATGGGTGAATAACTGGTTGCAATTTAATAGTCAACCGCTGGGGTGAATATATATTTGGTGGTTAGGTGCGCCGGTAGATCAGCAGGCGATTATTGGCGGGCATTGGGATCAGGGCGGCAAATTCCAGACCGGCCTGTTGGGCAATGGCGGTGATGTCAGTGATGTCACGCACACCCCAGTCGGGGTTCTCGGCCCGTAGCCCCTGATCAAAGGCGATATTTCCGGCCCCGGTATGGGTGCCGTTTTCTTTGAAAGGGCCATAAAAGATCAGCAGACCACTGCTGGCAAGGGTCTGACCAGCACCGGCGATGATGCCCTGGGCCACCGTGATGGGTGAAATATGGATGACGTTCATCGACAGAATTGCCGTGAGCGGGCCAAGGGCCTGAACCGCCGGGGCAATTGCCCATTCAGTTGCCGCATCCAAATTGAGCGGCGGACGATCAGGCGCGCGTAATGCTTTTTGCCAAGCGAGCGTTGACGCCAGATGCAGCGCATCCCGATCCGATGGCCACCAAGCCAGTTCCGGAAACGCCAGCGCAAAGGCGGCAGCATGTTGCCCGGTTCCCGCTCCGATTTCCAGAACTGGGCCGGATCGATCAGCCAACCACGGGGCCAGCTGGGCAATCATCGGCGGGCTGTTGCGTTCAAATGTCGGGGCGTAAAGCCGCCCATCCTTAGGGACATCGCGACCGTCATTTCGGTAGCTGGCCATGTGGGGCGAGGATGGTTTTGCCGGATCGGCCAAGGTTACTTGGTCGGTGAGATCATCATGATCATCTGGCGGCCTTCCATTTTTGGCATGGCGTCGATCTTGGCGACCTCTTCCACATCGTCAGCGACGCGTTCCAGCAGTGCGCGCCCCAATTCCAAGTGGGCCATTTCACGGCCGCGAAACCGCAGGGTGACTTTTACTTTGTCACCATTGTCGAGGAATTTGAAAACATTGCGCATTTTGACGTCATAATCATGCACATCGGTATTAGGCCGGAACTTGACCTCTTTGATCTCAATGATCTTTTGCTTTTTGCGCGCTTCGCTTTCACGCTTTTGGGTTTCGTATTTGAATTTACCGAAATCCATGATCTTGCAAACCGGCGGGCTGGCATTTGGGGATATTTCAACCAGGTCCAACCCGACTTCATCCGCCATTTCCATTGCACGCGCTGGGGTTACAACGCCTTCATTTTCACCTTCGGCCCCAATAAGCCGGATTTCTGCTGACAGAATTTTTTCATTTACTCTTGGGCCGGTATCACGCTGCGGAGGAGCGTTGTGTGGTCTGCGGGCTATAGCGTCGTTCCTTTTCGTGGTTGCAAGGTATTAGCGAAATAAAAATAGGCTGACTGGGCGCGGCTTACAAGCCGTTAGTTAGGTCAATGGCGTAAAGCAGGCGGCTTAATTGTCGGCAAAGCTTTCCTTCTTTGGGTGGGTCTGCCATATGGCGCGCAATATAACATGTTTTGCATGGATAATAAGGAACATCCAATGAACAAGAATACAATCATCGCATTGTTGATCGCGGCCGTCGCTGCCGGGGGATATTATTTTTATAATAGTCAGCAAAAGGCTGCTGCCGAAGTAACCGCGATGGCGGAAGCTGCTGCGGCTAAAGCTGCTGAAGAAGCCGAAATGGCCGCTGCAAAAGCTGCAGAGGAGGCCGAAGCCGTCGCTGCCGAAGAGGCCGCCGCTGCCGTTGCTGCCGAAGAAGCCGCAGCCCAGGAAGCTGAGGCTGCTGCCCAAGAGGCCGCCGCTGCCGCCGAAGAAGCCGCTGCCACAGCGGCCCAGGAAGCTGAACAGGCCGCAGCAGATGCAGCGCTACAGGTGGAAGCTGCCGCTGCAAAGGCTGCCGAGGAAGCCGAAGCTGCCGCCCTGCAGGCCGTGGATGACGCCGTTACCGCTGCCACAGCTGAGCAGTCTGCGCTGCTAGATCCGGCCAATTTTGATTTCCTTAAGGTAGGGGAATTGATTGACGGTTCTGAATTGGCCGCTGATGCCAAGCTGGGTCTGAAAATTGCACTTGATAAGGCCCAAGGTAGCCCTGATTTGCTAAAAATCGCGCTGGATCAAGTGAAAGCCGCCTTAGGTCTTTAGGCTAAAATAAATATTGAAAGCGCCGCTTTGGGAAACCGGGGCGGCGTTTTTCTATCCGACAAATGCTTTTTCCACTACGTAATCCGATGGATCTGAATTGGCACCCTCATCCATTCCGTAGCCTTCCAGAATGTCCTTCATATCTGCATTAAACCCCAATGATCCGCAAACCATGGCACGGTCAGATTCAGGGGAGATTTTCGGCAATTTCAATTCTTTGCAGATTTTCCCAGAGATCAAATTGTCTGTAATTCGCCCCATAACAGGACTTTTTTCACGGGTTGTGGTCGGGTAATAGACTAGCTTTCCGCCAATAAATTCACCGATCAGCGGATCATCTGGCAGGCTTTCAATCAGTTCGCGCCCATAGGTCAGTTCGGCAACGTCGCGACAGGTATGGACCATAATCACCTGGTCATAGTTTTCATAAGTTTCCGGGTCGCGCATCAGGCTGGCAAAGGGCGCAATGCCGGTGCCGGTTGCAAAAAACCAAAGCCGCTTGGCCGGGGTCAGGGCGTCATGTACCAATGTGCCCACGGGTTTCGGGCGCAAAATTATTTCGTCACCGATTTTGATGTGCTGTAAACGACTGGTCAAAGGGCCATTGGGCACTTTGATCGAATAAAACTCCAGCTCATCATCCCAGGACGGTGAGGCGATGGAATAGGCCCGAAGCAGCGGTTTTCCGGTGGGGCCAAGCAACCCGATCATGACAAATTCGCCCGATCGAAAGCGCAGGGATTGTGGCCGTGTCACCCGGAAAGAAAACAAGCTGTCCGTATAGTGGCGAACCTGCGTGACGGTCTGGCTGTCAGGCAATGCCGGGGTTTTCTTTGCGGGGGTTTCGTTCACTTGGACCTGAAAAATTTATTGTTACGAGGGCAATTGCCCACAACTCTGCTTATAAGAAGATTGGCAGTGTTTGAAGTTTAATCCGCAACAATCTCGCGCGACTTATTGTCTGCATGTCAATATTTTGGCTACCGCTTTACCTGGAGTGCTTCCAGCCCATGGAAATGGTAGGTCTGCCCATAGCGCGGTTGGACCAAAAGCTTTAGCCCCGGCAGCCGGTCAAACAGTATCGGCAAAGCCACGCGCATTTCCAGCCGGGCAAGGGGCGCGCCGATACAGAAATGCACGCCGGCACCAAAGCCGGTATTGGTTTGGATTGGGCGGGCCGGGTCAAAAATCCCGGCATTGGTCCAGCGGGCCGGATCGCGGTTAGCGCCCGCCAGAATGCAGGCGACTTTTTCGCCCGTTTTGATGGTGTGGCTGCCCACGTCAATGTCTTCATAGGCCCATCTTTGGAACATATGCACGGGCGGATCAAAGCGGATGATTTCCTCAACGGTCTTGTCGATGTTGTCCGGTGTCAGCCAGTCCGGGTTCAGACCTGTCTGCAGCATTGCCGCAACGCCGTTGCCGATGCTGTGCACTGTCGCCTCATGCCCGGCATTCAGCAACAGAATGCAGGTTGAGATCAGTTCATCCGTGCTTAGTTTTTCGCCGTCTTCTTCTGCGGCAATCAGGTGGGTGATCAGATCATCGGCCGGGCGTTGGCGGCGGTAATCAATGTATTCGCGCATGAAATCTGCGAATTGGGTGGCGGCGCGGGACGCGGCCAGCTCCATAGTGTGGTCACGTTTGGCTTGATACATGCCGACAATATCGTGGGACCATGCCAGTAAATCATCGGCGCGGTCCTCGGGAATGCCCAGCAAGCGGGCGATGATGATCACCGGCAATTTTTGGGCAAAATGGGTGAGCAGATCAAACTCACCATCCGGTATGGCGTCAATCAGGTTGTGGCAAAGGGCGGTAATTTCGGGTTCCAGTTCAGCGATCCAGCGCGAGGTGAAGGCGCGCAGCACCAAGCCGCGCAGCCGGGTGTGGCGGGGCGGTTCCAGTTCCAGCAGCGAATGGTTTTCAACCGCCCAAAACCCGGCCTGATGCGGTGGTTTGTCGGGCTCACGGCCTTTGGGTGCCTCGCGGCCAAAACGGCGATCTTTCAGGATGGCCCAGTTGGCGGCGTAGGAAACCGAGCAGGGCAAGCCAAATTCTTCCCAGTAAAACAACTGATCACCCCCGGCGCGGACCTTTTCATAAAAGTCGTAGGGGTTTTGCACGAAGGCATCATCGGTGGGGGATTGGCAATAGGATTTCAAAGATTTGCTTTCAGCTAGTCAAAACAACTGTCGGCAAACCACGGAGCTTTTGCAAGCGGTGCGCCGGGAAATGACCCCCGGCGCGTTCGTTTTATTTAGGGTCTTTCATTGGGCAAGTGCCGATGCCCAGCAATGTATAGACCGGGCAGCTGTTGATCAGCGACGTGGCCAGCGGGATGATCCCCAGCAGCAGCCAGTTGCGATAGCTGGCGTCCGGCAGCAGGAAGAACCCCGCCAAAAGTGCCAACCCAACAACAGCGCGTAAAATACGATCAAGTGATCCCATGTTTTTCTTAAGCATTGTTCTTCTCCAGATTTATGTGATGGGTCTGGTCTATATTAAGTTTTGGTTAACCCGTGTGACATGGTCACATTGCACTGTCATCGGATAAATATCGCAGCATTTCCGGGTTCAAAATGGTTACCCGGCCACGTTCGCGTGAAATACAGCCCCGGGTTTCCAGTACATCCAGACGCCGCGATATGACTTCGCGCGCCGAACCGATGGCGGTGGCCAGATCGGCCTGGGTGATGTGCAGATCACCGGCATCATCCGACTGGTCCAGCAGGTAGCTTGCAAGCCGGGCCTCGACCTTTTGAAAGGCCACCCGCTCCAGCAGGTGCATCATTGATTGCATGCGTTCAGCGAAAGCGGTAAAAACCAGACGGCGAAAGGCGGCAGAACTGTCGATCAGATCAAGAAACAGATCGCGGGGCAACAGGACGATGCTGGCGTCGGTTTCAGCGATGGCCTCACCGGAATAATCTTCGCCCCCCATCAATCCTAGGGTGGATTGGATGCACGATTGCCCCGGTTCCACCCGGTACAGCAGGATGTCGCGCCCTGTGGGGCCGATCAGGTTAACGCCTATTTTCCCTGTCAGAACAATGACATAGCCCTTTACGGCATCGCCGGGACGAAACAGGATGGTGCCTTTGGGGATGTCTGCCGGGTTCAGTTGGTTCAGCTTTTGGCAAGCGTCAGGGTCCAGTGTGGACAGCCCGGGTGCGTTGCCTGTCCAGCTCATCCACGGCCCCGTTTTTCAAACCGGGGCAGCATGGCGGAAAAATCCTGACCGCTGCCGTCTTCGGTTTCCACGAATGTTTCATAAAGTGCGGTGGCGGCCTGACCCATGGGGGTGTCGGCATTTGCTCCGGCGGCGGCCTGTTGTGACAGGCGCAGGTCTTTCAGCATCAGATCGGCGGCAAAACCGGGCTGATAATCGTTGTCGGCCGGGGATGTGGGGCCGATACCGGGGGCGGGGCAATAGGCGTTCATGGTCCAGCTATAGCCGGAAGACGTGGACACCACATCAAACATTTTCTGGCGGTCAAGGCCCAGTTTGTCAGCCAGCGCGAAGGCTTCACAGGTGGCGATCATGGTGACGCCAAGGATCATGTTGTTGCAGATTTTGGCGGCTTGTCCGTTGCCGGACGGGCCGCAATGCACCGCCTTTTGGCCCATCACTTCAAATAGTGGGCTGACCTTGGCAAAACCGGTTTCGGTGCCACCCGCCATGAATGTTAGCGTTCCGGCAGAGGCACCGCCGACGCCGCCTGATACCGGGGCATCAAGGGCGTGCAGGCCAGCAGTCTCAGCCAGTTCAGCCACTGCGCGGGCACTTTCCACATCAACGGTAGAGCAATCCAGAAACGCCGCGCCCTTATCCATCACCGGGATGATTTCGGCCGCCACGGCGCGCAGGATGTCGCCGTTTGGCAGCATGGTAATCACCACGTCCTGTTCGCGCGCGACAGCGGTGGTATTTACTGCTTTTTCAACGCCTTGCGGGCAGGGGGTAACCAGATCAAAACCGGTTACATCATGGCCCGCTGCCGCCAGATTGGCGGCCATGGGCGCGCCCATATTACCAAGTCCGATAAAGCCGATTTTCATTGCGGTTCTCCTATAATTTCAGCGCGTTTTCGCCAAGGGGCATCAGCATTTTACTGGTTTCAAACGGGCGCACATCGTTGATGGTCGGGTGTTGCCACTTTGGCGTGCGATCCTTGTCGATGATGGCGGCGCGAATGCCTTCGATAAAGTCACCATGTTCGGCGGCGCGGTAAGTAAAACGGTATTCCAGATCAAGGGCGCGCATGATGCTGTCAGTGCCCCTTATGCGGTGGATCATTTCAATGGCGCAGGCCAGCGACAGCGGGCTGTGGCGGTTCAGGGTTTTAAGGCTGGCGCGTGTGAAATCATCGGGGGTGTGGGTGAGCGAGCGGATAATATCGGCGATGGTTTCGCCGGCAAAGTGGCTGTCGATATCGGGTTGAATGGTTTGCAACGGGCTGTCCGGTGGAGTCTGCGCCACCTGATCAATCAGGTTTAGATCACCAAAGGCCTCAAGCGCCCCGATCAGGTCAGCCCACTTGTCGCGCGCAACGAAATAATCGGCGAATTCCGCAAATATCGCATCGCCAGGGCCCATGCGGGTCCCGGTGGTGCCCAGATATTCCCCTAACCGCCCCGGTGCGCGTGACAATAGCAGGCTGCCGCCCACATCCGGCACCAGCCCGATGCCACATTCCGGCATGGCAATCTGGGTGTTTTCGCAGGTGATACGGTGGCTGCCATGGCAGGAAATGCCAACGCCGCCGCCCATGGTAAAGCCTTGCATGAAAGCAACATAAGGTTTTGGAAAGTTGAATATTTTTGCGTTCAGACGGTATTCATCGGCCCAGAACTTGCGACCATAGTCATAATCCCCGGCGGAGGCCGTGCGATACATGTCAGTGATGTCGCCCCCGGCCGAAAATGCCTTATCCCCGGCAGCGTCTATGACTACCAACGCTACGCCATCATTGGTGGCCCATCCGTCCAGCGCCACCTCAATCGCCAGACACATGTCATGGGTCACAGCATTCAGCGCATCGGGGCGGTTCAGGGTGATGCGCCCGGCCTGACCGGTGACGCGGATATCAATGTCATCGCTCATGGCCGGTTTGCCAGCAACGCGCGCGCGGTGATGACGCGCATAATCTCGTTGGTGCCTTCCAGTATCTGGTTGACCCGTAAATCGCGCACGATTTTTTCAATGCCATAATCCGCCAGATAGCCATAGCCGCCATGCAGTTGCAGGCACTGGTCGGCGACCTTGCTGGCGGTTTCGGTCACAAATTTTTTCGCCATGGCGCAATGGGTCGGGGCGTCTGGCGCGCCGCTGTCCAGCTTCCACGCCGCTTGCCGCAAAAACACCCGTGCGGCCTGTAGTTCAATCTCCATATCGGCCAGTCGGAACTGCAGCGCTTGAAACTGATCGATGGTTTTGCCGAACGCCTTGCGCTCGCCCATATAGGTCAGTGTGGCGTCCATGGCCGCCTGCGCTGCGCCCAGTGAACAGGCGGAAATATTCAAACGCCCGCCGTTTAGCCCCAACATTGCATAAGTGAAACCTTTGCCCGGTTCACCCAGCAAATTCGTGGCCGTAATGTTGCAATTGTCCAGGTTTACCTGCCGCGTTGGCTGACTGCGCCAGCCCATCTTATCCTCAAGCGCACCAAAGCTAAGCCCGTCAGTACCGGCCTCAACCACCAGCGCAGAAATGCCCTTGGGCCCGGCTTCCCCGGTGCGGGCCATGACGATATAGGCATCCGAATAACCACCACCTGAAATGAACGCTTTGGTGCCGGTCAGCGCGTAACCCGCATTGGTTTCTACCGCTTTGGTTTTTAATGCCGCAGCGTCTGAACCAGAGCCCGGTTCAGTCAGGCAGTATGACAGCAGTTTTTCCATGTTCAGGGCAGCTGGCAGCAGGGTTTCCTTGATCGGATCGCTGCCAAATTTGTCCAGCATCGCGGCGCACATATTGTGGATCGACAGGAACGCCGCCACCGAAATGCAGGACCGCGACAGGGCTTCAAACACCAGTGTCGCGTCCAATCGCGACAGGCCGGAACCGCCGCTTTGCTCGGATACATAAAGTCCGCCAAAACCAAGCTCGGCCAGTTTGGGCCAAAGTTCACGGGGGATTTCACCGTCCTGATCCCATTGCCGCGCGAAGGGGGCGATATGTTCTTCGCCAAAGGCGCGGGCCATATCGTAAATGGCCCGCTGTTCTTCAGTAAGTGAAAAATCCATTGCCTGCTCCGTCGGTGAACTGAACGCTTGTTCAGTTTGCACCGAACAAACTGGCCTGTCCAGTCACAACCAGACAGGGCTTAGTCCGGCCAGCGGATCAGTCCATGGCTTTAAAGTGAAATTCGCCGCCTTCTTTGATGCCCGATGGCCAGCGCGATGTCACGGTTTTGGTGCGCGAATAGAACTTGAAACTGTCCGGCCCGTGCTGGTTCAGATCGCCAAACACCGACTTTTTCCAGCCGCCAAAGGTGTGGTAAGCCAGCGGCACCGGAATGGGCACGTTGATGCCGACCATGCCGATGTTGATGCGGGACGCAAAATCGCGCGCTGTGTCGCCATCGCGGGTGAATATCGCAACGCCGTTGCCGTATTCGTGGTCCATGGCCAGTGCCAAGGCTTCTTCATAGTCATTGGCACGCACGGTACACAGCACGGGGCCGAATATTTCCTGTTTGTAGATGTCCATGTCGGTGGTGACGTTGTCAAACAGGTGCGGGCCGACGAAAAAACCGTTCTCATAGCCCTGCAATTTGAAATCGCGGTTATCCACCACCAGGGTCGCTCCCTGATCAACGCCGGTTTGGATTAACCCCAGGATTTTTTTCTTGGCAGCGGCTGTCACAACCGGGCCAAAATCAACGTCATCGCCATCTGTGTAAGGGGCAACGCGCAGACGCTCAATCCGGGGTACCAGCTTTTCGATCAGCTTATCTGCGGTTTCTTTGCCCACAGGTACGGCCACTGAAATCGCCATGCAGCGTTCGCCTGCTGCACCAAACCCGGCCCCGATCAGTGCATCAGCCGCCTGATCCAGGTCGGCGTCAGGCATAATGATCATGTGGTTCTTGGCACCGCCAAAACACTGGGCGCGTTTGCCGTTGGCGGTTGCGCGGGCATAGATATATTGTGCAATCGGGGTCGAACCCACAAAGGAAACGCCCTGAATGGTTTCATTGTCCAGCAGCGCATCGACGGCTTCCTTGTCACCGTTCACCACGTTGAACACACCAGCGGGCAGGCCGGCTTCAACGAACAATTCGCCCAGTGCGATAGGCAGAGACGGGTCACGTTCGCTTGGTTTCAGGATCACCGAATTGCCACAGGCCAATGCTGGGCCAACATGCCAAAGTGGCATCATCGCCGGAAAGTTGAACGGCATGATGGCGGCAACAACGCCCAAAGGCTGGCGCATGGAATACATATCAATGCCGGGGCCAGCGCTGTCGGTATAATCACCTTTCAGCAATTCTGGCGCGCCGATGCAATATTCGATCACCTCCAGCCCTCGGGTGATATCACCCTTGGCGTCGGGGATGGTTTTGCCGTGCTCGCGCGACAAAAGCTCGGCCAAACGGTCCATGTCGCGGTTAAGCAGGCCGACCATCTTCATCATAACGCGGGCACGTTTTTGCGGGTTTGTCGCGCCCCAGGCAACCTGGGCCTTGGCGGCGTCGGCAACGATTGCGTCCATTTCTGATGTTGAAGCCATCGGTACCTGCGACTGCACCTCACCGGTGGCCGGGTTGAAAACATCGGCAAAACGCCCTGATGTGCCAGCGGTAAAGGCGCCGTTAATATAGTGTTTAAGTTCCTGCATGTGATCGCTCCCGGGTTCAGATGAATTTGTGACAGAATAGCCTTGCAAAATTGAATGGAAAAGGGTCAATTTCCCAAAAGGGTTTTGCAAAAATATAGGTATAGCGTGGATATTCACTGGGACGATATGCGCATTTTTCTGGCTGTGGCCCGTTTGGAAAGCCTGTCGGCAGCCGGTCGCATGCTAAAACTTGATCCGGCAACTGTGGGGCGGCGCATTGGGCGGCTTGAGGAAAGGTTGAGCGCCAACCTGTTCACAAAATCCCCGCACGGCTACGCCCTTAGTGATGCCGGGCAGCGATTTTTGGCCCATGCGGAACGGGCCGAACAGTCAATTTCACTGGCGCGTGAAGATCTGGGCGGGCAGGGCGGCCCGCTTAGCGGACAGGTGCGCATCGGTGCGCCCGATGGCAGCGCGAATTACCTGCTGCCGCAGATTTGTGCGCGTATTGGCGCGGATAATCCGGGGCTGGAATTACAAATCGTGGCGCTGCCGCGGGTGTTCAACCTGTCTAAGCGAGAGGCAGATATGGCCGTGGCACTTAGCCCACCTGATACCGGCCGTCTGAACGTGCAAAAAATCACCGACTATCGTTTGCACCTGGCAGCAAGCCAAGTGTACTTGGAAAAATATCAAGAAATCAAAGATATAGAAGACTTAGCTAAGCATAGGATTGTCGGCTACATCCCTGATATGATTTTTGACAAAGAGCTGGATTATCTGGCCGAAGCCGGGGCGAAACAGGTAAATACCGCATCCAACTCGGTGTCGGTACAGATCAATCTGTTGCGACAAGGTGCAGGGGTAGGGGTGATCCATGATTTTGCCATGCCGTTTTGCCCGGAACTGCAATTGGTTTTGCCCAGGCAGGTCAGCCTGAGGCGCAGTTTTTATCTGATCCGGCATGTGGATGACGGCAAGGTGGCGCGGCTGAACCGGATTGCCGAATTGATAAGCGACGGCATTGCAAAAGAAGTGGCGCGTCTGGAAGCGGTACTTGACAGAACGCGCGATGCACGTGACCCTGTAATCACAACCGCGTCATAAAGAGGTGCAAAATGCTTGTTCGCCAGATACTTAACGCAAAACCAGCCCAGGGCGTTGAAACTGTGCCGCCGGAAACCACGGTATCCAAAGCCGCGGAAATCCTGTCAGAGCGGAAATTTGGGGCGCTTATCGTGTCTAAGGATGGCGAAAGCGCGCTGGGGATTGTGTCCGAGCGCGATATCGTGCGTGAATTGGGTAAGCGTGGGCCCGCCTGTATGGGCGAAACGGTGGCCCACTTGATGACATCAAAACTGGTAACCTGCACCCGCGACGAAACAGCCGATCAGGTGCTGACCAAAATGACCGACGGGCGGTTTCGCCATATGCCGGTGGTTGAAGACGGTAAAATGGTCGGGCTGATATCCATTGGTGATGTGGTCAAGGCGCGATTGTCGGAACTGGCGATGGAAAAAGACGCGCTGGAAGGCATGATTATGGGGCATTAGCACCCTTGTAATTACCTGCGTAATATTGTTGCGTGGGAGCGAGTTAGCGGAGATTTACCGACATGCGCATCGGCCTATACCCCGGCACATTTGACCCGATAACCTTTGGTCATATGGATATTATCCGGCGTTCTTTTGCGCTGGTAGATCGGCTGGTGATCGGTGTGGCCGTGAATGCAGACAAGGGGCCATTGTTTGATCTGGATGAACGGGTGGCGATGGTTAAGGCGGAATGCGCCGCCCATGCCGGTGAGTATGAAACCGAGATTGTGGTGCACCCGTTTGATAACCTGTTGATCGATTGCGCGCGCGATGTTGACGCCACACTGATCATACGGGGTTTGCGCGCGGTCGCCGATTTTGAATATGAATATCAAATGGTTGGCATGAACCGGGTGTTGGATGCGTCCATTGAAACTGTGTTTTTGATGGCCGAGGCACGGCATCAGGCAATAGCGTCCAAGCTGGTGAAAGAAATCGCCAGGTTGGGCGGGGATGTGTCAAAATTTGTGACGCCTGATGTGAATTCAGCCCTGAAGGGTAAATTTCAGGGCTGAATTAGTTGAAACGCCTGCGGCGTTATTAGATTTTTTAGGGCCTCCGGCGGGAGTATTTGGCAACAAAAGAAGCCGGGATTTAGATCAACTTCCCCATAGCGACCGCTGTATCGCCCATTCTGTTTGAGAAACCCCATTCATTGTCATACCAGGTCAGAATGCGGACCATGTTGCCGCCCATAACCTTGGTCTGGTCCATGTGGAAGATTGAGCTGTGTGGGTCGTGGTTGAAATCACAACTGACATTGGCGACTTCGGTATAACCAAGAATGCCCTTTAGCGGGCCGTCGGCCGCCGTTTTGATCAGGGTATTAACCTCTTCAATTGTGGTGTCACGCCCGGCTTCAAATACCAGATCAACAACCGAAACATTCGGGGTTGGCACCCGGATCGCCATGCCGTCCAGCTTGCCATCCAGTTCCGGCAGTACCAGACCCACGGCCTTGGCAGCCCCGGTGGTGGTTGGGATCATGTTCAGGGCGGCGGCGCGGGCGCGGTACAGGTCAGAATGCATGGTATCCAGCGTCGGCTGATCGCCGGTATAGCTGTGGATCGTGGTCATGATGCCTTTGTTGATACCGATGCTGTCATTCAGCACCTTGGCCACAGGTGACAGGCAATTGGTGGTGCAGGAGGCGTTTGATACAACAATATCGTCCTTGGTCAGCACATCGTCGTTCACGCCGTAAACGATTGTTTTATCAGCTTCTTTACCGGGAGCCGAGATCAAAACCCGGGATGAACCGTTTTCCAGATGCGCCTGACAGGCGTCTTTTGAAGTGAAGATACCGGTGCATTCCATAACCACATCGACATTTGCCCAGGGCAGGTCTGCCGGATTGCGCAGGGCGGTGACTTTGATCGGTCCGCGGCCCACATCGATGCTGTCGCCCTTGACGGTGACTTCTTGTGGGAATTTGCCATGCACCGAGTCAAAGCGCAGCAAATGGGCGTTGAAATCAACCGAGCCCAGGTCGTTTATGGCGACCACTTCAATATCGGTGCGCCCGCTTTCGATGATGGCGCGCAAGATGTTGCGCCCGATACGGCCAAAGCCGTTGATGGCTACTTTTACGGTCATAATTTATTCTCCGTTGGTCAGTGTAAAACGCCCGGTTGGGCAGGATTTCTTTGTCGCAAAGATGTGCAATTTGCAGATAAGGTCAACCGCAATTTATCGCCAAAATGAGATTAAGCTGCTGAATGCGATGAATTTTTGGCCCAGAAAAACAGATCCATTCCAATCAAACAGGAAAAAATCAACAACGAGAAGACCGATGATGATCAAGCCTAGGTAAATGGCAATCCGGTTGGTTATGGTAAGCCCTTTCGGTAGGAGTGTTCGCCGAGAAAACTGAGCCGATTAAAGCAATGCCTCGACCTTGGCAGCAACCGCTGGGGCAGTTATGCCAAATTCTTCATACAGCCTATCGGCCGGGGCCGACGCGCCAAAACCAGTCATGCCAACAAAGTCTGCTTTGGTTGTCTTGCCGCGTTCGCCTAACAACCAGCGATCCCAACTGTCACGCACCCCAGCTTCTATGGCAACCCGAACCGGGCCACCTGGTAAAACGCGCTTACGTATGGCTTCGTCCTGGGATGCGAACAGTTCCATACAGGGGACAGACACGACCCTGGTGCCAATGCCCTTAGCCTGCAGTAATTCACGTGCAGCCATGGCGATTTCAACTTCGGAACCGCTGGCCATCAGGATTGCCTGGCGTTTGCCTAAGGCGTCGGCCAGCACATAGGCACCTTGTGCTGTAAGGTTCTTATTCTTGTGCTCTGTGCGCAACGTAGGCAAACTTTGGCGTGAAAGTGCCAGAACTGAAGGGGTGCTTTCAGACGATAACGCCAGTTCCCAGGCTTCAGCTGTTTCAACAACGTCTGCCGGGCGAAATGTCCAACTGTTTGGCGTTGCGCGGCAGATGCTCAGATGTTCCACCGGCTGGTGGGTGGGGCCGTCTTCGCCAAGGCCGATACTGTCATGGGTCATCACATACACTGTCGGGATACCCATCAGGGCTGACAGGCGCATCGCGCCGCGCGCATAGTCGACAAAACACATGAACGTGCCGCCGTAAGGGCGGATGCCGCCATGCAGCACCATGCCGTTCATGGCCGCTGCCATAGCGTGTTCACGGATGCCGTAATGCAGATGGCGGCCATTGCGATTATCGGGGTTAAAGATGCCAAGATCGGTGGTGTTGGTCAGGTTCGAACCGGTCAGATCAGCCGAACCGCCCAGAGTTTCAGGCATGATCGGGTTGATTACATCCAGCACCATTTGGCTGGCTTTTCGCGTTGCTACCTTGGGCTGATCAACGCTGGCGAACTTTTTGAATGCCTTGATGACAGCGGACAATTTACGCGGGGCTTCCAACGCCATCACCCGGTTGAATTCTTTTTGGCGACCCTGCGACAGGGTTTCAAACCGTGTCTGCCAGTCGGCCTGATCCGCAGCGCCACGGCCACCGATTGCAGACCAGCCAGCACGGATGTCGGCGGGGATATCAAAGGCACCGTGCGACCAGCCATAGGCGGCGCGGGTGGCTTTGATCTCATCCTCACCAAGGGGGGAACCGTGGGCTTTGTTTGTGTCCTGCTTTGCCGGAGAGCCAAATCCAATATGGGTTTTGCAGGCAATTAGCGAGGGTTTCTTGGTTTTCCTGGCAGCGGTTAGTGCGGCGTCAATGGCTGCCGGATCATGGCCGTCCACTTCCTGAACATGCCAGCCAGAGGCCCTAAACCGAACTTGCTGGTTGGTAATGTCGGACATGCTGATTTCGCCGTCGATGGTAATGTTGTTGTCATCCCAAAGCACGATAAGCTTGCCAAGCCTTTGCATACCCGCAAGCCCGATGGCTTCCTGGCTGATGCCTTCCATCAAACAGCCGTCCCCGGCGATGACATAGGTGTAGTGATCAACAACTTTTTTACCGAAACGCGCGCGTAGGCTTTCTTCGGCGATGGCCATGCCAACAGCGTTTGCTATCCCCTGACCCAAAGGCCCGGTGGTGGTTTCGATACCGGTCGCGTGGCCATATTCAGGGTGGCCCGCAGTAATAGCACCCCACTGGCGGAAGTTTTTGATCTGCTCCAGCGTCATATCGGCGTAGCCAGTCAAGTGCAGTAGCCCATATATCAGCATGGATCCGTGGCCCGCAGATAGAACGAACCGGTCACGATCCGGCCAATCGGGATTTTGTGGATCAAACTTCAGGTGCTTTTCAAACAGCACGGTGGCGACATCTGCAATGCCCATGGGCAGACCTGGGTGGCCGGAATTGGCTGCCTGAACGGCATCCATTGCCAACACCCGCAGGGCGCAGGCTTTATTCCAGTGGTCGGCGTGGTCTTTGCGAAGTGTGGCGATGTCCATTTAAGGCTCCTGTGCGGGGGAAAATACCTGCTTCAGGTGATAACAGCCGTGACCGGAAGTTCAAGCAAGGGCGCCGGAAGTGGGCGATTTATGATCAAATCGACCCAAATCCGTGCTTTGGCTTGACTCTACACCCTAAGATTTGGAATTGTCTGTGCTCAGAGAAACAGAAAACCTATTGGGGGCAATAGTTAGCATGAGTGACGTTGCAGAATTAGAAAAACGGATCACTGCCGCGCTTGATCGCATTGGCGCCGGGCTAGACGTTTTGTCCGTTACTTCAACTGGTGGTGACGGCGGTGAGATTACGGCTCTTCAAGAGTCGCTTGCTGCCGAGAAAGTTGTAAATTCCCAATTGGAACAACGCGTGGAAGCAATCAAAGAAAAGCAGGAAAAACTGGTGGCAACACTGGAAAGTGAAGTTGAAAAGCTGCGGACTGAGCTGGCCAGCCATGATGGTGACGTCCAGCGTGTTAAACAGGTTAACAACAGGCTTCGTGAAAACAATCGCGCGCTGCGTGACGTTAACAAACAGAGTGTCGGCGATGTGGAATTGATCAACACCGGAATGGTTGCCGAGTTGGACGCCCTGCGCATCAGCCGCGAAACCGACCGTTCCGAACTTGATGCGATTCTATTGGGTCTTAAACCTTTGCTAGAGGATGTGGCCAATGCCTGAGATTAAAATTGCCATCGGTGGCCGTGAATTTGAAGTCGCGTGTCAGGCCGGTGAAGAACACTTTCTGGAATCCGCCGCGTCATATCTGGATGCAGAGGCTTCGGTACTTAACAATCAGATCGGGCGGATGCCTGAAAGTCGCATGTTGCTGATGTCTGGGCTGATGCTGGCTGATAAAACCGCTGGACTGGAAGAGCAGATGCGCGCGCTAGAAGAAAAACTGGCTTCGCAAAAAACCTTGATTGATGAGCTGCGCAACCAACCCAAACCAAAGGCGCAAACCGTCGAGGTTGCCGTGATCCCACCAGCATTGACCGACAGTTTGGCTGAATTGGCTGCACGCGCGGAATCGTTGGCCGCGGCCGTGGAAGAAAAAGCAATCGTGTAAATTTTTGGGTTAGGTATTGCTTTCGCGGATCTTTTTTACCGCCTCCTTGTCATAGGCAATGCCCTTGTCATCCAGCAGCTGATCAAGTTCACCGGACATGGTCATTTCGATGATGATGTCGCAACCGCCGACAAATTCGCCTTTGACGTAAAGCTGGGGCACAGTTGGCCAGTCTGAATAATCCTTGATGCCCTGGCGGATTGTGTCGTCTTCCAGCACGTTCACGTCGGAATATTCAACGCCCATATAGTTCAGAATGCCCGCAACTTTGGATGAAAATCCGCATTGCGGCATCATCTTTGTGCCCTTCATGAACAGGGCCACGTCATTGCTGGTGACGGTGTCTTTGATCTGGGTTTGTGCGTTGCTCATAATATTACTCCGGTGCTTTCGTTGTCAGGGCAAGGGCGTGCAATTCGCCGGACTTGCCGTCCATTTTACCTTTTAGGGATGCGTAAACCGCGCGCTGTTGCTGCACCCGGTTCTGGCCTTTGAAGCTGGCGTCAATCACTTCCGCCGCGTAGTGGTTCCCGTCGCCAGCCAGATCGGTGATGGTGATCTGGGCGTCCGGGAAGGCGTCGCGGATCAGGCTTTCAATTTCCTGGGCTTCAATGGCCATGTTTATGTGTCTCCGTTGGTGTTGGCCAAGATGTAGTGTTCGCGCGCAGGCGGCGCAAGGGTGTAGCGCCAAAGGGCAGTGTTGTGTTTTGCAGGGTCGGGTCGGTGACAAGTGACGTAACTGGATACTTAATAGGGCTAGGTTACGGTATTGGCAAAACTGTTGCGAAATATTTGGCTGAGGTCAGACAAGGGGGCGGTAGCGCCGCCAAAGGTAACCTGATCGCCGCTGAATTTACCGACCGATTGAAGGCGGATATTGGCTTTCCCCGCAGCGACCATCAGCGCTTCGGCGGCGTCAAAGTTGCAGGCGATCAGATAGCGCGCCTGATCTTCGCCAAATAGGGTGGGGGTGTCGTCGGTGTCCAGCGTGACACCGACGCCGGCTGCTTCAGCCAGCTCAAAAGCTGCCAGTGCCAACCCGCCATCTGACAGGTCGGTGACGGCGGGTATCCATTGGACGTTGTCGCGGATGAAATCGCCGTTGCGTTTTTCAGCCGCCAGATCAACGTTTGGTGCATCGCCGTCATTGCGGTTAAAAACCTCGGCCAGAAGCGCGGACTGGCCCAGGTGGCTGCCTGTTTCGCCGACCAAAAGAGCGACATGTCCATCACGCGCCTGACCGCTGATCAGTTGATCAGCGTGTTTGATAAGACCCACGGCACCAATTGTGGGGGTGGGCAGAATGCCGGTTCCGTCGGTTTCATTATACAGCGAAACGTTGCCCGACACGATCGGCATATCCAGCGCGATAACAGCCGCGGAAATGCCTTTAATTGCGCCGACAAACTGGCCCATAATCTCTGGTTTTTCCGGGTTGCCAAAGTTCATATTGTCAGTAGTGGCCAGTGGGGTTGCGCCCACACATGTTAGGTTGCGATAAGCCTCGGCCACTGCCTGAGCGCCGCCCATATATGGGTTGGCCATGACGTAGCGCGGCGTGACATCTGACGTGAAGGCAAGCATTTTTTCGGTGCCATGCACCCGAACGATGCCCGCGCCAAGGCCCGGCGTGATCACCGTGTCGGCCATAACCTGGGTGTCGTATTGTTGGTAAACCCACTGTTTGCCTGCGTAATTCGGGCTGCTGATCAGCGCGCGAAGCCCGTCGATCGGGTCAACCTGTGGAACCGGGTCCATGTCTGGCGCGGGCGGTGTTTCCACCCAGTCACGGTCATATTCCGGCGCAGTGCCAGACAGTGCGGCAAGTGGCAGGTCAGCCATGCAATTGCCGTTATGGAAGATTTCGAACTTATCCTCGGCGATGGTTTCGCCAACAATGGCGAAATCCAGATCCCATTTGTCAAACACCGCTTTGGCAACGGCTTCCAATTCCGGGTTCAGCACCATCAACATACGTTCCTGGCTTTCGGACAGCATCATTTCATAGGCCGTCATGTTTTCTTCGCGTTGGGGCACGGTGTTAAGGTTCAGGCGCACGCCCAGCCCGCCCTTGTCACCCATTTCAACGGCGCTGCAGGTCAGGCCCGCTGCGCCCATATCCTGGATCGAAATGACGGCACCGGTGGCCATCAGTTCCAACGTCGCCTCCATCAGGCGCTTTTCGGTGAACGGATCGCCGACCTGAACGGTGGGGCGCTTTTCCTCTATCGTGTCATCAAATTCAGCGCTTGCCATGGTGGCACCACCAACGCCATCCCGGCCGGTTTTAGCGCCAAGATAAACCACCGGCATGCCGACACCGGATGCGGCCGAATAGAAAATCTTATCAGTATCGGCCAATCCGGCGGCAAATGCATTGACCAGACAGTTGCCGTTATAGGCCGGGTCAAACCGCACTTCGCCACCTACCGTTGGCACGCCAAAGCAATTGCCGTAACCGCCAATGCCTTCGACCACACCATTGACCAGTTGGCGGGTCTTGGGGTGATCAGGTTCACCAAACGACAGCGAATTCATTGCCGCAATCGGGCGCGCGCCCATGGTGAAGACGTCACGCAGGATGCCACCCATGCCGGTGGCCGCCCCTTGATAGGGCTCAATATAACTGGGGTGGTTATGGCTTTCCATTTTGAAAACAACGCATTGGCCATCGCCAATATCGACAATACCAGCGTTTTCACCGGGGCCGCAGATAACCTGTGGGCCAGTGGTGGGCAAGGTGCGCAGCCATTTTTTGCTGGATTTATAGGAACAATGCTCGTTCCACATGGCGGAAAAAATGCCCAGCTCGGTATAGGTGGGTTCCCGGTTCAGCAGGCGGATGATTTCCGCGTATTCATTGGGCGCAAGCCCGTGCGACGCAATCAGATCTTCGGTGATTTTCGGTTCTGACATGCGATTTCCCCAATGCTTAAGCGTCTCTTAGTGCAAGCCGGGATTGGGTAAAAGCAAACATTTTGAAGAAAAATTGAAAAAAATGACCGTCGCTGTCGAAATCCGGCGCTGCCGTTCGTCCTTGGGGTATCGAAACAAAAAAGGGACGTGCAAAATGATCATCGAAATTACCGCACCATATGCCGCCATACTGGGCCTGATTGGTCTGGTCCTGTCGGTTCAGGTCAGCATCCACCGGGGAAAATCCGGTGTGTCACTGGGCGACGGCGGCGATGCGAAACTGCTGGTGAAAATCCGGCGCTTTGGCAACTTTATTGAAAATGTACCACTGGCGCTGATCTTGATGGCGCTGGCAGAAACGGTTGGATTGTCAGCCATGTGGCTACACGTTGCCGGGGGCATTCTGATTCTGTCGCGTCTGATCCATCCGCTTGGGCTGGATCCGGACCGGCCTGCCGCCGCCGCGCGAATTATCGGCAGCATTAGCAGCAAAGTTGCCATGCTGATCCCGATTGTCGCCATTCTACTAAACCAATTTGCAGGCTGACGCTTGCCAATACTGCGCGACTTGCGCGAAACTAAACCATCCTTGAAAGGAAAAACCATGAAATATCTTGCATTGATCTATTCGGCACCTGACGCAGGACCACAGCCCGACACCCCGGAATTTGGCCCCTATATGGGTGTGTGGCAGTCGATCACCGACACTTACACCAAAGACGGCGTTCTGGTCGCGGGCGAAGCGTTGCAGCCAGTGGAAACCGCCACGTCAATACGTATCCGTGATGGCAAAACTGAACTGACAGACGGCCCCTTTGCTGAAACCAAGGAACAGCTGGGCGGGTTTTACATGTTTGACTGTGACACTTTGGATGACGCGATCAAATATGCCAAAATGATCCCGACCACGGAACATGGTACCGTGGAACTGCGTCCGATCATGTCTTTTGACTGATCTATGAAACCGACTACCGATCCTGTCCATGTGGCGATTGAATACACCCTTAGACAGGATCGGGGGCGGCTGATTGCGGCCCTTGTGGCCGCCATTGGCAATTTTGAGTTGGCCGAAGAATGCCTGCAGGACGCTGCCGAGGTGGCCCTGAAGGACTGGGCCAAAAACGGCATCCCCAAATCCCGGCGCGGCTGGTTGCTGCAGGTGGCACGAAGGCGTGCCGTTGATCAGTTTCGCCGTCAAAAACGCCTTGGCCAGTGGCGCCCGCAACTGGAACAAATGGCCCAAGAGGATGAAATGGACGCCAACGCCATGCCCCCAGACATTGCAGATAAACGTCTGGAACTGATTTTCACCTGCTGTCATCCGGCGCTGGATACCAAAAGCAGGGTGGCGCTGACACTGCGCACCATCGGCGGGCTGACGACCCGCGAAATTGCCCGGGCGTTTCTGGACCGCGAAACCACTATGGGCCAGCGCCTTAGCCGGGCGCGAACCAAAATAACGGTGTCTGGAATTGCCTTTGCGGTGCCCGGGCCCGACATGTGGGCTGAGCGGTTGCAATCAGTTCTGTCGGTTATCTATCTGATTTTCAACGAAGGCTATTCGGCCAGTTCCGGAGATGCGGCCATTCGCGCTGATTTGTGCGAGGAAGCGATTTATCTGGCGCGGCTGTTGGATCAGTTGCGTGGGGATGAGCCGGAAATCATCGGGTTATTGTCCCTGATGCTGACAACCCATGCGCGCCGGGCCGGGCGGCAATCTGACGCTGGCGCGACGATTGGACTGGCGGATCAGGATCGCGAATTGTGGGATGGCGTGATGGTAAAGGAAGGGCTGGAACAGCTTGACCGTGCCATGGCACTGGGGCAGGCGGGGCCCTACCAGATCAAAGCGGCGATATCGGCGTTGCATGCGTCAGCCAAAACTGCCGGGCACACAGACTGGCGGCAAATAGTGTTGCTTTACGGGCGGTTGTTTCATTTTGAACCAACTGCCGTTGTGCGGCTGAACCGGGCTGTGGCGATGGCTGAAGCTGGGGATGTTAGCGTTGCGTTGGCAGAAATTAGCAAGTTAGCACCGGATTTGCAGGGTTATCAGCCGCTGCACGCGGCGCGTGCGGAATATCTGGTGCGAACCGGCAAGACCGTTGCGGCGATAGCGGCCTATGACAAGGCGATAAAGCTAACCGGGAATGTGTCGGATCGGGAATTTTTGCAGGCCCGACGGGCAAAGCTGATGCATTAGCGCTGTTGGTTGTAAAAAAGAGGCCGGGCACGAAGCCCGGCCCAGTTCAACAGGGAGGTGACACTGATAAGAGTTTCCTCAACCATCAGCGTCACGTTAAATTTAGGGGTCAAAAGTTAACCGTTCAAGAACAATGCCGAAATAATCGCGCAAACCCGCTATGCAATTTCTGCATAGCTATGTGGCGGCTTCTTTTTTCTGCATTTTGCGGTGGGCGGAGATTTCTTCCATGACAAAATCCCGAAATGCGGCGATGCGTTTGGATTGGCGCAATTCTTCCGGATAGGCCAGAAAAACCGGCACTTCATTGGATTCCACATCCGGCATGACGCGCACCAGTTCCTTGGACATTCCGGTCACGTAATCGGGCAATACGCCTACCCCAAGGTCGCTGAGTACCGCCTGCAATACCCCAAAATAGTTATTCACGGTCAGCAGTGAAGCCACATCGTTGGCCAATATATCCTGCACCAACGATGCCCCCGCCGCTACCTGAATGGCGCGGGCGTTCTGGCAAATCAGCCGGTGTTCGGACATGTCTGAAATTTTTACCGGCGCATCATGGGTGGCCAGATAGGTTTTGGAGGCATATAGCCGCATCCGCACCGACATCAGCTTGCGCCGGATCAGATCGGCCTGGCTGGGTTCTTTCATACGGATAGCCACGTCGGCCTCTCGCATCGGCAGATCAAGCACCCGTTCTTCCAACATAAGATCAATTTTCAGGTCCGGGTATTTTTCGTATAGTTTGGGCAGGCGCGGCGCCAGCCACAGGCTGCCAAATCCGGTTGTTGTTGTGATGCGCAGCTCGCCAAACACTTCATCCGCGCTGTCACGGATACGGGCGGCGGCGGCGTCCAGGCGTTTGTTCATCGACCGGGTGGCGTCAAACAACAATTCGCCCTGTTCGGTTAGAATCAGCCCGCGCGCGTGGCGGTGAAAAAGCGTGGCATTCAGGCTTTCTTCCAGTGCCCTGATCTGTCGGGACACCGCAGATTGCGACAAATGCAGGGTGTCACCGGCATGGGTCAAACTGCCTGCATCGGCCACCGCGTGAAATATTCGTAACTTATCCCAGTCCATTTCGGCCATTCCGTTGCTTGTTAGCGCCCGTAATATGTAACAGAGTTACCGGCAAGTCGGGGGCAATTGCAAACGATCCCGTGAGGTAAAATTTATTTTGTAGGTCAGCAAATTTGACCTATAATGACATCATGTCAGTTAACAACGGAGCCGCGCCATGAGCCGTCAAGATGTATCGCTTCACGACAAGTTTGACCTGGATAAATCATCGGTTCTGATGAACGGCACCCAGGCGCTGGTGCGCCTGATGCTGATACAAAAGGCCCGTGATGTGGCGGCCGGGTTGAATACTGCCGGGTATGTCACAGGGTATCGCGGATCGCCTGTGGGTGCAGTGGATGCGCAGATGACCAAGGCCAAGGCTGATCTGGACTCTGCCGATGTGCTGTTTCATCCGGGCCTGAACGAAGATCTGGCTGCAACTGCCCTATGGGGCACCCAGCAGGCCGAGCTGCGCGGTGAGGGTAAGTTTGATGGAGTGTTTGGCCTCTGGTACGGTAAGGGCCCCGGTGTGGACCGCTCTGGTGATGTGATGCGTCACGCCAATATGGCCGGAACCTCACCCCATGGCGGCGTGCTGATGGCGCTGGGGGATGATCATACCGGCGAAAGTTCGACCACATTGCACCAATCCGACTGGGCGGTGATGGATGCCTATATGCCAGTGCTGTCACCGGCTGGCGTGCAGGAAATTCTGGATTACGGGGTGTATGGTTTGGCCCTGTCGCGCTTTGCCGGGGTCTGGGTTGGGTTGAAGTTGATGAAAGATACGGTTGAAGTGACGTCAGTAGTTGACGGTGCGCCAGACCGGATGCAGATCAAGATACCCAAGTTTGATATGCCCGAGGGTGGTTTGAACATCCGGCTGACGGATACGCCGGTCGAACAAGAAGCACGGATAATTGATCACAAGAGGTTTGCGGCAGAAGCCTTTGCAAAAGCAAACAAAATCAACCACCGGGTTTGGGGTGAAAAGGGCGCTAAAATCGGCTTTGTCGCGGCGGGCAAGAACTGGCTGGATCTGGAACACGCGCTGACATTGCTGGGCATTGATAAGGCCGAGGCCAAGCGCCTGGGCATCACCACCTATAAGGTCGGGCAAGTCTGGCCGCTGGATATGGACGGCTTTCACGATTGGGCCGAAGGACTGGACCTGATCGTGGTAGTGGAAGAAAAGCGCAAACTTATCGAAGTACAGGTCAAGGAAGCCATCTTTGACGACCGGCGCGGGCGGCGTGTTTATGGCTGGATGAAAAACGGCGAAGAGCTGTTTCCGACCCGGTTTGCCCTGAACCCGATCCAAATTGCCAAATCTCTGGGCGCTATATTGACCGAAGAAGGTTGCGGCACGGATCGGGTGAAATCCGGACTACAAGCCATTGAAGCAGCAGAGAAAACTGATAATGCGCCTGATCTGGCGGCGCGGTTACCGTATTTCTGTTCAGGTTGTCCGCATAATACATCAACCAAAATCCCCGAAGGCTCGCGCGCCTATGCCGGGATCGGTTGCCATTACATGGTGCAGTGGATGGATCGTGACACGGTGGGGTTTACCCAGATGGGCGGCGAAGGCGCAAACTGGATCGGCGAAGCCCCGTTTTCCAAACGTGAACACGTGTTTCAAAACCTTGGCGACGGCACCTATAACCATTCCGGTATTCAGGCGATCAGGGCGGCGGTGGCGGCGGGCACCACCATGACCTACAAAATCCTGTTCAATGACGCGGTGGCGATGACCGGCGGTCAAGCCAATGACGGCGGTTTGGATGCGGCGCGGATAGCACATGAAGTGCGGGCCATGGGCGTGACTGATCTGGTGCTGGTCTATGATGATAAGGAAGACATTGAATTTGGCGCGTTCCCCGTTGGTATGGCCAAACACCCGCGTCAGGAATTGTTAAACGTTGAGGAAAAGATACGTTATAACAAAGGCGTATCGGTCATACTTTATGTACAAACTTGCGCAGCGGAAAAGCGTCGCCGGCGCAAGCGCGGGCTGTTTCCCGACCCGGATAAGCGGGTGTTCATCAACACCGATGTTTGTGAAGGTTGTGGTGATTGCGGGGTGCAATCCAACTGTGTGTCGATCGTGCCGGTGGACACTGTACTGGGGCGCAAGCGGGCGATTGATCAATCCAGCTGCAACAAGGATTTTTCCTGTGTTGATGGGTTTTGCCCGTCTTTTGTCACCATTGAAGGGGCGGAAATACGCAAATCGGCGACTGTAGAAATTGATCTGGGCGAGCTGCCGGAACCTGTGCTGCCCAAAATTACGGACACCCATAATGTGATCCTGACCGGGGTTGGCGGCACAGGGGTTGTAACTGTTGGGGCCGGGTTGGCAATGGCGGCGCATATCGACGGTAAGGGCGTGGCGATGATGGAAATGGCGGGTCTGGCGCAAAAGGGCGGGGCGGTTCATATCCATTTGCGGATTGCGAAAAAGCCCGATGATATCAGCGCTGTGCGGGTCGCCACCGGGGAATGTGATGCTGTGATTGGTGGCGATCTGGTGACGACGGCAGGGGCCAAGACGCTGGGTCTGATGAAAACCGGGCATACCGGCGCGGTGGTGAATACCCATGACACCATCACTGGCGATTTCACCCGGGACGTTGATTTTTCGCTGCCAAATGAGCGACTTAAACTAAGTTTGCAGGCGAAGTTGCAGGACCGTTTGGTGATGTTTGATGCCTCTGAATTGGCGAAGAAACTGCTGGGCGACACGATATTTGCCACCAACATTTTGAACGGAGCCGCCTGGCAGCAGGGGCTGTTGCCACTGTCGCGGGATGCTATTTTGCAAGCGATGGAACTGAACGGGGCCGCACCTGAGCGCAACAAACGCGCCTTTGAAATTGGTCGCTGGGCGGTGCTGAACGAGGGGGAAGTTGCAGAAATTTTGGGCGGTGATGCTGCGCCGGTGGTGCTGGGTTTGGAGCAACGAATTGACAACCTGGCGGATCATCTGACCGTCTTTCAGTCTGGTCGGTTGGCAAAGAAATACCGCAAGTTTCTTGGGCGAATTGAGGATGTAGAACTGAAGGAAGCCGTGACCAAGGGCTATCATAAGCTATTGGCCTATAAGGACGAATATGAGGTGGCCCGGTTGCTATTGGGAACCCGCGCCAAGGCTGAGGCTGAATTTGCAGGGAATCTAAAACTAACCTACCACATGGCACCGCCAATTTTTTCCCGAAAAAATGCGGCTGGAATGCTGGCAAAGCGGGAATTTGGGCGCTGGATGGAACGGGCCTTGCCGGTTCTGGCGCGGCTGAAATGGCTGAGGGGCACGCCGTTTGATCCGTTTGGATATGGTGCAGATCGACGGGCTGAGCGGGCGATGATCAAACAGTATTTGGTTGATATGAAAGAGGTGGTGCGCGATTTTTCTGTGAAAAATCAGGCGGCGGGTGTGGCATTGGCAGAACTGCCTTTGCAAATCCGTGGTTACGGTCATGTGAAGGAAGCCAGTCACCGGGTGGCGATGCAACGGCGTGATGAGTTGTTGGCGGCGTTTCGCGCCGGGGATACACCGCTTGCGCAAGCCGCAGAATAGTTTGCGCTGCGCGCGCGAATTTTTGAAGAACAAAGATGCCAAGGGTTGTGCCTGACCCTGTACGTGTTTTATGGCAATTGCGCAAGGTATGGGGCGTTAAATGGCTATTGGTATTTTTGATTCCGGGCTTGGCGGGTTGACCGTTTTGGAAGCGGCGAAAAAGCGGCTGCCTGATCAGGCGTTTGTCTATTTTGGCGACAGTGCCAATGCGCCCTACGGGGTGCGCGATGCGGATGACGTTTATGAATTGACTCAGGCGGCGGTGGCCCGGCTGTGGGATGCAGGTTGTGATCTGGTTATTCTGGCGTGCAACACGGCGTCGGCGGCAGCATTGCGCCGGATGCAGGAAGCCGGGGTGCCCAAGAGCAAGCGCGTGTTGGGGGTTTTCGTGCCATTGATTGAAGCCATGACCAAGCGCGACTGGGGCGATAATTCACCGCCGCGCGAGGTCGGATTGCAGCACGTGGCGCTTTTTGCCACGCCGTCAACGGTTGCAAGCCGTTCATTTCAAAGGGAATTGGCGTTTCGCGCCATAGGGGTTGATGTGGAGGCGCAGGCTTGCGGTGGTGTTGTCGATGCCATTGAGGAAGGTGACATGATTTTGGCGGAAGCGCTGGTGCGGGGCCATGTGGATGCGTTGAAGCGTAAGATGCCAAACCCGGACGCGGCGATACTGGGCTGCACCCATTATCCGCTCATGGAACAGGTGTTTCAGGCGGCTTTGGGGGCTGAAGTTAAGGTGTTTTCACAGGCGAAGTTGGTGGCCGATAGTCTGGCTGATTACCTTGAGCGCCACCCGGAAATGACCGGCAGTGCTAAAGCGTCGGCCTATCTAACCACTGGTGATGCGCGCACGGTTTCGGACCGGGCAACGCAGTTTTTGCGACGACAGGTTGAGTTTACCTCGGCCTAGGCATGGGTATACACCCTGTACGACAAAAGTTTCGCTATCTGAAAGTTACGATATGACCCATAATATCGCTATTCTTGGTGCCTCTGGCTATACCGGGGCTGAACTGGTTCGGTTGATTGCCACACATCCGAACATGCAGATCACCGCCCTGTCGGCTGATCGTAAGGCTTCGATGGAAATGGGTGCAGTGTTCCCGCATCTACGGCATCTGGACCTGCCCAAGCTGGTGAAAATAGACGCCATTGATTTTAGCACAGTTGATCTGTGTTTCTGTGCTTTGCCCCATGCCACCAGCCAGGCGGTGATCAAGACCCTGCCGTCTGATCTGAAAATCGTCGACCTGTCCGCGGATTTCCGGCTGCGGGACGCGGATGTTTATGCGGCGACCTATGGTGGCCAACACGATGCGCCCGAATTACAGGCCGAAGCGGTCTATGGGTTAACGGAATTTTATCGGGAAGAAATCAAAAGCGCGCGACTGATTGCCGGGACCGGGTGTAATGCGGCTACGGGAATGTATGCAATCAGCCCGTTGATTAAGGCGGGCGTGATTGATCTGGATGAGATTGTGATTGATCTGAAGACCGGGGTGTCGGGTGCAGGCCGGGCTTTGAAGGAAAATCTGCTGCATGCGGAATTGTCTGAAGGCACGGCGGCCTATGCTGTGGGCAGTGTGCACCGGCATGTGGCCGAGTTTGATCAGGAATTTTCAGCGCTGGCCGGGCGCGACGTAAAGGTGCAGTTCACGCCGCACCTGATCCCGGCCAATCGGGGAATTTTGGCGACGTGTTATGTGCGTGGTGATGCGGCGGATATTCATGGGGCATTGTCAAAGGCTTACGCTGATGAAGCGTTTGTTGAGGTGCTGCCGATGGGTGAGGTGCCATCTACCCGACATGTGCGCGGATCAAACTTTGTGCATATTGGCGTGGTGGCCGACCGGACCGCCGGGCGGGCTATTGTGGTTGCGGCGCTGGACAACCTGACCAAGGGGTCAAGCGGGCAGGCATTGCAAAATGCCAATCTGATGCTAGGTGAAGATGAAACCGCCGGGCTGATGATGGCGCCGGTATTTCCGTGAGGGACGTTCGATGAAAGGCCTGAAAAAAACCCGCCGTATTCAGGTGATTGCGGTTGCGGCCATTGCGCTGGCGCTGTCCACAGCACTGATCGGCTATGCCATGCGCGACGGTATCAACTTTTTCCGTGCGCCCAGTCAGGTGGCTGAAGCACCACCGCCGGCAAATGAAGTGTTCCGTATGGGCGGTTTGGTTGTGGAAGGCTCACTGATACGCGGGCAGGGCACAACTATCAGTTTTGCCGTCACCGATACAAACGCCACCATCCCTGTCACCTATACCGGCGTACTGCCGGATCTGTTTAGTGAAGGCGAAGGTATGGTCGGTACAGGTAAGCTGGTGAATGGCGTGTTTGAGGCCACAGAAATTCTGGCCAAGCATGACGAAACCTACATGCCCAAAGAAGTGATTGACGCGCTAAAGGCGCAGGGCGTGTATCAGGAACCGGGCAGTTAGGGCGCGCGCCTTTTTTCTATCCGGGCTTGCTTGCCAACACCTGCACCCACATATAGAAACTGGCCAGCTATTTGGGGCGGGATTTCCGCGAGATAAAAGGATGACACCATGTTTGTAACGCCTGCCTATGCGCAAGCTGCCGGGGGCGCTGGGGCCTTTACCAGCTTTATTCCATTGATCCTGATCTTTGCGATCATGTATTTCCTGCTGATCCGTCCGCAGCAGAAAAAGCTGAAAGACCATAATGCCATGGTGGCAGCGGTTCGGCGGGGCGATCAGGTGGTCACGCAGGGCGGGTTGTTGGGCAAAGTGTCCAAAGTAAAAGACGACAATGAGATTGAGGTTGAAATTGCCTCTGGCGTCAAAGTTCGGGTTGTCAAATCTACACTGGCGCAGGTGATTTCCAAAACCGAACCGGCCTCTGACTAGTTCCTAAATATAGGCAGGCATAATGCTGCAAATTCAAACCTGGAAACGGGTCATTATCTGGGGGCTGGTTGTCCTTGGGTTGTATTTCGCCGTTCCGAACGGATTTTATAGCCGGGTTGAGGGGCATAACGACGCCGTTGTTGCCATTGAAAATGGTGGTGAAACCCCGGAACTGGCGGCGGCACGGGATGCCTGGCCCGGTTGGATGCCGTCTGGGTTGGTGAACCTAGGGCTGGATTTGCGCGGTGGCGCGCATTTGCTGGCTGAGGTGAAGGTTGAAGATGTTTATGCCGATCGCATGGATGGCTTTTGGCCTGAGGTGCGCAATGTGCTGCGAGATGAACGCGGCGTGGTGGGGACCATCCGTCGCCAGCCTTCAGCGGATGATGTGTTGCGGGTGAAAATATCGCAACCCGATGGTATGGCACGCGCGTTGGAAATGGTGCGCAGTCTGGCCAGCCCTGTGGTGACATTGGCAGGGGTTGGGTCGAACGATATTGAAGTCAACGGGGCAGGTGACATCCTGACCCTGACCCTGTCAGACGCTGAAAAGCTGGCGACGGACAGCCGCACCATTCAGCAATCTTTGGAAATTATTCGCCGTCGTGTCGATGAAGTCGGCACGCGCGAACCAACGATCCAGCGTCAGGGTGAGCGGCGCATTTTAATACAGGTGCCGGGCATTGGCTCGGCGGAAGAGTTAAAGGCGCTGATCGGCACCACGGCGAAGCTGACGTTTCATCCGGTGGTGGGGCGCACGGGCGATGGTGCGGCGGCGCCGGGCGCGCGCAATATTCTGGTGCCATCTATTGATGAACCGGGGCAGTTTTACATTCTGGAACAAACCCCGGTGGTGAACGGCGAAGATCTGGTGGATGCGCAACCGGCCTTTGACCAAAACGGCCAACCGGCGGTGAATTTTCGGTTCAACCCGACCGGCGCGCGTAAATTTGGTGACTATACGGCGGAAAATATAGGCAGCCCCTTTGCGATCGTTCTGGATAATGAAGTGATTTCTGCGCCCACGATCCGCGACCATATTGCCGGTGGATCAGGCATTATTTCCGGGCGGTTTAGTGTTGAGGAAAGCACCAATCTGGCGGTGCTTTTGCGGGCAGGGGCCTTGCCTGCGGAAATGACGTTTCTTGAGGAACGCACCATTGGCCCTGAACTGGGCCAGGACAGTATTGACGCCGGTAAGATTGCGGCCATGGTCGCGGGGATCGCGGTTCTGGTGTTTATGGGGCTAAGTTACGGGTTGTTCGGGCTGATCGCCAATCTGGCGCTGATCATCAATGTGGCGATGATTTTCGGGCTGTTGGCGATGATCGGGGCAACACTGACTTTGCCCGGAATTGCCGGTATCGTGCTGACGGTGGGTATGGCGGTTGACGCCAATGTGCTGATATTCGAGCGAATACGTGAAGAATTGAAAACAGCGCGCGGGCCAGCGCGGGCGATTGAGCTGGGCTATGAAAAGGCCCTTAGCGCCATCATCGACGCCAATATCACCACGTTCATCACGGCCGTTATCCTGTTCATTATGGGGTCGGGTCCGGTGCGCGGCTTTGCGGTGACGTTGGGGCTGGGGATCATGACATCGGTGTTTACGGCGATTTTCGTGACCCGGTTAATCATTGTCATTTGGTTTGAGCGCAAGCGCCCAAAAACGATAGAGGTATAAGCCATGCGTTTGAAACTTGTCCCATCTGAAACGGCGATTGATTTTTTCAAGGGTGCCAAGATTACCTTTGGGCTGTCGCTGCTGGCAATGGTGCTGTCGGTGGTGGTTTATTTTAGTGCCGGTCTGAATTTTGGCATCGATTTTAAGGGTGGCACAACGATCCGCACAGAAAGTTCGCAGGCGCTTGATGTGGGCGTGTATCGCGATGCGTTGCAGCCGCTGGGGTTGGGCGATGTGACGATTACCGAGGTGTTTGACCCGACATTTGCCGAAGATCAGAACGTGGCGATGATCCGGTTTGAAGCCCAGGAAGGCGATGAAAGCATTGCTGCCGAAACTGTTATTGCAGTAGAAACCGCACTGAAAGTGGTTGATCCGTCAATCACATTTCCGTCCGTTGAAAGCGTTGGCCCGAAAGTGTCGGGGGAGCTGGTAACAACCGCCATCTGGGCCGTTGTGGCGGCCATAGCAGCGGTGTTGTTTTACATCTGGCTGCGGTTTGAATGGCAGTTTGCGGTCGGGGCTGTGGCGGCGCTGATCCATGATGTTACATTGACCATCGGCATATTTTCACTGTTTCAAATACCGTTTGATCTGGCGATCATTGCGGCCCTGTTGACCATTGTTGGCTATTCGCTGAATGACACGGTGGTGGTGTTTGACCGGGTGCGGGAAAACCTGCGCAAGTTCAAGAAAATGGACCTGAGAGGCGTGCTGAATCTGTCGATCAATGACACGCTGTCGCGCACGGTTATGACGTCGGTGACAACATTGCTGGCGCTGGTAGCATTGCTAGTGCTGGGCGGTGACGTGATCCGCGGTTTTATTTTTGCTATGACATGGGGCGTGATTGTCGGAACGTATTCTTCGGTTTTTGTTGCCACAAACATCCTGCTTTATCTCGGCGTGAAGCGCGACTGGTCCAAACCCGACGCCAATGCCGGAAACCAATACGCCAACGTAGATGCCTGATTTCATCGCCTCGGCTACCGCGACGCCGGGGTTGATCTGGCTGATCGTGGCGGTTCTGGCCGCCGGGACAGTACGCGGGTTTGCCGGTTTTGGCACCGCGATGATATTCTTGCCAGTCGCGGCTAAATTCCTAAGCCCGTTTGAAGCCATCACCGCCCTGATCGCCATGGACCTGATCGGCCCCTTGCCCAATATGCCGCGCGCTTTTCGGGACGGGCATCCACCCGATGTGGCGCGCCTGGGGTTAGGGATGATCATCGCACTACCAATTGGCGTGTTTATTTTAACCCAGGTCGCGCCTGAAGTGTTTCGCTACGGGTTGTCGGTGATTACCGGGTTGCTGCTTGTCATGTTGATTATGGGGCTGCGTTACAGCGGCACGCTAAGTCGCCCGATGGTCTATGGCACCGGTGTGGTTAGTGGCTTTCTGGGCGGCGCTGTGGGCGTTGCCGGGCCGCCGGTCATCATGCTTTACATGGCATCCGAAAACCCGCCCAAAGTCATCCGCGCCAATATCACGATTTATCTGCTGGTGATTGATATCGCCATGTTGGCGATGTTCTGGCTGTTTGGGCAATTGGTTGCCTCAGCCTTTGTTCTTGGTCTGCTGCTGGCTGTGCCTTACCTGTTGGGCAACCTGTTGGGCGCAAAGATGTTTCGCCCGGAAGCCGAACGCATATACCGCATTGTCGCCTATGCCATCATCGGCGTTTCTGCGCTTTCTGGCCTGCCGTTCTTGGATTAGGGTGGGCCCATGGTGGATGCTGTAATTTCATATGATGAGGTTGTGCCGATTGATGGCTATGGGCCGGGGTTCTTTCGGGTGGCCGGGCAGGTGCTTGACGGCGCTGCGCTGATATTACCTACAAGCGCTGCACCTTGGGGTGGCTACAGCGATACGGCAGGGATACTGGCCGCTGCCAGCGACATAGATGTGCTGTTAGTGGGCACCGGCGCTGAGATCGCGCATTTGCCGCTGGAATTCAGAACAATGCTGGAAGATGCAGGTCTGGGGGTAGAGCCAATGGCGACCCTTACCGCCTGTCGGCTATACAATGATCTGGTGTCTGAGGGGCGGCGCATGGGTTGCGCGCTGTTACCTGTCTGATGGCATTGATCGTGGAGAACCTTGGCTGCGCACGCGGTGGAATTGCGGTGTTGGACGGGGTGAGTTTTACGCTTGAAGCCGGGGCTGCACTGATCCTGCGCGGGCCAAACGGGTCAGGTAAAACCACACTGTTGCGCACCATTGCCGGGTTGCAACCGGTGCTGGCGGGAACGGTTACCGGGGCAGGGGATTCGATTGCTTACGCTGGCCATGCCGATGGCCTGAAGGCCACCTTAAGCGTGGCGGATAATCTGACATTCTGGGCGGGCATCTATGGCACCGGGTCCATCAATACCGCATTGGAAACCTTTGATTTAGCCGCCCTGCAAGACCGTCCGGCACAAAACCTGTCAGCCGGGCAAAAGCGCCGGCTTGGATTGGCGCGCCTGTTGGTGACGGGGCGACCGCTTTGGGTGCTGGATGAGCCAACCGTGTCACTGGACGCAGACAGCGTGGCGATGTTCGCGCGCGCCGTGGCGGCGCATCTGGCGGGCGGCGGTATGGCGTTGATGGCCACCCATATTGATCTGGGTATCAAGGCCGACACCCTGGATGTGGCGCAGTTTGCCGCCGCGCCGGGCACCGGAACCGGCCAATTTGATGAGGCCTTCCTGTGATCGGCCTGCTGATCCGGGATTTGAAACTGGCCATTCGCGCCGGGGGTGGCTTTGGCTTGGGGCTGTCATTTTTCCTGATCGTCACGATTATGGTGCCGTTTTCAGTGGGGCCGGATGCCGGATTGCACGCGATCATTGCACCGGGAATATTATGGCTGGGGGCGTTGCTGGCTTGTCTTTTGTCGCTGGACCGGATTTTTCAGCTGGATTTTGAAGATGGCTCACTTGATTTGCTGGCAACTGCACCGATGCCCATGGAAAGCGTCGTGGCGATCAAGGCGCTGGCCCATTGGCTGACCACAGGCTTGCCGCTGACCCTGGCCGCGCCGCTGTTTGGGGTGTTTTTGAGCCTGCCTGCGGACGGCTATTATTGGCTGGTGATTTCACTGGCGCTTGGCACCCCGGCGCTATCGATGATCGGCGCGTTTGGGGCGGCACTGACCGTCGGGCTAAAGCGGGGCGGGCTTTTGCTGTCATTGCTGGTGCTGCCGATGTATGTGCCAACGCTGATTTTTGGCACTGAAGCAGCGCGGCGCGGCGCGGAAGGGTTGGCCACGGGCACGCCGCTGTTGATGGTGGCCGGAATTACCGCTGGGGCGGTGGCGCTGTTGCCGTTCGCGGCGGCTGCGGCAATTCGTGTCAATCTGCGTTAGGCGATGACTGCTATGTGTATGGTGGCTGGGGAAATTTGGGGCTAGGAACGCAATTATGTCGATCTGGAAATATGCAAACCCGCGCCTGTTCATGGGCTGGACCGCAAAACTGGTGCCTATATTTGCCGTGTTGGCGGCGCTTTGCATCGGTGTGGGCATTGTCTGGGGCTATTTTTTCACCCCTAACGATTACCGTATGGGCGCGACTGTCAAGATTATCTACATCCATGTGCCAAGCGCGATGATGGCGATCAATGCCTGGGTGATGATGCTGGTGGCGTCCTTGATCTGGTTGATCCGGCGCCACCACGTTTCGGCGCTGGCCGCCAAAGCCGCCGCGCCGGTGGGGATCGTGATGACACTTATCGCGCTGATCACCGGGGCAATCTGGGGCCAGCCCATGTGGGGCACCTGGTGGGTTTGGGACCCGCGACTGACATCGTTTTTAATCCTGTTTTTGTTTTATCTGGGCTATCTGGCCCTGTGGTCAGCCATTGAAGACCCGGATTCCGCCGCCGATCTGACCAGCGTGCTGTGTCTGGTGGGATCAGTGTTTGCGCTGCTGTCACGCTATGCGGTGAACTTCTGGAATCAGGGGCTGCATCAGGGTGCGTCATTGTCGCTGGATGCGGAAGAACACGTATCAGACGTGTTCTGGCAACCGTTGGTGTTGACCATGGTGGGGTTTGGCTTGCTGTTTCTGGCCCTTGTATTGATCCGCACCCGCACTGAAATCCGCGCCCGGCGTTTATTGGCGTTGGAAGCCCGCGAAAGGAATGGCTGATGCCTGATTTAGGAAAATACGGCACTGAAGTTTTGTCGGCTTACGGGGCGACGATTGTACTGTTATTGGGGCTGGTCTGGCTGACATGGGCGCGCTCGCGTCGGGTGAAAGCAGCACTGGAAGCGGCTGAGGCGCGCAAATCCGATGGCTAAGATATCGCCGCTGATGCTGGCCCCGCCGCTTATTTTTGCCGCCATTGCGGGTATGTTTATGTGGGGGATGACCCGCGGTGATCCCAATGAATTGCCGTCGGCATTTTTGGGACGCGGCGCGCCTGATCTGGTGGCTGCACCATTGGGGGACTTCCCCAGCTTTGATACCACTGTCTTTGCCGATGGTCAGATTAAGCTGGTGAATTTCTGGGCCAGCTGGTGTGCGCCTTGCCGGGTAGAGCACCCGAACCTGATCGAAATTTCCCAAGATATTCCGGTTTACGGCGTCAATCAAAAGGACCAGCCGGAAGACGCGTTGAATTTTCTGGCAGAGCTGGGCAATCCATTTAAGGCCATCACCACCGATACCAAAGGTCGCCAATCCATTGATTGGGGGGTGTATGGGCTGCCCGAAACCTTTTTGCTGGATGGCGGGGGTAAAGTATTACTGCGATTTACCGGCGCAATTACAAAGCGTCGTTTTGCCAGTGAATTGGGGCCAGCGATTAAGGCAGCGCAGGCGCAAAACTAGCCATATATGGTGGCAACAATCGCCAAAAGTATCAAAACCCCGGCCTCGAAGAACGGAACCGGGATGTATTTTGTAATAAGCTGGATCGGGCGTCTGCGATTCTGCATAGCACCAGTCTAGATCGAATTTTGTAAAAATTGTGCAAAAGCGGCATGCTATTTTGGAAACAACCTGTTTCGAAAATCGCCTTAATTTACAGTGAAAAAACAAGCATTTTGTGCCAATGATCTTCTTTAGCGGATGAATTCTACGGCAGATTACGCCAACCAATGGCAGCCCATTTTTAGAGCAAACGTAGAGTCAATTAGGGCAAAACCCGCAGGATTTTTTCGCGAATTGGCCATATTATAACCATCATGGCCTTGCATTAATGACGTCGACCAAGTGTTGGGGGACCTTGGATCGTATTGAGGATTTGAAAATGAAAACTCGCGCTGCCAAATTAGTGGGTGTTCTGTTACCAGTAAAACTATTGTTTGCCTTTGTTATTTCTGCATTTGTTATTTTCAATGCAGGCCCCGCATATTCCACCAACGGTGTTGATGAAGAGCCGTCAAGTGAGGAATCTGAATCAGAAGGTGATTCTGGTGAAGAGGAACCTGAAGAGGAAGAATCTGAACCTGAAGAAGAACCTGAAGGTGAAGACGAGGGTGAAGGTGAAGGTGAAGGCGGCGATATTGAATTAAATAGCCCCCCAGAGCATGATGATGACGACGACGATGATCGTTCCGGTGCATCAAGCAGCGATAACGGCACCTCAATATTTTTGCGCTCTAAGCCCCGACTGAACAGCATTGAAGCCAGGTTCAAAACCACCAAAAAAGAACTGTCCCGTCTGTTTTTACTAAGTAACGCGGCAATTGCAGTTGAATTTCCCAACGGTGGCTATGACCGAGCGTTGGTTCAGGCCGCCAATCGGGCACGCCGCGCTGAACGTGCCTACAAACGCAACAACGGTTGATCACCAGAATTTATTCAAACGGAATTGAAGCACGTAAAAGCCCAGCATTCCTGTTGGGCTTTTAGCTTTTATCCAGGTTTCAAGACTTCGCCAGATTACGCAACACGTAATGCAGCACGCCGCCATTTTCTATATACTCAATCTCAACTTCGGTATCGATACGACATTTCAGGGTGATGTTCAGCACTTCGCCATCCGCACGGGTGATGGTTGCCGGGATGTCAGATAGCGGTTTCAAATCGCCCTCAAGCCCGGTGATTGATACGGTTTCATCGCCCTTAAGGTCCAGTGAATTGCGGCTGTCACCACCGGTAAATTCAAACGGGATCACACCCATTCCGACAAGGTTAGAGCGGTGGATACGTTCAAAGTTTTCGGCAATCACAGCCTTGACGCCCAAAAGCGCTGTGCCCTTTGCAGCCCAGTCGCGTGATGAACCGGCACCGTATTGTTCGCCTGCAAAGATCACCAGCGGCGTGCCTGCGTCCTGATAGGCCATCGCCGCGTCAAAAATCGACATTTGTTTGCCATCTGGGCCCAAAGTATAGCCGCCTTCGACACTATCCAGCATTTCGTTTTTGATACGAATATTGGCGAAGGTGCCGCGCATCATCACCTGATGATTGCCCCGGCGCGAGCCGTAGGAATTGAATTCGCGTTGTGCCACTTGCCTGTCGATCAGGTATTCACCGGCTGGTGTGTCAGGCGTAAAGGAGCCGGCTGGTGAGATGTGATCGGTGGTTACCATGTCGCCCAGAACGGCCAGAACTTTGGCATCTGTCACGTCCGATATTTTGCCAGCCTCGGGTGACATGCCTTGGAAATAGGGTGGGTTTTGCACGTAGGTTGAAGCACTTGGCCAGTCATAGGTCAGGCTGTCGGTGGTTTCAACGGCCTGCCATTTGTCGTCGCCGGTGAAGACTTCGGCGTATTTTGACACGAACGCTTCGCGGGTTACGGTTTTTTCCACCAGCTCAGAAATTTCCTGTGTCGTCGGCCAGATGTCTTTCAGGTACACGTCCTGAAAGTCTTTATCCTGGCCAATTGGGTCTTTGGACAGGTCGATATCCATGGTTCCAGCCAGCGCGTAGGCGACCACCAGCGGTGGTGATGCCAGATAATTGGCGCGAACATCCGGGCTGATCCGGCCTTCAAAGTTGCGGTTGCCCGACAGGACCGACACGGCGACCAGATCGGCGTCATGGATGGCAGCGGAAATTTCGGGCTGGATCGGGCCGGAATTACCGATGCAGGTAGTGCAGCCATATCCGACAAGGTTAAAGCCGATACTGTCCAGATCCTTTTGCAGGTCAGCGGCTTCCAGATATTCGCTGACAACCTTGGATCCCGGTGCCAGTGAAGTTTTCACCCATGGCCGACGGTTAAGGCCCAAGGCGGCGGCTTTGCGCGCCACAAGGCCCGCGCCGATCATCACATAGGGGTTGGAGGTGTTGGTACAGCTGGTGATTGACGCAATGACCACCTTGCCGCTTTCCATGGTGAAATCTTCGCCTTCAACTGGCATTTCCATGTCCATGGGGCGCACGAAAGTTTCTTCCATCTCATGGCGGAACGCTTTCTTGGCGTCCGTCAGGGCGACGTAATCCTGTGGGCGTTTGGGGCCTGATATGGCAGGAACAATGGTGCCCATATCCAGCGACATGGTGTCGGTGTAGATCGGGCTGTAATCCGCATCACGCCAGAATCCGTTTTCTTTGGCGTAAGATTCGACCAGGGCAATCCGGTCTTCATCGCGCCCGGAAACCCGCAGATACCGCAGGGTTTCGCCATCGATTGGGAAATATCCACAGGTGGCACCATATTCCGGCGCCATGTTGGCGATGGTCGCGCGGTCGGCCAATGGCAGACGATCCAGACCTTCGCCGTAAAATTCCACAAATTTGCCGACCACGCCCAGTTCACGCAGCATGGCCACGATCTTTAGCACCAGATCGGTGGCGGTGGTGCCTTCGACCATGGCACCGGTCAGCTCAAACCCGACAACTTCGGGGATCAGCATGGATATGGGCTGGCCGAGCATGGCTGCTTCGGCTTCAATTCCGCCAACGCCCCAGCCCAACACGGCCAGGCCGTTAACCATGGTGGTGTGGCTGTCCGTGCCGACAAGTGTATCGGGGTAAGCCACTTCGTCACCGTTCTGGTCCTTGTCTGTCCAGACAGTTTGCGACAGGTATTCCAGATTTACCTGATGGCAAATACCAGTGCCCGGGGGCACAACGCGAAAATTATCAAACGCAGACTGGCCCCATTTCAGGAAGGTGTAGCGTTCGATATTACGTTCGTATTCCCTCTCAACATTCATCGCGAATGCGCGGGGCGTACCGAATTCGTCAATCATGACGGAATGGTCAATCACCAGATCAACCGGGGTCAGGGGGTTAATCTTTTCAGCGTCGCCACCAAGGGCAACAATGCCGTCGCGCATTGCCGCCAGATCAACCACGGCTGGAACACCGGTGAAATCCTGCATCAACACGCGGGCCGGGCGGTAGGCGATTTCGATCGGGTTCTTGCCACCGTTTTCGCCCCATTTGGCAAACGCTTTGATATCGTCCACGGTGACGGTTTTGCCGTCTTCAAAACGCAGCATGTTTTCCAGCACCACCTTAAGCGCGGCGGGCAGGCGGGAGAAATCGCCAAGACCGGCGGCCTGCGCGGCGGGGATAGAATAGTAGGCGACGGATTGTTCGCCAACTTTCAGGGTTTTGCGGGTGCTAGCGGTATCTTGTCCAACAACAATGGGCATTGGGGCCTCCGATATTTGGGGTGTCTTGCCCCTATTGCCTTAGTATTTCGTGGGGTACAAGTTATTTTAGTATACCATTGTGTACAATTAGATGCAAACACACGTTTCCGACAGGTAATATTTCGAAAATCTCGCAAATGCTTGATTGGCAGTTTATGTCGGTGTGGTCTAAAGAAATACAGACCCAAATAATGGACAGAGCCATGCGACGTTTTATAAGCAGCACAATTTTACTACTAACAATGCTGGTTGCCACACCGATAGTGGCCCAGTCCAACCAGGTTGTGGTGGAATTATATACTTCGCAGGGGTGTTCGTCCTGTCCACCTGCCGATAAAATTTTAAGCAATCTGGCGCAGCGTGATGATGTTATCGCCCTGGCCCTGCATGTGGATTATTGGGATTATATTGGCTGGAAAGACACCTACGGCGACCCAAGTTTCACTGATCGCCAACGGGGCTATGCGCGTGCTGCAGGCAGCCGGACAATTTATACGCCGCAGATGGTAATTGGCGGGGTTACCCATGTTGTTGGCAATAAACCAATGGATGTGATGGACGGCATTAGTCAGCAGCGCAACCAAACTGGCAATGTGACATTGGCGCTGGCACGAAACGGTCAAAAACTGTCTATAACGGCCGTATCGGATACCGGCAAAAACCGGGCGATGCTGGTGCAATTGGTGCGTTACCTACCGACCAGTTCAGTGTCGATTACACGGGGCGAAAATGCCGGGCGCACGATTGAATATACCAATATCGTCACCGAATGGCACCAGATTAAGAAGTGGAACGGGGCGGTGCCGCTGGAAATGGCTGTAAATTTATCCGGGCAAGAACCGGTGGTCGTCATTGTTCAATCAGCCGGAAACGGACCTATATTGGCGGCAGCACAGCTGCGCTAGGGGCTGGGCCTCCGGCGGGAATGCTTTTTGGAAAGAAGAAATTGGGGCCGTTAGTTGACTGGGCTAGCTGTGGGGTAGGCCAATCTTCCAGCGCCGGTGAATCCACAGCCATTGTTCAGGGTTGTCGCCAATGCGGGCTTCCAGGCTGGTGTTTAGATTACGCGTCATGGTTTCGGCGTCGCTATGGGGGATGGGGCTTTCAAAAGTGATCTCAAAACTGATGCCGTTCTTTTGGCGTATACCGTAAAACGGGATGAGTTGGGCATTGTATCGCAAGGCCAGTTGTGCGGCAGAAGTGGCGGTAGCGGCGGGTTTACCCAGGAATGGCAGGGGCAGGCCGTGGATGACATTTTGATCAAACAACAGAACCAGAAAACCACCGCCCTTTAGGTGGCGCACAAAGCCGCTGGTGCCTTTTATACCCTGTTCAAATACCGGTCCGCCATAGGCGAGCATGGTTTGGGCATAGTGTTTGTTAAAATATTTATTGCGGGCGGGGCGGTACAACCCGCCCACGTTGTAGCCGCGGCTGACCAGGGCGGCGCGCGCGGCCTCATAGTTGCCAAAATGGCCGCTGGCCAGGATGACCGGCTGCCCTCCTTCGCGGGCTTTTTGTAAAGCACTAACGCCGGGGCCGGTAATTTCCGAACGTTCCATGCGTGATAGAAAAGCCCGGGTTGAGTAGTTTTCGATAAATGTGCGGCCCATATTGTCGGCAACACCGTTGATTATTTTTTGGCGTTCAGCGTCTAGCATATCGGGGTAGATATAGGAAAGATTTGCGGCGCTACGTTTATTATAGCCTGCCAATGGCGCCAAAACACGGCGCGCGAACCACCCCATGAAGGGTACGCGCGCGCGGTAAGGCAGGATCAGCATTGTCAGGATTATACCGCGAAGAACCTTGTCCAGCAGCCAATCAGTCCAGGAATGTCCAGTATCAGTATCTGGCTGCATACGTGCCCTTTAGCCCTGTTTGACAGGGCGACATCGGGCACCTGTTCCTTGATCTGTAAACAAAACATACTGCCGCGATTGCTGGATCACAAGCAGTGGGTGAGGGTGGGGGGTGGCGAAATGGGACGGGTTACTCTTCCTCCGCAACCAGGAAAATCTCTCCTGAATCGGCAAGGCCGCGTACAGTTATCACCACAGAAGTCATGGCAGCTTCACCGTCTTTCAATTTTACCTCGCCCTTTTCTTCCATTTCTTCGCGTATTTGGTCTGCCATCCGTTGTGACATGTTGTCCAAAATGAAATCCGCGACTTCTTTTTCGCCCTCCTGTGCTGCAACCAATGCGGTAACAAGATCGGCCGGGTCCACATCGCGGGTAATCTTGGGCACATCTCGCGGATCAATCCGTTCAGGGATGTTTGCGAAGGTAAAGATAGCCTTGCGCACCAAATCGGCAAATCCGGCATCGGCCTGTTGCAGCCCTTCTAGCATGTCTTCGCGTGTTGCGGTTGGTGAGAAATTTAATATCGCTCCGACCCGTTCCACTGGCCCGTCATCAAATTCACGGTCCGGGACGGTATCCAGTTGTTCGGCGATGGATTGGCCAATAGTTTGTACAATTTTAGGTGAAATATCTCCGGTTAGGGATACGGCATAGGTAATGCGCCGAGCCCGTTCGCCCGGCAACTGGCCCAGCAATTCGGCGGCGGTTGAGACCTTAAGTTTGGACAGAATAACGGCGCTAATTTCGATGGTTTCGTTTTCAACAATCGCCAGTAACCCTTCGGTATCCATGCCACTGATCCGGGCCCAGGGGTCAGCATGCATGGCCAGCCCGGCCTGTTGGCGAATGCGGCGCGCAGTTTGTGGGCTTACACAGCCATCTAGCAGCGTTAGTGTTTCTTCTAAAGCGCCGGGAAAAGACAGGCCAGTTCCGTCAAATGCAAGTAGGAACTCTTCCACCACCGCAATCATCGTGGCGTGATCAACATGGCGCAGACCCGCCATTTGATGCACCAGATTGGTTTGCAGGCTATCAGGCAGATCCGTTAACGAAATATTACCGCCATCGCTAAGCAACAAGCGTACGATTATGGCGGCTTTTTGTTGGCCATTCAGGCTGTTAGTTTCAACCGCGGCCCCTGTCTGGGGCATTGCTAAAGCCGTGGTCACTGCGCCCCTCCTAAATTTAAGACGAGGTTTCAGCTTGCCATAGCCGGATTAACGCATTGCTACCTTTGGGTCTTATTCTTTAAAAACCCGCGCAAATATCGTGTCCACATGTTTGGTGTGATAGCCAAGGTCGAATTTTTCACGAATTTCAATTTCGGACAAGGCTTTGGTGACGTCCGGATCGGCCAGTAATTCAGTCAGGAAATCTGCGCCGTCGTCCCAGACGCGCATGGCATTGCGCTGTACCAGCTTATAACTGTCCTCGCGGCTTACACCCGCTTGCGTCAGCGCCAGCAAAACCCGTTGTGAATGAACAAGGCCCCGGAACTTATTGAGATTGCTCATCATTGTGTCCGGGTAAATCACCAGTTTGTCCACCAACCCGGTCAGACGTGACAGGGCAAAATCAAGCGTGATGGTGGCGTCGGGGCCAATATTGCGTTCAACCGAGCTGTGGGAAATATCACGCTCATGCCAAAGCGCAACGTTTTCCATTGCCGGCACCACGGCCATGCGCACCAAACGGGCCAAACCTGTCAGATTTTCTGACAGGACGGGGTTGCGTTTATGGGGCATGGCGCTGGAACCCTTTTGACCCTTGGAAAAGAATTCTTCCGCCTCCAGCACTTCGGTGCGCTGCATATGGCGGATTTCGATGGCGATGTTTTCGATGGAACTGGAAACCACGCCAAGCGCGGCAAAGAATGCTGCATGGCGGTCGCGCGGGATGACTTGCGTGGAAATTGGTTCAACTTCCAGCCCTAAAGCTTTGCAAACATGGGCTTCTACCGCCGGATCGATGTTGGCGAATGTACCGACGGCACCTGATATGGCGCCGGTGGCGATTTCGCGGCGGGCGGTTTTCAAACGCACAAGGTTGCGGTCCATTTCCGCATAGAACCGCGCGAAGGTCAGGCCCATGGTGGTGGGTTCGGCGTGGATGGCATGGGAACGGCCGATACGGATAGTGTTTTTATGTTCAAATGCCCGGCGTTTCAGGGCTGCCAGCAGCAGCCCCATATCGTCAATCAGGATGTCCGCCGCGCGCACCAGTTGCAGGTTGAAACAGGTGTCCAGAACGTCGGAACTGGTCATGCCCTGATGCACAAACCGCGCCGCGTCATTGCCGATGATTTCTGCCAGATGGGTCAGGAATGCAATGACGTCGTGTTTGGTCACGGCCTCAATCTCATCAATCCGGGCCACATCAAAGGTCACGTCTTTGGCTTTCCACACGGCCGCAGCATTTTCTGCCGGGATCACGCCAATTTTGGCCAGCGCGTCACAGGCGTGGGCTTCAATTTCGTACCAAATGCGAAACTTGGTCTCGGGCGACCAGATTTTTACCATTTCGGGGCGGGAATAACGCGGGATCATATGTCGGCCTTGTGACTGGTGTGGGGTTCGGGGCGGTCATAGACTGGGCGTGCGCGGTGAACAAGGGAGGCCGGGTTGCATAAAGGTTTGATTGCAGTGATTGCGGCGATATGCGCCAGCGGCGCGGTGGCGCAGGACTGGCAGCCAATGACCGGGGCGCAGATATCTGAAACCTTGAGCAATCAGGTTTTGGTTTATGAAAATGCAACGCAGAAGTTTTTTGCATCGGGGCGCACGGTATATGAGGCAGGTGAACCAAGCTGGGGCAGTTGGGCTGTGCGCGGCGATCAGTATTGTTCGCAATGGCCGCCTTCGGACAATTGGAATTGCTATAGCATGACGCGCCTGGGGCCAGGGGTTCGGTTTGTGGATGGGTTTGGCAATGTCACCGAGGGGCGGTTGAATTCTGCTGGCGGTTAAGTTGCAGGCGCGCCGTTGGCGCGATTACTTTATCTCGCCCTGACTGGGGCTCGGGATGCCTTCGGCGAGGATATTTTTGAAAAGGTGAATGAGTATAGGAGGGGCTAGGCGCGTTTGTTACGCATGCCCTTCAGCAATTTTGTATCGCCATCGTCGCAGAAGTTTGCATATTCAGCGCTGTCCAAGCTGTAAATCGCTATCCGTCCCTTTGCGTCGTAATGCGCGCCCCAGCCGTAGCGTTTTACCAGTGCTGATGCCCGCATACAGGGTTGGCCTTTGGCGTGAAATTCATCAAAGGCCAACGGCACATCGCCAGACTGGGCTTTGTGTCGGGTGTGGACCAGATGGGTGAATTCCAGATGGTTGTAAGTGTAGGGCTCGTAGGTCAGCAGATTATATTCAATTTCGGCCCGGGTTAAGGTGTCTTTGTCACGGGTCGGGTTTTTGGCCATTGTGGCCGGACAATCATCGGCTATTGTAATGAAGGTGTTGGTATAGGCCATAGGGTCAAATAGCAGAAACTGCAGGATTTGCCTATTTAGTGTTTTCAAACCCCCGCCCAAGTGCACGCCATGTCACTATGCTCAGGATCAAGATCCCTACTGCCGCCACGTAGAACGGCAATGTCAGGGCGATGTCACGGCTGGTGAGGGCTTCACCACAACGCACGATCAGGCCGGACAGGATCAGGCCGATGGGTATCATACCCCATGCGAGCATGCGGTACAGGCTGTTGACCCGGCCCAGTAATTGATCCGGGATTATCCGTTGCCGGTAAGATACTGACACGGTGTTCCAGACTAGCCCGGTAAATTCGAATATCGCCAGCATGAGCCCAAGCATGATCGGTCCGGGCGCAAGGGCCATGGTGATGAAAAGCGGAGCGGAGGCGACACTCATCCATTGCGCTGTGCGTCCTGGCCCCAGCCAGCGCACCACATGTTCGGCCAGAAACCCGCCCGCGATGCCACCAATGGCCCCGGCGGCCAGGATCAACCCGTAGGCGCGTGCACCAAGGCCCAGATTTTCCTGCACATGCAAAACCAGCGCGATCAGGACCATTTGAAACAGTAAATTCCAAATACCTGTGATCACTGCCAACAGGCGCATCAGGGGATGTGACTGCAAAAAGTTAAACCCCTCACGTAGTTCCCTGCGCCAGTTGCTGGGGGCGGTTATGTTGGGTTTGAAGCTGCCGGGGATGCGGCTGACCAGCCAGATTGCTATGACAAAGGCCAGTGTGTTCACCACAAACGGCAGGGGCAGCCAGGCGGCGATCAGGAACGCGCCGATGGCGGGGCCAAGTAAGGCGTTGCCGACCAGTTCAACACTCCAGAGCCGTCCATTGGCGCGTTCAAGATCGGCGTGGGGCACGATGGACGGGATCATGGTTTGGGCGGCGTTGTCGCGAAACACCTCGGCGATGCCGACGGCAAAGGCGGCCGCCGTGATCAGGGCAAACAGGCGCGGGTCGGACAACCCGCGCGCCGGGGCCTCGGCCAGCGGCAGGGACAGCCAGATGCCAATGGCGGCGGCGGCAAAGGCAATGGCGCGCAGGATGTCCATATTCAGGATCAGGCGGCGGCGATCCACCCGGTCGGTGATGATGCCAGCCGGGATGGCGAACAGGAACCATGGCAAGCGCAGGGCCACCGGCACCAGTGCGATCAACAGCGGATCACGGGTGATCAGGGTGGCCAGCCAGGCCCAGGCGACGGTGGCGACGCCGTCGGCCAGATTGGTCATGCCGCTGGCGGTGACAAAGCGGGCAAACGGGGTGGGGGGCATTGGCGGGCTTTCGTGTGGTGTTGATTCGTCACCAGTATGGAAGCTGAGGTTAGGGTGAGGTCAAGCGCTTGTTGCTAAATGCCAATGGCGAGTTTGATGCCATAACCGACAACAACAAGGCTTAGGAAACCGCCCAGCCAGAGGCCAATAAACCATAGCCATTGTTTGAGTAGTGTTGATTTGGCGGCCATTAGTGATAGCCTTCGCCGGGTTTTACTTTGCCGCGAAATACCCAATAGGAATAGCCGGTATAGATCAAAATCAACGGTAGAAAGATCACCGCCCCCACCAGCATGAAGGACAGGCTGACATCAGGTGCGGCGGCCTGGGCCACTGTCACGGCGCGGGGTACAACATAGGGATAAATGCTGATGCCAAGCCCCATGTATGACAGCACAAACAGGCCCAGGGCCAACGGGAAGGGGCGTGTGTCGACGCGGCGTTTCAGGTTCACATACAGCCGCGAGCCGAGCAATGCGGCAAGGATTGGCACTGGCGACAGGTAAAACAGCGCTGGCAGGGTGAACCAGCGGTCATAAATGTCGGGTGACAGGAATGGCGTCCACAGGCTGACCACGCCCAAAAGCAGGAAAACAGTCAGTAATAGTGGCATGGATAATTTGTACAGGCGGTCGCGCAAGTCGCCTTCGGTCCGCAGGATCAGCCACATGGCGCCCAGAAAGGCATAGCCGACAACCAGCGCCAGTCCGGTGAACAGGCTGAACGGTGTCAGCCAGTCAAACCATCCGCCCCCGTAGGCGCGCCCGTCCACCTGAATGCCCTGCACAAACGCCCCGAGCACGATGCCTTGCGAAAATGTCGCCAATAGTGAGCCACCAAAAAACCCGGCATCCCAAATGGCCACATGTTTGGGATCTCGCCAGCGAAATTCAAACGACACACCGCGAAATATCAGCCCGAAAAGCATGGCCAGAATGGGCACGTAAAGTGCTGACATGACGATGGAATAGGCCAGCGGAAATGCCGCCAACAGCCCGCCGCCGCCCAGCACCAACCATGTTTCATTGCCGTCCCAAACCGGAGCGACGGTGTTCATGGCGGTGCTGCGTTCATCGCCCTTTTTGAAAGTCGGGTACAGGATGCCAATGCCCAAATCAAAGCCGTCCAGAATCACATAAATCAGCACGCTAAGCGCCAGCAGCCCGGCCCAGATGGTGGCAAGATCAAACATCGTTTTTGCCCCCGGTTGTAGTGGATATCAGCCTATCAATGCCGATCGGGTGATCACTGGCCAGCGGCGATTGGCCCGGTGTTGGCGCAGTGTTCATCATGCGCAAAATGTATAGCACGCCAAAGCCGAAAACCACGAAATACACCACCACGAATATCGCCAGCGATGTGGCGACGGCCGGGGTGTCGATGGGGGAAACCGATTGCGAAGTACGCAACAGCCCGTAGACGGTGTAGGGTTGGCGGCCCACTTCGGTTACTGTCCAGCCGGCAATAACCGCGATGAAGCCCGCCGGACCCATCATCAGTGCCAGTTTATGGAAAATCGGCGTGTCGAATAGTTGTCCGCGCCAGCGTAACCAAAGGCTGATCAACCCGGTAAGCGCCATTAACATGCCAAGCCCGACCATGATCCGAAAGCTCCAGAACACGATCAGCGAATTTGGCCGGTCTTCCTTGGGAAATGCCTTAAGCCCGACGACTTCACCGTCCAGGTGGTGGGTCAGGATAAGCGAGCCTAGCTTAGGGATTTCAATCGCGTATTTGGTTTCTTCGGCCTCCATGTCAGGAATGCCAAACAGGATTAACGGAGCACCTTTCTGGGTTTCAAAATGCCCCTCCATGGCGGCAATTTTTGCGGGCTGGTGTTCCAAGGTGTTCAGGCCGTGCAGATCACCCACAGCGATTTGCAAAGGTGCCACGATCGCCGCCATCCACATGGCCATGGAAAACATCACCCGCGCGCCTTCGCAGGTTTTGTCGCGCAGCAAATGCCAGGCGCCAACAGCGCCGACCACGAAGGCCGTGGTCAGGTAGGCAGCGATGACCATATGCACAAGCCGGTAAGGAAAGGACGGGTTGAAGACGATTTTCAGCCAATCCTCGGGGATGAACTGGCCCACATCATTGATGCTGTAGCCCACGGGGGTTTGCATCCAGCTGTTGGCGGATAATATCCAGAACGCCGAAAAGAAAGTGCCGATGGCAACCATTAGTGTGGCCGCGAAATGCAACTTTGCGCCAACTTTGGTCAGCCCGAACAGCATGATCCCCAAAAAACCAGCCTCAAGGAAGAAGGCCGACATGACCTCATACGCCAGTAAAGGGCCTAATATGGGCCCGGTTTTGTCTGAAAAAACGCTCCAATTGGTGCCAAATTCGTAGGACATGACGATGCCCGACACCACGCCCATGGCAAAGACCACGGCGAATATTTTCATCCAGTATTTGAACAGCCGAATATAAACCTGACGTCCGGTTTTTAACCATAACGCTTCCAATACTGCCAGATAACTTGCGAGACCGATGGTAAATGACGGGAACAGTATGTGCACACCGATGGTGAAGGAAAACTGCAGTCGCGCCAGCATCAGGGCTGTTGTGTCAACGGTTTCCATGCGGGCTCTCACTGCGGTTTTGTTTCAAGCAGGTGTGCGGATCTTTATTTGTTATGTACCTAGGCAGGTCAATAACTTCAAACCAGTCCGCGGCTCTGCGGCGTTTGAGCACGGGGCCTAGTGGGAGCGGTAGCGCGCAAGCCGATGTCAGGTGTTATCTCGTTCAGCCCTGTACCGGGCAATCCAGTCGCGGCTGGTTGCATCGGCCAGTTTTGCGACCTGTGGCCGGGCGCCGTTTGCGGCGGCAGGGTCAAGACCCAGTTGGCGCAGAATATCGGCTAAAACCGCTGACGGGTTATCAGAGAGGGCTTCATAGTTTACCGCGAATGGTGTGATCTTTTCCCGGCTGAACCAACGTTGCCAATCCTGATCAAAGCCAGTCAGTTCTGCCAATTCCCGGGTGATCAAATCAACGTCATAGACTGGCAGCTTTGGTGGTGCTGTCCGTTCAATTTCGCGGCCATCCGGGGCCGCATGCCACAGGCCGGTTTGCATTGCTTTGACCACAGAAACGGTTTGGGCAATCTTGTCTCCACGGGTGAGGCGAATGAAAAGTGTGCGGCCAAACGCGGCGTTGAACCTGGCGGTGTCATTGGGCAAGTCTGGGTATTGGGCGGCCAATTGCGCCATGAGATAGTCAAAGCTTTTGCGCATCAGGCGGAGGCCAAAGACATTGGTGCCGTTTGTGCCTTTGTGGAGCACCTGATCCAGAACAGCGGCCATTACATTGACTTGGGAGCCCTTAAACGGAACGCCGCAATCTTCGGCCCATTTGGAAAGTGACGGCAGATGGAAATAGGATTCGGGTTTCCCAGCGACGCGGGTATCGGTCAAAAGCTTGCACAACAGGGTGCTGCCGCTGCGCGGGTTGGCGCAGATGATGTATGAGTTGTAGCGGTGCATTCTGCTTACTTAACTGAAGCGCGGGGCATTACCACACCAAGGGTATCAGCTTTTTGGTTCGGGCTGCATAGTCGGGAAATTCATCGCTGTAGCGTTCTGCCAGGTATTCATCCAGCTTTGGCACATTGAAAAACGCGAACAGGCTGAGCAGTAGCAGCACGATCAGCGCGGACCAGATATTTTGAGTGATGATCGCATAGGCGGCCACCCAAAGCAGATCGCCGAAAAAATTGATGTGCATTGACCAGGCAAACAACCCGCCAGTGAACAGTTTACCTTTGTTTTCTGGCAGTTGTTTGAAACGGTGCCTTTGCAGTTCAGAGCCGGTGTTCAGATAACAGCCAATCAGGAAAAGCGCGATTGCCAGATAATCAATAATGCCTAAGGGGCTGGTGGCTGGCAAGACCAGTACTGCGAAACCGACATAGTAAAGCGCAAAGGCAAACGGGACGGTGAAGGCTTCGGACCAGGGCAGGTTGCGTTTCATAAGGTAAAACATGGTGAAAACCATGCGGATCAGGATGATCACGGAAAACGCCAGGATCAGGTAGCGCCGGGTGGGTGCGCTGGCCGGTTGCGTCCAGCCGATGAGGTCTGCCAGCGTGGTGCCCCAGGGGCCGAACATGATCATTGCCGATATTATGATCAAGGCAATTTCCAGCGCTGTAACCAGCAGCTTTTGCGGATAGGATCCTGCCTTGTTTCCGTACATATCCATTATTCAAATTCCTTTGGTTTTGTCGTGACTGCGCGCAGAAACACTTCGCCTTCAAACTGGGCAAAAAATTCGCGGGCCTGTTGATAGGCCTGTTTTCTGTTCGTTTCGGGGTGCCGTTCATGGGCTGCGGCGAGGGAGGAAATGGCGTTGGCATAGATACCATCTACTGCGGTCTTGAAGTCGTCAAGATGGGACAGGGCATCAAAGAAAAACGCAAAATACCGCATGATCTGTCCGTCCATATTGGCAAGAATCTGATCCAGTTGCTGGTATTCCTGACGGATGCGTTGCTGTTGCTGCTGAACGCTTTGGGCGCGGTGTACGGGGCAGTCTATGTCACCAAACGGCAGGGGCATATAGGTTTCGACCACCGCCTTTAGCAGGTCAAGTTTACTGTCAAAATGGTGGTAAAACCCGCCCTTGGGCAGGTTCGCCACTTTCAGGACCTCAGTAATACCGGTTCCGAGGTAATCCTGTTTCAAGAACAGGTCATAGCCCGTTTTGATCAGGTTTTCGCGCGCGTTCATTGGGCGCGGCTCGGTTTTGGGCGGGGGCTGAGATAGAGGATGCCAAAGCACAAGAAATTCAAGCCGTCAACGAACACCACCGGGAAACCACGGTGCAAGAAGATGATGAAACAGATCATCATCAGGCTCTGTATGGCAGCAGCTATGGGGGCAGTAGGGTGGCGCAAAAGCTGGGCGGTGCCGGTGGCAACCATAACAAGGCCCACAAACAGGATCACCGGATCATGGTTGGTGGACAGCCAGGCCGATTTGGTTTCCAGTTCGGTGCCGGTAATAGCCCGGGCCATGGCGTGGAATACTGAAGCTGTGTCTTCCAATACCCCAAACAGTTTAGCGAGCCCGGCCAGAACAAACGAGGCCCCGACAAGGCGTTCAAGTGCAGTCTTCCAGTTTTCCATGCAATCCACTCCCGCACAAACCGACCAGTCGGTCTTTAGTGTAAGGTTTAGTAGTTTACATGGATTATTTACCGGCGGATCAAACCAGTTCGGTCACCACCTTTGACGATTTTTCCAGAGTCTTATGCACCGGGCATTTATCGGCGATTTCCAGCAGACGCTGGCGTTGGTCTGCATCCAGATCGCCGGTCAGGCGAATTTCGCGCTTGAATTCATCGACCTTTGTGGGCGCGGTGTCGGCCGCGTCCTGCGCGTGGACTTTGTTATGGCTAACATCCACCGACACGCCAGTCAGCGGCCATTTTTTGCGACGGGCATACATGCGGATGGTCATGCTGGTACAGGCCCCAAGACCTGCGGCCAGAAATCCGTATGGTGTCATACCCTGATTGGTGCCGCCATATGCCAGCGGTTCATCGGCCAGCACATGGTGCAGGGGGCCGGCGTTTACGTCTTGCAGAAAGCCAGAGGCGTCCGCCTCTGTCACGCGCACGATGCCTTCGGGCGCGCCTTTAGGCGGAGCGGGTTGTTCGATGTTCATGTAGCGGCCCACCCAGGCGGCGATGACTTCGGCGGCGTATTCAGCGTCATCGGCGCGGGTAATCAAGTGGTCGGCATTGTCCAGCGTGACAAAGGATTTTGGATGCTTGGCGGCCAGAAAAATTTGGCTGGCGTTTTCAATACCGACGATCTTGTCGCCCGGCGCATGTAGAACCAGCAGCGCGCGGTGCAGGTTGCCGATTGCGGGGGACAGGTTTTCGGCCGCCACGTCCTGCACAAAGGCGCGGCCGATCTTGAAGGGGCGACCGCCCAGATCAACCTCGGCCTCGCCTTTTTCTTCGATCTCAGCCAGCTTATCGGCAAAATTATGGGTGACATGGGCCGGATCAAACGGGGCGCCGATGGTGGTAATAGCTTTGACGCTTGGCAGGTGTTCGGCGGCGCGCAGAACGGCGGCCCCGCCAAGGGAATGACCGATCAGCAGACCCGGCGGCATGTCGCGTTTTTCCAGATAGGAGGCGGCGGCTAAGAGATCTCCTACATTGGACGTAAAACTGGTATTGGCAAATTCGCCGTCGGAATGCCCTAGGCCGGTGAAATCAAACCGCAGCACCGCAATGCCCATGGCAGCCAGTCGCCCGGCGATGCGTCGCGCGGCAGGGATGTCTTTGGAACAGGTGAAACAATGGGCAAAAAGCGCGGTGCCCAGATGTGGACCATCTGGCATGTCCAATCGGGCAGCCAGAGTGTCGCCATTATGGCCGGTGAAAGTAATGCGTTCTGTTGGCATGATTAATTCCTCTAATAGGAAGAAATTGGGTAGATTCAGAACCATTTTCAAGCCCTGTTACAATGCTGTCACGCCAAGTTGAAAAATTAACCAAACATACATATTTTGGTCACATGAGGGGTGCATCATAGCTTGACCCTGGCCCAAAACCGCAAAAAGCCCCTGTAGGCCGAACTTAGATAGGAACAATCGTGCGCAGGCTTAATCTGGCAGTTTTTTGGATCAGTTTGATGCTGTTGGCCGCTAGTTTTGGCGGCGCTGTGCATGGTCTTGGCGATTCATTGGCTGTGTTTCGCTTTTGGTGGGCCCTATTACTGGGCGTCAGTTCATTCTTTTTATTGGCGGGGTATTTTCGATATGCCCTGCTTGGGCTTGGGGCAATAGTCTTGGGGGCTTCGCCAATGTTGGCAGGCTATATGGGCGGGGATGGGGGCAATCCTTTTCGTTATAGCCTTTACCAGAAAAACCTGTTGTTCAACGGCACTGATCCCGAGGCTATAAAACAGGATATTTTGGAATACTTGCCAGACTTTGTGACCCTGGAAGAAGTTTCCCGCAAGAATCGCAAAATGGTTGCAGGACTTGCCCAGAATTTCCAATCCAATCTGCTTTGTCCCTTTGTCGGTGTCGGGGGCGTGGCGATTATGTCAAAATGGCCGATGGTTGAAGATGCCAAGACCTGCGCCGGAAATCAGGGGATGGCCGCCATGCAGGTGTTGACGCCAGACGGGCCTGTTTGGCTGGTGTCTTTGCATTTGCACTGGCCGTACCCACATCGCCAGCGCGAGCAACTTGCCAAACTTTTACCTGAGATCGATCGCCTTGATGGACCGGTAATACTGGCCGGTGACTTTAATATGGTGCCATGGTCCCACACGCTTTTTGCCGTCGCCAGGGCAACCGGAAGCAAACGCGCCGGTGCAGTTGTGAATACTTATGCCCATGAAGTTGTGCCGCTGCGTTTACCCATTGACCATGTGTTGGTACCCGGTGGCGTTGGCAGGCTTGAAGTGCGTCCGCAACTTGGGTCGGACCACTTTGGGTTGCTACTACGCTTTGATCTGTGATCGACGGGCTATGGTATGCGCGGTGCCGGGCCGTGGCGTATAATTGAATTGTCCGCAGACATGCCGTCGTATCTTGGCAGTTCGTCCACCACATCAAACCATGCAATGCGTTCCGAATAGAATGTATGGCCCACAGGTGGTAGAGCATCGGGCTCGTCCGAGCTGCTAACGTGAAGGGCGCATACCGGGCCAAGGGCACCAAGGTCACATTCCCAACTAAGGGACGATCCGCATTCTGTGCAAAAGCCACGGCCAATCTCGGGTGACGACTGATAGATCTTGCGCGCGGTGCCGCTGAATTTGACCTGATCAGACTTGAAGACTGACAATGTCGCCATTGGTGCACCGGTATGTTGGCGGCAACTCTGACAGTGGCAGTTAAGAACCTTGACCGGCGCGCCCTGTGTTTCATAGCGAACGGAACCGCACATACAGCCACCAGCGTTTGCGGTCCTGCCGACCATATTAGCTCACCCCCATCAACCGCGCGTCAAATGGGTAATCCGTCAGGTTTTCATAGCCATCTTCGGTGATCAAAACCTGTTCTTCCAGCTTGATAGAGAAATCGCCACCTTCAGGGCTGACCAGTGCTTCGACGCACATGACCATGCCAGCCTCAAATTCATAGTCAAAGGCACCATCTTGCCAGCGGTCGGGATAGTTGATCCTTGGCCATTCGTCACATAGCCCAGCACCGTGCATTTTACAGCCGTATTTTAACGACTGGTACTGGTCGTCCAACTGATGCCCACCCATTGCGACCTCTTTAAAACTGACACCGGGTTTCAACAATTCCATGTTGGTCATGATATGTTCATGGGCGTGTTGCATGGCGTAGATCATGTCATCGCGGGGTGCTTCGTCGCCAATCCACCAAGTGCGCGAGACATCAATACAAATACCGTAAGAGCCGATCAGATCAGTATCATAAGCAAGGATTTCATTGTTTTGCAGGATACGGGGGCCGCATTCCTGAAACCACGGATTTGTGCGCGGGCCGGTGGCGAGCAGGCGGGTTTCGATCCATTCGCCGCCGCGTTTGATGTTGCCCGCATGTAGCGCCGCCCAGATTTCATCTTCCGATTTGCCGGGCACGGCAGCAGTATACATTTCGTCCATCGCTTTATTACAAGCATCATGGGCACAACGCATAGCCAAGATTTCGTCGGGGCCTTTGATAGCGCGGGATTTTTCGGTGACTTCTTCGCCTTCCATCACTTCAAAACCAACGCGCTCCAACTCTCGCAGACCGGCAACCATGATCTTATCCACGGCCAGACGTTTATTGCCGGGCGAATGTTCGTTCATCAGTTCAAGCACTTCAGCGACAAAGTTTTCAGCTACAGCCTCGTGCCTGTCGCCGGCGGAAAAATAGAACATTGAAGCGCCGCCGCGCACTTCGCGAACCAGCGGATTGTAGTCGGTCAGGAACGGCGAATTCTTGTAATCCCAGATTACCATATAGCCATCAGCACACAACAACACAGCGCGAAACGGGTTGTGGGTGTTCCAGAGCTGCATGTTGGTGGTGTCAGTGGCGTAGCGGATGTTAAGGGGGTCAAACATCAACAGGCCGCCATAGTCGCGATCTACGATATGTTGGGTCAGGCGTTGGTGGCGAAATTCGCGCATGGTTTTCAGATTGGGCAGGCTCAGGCCTGCGGCCTCCCATTCCTTAAACGCCAGTTGCGTCGGACCAATTTCAACCCTGTCCAGGTCATTTGGGCTGCCATCGCCAAGGGTTGTACCCCGACTTGGATCAATTTTGCGGGTGTCGCTGTAATGTGTGCTCATCAAATGCCTCCTGTTGCAATGTTGAGACAGGGATTGGCACGATGACCGACCAAAACCGACGTAAGCTGCCGTTTTTGGGGTGAATGTTAGATAGCAACGTGGTTGTTTGATCCCATGGAACCCGTACTTCAATCCAGATTGCCGGCGTTTTTGTGGGGCAAGACCAGCAATAGTAAACTGCCAGGTATCCAACCCCTGGCGAACCCTTTGGATTGGGTTTTGAACGATGAAGCCTTCGCCGACCAAATGGCGCTGCGCGACCGGTCGATCAGTGAACAAACCGACAAGGTTTTAGCCTTGCATGAATCCGCCCGCCCTGCTGCCAGAGAATTGCTGGACCATGTGTTGGCGACGATCACAAATCTACCAGGATATCAGCTAAGTGACACGTCGGTTACACGACCGGACGGGATCGATGTAGAAATCGATCGTGAAGCCCCATTGGCTACGGCCGGACGCTTGGTGCAAGAGGATTTGTGTCTAATGCAACCCAAAAACGGCGAACATCTACTGAGCGGCGCGGTGCTTTGTTTTCCAGCGGGTTGGACATTGGCCGAAAAATTTATGCGACCGTTGGTGGCAATCCATCGGCCTGTTAAACCTTATGATCAAGATATTGCCCGCCGCGTACAACGCTTGTTTGACGGCATCAAAGTCGATCGTCCGCTTTGGCGGTATAATGGATTATTTTATGACAACCCGGCGCTTTTCGCACCTTTCACCGAGGCAGAGCCACGCCCCAAATTGTCGAAAAAGGCACCTTATTTTCGGGTTGAACGGCAATGCCTGTTGCGACTGCCAAGAACCGATGCTGTGGTTTTTTCTATCCATACTTATTTGGTGGCGCGCGAAAACCTGTCAGATGAACAATGCCGGGCAATTAGCGCTTCTTAGTTTGGCAGTACACTGGATTGTATAAAATCCTCGGCCAGCAAGGCAGTAGTTTGCAAACCAGAATTCATAAACGCATATGTACCCACAAGAACGGCCAATGCGACACTTGCCAGTGCAACCATACCGGTGCGCCATACGTTTGAACCAAAGACAATATTGGACACCAAAAGCAGGGCTCCAACCGGCGGTAATACAGCCAGCATCAGAAAGCTGATCGCAAAGCTACGTTTGTTTTCATCTGGATATGTGCTGCCAAAAACAGTTGCCTTGGATGGGCGAGCAGGGCCACCCAAGGCTGTATCAGCGTCTTTTTGGACAACCGACAATTCAAACATCCCATTGGGCATGTCTTCAAAAGCGTCAATATATGTGACGCGATAGATATTTCCGCCCTTTGGACCAAAAGTATCCCCATGGGCAATAGAAGAGTCTTCGACCACCGCGTTGCGCAAAAACGATAGGGCAACGGCATGCATCTCATCCACTGGCAAATCTGATTCGCGAAAATGGATAGGACGGCCGATAAAATCTATTGTGTCTGCAAGCTCCAGGCTATGGGAGCGGACCATTTGGTCGATCTTTGCAGAGGGAATTATTTTTGCGCGGGCGAACAAAGCCCAGGGTGTAGTTTCAGAATTCAGTTCAAGATATTGCGCGCCGGTCAGCAACTGATTGGATTGTTGCCAATGGACTGCGGCGGGGATGTGCCACTGGGCCAATTGGCAAGTCGTTGCATGGGCAAGTTGTAGGCGGGTCAGCAATGTCGACTGATGTTTATCATCGGCGGTATTCTCGGATACCGAAACCATCATATGGCGTGTGTGGTGCGACAGGGTTTCGGCCAGAACGCCGATCATTGGTTTGGACAGCGGAGATAACAGTGAATCTTTGAAATATTCGGCCGGCATTGGCGTGGATTTACAAGAAACTGTAACGGTGACACCCTCAGCGCGAAAACAGATCAAAGAACCAGTTTCAGGGCTGACTTCTTCTGCTTCATATCCAAGTACAGCCAGCCTGACATTCAGACTTTCGACAAAATGTTCAATTGCCAAAGTTGGATTACCTACAAACAGCAGGGCAGCCTTTACTGATGTCATGTCGTCATCCCTTGGTGTGGCCTTGGGAAGACAGTGCAGGATCATTCGGGCATTAATTGGTCAAAATAGCGCGCAAATGTGGCGGTTGCCACAGTTTCCAGGTCAAAATCAGCCAATAAAACAAACACTTTTAGGGGTGATTGCTATTTTTCCGAAAGCCCCCGAATATAAGCTTGTGTGAAGCTAACATAGCCCGGTTCCGTAACCCGTTGTTGGTCCAGAATTTCCCGGTGAAGCTCGGGCAATTTGTGGAACGGCACAGTGGGCATGGTGTGGTGCTCAATATGATAAGGCATGTTCCAGCTAAGAAAGCGTACAAACCGATTGGTAAGCGTTGTGCGGGTGTTTTCAAACATGTTGGCGACAAAGGCGCAGCGGCCATGTTCGGCTAACAGGAATAGGCGCAGGAAGGGCTGACCAAGGGCAATCGGCATCAACCAGTTCCAAAATAACATTGGGCTAAGTATCAAACTAAGACCGGCCAGGGTGTAGAGTGCCAGCATCCAGCGGGCCTCAGTTTGCAAACGGGGAAGGGCGCGTTTGGGCAAATAGTCAGCATCGGCGCGCCCTATAGCATTGCTGAATATTTGGCGGACCATCGACACCCAATAGGGCAGGCCGGATACATGCAAGAGGTATGCGGGCCAGGTTTCCGGTTTGGCCCCGGCCAGAAGTTCAGGGTCTTTGGTTGGGTCGTTGGTGTAGCGGTGATGCGCCAGATGGAAATAGCGAAACCACTGGAAGGGCAAGAATATTACCAGCCCGATTATACGGCCGACCCATTCGTTCAAACGTTCATTTGCAAACGGGGTTTTGTGGGTGGCTTCGTGTTCTAAGGCGAATAGAAATACCAGCAAAATACCGTGGATCGGAAGGAGGAGGGGCCAGAATGGGGCCCGCAGCGCTATGAGCGTCCCGGTGATTAGGATCAGGCTCAGGTGGGCGGCGAGATGTAGAAATGGGCCGGTATTTTGGCGGGTGTTTAGACGGTTCACCAGTTTGGGGGGCAGTGTTGCAAGAAACGATTTATGGTCCATTCAGCAAGAGTATCGGATGTGATCGATGGGCGCGAGAATGGATTTCAACCGAACTACAGTTTTGTATCTGTTGGGCGAAGCTTTGGTTCAGACTACAAGACCATGGCTGCTTGGATTGAGATTGAAACCGATCGGATACGCCTTAAAATCTGGACCACTTGCCGGAAATTGACCGCATTGTTCGCTTTTATCACCTGTTCGTGATAGGAATTCCCCATTCTGAACGCGGGGGCATCAGATCCCCGGTCAACACTGAAACGGGGAGACAGCTATGTCTACATCGGACGATCCCAACCAGGTAGTCAGCGAGTCTGATTATGAAATTGGTCAGGATAATATAACCAAAAATATTGGGCCTTTTGGCCTGGATATCCACAATCCGGTATTTCTAATCGCCGGGCTGGGAATTTTTGCTTTTGTAATTGGTACGCTTATCGCGCCGGAACAGGCCACTGATCTGTTTAAGGCCATGCGTAATTGGGTAACGGGTAATTTTAGTTGGTTCTTTTTGTTGGCCGGTAATATTTTTGTTCTGTTTTGTTTGTTCCTAATTGTTACGCCACTTGGTTCTGTACGATTAGGCGGCGTAGATGCGCGGCCTGACTATGGTTATACGGGCTGGTTTGCGATGCTTTTTGCCGCCGGTATGGGCATTGGGCTGATGTTCTTTGGCGTGTCAGAGCCCCTGTCACATTTTGGGTCATCGTTCGCAGAGGGTGCCGGATCACCTGAAAGTTGGGCACCACTGGCTGGTGCGGCAGGTGACGCGCAGGCAGCAGCCCGCTTGGGCATGGCGGCGACGATATATCACTGGGGTCTACACCCCTGGGCGATGTATGCGGTCGTGGCTTTGGCTTTAGGGTTGTTTTCCTACAATAAGGGTTTACCTCTTTCCATCCGATCAGCGTTTTACCCGATATTTGGGGAAGCGGTCTGGGGCTGGGTTGGTCACATCATCGATGTGGTCGCAGTCTTGGCCACGATCTTTGGGCTGGCAACATCCCTTGGGTTTGGTGCAGAGCAAGCCAATGCCGGGCTGAACTTCCTGTTTGGAATTGACGAAGGCATAGGCACCAAAGTAATCCTGATCATTGTGATTACCGGTGTTGCACTGGTTTCAGTGATGGCCGGACTGGATGGCGGCGTTAAACGGGCGTCAGAAATCAACATGGTATTGGCGTTGTTGCTGCTGGTATTTGTGCTGATTGTTGGCCCAACGGGTGATCTGATTTCCGGTTTCTTTGGTTCGCTTGGCGCCTATGCCCAGAACCTGCCGGCATTGTCGCAGCCATTTGGACGGACGGACGCCAACTTTAGCCAGGGCTGGACAGCGTTCTATTGGGCTTGGTGGATCAGCTGGTCACCATTCGTGGGCATGTTCATCGCTCGGGTCAGCCGTGGCCGTACCGTGCGCGAATTCCTGATCTGTGTGATGCTGATCCCGTCTCTAGTTTGCGTGTTATGGATGAGCGTCTTTGGCGGTACCGCTATTCAGCAAGTGGTTACTGACGGCTTTACTGGCGCGCAGGATGCGGCACTACCAACGCAGCTGTTTGAGATGCTAAGTCAGTTACCATTGGCCAATATCACATCGCTGATTGGTATCATTCTGGTGATCGTGTTCTTCGTAACGTCATCGGATTCTGGTTCCCTGGTGATCGATACCATCACGGCTGGTGGCAAGACTGACGGGCCTTTGCCACAGCGGATTTTCTGGTGCGTGTTCGAAGGGCTGGTGGCGATAGCATTACTTCTAGGCGGCGGATTGGCCGCTTTGCAGGCGATGGCCGTGACCACGGGCTTTCCGTTCGCGATGTTGCTGTTACTGATGTGCGTTTCGATCTTCATCGGATTGCGGCAGGAATTGCGAAAACTACGCAAAAAGTAAAAAAAAGAACGGCCCCGCAATTTGTGGGGCCGTTTATAGTTTGGCTCTGACTTGCCATTTTCAGAGATTGCTGTCCCCCTAAAGGTCGAGGGTCGCAAAGTTGCTGCGGGTAGGCGATATTCATTTGGGAAGAAAATGATGGGCGACGTAACCGAACAAGTTGTTATCGAAAAACCGGTAACTGAGGTTTTTCGAACCCTCACCGACCCTGTCAATTTATCTAAACTATTCACTGACCTGTCCGAGGTAAAAAGCACCGGTGGAAAAATATCCGGAACTGGCCAGAGCTTTTCGGCTACCAAAACTATCCATGGACGCTCTCAGCAGCAGATATATACAGTGTTACAATTTGATCCACCTAGTATCTACGAAATTGAGACAACACTGTTCAAGCTGCCGGTAAGCTACACTTACAATCTGGAAGAAATTTCTCCGGGCCGCACCCGGGTAAAGCTTGTAAAAACTGCGGCTTTACGTGGCTGGACACGGGTTTTTCTACCTTTGTTGCGCCACCTTTTTAGCAAACCGGAACATGACATGGACCATTTGGCGAATTTGGCGCGCTGTGTCGAAAATTAAAACGGAACGCCGGTAAGGGCGTCCCGAGTTTTCAGCGAGGTCGATTTACTTAGCAGCCGTAATACATTTTGAACTCAATTGGGTGGGGCGTGTGCTCGTAGGCATAAACCTCTTCCCATTTCAGTTCTACATAGCCCTCAATCTGGCTTTTGGTGAACACGTCACCGGCCAGCAGGAAGTCATAGTCGGCTTCCAATTCGTCTAGGGCTTCACGCAAACTGGCACAAACGGTTGGTATTCCGGCCAACTCTTCTGGCGGCAGATCGTACAGGTCTTTGTCAGAAGACGGGCCCGGATCAATCTTGTTTTTGATACCGTCAAGACCAGCCATCAACAAGGCAGCAAAGCACAGGTAGGGGTTGGCGGCCGGGTCGGGGAAGCGCGCTTCAACCCGTTTGGCTTTGGGACTTTCGGCCCAGGGGATACGCACCGCGCCCGAGCGATTGCTTGCGGAATAGGCACGCAGTACCGGCGCTTCAAAACCCGGGATCAGGCGCTTATAGCTGTTGGTGGCCGGGTTGGTGAACGCGTTCAGTGCCTTGGCATGTTTTAAAATACCGCCGATGAAATACAGCGCTTCCTGGGACAGGTCAGCGTATTTGTCACCTGCAAACAGCGGCTTGCCGTCTTTCCAGATCGACATGTTCACATGCATGCCGGTACCATTATCCCCGGCAATCGGTTTGGGCATGAACGTCGCGGTCTTACCGTAAGCCTGCGCCACATTGTGGATGACGTATTTGTATTTCTGCAGCTCATCGGCCTGTTTGGTCAGGGTGCCGAAAATCATGCCAAGTTCGTGCTGGCAGGACGCCACTTCGTGGTGGTGCTTGTCGACCTTGATGCCCATGCGTTTCATGGTGGACAGCATTTCGCTGCGAATGTCCTGACCGTCATCAATGGGGTTCACCGGGAAGTAACCGCCCTTAATGCCGGGGCGATGACCGGTGTTACCCATTTCGTATTCGGTGTCAGAGTTCCAGGAAGCATCAATCGCGTCTACCTCGTAGGAAACTTTATTGATTCCAACCTGAAAACGCACATCGTCAAACAGGAAGAATTCCGCTTCCGGGCCCATATAGGCTGTGTCGCCAATGCCGGTCGATTTCAGGTAGGCTTCGGCCTTTTCCGCCGTGCCGCGGGGGTCGCGATCGTAGGCTTCACCAGTATCTGGCTCAACCACCGAACAGTGAATGCACAGGGTTTTTTCCGCATAAAACGGATCCATATAAGCGCTGTCGCAATCGGGCATAAGTTTCATGTCGGACTGATCAATGCTTTTCCAACCGGCGATGGAGGAGCCATCAAACATAAAGCCCTCTTCCAGGAAATCCTCATTCACCTCATCGACGATCACCGTCACATGCTGCAACTGACCGCGCGGGTCGGTAAAGCGGATATCAACGTAAGCGACGTCTTCGTCTTTGATGGTTTTCAGCACTTTTTTGATGCTCATGTGCCCGGCTCCTTTTAGTTCGTTTGAATGGGTGTGTTACAGCGCGTCTTCGCCGGTTTCACCGGTTCGGATGCGGATGGCTTGCTCAACGGAGGAGACGAAAATCTTTCCGTCGCCGATCTTGTCGGTGTTAGCGGCGTTGGTGATCGCTTCAATCGCGGCGTCCACCTGATCATCGGCCAGCACGGTCTCGATTTTCACTTTGGGCAGGAAATCCACAACGTATTCGGCGCCACGGTAGAGTTCGGTGTGGCCCTTTTGGCGCCCGAAACCTTTGACCTCGATGACGCTAAGGCCCTGAACGCCAACTTCTTGCAGAGCTTCTTTTACTTCGTCCAGTTTGAATGGCTTGATAATGGCTTCGATCTTTTTCATGGCTTTGATTCCCCTTAATGTGGCTTCAAGCGGTTTGATCACTTCTATAATGGCGCGACAATTCGTTAGGGTAGGGTTGGGCAGGGCGCGCTGGCGAATTTGGGCGCGTTGCCTAATTATTGTGCGTTTCGCGTGCTAAACGGGCGGAATGGAAACTTTTGAGGCATAGGTCATGACGGAACTTTTAACAGCGGCGCAGATGCGGGCCATTGAAAAGGCGGCGATTGATAGCGGTGAAGTGACCGGGCTGGAGCTGATGGAGCGCGCCGGGCAGGGCGTGGTTGAGGCAATATTTGAAGAATGGCCGGAACTGGCAAAAACCGACCACCGGGCGGTGGTGCTGTGCGGGCCGGGGAATAATGGCGGCGACGGGTTTGTGGTGGCGCGGCTGTTGAAGGAATGGGGCTGGGAGGTGGAGGTGTTTTTGTATGGGGACGCCGGGAAGTTGCCGGTTGATGCGCGGGTGAATTATGAGCGGTGGGGGGAGATGGGGGAGGTCATGCCAATAAGCGAATTTGATTCAAAGTCGAAAATCTCTTTCGACTACGACCAAATTCGAGAATCGGACATTTTAGTCGACGCACTTTTTGGTATTGGGTTCCGTGGATGCCTGCCACAACTATGGGCACCATTGTCGGTTTCTCATTCAGTAATAGATGATGCGCGAGACTGTGGCGCGATGTCAAAGCCTTACATTATTGCGATTGACGTTCCTTCAGGTCTGGATTCGGACACGGGTGAATCAAGAAAAGATACTCAAGTCGGCGATTGGGGTGAGATGGCGGCCCATCTCACGGTAACTTTTCATGCCAAAAAACCGGGGCATGTCATAAACGAAGGGGTTTGGGCAAGTGGGAAAATAAGGGTCGCGAGTATTGGTCTGTGATCAAATTCAAATGGAAAATGTCCTCAAATGAAGAGTGAATTCAACAACAAGCCTGAAGTTATCACTGTTGTAGCACCCGTGTTAACGGCGATTGGGAAATCAAGGAATGCCCACAAATACACCCACGGCCACGCCCTTATCCTGTCGGGTGGCGTTGGCAAAGGCGGGGCGGCTCGGTTGGCGGCTCGGGGGGCTTTGCGGATAGGTGCTGGTGTCGTGAGCGTTGGTTGTCCACCGGGCGCGTTGCAGGAGAACGCAGGCGCGCTGGATGCGATAATGGTACGCTCAGTTAAGGGTGCGGATGGGTTGGCCGAAGCGCTGCAGGATGAGCGGATCAATGCGCTATGCTTGGGGCCGGGGTTTGGCGCGAAAAGAGCCGCAGAACTGGTGGCGGTGGCATTGGGCGGCGGCGGGGTGGAACCCCGCCCTACGGTGCTGGACGCGGATGCGCTGTCGATCCTGCAATTTGACGAGGCGGACGGGCTGTTTGGTAAGCTGCATGACAGGTGTGTTCTGACACCGCATGCTGGCGAGTTTGCCCGCATGTTCCCGGATATTGCTGAGAAACTGAATGCCCCGGCCACCAAAGGCCCGGCCTATTCCAAGGTGGATGCAACGCGCGAAGCGGCGGCGCGGGCCGGGTGCGTGGTGTTGTTCAAGGGGGCGGATACGGTGATTGCAGCGCCGGATGGGTGTTGTTCAATCAACTCGGCGCATTATGAGCGGAGCGCCCCTTGGCTGGCGACGGCAGGGTCCGGTGATGTGCTGGCCGGGTTTATCACCGGTTTGCTGGCGCGCGGGTTTGAGCCGATGCAGGCGGCCGAGACCGGGGCGTGGCTGCATGTGGAATGCGCGCTGAAGTTTGGACCCGGGTTAATTGCCGAGGATTTGCCGGAACAATTGCCGGCGGTGTTTCGTGATTTGGGGGTCTGAGCCTCCGGCGGGGATATTTTTGGAAAGATGAGGGTGGTTTTCGCTCGCATGTGCCGGAAGGCTTTGCTAAAGCGACGCCAGTGCGGGTGTGGCGGAATTGGTAGACGCACTTGGTTTAGGTCCAAGCGCCGCAAGGTGTGGGGGTTCGAGTCCCTTCACCCGCACCAATCATTACAGTAATTTGTTGAAAATAAACAATTAAATGGAATGGGTGATTTTCGAATCACCTTCCAGTCCACCCTTTTTATCTTGCTGCGTTTGGCACCAGATAGCTGAACATAGCTATTCAACTCACTTGCCGTTAAACTGTGGACGCCTTGGTATTGTCGTAACCTAGGGCATCGCGATGCTCTTCAATCATGGAGAGATCGAGATGCGGATACTTTCAAAGCGCCAACTTAAGGAGATGGTTCTGTATTCACCACAACACGTTGCCAGACTGGAAAAGGCCGGGACGTTCCCTCAAAGGATACAACTCGGCCCTAACAGAGTGGGATGGGTTGAAGATGAAGTGCTGGACTGGCTTCAAACTAGGTTGGACGATCGAGAAAAACCTGACCGACACTCCTGAATAGGAGCTGGGTGGCTGGCTTTGCAAGGCTGGTCACCCGATTTTCTTGGATTTTGCTTTCTTGGTTCCAGCCCCGCGCTTGGTTAGATCGATGCCGATTACTCGGATATTTTCGATACCTGAAAGTTCCTCAATCAGTTTGGCCGCCTTTTTTTGCAACGCATCGACCAACTCTTCAAAGGATAGGTTATTTCCGGTGGAAGGATGGACCCAGTGTTTTTGTGTACCTCTGGACACGAGTAAAAATACGCCGCAGTTAGAGTGTTGATCACGTAGGTAATCTCCGCACAATTGATTTTCTAGGCGTTCATACAATTTGGACCCCGACCAGCCATTGTCGGCGATCTTCAACTCAATCGGAACTGGCCCGTCAATACCTGCTGCACCATGTAGGCGAATATCTGTTCGTTTTGCGTCCGGCTTTTCTTCTTCTTGGCCAACCATGTAGCGACTGTTTGATTGTTGCTTGAGTACATTTGCAATGAAATTCCGCAGTTCAGTCTCTTCTTTTGTTTTTATCACAACGCCAGCAATGCTGGTGTCACCATCTTCCCATTCAGTTTTCAGATCCTCCAATCTGAATACAGTCAGATCAAATAGTTGACGGTGTGTTTTGGGTGTACGTTCTAGGTTTTCGGCAAAATCCCTAAACTCGCCTAAGTTCCAAGGTGCTCCTTCCGCATCAAGTTCGGCACGATTGATGGCGTGGTTTCGCATCCAAACGTCATTGCCAGTTTTTTTGTGTTCACGAGAAATTTCCATCAGGCTTTCAAAAGCTTCTTTCCCAGGAATTTCGGTCAATTGGGAAAATAAACTACTTCGCGCGTCTTGCGCATCATCACGACTGTTTGGCGAATAGACACCATTGTTGGAGCGATCAATGTCTTCTTCCGGACGGATGTATTTGTGCATCAGCAAATAGATGTCTTTCAAAATTTTTGGACTCTTGTGGTTTTCGCGACCAGACAAGCCCCGTTCGCTGCGGCTCCCCATCAAACAATTAATGAAACTGACTGCGGTTTTTGTGGCCTCTTTATCTGGAAGCGCTTCGAGCAAAGACATCAAAGGCTTAAGGGCACTGTCAGGATCGACTGACATCCATGCCGCAAACCATATTGGTATGTGTTTTGAGGGAATTTGACCTTTAGTTTTGCTGGCAGCGAGTTCAGAAAACTCTATGTCAGACACGTTGTTTGAGGAAAGAATGATAGAAATTGCGTTGGATAGATTGTTTTTGTGTTTGGGTTCTCGACCGCTGACTAACGCAAAAACCGACTGGGCTATTGTATCGAATAACCATGTTGCGTGCCAAGTTATGTCAGATAACACGTAATGGGCGCGATCCTCAGCAGGGTTCTCAAACATATCCCAGGTAATTTCTTTCAGGATCATTTCTTTTACTATTTTGGGAAATCTTTTGTTAAAAGCACGAAACCAATTTGGAAATCCGTTTAGCTCTTTAAGAAGGTAACGGCTGGCCAGTTTAGCATCGTCAAAGGAAAGATTGTTCGGCCAATCGAGTGTTTCCTTGGCTTCAATTTCCAGTCCAGAAAGTGCAAAAATGTCTTTTTGATCCAGCCCATTATTGCCGGTGCCAATTTCCGGTTTTAGTCCCACCCCATTTGAGCGCCAACTCTTTTTAAGGCCGTCGCGCATTGCCTCGGCGACTTCCAAGCTTTGGTCTGAAACAAGGTCCTGCCAATTTGAATGGGACCAGGTGGAATGACCCTTGCCGAGTTCTCCCATTCGTTCAAATAGGTAGACTTGGGAATTCCACACCTTGCCCGCTCCAGCATTTTTGGTCCCATTGATTTCTTCCAACCGATTAGGAAGAGCGGATTTCCAATCGACATTGTATTTGGTTTCTTTTTCTTCCCTCTGTTTTCGACGTCTTTTGTAGCCCGCTTCACTCTTACGGTATCTTTTTTCACTTTCAGTTAGAGTCGGCGGATTAAGAAAATTGTTTAGCTTTTCTTCAAGCTCCACCGTTCCTTGCACCACCTTTTTCAGTTTAGATCGCCAGGCTGCTGGTCGTGAGGCATCCCGGTAAATAGCAAAGGCTAAAGACACAACTACAAGCTGATCATCAAGCAATGGTTTGGTGGTGAGACACTGTAAAACCGTATCAAATTCAGCCGATGAAAACTTCCAAAGCGCGCCGTATATGCCAACCTGCCAGAAATCGGTTAACTGCTCTTCTTCCTTTTCCAAGAGTGATTTACGCCGCACACTAACGTCGTGCCAGAAAAGACTCAGATTTAACTCGGGCCAGTTCGGAATCAGTTCTCGCAGTTTGTGTTCATTCCTTGGTCTGGTGTAACTGTCTGACTTTCCAATTAAAGAAATCATCATGATTGTTGTTTCAGTCAGGGCAGCAGGGTGCTTCTCAGCAATCAACCTTTCGCAAGCGACTGCGACACATTCTAAAAGCCAATTGTATTTGTCAGAAACGTCAAAATGCCTTTCCTTGCGATACGGGGCTTTTCTTAATAACTCGGAAGTTCCTTCAAGGATTTGAACTACATTTCCAATCGGGCAAATTTTTAGATAATCAGACAGTGTATTATTAAGGCCTTGGTACCTGTGGGGATGCGGTTGGTCTGCTTCTGAAATCAGGCCAATAATTTCTGATGGAGAAAGAAAATTAAGCCCAAAAATGGCAATAAAATTTGAAAGGTTTGAGCGTCTCTTAAGCCATGGGTCAGAAAGTATTTTGGTTACATGCTTTTTTAGTGTTGCTTTCGACCCAATGACCATCATGGCACGCATGGCAACGGTTCGCGAGTAGTCATCAATTTTGTCATCAAGGGCGAAAGATTTGGCGATTTCAAGGCATTCGGGTATCGGACCCTGTTCCACTGATCTCAGAAGAAACCGTCTAATTTCTTGGACGTCAGAATACTCTGAAAACAATTCGAGCACTACTTTGGCCATGTCCTTGTCGACCAATCTTTGTAGTACATTAATGTCTACTGATATTCTGGCGGTTTTCTTGGCAGCAAATTGCTCGCAGACGTTTTTCATTAGCGTTTCGCGCGAGGCTAGTGGCAACTTTGAGGGGTCACCACCTTCAAAAAGAACTTCAGGCCAGTTTTCTATCAATCGGTCGAGTATGTTTTGGTCAAATAGTGCCAGCCAAGGTAATACGGGGCGAAGCTTGGGCATAACTACTTCAATTCCGTATTGATTGGTAAAGAACAGGCCTTCGACCTTTCGCCGTGAGTTGCCGGATTTCAATAATTTGTTAACCCACTTGGCTGTCAGAAGCTCCAAGGTGTCACGATGGTGGAATCGCACAAATCCGTAAGTTTCTGGATCGAAAATCGGCCTAGCCAATAATGCGGTGCATTCTGATGTAGTCCAATCAACAAGCACTTTCTCAATTTTGAGTCCCTCAAGGTTTGGGTTTTCACTATCTGGAACAATGATCCGTGTCAGACGAGTGGTTGACACAGCCGCTGCTAGGCGAAGTGCACCCAATTCGGTTTTTTCGACCGTCAGGGGGTCTTTTCCGGCCCGGTCCGGATCAGTCTCGCTGAGCTTGCGAGAGATGTTATCTTCGAACAATTCAAGACGGCTTCCAAGACAGCCGTAAGCCTTCCAGAATTGAAGCAAATCATCCAAATCCTTTGGCCTTCGAGCCAAATTCTGCACATCATTTTTTTCCAACTCCTTCAGGAACCTGGCGGTGTCCAGTACCCCATGTGCAGTGGAGTAAGTTGTGATTTGTTCAGTGGTCAGTCCTCGAAGTGTATAAAATGCTAAACTGGATGTTTCGTTCTTTCGAGATTTCACTTGTATGTCTTCGAATACGTCGTCAGCTGTGTCAGCCTCAACTTGGGTTAGTGTTCTTGATTGCGCAAATGGGAGATGTTTCTCAACCATTATTTGGTCTTGTTTGGGTCGCCAGGCTTCCACTCTGCTCGTTAGAATTATGTGTGCATTTTGTAAGTTGCCGTCCATGTTCGAGCGCAATCGGCGGATAGCTTTTTCAAAGTCTTTGGGGCCGGAAAGGCGCGCTTCGTCAATTGAATCTAGAAATACCCAACACTCTTTTTGTCGAGCGTTGATTGCTTCCAGTTCGGTATGTGACCCAATCTCAAACGCGGCGTCCCATTCTGTTGCTAAAGATTCAAGCCGCAGAAAAAAGGCTGGCTTTCCATCTTCTCGAAGCTTGGTACAGGAATTCTCAATTTCTTTGGTCTTGCCGGTTCCAGCGGCAGCCAAAACTACAACTCGAAATTCTTTCAGGACGTCTTCCCAAGACGATGTGGTGCCAAGCCCGTAGTCAAAACGTGCTTCAATCTCGTCACTAGAAATGTCTTCTTCTGACAGACTAATAAACTGTCGGTTAAGCTCAATAAACATAATAAATTGTGATCTCGGATGCGTTTGCGGTCATTGAGAGTATTATAAAATATAATTGAAACTTTTTGAAGTGACCGAATTGGTTTTTGAAGGATGCATGTACCCCCCCATCTTCCCCGCATCCGCACCACTACACTCTGAATTGCCGCCAAAGGTTTGACATCTGAGCAAAAGAACCCCTCCATTCCAGCGCCCCCGACAACCGCTGACATTTCTGTAACAACGGACCGCCGGAGGTATGTAGGGTAATAACCCTATACTTCGCACAGCCCCCAACCCTCTAAACCTTTGAAATGGAAACAGTCTGTCAACTAGACAGATCGTTACGAAATCCGGCACCATTTCCGTATATTTTAAGAGAAATGCTTTGGTTAGAGTTATTAATATATCCGTCTCGGATGGGACGTTGGCCGCATTGTCGGCCATCCTTGAATATCGCTACCTTACCGTAAACCAGGTGGCGATGATTGCTGATCTACGTCCAAAATCAGCCTCAGAAATGCTACTCCGCCTAGAGCGGCAAAAGCTGCTTGGTTCATTTGGGAATACCGGTATCCGTGGTTACGGCAAGACACCCAAACTATACTATCTCACCAAAGGCGGGCACCGGGTCTTAGCGGCTGAGCTCGAAGCCCAAGACCGCCTGGTGCCGCCCTATCGCCAGATCAGCATCAACAGCCGCTGGTCGCCCTTGATGTTCCACCGGGTTGATACTTTAGACGTGCTGGCAGCAGTGGAGCGAGACTGTTCGTCCCTCACAAACTACCGCCTAACCGGTACGCTGGTGGAATACCGGCGCGAAAAGATCGGCAACCGTTGGCAAAAAGAAACCACGGACTACGTAGCCGAGCCGAACAGCCCCGAAAATAAGATCGTGCCAGATGCTGGTTTTGCTCTGGAGCATATCCCAAGTGGCAAGCGCGCGCTGTTTCTCATTGAAGTGGATTGCGGCACCACCCGCCTAACCACCAATAGAACAGACACCAGCGTAAAAACCTTCACAGACAAACTGGCCCAGTATGATCAGTATTTGGCCAGTGGAAGGGTTGCTAACCGCCATCCGCGCCTTGGAACCTTCTCCGGCTTTCACCTGTTGATCATCACCACCAGCGATGAGCGCATCACTAACATGCGCGCCGCTGCCGCCAGTTTATCACCAGATTTCCACCCCTATTACCGCTTCTCTACTCTCCAAAAAACACGCCAAAACCTGCTGCATGAAAACTGGCTGAGTAGAGATCATGCAGACCATAAAAACTATAAATTGATCAAAGGGAATTAATTATGAAAGTCACTATTAAACACGTGCAGAAGAAAACCGGCATGATCCGCAAAACCACCCATCACGGCGTAACCGTGCGGGTGGAATTCAACGCTGAAGAATTGGCGGTGATACGCGAACGGCATTTGGAAAAAGATGTTGTGCTCGAGCGGGGCTATCCGTCCGATATGTCTGACGCAGCAATCGATAAGCACGCCAACCGAGGCCTGGGGAAAATGCTGTTAAAGGCGGCGGTGAGTGGCGCTGACGCTAATAATTTCCACCTTACCGTGAACAAGCTGATGAAAGGCGAAGATACCTTTTTCAACAGCACACCGGTTGAAGCCAAGGAATACGAAGAGCTATTAAAAAATGGCTTGGTGACCCTCAAAGGTTGGATTGTTGGCAACGCTGAGGTGGAAAAAGCCACGGCGAGTTTTGAACTCTGATGGATGATTTTGCTGAGCTGTTTGGCAGTTTCATCGGGCTGGCACTGATCCTTAGCGTTGTGGCCGTTGTGGCCATGGTCGCGAGCATGGTGGTGGTACCGGTTGGTATGGCCGGTGCTGGGGTGCTGTATTATCTATATAACATCCACCTGCCGCAGAAACGGCAGAAGGCAGCTCAGCAACGCACCGGGGTGTTATACAAACAAGCCCAAAAGCTGTCTCCATCCTGGTCGCACCTAAAGCAATCATTGATTGAGGCCGGGATATTCTGCAGCCAACTGCACCAGATTGCCAAAGCGCTATACAAACAAGAAGGTCTTCATCCACCGGTATTGCCACCGGTGGGTTTTGACGAAATCAAGCTGGCCCGGTATCAAGACAAACTAGAGCGCTTCATCAACGCTGCGCAACCAGACCACTACACTGAATTTGAAAAGCAATTGATTTGGGTGCTTTCAGACTATGAGCCAGCGACGGAAGATGAACAGCAAATGTTCCGCTCAGAAAGGAAACGAAACCGTAAAGAAATCGATCGCCTGATCCAGCGGTTCATCAATGATGATGGCCTGTTCAAGCCTCTAGTGGCGCAACTCAACCATAACTATTTCGACGAAAATGAAGTGATGCCGTCTGCCTGCAAACATGAAGACTACGCCTGGCGTTATCTGAAAGACACGCCTCTGCTGCCTTTGGCGGACGTGGACGAAATGATTGGCCTAAGTGATCGCATGTATCACACCTACTTATTGGGCTCTTCGGGTTCAGGCAAAACCAACCTGATCGAAAACATCATCGCCCATGATTTGCAGAGCGCCGAAGATTGCTGCGTCGTGGTGATTGATAGCCAGACGCAACTAACCGACAAACTGGCCAGCCTAGATATCAAAGACACCACATACATCACCCCAAAATTTGACCTGGCCCTCAACCTGTTTGATGTTGGCTATGAAGACATGAAAGGGCGTGGGATCGAAGGTGAAACCCTGATTAACAAAACGGTCGGGCTGTTGAGCTTTGTGATGGAAAGCATGATGGGGGCGGAGTTCACCAACCCACAGAAGACAATTTTCCAATATGCCATCCAGCTGGTGATCAGCATCAAAGGCGGCAACATATTTACCTTCATGGATATCCTGGCTGACGATGGGCACAAGAAATACGCCAAGGAAATTGGCCAGCTGGACGCAAATATGCAGCGCTTCTTTGCAGATGATTTCGCCGCCCCAGAATATAAACGCACCCGCGAAGCAATCAGGCGGCGGCTCGATAGCCTGCTGCTTAATCCTACATTCCGTCGCTTGTTCTCGGCCACCGAAAACAAAATCGACATGTTTGAAGAGCTGGCCACCAAAAAGCTGATCGTAATAGACACCAACAAACCAATGCTGGATGACACCGCCTCAGCCTTCTTTGGGCGGCTGTTTATCGCCATGATCGTGCGGGCCTCGTATATGCGCTTTCAGCCCGGGAAGTTCATGCGCCCGGTCTACCTAATCGTGGATGAAGCCCATGAGTATTTCGACCGTTCAATCTCAGATATGTTGGAACAGGCGCGCAAGGCGAATATTGGGTTAGTTGTCTCGCATCAAAGCATTTCCCAATCGCGGGGCAATAAAGGCGGTGGCAATATTGCTGATCCTTTGATGGTGAATACCGCCACTAAAATCATCTGGACGGCGTTTCGGGAAGACGCGGCGAAATTTGCGGGTAGCATGCAGATCAAGCCGGAAGACATTCTCAATTTGCCGCAGTTTACCTTTGGGATGTTTACTCGGAAACGCGGCTTCACACCGATACGTGGCGTGCCGAATGCACTGGCGGATTTTCCTAAGCGGGAGGATAAAACCGAGCTGCGTAGAATGATGGAAGAGCGATATGGATCGATACCGGTGGATGCTGATCGGGAAAGTGAGCAGCCACAAACTGACGAAGCGGCTGGCGATGAAAAATCAACTGACCGGGATGATGGTGAGCCGGACACACCGCCGGAGGTTGAGATTATTTAGTCAATGCAGCTATGTGCTCAGGTTTTATGAAAAAATTTTGATAAACCAATTTGAACGGAATGGTTCAATTTTCACAACCATGATAAGGTGTTGGTATTATGAAAATGTATTTGTCTTCATACGAATTGGGAAACGAAACTGAAGCGCTCCGCTCGATGGTTCCGTCCAACAATAAACTTGGGTACATTTTCAACTCTCTAGATTTCACTGGTGCGGATGCAGAACGCAAGGCAAGGCGCGTTGAACGTAATCTGGGTGAACTAAATGAGCTCGGTTTCGATTGTTTTGATCTAGACCTAAAAGAGTATTTTGGGAAACCAGATGAGTTGCGCGAACTGGTTAATACTCTTGGAGCAATTTGGGTAAGTGGCGGAAACGTCTTCGTCTTGAGACAAGCATTCAAATTGAGTGGTTTTGATGCCATTTTGCTCGAGTTGAACGAAAATGATGATTTTCTATATGGCGGATACAGCGCAGGGGTGTGCGTTTTGAGCCCTTCGCTGGACGGCTATCACCTGGTTGACGATGCCACTGATACGCCTTTTGAAGGTATGGATGAAGTGCTTTGGGACGGTCTAGAAATTATCGAATATACCTTCATCCCTCACATAGATTCAGATCATCCAGAGTCTGAAGACGTCGGCAAAATAGTTGAATACTGCAAGGAAAAAGGGCTGCCCTTCAAAACTGCTCGCGATGGTGACGTATTCATAGTGAAATAAAACTGATTGGCCACCAAAAACCCCGATGCCAAGCATCGGGGTTAATTTGAAAGAACTAAAACAGCTTAAGCTGGCGGCTGTCTTGCACATAACGTTTCCACTCTTTGGACTGTGCCGTTTCGTCCAGCCATTCGAGAACGAAATCGACCGGCGAGGCAAACTGATCCAGTTCATCACTCGCTATAAAGTGTGAGCGATAGCCGGTCTCTGAGACAGGCAGCGGGGTTTCGCATCGTAGCTCAATATGGTGATAGCCGGTATCGAGCCAGTTTCTGGTGCAGGTGACAAACACAGCGTAGCCCTGCCATTCAATCATGGTTTTTATCGATTTTCCCTTTTTTGGTTGAGGCGCTTTCTTCGAACCGCCTATTCTTTCCTGCGAACAGTTTGCGGCACCAAGCCCGGCGGCCCATCAATCACTTCGAGCGCCAACGCCAATGCTTCAAACAACACCATCGCCCTCGGTTCAAAATCATAGAACCGGCGCTTCTTCCGGGGCAGGCGGCCTTTCAGCTCGGGATATTGCACTGCCAACGCTTCAGCCTCTCCATACTTCGTCTGAAACTGCCGGGGCCGTACCACCGATACATCCAGCACAAAGTTATGCGCTGCCAGCTCAGTAACGGTATTGATCAACCGTCTGGACTTCCGCCCTTTGCGGCAATCATCATCAATCTTCTCAGACACCACCACATCCGGCTTCAGCTCATTGATCAGACCTTGCACCCAGCCTGCCAACTCATTGGCACTGCGGGTGGCTTTCACCGATATGTTCCAATCGAGCAAGGTTTTATCTTGCAGGAACATATAGCCCGCTTTGCTGCTTGATACCGCGATGGCCAAGACTTTAAGCGCGGCCACGTTCAAGCAGGCTATCGGCTAATCGTCCCTTCAATCTTCGCAGCGAACTCTTCCGGTTATACGTCTCAGCCGTCACCTTGGCAGGCGCGGGCAGGCTCGACAGCCGCGTGGTTAGATGCTCCTGGCTCTCGACCATCACTTCACTGAACAGGCTCTCAAACGACCGGCCATACAAGACAGACAACAGAACGATCTGTTCAATGGCTGGGCGCATTGTTCCGCGCTCCAGATCAGACACCACTGATTGGTGACCGCCTAGCAGATGCGCGACATCATCTTGGGTTAGCCCCGCTTTCCGTCTTGCTAGACGCAAATCAAAGGCAAATTGGGTACTCATAGACTTTACTTAATTAATACTAATACCAGTTCAGTCTAGGCCACCAAAGACCATGCCTCTAGCAGGCACGGTATCATCACCGGTGATATGGTGGGTGGTTGATTTATTGCGAGACGAACACGCTTGGCAGGCGTGTTCTTATGGACCAGCCCCCTTAAAAGGGCTGGCGACAAACGAACACTCACTGCCAGACGTTTGTCTCTCTACAACCTAGATCGGATGGGCAACCGTAACAGACTGATACTGATCAGCCTGGAATAGTGGATGCACTATCCGAAGCTGTATTACCTTAGACGTGTATGGGGGTGGGTATCTTTCAGGATTTGGCAATCTGGGACAGAAATTTGGTGGTGGCTAGGAGGCAGGGTATCGGGGAGGGTGATATTTAGGGGACTGGATAGGTCGGTTCGGTACAAATTTAATTGAAGGAAAAGTGAGATGACCGCTGAGCGAAAACAAAGCGGACGTTCAAATTCAGAGCGAGTGGGACCCAGAGCGAGTGCTCGGGGTGGTCTTAGACAAGGGCGGATTTACTTTGACCTCTCCATCTTTAACGGTAACAAGCCTATCGCAGATCGATTGTACTAATTCATCGTGAGTGGCCACAATTATCGTCGACTTACCGCTAAAACCTTTCAATGTATCGCAGATTGCTTGCGCTCGATCTGCGTCTAGTTCGCTAGTGGGTTCGTCGAATATAAGGATCGGCGCTGGATCGACGAATACTCTAAGAAGTGCCAGCCGCTTTTTCTCACCGCCACTTAGACTATCCGCTCGAAATTCATCATTTCGATTGGCAAAAATGTGTGAAAGGCCAAGTGCACTACAGAGCCGTTCAGTTTCCATTCTTTCATTCTCGGTCAATTTTCGGAAAAATACAGCTTCCTCCCAATCTCCATGCAAAAACTGAGGTTCCTGCCATGAAAAGTCGACCACCTTGGTAAGTTGGTCTGCCGGAAATTTATCAACTTCTTTGCCACCGATGGAAATTACGCCGTTGGATGTGCGAATGCCTGCCATAGCCTGCAAGAGGAGCGTTTTTCCTGCCCCGGAATCTCCAACGATACCAACAATATCGCCGCCTTTGATTTCGATTGGTTTTACTATTTTAAGCTCAACTGGGCCCGGTAAAAGCATCGGATGCACTGTTAAACATGATGAATTTTCAAGTCGCTGATTGGTGTTCAATTTTCGGACGTCAGGCAGTTCCTGAATTTGCCGAAGCGCGCGAACGTCTGCATCATACTCGTCATAGGCTTCGCGTACTTTCCACGTGACTGCCAGATTGGACATGAAAATTCCGACGTAAGAAAATACTACAACGAAATCACCGGCTGAGAAGGTATCACTAATGTCTAGCCAATAAATACCAGCGAAAATTGAGAGAATGGTCACACCTAAAGTTGTGGTTGCTTGCACGGCTGCCAAAACCCCACTTGCAAGTGCCAACCTCTTGGCGGCGTCTGCGTACACTCGATAAGCCTTGGACAGTGGGGATAGTGCTGTTTTCAAGTGTCCGCTGCTCTTGATTGATCGCGCAGCAAGGAATGTGGTTGCGAAACTGTCTGCAATATCATCTTCAGAGTCGTTGACATCATCTAAAAAAATACGTCGCCAACGCAAAACCAGTAAAGAAACAACGAAGTAAATGATTGCCCCGCCCGCAAGAACTGGTGCTCCAATCGGGAGAAGTGCAAGAAAGTAAATCGAAACAAGCAGGACAGACACAAGTGCAGGCAACGCTTGTGTAAGCAAAACAATTGAAAGCTGCTCAAATCCTTCGATCGCTCGTTCAACGACTTTGGTGACAGAGCCAACGCGTGATGAAGCAAAAATTGCGTAATCTTTATCAAAAACTGTGGCCGTAAGTCGTATTGATCGATCAAGAACGATAGTCTGCACCACTTGAGCAACAAATTTTTCTCTCAATGGCCAAAGAATGGCTTGTATGGCTCCGAGCACAAGAAGAACCAGCAGCAAGGAATTCACCTTGGTCGCTTGGCCAGTTGCTACTAAATCTACTATCCGGCCAACCAAGATTGCAGGCGCTAAGAAAATAATGCGCTCTGCCAAGGTCAACAGAAGAACTGCAATGATATTTCTGCGGGGCGCTATTGCATACTCGCGCCTAAGTTCTGAAATTATAGTCACGCTAACACGGAGTTTGGCGCGACTTTGAGTCCAGATCTGATTAGGTGGAAGCGATCGAATCCTGGAACGTAAACACGCGAGACATATCCGAATTCACCGGTTTTGGTGTCACAACCAACTACATTGTAACCTTCTGCAGTAAGGTGCCCGATGCATGATCGCAGCATTTCCTCTGGATCAGCAATAGATTTTGCTTGAATGCCCTTGTCCAGCAAATAAGCAATGCTTTCGGTGTGGGTGAATGTGTTTGCCAAATTGTCCATTTTTTCGACTGAAAGTGTTTTGAGTATATCTAGCCCAGGGAGTTCTGCAAAAAGCTCAATCGCTCGTTTATCCTCCTCAAGTTCCTCACCTTTTACGATGCCGATGCATTGTGCACATTCTGATACCGCTCTTTCAAGTGCAAATAGTGCGTCTTGCGAACAACCCGCTCCGTATTCCGCTAGAGTTCCCTTTGGAGAGGCTTCAACAGCACAAAAGAAATACGCACCACCTAGGGTTTTGCAGCCAATTAGGTTAATTTCTGGGAGTTCGGTTAGTTCTGGCGCACAACTCAGATGACCCATCAGTTTAGAGGATAGTTTAGTGTGAACAAAATCTTGCTCAACCTTATGGCCAAGAATGCTCAGAAAGAGGTTTGATTGAGTGTGTCGTTCGATGGTCTCCATCAACGCATGAAGTTGGGATTCATATTTTGTCAATCCAAACGCAGTCCCCGAGTTGGACGAATACTTCCCCAAAAATAGATGGGCTTCGTCATCAGTTTCATGAACGTCAAAGATATCGGGGTTTATTAAAGTGTGCGGTATTAGGACACTTGCATCAATACACTCATCCAACGGGTCCATTTTAACAACAGGAATTTCAATTTCATCAAATTGTAAAAGAGATCGAATGATCCCATCATTCGCCAGCAGTTTCTGATTGGCTACTTGATGACTAGATGCAGTTCCTTCCGGTCGGGCTAAAGCTGTTTGTGTAAAGTAGTGCTCGATGCACTCGGCGCGCGCGCCGATTTTATGATGAACCCCTTTGCCCGATCCAGACGAAAGAATCCCGTTTTCTCCCTCCACAACGATATGGGAGGCAGAGAAACCTTGTTCATGCCTATCTTCTAAGACTTTCAGGCCAAGTTCATCAAATAGATTATCTATTTGTAACGACGCATCATTAGGAGAAAAACTTCTTTCGCAAATGGTATTCAAAGCGCTCTCCGAAATATGAGAGAAAACAGGGCGCACCAGAGGGTGCGCCCTGAAAATACTGTAAAATTAAGCGAAGAGAGTCAGGAATCCAGCTTCAAATGAGGTAACTGGAGCTTTTGTCAAAAAGCCACCACCTCCACCCCATGAACTGGAGCGTCCGCGACGTTTCCCGCTTCGTTCTGTTCTGCGTCGTCCCATATTTTTTCTCCTAATTAAGTTAACGAATAATACAATCATTGCGGTATCACTTATCAGTGTCAACACGCTAAGCGAATTCTCGCTTGTTCACTTTTTGATATGCCGGAAACAACCAAGGCCAGTTTTTACTGGCGCTCCGGCGAGTTGGGTCGTATCAATTTGAACTCGAAGGTTGAAGTTTGGAATCCAAATTTTTGCGGCCTACTGGGTCTATTTGATTTGAAATATCGCCACGGTTGTTCTTGTGAGGATATAAAGCGGTGCGCTGGTTTCAAAGACCGCTACTACCTAGGAACCGCTATTCAAATCATCTGCAAATGATCGACCAAGAACCTAATTTGGCTAGAGCAAATGTCGCAGGAAGGCTCAAAACAGACCCTTTACAGAACAATAGATTGCGTATGGACTTTTCATTCAAAGAATATCGAACAAAACTGCTATAGAAAACCGCCCAAAAGGGACGGCCACACTCAATATTCATTCGCCAACATAACCGTCAGCACCCGATGTGTCACATCTCCATTAGCAGCATCAACCGAATGCCGTTCCAGCTTCAAATCAAAATAATCAATCTTCCAGAAGAACTTTTGGCCGTTGATCTCGATACTGCCAAAGTCATGTTCCCCGTGAGGATCATTGTCTGCAGTGAAGGCATCAAAGCGGCTGATCTGATCGATGAGAGCGGCACGCAGCTTGTCTTCCAGCGCTTGTACACCAGCGGTTAAGATCACGTTGCCATGCCGGAAAGTGCCAGCACGCATTTCGTCATTAAGACGTTGAATGCGTTTCTGCCGGAATTTTTCATCCAGCTTCCACACCGGATGAATACTATCCCCGCATTGATCACACACAAACTCGTCAAACACAGTTTTGAGCATCCAGTCCCGTTTGGCCATACTCCACTCGGCCCAGGCATCACGCACTACGCTTTGCCCTTGGCATTGTGGGCAGACCGGATAGGCCCCGACCAACTCATCAATTTCAGGTTTGGTATTACCCATGGTTCATCTCCTTGCGTTAGGGTGGCCGCCCGAATGATTCAGGCGCACCCGGCGCAAGGTGATGGAAGGAACTGATCTATTTGTATTTTGCCGGAACAGGCGGGCAGGGACTAGCACTCACCATATCACCCTGAGTGATATGGTGCCCCCTAGCATCAAATGCTCGGCACCCGCACACTGATCTGTATGCAATCCCATTCAATTATAGGCTTGGCCTATCGCCGCTACGAAGAACCCACCCCCTTTGGCATTACCCTGCAGGATCGCCTTAGCCATTTGTATTGCGCGGGCCAGACAGGTACTGGAAAATCCAGTCTTTTGTTTAACCTAGCCCGCCAAGACGCCCTGAAACGAACCGGCTTTTGCCTGATCGATCCCCACGGTGATCTGGCTGAACAACTGCACCACTCCCTGGACACTCCACACCTCTATTGGGAAGTGGCTGATCCAACGTCACCCTTTGGGTACAACCCACTCGGAACCGTGTCTGAACAATACCGGCCACTGGTAGCTTCCGGCCTGATCGATACCCTCAAAAAGCAATGGCCGGACGCTTGGGGTGCACGGATGGAACACATGTTACGTTTTGCTATTCTTGCCCTCTTAGAACAACCACACAGTGACCTGCGCGATATCATGAAGCTGTTTGTCTTCAAAGGCTTCCGCAGGCAGATAACCAACACCCTGACTGATCCCCAAGTGCAGTTTTTCTGGCAGCATGAATTCCCAGCCCTCAACTACCAAAACAGTTCAGACGGTGTCTCACCGGTGGCGAACAAACTGGGGGCGTTTCTGGCGCAGCCGGTGGTGCGCAAAGCCCTTTGCGAACCAGCCACACCCCTCAAATTCCGTCACATCATGGACACCGGCACACCGTTGATCGTGAATCTGGCCAAGGGCCGTTTGGGGGCAGACATCTCCAACATCATGGGTGGTCTGATCAGCTCGAGCATCATGCACGCGGCCTTCACCCGCCACAGCCTGCCCGAAGCGGCCCGCCGTCCGTTCCTGTTATACATCGACGAATTCCACAACTTCACCACCAAGAGCTTTGCCGGCATGTTGTCTGAAGCCAGAAAATACGGTCTCGGATTAACCCTCGCCCACCAACACATCGTACAAACAGACAAGGCAGTGTTTGAAGCAATTTTAGGAAACGTTGGTTCCACCGTTACTTTCCGGGTGGGAGCCAAAGACGCGGCCATCTTTCACCGCGAACTGCCAACCTTCACCCGCCACGATCTCATAAACCAGCCGAACCACCGGGCGATTGTGCGGATGTTGCAGGGAGGGCAAAGACTAAAGCCTTTCTCGGCCAGCATGTATCCACCGTATCGTGGTGGGTGATAGGGTGGGTGCTAGGCAGACAAAGTGGTTTCCGTATCATGGGTGCATGACCCAAGATGAACACATTGAAAGACACTTAGAGATTTGCCAACGGGTGTTTGAGCGCCTGGTGGCAGAGGGAAATTGGCCGTGGCCAGACTCGCAAAATCCTGAGAGTTTGCTAGAGTCCAAAGATAACAATAACTGATATGAAACCCTGTTTTGGATACATTCGAGTGTCCACCCAAAAGCAAGGCGAGGGGGTCTCGCTCGAAGCACAAAAAGATGCAATTGCGGGTTTTGCGAGTCTTAACGGCCTGGTCGTTATTGAATGGTTCGAAGAAACAGAAACCGCCGCCAAAACCGGGCGTCCAATTTTCAATCAAATGATGTCCCAACTGAAAAAGGGCAGGGCGTCTGGCCTGATCATGCACAAGATAGATCGTAGCGCCCGCAACATGCGGGACTGGAATCTGGTGATGGAACTGCCAAATTACGGCGTGAAGCCATACTTTGCAGCGGATGGATTGGACTTTGCCACCCGTGGCGGGCGTCTCTCCGCCAACTTGCAAGCCGTCATAGCCGAAGACTACATCTTCAACCTGCGCGAAGAAACCATCAAAGGCATGAATGGCCGGTTGAAACAGGGTTTGTATCCGTGGAATGCACCACCGGGGTATCTTAATTGTGGTGGCGGAAAACCCAAGGTGCCTTGCCCTAAAACTGCGCCACTGATCAAAGTCTTGTTCGAGCTTTATGCATCCCGGCAGTATTCATACATTCCGCTGCTAAAAGAAATGCACCAACGCGGCCTGCGCAACACTCGTGGCGGGCAGCTCACGCTTTGTGGCCTAGGAAATATCCTCAAAAACCCCTTCTATATCGGCTTGATATTTATCAAAAGCTCGGGGCAGACATATAGAGGTATCCACCAGCCAATCATTCCCGTGCAAATGTGGAAACGAGTGCAAGACATTCGCACCGGTCGGTCTGGACCAAAAACAACTCGGCATAACCACCTGTTCCAAGGGCTGTTTCGTTGTGGCCATTGCCAAAGCCCAATGGTGCCAGAAAAGCAAAAGGGCCACGTGTATTACCGTTGCAAGCTTAAACAGTGTGCCACCAAGACCGTGCGGGAAGAGATTCTTGAATTTGCGGTGGTTGATGGGTTGAAACAACTGAAACTGAATGCCGACGCCAAACGGAAAATCGACCAGGCTGAGACACCAAAATCATTGGTGTCTTTAGAAGATCAACGCCGGGCCTTAGAACTGCAAATTGCGGATGAAGAACGTCGGTTAGAAAGGGTAGAAGACCTGCTGATAGATGAAACAATTACACCAGAAGCCTATAACCGAAAACGGCAGACTGCGCAGCTTCGCCTAGTTGAACTACGTGAACAACTCGAAAAAATGCCCAACCCGGCTGAAATACAGACCCACCTAAAGAGATTGGCCGAACTGCAGAATAACCTTGTGTTGCTTTACCAAAACGCCAATCGCACCGAAAAGCGCATGATCATAGAAAACGTCTGGCCGAACCGGACGGTGATCCAAAACAAGCCTTTGTTAAAGCCATATTCTTGGGTCTCAGGGGGTCAAAATGACATGACCCTCCTGGGTGGTGCCCCAAAGCGAACCAGTCGCCGAAGCACTCACGAAATCACCGCTAGCGATATGCAGTTAATCCAGCCTTTGTTTGACCTACTTGATGATATTAACGGGTCGGAGTCCTATCGTTTGGGCTAGTAAAATGATCGTTGGTAGTTCGATATTTTGTATGATGCCCGAGAGGACTGGAAACGGAAGCAATCACCTTTTGCTGGAAAAGATATTGCAACACTAAAATAATCTGTTCTTTGAAGTCATAGACCTTCAATAACTGATTTGTTATTCGTGCACTTACGTCCTTTAAAGATTCTGTAAGGTGTTGAAAAGTTGCAATATATATTTTTTCAAGTTGTATCCTTAACTATAGATGCAACAATTTGGTGATTGATTAAATGAATAATGATTTAGACGTTAATTTGGAAGACATCCTAGATTCTGATGATGCTTTCTCAGATGTTCCGACGGATCCGGTACTAAGTTTGGGGTCAACATATTTCCGAAACAAAATATCTTCCAATGGAGGCCTTCTTTCACAAGAAGAAAGAAGTGCTGTGGAAGAGATTTTTTGAATAGCCCCTAGAATTGTAGACACCTTGCCGCCTAAAAACGAGGCAAGGAGATCACTATGACACGACCCCATTTTACTGACGACTTTAAGATTGATGCGATCAAGCAGATTACCGAGCGCGGGTATTCTGTGGCGGATGTTTCTAAGCGTTTAGGTGTGAGCACGCATTCGCTTTACGCTTGGATGAAGCGGTTTCCCAAGCCGCCGGTTGTCGCTGAAGATGCCGCCGAGATCAGGCGGCTTAAGCGGGAATTGGCACGGGTCACGGAGGAGCGTGACATCTTAAAAAAGGCCACCGTGTACTTCGCCAAGGATGCAAAATGAGGTACACGTTTATCGAAGTGCATCGGCCAGTATTTTCGATCCGCGCGATGTGTCGATGCCTTCGTGTTCACCCGAGCGGATTTTACGCATGGCTGAAGAACCCGCTATGTAAGAGGGACAAAGAAGATGCCCGCCAGACCGATCTGATCAAAGAAGCATGGAAAGAAAGCGGTAAGGTCTACGGATATCGCAAACTGCATGACGACCTGAGCGAACAGGGTGAGACCTGCTGCCCGAACCGTGTGGCCCGTCTGGCAAGGTTCGCGGGAATCAAGGCCCAGATCGGCTACAAACGCCGCCCTGGCAAGTATGGTGGCAAGCCATCTGTGGCCGTGGATAACACGCTCGATCGTCAATTCGATGTCGGTGTCCCAGATCGTGTTTGGGTCACCGACATTACTTATATCAAAACCTATGAGGGCTTCTCATATCTGGCGGTTGTCATCGATCTGTTTTCCCGCAGAGTTGTCGGCTGGGCAATGCAATCGCGCCAGCCAACTGATCTTGTTCTGCAGGCTTTGCTAATGGCAGTCTGGCGGCGAAAGCCGACAGGAAAGGTGCTGATACATTCGGATCAGGGTTCACAATTCACCAGCCTGGAATGGGCGTCATTTCTAAAACATCACAATCTGGAACACAGTATGAGCCGCCGCGCAAACTGTCACGACAACGCCGTGGCCGAGAGCTTCTTCAACTTGCTGAAACGGGAACGCATCCGGCGTCGTACTTACAAAACCAGAGCTGATGCTAGGAGCGACGTCTTCGATTACATCGAATTCTTCTACAACCCAAAACGCAAACACGCTAGAAACGGCATGCTGTCGCCAGTCGAATTCGAAAGGCAGCAAAAACTGAACCGGCAAGGCGTCTAGAAAACTAGGGGCTATTCATTTTAACCCCCTCGATCCAGTATTCTTAGAAGCAGCCAAAGGCACCATTTAATGGTGCCTTTTTTTCGGAGGTGAGGCGTGGGTATTGCTGCTGCAGATTACGATCTATTTCAAGCTGAAATATTAGAGAAACTAAAGAAAGATGTGGACTTCTTTCTGACATGTATCAGCACGAATTATTACCTAATCGGAAAGCGATTTAGGTGTGATGTCTCAGTTTCTGAGCACCGCCTCAGAGAGGCTTGGCTGTTTTGGGTTTCTGACCTAGAGCGCTTACTGGAAAGTGATGTTGATAAAGAGACAAAAGAGCTTGATGAATTCAAGCAATGCGCATTTCTTACCTTCTGGTTGCGTCGACATCAGCCCATAAAGAATATTCGAATTCAGGAAATAGGGAGCGTCAAGTACAAGTCTAGCTATGAATTCTTGCAAAAGTGGTACTCAAGATATGGGAATGATTTTGGAGCTATCGAAATCGGCTCCACGATTTGCTTAAATTACTATGCAAGTAGTATTGTTCATGAGGTTTCAAATGGTGTGGCTGAGGATCGCGTAGTACTTCTGTCTTCAAGAAAAGAATACATAAAGTCCTTTAGGAAAAGGAAGGATTTCTGGGTGGATTTTACTACGGTGTCAAAACACAAAAATTTTTCTCCGCACGCAATTACCCTGATCTATGAAGCTTTGTTTGGAATTCAGTTGGCACCGATAAGAAAAAGGAACCTACAATCTGGGAAAATTTAGCCTCTTATTGTTTTGAGGCACAGGTCAGGTATGAGCATAATCTGAGTAACGAGGACGCGGAAATTGCCCAATGGTTGGTACGATTGGCCACAAATCGCAGAACGTTGCGCTTCGGATTGTGTTTTCTGAATCTGCGCAATTTCAAAGGTTATGGCTGGAACCACAAGCTAGTCTACCGGATTTACTGCGAACTGGAACTGAACCTGCCAATCAAGCCTAGGAAGCGTGACAAACCAGACGCGTTGGCGGAACAGGATGCGTCCAATCATAACTGCTCGATAGATTATATGGTCGACCTGTTGGCAGACGGGCGCAGCATTTGCACGTTAAAGGTGCAGGATAACTTCGAACGTAAAGGACTAGGTATTGAAGTGGAACTCTTTCTGCCTACTGAAGGGATGAGCATTCACATCCAATACATACAGCCCGGGAAGCCGCAACAGAACGCCTATGTCGAGCGCTACAATCGAACGGTTCTCCACGAATGGCTGGATCAGAATATCTTTGAAACGATTGAAGAGGCCCAGGATCAAGCCACGGATTGGCTCTGGACTTACAATAATGATCGGCCCAACATGGCCATCGATGGGATCACACCCGCAATGAAACTGAAAATGGCCGTGTAGTTCTACAGGCGGACCCCATCAAAATGGGGAATTACCCCTCCAAAAATAGCGATCACTTTTCTTTTCCCCCCACGCCGGTTCTTAGTCAATTACGTAAGGGAATGAGCGAAGGTTCGCCGGAATACCAATTCTATGATATAATCGTTGCCGGATTAAGGTTTTTTTCAGACATTGGGGCTCGAATGGTCGTACCTCATTTCTGAAGGAAACTTCTTATGTTAATTCAATTCGGGCCCGAGGTCGGTTTTGTCAGTTTTGTCCTGTTGATTGTTGGAGCAGAAATGCTGGTGAGACGCTTTCGTCAACCGTCTAGCTCCGAAAAGGAGCAACAAAGCCCTTAGTTAAAATTGTGTTTTGCATTGCTTCATCAACGAGTATGGCTATCATACGCCCCCATTAGCACTTGGGGGCATTTTTTTTGGGTAGTTATTTCCGTTCTAATTCAGCCAGACGTTGGATGTTTGTAATTGCTGTCATAATTGGCGGTCTGTACATTATTAATTCGCGAAACTCACAAAGCATCACAAATATTGGATTTGCGATGAACTGGCTAGTTTCCTTGCCGCTTACACTGTTTGGCATCCCATTACCGGTTTTGGGAGCTGGAGATGAAAATGTCGCAATTAGGGTGGCTGTTGCAAATGGTGTTTTCATATCTTTGTATTGGATATCAGTCTTGACCTCTGTGGACAGTAACGATGTGCCTGAACAACACAAATGGGCTGACAGTGTCTATTTCTTGGGATTTATTTTTACATTGATTGCGCTGATCACAGCTCTGACAAGTATCAGAGACCTGGATAGTCCAAACGCAATAAAGGGAATTGTAGTGCAAAACGCAATCGCCTTGTCTAGCACGGCCTTTGCACTGGTTGTACGAACATATTGGAAACTCGGAATTCGCGAGATTCATACCGAAATTGATTTCGTCGAAATGCTCCGTGTCGCATACACCAACCTGGAAAATCAGGTTCTTCAAACAACCGAGACGTTTAAAGAGCGCTCAAAGGAAATGACAGTTGCCGGTCGTTCCTTGGAAAGCTCAATTTTCGAATTTGGAAATAAGATCAATTCAATTGAAATTGATCCTCAAATGTTAGCGCAAATTGTGGGGCAAACTGTAAATCACGCTTTTGAATCCATGTCAGGCGATATTGAGGCATTAAAAACCTCGTTGTCCGACGCCGCCTTGCAGATAGGAAAAAGTGTGTCTGACTTCATGCGAAATATTGCTGAACTAGATGCGCGAGCACAATTTGAAGAACAATTGAGTGCGACCTTCACCAATCTTCAGGAAACAATGGTGAATTCCTGGAATTCGACCTTCTCCAATGTTACCAAACAAACTCAGTCGCTTGAAAATGCACTAATAAGTGGGCAAAAGAATATTGAGAAATTTGGCGACGAGTTGCGAACACAAGCATTGGGATTTAGTCTAACAGATACTATTTCTAAGGAGGCTAATGAAGCGTTCTCAATTTTTGGGGATGAGGCGACGAAGAAAATGTCCATGGTCCTAGAACCATTGGCCACTAGTGTAGAGGCTCTTTCTGATCAACTTGAGCGCTCTATTCGACACGTTGGCACTGCAAATGAAGAGTTTCAAGAACAATTGCTAACGCTAGATGTTGCTGAGCAGATTAGTTCAAGCATTTCCCCGGCACTCAGCTCGCTCTCACGCTCCCTTGAAATGCAAATCCTACCAATTCAAGAAACGCTTGCGTCTCTTTCGAATGGTGCAAGTTCTCTCCAAAGCAGTTTCCAGGAGTTAGCAGGATCTCAGGCAGTTACAATTCGCGGGGGAGAAAACCTACTAGTTCAAGCTCAAGACATGGCAAATTTCTTGAGTGCTTACAAAGATGAGCTAGAAAGTGTCTTGGCGAGCATCGAAAGTAGCGCAAAATTTGTTGAAAACAGTGCAAAAATTCAAGGAGAGTTACAAGAATTACGAGCTGTTCTCAAAGATATTGCGTCAATTGCAAGCGATGATGAAGGTGAAGGAAACTCATGGAAATGGCCCAACCTCCCTAATCCTTTCCGTCGTAAGTAGGTATTTGAGTAAATGCATATTTTTCCGAGTCAAAGGCTAAATGAAGACGTAGTCCAATCCACATTGACTGAACTAATTTTGTTTCTGGTTTTCTTTTTTCTGGTTTTGTTGGGCAGTTATGTGAGTGTTAGTGGCGCTTTGACCGAAGTCCTAAGGACAGACCAAGAAAAGTTGTCGGCGGAATTGCAATCCCAACAAGAATTGCACCGTGCGGATCAGGTCGCGGTATCTCAATTGACTACGGAGGGTTCAGCGCTCAAGGTCGAAAATGTTGAACTTCAGGATCGCCTTGTCGAATTGGAGGAATTGCTGAAAGGAGCGATATCAGCGCAAATTTTGTTGGAAAACCAAGCCAAAGACCTTGGCAGACAGCTTTTATCCGCACTAGATGAGAGCCAACAACTGTTGTTAGAAAACCAACAGCTTAAAGGCCTGGTGCACGAATTCGAATTTTATTCGGAATCTACAAATTCGAGAAAAGAACAGGAGGTTGAAGGTCTTCAATTTGAATTGGCTACCGAGCAGCAGAACACTGGCGAACTCCGAGTGCAAATTGAAGGGCTTGAGTTGGAAATTGAACTTCTTGAATTGAATTTTGTTGGTGCCGCATCAATAATCATCGGATTGAAGGAAGAGCTTGCGATATCTAAAAGGGAAAATGTTGCAATCGAAGCACAAAACAATGACCTTGTGGAAAGAATAGCAGCAGGTTCTGCCGCTTCAGAAATTGACTGGCCAACATCTTTAATTCTGGCAGACAACGATGGTTATAGATTCAAATCAGGTTCTGCAGCCTTGACTGCCAGGTTTCTTTCGTCCTTTGAGCGAGATGCCGTCCCAAAACTGAATGCATTGCTTTCTAACTCTCAGTTTGAAATAGTAACGATTGAAGTCATTGGTCATACTGATGAGGAAACAAGGCAGTCTAGTTTGCATGATTCAAATATGGACGCAAAACTTATTGGGTTTTTGGATCAAGGTGGCCCGCTTCACGGGCAAGAGGCGCTTAAAACTGTTGACAACGCGGGGTTGGGAATGGCTCGTGCTGCAACGGTAGCAGCGTTAATTCGTCAAAATGTTGGCTTAGCGACTGAGTTGCGTATTTTGCCATTGTCTGCTGCACAATTGGTAGAGGCAGACGGAACATTGGCAACCGGTCGAGTCGAAGATTTTTCCAATGACTCCCGTAGGAGAATTGAAATTCGTGTTAGAGGCCCAGAAAGGCGAACTAACTAGTAAGAATTTGCGCAATTGGGCTGCCCATCGCAAAACCCTGACTTCGTGAGGCTTTGGTCTAGATTGCTAAAGCTTTTGCTGTGATTTCAACTGAAATGATTTGAAAATGGCCCGTAAATCCACATGCTTACCCCGTCAAATATAGCAGAAATACCTTTTAAATTCAGGCGCGTCGGAAGATTTTTTCAAGGTCCGATCAAAAATCTAGCCCACCCCTCCATCAAAACCCGCCTCTTCCCCAACCGATCAGACCGCTGGTATGCCCCCACGATACCTTTATCCACCTTGTGCCCTAGAGCCGTTTCTTTCACCTCATATTCAGTATCAGTTTGCTCCTCCACCCACGTCCGAAAAGTCGCCCGAAAGCCATGCGGTCGGGCGGAATAGCCTTCCCGTTCCATAAACCGAGCCATAGCGGCGTCAGACATTGGTTTGCCGGTCGGTGAAGGGAATATCAGGTCTTGTTCCGGTGACGTCCTGGCTAGTTCCAGTACCCGCAAGGCTTCAACGGGCAGGGGTATCCGATGTTCAGCCCCAGTCTTGGTCCGCTCTGCCGGTATCGTCCACACATCCCCTTCAACCTCAGCGAACCGCGCAAAGCGAATTTCGCTCGTGCGGGCAGCCGTCAGGATAAGGAAACGTAGCGCCAAACAAGACTGATGCGGCAGGGTGGTAAGCCACTGGTAGAATGCAGCGGCTTCTTTGTACGGCAGGGCGGGGATGTGTTGTGTGGTATGGCGTGGCTTGCCGAGTAGCGCCCGTGCTTTCATGGTGGCTTGCAGATCAACATCAAGGCCTAGCGCAGCGGCGTGCTTTAAGATCAAGTTCATCCGGCTCATGATCTTGCCAGCGGTCACGGATTTCGTGTGCCAAAGCGGTTCCAGCAACTTAACCAGCAAATGTTGGTCAACGTCTTCAACCGGGATATTGCCGTACCGGGGCAGGACGTGTACCTTGAGGGGTGAATACCACCGTCCAGCGGTTCCTTCATTTTTCAATTCAGATTTGCGGGCATTGAAGCAACCTTCGGTGGCGGCAGTGATTGTGAGGCGGTCTACCTGCCGCCTAGAGCGTTCCCGCTCCAGTATCGGGTCTTTGCCGTCACGAACCGTTCGTCTGGCGTCAGCGGCCCGTTCACGAGCTTCGGCAATCGAAACATCCGGCCATCGGCCCAGCCCCATTTCCCTCCGCCTGCCACCAACAACAATCCGCAAGACCCACTTGCCAAACACCTTGGTTCGTTTGAACAACCACAGTCCCTGGCCGTCTGCATACTTGCCAACATCAAGGTTTTTGGCTTTCATCTGGTTGAGAGAGTTATAAAGCACAGTCCACCTTCTCCCGTTGAAAACAGACCACCTTTTGGCCCCCTCTTTGAAACGTGAAAGCATGTTTATCAGTGTTCAGCTATGTTGGGAAGAACTGAATTAACACTTATGTTATCAATAACTTATGGGGGTGTACGTTCAACTATGAAAATCTTCTAATATGCCCTTCACCCGCACCAATTCCATCAAAGTTGCGCTGCCAAGGTGTATGACCGGGACTTCCCCTGTCGATAAATGGATAATTGCAAACGCCAACTTGTCAAATCCGGCGTATGTAGAACCTTAAATTAGCCCCACAGTCACGCTAATCAGAGGAACCAGATAAACGTATTAGCTAGTCGGCAACTTGTCCCAAAGCCACTGGTGATCAAGCGCAATGGATATCGAATTTCAGATTGACTAACGTATTTAGGCTGTGCTGAATATAAACGACAGATTAGAGAGAAAAATGGGAATTAGTATCAACATTGCCATCCAGATGGCGCGCTGCACACATCTACTCAAAGGTAAAACCAATGGTATTATGCTCGGCCGTCAGAAGATGCATTTTCGCGAATCTTGGAAACGGCGACTCGTGCGCAGTCTTAGCTATTTGGACATAGACACCACAGCGGAAAAACTTTTTCAGGAAGACGAGTTTTGCGAAGCCTTTTTACAGGAAATTGGTTGGCCTCCCCTTGAAAGCCTTGATTTTTCGGATATCGAAGGGGCCGAATACATCCATGATTTGTCCGAACCTGTTCCCACCAAGCTAAAAAAGAAATTCGACGTTATCTATGATGGCGGCACCACAGAACATGTATTTGATATAGCGGCGTCATTTCGAAACGTTCACAAAATGCTAAAAGATGACGGAATTTTCATGTCTTGTGTGGGAACAGATGGTTGGTTTGGTCATGGCTTTTACCAGGTTGGCCCAGATATCCCCTGGCGGTATTGGGGGGCGACACTGGGCTATGACGTGTTGGGCTGTTGGACGTTTCCCCGTGTTAAAAAAGGATTACCGCTAGAAATCCCTGATCCAACATTTACACACCGAGGTGCCAGCGCGCGTTTTGAGCATCCACAATTTCTTTTTTATGCAGTGCAAAAAAACGGCGAAAAGAAAACCTATCCACCGACAATTCAAAGTCATTATGTAGACTATTGAGCCATGTCAAAACCGAAACTCACACTTTTTTTCATTGTCGAGCCACCGCTTTATCAAAAGCTGGCATGTTATCTGGCCGCTTCGATCAAAGAACAATTTGATGAACCGATAAATCTTATTGGCTACTGTCCAACCCATAAGGTCGACGAGCTAGATCCCAAAGCTGTTGGGGTTTTGGAAAAGTTGGGGGTGGAAATCCGTAGTTTTGATGTGGATGGCGTGTTTGATCCGCCTTATCCGCATGGAAATAAATTATTGGCGTGCCTTGAAAAAAGAGACACGCCTCATTCCGGGTTCGTCGATTCAGATGTGCTATTTATACGTAAGAACAAAATAGAGAATATACTAAGCCCCGGGAAAGTTTCGCTGACACCGGCGGCTTCGATCTATTGGGCGCCACGTAAGCTATGGCCAACAATCTATAGTGAATTTGGAATGGAAGTACCTAGCGAACGCATCTACCTGACACGCCAGAATGGGCGCCCCAAAGTACCCTATTTCAGTTCTGGTTTTTTTACGTTTCCCGAAGAGCCATTGAAGGGGGTTGAAAAGCGGTTTCCCGAGATATGGATGGATGTCGGACAAACGGTTGATGCGATTGCAGAGTTGGAAGACAAACGCCCTTATCTGGATCAGATGAGCTTGCCTGTTGCGATTGAAAAGGCTGGGCTTGAATACAATTTGATGCCTGAAGAACAGCATTGGATTTTGGGGGGAAGCATGCGAAGAAAACCTTTCCCAACAGACCGTAAAATTTACACCGTCCATTATCGGAAGTGGAATATTTTGGCTGAAAACGGGTTAAGCGGTTTGGGAAAGGAAATTTTATTTAAACAGGCAGGGGTAAAAAAAGTCGCTCATTTTGCCCTTTGATTTGATTGCTTGGCTTAGTAAATGTGAACTGTTGTAATTCCCAATAATGGGGTCGTGGCTAAATAAGTAAGCGACATTCGGAGTGCGCGATAAAATGCCCAAGAAAAACCAGAAAGCCAATCAGAGAAATATCACACTTCGTGGTGATGGCGGGGTCTTGATTTCAGCCCCAAATGGCGATGTGATCCAATATGACGATAGCGGATTGGTTTTTCGTTTATCAGACAAAGTAATTCGCGATATTGCCCAACGCCTAAAGGCATTGCAACCTGACCATGTAACAACCGCTCGCCCAGATGCGGAAAAAAAATGCGATAGCCAACAACAGATACTATTAAAAGACGCTGAGATATTGGGAGACCTTGATGCCTGGCATGTAATTCAGGAAGGTGATTGGCTTATGTTTCAGGCAAACCTTGCAGATGGTAACGGACCGCGTGGTTATCGCCGACCTGTCGGGGGAGGCGATGTTATCGCCGATGCGCCGGGGGCCGTTCTGGGTATGTTAAGCATCGGTGGGCCACGCAGGGCTGTTGGTGTCGATGGTGTCAACGACTTTAGATATCATATTGTGGCCCCAAATGATGACATAGGTTCTGCGGGACTGGCTGGCAGCGCTTTAGCAGAAATCGGCACCGGGTTCTCAAATCTACGCGAACAGACGCGGGATTCTTTGATCGCCCAGGCTGTCTTACATGGGCGTTTCTCGGCTAACAGGGCATTGCCTTTGATAATGGTGCGTTGCGAAGTTGATCAATCTGTTAGCGCTGATGCGCTTGCCAAAGGTATTGCTTTTGACAATTTTATGGTGGCAGCCGAAACGCTGGCGAACGTAGCCAAAACTATGGGAAAACCCCCCCGAATTTTAGCAGTGGGTCTGGACTATTGCATTGAAGACACCACCAGTACAGGCACTAAGTACCGGGACGGTATTTATGGACTAATGCGCAAAATTGAGTTGGGTTTGGGTAAGTTAGGCTACAAAAATCCATGCTTCGTAAGTCTGTTTGAATGCGGTGGCCTAAAATCTGATGCGGGCTGTCATACCCAAGAGCAATGGGAACTAGCGACCAACCCGGCGGGGTTTGATCTGATTTATTCGGCCCCCGGGTATATGTTCGAACAAACCACATATGGGCGCCCAACAGCGGCCGCCTTAGGCCAGATGGCCGAAATGGATGGCTACGCAATTGAGGCTTGTTTGGAAGTTCCGCGAAATGAAGAAGAGATTTCAGCAGGTGTCGGCCAATGGTGCTGCCCAAGCTTTTTGTTGGCTGAATGGGACCGCTCTGCAAAAGGAAAAGACACCCACACAATCCGCGTTACTGCGAACGCCCTGACAGGGTTAATCATTGATCAGGCACCCGATTTTGGAAATTCTGAGCTTGCAGGATTTACGTTGGAAAATGTCGAAAATGGTGCCCGGTTTGTGGCATTGCGCGTGTGCCCAGATAACCCTCTGGATATATTGCTGGACTGCGATATTGCCCCCGAGGGCGACAATATCCGCTTGCATTATGCCTGTGGGCAGAAAGCAAAATCCGAAGATATGGATGATCAGGTGGGCTTTCCGCATAATCGAGGTTGTGTACGAGATAGCTGGCAGGCTGACAGTGCCGACGGGCGGCGGCTTTACCGCTGGGCGTTGCCCTGCATCTTGCCGGTCCATTGAGGCACCGCATGCAGAATTCACCAAATACAGACAAAAATGATGCGTTGAAAATAAGCCATGCACTTCCCGAGGCGGTGCTGTTGGAACCATTATCCCCCAGTTTTACCAAGCGCTTTAGCGACAGCGGGGCGGTATGGCTTTGCGCGGAACCCAGCCTTCTGAAGGAAAGCAACGATACGGATACCAGCCCGGATTGGCAGGCCCGATGCGGCAAATTAGTTGCCGTTCCCGCCCAACCCAACACGGGCAATTCGCAGCGCGTCATGGTGGCTGGGGTTTCTTGCCTTGCCTTTCAGCCAAGAATGAATTGCGGGTACTGTATTCCGGAGGCAATTTCCGGAAATAGTCCGTTTTCCATTGCTGTCATCTACGCGCCTTCATTGGAAAATGAGCCGCGCAGTCTTGTGACTATCAATCCGGCAGACGCCGACAATTACCTATTTCTAAGCGAACGCGATGACGCGATAGAACTTACTGACAAGCAAGGGGACTTTTCTCTTCGGCAACCCGTAATGCGGAAATACAATGGATTTCGTCTCGTTGTATTAAGCTGTACTAATGAGGGATATGCGCTGGCGCTAAGTGGGAACAAACAACAGCGTACTAAAAGACCCGTTGAAAATTCTACTGATAATGAAACGCAAATTGATGCAACCGGACCGAGTGACCTGTTCATAGGCTGTCGTAGTCACCGCAAAGGAATTTTGAAGACTTTGGGGGAACTGTCACTGGCTGATATTTTTTTGTGGCCGGACAAAGATATTCTGGCATTTGACAATGATGGATTAGACGAAAAATCCAGTCCCGAACACGACCTGCTTTTGAAGTATTTTAACGAAGTTATCTCCCGTGACGTTTGATCCAGAAACCATTCGCAATGATAATATCTGTGTCATCTGGATTGATGATCTAATTGATGTTTTCACTTGGCGAAATGCCTTTGGTATAACCATAGAAACCCCAAATATTGACCGTTTCATGGCCGAGGGGGTGCGGTTTACCAATACCTACGCAACCGTGCCGCTTTGCGCTCCTTGCCGTGCCGAGCTGACAACTGGTCTGTCGCCTTTCCGGACTGGTTTGGTTGATTTAAACCGGCTATGGCGTGATGTATTACCGCCGACTGCGGCCTGGCAGTATGATCTTCGTCGAGCAGGATTCTACAATTTTACAACCGGCAAGACTGACGGCAATTATAAACCCATGCCTGAAGCCTATCGTCGGGTTCTGTTCCATGAAGATGTTCTGGCTAAGGACGCCGGGCGGCGCGATAAGGTGCATAAATACCTTGAAAAAGGCCCAGGTATTGCTGGGATCAATTATCCAAATGACGATGGCAGTCAGGACCATAAATTTTATGATTTTATGGTAGCACAGAATGCCATCGATTTTCTGGAGCGAGCTGACCCCAACAGGCGACACCTGATCCAGTTAGGATTTAAGCACCCTCATTTTAATCTTTCTACGCCCGATCGTTTTTATCAAACCTACGATGCAGACGCCATTAAATGGCCCGACATCGCCGATGCCCAGGACTATTACGGACCCCAACAATGCTTTGCTGTGTACGAGGCAGCATATATTGCAAATGGCAGATGGACGCCAGAAAAGGCCGGAGATGCGGCGTGGCGCCAAGTAGTGCGCGCATATTTTGCAGCTGTCAGCCATGTGGACCACGAAATTGGCCGCTTCATGGATGCGCTAAACGGTTCTGCGTTTGCTAAAAATACTACGGTGGTGATGCTGTCGGACAATGGATTCAACTTGGGAAACCACGACAGTTTTCATAAAATGAGCCAATGGGACAGCGCGTCACATGTGCCGCTGGGGATGTGGTCTGCGCGCATGCAAGGCAATATTGCCGACGTTGACCTGCCAGTTTCTTTGCACAACCTGCCTAAAACCATACTAGATCTGGCCGGAATTCCACCACGCCCACAATGGACTTCGGGACAGAGCCTTTTACCCTTGATCGACCCTGCATTTGGCACATTTGATCGAAGTAAATCACCGCTGACCTGTGTCTTTGGCACTTTGTCAGTGCGGCCTTCGGTCTCAGGTTATGAACACCTTCGGTATATGCGCTACCCCAACGGAGAAGAGCATGTTTACGATGTAGTTGCCGACCCCGGCGAAACCGAGAATATTGTAGAAACCGCACCTATGGATTTTTTGCGTGGCGAGTTGGGAAAAGCCGCCAAAGATCTGGGGTTGGACCTAAGTGGATATGAAAATCCCGAAGATGGTGTCAATGCGATGATGGCTGTGGACGGGACTGTCGTAATGGCAGGTGGCATTGAGGACAACGACTATTGGGCTTACGGGGCCAATGCTGAAAAGATTGTTGAAGAGAAAGACGGCGGGAACGATACTCTCTGGTATATGGCAGGTCCGGATGACTACGTCCTTCGCGTGCCCGCAAATATTGAAAACATTCGTGTTGCCACTGTGGTGTCACGCAACGAAGATGATCCGTCAGAAGGTAAAATCCTGCGCATTGTTGCCCACCCGGACAGCCCGCTTAACTTTGAATCTTCCGAACGGGTTTCGGTTGATGTTATTGGCAGCCATGGCGACGATGTAATGATTGGTCCAAAATATGCAGGCGCGGTTTTCCATGGTGGTGCCGGCAATGATCGGTTGGTCGCAGTTTCGGGTCGTCGCAAAGATCGGCACCAGTTTTTTGGGGGCGAAGGCGACGACGTTTTGATCGGCGGAGCCGGTCATGATTTATTGGATGGCGGCAGTGGTAACGACGTTATTCATGGCGGAAGCGGACGCAACAGGATATTTGCCGGACCAGGTAATGATCGGATTTACGATGGCGAAGGCGCGTCAATGATCGATACGGGCCCAGGGCGCAATGTGGTGATCTCTGGCGCGGGGGATGATGTTATTCACGTCGGCGCTGGCGAAAACCACGTTACCGGTGGACAGGGGGCAGTGACGTATCATGTTGCCTATGGCGGGTTGTGTGTAATTACAGACTGGACAGATGAATGTGTTCTTGAGTTAAGCAACTGGCCCTGCGCGCCGCGTGCTTCTATAACAGCTGAGGATGTGATCTTGCGCTTGGGCAGCAGTGTGATTGTTCTAAAGGGTGTTGATAATCTGGAAGCGGTTACCAGCCGGATTAACCAGAAATCCTAATAAAATGTGGCAGGCGTTTGAATTGATAATGGCCGCAAGAATACCTTGAACTTGGTGTATTGAATGTCAGCGATTTACACAGTTTTATCTGGCCCGCTCATGTATTTCCTGTATGATTGAAAGAACAAATCCGGATCGTTTTACGAGGCTCAGACTAATGAATGGTATTGTGACAGGTAGACGCCCCGTTGCTTCTCTTTGGATTGGCGAAAAGCTTCATTATATCAACCAGCTTTGCCTAAAGTCACATATTTTGGCAGGCCACCCGACAACGCTGTATTGCACTGATAATGTCACTAATGCTCCGGAAGGGGTTGAGGTGCGTCCGGCATCTGAGATTATGGATATCGATATGGCTGTAGTGGAAGAAACTTCTGCTTCGTTTTTGTCAAATGTATTTCGCTATAAGATGATCCAGAAAACCGGTGCTATCTGGGTTGATTGTGATGCCTATTGTCATCAGCCATTCCCCGATGACCTTGAATATATCTTTGGTGGACACGGTATGTCGGCAGCGCTTAACTGCGGTGTGGTTGGCTTGCCTAAAGAATGTGAATTGATGGACCAGTTGCTGGATTACTACGACAACCTGCCAGACTATCCGGCTTGGTGGAACAAGAACCAGCGCCGGAAAATGGATAGGCAATCAGATGATGTTGCTCATCCTGTAAAGATATACAGAGCCGAGCGCACAGCCTTTGGCCCGCAGGCGTTTACCTATTTTGCCAAACAAACTGGCGACTATGAACGTGCGATGTCGCGTGATGTTTTGTATCCAGTGCCGTTTCAGCTGAACGACGTCTTTTTTGATCCGTATGGAAATGTAGAGGGCCATATGACCGAAAACACACTTTCTGTGCATCTTTATACCAACGGGACCAAGCCTTGGTGGCGTAAACACGCCCCATTAGATGGATCGTATGTCGAACGCATGTGCAAGCAGGTTGGCATAACGCCTGAGGATGCCCTGAAGTAATTTCGATCAGGATATTATTGTGGCAATCAACCTAAAAAAGAATACCAGCAAACACGGCCGTATCACCGCAGTGTCGATGATGAAGGACGAAGCGCCGTATCTGCTTGAATGGTTCGCGCATCACATGGCAGTCGGTTTTACCGATATTCTGGTTTACACCAATGATTGTTCGGACGGCACCGACACCATGCTGAAGCGGCTCGAAGAGCTGGGCCTGGGGTACCATCGGGTCAATGACGTTCCCGAGGGCATCAAACCTCAGCCTTCAGCGATCAAATGCGCTCAGGTTGAACCGATCGTGCAGGAAAGTGATTGGGTGCTGGTGTTTGACGCCGATGAGTTCCTCAATGTTAAATACGGGGATGGTACTTTGACCGACTTGATCTCGGCAGCGGGTAATGCTGACGGTATCGTTGTCACTTGGCGTAGTTTTGGCTCGGGCAATGTTGTTGATTGGTCGCGCATGCCGGTTACAGAACAGTACCAATTCGCAGCCCCGGAAATATGGAACAAAGGTTGGGGCGTCAAAACCCTGTTCAAGTTTGAATCCGCACATTGGAAGCTGGGGATTCACCGCCCAAAAATGAAGCGTAAAGCGCTGGAAACCGATTATCCCGACAGCATCAACTGGTTGAATGGTTCAGGCCTGCCGATGGAGGAATATTTCAAGTATCGCGGCTGGCGTTCAATACGCCGCACGGTTGGGTACGATTGGGTTCAAATGAACCACTATGCTGTTAAATCCGTTGATGCTTATGCCCTGCGCAAACTGCGTGGCAATGTGAACTACAAGAAAGACAAATATAACGCCGATTATTGGTCCCTGCAGGACCGTAACGAAGTGCATGAACCTTCGATTCTGCGACATACCGCAGCGCGCGATGCCATTTTGAAGGAACTGCTAAAAGACAACGTTCTGTCCAAATTGCATTTTGCTGCCCTTGAAAGGGTCGAAGCCAAGCTAGATGATTTTCGACGGACCAAAGCCTATCAAACACTTAGAAAAGAGTTACTAAAGGCTTCTGAGGTTCCCATCACCCAAGTTTCGGCAAAGCCACCTAAAGCGCGCGACCCTGCCAAAATAGCCGCCCTGATGTCGACTCTGGAAAAACGTGAGTCGGACCGACCAAAATCCGAGCGGCGCCAAAATAAATCATCTGACATAGCGCCAACGGATGGGGGAGAGACCTATAACGTCGGAAAGATTGATATTAGCAGTGATGTTAAATTTGAGCAGGTCGCCAATCACGATATCATGCTTCCAGCCGATCCAAGGGTTTTCACAACTAAAGCTCTGAACCAAGTTGCAAAGGGTAGATTTGAACGTCGCGCTGCCCGATTTATTCTGCACTATTTATCGGCAGGCGACAGGCTTTTGAATATCGGTTCTGGCTTGTGTTTTATTCCGGTTTTCATCGTGAAAAATATGAATGACGTTACCGTTATGGCGCAAGAAGAACGCAGCGATCTGGCCAAAATTGGCCGCTCTGTTGGGAAGGTCAACGGTGTGGCCGATACTGAGCGTCTGAAAATAGTTGATGGACCTCTGATTTTTTCAAATGACACCAAGGGCGTGGCTTCCGGATTTTTGGCCTATATCAAGGATTTCAACCCTTCGGTAATTCGGATTTGTACAACTCAGATAACGCCGGAAATTATTGGGAACACCGATTTTAACAATACCAAACGTATAATATTTGCGAATGGTTTCGCTGACAATGCAGTAGCCCATTATAAAGACGCTCTTAGCGCGCAGGGATTTTTGTGGGATGAAAGCAGTGCCAAGAAAATTCTTTTGGCGCGGCGGCAATGAGGTAAAGACAATGGACCAGAAAAACAACGCTTCAGAAAGCAAAACGCCCATTGAAGTCTTGGAGGCTGAACTTGCAAAGCTGAAGCGTCGTCAAGAGCGAAATATGCGCGCCGCACATGCCAAGGGGTTGATGCAGGGTATCTTATCTATGCTTAAACCGGATGATCTGGTTTTGGATTGCGGTGCCAATGTTGGCGAGATTACGGACGTCTTGGCAAAAACCGGTGCTCGGGTGCACGCATTTGAACCTGACCCTTTTTGTTTTGAAAAACTGACCAAAAGGTTTGAGCGAGCGGGAAATGTCACCTTGCACAACGTAGCCGTCGGCACCACCGATGGCGTCATTCAACTGATGCGGGCAGAAAATTTTGACGAAAATCCCCGCGGTGCTTCGGTAAAAAGCACGGTTATCTCGGGCGGGCGCAAGATTGATGAAGTGGACACGATCGAAGTCAAATTGTTGAATTTGCCAGATTTTATAGCAGATAAAACCAAAGAGGGTGCGGAAATTGCATTCCTGAAAATGGATATAGAGGGCGCCGAGTTAGAGCTTTTGGAACACATGCGGACCTTGGGGCTATTTGAGGTCATTCGTCTGACTGTCGCCGAAACCCATGAGCATAAATTCAAAGAACTACGACCAAGGTTTAAGAAATTACGTGCCGATGTGAGCGCACAATATCCGATCACCAAGGTGAATCTGGATTGGATTTGATTTTACCTGACGCAAAGAACCAGCTTTTTTGAGCTAGCGGCAGATAACTACATTTCCCTAAGCGTCTAGGAAACTTGAAAAGCTGAACTGCAAATAAAAACGCCGGAACTACATCAAGCAATCCCGGCGCAGTTAGTTGTATAGGGTAGGGGGCCTAGTTGGCCAAAAATACGCCATTTTCGATGACGTGTTCACCTGTTGTGTAAGTAAAGTCCAGGAACACTTGCCCGGCAACATCCGAACCTGCTGTCCCACCAATTTGACCGTTATAGCCATTTGAACCAGAACCCGATTGGGTAAGGCCTAGGTGCGTACCACCAGCTGTTGAGCCACTAAACACCCCTGATCCCACGTTAACGGCGCTAGATGTCAGCGTGACATCGTTCAGGAAAACAGTGGTTCCAGGGCCGTTTGGCGTCAGAAATTTACGGTTTGCAATGGTGCCCGTGATTGTTGAGCCTGCAAAATTGTAGTTTAGGTTGGCATCGCCAAATACAACCAGCAAATCCTGGTCGATGTTGAGATCAACATAGGATGCAACATAGTTACCCGCAAAGGTTGCGTTTCCGGATGGGGCACCGGCTGTACCCAAATTTGTAATGCTTGAATTCTGGCTAAAGGTGCCTGGGCCAGTCGAAGCACCTGAAATAGACGCTGACATGCCACCTGCACCGGTGTTCCCGGCATAGCTGATGGTATTGAAGTGGTGACCACCAGGTAATGTCGAGTTATTTGCGGCAAATCCCGGAACATCCAGTGAAACCGGAGCTGGTGTTGAAACCTGACACCCTGCCAAAACCAGTGGCAAAACGGCGATTTTTGTAAGTTTTAGCATAGTATGTACCCCCTTAAGGATTTAGAATCTGTGTTGCCATTGTTTTACCAGCCGGGATTCGCAAGCGCACTAGGTTTGTAGGGATTGTCCGTCTTAGTTGCGCAATTGTGAACAATGGCTTTTCAAATGGCTGATTTGATCAGTTACCCAATTTAATAGGCATTTTATTGGGCATCTGTGTCACATATTACCCCACTAATTCCACTAAGTTGGCTAGTTTTTCAAATTTCCGAATTCTAGTTCCTGCCCGAAATATTGATTATGTGGGGTAGGGACGATAACAATCCTGCCAAATTGGTTTCCCCGCCTACGTGGTGTTTCACCCCATTCCCCCTTGCGTCCAAACCGTGCGCGCCCTAGAAGGACCGCTGATTTATCCCGCACCTCAATCCGGGTGCCCCGAAAACCAAAAAAGGACATGAAATGCAGGTCAAAGAGACTCTCAACAAGGGCCTGAAGCGTGGCTATGATATCAGCATTACCGCCGCCGAACTGGACGCCAAAGTTTCTGAGAAACTGATCGAGGCGCAGCCTGATGTTGAAATGAAGGGTTTTCGCAAGGGTAAGGTCCCCATGGCGCTGCTGAAAAAGCAGTTTGGTCAAAAGGTTATGGGCGAGGCATTGCAGGAAACCATTGATGGCGCCATGTCCAAGCATTTTGAAGACAGCGGTGAGCGCCCGGCCATGCAACCCGACGTAAAGATGACTAATGAAGACTGGAAAGAGGGCGACGATGTGGATGTCACTATGTCCTACGAAGCCCTGCCGGAAATTCCTGAGGTCGACCTGAGCAAGGTCAAGCTGGAGCGTCTGGTGGTGAAAGCCGAGGATAGCGCCGTGGATGAGGCGTTGACTAACTTGGCCCAGAGCGCGCCAAACTTTGAGGATCGCAAAAAAGGCAGCAAGGCCAAGGACGGCGATCAGGTTGAGATCGATTTCCTGGGTAAAGTTGATGGCGTCGCATTTGACGGTGGTGCCGGTGAGAACTATCCACTGGTGCTGGGCTCTAACAGTTTCATTCCGGGGTTTGAGGGGCAGCTGATTGGTGCCAAGGCCGGTGATGATGTGAAAGTGAAGGTTACTTTCCCGAAAGAATACGGTGCGGAAAACCTGGCCGGTAAAGACGCGGTTTTTGAATGCACAGTAAAAGCCGTGAAAGAAGCCAAGCCAGCCGAAATCAATGACGAGATGGCGGTTAAATTTGGTGCTGATGATCTGGCTAAGTTAAAGACCGATATTGGTGAGCGGCTGGAAGCTGAATATACCGGGGCATCACGCCAGGTGATGAAGCGCAAACTGCTGGACGCGCTGGACGGTTTGGTTAAATTTGAATTGCCGCCATCGCTTGTGGAAGCAGAGGCCGAACAAATTGCCCACCAGTTGTGGCACGAAGAAAACCCGGATGTTGAAGGCCATGACCATGATCCGGTGAAGCCGACAAAGGAACACACAAAACTGGGCGAGCGCCGGGTGCGACTGGGGCTGCTATTGGCTGAAATTGGCCGCAAGCAGGAACTTGAAGTGTCAGACGCTGAAATGACCCAGGCCGTGATGAACCAGGCGCGCCAGTATCCGGGCGAAGAAAAGAAATTCTTTGAATTTGTTCAGCAAAATGCCCAGATGCGTCAGCAAATTCAGGCGCCCTTGTTTGAAGACAAAGTGGTCGATTATGTGTTTGAGCAGGCAACAGTCACGGACAAGACCGTAAAAAAGGCCGCGCTGGAAAAGGCAGTTGAGGCGCTGGAAGAAGAATAATCCTCGTGAAATTGAAGATGTTAAATTGGCCGTCCAGAGGGGCGGCCTTTTTTTTCAAAGAGATCGACAATCAAATATAGTTACGCTTCAGCGAAATAGTGACAGCGTGCATAGTTGACTCGGCGTCCAGTTTAAGCCGGGCTTTATTGATCCGATTACGAACGGCAGGGACTGACACACACAACATATCCGAAACGGCTGCGTGATCATAACCTTCTGCAAGCAGTCGCAAGACCGCCAGTTCTTTTTCGGTCAACCCGCATTTATCGACAACCAGCCGCGAGATTTGTTCAAACCGTTCCTCAAGAAACTTGATTTCATCATCATTAATTTCCCGGTCAGCCCGCGCAACCGATATAAATGAACGCTTCCCAGAGACCTTTCTTGAAATGGTCAGACCGTAAACAAGCCCAAAGTCCTGCGCCTTTTTCATAACCCCCCGCATGTCTGGTAATTTGATATCAGACCAGCGCCTTGTTCCGGTTCGGGTCACCGCCCAAACGAAGACGGGATCAAAGAAAAAGTAGTTGTTTTCCTCATATAATTCCCGCCATTCCTTGGGAAAACCAGAAACAAAAAATTCTGGACCGGAAAAGGTTACGTTGAACGCCAATATATAGCCTGATTGGCCAATAAGTTTGATGCCGCTGATTTCCGCATCCGCGTTTGGAAAGTGATGGTCTAATTTTTTTTCCAAAGTTTTTTTACCAATTAAGATTGTGTGCAATTTCAGTATCCTACCTGAGGTTGTAGAGAATAATCAATATTTCACTAGGTTTTGTTAGATTTTGAGCACCTAACTATCGCCGTAAACTATCAAAACTAATAGTTTTCCAGATTTGATCTATCATTAGTATTTTTGGGGCTACAGGGTGGGCTAAATCAACATATCACCGTTGGAGCATACCATGAAAAGCAATGCTTTTTCGTCGCGACCCATAACTGTGTTTGCCAATTTTACCCGCGATATGGCGGAAACACTTGCCAATGTTTTTACCCATTATGAGGATGAGGGCGTGGTGACACTAGAAGTGACATGCCGCGGACTTTGGTTGGTTAATCCACTTAACAATTCGCGACAATTCCTGGGGCAGGCGGTATTGCAGGAACCCTGTGGCCAACCCATTCAATGGGGGAAATCCCCGAGGACGCTACAATGACACTTATGCAGCAACTTCCCGATATTCGGGTGGACATTCTTCGTATGCCGCAGGATATCGACAACTGGAATCTGGTGGTAAAATTTTTACGCTTACGAAAAGAAATCTTCGTTGATGAAATGTCCTGGCCCCTTTTTCACGCCGACGCGATGGAATTTGAACAATACGATTCATTGTCCTCCGTTTATGTCATCGCGCATAACAGAGGGCAGGTTTTAGGCGGCGCGCGTCTGGTGCGCACAGATAAAACCCAAAGCTCTGGCAAGGTAATTTACACCTACATGATCCGGGATGCTTATTTGGGCAATCTGCCCGGGTTACCCTCCGATCTTTGCACTCAAAAGCCGCCGATTGATCGCAATACCTGGGAACTGACCCGGTTTACATCTGCCAAAAATCAGTATGTTGGCAAGGCAATCCTGGATCGGACCAACGAATTTCTTAAATCCAAAAACGCCAAGCGTTGCCTGTTTCTTGGCCCGCCTTCGTTTATGCGTATGGCACGCAGCATGGGGTACGCGCCAAAACCACTTGGAAAAATTGTTGGCAACCGCGATGGCCGGTTTTTGGCCTTTGGCTGTGACGTTGTTTGAATAAAGTCAAATAGCCCTGTATTCGCCTGTTTTTTGCCACAGATTTAAACTTTGCATCATATTCATAGCTGATAATGCTTGAGATATTCAAAATTCCCTATATCCAGTAAAAAACTGACGGGCAGGCTAATGAATAAAACAAATACCGACGCGAGTGGTGTCAATGATATGAAGTCACGCGAATGGGTACGTGAGCTTTCTCATTATCGCGACCCCAGTCATTTTCGCAGTATCCTAGAAATTGCTTTGACCGCTGTACCTTTCCTTATGCTTTGGACCATGGCGTGGTGGGCCCTGTCACTTAGTTACCTTCTGACCTTGCTTATTGCCTTGGTTAACGGTGCATTTGTTGTGCGTTTGTTTGCGATCCAACACGATTGTGGTCACAGCGCATTCTTCAGAAACCGCCATGCCGGTGATTGGGTCGGCCGGGTTTTGGGCATCGTTACACTAACGCCATATGATGTCTGGAAGCGTTCCCATTCCATCCACCATTCAGGTTCCGGCAATCTGGATAGGCGCGGCATGGGCGACATCCACACAATGACGGTAGAAGAATATCGCGCCAGCACCCTGTTTGAGCGCATACAATACCGCCTGTACCGCCATCCGGTGATCTTGTTTGGTCTTGGGCCTTCATTTATTTTCTTGCTGACCAACAGATTACCGTTTGGCATGATGAATTCGCTGAAATATTGGACCAGTGCCATGGGCACCAATGCCGCACTTTTTCTGATCCTTGGAATAATATTTTATTTTGGCGGCTGGATGCCCCTTGTTTTGATTTTCCTGCCAACCAGCATTGCGGGCGCAACAATTGGTCTGTGGCTGTTTTTTGTACAGCACCAGTTTGACGAAACTCATTGGGACAAAGAAGAAGACTGGGACCTGCATGATTCCGCTTTGCATGGCAGTTCTCACTACGTGATGCCCGGTGTTTTACAGTGGCTGACGGCAAATATCGGCATTCACCATGTACATCATTTGTACAATCGCATCCCCTTTTATCGCCTGACGGAAGTTTTGCGCGATCACCCGGTTTTGGCACAGGCGCAACGCTTGACGATCCGCGAAAGCCTGTCTTGCGTAAAACTGCAGCTGTGGGATGAACGCAAGCGTCGTTTGATGTCCTATGCCCAGGCCAAAGCTGAATACGGCCCGATTTAAATCCGGTTATTCAAGCCCGCTATCAGGTCTTTTTTTCCTTGGATGAAAACCCGGCAATGCCTGCATAGCCCTTTACAATGGCTTCTCGTTTTTTATGGCTAAGCACCTGATCAATATCGTCAAACAGTGTTGGGCTTAGTTTTTCAATCTCATCTATAATCCGTTCCGGCCCTCCAGCGCGGTTTAGTTTGACGATCTGCGACGTTATTGGTCGGCGCTTATTGTCGTATTCATACAGGGCCTGGCGTGGATGTTCGGCATTGGCCAGTGCATCGGCCAGACAACGCGCGTCCAATATCGCCTGGGACGCACCGTTTGAACCAACCGGATACATCGGATGCGCGGCGTCCCCCAGCAGTGTAACCCGGCCATGGGTCCAACGTGGTAAGCCGTCGCGATCGGCCATCGGATATTCAAAGATTGAATTGGTGGCACGTACCAATGCCTCGATATCCATCCCGGGTATGGTAAACCGCTTGGCGTGTGGCAATACTTTGGACAGGGGTGCTTTCTTGGACCAGCTATCGGCAGGTGGCGGCGAAACTGCACCGTCGGCGATGCGTGTTGCTACCACCCAGTTCATCAACTGTTTGCCGTTCTTGGCTGGGGTGATCGGGTACAGCACAAACTTGCCGCCCATGCCGCCGCCGATCGCCATGGTCTCTCCGTCTTCCCAGATCGGCCAGTCGACTGCACCGCGCCACATGACAACACCGTTCCAGCTGGGTGGGCCTTCATTTGGATAGAAAATTTTGCGCCCTGCACTGTGAATACCATCAGCGCAAATCAGAATATCACCGCGTTCGGTACGCGATGAAGCCCCATCAATATTGTCGACAAAGTGCGCCGCAACGCCGCTTTCGTCCTGAACAAACCCGGTGAACCGGCTGCCAGTTTTAACCGAGTTTGGGCCAAGCCGTTTTAGCACCGCGTCATATAAAACTTTTTGGAACTTACCACGGTGAATTGAAAACTGCGGAGCGTCATGGCCATCATGTAGGCCCCGCAAATCACGCCAGACCTCTTGGCCCTGACGGGTGAGATAGCGCAACTCTCGCGTGCGCATGGCAATCGCATCAAGCGGGGCGAGTAAATCAAGCGCTGCTAGTTCTTTTATAGCGTGGGGCAGGGTGTTAATGCCCACGCCAACTTCCTGCACTTTGGCAGCGCGTTCAAACAGCTGGGTTTTGATGCCCCGTTGATGCAGCATCAGGGCAAGCGTTAGCCCGCCAATGCCTGCCCCTGCGATTAAAACTTTCATCGGCTATCCCTATGCGTCTTCGGGGGGTGGTAGAAAATCAACCTCGTGCTGGGCAGACAGAGCCACCAGTTCAGCAATATCGGGGTTTTCGCCCATATTGTGAATGGCCCAAAACAGATCAAACAGGCGGCGTGCCGGTGACACCCAAAATAGGGTTTTGATGTCACTGTCAGTTTTGTTGAAAATACCGTGGGGAATGCCCATAGGCATGTGCACCAGATCTCCCGGCTCGGCGAACAATTCTTTGCCATCTAGAACAAAATCAAATCGCCCTTCAAGAATGTACAAAAATTCGTCCTGATGCGGGTGGATGTGGGGCGGTACGAAGGTGTCGACCGGAAATGTAGCATGCCAAGAAAACGAGTCCTCGCTTAGCTGTTTGGGTATATAAATCTGACCCAGAATATTCCACGTCACACCGTCTAAGCCCTGTCCGGCACGCATTATTCCAGCTGGCATTTTTTCCATGATTTTTCCCTATGGTTACAAATGTAAGTAGTGGCTAATGCCCTTTGGATCGTTTTCCAAATCCAAGGCAGTTCCCGACCAAACCACACGTCCCTTTTCCAAAACCGTGTGTTTGTCGGCAATTTTTGTCAATGCATCCAGATTTTTGTCAATCACTAAAATTGCTTCGCCCTCGGCTTTCAGCGATGCCAGCTTGGTCCAGATATCCGCCCGGATAAGCGGTGCCAACCCTTCGGTGGCTTCATCCAGAATAAGCAGGCTGGGATTGGTCATCAGGGCGCGCGCAATCGCCAGCATCTGTTGTTCGCCACCCGATAATTGGTTGCCCATATGGGTTTTACGTTCTGCAAGGCGGGGAAAAAAGTCATAGACCCCTGCCAGGTTCCAACGCCCGCCAGGGCGCGCAACCGCGCGCAGGTTTTCTTCTACATTCAGGGTTGGAAAAATCTGCCGCCCCTCTGGCACCAGACCGATCCCGGCGCGCCCAATATGAAAGGGTTGGGTGCCGGTCATGTCTTTGCCGCGAAAAGTCACCGACCCGGCCAAAGGTTTCAGCAACCCCATAATGGCGCGGATCGTAGTGGTTTTGCCCATACCATTGCGCCCAAGCAATGTCGCCACTTCACCCGGCGCGATCGTCAGATCAACCCCAAATAATACCTGCGCGGATCCATAACCCGCCTCCAGCCCCCTGACGTCCAGCAGGCTCATGCGTCTTCCCCCAGATAGGCGGCGCGGGCCGCCGGATCGGCGCGCACCTGATCGGGGGTGCCGGTGGTGATGATCTTACCGTAAACCAGCACTGAAACCCGGTCCGCCAGCGCAAATACCGCCTCCATGTCGTGTTCCACCATCAGCATCGGCGTCGTTGCCTTTAGCCCAACCAGTACTCGCGTCAGGTCTTCGCTTTCACCTTTGCCAAGCCCTGCCATCGGTTCATCCAGCAATAGTGCCCGCGGGTTGGCGACAATCGCCATGGCAATTTCCAGCAGGCGGCGTTCACCGTGGGACAGGTTATGGGCCAGAGCATGGGCACGCGCATCCAAATCAAGCGAGGTCAGGGTTTGCATGGCCCGCTCATTCAGCGAATTTTCCCGGTGCGCCACACCAAAGAAACGCAAGCTGCTGCCATCCGTCGCCTGGGCGGCAAGGGCGGTGTTTTCCAGCACCGAAAACCCCGGAATGACGGCCGTGATCTGATAGCTGCGCCCCAGCCCCGCCTGCGCCCTTTGCGCCAGACTTAGATGGGTAATATCACGACCACCAAATTCCACAGTCCCGGAATCTGGTTTTAATACACCTGATATCTGGTGAATCAGGGTGGATTTTCCGGCACCATTTGGACCAATCAGCGCGTGGCATTCACCGGGGCGCAGATCAAGGCTGATGGCGTCGCTGACCTTTAGGGCGCCAAATGATTTGCACAAGTTATCCAGCTTCAGGATCGCGGTCATTTGCGCCCCAGTGCCAAATCAAGAAATCCGGTCAACCCACCCTTGGTGAACAGCACGATCAAGACCAGCATCGGCCCGAAAATCAGCCGCCAATCGCGGGTGTAAGACGATAATATTTCTTCGGTCAAAACCAGAAACAGCGCGCCGAGCACTGCACCGTTGCGGGTTCCCATGCCGCCGATCACAACCATGATGATAAGGTCACCGGACCGGGGCCATGTGGCGGTGGCGGGGCTGACAAATTCGGCCTGGCAAGCAAACAAAAACCCGGCCACACCGGCGATCATACCTGCGATCACATAGGCAATTAGGCGATAATGATATACGCGGTAGCCCATGGTAGCGACCCGCAATTCGTTTTCCTTAGCCGCCCGCAGCACCCGGCCAAAACGCGAATCTGCCAGCCGCCCCAAAAACACCCAGGTCAGGATCAGAATGATCAGGATTGAATAATATAGCCCGTGTCCGCTTTGAAATACTCGTGTGCCAAACAGTTCTGGCAAGTCCCACAGGGATATCCCGTCATCGCCGCCGTATTTGGACAGCGACGAGAAGGTGAAAAATAACATCTGCCCGAATGCCAGCGTGATCATGATGAAATGCACGCCAGATGTGCGGATTGATATTGCTCCGGTGATCAGCGCGAACAAACCGCTGGTGGCAATAACCATGGCAAGGATTGTGATGACATCACTGATACCTTCGGTCAGGGCGATACCGGTGACATAGGCCCCAAGCCCTAAAAATGCAGCGTGTCCAAAGCTGACCATGCCGCCGCGCCCGATCAAAAGGTCCAGCGACAGCGCCGCGGTGGCCAGGATCATCGCCTTCATGATCAGTGTCAGCAGGTAGGTTTCGCCAGTCCATTGTGCCAGTGTTGGTGACAGCGCCAGTAGGGCAAACAACAATATTCCAAACCAGATGCCATTGCTGATGCCGCGTTCAGATACCGGGCGAATTTGTACAACTCCGGTCATGCGGATTTCGTTGCTGGAAACAGACCCTCTGGGCGGAAAAACAGGATCGCCGCCATCAGGACATAGATCAACATTGAGGCCAGCGCCGGACCAATCTGATTGGCCGCCGACGGGTCCACCACCAGCTTTAGCAGGTTGGTGGCAAAGGACCGCCCCAGCGTGTCGATCAACCCGACCATGATCGCCGCCACAAATGCCCCGCGAATGGACCCGACACCGCCGATGATGATCACCACGAAAGTAACGATCAACAGATTGTCGCCCATGCCCGGTTCCACCGAAAAAATCGGCGCGGCCATTGCCCCGGAAAAGCCAGCCAACATGGCACCAAAACCAAATACGATGGTGAACAACCCGCGAATATTGATACCCAGGGCACTGACTATTTCCGGGTGCGTGGCCCCGGCGCGCACCAGCATACCAATGCGGGTTTTTGTCACCAGCAAATACAGTCCGATCGCCACAGCAATCCCGACGCCGATCAGGGCGATGCGATAGGTGGGATACAGCAAACCTTCGGTCAGTTGAAAAGACCCGGCCAAAATATCCGGGGGCGGCACGATCAGGGTTGCCGGCCCCCAGATTACCTTGACCGCTTCGTTCATGAACAGGATCACACCGAACGTCGCCAGCACCTGATCCAGATGGTCCCTGTCGTATAAATGTCGAAAAATCAGGTATTCCAGTATCAGCCCTAGCACCATTGCAGTGGCTGCCGCCAAGGCAAGGGAGATAAAGAAACTACCGGTCAACTGGTGGTACATGAAAATCAGGTAGGCCCCGATCATGTACTGCACGCCGTGGGCCAGATTGATAAAGCCCATAACCCCGAAAATCAGCGTCAGGCCAGCGGCGATCAGAAATAAAAGTATCCCGTATTGCAGCCCGTTCAGGATCTGAATCAGCAAAAGCGTCATGGACATTTGGGGGTATCCCTTGCCGGATGCGGGCGCCCTAAGGCACCCGCAATTCCCTTACATTTTACACTCAGCGGCAAAACTGTCTGAGTAATCTTCAAACACTTTTTCAGCGATTTCGGTCTGGAATTTACCGTCTTCACGCTGTGCCACTTTCAGCAAATAGAAATCCTGAATTGGGAAGTGATTGTTATTATAGCTGAACTTGCCACGCAGCGATTCAAAATCAGCCGCTTCCAGCGCTGCCTGAACGGCCGCCTTGTCGGACATATCCCCACCCACAGCGCGTACTGCACTGTCGATCAGCAGCACCGCATCATAGGCCTGCATCGCAAATCCACCGGGGATATAGCCATATTTGGCTTCAAACGCCGCCACGAATGCCTTGCTTTGTGGCAGGTCCAGATTAGGGGCCCAGGTGGTTGCGCCAAAGAACCCAAGGGCGGCCTCTTTTTGCGCAGGCAATGTGGCTTCATCCACAGTGAATGCCGACAGGAAGGTCATTTTGTCGGCCAACCCGGCAGCATGGTATTGCTTAACAAAATTCACACCCATGCCGCCTGGCATGAAGGTAAACAGTGCATCCGCACCCGATGTTGCCATCTGTGCGATCTCGGCAGAAAAGTCCTTGTGACCAAGTGGTGTGTAGAGTTCTTCCACAACATTGCCGGTATAGTTTGACTTGAACCCAGCAGCCGCATCGCGACCCGCTTGATAGTTAGGCACCATCATAAAGACGTTCTCAAACCCCTGTTCCTGTGCATAGTGGCCCAAAACCTCAAAATTCTGGTTGTTCTGATAGGACGTGGAAAAGAAGAACGGATTGCAATTTTCCCCGGCGATCGTTGAAGGTCCGGCATTGGGGCTGATCAGGAAGGTTTCCGACTGAACCACCGGTTTGAATATCGCGGCCAGCACGTTGGAAAACACCGTGCCAACAACAAAATCAACCTTGTCGCGTTCCAGCAGGCCCTTGACCCGGGTCAGCGCCACATCCGGTTTAAGTTCGGTGTCAGCGACGATCAGGGTGGCATCAACGCCGCCCAGTTTGCCGCCAAGGGTTTCCAACCCCAGCTTGAAACCATCTTCGACCTGACGTCCCAAAACAGCCGGAGGGCCGGACAGGGTAACCATCAGGCCAACTTTTATTTCTTGCGCATAGGCTGCTGTCGAAAACAGCAACGCGCTTAAAGCAGTTACAACCTTTTTCATTATTATTCTCCCATGTTGATTTATTTTACAGGCATTATCGTTGCCCGATTGTGTTTTTGGCTGAAGATTCTTGTTCGCACTTCTCCCCGAATTCAGGCTGGCACATGCCCGGATCAATTTCAACAAAATTTAATAGTTAAAATATATACACCTAAAGCAAATTTGGATGCATCCTGTGATCGCCTCAGACCCGATCATTTCCGTCCCATTCCATGCGCCCCAGAAAATCATCCAGCGGTGTTTCAGCCATGCGGGAAAAGTAGTTCGACAGGGTTTTCATTGCCAGACAGACCAATAATTCCGGTATCTGTTTTTGCGTGTACCCGGCGCTGGTAAACGCCTGAATGTCGGCGTCACTGACCTTGCCGCGAGTCTCTACTACGGTTTCAGTAAACTTCCGCAACGCTTCCAGTTTTTGGTCATCAACCTTGGCGCCATCGCGCACAGCGTTGATGGCGTCTTTATCCAGCTTGGCCATGCGCCCGCCCGAAGAATGCGCGGCCACACAGTAGCGACAGCCGTTATGGGCACTTGTGGTCAGCAGGATGAACTGTTGTTCGGCCGGGGTGAAATTGGTTTTCACCAGCATATCAGACAGTGTCAGATAGGCCTCAAGCGCCACCGGTGATCCGGCCAGTTGACGATACAAATTGGGTAGCAGTCCGCCCATTTTTTCCTGAATACCCGCCAGCCTGTCACCAGCATCACCGGGGGCATTATCTGCTTCAAATAGTTCGAAATCCATCTGTTTTATCCTTTGTTCTGTGTCAGGCTGCTAATCAGTTGTCCCCGCATGACCTTGCGGGTTGGAGTCAGGGGCAGTGTCGTAAATATTTCCAGGCGTTCCGGTAGCTTGTATTTGGCAATTTTTCGGTCATTCAGAAATGCCACCACATCCGCCAGTTCCAGCGTTTGATCGGCCTGTAATTCGACGCAAAGGCATGCCTTTTCGCCAAGGGTTTTGTCGGGTAGCGGAACGATCGTGCAGGCCTGAATTTGCGGCATCTCAGCCAAAAGCAATTCTACGTCTACAGGGTTATATTTCACCCCGCCACGATTGATGATTTCTTTGGTCCGCCCGGTCAAGCGCAGATCACCGTCGGCTGCAATAATCGCCAGATCACCGGTTTTGAACCAGCCATCGTTGGTAAACGAATTGTCGGTTTCCTGTGGATTATTCAGGTAGCCAGCGAAAACAGACGGGCCGCGAATTTCCAACGCGCCTTCGGTCTCGGGGCCCTGTTGAACGCCGCCGCCATCAACAACCCGCAGCTTAGCACCGGGCGACGCTTTTCCGGTTGTTTCAGTCCGCGATGCCAATGTATCCTTAGGCCGACCGTAAGCCCCGGCTTGTAATTCGCTCATCCCCCACAGTTGGATCACTTTGCCCCGGGGCAGCAGTTCATCAACGTTGCGCGCCAGTTTTGGCGCCACGGTTGAGCCGGACAAACAAACCAGCCGGGTTTGCTCAAACATTTCCGGGGCCATGCCGCCCTTGGCGATGAACGGCGCGAAATGTGCCGGGGCGGCGAAAATTGCGGTTGGTTTATGGGTCTTCAAGTCTGCTACTAGGGTTGGCGGATTGAACGCTGGGATCAGGACGTTGGCTGATCCGGTTGCCAAAGCCATATGCACGATCATCAATCCATAAAGGTGGCTGAAAGGGGCCAGTGAGAGGATGCGATCATCCCCGCCAAACTGCAATTGGCGCGAAATTTCCCAGGAATTTCCCAGAAAACCGCGATAGGAATGGGGTACGCCCTTCGGGCTGGCTGTAGTTCCGGATGTGTATAGCAGCAGATAATTGTCGTCCGGTTGCGTGTCATTTATCGCGGCCGGGTCTGCTTTTACCGAAGTGAGATCAGCAAAGGACAAAGCGCCCTTTGTTGATTGGCCAACTGAAATAACGGTTTCCAAAGTGGCAAGATCGGGGAGCAGCCCCAATATTTCCTGCACCGGGTTGATATCCTTGAAGGTGTTAAGGGCGACCACAACTTTGGCGTTTCCATGCCCTAAAAGATGCGATAATTCATGGCTGCGATAGGGCATATGCAGGGTCTGAAAGATGGCCCCGCGCGCGGCTGTCGCCAGAAACGCAATGATGAATTCTGGGCAGTTTGGCAACTGGGCAGCCACCACATCTCCGCGCCCGATGCCAATATCGGCCAATCCGGTGGCCAATTTGCGAACTTTAGCATCCAGCTCACCGTAAGTGATCACATGTTCCGTAGAGATCAGGGCAGGGGCATCGGGGCGATACTGCGCATGTACTTCAAGCCATTGGTATAAAGTCTGGTCAGGGTTAGTTTGCATGAATTCCCTTTTCAACTGGGGATATAAATGGCAACATTTTGTTGCGGATTTCTTCGGGAATAGGTTGTGATTTCGGGGTCTTGCCGGAAAATTCGCACCAGACAAGATTGACCTTGGCGCTGAGAATTCTATTGCCGCCCGGCCCATGCGCATGAACCTGCAACGCGATCAGTGACCGGCGTAATTCAATAACGTTCAGGTTCCAGTCGATCAATTCGCCCAGCATCGCAGGGGTCGAAAAATCCACGGAAAGTGAGCGGGTCGGCACGCCGATATCGCGCTTCATATGCATTTCATGGAACGAAAGGCCGATGGCGTCTTCAAACCAGTCTTCCACAGTGTTGTTCACCTGCTCAACCAGTCGCGGATAAAACCCGATCCCAGCCGGGTCACAATCGGCAAAGCGCAGTTTGCGCGTTTTTGTGAAACCCTTTGGTCTGCTCATGCGTCGGGCTTCCCATGCTGGCTTGGGGACCCGCGCTGTTGCAGTTCAACTAATTTTTCACGGGTTTTTTCCTGTTCGCGGGCGGCCTGTTGTGCCCCTGAAATATACTGTCTTTCGCCCAATCCGTTTCATTGCGTACCCCGTACCAGGCCGCCGCCTGATGGGTGAAATACGGGTTCCACATATGCGGGCGCCCAAGTGCCACCAGATCGGCGCGGCGTGTGTGCAGGATTGTGTTGACTTGCGATGCTTCGGTGATCGCGCCAACCGCCATGGTGGCGATTTTTGGCACGTTGCGGATGCTTTCGGCGAATTGTGCCTGAAACATGCGGCCATAACGCGGATCTTGGTCGGGGACGGTTTGGCCGGCGGATACGTCAATCAGATCGCAGCCAGCATCGGCAAACGCCTGGGAAAAATGTAGGGTATCGGCCTCGGATATGCCGCCGTCTTTCCAGTCAGATGCTGAAATACGTACCGACATTGGGCGTTCAACTGGCCAGACGGCGCGCATGGCTTTGAAAACCTCAAGCGGATAGCGCTGCCGGTTTTCGGGTGATCCACCGTATTCGTCACTACGTTGATTGGTCAGGGGTGACAGGAACGAGGCCAGTAAATACCCGTGGGCGCAGTGCAGTTCCAGCATGTCAAACCCGGCCTGAGCGGCGCGTTTGGTGGCGGCGACGAAATCATCGCGCACGCGGTCCATCATGGCACGGTCAATTTCTGAAGGTGTGTCGCTGATGCCGTCCATCCATGGCAGCGGTGAGGCAGAGTAAAGCGGCCATGCCTGATCAGGATTTTCCAGTGGGTAATCCATCTTTTCCCAGCCCAGCTGCGTGGCCCCTTTTCGGCCGGCATGGCCCAGTTGCATACAGACCTTGGCCGATGAACTGCCATGGATAAAATCAACTATGTCACGCCAGCGGGTTTCCTGTTCATCGCTCCACAATCCGGGGCAACCCGTCGTGATCCGCGCATCCGGCGACGGGCAGGTCATTTCCATAAATATCAGCCCCATCCCGCCCATGGCGTGGCTGCCATAATGTACCTTATGCCAGTCGGTCGGGTTTCCGTTCGTATCGGCGCTGTATTGCGCCATGGGTGACATCACCACCCGGTTCGCAAGTTCCATTTCGCGTAGCTTAAATTTGCTGAACATCGGCGTTGGACGGGTATTGCGCAGGTCCTGACCGGTGTCACGAAAATGGCGTTCGTACCATTCGTCATCGGCGTGACGCACAAATTCGGGGTCGCGCAGCATCAGGTTTTCATAGGTGACAGATTTGGCCCGACACATCACCACCATGGCAAATTGCATCGGCTCCATATCCCAGGACCGGTCCATATGCTCAAACCAAGCCAGCGAAACATCGGCGTTATGCTGAATGATCTGGCAGGGCGTGCGGCGCGCGTCATCATATGCCTGAAACGCCCGGGTCACATCAGTTTCACCGTGTTCCAACAGCGCATCCGACAGACCGATGGCACATTCCATCGCCAGCTTGGTGCCAGAGCCAATGGAAAAATGCGCCGAAGCCTTTGCGTCGCCCAATATGACAATGTTGTCGGCCCACCAGTTTTCACAGAATATCCGTGGGAACTGGCGCCAGTTCGACCGGTTCAGCAGCAGCGGATAGCCCTGTAATTCATCGGCAAACAGTGCTTCCAGTTTGATGCGGGAACCTTCTTCGTCAAATTCTTCAAACCCGTGACCCCGCCAGCAGGCGTCATCCATTTCAAACACCCAGGTTGAGCGCCCGGCCTCATATTGATAGCAATGAGCCACCATGATCCCGTGCTCGGTTTCCTTAAAGAAATAATTGAATTCATCCATGGGACGATCTGAGCCCATCCAGCAGAAACGGTTGGAACGCATGGTCAGGCTGGGCTGGAACTGTTCGCCGTAGTGGTCGCGTATTTGCGAACCAATCCCGTCAGACGCCACGATCACATCAGAATCGGTAAAACGGCTGGCGATTTCTCTCGCCGGAATGGTCACGCCAAAGGTCATTTCAACTCCCAGGTCACGGCACCGTCTTTGCAGAACCGTCAGCAGGGTTTGGCGCGACGTGCCACAAAAACCATTGCCGCCACAGCGAATTTCGCGGCCTTTGAAATGGATCGCCACATCCTGCCAATAGGCCATATTATCGCGGATCAATTCATAGGTTTCGGCATCACGGCTAAGAAATTCGTCCAGTGTATCGTCGGAAAAAACCACCCCAAATCCAAATGTATCATCGGCCTGGTTTTGTTCAAAAACCTCAACATGCCAATCGGGGCGGGCTTTCTTGGTTAACAGTGCAGTGTAAAGTCCCCCGGGTCCTGCGCCAATGATAGTGATTTTCATACGGTTTCCCCCGGTTCACAACGATACCTTAGCCTTAAATATTTTATAGTTAAAGTATAATTGTTAGCCGCTGGCTTCCCATTGAAATCTGATGTGGCAATCGTGGAATTCTACAGCTTCGGCCGGAAAATGAGTGAAATTCCTCAAATGACGGGTTTTTCGCCAAGATATCAATTGTTTTCGCGTAAAAAAGAGAAACCTTGCATAATTTTTCTGGTTTCCAAACAGTGACCCACAAAACAAAAGCCCTAGCGAATTACTGCTAAGGCTTTGTTTTTTATGGCTCCGGCGGTAGGGATCGAACCTACGACAAATTGATTAACAGTCAACTGCTCTACCGCTGAGCTACGCCGGAATACCGATGGCGGATATAGCAAGGGTGTTGGCGCACGTCCAGTGGATTTTGACAGGTTCCAATCAGAAAGCAGACCGATCACAAAAGCTTAAACACGGCGTCTTTCTTTAATGTTCCCTGGGCCGTTACCTTATTTTTCTGAACCAGGTCGACCAAATGGGCCAGCACGTTTCGTTCGGCCGCTGGCCGTTATCAGGGTTTTTGCAGTGTCCGAATAAATCAGTTTCGCTAAGGATATAACATCCGCTTCCCCTCTGGATAGGGCGGATATTATTGCCGATTCCCTGTTTAAACGGTGGTCAAGAAGCCACTTGATGCGGGCGGCAGGGTCAAGAACCGGCGCACCGTGTGCGGGGTAGTACAGTTTTGGTGAAAGTTTGGCCAGTTTACGGGTTGAGGCCATGAAATCTGTCAGATCACCATCCGGGGGCGACACCAAAGAAGATGCCCACCCCATGATGTGATCACCGGTAAAAATCGAATTCCCCCAGACAAAACACAGGTGGTTGCCCAAATGCCCCGGTGTCCACAATGCAGTGATTTTCCAGCCGTCTCCAACTATTGTGTCGCCGTCCGCAAGTAATTCATCTGGTGCGAATTCATGGTCCACACCTTCGCCGCCGCCCATTAACCCGGTTTTTGCCAGCTTGGTCATGATGTCGCTGCGCCCAGCATTGGAATTGCCAAAGGCATAAACTGGCGCGCCAGTGGCATTTGCTAAAGGGGCGGCTAGCGGGGAATGATCCAGATGCGAATGGGTTACCAGTATGTGGCTGATGGTTTCACCCGGTTTAAGCGCGCCTAAAATTGCTTTCATATGCGCGGGATCGGCGGGGCCGGGGTCGATGACCACAACGCTGTTATGGCCTACTATATAGGTATTGGTTCCCCAATAGGTCATGGGCGACGGGTTGGATGCTATGATCCGACGCAGGCCGTCTTGCAAGGTTTCTACAGTATTAGGGGCAGTGGGGATCATATTTGCTTTTTCATTTAGACAATCTACCGCTACCAATAGCCTATGAATTTCAGTTGGCTCAAACGTTATGTACCACGCGGCTTGTACGGTCGTGCTGCATTGATATTACTTTTGCCGGTTATCACCCTCCAGGTTGTGGTTTCTGTGGTGTTTATCCAGCGCCATTTTGAAGATGTAACCCAGCAAATGACACGAAACCTGGCGTTTGATCTAAGGTTGGTTCGCCAAGAGATTGATGCGGCCGAAAGCCTATCAGCGGCGAATGCCAGGCTGGCGCAAATGTCGGGTGTTTTGCAATTCAACATCCTGCTGCCGGCAAAACACGTTCCGGATGAAGATTCGAGGCGGTTTTTTGATCTGTCGGGGCGCATAGTTGTAAGCACTTTGCACAATCAGTTAGATGCGGTTCGCGCTGTAGATCTTTTGGAAAACCGCAATCTCGTTAACCTTTGGCTCAATACCCGGCACGGTGTCGTGAAAATCTGGTTGAACCGAAATCAAGTATCAGCCTCAAACCCCCACCAGTTTTTGGTGCTGATGATTTTTGTTGGGGCCTTGATGACGCTGGTGGCGTTCATATTCCTGCGCAATCAGTTACGTCCCATTAAGCGGCTGGCCCGTGCTGCCGAAGCATTTGGGCGCGGTCGTAGTGTGGAATACCGTCCGGCGGGTGCGCTTGAAGTTCGCTCAGCTGGCAATGCATTTTTAGACATGCGGGCCCGAATTGAGCGCCAGATTGAACAACGCACCATGATGTTGTCGGGCGTTAGTCATGACCTGCGCACGCCTTTGACCCGGTTTAAACTTGGGGTTTCCATGCTTGATAGCAGCGCTGACACAGCCGATCTGGAGCGTGATATCGCAGATATGGAGCGATTGCTGGATGCCTTTTTGGCCTTTGCCAAAGACGATGCCCTAGATGACCCGCAAGAAATTGACCCGGAAACCATATTGCAAGTGATTGTGGGTAAATTTTCCGGCGTCGGGGGGGCGGTAAACCTTGGCGAATGCTCGGGCAAGGGGCGTGTGATGCTGCGACCGATGGCCATTGAACGGGCTTTGGAAAACCTGATAGGCAATGGGTTGCGCTATGGTGATCAAGTTTCGACCAGCGTTACCATTACAGAAAAATCAGTAAAGTTTACGGTCGAAGACGATGGCCCCGGGATAGCCAAGAAATTGCGTGATGAGGCGCTGAAACCCTTTGTACGTTTGGATACTGCGCGCAATCAGGATCAGGGCAGTGGCGTAGGGTTAGGCTTGTCAATCGCCCATGATATCGCGCGCCGCCACGGGGGAACTCTGCGATTGGGAAAAAGCAAAGAATTGGGGGGGCTGCTGGTGGATTTGGTATTGCCGCGTTAAAATCAAATTGTAGTTTACCAATAGCAATTAGAAAACTGCCAAACAGCTTCCCTTAAAGCGCAGCAGAAGAAAAAGGCCGATCATTTGTCAGATTCATTGATAACCGCCGAGGTTGATTTTAGTAAAAAAGGCAAACAATGCGGGTATTTGCGGCTGCCCCATTCTGTTCATCGCAGTGCCTATGGCTGGATACCTGTTCCCATTACGCTCATTCAAAATGGCAAAGGTCCAACTGTAATGCTGACAGCCGGGATCCATGGCGACGAATATGAAGGCCAGATTGCGTTGACCAAACTTTGCCGCGAATTGGCCGCCAAGGACATTCAGGGGCGGCTAATTATCCTGACGATGGCTAGTTATCCGGCAGCACAGGCTGGCACACGCACTTCCCCGGTTGATGAAGGCAATCTGAATAGAAGCTTTCCCGGCGACAGGTTGGGAACACCAACCCAGATGATGGCACATTACGTCGAAGAAGAATTGATGCCGCTTTGCGATTACTTCTTCGATTTTCATTCCGGCGGCTCATCGCTGATGTACCCGGCGACTTTGCTACGTGGTCTAGGCCACTCACAGGTCGAGAGTAAAAAGCTATTAGAGTTGCAAGAAGCATTCGATGCCCCCTACGCTTGGGTTTTTACCAGTGGTGGTGGTCGTGGCAGCAGTGCCCGAACCGCCATGGGGGCCGCAGGGCGAAAGGGCGTCATAACGATTATGGCTGAACTTGGCGGGGGCGGGGCCGTTTCTTCTGAAATCCTGGCGCTAACTGAACGGGGTATTAAGAGGCTGCTACACAATGTGGGTCTTTTGCCAGGGTATAAGCCGGACGCGGCCAATGGGACCCGGGAACTAACGATCAGCAGCTCAGTCTACGCCTATGATGAAGGGCTGTTTGAACCTTACCATCACATCGGTGACGAAGTACGTAGCGGTGACAGTGCCGGTGTTATCCATTTTCCAGACACACCATTGCAGGAACCAAAGCCGACAAAATTTGAAAGCAATGGCGTTGTACTTTGCTCGCGGGTTCCTGGAAAAGTACAACGGGGCGATTGCCTGTTTCAGGTTGGCAGTGATCTGAAGTGATTTGGTAGGCCCGGCAGGACTCGAACCTGCGACCAAAGCGTTATGAGCGCTCTGCTCTAACCAACTGAGCTACAGGCCCGCCTTACGCCGTCATAGTCAGCCCCAAGGCCACGGTCAAGGCGAAGGGCGTGGACTCTGACAGCTGTGTGGTCTATCGCGGCGCCAAGGAAATAGGGGGCACAAATGGCCAACGCTAAGAACGGGCTGACCTATGCGGATGCCGGTGTCGATATCGATGCTGGCAACAGCCTGGTTGAGCGCATTAAACCTGCTGCTAAGCGCACCAATCGCCCCGGCGTAATGGCCGGTTTAGGGGGATTTGGAGCACTTTTTGATCTGAAAGCTGCGGGCTATGACGACCCAATACTGGTGGCGGCCACTGACGGCGTCGGCACCAAGCTGCGCATAGCAATTGATACTGGACAGGTGGACTCCATTGGCATTGATCTGGTTGCGATGTGCGTCAATGATCTTGTCTGTCAGGGCGCTGAGCCTTTGTTTTTTCTAGACTATTTTGCAACCGGCAAACTGGACGTCGACATAGCGACGCGCATTATCGAAGGGATCGCCCAGGGGTGTAAACAATCAGGTTGCGCCCTGGTCGGTGGCGAAACCGCAGAAATGCCAGGCATGTACGGTGCCGGTGATTTTGACCTCGCGGGCTTTGCTGTGGGCGCACTGGAGCGTGGAAACACCTTGCCAAACAACGTGCAACATGGCGACGTCTTGCTGGGGCTGGCCAGTGACGGATTACACTCGAATGGGTTTTCATTGGCCCGCAAAGCGGTGGAAAATTCCGGGCTTGATTGGAATGGCGATAGCCCGTTTTCATCAGGTTCACTTGGCGCGGCAATGCTGGCGCCAACCCGTCTATATGTCACCCAAGCTTTGGCGGCTATACGGGCAGGCGGTGTGCATGGCCTAGCCCATATCACCGGGGGGGGATTAACTGAAAACCTGCCCAGAGTTTTACCCGAAGGTTTGGGCTGTCAGGTTGATCTTGGCGCGTGGCAATTGCCCCCAGTATTTCGTTGGCTGTGCCAAACTGCGGGAATTACCGAAGCAGAGCTGCTAAAAACCTTCAATGCCGGCATCGGCATGGTCTTGGTTGTGGAACCGGGCCGGGCAGACGATATTACCAGCCTGTTGCAAGAAGCAGGGGAACAGGTACATATGCTTGGCTCCGTAACGGCTGGAACCGGGGTCGATTACAACGGTAATCTTCTTTGAAACAGCGGGTGTCGATCCTGATATCGGGTGGCGGGTCTAACATGTTGGCGCTGCTAAACAGCATGGGGCCAGATCACCCAGGCGAACCGGTGCTTGTGCTGTCAAATATTGCCGGGGCGGGGGGGCTGGAAAAGGCCAGCAAACTGGGTGTGCCCACGGCTGTTGTAGATCATCGCCCGTTTGGACAGGATCGCGCAGCGTTTGAAAACCAGCTGCACAAACACCTGATTGACGCCAAAACCGATGTGATCTGCACGGCAGGATTTATGCGTATTCTGACTGCTGGCTTTGTTGAAGAATGGGCAGGCAAAATGTTGAATATTCATCCGTCACTATTGCCCAAATACAAAGGTTTGCACACCCACGCCCGTGCTTTAAAGGCCGGGGACAGCTGGGCCGGGTGTTCTGTGCATGAATCTACAGCAGAACTAGATGGCGGGCCGGTATTGGGCCAAATCAGAGTTCCTATTAAACCCGGTGACAGCCCCGAGGACCTGGCAGCCAGGGTATTGCAGCAAGAACATGTGCTTTATCCCCGGGTTTTGCGCCAATTTCTGCATGATCGCGGCACATTTAGCTGATTGTAGCGCTTTTCATTGCCTGCCGGTGTCTTTACTAGGTTCTGGCCACTAATGCGTCTAAGAAATGGACCTATGATTACAATCACGACCACCGCAGCGCTCGCGGAATTCTGCGAACGCGCCCGTGCACATCCCTATGTGACCGTGGACACCGAATTTTTGCGTGAACGCACCTATTATTCCAAGCTATGCCTTGTCCAGCTAGCGGTACCGGGAACAGATGAACGCGACGCTGTGTTGCTTGATCCGCTTGTTGCAGATGTGTCGATGGAACCATTGTATGAACTTTTTCGTGACACCAGCGTGGTCAAAGTTTTTCACGCGGCCCGTCAGGATTTGGAAATTTTCTTTATCGAAGGCGGCGTCATTCCTGACCCATTATTTGACACGCAAGTTGCTGCGATGGTCTGCGGATTTGGCGAACAGGTCGGCTACGAAACCTTGGTACGTAAAATTGCTGGCCAGCCATTGGATAAATCGTCCCGGTTTACTGATTGGTCCCGGCGTCCACTTTCTGATGCGCAAAAAACCTATGCGCTTGGGGATGTCACCCATTTGCGGGTGATTTACGAATTTTTGGCAGCGAAACTGGAAGAAACCGGACGTGCGCCTTGGGTAAAGGAAGAATTAAAGGTACTGATAACCCCGGAAACCTATATTACCGATCCACCAGAGGCCTGGAAACGTATTAAAACCCGGACCAATTCGGGAAAATTTCTGGCCATAGTGCGCGAACTAGCAAAATACAGGGAAATTTCGGCCCAAACCAGAAACATTCCCAGAAACAGAATTTTCAAGGATGAAGCTCTGCTGGAACTCGCGTCTACCAAGCCACGTAATCTGGGGGATTTGGGCCGCTCACGCCTTTTGCAGCGCGAGGCGCGTAAGGGCGAAATTTCTGATGGTATCTTAGCGGCAATTTCTGCTGGGCTTGATTGCAAACCTGAAGATTATCCAAAGCCCACTGGGCGCAAAGAATTTTTACAGGTTAATCCGGCATTGGCAGATTTGCTGCGCGTTTTGTTAAAAGCCAAATGTGAAAATATTGGAGTGGCGCAAAAGCTTATCGCGAACTCATCTGAACTTGATCAGATAGCCAGTGGATTGCGGGACGTTAAATCCCTTTCTGGCTGGCGCGCGGAAGTTTTTGGTAACGACGCTATTCGACTATGCGACGGCGAAATTGGGCTTATGGCCAAAGGCAGCGCTGTAAAAGTTGTAGAACTTTGATTTAAATCTACGGGCTATGGCCGCACTGTGCGGCTGTTACGTTGCGCTATGATGTTAATACGCCTGATCCCACGCAGTTGGGCGCGGCTTAAGGATTTCCCCACGACCAATTCACGTAAATGCACCGGTCCAACAGCTGTTGGGCTAACTGGTGGGCGTGCCCTGAACTGCAATGTCACCTGACCTGTTTGTTGCGGTCCCACAATGATCAGTCCGGCGCTATGAAAACCCTGCGCGGGTGTCAAAGCCGTGACCCGGATAATAGCACCGGTTGCTGTCTTATCAATCGAAACCCCAGTGATCTGGTCGACCAATGGGCGGGTATCAACTACAAATCCGTAGCCGCGCCGCGGTGCCAGCGATTTTACGTTACTTTGCGTGGAACGGGTGCCTTGAAACCAGTTGAATGGATTTAAGCTGCTTACAGAACCAGCGCTGCCCGATGAACCACCGCCAGAACAGGCGGCCAGTGTAATACATAATCCAATGCCCAAAAAAATACGCATGTTTTCCCCCACTTACCCTAATTTCAACAGGGTTAGCGAAAGAAACCGGCTTTGGAAAGTCATAGCGACACTGGACCTTTGCCAACACGCCCCTTACCTGAAGGAAAACTCCGGAGAATCCCATGGCCAGCGAAGCCTTTGAAGACATTGCCGAAACGTTCGAGTTTTTTGACGACTGGGAAGACCGGTATCGCCATGTGATTGAGCTTGGCAAAGCCATGCCAGAGCTGGAAGACGTATTTCGGGTGCCCGCAACCAAGGTGGATGGTTGTGCCAGCCAAGTTTGGATATTGCCGGAAATTGACGGGCAGGGACCTGAGGCAGTGTTTTCATTTCGTGGTGAAAGTGACGCAATGATTGTGCGTGGGCTGATCGCCGTTTTGCATGCGCTTTATTCCGGGCAAACAGTGGCCGATGTATTGAAGGTAGATGCGGTCGCAGAGCTTACACGCCTTGGGCTAAATGATCACCTGTCGGCACAACGGTCAAATGGATTGCGCGCCATGGTGGAACGGGTGCGCAAACTGGCGGTCGAAGCCCACGGCTAAGGTTTCACCCAGCTTTTCAGCGTTGTTTCCAGATCACCGTAACCGGTGAATTTTCGTTCATATTCCAGACCCAACCGTCTGGCACAGTCCTGGGCTTTAGCGTCCAGTTCAGGGGCATCTGTTTGGGCCTGATAGATCAGTTTTTTGTAATTGCCAAAATACATGTCGCGCAGTTCTGGATGACGGTCCAATCCCAAAGGTTTCCATACGAATGCATCAAACTGGCGCACTAGAAAATCGGTCAGGAAAAAAGCGTCAAACTCGTCCTCGGTGCGGATTGCAAAGGCTTCGTTTCCTTCAAAAAACGAATAACAGTGGGGACCCTGAACCATGTTAACCCCCAGTTTCTTGCACAAATCGAACAATTGACCGCCAGTGCCACAATCAGCATAGGCGACGTAAATTTCTTGATAATTTTCCCTGTGTTTGGCTACGGCTTGCGCCACGGCGTCACATATTTTTTCCGGGTGATTGTGTAAAATTGCGGGCAGGCAGGTCAGATCCATATGGACCCAGTTATTGTGTTTGGTTACAGCCAGAATTTCCCGCGCCAGGGCGCCACAGGCAATGACCAAAACTCGGCCCTTTTCCCCCGTTGGTGCCAGCCCGTTTTCGGTTAATTCTGTGTCACTAATTTGGGTCATTTCAGCCGAAATATAAGGACACGCAAAACTACAAAACCAATCAGTATCACCGGAACAAACCCCCAGATGCCGGCACCTGAAAACCGGTTAGCGACATTCGCGCCAAGCCAGACAGTAAAGCCCGCGGCGACGATGACACCAATCAGTATGGGTACGAATTTATCCAAAGGCATGTGCTTCTCCTGTCCCGGTTAATGTGGGGGCAGATGTGCCTGAATGTAAGCCCGTTTTAGCCCGCGGCCATCTGATTGTGCTTGCGTGCCACAAATTCTTTGGCTGTTTCCACGGCGACAGCCGCATCCCGGCAATAGGCATCGGCACCAATGGCCTTGCTAAATTCTTCGTTTAACGGTGCACCGCCCACCAAGACAATGTAGTCTTCGCGAATGCCCTGTTCGATCATGGTATCAATAACCACCTTCATATACGGCATAGTTGTGGTCAAAAGCGCGGACATGCCCAGAATATCAGGTTTTTCGGTTTCCAGGGCATCCAAATATTTTTCGACGGCATTGTTAATGCCAAGATCAATCACTTCAAAACCTGCACCTTCCATCATCATGGAAACCAGGTTTTTGCCAATATCATGGATGTCACCTTTAACCGTACCCACTACCATTTTGCCAACGGGTGGAGCCCCGGTTTCGGCCAGCAGTGGTTTCAGGATGAACATACCACCCTTCATGGCACCGGCGGCCAGTAATACTTCGGGTACAAACAGGATTCCGTCACGAAAATCGATGCCCACAACAGTCATGCCCGCAACCAATGCTTTAGTTAGGACATCATAAGGCGTCCACTTGCGTTCCAGCAAAATGTTGACGCCTTCTTCGACCTCTTCCTTCAGGCCATCGTACAGATCATCGTGCATTTGCAGCACGAGCTCTTCGTCATCAAGTTCGCTCAGGATGATTTCTTCGTCGTCGGCCATGGCGTATCTCCGCGCACAAAAACTGATTTATTGTCTTACAAATGGGGCTTTAGTGCCAATGTAACTTGGCGGATTGCGACACAGGTGGGCCTGCTTCCGACCTTTGTGCAACAGTGCCAGGGTTTTTGTTCCAGTTATGTTCCAACCAAAGGCAAGTAAAAATCAGAACCGACAAAATCGCCTAGCCCTTGCAACACTGGACCGGGCCCTGCAACTGTCACAGCTATAGCTGTTAACTACGACGGCGACGCCGGCCAGAGGGTTCGCGTTTTTTTGGACCCTTGCCGTCCGTACCGTCGGAATCCGATGAAAATCCGCCAAGTTTTTTGGTAATCTGCTCCAGTGTCGGGCGCTCACCTTTGGGATGCGTTTCCAGGGCTTCGCGCATTTTTGACAAATGCTCTGGGGTGGTACCGCAACATCCACCGATTATTTTAGCGCCACTGTCGCGGGCCAGCACAGCATAGTCGGCCATCAGGTCAGGGGTGCCATCATAGTGAATGTGCCCATCTACAAATTTCGGAATGCCGGCATTTCCCTTGGCAATGATCGGGCGATCGTTGCCCTGGGCGGCAAAGCCCAACACCGTGCGCAAAAGATCAGAGGCCCCAACCCCACAATTGGCCCCAAAACCAATGGGTTTATGGGGTAATTTTTCGACCAGTTTGGTAAAATCTGTTGACGTGACACCCATCATGCTGCGCCCGGAAGTGTCAAAGCTCATAGTGCCGCACCAGGGCATGCCTGCCAACATCGCAGCCTCACCGGCCGCGCGGTATTCGTCGCGGTCGGAAATGGTTTCAACCCACAAGACGTCTACACCACCTTCTTTCAGGCCCTCGGCCTGTTCATGGAACATTTCCACAGCGTTGCTATAGGTTAGTGGGCCCATGGGTTCCATTATTTCACCCGTTGGCCCCATTGAACCGGCAACAATGATGTCGCGTTCCAGCTTATCAGCCACATTACGGCCAATCTCGGCAGCGATCCGGTTAAGTTCTCCCACCCGGCTTTGTGCATCATGCAGTTTTAGCCGCGCGGCGGTGCCGCCAAAACTGTTGGTAAGGAAAATGTCGCTGCCAGCATCCACCGCCCCCTGGTAAAGGTTGGCAATTCGATCCGGGTGCTGGTCATTCCATAGCTCAGGTGAATCCCCTGATTGTAGCCCCATATTGAACAGGGTTGTGCCAGTGGCACCATCTGCCAACAGCCAATCATGGCTGTCCAGCATACGGGATAGGGCGTCTTTCATAAGCTTCTTTCTAAACGGCTGTTTGGTTAGGTTTTAACGTATCAATTGGCTTTGCCAATGCCATGAAATGCTCAACACAGCAATTTCATAATCGTCATAATGATTATTCTTTTTTCGTCAGCAGATGACTAGCCGGATTTGTGCACACGTTTGAATATTGCCCATAACCCCATGACCAACCCTGTCTGGCTTGGAGAGGCAGCATAAAGTGTTTCCCAGTTTGGAACAAAACTGGTTTTAAAACGCCGCAATCCGCCGGTGTCAGCATCGCGCATCAGGCGGGCGCGAAACAATGCCACTAGTTTGTTGTCCTTCGCCTGACCGCAGGGAACTGACGCCAGCGATAATCTGGGGCATCTAGCGGCGGCAGCGCTTTCAATGGCGTGGCGGATCAGCAAATGCATTGTACCATCCGGAGTGTCGGGTGCGTGACGCATCAGGTCTAAGGTCCATTCGCGTTGTACTTCGTGTAAGGTGATGAACGCCAGTAACTGATCGCCCTGAAAGGCCAGAAAAACCCTTTGGCAACACACATAGTCGCGGTCAAATCTACCCATGGTAAACCCACGTTCGCCGCCGTGAGCATCGGCCCAATTGTCCGAGATTTCCTGCATTTCCGGCAAAGGCAGCTTTCCTCCACCTTCAATTATTTTGATGTCGGCCTTTTGGGCTTTGCGTATGTTACGTCGCAACTGACGATAGCAGGCGCCTTCAGTCGAAAACTTGCTGGGCCTTAGCCATGCTTCTTGGGAAACCGGCAACAATGCCCAGCCCATGGAACGGGCCACTAGCGCCGTTCTGGCCGAACATTTATAAACTATTGGGCTGCGCATCATCCGCTTAGCGCGATCTTTAAACCTGATCAGGGAAAGTTTGCGGGCATTTACCGGCACCACCGGATCGGCCAGCATCACCAGACTATGGGCCAGTGGTGCCACCAACGCGTGGGTCGTTTCGCGCTCTGTCAGCAGGCCAAATTCACCCTGTCGAATCAAATTGACTTCGGCTCGCTCAGCCCTCCACAGCCGCCGTTCCATATCAGCCGCCAAGTAGGGGCCGGGTTGAGGAGGAACATACTGACCGGTATTTGGTTTGTTGTTGGAAATTGGGCCAAGGGCCAGCAAGATACAGGCAAGACCTGCCGGAATAACATGGTAAATAATGCGAAAGGCTAGAACAGAGGCCAGTAATTGTTCCGCTGGAAAATTGGGTAGTAGCGCAAGCAATGCAAATTCAAAGGGTCCGACCCCCCCCGGGGTTCCACCAACCAGCCCACAACCCAGTGCTAGCAAAAATGCCGGGATCAGTGTTGTGGGTGGAATGCCAATTTCGCCGGGCAAAAGAATATACAACGCAATTCCGGCAAATACTGTATCTACAAAAGTTAAACCCAATAAAGCGCCGACAGTGTGCAGAGTTGGCAGTCGACGGATAAATCCCGGTTGCCAGGCGATAATCGCCAGAAAAAATACAGCTACTGCAATTGTAATAGTTGCCATTGCCGCAAGGTTTTCAGGTTGAAATCCGGACACCAGAACGATGATCGCTGTCACCACGGCCCAGCCCGCCAGAAATGAAATAGAAACCGCCAAAGAAATACGCAAGGCGCGGGTCAGCGTGATATTTGGCAACAATCGCCAACGGGCCAGAGCAGAACTTAACACCCCAAAACCTGCCAGTTGCGCAACCGCCATGGCAGCGGTTCCACTAACCCGTGCCTGTTGGGGGCTAAAACTGGTATTGGCTATGCCGTGAATAACCTGATCATATTGCCCGACGGCCCAAAAACTTATTATCGTAGCCAGAGCCGCCATTGCCCATTGGATTACGGTGACTTGTTGTGTGCTTTGCCAGACTAGGCTTATATCCAACGCAGGAAGCCTGTCCCATAGGACCCAAAACAACAACGCAACAGCGACCAAAGGTACAAGCTGGCGACCCAGAAGCGGCCCGATACTGACGTCAGCGGTACGCACCGCGCTGTGCAAAGTTTTGTTGGACATGCCACCCTCCTGAATTCCCCGGTCTTGGGATAACAGGCAGAGACTTCCAGCCACTTAACGAATAAAAATAGAACTAAAAAAAGGCGCGCCGTTTCGGGCACGCCTATTCGTCGGGATCTAGAATTGAATTATACTTCGTCCATCAACTGCGATTTGGCTTCGGCCATCAAAGCCGTCATTTGGCCCCGAATCGTGGCTTCATCAGCCCGCTCGCCAAGGTCTCCTGACACCTTACGATAAACGTCTTCATCGCCGGGCTCTTCGAAATCAGATTTGATAACGCTAAGGGCGTACTTATCCGCGGCTTCACCCGCCAGATCCATTAAACCTGCGGCCCAAAGACCCAATAGTTTGTTACGCCGCGCATCCGCCTTGAATTGCATTTCTGCGTCATGGGCAAATTTGTTTTCAAACGCATTTTCGCGATCTTTAAAGCTATTCATACCGGTTCCTTTTGGCTGCTCAACTGTTAGCCTAGATATGGCCTGTGTGGCTGTTGGCTGCAAGGGGCAGGGGTGTTCTTGCGGCTGATCTTTTCATCGCCTATACGGGCGCCAACGGGGCAGGCTAACGCCCCTTGGGGATAGCGGAGGCCAAATGGCACGGCGCAAAAAAATCTACGAAGGTAAAGCCAAAATTCTGTATGAAGGCCCCGAGCCGGGGACTTTTGTTCAATATTTTAAGGACGATGCCACAGCTTTCAATGCCGAGAAAAAAGCGGTGATCGATGGCAAAGGCGTGCTAAACAACCGGCTAAGTGAATATTTCATGACCGGACTGGCCGGAATTGGTGTGCCGACTCATTTCATCAAGCGGTTGAACATGCGCGAGCAATTGATCCGGTCGGTCGAAATCATTCCATTAGAAGTGATTGTACGAAACTTTGCTGCCGGCTCAATGTCCAAGCGCCTTGGCATGGAAGAAGGCACGCAGCTCCCCCGACCTATCATTGAATTTTCCTATAAGGACGACAAGTTGGGCGACCCGCTTGTGCCAGAGGAATACATCATTGCTTTTGGTTGGGCCAGCCAACAGGATCTGGACGATATCGTCGCCCTGGCCTTGCGGGTTAATGATTTCCTGTCAGGGGTGTTTTACAGCGCTGGAATCCAGTTGGTGGACTTCAAAATCGAAATTGGCCGGGTTTGGGAAGGCGATTTTATGCGTCTGATTGTGGCAGATGAAATCAGCCCTGACAGTTGCCGGTTGTGGGACAAAAAGACCGGTGAAAAACTGGATAAAGACGTGTTTCGCCGAGATCTGGGTGATTTGACGGCCGCCTATACAGAAGTGGCGCGACGCCTGGGGGTTATGCCTAAGAACGCCACCCAAGTCAGCAAGCCAACGTTGATAAATTAGCACCTGCGGGGAATAAGAATGAAGGCTAAAGTTCAAATCATGCTGAAAAATGGTGTCCTTGATCCCCAGGGGGCAGCCGTGCGCCATGCACTTGGCAGTTTGGGGTTTGACGGTGTGAATAGTGTTCGCCAGGGCAAGATAATCGAACTGGAATTGACTGAAACCGATACTAAAAAAGCCAAGGCCAGCGTTACCAAAATGTGTGAAAAGCTGTTGGCCAATACGGTGATCGAAAGTTACTCGGTGGAAATTAACTGATGCACGCTGGTGTTATTGTTTTCCCCGGCTCCAATTGTGATCGGGATTTAGCCGTCGCTTTCAAACGCGCCGGGGCCAGGGTTTCAATGATCTGGCATAAAGAAACCGACCTTCCAGAAGGTCTTGATATCATAGGTATTCCCGGCGGATTTTCATTTGGCGATTATTTGCGATGCGGTGCTATAGCTGCCCGCTCACCGATCTGTCAGGCGGTTGTTAACCACGCGAAGAACGGCGGCTATGTCATTGGGATATGTAACGGTTTTCAAGTTTTATGTGAGACAGGATTACTGCCCGGCGTACTGATGCGCAATGCCGGGTTGAAATTTGTCTGTCGCGATGTGCGTCTAAAGGTAGAAACTGACAATAGCGCTTTTACGGCTAAATACAGCGCTGACCAAATCATCAGTTTTCCCGTGGCACACCATGATGGCAACTATGTCGCTGACGCCGATCTTGTTGCCCGGTTGAATGACGATGACCGGGTGGCATTTCGGTATTGCGATAATCCCAACGGTTCGGCGGATGATATTGCAGGTGTACTAAGTGAAAACCGGCGGGTATTAGGGCTGATGCCGCATCCTGAACGGGCGGCAGATGAAACACTTGGTGAAACCGATGGTCACGCAATGTTTACAGCACTTTGTTCAGTTCTGGAACATGCCTGAATTGGCTAATCACATGTTGGAAAATTGAACGAATGGCAGGCTATCTATTTAGCGATACGAACCTTGCCTTGAGCCTGCCGTTTTAGCCGCGTATCCTGCGTCCATGGCATTGTTTTTCAAAACGTCAAATGAAAATACCCGCCCGGCAATGACATGGCGTGGGCGCCTTGGCGTACTTGCCGTCACTGTGGTTGGTGTTCTTGTGGTTTTGTTTACAAACCAATGGCTTACAGAGCGATTTACAGAAACCACACGAAATAGGGTTGCGGTTCGACAAACACTTTACGCCGGGAACGTAATTTCTGAGCTGCAACGTAATTCGGTTGTACCGCTATTGCTTAGTCGTGAACCCAGCCTGATCCGCGCGTTAGAGGACTTAGATTTTTCGCAATCGTCACAAAAGCTAATATTTTATGTCGAAGAAATTGGCGCAGCGGCGCTGATGTTGCTGGATGAAGGCGGGCGTGTGGTTGCTGCTACTGATCGAAATACTATTGGCGCAAATCACCATTCGGACCCTTATTTCATTAGTGCATTACGTTCAAACGACACAGTTTTTACAACCTTTAAAAACGACACGGGCGCCTATGTGTTTAATTACAGTCGTAAAATCCGACTAAGGGGTAAAACTCTTGGCGTGATCGTCGTAGAGGCTGATTTGCGAAAATTTGAAAGTTCCTGGGCGGGTATTTCAGATGCAGTTTTTGTCTCTGACAGCGAAGGAACAATCATTCTTTCCACCGAAAACCTTTGGCGCGGACTAAAAGAGTCCGAAGCATTGTCGGCCGCCTCTGCCCCCTCTGCCATCAGCCGGGCTGTACGTGTCACGGCAGGTTGGGCTGCATTGCCCGTGGATGCCTACGTGCTGGGCGAAGCGGTGATGCGCATGGAAAACCGCATTCCATTTCAAGGCTGGAGCATGACAACATTTACGCCATATGCGTCTGTACGCGAAAGGGTGAATGGTGTTTTAGCATTAGAAATCATGGGCTTTGCGATTCTTCTTGCAGTATCATTTTATTTTGCCAGCCTGCGGGCAAGGGCCCGAACAGTAGAATACCAAGAGGAATCAGCGGAACTTCGCCGTTTAAATGACTCGCTGCAGCGGGAAATTGCTGAACGTGAAAAGGCGGAATTCAACCTTAACATGGCTGAACAGACCCTTACGCAGTCGTCAAAATTGGCGGCTTTGGGCGAAATGTCGGCCGCCGTCAGCCATGAGCTAAATCAACCCCTGGCCGCGATGAAAACATACCTGGCCGGGGCGCGTCTTTTATTGCAACGAAAGCGCCCGGATGAAGCTTTGTCATCGTTCCAGCGCGTGGATGACCTGATTGAACGGATGGGGTCTATTACCAAACAGCTGAAAAGCTATGCCCGTAAGGGCGGCGACGCGTTTGAGCCCATAGACATAAGGGATGCCTTTTCATCTGCGCTAACACTGATGGAACCACATCTTAAAGGCCAGGAGGTGAAAATATCCCATTCCCTTCCGCGATTTCCGGTAATGGTTCAGGCAGATCGGGTGCGGTTGGAACAGGTGATTATAAACCTGCTTCGCAACGCATTGGATGCCACAAAAACCGCGGTGGATCCGAGCATCGAAATCATTGTCTCAGCCGGTGAAACCGCTACCCTAACCGTGCGCGATAATGGCAGCGGCATTGAAGATCTTGAAAGCCTGTTTGAGCCGTTCTACACAACTAAAGCGCCAGGTGATGGCACCGGATTGGGGCTTGCCATTTCCAGCGGAATTGTCAACGATTTTGGCGGGCGGCTAACGGCGCGCCATGCCACAGATGGCGGTGCGGTTTTTGAAATGAAACTTCCCATATTGAACGATCAGGCTGAAGCAGCAGAATAGGACCGGAAACGAGCTATGAAAATCGCAATCGTTGACGACGAAAAAGACATGCGCCAATCCATCAGCCAATGGCTGGCGCTTTCGGGATTTGAAACAGAAACCTACGACGGGGCAGAGGATGCTCTTAAGTCTATTGGCGCTGATTTTGCTGGTGTGGTGGTCTCTGACATTAAAATGCCCGGCATGGACGGTATGCAGTTTTTGCAAAAATTGATGGGGATCGACAGCGCCCTGCCAGTAATTATGATCACCGGGCATGGGGACGTTCCCATGGCCGTAGAAGCCATGCGTCTTGGGGCGTTCGATTTTCTTGAAAAGCCTTTTAACCCGGACAAAATGACGGAGCTGGCCAAAAAAGCCACCCATGCCCGCCGCCTGACATTGGACAGCCGGGCTTTGCGCAAAGAATTGGCGGACGGCACCACCATAATGAAAAAACTGGTTGGAACTTCACCGGTTATGGATCGCCTGCGCGAAGATATTCTTGATCTGGGTCAGGCCGACGGACATGTGCTGATCGACGGCGAAACCGGGACAGGTAAAACCCTGGTGGCCCATGCGTTGCACGCGGTTGGTGCCAAGGCAGGCAAAAAATTCGTTCTGGTATCTTGCGCGGCCTATGACGAAGAAACGCTTGGCAAAAAGATTTTTGGACCTGTTGAAGAAGGCGGAGGGTTACCGTTGATAGAAGAAGCGCGAGGCGGTACGCTGGTTTTGGAAGATATTGAAGCCCTGTCCCAACATTTACAGGCTCGACTTTTAACATGGATCAATGATCAGGGCAGCCCGGCGGAAACCCGTTTGGTCGCCATTTCCAATCTTCAGGAACAGGGTAAAACCTGCGAAGATATGCTGCGCCCAGACCTGTTTTACCGACTTGCAGCCATGAAAATCACCTTGCCACCGTTGCGCAACCGGGGCGAAGATATTTTGACACTTTTTACCCGATTTACAGAGCAATTCGCCGATGAATACGGCTGCGACGCACCAGAGGTTTCGGCACAAGAGGCAGCTCAGCTTCTGCAAGCACCCTGGCCTGGCAACATTCGCCAGCTTTCCAATATTTCAGAGCGTGCCGTGTTGCAGGCTCGCCGGGGTTCGGGATCAATCGCGTCCCTTTTGATGTCGGATGATGAAGTCTCTGAGGTGTCAGTCACCACCGATGGTAAACCACTGAAAGAGTACGTTGATGCCTTTGAGCGGATGTTGATAGACAACACAATGCGCCGCCACAAAGGCAGCATTGTTGCAGTGATGGAAGAATTGTCATTGCCGCGCCGTACTTTGAACGAAAAGATGGCGAAGTACGGGCTGAGCCGTTCTGATTATCTGTAAAAGGCGCCCCGTATATTTTAATCATTGTAATGGTTGCGGGTTCACCCTTATGTTAGCCACAAGGGTCGCGTGACAGTATTTGAACGACCCGCAAGAGTTTCGCTGATTTCAGTCACCCGCAGGCATAGGGCCGCGTTTTACCGGATTTCAGTTAGAGAAGGCCGCAAGGCCAACAGTTTGCCCACGTTCTATCGGAATGCAGGGCCTATAATTGGGGCGGATAACCGCCCTGGAAAGAAAACGCGATGAGGCGCGCAGTATTATTGACAGATCAGCACGGGGCCAGTTTGGCCAATCCGATGCCTGTCCGCACGCCACCAATCGCTTTAACAAGACACCATCTGCAACGGTCGCGGTCCGCAAGGGCGGCCCCATTGGACATGGTGCATCAAGAGATAAAATGGCAAAGAAAATGCTTATCGACGCCACCCACGCCGAGGAAACTCGTGTTGTGGTGGTTGACGGAAACAAGGTTGAAGAATTCGACTTTGAATCGGAAAACAAACGCCAGCTAGCTGGCAATATTTACTTAGCAAAAGTTACACGGGTTGAACCGTCGCTGCAGGCGGCGTTCATCGACTATGGTGGAAATCGCCATGGTTTTCTGGCTTTTTCCGAAATTCACCCGGATTACTACCAAATCCCGGTTGCGGATCGCGAGGCCCTACTGGCCGAAGAACGTGCCTATGCCAAACAGCAAGCCGAGGAAGACGAAGAAAAACGCAATAAGGCCGCCAAAACCCGGGGTCGTCGACGTGGGCGTGGGAAACCCAAAGCGGAAAACACGGTTTCCGACGACGCGGTTGTTACCAAAGACAGCGAAATATCCGGTATGGATGTTGTTGAACTGGATAGTGAAGATCCGGAAAATAACGTTGAGACCGCAGAAGGTACATCACCGGCATTTACTGTTGCTGATACCCCGGTAGAGACGCCTGCTGCCAATACCGACGACAACAACACCCCGGATGCAGAAACACCTGAAGCTGCGGATGCCACAGAAAAAGACGACAACATCGAAAGTGTTGCTGACGAAGACGTAACCGAAGAAATTCGCCAGCCACGCAAGCAACGCCCCAAGAAATACAAAATTCAGGAAGTGATCAAAGTTCGCCAGATCCTTCTGGTGCAGGTGGTAAAAGAAGAGCGAGGCAACAAAGGTGCTGCTCTGACGACATACCTGTCACTGGCCGGACGCTATTGTGTGCTGATGCCAAACACCGCCCGTGGTGGAGGTATTTCACGCAAAATTACCAATGCGCCTGACCGCAAGAAGCTGAAAGAAATTGCCAACCAGATAGAGGTGCCGGAAGGTGCCGGCCTGATCATTCGTACCGCAGGTTCGCAACGCACTAAGACCGAGATCAATCGCGATTATGAATATTTGCAACGGATGTGGGAACAGATCCGAGAGCTGACGTTGAAATCAACGGCACCAGCCAAGATTTATGAAGAAGGCAACCTGATCAAGCGCTCGATCCGTGATCTGTATAACAAAGAGATCGATGAGGTTTTTGTTGAGGGTGAGGCTGGATATGCCGTTGCCAAGGACTTCATGAAAATGATCATGCCGTCCCACGCCAAGAATGTGAAACTGTACCATGAACCGCTGCCGCTATTCGCACGTTATCAGGTAGAGGCCTATCTGGGTTCGATGTTCAATCCAACGGTACAGCTGAAATCCGGTGGTTACATCGTGATCGGTGTGACCGAAGCGCTGGTGGCGATTGATGTGAACTCTGGTCGGGCGACCAAGGAAAATTCGATCGAGGATACCGCGCTTAAGACCAATCTGGAAGCTTCCGATGAAGTGGCGCGCCAGTTGCGTCTGCGTGATCTGGCCGGTCTGATCGTGATCGACTACATCGACATGGATGAGCGGCGCAACAACACAGCAGTTGAAAAGCGCTTTAAGGATCGTTTGAAATCGGATCGCGCGCGCATTCAGGTGGGCCGGATATCAGGTTTCGGACTGCTGGAAATGTCGCGCCAGCGACTGCGCCCCGGCATGATTGAAGCCACCACCCAGCCTTGTATCCATTGTCACGGCACCGGTTTGATCCGCTCGGATGATAATCTGTCGCTGTCAATTTTGCGTCAGCTGGAAGAAGAAGGTGTGCGACGGCGTTCGCGCGAAGTGCTGGTAAAAGCACCGGTGGCGATTGCCAATTACCTGATGAACCATAAGCGCGAACATATCGCCGGGATTGAGACCGTTTACGGTATGTCGGTTCGTATAGAGGCCGACCCGTTTCTGATCTCACCGGATTTTTCGATCGAGAAGTTCAAAACCGCCACCCGTATCATAAAGGAAGTCTCTACACCTGTTGTGTCGGTTGATGCTTCGCTGATGGCTGAAATTGACCAGGCCGAAGACGTTGTTGAAGCGGATGTAGTTGAAGCGACAGCTGTTGAAACAGACGATGATACCCAACAACCCAAAAAGCGCAGACGGCGTCGGCGGCGTCGGCGGGGTCGGGGTGGTGATGATAACCAGAACCAGATTGAAAACGGTCAAATTGAAAACGGCCAGTCAAACGCCCCGGTAAATGGCGCGGCGGCACCGGATGGGGACGTAACAGCCGAAACGGTTGCTGCCGAAGCGACAGCGGAACCTGTGGTGGCGGAAACGGTTGAGAAACCTGCCAAAAAAGTAACCCGCACCCGAACCCGTAAAGCTAAGACAGTTGAACCAGCTGTGGTTTCTGAAGAAAAAGCTGAAACTGCTCCGGCAGAGGAAAAGGCTGAAAAGCCCAAGCCGAAACCACGTAGTCGCGCAAAGAAAGTGACGGCTGAACCGGAAGTGGAAGCTGTAAGTCCGGCAGAAGAAAAACCGGCACCCGCCAAAAAACCACGCAAAAGCCGGGCCAAGCCTAAGGTGGCGGCTACGGTAACTGATGCGCCCTCTGTGGCTGAAGCAGTGGTACCGGAACCTGTAGTGGCTGACGCAGAACCAGCCAAGCCCAAAAAACGCGGTTGGTGGTCTTTGGGCAAATAGCCAATGGCCAAATAGTTAGATTGCAAATAGCGCCGGGTAAATCCGGCGCTATTTTTTCATGATATAGAAATGCTGACCCGACCCATGTTCCTGGGTGGCCAATAATTCATGCCCAGATTCAGCGCAATAATGCGGCACATCAACAATGGCAGCCGGGTCATCCGTTTGCAGGCGAAGAATCTGGCCAACATCCAACCCCATCAGGCGTTTTCGTGCTTTTAATACTGGTAGCGGACATAGCAGCCCCAGTGCATCAAGATCGTGATCAAATTCCATAGGCCGGGGATTAGCGCGGAATGTTTCAACTTGTCCACTAAGATGTGACAACCCGTGCGGGTGACGGCCACATCATTCGGGTCTATGTAAAACCTATGTTCGGTATTGAAATCATAGACGCCAGCCTGCTGCCCGCAATGTTTGTGGCACTGTTGGCTGGATTGCTTTCCTTCCTCAGCCCCTGTGTACTGCCGATCGTGCCGCCCTATCTGGCCTATATGGGCGGTATTACCATGAGCGAAATGACCGAGGACGGCAAACAGGGACGGCGCACTATATTGCCAGCGTTGTTTTTTGTGCTGGGTCTATCGACAGTCTTTATCTTTCTGGGCTTCACCGCATCGGTTTTTGGCGTGTTTTTCCTGCAATATCAGGACATTCTTGCCAAAGCTTCGGGCGTTGTTGTGATCATTTTTGGCCTGCATTTCCTAGGCATATTCCGCATCAAGTTTCTGGATCGCGATGTTCGTTTGGAAGCGGGTGACAAGGGCGGATCAGCCTTTGGCGCCTATATTCTGGGCCTGGCCTTTGCCTTTGGCTGGACGCCCTGCATTGGTCCGCAGTTGGGGGCTATACTGTCGCTGGCGGCGTCCGAGGCATCGGTTGTGCGCGGCACAGTCTTGCTGGCGGTCTACGCGGCGGGGCTGGGCATTCCGTTCCTGTTGGCGGCGGTGTTTATCCAACGCTCAATGGGGCTGATGAACCGGTTGAAACCGCATATGGGTAAGATCGAAAAGGCCATGGGTGTGTTGCTGATCCTGGTCGGTCTGGCCCTGCTAACCGGCGCATTCACCGCATTTTCCTGGTGGTTGCTGGAAACATTCCCCGCCCTGGCGGTGCTGGGCTAGGCCCGTATTCACATTGCCCCTTAATCTTGCGCTAAGTATCGGCTAAGCATTGCCCAGTAGACAGGGCGTCAATGCAGTCAGAGCTTCAACATACAGTGCGCACACGCCGGGTGTTTTATATCCCCGGCTATGACCCCAATCCGCCACGTCGTTACCGGGAACTGTATCGCAGCGAAAGCGCCAAACAGGCGGCTATTTCAGATTACCGGATATCAACCAGCCAAAAGACCGAAGGCGACGGCTATGGCTGGCGGGTAGAAGCACAGATTGAGGGCGTGCAGGTTTCCAGTGATTTTACGGTCCTGCTCTGGTCCGATCTGGTTCAAAAATCGATGAATGGCGCAATCGCGGCTACCTATTTCCAGCTATTCAAAACCGCGTGGATATATATTTCCTCCGGGGCTATGCGCCGGTTGATGTGGCTGCGTAAAGGTCCGATTATTGCGGCATTCTACCCCATTGGCATGTTGTTGTTGCAAGCCTTGGTCGCCTTTTTATTTGCCCGCATCATTGGTGGGCTTGTGTCCTGGATAACAATTGCCGGGGCCGGCTGGGTTGTTGGGGTGCCGATCTTTGTGGTTGTATTGCAGTGGTTCAAGAAAAATGACAGCCGCTTTTACGCCTATTACCTGATGCATGATTATGCCTTTAATGCGCGCTTGCGCGGTAAAAACCCGCCGGAACTTGAAACCAGGTTGGTCGATTTTCAGGTCCAGATCGAACGGGCGCTGGCGTCAGATGTGGACGAAGTTTTGGTGGTTGGCCATTCTTCAGGTGTGCATCTGGCCGTCAATATAATTGCCAATATTGTTCGAACCCCAGCGGGGAAACCTCTTGCCAAACTGGCGTTTCTTTCTTTGGGGCAGGTGGTGCCAATGATATCGTTTCTGCCGGACGCCACACAGTTGCGCACTGATTTATGCGCCCTTTCTATAGCAAAGTTTCCAACTTGGGTTGATGTCAGCGCCCCCGGAGATGGCTGTTCTTTCGCCATTTGTGACCCTGTGGCGGTGTCCGGCGTTGCGACCGATGACAAACGATGGCCGTTGGTGTTTTCCGCGGCCTTTACCAAATCCCTTAGCCCTGAGCTTTGGCAAACTCTGAAACGCAAATATTTCCGGCTGCATTTTCAGTATCTTTGTGCCTTTGACCAACCGCAGGACTATGACTATTTTCAGATTACCGCCGGGCCGCTCACGCTGGCAGACCGTTACCGCGACCGCCCGGCGTCCAAAAACCGAATAGATGTACCTGCATCCCCGTACACATCCATGACTAAATGATCCCGCCCAAGCCCATTGCCCGAGCGGATAAGGTTTCGCTGTGGAAATATCTGCGCCTGTTTCGTCGCGATATTCTGTCGGCCCAGCCACAAAAACTGTACAGCGCCAAGATGGCTGAGTTTCGCACGCCGTTTTTTCGCTCTTACTTCATCAACCAGCCAGAACTGATCAGATCCGTGCTGAATGAACGACCTTTGGATTTCCCTAAATCTGACCGGGTGGGGGCAGGGTTGCGCCCACTATTGGGAAGTTCGGTTTTTCTAAGCAATGGCGAAGATTGGCAACGCCAGCGACGGATCATTAACCCGGCTTTTGAAGGGGGCAGGTTACGCGACACTTTCAACCCGATGCGCGATGCGGCGCAGGCCATGGTGGCGCGGTTGTTAGAACGCCAAGGCACAATTGAAATTGAGGAGCAGGCAAGTTTCGGGGCGGCGGACGTTATTTTTCGCACCCTATTTTCAATTCCGATTGACGATCAGTTAGCGGCTGAGGTTTACCAAGAGTTTCGAAATTTTCAACGTAGTCAGCCGATCCTAAATCTGGCAGCATTTTTCCCGCTGCCCAGGTGGTTTCCGCAAATTAGAAACCGCGTTGCCAATAACAGCGCTCGCAAAATTCGCACCCTCATCACCCGTCTTACCGAAAACCGCCTGCGTGAAATTGCCGATGTCAGCGCCCCGGATGACTTGGCCACCAAGATTATTACCCAGGCTGACCCCGAAACCGGGCGCATCTTTTCCCCTGTGGAAATGGCTGATCAGGTGGCGATATTTTTTCTGGCGGGACACGAAACCAGCGCGGCCGCGCTTGGCTGGGCACTATATCTGTTGGCCTCTCATCCAGACATTCAGCAACAGGTTGCTGCCGAATGTGCGCAACTGCCGCAAAATCCGACACTGGCCGATATAACCGGGCTAAGTTTCACCAAAGATGTGTTTCGCGAGACATTGCGCCTGTATCCGCCTGTTCCGATGATGGTACGCCAAACCTCCCAGTCCGAACAGTTTCGCGAACGCAATATTGCCAAGGGCGCACAAATTGTAATCAGCCCATGGCATTTGCAGCGCAACCCCTTGATCTGGGATAACCCGGATGTATTTGATCCGCACCGATGGACACGTGAAACAGCAGCAAAATGCAAACGCGACGGGTATATACCATTTTCCGCCGGGGCGCGGGTTTGTCCGGGCGCCGGGTTCGCCATGGTGGAAGGTGTGTTGTTTCTGGCGCTGTTGGTGCGACATTTCCGACTTCAAACTGTACCGGACCGTGTTCCGGTCCCAGTGGCGCACTTAACGGTTCGCTCTGAAAATGGAATTTGGCTACAGCTTTCACCGCGCTAAGGTCTGTCACCGTTTTGATAGTATTTCAGCACATATAAGCGAATGGCTGAGGCCAGTCCAATGTCATTGCCGCGTTCTGCATCAATAACGGCCGCTAATTCATTGATAGGAAGCTTTTTTTCAGTGGCAATATCACGAAACGCCCGCCAAAATTCGTCTTCTAGCGAAACACTGGTGCGATGTCCGCGCAGGGTCAGGGACCGCTTGGCGGGGCGCATGCTCAATCTTTGGGGCCGATCATTTTTTCCGGGCGCACCACCTTATCAAACGTTGCCTCATCGACAAATCCAAGTGCAATGGCCTCTTCTTTCAACGTGGTACCGTTTTTGTGGGCGGTTTTGGCAACTTTGGTGGCGTTGTCATAGCCGATTGTTGGGGCCAGAGCCGTTACCAACATCAGACTTTCGCGCATCAGTTTGTCAATCCGGTCCCGATCAGCGGAAATGCCAACCACGCAGTTGTCGGTAAAAGTTGCGGCCGCATCCCCCAGCAATTGCATGGATTGCAGCACGTTATAGGCCATCATCGGTTTATAGACATTCAATTCAAAATGCCCTTGCGATCCGGCAAAGCCCACGGCGGCGTCATTGCCAAATACGTGGGCACAAACCTGGGTGAGTGCTTCGACCTGGGTGGGGTTTACTTTGCCGGGCATGATTGAACTGCCGGGTTCGTTTTCCGGCAGCATCAGTTCACCCAACCCACAGCGGGGACCAGAGCCCAGCAGGCGGATGTCATTGGCGATCTTAAACAGCGAAGCGGCGACGGTTTTCAACGAACCTGACATTTCAACCATGGCATCATGGGCGGCAAGCGCTTCAAATTTGTTGGGGGCGGTGACAAAGGGCAGGCCGGTTATTTCCGCCATATTTGCGGCGACGATTTCGCCCCAGCCAACGCGCGAGTTCAGGCCCGTGCCGACAGCGGTACCGCCCTGGGCAAGTTCGTAAATACCTGCAAGTGAGGTTTTGACGCGGCTGATGCCCATGGCGACCTGATGGGCGTAGCCGGAAAATTCCTGGGCCAGCGTAAGCGGCGTTGCGTCCATTGTATGGGTGCGACCAATTTTGATAATACCGTCAAATTCCTGGATCTTTGTTTCCAGGGCGGCATGCAATTTCGCCAGCCCCGGCAACAGCACGTCATGGGCTGTCATGGCGGTGGCGATATGCATGGCTGTTGGGAACGTGTCATTTGACGACTGACCCATGTTGCAATGGTCGTTCGGGTGAACGGGGTCTTTGCTGCCAATGACCCCGCCCAGAATTTCTATGGCCCGGTTGGCAATAACTTCGTTGGCGTTCATATTTGACTGGGTGCCGGACCCGGTTTGCCAGACCACAAGCGGGAAATGCGCATCCAGTTTGCCAGCTACGACTTCTGAAGCGGCGGTTATGATGGCGTCGGCTGGTTTTGCGTCAAGTGCGCCAGCGTCTTTGTTGGCTAGCGCACAGGCCTGTTTGATGACCCCCAGTGCTCGTACTATTGCAACCGGCTGCTTTTCCCAGCCAATTGGAAAGTTCATCAGCGAGCGCTGAGTTTGTGCCCCCCAGTATTTATCGGTGGGAACCTCTAACGGGCCAAAGCTGTCAGTTTCGGTGCGGGTATTGGTCATGGTCCAGACTCCGTAAGTGCTGCAGAGTGTTATCTAAATTGTTTAGGTGGAATATTCGATAAATTTATTTTCGAAAACTGTCGAGACTGACGATATCAGCGGCTTGTTTTTCGTCAACTTTTTCTGATTTTTTCAGAATGTCAGAATTTTCAGCCTCTGGCTTGGTTTTCTGGAGCGGCTGGACTTCTTTTACCACATGGGGTGCGTCTGTTTCATCAGACCCATCGCCCTGAGAATCAAAGCGCAAGCCAAATTCAACCGAAGGGTCAACAAAGGTTTTAAGGGCGTCAAAGGGTACGTAAAGCGGTTCTGGGTTGTCGCCAAAATTCAGAGTGATCGTGAACCCTTCATCGGTGACGTTAAGGTTTTCAAACCAGTTTTGAACAACGATCGTCATTTCTTCCGGGTATCGGTCTGTTAGCCAACTGGCGATATCAACCTTTTCATGAAGGGTATCAAACGTGATAAAAAAGTGGTGGTCCCCGGGCAGGCCATTCACAGCGACATCTTCCAGCACATTCTGGATGAGGCCACGCATGGCGTCATGCATCAGGTTTCCGTAATCGATGGATGTTGTCATAGGGGCAGGCCCGTTGGCAGAGTGTGGCGCCAGCATAGTCTATTTCAGTGCGAAGTAAAAGGTGCTGGAGAAGGAACCGAACAATCAGAGTAACGACAGTGCCACACCGCCGCAGGCCATCGCCAAAAGAACTTTGAAAAGGTCCCAATGCAGACGGAAAATCATGAAGCCTGCGCAAAGCGTCAAGACAATGACATGCCAATCCAGACTGGATATTTCTGGTGTTAGCAGTGTAATCGGCCCGACTTTGGTCTGGCCGACATTTGAGAAAAACACATGCATAGCGAACCAAAGCGACAGGTTCAGAATAACGCCAACCACAGCGGCCGTGATTGCTGACAGTGCGCCCTTCAGGCGTGGCTTGCTGGCGACCCAGTCGATATACGGTGCACCTGTGAATATCCACAAAAAGCAGGGCGCAAACGTCACCCAAATGGCAACCAATGCCGCCGCAAAGCCCAGCCATATGCCATGGGTGCTGTATCCCGCCATGAAGCCAACAAATTCTGTCACCAGTATCAGCGGCCCCGGCGTTGTTTCGGCCAGGCCCAGCCCGTCCATCATTTGCGGCGTGGACAGCCAGCCCTTATCGCTGACGGCTGCCTGCGCCATATAGGCCAGAACGGCGTAAGCGCCGCCGAATGTTACGATAGCGAGTTTTGAAAAAAACAGGGCGATCTGGGTTAAAAAAGTTGCACCCGTTGCCCAAAGAACCAGCACCGGTGCCCACCAAAGGGCCAACCATATGGTAATTGTGCGTATTGGTGTGGCAACAGTTGGATGTGGGGCTGTATCGGTTGTTCCACGGCTGGATACGAACCCATAGAACCCGGCCAGGGCAATAATCAGCGGAAATGGCAAATCCAGAAAGAAAATCCCCACAAAGGATAGCGCGGCAATAAGCCAGTGAGCAGGGCCATTCAGTGCCTTTTTTGCGACCCTTAGCAAGGCTTCAATAACGATGATTACAATGGCCGCCTTAACCCCGAGGAACATGGCCTCAATCAGTGGGACCTGGCCAAATAGTGCATAGCTGGCAGACAGAGCCATCACCACAAGTGCGCCGGGGACCACGAACAGCAACCCGGCAATCAACCCGCCGCGCACGCCGTGCAGGCGCCAGCCGGTATAGGTGGCCAGTTGCATGGCCTCGGGGCCGGGCAGCAGCATACAAAATGACAATGCGTTCAGGAATTGCGCCTCGGTCAGCCAGGGGCGTTGTTCCACCAGCTCGCGGTGCATAAGGGCGATTTGCGCCGCAGGGCCGCCAAAGGACAGCAGCCCGATACGCGCGAATACCCGGGTGGCCTCGGCCTGCGTTGGACCGTTCATGTTGCTGGGCCCTGATTTCCCGGCCACTCATGGCTTTCATTTTGGCCATCGCGAGACCAGCGATAAAGGGCGTCATATATCGCGATGCCAGCGTTCAATTGTGCCGTGTCATCGCGGTATTGGCGCGACAACCCTACAGATATAGCCAGTAATCCGGCGGCCTCTGGGGCGATATCGTGATGATCAGTATCCGCGCCCCGCACCACATTTGCCAATCGCATCAGCGGTTCTGATTGCAACGAAAATTCAGCCAGCATGGTGTCAAACGTGCATTTGTCGCCCCGGTGGCTCCAGAACGCGCCTTCAACGTCAAAGGGTGTTGCATCATATCTTTCGGCCACGCCCTGCACTTCGGATGGGGATACAAACAGGAACCGGGCGTCGGCATCAACGAACCGGCGGATCAGCCACGGGCAGGCGATGCGGTCGATTTTTGGTCGGTGCCGGGTGACCCACAGGGTAGCGCCGTCCACGGGTTCGGGCAGGGCTTTGAATGGTATCCGCAAAGTGTCTTTGGCATCGCGCCAGCCATAATTGCCGCCTGCAAGGTATTCAGCTTTTATGCCATCGCTGCGCAACCGGGCGACCAAGCCCTGACTGAGCTTGATCCCGCGCTGGCAGGTGACAACGCAGGCGCGGCCGTTCAGCCGTTTGATCAGGCCCGGGATATCGGTGTGGGGGTGTCGGAACGCACCGGGGATCAGGTGGGGATCGTCGGTGAAATCAGGATCGATTGAGATATCGACAATCACGGGACAATCCGGGGTTCCGATCAGGCGGGACAGTTGGGATACGGTTATTTCATTGGGCGCAGACATGCACATCCTCCGGGTAATATTTCAGGGATGCGAAACTTGGGCTTGCGCCTCACGGGGCGTTCGCGGCGGCCCCATGGGGGGTGGAATGCCAAGTCGGGCGTGAAATGTCAATGGATGGCTGCGACTTGGCGTTGGCGTTGAAAGGTGGTTTGATCTGCGGTGTCGTTTGACAAATAACCAGCGGGGCGATGCGATGGACAATTTCAAAGTAAGAGACACGGATTTCATCGCCCGTGCCCATGCCGGGTTTGCCCAACAGGAATTTTTGGGGCTGCTGGGGGCCAAACTGCATGATGTGGCTGCCGGAGGTGTTGAAATTCATTTACCCCATAAGGCGGAACTGACCCAGCAACACGGGTATTTCCATGGCGGGGCCATTGGCACGCTGGCCGATATTGCGGGGGGATTTGCGGCGCTGACGCTGATGTCTGCGGATCAGACGGTTTTGACGGTGGAATACAAGCTGAACATCATGGCCCCGGCGACGGGCGAGATGCTGATCGTGCGCGGACAGGTTTTGCGGCCCGGGCGCAATGTAACTGTGTGTCGCTCTGACGTGTTTTCGGTGCTGGACGGGGTGGAAAAACTGTGCGCCACCAGTCTGGGGACTTTTATGGTGATGGACAGTTAGCGGGTTGGGTGTTGCTCAAGGCTGTCGGGCGGGGCCTGATCGCGGTCATCCATGCCGTAATCACGGATCACCTGGGTGACGCGCAGGCGGTAATTTTGAAACACACCACTGCGCCCCGCGGTTTGACCGGCGCGGTGTTCAGACAGGGTGCGCCATTGCTGCACAGCATCTTCATCGCGGAAAAATGACAGAGACAGGATTTTGTCGGGGTCGGTCAGGCTTTGAAAGCGTTCCACCGAAATGAAACCGTCGATGGTTTCCAGCAGCGGGCGTAGGTCACCGGCGATGGACAGGTAAGTGTCCTTTTGTCCGGTGGCTATTTCAACTTCGAAAATCACAGCGATCATTTTTGTACCCCATGTGGCAATGACGCCAGTTTCAGGAATGTGCGGTCCTCGCGCAAGATGAATTTTTCGCCCTGAGCGAAGGCGTAGTTTTCGCGGCCTACTGGGTCGGCGGCCAGGCGGGCGCGGTAGGTTTCGTATTCGGCCAGACTGGCGATATTGTAGATGCCATAGGCCAGCGTGGATGACCCTTCGTGGGGGGCGTAATAGCCGATCAGGTCAGCACCACAGCGCGGAATGGCCTGACCCCAGTTGCGGGCATATTGGCGGAATTGTTCTGTCTTGGTGGGGTCGATCTGATAGCGGATGATGCAGGTGAGCATGGGATGTCCTTTCGTTTTGCTCGGTATACCGGTTGATCCGCGCTAATGCTTCGCTTAACACCGAACTATGAAAGACGGACCAGACATCGCCGCCATTGCCGCCTTGATCGGCGATCCGGGGCGCGCCAACATGTTAAGCGCTTTGATGAGCGGTAAGGCATTGACCGCCACAGAACTGGCATTTGAAGCCGGGATCACCGCCCAGACCGCCAGCGCCCATTTGGCCAAGCTGGAACAGGGTGGTTTGATTGCGCGGAAAAAGCAGGGGCGACACCGGTATTTTCGGCTGTTGGATGAAGACGTGGCACAGGTGCTTGAGGCACTGATGGGGTTGGCGGCAAAACGCGGCCATTTGCGCACGCGAACCGGACCTAAGGATCCAGAACTGCGCCGCGCGCGGGTGTGTTACCACCATCTGGCCGGTGAAATGGGTGTGCAGATGTATGACAGTCTACTAGCGCGTGATTTTTTGGAAATTGGCGCAAACGGGCTTGTCCTTTCCGGGGCGGGGCAGGATTTTCTGGCAGGTGGCAACATTGATATCACGTCGCTGGCCAAGCAACGCGGCCCCATGTGCCGCGAGTGTCTGGACTGGAGCGCGCGTCGCTCACATCTGGCGGGATCACTTGGGCGGGCGTTGCTGGGCCATATCTATGCACAGGGCTGGGCCAAACGGGTGGACGGAACCCGGATCGTGCGGTTCAGCGCGGCTGGGCAGGCGGCGTTTGGCGGCATGTTTCCTGTAACGTCGGTGACAACGTGACGGTGCTTAAACAACTTCCTGCGCAAGTGCTGACAGCTTTCAAATGTAGTGGAGGTGCGTTTGTTGCTGAAACTGACCGGGCCGTTATCTGGAAAGTGAAACAGCAAAGCGGTAAACCGGCTGCCCTGAAAATCTACCACGGCAAAGGCATGGGCAACGAGGCCCGCGGCTTTGATTTTCTGACGGCCTGTAATTGTGTCGCGGCGGCATACGTGATTGAAAAACAGGGCAATGCCGCCTTGGTTGAATGGCTTGACGGGCCGTCGCTGGGGGACATGGTGCGTGGCGGGGATGATCGTAATGCGTCGGTGATACTGGCCGATGTGGCCCATCAAATTTATGGCATTGGCGTGGTGTCGGGGACAAGCTGGCCGTCGGTGGCCGATTGGCTGAACAGCCTTTTCGCACTGCAATTTGATCCGACCTGTCCCCAAGGCGTGCGCCAGAACTTCGGGATCGCGCAGGTCTGGGCCAAAGAACTGCTGGCAAACCAGAATGAACTGACCCCGCTGCACGGCGATCTGCACCATGATAATGTGCGACTTGGCGCGCGCGGATACTGTGCCTTTGATGCAAAGGGTGTGATTGGCGAAAAGTGCTATGAACTGGCCAATTCGTTTCGCAACCCGGTTGGCGCAGATGCGTTGGTCCGCGATCCTGCCCGAATAAATGGTCATGCTGACATCGTATCTGAACGGCTTGGCGTTGACCGGGGGCGTCTGCTGAAATGGGCGGCAGTGAAATGTGCGCTGTCGATTTCCTGGCGGGCGGCGGGGCCCTTATGTCAGGATGTTGAATTTGACTTGCTGGAATTATTGATTGGCGCGGCCAAGGGATAGAATTAGGTGCAGGCTTCTGTTGCCAGGTGCCTGCGAACCCCGCCTTAGGCTGCAAAGCGCAAGGACTTAAGTTTCAGCAAACTCGCACTGCTTACGCAGCAAGAGCCATAGCTGGAGCACGGTTGTCATTTGCAACTGTACGTTTTGTACCGATAACGGTGGTAACTCACCGAAACAAAGCTAACACCTTTAGACGTTCGTCGATCCTATTTCGACCCCATGGTCCCCAAATGAAGGATGTTTGGTGGAGTCGCCGGGTACCGCCCCCGGGTCCGATCCGCGTATTACGAGCGCGTTTATGTTCATAGTCCCGAAGGACATACGGTATGTATCGGTTCCAGCGGTTGTTTTCAAGTCAAAGACAGGGAAAATCGAACAAATCAGTGGCTAAAGCATCCACATTATGGGCAACCATCCCAGCATCCGGACATACAAGCGCGAAAGGACTGTGGTGTTGGGTTCTTTTGGATGGCGCCGGGTTGAGCCATCGGGTTGCTGTTCGATCCACTCAATCGCGCCGCTCGGCGTCAGGACCGCCTGATAGCTGCCGTTTTGTCCAATTTGACCAATAGCATCGGACATGGCGGCGGCCATTCGCGGGCTTTCCACAAGAAACCCCATTTCACTGTTTAGGTTTGCCGAACGTGGATCAAAATTAAACGAGCCGACAAAAATCCTGTCGCGGTCAATTGCAAAAGTTTTGGCGTGCAGGCTTGATGAAGATGACCCCAGTATGCCCAAACGATCCTTTGGGCCAATGTCCGCAGGGTTTGCAGCCATTTCAAAGACTTCAATGCCGGCGGCCAGTAATTCGTCGCGGTATTTCACGTAACCGGAATGCACGGTTACCACGTCCGTGGATTCCTGCGAATTGGTAACAGTGCGGACATTGACGCCATTTCTGGCATATCCGGTCAGGATTTTTGTGAACTGGTCGCCGGGAACAAAATATGCCGATACCAGATCAAAGGATGACTTTACCTCGCCGATAATCTGGGCCAAACGGACAATCATCAACTGATCCGATGCAACCGGCCCCAGACCTTTTAGCGGGTCATCACTGACCAGAGTCATCGTCACCCATTCGGCCCGGCCACTGGTTCCCATAACATCGGCAAGAAAGCTGGTTTTGCCAAGTGCCGTGCGGTATTCGGCGGCGCGCGGCAATGCCCGGAATTTTTCCACATTGGCAGCCAACAATGCCAACCCGTCGGCTTCCTTTGTGATAAGGCTATCTGCCGGATAGGCCGAGCCGCTGGCCCAGTAACCGTCAAAATCGTTAGCAACGTCCGTGGCGGCCAGACCTGCGGCAAGCACGTCAAAATCAAAGTAATTCACGTCTTCATTGCTGTTGAAATAGATGTCGCCAATATTTCGGCCACCGACGATTGTCACTGCACCATCCACCGTAAACGATTTGTTGTGCATGCGTCGGTTCAGGCGCGGAAAATCAAACAGCAGCGACAGGGTGCGCGGCTTGCGCAGAACAAATGGGTTAAAGTACCGGACCTCAAAATTCGGGCTTTCGTTCAGGGCCAATAATTCCTGATCCAAAAAAGGCGTGCCGTTGTCATCCAGCAAAAGCCGGACCCGAACACCGCGTTCAGCGGCTTTGCGCAAGGCGTCTAGTAAAAGGAAACCGGTCAGATCATTTTGCCAGATGTAATATTGGACATCCAGGGACTCGACCGCCGCCTCGGCCAGAAGAATGCGGGCAGCAAATGCGTCTTCTCCGCTTAGCAGTGGAATCATGCCGGATTTACCAACATGGTCCGCCATTTCATTCAAAATAGCGTTGCCCATGGTGGTGTTGATGGAAATCGGCAGGGCCTGTGATGGTTTACGACCTTCAAATGACGGCAGCGGATAGACGAACCGGGCAACGAAGATCAGGATGGTGACTGTGATGGCCGCAATAACCAAAGCTTTGATTGTTCGCATCTCGTGCCTCCTGGATATTATAGTCAGTGAAGCTAGGTGATTAATACCAACCGGAAGATTCTCGTTTTCACAAGTAGAATTTCAGTTTGAGTTTGGGCATTGAGCTTCCCCATATCTGCTGGACGGTTTCCGGTCGCAATGTGATTGACATAGTTGCGGTCTAATCCATAACTGGTGAACATATTTTAACAACTGGTCAGTTTGTACCTTGCCGTGACAGAAATAAGCGCTCAAAAAATTCCGATGCGAGCCGTTGCCTGGCTTGGGTTTTATGGTTTGGTGTTGGTGGCTTGGGTCGCCATTTACGATATGGCACGAGGCGGCGATTTGATTTGCAGCCCCGATACCGTTCGCCTGTTGCCAATGGGTGGTTTTGCGGCTTTGTTTCCCATGTGGGCAGTGATGATGGCTGCGATGATGCTGCCGACAATCATACCAACGTTGCGTACGTACGATACGCTGTCAGTGGCCGCTGATACTGGTATCCGCGGCTGGGTTGGAATCGTCTTAGGATACGGAATCGTTTGGCTGGCCGTGTCTGCGGGATTTGCGGCGGTGCAAGTTTTTGCCTTGAACACGTTCCTCATTGATTTGACCGGTGTTGTGACGTCGCCATGGTTGGCGGCGGCGCTGTTTGCATTGGCCGGTTTCTGGCAGTTTACGCGGGTAAAAGAGACCTGCCAAGATGCCTGTCTGACGCCCATGCAATTTTTCGTTTCCCGCTGGAAACCCGGTTTTTCCGGCGGCGTCCATATGGGGGCAGAGATCGGCATTACCTGTGTCGGTTGTTGCTGGGCAATCATGGGGCTGGCTTTTGTTGGCGGGGTGATGAGCCTGTTGTGGATGGGGTTGGCGACGCTTTTTATGGTGGCAGAAAAACTACCGGAAATAGGCCAGCATTTGCGCAAACCTGCCGGAACCCTACTGATCGCCGCCAGTCTTTTTATGGCAGCGCGCGCCCTTGGAATTTTATAGGAGAATGTAATGACCAAAGCTGCAACACGACCAATGCCGGTGATATCGGTGCCGACCAACTGGGCCATTAAGGGCGAGTTGTTCCTGAATTGTAACTGCACCGTGTTTTGCCCCTGCGTTGTTTCACTGGGCCAGCATCCGCCGACCGAAGGATATTGCCAGACCTGGATGGCTATCGCCATTGATGAGGGTGATTTCGAGGGCGAGGATTTGGCCGGTATCAATGTCGCGCTGCTGGTGGATATCCCCGGCAAGATGAGCGAAGGCAACTGGCAGGTGGCGGTCTATGTGGACGACAGCGCCAGTGACGCGGCCTATGACGGCATTCTAAAGATCATGTCAGGGGCCGCCGGGGGCACCACGGGGCTGTTCACCATGTTGGTGGGAGACATCATCGGCGCGGAACGCGAGCGCGTGGAAATTGAACGTGAAGGCACCAAACGGCGCGTCAAAGTCGGGCGTAAGATTCAGGGTGAAATTGAAATGATCACCGGTGCCAAACCTGACGAACCGGTGGTGATGACCAACACCCAATACTGGATGGGGGCGAATGTGATTGCCGCGCGTGGTGTGAAAAGCCGGGTACGTGACTACGGCCGGAACTGGGACTTTGGCGGAAAATCGGCCGAGATTTGCGCGATTGACTGGGGTGGCAAAACAAAATGATCACGGCTGAGTATTTTCAGACCATGGCACGCTATAATCGTTGGCAGAACGCTAGTTTGTACCGAGAGGCCGACGGGCTAAGTGACGCCGAAAGGCAACTGGATCGCGGGGCGTTTTTCGGGTCAATCCAGAACACCCTAAGCCATATCCTGTGGGGCGACACCATGTGGATGTCACGGCTTGATGGCGCGCCGCCACCGGATACGCGGATTAGCGAAAAAGGCCGGTTCACGGTTGCTTGGGATGATTTGAAGGTGATGCGCATTGACGCAGACGCGAAAATTGCAGACTGGGCCGGGCGGATCACGGATGATGAGCTGGGGCGTGATTTCACCTGGCAAACGAGCTTCGAAAAAACGGATTTGACCCATCCTTTTGATCTGTTGGTGGTGCAGTTGTTCAATCACCAAACTCACCACCGTGGGCAGGTCCATGCCATGCTGACAGCAGCAGGTACTAACCCCGACGCAACCGATTTGCCGTTCATGCCAGATGAGTTTTAGGAACAGAAGATGATCAGTGCTTCTTATCTCCAGCAGATGGCAGGTTATAATCATCGGCAAAACCAAAGCCTGTATCGAGAAGCAGATTTGCTTTCTGAGGAACAAAGACGCGAGGATCGTGGCGTGTTTTTTGGGTCAATCCACCGAACGCTTTGTCATATCTTGACCGCCGATCAAATCTGGATGAGCCGGTTTGACAACTGGGACATGCCCGATGTCCGTGGAGGTAAATCGCCCGATTGGATCACCGGATGGGCGGAGTTGAAGGATGTACGTCAGGCCAGTGATGATCGTTTGCCCCAGTGGGGCGAGCGGATCAAGGATACAGATTTGCAAGGTGATCTGACTTGGCAATCCGGGATTGCGGGCGAGGATGACTCGGCCCCGACTTGGGCATTGGTCACCCATATGTTCAACCACCAGACCCACCATCGCGGGCAAGTCCACGGGATGCTGACCGGGTTTGGCATGGTGCCGGATGAGACTGATTTCGAGTTTATGCCCCTTAGTGGAACTTAAAGGAACCAAACATGTTCAAAGCATTTGTTGTAGATAAAGACGCCGACGGAGATTTCACATCGGGCGTTCAGGAACTGGATGACAGCCGCTTGCCCGAAGGCAATGTGACCGTTGCCATCGACTATTCCACGTTGAATTACAAAGACGGTCTGTTCATGGGTGGCCCGGGAACCCGGTTGCAAGAAACGCCCCATGTGCCGGGGATTGATTTTGCCGGAACCGTCGAAGCCTCGGATGATGATCGCTACAAAATCGGTGACAAGGTTGTGCTGACCGGTTGGCGGGTTGGCGAAACCCATTGGGGTGGCTACGCGCAAAAGGCGCGGGTCAATGCCGATTGGCTGGTGCCGCTGCCGGATGGATTGACAACAAGGCAAGCAATGGCCGTAGGAACAGCAGGTTTCACGGCGATGCTGGCGGTGATGGCGCTGGAAGATCACGGTTTGAAACCGGGGCAGGGACCGGTGTTGGTGACCGGTGCTGCGGGCGGTGTTGGGTCGGTGGCGACGGCGATACTGGCCAATTTGGGATATGAGGTGGCGGCGGTTACCGGACGGCCAGAGGCGGCGGAATATCTGACCGGTCTTGGGGCCAGTCAGATCGTGGCGCGTGATGAAATCAATGAGGTCAGCAAACGGCCGCTGGAAAAGGAAACCTGGGCTGGCTGTGTTGAGGCTGTGGGTGGTGAAATGCTGGCGCGTATTCTGGGGCAGATGAAATACAATGCTTCGGTGGCGACGATCGGCCTTGCGGGTGGTGTTGTGGTGCCTGCCAATGTCATGCCGTTCATTTTGCGCGGCGTGAATCTGTTGGGGATCGAAAGCGTAATGCAGCCGTACGATAACCGCCTGCGGGCCTGGGAGCGGATTGGGCGTGATTTACCGATGGATAAGCTAGAGGCAATGGTGCAGCCAGCGGTATTGACGGACCTTCCTGAACTTGGTCGGGCCATCCATAAGGGGCAAGTGAAGGGGCGGGTTGTTGTGGATGTGAATAGCTGAAAATACGCCAGATCAACATTGGACAATCCGCGAAAACGTGTGCAATTTTATTTTGCGACCAGTCTCTAGCCAATTATTTGATCTTGCTGACGACTAAACAAAAGAAATTGTTACTTGACCTTCCCCCTACTGGAAGGGGCAATTGGCAGGCACCGAGTTCAATTCAGCGAAGAGTGACCAGATGAAAACCTCCCATGCCCTTGCCATTATTTTCATCCTTACGGCATCCGCTGCCCTAGCCCATAAGAATGTCAAAAATGCATCCGTCAAGGCCCGCATGGATGCCATGTCGACGATTGCTGCAAATATGAAAATTTTGGGTGCATTCGCAAAGGGTACAGCACCGTTTGATCAAGGACAGGCACGGGCTGCAGCCCTGACAATTGCGAAACACGCAGCCCAGACTTCGGAACTGTTTCTTGCGCCTGAAGATGATCCATTGTCTGAAGCGCTGCCTCTGATTTGGCAGGATTTTGATGACTTTTCTGCCAAAGCCAAAGAATTACAGGTATTGGCCACAAAATTTTCCGCCTCAATTTCCGACCAACAAGATGTGGGCCCGGCAATGGTGGCCCTTGGTGGCGCCTGTAAATCCTGCCACAAACTATACCGTGAATGATCAGGCTGGTCTGAAAATTCAAAGCTAATTATTGGCGCGCCTATCCCCAAAATTATGAAACCCGTTATTTAAGCATTATGCCGCCATGAATAAATTTGGTTCTTGGCCACAGTTACACTTGCACCCAGTACCCTTTTGAATTTCAGTGCCGTTCAACAAAGGGGACACCATATGCAACTTGATCTAGATTTCGTCCGGGCGCAATTTCCGGCCTTTGCCGAACCTTCGCTGCAAGAACAAGCCTTTTTTGAAAATGCAGGAGGTTCCTATACCTGTGCCCCTGTGATTGACCGGCTGATGCGCTATTACCACCAGCGCAAAGTGCAGCCCTATTATCCATTTGATGCCAGCCGGGTTGCGGGCGAGGAAATGGACGAAGCGCGCTTTCGTCTGGCGGCGATGCTTGGGGTGGAAACGGATGAGCTTAGCTTTGGGCCATCTACCACGCAAAACACGTATGTCCTGGCGCAGGCGTTCGGGCAGCACCTTTCAAAGGGCGACACCGTAATTGTCACGGATCAGGACCACGAGGCCAATTCTGGCCCCTGGCGCCGTTTGGCGGATCACGGCATTAACGTGGTTGAATGGCAGATAAATCCAGAAAGTGGTGCCCTTGAGCCTGAGACACTGGACGGGTTGTTAACTGACAGCGTAAAGCTGGTGGTCTTTCCACATTGCTCAAACATTGTTGCCGAAATTAACGACGTCAAAGCAATCACCGCCAAGGTACATGCCGCGGGGGCTGTGGTTTGCGTTGATGGGGTTTCGTATGCGCCCCATGGGTTGCCCAATGTAGCTGATTTGGGGGCGGATATTTACCTGTTCTCCGCCTATAAAACCTTTGGACCCCACCAGGGTTTGATGGTGATCCGTCGCGAATTGGGGATGACTTTGCCCAACCAGGGGCACTGGTTTAATGAGGACACCCTGTTCCAACGCTTTACGCCCGCGGGCCCGGACCATGCCCAGGTGGCCGCCTGCGCCGGGATGGCTGACTATATTGATATGCTTTATGCCCATCATTTTACAGATCATTTGGAACCAGCAGGTCGGGCACGCGCCGTGCATGATTTGCAGCAGTCCCATGAAAAAACGCTGCTTCAGCCGCTATTGGATTACCTGACTGATCGTAATTCCGCCCGATTGATCGGGGCTGGTGATGCAAATAAACGTGCACCAACGGTAGCTGTAGAGCTACAGAAACCGGGCTATGAAGTCGCTGCTGCATTAGCCCCTCATGGCATCATGGCAGGGGGCGGTGATTTTTATGGATCGCGTCCGCTAAAAGCCATGGGGATTGATCAAGACAAGGGTGTCTTGCGGTTAAGTTTCGTGCATTACACATCGAAAGAAGAGGTTGATCACCTGATCCGGGCGTTGGATCACGTTCTGTAATGGAATTAGGTTTTTCGCCTATTCTAAATTCCAATTTTCGAATAAAGTTGATTACCCCCCCATTTTTTGACTAACTTATATCAAGCTGGGGGGCCTGAATGGATGTAATCACCTCAACTGAAAGGCAGCAAAACCTACCGCGATATTTTACGCAAGTTTTTGCAATTGCTAACAAAATTAAACACGGGCGGCTGGATCTGGTTTTGCCAGATCGCCGCCGTTTTCGCGCTGTTGGTGATTGCCCCGGTCCAGCCGCAGAATTGTTGATACACAACTCTGGGGTATTTTCCCGATTGATCAGAGAAGGTGATCTAGGATTTTCAGATGCCTACCTTGACGGCTGGTGGTCTACACCGGATTTGCAGGTATTCATGGATTTGATGTATTTGGAAAATGACGGGATATATGATGGCTTTCCCGGCAAGGGAATATTGCGGACCTATGAGCGTCTGCGCCATCAAATGAACTCAAACACACCGCGCCAAGCCAAACGAAATATTGCGCACCACTACGATCTGGGCAACGATTTTTACCAACTTTGGCTGGATGAAACCATGACTTATTCTTCGGCCAAGTTTGTAACAGGGCAAGAAAGCGTGGAAACTGCCCAAAGGTGTAAATATGCCAGTCTTTTGGATCAGATGGGTGCAAAAACCGGCGATTATATACTTGAGATTGGCTGCGGTTGGGGTGGCTTCGCTGAATACGCTGCCGCCTCGCGCGGGTTAAAAATTACCGGTCTGACCATTTCAAAACAGCAACATAGCTACGCTGTTAAGCGGATTAAACACGCTGGTCTTAGTGAATTGGTGGAAATTAAGTTGCAAGATTACCGCGATGAATGCGGGCAATACGACGGAATTGCCAGTATTGAAATGTTCGAAGCAGTTGGGGAAAAATATTGGCCGGTCTATTTTAAGACCCTAAGAAATTGTCTGAAACCCGGCAAGCAGGCGACGCTTCAGATTATTACTTTACAGGAAAAACGGTTTAAGGTTTATCGAAAGAGCGTTGATTTTATACAAAAATATATATTTCCTGGCGGCATGGTTCCCAGTCGACAGGCGTTAGAACATGCAATCAAAAATGCGGGTTTGGATGTAGAAGGGTCAATCGAATTTGGTGAAAGCTACAGCCAAACCCTGCGGCGCTGGCATGATAGATTCAACGAAAAATGGGATCAAATTGAACTTATGGGATTTGATGACCGTTTTCGCAGAATGTGGAATTTTTATCTAACCTCTTGCGCGGCGGCGTTTCACAGCGGAAACTGCGACTTAACACAAATTACTGTAACAAAACCGGCCGGATCACATGCTTACAATACCTAAGTTAATCGCTGCGCTATTTTTTGCAGCCCTGGGCTTTTTCTGCGGTGATCTTGTAAAGCCGCTGTTGCCGGAAGGTACCCGAACCGGGTTGATGAATGAAACACTGGCCGCACTTGGCGCAATTAGTGGCTGGCGGATTTCTGGGGCGCGTGCAGGTTTGGGAACAAAATCCGGGCTGGGTTATGGTCTAACGTCTGCCGGCGTGATTGCCTTTTGGGGAGTATTTTTATTTGCAGGCCAAAAAGCGCTACAACTTTCAATAGACAAACGATTTAAAGGCCCGATGGAAGCCCTGCGTGGTATGATTGAAATTGGCATAGAATATTTCGTATTAATAGGTGTACCGACAATCATTTTGTCTGCAATTATTGGCGGGTTGTTTGGCGGCTGGCTAACTGAATGGGCGGCCAAGCGTTGGTCCTGAAATTCTATGCAAAGTCTGAAATGAAAAACGACCGTATTCGAACGCTGGATAAGCGTGTGCCATATAAAAACTATTTCAGCGTCGAAGAACACGACATTCAGGTGCCGCGTTTTGATGGTAGCCTTTCCAATGTTATGACGCGGGCGATTTTCGTCAGTGGTGATGCTGTTTCGGTTTTGCCTTACGATCCGGTACGCGACAGGGTGATGCTGATCGAACAGTTTCGATTTGGCCCGCATATTCGTGGTGACCAAAACCCGTGGAAACTGGAAGCAATTGCAGGGCGTATCGACAAGGGCGAAACACCAGAGCAAACGGTCCACAGGGAAACGGCCGAAGAAACCGGAATAACCATACAAAAATTGTTGCCCGCAATCGCCAACTACCCCGCGCCAGGCGCTGTGGCAGAATATATGTATTCGTTTGTTGGCTTGACGGATTTACCAGATAATGTCGTTGGCGTTTCAGGCTTGGATTCTGAGGACGAGGATATCAAAAGCTACCTATTCAGTTTTGATCAGGCCATGGGATTTCTTGCTGACGGTAGGGTCGATACCGGGCCGTTGGTCAACAGTCTGCTTTGGCTTGCCTTGCATCGCGATAGCATTCGCAAGGGCGCTTGAGTTCCCGCAAACCCCGGCCTAAACATAATTATCTTGTTTGAATTGGAGGCCAAGTATGCAGGTAAAAACCGACTTGTCAGCAAGCATCGGGAATACCCCACTTATACGGCTTCAGGGGCCCAGTAAGGCCACGGGTTGTGAAATTTATGGCAAGGCTGAGTTCATGAACCCGGGCCAATCCATCAAAGATCGCGCAGCCCTTTTCATGATCCGCGATGCTATTACGTCAGGGGCGTTGAAACCCGGCGGTACAATCGTAGAGGGAACAGCTGGCAACACCGGTATTGGTTTGGCACTGGTAGGGGCATCGTTAGGTTTTCAAACTGTCATCGTTATTCCCGACACCCAAAGTCAGGAAAAAAAGGATATGATCAGGTTGGCTGGGGCGCATTTGGTCGAAGTTCCCGCCGCTCCCTATAAGAATCCGAACAATTTTGTGCGATATTCTAAAAGATTGGCTGCGAAACTTGCACAAACCGAACAAAATGGCGCGATCTGGGCAAACCAGTTTGATAACGTTGCGAACCGTCAGGCACATGTTGAAACCACGGGTCCAGAAATTTGGCGCCAAACCGATGGCAAAGTTGACGGGTTTATTTGCGCAGTTGGTTCGGGTGGGACGCTGGCCGGTGTCGCCATGGCATTGCAACCAAAAGGTGTAAAAATTGGCCTGGCTGACCCCATGGGTGCCGCGCTGTACAGCTATTATAAAACCGGTGAACTGGCATCATCCGGTGGTTCAATCGCCGAAGGAATTGGTCAGGGGCGTATTACTGAAAACCTAAAAGGTCTTGCACCGGATTTCCTGTGTCAGGTTCCAGATGAAGAAGCCTTGCCAGTGATTTTTGATTTGTTGGAACACGAAGGCCTGTGCCTTGGCGGATCTTCCGGAATCAATGTTGCCGGGGCGATCCGAATGGCAAATGACATGGGGCCGGGGTATACGATTGTTACAATTCTGGCGGATTATGGGACGCGCTATCAATCCAAATTGTTTGATCCCGACTTTCTGAAAGAAAAAGGTTTGCCGGTTCCTGGGTGGCTAGACAACGACGCCAACGATCTGCCGGAAGTATTTGAAACCTGATGCGATATTTTCCGGTGATCTTATGCCTTTCTCTGTTGCTAGTTTTTTCTGACATGTTGCCGGCTGGCGTTTCTTCAATGGCCTCTGTTGCACAGGGTATTGATGCCGCACCAGACTATGACAACTGGGAAGCGGTGGCACTTAGGGCTGAAAACGCAACGCAAGCAGGCCGCGCATCTGATTCAGCACTTGAGGAATTGCGCGAAGATCTGGCCACCTGGCGCGATGTGTTTCTTGCGGCCCAGGATATTAACCTGGCGCGGATATCTACACTTAAAAACCAGATACAAGCGCTTGGGCCAGCCCCGGAAAATGGTGAAACCGAACCAGAACAACTGGCGCAGCGTCGCCAAGAGCTTGACGAACTGCTGGCAACATTGGAAGCCCCGAAAAGGCAAGCAGAAGAGGCCCACAGCCGGGCAGATGGCCTAATTGGTGAAACCGATGCGATTATTCGTGATCGCCAGGCTGCGCGCCTGTTTGAACTAAAGCCTTCGCCACTAAATCCAACGCTTTGGCCAACCGCTTTACGCGATATATCCGCCAGTATTTCCGGGGCCAAGTCCGAAGTGGTCACCGCCTGGGGATCAAGGGTTTTACAAGAGCGTTTGCGCGAAAATCTTGTAAAAACTTTGGCCTACTTATTGGTGGCATTTGTACTGCTTATGCGCGGTCGCCATTGGATGGTGCAAATTACGGATTATGTGCGGGCTACCTCGTCGGGTGTGAATGCCGGTGTGCGTGGCTTTCTGGTGTCATTGGGACAGGTGATTATACCGAGCATTGGAATATATGCCTTCGTGCAGGCGTTGTTTTCAACGGGATTGCTGGGCTTTCGTGGCCAATTAATTGCGGATGCACTGGTTCCAATCGGGCTGGCATTTTTTGGCGCTCGCTGGTTGGTTCTTCGCTTGCTGCCACGCCACGAGGTGCAGTTTAGTTTTCTGCAAATAGCAGAGACTTCCGCGCAAAAGGTTCGGCGCTCTGCCGGCGGCTTGGGGCTGCTATGGGGTGGCAATCGGCTGATGGGTCAACTGGTTGATTTTGAAGGTTATAGCCAGGGGTCGCGGATTGTTTTGCATTTTCCGTTTATTTTATTGGCCGGGTGGCTGCTTTACCGACTTGGCCGGATATTGCGCAATAGTGTAAAAGCAACTGATGGAAATACCGCACCAGATTGGAGCTTTAGAAACCGAACCACAGACATTTTAGGTAACGCACTTATTGTGATTGGAATTGGCGCTCCAGTAGCGGCGGCTATTGGATTTTTCACCGGCGCGGTGGCCGTGATTTTTCCAACAATCTTGTCACTTGGTCTATTGGCCCTGGTTATCATTTTATCAGGGGTCTTGCGCGATGTATTTGGTCTGCTGACTGGAAGAGACGAAGTTTCGGCACGTGAATCGCTGATCCCTATTCTGGTAAGCTTTATTCTTGTATTGGCTTCATTGCCGCTTTTTGCACTGGTTTGGGGCGCGCGCCAGTCTGACCTGACTGAAATTTGGTCCCGCTTTCGTGAAGGCTACCAATTGGGTGAGACTCGGATTTCGCCCACAGATTTCCTGACATTCGCCATCGTTTTTGTTATTGGCTATATGTTAACCCGACTTTTCCAATCCACCCTGCGCACATCAGTTTTGCCGAAAACCTCAATTGATCCGGGCGGGCAAACCGCTATTTTGTCTGGTGTTGGTTATGTTGGCATATTTTTGGCGGCGCTAATAGCAATCACCACGGCCGGTATTGATCTGTCTTCGCTTGCCATTGTTGCCGGGGCGTTGTCGGTGGGGATCGGGTTTGGATTGCAAAACATTGTATCCAACTTTGTTGCCGGAATTATTTTACTAATTGAACGCCCCATTGCCGAAGGTGATTGGATAGAGGTCGGCAGTCATTCTGGCACCGTGCGCGACATTTCAGTGCGTTCAACCCGGATAGAAACTTTTGACCGTACAGATGTAATCATCCCTAATGCAGATTTGGTGTCAGGCGCAGTTACAAATTATACACGTGGAAACCTGATTGGGCGCGCGGTTATTTCAGTTGGCGTGGCCTATGGCAGCGATACCCAGCAGGTACAGGAACTATTGTTGGAAATTGCAGCGGCCCATCCCATGGTTTCGCTCAATCCACCGCCGTCAGTTCACCTGGTGAATTTTGGCGCTGACAGCCTGGATTTTCAGATCAGAGCTATTTTGCGAGATGTGAATTTTATCCTGACGGTTAAAAGTGATATTCACCACGAAATCGCGCGCAGATTTGTCGAAGACGGTATTGAAATCCCCTTTGCTCAGCGCGATGTCTGGTTGCGCAATCCTGAGACGCTGCAACCAATCGCCAAACCGACCAGAGGATCAAAGGCTAAGGCATAATGACCGAGAAAACCTTTCATCAAAACGCCTACCTGACCCAAGCGAAGGCGGTGGTGATACGCCATTCGCCCGAAGGCGGCGTCATATTGGATCAGTCAATTTTTTACCCAACCGGGGGCGGTCAACCGGGAGATGGTGGCAAACTTGAATGGCTTGGTAACACCTTACCGGTCGCGACAACTATGAAGGGCGATGATCAGGAAATAATTCTGCTACCCGGAGCACCCGAAATTTTACCGCCTGTCGGGACCGAAGTGACCCAGGTTCTGGATTGGGACCGCCGTTTTAGCCACATGCAGGTTCATACTGCGCTGCATCTTTTGTCGGTCGCTGTGGCGATGCCGGTTTCAGGCGGATCAATCAGCACAGGAAAGGGCCGGCTGGATTTTTCTATGCCAGAGGCAGTAGTTGACAAGAAAGCATTGGAAGCCGCGCTAAATGATATGGTTGTCCGCGATTTGTCGGTGCATGAAAGCTGGATATCGGACGCTCAGTTGCGTGCTGATCCAGGGTTGGTGAAAACCATGTCCGTCGCTCCGCCAATGGGTCAGGGCAGGATCAGGCTAATTGCCATTGGCAAAGATGAGCAAAGGATTGATTTTCAGCCCTGTGGCGGTACGCATGTCGCCAGAACGGGCGAAATTGGTCGTTTGCGAGTAGGAAAGATCCAAAATAAAGGTCGCCAAAACCGCCGTATTTATCTGCATATTGATAAAAAAGAAGCTGCTTAATCGAACCTGCCGAACCTGTCGAAATTATCGCACGAGGGAACATGTCTTTCAAATTTATGGCAACATTGTCGGCCAGTATTGCCGGGTCACTGACACTAATGTATGGCCTGTTTCCGGGGTTGGTTTATTGGATATTTAGCATTGATGATGGGGGTCTTGTTGCAGATTTCCTATCGCGTCGTGTTGCAGTCTTATTTTTAGGGTTTTGTGTATTGCTTTGGACCATGCGCAACGCTGCGCATTCACCGACCCGAAATGCTGTTTGTTTAGGGGTTGCTGTAATGACAGGCGCCTTCGCGTTCTTAGGATTGGGTGAAATAATGCGTGGGTTTGCGGGCGGTTTAACCTGGGGTGTGGTTGCCCTGGAATTTTTCCTGATGGTCGGGTTTGCAAGAATTTGGCTGGCCAACAAGTGAGCAGCCTTGCGCCGATGCAAAACGACAGCTAGAAGCACCGCCACGGACAGGTGGCCGAGTGGTCGAAGGCGCACGCCTGGAAAGTGTGTAGGCGGGTGACCGTCTCCAGGGTTCGAATCCCTGTCTGTCCGCCACATAGTAATTGTAAAAATAGTTTTTAATCAGTTGTTTGGTGCCAGTGGATGCCAAAATGATGATGCCGTTCTTTGTGCGAGCAAAACAGAACTGACATGACCCGAAATACTGGGATATGAAACCGAGTTATGGTTCCCCAAACGTATACGCAGTTTTTGGACAAAAAACACGAGTGCAAGGGAAAAGGAATTATTGAAGACACTGATCCATCAGTCGGTGCGCCTAGGTATTAGCACCACTTTCGGAGACAATAGGCGAATGGGTGCGCAAATTATTAGATTTCTGAGCGAAAATATGCTGTTATTCGAATGTTCTCTATAAATTGGTTCCATTGTTGTTGCATCGGACATAGAGAAAGCACTCTGTTTTCACGACGCTGTACGTCGGTAGGTGACGTATGGTGTCTGTTAACGCGAACTGGGGTTGAGATGTACGACATTTTGGGGAAAATCTTTCGCAACTATCGAATCTTCGATTTTGGCGCGGCTAGTCAGGCTGTGGATTTGCCTGCGTCTCCCGACAACAAAGAAAAGTACGCCTTTCTGTCGCGGCATGTGAACATCCTGACACTGTTTTCGATATTTGGCTTTGTATGTATTACGCTAAGCACCTTTAGGCTTTTTAGCCAAAGAGAATGGATGTATCCGCTTTTTATCTTATTGGCCTATACCGTAATCTACTTTTTAGTTTCCGTTAAGATCAACCTTTTCCCTAAGGATTTTGACCACAAGTCCCACCAAAAGATGGTAAAGGCTTGGGCTCCGGCGAATTATCCTTCCGTCGATGTTTTTTTGCCAACCTGCGGCGAAAAAATCGATATTCTTGCGAATACCTGGCAAGGTGTACTTGAGATGCAACGGGCGTATCCGGGGCAGGTGAAAGTACACTGTTTGGATGACGCCCACAGCGCCGATGTTGAGAGTTTGGCAGAAGCCTTTATGTTTCAATACTATGCTAGACCAAACAAAGGTTGGTTCAAAAAAGCTGGCAATCTGAGACATGGTTTTGAACGAACTGATGGCGATTTTATCGCTATTTTTGATGCCGATTTTCGACCACGCCATGATTTTTTGAATGAATTACTACCCTATTTTGACAAACAGCCACGTCTAGGGATCGTGCAGTCTCCGCAATACTTTGGCTTTAGCAACTCGCAAAACTGGCTTGAACGGGGCGCAGGTGCTGTTCAGGAGCTGTTTTACCGTGTTGTTCAAGTGTCCAGACAATCCCATGATGGAGCAATTTGTGTTGGCAGTAATGCCCTTTACCGCCGGGCCGCATTGAATGAGATTGGTGGCACCGCCCTTATCGAACATTCCGAAGATGTGCATACCGGCTTTGAACTTAGGAATAAGGGCTGGAACCTTTTATATGTACCGCTTGTTCTGGCAAAGGGCCTGTGTCCATCTGAATTAAAATCATTTTTCAAGCAACAATACCGGTGGTGTATGGGCTCAATGAGCCTGATGACATCGCAGAAATTCTGGGAAACCAAATTACCAATTAATTCAAGATTATGTTTTGCCACTGGATTTTTCTACTATATCCACACAGCGATTTACGCGATGTTTACACCGGTAATTCCATTGATCATGTTGTTCGTTTTACCGGAAGAAATTAGGGCTGCGAACTACCTGCTGATATTTCCGTCGTTTCTTTATATGCATGTGATTTTGCCTAGATGGCACAAAGTGCCATATGGCATCGAAGCAGCGTCAGTGCGGGTGGTTTATGGCTGGGCGCATCTTATGGCCCTCAAGGATAAAATTTTTGGAACTGCGATGGAGTGGCAACCCACAGGCGTTGTGTCGCAAAAGAAAGACAACAGTTATTTGATATTTCGCTCGAGCGTATTCATCTTCAATTTTATTCCGGCGATAATTTGGGTAGCTGGTTCCCTATATTTCATGGCAACCTGGTCGGTTTTGGATTTCACGCCCATATTTTTGTTGGGCTTGTATTATCTGTTTGTGGTTTTGAAAATTGTTGCTTTCAAATTGCCCGCAGAAAGTGCTGTACCCGAAGATACGACATTAGAACTACACCTGCGTGTACCTAATAGGGTTCCTATGGATAATCTTTGGGCTAATTCGATCTCAAAGCCTGAATTCCTACAGCCCGGATACTCAATGCCAAATACTGCGCCGCAATTTGTTCGATCTGTAGCCCATAGTGTATCAGCTGCAAATGCGCCCTCCGAGTGGGTATCCGATAGTTCACAACTAGAATTTCAATTGTCGACCATGAAACGAACCATAGGAAGTTCTACAAAAGAGCGGCACCGCCTAAGGCTGGTTCGAAATGGCGAATTTGTTTCGTTCAGACCAAAAAAGGCGTTCGTATTAGAATGGCATGCTCGGGTGGACTTAAACGCGCCTGAACAGATAATGGATAGCGCCTGATATACCAGCCAAAGCTTTGACAAGTTACTTGGGGATTGATCTGAAGCAATTCCATTGAGGTTGAAAAGCTTGGAAAGTAGTTGGTAGAAATGAAATTCTTGAGCAGGTGAACCTGGCCAGCGCAAAGAGAAAGATAAAATTCACTTTTTGCGACCCACCTACCGGATTGATACTGCAAGAATTCAACCTAATTGAAAAAAACCCAATGATCTGTGACAGTCAAAGTCACCTTTCAATTGTGGCTGAAGGGCCCATAATTTAGCCACAATTGTGACTGCCCTACGCCCAAGCCCACCATTTTTATGACAAACTACTAAGCAATTATCCCAATAGGCGTGGAGCCATTTGTTTGGCGTTGGACACTGGGCCACCACTAGGTTGGGCGGTAAATGAGCACTGTAGTTGCAAAAGACGAGATGGGCGACGGTGAATTCACCGACGAATTGCAGCCGGGTACAACCCTGTTGCAAGGCCAGTTCGTTATAGAAGGTTTTCTGAACAGTGGCGGCTTTGGTATGACTTACCTGGCCAAGGATAGCCTGGAACGAACTGTGGTAATTAAGGAGTGTTTTCCGGCATCTGTTTGTACCCGCGCTGAAAACAATGTGCGTGCCAGATCCCGTGCGCACCAAAAAGATTTTCGTTCAATCGTGCGGCTTTTTCTACAAGAAGCCCGTCAACTGGCCAAACTTAGACACCCAAACATAGTTGGTGTGCATCAGGTTTTTGAAGATAATGAAACCGCCTATATGGCTTTGGACTTCGTTGATGGTCTTGATATGCTGGACATCATTGAGGAAAATGCACGTCGCATTACTCCGGATGCTTTACATAAAATATTAGTCAAAATTTTGGATGCGGTCGGGTTTATGCACAGCCAAAATATTTTGCACCGCGACATCTCGCCGGACAATATCCTGATTGATGTAACAGGTAATCCTGTGTTGATAGATTTTGGTGCTGCCCGCGAAGAGGCAACAAAAACAAGCCGCGCGATGTCCGCCCTTTTGGTGGTAAAAGACGGGTACTCGCCGCAAGAATTTTATATATCGGGTAGTGATCAGGGTCCGTTTAGTGATTTGTATGCCCTGGCGGCCAGTATCTACCACTTGATGGCGGGTATGACGCCGCCCCATAGTCAATCAAGACTGGCAGCCATAGCCGAGCAAAAGCCCGATCCCTACGAACCAATTTCTCAGCATGTGATCGGTTACAGACCAGATTTTTTGGCAGCAATTGATAAAGCCATGAGTATTTTCCCCAAGGATCGTTTTCAATCTGCTCAGGAATGGCTTCATGCATTTGAACAGGGAACACCGGTAGAAACCTCGGTTGTACCCGTCTCGGACGCCGAATTTGACCAAACTATTTCGCAATTGGTGACCGAGACCAATATCGCCGTTGAAAAGGCGATCGAAACCACAGTGGAAAAGCCAGAAGCTGTTGAAAAAGCCGTTCCGGTATCCAAGCTGCGGGAAAAATTTGCCGATATTGCCCGGGAATTGGCAATGGATGCTGAACCCGAAGATGAACCATCCAAAAGACCAGTGAAAATTTCGGTGTCACGCGTGCTAAACAAAGGCAAAATTGATCGTGCCGAACGGCTTCGCAACGTCAAAAATCAAGAGCCAATTTCAGTTACGGAACCAAATGCAGAACCGTCCGGCACTGTCCCGGAGACGGAACATAGCATTGAGAAATCCAGCCGTCGAAAATGGTTCAAAATATCCAACAATGGTCAAACCGAGCGCAACCGAATTTGGCCCGCTAAACGGCAAAAACCGACAAAATCAGGAAAGGCAAACCCATGAAATTTATTAAACAGATGATATCCGGAAAATCACCAGAGGATGACACGGTCAATATTGAGGACGTCGCAGCAATGATCGACGATGTGGAGGCAGATGAGGCTGAAAATGAAGCCGTCATTAACAGCCTGGCATCCATTCAATCCAAGCTGAAGGGCCTACAGTCAGAATCTGAAAGGGAAAATGAGCTAGAGGACAATGCTGGTTCTGATGGCGAGCATTTGGGACAGGTTTCAAATTTCGAAGATCTGATTGATGAGATCAAAGACCCGGATCAGGATGAAGTAAATCCAGAAGAAACTCCTTTGGAAGCAAACGTTGGGGATCAAGACCTATCCCAACCCGACATGATGACTGAAGATGATTTTTCCCGTCTGGATGATGAACTGGCGGAACTTAGCGAAGATGCGAACATGTCAGAAGCGCAGAATCAATCGCCAGAGAAGAATGAATTAGAATTTGAAGAAGATTTGGAAGCGGCTGAAATTAAACCTGACATGAAATTTTTTGCCGAGCGGATGGTGGACGCAGAGGGCGATGCGCTGGAACAAGCCAGCGAAAGCGCCCAAACACCCGAACCGGTTGCCACTGATCGCCCCAGTGTATTTTCAGCCGGACCCCGGATTAATCGTCCCCGCGCAAACAGCCAGGAATCAATCGAAATTACAGAGAAACAAGGAGGCGCAGCTATGCCGGAAGAAAAAATGGACGTGCCTGAGCCTACTCCCAATGAGCCGCTAATATTGTCACTACCAGAAAAGGTCTTGCCAGAACCCAAACCGCGGATTGTTGAAGTTCCAGCACCCGCTGCCGGTCGCGCCAGACGTCGTGCCGGCCGGGTGAAAACTCGCTTGCTGGGTTTTGAACATTCTGATGGCACGAATTCCAACCCGTTTGATGCGGAAACCAAAGTCGTGCCCACCAGCATGGTTAGCTTTCCGGTCGGTTGGATCGTTGTGATTGAAGGCCCAGGTTTGGGCAACGCATTTTCATTGTTCAACGGCGTTTCCAAAATTGGACGCGGCGAAGATCAGGCAATCAAACTGGATTTCGGTGATTCCAGCATTTCACGCGATAATCATGCGGCCATAGCTTACGATAGCGAACAGCATGAATTTTTCCTAGGTCATGGCGGCAAAGCAAATCTTGTGCGCCTTAACGACAAGCCGGTTTTAAGCACCGAAGAAGTGACAAATGGCGATATTATCCGAATAGGTGAAACCAAACTGCGTTTTGTCGCCCTATGTGGCGCTGAATTCAATTGGGACGAAGCTCCCAAGGAAGAAGAAGATGATGCATCCAACACCTGAAATACGGTTTGATGTTGCCTCTGCTATAAGTCAGGGGCAGCGCGACTATCAGGAAGACGCGATTGTTACCGATTTCCCACTTGGGTCAGAGGTGGGTTTCGCTGTTTTGGCCGACGGTATGGGTGGCCACGCTGCGGGTGATGTCGCTAGCAAAATTATCGTGACTGAAGTGTTTAGTGAATTGAAACTGCAAAGTGGTGACCAAAACCAGTTTCAATCCAACCTCAATGACATTTTACAGGATGCTGCCCTTGCGGCCAATGAATGCGTCAATGGCCATGTCTATGCGAACCCCGATACGGCGGGAATGGGGGCTACACTGTTGGCCCCGGTTTTTGTGCGCGATAGCCTGTCGTGGATTTCAATCGGCGATTCCCCATTGTTTTTGTTTCGCGCTGGCGCTTTGAAGCAGTTGAACGAAGATCACTCAATGGCCCCCCAGATTGACCTGATGGTGGCGTCAGGCATGTTGGAAGCCGAGGCAGGGGCAAACCATCCGGATCGAAACTGCCTGACTTCGGTATTGCTTGGCGATAAAATTGCCCGAATTGATTGCCCCAAAGTACCCGTTGCGTTGTTAAATGGTGACATTCTGATTATGGCCAGCGACGGATTGCAATTTCTCACAAATGGTCAGATCGAAAATGCCTTGGTCAAAAACATTGACAAATCTAGTCAGGAAATATCGCAAGTCCTATTGGCGGCGTTGGATCAATTGGCTGACCCGGATCAGGACAATATTTCGTTTTCAGTTATTAAAATTATTCTAGATGACCACGTAAGCAATGTAGAAATTTTACCAATTGGTGGCGATAAACGCGCGCAAATTGCGTTTAGTTCTGGACGCACCAAAAGTGGGAAAAAGGCGACGACGCGCCATGCGGTCATACGCCCGTACAACTTGTTTCGCGACTTCTTTGACGTTTCAGACGGAGGCTCATAACCTTGGAACCCTCTGATAATGATGTCTTACTTAGGTTAAGAAATGCGCTGGAATCCAGGTCTTTACCAGGGGATGCTGCCAATCTTGGAAACCGTCTCTTAAATCGGTTGGAAGCACCCGTTACGGTCGCCGTTTTGGGCCCAAAAGCCAGCGGCAAATCGCAATTGTTAAATTTCGTTTCGGGCCATGAAATTATACCGTCAGGGGCTGATTGTCCGGTTTTAACCCTTTGTTGGGGACCGGAAGAAAAAACCTATACTACCAAACATGATGGAACGCTTGAAACCCGAATTGGCATTGAATTAAGTGAGATACATACCGAAAGCCATAGTCAGATCCGGATAGAAGCTAATTTGGATAATTTGAAGCAAATTCAAATAATTAAAGCCCCATTTGATCACTCAAAACCCTTGCAAACCACCATCGAGCGCGCGGATATCGTTCTTTGGTGTAGTCAAGAATTTGGTGTTGCCGAACGTCAACTTTGGGCGACTGTTCCCGATGCGTTGAAGGACCATAGTTTTTTAGTTTTGACCAAAGCGGATAGCCTTGCAGCCGCCGGAACTTTGGCGGGTCGGATCGAAGAACTGCAGGACATTGTTTCCGAAGAATTCCATAGCCTTATTCCCCTGGCAACACGCCAAGCTATTGCATCCAAAGACGAGAATGGCAATGTCGACGACAACCTGCTTTCAGCCAGTGGTGGTAAGGCCCTTCTGCACGCACTTAATGCCGAAGTTGCTTCTGGACGAATGGCGGATGTGGACAGTGCTCAACTATTCCTAAAGCGCTATCAAGTTGATAAAAAGCAGTTATCCACGAAAGCGGCGGTTATTGCAGAGCCACGGGAAGCTAGCCTGGCAGAGCTTTCTCAATCGGCATTGGACTATCTAAATGGCCAGGTTCAACGCCTTGTTCAGGTCGATATGTTGGAGCAAGAGGACAACGCATCTGATATCCTGGATATCTGCGCTGAAGCAGCAAACGGCCTTGCCGACATCTTTATTGACCAGATTTCAACGGATGAAGTCATTCTTGCACTACAGGGCGATCTGATGGAAGCGGCAGACATAATGTTGTTACTGCAAATGGAAGATGGGGCTGAACCTGCGGCTAATGCGACAACGGTTCTGTTGCAAATACAACGGGATCTAAAGGTTAAAATCGCCGCCTGATTTGTACCTAAACCACGCCAAACTGTCCGTCTGCTGCCTCATTTTTACCATTTTTAGCGGTGTAAACTGGGGAATAGGGGATTTCCCTGCAAAAATTGTATTGGACGTTCATTTATTTAGGGTCCCGTCTCCTGTGCCCACGGGCATTCTGGACGGTTGTTAAGGTAACGAATGAATATTGAGACCGACATAGCCACCCAAAAAGTTACCTGTGATCCGGGTAAGCGAGAGTTGTTGAAAATTGGTATGGACGGCTTGGACAAGTTCTACCAAAAGGCTGAAATATTAAAAGCAACGTTAAGTGAACTCGGTCAAATTGGTAACCGTTCCATGTCAGGTTCAGCGCGTCGATTACAAAGTCAGCTGGACGATTTTGAACCCAGTGTCACCATGATCGGGCAGGTTAAAGCCGGTAAAACATCACTGGTAAATGCCATGGTTGGCTGGCCGGATTTGTTACCGGCTGATGTTAATCCTTGGACGTCAGTGGTAACGTCTTTGCATATGTCACCTACGCTAGGGCCGAAAACCAATAGCTCAAACTTCAAATTTTTCGATGACAATGAATGGGCCCGTTTATTAGAGCGCGGCGGACGTATAGGTGAACTGGCCAGCCGGGCAGGGGCCGATGACGAACTGGAAACCGTGCGCCAGCAGATTGAAACCATGCGCGAAAAATCTCGGGACCGGTTGGGAAAACGCTTTGAACTTCTTTTGGGACAGGAACATGATTATGGATATTTTGATCTGGACCTGATCGAAAGATACGTATGCCTTGGCGACGACTTTGCTGATGATGATGACGATTCAGACAATCAGGGGCGATTTGCCGATATAACCAAATCGGCCGATTTGCACCTGCACCGCCCAGAATTTAAAACCAATCTTTGTATTCGTGACACGCCTGGTGTGAATGACACGTTCATGATGCGAGAACAAATTACTATTCGAGCGATCCGCGGTAGCCGCCTTTGCGTCGTAGTATTGTCTGCCCATCAGGCTTTGTCATCTGTAGACATGGCATTGATCCGTTTAATTTCGAATATCAAATCCCGTGAAGTTATAATTTTTGTCAACCGAATTGATGAGCTGTCAGATCCAGCCAAACAAGTGCCGGAGATCCGGGAAAGCATTCAAAACACCCTAAACGATCATAACGGACCAAAAGATGCTCAGATCATATTTGGCAGCGCTTACTGGGCGAACCATGCCCTGGCGTCGTCAATGACGGATATGGCTGAAGACAGTGCCAAAGCCTTGATGAACTGGGCTGAGCAGGGTTCGGAACATGTTCCGGGTTCTGAAGCTCCGTCGGAAATGATCTGGCGTCTGTCTGGTGTTCCAAATCTGTTTACCGCAATTTCTGATCGAATAGCGGAAGGAGCTGGGCAAGAAGTGATTGATAAAGTGGCCCGCGGTGCCATCAACTTGGCCAATGGTGCACGTGCCACTACTCAGGTTGTGGCGCTTAAGGTCGATAAGAACGCGCCTGCACCTGCTAGTGCGGACGACATTCGTGCTTTACTTGATGACATTTCGACACGTTACATGGCCCATCTAAGCGATGATTTCGAAAATCTGGTAACTCAGTTTCGAACGCGAATTGATCGTTCACACGGCAGCTTTTTGGACCGCGCAACTGCTTCGTTGATTTCACACCTCGAACGCCATGGTGAAGACCATGTCTGGCAATATGATCCGGCGGGATTACGGGTTCTACTGCGATCATCCTATACGATTTTTGGGTCGCGAAGCCAAAAATCTTCGCAGAAAATATATGATGCCGTGGCCGCTGAACTTATGGCAATTTACCGACAGTCCTTTGGCAATCTTGGCGAAGATTTTAATGTTGAAGCCCCAGTATCCCCACGAATTCCACCACCGGTATTTCTAGGGCAAACCATTGCCTTGGATATGCAAGGAAGCTGGTGGAAAGGCTGGTGGCAGCGTCGCCGGGGTTACCAGGCTTTCGCGTCCAGTTTTTTTGATATGATCATGCAGGAAACAGATCCGATCGTTGATGAACTTAAGATTACTCAAGCGCAAACCATTCAAGCGGATGCTACCGCCAATTTGCAGGAATTTCTGTCTGACCAACGGGAGATTCTGATGAATATTGCCGAGCATGCAGATGCCAGCCCGGAACAGTTGAAAGAATTGTTAGGCCAACACGGCAACGCAGACCGAAACAAAGTTGTTGAACAAACGCTTTCGACACTCAACCGCTATGTTGCTTGATCCAGTATAAAAAAGGTTGCCTACCATGAGCATATCAGATTCTTCACTCGACATTAAGGCGCCAGAAACCGCACGCAAACCTCGGATTGCGATCATGGGCGAATTCAGTGTTGGCAAAAGTACGCTGTCGAACCTTCTAATTGGTGCAAGCCCGTTGCCGGTAAAAGTTACCGCAACCCAATTGCCACCGGTCTGGGTATCCTACGGCGATCAGGACCCCTACCGAGAAGATCTCGAAGGCAATAAGTTTCCGGTTGATCTTGAAAATCTAACAGATATTCCCCTGCACGAAACGGCCGTTATCCGTATTTTCCTAAAGTCGGAAATCCTTGAAATGTGTGATTTCATTGACATGCCAGGGATATCTGACCCGAATATGCCGCCGGAAGTCTGGGAAAGAATGATCCACCATGCGGATGGGGTTTTATGGTGTACCCATGCCACCCAAGCCTGGCGTCAAAGTGAGGCAGCAGTTTGGAAAACTTTGCCGGAACAATTGCATAAGAACAGTTTTTTACTGATCACCCGGATTGACAAACTGCTTAGTGAACGTGATCGTCAAAAAGTCATACGTCGCGTTGGCAGTGAAACCAAAGGTCTTTTTGCCGCAACCTTTCCAATTTCGTTGACCCAAGCCCTGGATGCAGAGGACGGGTCAGAAAAATGGCAAAGTAGCGGGGCAAAAACATTTTTTACCGGCCTCACTAATCTATTGAACAAAATGGCGCCTGATTTACCGGTGACATCGGAAAAGATATCAATTCGACCCAAACGAATGGCCGAAGAAAGCAATGTTGTTCAAATGGAAAGCAGTTCGCCAGTAGAGGAACGGGCGCAAATGCCTGAACCAGACAGTCAACTTTCAGCACCGGTTTTGCCCACACGCGTTAGGGCGGTGACAGCCAGTGATGGGGTTGAACGCGCCACTGATGCCAGACCAACAACAGATTTCTAGCATAACATTCTCGGGGCGGGTCCTTGGCAGTTTTGCAACGGATAGAGGCGTCCAGAAAATATTGCGATAAATGTCATGCCGAACCAAGCCCAATGCTCTATTAAACTAGCAATTCAGTCGGCGACCGAAACCGGCTAAGAATAGAGTGTTGGTGCGATGATTTTGGAAAAATTAGACACGCTAAGAAATGGATTTGACGACTGCAAGGTAGTTGGCCTTGCGGATATTTCTTCACGCATTGTGCTTTGCGTTAGTGCCGATAAAAAGCCGCCCCAGGAAAAGCTGGATGCCTATTGTACCGCCACCGCTGAGCTATTTGACGGGGCAGGGGCCATGCCCTTTGCTAAGGCCATTTCACGCCAGGAAGAAACCCAGCTAACCGAAAGCATTGTGTTAAGCGACGATCAGACATTGGTCTTCATACGTTCCTCAAAGGATGCAAGTGAAGCGTTGTTCTGCGTGTGTGATCCCAGGATTGTTATCGATGATTTTCTGAATGCTGCCCGGTCCGGTATTGAAAACCTGGCGGAAGCTTCTTGATGTCGTGGCCGGTAGGAACCCAAACAAATGAATGATCACAACAGGTTAAATGACAGGCTGGCCAAACTTTCGACATTACAAACGGGTGAGATTTCTGGCGTTCGAATGTTGCAAGGCGACGATTTGCGACAGGTGATTTTGCAGGAAGTTGACGAAACGATTTTGGCTCGCGTTCTAAGCTTTGAGAACGGGGAAAACGCAACAATAGGCTTGGAAGTTGCCAATCGCCGAATCTTGCGTTTTATCCAGCTTGCCCCACCCGAAGAAACAGCTACTGACGGGCCATTTATTGATCAGCCCATTTCAGAGGCAAATGGACCAGAAGCCAATCAATTCCAGGAATTTTTACAGGAATTTGTTTCAGGTTCTGAAACCCTGCGTGTTCGGTCCGGTAAAATGACACGGGTTTCCGATGCCTCGGAAATCGGCTGCTCTGCGATTGCTTTAGCGAAAGCCTGGGGTATTGGTCTGAATGGTGAACAACCAGAAATTGCCGCCCCGTCAATCGAAGCCATAGTTATCTATTGTCAGAAAATGTCCTTAGCTTGGGTGCGACACAATCAAGAAAGTGCCCCAGAATTTTCCGGTGACGAAAAGGATGTAGAGCATCTGACGAAAGTTTTGGAATATGATTTATCAAAATTAAACAGTGTATTAGATAGCTGTATTAATGTAAAAAAACCTGCAACATGTGTGATGTTAACCGGTCCCGATGCTAAATCCCAAGCCGTGGCGCTTGTTCAGCTATCTGGTGATCGTGCCTGCTTTTTGGTCCATAAAGATCAGATACCCGATATAGCCAACAAGTGGCGCTAGTTGGTTTGGTCCAATCCTTCGCCACTTTCTGCCTTAAATCCGGTTGCCACGACAAACTTTTCACTTGAATTAGATCTGCTAGCGGGGGGTTTCACGTTGACTACTTTTGTGAATCGCAATTTTAGAAGCTTTTGCAACTCACCTTCTGCCCCGCCGGCTAAGACCTTGGCCACGAATGTTCCGCCCTCGTCCAAAACATCAAATGCAAAATAGGCAGCGGCCTCACACAGGGCGATAATTCGGATATGGTCAGTTTGCTTATGCCCTGATGCAGATGCAGCCATATCTGACATTACCACGTCAGCTTTGCCACCAAGCCAAGTTTTGACCTTTTCATCAGCGCCGTCTTCCATGAAATCTATTTTGTGAATTTCAGTCCCAGCAATAGCTTCAACATCTTGCAGGTCAATCCCAAGCACCCGACCAACGGCCTTACCCTGCCTTTCTCCTAGGGAATTAACCCGCTTTACCGCGACTTGGCACCATCCCCCGGGCGCACAGCCCAGATCTACAACTCGCGCACCGGGAACCAAAAACATATATTTTTCATTTAGTTCCATGATTTTATAGGCAGCGCGGCCGCGAAAACCTTCCTGGTTTGCGCGTTTAACATAGGGGTCATTTAGCTGGCGTTCCAACCACAGGGTTGAGCTTAGCTTGCGCCCACGGGCGGATTTAACTTTGGTGCGTAAATCTCGTACGCCGCGTCCACTGGATTTCTTGGCCATCTACCTTTTCCATTTATCAAAGGCGAACGTATATTTGCCTGCTGTTTTGCTCAGATAGTCAAATGTTGGGTGTTCTGCAATCCAAACGACAGCGAAACGGTCTAAAACGGTCCGTCTTCCAATACACCATCAGCGCTCATTTGGGCGTATAACAACCCTTCACGCAATCCCCGGTCCGCAACTGACAACCGATCGGTTGGCCAGACCCTTAATAGAGCTTGTAAAATCGCGGCACCGGACATGATCAAGGCGTGGCGATCGCGCCCGATACGTGGGTCAGCGCGCCGCCCGTCAGGGCCTAGAATCAAATAGTCGCGCACCACTTTGTCCACCTGATCCCCAGTCATGCGTAGCCCGTCAACTTTATTGCGGTCATAGCGGCGCAATCCCAAATGTGAAGCAGCAACGGTGGTAACTGTACCCGACGTGCCGATGATCTGAAACCCAGCCTTTTCCTGGACCGACGAATAGGGTGAGAAACTGGACAGGTTTTCTTCAAAAAACCAACTCATCAGTGCAAAACGCGCGGCGTCATCATGCACATCGTTAAACTGGTCGCGCAGAGTTGCCACGCCAAGTGGAACCGAAATCCAATCCACAACTTTGGCATGGGGAAAAGGACTGTCCGTGGGTTTAAATCCGGTGTGAAGACGCATGATTGCTTTGGGACGTTCCATTTGCGGCACATTTGAGAGGTCAATCCAGACCAGTTCTGTTGACCCGCCGCCAATATCAACAACCAGCAGCTGTTCGGTATTTGTAGATACCAGAGAAGCACAAGAAATGACGGCCAGTCGAGCTTCTTCTTCGGGTTCAATAATGTCCAGCCCCAAACCGGTTTCGCGTTTTACATAGCGAATGAATTCAGAAGAATTTGCGGCCCGCCGGCAGGCCTCTGTTGCAACCAGCCGCATGCGTCTAACTTTATGATGTTGCAGTTTTTTACGGCAAATCCGTAAAGCTTGAATAGTGCGTTCCATTGATCCACGCGACAAGCGCCCAGAGGCTTCCAGACCAAGTCCCAACTGCACTGATTTTGAAAAACTGTCTATCACATGGAACTGGTTGCCGCGGGGCTGAGCAATCAGCATGCGGCAGCTATTGGTTCCAAGGTCCAAAGCGGCATAAAGTTCTGCCGGATCAGGACGGTTGGGCACGGGTTGCTCGACCGAACTTAGGAACGCGCCCGTACCTTTAAGACGCTTGGGCGCCATAGGGTGCCCTCCAATTCGTGGTTGGCTTAACAGTAGGCTTCGCTGTTGGGTTAAGCAAGGTGCCAGACTTGCTGGCCCTCATATTTGTATTGAGTATTATTCCGATCATTGGAACTGGTCGAAATTGGTAATATTCGTTAGCACCATGGGAAAGGTCGCTTGGCGCTTGTTTCATGTCGAAAACGAGCAGAAAAATACGCCAACTGCACCGTAGAAGCAGGCAAGATTTAAGGGGAATCATCCATGCCCAATGTAACCGTAGTATTTTGGCGAGACATTCCAGCCCAAGTGATTGTGGGCAAGGGACGCCGTGGTGCCAAGGTTCAACTTCCAGAGCGGTTTGAACAAGCCATTGACCGGGCTGCGATGAAAACCGGGGCCGCTGGGACGGATGAGTACCTAGCAGAGTGGCGCAAAGCCGACGCTTATGTGGTTGAATCGGATACCAGCGACATGGACGTCGCCGTCGCAGAAGCCGCGCGAATAGACAAAGAACATGATCAGGACCGGATTAAAGCACTGATCGCTAATGACGGATGGGCCTGAACCCAGGAATTCTAGTGGAGGCTGCTATGGCTTTATTGCCGTTTCGAAAAAAGAAAACTGCCGCGCCCACCACGCAGCGAGCAGAGATTGAGACTTTTTTGCAAGGCTATTCGATCGAAGTAATGCCGAGAACTGCAGAAAAGGTTGAAGATTTTCGTGCATTATTGCCCACAAACACCCGGGTATATATCGCCCATATTGAAGGAACCCCGATTGAGGACATGGTGGCGACCGCCAAACGTCTTACCGCTGATGGCTATAGTGTTATGCCTCATTTTCCGGCCCGCATAATAAAGGATGCTGATCAACTTGCCGATTGGATCGCGCGTTATCAGGGCGAAGCGGGGGTAGATCAGGGGTTGATCCTGGCGGGCAGTCCAAGTCGTCAATTGGGTGAGTTTGAAAGCTCTATGCAGCTATTGGAAACCGGATTGTTTGACAGGGCAGGGTTCAGACATCTGCATGTGGCCGGGCACCCTGAGGGCAACAAAGATATTGACCCGGATGGGTCTGAGCAAAACGTCATGCAGGCCCTGCGCTGGAAACAAGATTTTTCCAGTAGAACGGATGCAAAAATGGCGCTGGCGACACAGTTTTGTTTTGACGCCAAACCAGTGATTACCTGGGTCGATGCCCTAAGCGAAGCCGGGATTGATCTGCCGGTGCATATTGGTATTGCCGGTCCGGCCAAGTTGCAAACCCTGATCCGATTTGCCATTGCTTGTGGTGTCGGACCTTCGCTGAAAGTGCTGCAAAAACGCGCCATGGATGTTACCAAACTGGTGCTGCCCTATGAACCGACCGATGTGATAGCGCAACTGGCGGCCCATAAAGCCGCCAACCCTGAATTCAATATTTCTCAGGTTCATTTCTTCCCTCTAGGCGGGATCAAATCCAACGCTAACTGGGCGATAGAGCACGGCGGGGAAAACACCCTGCCGGCAAATGCTGCCTGAAAAGAAAGTATAAAATGACCCGCACAGTTCTTGAAAGTAAAACCAAAACCGTAGTCATTGGATTTGACGAACCCTTTTGTGTGATCGGCGAACGCATCAACCCAACCGGGCGCAAGAAACTGGCGGCCGAATTGGAAGCCGGTGATTTTTCCACGGTTGAGAGGGACGCGCTGGAACAGGTGGCCTGCGGGGCCATGGTTTTGGATATCAATGCCGGGGTTGTCTACAATTCCAACCCAAACCCGAATGAAACTGAACCGCCCTTGATGGGCAAGGTGATCAAAATTGTTCAGGGCCTGGTGGATATCCCGCTATGTATCGACAGCTCGGTTCCCGGTGCGCTTGAGCGCGGGTTGGAAATGGCAGAAGGGCGTCCCTTACTTAATTCTGTCACCGGGGAAGAAGATCGCCTGGAAGCGATTCTACCACTGGTTAAAAAATACAATGTGCCGGTTGTGGCCATATCCAATGATGACACCGGAATTTCCGAAGACCCGGATGTGCGCTTTGCTGTCGCCAAAAAAATAGTTGAACGAGCAGCAGATTTTGGCATTCCGGCCCATGACGTTGTGGTGGACCCTTTGGTGATGCCGGTTGGCGCGATGCCAACGGCGGGCTTGCAGGTGTTCGCGCTTGTGCGTCGTTTGCGCGATGAACTTGGGGTCAACACTACTTGCGGTGCGTCAAACATGTCATTTGGGCTGCCCAACAGGCATGGGATCAATGCCGCATTCCTGCCCATGGCTATAGGGGCTGGCATGACCAGCGCCATCATGAATCCGGTACGCCCTGTTGAAATGGAAGCCATTCGGGCAGCAAATTTTCTGATGAATAACGACGCAAACGGCCGCGCTTGGATTGATTTTAGCCGGGTGTTGGACGCTGTGAAAGAAGGTGCAACTTTCCAAGAGGCCAGTATCGCAGCCGCTGCAAGCGGCGCGGGCAGGGGCGGGCGCCGACGTCGCCGAGGCTAATAGGATTTCGCAGAAAATCACGTAACTTTTCTGCGAAATCTAGTCTTTTCAAGTTGGAAATGGTATCCAATTTAGCTGTCAGGTGTAATGTGATCCGCTGTGAAAATATAATCGTCAACACCTGAATGACAAGCGATACAGCCTTCATCCGCGCCTTTTGCGACGCGTCCTGCTAGCATCATACCTTCGGGGTTTTTATCAACCGAACCATCGGTGCGGTATTTTACCCAAAACCAGTTTTGATTGTCATCATCAAACCCGGCTTCCCGGCGATACATTATCGTAATGGCGCCCAAGTGCTTACCCGGACCGGCCAGTACTTGTTCCGCGCTAACCTCTTCTGGGCCATAGTTGCGTTTTACAATCAGATCACCGGTATGCCCGTCTATGGTAGCGGTTGAATAAAAGGTTTGTAGCATCGCGCCGTGGGGCGGGCCGCCTTCATACGGTGTGGTTGCAATCGCTTTGTCACCCACAAGTCGCTCTGCGACCATAATTTCCCAAATCAAAGCGGCATAATCTGCATCAGATTGCGCTCCAAAAGACGCTTCCTGAGCACTAAGGGAGGTACATACAAATGCGAGCGATATCGCACCCGCGGATACAAAGTTTTTCATTTTAGTTCTCCTTGTTGAAATGTACCCGGCTTTTGCCGTTAAATTTCAGGAGAAACCATAGCTAAGTGATTAATATTACTGACAATAATATGAAAGACTATCACATGAATTTGAACAAATCGTGGGAATAAAAAATATTTGCTGTATCCGCAGTGTATAGCTTTCTTTTGATAAAGCTGAGCGCCTGAACGCTCAGCCATTAGTTTAGTTATTTCTATATCAGTTAAAATGATCCGTGGTGTATACGCGATCTTCTTCCGCACTGTGGCATGCGATACAACCAATATCTGCCCCTTTCGCAACGCGACCCGCCATGCGCATTCCAGCCGGGTTTTTGCCAACCGTGCCATCAGGCAGGAACATCACCCAGAACCAGTTTTTGTTATCCTCATCAAACCCGGCCTCGCGGCGAAACATAACAGTGATTGCGCCCAGGTGTTTTGACGGGTCCTGCAGTATTTGGTCCGATGTCACACCTTCAGGACCATAGTTGCGTTTAACTATAAGATCGCCAGTGTGGCCGTCGATGGTGCCAGACGAATAAAATGTTTCCAACATCCGCCCATGTTGTTCCACGCCGCCATCCGTTGGTCGGGTAATCACCGATCCTTCGCCCGCCAGCCTTGCCGACACCATAACGTCCCAGATCAGCGCTGCATAATCAGCATCCTCATCCGTACCAAAAGGGACATCTTGTGCGGCCAACGGTGTTGCCAATAATCCTAAGGCCAGAATACTACTTGTTAGAAATTTCTTCATTGTTCACTCCATTAATTTGTAGCTTCGCGCCTGTTTAGGCTAGCGCGAATGTTCCCTTTGACTATTCGCGGCCGGTAACAATTGGGTGACGCAACGTGTTTGATTTTGATTGGACAGTGCTGCGTGTATTCAGGACATTTTGCATATAGCTTAAGGAGATACCGATGAAACTGATTTTTTCCGCGTTTATGTTTACCCTAGCCGCCAGCGGATCTGTGATGGGCCAATCTGCCCAGGACGGGGAACAGGTATTTCGTAAATGCACGGCGTGCCACAAAGTCGGCCCCGGTGCAAAAAACCGAACCGGCCCAGTCTTAACGGGCGTGGTGGGGCGACCTGCCGGCACATATGAAGATTTCAAATATTCCAAATCAATGCTGGCTGCCGGTGCTGCCGGTTTGGTTTGGACTGAGGAAAATATTTTTGACTACATTGTCGATCCCTCGGCTTTTTTACGTATTTTTCTTGATGATCCAAAAGCCAAGGCCAAGATGACGTTCAAACTAAAGGGCGAAGCCGACCGCCAGAATGTCATTGCCTACCTGGCAACATTTGAAACCGCTGCCGTCGAAATTCCGCAAAATGGTTTTTGTATAGTCAATGCGTCCCAAAGTGAGCACCTGTTTGCGACCGAAACCCGTGAAGGTGCGCGTCAGGTTGTCAGCTTAAAACCCGGTGGTCGCCTATGTGCAGACATAACCGCGGCCACAGACGGGATTGTAACCGTCTATGAAAACGCTGAAGGGTTTGAAGGCTGTTCGCGAATTATCCCCGTCGGATCATCTGAGGGAATGTTGAAATTCGCCGAGTCTGGTCGATGCGGTTGGAGCTCACATAATTCTTAACTCAACAACTTTTGTGTATTAACCAAACGAACTGTGGGGCATATTCTTCCGGACGGAGGGTATGGGAATAGGACAAGCGACAGATAGACCGCGAGCGGTTGCTTTACTGCATACCGCCATAAGGATCGCTATTATCATCGGCATTGCTTTTGGTGCCCATTTCTTGATCCAATGGGTTGAAGGTCGCGCGGCAGAATTGCCACCTGAATCGTCGACATTGTTGTTGGGCGGCGTTCTGTTCGTTGTCATCCTGGCCTACGCTGCCTTAATCGCTATCCCGTTTGTGCCAGGGGTTGAAATAGGCGTGTCGCTGATGATGATCCGGGGGACTGATATTGCCCCGGCGGTTTATCTGGCCACGGTTTCCGGATTAACAGCAGCATTTCTGGCGGGGCGCTATCTTAGTTATGATTGGCTGCACCGGGTGCTTCGAGACCTGCATTTGCGTCGAGCCTGCAAATTTATTGAACGGATAAAGCGCAAAAGCCGACAGGATCGTTTGGCAATGCTGCGTGATACGCTGCCGACTTGGTTGCGGGGCGGGGCGATCAATTTTCGTTATGTGACTCTGGCGGTATTGATCAATTTGCCGGGAAATTCACTAATTGGCGGTGGTGGTGGTATTTGTTTGATGGCGGGTCTGTCGCGCCTGTTCACACCCTGGGTGGTGATTTTGACAATCGCGTTGGCAGTATTGCCAGTACCAGCGTTGGTATGGTGGCTAGGCGTCGATTTTTTAGGCCATAAGTGAGAGGGCTAGATAAATTTGCCTCCAATCATCCTCCACTACCCCCATATTTGAAGCATTTATCAGCGCATTTGTTGTTTATCCAATTTGCGGTGTTTGCTTGGAATCTTTTTGAGGTTATGGGGGGATTTGGGGCTTTTTGGTTTACGTTTGGTTTGTTGTTGAGGTTTCGTGGTTTGCGGCTGTCGACGGTGATTTGGTCATGGTTTAGGGCGACGACATTTGCCAGTGCTGCGCCGTTTTGCGCGCGGTTTTTCCAGAGCGCGGTTATGAGTTTTATGGTGGTTACGAATACCGGGCGCAGGGGGTGTGTTTTTGTGTCGTAGGGTTGGGTTGCGTAATTCAGATCCAGGAATTCAAGTTTGGGGTTAATGACCAGGGCCATTTCTCCGACGGCGGAGTGGCATTTCAGGATATGGTTGCAGCGTGACAGCAGCAAAACGTCGACGAAAACTTCGATGCCGCGGGCGGATTTTTCGTCGGATTTATTGAAGCTGTTTTCGTCGCCATCGCTAAGTGATTTTTCGGAGTAGGAAACGATTTTACCGGGATAGGCTTTTTCCAGCACTGCCACCCATTGGCGCTGGTCTGTGGCGACGAAAATGCGGCTGCATTTGGGGTGCGAGGCCAGATATTTATCGATATGGGGAAAATATTCTTGCGGCAGGACTTTGCGTGCCAGATTTGCCCCGACGCCAAAGTCAAATTTGTCTGATCCCCGAAGCTGCAGGCCAAGTGTTTCGTCGGAAAAGTTTTGCTCGGCGAACCGGTTTACCAGATCCTGGATGAAGGGTTTGAATTGGACCGTTCCATCGCGCAAAAACAGGCGGGCTTTTTCGCGCTGCGCGTGCCACCACTGTGTAGGATAGGCGCCATCGGCTTTATTTTCAACGCTGCGATAATAGCCAAACGGGTTCATGAACCAGCTTTCGGGGTCCCACCTGTACAGCCGTTCAAGTTCTGCGGCGGTGGTGAGGGTAAAGACCTGTCCGGCCTTGATCAGCCCCTGCAACTGGGCGGGGGGAACCCCAATGGGTTCAAAGAAATAGTCCCAGATATTGGGCCCGAAACCGGCGTCAAAATACGGGTTTGGGCCGCCGAACATGTAGCTGCGTTCGTGCAGGTAGACTATGGGTTCATAGCCCAAACGGCGTGCCAGTTGCAGCTGAATGATGATGCCGTTCAGCTGGGCCACCAGACCATCGGATGTGTTGCAGATGAGCAGGTAGCGTTTTGCGTTGTCGGCCATGGGGGTCCCGCTCTGATTTTATGGGGTGGCTTTGTTACTAGCTGGTTTTCTCATAGCCACGCTCGGTCAGGGAGGCTTCGAAATCCTGGGCCACGACGTCGCGTTTATGGCTGTCAAAATACCAGCGGATTGTTCGGTCAAGCCCGTCTGAGAACGAAACTTTTGGCTCCCAGCCCATCAGCTTTTTGGCCAGACTGTTATCGGCGACACGGTTATAGGGTCCGGTTGGTTTTGAGGGGTCCGGCTGGATGGTGGCGTCGTGTTTGCAGCGTTCCAGTATCATGCGGGCGGCCTGCATCACCGAGGTGCGTTCGGTGGTGCCCAGATTGACGGCGGTGGCGTCTTCTATTTTTTCGGCGGCGCGGATGGTACCATCGACAATGTCAGACACATAGGTCCAGTTGCGGATCTGTTCGCCGGTGCCCCAAACCACGTAGGGATCCTGTTGCAGGAACGCGCGCCCGATCATGGCCACCACAGCGTGGTTGGCCGGGCAGCGTTCGCCGTAGGCGGTGAAGTAGCGCACCGAGGCGCATTTTAAGCCCAGTTCATTATGGTAGGCTTTCAGGGTCAGTTCGGCCATCAATTTGGCCCAGCCATACAGGTCATCGGCTTCATAGGGCGGCTTTACCAGATCTTCGGTGAGGTAGAGAATTTCCTTGGGATCGCTTTGCAGGCTGGTGGGGTATACACAGCCCGACGACGCAAATGTCAGCTGTTCAACACCGGCGCGCTGCGCTTCGCGGATGACAATACCATCCAGCGCCAGATTGGTAGAGCACGCGGCCTGATGGGTGTCGATATAGCCGCGCCCGCCATGGGTTGCGGCCAGGTGAAACACCACGTTCATGTCGCTGACGGCGCGCGCAGCGGTGCGTGGATCCAGCAGGTCGGCTTCTTCAAACTCCACCCGTCCGCTGGTCAGGGCGTCAACGATGTTTTCCTGAACGCCACTTGAAAGGTCATCGACCACACGCACCGAAGCACCGCGCGCCACCAGCCCTTCAACCAGGTGAGAGCCAATGAAAGAGCACCCGCCGGTGACAAGTACATTTTTTGAAGACCAGTCCATAATATATTTCCTTTGTAATACTTGGTTTATTTAGTCTGCTGGGCGTCAGCTGCCGGCAATGGCGACGACCAGAAAAAGCTTTTTGATCAAGGGCGGTTCGCCCCAGGAAAACAGTTGGGCACATTGCACCCCGTATTTGGCCATAACTTCCTTATGGGCCCGGCTTTCCCCGGCGGTCCAAAGATCAGAGTCGCCCCAGTCGTCATAGCCGATAAGGGTTCCGGGGCGGATCAGTTTTTGCGCGAACATGAAATCCAGAATATCCATTGTGCTGTTATAGAGGTCAGCATCGATATCGACATAGGCGGCGGGTTTAAATGTGCCGTCATCAACAAGGCGCGCTTCAAGCGTATCTTTAAACCAGCCCTCATAAACCGAATAGTTATCCCGGGGCAGATCCAGCGTTTGCATTTTTTTATCAAAGTTTTCGCGCGAGCCGGCAAAGGCCCCTGGCTCCCAGACCGGGGGTTTGGCAATGCCGGTCTGTTCGGCGGGCAGGCCTTCAAATGAATCAAACAGGTGCATATGCGGGACCTGCATGTTGCGCGGGTGAAAGCCATTCAGCAGTTCCAGCACCGTGCCGCCATGGGCGACACCAAAGCAATATAGCGGCCCCGGGTTTTTGCTGCTTTCAAACCGGGCCAGATACCAGGGCACCAGCTGGCGCCAGCCATGGATGCCGGATGCCAGTTCATCGCGCTCGGCCTGTGACAGATCAAGATCGGTCGTTGGCAGGAAACGCTCAACCGGCCATTTGCGTGCAACCGCGCCCCAGCGCACCATAAACAGTTTTCTTTTAAACCATGAAATCAAACCCGAATCCTCTTCTGCCCTGCCTGTCTTGCATGATGATTGCCCGTGAAAGATATGTCTAGCGGCGCGCGCACCACCGGCAGATTCCTGACCAGTCTTTGGCTTTTGGCTACATTGTTGTTGTGGCCTTGATTTTCCAGCCCCGCTGACTGCCCGGATGGGGGGATGATTACGGCTCTTTTTGCATGAATGTTTGCATATTTGCGACGGTATTTGGCATCCATAGGAAAAGCGGCAGACAAATACTGATGATGCCGATGGTGACAGCCCCCAAAACGAACATCAAATCAGTTAGCTGCCCCAGCATGGCGGCGCGCCAAACCGCCACCGTTACGGACATTGCCGCCACAGCCAAAACCGGTGATATCAGGGTCCGCAGCATCTGCACCGGCGCAACGGCTTCGGGCGCCAGAGCGGCAAATGTGCGCAGGGGGAAAATCGCCAGGCTACGCCCGGCGACGGCGGCGCTGATTGCAACCGGGCCAAACGGGCTTGCCAGGGCGATAAGGCCGAGGCCCACAACCGCTTCCAGCAATGCCATAGAGGTGAAAACCTTCACCCGGTCGATGGCTAAAAGATACGATTCCTGCATTGATGTCAGGGCATAAATTGCACCTGCAAGGCACAGGAACGGCAATACCGCACTGGCCCCCACCCATTCCGGCCCCACCAGGATCCTGATGGTTGGTTCGCCAATCAAAGCCAGCCCGGCGAAGGCTGCAAATGCCGCCAGGGCAGTGATCTCTGTCAGGCCCAGAAAAAATGGCGCGGTCGGGCGGTGTTGCCGGCGCATTGCGGCAAAGGCTGACTGTGAAACCCCCTTAAGCGGCGAGACAATCAAAAACGTCACGATCTCCACCAGACGCAGGGCGAAGGCAAACAGGCCAACGGCGCTTGGGGCAAAAAATATCCCCAGAACCACGGTTGGGGTTTGGGCAATGACCAGGGTTATAGAGCGCAAAAGCACCACCCTTGGACCAAGGCCGCGCAGCAGGGCTAACTCTGAACGGGTTGGCCAGCGCCGGGGCACCCAACCAGCCACCTTAAACGCAAAGGCGCTGTCGACGCCGATCTGCACCAGGCGCTGTCCCACCAGACTCCAGGCGCCAAAGCCATTTAGCGCCATTGTAACACCGACGATGCCCCCGGCAACGACCCCCAGAACCGAGCGAATGGCCAGCAGGCGGTATTGCATGCGTCGCCTTAGCAGGGCGGTGGAAACACCGGCCATTGCGATCATTAGAATTGTCGGGCTGGCGGCCATTAACAGGCGGGCCACATCAGGTTCGCCAAACAGTATCGCGGTAAGTTTTGAAATCGCAAAAAGCGCCAGAATAATAACCAGGGAAAACCCGATCAAGACCACAAAGCTGGCTTCCAGCCTGCCGTCTTCCAGGGTTTCGCGCTCAACGATGGCTTCGGCGATTGTATCGCGTACCAAAAATTCGCCCAGGAAAAGAAAGGCAAATGCCAGCGCCGCAACGCCAAATGCCTCAACCCCAATCAGCCGGGCAATCAGCATGAACGTAACCGCCCCGACCGCCTGTTCAAGCCAGCTGGCGGACGCCGTCCAGGCCACCCCAATGGAAAAATCACGCTTCATTTTGAGCTCACCGCTTTTGCCGGTTGTCTATACTGAATTTTGGCTCTGTCACGGTGTCATACTCATTTGGTTCAGATATTGCTGAACGTTTGCCAGCATCCTGTGCCATTTGGTTTCTATCATCAATTGCTTTGCACCACCGGCTAAAGGCCGAAAACGGCCATAGGATGACAAAAGCGGGTTAAAGCAGGCAGCTGAAGCGTCGCAAAAAGTGCCGATCTTCAAAGCCCCGGGGCTTTTGGGGCTTGTTTTTCAACACTAAATATGGCGTTTCAGCGCAAGTAGAACGATTTGGAGGACGCATGCGAATAGGCATCGACGGAAGTTCCTGGGACAATGAGCGCGGGTTTGGCCGCTTCACCCGCAGCCTGGTGGCCGCACTGGCCGCGCGTGACAGCGCCAATCATTATACATTGTTATTTGACCAAGAGCCCAAATTGCCCATACCGCCCGGGGTGGATGTGCGCTTTGCCCAATCCGACGCGGCGCGGCGCCAGGCAGGTTCAGGCGCCCCGGCCAGATCCAGTGGCCAGATGCTGCGGATGGGGTCAGCGGCCAGAAAGCTGGGCAGTGATGTGTTTTTCTTTCCCACAGTATTTTCGTATTTTCCGATCTTTTCGCGGCTGCCCAAAGTGGTGTGTTTCCATGATACAATCCCCGAACGTTTTCCCGATCTGATCTTCCCAAGTCGGGTGAACTTTGCCCTGTGGCGGGCGAAAACCAGTTTGGCAAAATGGCAGGCCACCCGGATCATGACCGCCTCAACCGCATCGGTGCGCGATCTGGGTAAATTCCTGTCGATTGACAGCCAGCGCATTGATCTGGTCACCGCCAGTGCTGATCCGGTGTTCAAACCGATCGACCAGCCCGATTTGCTGGCTGAAATACGCCGTGAATTTTCCATCCCCCACAATGCCAAGCTGTTGGTTTATGTGGGCGGCTTCAACCGGCATAAAAATGTGATCCGCCTGATCCAGGCCATGCCAGAAGTTCTGGCGGCGCACCCCGATACCTATCTTGCCATTGTCGGCAGAACCGCCGGGGACAGGTTTTGGGATAATATCGACGAGTTGCAGGCCGGGGCCAGTCGCGATGCGCGCGCCTCTGACCGGATCGGTTTTACCGGTGAGATTGATGATGAAAAACTTGCTGTCCTTTTGAACAGTGCCGAGGCTTTGGTTTTTCCGTCGCTTTGGGAAGGCTTTGGCTTGCCGGCGGTTGAAGCCATGGCCTGCCATACCCCGGTTTTAGCATCGGATCGCGGCAGCCTGCCAGAAGTGGTTGGCCCAGGTGGGTTGCTGTTTGACCCCACCGATGAACACGCCATTGCCAGCACAATCATCGGGTTTCTGGGCGACGCAAAGCTGCGCCGCAAGCTTGGGGTCTCAGCGGCCACACAGGCTGATAAATTCAGCTGGGACATTGCCGCACAATTGTCTGAGACGTCGTTTCGCAACGCCTTTGAGCAGAGGTAGGATAGGTCAGACTGAACAGGGCGAAAACAGCAATATTGAAATTTCGCCCTGAGCCCCTTAGAAACCAGAAAATAAAGCAAAATTAAATTCAGGACATTGAGGATAGTGGTGAAGAAAAAAGCACTTATTACCGGCGCCACCGGGCAGGACGGCGCCTATCTGGCCCAGTTGCTGCTGGAAAAAGGCTATGAAGTATTCTGTGCCTATCGGCGCACCAGCTCTGTCAATTTCTGGCGTCTGGATGAGCTTGGCATAACCGATCACCCCGACATCCACCTGGTGGAATATGATCTGACCGACATGTCCTCTGGTATCCGGCTGCTGGACAACACCGGGGTCCAGGAGGTTTACAATCTTGCCGCCCAAAGTTTTGTCGGGGTGTCGTTTGATCAGCCTGTCACCACGGCTAAGGCCACCGCGATCGGCGCGCTCAATCTTCTGGAAGCCATACGAATAGTGAACCCTGAGATCAAATTTTATCAGGCCTCAACCTCAGAGATGTTTGGTAAAGTTCAACAGACCCCGCAGACCGAGCAAACCCCGTTCTACCCCCGTAGCCCCTACGGTGTGGCCAAGCTGTTCGCCCATTGGACAACCGTCAATTACCGTGAATCACATGGCATATTCGCAACCAGCGGCATTCTTTTTAACCACGAATCTCCGTTGCGCGGACAGGAATTTGTCACCCGGAAAATCACCGCCTCCATTGCCCGTATTAAGGCCGGATTGCAGTCTGGCTTTGAGCTTGGAAATATGGAGGCTGAACGCGACTGGGGATATGCAAAAGACTATGTTGATGGCATGTGGCGCATGTTGCAACACGACACGCCCGACACCTTCGTTTTATCAACAAACCGCACCGAATCTGTGCGAAACTTTGTGAAAATGGCCTGTTCTGCCGCCGGTATTGAGCTAAAATGGCAAGGCCAGGGCCTGGACGAAAAAGCCATCGACACAGCGACCGGCAACACCATTGTGTCAGTGAACCCAAAATTCTACCGCCCGGCCGAGGTCGACCATTTGATCGGAGATTCCACCAAAGCGCGCACTGAACTGGGCTGGGCGGCGCGCACCAGCCTGGAAAAATTGTGCACAATGATGGTGGAAAAAGACCTGGAACGCATTGAAAAAGGCACCTTGTTATAGCAATGCGGGTTCTTGTGACAGGTATCCTTGGGTTTACCGGCCGTTACGTAAAGCAGGAACTTGCAGCGGCGGGGCACCATGTAACAGGCCTGCAAAGTGATCTGCGCGATGCCGATGCTCTGGCCAAAGAAATTGCCGACCAAACCCCGGACGCCGTGGTCCACCTGGCCGCGCAGGCCTTTGTTGATCACGGTCAGGCCAAAGATTTCTATGAGATCAACGTGATCGGCACCGACAACCTGCTTGCGACCCTTGCCCGCCATGCCCCGGATATCAAAAGTATCCTGCTGGCCAGCAGCGCCAACGTGTATGGCAATCAGTCTGAGGGGGCTATGGGCGAAAACCACCCCCCGGCGCCGGCCAACCACTATGCCATCAGCAAATTGGCTATGGAGCATCTGGCGCAGCAATATTTTGACCACTTGCCGGTATTTATTACCCGCCCGTTCAACTACACGGGCGTCGGTCAGGATGCGATGTTTCTGGTGCCCAAAATCGTGAAGCATTTTCGCGATCGCGCCCTGACCATAGAATTAGGCAACGTCGATGTGTTTCGCGATTTTGGCGATGTCAGATCGGTTGCAGGGATTTATCGCCGCTTGCTGGAATTGTGCCCTGCCGGTGAAACCATCAATATTTGTACAGGCCAGCCCCAGTCGCTTATGGGCATCATTAAGCTGTGTGAAGAAATCTCGGGCCATAAACTGGACATCAAAGTGAACCCTGATTTTGTCCGACAAAATGAAGTGAAAACCTTGACCGGGGACAATTCAAAGCTGCGTAAAACCATTGGGAGCTGGGAATCGCCGAGCTTTCACGACACCCTGTCCTGGATGCTCAATAGCAACCAATAGCCCGGCCTTTTAGCCCCAGGCGCTGTGATCAGACATGCCCGGCATCGGCCTCGGGTTTGGCTTTAATGTAGCCGATGAATTCGCCAGTAGCCCAGGCAAATCCGATCATGAACACCAGGGGTGATGCCATCAGGAATTCGCGCATGTGTTGTTTTTTGCCCAGTTCACGGCGCAGGTGGCGCAGATAAAGCACTGCCGGTAAGACCGTGGCCATACCAATGCGCGCCAATCGGTGCAGGGTGCTGATCTGTCCGCCATGGATAAGCCCGTATTTTCGGCCCCAGTGATACCATTCTGCCAGCAATTTACCGCTGGATATGCGCGGTCGAAACTGTACGCATCGGGGCGCGTCTGTCAGCAAAAGGGAGCCGCCATTTTCCCGTAAAGCCCCGTGCAATTTTGGCTCATAGAAATGGTCAGCATAAAGATCGCTGACAGCGGACAGGGTTTTGGCACTGTAACAAACGTTGGTGGCCGATAAAAAATCCGGGTTCTCATCAAATAGCGGTGCCTGGTAGCGGCCAAAATCACAGAAATGAACGGCCCAGTTCCAGGTGGTATCAATGCCATTATCAACCGCCCCCCCCACAGCCGCCGGCTGGTGTTGATCAAACAGATCAACCATAGTCTTTGCCCAGTCCGGGTTGGGAATGCCGCGATCTTCAATCAGGCCGATCAGATGGCCTTTGGCGGCCTTTATACCCTCGGCGCGCCGGATGTCCCAAAACCGGTGCAATTCAAGCGCATCGCGCGGCGTTGTGCCATCAACGATGTGGCCCATGTTCACAAAGGTGACTTCGGGAAAAGCCTCAATACAGGTCTCAGTTTCCAAAGAAATATGATCATAGGGCACCAGCACTTCCATCCGCTGAGCGCCAACCTGCGCGCGCAACGCCTGCAAACAATCGTTTAGGGCCTGACCGCCATCGACAATGGTGACCACAATGCTGATATCGGGGATTGTCGGCGTGGCCATGGCTTTTAACGCACCCGGCTCAGGGCATCGCCGCCGCCAAACCAATAGCCGACAATTTCGCCAACGCCCCAGGAGATTGAAAAAGCCACCAGCATAGGCAGGGACTTGATCAGTTCAGGCAAATGTTTGCGTTTGGAAATGATATTTTTAAGTACCCGAATAAACACCACCACTGGCAGCGCAAAGGCCGCAAGTCCGATCAGTATCCGTTTGGGCAGCGGCGTGTCGGCGGTGCGCGCGCCGGCATAGCTGCGCGAATACAAAAAGCGCTGCGACATATACAACCCGAACGTATAGTGCATCTTATGTCCGGCAATGATGTCGGGGCGCATGATCAGTTCCACGCCTTCAGCCCGCATGGCGTCGTGCAGGCGGTTCTCCCATTTGCCCTCATCCAAAACAGCGTCAAACCGCTGTAAGATGTCACGCCGGTAAACCACGTTATTGCCCGGCAACCAATCGGCAGGACCCGGCGGCAAAGGCGCCAAAACGGCGCTGTATTCACATAAGAATGCGGCCCAGTCCACAAGGGTCTCAGTGGCGGCATTTTCAACCGGACCGGCGACAACATCATGCCCGTCGGCCAGCGCGTCCAACATTTGGCGGGCCCAGTTGGGCGGACAAATAACATGGTCTTCAATGACGGCGACGGCGTCGCTGGTGGCATGGCGGATACCTTGCGCGCGCATTTGTGGAATGGTGGCACCGGGCGCGCTTGCCAGGATGATCACATCGCCAAATTCACGCGCCAAAGATTGCGACATGTCCTCAGCCATCCGACTGACAACAATAACCTCAACCCGGGCGTGTTTTTGGTCGCTCAAAGCTTTTACGCAATCGACCAGATCGCTGTATCCATTGACGAACGGCACAATGACGGAGATTTCGAATTTCTGCATGGGGTGCAGTTCCTTTTACCAAGCCCGTGTATGGCCAAACCGTGCCTGCAAATTCAAGCATTTTTTTGACAATGCTATGGAGGTGTATGGCAGGCGCAAATACGCCCCGCCGGGGGATGGTTTTAAGGGTAGCGGTCAAAAATCAGGCGACAATGGCGCATTACATGCTATGAAAAGCATTGATAAACATGCCATATCCGGCTTTTAGGGTGAATTTTTCAATGCAGCACCGACCCTTGCGTATCTTGCTACTATGCACCGATTTTGGCATGGGCGGGATCGCCCGGCACACGCTGGATTTACAGGCGTGGCTGGTTGCACAGGGGCACCAGGTCTATCTGGGGGGCACCATCGGTGAATGGGCCGGACCGAAGACCGATATGGATTTCCTGGACATGCCGACCCGCTATGTCGGTTCAGATGGCGGCAATATTTTCGCGCGACTGCGCCATATTGCGCGCGCCGCTATGCGCATGCGCCGCTGGCTGGTTGAGCATCCGATTGATGTTATACATGCCCACGAGTCCGCCCCCGCCCTGGTGGCTGATCTGGCGCGCAAAGGCCGTGGTATCCCCCTGATCGTCACCTATCACGGCTCTGACCCTGAGCGGATCCGCTCTTTTGGTGCCATTGCCCGTCGTGCAGATCTGGTGATTACCCCCAGCCACCGGTCGGCCCAAGACCTTGAGGCAAAGGGCCAGGTCCCGGCCAGCAAGCTGAAAGTGATCGGGCTTGGCATTAAGCCCGCCCCGGCCAATGAACCGGTTGATGTGGCCGCTTTGCGCAAAAAACTGCTGGGAGACGGCACGCATCTGATCGTTACTATCGCCCGGATTGCCCATCAAAAAGGCATAGACATCCTGATTGACTGTGTTGAACGGTTAAAGGAAAGCCATCCACAATTTCGATTTGTGGTCATCGGCGACGGACCACTTGAAACCGACATGCTGGCCCTGGCCAAACGCAAAGGCGTGCTGTCGCATCTGACATTTGCCGGGCGCAGTGAGACCCCGTTTCGCTACTTACGCGCGGCTGACTTGATGGCGCTGACATCGCGCTGGGAAGCCCTGCCGATTTCAATTGTTGAGGCCTTTCAGGCGGGCCTGCCGGTGGTTGCAACCGATTGTTCGGGGGTCTCTGAGCTGGTCGATGATCAGGTTGGCAGATGCGTGGCGAAAGGCGATGTGGACGCGATCTGTCAGGCAGTGGTGCAAATCCTGGAAGACGCCACCGGCTTGCAGAAAAAATCATCTGCCGCGCTCACACGCAGCCATGAGGACAGGTTTGATCCCGACACCATCAACCGGCAGTTCGAAGCCACATACAGGGCCCTGATCGGGTCGAAAGACTAATCGGTTTTGCCCTAGCCGTTAGTCACTGGCAAAACCGGCAAGCTCACCACTTCATTTGTCGCGGTGCTTTTATTGACTGCATCGGCAATTTCAATAGCCCGCATGCCGGCATAGCCATCGGCAATCCGCAACCCGCCAACGCCCTGGGTCAGTTTGATAAAATCGGCAAGCTCTTCAGAAAATGAAAGCAGCGCCGTGGTTTTCCAGGATTTCAGTTTCTCACGCACAGCGATATCCAGATAGCGCTTGACCGTTTTAGTGGGCTGCCCGCCGGGCTTTGATTGGGTCAGTAACATGTTGTGCATCGGCGCATAGGCCCCGCGCACCATGCCCAGATCGCCGTAGGCCTCAATGACAAATTGGTAGCCTTTCCATTCGTTCCAGGTGGCATGGTAGGTGGCGGCGATACCGGCCGGGTTTTTCATCACCGCAATGGCATTGTCTTCCGAGCCGGGCAGTTTCCAGACATTTTCGCTGGCAACCCCATAAACTGATGTTACTTCCCCCAGCAAATGACGCACCATATCGGTGACGTGAATGCCGATATCCCACATGGCACCGCCACCGCTTTCAGGCGTGCGGTACTGCCAGTCGGCGTTAAAATGCGCTAATCCCTCATGTCCGCCAAAAGCCCGCACATGATCGAGCGTGCCGATTTTGCCAGTATCAACCGCGTCCTTTACAAAGGCAAAGGCCGGGTAGTAGCGCATGTTAAATCCAGTCGCCACTGTACGCTTGGCCTTTTCACCGGCGCCGACGATGCGTTGGCAGGCTTGCGGTGTGCTGGCCATCGGTTTTTCAACCAGAATATGTAACCCCCGTTCCAGCGCGCCGATGCTCGCCCCCTCATGCACATGGGGCGGGGTGGAAATAATTACCGCATCCATTTCTGTGCCAAGAAAAGCATCCAATTCGCTGAAGGCAGGCACGCCAGAGGCAGCGCCTTCGGCCGCGCTTTGGGAAATATCCAGAACGGCAGCCAATGTCGTATCCGGGTTTTCGTTGATTGCCTGAATACGAAGCTGACCAATTTTTCCAGCGCCGCCAACCACACCAATACGCATCTTACTCTCCTCATAAATTACCTGACCGCCTGATAGATTTTAGCGGCCAAACCTGATCCGGGTGCGCCAAAAATTATGGCCAGCGGCTCCGATCCGATCCCTTTTGCAGAGGCACAACGATTGTGTAAAGCACGGGGGCCTTTACGGCACCCATTGTCTTGAAGTTGTGGCTTTTGAAACCATGTTCCCTGCCATTGTTGCGCTTTGGGGTGCATAGAAACACAAACTTCGCCGCTTAAACATCTGCCATCTATTGCTAATTCATGCTGCTGTCGTATAAATATCGACGCTTGGGTTGGAATTATTTTAGACCCCGGCCCATTAGTTTAATATATTTGAGCCCGGATCTGGAAGCAAAAAAAAGCCGTGAAATCCCTGCGCATCATCATGTTCACGACATTCTATCCGCCCTATTCATTTGGCGGCGATGCCATCGGTGTGCAACGCATGGCGCGGTCGCTTGTGGCGCGCGGCCATGATGTGACGGTTGTCCATGATATTGATGCTTTCAAAACCATGGGCGGGGGGACTGCGGCGGTGCCCCCGGCCAATGACGGCGTCAAACGCATTGGGCTGGAAAGCCGATTTAACATGATGTCGAACCTGCTGACCCAACAACTGGGGCGACCCATAGTTCACGGGGGCCAGATCAAAGCCCTGTTAGAGGCACAACAATTCGATATCATCTGGCATAACAATACTTCTTTGGTTGGCGGCCCCGGCCTGTTGAAGCTGGGGCAAGGTCTGAAGATCTATGAGGCCCATGAACATTGGCTGGTTTGCCCCATGCATGTACTGTGGCGCTACAACAAAGAACTCTGCGACAAAAAGCAGTGCCTGCGCTGTTCCCTGTCGTACAGGCGTCCGCCACAAGCCTGGCGCTTCACCGGCTTGCTTGACAAAAACCTGGCGCAGATTGATCTGCTTATTGCCAAAAGCCAGTTTTCCAAAGACCTGCATGGAAAATTCGGCCTGCGCCATGAAATGTCAGTCTTGCCGTATTTTCTGGCCGATATGGACATGGCCGAGATGCCCGCCCCGGCGCCCCACCCGCGACCCTACTTTCTGTTCGTCGGGCGGCTGGAAAAGATCAAAGGTCTGCAGGACGTTTTCCCGGCAATGGACAGGTTCCCGGACGCCGATTTGCTTATTCTCGGGGATGGAGACTATGGCGATGCGTTAAAGTCGCTGGCCGCCAGCAACAAACGCATTCAGTTTCTGGGCCGTAAATCGCCGGATGAACTGACCGCCTATTACCGCGGCGCTTTGGGGCTTATTGTGCCCTCTGTTTGCTACGAAACATTCGGTATAATTTTGATCGAAAGCTTTCGCCTTGGCACCCCCGTCATCGCGCGACGTCTTGGACCCTTTCCAGAGATCGTCGAAAAAGCCCAGGGCGGCATCCTGTACGAAACCGAAGATCAACTGATAGCGGCCATGCAGACCGTTCATGGCAGCCCGGATTGGCGCGCGCGCCACAGCAAGGCGGCACGGCGCGGCTTTGAACAACACTGGAGCGAAAATCAGGTGCTGCAATCTTACGGCGCAGAGCTGGCAAAAGCCGCCCACAGGCGCGGTGACCAGGTCCTGAGCAAAGCCTTTGAGGCCGGTGCTTTTGAAAATGGCGCGCCCTAGGATCAGGGCCTAGGACAAGGCTCCAATCCGGTGCGCGTTGGCCATGACCGAAAATGTAATGGTCGTGGCCGGGATGGACGGTAACACTGATGCATCCACCACATGCACCCGGTTCGACCCGTAAAGCCGCCCCCTGGGATCGGTTTGCAGATGGGTTGGCGTGGTCGACATGGGCAGGCTGCCACCCGTGTGAAAGCTGGACCCCGGCTCTGCGGCACGGCTGGCAAACTTCAAAGCTATAAGGCCGGCCGGACCAAGGGATTTTGCCAACTTGTTTTTGGCAGCGGCCATGACACGCGCCGTTTCAGGGTTTTCATGCAAGGTTGCGGATAGTTTTTCGCCGTTGGGGCTCAGGCGCAAACCCATTTGCGCACAGTGATCTGAATGCAAAAATGTCTGCGCCACCATCAGGCGGCGCGACAATGCGCGCAGCAGAGGCGCACTGCCCGGCAGCTTTTTACCATGTTTAGCAATCATTTCGCGGGCATAAAATTCATTCCAGCCATAGATCTGGGTATGGGTCAGAAATGGCGAAACCGCCGGGTCATCCATTTCAATAAAAACCTCAGCCAGGGTATGGTGCGGATCGGTTTGCGGGCGGCCATCCGGGCGCCACCGATGCAAAAGCGGCAAAAAGAAATGCTGGCTGTCCAACAGCGTCAATCCACGTTGCCGATCGGGTTGTGAAGCCAGCACAATCTGTGCAGTTTGCAAAACCCCCGCCGCCAGAAACACCCGATCCCCCTGCAAGGTGCTGCCGTCTTTCAGCCGTAGCTGCACACCCTTTGACGTTTGTGAAAACCCGGTGGCGATGCGGCCCGGCAGATGGCTGAAATCCGGATTTTTCTTCAGGTCGTTCAACCCGTGGCTGGCCGAAAATATCTGATCCCAGGGACAGCCGTGCAAACACATGCCGCAATAGCGACAATCATCGGCAACAGCCTGACGGGCCTGGCCCACATGCACACCGCCACGCCCAAGCCTGTCGCCCATTCGGTCCAGCCGGTCCAGCAATCTGCGCCCCTGGGGGCCCGGTGTCAGGGGCGTTTTTGCGGCCAATGAATAGGCCGGAAAAAGTGTGTCCAGCCGGTCGCTGCGACCGGATATTGGCAAAACATCGGCCACAGCTTTGTAATGGGGTGCCAATTCATCGGTGCTGATCGGCCAGTCGGTGATATCTGCTTGTCTGCTGGGCAATACCGCGCCGCCCCAGATATTGGACAGCCCGCCAACCGCCTGTGAGGCACGCAAGCCAAACCAGTCAGGCGGCTTGTCCAGGTTGTCATTGATGGGCACTTGGGCAAAATCAGATCCGTACCGGCGAACCTGGCCCGGCGGGGATGAAAACTGCCCGGCTTGCCAGATATCAATCTGTTGCTGGCTCCAATCACCCGGCGCCTGCGCGGCCATTGCAAGCTGGCGCTTTTGCGCTGCCGACTCCAGCACCTTACCACCATCAATCATTGTCACCGCGCGACCGCGCGCCAGTAATGCCAGCGTCACCGCCAACCCCGAGGGTCCTGAACCTACGACAATATCCATATCAGTTTCGTTTAAAGATGATGACGGCACCATCACCCAAAGTGCCTGCAAATCGGTTTACCAGCTCCAGCGCACCAGAATCCGCCAGTGCCGCCAGTTCAGGAATAGCCCGGGAATACCGACCGGGAAATGTCACCACAAGATACAGCGGACCGGGGATCGACAGTGCCGTGGAAAATTGCGCCGCATTTTCAACCACACCCCAGTTTGCCCCGTAGTGATCATTGAAGATGATGTCAGTCCCAACCCCAACCCCGTACACAGGTTCATCCGGCGCGCGCAGGCGCTGTGTCAGCTCATAGGCCCCGGCAAGGTTCTGTTTGGGGGCCAGATAATTGCGCGATGCCAGACCACTGGACACCAACACCATGGCAATAACCGCCACACCAAACAGCGGGCGCGGCGCAATCAGTGGCACGTAGCGGGCAAAAATATCGGTGCACAGCCGAACCCCCAGCACAATCAGCAGCATCAAAAAACCAATGTCAGCAAAAAAGAACCGCGGCCAGATGCGCATGCCCACGGCCGTCAAAATAAGCATGGTCAGCGGGATATGCACAAATACCGTCAGGGCAAAAATACGATCCCGCTGCCAAAGCGCGCGCGCCCCAAATAAGATCAACACCATGACAGACAGGGCAATGACACTTAACAGGGGGCCAAGGTCGCCAAAACCAGAACGCACGGCCTCAATCACCGTCCAGACCGGGCTTTGATATTCCTGCATAACATCGCTCGCCGACCCCTGGGCAATGTCCCCGGTGACCGCAATCACACTGGGCAGGATCGGCGCATAAAGAACCAGAGTCAGCACGCCACCAAGCAAAAAACCCAAAGCCGGCAACCTGACAACCGGCCCATAGACCCGGTCGGTTAAACGCGCCCGGATCGCAATAAACAGCCAGATCAAACCCTGCGCCAGAAAGAAAAATGCCCCCGTCAGGTGGGTAAACACCGCCAGCGCCAGGCACAGGCCATAGCCAATCCAGATCCCCAGTTTCGGGCGGGCAATGCCGCGCAAAAACAGGATCATCCCCAGCGTGCACCAAAACGCCAGCTCGCTATAGCCGCGGGCGTTTTGCGAAAACCAGATGTGGTGGAACGATATTGCCAAAAGAAAAGCGCTCACATGGGCGATGTTGCGGCCGGCCAAATCACGCGCCAGCCACCAAAGCGCAGCAATTGAGCCAAGCCCAAAGATAACCGCAGGCAGGCGCACAGACCAAATTGAATCGCCAAAAAGCGCCATCGCCCCCTTGGCCTGCAGGCTAAAAAGATAGTGGTGGTTCATTGAATAGGACTGCATCATCTCGTCCCAGGGCAGGTTCAGGTGCGTCTGGACCGTCATGATCTCATCATACCAAAGCGGGGCGTTCAACCCCCAGAGGCGCAGCCCCAATGCCAAAAGCAAAATCGCCGCCAAAATCCAATAGTCACGCTTGCCAATGCCCAAATCATGGCGGTCAGATCTGGCAAAACTGCCCATAAACTATCCGCTGGCCACAGCTGAAATCTGCACCCGCTTCTCATCTATAATGTCGGAAATGATCGTATCCAATGTGCGCATTGGTCGAAAATCAATCGCCGCCTGCAACTTTTCAACACTGGGCAAACGACGCGCCATGTCCTCAAACCCAGCCGGATAAACACTGCTATAAGCCACATATTCAATACGTGATCCAGACCCCGTTGCCGCAATAACCTGCTCCGCCAGCGCCCGAATGGAAATCTCCTGATCCGTCCCGATATTGTAAACCTGCCCATAGGCCTGCGGACAATCCAAAAGCCGAACCAAAGCCTCAACAACATCAAAAACATGACCAAAACAGCGGGTTTGCGCGCCCGTGCCATGCACCAAAAGTGGCTTTCCAGTCAAAGCATTGTTGATAAAATTCGGCAGCACCATGCCATATCGCCCCGTCTGGCGCGGTCCCGTCGTATTGAAAAACCGCAGCACAACAACAGGTAAATTAACCTCACGCGCAAAGGAAAGCGCCAGAAATTCATCCAAAGTTTTCGCACAGGCATAGGACCAACGCAGGTTTTTCGTCGCCCCAATCGTCAAGTCATCATCTTCGCTAAACGGAAATTTTGTGGATTTGCCATACACCTCGGACGTAGACGCTAAAAATACTGGCGTCTTGCCAGGAATAGCCGCCTTCAACACATTCTCAGTGCCAGTGATATTGGTCAAAATAGACTGGCTTGTCTGATCCATGATCAATTTCACACCAACCGCCGCTGCCAGATGAAAAACAACATCCGCACCATCAACACAGTTTTGAACCAACTCACCATCCAAAACCGACCCCTCAATCAGCGTGAAACTGTTATGGCCCCGCAACCCGGCAAGATTCTCCCGACGACCCGTCGAAAAATCATCCAAAGACGTCACACTGTGCCCCTCAGAAATCAAGCGCTCTGCCAAATGAGACCCAATAAATCCAGCACCACCCGTAATCAAAATATCCATCATAATTCCAAATACCAAACCAAATAATGACCATATACCACAAATGCATTTTCCTCCATTCTAGACTCTGCTAAACGCGGTGGTGTTAAACGAATTATACATACCAGCTCAATCGTCGTGTATGACGACTGGCCCAATGGACAGATTAACGAGACGGCGCCAATCAGTACCGTTTCAGGTGGCGACTATCGTCAAACAAAGATCGCGATGGAGACGAAATTGTTAGGCGGTAAAATCGCCGCCGCAATTTTACAACCAACGATCGTTTATGGCCCAGGAAGTCCCCAGTGGACTTTATCGCCGCTTGCAGCATTGCGTAAGGGGACGGTTGCGCTGCCTGATCCGGTTGGTATCTGCCCGGCGGTATTTGTCGATGATGTGGTAAACTCTGCCATCCTGGCGGCAAATCTGCCCGACCTTGCACAAGAACGGTTCATAATATCTGGGCCAGACAGGTCGACATGGGAAGATTTTTTTCAAGGCTACGCAAAGATGACAAAATCTGGAGAGGTGATGCGTGTTCCTTTGAGCGAATTACAAGCTTTGGTACCGACGCCACCGCTAATGGATGCAAATCCCGGCATACCAGTTGCCGCTAGGATTAGCGCCACAGTGCGTAGAATCGTAGGTAGCCGACGGTTTGATCGGGTTCTAGCAAGATTACGCAATCGCCGTTCGAAACGTGGTCCAATCTATCCCGATCAGTATTCGCTTGATTTGTACGCGGCAAATCCGATCATTTCTTCAGAATACGCCTTTTCAAGACTTGGGTATGAACCCAAATTTGACCTAGAAGCAGGTATGTCTGAGATTTCAAAATCGATCTAATCCATTGACAAATTGGGGGCTTGAAATAAGGGTTTGACGAAATCAACTCGTAGGCATTTTTTTATGAAAAGTTTTTCCGAAAGAATGCTGGGCAGCATATGGTTGTTTTATGCGTTTCTTACCGTACCCCTTGTCTGGTTAACGTATGAATTTTTCATCGTGCAATCCGGCGGTGGTAAACTGTTTCGTTGGAGCGGCGTGTTCTGTGTCTGGCTGATGCTTGGAACACTTGCTATTACACCGTTTGTCAGGATGTTTAGGACGGCCCCTTGGAACAGGTGGCTGATTGTGCGACGACGCCATATTGGAGTGGCGGCATTTGGCTATGGTCTGCTGCATACAGTGTATTGGATTCAAACAAAGTCACTTCATGATGTACTTTTTAGTGTGTTTAGGCCTGTGGCATTAATCGGGTGGCTTGCCCTGGCCGTTTTGCTTGCGATGGCAGTCACTTCTAATGATTGGTCTGTTCGGCGTTTGGGGATCCGTTGGAAAACTTTGCAAAGGTGGATTTACATCGGAGCGCCGTTGACGTTGTGGCATTGGTTTATGGCAGAAGAATATCGCGTGAAAACCATTGTGATCTATGGCGGGGTTCTTGTGGTGTTATTTGGCTATAGATTGTGGCAACGGCGATCATGGAACTTAGAATAACGTCGCTTTGGGCAGGGCCAATAACATGCTTTCTTCGGCGCGGGGTTAGCAAACGTGATATTTTTCAGAATCTCCTTAGCTACACGATCGCGCCATTATGAAACATTTGTTTCCTGAATTGGCGGAGTTTTTCAATCAGTTTGGCATTCACCATGTGGCGAATTATAAGTAGCCAGCTATAGGAAATATTTGAATGAACGCAAAATCCCGGGATGATGGCCTGTTTGCTGGCCTGAAAGGCGGCGGTAAAACCGGCTGGGTTTTGTTTTTTTTCGTTGTCATGATTGCGGTTAGCCTAACGGTTTCCGGCTGGGATAAATTTATGTCTGGGGTTTCAGCCTTGGGCACAACAAAGATCCTGGCTCTCTGTGGGTTTTCTCTGGTCCACTATTTCATCAGAGCGTTCAGATGGCATATGATTGTCCGTGCTGGCAATGTTCCTGCGACGTTCCGACAAAACGTGCTACATTTTTTTGGTGGCTTTGCCATGACTGCCACACCCGGAAGACTAGGAGAACTGGTGCGACTTCGATGGTTACGCCGAGATACAGGC
>CBDDAE010000001.1:1297500-2074999 GCA_965224795.1 Paracoccaceae bacterium | reverse complement strand
AGGGGGGGGGTACAGACAGACAGACAGACAGACAAAGAAAACTCTATTAGCCAATGATAATCCAGCATCGACGTTTCCAGGTCAGCAGAGCTTCAAAAGGCGGGCAAAGGTCAGCGTAAACGTCGGCGTGTTGTAGGAGTGTTTATACTCGGCATCTGCGCGATCACTACGGCGTAGATCGGCATTGGTGGCCGAAAATGCGCGCCCCACGTGCGCAAAATGGTCTGCGAATACGGCTTAGATTTGCGTTCGAAGTATAAACCCGGCTTTAGCCTACACCGGGACGTGCGAACACGCAAGCGAACGCGTGAAGCCAACGACAGCGAGCGATGAACTTCAGAAGAGACGCGACGCAAACGGGAGGCCAGCGACGTGAGGGACGCGTAAGGCCAGCGAAGAAGAAGTCAACGTGCGCGGGAAGCCAACGACAACGAGCAGGCGAGCGATAAAGACGCCGGCAGAGAGGCGACCACGGCGGCGAGCGCTGGAGCAGTGCGACGCGCGCCATTCCAAATTGTTTTCCGACTTCGTTTATTTTACTCATAAACTCTGAGAGTTTATTTTCAGTCCCTGCTAATAATGCGGTGTCATCAGCCTATCTAAGATTGTTGTAATGTTTGCCGCCAACGTTGATACCCTTCACATTGATAATTAGTCCGGTGGCTTAACAAAAAATCGTGACACGCTGGATAAAAGCACCAAATTTTGCACATGTGTTCTTTAGGTGTTTGTCAAAATTCTGGAGGGGGTGCCCGAGCTACGACCCCTTGGTCAGGGTAAAATCGAAAGTTAAAAATGGCCGCTGCTCATACATGAAAACCTTTCAACCAGATATAGTACAATCACGATTGAGTTGTCGATTTATGTGCTTCTATACGTGTCTAATTGCAATGTCATCATTAATCTATCAAACAAAAATGAAAAAAAAAAACCTGGCCGCTCAACAAGGGACTATTTAAGGGGCCTCATACCTCCAGAAGGGGTGTTTCTTAATTATAGGTGCTATTCATCTCATTTCTCAAAATGCAATAATTTTTGACTGAAATTTCAGCTGACCCAATTTTAGATGAGCTTGGTTGCCATGGTGAAAAAAAAAACAAGATGGCCGCCGTACATTTAACACATACTTTCAACATAATTATACTCCCGCTTTGGTCTTCCTCTCCTTCTTTTCCATGGCACCTCCATCCACATCACTCTCTTGCCTACGTAGTACGTATTCGTCTTCTCTTCTCAATACATGCCCATACCACTTCAACCATACTCTCCTGCACTTTCATGGATATTTCTCCTACCTTCGTCGTCCCTCTAATTCTTTCATTCCTAATTCTGTCCAGCTTGGTGACTCCACTCATCCATCTTAACATCCTCTTTTCCGCCACATCCAACTTCTTCTCTTGTGCTTTCTTCACTGCCCACATCTCGGCACCGTACATCATTGCTGGTCTTACAACTGTCTTGTATACTTTCCCCTTGACTCTCAAACTTATTCTTCGGTCGCACAGAAACCCCGATACCCTATTCCAGTTTTTCCATCCTGATTGTATTCTATGTGTCATCTCCGCATCCAAGTCTCCATGCTCTGTCAATGTCGCTCCTACGTATTTAAATGTATTCACTCGTTCCAAATTCTGTCCCTGTATATTGAGCCCTCCGAATTATAACTATCGTAGTCTAGGACAATGTCGACAGAGGAATCTTTTAAAATAACTAATTAAAGGAAAACAGCGGCTAGAGTTTAGTAGAATATTGTAAATCATCATATCATGCATACGGGACATACCACAACAGATCAGCGCAAGTTTGCAGCATACTGTGCACTACCTGATGGTTCCATGATGAGCAATTAATGTAGTTACTACATCCTTGTTTAATGCAGTCATGGGAATCGAGAGTAACTTCATCGCTACTGAATTTCGTCTGATTATAGAAGGAAGTGCTGCATATAGGCCACCAGAGGGAAGACTCCCCGGAAGAGCTGGACATCGAGCTGGAGGGGAAGGAACTGACTCAGGAGGATAGTTTTACGTATCTAGGAAGGGCATTGTGTGGAGACGGGAAGACGGAGAAAGATGTAGGTCTAGGCCTACGACGGAGAGCACAGGCCGGAGCGAACACGTGGAGAGTAGTAGAGGGGGTGATGGCCGACCGGCGGATCTCAAAAAGACTGAAGGGCAAGGTCACGAGCACTTGCGTGATGTGACATCGGCATGCCTGTACGGAACAGAAACCTTGGCAATGACCGAACGACAACAACAAAGGCTACAAATGTGCGAAAACAACTGGGTACGAAAAATAGCAACAGTAACGAGGGCAGACAAGAGTGCATAGAAGGTTGACAGAGCGACTGGTGATGAGCAGACTACAGTGGGCAGGACCCGTAGGAAGGATGGCGGATGACAGACTACCGAAGAGAGCAGCAGAGTTACATGAGGAGGGCAGGAGGAGACGAGGGAGGCCAATGCTAAGATGGGAGGACTATGTTGAGAGAGATGCGAGGAAGGCAGGAGAGGAGGAAGACTGGAAGAAGAAGACACGAGACACGGGAGGATGGAAAAGACTATCTGATGAGGCGGTGAAGAAGTTGCGGACAGCACCCTACAAAGGGAAAAGAGAAAGAGAGAGAGATAGACCCAAAGCATGATAAACCGAATCATTTATTACATTGCCCACTATCTTGTCTAAATAACACAGTAAGAAAAATAGTGGTGACAGCCAGAGGCTTAGGATTAAGAACATTAAAGCTGGAACTTTGAAAACCAGTGCCAGTGCCGAGGCCCGAGTCAATGTCACAATGACAGTGCGTAGCATAAGTACGCCATACGGTGCGACAAATTCGGCGTAGTCCTTGCTATTACAGTTGTGTTATGCTAATAACATGATGCGGATAACGTTAACATAACTTAGTGCAATGTTTGTCAAGACAAATCTTTAAAATCTTCCAGTTTTGCATGAGGCGTAAACAAGCGTTGCCAAGATCTAGGAAACCGCGGTAAGCGTCGCTCGCGGTAACCTGGCAACGTGGATTGTGGCCATAGAGGTATAAGACATATTGAGTGCTAACTAACGTATATTAGACGTCGCCGTCATGGGCCATTTTGTTGGAGGCTGTTCACGCGATGTTCAACCACAGATGTGACGTCACAGTCCCTTTTCCATACACGCACGCACGCAATACCGACACTTACGCGTGAAAAGATGTACGTCACAATGGGGCCTCCAACAAAAGGGCCGCCAGCAGCGAGCGACACGACGGCGTATAGGCCTTTATCGCGACGTCTGGATCGCTGCGATCGCGTGATCCAGAACGAGTCTAGAGACCCATTTGGTGGTAACGTGTACTACGTCACAATGCAAATTACGTTCTTTACGCGCAAATTCCGGAATGGGGAACGTAATTTGCATTGTGACGTAGTACACATTACCACCAAATGGGTCTCTAGCCTCACTCTCGATTGCAATGGCGTTTTCGCGATAAAGGCCTATACGTAACTGCGGTCTCGTTGATTAATTAGCACTCTATGTCTTATACCTCTATGATTGTGGCAACATCTTGAGAGGATACAATATGTTTTTGCAGTGAATTTTTTTATTTGGCTTTGTTATTTTAATCAACTGGACGCTAAATACGAACGATATGTATCGACATGAAATAATGTGTACAGGAAACACGGCCAAGATTATTTTTTAATTCTCTCAACACGGCGCGCAATTTCGTTCGTGACGTCATTATAGGAACTCTCGTTCCCAAATTCGTACGCATTTTAACAAAACTTTCGCCCTCTATTTTACTCATAGGGGGACAACTCATCCCGGGCACCCCCATCCAGAATGTATTATAAATAATTTATGAAGACTTGTGCCAAGTTTGGTGCTTTTATCCGGCGTGTCACGATCCGAGCAAAATATCGACCTAAGCGACCGGACTAAATAGGCCCCTATGTCTGAAAATCTTTTAAGTATATAATTTGAAAAGGGTGAGATATGCAAAATATCCTTGTCTAACTCCTCGTTGTATACGTATTTCATCTGACAACTAATTAATTTTATTACTCTCACTGATGGTGTTTGTTCCCAGTACATGTTTCTGATGATTATGATGTATCTTCCGTCAACCCAAATCTGATTTGACGTTAATGGTAGTCGCATAGCGTTATTGCCAGCCCGTGACATTACTGTTCCGTTAATTGTCATATATACATACATACATACATACATACATACACACATACATACATACATACATACATACATACATACATACATACATGCACATACATACATACATACATACATACATACATACATACATACATACATACATACATACATGCATACACACATACATACAAACATACATACATACATACATACATACATACATACATACAATGCATTCACTCACATACATACATACACACAAATACACATACATACATACATACATACATACATACATACATACATACATACATACATACATACATACATACATACATACATACATACATACATACATACATACATACATACATACATACATACATACATACATACATACATACATACATACATACATACATACATACATACATACATACATACATACATACATACATACATACATACATACATACATACGTACGTACGTACGTACGTACGTACGTGTGCATACATCATACATACATACATACATACATACATACATACATACATACATACATACATACATACATACATACATACATACATACATACATACATACATACATACATACATACATACATACATATGCATACATACATACATACATACATACATACATACATACATACATACATACATACATACATACATACATACATACATACATACATACATACATACATACATACATACATACATACATACATACATACATACATACATACATACATACATACATACATACATACATACATACATACATACATACATACATACATACATACATACATACATACATACATACATACATACATACATACATACGTACGGTGAAAATAGACACAGTCTGACAGTCACAGTCTAGATTTGCGTTCGGTGGGTGATATTGTATTGAATCCGTCGCTTCGCAAAAGTAAACATTATTTACGGCATCGTACACGCATGTAAGTTGTTCCATTTGATGTATACTTTCATTATATACCAAAACTAACTAAATGACAGACAGAGAGACATACAAGCAGACATACAGACAGACAAACAAACAAACAAACCAAGTAAGAAGTCAATCACGTGACCCTCTTAAATAATTATTACGATTTGCGTTAATGTATTACGTATTGCGTTATGTTTTTACGTTTTGGGAAATGTTACGTTTTGCGGAGTCTCGAAACGTAAAACAATGTTACGTTTTGCGAGACCCCCATTTACGTTTTGAGTCTTATGCCGTAAAAATAATTATTACGATTTGCGTTAATTTGTTACGTTTTGCGTTATGTTTTTACGTTTTGGGAAATGTTGCGTTTTGCGGCCCTACACATTCTGACCCATCCGTCGGCCGTAAAAACCAGTTGGCCCAATGGAAATGCCTTGTCAGGTTGTGTGTCGTGACAATGACAACAAGTGACAAATATGTAATCTGGTACGATCTGAGACCAGCCCGGTAGGCCTACCATGATACAAATATATGTGGGGGAGGGGCAGGCGACTCCTTAAAAATAACGGCCTTGTTGATTTGGCACACGGAGTGTAAATCGAGTGTACTGACATGTCATAATGATATATTATGGGAATTTCCTAGCGTCACGTAGATGTATTGATATTATTGCTGCAAAGAGTGGTACGCGATGTCTCCAATTGTCGTCGAGCCGACGCATTATGTTTGTTTAACTTTGCCACGTATGACACGTAACCAGAACCGAGATTGTAGTGTAAGCGTTACCGAATCTTAAATGTGTGGCAGTAGACCGCCCTATAACCGCTTGATCAATGCGCTTTTGCATTCTTGTCGCCAGTTGTATTAGAAAACAAGTCAACGATTAGGTGGAGTCGGCGTAAGTAAATACCACAGAGCAATATCGACCTTCTGAGCAACTAATACAATGTGATTTATGTATCATGCACGAATAGGAAACTTTGACATTGGTCAATGTTGCAAAGACGATTGGATGCATTTAATATGTTACATAGGTGTCAACATGGTCTGAGACAAATGAGGGAAAGTGCGCGAATCGACATTTCGCCAACTCACGCCAACTTTGCGCGTGTGCACAAATGCGAACAAAATACCACATATCCATACACGCTATGACACTTTAAAAGATGTAGACATTTTTTGCAAATAACACATTTAATTGTTAACTGTAACATGGTGTTGTCATGGGGTTGGGGTATTTAATTATTAATTATTATATAATGATTATAAATACAAACAAAAAGACAGAACTCATTTTGATGACATCTTATTCGACAACACTATAATATAAATGACTGATCTTTGGTGTGATGCTAAACTAGTTTGATTGCGTGAGTGTGCTTGGTTGGAAATGGATGTGGTAGCCTTAGCTGCACAGAGAAGCTGGGGGAGCAAGGTGGCCGATGCCACTCAAACTCCCGTTCCCATGACTTCCTAAATGTACACCCCCATAGCTTTCCATATAATGACAATTCACTCACCTAAGTTCTAACTTATACTAGTTATAGGCCTACCCTGCCTGTGTAATAATACTAATATTGTTCCTCGGACATATAACAATGACAGAAAAATTACAGTTCGTCAGGCTTGGTACTGTATTCTCCGTTCATTTTGAACGAGTTAGCCTGCTGCACATGCCCACCCACTATCCCCGGGCCGCGGCCCCATGTTTTTTCCCAACAGGTCAGTTGAGCAATGCGAGGATATTTTAGCCAATAAGCTGGCGGCAAATACCTACGTGATCGTTCGCAAGACGCAAATCGCCCAGTGCGCTATATAATATCGCTGGGGAGACATTTGGAAGAATACGCTGGTGGGCAATTATGTTTTAGCTGTTTAGAAACGTCAGTTGTATTCTGTTAATAAATTCACGCACATTATTTTGTCATTACCATATAAACAGAAAATATTAGATGGTAATATTTATTAGTTTAGGCCTTCAAAAATGACAAAAAAAACTCACATTTTAACCAAAGTGATGGCGGCGTGGGGAATAGCATGACCTTCTAGCAACACGATTGATATCATTTATAGTAATTTCGACATGTTGCCTTGCATGTCAATGCTGAATGCTGATGGATAACTTTATGTTTATATTTTATGCGTGTTCCTGTTAACTATGCCTGGTTAATACAATACAATTCATTTTCACATGCTGCCTATGGTAATAGGATAGGAATATACATTAATAATCGTTATTGATTTTGATGACACGTCAATGCTTATGAACAACTTTATGTTTCTATTTTTGCCGCCATCGCATTGGTTAAAATAAGTTTTTTTGTCATTTTTGAAGGTCTAAACTAATAAATATTACCATCTAATATACTGTGTATGTTAATAGAATGGCATTTTATATGGTAACGACAAAATAATGCGCCTGGAATTATAAACAAAATATAACTGACGTTACTAAACAGCTAAAACAAAATTGCCCACCAGCGTATTCTTCCAAAATAAATGTCTCCCTAGTGATTTACTGCAGCGCCCTGGGCGATTTGCGTCTTGCGAGCGACCAAGTGGGTATTTGCCGCCACCTTATTGGTTTAAAATATCCTCACGTTGCTTAACTGACCTGTTGGGAAAAAAACATGCCCCCGGGCGCGTCATTTTTTTTCGGGGTACGCATAATGTTAGGGACAATTTTAGGTCGATTTTCAATTATCTATTTTAGGGGGTTAGGATTGATGATTAGAGTTAGGGTTTGGGTTAGGGTTAGGGTTTGGGTTAGGGTTTGGGTTAGTGTTAGTGTTATGGTTAGGGTTAGGGTTAGTGTGGTGTTATGGTCAGGGTAAGTTTAGGGTTAGGGTCAGAATTAGGGTTAGGGTAGGGTTTGGGTTAGGGTTGTAAATACGTTTGGGGTAATGGTTATGGTTAGAGTTAACACTACCCAAAACCTTAACCCTGACCCTTGACCCTAACCCACAAAATGAGATAGTTGAAGGTCATCCCTAACATTATGCGTACCCCGAAAAAAGCAGACTCAGTCAGTGTGAGTGTAATCGTTCCTGTCCGTCAACAACGGGCGATATATGGGGTCACTGCATTTTGGGCGGGACATTGTGCCGTTCACGCATATTCACCTGTTGTTTTATTGTGTAGTGTTCTTAAATAATCAACGACGCCACCCTGGAGTGATTTCCTTGCTCACAGCGACTATACTGACTGTGTCTGTCACTGAATAGTTTGGGTTGTTATCAAACAAACTTCACCGACAACTTCGTGCGCGACGCCTAGCGGGTCGCGCAAGCATTTTGGGCAAAGATGAAGGCAAAGACGAAGGCAGCGACGTTTGGGCAATGTGAGCGGCTGGCGAACGTACTTTCGACGAACTAGTTTCGTCGTACAGACGAAAATATTTTACTGTGAAACTACCATTACGCACAAAATGTCTTTCTGGCGAAAAAAAATTATCACAATTTGTAAAAAAAATTATTTCTCAAAATAAAGCCAAAAATGCGGGACGTTCTGGGGGAAATGCGGGAATGCGGAAATACGTCAAAATGCGGGATTCCAGCACGATTGCGGGATGGTTGACACCTATTATGTTAGTTTACCGGATAACTGAAACGTATATGCCTAGTAATTGATATGATAGCTAACTGAATGAGACATATATCAGGTATCAGATCATACAAGATTACATCATTTTAAGCAACGCTAGGCCTACAAGGCAGCGGTTCCAACACAAGCACTTTTCAGATGCATCAAATCCTGATTTTCGCTGAGATCAAAATAGAAGGCAAACGAGCACGGGTCGGACGCAATATACAGTATCATGAATGGCCAACAATACTGTAGAGAATGGATTACCGTAAATTCAAATGAAGAAATAATAGCCGAAAAATAACGGACCATGTGATGACGATGCATTCTTCAATTGGCACATCTTCAATGTATGAACAATGAACATGCCTTCATCTTTGGTATGAACTCAACGGAAAAAAGCGAAGTGGCAAATATAGCGAAATCTGGTAGTTTTCACCTTTCACCTGGCTCATTACTATACTATATGACTGCACATTGTGTTACAAGTGTCATACTTGCTGATTCCAGTTGGACATATTTTCCGACTGTCACTGGAAAGAGGACGCGCTAATGAGGTTGATAGGCCTACAGGTTTCATTCGTTCTGGATCCACAGGCCTACGTGATTCTCTACATCCAGCGTTTGTCATATATATATTTCTATTTATCTCATTTTCCTTTTACTTTCCCTAGGAAATCCTAATGATATGGCGTACCAAGGTCCACTTTAATTCTTATTCCTAAGTTGGTGGTAGATCGGTTAATATGTTGTTATGTTCCACATTTCTTCCATTCTGCTTGTTTCTGGTTACCATATCATTTTCGAAGATAGTTGTTTGTGAATTTAATTTAATTTAATTTATTTCCACAAAACAATAATACATAAGTGGTACTCATATGTGTACCACCACATAATATACATAAACATAATGGTTAAGGTGGAAATGGGGAAAGTAGAAGTGCAATACTTATATAATAATTTCCCCACATCGTACACAATATCTCCATACAAAGTCCAATAAGAAAATTGATTTTTTTTTTACATATTATATACATCATTCATGTTACAATTATGTAATTCAATTTACACATCCCTGTTTGGGCTGTGTGTTGAAATTCACATCAAATATTAATAATGATTATACTGAATAACATGACTTGTCATAATATAATACCTACTAGAAGGTAATCAGTTTGATCAATCATAATTCTGCAACAAGCTTTTCTTGAGAATTGTACTCTTTCTTAAATCTAGGCAAACTTGTCGAATTTCTAAGGTCCATTTTTAACGAGTTCCAAAGTTTTACACCACAAATAGATATACATTTTGACTTTATTGTTGTTCTGATATATACTTGTTTCATGTTCTTTAATTGTCTAGTGTTGTAGTATGTAACTTCATCTACACTAAACAACCGTTGAATGTTTAGGGGTAACATTTTTTTTTAGCTTTGTACATTATCATCGCTGTCTTCAATTCAATAATATCAAATAGTCTCAATATACCTAATTCCTTAAATAATACATTGGAGTGATATTGATAATCCACATTGCAAACAATTCTCAGTACTGTATTCTGTAGTACGTATACACAATTGATATTAGTTTTGTAGGTATTTCCCCAAATTTTCGAGCAGTATGATAAATACAGTACAAATAATGAATCATATAACATTACTAAGGATTCCTTGTCCAACAAATGTTTTGCTTTATAAATTATTGATATACACTTTGATAACTTACTACATATCAAGCTAATATGTTCTTTCTAATTAAGTCTATCATCAATCAATATGCCTAAAAACTTGGTCACATAAACTATTTTTAATTTGCTATTTTTTATGCTAACTTGTAGTATTGTGTTTCTTTGCTTTGAATTACCAAATACCATGACATTAGTCTTTGAAACATTCAACATTAACTTGTTAACTGCAATCCATACCGACAACTTGTCTAGTTCATTGCTAAGATATCTGCTTAGCTGCATAGCATCATGTCCCAAAACAGAAAACATTGGTGTCATCGGCAAAAAGAACAAACTTTAGCATTTTGCTAATGTTACATATATCATTTACATACAAGATGAATAGTTTTGTTCCTAATATAGAACCTTGAGGCACACCACACAAAACGTTCAACAAATCTGAATTGCATTCATCAATAGAAACATACTGCTTCCTGTTTGACAAATAACTAGCCAGCCATTTATTAGCAACACCTCTAACCCCATAATGTGCCAGCTTTTTAAGAAGCAAGTTATGGTTAATTGTATCAAATTCCTTTTTTAGGTCAATAAAAACACCCACAGTGACTTTTTGGTCATCTAATGCAGTTGTTATTTCTTCGGTAAGTTCCATAAGGCCATAAAAAAAGATAATAGTTTCTGGTCATCTAAAAATTCTAAACTGACGCTATGGCGCGGTTTTTTTTTTGTTTTTTTTTAGTCGTCTGAATCTGATGATAGCCAGACAATATTATCGTTACACCGCACACGACTCAAAACGCAACCAACATCGTTGATGCGCAATCTCTGATTCAGCGTCTAAAACGGCATCATGTTTAAACGATTGGAGCAATAAAGGTAACCAAATACTCCATCGGCGCCCTTCTGTTAGTAGCACTGTTTGTCCGGTCCGCATGCAAGCTACCAAGTTGCATGGTGCTATTACATGGTGTTAATATTACATGGTGCTATTAGGTTTTTCGTAATCAGTTGTTCTGCAAATATTTACAAACCATTTTTAAATTGGCGAATTTGAGAAATGTCTAATGATGGTAAGCACCATTTCCATCTGAACATCGCTTATGTTATAGCGAGTCAGACATATTATCAGTCACGCGCGTCTTAGGATACAATATTGTAACATTTGGAAGTGTTTTACATACTCTTTTGTAGCTGAAAAACAAGGGAACTTTTTTTTTTTAATTAAAAAAAAAACATTGACGCGGAGGTTTTGAAGTGACGCGCGCGGAGACAGGAAACTATTGGGGTTTTTTTTGGCCTAAGAGCAAGTGATGTAGACATATTTGTCCTAAATCCATATTGGTTACTGCTTAGAAGATTATATATGTTAATGAAAGAATCTAGCCTGATACCAAATAATTTCTCAAGAATTTTTGAGAATTGTGGTAATAGAGACACTGGTATATAATTGGTAAATTCATGTTTTCCATTGGCCTTGTATAATGGTATTACCTTCGCAATTTTCATATTGTTTGGAAATTTATACCAGATGTAAGTGACAGATTACATTGTATAGCTGAGTGGCTTAACTATGTGAGATATTACTTGTTTAACAATGGTCATGTCTATGTTATCAAATCCTGTAGATTTTTTATTTTTCCATTTTTTCACAATGTTGATGATCTCTGATTCTTCAACACTGCCTAGAAATATACTTTGAGTATTACAATTTCCCAGGTAATTCTCAACCGTTACATTTTCAGATGGTGGCTCAATGTTCTTTGCCAGATTTTGACCAATGTCTACAAAAAAATTGTTGAATCCATTTGCTATATCGATACTTTTTTCACAACTGACCCATTATCAACAAACTCCTAGGGATAACTTGGTGCCTGGTGGCCTTTCTATGACAGTATTTAAAATGGCCCATGTTCCTTTCATATTATTTTTTTCCTGAGCCAATAATTTGTTGTAATACTGTTTTTCACTAATTCTTAGTATTGTTGTTAGTTTATTTTTGTATGTTTTATATTTCACTTTGTGTTCTATTTCTCTCTTTTTTTACAAGCATTTCTTAAACCATTTGTAAACCAGGGTTTACCTTCTCTATTTCCTTTAGTAACATTTATTTTTTTTAACGGGCAGTGTTTGTCATACATTTTTGTAAATACATCCAGAAACATATCATAAGACTTGTCAACATCCGTTTCATTCATTATATTTTCCCAATCCATTAACGATAGGTCATTTTTTTAAAGATTCAATGCTGTCTTTATTTAATTTTCTTACAAGTTTACGTATTTTATTGAATTGTCTATTTATGCAGGAATATCTGCACTTAGCAAAAACAGGTAAATGATCACTTATGTCATTTATAAGCAGACCACTAGTAATAGTGTAAGCTAGCTCATTTGTAAATATGTTATCGATTAGTGTCGCACTTACATCCGTTATCCTACTTGGCTTGCTGATTAGGGGAAACATTCCTAAGCTGAACATCATGTCTATGAAACGTTTGGTAGGCAAGTTATTGTTATATTTTAGTAGATCTAGATTGAAATCGCCACATACAAACATAGATTTATTTGGGTTACTTACTTTCCTAATCACTGTTTCCAAGTGTTCATTGAATATATCTACATTAGACCCAGGTGTTCTGTATACACAACTAACTATAACATTTCTCTTTTTATTTATACACAGTTCTATGGTAATACTTTCCATAACATGTTTTTTTACATTGAAGGTTTTTTTACATTGAAGATCTTGCAGTTCGAAGAAAAATGTTCTTGGCTGCATATAGTCGGAAGGTCCAGTATCCGAAATATAGTGTCCAAAATCGTGAAATATATAATGAAAACTCGGTCTTAATCCGAAAATTGTAGTAAATTTAACTTGTTAGATATCATAATTGGTTTCTACAAACGTGCGTAATCTACGCAATTTCGGTGTTGCCAAATACGTTATTTTTTTTACTAAATTAACTTCTTATTTTGGTATTGTCCTGTTATCACCGGATTTCAAGCAGTGTGTTGGTGATAGTTTCAAAGGAACATAGCATAACTATCAATAGCCTCACAATGCTATACAAAATGTCACACAACCTTGAAGGAACAGTCCCAACATATTATGGTCACGACCCACGCTCTCGTAGTAGTCGCTGTTATGTGCAATACCACTATACTACCGATACATGTTAAGTATAGTTTCTTCCAGCGGCGTCTCGTGAGGGTAGACAGGGTAGACAAAGTCTAGGGGCCCCCGAGTGAAAGGAGCCCCCGAGTAGACATGCTTATTCTTTACCAATCTGACTTAGGCTAATTTGGCACCCGACATAGACTGGTACACGGCACTGGTGTTAGTCCGTCGTCAGCGCATAGGGGTCTACGTGCGCAGGCCTGCGACTTGGAGCTCCCGCAGCCATTGAGTTGAGCAACTAATTGGCTCCCCTTGCATTCTTCGATGTCGTGGACCCAAGACGCCACCTGGTAGCCGTTGTGTCTGCTGCTATTAAACTGTGTCTTGTTCGTGTCCGTCGAATAAACGTCCGCGCCTGTAGGCCCCATCCCTCCGATACAGCAAAAAAACGATAGAAGAAGCGTTGACTGGACAATGCGGTGGCCGGCACGAGGAATCCAGAGCTTTTTCGTAACAACCATAGCGTGCGAAGGCGGAGGAACCAGCAGAGGCGGAACCAGCACCACGTGGACCGGTAGTTCGGGACTTAGACCTGACGCTCGACAACCCGACGGATCGCGCTCTCTTTCAGCTAGACATAACATTATTGCCGTTTGCTATCAGCGGCGAGAATGGCAACAGGCGTATTTACTCCGAAAGAAACTACCATGCACATTCTGGGGCTATGGAAATAGAACGGCAATGTCTCTGCTTTTCACCAACAACGAAGAAGCCATCTTGTCAAAGCTGTTGGTTGTTGGGCGATCCATCGGCAATTAAAAAAGAGTGGTCCAATGGTGTGTCCGGCAAACCGAAGATCAGTTCGATATTGCATGATATATTAGGCCATACATGTCCGAGTATGGTCCGATACCAGCTATCATGTGTGTGTTCATGGCAATTCATTAAACGGCGTAAATGAAATAGTACAACACGCCATAACATTCGACGCGACGCCACTGTTTCTTTCCGAAAACGATTAGGTTATGGAATTCGCTTCCTCCCCGTTTAGTTTCGCCTGCAGTCTCAGCATGGCCTCGAAGTATTGATATGGCAAACTAACAAGTCACAAACAAGCTGTAACCAGCATTTTACTTTTCCGTTAGTTTATTATTATTTTTTACAATAACTGCACAGGCTGGACCAAACCTTCCGCAGGAAGTTTGCACAGTATTGGAAGAAAGAGAATAACTTAGTTAGGCTTACTGGTGTTCGAAACACAATACAACGGCATGTTTATGCATGTTTGCAGCGTAAAACAAATTATTTTAATTGCACCACACACAACGCCTGTACGCCGGTAGCGATAAAAGTTCAGCACCATTTTTATTCCCAGTATGATAGCAGGTACGTTGGCTGTCATTGGCTGCGATTTGCTCCTTTTCAATGCACGAATCTCATTGGACAAGGACCCGAGTTGTTGACGACGCCTGCCGCAATAAAAATGTGTGGGGATTGCTGAGTGCGCCAAACTAAATTTGTCGCGTCTCACAGCCCTAGAGCCAGTAGAGGTGAGAATTCTTGCACAATGAATTAACATGTATTAGAGAAATCATTGTTTAGGACAACGGTAATGTTCAATTTAACTGGCCTAAATTATTTCAGGCATTTTCCGTTAAGTTCACCTTAATTTTTTCATGAATGTGTTCATTCAATCATTCTACATCAGCACATGTAAAAAGTATGCATACTGAGTCAAAATATTGACTTTTAGAGCACTTTTAGAAGTAGGAAAAGCGTATCATTCGCCATGTTATTTCATTGACTAGCGAAATCAACCTATTATCGCTCACAAATCTGGGCTACGTACCGTCACTTTATCGCGTTCAAAGTGCTCTAAAAGTCAATATTTTGACTCAATATGCATAAATTTTACATGTGCTGATGTGGAATGATTGAATGAACACACTCATGAAAAAAAAGTAAGGTGAACTTGACGGAAAATGCCTGAAATAATTTAGGCCAGTTAAATTGAACATTACCAGGACAACTGCCTGTTATTGTGTTCTTAGTTTGTATTAATACGTACTATTATTATTATTATTATTATTATTATTACAAGGGTAGGTAGTGACTAGTGTAGACCTGTGTATAGTCATTACCACAAGTGTCTGTCACCTACACTACATTGTATAAATATTGCTGCGATTCTAATATTGTTTTAATACTGTTTTAATACTGTTTTGACACTGTTTTAATGCTATTTTAATACTATTTATCTATTTTAACAATGTTCTTTTGAATGTAAGAATATTTAAATAAATAAATATCATGTATATGCAACCACTCATTGAACCAGTGCCAAAACTGTAAGTTATGCTTATGTGATGTCTACACACTTGCCTACTTAGACACTCCATGTCTGTACATAAATACCTACATCGATCCCTATATACTGTAAAATATTCGGTATTATATATACGTATAATAAAATATTTTTAAATACCCCATATTTGCAAAATAAAACAATTACAATTGTCTGTAATGTTGGATACAGAGACTATGCAAATGAGTTGTTCTGGAATCTAAAATGCATACAAATTATTGTGAACTACTTTGAAATCTAGATGTAAAGTGTGGTAGGTATAAAAATGTGAAATAATCTAGAGATATGCGTAAAAAGGAGTAATTCTTGCAACACATTCCACAGTACGCAGACTAATTTTATTTTAGCTTGACATAATTAGAAATTAAACTTGAATTTGTATAATTGACACGATCAGTATTACTTGAAAGTGAACAATATAATGTTATGTACTTTACAGTTATTTGACTTATTAAAAATAGTATTAATTCATTGCGAGTAATGGGTATAAAATTATATGCTTTTGTTTTCAGATGGAAGCGTCTTCTCAAATCAGTGGCAACACACATTTCCAGCAGCATGTTATGCAGGAAAGCGGGCGCTCAGCTTCGAATACTACAGCTTCTCTCATCCTATATCGTCGAACACTCCCGAATGACCATAGTCAGGTCCTTCGTGCTGAGCAATTACTGTTCATTGGTGTGGAACTTTTGCGAAGCAGCACATACATCTAAAATGGAATGTATCCAGTACAGAGCTCTGAAATGCATTTACAATGATGTTAGCACCAGCTATGAAGAACTACTTGCCCGTGTCAACCTACCAACCTTGGAACTGCATCGTAAAACGAAAATTCTTGTGGAAGTGTTCAAATCTGTTAACAACATTTCACCATATTTTATGTGGGACTTGTTCAAAGTAAAAAAACGTGAACTATACCTTACACAATAACAGAAATGTGTGTCTAAATCATTGCCAGACTTATATGGGCTGGACTTTTTACACCATGGAGCCTTGAAGCCAACTATGGAACTTGCTACCAAATGAAATGAATGAATATAAAACTTGGAAATTATAAAGCAAGTATCAGGAATTGGAATGAACCGATGTGGTATATGTGTGCAATAATTGTTTTCTTTTCCACTAATTAATTTAAAAGTGTTAGTATGTACAGCCTGTATCTTATTTATTTGAATACAATTCTTATCAATTATTTATTATTATTCTATTTCAATTGTATATATAATTTGTAGGTAGTATGTACTGTTGTGTATTTTACTCTTTTTGTATTTTATTTATTATTATTATTATTTTATATATATGCCCTACTCACTACTACTAGTACTACAACTAAATCCGTAAAATATTTTAGAAAACGGAACCAGTAGTATATCAATAATAATATACAGTGTATTTTTTTTATTCAGTGTTACTTGTCAACTGTATGAATAATAATACTATTTATTATTACTATTACCCCCCCCCCCCCACACACACACACACACACACACACACACACACACACACACACACACACATTCTGGGTCTGTCTCTCGGTTCATGCATAGCATTTTATGGAAGGTATTATGAGTGTTATACAATTAATGGGGGGCAGGTTGGGTGAATGCATGTTTGATATTATAATAATATAATGAATGGATGGCTGTGAAGGCTTAGCCCTGATAGGGTTTAATCGTATTGTGTATATAATGATCTGTTAATTTATCAACCGAGTCTCAACTGTATTTTATGTTACCAATATTTTATGTCAGTAATATTAGCCTTGAGCTAATGTTTTTCTGTTGTAAATACTGACGTTAGTGTTAAATCAAAGTATTTGTAGTGTGTAGGAGCAAACGTGTAACTAGGCAAAACACACAAGTCACGAGGGTGGGGGGGGGGCAATTATGTAGGGGCATTTGTCTGTGTGTGTGTGTGGGGGGGGGGTGCTAAGTATAGGCAGGCATTGTTTTAATGCTAGACTTGTTGATATGGTGGCAATTGAATGGAATGTGGGGTTATTTGCTATTTGAAAGGTTGCAAGGTGTGCAAACTGTGCATGGATGAATACTTTTACATTTATTTTGTATTTGGTATTATTACAATTTCCACAACTAGAGTAGACTTTGTTTGTTTGGGTTAGAATATAATATAATGTATTGCCAATAATTTGTATATGCCTACTATGTAGGCCTATATCAGTAAATTGACAATTTTATGTCAGTAATTATTATCATGGATAGGTCATATGACATCATCTGGTGCATATAATACACTATTAGGCCTAATTAAAAAATTGAACCATTGGAAGAGCAACATAAGAAAATAACATTTCAAAGAGCAAATGATAATTGATTAGGGCCTACACTATTTACATACGAATCAGATGGATTTTTTTATTTAAATGAGGATAACCTGTAACCTGTTGTCTAATATCATCATGTAATTTTTTTCCTCAATACCGCACAATGCCGGTAAACAAAATCTATGACCCGTTGAAAATTGTCATCACGGAGGATCAAACTATACTGGAAAGAGAAAGAGACAACAAGCTTAGAGGAATGCTAAAGGAAAGAAGAGAGAAAGAGCCGGATTTCAGGTGGATGATATACCGAGGACGAGTGAAAAAAATACTTAACCAGAGAACAGGATCAAGGAGTGAAAGCTTTGAACGTAGACAGAGAAGTGCAAGGTACCAGAGCACAGGAACAATGAGTTCCTGCGGCCTCAGCCGCAGAGACTATGTAAAGAAGAAGGGAAAATGCAATGTAAAAAAGGCTGTAAATGAGTTGAGCTGTAAAGCTACACAAGTTCACTGTACACAAGACCACTATTCAAAATCACTGAAAATTGCCCAATTTAATGCACAAGGATTATGCACGACATACAATGACTTTATGGACTTCACGTGTACAAATGACTTTGATATGTGTGCCGTTACAGAAACGTGGCTATCAAACGATATAGGTGATAGCGAATTCCTACCAAACGGATACCAAATAGTTAGAAAAGACAGAGACATTGAATTTTACCCGGTTGGATGCTTCACAGCCCACAATAGAGGGGGCGTGGCATTAGTCATTAAATCTGAGATGAAACCAAAACTATGTACTGAAAACAACCCTAGGGCTGAATTAATCTGGTGTGATATTGAACCATCACCGGGCAAATCGACGACAATAGGTATTTCAATTGTATGTGATTCAATTGACAAGGTGACAAACTCGAACTGTATATTATTAGGGCATTTCAACTTCCCAAAGTAAACTGGAGCACTGAACAGTCAAGTGACATTCTGTCGCGCAAGTTTATTGACACACTTCAAAAAAACTACATGACTCAAATGAATTTCAGTCGAACCAGGAAAACCAATATTTTGGACCTAGTAATAACAAATAACACTGACTACAAGATTGGTATAGTCGGACCTATTGGAAATAGTGACCATGACACAGTGATCATAGAAGTAAGGGTGCCGGTTATCCCAAGGAACAGAATAAGCAGGACAATTATGTTGTACTCGAAAGCCAACTTCAAGGAGCTAAATGAGGAGATAGAAGGTATGGACTGGGAAACTATACTGAACTCAAGAAGCATTGAGGATAATTGGTGTACTTTCAAAATGGAATATGAAAGACCATGTGAAAAGCATATCCCAGAACAAAACGTGTTCATGAGGGGGAGACGAGGAAACCCCATGGTTAAACTATAATGTGGTGAAGAAAGCAAGGAAACATAAAAATCAAATGTGGCGAACATTCAAGAGAAGCAAGCTGACCAGCGAGAGGCTACTCTTTGACAGAGCTAACAAGGAATATAATAGAGCTATGATTGACGCTCAAATAAAACATGAGAAAACACTGGTTGATAGCCTGAAAGAAAACCCTAAGCGGTTCTATAACCACGTACGGAATTTTGTCAAGACTGATGCTTCTGTGGACCATCTCATAACCTCGGACGAAAACCAAATTTCAGACCACTTTGAAATAGCTGAAGAATTCAACCGTTTCTTTTTTAGCTCAGTGATGACCAAATGTATCCACTACAGAGCGACTTACCAGTCATATGTCCAAAACCTGAGAGCTCTATACATGAAGTGAAAATAACAGAAGTGAAGATTGCCGAAAAACTCAGGTCACTTAAAGAGCACAAAAGCTCCTCAGTACCAGACAATATTCATGTGAACGTGTTAAAAAACTGTGCCGCTTTTAGTGTCCCACTCGCAATTATATTCAAAAGATCGTTCAATCAAGGATATCTGCCCCCAAAGATTGGCGAGATGCGAATATCTGTCCGATCCACAAGAAAGGTGACCGATCACAAGCCAAGAACTATAGACCCGTGTCTCTAACAAGCCAAGTGGCTAAACTCATGGAGAAATTAGTCCTCGAAGACGTAACAACTCATCTGACCGAAAACAACACAATTATCCGCGAACAACATGGCTTCCAGGTGGGCAGTTCATGTACAACACAATTACTCGAGTGTTTTGACGACTGGCTGACAAACTTTGATATGAATTTGGGAACAGACATAGTGTACTTGGACTTCACAAAAGCATTTGATTGTATTAGCCACACGCATCTGTTACATAAACTAGGACACTATGGAATTAAAGGCAAACTCATGCGCTGGCTCACAGCATTCCTGCGTGACCGAAGACAAAGAGTTGTATGCCAACAAACCTTCTGGAACTGGGAGTCCACTGTATCAGGAGTACCACAAGGAGCGCTACTCTCGCCAATACTGTTTTTGCTGTACATAAACGATTTACGAGCACGAGTTAAATCAACAGTGCAGTTATTCGCTGGTGACACTAAGATATATAGAACAATCTCAAGTGAAGAAGACGCAGCTAATTTGCAACATGACCTGAACATGTTAGCAGCGTGGTCCGATACCTGGAATATGAACTTTAACGCAGATAAGTGTGCAGTGTTACAGGTGAAAAAGGGATCAAACTATGTGTACACACTAAACGGCAAAGAATTGGCATCGGTAAAACAACAAAACGACCTAGGCCTACTAGTGACCTTAAACCTGATGCCCAGAAACCACATCGAAACGATATGTAGCAAGATAAACAGGAATACATGGATGACTAAACGATGCTTTATGGACAAATCACAGCAACAAATGACGAAAATTTACGAAACAGTCTCCAGACCAGTTCTTGAATATGCTTCCACTGTCTGGTCCCCTTGGCTCAAGAAGGATATTGAACTCCTCGAATGTACGCACTATAGAGCTCTGAGATTAGCGAACACAAATCATGTGTATGAAACCTTGGAAGAGAGGAGGAACCGTGCTCAGCTGATGGACATATACAAGTATCTGAACAATTACTACAAAACCCCGCCAGACCGTTTCTTTAAGAAGAATGGCGAGAGGACGAGAGGACACTCTCAGAAACTATTCAAAAAACGGGCTAGGCTAGACCAGAAGAAGAACTTCTTCCGAGTGAAAATCGTTGGAAAATGGAATGATCTACCCGCAAACGTGGTAGAAACTGCAACCATTGGCAGCTTCAAGAGTAGATTGATGAATCATCGACGCTCTCTAGTGACCAGCTAGAGAGGATTTCAGACAAGTTATACAAGTTATACAAGTAATCTTTTAGCGCACAAACTGCGTAGGCTACAAAACATTTGTGGTGACTCCGTAACCATAGCGACGCATTTCGGCCATTGAGCGTTGCCGGTTTAATCAACCAATGACAATCAACGTACCTGCTATCATACTGGGAATAAAAAGGGCAATATCAATAGCTAGGGCCTAACAGGCCTACTAAAGTTAATTTTGTTCGAACTCACGAACATTCGGACTTAAGAGGTGGAACCCAAACCATGACGCATCTATTATCGATTTTAATCTATTAAGGAAACGTTAACTTAAATATGGCATAGCCATGACGCAAATCAGTATAGGTCTAAGCAATAAACGGAAGGAAACTCGTGTTGATTCCAACCATCACGTTTAGTTAAAACAAAACAGCTGCGTTTCAGTGTACCCTAAGCAGTTTTTATTTAATAACTTTTAAACATTCCCAATTCTAAATGGTGCGATCGTGCTGTTAAAATCATGTATATTTGTCAATGACCTTCATACACTGCGTTCTATGTTTACGGCGGGCAGGTATTTCCAAACAAAACATTTATAGAGGTGCATGTATATCTCATAGACTGATAGTCTACCATTCTTCGTCCATCCACTCACCCAGACTCGATGTGCACACTATGACTGCATTTTGCAAACTGGTTGGAATTTGGCCATTTCAGTACTGCAGTCATGATTTGGAGTCAAACAAGACACTATCAACCTGCTACATTGTTAAGTTCATGGGAATCTGAGATCCCTAGCCACTATGGACCTTGGCCAGGCAGGTGTGAAGATAAGCCATCACCTGCCTATGAGCATGCAGTTCCTATAGTACAGCTGAGCTGCTAACTAGAACAATAGCTGAGACAAATATGGCACTGTGGGCTTTGGGCAGGCCAGGTCAACTATGACAAAAGCCAGGGGCTCGTCTAATTAGGCATGCAGCATGTGGAGATGAACATTTCAGGGAAATGTGCAGTGTTCACTAAAGCGAGGTGCTTTTTACTATAAAAGATAAGACTAGGGACCGGAGAAAGTGTTCACTGTTCACAGTAGAGGAGTGTTCACCCAAGACAAATCGGGTTATTTTTCCAATAGTAAAGTATACGGAAAAAATGGGACCGGGAAAAAGTGTTCACTAATCAGGGGTGTTCACGCTGCAGATAGAAGAGCCGAAACTGAACCTTGCGCATTCATGCACGTGCTACTAATATATAAGTCTACACAATAATCGTGAAACATATGTACAAAGTGCTTCAACAACTTAGGAAATTTATTTTGTAAATGTGTTCGAGTGCTTGTGAATTGCCATTTTGGTAACGTACACACGGCCTGGGTGACCAAGACTGTCGTGGTTTGAGCAGTTGTATTGAAAGCATAGGGAAATTTCCGTTTTTTGTTATTTTCTCGAAAACTAGACAGAGTTGCGCCAAATAAAGTAACGGAGCTCGGTTGTAAAAACTATCCTATATGTCTAAATTATAAAAACGGATTTTACACAGTCAGGTAAAAAAAAGATTTATTTTATCGACAGCTTTGTGCTATCGTCTCGGCGATATTTTGCTCCAGTGACTCGACACTTTTTCGCGCCTTCATTATATATTTTGTATACGGCGGATTTCAACTATCTAATCCGGGGGGTTATAGTTACTTATATACTGTTAGATGTTAGCGTAGTTAATTCGCACGCTACATCGGCGTACGAATGCGAATTGCTCGTCGTTACATGGCACTATTTACCGAGCGTACGACTTGACAATGCTCGATCACTGACTCGGCCGTGAAAACGGCGCCTAAGCTGCCTACGCCGAGCAGTTGTAAACACGCCAATTGCATTTTTTTACGCGCTCTAAACTTATTGCTGCGTTTGTTTTAGCGACGGTAAAACAATAACATTTAGCTGGCAACATAGGTTGATGTATGTAGATGACGCCCGATAGTAGGCCTATTTATATTTCCCTTTGACGAGTGTATTTTAGTATCGGCAACTTTTGTGGGAGCTGGTTCGGCGACTTCTCCATTGGATTAGCATGGGGAAGCGAAAACGGCATCTGGCCTGTCAAACCATTCGCCGGAACCGAATCATGTCTGCGCTCACATACCTTGCGACGAATTTGTAATACTGACGGCAACGTTATCGCTAAGCTAAGCGCTCCGTATACTATTTCTGTATAGGGTGTTATATGTGTTTAAGGGACTGGCACATACTTGCGCAGGCGTTTCACTTCCTCTTTAAAGTCGACACAACTAGAATCTCACGCATAATTAATGCGTGGGTGTCGCATGAGTTCACTGTGAATGAAGAATGTAGGCCTAATCTCCGAAAGTGCTCATTCTATACTTCAGACATGCCGAATATGGCAGTGGCCATGTCAAAACGAAATCGCATGTCCGAATTTACCACACACTTACGATAGGTTAGCATATCGAAATGATCATAACACACTCGCTTAGTAAATAGGGGCCTAGTTACGAGATGAAAATACGACGTGCGAACTGCGCAGTACGATAATATTTATGGCATTCATGATGGAGGGTGTACAGTCATTGACAACATACAGGCAATGTGTGAGAGCGGTAGCACAGACTGTGTGAACGATGCATCAACATCCTCTTCTCCCTAGTCCAGCAAGGGTGAGAGGTCGGGGTACTGTACCATTCTCCTCCATCTATTCCTGTACATCCTCTTCTCCCTAGTCCAGCAATGGTGATAGGTCGGGGTTCTGTACCATTCTCCTCCATCTATTCCTGTACATCCTCTTCTCCCTAGTCCAGCTAGGATGATAGGTCGGGGTTCTGTACCATTCTCCTCCATCTATTCCTGTACATCATCTTCTCCCTAGTCCAGCTAGGATGATAGGTCGGGGTTCTGTACCATTCTCCTCCATCTATTCCTGTACATCCTCTTCTCCCTAGTCCAGCAAGGGTGATAGGTCGGGGTTCTGTACCATTCTCCTCCATCTATTCCTGTACATCCTCTTCTCCCTAGTCCAGCAAGGGTGATAGGTCGGGGCTCTGTACCATTCTCCTCCATCTATTCCTGTACATCCTCTTCTCCCTAGTCCAGCAAGGGTGATAGGTCGGGGTTCTGTACCATTCTCCTCCATCTATTCCTGCACATCCTCTTGTCCCTAGTCCAGCTAGGGTGATAGGTCGGGGTTCTGTACCATTCTCCTCCATCTATTCCTGTACATCCTCTTCTCCCTAGTCCAGCTAGGGTGATAGGTCGGGGTTCTGTACCATTCTCCTCCATCTATTCCTGTACATCCTCTTCTCCCTAGTCCAGCTAGGGTGATAGTTCTGGGTTCTGTACCATTCTCCTCCATCTATTCCTGTACATAATCTTCACCCTAGTCCAGCAAGGGTGATAGGTCGGGGTTCTGTACCATTATCCACCATCTATTCCAGTACATCCTCTTATCCCTACTCCAGCTAGGGTGATAGTTCGGGGTTCTGTGTCATTCTCCTCCATCTATTCCTGTACATCCTCTTGTCCCTAGTCCAGCAAGGGTGATAGGTCGGGGTTCTGTACCATTCTCCACCATCTATTCCTATACATCCTCTTCTCCCTAGTCCAGCAAGGGTGATAGGTCGGGGTTCTGTACCATTCTCCTCCATCTATTCCTGTACATCCTCTTCTCCCTAGTCCAGCAAGGGTGATAGGTCGGGGTTCTGTACCATTCTCCACCATCTATTCCTATACATCCTCTTCTCCCTAGTCCAGCAAGGGTGATAGGTCGGGGTTCTGTACCATTCTCCTCCATCTATTCCTGTACATCCTCTTCTCCCTAGTCCAGCAAGGGTGATAGGTCGGGGTTCTGTACCATTCTCCTCCATCTATTCCTGTACATCCTCTTCTCCCTAGTCCAGCAAGGGTGATAAGTCGGGGTTCTGTACCATTCTCCTCCATCTATTCCTGTACATCCTCTTCTCCCTAGTCCAGCTAGGGTGATAGGTCGGGGTTCTGTACCATTCTCCTCCATCTATTCCTGTACATCCTCTTCTCCCTAGTCCAGCTAGGGTGATAGTTCGGGGTTCTGTACCATAATGTTATGCTCCTCCATCTATTCCTGTATTGGGCGTCTTCCTCCTCCAACCGGCACTTGTCTATGTCATGCCTGATGTCGTCCGTCTACCTCAATATTGGTATCCTACACCTTCTGCTTCACCTTAGTTTCTCCATCCATCCGCACAATGTGTACATACCAGCGCAACATGGCGTGCCTCGATTACAATGTGATGTTTTCCACTCCCAATTCTCTTCCATTTTCGTCTCTCTCTCTCTCCCTCTCTCTCTCTCTTTCTCTCTTTCTCTCTTTACCTGTCTCTCTCTACCTGTCTTTCTCTACATGTCTCTCTCTCTTTTTCTCTCTTTCTAGCTCTCTCTCTCTTTACCTGTCTCTCTCTCCTTCTCCCTGTCTCTGTCTCTCTCTCTCTCTCTCTCTCTCTCTCTCTCTCTCTCTCTCTCTCTCTCTCTCTCTCTCTGTCTCTCGGTGTCACTCCCTTGATTCGCTTCAACATTCTCAACTATGTTGTTTCCCGAAAAAGAAAGTGAAAAGGAGCATTCGGCATGAAAAGAAAACGTACAACTAATAGTTAACAACAGAAGCACGAGCAGCAGCACAACATGTAGATACGAAGACTATCTGTACGAGATCACCATTATCCTCACTGGCAACACATCCAGCAAATCAACAGTAGTTATGGACAATAACGGAAACACACTAAGAGGAAGAACTTCTTAATAGATGAGACAGATTACTTTCAGTATAATTTGAACCGAGGCGAAACTGAAGAGGCATGCCACATGACAACAGAGCTCTGTAGATGAAACGGGGACAATTCGCGTCAAGAAATTGAAGTTGACATCAGGCATACCGAGAGAAGCAAAGCACTAGGAGAGGAAATAGTCACCACCAACATTTGAAAGGCCCAAGTTCAGCAGCCCTTGTAGTTTGAGAAGAAGCGAAAGTACCAGACATTTAGAAGAAAGGGATCATTGTCAAAATTCTCAAGAAAAGATACCTCACAAAATGTGTCAATCGGCAGGAAATCAACCTATTGTCGGTACCAGGAACGATTTGTGTGCAGTCCTCCTGCAATGCATCAAGAATAATGCAAACAAAGAAACTAGGGAAGCGAAAATAGGTTTTGTAAGTGGACGACCAGACCGGATATTCATTATACCTGTACAGACAATAGTTGAGCAGTCGTCGGAATGGAATTCGTCTCTGTACATGAACTACATAGACTCTGAGAAGACCTTTGACAGTATCCGTCATGCGCCCCTACTGAAGATATTACTGGCACGTGGCATTCCAGGAAAGGTGATAGATCCTGACAATATATGTATAGATATAACCCTCTCTCTCTGGCAATCCCTTGCGAACGAGTATGATGATCCAAGTCATCCGGATTGATAAGAAAGTGTATTGTTGGTGACTGCTTTGATTTCAGATCGACCGATCCAACCACACATACGGCAGTGTTTTGTTTTCGATTTTTCCCGTGCTTTCTTATCTGCCTCCATGGTTATCAGTCTCCGTTTAAAGTTTGCAACGTATATAGGCGCTGTACGTCGCCAGTATGCTCGTTCGTCTGCTCTGGTTTACAATTAGAGGTCCATTCCACTGCTCCAGGATGGCTTTGAGTTGGCCTTTGCAGCGTATCCACTGCATGCTTTCCGTTGCCAGAGGTAGCTGTTTCGGTACGAGAGGGTATCTCATATGTCCGGCCCAGTTCAACTGTGACCTGACAATGTGTGCCTCGATGTTAGTCGTGCTTGTCTGTTCGATGATAGGAGCGTTGGCTATCCGTTCTTGCCAGTTCCACCAATGATAGCTCAGAGTGGGCGCTTGTGGAATTGTTCGAGGGCTTTGACATGAAGGTCGGACACAATGGACCCATGTCCCTTGTAGACCGACTCGGAGAGGGAGCTATCCAAGTACGCAACCAGACCGACTTTTCGAGAATAGTAGGCCTACCTTCAATGTAATGTTTGGAACGGTTGTTGTTAGTGGTTGCGCTAGTTTGAAAATAGATTTTGCTTCATCAAACGAATCAAGGGTGTTCTATAGGTTGGTATCCGTGTGGGCAGCAATAGCAGGCATCAGTGAGTTGTAAATATACGATGGGTGTTGCTTTCACATTTCGTCTTGCGCATGTTGAACATCTCCCTGTGGGTGCGAAAGATGATTTCTACACCCTTGGCTTGCTCCGCTACAGCTAGTAAATACTTATAAAAGCCGACATAATATTGAGAACATTGTAGGTGCAATCACACAACCCTGCTTCACACTAGTATTGATGTTGAACGATACATGTTGTTTTCCGTCATATACATGTGTAGTACGCACTCCTTCGTGCCTTTGTGTAGTTGCCATGTGTTGATAAATCTAGGCAAACATCCAAGTCATCCGAGGTATGCCCACCGGGCTTCTCTGTTTACAGAGTCCAATGCCTGGGTAAGATCAATAAATGCTAACCAGAAGTCACGCCTGTGTTCTCTACATTTCTCCTGCATTTGACAGGCAGAGAAAATCATGTCCGTAGTGACTCGTCCTTGTCTGGCACCACACTGTGTCTCGGGGATAATGCTTTCCGACAGAGGTTGCAGTCGGTTCAGGATAACGTTCGTTTGGATCTTCCCAGCGATGGTGAGCAGGGAGATCCCACGGTAGTTCCCACACTTGATGCGGCTTTACGGGGCTTCTCTTCTTGAAGCTGGTCACGATGGCGGCATATTTCAGATCGTACGGTGCTATACCACTGTCTCACATCTTCAGGAAAAGATGATGCAGGTGACGAACTAGTGTTGCCCTGGGTGTGAGGCATGACCGATAGAAGAATGTGTAAATCTATGTGAAAACCGGTGTAAGACAGGTGTATGATATTTCACCACGGCTTTTCCTGGTTGTCATTGACTGGGTAAAAAAAAGGCCACCAATGATCGGCCAACATGACTTGCACGGGGACTAACTACATAGTCAGAAGATGCAGACTTCACATGTGATATTGGCCTCCTCTCCCACTCACAAAAGGATGTGCACGAGAAAACAGACGAAGACGGAAGCACAGCAAAGAACAATCTGAACATTTATATTTAAATTGAACGTCGGTGTTACTGCATGATTATGGAAGACGGAGAATCAACAAGAAGATTGAGAGCGGACAGATATGTTTTGAAGAAAGTTCCTAACAACATAATGGTGCATTCTTAAAATAATATTATGTTAGGAGTCGTAATTTACAAGCGTACTAACATCAACAGTATCGTCAGTGAGGTGGCTCGAAGAAGGTTGAGATGACTGGGAAAAGTTCTCTGCACGGGTCTGTCGAGTAGGAGTAGACTGCCAAGGTCGCATAAAAATTGACTCAAATCGGAAAAAGAGGTATCTCACTTGGCACAATGGAGAAGGACTGTGACGAAAGATGAAAGGAAGTTGGCGAGAAAATGCTGGCATGCATTCAGCTAGCTGGCCCAAGACTATGCTTGCGGATGCATTAGGGGATCATCTCATAAGTTTACACAAAGTAATACAAAAACGCATAGTGAACGTAGGCATACAGGTTGGTGGTGGTCCAGCTGCCACAGTGTTTCGCAATTATAAATCAGTCCGATAGTGGCGCCACGTGCAGGAGAAAATAATAAGTATGGCTCTGAATTAACCGAGATAGAGGCGCCATTTTCTATTGTCATACACCACGTTTTCGAGGAGTTGGTGGTGGTTAAAAAAATACCGAACACAACATGTTTTTAGTACTTTGCGAACTTAGTGGAAATCCCTTCCACGTTGCGTTTCGAATTTCGATAGAGCATCGTGTAAAAATGTGAAGAAACGGAAAGGACCTCTGTCAGATTTGCATAGGTGTCAACATGGACTGAGAAAAATGAGGGAAAGTGCGCGAAACGACATTTCGCGAACTCACGCCAACTTCGCGCGTGCGAACAAATGCGAGCAAAATACCGTATATGATATCCACACACGCTATCACACTTTATAAAATGTAGACATTTTTGCAAATAACACACTTAATTGTTAACTGTAACATGGTGTTGTCAATTTGTCATGGGGCAGGGGTATTTAATTAGTATCACAATATAAAAAGACAAAACTCATTTTGATAACATATTATTCGACAACACTATATAAATGACTGGTTTTTAGTGTGATGACTACTAACTAGAGTGATTGTGTGAATGTGCTTGGTTGGAAATGGATGTGGTAGCCTTAGCTGCACCTGTAGAGAAGCCAGGGGAGCAGGGTGGCCGATGCCACTCAAACTCCCATTCCCATGACTACATAAATGTACCCCCCCCCCCCCCCCCCCATAGCATAGGTTTCCATCTAATGAGTCAAATGACAGTTCACTCGCCTATTATTTTAGTATTATACTAGCTGAGCAGCAACCCGTGGGTCGCTGAGTTGAATTAAAGCAGGAATCCGTGTCGCCATCTAGTGATTAATCTGCAGTATAGCGTTGCGTTCATCTCTTCGCGCTGTGTTTGAATTAAAAATCCCGTCTATGTCGCTCAACCCATTCCTGGCCGTTATTCATATCTAAATCATAATTATATTGCTAATTATATTCCCGCCAGGTTTATTAAAAGTAAACGTTGTTAATCGAAAACAATAATGTGTTAAAAAACATTTGGAAAAATCACATGAGGTTTGAACTCGGGATCGCTAGGTTCGGAGTCCAGCACTTTACCAGTGGACTACCCGTGTCAGTGGCCGCAGGTGTTTACGATTTAGTGGTCTATCTTGGTTAGTCACCGTTACTTTTCAAAACATCGCGGCATGTAAATTATTGTTTTTCGTAAAAAACAAAGGACAATGGAACGCAAAAAGCGGTCCAAAGGTAGGGGATGGGAAAGTTGCTATGTGAAAACAATTTACGGGACGTTTGGTGTCGAAATGAGAGCGTACGGGCAGAAATTGGTCCAATTTTGCACACACACACACACACACTTCGTCTCCTTTAGTAGTATAGACTAGACTAGTAGTCTAATATTTTCGTTTATTTTATTGGTCTACCCTGCCTGATATTGATTCTCGGACAAATAACAATTACATAAATATTACGGTTTGTCAGGCTTGGTACTGTATTCTCAGTTCATTTTGAATGAGCTAGCCTGCTACACATGCCCACCCACTACCCCGGGCCTCTGCACTGTAACAGTCTAAGTAACCCAGTTTGTTCCTGTGCGTCAACAACGGGTGATATAGGAGGTCACTATGAGTCCGAGTGTTCTCTTGCGTTTTGGGCGGGACATTGTGCTGTTCACGGATATTCACCTGTAGTTGTATTGTGTAGTGTTTTTAAATAATCGACGACGCCACCATGAAGTGATTTCGTTACTCACAACGACTGTACTGAGTCTGTCACTGCGTAGTTCGGTTTGTTATCAAACAAACTCCACAGACCACAGACAACCGACTCCTATTCGACGAACTATTTTCGTCGTACCTAGACGAAAATCCTTTACTGTGGACCTACCATTACGCACAAAGTTTCTTTCTGGCGCCTAAAATGATCACAATTATTAAGAAAATTTGTTTCTCAAAATAAAGCCAAAAATGCGGGACGTTCTCGGAAAAATGCGGGAATGCGGGAAATACATCAAAATGCGGGATTTCCCGCACGATTGCGGGATGGTTGACACCTATGGATTTGGCTGAAAAAAGAGCAGGGTAGCAGCAGCAAGAGCTAATGCAAACAGGAGAAATATTGACGCATGGATAGATTCGACGGAATGAAAAGTGACATATCATTAGCGAACGCGACCACGCGCACTGTCATCCGTAACATGTTGGAATTTACCACATTACATGTCATTGAGTTCGAATCGCCAAATTAATCGCACTTTTGTTTTACGCCCACCTGCCAAAATGATGAGATGACTGTAAAAATTCCTCATTGTCAACTGCCTGAAGACCCGCATTGGATTCCCAGAATGGATTTCATTGTCAAACATCGTGATTCTGACATCACCCCTAAGTGACAAATAATGTATACAGCTACATGGGAAACTACACGGGCCTGAGCAGACATTGCCCTATGTTGCATGAAAAGGAATGCCTAGATCTACCCTGGACAATATTGAATCACTCTGAAAGGATAATGGCTCCGGAATGCCATCAACTAACATATCACCACAACAACAGACAGGAGATAAATTGACATCCAGCTAGGGTGAAGCCGCAAGCAGTCTTGAAGGATCATAAATTATAATTCTGAATTGCCAAAATCTCAAAGAAAGTTAGCACAGAAAACTGTTCGCAGACAATTTGCAAATAATAGGCCAATGTTTTCATGTTGTGCAGTGATGGATGAAACTATGTAGGGGGCCTATTACTGTCACATGCTGACACAGGCGGCTGCTGATGTAAAATAAACCTGTTTCGATTCCAGGTATGCAATAACTCTATGTGACAGGTGATACAATTGGAATGGAATGCAACAAAACTATGGCTGATAACAACAAAGCTGTTCTTGTTTGGCATGAATACCGCATTCCTTGTCAACAACTGACACTAACTAGTAACTTAAAAGCTAAAATTTGTGGAGCATCCAGCCGTATACACCAATTACATGTTACACCACTGGACGAGTTAAAAATAGAATCATACTTTATCATACGGTAGTCAGGCAGAATAACCAAATTGACGACTGAAAATACTTAAATTTAACTGTATCGCCATCTATCTATATAACAAAATAACGTCGCGAAGGCTGCATGGGCAGTGCAGCGTGGTGATTGACAGGTGTAATTAAATCTTTAGGCGCGTCGCTACGCAGCCGCGAAAATCCGTTCGACATGAACTTTGGTGCGCAAGAATATAAAATTACTAACAGTTATACATGTGCATGAAATAAATACACAAATTATGATCATTATTCATATGCATAGCGTATGGCGTGCCGTTTTCACATTTATTCACTGAATTGCAGATATCTTCAATTGATTTGCAGATATCTCCAATTGAATTGGAGATATCTTCAAATAGGCTTAATTGTAGATATCTCCAACTGAATTGCAGATATCTCCAAATGAATTGTAGATATCTTCAAATGAATTGTAGATATCTACAATTCAATTGAAGATATCTACAATTCATTTGGAGATATCTCCAAATACTGTCTATTTGAAGATATCTCCAAATAGGACGGTTTGCAGATATCTATAATTCAGCAGCAAAGTGCCCGGATTTAGAATAATGGCGTCCTTGAATTCACGTGCAAAACGTGTGCGTCTGCGACGCTCGAACGAATTTCCTCAACTGGTGATGATGTTTCACGAATATTGAACCAAGGAGGCAATATTGACACGGCGATTAACCTACAGTAAGCTGCGATTGCAAATTTAACTCGAATTAGTAATTCTATCGACGCAGAAAAGTAAGTAAAATTACCCGGTTACCGGTACGGCCGGGGTAATCATGTTCAACTTAGAGCCAATTTATTTAAGAGTCAGGCAGTGGGTGATATATGACCCCCTCAGATTTGCCTGAAATTTTTTTGGGGGGAAGGCCTAGGGGTAGATAGAAGAATCCCAAATGTTCAGGTCCCTAGACCAAACGGGTTTTTTTCTAGAGCATTTACAAAAATCAAATTTTTGGGGAGATATTTTAATTATTAAAAAATGAGCTTTTGAAATTAAAATATCTCAATACACGTATGACTGCCAAGCTTCATGTTTTATTGATGTCAATCTACAATGGAAGGAGTTGCGGAAAATTGTAAAATTTTGGTGGGCAGTTGAGGACACCACCTACAGGGGGCGCTGCAAATCACTACTTTGTGCTGAAATGACACTTGCGTTTGAGGCTTCTCTGGGCTGTGCCCCCATCACCCCAGGTTAATTTATGCATGATATGATTCCATTAGCATGCCCAATACTATTCCACTTGAAATTGATGTGGGATGATAAGGGTGCGAGAGTATAGGGGGCGCTGAAGTCGGTCAAAACACAAAAGTTGGTGTTCTTGGGGGTCATATTTCTCAATGCGCCCTCATCAGATTTTCACGAATTTTTTTTTATCAGGCAGCCCTATATGTCTGCTAAACCCCTATGTAAAAATGATATTGGGGTTCAGCCGTATTAACCATGTTCAGACCATCACAATGTGGTAAATTTAAGAACATGAATTTGAATAGCAATGCTTGGAGATAGGCTGGTCGATAATGCTGTGTTCCCATATCTCAGCAACCGTTGAAAAGATCATTACCAAATTTTCAACAGTTGTTACTCATGTAAAATAAACACATTTTTTAAATTTTCAGCTCATTTGCATATTCGTAACCATGGTAACCAAATACGCCATATATCACAAATTTGATATGGGGGAAGGACTTGCATACAATTTTTTTTAATTTTTGTTTATTTACCTTTTGGTGATATGTTATTTTGTGCCATGAATATATTTAGTTCCAGATAATCTCACATTATATTTTGATATCCATAATATGGATATCTAAAAAAAATTGAAATAAAAAAATTACTCGCGTTTATCGCTGCCATGTGGATATAAAATGTGAGATTATCTGGAACTAAATATATTCATGGCACAAAATAACGTGTTGCCAACATAATGTACAAAGTTAAATAAAACAAAACATATAATAATTGTTGATGCACGACGTTCCCCCGTATGCATGGCATTGGTGGTATGTTGTATTTGGTTACCATGGTTACCATTATGCAAATGAGCTGAAATTGACAAATTTGTGTTTATTTTAGATGAGTAACAACTGTTGAAAATGTGGTAATGATCTGTTCAACGGTTGCTGACATATGGGAACACAGCATTATCGACCAGCCTATCTCCAAGCATTGATATTCAAATTCATGTTCTTAAATTTACCACATTGTGATGGTCTCAAAATGCTTAATACGGCTGAACCCCAATATCATTTTTATATAGGCGATTAGTAGAGATATAGGGCTGCCTGATAAAAAAAATTTCGTCAAAATCTGATGAGGGCGCATTGAGAAATATGACCCCCAAGAACACCAACTTTCGTGTTTTGACCGACTTCAGCGCCCCCCAATACTCTCGCGCCCTCATCATTCCACATTAATTTCAAGTGGAATAGTATCGGGCATGCTAATGGGATCATATCATGCATAAATTAGCCTGGGATGATGGGGGGCACAGCCCAGAAAAGCCTGAAACGTAAGTGTCATTTCAGCACAAAGTAGTGATTTGCAACGCCCCCTGTAGGTGGTGCCCTCAACTGCCCACCAAAATTTTACAATTTTTCGTAACTCCTTCCATTGTAGATTAACATCAATAAAAAATGAAGCTTGGCAGTCATATGTGTATTGAGATATTTTAATTTCAAAAGCTCATTTTTTAATAATTAAAATTTCTCCCAAAAAATTTGATTTTTCTAATGGCTCTAGAAAAAACCGCGTTTGGTCTAGGGACCTGAAAATTTGGGATTCTTCTATCTACCCCTAGGCCTTCCACCCAAAAAAATTTCATGCAAATCAGAGGGGGTCATATATCACCCTCCAATACAAATCTGCCTGATTCTTAAATAAATTGGCTCTTAACTGGCCTAAATTATTTCAGGCATTTTCCGTCAATTGTACCTTAATTTTTTTTCATGAGTGTGTTCATTCAATCATTCCACAGTTATGCATATTGAGTAAAAATATTGACTTTTAGAGCACTTTGAACGCGATAAAGTGACGGTACGCAGCCCAGATTTGTGAGCGATAATAGGTTGATTTCGCTATTCAGGGAAATAACATGGAGAATGGTACGCTTTTCCTACCTCTAAAAGTGCTCTAAAAGTCAATGTTTTGACTCAATATGCATAATTTTTACATGTGCTGATGTGGAATGATTGAATGAACACACTCATGAACAAAAATTAAGGTCAAATTGACGGAAAATGCCTGAAATAATTTAGGCCAGTTAAGTTGAACATTACCCGGCTGGGTACCGGTACCGGTAATCTATGTCTCACTATGTCAATGGACGCTCTCATGTGTACCCGGTACCAGAGCCGGGGTCAATTCCGCTCCGGAATTGGAATTTATTGTCAATTCCAATTCAAATTCCGGAATTGGAATTGAATTGGAATTGCCATCATTGGAATTGGAATTGCCATCATTGGAATATGAATTGAATTGGAATTGAATTGGAATTGCCATCATTGGAATTGGAATTGCCATAATTGGAATTGCCATAATTGGAATTGCCATAATTGGAATTGCCATAATTGGAATTGGAATTTGAGTTGGAATTGCATTCTACAGAATTGTATTCGGAATTGAAATCCGATATGATGTCCCTCATTTAATCAGTGGCCTAACACAATAATAGAAGGCTAACACAGGTTGTTTACTTTGGGGTTTCTTATGATAACTTTTTAAGTAGAACTGTAGGATTCTGGTAGCATCTTACCCGCAGACAATTAAAGTTCAATGATGTTTTCTTAGAGAAGCAAAGTCATACATGGTCAGTCCTTTGATAACTGTAGGCATTATCCCTGGTTGGATTACTTTCTTTGTTTGGCCAGGAGGCTGACCTCCAGAGCTTAAGATGAGATTCAGGCAGGACAAACAATGGCAGGCACTGGAGTAATAACAGCTATCTTCACACATTGCAGGGCAGCATTGACTCCACAAAAGAGATGAGGGGAAATGCTCTCTTCTAAGTTTCTAATTGTTCACACATCAATGAAACTGTAGGATTTTACCAGCCCTTTCATGATCACATTGGTCATGGGCTGCCTATTCATGGTGTTTTTTATGACTGAAGTGAATGGGTGTGTGACCTGGGAAATGATGCAGATGTACAACTTGAAGTGTTCAATGGCTAGATGTGAGTGAGATTACACCGTGAGTGAATCAGATCTGGAGTGAATGATTATTTAGGGCGATGATGAACAAGCACAACTACTCAACAAGTGGGCTGTGTTGATTACTGTACACAATTAGATTACTGTTTAATACAACAAATTACAGACAATGCTGTAGCACCTGGCAGATCTTTCACGTGGCCACATGTAACTCTAGTGCAAGTTCAGTTTAGTTCTGTCTATATGTATTACGGAATTGAGTGGAATTGATAACATCGGACTTGGAATTGAATTGGAATTGCCATCATCGGAATTGGAATTGAATTGCCTTAAGGATTTTGTACCGGATTCGGAATTGAATTGGAATTGCTATTATCGGAATTGGAATTGAATTGCAAAAACGGAATTGACCCCGGCTCTGCCCGGTACCTGGTATGCCATGGCGGCCTGTTCAAGACAACAGGCATTTTCCGTCAAGTTTACCTTAATTTTATTCACGAGTGTTCATTCAAACATTCCACATCAGCACGTGTAAACATTATGCATATTGATGCAAAATTGTGACTTTTAGAGCACTTTGAAAAGTCGGTTAAAGCTCATCATTCTACATGCTACAGCAGGCCTCGAATTTGGGCAGTTTGAGGGCAAGGCCAGTTGGCCTTGACTTTTAAAGATTATTAGAGGGCATCACGGCCAGTATGCAGGGCACCAAGGCCACTGATATTTAACACAATTTTAACATTAAGATGATACGATGAAGTATGTTCGCAAACATGCATGCACACTACAAGTAACTGTGAATTTGCAAAGCAACAGAAAAACTTGTTCCACAAGATAACATTCTCCCCACCTCCCAACAAGACAACTCTGTCAACAAAACATAGCTTATAAATGCGCAAGTTTGCCTACTCTAAATAGTTACGTATTCAATGAAACACTATCTTGCATAGTTTGATTGATTGTTAGTTATAGTAATATTATAAACTTAATAAAGAACCTAATAATAAGTTACGTTAGGTAGGCCTAGTATAATTTGTTTATCAAATGTAGGCCTAACTCATGATGTGCAATCGTTTTCAATAATAAACTAGATTGTTCATAACAACTATACAATAAGCAATGCTAAATTGAAAACTATTCGTAGAATCGTATTATTATTATCCCTCAAACTAAATAGCAGACGAGTTGACCCGGCAGAAACAAATAATTGTTTTCGTTTGGCCTAGCGACTGCCAATGTGCCATCGCATCGACACCGTAACCATGCCAACGATAAATCATGGGCCTTTAGCCGTTGCTAGTTTTGAAATAATAAGCCTACCTATTCTTTCATGAATTGTCAAACTAACGCAGTGTCAGGCCCGAGTACGGGGAGCAACGCGTACGGGGACTGAGTGGTTGACGCCAGTGACGGCGTTTTCGCCCAGTCGGTAAACGCGCAGTCTCGCAGACGCAGGCATCGACTTCGCGAATTTCGCATTGATCCGCTGATCCAGAAAATGCGTTACCCTGCGACAAACTGAAGTCCTACCCCTACGGTCTGGATCACTGTCGAGCATAATGCAGAGTAGCAATAACATAAACAAAGCCTAACGTAAAATCAAATCTTTGAAAAACGGGCGAGAACTGATCAACAGAAATGCCGCCTGCCATGTTTTTCTGGCCATGTGCTTCGAAGCGTGTGAAAGGGAGGCTCTCTTGAATTCTTGGTTTTCATTGGATAAACATTATGCAGCTACGAAAATAGATCCGGATTGGCCAATAGCAGAGCTTCTTATATAAAAGTCGTTACGAATGTCATAGAATAAATAAGGGGAGTTTCGCGGCGATTTCCGCGGACGATGACTCTCGGGGCACGTGAATTCGCTCCTGACTCTAAGTTAGTAACGTGTTAGGGCTAAGTAAAATATGGCAGGGCGTCATTTCATCGTCTGAAAAAAGGCATGGCGTCAGTTAGAGGTGCCTTGTAAGTGAAACAAGGCACGGCCAATTTGGCCGAAGACTACTGTTTCATTCACAAGGCATTGCGGCCAGTCACCAAGGCACGGCGGCAAATTGCCGCAGTGCCGCCGTCAAATTCGAGGCCTGCTACAGGTATCCCGCCGAGTCGGCGAAATCGACCTATTATCGCTTACATATCTCCGCTATACTTTGACATGTTCAATTGAATATTTCACCTTTTTTCCAAAAAATCAGACACCCCCCACCCCCATCTGCATTACGTAACACTTGAATGGCCCCTATACCATGTATAATATAATTAACATAACTGTCAAGCCTGCACATAAACCCATAAACCAATTTCCTGATTACAGATTGGCAGCATTGAATGTAAAAAAGTGTGCATAGGTAGCTGGTGCTTTCATATTTGGACATGCCACAAGAAACATTTTTAAAATGTTATGATAAGCAATTTGTAATTTAGTAATGGTAGATTTTTTGTAATTCCACCAGAGTTGTGCTGTATATATAGCACCGTGCTGCTATCTACCCTGGTCTGCTCTAAATTTCGACAACAAATAAAAATTGGGAATGGCGCCGCCCAAGAGGGTACATAATACGTCACTGCCGCTCCCTGCACTTCAGCTCTTGAATCGTTGCTTGAATGCTCAGTCCAGTCATTTATATAGGTCAGTGGATGTATTCATAATAATTGTTATGTACTGTAGTCACCTTGTCCCTTACATAACTCATTCTCTCCACAAGTGCAAGGATGTGGGCAATACCATTTCATATTAGATCATACTCTATCATGATGGCTCATGAGGGTTGGTTGTGTTGACTGAGCAACAAGTAAAGTTAGATTTGTTTCATGTATTATACATTGGATTAACATTTTGATTTTTTCTTACTAATCGAATGCATGCAATTTGTTCAAGTTACTACACTGTTCACTTAGATTCAAATAGTGAATACTGTATGAGAAACTGCTAGAATCTTGAAAGATATGAAATGTAGCAGTTAGTATTATAAATACCTTGCAAATCCTTCATAAACAACTTTTGGCCCGTATTTGACTGCCATGTCCCATACATAACCCTTGCAACACAGCATTTCAAATGTTTAAAATAAAATAATTAGCTGCTGACTTGAGTTAAAAGCCAAAGTTATTTGATGAGTTGGATGTAACACATCAATGGCATGTTGGAATCATTATTATTAGTAACTGGTTTGAGACTTGAGAGAAACTGTATCCATCATAATGTGTATGCAGGATTGTGGAAAATAATAATTGCATCAATGAAACTGTATTTGATCATGTATATTACATTGTATTTGTTCATATGTATGCATTTTATTTGCATTTATTAGTGATTTTCTAAAGCTAGTGGTGTATATGTTGGGGTATGTCCCGTACATAACCACAGGATTTACAGATTTTTCGCAAGCCTGTAATTATTCAGTGAAGAAAAGTATTTAAAATCGGTCTTCGGTCTGTTGTTCAGTAGGACTTTAACAATGTAATTTGAGCACATCCATCATGGTCAAAATTGTATCCCCTTGGTTGACACTGGTTGCAAGTTTTCTTGAGACACCAAATATTCAATTATTATTATATAAACGTAGGCCTATAATTATGTAATTATATGACAATTATATATATTACTTATGATTTGACAATTGTATGAAGGTTATCTTAATCACACATAGGCCAATTTAAAAAAATAAGTTAATTATGGACTTTTATAAACACCACCCATTCTACTGCAGGTGTTCATCATTGACTGCGATCTTGGATGAATTGCTGTCCATTGCACTGGCAAAGAAACCACATGAACAAGCTCCATCAGAATTGACTGATCAGCAAGTTTCATATGCAGCACCAGTGACACATACAGGTAACAATAATCAGTAATGTAATAGTACAGGAGCATTAGAGTTTGGGTTGGATGTAGAATTATTTTTTTTAGGATACATTTCTGGTTTGCCACTGATTGAAAATGTAATGAGTTCCCAAAAATCCCCATTGAGGGTTTTTCATAATTTGCATATTAATTAGATGGATGAAGAAATTAACCATCTGGCATTATGGGTGTACTATTTTGATGTCCAGATCCATATTTATAGTTTTAATTATGTTTTCTCTGTCAACCAATGACTAAATAAATGTCAGGAAACAATTAGGTAATTAGCATAATTGACCTATATATAATATTCATTATTCATACATGTAATAATTTGTAATGAAATATATACTTAATTAATTATATATAATACAAAGTATACATTATACTGTGTGTGTGTGTGTGTGTGTGTGTGTGTGTGTGTGTGTGTGTGTGTGTGTGTGTGTGTGTGTGTGTGTGTGTGTGTGTGTGTGTGCGTGTGTGTGTGTGTGGTTAATTAATTAATTGACTGATTGATTGATCAATAAATCAATTAAACAATGAAACAGGAAGCTTTATTTTTTTCAGGAAGGCGAGGACGACCGAGCGTCGATGTCTCTGTCGAAACCTTGTCGATGCTGGCTATGGATGGATATTCAGCCCATCGCATTGCCGAGCTGATTGGCTGTTCGCAAAGCTTGGTTTACAGCAGGCTATACAACGCCGGGGTTAGAATGCGGGACCGCTACTCACTTGATTCGGACAAACAGCTGACACGGAGAGTTCGGGCTATCAACGAAGATTTTCCGAACAGTGGCTCAGTGGTAAATTACGTTAACGTTCTATTATTATTTTGGTTTCATTATTCCTATATTATTAATATTCATATACGCTGTATCCTCTTTGTTATTTTACATACCCCCGGTACTGGTATATCATTATATTATATTTTAATGTTAGAAGAACAATAGGTGACAGCCATAATGATGCAAGACATGACTTCGACGAGCATAACTGCGACTACCGAATATTACACAGCCAAGAATAAATTGGCTCATCTGGACACTCTCCTGTAGTCCCGTCCACACCCAGATTGCTATTGACATACTTTTGTATTTTACCTTTCTTACTAGATGGTGGATGGATATCTTCATGATGAGGGCACTGTGGTTCAACGAGAATGCGTGCGACGAACATTGGCCACTGTCGACCCTGTTGGGACAGCCAGCAGATGCGGCCGGGCCATCAACAGGAGTGTCTGTGCCGTGCCCAAACGCCTTGTGGCACATGGATGCTCATATGAAGCTGATCAGGTGTGTATAATGTTAATAATATTAAAAGTAGCCAAATATCATAACAATAATAATCATTATTATTATTATTACTTTATTTCAGGTGCTAAAAAGGCCCATAGGGGAGACCGGGGCTAGTTGTTACAATTTTCACTCAAAGTCCATTTTTCTCAAAATTATGCAAGCTCGAGATTTGTTTAGACGTGATGTTATAATGTAACATCTCCTTTATCCCAAATACGTCGCATTTCATATTATACCATGTAACTAAGAAGCTATCGGAAATCTCCAACGAGCCATCGACTGTAACAACTTGCCTCGTATACGGGGCAAGTTGTTACATCATGTGGGGTAAAATAATACAGTGAAATGTGTTGCCATTATTTGTCTTGCATACTCGTAACCTTGCTCCAGTTGTTATTCCATCTAGTTGTAGACTTCCAACACTGTTTTGGACAAATCATAATTAACTAAAATCAAACCAAAAATATGAATATTCATTTGATTGGATTGAATTCATTTTCACCCAACATAAAATATAATAGTGGGTACATAATGCAGTCTTAATCCATATAATATTATTTAGAACTATGCTGGAACATAATACCTGTAGACTCTACGCCTAGTAATGGTTAAGTGGAAATAGACAAAGTGAAGTGTAATAATAATTTCCTAGCATCATCCCTCCATATAAATTATAATAAGTAAAATCGATTATGCTTTCATACATCATTCATTTTACTAATGTATTTCACATTAAAATCTATTAATTATTTTAATCCATCATATGATCGCTAGTCACAGTAGGGCTTACTGGAAAGTAATTAATTAGATACTAAATCATAGTTACTGAAGAAACTGAATTTCTTAAGTTGATTTATTATGAGTTCTAACGATTTACTCCATGAATTGTTACATCTTTTGACTTTAAAGTTATTCAACATGTCCCACGATTTTTGTAACAACTTTCCCCAAGGCCATGTTTTCGGATAAACACCCGTGCATGCGGCAACCATTCTTCGTGATTGACTATACTAAAAGAAAAGTTTTGAAGATGCGTACAAAAGTTTTAGGGGTATAAAACGTGATTTTTGTCCAGATCTCGAATAATTTGCGTGCATCGATGGTTTTCTTTCGTCAGTGATTCCCTTGGTGGATTCGGATACAACTGCTGTCGGCGATTTCGCCATCAATGTGATAGTTTTGCATAAAACGCCCCTGTAACAACCTACCCCTGTAATAACTAGCCCCGGTCTCCCCATACAGTTTACACAATACAATTATTTTATTCGTATACATTTTACATTATGATAATAATGTAACGCCTTACTCGTCCGAGACAGCTGCGCCGCATCACTCGTCCGAGCCCGCCGTGCCGCCTCACTCGTCTGAGCCCGCTGCCCCGCTCGTCCGAGACAGCTGTGCCGCCCCGCTCGTCCGAGACAACTGCGCCACCTTACTCGTCCGAGCCCGCCGTGTCGCCTTACTCGTCCGAGACAGCTGCGCCGCCCCACTCGTCCGAGACAGCTGCGCCGCCTTACTCCGAGCTCGCCGCGCCGCTCCACTCGTTCGTGCTCGTCCGAGACCGCAGCGCAGCCTCACTCATCCGAGACAGCTGCGCCGCTTCACGCATCCGAGACATCTGCACCGCCTCACTCGTCCGAGCCCGCCGCGCTGCCCACTCGTCCGAGACAGCTGCGCCGCCTTACTCGTCCAAGCCAGCCGCGCTGCCCACTCGTCCGAGACATCTGCACCGCCTCACTCGTCCGAGCCCGCCGCGCTGCCCACTCGTCCGAGACAGCTGCACCGCCTCACTCGTCCAAGCCAGCCGCGCTGCCCGCTCGTCCGAGACAGCTGCGCCGCCTTACTCGTCCGTGCTCGCCGCGCCGCTCCACTCGTCCGAGACCGCAGCGCAGCCTCACTCATCCCCGAGACAGCTGTGCCGCTTCACGCATACGAGACAGCTGCGCCGCCCCACTCGTCCGAGAAAAATATGTAACACGTGTAACCGATTGTTCGCTGTAACGGCGTGTATAATGAGAACCAATGTGGCTATAGACACTACAAGGTTCAGACTAACAAAGAAGAGCGAACTTAAACTGAGACGAAATAAACATGTCAGGGAATCATCGGATTACATATAACACCGATCGTGAATTAGTAGATAACAATGCGCCGTCTTTTATACCTGTTATTAATGAGTGTAGAAGAAAAGATAATAAATTAGGTCACGCGTTCGCAGCTTTGAATAAACGCTGGTTAGATGACAGTATCGGAACAAACTCTTATCAGTTTATGTTTAGTTCACATAAACACATGAATTTGCCAAGAAAATGAAGACATCATGGAATAAGGCAGTACACCGTGTGTTAGGTTGCATGACTGGTGAACTACTAGTATTACGATAATTAGGCCTACTGACATGTATGAAAGTTGAAATAAATTTGATTGCATTGCACTGTATATTTATATTGTCATTATCCTTAATAATTATACATACTAGCCGGGTACCCGTTGAGGGAGAATCATCAGTGTGTCTGAAGAAATATAGAAAATTGCTAGGACGCGAATTCGTGACAGGATGTGCTATCAGTAAATACGAACAGTTTAAGACATCTCCCGATACGATCGAGCAAGAATTGCGACCTGCAGTTTGCTAACTGCGACAGACAGTCATTAAAGCTAAACTTTAGTCAATATCCATCGATACACACCAATTACATTATATCCCACTGCACCACTTTATGATATAATCATAACATTTGACACGGTACTTAGGCAGAAACGAATTTGTAAACGCGAAAAATAATGAATTCAACAGCGCTGCCATCTTCGTACTTTGGCACCCATTGGCAATGCTTTGCGGCGTTCAGATTAACGTGGCTGGCATACAGCAACGGTAGGAAACGTGAAAATTGCTCTGTCTGGGTAGCAAATTGTGTCTCCGTGATGATGAAAAAACTGCCTTTGTTTAACTTCACCATCTCTTGTCATGGCAGACTAGCCTGGAAAATGTCACGATGTGCAGGCGCATTAGGCGGAAGTCGTTGCTGATTGGTTGAATCCACTCTCTTTGGGGACCATGTCAGCCTCCGCTTACACAGAAAATTTAGCCTAAAATTCGACTTGTCTAATTAATTACCAGGAACTCACTAGATCAATTTAAATCTTTCTAGTTTGAAATGGTGCAGTTTGATCAACTGTAATTGGTGTGTATCGCTGGATATTGCCTAAAGTATAGCTTTAAGGAGAATTATAGTATAGAAGATTACAAGAATCGTACACGTCATACTTTATCAGTTGTACATGTTAACTAATACGCCGAGAGAGGGACGCAAACAGACTTGAGTAGCCCAAGAGAAGTTCCTATAGGCATCACTATATGGTGGTTTACTCATATAACCACAACACCGGCAATCTGAGCTTGGATTCCTACGCTGTAGGAGTAGAGTCTAACCTAAGTCGCTGTCCCCAAAAACAAAAGGGAGCAGCTTACCTATCACTAATCAAACCTACCCTACAATATGCCGCGTCGGTATGGTACACCCGCGATTCCATTGAGGCAGTAAGGTTCATCGTAAAATTGCTAGATTTGTTCATGGGGATCAATACAGGCTGAGGGGCTAGCCCCACAAAATGTGGTGGTCCAATATTATGTTCAATGCCCTAGGATGGAAAAACAGAGGCCAGAAGCAGGAACACCTGACCAGACTTCAACTAATGTACAATATCCTACCCATAATAACACGGGGGTGTCTGCGGAAGAACTTGGAATGGTGGAGGCAGACAGTTGAACAAAAGAAAACCATCATTTCGAGCCACAGGAGCGGTTAGGACCGTTAGACCCAGCGCCATGGATCGTTTGTCAGCCCTCGGATTGCCATGCAGGTTTCGCCCGGGATATCTGCAGTGTAATCAAATGAGTTTATGTGTATGTGTCGATACTCGCAGACTGAATTATGATTTATATTATAGGCCAATGCATTAAAATTATAAATTGATATACAAATACAACACAATACAATAAGGCCCAGATAATAGTAATTACATGTCATAATTATTTTCAAATCATTCGTCACTGTATCTAGAATATACAGTAGTGAAAACAACATTCGCAACATTGTACAACAAATCATTGCTCAACGATAGCTTGCACCGATAATCAGCAGAATCAGCATGCAGATTGATCCTATATCACCCCAGTTGGCAAGACGAATGATGCTATGGACGTTAGTGTTCAGTCGTTCACAAGGTGGCACCACATGTACCGCTTCCCCAAACAAATATGGCAGCCGTCTTATCGACACTTGCGTGGTCGGTCGTGCGTGGTCGATCTTTCGTGGTCGTGCGCGGTCGTTCGTGCGTGGTCAGGCGTGCGTGCTCGTTCGCGTGCGGGCGGTCGTGCGTGAGTGGTCGTGCGCGGTCGTTCGTGGTCGTGTGTGGTCGTGCGCCTTCTAGACCGACCCTCAGCAGCATACCGATTTTAATTGGATGAAATCATATTTCTAGTTGTTCATAATAAGTGAAAAAAATGTACCATAATAGATCCTAAAAATACCTTATAAATTAATGGCTGGCTCCTGCCAATTAATCCTACCAGAAAGTCAAAAGACAGCATGTCTTTGTAGCCACACAATTATCTCCAATTGAGTTGTAGATATCTCCAAATAGTGTCTATTTGGAGATATCTTCAAATCATTTGAAGATATCTCCAAATGATTTGGAGATATCTTCAAATCAATTGGAGATATCTCCAAATAGGTCTATTTGCAGATATCTACAATTCAATTGAAGATATCTTCAAATGATTTGGAGATATCTCCAAATGAATTGTAGATATCTCCAAATGATTTGGAGATATCTTCAAATGATTTTGAGATATCTCCAAATACACATTATTTGGAGATATCTCCAATTGGTTTGTAGATATCTCCAATTGATTTGTAGATATCTCCAAATACTGTCTATTTGTAGATATCTCCAATTGAATTGTAGATATCTGCAAATCAATTGAAGATATCTGCAATTGAGGCGTTTTGCTCTAGCGTTTATTCATTCGCATAGCGGCGCCACTGGCGTTTTTCGCAATGCTTTTATGAGAAAAGTCGCGGAGGCGACTTCCTGTTTACCAAAAACACTGCAGACGACATAGGGAGTTTTACTGCTGCTTGTGTTGTTGGTGTTTTAGGCGCGATAAATTGTGAATATCGGCAAACATTTATATTTGCCATGTGCGGTATTGTTACCTTTTTAATGTAGTGTAGTTTTTAGTTTGTGCACTCAAAAACTGCAAAACTAAACGGATTTTTGTAAGTAAAAAAACGTGCTTCTCGGAGGCGGAGCCGAGCCCGAGGCGACCGGCCATGTCGACCGTCATGGACATTTGGCATTGACTGTGAGGTCGGCCAGGAGCAAAATCGACAAACTAGCCGCATGCTGCAAGTTCCGATCATTTGAATATCGAGAAAGCTGTACCGATGGATTCAACACAAGAATGTTGATAGAACTGTTAACTTGGTCTTGGACGTATTTAGACTTTCGTCCTTAGTTCGAAAACCGGGGGCCGATCAGAACCGGGGGAAGGACTAGGTACGGTACCGGTAGTACTCTGACCTGTAGTATGTATGCCTACTCTCGGCCTGTGTAGATGACGGGCATTGTGACTACAGAGCTATATAGGCCTATGTAACTACAAAACAGCATGGGACCTTTTGGGGGTGGGGCAGGTCAGTGTATGGTGTCAACGAACCATGCTAGCACAGTCTACATACCATGCTAGTAAAAGTAGTATGGTGTATGCCATCCTGAAGGACAGGTCAGCTACTGCGACAATGTCAATGATGTGGAATACTTTTAAATAACACCGATTTCATCATTCATGCAGACCTTTTTATATTCCACGTGAGTTCAACAATTATCTATTGTGTACGCAACCATGGCCACTGCCTGTCCCTGTTGTCCAGTGTTGATATTCTATCTAATAATATGACTAAAATGACGATGCATGCCCAAGCCAAGGGCCAACTGCTAATAAAGTGATAATCATTTAAATGGGTGATTTTAACGGTGCTACCTTGTGTGATTCTGACTGAGATGCAGTTTTATTTATAAATATAAACCCCTACAAACGTACCAATCATGCTTACCCTACCTTCAGATATAGGGGTATGTTTAGATTTAAGGTTGGCTTTAGTGTCACGGTCATGGTTGTAAAACTGGCTATTCTACCTTGTTGTTCGCTGCTAGAATGCCATAAATAAAAAAAGTTGGAAAACATACATTGTATCTTCTCAAGATGTTGCCACGACCCCGTTGCTGGGTTACCGGAGCGATTGAGAAATGTAAGCGTCAAACATGTAAAAAAAAGTTCTACGACCTCCATTCCCGTAAATCGTGACAATAAAGTCTACAATTTTACTATGTTTTGCAAATCATTAATAACATAAAGATGTGTGCTAGTACCATTACAATATCATGACGCCAACGAGTAACGTCGGGCAGCAGTTTTTAGGAAAATATTGTTGTCTGACGGGTTTCACGTGTATTTTGTCGGGATTCGTTCCTTGTTTTCATTCATTTTACTCACATTCAACTTCGTGATTATGTTATGTATTGATATTGGGTACACTAGACATTGTATGGGCGGTTCGTTTTTATTTTATCATCCAAAAAAGTGAAGAAGAGAATTCTGGTTGTAACCAAAGAACATGCAAAGTTTCAACAAAATTTATCGTCTGTGAACTTTGTAGACATTTCATATCACTCTTTTATTACAAGTAATACAACACGTCAAAACAACTTACATAACTGGAACTGTGAAAGTACGACAGGCAGCTTCAGTTAGAATAATATAAGCTGCAACGTCTGGAATGAAGCTGTCTAGGGCCTAAATGAACGGCGCCAACTTGTAGCCAAGGCCAGGGGAAGGGCCTGGCCCTGGTTCAGTTGCAGTGGTGTGGCCACGATGTCTTCAAAGAGCTCATTTCGGTTAAACATTTTCAATATTTACCATACAACAGGCCTAATCCGAAACGCAACACCGGGTTACCGCGGAGTACCCCGAGCCCGCTACAGTACTAGTAGTAGTAGTAGTAGTAGTAGTAGTAGTAGTAGTAGTAGTAGTAGTAGTAGTAGTAGTAGTAGTAGTAGTAGTAGTAGTAGTAGTAGTAGTAGTAGTAGTAGTAGTAGTAGTAGTAGTAGTAGTAGTAGTAGTAGTAGTAGTAGTAGTAGTAGTAGTAGTAGTAGTAGTAGTAGTAGTAGTAGTAGTAGTAGTAGTAGTAGTAGTAGTAGTAGTAGTAGTAGTAGTAGTAGTAGTAGTAGTAGTAGTAGTAGTAGTAGTAGTAGTAGTAGTAGTAGTAGTAGTAGTAGTAGTAGTAGTAGTAGTAGTAGTAGTAGTAGTAGTAGTAGTAGTAGTAGTAGTAGTAGTAGTAGTAGTAGTAGTAGTAGTAGTAGTAGTAGTAGTAGTAGTAGTAGTAGTAGTAGTAGTAGTAGTAGTAGTAGTAGTAGTAGTAGTAGTAGTAGTAGTAGTAGTAGTAGTAGTAGTAGTAGTAGTAGTAGTAGTAGTAGTAGTAGTAGTAGTAGTAGTAGTAGTAGTAGTAGTAGTAGTAGTAGTAGTAGTAGTAGTAGTAGTAGTAGTAGTAGTAGTAGTAGTAGTAGTAGTAGTAGTAGTAGTAGTAGTAGTAGTAGTAGTAGTAGTAGTAGTAGTAGTAGTAGTAGTAGTAGTAGTAGTAGTAGTAGTAGTAGTAGTAGTAGTAGTAGTAGTAGTAGTAGTAGTAGTAGTAGTAGTAGTAGTAGTAGTAGTAGTAGTAGTAGTAGTAGTAGTAGTAGTAGTAGTAGTAGTAGTAGTAGTAGTAGTAGTAGTAGTAGTAGTAGTAGTAGTAGTAGTAGTAGTAGTAGTAGTAGTAGTAGTAGTAGTAGTAGTAGTAGTAGTAGTAGTAGTAGTAGTAGTAGTAGTAGTAGTAGTAGTAGTAGTAGTAGTAGTAGTAGTAGTAGTAGTAGTAGTAGTAGTAGTAGTAGTAGTAGTAGTAGTAGTAGTAGTAGTAGTAGTAGTAGTAGTAGTAGTAGTAGTAGTAGTAGTAGTAGTAGTAGTAGTAGTAGTAGTAGTAGTAGTAGTAGTAGTAGTAGTAGTAGTAGTAGTAGTAGTAGTAGTAGTAGTAGTAGTAGTAGTAGTAGTAGTAGTAGTAGTAGTAGTAGTAGTAGTAGTAGTAGTAGTAGTAGTAGTAGTAGTAGTAGTAGTAGTAGTAGTAGTAGTAGTAGTAGTAGTAGTAGTAGTAGTAGTAGTAGTAGTAGTAGTAGTAGTAGTAGTAGTAGTAGTAGTAGTAGTAGTAGTAGTAGTAGTAGTAGTAGTAGTAGTAGTAGTAGTAGTAGTAGTAGTAGTAGTAGTAGTAGTAGTAGTAGTAGTAGTAGTAGTAGTAGTAGTAGTAGTAGTAGTAGTAGTAGTAGTAGTAGTAGTAGTAGTAGTAGTAGTAGTAGTAGTAGTAGTAGTAGTAGTAGTAGTAGTAGTAGTAGTAGTAGTAGTAGTAGTAGTAGTAGTAGTAGTAGTAGTAGTAGTAGTAGTAGTAGTAGTAGTAGTAGTAGTAGTAGTAGTAGTAGTAGTAGTAGTAGTAGTAGTAGTAGTAGTAGTAGTAGTAGTAGTAGTAGTAGTAGTAGTAGTAGTAGTAGTAGTAGTAGTAGTAGTAGTAGTAGTAGTAGTAGTAGTAGTAGTAGTAGTAGTAGTAGTAGTAGTAGTAGTAGTAGTAGTAGTAGTAGTAGTAGTAGTAGTAGTAGTAGTAGTAGTAGTAGTAGTAGTAGTAGTAGTAGTAGTAGTAGTAGTAGTAGTAGTAGTAGTAGTAGTAGTAGTAGTAGTAGTAGTAGTAGTAGTAGTAGTAGTAGTAGTAGTAGTAGTAGTAGTAGTAGTAGTAGTAGTAGTAGTAGTAGTAGTAGTAGTAGTAGTAGTAGTAGTAGTAGTAGTAGTAGTAGTAGTAGTAGTAGTAGTAGTAGTAGTAGTAGTAGTAGTAGTAGTAGTAGTAGTAGTAGTAGTAGTAGTAGTAGTAGTAGTAGTAGTAGTAGTAGTAGTAGTAGTAGTAGTAGTAGTAGTAGTAGTAGTAGTAGTAGTAGTAGTAGTAGTAGTAGTAGTAGTAGTAGTAGTAGTAGTAGTAGTAGTAGTAGTAGTAGTAGTAGTAGTAGTAGTAGTAGTAGTAGTAGTAGTAGTAGTAGTAGTAGTAGTAGTAGTAGTAGTAGTAGTAGTAGTAGTAGTAGTAGTAGTAGTAGTAGTAGTAGTAGTAGTAGTAGTAGTAGTAGTAGTAGTAGTAGTAGTAGTAGTAGTAGTAGTAGTAGTAGTAGTAGTAGTAGTAGTAGTAGTAGTAGTAGTAGTAGTAGTAGTAGTAGTAGTAGTAGTAGTAGTAGTAGTAGTAGTAGTAGTAGTAGTAGTAGTAGTAGTAGTAGTAGTAGTAGTAGTAGTAGTAGTAGTAGTAGTAGTAGTAGTAGTAGTAGTAGTAGTAGTAGTAGTAGTAGTAGTAGTAGTAGTAGTAGTAGTAGTAGTAGTAGTAGTAGTAGTAGTAGTAGTAGTAGTAGTAGTAGTAGTAGTAGTAGTAGTAGTAGTAGTAGTAGTAGTAGTAGTAGTAGTAGTAGTAGTAGTAGTAGTAGTAGTAGTAGTAGTAGTAGTAGTAGTAGTAGTAGTAGTAGTAGTAGTAGTAGTAGTAGTAGTAGTAGTAGTAGTAGTAGTAGTAGTAGTAGTAGTAGTAGTAGTAGTAGTAGTAGTAGTAGTAGTAGTAGTAGTAGTAGTAGTAGTAGTAGTAGTAGTAGTAGTAGTAGTAGTAGTAGTAGTAGTAGTAGTAGTAGTAGTAGTAGTAGTAGTAGTAGTAGTAGTAGTAGTAGTAGTAGTAGTAGTAGTAGTAGTAGTAGTAGTAGTAGTAGTAGTAGTAGTAGTAGTAGTAGTAGTAGTAGTAGTAGTAGTAGTAGTAGTAGTAGTAGTAGTAGTAGTAGTAGTAGTAGTAGTAGTAGTAGTAGTAGTAGTAGTAGTAGTAGTAGTAGTAGTAGTAGTAGTAGTAGTAGTAGTAGTAGTAGTAGTAGTAGTAGTAGTAGTAGTAGTAGTAGTAGTAGTAGTAGTAGTAGTAGTAGTAGTAGTAGTAGTAGTAGTAGTAGTAGTAGTAGTAGTAGTAGTAGTAGTAGTAGTAGTAGTAGTAGTAGTAGTAGTAGTAGTAGTAGTAGTAGTAGTAGTAGTAGTAGTAGTAGTAGTAGTAGTAGTAGTAGTAGTAGTAGTAGTAGTAGTAGTAGTAGTAGTAGTAGTAGTAGTAGTAGTAGTAGTAGTAGTAGTAGTAGTAGTAGTAGTAGTAGTAGTAGTAGTAGTAGTAGTAGTAGTAGTAGTAGTAGTAGTAGTAGTAGTAGTAGTAGTAGTAGTAGTAGTAGTAGTAGTAGTAGTAGTAGTAGTAGTAGTAGTAGTAGTAGTAGTAGTAGTAGTAGTAGTAGTAGTAGTAGTAGTAGTAGTAGTAGTAGTAGTAGTAGTAGTAGTAGTAGTAGTAGTAGTAGTAGTAGTAGTAGTAGTAGTAGTAGTAGTAGTAGTAGTAGTAGTAGTAGTAGTAGTAGTAGTAGTAGTAGTAGTAGTAGTAGTAGTAGTAGTAGTAGTAGTAGTAGTAGTAGTAGTAGTAGTAGTAGTAGTAGTAGTAGTAGTAGTAGTAGTAGTAGTAGTAGTAGTAGTAGTAGTAGTAGTAGTAGTAGTAGTAGTAGTAGTAGTAGTAGTAGTAGTAGTAGTAGTAGTAGTAGTAGTAGTAGTAGTAGTAGTAGTAGTAGTAGTAGTAGTAGTAGTAGTAGTAGTAGTAGTAGTAGTAGTAGTAGTAGTAGTAGTAGTAGTAGTAGTAGTAGTAGTAGTAGTAGTAGTAGTAGTAGTAGTAGTAGTAGTAGTAGTAGTAGTAGTAGTAGTAGTAGTAGTAGTAGTAGTAGTAGTAGTAGTAGTAGTAGTAGTAGTAGTAGTAGTAGTAGTAGTAGTAGTAGTAGTAGTAGTAGTAGTAGTAGTAGTAGTAGTAGTAGTAGTAGTAGTAGTAGTAGTAGTAGTAGTAGTAGTAGTAGTAGTAGTAGTACTAGTCCAGTGGTACTGCCAGTGGTACCAGTCCAGTGCCGTGGCAGTGCGCTATATCGGTCAGGGAACTTATTGATTATCACTCCTCCTCAGGATTCTGTTCTTTCATCTAACAACACAAACTCTTCTGTTCTTTTTTCAGTGTAGGGTATCCGTTTTCCTTTGAGGAAATGCTTTAATTCCGGCACTTTCAGCCTGCGAAGTTCGAACTTGCTACGCACATCTGTCATTTTTTCTTAGCTCCAAACCGGAAGTATACACCGCGACAAATAAATCAGAAAACGCCAGTGGCGCCGCTATGCGAATGAATAAACGCTAGAGCAAAACGCCTCAATTCATTTGAAGATATCTACAATTCAATTGGAGATATCTGCAAATACTGTCTATTTGCAGATATCTCCAATTCAATTGGAGATATCTCCAATTGATTTGAAGATATCTTCAAATCGGTCGATTTGCAGATATCTACAATTCAATTGGAGATATCTATAATTCAGCAGCAAAAGTTGCGCTGGTAAATAAGAGATGCTCCCTATGGGCTAGCTATTAATACAACTAATTGTTTAGCATAAATATTATATATCAATAAAGGAAGACATGTCATGCGACTACCTTGCACCGCAACATGATTATAAATACTTTTACTTTTTATCTGTCATTATGCTAGTTGTAGGCTACTCGTATTCCATTTTATAGCCTAACGTTTATACATTTATAGATGCTCCGCCAGGTGGTGCCACTAATTATTCTTTCGACGGGGAGCGCTTATTTATTCTGTACAATCGAATTGGAGATATCTACAATTGAATTGGAGATATCTCCAAATAGGACCTATTTGGAGATATCTCCAATTGAATTATAGATATCTCCAATTGAATTGGAGATATCTACAATTCACCCTATTTGGAGATATCTCCAATTGAATTGGAGATATCTCCAATTGAATTGGAGATATCTCCAATTGAATTGGAGATATGTGCACTTCAATTGCAGATATCTGCAATTCAGTGAATAAATGTGAAAACGGCACGCCATATTAGCGTGATGAAACATTTGAAAATATAAACTTGGAAGAATAGCAATGGCTTGGATCATGACATGCCAATGTTTTTAGTTTTTCCCGCTTCTCTAATTAATTTAACTAATTACGACGATTTGTTCGGTAGTCAATTTAAGATGGACAATTGCAATAATGGATGTATGTGCGATTATTCTGGCAAGAAAACCGATGCGAGGAAAAAATAACATACCTGTATTGATACTTCGTTACATTTTCCTAAGTAATGATTCTATTCTTATGATTCTTATAGATCAAATCCCCAAAATCTACTTCATTAAAGCTAAAATTTAGGAAATATCCAGCGATACACACCAATTACAATTGATCAAACTGCACCATTTCAAACTAGAAAGATTTAAATCGATCTAGTGAGTTCCTGGTAATAGCACTGATCTGCAGATGCGTCATCAGAAACTGTGTGCACACTACGTCTTACGCTCGTCACTTCCCAGTAGGACATTTTTCATCGTAAGCACAGCGTTCAATATGACAAGTTCGGGAATTTTTTATAGCAGCTTTCATAATGTTTTAAATCCTACTGTTACAGTGTTAGGGAAGATAGGCCTGGAGTATGTTGACAACTCTGGCAAATTATCACACCTGTGTTAGGTTCAAAAAAGCGATAGGACGAACTTATGCTATACCTGGTAAATAGTTGCCAGTTGGGAGCGCCGCCGGTTGACTCACGGCGGGCTGCGAACGTTCGATTCCGTTTTTAGCCTGTATTCTGGATTAAATGAAATAACAAACCAATAATGCACAGCCAGGAGTGATATGGAAGGCTACAGATAACTTACAAGGACTATTGTGTGGTAAGATGGAGCTCATTAGCCAAGAAAGGTTGTCTGTCTAGGATAAGGAAAACTCTGATTTTAAACCTCTGCTGCCTTGCGGCCATATCCAGTCATTGAAAAGGCTTCAGGAGGAAAACTCCGGAGTTGGAGCCCCTAAGGCAGTCCGTTGTTGTCTACAACCTCGTTCTGGCAACTCCTGCGACGGCACTGGTGCCAAACTGTAACAGTTTCGCTGTTCCTTTGGATCAATGTGTGTGTGAAGAAGAAGAAGAAGAAGAAGAAATATGTTTATTTAACATAGTATGTAGTTATACAAATTCAGCAATGTTAATTACTTATACATGTAGGGAGACTCCCAATGGCTGGAATTTAATCAGCCGCTTGCAGGGAGCCACCTAGAAATGTCTGCTGTTTAGACGTTACAGATGTGAATATACTGATACACACATAAACATTAATGAGTCGCTTCAATAACGGATGACAATTATCTATATAAGCATAAACTAAATACGTATGACGTTAAACGACACAAAACGTGACAGGTTGTTCCATGTTACGTAGCATTAGAACATATATAACAATTCGAGATGACACACTCATATTTATAAAGTTGAATGAAATATTGCTTTGCGTATCTTGAGAAACCAGCATAACTATGAGTGGTGATTTTGTCTGAAACTAAGGTTGGTATAGATGTTAAAACAGTTGGTATGTATTGTCTGATGCATTGTTTTGCAGATGTAGTACGAGTTCCGGCAATGTGGATGTAATTTCTCTGCCTTGTCTCATGAGAGTGCATGCGGCTTTTTAATTTAAACATTTTCGAAAAAAAGTCAGGTGTTCTTTCATTAATTACATTATAGTATAATTTTAAGCATTGCATTTGAAAGATGTGTTCAATCTTGAGTATTGACAGTTCCCGAAATAAAGGTTCAGTGTGCGAATTGAATTTACTTTTAGTAATGATTCTCAGGGCTTTCTTTTGTAATGTGAATATCCGATTACATTCGAAACCCCAGGCTGTTATGCAGAAGTATATATGTGGTAAAATTAAAGAATTATACATTAGGTTAAGAATTTGTTGTGGGATTGATTTCTTTATTCTGTTCATGATGCCCATAGTTTTTGTTATTTTGTTTGATATTTTGGTGATGTGCGAGTTCCAATCCATATGATTGTTTACTGTAAGACCTAAAAAGCTGAACTCGTTTACTTGTTTGATCAGTGTGTGATTCATTTCTAGAATTGGTATTGAAGTGGATTTAAATTTTTTTTGCCTGTGATGAAAAATCATATAATTACTTTTACTTGCATTTAAAGACAATTTGTTAACTGCCAACCAGTCGCATATTTTGTCCAGTTCAATATTTATATTGTCGGTAATACTGCACTGCATATTGATAGATTTAAAGTTAGATATATTTCCGATTAGAGTTGTGTCGTCAGCGTATAAAATGTAATTGAATTTGTCACTGGCCATATGTAAGTCGTTAAATGTATATTATAAACAGGAGTGGTCCCAGGATCGATCCTTGGGGCACACCCGTGTTGATTGTGCGGAGGGGAGACGACGTGCCTCCTATTGAAACAAATTGTGATCTTTCGGATAAATAGCTTTTGAATAGATTCAGCGATGTATTTTGTACACCGTAAAAGGACAATTTTTGCATCAGAATTTCGTGATCTAATGTGTCAAAAGCTTTTGACATGTCTAAAAACACTGCGAACGGGTCGAGTTTTAAATCTAGTTGTTGTTGTATTGTGTCTACTAATTCAAGGGAAGCGAATTCTGTTGAATGATGTTTTCTAAATCCATATTGGCTTTTATATAATAAGTTGTTAGATTGGAAATAGTCGTACAACTGTATATTAATTATCTTTTCCAATACTTTAGACATACATGGAAGCAATGATATAGGTCTGTAGTTTTCTATTGAGGTTTTGTGCGTGCGTGTGTGTGTGTGTTTGTGTGGTAACTATTGAAAGGATTTGACCAAAACTACAAAGACGCTGCGAGTGAATTGGGTGACGCCACCGATGTCACGTACGCCACATGCATGTCGTCAGTGGCAAAACCAGGCCAGGGAAACCGTTCGACTTTGCAGCAAAAGTTATTCTCATTACAGCCAGTTGTTTTATTTTCTGGACTTTCTGTGATGTAGGATGTTTTGATAGTGTTTGTAATAAAAGCCGAGCGATATTAAATGTCTATAAAAGACGGCTGATAATTTGTTTAACTTCGTTTTCCCCACGCCACTGACTGTTTACAACGGACTGTTGACAACTGAAACCTTGTCCTACTCAGCGCGTCCATGCGCGAACGTCGTCATCTCCTGTTCTTTAAAAAAAAAAATATATTCTACATTTAGACGTTTAGTGGAAACTGCAGATTACTCATCAGTATTCTCGACTACAGATGCAAATGAAGCATATGATAAGTTTATGAATATATATAAATCACTTCTAGAAATATCATGTCCAGTTAAAATGATAAAATTACATAGGAAATTCATTAAACGGGAACCATGGATTACAAAGGGTTTAATAGTATCATCAATAAATAAAGCCAAATTACTCAAAAAGAAACTAAAAAGACAGAGCCCAGAATTAGTAAACAAATATGGAATATATTGTTCAATCTTCAATAAAATTAAGAGAGCAGCAAAAGTAAAATATTACACAGAAATGTTGAATACACACAAACAAGATATCAAAGAAACATGGAAAATTATGCGCCACGCAATGCGCAAATAACCTGGAATTATGAAATTTCCCCAAACATTCGTTATAAATGCGCAAGAAGTGTCAAATTCAAAATATACCGCAGAACAGTTTAATATTTTTTTTGCTGAAATCGGTAAATCAATCAGTGATACAGTCCCTCATCCAATAAACAATTTTCGTACTCATCTAACGGGACATTTCGCTGATATTTTTTGTTATGCAACCAACATACAGACTTGAAATAATGAGAGTGACGCAAACATTGAAAAACAAAAGCAGCGAAGGGTGTGACAAATTATCCTCAATGTTAGTGCGTGAAACAATAAATGAAATAGCTACTCCGCTTGAACATATGATAAACCTTTCTTTCGTCACTGGAAGTGTCCCAGTAAATCTCAAAATAGCTAAAAATTATTCCTATTTTTAAATCAGGAAACAATCAATTATTTAATAACTACCGTCCCATTAGTATCTTACCAGCCTTGTCAAAAATAATTGAAAAATTGGTATGCAATAGACTGTCATCATTCTTTGAAAAATACAGCGTTCTCTATAAGCATCAATACGGGTTTCGTTCAAAACACTCCACTGTTCACCCAATACTACACTTACTAAAAGATATTTCAGATGCCAATGACAAAGAAACCAAAGATGTTACGCTAGGTGTATTCCATGACCTCTCAAAAGCCTTTGATTCAATTAACCATGATATCTTGCGCCATAAATTACATTGTTATGAAATAAGGGGAATAAGCAATATGTGGTTTTCCAGCGACCTGACGAATAGAAAACAATACATAGAATTAAATGATGAAAAATCCTCGCTAAAAAACATTACTTGCAGAGTACCACAGGGGTCTATTAGGACCCATGCTTTTCTTAATATATATAAATGATATAGAAAAATCTACATCCTTAAATATATTGTCTTATGCCGATGATACAATTGTTTATCAATCAGGTCCAAACGTAGATAATCTAATTATAAACACTAACCATGAACTAAAATTATTATATCATTGGCTGTGTGCAAATAAATTATCCCTTAATGTAAAAAAGACAAATTGGTGTATATTTAGTCCACAAAACAGTAACTTCGAAGTTAATCTCAACATTACAATAAACAACGAAATTATTAGCCAAATAGGAATGCGGGATAATGAAGAAACAGTGAAATTTCTTGGAATATAGATCCACATATAACGTGGAAAAAACATATACACTCGGTCAGCTCATAAATGGCAAAAGCTATCTTCGCAATTAATAAGGTGAAACATTTTCTGCCCCACATCGCTTTAAGAACGCTATATCCCACATCAATGCAGAGTCACATAATTTATGGTATACAATTATGGGGAAATGGAAATACAAAAAAGTTAGAGATCCTGCAAAAACGTGCTGTACGGATAATAAATAACTCTGGATACAAGAGTCATACTGATCCAATTCTCAAATCTGAAAATATACTGAAAAGTGCAGATATACATAAATTGCAAGTATCTTTATTTATGTATGATTATCATTCCAGGACACTACCATCGTCATTTGACGGGTTAATTCCAAAAAAAACTTAGATATACACGGAAGAATACCGAGACGATATGACGATCTACCTGTAAAAAGGCCCAGAACACACTTTTCATGTAAACTGCCAAAACATCATTTTACCAAAATATGGAACGATATCGATAATAATACGAGAACTACTATTCACAAAACGAAGTTTAAAGGTATATTATCCAGAAATTCCTAGGCGAATATTAATAATAATCTCCAATATCACTGATGTACACTATTATTTCTACAAGCGTTTGTATAGAACTGCAAATAAATAAGTGCATATTGCATCCCATCTATATAGACATAATCATACTGTCCGTGTCCGAGAATATTAACTTAATCTATCATTTCTGAAAACAATTTCGCTATAAGCTATAAAATAAAATTATTACAATATTTTAAAGTAAATGGGTTAGATAAAAATAATCCATGTTTACTATGATTGGGTCCGGTTAATTTTCAACTTCTAAGCCGTGTATCAAATGATATATGACTTATATTATATTTACTAGCTGAGCAGCAACCCGTGGGTCGCTGAGTTGAATTAAAGCAGGAACCCGTGTCGCCATCTAGTGATTAATCTGCAGTATAGCGTTGCATTCATCTCTTCGCGCTGCGTACTTCATCGATTACGCCGATCGATACGCTTTCCGAGCATTTTCGGTTTTTTAATGATTTTTTGTCGTAAAACACAAAGGACAAACGCTAAAAAGCGGTCGCCCAAAGGTAGCAGATTCGAAAGTTGCTATGTGAAAAAAATTTACGGGACGTTTGGTGTCGAAATGAGAGCGTACGGGCAGAAATTGGTCAAATTTTGCACACACACAGACACACAGATACACGCGTCAATCTTAGTAGTATAGATGTTCAATATATAATTTTTTTAATATGCACGCACCACTTGTCATTATTTTTTCTGAGATATATAATTTGCAACTTTGAATCGCAGGAAGACGGCGTACAGCCATGCGATTGCCCGACAATATAACAAAATGTACTATTATTGAAATTGTATGAATATGTCTAACCTGTGTTATATTGTTGAATAAAGTTTCTTCTTCTTCTTCTTCTAACGGAGATCAGCGGTATTAATTAAACAAGTTGAATTTTAGGCTAAATTCTCTATGTAAGCGGAGGCTGACATGGTCCCCAAAGAGAGTGGATTTAACCAATCAGAAACGGCTTCCGGCTAATGCGCACGCACATCGTGACGTTTTCCAGGCTTGCCTGCCATAACAAGAGATGCTGAAGTTAAACAAAGGCAGCAATTTTATCATCACGGAGACACAATTTGCCATCCAAAGTCAGGTTATGTAACAACCAAACTGCACGGAACGTCTACATGTCGACGCAACAATAATGCGATCTTTTCAGACAGAGCTATTATCAAGTTTCCTGTCGGCTACGTATGCCGGCCACGTTAATCTGGCCACAGCGAAGCATTGGCAGTTCATGCCAAACTGGACAAATGGCAGCACTGTTGAATTCATTATTTTTCGTGTTTAAAATTTCGTTTCTGCCTAAGTACCGTGTCATATATTATGATTAAATTGTAAAGTGGTGCAGTGGGATATAATGTAATTGGTGTGTATCGCTGGAAATTGCCTAAATTATATCTTTAAAAGTACAAAGTAAAACAATATAATGAAGTTGAATAAAAAAAGTAGGTCTACAGCCCTTTATTACTTAGTAGCTCTCCGCCTAACGTATTTAGCATGCATTTGAATGAATGCAGAGTTGTATATAATTTTTATTCAGGTTCGGTGATGTATTTTCGACCTGATAAAAAATTATAACAAATTACTACCATTGCACATGCTGCGATAGTTATAAAACGCACGCATGATAATAGTGGTTTTATTGATGTTTAAAAAATTATACATACAAAACCCCCTTAGCTACCATTGAACATGAAATCGATTTGTATTTTTTAACAAGGTTTCTCGACTGACAATATCTGGCACTTTTTCAACATTTACAGCCTGTGAAGCGCAACATTATACACTTTTTCAACATTTACAGCCTGTGAAGCGCAACATTATACACTTTCCTCCTGGCTACAAATGCTGTGACTCGTAATGTTGATCATCTGAGATAAGCCACTAGACAATGTATCCAGTATCTGTATCCAATTTTCGAACATAATTATGTAAACGTTGGGAGTTCTGAAGAGATTTCTTCGACTCTAAACGCTAGCGCACATCACACACAGCGATGCCCTGCATTGTTTTCACCACTACACTGGCCCGTGCCCAACTGCTGCTCGATACTACGAGCAAATGTTCGTGCTGTTTGCGCGTGTCCGCTTCAGAACCGTTTGCGCTTCATAATGTCCGGTCGCCAGTTAATCGGATTCGTTTCTTCCGTCTGAAAATACAACAAACAAATGCCTTTGTACACATGTGAATGGTTTGAAGCATGGGAACGTTATTATTATTGTGTTATATCGTTGTAAAATGGATGTTGAGTTGGATGTCTGCAGTCACAAAGTTGGAAAGAATAAGGAACGACAGATTGATGAACGGCATTCGGCACGATTTTACACAGAAGGAATAATTGGGCGAAGAGGGGCTAGACAGTGTTTCATGGAAGAGAATAATCCGGCACATTGACCACAAACAAAAGTGGAAATGATGCTGATGATTTGTCATAGCACCCGAATTGTTAGTTTGAGAACACCACTAGGAAATGTTAACACGATCGCCGATGGGAAAATAACTCTGATCTGTTTCTGGAAGACCGGAAAATATAGATAAAGCTTTTTACGGGGCTAAAGGGATAAAGACAATAATAATACAGCATTTATTTCTGCGCCATATATCTAACCATTGTGGCCATTCACAGGCGCATTATCGTATAAAACATTTACACATGATTAAGTTAATGATAATGATAAATACTTTTAAAATGCACGATTAAGATGTAAGATGTATGGACTCTAAAATGTTCATTACAAAAAGAATTCTTTTTAACATGTTTATAAATACACAAGGTAAAACTAAATATTATAGTAATAGTAAATGATAAAAATAAATAAGTACAGTAAATAAATAAATTATTGTCTCAGGGAGATGAAGTCATGAGTTGTAAGTGTACCAACGTCTCTAAAAGTATGTTAAGTTGTTTCTTGAACAACATGTCGATGTTACCCTACCCCTCAAGGGACCCAAGGGGAAGAAGAACAACAAACGTAAGAGCCCCACGTACCGCTGTATCGTCCTCCTTGTAAATCTTTATAGATTTGTCCGCTTCGCAAGTCAGCAGACGACTACCACTGTTGTCAAACGTGGAAGCAAAGATTCCAGCCTCGGAATCCATGGAGCCCGGCTGGACGACCGCCTGTGTGCGCTGGAAGTTGTAGCCCGACTTCCAGTCCCAGAAGTACATGCTTCCATTGTCTCCTGCAATGTGGAAAAGATGTCAAAAATATTGGTTCAAATTGTGTTATAACTTAACCCTTTTGTGGCCAGATCGACAATTTTGTCGCCTGCTGAATCAGTGACTGACGGGCAGAGCGGCAAATTCATCGTTTTACCCGAGCCTCCAATCTGGCCTATTTTTCTTTGTTTATCCACGGAGGGTCAGGAACAGGGTACTGTGTTGTAATCACAATTTACGTACCTACATAATCATGAACTAATCACATGGTTAATCCAGGGCATGGTGCAAAACAATTCTACTTTGAAGAAGGCCAGACTTCGGGAAAAACCTGCCCACGGCCATTTATCAGCATGAAAAGCATCTAAAAGGGTTAAGAACTACAGAACTTGTTTGGGCCATTAGTAGTATTACCGACCCTTTGCACCAGTGGTTCAAAACGAGACCGATATCGTCACCCGTGGGCAAGACATGCTGGTTGGGAGGGGAGGAAACATTATTATACAGTTTAGTCAGGCCGGGGTAAGGGGGGAGGAGATCATTATCGTTTTCTGGTGTTGGTTATTCACATCAAAGGCAAAATACAGAATTCAAAATACAGGATTCAACTACAAGATTCGAAGTACAGGATTGTATGCTTTAAAAAATTGGAAACCAAATCTTAATCATAACAAACCTCACCAGCTATAGACTGACGGATGAATGCGTCGAAAGAGAAAACCGAATTAAAAAAATGTCAGAAAAGTCGTAAAATAATTTGGCCAATTAAAGTAAAGATCGCCCAAATATTATCCACAGTACGGCATGTATGTTGGCGTGGAAACTGTGACCACGACTGCGACCACTGGATCGCGAGGAAACCGTACCTCCAGATACAAGAACTCCGTCATCGTTGACGGCGAGTGTGTTAATGATCGAGTTGTGTCCCGGACAGTTTTGTAGGAAGTTGCCATCGGGAAACTTCCACTGTTTGATGTTGTCTGGCGAGGCCGATGCCATTGTGTATCTGCGACAAAAAACACACGCATGTTTTACGCGACGATTCGAGGTTATCCAATGTAACTGGTTGCACCTCTGGTGGGTCATAACAGCACATTGTTTAACCGCAAGATACAATAATGTTTAATGAATCATCGATCAAACATTATCATATGATCAAACATTTGTATGACTTCATGCACAATTGCTTAGATAAGCAACCCTCGGATTATTTGTATCAAAACATATTAGACACATGTGATCAATACTATGTTTAGATATGCCATATAATTTCACATAATATCATTCATGTGTTACACATAATGTTCTGTTCTAAGGAGAATCTACGATCTAGGCTACGGGAAAAATGCGGTAAGATTCGAAAGACATCAGAATGAGAAGTGAGAGGGTGACAAGACTCACTGTGAGGGGTGGAGGGTGACCGCCCTGACGCTCTTCTTATGATTGGTCAGCGTCACGGATGACCTTCCTGCTGCCAAGTCCCACAGTCGAACGGTGCAGTCGTGACTTCCCGTGACGACCTGTCAACGTAACAATGATATTCTAACAGTACAATTGACAGGGAGAGCATTTGGAGACATCAGATATTGGGGTATGAATGCCCAAAAGCATTGTCTTCTAATGTAATACAACCACCTTTGCTTGTCTAAAATTAAGGCGATATGCATTGTTACTCAACAATTACAGTTTATCAAACAGCACCATTTCAAACTAGACAGATGTAAATCGATCTAGTGATTTCCTGGGAAATAATTCCTCACAGCGTGTGTATTCAACCAATCAGGGGCCGCTTACGACTTAAGCGCGGGGTAGCATGGCGCACTATGCTTGTTGACAACACGTTTAACCCATAAAACTTGGTGAACTTATTTAAACACAGCATTTTCGTCATCACGACGACACCATTTGCCATCTAAACTCAAATTACATAACAGTCAAACTGTACGGAATGTCCGCATGTGGATACAACAATAACGTGGTATTGCAGAAAAAGCTATTTCCAAGTTTCATACCGTTGCCGGGCAGCCAAGCATCAGTGGGTGACGCATTCCAATGTGGCAACACTGTTGAATTCATTATTTCTCGTGTTGCCTAAGTACCGTGGCAAATATTATGATTATATTGTAAAGTGGCGCAGTGGTGTAATTTGTGTGTATCGCTGGATATTACCATGATCTTAGCTTTAAGGCATTTAACAAGATTTAACAAGATTGCCATCCAAGGAACACCTCAGATGGCAGTAGACAAGGAAGCTATAAGCTTATCGAGAGTCTACTCATACGATTCTAAGTGTACCTGCCCTTATTCTATGTGTAACCCGCCTTAACTAGATACTTGTCTATTCTATTCTTGAACATATTAACACTACTAGCATGTACACACTCTGTTGATAATTTATTCCATACATTGATGGTCCTCTTGGAAAATGAAAACTTTCTAACATCAAATCTACTTTGTTTGTTCACCAGCGTCAAGTTAACTGAATTAATCTGACGGCTTGCCTGTGGGTCAGCGGACTGACACCTGATGACAGCGACTGTGTTTATGTGGCCGGTGAGAGCGTGAATCTGATGGCTTACCTGTGGGTCAGCGGACTGACACCTGATGACAGCGACTGTGTTTGTGTGGCCGGTGAGAGCGTGAATCTGACGGCTTAGGCCCCTACCTGTGGGTCAGCGTATTGACACCTGATGACAGCGACTGTATTTGTGTGGCCGGTGAGAGCGTGAATATGACGGCTTACCTGTGAGTCAGCGCACTGACACATGATGACACCGACTGTGTTTGTGTGGCCGGTGAGAGCGTGAATCTGACGGCTTACCTGTGGGTCAGCGGACTGACACCAGCTGACAGCGACTGTGTTCGTGTGGCCGGTGAGAGCGTGAATCTGACGGCGTACCTGTGGTCAGCCGACTGACACCTGATGACAGCGACTGTGTTCGTTGGCCGGTGAGCGCGTGAATCTGACGGCTTATCTGTGGGTCAGCGGACTGACACCTGATGACAGCGACTGTGTTTGTGTGGCCGGTGAGAGCGTGAATCTGACGGCTTACCTGTAGGTCGGCGGACGGACACCTAATAACAGCGACTGTGTTTGTGTGGCCAGTGAGAGCGCGAATCTGACGGCTTATCTGTGGGTCAGCGGACTGACACCTGATGACAGCGACTGTGTTCGTGTGGCCGGCGAGAGCGTGAATCTGACGGCTTACCTGTGGGTCAGCGGACTGACACCTGATGACAGCGACTGTGTTCGTGTGGCCGGTGAGAGCGTGAATCTGATGGCTTACATGTGGGTCAGCGGACTGAGACCTGATGACAGCGACTGTGTTCGTGTGGCCGGTGAGAGCTTGAATCTGAGCATTGGTCCTCATGTCCCTCACATGTGGGAGACAGAAAGGGGGAGGCTTGAGATGGAGAAAGGGAGAAGAAATAGGGAGGGAGGGTAGAGAAATCATCATCATCACCTTCGTTTCGTACACGGAGTACAATAGAACATACGGAATACAACAAAAGTATAACATCATGGAACACAATAAGAAATAAAAATTAAAAATTAAATAAAATAGGGAGGAGATATACTGAGAGGGAAGGGGTGAAGATAGGAGGAGAGACTTGAGGCGAAGTGAGGGAAGAGAGGGAGGGAGGTGGAGAATAGAGAGAGTAAGAGTGGCCGAAATGGAGGGATAGAGGAGGATAAAAGCCGGTAGGGAGAAAGAGATGGTGGAGAGAGAGAGTTAGGGAGAAAGAGCAGAGAGAAAGATAGTCGGGAGAAAGGAGAAGGTATGGGAGAGGGAACACAAATAGAATGAGGCAGAAAGAGGGAGGTAAATAGAATAACAGCAAATAAGAAGGAGAGAGGTGAGAAAGAAGAGGGATAGAGAGAGATGGGTAAAAGAAAAAGGAGCAAATGAGGTAGTGGGATAGGATGTGAGAGAACAAGAACAGAGATTGAGGGAAGAGATTGCAGACCAACGATTACAGATTCAGACACGTCTGTCATCGTAACGAGCAACAAATGCTGCGTGATCATGAAGCAGATATTTCTCAATTTCCATAAATACACATAACTATATTATCACAGATATATATTTTTTAAACTCAAAGTTCACAACAAAGTTAATGATTCCATTTTCTCACCCACACGGAAATAATGTCAAGCAAACAAAAAATAAACATTTCATGAACACTACATAAAGTCACGGCAACAGGAATGGCTGCGTATTATAAAAATGCCATTGTCATCGTCTCTCGTAATGACAGTTTCATCATTGCAGTGATGCGTACCGTGGCGGTGGCGTAACGTCGGTTTGCATGTACAGAAACATTAGCTCAATAGATATATTATCCGACTATCCGACGATTTTTAACTTGTGTATTCAGCTATACTAAAAAGGTGCAGAGGCGGCTGTCTTTGTCAGAGTGACGAATCACCTGCATAGATTTACCAAATAATTTAAGTGAGCGATTTATTATTATTTTACTTTACCCACCTGCGGCGCTACTGTTGACACCTATACGTATGGGGATACACTTCTACTATTACACAATTATGATGACACAGTATTACCAGGAATATCTAGCACAGTACAATCAAACTTCAGCTTCTAATGCTTGAAGCAGCTGGTTTTGGCAGGTGGATCTTGTCGGAACGACGACTTGTTAAAGCTGATAGGAAGCACGGAGAAATAGAGTAAGAAGGCAGGCCCTTGTTTTAACCAAACCAAAGCTATATTGACTGGAGGCCTTGAAGATTTTAACGTCAAAGTTGAGAGAATGTAGACCTAGTGATGCCAAGGATCAAAGATTCCAGCATTTAGTGCCATCAGTTCACTACATTTTCTGAGGACATTTAATATTAATTGCAAAAAATGATTACAGTAAAAGTCAGGGTTGGCAGGTTTAACCCGCCCCCTGGGTTAAACCCAGGTTTAACCCGCCCCCTGGGTTAAACCCAGGTTTAACCCGCCCCCTGGGTTAAACCCAGGTTTAACCCGCCCCCTGGGTTAAACCCGGGTTGCGCTAAACACCCTATTTGTGCTAAACTGGGTTAAACCCGGGCTAAACTGATTTATTTTGTTTTTAATCATTATTATGACAAAATAAAGTGCAGTTGAATGCAGCTAAAGCTAGCACACCCTTATGACACTATTACAGAGTTTATAACTTTATATAATAGTAATTATGTATTACAATAAATAATAATTATCATAATTATTATGATATATTATGTTCCAATACTGTTGCCTGATCACCAGTCGTCAATTATGAGCTAAGGCAAAGAGGTGTGTCTCACTGAATTCTATCACTCATTGGATTATTTGGATATCACATGGAATCTGCCTAAATGCAATTGGTCCGACTATGACTGATTGACATAGCAAGCATGTTGTGTCCTTTGTATGTCTGTTCAGTACTTCTACTAGTAAGTTCTTTTTTAAAAGAACAAGAAGCCAGTTGGCACCCGGTCACCAGCCAGCCACCAGGCTATTGGTGTTTACACTAGTAGGCTGTTTGCTTGGTGCAGGTGACATTGCCCAGTGTCAGTGATCACATTGACAATCTGCTTGAATGACCCTCCGACTCCGTTGTGAGACTTATGTGGTTATCAACACAGGATTATCACATTGTGTGCTTTTCTTTTTACAGGGTAGACCTAATTAACAGTGACTACAGAGTATATATATATATATATATATATATATATATATATATATATCGCCACGTACTACTTTTTGTACTAGTATACAGAGATTACGGACAGACATCATTATACAGTAATGGAATGGCATTACAAATATCTTTTTATTTTTCACATATACTTTACAATTTAGTTCAATTAATGTATCTATTTGTGGTTAAGTCACTGGTGAGCTATGCTACAATGCATACATAACTAACATCCACTGCCACTTTCCTTCGTAGAAAATATATAATATGTAAACTTAGTTATTTGTGAGTAAAACCCGGGTTTAACCCGGGTTTAACCCGGGCTAAACTAGTTTAACCCGGGTTTAACCTGGGTTTAACCCACCGGGCTGGGCTAAACCAGTTTAACCCGGGTTAAACCCCAACCCTGGTAAAAGTGGAAGAAAGCATGTAAATGAACAAGAGTAATATCAGTTAAATATACGTACCTTGTTGTACTCCAGGTCCCAGCACTTCACCTGTTTGTCCTCACCTGCGGAGAACAGGTATAGGCCAGTCAAATTATGGTTTGACCCTAAACAAATTGCAACAGAAACTATTTCACCTGTATTAATTCAGGAAATATCCCCTGAACATCATATTAAAAATATAATTTAATATAATTAGGGGAAAGGGTCCAACTATGCTAATTAGTCTAATTAGTTAGGGAATTCAGGGTTTTGAACATAACTTGATGAAAAAATGTCCAATCAAGACAATTAATGTGTCTATCCACATGCTTTCAGGGTCAAGGAAGCCAACTATGCTAATATTAGTTAGCAAATAATATTCCATTATGGGTAATATGCAAATTATTGACCTAATTTGACACTTGAAATTGTTTTTACATAGCTATGTTGAAAATCATTAAATCAAGACAATTTAGGTGTCTAACTCGATGTTTGCATGGCCAATAAAGCCAACAAATTCATTTTTGGGCAGTAATTAATATTGCATTATGGGTAATATGCAATTTATTTACCGTAATTTGCGAATAAAATTGGTTTTCGTCATAAATATGTGAACAATCATCAGCTCAACACAATAAATGTGCCGCCTACTATGTTTTCAGAGTCAATGAAGTGTCTGTTTAGTTAGTAAATAATATTGCATTATGGGAAATATAAAAATATGCAACTTAATGATAACTTCTATGGATTATATGTCCGTCGTGTTGTTTACTCATCACTGTCACCATCATACAGTTCACGGGTTTTTGTGTTTGCATAGCTAAGACCTTCACAATTTGTTATGTGCATGTCAGTGAGCTACAATCTGTTCTACAGAGACATCGAAACTTGTCCAGCAATGTAGCAATTTAGGCCGTCCTGGCAGCAAGTCAGTAGTCTTGGGTACCAGTTTGAATTCGCCCCTATTCGATTTCCTCGAATACTATGTCCACTTTCTTCTCATTTACTTGGAAATACACCCTTGGACTGTGATATCGTGCTACAGCTGAAGTTGGTGGTAAGTTACATGTAGCCGTTACTGGTTTTGAAGACTTCTTCACCTTTGCGGAGTATCGTTCATAACGCAAACTGTCGAAGTTATCCTTGGCCGATCCATTGTTCAGACAAAGCAGTGCTTGCTTTTCGGCTTTTACTGTATGAGGAGTGTTGGTGTCATTACATAATATCTGTGCAATTTTGTGGAACTTTGCATTGTTTGATACCATTTTCAGTGTTGTGGATATCCCAAGTCATTGTAACATTGAGTTGTGTCACTAGAAAAACATGGCTGCCAAGTCCATCCTTGATTTTATTTTCATCCCAAACCCTGCACTTGGTACAGTTTGCCTTGTGCTTTGGTGGAAAGAAGATACCTTTAGAATGCTTGTCTGTATGCCATGATAACAGAGGAGGACAGTGTTCACTAGTTTTGCACAATCCGTATTAGCCGTTTTTTTACAATGAGTGTATCAGCGGCAGGAAAGTTTCCTTCTTCAAACACAGGGGTGTTTGTTCAGTGCAGTGGACAGCACAGGGTCCTGCTAGTCGTAGATGCATAACGTATTTTATGGTCGGTCCATTAGCATAAACATCAAACCCATATCTTCCATATCCATATTTCCTTGATGCATGGCGTGGCCATGGTAGCTCATCATTAAGGAACAGCCGTAAATCACATAGTGGACATTAGAGGCAGGAAGGTTCACAATAAAACATATGGGCATCCCAAGCAGCCAAACTATTCTGTTGACATTGTTCATACCCCTGCCTCTTATCAGCCCCCATCCACTCTTAGCACTTCTTCCATGAGTACTTCTCTGAAGATGAGATCTGTTGAAGGCACACTCCAGTATCAGTCACTTCTCCTAATCACATGATGCCCATTTTGAAAGTTGTTGTAGACATTAGTCACTAGTAGACAAATGTATGATCGTCCTCAATATGTTCTAGACCTGTGTTACCACATGAGGCAGATCTCCTCCACAAGCAGTGGATGCGCCTGAATCGTCTTCGCTGTGGCTCCGCGCGCGTTAGCGACACAACAAAACTCTGGGGCACACAAGAGTCGGTCATGTGCCTGCGGACAACTGACACAGTTGGTGCAGCATGTGTGCCCCTCCAGAATGGTTCTGCTGGTATCCCCAAAAGCATGAAAATGTATACACTACGTTTCCAATAGCTTGGACAAATCAAAAAAGAATATTTTCTCCGTCTATTTCAACCGGTATTTTTCATATTGCCCATAATGCTATATATAAAGTTATAGTCAAAACCCTGAATTGCCTAACTAATTAGCCTAATTAGCATATTTGAACCCTTTCCCCTAATTATATTAAATTATATTTCTAATATGATGTTCAGGGAATATTTACTGAATTAATACAGGTGAAATAGTTTCTGTTGCAATTTGTTTAGGGTCAGGCCCTAATATCAGCTAGATTGACTGGCCTAGTACGGCTGACGCGGACTGACCACCAGAACTCGGACAGTACTCACATGACCGGTCAAGGAGAGCTTCAGGTTTCCCGTGGCCAAGTCCCAAATCTACGCAGCAGGCATTTTAATGCCACATCAAAATGTCCGTTACTTAAATAGGTGAAACTCGTGTGCATGCACTAGATTAAGATATTACCAACAATTCAAATTTATTTAGACACCCATATCTCAGTAATGACTCGGGAATGTTGACAATCAGGGGAAGGGAGGGTTAGTTGATACGGTTTTTGCCTAAATCACCACCGAAGGCTAACTATGTAAGAGTGGGAGACGAGAGGTGTACTAGATAATACGTCAACCCTTTGGACACATTTCTGATGTAGGGAGGATACACTGGCTCACTTATTAAAACGTTAGTGAGTCCGCCAACAAACGTTGTCAAACGTATCAACTAACCCTGCTGGGAGGGTTAGTTGATACACCCAATAGGGTTAGTTGATACACTTCCATAACTACCTCAAATGTCCCTACTTTTCAGCATGAATCTATGTCCGAAATATGTGTGCCTGTTTTCATGCTTTAACTACCTGCCTTTTGAAGTTTGTGAATTTCCGATTGCGAGACATACATATCCATGTATTGCGATACAATGGACCTTGTCGGAAAGGTGCGTGATCATGGATTGGCACAGGATCATGGATTGGTACTGGATCACGAATTGGTGCATGAAATAAGTGGTTGTCTATTTAAATCAGTTATTTTTCATAAAAGCAACTAAGGCAGCGGGACAGAGTAGACTATCAAAGTTTGAAGCCGTAGAGTGCAGTAAGATAGGGCATTTATGGCCGTATCAACTAACCCTACCAGCAGTGTATCAACTGACCCTCCATGGGTGTATATGATGAAAACATGGATGTGCTTGCCAAGCTAATGGATTATATGCCAAGCAAATTTAATACACTAAAAGCCAATATTACAGCCTATATTTGACAAGTGTTGGTTTGTTTGATGTATATGTAGTGTTTTCACAATGAAAGTCGAAACAAGTTGTTGACTATTTTACTTTAGGAGTGGAAAAAGTCTATTTTCTATTTACCGTGTGTTTTCCTTGCCTCCAACTTATAGATATTTCCACAGAATGTGCACATAGTATTTGTTGATGAACGGGCGACATTAATTTATAGGTTTTACGGGTATCTATACGGTGAGGGGACCCGTATCAACTAACCTTGCGTATCAACTAACCCTCCCTTTCCCTAATGGTAAAATAATATTTAGAATCCTTACAATAATTAATGTAAAATAAATAAACACGTATTAAATATGATGATTAATTAGACATTTAGATTGAATCATTGTATGCATCTACACAAATTAAATAATATATGATGTAAAAAAGAATAAATTAAAAAGTGTGATTATGTATAAATACAAACAACCAATAATAGCCCAGCCCCACAACTTTCAACTTCCATGGTAGTTGTGGTGTTTTTTAGTCTGTTGAAAAATAAATGGCTGTGGCACCATACTGACCTGTCTTTGTGACTTCTCAGTATGAGCGCGAGGTTTAGTTAACTAGACATGAACATTTATATATATATATATTACAAATTGATAATAATAATGATAAATCAGAAATTAATAAATAGATAGCTAGATGACCTCTTTCTTTACATTAGCCTTAGGTTTTGAGTTTTTCCCACAATCAAATTAACATTCATAAATTATTCTTATGCAAGCTGATTAGCCGCTACTCGATAGCTGCCGGCTTGTAGAGCAGGATATGGCGAATGACTCTATCGATACAATGCGGATTAAATATTCTTATGCAAGCTAATTAGCCGCTAGTCGATAGCAGCCGGCTAGTAGAGCGGGACATGGTGATTTCCTCTATCGATACAATGCGGACTAAATTATTCTTATGCAGGCTGATTAGCCGCCACTCGATAGCTGTCGCCTAGTAGAGCGGGACGCGGCGATTGCCTCTATCGATACAAAGCGGATTAAATTATTGCAATACCGTATATTGTAATTATCAGACCAGACCCATCAAGAACGAGTTGCCTCTTTAGAGCGGGACATGGCTTTCTGCCACTCGTTTCACTGGATAATATAGAAGAAGACATTGCGGACCAACATTGACCTAGGATAAAGTACATCTGATATAAAGCCCGGGTGGGCCAATCTCGTTAGCCTTGACAGGCAGTTGGCCTAGGAGAAGGAAAACTGTGATCCCAAAACCCAGGTAGACCAAGCTTGACAGCCTGGTAAGGCAGTTGGTCCAAGAGAAGGAAAACTCAGATTCCAAACCACCCGATGCTACATAGAGATGCCAACAACTGGGTTAAGTAGCAGGGCAGGTAGAGCTCTTCAGTGATTGAAAAACAACTACATAGGCTAGGTGCTCCAAACTCCACACCCCCTTGCTCTGGGTTAAGTAGCAGGACAGGTAGAGCCCTTTAGTGCTGAAACACAACTACCTAGGCATGGTATTCAAATTTCGGTACCTCCTTCCAACCCGCATTGGCCAGCGTGGAAGGGTAGGCCATGACAACCAGCATGCAAAGTACAAATAAGCCAAGGCCCCCAGCAGCATGGATGTCTGTGACCTAGGAGATGGTTCGAGTCCGCCGAGACTACATACAGGGGGTGCTAAGAATCTCTGGGTCAAGAAGAACCACCACACAAGGGGAGAGCGACTGAATATTGCAACATACAATGTAAGAACATTACTAAAAGATGAACACGTGCAAGAACTGGAAGAAGAACTGAAAGAAAACAAAATGAAATGGGACGTAATAGGACTTAGAGAAATCCGAAGAAAAGAGTAAAGTTTCACAACTCTCCAAAGTGGCCACCTGCTGTACCACTCTGAGGCCAACAGTGGACAAGCAGGTGTAGGCTTCCTCGTAAACAAGAAATGGAAAACAACATAACAAGAGTATTCTTTGGGAATTCCAGAATAGCAGAACTAGTCCCACGCATAACAGACAGATACCAACTGAAGATCGTTCAAGTATATGCGCCAACGACAAATCACTCAGATGAAGAGACAGACAACATCTACAACACCATTGATAAGATCCAGGAAAAGCAAACATATTACACAATTGTGATGGGGGACTTTAATGCGAAACTCGGAGGACAAACAAATACATCAGAAAGGGCGACAGTATGCTTCGGCCTGGGCCAGCGAAATGAAAGAGAAGACACTCTTGTAGAATGGGCAACATAAAAGAAATTCAAGATCATGAACACACAATTTCAGAAGAAAGCAGGGACGAGATGGACATGGTGAAGCCCTGACGGAAACACTAAAAATGAATTGACTACATCATGACCGAGCATGGTTACCGACGTGACCGTCATAAACCGCATCAACATTGGTAGTGACAACAGGATGGTAATGGGCTCCATTACGCTAAACACCAGAGCGGAAAGGAGGAAGCTACTAAACAAGAATATTACACGAACACGAGTTGACACTCAAATGATTGGAACGAAGAAGAACACGTTACAACTCGAGCTGAAAAACAGGTTCACAGCACTAGAAGAACATGACGACAAGGACAATCTAAATAAGAACATGACTGAAATGATCCAACAAGGTGCTATGAGCATAATAAAACAAACCAAGAAACAGAAAAAGCCGAACATATCATCGCCTACAAGAGCTCTGATGAAGAAGCGTAGAGAAATGATAGAGATCAAGACCCCCAGAGACCACACAGAATATGTGGAGATATGTAAGACCATAAAAAAGAAAGCAAGGGAAGATATCCGGAAGCACAACTTAGATGAAATACGAGAAACAATTGAGGCATCTAAGAGCTTGAAAACGGTCAGAAGAACCCACAGCCTAGGAAAAAACCGGATGATAACACTACTGGACAAACAAGGCAAAGAGATTCAAGTACAAGATAAGATCATGGAACGAATAGAAGAATTCTACTCAGAATTATATGACAGCGACCAAGCTGTAACAATACAAACAGACCCCGAAGAAGTACCACCAATAATGGCATGAAGGAAGTGGAAGCCGCGCTGAGGAAAATTTAAAAATGGGAAAGAAGCGTGAAAGGATCAAGTTAACATTGAAACACTGAAAGCAGGAAATGAAACCATTGCGAAACAACTAGCGAAGCTGTACACAAAGTGCATAACAGAACGATGCATCCCTAAAACATGGAAGGAAGCAAATATGGTGATATTTCTCAAGAAAGGGAACAGAACAGACATCTAGAACTACAGACCAATTTGCTTGCTATCAACAACTGAGGGCGTGATCGATTTGCCTCTTCCGGAAGAGCAATTAGCTCTGCCGGTAGCAAAATAATTTCCCTTGAAACTATCGACCAAACCGAAACTGGTAGACGATGGCTGACAATGTTTACATTCCTTCGGCAGCAGTTAAAACATATAACGGTCAACAGGCCTATAAATTAACAACAACAAATCAAATTGCGTAGAAAACTACCACGGTGTGATGTGTGAATATAGTGACCCCCATTTACAAAAATAGTTAGGCCTATCATAAGCGAGAAATCGGTTATGGGCCCACACCGCAAAAGTACCGGTACCTTCTGGCATTGCCGTGCTCCGTGGGGTATTTTCTATTAAAATACGGATTTTTGCAAACATAATGTTTCTCAGCTGATTCTATATCGTTTCTGCATAATGGTAATGATCCGCGTGGGTCCTTATAATATGAACCAGATTTAGGTTTATAATAATATTACAACATTTGTCGGTGCATGTCACTGCTGCGTTTGTTTTGGCTGCCATTTTGAAATGTTAGCTCTACGCAAACCCCTACCGTCTTCCACCTCCCTTCGCGGAAGACGATAGAGGGTCTTCTGGAATAGCTAGAGACAAATCGATCGGACTGGCAGAGGGTATTCTTCTTCCGGCAGAGGCGGTAGATTCAAATCGATCACGCCCTGAGTATCTCAGTTACGACGTCAAGGAAACCTTCCCAGAAAAACGATATTTTTAATTCCTCTACATTGACTATCCCGTTTTTAGTGTAGATGCTTATACATGTCGCTGTAATGATGTTTTCTCTGTCAACCAATGACTAAATTAATTTCAGGAAGCATATTTACCAATTAGGTAATTCGCATAATTGACCTAATTTGCATAATAATAATAATGTAACTCAAAAATACTTTCAATCGCATTTCCGTTTGTACTGTTACGGGCCCAGTTTAATTTTAACACATAAACTGGAAAAAATTTACAAGTTTAATGAGTTCACCAATTACCCTGTGATTATAGCACAGTTAAATGTATCACTTTGCTGCAGTTGCATTTCATCCTGCAAGCCACTTTACTGGATTAAGCTAGCTACCTCATTGTGACTGGCATCCTTCTGTTGCATTACCTTTATAATCCAGTCCCCTCTCTGTCTCGTCTTCCAGAACAAACATATGGTTTTTTTTCCGATGTTATACGGTGCAGATATCGTATCGAATGCAGTGATCGCGTGTACAAAAAGGATGTGAAACCACGCATTGTGAGCTAGGGCTTTCTGGATGTCTGCAAGTCTGGCGTGGGTGCTTGGGGAATCATTAATGCCTCTTCCATGATCTGTACCTCCTGGAGCATGTGACTGACTAAACAAGCACAGAACAAACTTGCGGCCGCACGGACCAAAATGGAAAGAAGTATGCTCAATGTCACATACAAGCATAGAAAGACCAACATCTGGGTCAGGGAAAGGGCAAAAGTCAGATATAATCAGCAATGTGAGAACAATGAAATGGTCCCGCGCAGGGCACGTCAACCACCTCAAAGACGACATACGGACCTCGAGTGTCACCACTTGGAGACCATTATGACAAGAAAAGATGACAAGGAAGACCAGCCAAGCGGTGAAGAGACGACCTGTACAAATACTGGAGCGACACGATCCGGCAGAGGACAGCACAAGACAGGCTAACTTGGAGGACGCATGTTGAGGCCTTTGCCCAACGACGAGACACTACGGCTGCCCAATGATGATGATGATGGATGATGATGATGATGATGATGATGATGATGATGATGATGATGATGATGATGATGATGATGATGATGATGATGATGATGATGATGATGATGATTAGCTCCTGCCCGACTGTCTGGTATGTGATGTTGCCGCTCTATAGTTTATCGTATCGCTTAAAAAGTGAAGTAGCCCTCCGTGGAGAGCTTCTGGAATTGTCGGAGCGGAGCATGCATATGCCATGTGTTGTCGGAGCGGAACATGCATATGCCATGTGTCCAGCTGCATGGGAAACTGGAGTCATATTTGTGTACATACAGATGTAGTTCCCACTGTCCTATCCTCTTGTCCTCATTGTAGCATTTGTATCAAGGTCAGGTAATTGAACCTCAGTTTTCCAGTTCGCCTCTATGCAGAACGATTTTTTTCGCAGTAGCATATGGAACATGAAGAGCGGTCGTGGCCTAGTGTTTAGGGTGTTTGACTCAGGGCTCTAGGGTCATGGAATCGATCCTCACATTGGGCATGGTTCGCTGTTGAAGCCAAGGCAATTTCATTTACCCCAGTTTGCCTCAGTGTACTCAGCTGCAAATGAGTACCAACATTGTTGGGATGGTAGTTGCGAAGAACTAGCGTCCTGTCCAGGAGAGTCAGTACAACCGCACTCTAAGTTGGTTTTTGGATGGGATGTTTCTGAAAATGACACTGGAGGCGGGACAGGTACATTAGAAAAGGGAATTGTGAACATTATAGTAAGAGCATTACGTCTATCTCATCCATCAAGCTTGATGCATCGAGTATCAATGCTGCCAGCGATGCTGCTGTGAGAAAATGTGAGCGTAGTGCTAGTAGTGCTAGGGCATAAGCATGTCCACTGAGCATACATGCTCTATGGTATGGAGCATTAACAGTTTTTCAAAGGTATTCATATCCAGATACCGCTCATTATTAATCCAACGGAAACCACCAAGTATGACGATGATGCCATATAGTTCTGATGAAGCCTCCACAATATCATCAGCTTTAGCAGAGAGCCGTAGGGCTGGAAACCTGCGGGAACTTAACACCAATCAATGCAGTGCCAATCGGTGATAAATTTAATTGTGCTATAATCACAGGGAAATTGGTGAGCTCATTAAATTGTTCCATTGTATGTGTTAAATTTAAACTGGGCGCGTAACACTAAAAAAAGCTATGCGATTGAAAGTATTTGTGAGTTACATACTAATTATGCAAATTAGGTCAATTATGCTAATTACCTAATTGGTAAAAATGTTTCCTGAAATTAATTTAGTCATTGGTTGACAGAGAAAACATCATTAAAACTATAAACATGGATCTAGACATCGAAATAGTACATCCATAATGCTAGATGGTTAATTTCTTCATCCATTTAATTAATATGCAAATTATGCAAAACCCTCAACGGGGATTTTTTGGGGACGCATCAAATTTTCAATCAGTGGCAAAACAGAAATGTGTCCTGAAAAAATCAGCCTTTTTTCCATGTTCATAATGGTTAGCTGGCTAATGCTCCTGTACTAATATAATATTTATGCGTGCCAAATTTGGTTGCAGTCAGATGGTCGTGTCGAAAACAAGTGTAGAGTACAGACAGACAAACACACACACACACACACACACACAGACAAAGGGACACTGCACCTTTATATAGTAGATGTATGTAACTCGTCATGTTAAATCATCATGCTTATTTTCACTATTGCACATAAATAATTTGTAAATAATTATGTCATGCATTCAATAGTAATTACTATTTAGTGGAAGCACTTTATAAACTATACTTCTGCTTACTCCTTTTCCAATGTTTAATATTTCAACCCACATGTATTCACGACGATCAATTGGAAATAAAACGTTTTGTATTGCATCACACATGTGAACTCAGCAAGTAAATTGTTGGCGGTGGCGTGGTTTTGGAAACCAAATGTGTACTTGTAACAAAACAGTCACAAGTGTGACCGGCCTTAAGTTGAACTATATAAGTTAATTAATAATTGAATAAAATGGTATATTCCTTTGTATATACAATAGGCCATGTATAACAAAGAATGCATGCATGCATTGTGTTTACGTTAGCTGACATTTCCATGCTATTTGTCATGACACAGAGAACATGACAAACATTTTTCCTCAACATAATGTCCAGACCTGTCACTTATGATGAAGCCAATGAGATGGTCATCAGCTACCACCTTGAAGACTGACAATTTGTTCTGTTATGATAGTACAAGTATCATCAAACCACAAAGTCATAAGCCAGGTGGGGGTGAATAATCCTCGTTTTACGTTGCCAGCACATAATTTGGGAGTAACCTCAAAGCTTTCATAATTCCTTTCATATGTGGAGTCATCATTTAGATGATAAACAATGATTTCCTGCCTTTGAATAGCTGAGTTGATTGCTATATGATTTTAGTAATGCTGTCCTGGTCTTCGTAGACTTTCAGATTCAGTAACCTAACTATTCTGTGACCCAAGTTGATATTCTGAAAGAGTGGTAGTTGTCCTTACCGTCGTTTTTGAAGACTGGCGTTTTTTATTCGAGGTCAAAGTTTACCAAAAATTATAACTTTTTTTTGAGATTTCTTGTAATTATCTATAATAGCTATTATAGAGCAATATAAGAGCTTTAAAAAGAGCTATCACGGAGCTGCCTACCTCTGATAGAAAAAAAGTTATTGACATTTGACTGACGGGTCTTGTCGCAAAAAACGACCCTTTTTCCATTTTTTGGAAGGTCATATCTCGAAAACCGCTTGACCTACCACGCGGAAAATGTGCACAGATTTTTATCAAGCATTATCTGTAAGTGTGCCACATTTCATCGAAATCGGAGGGGTGACTCGCAAACCATTGGTTGATCTGACACGGAATGACCCATATATACCAGAAAATATATGTTTTGGATCTTAAACACGTCAATTTTCATTTTGTGACCGAATGGTAAATAAAGATAAAACATTATAATAATATGGGCACCCTTTCTGCAAATTATATTTATATCGAAGCTACCACTTTATTTTAAACATTGTTTATGTATTAAACTGATTCAACAATGTATGTTTGATCCCTGGAATTTTTGGCTACACCGATTGGTCAAATTTTTTTATTGTGATTAATACCTCGTTTTATTGCTAACTTTTTAGGGTTAGGGTCATTTCAATACAATTCTACTAGAAAGTATGGTGACCATTGATGACTGGTACCAATTTTTGTAAGCTGTAGGTATGATTGAACAACTATGCAAATGTTGGTTTGAGTAAACCTGGCCATTGACAAGTAAATGCATGCTGTAACTCGTGATGAATATCGTTCAGGAAAGGACACTTTTTTAACGACACTAAACTTGTGTCATAGAGATTTATTTAGATAACATCAACCTAATAAGCAATACAACATCTCATGAACAAACGGTAAACATTTTCAGGGTGGCTCAATAGCGTTATATTAGTAATGCTACATTTAAAGTAGAACTAATATGAATAATTATATACGACTGTATCTGCAATACAACGCAGATGTATATAATACTGTATCATTGTATTCCTGAACGTAAATATCATTTTGTTCAGGAAATGACATTTAATCACATATTTATCATGTATTAGGGTGAAACATGCCAGGGCAATTTGTTATTTTATTTTTCAAATAATTAATTTCATTGTATATTTGTTATGTTTGAAAGTTATGAAGAAAAACGAATATATCTACATAAAGAGTCGTACACAAGCAAACACAGAATACTTTGCATTTTAAACAGGTTTGGTGCACCGTTAAATACACGTTCAGGAAAGGACATTTTGTGAAAATCTGGATAGCTGTGTTAATACAAAATTATAAGCCAAACTCCAATGTGTGAATAGTTTAATTTATTGACAAAAAATCATAACTCTACCCTCCTTTCCAAGTTTATTTGATTGTTCAGGAAAGGACACTTTTTAACAGACATTTTGGATAACTTTTTGTCCCTAGTGCCTTTTAAATCAGTTAGATTAGAACATGTTCAGGAAAGGATGAGGAATTATTTTTTTAACAGACATTCATGAAATTCATTCAACACAACATAACTTTAAAACTATTGGATCAATATTGACAAAATGTGTTGTACATATTCTTGATTGCATAAATAATTGTATATTAACCTAAAATACTTCTTCTAACCTTTCATAATAATTTCTCATCATTTCTTAAAAAAGCAAATGAGACTGAGGATTTTGTAAATTTAAACACATATAATATGTGCCTATAGATTTGTGACCGTAACACATTAATTTATAAAGTGTTGTAATTTTGAATCAAGGTTGCTATGTACAACACCTATTGTGGGATATAAAATGCCCAATCCAATATACCCTGTATGTAAATACTGAGTATATTGGCCAAATTGCAAGAAAATGCAACTTTTCCCGTGAAACTGCCCCAAACAACAAAATATATATCACCAACATACCCAATTGTGATTACTATAATTCATGATTACCTAAGACAGGTCAAAGTCATTGCAAAAGGCCATAATTCCATCACCAAAATGTTACTGAGGCTGGGTATCGTACATAACATAGACAAAACATGTGATTGTCACTAACCGTGTTCACAGACTGAAAACATCTAAACTGTATCAGTGGTGTTCGCAATATTTTATGCTGACTTACTAGTAACTATCAGAATGGTAAAAATGGCAAAGGCAAATTATTATGGTGATATTTACATGCATGCCTGGAGTGAACGACAGTCTTTCAGATGCCAGCGAGACAACAACTTTCCGACAAATTTAATACACCTTGGTTGACACACTGTGACAGTTTAACTGGTTTGCTTACAGATTACACAAGGCTGTTTCATCTACGCGACTCAGTAGCTGCGCACAGTCGGAAAGGGTGCTTATGGATCTGTACAATGTACACTCCGAGCACCTTTGCAAAACCACCGGGGAAGCGTGACCCTAATGCCACCGGTGTGCTGAGGCTTTATCAGCCGGTACTACTTCAAGAGCATATTCCGTTGGCAGTCATTGGTGATGGCAACTGTCTCTTCCGTGACCTTTCACGTGGATTGTTTGGCAAAGAGGATCACCATCTTCACATTCGTCTCCTCACCGCCATCGAAATCATCACCAACAGCAGATACTACGACACCGAAGATGCATCGTTTCATGACTTGATCATCGATACCAGGCTCATCCACGACCCATACACATCCGTGCTGAAATCAATCACGTCTCCAGGATCATACGCGGAGACTATGGTAATCTATGCAGCCAGTGCAGCACTGAGAGTCGGGCTTCAAGCATACTGTCCACCTGCGATGACAAACAAAGTTGAACCAGATGCACTTACAAAGAAAATATACGGGCGTGGAGTCAGGAGAGCAACTGCACCGGCAATGATCGTGAAGTGGACAACCACATACGTTCCGCGTCAATCTGACTTCTTTTGGCCCAACCATTTTGTGGTATTATATCGCCGTCCTAAGCAGCCGTAGCATCACATCGACCTAACATCTAGGGGAAGTCGGGGCATAGCCGCACCCCGAGGCATGTCTGCACACCCTATTATTGGCGGCAGCACGCAATATCTGGTCTTGAGACCATGTCACACGGTGGCTTCTAACCCATACGTCGGCCTTCTGATTTCGCAATTTGCTTGAATTCGCGTAAGTAAAAAACTATGCCTTAAAACGTGTTTTTAACGAAAATTGGTAAAATGTATATTATAAACATACATTCGGGGACTGTCTACAATAAATAGTGCACAGCAACGTAGTTAGGCATTTTCAAACTAGGGTTTAATCATGTTAACGTAGCTGGAAAAACAATGAATGCATCAGCCCTACTTTTGGACAAAATAGATCATTTTACTGTGTCGGTCGCGAGGGGCATGTCCGCATAGGCGTGTGCGGACATGCAATATATTTAAGTACATTGGCTACTCCTGCTTGAACAAAGAATGTAGGCATATTTATATATATTAGGCATTCGTTGTCATAAATATTGTTATAAACACATAATCGTAGTGAACATGTAGGTAAACCTCTATAATAATATTAGTCAACCTATAATCTCAGGTAATATGCATACACAGTTTGAAAACTATGCTTACGTACGCAATCGCGGACATAACAACATCCGCACAAGCGCATACCTTTACATTTTCAAACTTATTTGTTGTCCATGGTGGAAACTGTAGTTTCTTTACTGGCACTATCAATCTACTATAATTGCTCCTTATGATCGCCAAGTATAAGCATCCGAACTCTAGTAGTACTTTAAGTTGAGTTTATTCGGAATACAATACAATGGCAATATTAAATATTGTCAATTGTGTTCCACGGGTACATCACGTATAGAGACAGCGAAGTATAATACACATGACAAGCGAAATATAATAATGACGGACGATTTACATGTACCCGTAACAAGTGCAGAGTTCAGTATATACAAGTGAACATGACTAAAACAAAATACAATAATGTGATATACTATTGCATATGTCTATCGAATGTGATTAAAGATTGAAAGTTGATACTGCGCAGAGCTTTTTTAAACCTCAGAAAAGATTCTATATTGACAATATGCGCGGGTAGACCATTCCAGGTAGAAACAACTGTTAAAAACAAATGTTGTGCAATATTAAGTCTACACCGTGTTGTTTTTAGCTTGAATGTGTGACCTCTGGTTCGCACGGCTGATTCTGAAGCTTGAATTGCAAAGGAAAAGTGTTGATTTATATCAGCCGTGATCAAACCACGTATACTTTTATGGACCATCGCTAAATCCAGATATATTCTGCGTAATTCCAGACGTTCCATTTTGAGATATGTAAGCCGTTGTAGATAACTGTGATTGCAATCGAGTTGACATCGTTGATATACACGTCGGGTAAAATAACGCTGTACCTTTTCTACCTGGTCGGTCATGCCCAGATAATGTCTGGCTGGTATATAAGGATTCCATAGGGTGGAACAGTACTCCAGCATTGGGCGAACAAAGGATTTATAAGATATAATGAGAGCTGCAATGTTAGCCGTATGAAAACATCTGAAAATAACATTGATGGAAAAGTATGCCTTACGACAAATGTGTGAAATATGCTGTTTAAACAAACAATCGGCATCTACTATTATTCCGAGATCACGGAATTCCTTGACATTTAGTAGTTGATCACCATTTAGATTGTATGTTGGCGGTATATTGGTACCGTGTGTTAAGACACAACATTTATGTTCCGCTATTTTAAGTTGCCAGCGATCGGCCCACTCCATGAATTGATTGAGACTTTCCTGCATGGTGGAACGTTCAGACACATCTGACAATACAGTAGATATTTTTGAGTCGTCGGCAAATGTCCGTATTAATGTATAAATTGTAATCAGGCAAATCATTAATATACAGGATGAATAGCAAGGGGCCAGTGCATGAACCCTGTGGGACTCCTGATGCGACATTGGTATAATCAGAATAGGACTGTCCTATTTTTACGCGCTGTTTCCGGCCATTTAAGAAGCTCGCAAACCATTTTAAGATATTGCCAGTTATACCATATTTTGGAAGCTTATGTAGCAGCTTCGCATGAGATACCGTATCAAAGGCCTTGGCAAAATCTATATATATATACGGTGTTGATGAACCGTTTGTTATCAATTGCTTTAACCCGTAAATTAGTGCAGTGTAGTAATTGCACCTCCGTTGAACGCCCTTTCGCAAAACCATACTGTGCGGCAGAAATTAAACTATTCTGATACAGGAAATAATTGATGCTATCTGCCAAAATACATTCAAACAATCGGCACATAGCTGGCAGAATACTAATAGGACGATAGTTACTGGCCTGCGACGCGTCACCTTTTTTGTACACCGGGGTAATATCGGCATACTTCCAAAGTGATGGACATTCCCCACTGTCTATCGAAGCTTTAAAAATAACGTACAAGGGAGTGCAAAGTTCATATGACAACGACCGTAGAATAGCTGAAGGTATGCCACCGGGACTGCGCGTAAACTTATTAGGGAGCTTACACATGAATTTCCGAACAAGTTCAGGATAGATGGTAATGCTAGATAATTCGGCACTAGTACGCATATTCATAGCAGGTAAGTTTCTGTCATCATCAATACATACAGAAGATAATTGTTGGTTTAATACATTAGCCTTATCAGGTTCGGCAACTGACAGTTCCCCATCGGTATTGAGTAGAGGAGACACGCCGTCTTTGCTTACACGTCTATTATTTACATATTTTAAAAATGCTGACGAATCGCCTGCTTGTAGTATGGCACACTCTCTATCGTTAATGAACCGCTGAATAACCAACATGTATTCATTATTCGCAGCCCTCCAATTAAGCATGCCGTTAGGCAGGTGCTTTCCTTTGGATAGGCTTATACATTTTCTGCGTAGTTTAGCAATATGATTGGGATACTTAACAGAATTTCCATTATGGCGTCGATTGGTAGGCACACATTTTGAGCATATACTAAAAAAAGTGTCCAGGAAAGTAGTGAGCATGTCGTTAATGGTAGGGCTGTCAGATAGCAGCTCCTCCCACTTTATGTCTGATAGGAGATACTTTAATGACATAATGTCAGCATGTCTATAGTCATAGTGACTTTCATACTGTTGTGTGGTGGGTTGTGTATTGTCCAAATAATTTACTGAAAAAACTATGGCCACATGATCACTAATATTATCCAAAAACTGGAAATTGCTGACTGCCTTAACCTGTGTTACATTCAATGGGTCAACAGTCAAGATTAGGTCTAGCGTATTGTTACCACGAGTTGGAAAATGTACGTGTTGAGTGAGAGCGTTTTCACTAATGCATTCATTGAATGAATTGTACTGCTGAGTGATGGGCGAAACATTGTTTGACCAATCGATCAATGGTAGGTTAAAGTCACCTAAAATAATAACATTGGTCATGTTCCGGGAACAATGGCTTATCAGAATCAGAATCAGAATCAGAATTCCATTTATTTGAACCACATATATATATATACAAAAGAAATATTTAAACATGATTAGTGATTTTAAAATGTGGATCGGGAGACCCCTGCTAAGACCAGTCTGGTCGCTATCGCAGGGGCCACCAAAATTATAACATCAATTCTTATTAATACACATTGTTATAATATACAATATTAGATATAAACATTATATATAAACACCGCATTTATAATCCAAACATACATATAATATAGTATATATAGGCCTACACTAAGGCATAAAGTTTGTGCATGAAAGTATACATCTGTATACAGTATATATAAGTGCAATACCATATTAATTACAAATGTAACAATTAATGACTTGACAATTGCTCTCGTAGTTATTTAATAGGAAATGTTTACTGTAGATGGAGAGTCCGTTTAGGGAGTGAGTAAATATTTTGTCCTGGATACAGGATGGTAGACTGTTAATAGTATGAGCTAGACTATATCTGATACATCTTTTGGCAAATTCATGTTTAGTTCTGACCGTACCAATTTTATTTCTGCATCGTGTATTGTGGCCATGGATGTCTCGATTTCGGATAAGAGACAATGTATTAAAATAAATTGGCAAGTTTTTATGCACCATTTTATAATAGAATTTCAGCTGCTGAAGTGTGTGGATATCATATATTTTTAATAGATGAAGGTTCTTAAAAATAGGACTAGTATGTGCATTATAAGCTGAGGAAGTAATGGCACGCACAGCTTTTTTTTGAAGAGTAACTAGACGACCAGGTTGATATCCCCATGCTAGTATACCATAGTTTAGGTGTGGTACTATTAGAGTGTTGTAAATTGTTAAAAGTATTCTACTTGGTACATATTGCTTTAATTTTGTCAATACACCAATTGTTCTAGATATTTTGTTTGCAATTTTACTTGTTTGACCCTTCCAATTAAGATGTGTATCAAGCAATAGTCCTAGAAAGTTAAAACTGTCTACGCATTCTACTTTTGTGCCATTTATTTCTATTGATGGTATGTCTATTATTTTATTGGGTGAGTGGAATAACATAAATTTAGATTTATTTGTATTGAGACATAGCTTATTAACATGTAGCCATTCTAAAATTCTGGAAAGATCGTTGTTTATGTTTTGAGTGATGCTGCAGCCATTATGCAGATTAAAATCTTCCAGTGTACTAAATAGTGTTGTATCATCAGCATATATTATTGGAGTAAATATTTTAGGGGCTAGTACTATGTCGTTTATATAAATAATGAAGAATAACGGACCAAGAATGGAGCCTTGCGGCACACCTATGGTAATATTTTTCATGTCTGATTTGTGTTTCTCGAATTCAATATATTGTTTTCGATTTGTCAAATAATTTTCCAGTAATTGTAAGGAATTGCTATTAATCCCATAATATTTTAATTTATATAATAGTATGTCATGATCAAGCAGATCAAAAGCTTTAGATAAGTCCAGGAATATGCTTATTGGTGTTTCGTTGTTGTCCATTTGGTAAATTATCTTGTCAACAATTTCTAATGCCGCCAATTCAGCAGAGTGTTTAGGGCGAAAACCATATTGGCTTTTGTAAAGCAGGTTGTTTGTATTGAAATACTCATATAGCTGGATGAATATTACCTTTTCGATTATTTTCGAAATTGCTGGGAGTATAGAAATCGGGCGATAGTTGTCTATTTGTTCCGGGTCTCCTTTTTTGAAGAGAGGGATGACTTTAGCAATTTTTAATTTATCAGGGAATATACCTGTTTCAAGGCATTGATTTACTATAGTAGTAATAGGCTTACATAGTTCGCTTTTAGCAAATTTGATTAATTTGACTGAAATCTCATCGCAGCCGCAACTGGATTTCGGTTTTAAATTATGGATTATTTTAATAACATCTTCTTCTCTTACAGAAGCAAACCTAAAATCACGATCGGTTGGTTGACTCAAATATCCTTTGAACAAATCTGAATTAGACATTGATACATTTGCGTTTATATTTGCACCGATATTTGTGAAAAAATGTGTTGAATTCATTGGCAATTACCTTTTTGTCCGTTTCTTTTTGCCCATTGATATTAAAATATTCAGGAAAATTTGTACTTGGTTGTGTTCTGTTTAGAATTCCCTTTATAATCGCCCAGGTGCCCTTCATATTGTCCTTATATTTACTAAATTGGGATTGGTAGTACATTTTTTTGGGCAAATTGATATTCTTTTTGAGAAGCTTATTAAATGTTTTGAGATTAGTCTTTACAATTTCAAATTCCGGAGACTCTTGGTTTGTTTGTTTAAGAGTTCTATACAATGTGTCCCTAAATACAATTGAACGGATTATTCCGTGAGTAATCCATCCTGCTTTTTTGTGTTTATGTTTCTTATATTTGACTATTTTTTTTATCAGTTTACACATGTTTTCATTGTAGTAGTTCGAGCAGTTGGGTGGGCGGTATACACATAGAATACGTTGAAGAGAAGCAACCGTAAGTTCAATGCATACAGCTTCTACTGCACACAGATTTTCCGGAAAGTTAAGCCGCACTGGGTTTAAAACACGTTCACATAATATGGCGACACCACCACCTTTGCGATTGTCTCTATCACAGCGAAACAGATCATACGTGCCATCTGAGCCGACTAAGCATTTGGCTGACGAATCACTGTCTGATAAATATGTTTCAACAATTGACAGTACATCATAATTTGCGTGGCTAAGTAGCATCTCAAGCGCTATTGTTTTGTTACGCAAGCTGCGTGCGTTTGCATACTACATCATGCATTGTTTGTTAGTGAAAACATGATCACCGGTACTTGGAGAATTAAGTCATCGTGTTTTTTTGACTTGAGTTTCGGAGCTGTTTCTCGCTGCGCCGTTTGCAGCTCGCCTGCCAGCGACAGCGGCTTTCCATGTAGCGTACGTCGCGTCACTGTAGTCGACCTTGCGTTTCCAATCGACTCGGTCAATATTGCGGACGTCATCGTGAATTAGGTACCGTAATTCGAAGTTTTCGGACCTCGAGTTGTATATGCATTTCACAAGTGTATCGTGATCAAACGTCGTGAGTGATGCACCGTAATAGAGAATGTTTCTCTGGTCCGTTACTACTTTGGGAAGAGATGGTCGGATGTACACGTTGCTGTGGTCAGGTATGTCTCGCAGGACACTTCGCTCCATAAGTGCTTCCTATTGGGTGGCTTCGGATAGGAACGTTATTTTCATCAAAGGAGGTCGGTCGTTTTGTTGTTGCTTTGGGAAACGAAACACGCGCTGTATATGTGCTGGGTCGATTCCTAGTTCGGATACTAGTTGGCGTGCGAATGTCGTGTCGTTCCTATTTCTTTCGATTCTTCGGAGTGAGTCGTTGTATGGAGCGCCTGTAGCGACTACGGAACGTTTGTCGTCATCTGCGTCGGAGTGTTCATGTTGTTTTCTCTCGATGTGAGTCCATAATGCGTTAGCGATTTCTCCCGTTGACGACGGTATGGTATGGATGGGTGTAGGTCTACTCTTTGAGGTTTGTTGGGCATCTGTATCTGGGACACAGCCTGCCATGGTGCTAGTGAGGGTGTCGAGTTTGAGTTCGATGGAATGCATGGTGATTGTGATGTCGTCTTGTATGCCTGAGGAAGGTTTCGCGACGCACGAGTGACATATGAATTTGAAGTAGGGAGAATTGAATAGTTGGCCGATGTATTGAGGTGGTTCTTGTTTGCGCCAGCCCTGACCGTCCAAGTATTTCCCCGCTTTCAGGCAACAGAGGTGTATCGACTCACTGCATATGGAGCATTTTATGGTCGGTTGGTCCTGGGAGCGAGATGGTCGTTTGCATTGCAAGCAGTTAACGGGTGTTGCGGCTCCCGCATCGTCGCTTACCGATTTCGTCGTTGCTCGGCGATGAGGCGTGACCATTGGCTCGTCACAGGGTGTTGGTAGCAGTGTCGGCGATTAGCGTCGACCCGTCGGCCCGAGGCCGACAGCTTCGCCAATGGGCCGACAAGTTTGTTGGCCCGGCGGTCCGACAACTTGACTGGGGGATGAAGTTGTTGAAAGGGGATCGAGGAGTGCGGGTCAGGACTCAGGACGTAGAACATCGGCCGCCCAATGTGTTTATCATCGAATATCAACTCGTTAATCCGATGACGATCCACGTTGTTCTTGCTGGCATCGCCATCTACCGGACTACTACTACAGTACTGTAAAATGTAGGTATCGCCACCTACCGTTGCGGCACGATACCACTATCACGACAACAGAGCCTTGGATAACGGTGCCGTGACATTGGTGTACGAAACGGTTACAAGCGACTCCCAGGGGCGATTCAAACTTCATTAAAATTCTGAATAAAAGTGAGCTCAAAATCATCTCTTACCTAAACGAACACGTTTTATAAATATTTAGCAATAGATGGGCGAAGTTTGAGGAAGATTCAAAACTGGGAATGTAGCCTAGTTGATCCCGACAAATCGATTGTCAACAGGAAGTTGACTTCGCAAAATGCAAATGGCGCTCTGTTTCAAAATGAAACCATTCATTAAACTGCACGCATAACGAGTTTAAAACATTGATTTTTGTTCAATAACTGCCTCCAAGTGTTTCAAAATAGTTTAAAGACAAACTTAGACGTCATTATAACATTTTCCTGTTGGTCAGTTTAATGGATGATATAAGATTTCTAACCACTGAATTATGTTGTCTGATAGCGTCAGTTTTTTTCGGGGTACGCAAACTATTAAGGACGAGGGTCATTATTTTGTGGGATCCACAAACTACCAAGGACGCTTTTCAGTATATTCAACTGTCTGTGATTCTGTTTTGGTGGTTAGGTTAGGGCAATGGTTTTGGTTAGGGTTAGGCAGTTAGAGTCAGGGTAAGTTTGTGGTTAGGGTTGGAATTAGGGTTGCAGTTTAATGTACTTGTGATATATTTGCATCTGAAATAAACACTTTATCATTATTATTATGGTAATATGGTTAGAGTTAGATGGTTGAATATTAGTCGTATTATAGTAGAAAATTGTCTTTATGAGTCTGAAATAGGCGGTAAAAAATGAATTGCTAAGAATTTTGAACAGGTTTTGTTCACAATCCGTACAGGTGTGGTCCACTCAGGGTTGGCATGTATGGGCTATACACACCTGAAATAAACGTCGGCTATATTTGAGTCATTGCGTAAAAAGCAAAAACTGTGTGATGTCAATCAAACTATTTGTTATTAGTAATTAAGGTTTTTTTTGGGCCTACAACTTTTCATCAGGGCCTACAACTTTTTGAAGTTGTAGGCCCTGATGTCCAGCAACTTGTTTGGCTAGGTTGCAGACACTGGTTGGTAGGTCTACTCGCGGGGTCTCAGGGCCTGGGTTAGGCTCGATGCCGCTTGCCAGCAGCAACATCGCACAGGCACACAGTAAGACAATCGTCACCGGTGGGCCCCCCCTGAAGATTGTCCGGCCATGACTGCCATTGGCGCCAAACTTTGTGCTATGGGAGGCTTGCTTATTGGGAGAAAAAAAACCGATCCGGGCACGCCATACCTGAATGGGAACTCCCATCGTCTTCGGCGGGTTCCTGGACACTTGTTGTCAGCACAGGCGCAACGGTATGAGCGACAAACGGCGCAAAATATTGGAATTTAGGCAATAAATATGGAGCGACGCACACGCAGTCAGTCAGTCAATTATACTTTAGTTAGAGTGGGTTGAACCTTAATTGTGCGGACATGCCCCGACTTCCCCTACACATGCCGCATCCAGCCAGCCATCGACACCCGCCGCGTCCAGCCAGCCACCGACACCCGCCGCGTCCAGCCAGCCACCGACACCCGCCGCGTCCAGCCAGCAACCGACACCTGCCGCGTTCAGCCAGCTACCGAAACTCGCCGCGTCCAGCCAGCCACCGACACCCGCCGCGTCCAGCCAGCCACCGACACCCGACGCATCCAGCCAGCCACCGACACTCGCCACGTCCAGCCAGCCACCGACACCCGCCGCGTCCAGCCAGCCACCGACACCCGCCGCATCCAGCCAGCCACCGACACTCGCCACGTCCAGCCAGCCACCGACACCCGACGCATCCAGCCAGCCACCGACACCCGCCGCGTCCAGCCAGCCACCGACACTCGCCGCGTCCAGCCAGCCACCGACACTCGCCGCGTCCTGCCCGACACCTGCCCAGCCAAACCGGCCACTGACCCCAACATTCGACATTTCGATAGACACACAGCAGGTTATCAATGCAGAGGGAGGATATGACCTACCGAACAAAAAACAATTTTTAGATCGTGCACACCTTCTTGAACTATTACAAAGCGAACAACAGACAACAGAGGGAATACCTGAAGGCAACAAGGAGAACCAGTACTTCTTAATAAATAACACGACCAACCTACTAAGGCGAAACAATAACCAGAAAAGCCAGTTTTGGGATGACTGCGGGCCTTGGAAAAGTGGGCCGTGGAATGTTTATCTGCGACAACAACAATACCGCCATGGCGGAGGTGACAATAAAAGAGACATTATATGGGAATATATGTCATAAACGGTAGATTGAAAGAAGACGAAGAATATTCACACCGCTGAACGAACAGCCAGTGCCTAGCGAAGTCATATAATTACACCGTGCTTACGTTAAGAACAAACGGAGTCATGTGTATAAGCGACGTGTTTCATGGACTGGTGACCGAGCAACAGCGGTTGTTGAATACCTTGGAACATTTCCTGGATTAGAAAATTATTTAGAAAATGTATTAGAACCAAACCAAATATACTAAAACAAATGAAATGTGGTGCATCAATGCACAAACCAAGTGAGGTGATCCTGATGAGAGCCTATGGTGAGGCAGTGGTTGGAGGCATCCGATCAAAAAACAAGTAGAAAATGCAAGATACCATGCGAAGAGACAACAACAACAACAAACACAGACACACAAGGCAAACTTCACCGACCACATACAGACACTGTAGAATGTGACACAAAGCCACGGATTTGTGCAGCATGTGAACATAATGAAAGGCAAAGTTCCTTCAATAATTCTCTAAACGAATTACCAGATTCCGGACATAAAGCGATTCTGCTGTTCAGCTCCACTGGCACACACCGCCGTCCTTGGAGTCGACCAAACTTTTAATCTTGGAGAATTGCACGTAACACTCACCGTATTTAACAACCTGTCCATAGTCCAACGGGATAACAACGAGCACCCGATCTTCCTCGGACCCCTATTTCTTCATGGCAACGAGTACATCACATATCATAGCTTATTCTCACACCTATCAGCCACACTACGTGGAATGCCATCACAGCCCATCTCCGGCACGGACGATGAAATAGCCATGAAACAAGCCATCCACACATCTTTCCCACAATCATCACTTCTCAGTTGTACCAGACACCTGAAGCAGAACATCGACGAATACTTGAGAGACAAAATCGGCACTAACACAGCAAACCGCTCAGCGATCATCACATCAATCTTCGGGCCAACTGGCATCTCAAGAGCAGACGACCAAGCAACATTTGACTTTCGCATGCAGACAACAATCGCCATAATTATACAGAGCAATAACACCTTCCTTCGACAAGTACTTCAACGACCGAGTGGTGCCACTTCTCCGTTCCAAATTCATGACTGCCATCTCATCAAAAAGTACACCTTATCTCGTTAATTGGACCAATAATAACTGCGAGAGCCTGAACGCCATCCTGATACACTACACCAACTGGAAGAAACAACCACTAACCGATCTAGTCTTCAAGTTGTACGATTTTGTGAGAACACTATATTCACATGTGAAACAAGCAATAGTTGGACAGAGCGACTACGTACTCGCCCCCCCCCCCCCCAGTTCGCAAGATTCGAAGTACCCATTCACATCTGGTCGCAACTGTCACACCAACGAAGGGACAACCACTACAACAAATTATTGAAGCACATTGCAAACATATCAACCCAAAATCACTCGCATCAACCGACAGCACACTGACCATCATAGCACCGGCAAACGGGGGAAAGAAGCCAGGACAGGTAAAGCGACAGCGAGATCCGAAGACAACCAGCATGACAAAGAGGACAAGAGTGTAATTCGACCAGATACCAATACCGATAAACACATTTTCATACAATACACTTTCCACAGCAAAATCCTCGGGAACAATATCAAGAGTGAATGTTGATGAATCTGCCATCAAGCCAAATCCAAAATGCGATGCGGAAAACTATCTTCTGACTTCACATTTTGTGTTCCACAGAGTCGGAGATATATCATTATGTTTTTAAAATGGTTGCCGGATTGTCAAATTTGCTACACTTTTTCTTTCCAATTATAACGAATTTCGTTTTATTTGCATTTATCTTTATAATTTGCTATTACTGGTATTAGACATCCAGTGAACTTTATCACAGAGGCAATGTCTAATGTGGTTTATGAAGTGATCTGTATTTGGGATGGTCAAAGTAAACGTGTATCATCTTAAGTTGATCTAGGTTGTTATGACTGAACTGGGCGATGTAGAATAATAGCATTCATAAGCTAACACGCATTGCCTGAATATTAATATGAAACATTACATGTATATGTGATGGACCGGGATTGTTGGTGTGGGAAGTTTCATTTATGTAGTCTAGTAATAAAGAAGCTATTGCAATTTCAGATCTCACTTTAATCGTTTAAAATAATATAACAAAAATAAAGTACAATACTATCGAAGAGAGACGAAACGGAACCAAAGGAGGCAGCGGCCTGCAACACAACAAAATATTCCACATTAGCCACATACAGTGTCATCATCAACACAAATAGTTACACAAGGGCGTAGTCCCTGCCTGTGTAGATATTATATCAGTTCACTAATCTGATATAAGTGAAATAGAAGTAACTAAACATCGTACCAACTATAATTCTGCACTAGCCACATACAGTGTCATCATCAATACAAATAGTTACACAAGGGCGTAGTCCCTGCCTGTGTAGATATTACTATCACAAATTCACTAATCTGATATAAGTGAAATAGAAGTAACTAAACATCGTACCAACTATAATTCTGCACTAGCCACATACTAGCTGTAATACACACAAGGTGACTTCCAGCAAACAAGTGAATATTCGAAAGACCTTAAGACAGTCTATAACGAACATACCGTGTGACGACTTCGGGCAGACTACGGATCTGGGCGTTTTCTCGGCCTAGTTATATACGCCCGAATCATGTGACGGTTTACAGCGACATGATCATGTGATGCTTCCACAGGGTGTTCTAATCACAGTAGAAACGCCTATTTATCCAAACGGGTTTCGCTCAATCATCCGTATCGGTTCAACACTATCACATTCCCGCATACTCAAAACCTGTCCGGGGTACTCCTGTAGTTGTCCTCGTCGAACGCCGTGTAATGATTACATCATTCGCTACATCACCACCACCAGGTGGCACGCTTGTTCAGTGTTGGCACCGCTTCGACGATGCATGGCGGATCCGCAGCTGTGGCGATTTCTGGTGCAAGCAGCACAGCTTCATCGTCCGACAAGCTGTGTTCTTGCGCCGCGTTGTCGTCGACTTCCGTCACCGGTGGACGGGCTGATAGCAATGAAGCACGATTCATTGTCTTCTTTGGCCCTCCTCTTGCCGGCCTAACGACGTACACGTTGCTTCCAACATATGGAACGCATATGACTACGTGTACGATGGGACTCCATATCTCTTGGAACTTTCCGCGCCATGTACGAACGCGAATGTACACAACATCACCGATTGCCAGTGTACAGTTAGTGGCGTTGACGTCGTGTCTCGCCTTCCGTTTAGCAGTGGCGATACGCTGCTGTTTGTCAGCAAGTTCGTCCGCCTCACATAACCGATTTCTATGTATTCTCACCCAGTCCACATCCTTAACGTAGCTCTGGTCTACTTTAGTCTCAATGTTAGTATTGGTCTTCAAGTTGACCTCTACCGCCTTCCGTGGATGCATTGAACGTACCGTAATTGGGCGCTCGTCGGACCTCTTGTGGCCACCGTCTATAATGTTATGCTTGACAGGATTCTCGTATGACGTCTCGTCATCGATAGTGTGTGGTTTCTCCTGATAAGAACGTGGCGACACAGAAACAACCGGTAACGCATTTGGACTTGTCGGCGTTTGTGTCTGCTTATCAAGGCTGACGGGTGTGGCTCGCCTGCGTCTCTTCTTGAGCTCCACCCCGGAATCGCGCTGCACGTCGCACCGCACATGTGCTCCCTGTTGTTAGGCGACAAGGCGTTTCGTGACCGGGTAGCTCTTGTCGGTTCGTACGTTTTCACACAGCGAACGTGTTGCCAACGAGTGTCCGATTGTCGTTGTGCCGTCCGATCGACTTCCCGTAGTACATCCTCCGTGTAGGTGCGACGAAGCACAACCGGTAGAGTGGATCTCCTGCACGTTTCCCGAATACCGACTCGCTCTCGCGTGCTCCCGAGATTGTTCACTCACAAATCGCGTACACTCTCTCCGGAAATGTCCGAACTGTCCACAACCGTAACAACGACCACGCGAATGACCGTGTCGTCTGTGTCGCCGCCGCTGCGCATGTCTTTGTGAATAGTCACGATCATCCCGCCTTTGTTCGCACCCACGACCGATTTGTTGGTGCTTGGCGAGAATCTTATCGTCGACCGTCTTCGTTAACGTCGCTAGAATCACACCCAATTGTGAAATCCCCTCCGCGAGCGCAGTTATCTGTTTTTGCAGATCAACTGTGTGATCGGTATGCCTACGGTCGCTGCCATCATATCGACACGGAGTTGCTCTCCGTTCGCGCGCAACACCATCAGCCATGTCGTCGTTTAGCGTGGCTACACACTACCTCCAATAGCTCCGTAATACTACCGGTGTCTCTTCGATACTCTTATACTTTTATTCATTAAAAAACACTACTTGATCAACAATAGAATTCCCATACCCTGCTCGCAGCACCAAATGTGATGGACCGGGATTGTTGGTGTGGGAAGTTTCATTTATGTAGTCTAGTAATAAAGAAGCTATTGCAGTTTCAGATCTCACTTTAATCGTTTAAATTAATATAACAAAAATAAAGTACAATACTATCGAAGAGAGACGAAACGGAACTAAAGGAGGCAGCGGCCTGCAACACAACAAAATATTCCACATTAGCCACATACAGTGTCATCTTCAATACAAATAGTTACACAAGGGCGTAGGCCCTGCCTGTGTAGATATTATATCAGTTCACTAATCTGATATAAGTGAAATAGAAGTAACTAAACATCGTACCAACTATAATTCTGCACTAGCCACATACAGTGTCATCATCAATACAAATAGTTACACAAGGGCGTAGTCCCTGCCTGTGTAGATATTACTATCACAAGTTCACTAATCTGATATAAGTGAAATAGAAGTAACTAAACATCGTACCAACTATAATTCTGCACTAGCCACATACTAGCTGTAATACACACAAGGTGACTTCCAGCAAACAAGTGAATATTCTAAAGAACTTAAGACAGTCTATAACGAACATACCGTGTGACGACTTCGGGCAGACTACGGATCTGGGCGTTTTCTCGGCCTAGTTATATACGCCCGAATCATGTGACGGTTTACAGCGACATGATCATGTGATGCTTCCACAGGGTGTTCTAATCACAGTAGAAACGCCTATTTATCTAAACGGGTTATGGTCAGAGCAGATTTGGTACGAGTTGTACAACTGCTTTGCAGTTTTCGAGCCAAGATGACATGGCCTAGTGTGTATGACCCATTTCTTGGACCTGTTAAGGGGAGGTGCTGGTCGAAAAAACTGTTTTGCTCATTTTTCAATCCACTCATTTCATTTTACATTTATTATGATCAGTATGAAAAAATATGGAGAAAAAAACAAAATAATTTTTTTCCGCGCTTCGTTTCCATGGAAATGGCGGCCATCTTTGATTTTAGGGCACTCACAGTGCCGGATTTAGGACTGGGCACACTGGGCACGTGCCCAGGGGCCTCCACAAGAAAGGGCCTCCACAAAAGTAGACATTCCAAAAATACTTAAAAGTTACGTTATAATTACGCTTTTCCTATTGAAATCAATCTATGAAATAGCAAACAATCAGTCAAAAGCTATTGCAAGTCTTGAGAAAGATCATTACAGATCCAAATATCACCTCGATGCCATATGCTGATGTTGGCACACCATGCAAAGAACGCTGTTCTCTTGATTGTTGTAGTTCGCACAGTAAGCAGAACAGGTTCAAAAGTATTCGCAGTGTGCTAAAACGGCTGATTAGTATCACACAAGTTTCAAGTGAGCGTGGCTTGGCGTTTCGTGGCGAAGATAAACAATAATGTCCTCAACAACAGCGTCGGATGCTGAACTCACTTCTTCTTACAAGTTTAAGTGTCAATAGTTATAATCCGGTAATCGACCAGTTTTTCATATCGTTAGCTCATCGGCCATCTGCGTACGAGGAACTGCGTTCCAAGTTTTGTTTTGGTTTTGGCAAATTTGACATTCTTAGTCCAGATGAGATCGAACGTTCGGCGGAGAAACTCGTCACTCTCTACCAAGACGACATGGAGCAAAGTTTTAGCAATGATCGAGCTTCTTCAGTTTGTTGACTATTCGAATGAGTTCCTCGATTTTGTGGAAGACGTTTTATGACACTTTCTTTACAAGCTAACTATAGATAAGCGTATTAAGTGTTCATTTATTCATGTAGAAATAGCACAACGGACGAACCTAATTCTCATGGCCACCAACTGCAGTGGTAAACGTTCATTTTCAAAACTTAAATACATAGATCTCATCGCTGACTTTGCTCGACTCAAACGTAGAAACATGCCTGGTCTATAGACAGAAACTTAGGTACGAAGTGTTGTTTTGTTGGTGCAGCAGCTACATGCCTTGACATTTTGAATTGAAGCATATGTATGCTATGCCTGCTCTTTATGATCATGACGTCGACGAATATTCTATAACAGTGTTGCCCAGGGGCCTCCACATACCTACGTCCGGCACTGGGCACTCACCAAGGTACATATAACTTTAAAACGGCTTCTTCAAATGCAGTGAAAAGTTGCACACACATAGAAGACATACAGATGAAGAAACGTACAGAAGCGTTTTGATTTTTGTTGCATAATACATTTTTAATAAGTGTTTGTGTGAAAAACATAACAAAAATTTGACAAAATTTCAGATTTTGTTGAATAAAAAAAATCCGAATGTTTAAAGAAATGTCCTTTTGTCCATTTTTAGAATACTACTCAATAATGATCCACAGCAAATTTCATTCAATTGTGCCAAAAAATGGCTAAGAAAATGGTACCGAAACACGACTTTTAGCTCAAAAATGCATAATGGAGAAAACGCATTTGAAGTTTTGTTATATCTATATAAACAATGCAAGCATCACACCAACATATGCGTTTTCTGTATAGAAATGGATTCATTTTGGAATCATGTATGTATGGATAATTTGATCATTTCTCTACATGGAAATGTCAACAACTCAAAATTCATTAAAAAAATATTCCCCTGAATTTCGACCAGCACCCCCCCTTAAAACATGATGATGTTACAGCAAGAGAGGAGGTGGTGTAAATATTGTTTTGATAATTTTTCAACCAAATCATTTCAATGAATATTTACTATGATCATTGAAATACTTTGTGCGTGAAAAACACAACAAAAATATGATATTTAAAATTGTTAGTGAATTTTTTTTAATAAAGTGTTAACCCACTACCCGTTCGTTCACTCGTGGTCACGAGTCACCCTAGACAGTCATAAACGGAGTGAAGAGTAATTGTTCCTTTCGATGTACACTTTCATTACATTGACAATGCGTTGACGTGCACAGCGTAACTAACAGCTCCCCAAAGCGAACTGAATGAAGCGAGGATCTGCGAGGACCCACAAACTTCCACCGACCCAAACAAACCGCCGCGAGGCGCGAACCATCACGTCACATTCTTGACTTTATAATATAGATATCAAAAATTATACGGAATGGTAGCATAAAAGGAGGAAGAGAAGGAGCATAATTAAATGAAACTGAGGTGAGGGGCCGGCATCATGACCGTAGGCCTACCGCCGGTGGGTGAGTGACAGATAGGATTTGGGACAAAACATAGGTTCGTCAGCCTTTGTGATACATAAGTTTCATGGATGACACAATTAGTACATACCTGTCTCCGTAATTTTCGTTTGGGAAACGAAAGAAGCAAACGTTGCAATTGTGCGTGTTGTTGTGGCAGGCAATTGCAGCGTACACGCGCCAGCTGCAATGCCTTGGACGAAGCCCAGTGATAATCTGGGGCGGGTTTGGAATGCCAGAGGAAAAAATATTATAGTCGGGATTGTTTGTGGCACAAGTGAAGTGTGGGGCGGGTCACCGTAATGGCTGTTCTCAAAATGCTCACAGCGGCATTTTCATAAAATGCCACTGAAAACAAACCGGATCAAATTCAAAGTCGCCGTTTGCGGTCAGTATTTAGGTTATGATCGTAGCAACGAAGGACCATTAGTTTTTCTGCAAAATAGATGCAAGTTTGATATGTAGGCCCTATCTGCAAAACAATCATTATAACATTAACAGGCACTGCACCTACTCCGGGGTTACACTTGTTTGTCACTAAACCACACTTTTCTCCAAATAGGAATATAGGGCCTAATTACTGCACAATGTTAATGCTAGCTATCAAACACAGGCATGATGATCACAGCAGGCTGAGCAGTTCAGGCAATTTATTTTTTGACGTGTGGCATAGTTTGCCATTTAAAAAAGAAGGCCTACTCTGCTGCTTTCTAGAATGGAAGCGTCTATAGGCACGACAGGTCGGGTCTCCAACGCCGTTTATTAGGCTATAGGCACGACACCGGCGATGTGTTGTTGTTGATCCCCTGGGTTTGACAATGTGCGAGAAATGTATGAAGACGAAATTTACAAGTTGAGAGAGATTGTTTAGTTACGATCAGTTTGCATGAACGTCGAACTTGTCGCATGATCTAGTGGCTAGGTTTATATTGGCTGGGCTCTAGCATGAGGGTCGGTGGCTGAGTTGGTAGTGCGCTCGGCCAGCATTCGAAAGTTCTGGGTTCGAGTCCCATTCGCCATTTTTATAAAAAAAATTCACTTATCATTTCTATCTAAACAGCTATTTTCTAACATTCTTACTAGTGTACACACATTAAAAACAAGCAATTTATTTAATGTGGATGTGTCTCATCTAATGACCTGCCCAAAAATGGCGAGAACAATTACGATTACTTTATATCGAAGGCTTTGCTACATGGCAGAACAGAACACTATGCAAAATGACATCAACACACCAGGAAAAGGAGATTAGGGTCACAATATCATTCGTCTGCAGTTTAATTTTGCATACAATTTTCAGACTTTTAAAAGTGCTCAAGTAATACTGTATCGTAATTCAATTTTTATGTCGGCGCTGTAGCCTATCGGCGTAGGAGACCCAACCTGTCGTGGCACTTAATATGTAGTATCCGGACCCACCCAGTTTCACGATTTTCGTAATTATGTTTAGGTAAATAATTACCTAAAAATATAAGTAAACTATGTGTGAAGGGAGATTGCGATGCTTTACCGGAAGTCACCTAATTTGCAGTTTGATTATCAAAATAACACGTATCAGCGCGTAGAATAATTTGTGGGTTGCAATATTACTCATGTGACACCGCGTGACGCGAGCGTCGGCTCGCGCGACACTCGCGATTCTCGCGATTCCTCATTCAAATTTGAGCATGCGGCCGTAATTAAAAGGCTAATTAGGTAACTTCCGGTCAAGCTATCGCATTCTCCCTTCACACATAGTTTACTTATATTTTTAGGTATTTATTCACCTAAAAACATTTACGAAAATTGTCAAACTGGGTGGGTCCGGATACTACACAAGTGCCCCTGTCGTGGGTGCCTCTGCCTTCTAGTCTAGAATACCCCAATACCACCAGGGTTGGAAAAAATGCTGATTTTTTTCTCGAAAAAATCGATTTTTTTTCGATTAAATCAGATTTTTTCGATTAAATCGATTTATTCAGTATTCTCGACAAATCTTATAAGAAATAATATGTAGAACTTTGTGAAAAGAAATTTGTTCTTCCTACTAACTTACTAAGCCTAGATACCAGACTGTCCTGTCTTGTTCTGCCTTGCAGCCCTAATTGCATGGATTCTCAATAAGATTGGCCTATTGTCATTGACTCAGTTTAGAAGTTACATGTATTTGCTCAATCAGGGCATTCACCAACTCCAGATATAATGTATTATCGCCTCTGACACCTGAGTGACAATGGACCTTAGAATCAAACAAAGCTATTGACACATGGAAGTGCTTTGATCTGCCTTTGTGCATGCTTTGGGACAATGCAATCAAAGACGTTTGCACTGGCTTCCCTCAAGAAAGAATGTGGGCTCCATGGGAAGCCACACATCAACTGATTAAATCAAATGAAGCAATTAGCTGCAGTGAGTTGCTCCTGGGTAGGGGACACACAGATGAGGGTATGCCTTTCTGCCTTCTTCCCAAGAACCAATCTTCCAAATCAGTCAAGAGTCATGCATCGGTGATCACATGTGTACATATAATCTTGAAAAAATCGAATAAATAAATACCTTGATTTATTCGGATTGATTAAATCAGTGATTTAATCGATGATTTAATCAATTTGATTAAATCAATGCCAACCATGAATACCACACTGGCTCACATGCATGATATTGAATTTGATGCAAAACATTGCATTTTAGAACACTTTTAGAAGTGGGTAAAGCGAATCATTCTCCACTGTTATTCCATCGATCGCGACATCCACCTAGCCCCTAGGGTAGGCCCTACTATTAATAGTATTATCGCTCAAAAATTGCGCACCGTCACTCCGCGCATCGCTTCGAGTTGAACCTTCGGAAAATGCTCAACTTACTCATGAACATCACTAAGGTGTGAAATACTGTTAGATACCTGTTTTTAAAACGTACCTGCCTGACACCACACCAGTAAAACATAAATGTCGCGAACCGGGTTATTGACAACATGAAATTCAGAACACCTGGTTGAAATGTTCAACCGGAAGTGTACCGATATCCGCCCTAACCACTTCAAAAGTGCGCTAGGCGGCGCCACCTATGCTAGATGAGATTCGTTGCCCCCTAGTGTTGGCGGTGCCGAACCACGGACAGACTAGACTGTGACAGACGCGCAGAATGAATAATCCCCTGCTACCTGGTCAGTGCTGGTACAAGTACAACTTTTTAGTACTTGAGTAAAAGTACAAGTAACAGGGAAAAAAGCTACTCAAGTAGAAGTAAAAGTACTCCCAAAAAAATGTACTTGAAGTACAAGTACAAAGTAAAGAAATGTACTTGAAGTACAGACAAAAGTACTTTATCAATCTCAAACCGTTCAATATACAGATTTGTTTCTACTCGCTGATGCTATGTCCGAGAACTGCGGTCTAGTTGCATACGGTGACTGCGTCTGCCAGCGGCTGTCAACACCAGTGGCTGATCCATACCGGCCGCGTGCCATGGATATCTTAGAAACGATGTCAATCACTCAATGTGACCAGCTTTAATCGGCCAGGAAATAAATGATTCTGTTGACTTAACTCCTGGGGACATGTTCCATCACATTGTCGTTTATTGGGGACGATGTCTTCAGTTTCCGTAATCGATACACACTTTCAAGTTTGTCTACGAGAAATACGCAGCATTGCCATCCGACGTTGAAAATTGGTGGCAATACGTTTCGCATAATTTACGCAGGGGGTGTGTGCGTATTCAGCCAATCCGGCCGCGTTATATCCACGGAGACTGACGAATGCTCCCAAAACTACTGCCGAGTGACTGTTATTGGGCGTCACACTCACGGAAATTGACGAACGCCAACGGAGATGTTTAGTGCAAAGAAAGATTGATGCCACCGCCAAGAATTGTAATGCAAATTATTCGGGATTTTCCAGGTTCCCGCTCGGGCCAGTGGCCAATAAATTCCGCTGTCCCGCTCGTTATTTTTACTACATCTGGACCTGCTTAAATTTGAGCCATGGCAAAACAGTAGCAAGAGACCTTCTGAGAGAAATCCAATTATCAGGCGGTCGACATTCGCCTGTGACACCTGACACGATGTGGTCACAGCTGCAACAGCGGCTATCGTCTGTTGCTTTGATGGTCGGCTAACAACAACGCCGAATGAACTGGCCCTCTCGCGCTTGGCGCTTGGCGAATGTCAACTGAATGCAATAGACGTTGATCAGAGATTAGTGGCTTCTTTTATAGAACAGAGATTAGTGGACGATGCAACAATTATTTGAAGTAGAGAATAAAAACACAGATCGCGATTGACAGCGGAAAAAGTATGGCTTTCAAAACTTTAGCCTGCCGACATCGGTACTTCGTTACATTTCTAAAAATTACCTTCCAGATGTACTTCGTTACAAGTAAAAGTAGTTTTGAAATAATGTACTTTGTTACAAGTAGAAAGTAAAAAAATCTACTCAAGTAAAGTAACGAAGTAAATGTACTTCGTTACATGCCGGCACTGTACCTGGTAGGCTATCACAAGTTCAAGCCTAAGAGCCAGTATAATAATAAAAGAAAGCTTCTTCTTCTTCTTCTTCAGTGCAGGGCAGCGTTTTCCGCGGCATAGACTCACTATGGAGGTCAGGCGAGGAAGAATAAGTAAGATGTCTATATAGCATTAAACTATGGTTAGTGAGAAGGGGATAATAGTAGTACTACGTGGTGTGTCGGTGTTTGGTTGTTGTATGGCTGCGGTTTGGTTTGATGTTTTGCATAGTTGTATTGCTATTTGGTTGTGTAGATAAGTTTAGATGAGTATCCCAGCAAGCATGGGGTTTCCACCCAGCCTAAGCTGACAGTGTTGCGCCATGGTGTTGGTGTGTTGGTGTGTTGGTGTGTTGGTGTGTTGGTGTGTTGGTCTGTTGGTGTGTCGGTGTGTCGGCGTGTCGGCGTGTCGGCGTGTCGGCGTGTCGGCGTGTCGGCGTGGCGGCGTGTCGGCTTGTCGGCGTGTCGGCGTGTCGGCGTGTCGGCGTGTCGGCGTGTCGGCGTGTCGGCGTGTCGGCGTGTCTGCGTGTCTGCGTGTCTGCGTGCTTGCGTGCTTGCGTGCTTGTGTGTTTGTGTGTTGGTGTGTTGGTGTGTTTGTGTGTTTGTGTGTTGGTGTGTTGGTGTGTTTGTGTGTTTGTGTGTTTGTGTTTTTGTGTGTTTGTGTGTTTGTGTGTTGGTGTGTTGGTGTGTTGGTGTGTTGGTGTGTTGGTGTGCTGGTGTGTTTGTGTGTTTGTGTGTTTGTGTTTGTGTGTTTGTGTGTTTGTGTGTTTGTGTGTTGGTGTGTTGGTGTGTTGGTGTGTTGGTGTGTTGGTGTGCTGGTGTGCTGGTGTGCTGGTGTGTTTGTGTGTTTGTGTGTTTGTGTGTTTGTGTTTTTGTGTGTTGGTGTGTTGGTGTGTTAGTGTGTTTGTGTGTTTGTGTGTTTGTGTGTTTGTGTGTTTGTGTTTTGTTTTGGTGTGCTGGTGTGTTGGTGTGTTGGTGTGTTGGTGTGTTGGTGTGTTGGTGTGTTGGTGTGTTTGTGTGTTGGTGTGTTTGTGTGTTGGTGTGTTGGTGTGTTGGCGTGTTGGCGTGTTGGCGTTTTGGCATGTTGGCGTGTTGGCGTGTTGGCGTGTTGGTGTGTTGGTGCGTTGGTGCGTTGGTGCGTTGGTGCGTTGGTGCGTTGGTGCGTTGGTGCGTTGGTGCGTTGGTGCGTTGGTGCGCTGGTGTGTTGATGTGTTGGTGTGTTGATGTGTTGGTGTATGGTTGTTGTATGATGCTAGTATTCGCGGGGTGTCTAAGTAGCCTCAGCTGAGCGTGTAATCCCACGCCTACCGTATATATTAATCCTGCCAACTCAAGAATTAATTCATGTCAGCTCCCGTCCTAGACCCCTCCACGCGCGACGGTCGAGGGTGAGCAGGGCATCGATGTCGTACGTTTTCGCCTAGTGTGGTCGGCAGCGTACACGGGGGCGTCCTCTGAACTTGGGGGTGCCGGTGTCATCGATAGCGCGCTGAACTGGGGCGTCTAGTGGCAGTCGGAGGACATGTCCGAACAAGCTCCATCTAGCAGCCCGGATAGCGGCACTAATGGGGGTGGATTGAGTATTTCAGTAGAGTGCGTCGTTTGAGATACCGTGTGGCCATCGAATACCGATGATGCGCATGGAATCGGTTGAGCTCTGTTTCTGTCAAGCCCCAAGTGCTCATGCTGTACGTAAGTACAGGCAAGACGAATGCCGAGTACAGCCAGGTGGCCTCTGCGACAGCGACCAGATATGGTCTTAGCAGAGGTCTCCTGGGTCTGTAATAAGACCGAATAAAACGATTCTGATTCTGATTCTGATTCTGATTCAGCCGTAACCGCAGATGAACGCTACTCTGTGCCCCTCTGAACCAAACTGTCCACATTTTGTGGAAGGAGACATTTGCTAGTTCCATTCGGCGGGCCACGTCTTCTGCATCTCCAAGTAGCGAGCTTAGTTTGCGCGTGGTGCGCCATGGCTCGTGTGCTCGGTCCACTTGTCGGCTGATACTGGTCCGTTCTGTCTTGGCTGCATTAATCTGCAGCGACCACTCTGCCAGGCAAGCTGGAGCAATGCGCTCTATCTCATCGAGGTATGGCATGGAATAACTGATGCAATCAATGTCATCGGCGTACTCCACATCCAGCGGTAACCTGTCATCGGCTGGTGGTCTAGGCGGAAGGCGTGATCGAAGATCGCGGAGGGCTACTTCCAGGTAGACTGTAAACAACACCGGACTCAAGCTGTTACCCTGTGGAGTTCCAATCGTGGAGGCGAAGGCGTGACAGTCTCCTGTGGATAAACGCGACTCAAGTGACGTGGCGGCGAGAAGGAAGCGGATCATGCGTAATTCGGGCTCGTCGAGGAATGACTGCAACACCTCCAGGAGCTCGTCGCGGTAGATGGTGTCGAAAGCGCGACTAAGGTCGATGCAGAGAAATTCGATAGTAACGCGCTGACTTTGTGCTTTAGCGCATAGCCATCTATAAACAAATACGACGTCTGCCGTACTACGTCCTCGCCGGAACCCTTACTGTGATGGTGACAGGAAATTGTCCACTTTCGTCGCTATTCTTGACTATTAACGACAGTGTCTTCCGGAATGCAGAGAGTAGGACGATCGGCCGCACACTTGTTAGCGGGCCGACTGGTTTTCCTGGCTTTTGTAGAAGGATCAGCACTCCTTTCCCTATGTCCAAGGGTTCATGGTGTTCGAGTGCATCATTGAATATTGTGGCGATAGATGGTGCGATCAGGTCAGCTGTAGTTTTCAGCAGGTCTGCTGATAGATCGACATGACCACAGGCTCTGCCGCTGTTAAGTTTGGAGATCGCCCGCTGGACCTCAACAGGGGTGATTGGCATTGTGAGAGGTGACGGTACTCCTGTGAAGGCAGGTAACTCCATTACTCTGGGGTCACTTAACTGACGGCCGAAGTGGTGAGTGACCCGCTCATTTAGTTCTGCGGCATTGCATATAACGCGTCCGAAGTCATCTTGGATCCTCAGCTTACTGGCTGGTTTTCTCGTAATCTTCCGAACAGCTCGAAACATTTTAGCTACACCATGGAGGCGTTGGACCCCGGGAGCCAGGTGATCCAGTCTCACTGATGCGTTGTCCCGCGCCTTACGACGTTGGGCGTGCAGAATCCTGTAGCGCTGCTGTTTAAGTTCCTGTTTACGGGCGGGATTTCTAGTGTGGTTGATTTTCAGTCGAAGCTTGCGCTGTGTTTCTGACATGCCTGCCATATTCTGGCAGTGGGGTTGTTTTGTCTTGGTTCGGTACGCTGCAGACATCAGGGTTCCTTTTAGTAAGTCCCACGTCTGGCTTGCGGACATAATATTTGGGTTGACCTCTGGTAGCGACTCTGACACTGCATCGCGGAACTGCGAACGGAGAGGCCCACTGGCCAGCTGTTCGGTGTTGTAGCGGGCGTGTTTCGCTGATGGTGGCTGCGCGATTTCACTCTAGACGTAGTACAAGCGGCTCAATTCGAGTTGAACTATGAACAGGCGATGGTCGCTGTCGAGTAGGGTGCCAGCCTAAGTCCGGGAGTCTGTTAGTACACTTTTGTGAGATTGGCGGCAGATGACAAAATGGATAGTGTTGTAGATGGGCACCTTGTCACGTGGTCTTGTGACGTGTAGCGTGTTGAAAAGCGGTGTTGCAAGCAACCAAGCCGTGCGTTTCTACCAGTGAGCATACACCACTTCACAGTTCCGAAGTGCGCATGCTCACGCGATGTCACGGGCTGACCTACTTAGGTCAACTCGAATAACATCAACATGAATGTCATGCTGGCCCATGCTAGTGAGTTGAGGGGTTGTAGCTCTGTTGCATCTACGTGATTACAAATATGACTAGGTGGGTTTAAACGGACGCCTGCTAATAACATTTGATTATCTAAGAACTGTACATAAACCGTACTGTTTTCTGCGAGTTGTTTTCTTTCTAAACTCACATAGCCTAGCGTAGGGTCTACTCTCTCGTTCAGTCGTTGGCGATAATTTAGGTTGTTGACCACACTAACAAACAGTTAATTATAAGGCCATACATAGTATGGGTTCATTCTGAATCATAACCATGTAATCATAGCCTGCAGGACTTCTCTTTTGATAGCATTCGCTAAATGAATTGTGAAGTCCTAACTGCCGAACAGCCAGTTGCACTTGCAGTGTTGGGTTTTTGCCGGTAAAACCTATTTTGAACTATGAATATGAACTGACAGCTGACATGACTGAAAACAGACATTACTGGAAAATGATGGTGAAGACTGGCCCACAATTATGGCACAAATATGTGGATTATGGTCTCTAAGTCGACTCCAAAGGTGAGACATGTGAGCAAATATAGTGTCCGTCATATCATGACTCGTATGTGGTTATGAATGCACTGCAAAACTAGACTGAATAGGCCCCTGCCCATTTTCATCTCCCCAGCAAACATTCCACAAGTGGGCCACACAATTGGCCCACTTGTGGCAGTTGATATGGTACAGAAATGCCAATGGCAATCAAGAGGCGCATACATGGCAGTGAACAGGCACAGAAGTGGCCTATACATGACAGTTGTTCAATAAAAAGGAGCAGAAATTGGTAGTCAATAGGCATTTTTAATCGAATGATCATGACGCATTCACAGAAAACATGAAGAGACCAGAATAATTAGTTTAACATTCTATTAATCAGTCAATGTTGACATTTATGGCGGTCGGTTGTGGTGGCGGTAACAGTTCGATATATTAGTGATCTGGTGGTGGTCCTCGCCGAGACGTAGCCAGCTTCCTCCTGTAGTATCGGCCTCCGCTCCGCTCGTTGACATTGATTATCCACTTCCCGAGGCGACTGGCGCGAGCACATTTTTTCCATGAGCACCTATAAAAAGTGTACAAATAACCGAATTGAAAATAAGTTTATTTAGCTATGTTCACCCTGACTGAATAAATGACATTAACATAACTGCACTTTGTACATTCAAACTGGTAGGTGTAAACATATTTTTCATGGCGTTTTTCACATTCCAGTCATGTTAATAATTGATGATTTGTTATGATCATCATGTTGTTTCTTGTCTGTTGGCTTTGGCTATAATGTTTAAATTGTGCCTTTGAATAGGACTACACCCAACCATACAGCATACGGGTAGTGTGTGTGGTTGGGTGTCAACTACATTCCGGACTGACCACATTAAAACGTTTTATGACATCTTTCAAATAAAGGAAATTGGCTCTTAATCTCACTTATATTAATTAATATTGTAGGACAGGCTTCCTTAGATGATCAGTCAACTATCTGCCAAGTATCAATTCGGCGCGATACACCCACACTGACACAGCGGATACTAGACCCGAATCGGGCCCTTTTGTATGCTACCGGGGATACCCTCTTGGAAACGCAGCCTGCTTCGTTATAAAGTTCATGTAAAAAACACATGTATGTAACTACATTGTAAAAAACGAGTAAAATGTGTCGGCGATCATTTGTCTTCTACTAGTCGAGGGGGGGGGGGTCAGGACTATGTTCCCCGGTACCTATGTTCCCCGGTACCGATGTTCCCTGATTTTTTTACTTTAATATATTTGTTTCCCAGTAGGCCTCCGATAGCAGGTTATGGTTATGGTTAGGGTTTAGTTTTGGGTTTTTGTTAGGGCGAGTTTAGGGTTAGGTTAACCGTAGAGGCTTAACCCCAATCGACATCCTAACCATAACCGAAAAACTGTTTGTAACTCTAATCTTACCCTAACTCTAACCCTAAACATAACCCTAACCTGCTATCGTACCAGGGCCCGGGGTGGCGATAATTTGAAAACGATTTATGCTAATGACCACCATTAATGTACAAAAACCGGGGAACATCGGTACCGGGGAACATAGATACCGGGGAACATAGGCACCGGGGAACATAGGTTCGGGGAACATAGGTACCGGGAAACGTAGGTACGCTCCCGTGGAGGGGGGGGGTAGAAGTATCTAGAAAGAAGGACGTCGCTTCCGATTGTTTGTTTTGAAACATTAATCTGTCTTCAAAGTACGCTCCGTTGTTGATATCGTTATCCTGTTATTGGTGCTTAATAACCGTTTTTATGTTTTAATTGTTGCTGTAAATGGATGTTTGGAAACTAGCTCACCTGAGCAGTATTCGTGCGATTTGCTGCAGACCCGTCGGAAAACTATGCGGCTTTGCGTTTAACCCGCGAAAACTAGGTCGACGTTGATCTAAATGACACAGATATCAAAACGAGGACGCGGAAGTGTGAAGTGGTATATTGTGCCATTGGTGCTCCTGATACAACATGAATGCTCTCCCATCGAACGTTCGTTGGTAAGTTTATTTCCTAGCTTGCTGTTGAAATCCCCAGCTATTAAGATGACAGCGCTGGGAGAATATCGAGTGGTGATAGAGTCAAAAAGCGACGTAGAAATCATCTTGCGTGTCCTGGTTGCGGAGTGTTACCTGATAAGTTGGGCCATAAGCGTTGATGATCGTCAAAGTAGAGTGGAAGGCTGATAAGACGATAGTAGCCCGAGATGACGTCAAAACCACTAGGGCACTTCGTTTCTTGTATACAACATACATCGATGTGCAGTTTGTTAAGGTCTTTGCTAATAGTGGAGCAGATAACATGCATTTTTGGGGTGAATCGTGCAAATTGTGATACAAGCACCAAAGTTGGCATGGGTCATCTCTATGGTCATTAAGTCAATTCTACCCGATGGGCCAATCAAAAATCCAAGATGGCGGCCATTTTCCAAGATGGACACTCAAAAAATCAATTTAGTCATAAGGCTGCACATATTTGGGCGAATTAATCTATTGTGGTGACAAAATTAATGTTCTGAGTATGCTTAGTTCGCCTATCAATGCACTTGTACTATCAGAGCAACATTGCAAGCATTCTAAAGTAAAGAAACATAATATATTAGACAAACAAGAGCATGTTCATCAAACACAAAATGCTTTAATTATTTTCTAATGCACACAACACATTCATTGGCATAGTAATGTCAGTGTCTATCAATCAGTGTGTGCATCTGTATCAATATTGTGCATCAATGATACAAAAATGAGTATAGTGTCTTAAACAACAATTTAAACAACATAATTATGACTAGCATCAAATTGCTGCCAGCAACCATAAGCGAATCTGTATAAGATATTGCAGAATTGTCCGTTGCTATTCGAAAAGCGTTGTTTTCCTTACAGTTCTACTGTTGACACGCGCAGTTGCAGAGTGCTGTACAGGCAAGTTCAGAACGAAGGCATTTGCACCTTCTGGTGCAGCCTTTCTTGCACGAATATTTGGTCAGTTCCTGGCAGCTTGACGCGATGGGCGGTAGTTTGGTCCAGCACACCTTCCACATCTCTTCTGTTTTCATCCAGCCCCAGTCAGCTGGACTGCCTATATCTGGATCGGCACAGGCAGCCTGGCCTCAGATGACGCCTGCTTGATAGGCAGCTCGTTTAGCATGTTCCCGTAGATCTGCTTGGGTTGGTGTAATGGAATCATAGGGTCGCTGCTTGCGGGCAAACATGTGCAGCCTCGCTTGGTCCACACCAGTGGCTGCACTGGACCGGTCATACATGAGAAAAACAAACCTCTCTAATGTCTTCAGATCAGTATCTGTGACTTCAGTCGGGAACTGGCTAAGGGTACTGAAAGTTGCTGTGACCTCATCAAATACATCCCATGTCTGCCATGCCGATTTCTTTCCCTTTCCTTTGAAGGCAGACACCACATCACATCCAGTGAAGGCATGGAAATACATAATTCCCCTTGCTCTCGTAGGTCCCATGGCATTGAGTAGCTCGTGGATTGGGATCCACTTCATGCCAACACCATGGCCAAAGGCAGTCCATAAAGTCTCAACGCCAATCTCCTGCAGCTGTGGTAGTACAGACACTGCGATTACAACGATATCAGTGTCGTTAGCTTTGATAACGAGAGATTTGCTCCCTTCTATTGCGGCATCGCAGGCATGCACACATATTCGTGTATCGGCTTCTTCTTGTGGGCATGGAGATGCAGCTTCCAATTACTTCTGGTTGTCATTGCAGATGACGCAAGTTTCTTTCGTCACAATGATTGCGCTTGTTGTCTGTGTTTGTCAAATTGTGTCCGCGAGGAACTGAAATAATTCAGTCTTGTTGTCGTCGTCTCTCAGGAAACTTCTCTTGTTGTCCTCGTCTCATCCTGGCTTCACCTTTTAGAGTAGACGTCTTGTACACATCAAAGACTACATCAACTCTTTTGTATATTGCGCCATAGAATTTAATCTTGGGAAGAATGTCTTCTCGGGCATAGTCCTCGAACGTCTTCCAGGTTCTGGGAGGTGTGGTATTCACCATAGCTGAGCCGTCTACAATGATTACTTCTCCATCGGCTGCTCTCTCTCTGGCATATCCACTTGTGCTTGAAGAATCTCTGTTAGCTGTGATTTCTGACATGTATGAAGTTTACCCCTATCACTGAGGGAGGCCGGTGATGACTGGTTCTCATGTCTGAAGAATTCTTGCAGATCACATTGTCTTGTCTGGCAGGAGATGAACAGCCGGGAGAATAAGCGGCAGTCTCCTTTCAGTGCCTTTTCCTTGGAACTACTAACGTGCTGCTCCTGTTTGCAGAAAGCAACCTTGTTCTTTTTGATTGGATTATAGAACGAGCATTCTTCATTGTGAAGACCACCGAGGAACACCTCGAACTGCTGCAATCCTCTCTCATGGTGAGTAGCGGCTAACTTTGCAAGACTGGGATCTGCGATATTCTTCGTGTCCAACGACAGTAGGTCAGATGACTAATCTTGGAATGGGTTGCCCATATCCTGCAACACCGTTGTCATGGTTTTCACATTTTCAAAGAATGCTGTCTGAGCACCAACGGTGGCCTCATGATGCCTGCTTTCAATTCGTGTATCTATGGTACCAGACATAGCTTCGTATGCTGCTAACAGGCGACTCACTTCTGGACCTGCCACCGTCCATCTTCGAAGTGCAGCAGGGTCTTCTGTCAGGCCAATAGCACCCCCGTCTCCCTTGGTTATTGAATTGTTCTGCTCATGTGCCTGATCAATGGCCATGGCGGAGAAGTCTCTTCTGGACTTGTGAATGACAAAGTTTCCCTTGTGGAACTCGCTTGCCACATCCGGATGTTGTTCCTCAAGGACCATCATGTCTAGCAAGTGAATTGGAATCCATCGTGCATAATTGACATTGTTATTTGCGCGAAGGAATAGGGGATCATCTCATAGAGTGCATAGCGGTACAATTCAAAGTTTCCTTCTCTGAAAGAACGAATCAGAGCAAAAAAAATGGCCAGCTCCATATCTAACACCAGATTCCAGAACTGGAACTGCGGACTCGCCCGTCTTCGTTGAACACACCAGTCTTCAAGGCCCAGTCGTGGGCTTCCAGGTTCGGAAGAGCTTATGATAAAGAGCATTGTTTGCTCTTAATGTCACTTCAACCCCATCACCCTCGTCAAGCCTCACAGGGTCCAGATTAATGGGCATTTCATTCAGAGAATGGAACAATGGTACATTTCTTGCCAAAGCAGTGTAACCATCCTCACCTCTCTTGCTAGGATTTGCATACGGTGACTTCAGTTCTTCCTCCTTGCCCTGCTGACATAAGCAGCACTTAGTCCAGACCGTTGCCCTTGCTGTAGTCTTGGAGGTCGAATCCATTGTTTTACTACAGGGTCGAGGGTTACCACCCTGTGTATATACTATTATAATTCCATTGACACTTTGACGTATGGGATGCAACTAGGTTCATGCATTTTGCTCTACGCCTAGCCCGGTCGTTCATCCAGTGTCATGTGCTGCCCGTGCAATGTATTTTGTCAGTTGCTTTTGTCAGCTTCTGACAATATCTAATCGTCACAAAGTGGACAGCAGGTCCCGTGCGGTCTGTACACCATCCGGATAACCATTACTCTGCACCCCGGTATCCTTGGCTCGGCTCTCCCGCGCTGACACATCCTGTCCATTCAGGTGCGGCTGCTTAAGATGGGGTATGATTAAGTAGCATTTGGGACACTAAGCTAGGCAACATTTACTTAGTTGATACTGAACCCCGTGCTGAGTTGCGCAGCAGTAATGTCACCAGTGTGCCCTGGTAGTGTCCGACATTTACTCATTTAAATACGAAATATACGATCGATCGATGTCCACTCAGTGACATATCTTAAAATGATCTAGTTGGTATGTAATGTCACGCTTGCCTCTATATAGGCTACACTATGTGCACTTCAAATTTTGGGAGCAAATCGTGCTCCATCACACACAGAATCGCCCTATGTGCTACCCTCACCTAGTTTGGCCTGCGAGTCATCGCAGTGTACCGGGGTGTGGCCGTTGTCGTGCACAAACAACTAGGAGCCATATGTGAGAGTTAGGCCAGCGATGCGGCCCAGTGGCAGTAGTCCATCCAGAGGATGTGACTGACTACTAGGACACAGGTACTATCTCTACCACTGCAACCCTACACCCCGTAACTTCTGGCAGCTATCAATAGTCCCATGTTAACAATCGATCAAGCTCAAAACAAGGAAAATGGAAACAGAATGAAGAAATGGGCAACAAAAACGAACAATACAGACCCTATATGTACTACAATGAATCAAGGAAGGTGCTAAAATGTATATCATGGCATTAAGATAACTGAAATCCCTCAAACAGATGCATTTTATTTTTAAAACAATTTTGTATAGTGAAAATGGCGGCCATCTTGAAAAAATCGGCTGCCATCTTGGATTTTCAAGTGGCCCATCGGGCAGATTTGACCAGTAGCCCCCAAAGAACATTCGTGCCAAATTTGGTGCTTGTATCACAATTTGCACGATTGGTCCCCTTATCTGCTCTACTATAAGTTGGTCACGTTTTGTTGCCGATGAAAGGCCTCTGAAATTAAACGTGCCGATGGTGAAGTTCGAGAGGGACCGAGACCCGTTTGGCGGTATCATGGAAGACCGTTAAAAGCACGGATAGAGAACTCCACCTATGCATATGCACCGCGCATGTACACCCGCTTAGGGGAGACAGGCCAACACTGGCAAGAGTTCAAACAAATGAAGATTGGGTTAGAAGGGACATAATTAACTGTGGGCATGGCACAATGTGGGAGTGAATGAATAGACATGTATAAACGAGGGCCGTCATCCATCCTCGGCAAACAACAAATTAAACATGAATGATTAGTTTAAATTAAAGGTGACACATGCAAATAAGACTATAATGTCCTGACTGACCAGATCAGAGCAGCATGGTTGTAAACTTGGCACCACAGCCAAACAGTTGAGGGTGTGGCCGGTATGGAGGAAGTGGCCGAAATGTGGAGGGGTCATTTCAGTGCGGTTTTAAATTGTTTGAATAATGAGCGTGTTGATGTTGCAAGTTATAATTTAGCATATGATGCAGAAGAAAACTGTATTGTCAGTGCCACTGAAATTGAGAGGTGTATTGCTAAACTTAAGAATGGTAAATCTAACGGCATGGACAATGTGAGTTCAGAGCATTTGAAAAACTGCAATCCTAGACTTGCGAGTATGTTGGCATTGTGCTTCACGAAAATGTTTAGCCATGGTTATTTACCTGCAAATATGTTATCTGTGCAATAGTACCGATCATCAAAAGCAAGTCTGGGCTAATAAGTAGCAAGGATAACTACAGACCAATAGCAATTGCTAGTGTACTATCAAAAGTACTTGAATTTATTATTCTAGAAAGGATCGAAATGTTTGTTTATACCCATGAAAACCAATTTGGTTTTAAGAAACAACATGGTACGGACACCTGTATATATGTGATGAAAGAAATCATCAACAGATACCAAAGGTTGGGCAGTAGAGTTTATTTAAGTTTTCTGGATGCACCCAAAGCCTTCGATCGCATAAACCATGATACATTGTTCAAAAAACTTGTAAATAGAAATGTACCTGCTTATATCGTTAGACTTTTAGTTTTCTGGTATAGCCATCAGCAAATGTTTGTCAAATGGGGAAATGTGATGTCAAGTGTTTTTACAGTGAGTAATGGCGTGAGACAAGGTGGAGTACTCTCACCCTATCTGTTTAACGTGTATATGGATGGCCTTAGTGAAATGCTAAATACTTGTCGAACTGGGTGCTACTCTGGTGTCTCGAAGGTAAATCATCTAATGTACGCAGATAATAATAATAATAAAACTTTATTTAGACACCGTCAATTCCGGGACTGCTGTCCCGTTCACGGGTGTGTACACACATTCAGATATAACTAATAACGGTAATATTAGGAAATGCAAATAATAATAATAATAATTTAAAAGCGCTAATATCATCACAATTACCGAGGAAAACTGAATAATTGAATAAAAGGCAATCATACATTAAAAAAGCAATATTTATCTAAGCAGTAAAAATACATTAAGTAGATAGATTAAAAAATATATATATATGTGGAAAAAATATAATAATAATAATAAATAGAAATAAATAAGAACTATAATACATGTACCATTAAAAACCGAGATAAAGAAAGATGAGAGGTGATCGGTCACTAAAACAAAATGTCACTGCAGTACAAACACATCAAGTGGAAGATAGATAAGTCTTTAAAAGCTTCTTGAATTGTGTGTGGTTGTCGTTTACACGAAGTTTGGTAGGCAGATTGTTCCACAGAGTGGGGCCAGCGCATGCGAAAGCTCTACGACCGAAACGTTCTAAGTTTATCACATGACCTGGTGTTACTGTCTCCCTGTAAAATTGGACTTACCCGACTCCTTAGATGCTGTGATGATTATGCTGTCTTACATGATATTGTATACAATGGATCTAAAAGTTGTGTGTTAATATGTTCACCCAATAAGACGGTTAGTACCAATCCAGTATTTCGCATACAGAATAACCTCATTGTGAGGAAACCTAAAGCCAAGTATTTGGGTCATATAATTAGCGAGGATATGTCTGATGATGCTGATGTATTTCGGCAAGTTAAATGTTTGTACATACGAGGCAATATTATATCGAGGAAATTTGCAAACTGCAGCATAAACGTGAAACTTGTTGTTTATAAAACATACTGTTCATGCTTGTATATTAATCAATTATGGGGTACCTGTCTATCTAGAACAATTAACAGGCTTAAAGTTGCTTATAATGACTCGCTGAGAATGGTTCTAGGTATTCCAAGGTACTGCAGTGCTAGCGAGATGTTTGCGTATACAAACGTGCCAAGTTGCCAATGTGTTATACGTCTAAATATATAAAGCTTCATGAAACGAATCCAATGTATGAACAATGAAATTGTACATAGTATCGTACACAGTGATTTGATATTTTCATCTTTGCTGTGGCTCAACGGGAGGCAGCGGTTGTTCTTTGCATCTAATTCATAACCAATTGTATTGTGTTAATTGCATTTGTATTATGTTCATGTCTATGGAACGCTCAGTGGAGTGAGTCTGAAATAAAATACTATCTATCTATCTATCTATATGCCACTGGGCAGCCATCGTTATCAGTGACTACCAGCACTCTTCCCCACCAATTATATTAACTGCGTAAAAAACCAAAAGGCACTGGATTTGTTTAGTTGAATAAATTGGTTATATATTACTTGAGTGTAAATTTGTGTCATATAGGATAGTACAATTGTTATAAAATTGCAACTTGCACCAAGAGAATTAGGTGACTAAGATACTACAACACCTGCCTACCATGTAAGGGCTATGTTGTTGGAGGCAGGTAAGTATTGTATTGTATTGATAGCACTTTCGCGTTGCAATAGTGTGTTTACACGCAGGCCTCGCTTGTGCCACTCCCACACCGTGCGCCGCCATGAAATTAGGAAAGGAGAACGAGAGGGGCTGAAAAGGGTAGTGAGTGAACGATAAATTAGGAATAATAATAAAATAAATTAAAGCTTCTTCTTCATCTTCAGTGCAGGGCAGCGTTTTCCGCCGCATGGACGAACTCTGGAGGACAGGCGAATAAGTAAGATGTCTATATATAATTAAACTATGGTTAGTGAGAAGGGGATGATGCTTTAACTACGTGGTGTGTCGGTGTTTGGTTGTTGTATGGCTGTGGCATGATTTGATGTTTTGCTAGTTGTAATGATATTTGGTTGTGAAGATAAGTGTAGATGAGTATCCCAGCAAGCCTGGGGTTTCCACCCAGCTTAAGCTGACAGTGTTGCCCCATGCCTACCGGGTGTTGGTGAAAATTAATTCAGCTAATTAATTCAGTGGCCATGTCCAGGTCATGCCGGCTCCCGTCTAAAGCCCCTTTCACAGTGGTTGTTTCGGGTCAGCGTCATCCGAACTAGCGAACGGAGCGATAGCTTGTCGCTTTCACAGTGAGAAGTTAATCTGGTCTCTGATGAACTAGGCAGAGGAGCAGCGGAATAACCGCCAGATGGCGGAGTTGGTAATCACGTGGTGGCACAACGAGAGCGTATGTTATTTGCCCGGCTCGTCATTGTCGCAAATCCGGAAATAGCAATATTTAGCTCACTTGAAATATAAACGAAGTCGAAATATAAACCCTTGAATTTGAAAGCACGCTCGATTGACAACCATAAACTCTCTGATAGAAACGAATGTGAAGGACGCTTCGGAAATCACGCGAGACTGCAGCATACGCAGCGCCACCTGACAGCGAAACAAAAAGCTTGACCCTTTCACAGTGCAGTTTCCATCGGATGATAGTTGCATCGGATCACTGATCCGAGTAATTTGCCGAATTAGCTAATCCGACACAAATCGCTTTCACAGTGGACGTGCATCGGGTCAACTTGAGATCACCCGAACTAACTTCTCACTGTGAAAGGGGCTCTAGATCCCTCCACGTGCGAGGTCGAGGGTGCGCAGAGCATCGATGTCGTCAGAATTACGCAGCTGACGTCCAATGCGTCGTAGGTCCTCGTCTAGTGTCGTCGGCAGCGTACAACGGGGGCGTCATCCGAACTTGGGGGTGCCGGTGTCTTCCAGGTAGGCATCGATAGCGAGCTGGACAGGCGCGTCTAGTGGCAGTCGGAGGACATGTCCGAACAAGCTCCATCTAGCAGCACGGATAGCGGAACTAATGGGGCTGGAATGAGTACGTCGGTAGAGTGCGTCGTTTGAGATACGGTGTGGCCAGCGGATACAGATGATCTGCCGCAGGTGACGACGGTGATGTGCATCGAGCCGGTTAAGATCTGTTTTCGTCAAGCCCCAAGTGCCCATGCTGTACGTAAGTACAGGCAAGACGAATGCTGAGTACAGCCGTAGCCGCAGATGAAGGCTAATCTGTGCCCCTCTGAACCAAACTGTCCACATTTTGTGGAAGGAGACATTTGCCAGTTGCATTCGGCGGGCCACGTATTCTGCATCTCCAAGTAGCGAGCCTAGTTTGCCATCTCTAAAATTGAACGCTCTGCCACATACATCTCACTATCAGATACCATTATAATTGTGAATATGTATGTATGCATGTATGTATGCCCTGTGTATGAATGTAGATTATATGGCAGGTAAGTACAATTGATAAAATCAGACTTGCTGATTAGTTGGTCCCCAGGCTAGCATCAATACCATGCAATGTATTTCAATATCTGATATCTGTGAATGAATCCCTCTGGTGACAAATGCTGATAAACCACTAGTGACTAGATGATTAAAACTACATAGGCAGTGGCAGTGGCATTGGTATTGCCTGTGTAGGCGGTGAGTAGTGTACACCACTAAGGGACTTTGCAAAGTTAAACAAATTCCAAAAATCCAAAACAATTTGGATAGAGCTCAACCCACCCACCCACCCCCTATCCAATTTTTTTTGAAACTCGTCAGTGACACGGCCAGAACACTCAAATCACAATAGCTTTTAACAACTTTTAAAAACGTATATACAGACAGCATAGATCACATTACGCTCATACCACACTGGAAATGATATAACAACCACCATGTACAGAGCAAATAGCATAGCACTAGTGAAATCCGCCATTTAGTCAACCGAACCGGAATAATATCACACAATCACAGGATACGGGATAAAATGCTGCATGCATGCACATCACATCATGCAGTCTAAACAAAACACTAGTACATTGTGTCATGTACATATATAGATGTAGACTTATCAATTATCAATCTGCAAATTAGGGTACTATCCATCATCTGGATATGGATATAACGTAATGTTACTAAACAAACCCTTCCATACCGTCTATTTCTTCTTATATCCTGCTTCCTGTTTGTGTTTGGTCAGATAGTGTGCGCTAGGGAAAGCCTTCAGACACGCATTGCAGGTTTTGTAGACTTTCTGATTATTTGCTTGTGGAGCACTATCGCATTCACTGTGCATGCTGTCAGACCCACTCTTGCGGCACTCCTTCTTGCAGTGTACCAGGCGTACGTGTCTCCCCTTGTCAGCACCACAGGCAAAGACCCAGCAGCAGCCTGGCTCAGTGAAGCGGCCAGTTAGAGCACTGAGTCCCCCTGCTGTCTTGTAGGCCAACTTCTTGCTTTTTTTGTGATTCTACGTTGCTGCCTCGTGACTGCAGGTTTTCTTTCATAACATGGAACACGGTGTCTATGCACCCTGACTTCTTGGCTGAAGTCTTGGGCTGCCGCGAAACGAGCTCGTCTTGGTTGATTTTGTTTATGTTCGAGTACAGGTTCACAAACTCTTCGTATCATGAACATGGAGCAGGAAATATATCCAACCCGTCGAAGCCGGACGACATAATACACTACTTTCACATTTTTCTAACTTTTTATGGCGACAACATAAACACACGCGACTTATTATTTCATGTGGATCAATTACGTGTAGTTTTTCGGTTCATCCAACACTGTAAACTGGAGTAATCGCAATCTGCAGGACCCCAAACTCGATTTTAATGCGGCAATGGCAATAATAATGCCACTAAAACACAATAGGGCGGCCCTATATGGCACAGCAGATTACGTGAAGACCCGACCAGCGTCCAAGCAATGCTCACTTCGACTATGGTCCAGTGACGGATGCTGTGCTCGATTCAAAGCAGTTCCGTGCCAGCAGTTAGGCCAACATCCCGGTAATATACCAGCTTTTCTTGTCATTAGCTCATCGGCTATCCGCGTACGAGGAATTGTGTTCCAGATTTGGTTTTCTTGGCAAACTAACATTCTGAGTTCATATGAGATCGAACGATCAGCGGAGAAACTCGGCACTGTCTGCCAAGACCACCTAGAGCAATTAATGTTTTGGCAATCGACTTCTTCGCCTTATTGACTTTCTTTTCGAACGAGTTCCTCGAAGATGCGGAAGACATCATCGGTAAAGATAAGTTTCTTTACAAACTGACAATCCAAACGAAGTGCCTGAAGTTAAGCATTGTCAAATGTAGAAATAGCACTACGGATATACTGACTCATGGTCACCAACTGGAGTGGTGAACGTTCGTTTTCAAAACTGAAATACACAAAGAACAGGCTCCGCACGACCATGAAAATGAACTGCTTACGCATCTATCGCTTATGAGCATAGAATATGACATTCTACTGGATATATACTTCGAATATGTTATCGTTGAATTTTCTCAACGCAAAGGTAGAAAAGTGTCTGCACCGTAGGCAGTAACTTATCAATACAGTGTTGTTGCTTTGGGTGCCGTAGCTATATTCCTTGTCATTTTTAGTTGAAGCATATGTCGCGCATGTTCTTAAAATAATTATATTGACTAGAGTTGTGTGCCACCTGACCCGCAGTGACACCCCCAACATTACTTGAGTTGTGACGCCATTGGTGCAAAGTCCAATTCGCCCCCACCACCACCATCAGCTGCATGTTCATTGCATGCATATTCATATATTCAACAAAGTGGCCGTAGCGTAAAAAGTATGAATGCCAAAAATACGAAAAAAATCACCGATTTATGAGAATGCGGACGCGAACATAACCTGCGATTTTGGTGACGGTGACATCAGCCGTTCTAGGAGTCGATTTCCACACACACACACACGGCTAGCCACATCGTTAGCTCGACATAGTTATATATGCTCATGCCGTCTTTTGCATAATATTTGGCCCGGCATGTACTACGCAACAATGCAACGCAACACTGCACCATGCAATAATATACTACGTAGCAATAATACTAATATATCAAATTATATACATGGGTAAAATAATACCAGACGTTTCACTGAGACTGGCTCTTAGCATTTGAATGCGAAGCCGTTATCGCGAGAGCACAGACATACAGACACATAAACAAACAGCAGTGTGATGTTTATTCTTCGTCATTGAAGCTTCCTGTACGATATGTTTACTATAATTAATGTGTCACATAGAAAAGCATAAGCAGCGTGGGATCTAGTTATGACACTAGTATTTTCACTAGATGGCGCCATACGCACCCATGATTGGTACGTGTGGCGCCACCGAGTGATTATACTACTATTGTCAGTCCAAGCTGGCGTCATTAAACCCATTAATAATACTTACAGTTTATATATCGCTATGAAACGTTATATTTCACACAAATCGACCATCCAACTCACACCAATCCGAGCTTCATATTTGGGTCATTCTCCTGAAACCTGGTCGTTATTGTGACATGGAGGTTGAAAACTAAAGTTCAACATTTCATATTTTCTTTATTGCAGATGAAATATAAGCACTGACACATCATTTGTGAAGATGTTGTTGTATTAAATGTTTGCTAAGAAAACAATTTATCCCAATTTCTCAAAACAGCTAAATAAACTTTTCGGTAGGATAATAAAATATACATATCTCACATTTATCTTTGAGAAAACGAGGGACAGCACATATACTTCTTGTGTTTGTGAGACTTATTGGTACCCACGCATTAGTCTAGTGCCGGTTCGATACCAGATGTATAAGATATCTATCGATACCTGAATTGGGTTTGATACTCGATACTTTCGTCGTAAACTTACCCAATAACTAAAAGGTTATTGTTCAACCAATTCGATAATCCTGATTTCTTGTAAATAGTTCGATTGAATTTACACCAGAATAGTTACATTTTAGGTAGCACTGATTTGGTAAAATATTTCGTCGATATCAATTGCTGTCATCATGTTATTCAACAGCCTTTACTTACATGTATGATATAATACAAGTTATGTCCAAACTTTATTTTAGGAAACAATAAATTTCACTTGTAAATCTAGACTTAATTGCAATTATAACGTTGACTAGAATTTAAAATTACAGAGACAGATATGCTCAGCTAATTTCAATGGATTTTGAAAGAAGAAAATTGGCACAGTTAGTGTAGTTAGCATTGAATTATATTATTAAACTATTTATAATGACTCCCTGTGAATAGATTTTACCTTTATATATACCATACATCATTTGTTCTAATGAATACCAAAAAACGTCACAATGTTCACTGTGGCCATTATAATAGTGCATCCTTACTAGATGATACAACTTCGAATTTTAAGTAATAAAAGTATACCATATTAATGTAATAATTGAAGGTGTGTAATATAAAAGCACTCTTTCTGCTCATTCCTATAATAAATCAGTTGCCTTATTTAACCGGTGCTAAATAAGTATGACTAGCCATGCATTCGTTCGCTGTTCGAAACTTCCAGCTATGCATTCGGTAGTCGAATCCGTCGCTTCGCAAAATGAAAAGTTAATAAAGTCAATTTTTTTACTTTATCATATTTATTCTAGTTGCAAGTTGTTCATTTAGATATACATTTCCATGTCAGTGACAATACTTTTTTTTTATCTATATAGCGTATTTGTGTGACGAACGACAGCACACCTATATTGAATGGCCAAAGTAGTACCTGGGGCCAAGACTATAAACGTTTTTCGAGCATGTCTCGCTGCTCAACTCACAATCTGTACTCAGAAATGACGTAACTTCGTATTGTTTAGCACGGTGAGTTTGAGATTTGTTTTGAGTCGAGTTTGTGTTTTTCTTTATAGTATTGGCCCCTGGTCTGGGTGCGAAAAGTCGCACCTCGTCGCGAAAAGTCGCGCCTCGCCAATATGAGAACACCCATTGTATCCTTTCCCTATTAGCCGCCCGTGCCGTCCCGTGTTTCACTCATGATTCGCTCCATGCTTTCAGACATCCATTTTGTGATGTTACTGCTGTATGACGTCTTTGGTCTTCCACGCCTTCGCTTCCCACTCACTTTCCCCGGATCACACACTTCACCAGTTCGCACCGGCCGTTTCTGATTGTGTGCCCAAAGAAGGAGAGTTTGTGACGTATAGCAAATCCTAGAAGCTATCTGGTGGTGTTAAGCTCTGTGTTGATACTTTGGTCTGTTTGGTGTTCAGTCTAGCTGACTTGTAACATCCGACCATAGATCCATCGTTCTGCTGATTCGATCCTTTGCTATGAGCCTGGTGGTATGCAAATCTAAGCATATTCTTCATCATACCGTTTTAATGTGTTAATGTGTCATAATTAGGTGCCACCTAGCGATAATAAAGCGCAGACGACCATATACCGTCATGTCTACGGCAGAGATTACTGTGGTCGTTGCCCGTCTGGGTATGTGTAGTCAATGCGCGAGCGAGCGCTCGTCTCGACGTAATGACGTCGGCAGTTGATTGTATGACGTTACTGTCACAGCGATAGCATGCCGCTGACCGTTAAGCGTTAAAACACTGGCAACCCCAATACCAGGGAGCTGGCAACGGCCGTAAAACACTCCGACAACTAGTGAAAACGTACGAGAAAGACTCCAATCGAGTCTGAGTGCAGAACGCAAAAATGACGATGAAAGAAGTGCCGTCGCCACTGCCGAGGGAGCGGATACACCTGTCGAAGATCTACCTCCAACGCGATCTACCGCAGCGCGATCCCGGCGAAGATGTCTACGAAAGCCTCCCGAGTCTCACCGACGCGTCGGTGGATGAGGCGAAGCAACCTGACTACACGAAAAACATCCCCGGCATCCCGCCGGAATCCCTCCCCGTCGTGCTCACGATTCCGCTCGAAGAGAGGGTGCCCATCCTGAGGGGACCGAAGGGCAAGAACACCCTCTACACGACTTACGTCGGAGAGACAGTAAGTTACTAAATAGTGTCTATGCCGGATGAAATGTTAGAATGTCGTCGCCATCTCTCAGATGATTACATAAAACTCCAACGTCAGGTTTCGTGTTCGCTACTGGGGGTAGTAAATTCTCACTAACCCAAGATAACTCGATCCTCTTGCAAGGTCATAAATGGGTCATTGTGTCTTGTTGTGGAACTAGCACTAAGCCTAACCCAACCCTACAACTGCTTAAAATGTTTTGCTATGCACATCGGTGATATCCGACTACATGCTTCCGGTACAGATCTCCATCACTGCTTATCTCATCGCAGACTTACCTCGTTAAATGTCGAATTTAACGAATTCAACAAACGCCCGTACTATGCAAAAAAATATTAATAATGTAATGTCTAAATATAACATTACTAAAAGCGACGTGCTTACTTAATAAATCAATAGCGTCGCTTACAACTGGGAATTGACTTTCCTTTCCCATCATGCAGTACTACAGACGACCGGAAGATATCGTCGACTTTGACCTCAGTGACCTCGCGGGGAATTATTACAAACTGAGGAATGACTATAACCTGCTCACTGATCGGCATCTGAAGGTACGCGCCATCTGGCGACTATTTGATGCGATATCCAGAATTAGCTACACGGAAAGTTATGCTACACCACCATCATCGTCGTCGTCGTCGTCGTCGTCATCGTCGTCATCGTCGTCATCGTCGTCATCGTCGTCATCGTCGTCATCGTCGTCATCGTCGTCATCGTCGTCATCGTCGTCATCGTCGTCATCGTCGTCATCGTCGTCATCGTCGTCATCGTCGTCATCGTCGTCATCGTCGGCATCGTCGTCATCGTCGTCATCGTCATCATCATCATCATCGGGCAGTCGTAGTGCTCTTTCAGTATTTGTCCATATCGTCCCTTCGCTGCTTGCTTGGTCTCTGTTGTCGCCTTTTTTGCCGGATGGTCTTCAAGCGGTGACACGTGAAGTGCATCGGTCGTCTTGGAGGAGGTTGATGTGCCCTGCCCAGAGGACCACTTAATTTTTTTTCTCGCATTGCTGATTATGTCTTATGTCTATGAGTTGTGTCCTCTCTCTCTCTCTCTCTCTCTCTCTCTCTCTCTCTCTGTCTCTCTCTCTCTGTCTCTCTGTCCCTCTGTCTCTCTGTATCTCTCTCTCTCTCTCTCTCTTTATCTCCATAACTCCCCCACTCTCGATCTATATCTATGTATCTCTCTCACCCAGGTTCATCTGTTCATCTGTCTTTGCATGTTACATTGAACATACTTGTTTCCATGTGCGGCAGTCTAAAACATAGTGAACGGTTATAAATTACCAATTATGCATTAATGCTCAATGAAACATCTGCCACTATCTCCAACGCCTACAATAATTTTATTGTCCGGGTGGCGAACTTATCGCCGCCGCCTTTTCGCGTGAATCTAGGACTGCACACGCATGCGTGGAACGTCTTCAACGCTGTTTCATTCGCTCCATGTCGACACATAACAAACGGATTCCTCGCACATTCTCCCTCCCTATTATTGGCACCACTCTCGTGTCATGTTTTCTTTCCACTGCACTAGATGTGCGAATCTGGATACAATTATATGCATTCTGCTAATATGCTCTTCATCAAGCGAGTTTTTTGCGAGACTTTTATTTTTCGTCTTGGCGTATTGATGCCCGAAAATGTCAGTTCACCATGGACATGTTAGTGTACAGTTGGCCTGGTATACGATGTGTCGAAGACTAGCCTACATTTAAACATTGCTTGGGACAGGATTTCTTAACTCGTTAGATTCGCTTAGAGGTTTACACAACGCTCGGTCATGGCTGCGATCTGGTTTCATATACACATCTAAATAGAATCTCGTCACACAAGATGCATGCTTGTGTACTTTTGAAACAATAATACTCCACGCATTAGAGTCATCCGTTCAAAGCAAGAAATGAGCATTTCAACACTCCAGATGGAACAAGCGTGAAACATAAACATAATTAGAACTGAAGAAAAACGCAAAATCCAATATGTGCATCTGAAATGGGCCATGCATACACATACACACATCTGCGCGGAACTGATGTCGAATCCAATTAACTTCATATCGATTCTTTATTTCCACTTGAAGGCAGAGTTGCATACAACATTTTTCACATTTACGAAAGTTCAAATGGGACCCTATAGGCCTAAGTGTATTCTCGCATTGTATTGGGCTGCAGCCATACTTGCGTCAACACCACGTCCGCGACAACCTGAACGACCGAGGACTGCTAACGGACGATGGCAGAGTGGTCGTTAACGTGAAAGACTACAATGAGTTCCGACGATATCTGCGCTATTACAACGTTGCCTTAGCGGTACGTCCAGTCAGCGGGGGTTGGGCGTACGAGATTTGGGAAGATTGTTCAGTGCTCTGATTGACCGGGTTGGGATTATGGGTTAGGATAAGGGTTGGGCTAAGGTTAGGGGTAATTTAACACTCTAACATTACTACTAATGCCATTGCATAGGTATTGGCCAAGCTATTCGGGTTGGAGAATGTATTATTTTACAACATATCGCGTATACCGAAGCAGACGCATCTCGTCAAGGAGTGGATAACCTTGATAAAGAACAGTTGCGGAACGTAAGAAAGTGGCGACGTTACTGTGGATACTTTCTTCTTCAGTTGTTATTGTAACTGATACAGGTAATATCATTAACTTAATTGTATTATTGCACTGCATAGCACCTGACAATCGTTACTATTGCAAGAGTCGGGTTGTGTAGCCTATTTGTAAGATTGTCACCTCGTAGATGGGTTTTCCTTATTTTTGTTGCGGCTGTTTCTGTTATCTTAGAAAAAAGCAGACGAGATGGCGAGAGCTTACGAAGCCGAACGGAACCCAGAAATAACGGAGGCGAATAAGATGGCATTAGCAGCAGCCGAGAGTAACCGGAAGCACAAAGAGCAGGCAAAAATCGTCAGAGCGAGGATGGAAGAACAGCGCCTCGAGCGGCTGTCCAGGTACTTCGCAGCTAGTTTGTGCGGTGTTCGCTACAGCGCGTCGGCCACACTGAGTACACTGTGTATATTTGTGATCCGGTCAATCAGATCATAATAGTTTCAATATGCCACACACCTTCAACGATATGTCATGCACATTAAATTAACTTGCTCGGGAGTTAATACCGCATTGCCACATTCGGTCGATTTACTACTGGATACCCTTTGGTACCCAGCGATGCAAACATTCTCATAGATAAATTACTATAGATACGTCATTACTGTATGAAAATCGGTAGCACGCAGCCTGGTGGCGCCATCTCGCGTTAATCACGGTCAATGCCAATATTAATAATGCCCAGCGCCCTGTAGATGCTGGAGGTTTCCAGAAAACGGTTGAATATAAACAAACGTCGCGTCACAAAATTTTTGAAAGTGCAATTCTGCACAATATAGATATGTCCCTTCGTCTAATACGTTGCAAAATAGGGTCTAACTGCGAAATGTTAGTACCATAATTAAAATGCGCAAGTTTCCGCGATTCAGCGGAGAAACCTTCACGGTCAACGGCAACTGTTTACGACAGGTATGGACATAATGTCAAGTTTTCCTCGTCCTTTAGTGTAATATTTTAGCATGCATCATACAGAACAACCTACACGTATATATTGTTTTCTTTCCCCGTCTCTCTCTCTCTCTCTCTCTCTCTCACTCTCTCTCTCTCTCTCTCTCTCTCTCTCTCTCTCTCTCTCTCTCTCTCTCTCTCAATCTCTCTCTCTCTCTCTCTCTCTCTCTTCCAGTACTAGTTAATACAACAAATACTATTGTAGGCCTATACAACATGTTTATTGCACAACATATTTACTTTCATTTACTCCAGTCGAGCCGAGTAAACAGAAATACGGGCTTACAAGTGTTCCAAGATCAATGCTTTACAATTTCGCTTGTTACGAGGACGTTCTGTGAGCGAAGTGCTGAAGAATTTGCAGCGTAAAACAATCGCAGTTTCACATGAAACATCGTTGCTGCAACTATGAAGTTGTCTCGACATTCTCCAGCAGCAAGAAAGGTGAGATCAGCACCTGCTAGAATGATACTGACCAGCATTTGACATACATTTGACATATGCATTGTGCCCATGGAATGGGACACAAAAACGTCTTCACATTTTTAGGAACAACACAAACGCTGCACTAGGGATGGTGACACCGGATTTCCCAGAAGATACGCTGTTGTAGGATTTTTGCTGCAAAAACGTAGTAGAGGAGTCAGACAAATCACTCAGGTCCGAGCATGTCAATGACGAAGTACACTCTTTGCAACTGTGTTTCGCAAGACAGTTCTTGCAAATATACCCTCCAACACAAAACAAAGCATTTTGTTGGGGTAGCGAATTAACGTCAATGGCTGCAAGTTCAGTGATACCCGAGGCATCATAGGTGGCAATGACAGCAGTGTCATTTAAAAGGTAAAAAATGTAGTTTTTATATAGCGCAGTATCCAGTCCGTCGGACCGCTCAAAGCGCTTTACACGTTTTGCCTCCCCTGGCAGACCTGTTCATTCCGACACCAACTCGGCTTCTCCGGGTAGCATTCTAGCCAGGCAGCAATTACGCGCCAAGGCTAAATCACTCACATTTCCACCACTGTCTATAGCAGGGGCGGGCAACCTTTTCAGAACGAGGGCCAGATGATACTTTCCGGAGCAGCTCGTGGGCCGGAGTCACAAACGAAATCACCAAAATGAGGTTGTAATTTTATTGCAAAGCAGGCAAACCAGTGAGACGGCTGGTGCTGTTTGCAATGAAGAAGTATGTCAGTGTCCGGCTCGATGGATGAGCTCGACAATAGAAGAATGTCATTGACATGGAGGTCCAAGAGCAGGGAGGGAAGGAGAGACGTTATGTACTTCATTTTGGAGAAGAGCTGTTCGTAACAATAGGTGCCGCCAAGCATGGCTACGATTCGTTAAACATGCACAGTGTATTTAGGAAAATTCCTAGAAGGGCGGGCGATGTCGCGGAAGAAGGACAGTGGAGAAGAGTTGTCGAACTTCGCCTTCAGTTCATCATTGCTCTGTAGCTTCACCAACTCCATCTGTATGGGGCAGGGGCGTCGTCCACGGGAAATCCAAAGGTGGCGGTACAGAGCTTGAAGTCCGCAGCCAGCGGCCTGACTTCTGCGAAACGGGAGGCAAATTCCTCCCCCAGAGAGGCGACACACTAACGAAAGTGTCCGGCTCCACGTCATCAGGTACACAAGCAGCAAGGCGAGGAAAGTGCTCTAATTGACCTTTAGCCAATTGCGCCTCCACAATTCCCGGTTTAGTTACATCGAAGGCAGTGATGCGTGCGAGCATGTCGGTTACGAGAATGTCTTTGCCCTGCAGCTTCACGTTGAGGGCGCTCAGGTGCGTAGTGATGTCCGTCAGCAGGTCTAGGCGAGCGACTCGACTCGGCCAGCGAACTTCGCAAAAGTAAAGCAAATCGCCGTACTGCACGTCGACCTCGTCAACCAGTGCCTGAAAGCGCATGCTGCCTTGAACTGGCGGTGATCCAAGCTGCGGGACCTTCACCATAACAGACATGACGTCACTCATGAAATCGGCATTTTTATGGGCTGGGGTTTCGCGGGCCGGATTGCAATGTTATTGCCGAGCAGGGTGGCGGGCCGGACGCTAGGCCTTCGTGGGCCGGATCTGGCCCGCGGGCCGGAGGTTGCCCGCCGCTGGTCTATAGCCAGGTACTCATTTATACAGCTGAGTGAGCCCGTCAATGGAGAGAACAATTTGCACATTGTTTACTGGGTGCACATTGTTTACTGGGTGTGCCAAACACCTCACGCAGAAGTAAGTTAGTGTCCGATTCACAGTTTGACAATTCGGACTGCGATATGAAACTTTTTATCTACACTTGTTTGTATGCATCTGCAAACTGTTTTGGGTCAGGGTTGGCAGAAAATCCACCTTTTGCTCTTACAATAAAACTGAAACAGTTTTAAAGAGGGTCTTGGTTTAATTTTCTTGTGCATAAATATTTTACATCACAAACTGACATTACATCATTCCATAGATCACTGAGCTAATGGACAACTGCCAACCTGTTAGGCAAGGCGTGACACCCCTGGAGTCGCTTGAAGATATCTGTCATCATGCACAAGTACTCATACGAGGGACTATTGTCTTGTAATGCACGCTTGTAGGTTTAACTTCATGCAAGCCAGTACTGTTAAATATGTCAAACAATTAGTCCATTTTTTCCTCACAAAAGCTGCCGTATGATACGCTTTTTGTGGCAAACGACCTTAACATATATAAGTCATCATTGCAGCCTGCACTGTATTGCTAAATACTTGCGCTGCTCTCTTTACCTTAATTTTTGAGAATGCAGGCAATTCGATATGCTGTTTGGTCAACTTTGGTACTAAACGTAACATGATGGGTTTGGCACTCTGAATTTCATACACCTTTTCAATATATTTCCACGATATTACTTTATTGTCCACGAGAAAATCATGATTCTTTATATTATTCCTTACACTTTTTAGTAAGTGAGGGGGGGGGGCGTCGAATAAAACAAACACATTATTGTCATCGTGACAAACAAATGGCGTTTCCACAGTCACATGTAAGTGCTTCACAAGTTTTTGGTTACAATACCCTGGTTAAAAAGGACATATTTTACATACAAGCCAATGTTAAACAGGCGAGTTAAGTACTCACAATGGAGGGTTTACAACACGTTGGCTGACGCAGTTGTTTTTACCAAGAAAAACCCAATAGGTTGTTTCCAATTTTAAACCAAACCTGTCGCCATAAAGACAAGTGCTTGTTTGCTGATTTCCTGGCTACCACCACAATCCATATTCACGAATCCATAAATCCTGTCCTTAGACACATTGTAATGTACGCCACATTTTAAGCTCATTTCATGACTCATCAATACACACACACATTACACACTATTATGTCCTTTTCTGACATTGTGCAAACTCTTTTCTTCAATACTGAAAGCAGATCTGCAGCAAACCCACAATCAATTTGAAATTTATAAAAAAAAAATGTTGCAGTGTCCTGACAGAGGGTATAGAAAAGGTGTTTCTGAGAAAACGATGTGCGCTCGGACTTTTGTAGTGACAGACAATACAACTTCATATCTTTGCTCCACTTTTTCCTTATTTTAGTAATGGATCCCACCAACTGTGCCATTACCAACCCGTACGCAGTACCTGAGAAAAAGGACTGATTTGCAAATCAGTCCTTTTTCTCAAGTGAGCATTAAGCATATTAGCATGTTTAAGCTTATTCCTCAATCGAACTTCCCTCCTACGATGCGACAAGGTCGGTATGTTTAGATCGACTATTGTGGCAGTTACATGCTGCACAGTACTGAACATGGCAAGACATCACCGACTTTCGCGCGGCTGATGCAACGTTTGACCGTGATTAACGGTAGATGGTGCCACATTCGCCGGTGTGAGAGAAACGCCGTAGACCATAGACGTTATGACGTACCTATAGTAATTTATCTATGTTATTCTCTGTTGACAGATTAAGCTTTCGTCTGCTATAAATCGAACTGCTAAATTATTCGTGAAATAAATGGAGAGGCCGTCACAAATCAATGCCACGAACATAGTCAATTATCATGTACGGTAGCGTTCGTGCACAACGGAGAGGCCGTCACAATTAAATGCCACGAAAATAGCAGTCGCGGTGGTTCTCTCATCAGATATTCTCGTGAATAATATCTGGCAGGTGTTGTCCGGTGAAACAGCAATGCCCAATTCCAGTAATTGATAAATCAATGAATCGCAAATAAATTATTGTAAGAAACTAATGACGTACTTAAATGAAGCTGGTGAATTTATGTACGTTCTGTCAATGTTGAAATCTGTGCAGATGAACATAACAATATACTCCGAGAAACATAATCTGCATGCATTCGTACCCGCACACGCACGCAGCCATGATACACATCTTGTGAAAGTGCTATGCTCGTTGAATGCAGAATTGTACAAAAGACGAAGGATGAGGAACGTCGAATGAACAGGGTGCAGGAACGAGAAATGGACGAAGCACTTGAGAAGGAGGCGATGAATAGGCTTATAGAAGAGAAGCGAAGACAAGTAATCAGGCGCAACCAACTAGAGGCGAGTTAGGGGAATTGTTAAATGGCGGGTAGACGCAGATAGCATGGCTGATAGATTCCGATTTTATGGCGGGTAGAAGTAGGTCGCATGGTGGGTAGACACATTTATGGCAGGTCGGATGGCGGATAGATTCCGATTTTATGGCGGGTAGACGAAGGTCGCATGCCGGCAAACTCAACTTGTAGACGAACTTGGTGTCTGGAAAATAAATAACAGGGATGTGGTTTTGCCAAATTGGACAATTAATAATCAAACCACACTGATGCTTGGACAATGTGCATATACACCCCTGTTGACAACTGGAAATGTCATATAAGAATAGTATACCATATTAAATGTACCTAGAAACGGCGATTGTGCTCGTTGCTATCGAACTGCCTGGCTCACAAGTCAAACGTATTTAATAGGATGACTGCGTGTCCTAAAATTATATATGTCTAACGACACGTGTAATACCTGCTTCCTACGTATTTGGCAATTGATCTGTGTGTGCGTGTATGTATGCGCTCATGCGTGTGTAATGCGTGCATATGTGTATGAGTGTATGCGTGCTTCAGTACATGCGGGTGTCTGCTCACACGTGTATTATACTTGCAACTGTAGAAGCTGGTTGACCCATCAACAGTTCGTGCTGGTTATCGGGCCGGTATATGCATCTCTATGACTGTTGCTGGTGTTTTGCAGGAGCGCAAGCGACAAATGCAGAATATCAAGAGATGGATCGAAGACGACCAGATGCGTCTGGAACGGAAGAAATCCAAACAGAAGGAATTAGCCGACCTCAAGGCGAAAGAGGTGAGAGGGGACCTTGTCGGAATGCCGTTGTGTTGAGAGACTATGTAACGGGAATACCTGCAAGAGAGACTCGACAAAACTCAGATTGTTTAGCTATTGTACATAGTTGAGCTCATTGTTTAAGCACGACAAACAGTTCGCATCCGATTTTTCCAGCTAAAAGCACCAGACTTTAAATTAATTCTAAAATTTTGAGACAAAAATGGCTTCCTTTACGCAAACAGAGGTTACTTTCAACACTGTTGTACTCTGTCGGCACCCTGATTTGTCACAGCACGCAAAACTTCCTCGTGTAAACCTATGCCCATTATAGGCTGTGAAGTCTCCTCGCATGCAATTTGAAGCTGCCTTGTGTACACCCCGCTTAACCACATCGCTTTCCGTCGGCAGCTGCGTGAGTCGTGGGATGCACACAAGACGTTCCAGCAGGATCTGTACGAGATGGAGGCGCAGCGTCGCCGTGAACTAGAGGAGGAACGACAAAAACACATCCACTACCGCGACATAGCCTTCCACCGTCGCCGCGAGCTGGCACAAGGTATAGTATGACGACGTCATGTTAGAAGTTGTCACGGCAGTAATTCGGCGCCAGCTTGGTCAACTACCGAGCAATCCGGAAACTGTTCTAAACAGTTGATGTGACCATTGTTATATTCGCTGTCGTTTTATGCATTGCTTGCAGAATAACTGAAATAGTTGGCACTTCCTTTATATAAAAATGTATATATTTATTTTGTCCAGTGGCTGAACCTGAGCAAATTTGCTCCGCTAGGCTGTACTATCATCATTAGAAATATAAACTAATTTATACGGTATTGCTACTTCAGTGAGAAATTACTCACCATTAGTGGGGACAGTTTTTGTAGATGTGTTGGTTAATTTAAACGTATAACGGGCGAAGTGACCATTATATGTGTCTTAATATGTTAGCATTGTTGAATAACAATAATGGTACTTATTATTGTGTATGTTATCGTGATATGTTTGCTATTATACCTACGCGAAGTTCCGTAATTGAATTGTGCAAGATGCCTGCTCGGGACGCAAGCGCTCGGGACACCAAACCGGATGGAGTTTAATTGTGTAGCAGCCGCGTGTATGCATAAGCGCGCGGCGGCAATTGTTTCGCCCCGTGTATTTTACGGCTTAGCAGATACTTAATTTGTAATCACTTAGAAAACATCAGGCGAAACTATCTGATTAGACTAGCAGTAGTTAGTGCCGTGGCACAATTAGGGGTAAGACGACAGTATTCACGCACGTTAGACAGATACGCGGTTTGGTATGTGCAACTAGAAAGCACCGACTACCTAACCCCGACCACGCGACTGAGGGTTCCTTTCTTATGCAGTAAAATATACCAATCGACAACCTCACCCGACGCTCCGGTGCACGAATAGACCTGGAGCCAGTCGCATATGGGTCTTCGCTTAAAGCTAAAATTTAGTCAATATTCATCTATACACACCAATTACATTATACCCCACTGCACCACTTTACAATATAATCATAATATTTGACACGGTACTTAGGCAGAAAAGAATTTGCAAACGCGAAAGATAAGGAATTCAACAGCGCTGCCATCTCGCTACTTTGCCACCCACCGGCAATGTTTGCCGCGGCCAGATTAACGTGGCTGGGATACGGCGCCGGTAGGAAACATGAAAATTGCTCTGTCTGAAAATATTGCATTATTGTTGCGTCGACATGTAGACGATCCGTGCAGTGTGGCTGTTACATAACCTGACTTTGGATGGCAAATTGTGTCTCCGTGATGATAAAAATGCTGCTTTTGTTTAACTTCACCATCTCTTCCCATGGCAGACGAGCCTGGAAAACGTCACGATGTGCGTGCGCATTAGACGGAAGTCGTGTCCGATTGGTTGAATCCACTCTGTTTGGGGACCATGTCAGCCTCCGCTTACATAGAGAATTTAGCCTAAAATGTAACTTGTCTAATTAATTACCAGGAACTCACTAGATCGATTTAAATCTTTCTAGTTTCAAATGCTGCAGTTTGATCAACTGTAATTGGTGTGTATCGCTGGAAATTCAATAAAGTTTGGCTTTAATGATGCCTGATGGTCCCATGACGACACCACCGGCCTCGGACATATGTGAGACTACGTGTCATATTCCGTAAATATTTTCCGGGCCGAGTAGTTATCATTATCAGTTATTGGGAATGATTTTTTTTGAACGATCGCCTTACATGATTGTGTTTTGTTGGATGCTCAATTGGGCTCGAATATAGGTTCAGGTCAAATCGACGAGATCCACGGTTCCCTGTTTTGTCGCTTTTATTGTAGCGCCTTTTCTCATGCGACACTAGGAGCTCCCCAGTCGTGGTTAACATTCAGCCCTTATTATCCACAGCAACAGCCTCGGACGTTCTTTACCACTTCTCACGGGATATAATGGAACGCGCGTACCGGTGCGTATGTCTGTCTTTGAACCGACTACTCAATTCTGACATGCTGTGCTCAATGAAGACGACCTTCAGGTTTCAGCCTGCCTTGAGGTGATATCAAAGTGAATGTCCATTACTCTCGTGGTCGGCGCAGCAAGCCTTTCGCCCATATGTTCAACGACAATGGCCTGAAAGGCTTCACAACACTTCCATTTGGCTTTCGTCAACATCGCCATCTCCCATTATATCCACATGCAGTGTGCCGCCTGCTCATTATTGTCGAGAGCCGTCTCTGTGGATGTACCCCGTAATGTCTGCTGTTATTTCGTCATGGTTCTGTATCGTACTCCGATGACTGTCGAGGTATTCCTTGGCGAGCTTTCTTCAGTCAGTTGGCAAATATATCGTTGAGAGATGGAAAATGGAGATCCAACGAATAAGCCCGACGGCCGCGCTATACACAATCTAAAAGAAATCTCTTCGGGATACCGCCCCGGTGTCGAAAACGGTGTGGTGATTTGCATTGAAACCGATCACAAGCCTCCAGCGGCCGCTAATCTCCATTCCGAGGAACCAGTGTATAGGCATTTATCGCAACGTCTGTATCGCTACGAGCGCATGATCCAGAACGAGTCTAGGTACCCAAGCGGTGGTAATGTGTATTTGTTTTCAGCGGTGACATGTACGTCAAAATGTAAACGCCTGCAGGAGCGTAAGTTGCATTGTGACGTACACGTCGCCGCTGAAAAAACACACGTTACCACCGTTTGTCGCTAGCCTCACTCTCGATTGCAATGGCATTTTCGCGATAAAGGCCTATAGTGCATCTTAAATCGTGTCCTAGATCTTGGATATTTACTTCAAAAACTCTAGGGCTAAAACAGGAGTAGCTTATCATTCTCTATAATATGGCGTCCACGATTGATTACACATTTATTGCAGTGTTGTATATCTTACTTCAACTGGCATAGACATCACGTAGAAAGGACCGACGGATTACAGTGTCTCATCTGAAAGATGGCAAAGTCGGAAAAGGACCTCCGCGGCTTGAGGTCTGACTGGACAGTGCCTGTGGGGTCTCGCCGGAGTGGTGGGATGGGACCTAACATCATGTGTGAAATTTCGCTATGATAAATGTGATGGAACCTTGTGCTGGGATGGACCGGTAATCCCCGTTCTCCAAACAATTCGAGTGTTCGGTTCGTGCAAAGGTTTTTTAGACATCGTATTTACAATTGTTAAGTCAGGAACAGACCATGCACATTTGAAGGTTTTGTGATGCGTATGTAGAATAGCACATATTCCGTATAATTTCAACATCCTCAGCGGGAGTCGGCGGCCGCTTTATGTGACGATTTAATTTTACGTCCATGTTGCTCTTCTGCAGAAACGTTCTACAAGATCGCCGAGAAGAAACGCAAGAAACGGAAACAGATTGACGAAAACTACTTGCGCGGTTACAACACGCGCATTCAAACTATGCGCACGGTCGCTGGGAGCAAAAGTAAGTGATACGTTCGTTTCGTTTCGTTCGGTTCAGATTGTAGACGCCAGGAGGAATGATAGTTATGCGCCAGGGGTAAATGAGGTTGAGCCACAGCATGTATATCTACCGAGCAGCGTCACGCGGAATTACTTTATGTTTTTTTGGCCGATCGCAACTGCGGTTCCTGCGCACTCATCCTCCTATCTAAACGCATGCAACTGCCATCTTTTTAGAATCGCAATTAAGACACAGCATTGCAGCCAATGTGATATTTCTCGACACAAAATGTAAATCTGATGCCATTGCCTGTGTGGATGTGCAGCTATCGGAACCAGCCACTTGGCGGTGCCACTTTCGGTCGATAAATAAGTGCCTGTCTAGATTGGCCGAGTGACTCTGTCTAGATACACGTGCTCTGGTTTGTATTCCTTAGAAATACTTGTGTAATTCGTCATAAAACGTCGGTGTTCTATATCGGAGTTTGATTGGGGAAATATTATATACTCATATGAAGTAACGTTATGCGCTCCTCAACGTGTCGCTTTAATTAAGTTCAATAACTGATGGCAACAGGAGATACATTTATTCGTCGCATATTTAAGGCGGATCCATGCCGGGCATCAGAAGTTCCGGGCCTATTCTCAGTCCGAGATCCGTTTCGTTTCTCTTCATTCGAGTTATTATTTTCGTTTTGGTTCCGTTCGCCATTTCGTTCGCATTTAGTTATGTTCGTTCGTTCGTTCGTTCGTTCGGTTCGTATGTTTGTTCGACGGACACCGTTGGTTGCATTACGTAATGGTAAAGCACAATGGACGCGATACATCACGAAACGCGCAATCACCGACGCGTATTTCGCGACCAAGATTCGATGACACTGTCTACAGTCGGCCATTGGCGTCATCCGAACCTTGTAAGTATAATCCTCGAAACAGGAGGGGCGGATCCGGTTTAGATCAAAGGGCAGGGTTTCGGAAATTGTCGAAATCGATCGAAACATGGCTGACGGAGTGGTCGGGACTGTTGAATTTCTGGCCCGGAGGTTATAGCGTCACACCTGCTTTTCATAAGCACAAGCACAATTTATTATTTCCGGAACTTGCCTGGGCTCTGCGTGGATCCGTCCCTGAAGCAATGCCTGCTGTCTGCACCGATAGTGCCGAGCGTGCCCCGGATGACCCGGAATGGAATTTTGAAGTTTTCTGGAATGCTTTTGCCGACCATTATCCGTTCTTTGATCTGTATGACGTTGACTGGGATGCGCGCTACGCGGAATTCAGGCCGCAAGTTAGCGCGGCGACAACCCAAGATGAGTTGTTTGAGATCTTTCGCGGATCGGTGCACGGATTAGAGGATGGGCATGTGTTTTTTGCCGATCACGAAAACCGTCGCGGCCATTCGCCGGAAACCGGGGTGCCCTGGGGTGATCAGCTGGACGACGCGCGCGCCGTGGCCATGGGGTATCTAAGCGACACAGTGATCGGGGTTAATGCAACCGGGTTATCCTATGGCTGGCTTGAAGGTGGTATCGGCTATATCCGGCTGGCCCATATGGGGGCGGATGTTGGGTTTGGCAGTACCGGGGCGGCCAGTGCACGTGGCGCTATTGAGACAGCGGCCGGGGCGCTGGCAGACGCGAAGGGTATAATTGTTGATATTCGGTTTAATGGTGGCGGTGACGACAGTATTTCGCTGGCCTATGCCGGGGGGTTCACCGATCAACCCGTGCAGGCATTTACCAAAGTGACCCAAACGCTTGCTGGGTTCACTGAGCCGTTTAAGGCGCTTACACAACCAAACGGAACGGTGTTTCTGGGGCAGCCGGCGATCCTGCTAACCAGCGGATATTCAGCCAGCGCGGCGGAAATTTTCACCATGGCCATGCGGGAATTTCCGCAGGTCACAGTGGTGGGACAGGCAACCGCCGGGGCGCATTCTGACATCCTGACGCGCAACCTGCCAAATGGCTGGGAAATTGGATTTTCGCATCAGATTTACCGCACCCCGGATGGCACGGTTTATGAGGGGCCCGGCCTGCCGCCGGATCAGGAACGGGAGTTTGACAGCGAAGGTTTCACAATGGGCCGCGATACCCTGCTTGAGGAAGCCATGGCAATGCTGGGGCGCTAGGCCGGTTGCACGACTGACGTGTTGTCGTCCTCGGTAACAAGCAGGTACTGCGCGCGCTCACCCAGGTCTTCGAACAGTTCCGCCCCAGTGCCGGTCATGAATGCCTGCGCCCCGATGGCGCAGATTTCATCATAAAGAGCGGCGCGCCGGGTGGCGTCCAGATGGGCGGCGACCTCATCCAAAAGCAATATCGGCGGAGCACCGAAATCATCTGCCAGCGCCCTTGCATTGGCCAGAATCAAAGATATCAGCAACGCCTTTTGCTCACCTGTGGAACAATCCCGCGCGGGAACGCCTTTATCGGCGAAGATCGCGCCCAGATCGGCCCGGTGCGGCCCGGTCAGGGTGCGCCCGGCGTAAAGGTCCTGCTGGCGGCCCGTCTCGAACGCTTCGGCCAGCGCGTCGCGCCCGTCTGGCAATGGCACACCCTCGGGGCCATGCAGCGTCAGGTCGGCGGTGGGAAACGCGGTTTTGGCGTCTTTCTGGGCATCCGCAACACGGGCAATCGCCTGTGCGCGGTTGGCCAGTATCGCCGCCCCGGACGTGGCCATCTGATCCTCAAGCGCTGTGTACCACGACGCATCGCGCACCTGATCCTTTAGCAACCGGTTGCGTTCGCGCATGGCTTTTTCATATGTCAGCACCGCCTCGGCGTGGGTCGGTTCAAAACTAAGCGTCATCCGGTCTACAAACCGGCGGCGCCCATCGGCCCCTTCGATCCACAGCCGGTCCATGCTCGGCACCAGCCAGAGAATGCGGGCGATGCGGCCCAGCGCCACCTGTGTCGCCGCCTTATCGTCAATGCGGGTCTGGCGCGGGTTATTGGGTTCGGCCCATGTTTCAACGGTATGGGTCTGATGCAGGCTGGTCAGGCCGGCCTTGATCTTCCAGCCCAGTGATTGCGGTCGGCGCGCCATGTCATCCTGTCGGGCCCGGCGCAAACCGCGCCCCGGTGACAACAGGGAAACCGCTTCTAACAGATTGGTTTTACCGGCCCCGTTGGGGCCATGGATGGCCACCGGACCCGGCTGAAATTCAAGCCGTGCCAGTTGATGGGAACGAAAATGCGATATCGTCAGTTCAGTGACCGCAAGCCCGCCCATACTCCGGCCCTTCTTCTTTTCCTAAATATCTCCGCCGGAGGCATCAGGTCTTTGCCAATCGCGCTAAACCCGCATGGGCATGACAACGTAAACCGCGCTGTCATCATCGCCTTCACGCATCAATGTGGGGTCCCCGGAAGAATTGAACATGAATACCGCATTTTCCCGGTCTACCTGACTGGCAATTTCCAACAAATATTTGGCGTTAAAGCCAATTTCCAGCGCCTCATCACTGTAGGCGACACTTAATTCTTCTTCAGCGGCGCCGCTATCCGGAGCATTTACCGACAGGATCAGGCGGTCTTCGTCAATTGCTAATTTCACGGCGCGAGAACGTTCCGAGGATACAGTGGCTACGCGGTCCACTGCCTTGGCAAATTCAGCTGCGTCAACTTCCATTTTGCGGGTGTTTCCCTGTGGAATGACGCGGGTGTAATCGGGGAAAGTGCCGTCGATGACTTTGGATGTCAGGGTAATTTGCGGTGTTGCAAAACGTACTTTGGTTTCGGACACGGACACGGCTATTGCCAAGTCATCATCATCCAGCAGTTTACGCAGCTCTGCGACAGTTTTTCGCGGCACGATGACACCTGCCATACCCTCTGCACCATCTGGAACCGGCGCATCAATACGTGCAAGCCGGTGGCCATCTGTGGCCACACAGCGCAGCGCCTGGCCATTGTCGCCTTTAGCTACATGCATATAGACGCCGTTCAGATAGTATCTGGTTTCCTCGGTGGATATGGCGAATTTTGATTTATCAAACAGGCGGCGCAGCACCGGCGCCGGAACTGAAAAGTTAGTATCATATTCAGCGCTGGCCATCACCGGAAAATCTTCCTTTGGCAATGTTGCCAGGGAAAAGTTGGAACGCCCGGCTTCTACTGTCAGACGCCCGGAAGCGCCATCATCGGTTAATGCTACAAGGGCACCATCTGGAAGTTTGCGAACGATTTCGTGCAGCATTACCGCTGAAACAGTGGTGGCGCCTTCACGTTCAACCACAGCCGAAATCTTATCGACCACTTCGATATCCAGATCTGTGGCACGAAAGGATGCTTCACTGCCTTCAGCCTCGATCAGAACATTGGCTAATATCGGGATGGTATTTCGGCGCTCTACAACTGACTGGGCTTGGGACAAAGCCTTTAGCAATGAGCCACGTTCAATACTGATTTTCATGTCCAACCCTTCCATGTACCGGGGCGGCGAATGTAGCCTATTCACCGCCTGGCTCAAGGGTTATTTCAAATGCCAAGTAAACGCAAAGGGTTGCGCCACTTAACGCCAACAAAATGGGATATTTACATCGACCTTTGGTCTGCAGGGAAATTGAGGCCTAAGCCTCTAAAGAACGGCGCAAAAGCTCTAGGTCTTCGGCAATTTGGTTGTCGTGGCCCTTTAGCTCTTCTATCCGCCGAACACCGTGTATAATCGTTGTATGGTCACGTCCGCCAAAACGACGGCCGATTTCAGGTAAAGACCGCGTGGTCAACTGCTTGGCCAGATACATCGCCACCTGACGCGGCCGTGCGATAACACGCACCCGGCGCGGGCCGACAATGTCTGAAAGACGAATATTGTAATGCTCGGAAACCCGGCGCTGAATTTCTTCAACCGTAACTTTGCGGTTAGAAGCGCGCAGTATATCAGCCAGGCAATCCTGGGCCAGTTCAAGGGTGATTTCGCGCCCGACAAGGGAGGCGAATGCAAAAAGCCGCATCAAGGCCCCTTCCAAGACCCGAACATTTGTAGAAATTCGCTGCGCCAGGAATTCAAGCACTCCGTCGTCAATGACCAGCCCCTGGTACTGCTGGCGATAAAAATCAATTTTGCGCTGTAGAATGCCAAGGCGCAGTTCGTAGTCGGTTGGGTGCAAATCCACTACCAGCCCGCATTGCAGACGTGATTTAATACGTTCTTCCAGATTTTTGATATCCACAGGCGAGCGATCCGCGGAAATAATGATCTGCTTGTTCTGGTCTACCAGAGCGTTGAACGTATGAAAGAATTCTTCTTGCGTACTGTCTTTGCCGGCAATGAACTGCACATCGTCCACCATCAGCACATCTACCGATCGAAACATCTGTTTGAAGTCCATCATCTGGTTTTCACGGATGGCCTGTACGAAACGGTACATAAACTGTTCCGCCGACAGGTAAACCACACGTAATTCAGGGTGCTTGTTTCGCAATTCCCAAGCAATAGCGTGCATCAGGTGGGTTTTACCCAAGCCAACACCGCCGTAAAGAAACAGGGGATTAAAGGCGACATTGTTGCCCTCAGCCACACGCTTGGCAGCCGCATGGGCCAACTGATTTGGCTTGCCGACAACAAAACTGTCAAACGTGAACCGTTGATCAAGGGGGGCCCCAGGCAGGTCGTCATCCCGTTTTCCAATTGTTGCGGGTGCTTGGGATTTGGTTTTCTGTTTTGAAATTTTCGGCTTTTGGGCATGGGGCACGTCAAATTCCACGCGGCTGACCTTGGCCCCGCTGCGGGACAGTTCCTGTAAAATCTGTTCGCCAAAATTGCGTGTTACCCAGTTACCCATAAAACTTGTCGGTACGTAGAATGTGGCCACGCCATTTTTAAGATTCGCAAATTCAAGTGGTTCGATCCAATTCTTATAGTTGTTTTTACCAACTGAATTTAGCAATGCGTCCTGCACTTGTCCCCAGGTGTCTTTAGTCATCTTGCCCCTACCCGTTTCTTTTCTAAGACTGGCGCCAAGCCAGCCCCTGTTGTTTCCATCCATTCCGGATGCCCCGTCGCCCATGAGCATCCAGATCACCCTCAAACCCCCCTGCAACATTCAAGCAGTCAACTTCCTGGTCCCTTCGGTCATACCAGTCAGCAACCGCGCTTGCTGCATGCAGTGAGCGCACCCCAGAGCGGCAAAGAAACATCAGCTTGCCGGGGGTTTCACCCCCCAGGGCTTTTGTAACCGCATCCGCGAAGCGCGGGTTTTTGGACATTTCAGGAAAGCTGGCCCATTCGATGCAAAGCAACGTTTGGCCCAGGTCCGAAAGATCAGGGATGCCGACAAAACTCCATTCTGCCTGCGTCCTGACATCAATTAGCCGGGCGTCTTTTTCCGTTTCCAGAATGTTCCATGCGTCGGTTGGCAGTACTTCCCCAACGCTCGGATGTGACCCCGTGCTCAATCAATTGTCCCCCAAGACGATGTGAATCGCTAGGCTAAGCTAGCAAGCTGTTTGCGTAGCACGCAACTGATCTTCTTGCTTGACTCAGACCTTTGTTAAATCGAATCCCCTAAGGTCTTTGAATCCCAGTTTTATCGTTGCAAAAATATCTCTGACAGAAATGAAAAAGCGCGCCACAAGGGCGCGCTTGAATTGAAAACCGGTAAGTTTTCGCTGGGTCAACCGATGGCTTTGACCCGCGAAGACAGGCGCGACATTTTGCGCGAGATTGTCTTTTTGTGAAACAAGCCCTTGGTGACGCCGCGCATCAATTCCGGTTGAACAGCACGCAGAGCGGCTGTTGCATCATCTTTTTTGCCGGATTCAATCGCTTCTTCGACTTTACGAAGGAAAGAGCGAATGCGTGTACGGCGCGATTTGTTTACGGCAGCGCGGCGGTCGTTTTGGCGCGCGCGTTTTTTTGCTTGAGGCGAATTTGCCATAGAGTTCGTTCCCATTTGGGCTAAGTTAAATCCGAAGTCGCGCTTCTAGGCTGTCATCTGGGATGAGTCAACGGGGTTACGCCAAGTTTTTCACGGGAGGTCGTACAATTTTTGTGGGCAAAATTGTCTCTGATTTTGCAGCGAAATTCTACCTGTCGCGAAATTGCGGTTCGCGTTTTTCCAGAAAAGCCAACATTCCTTCTTTTTGGTCCTTGGTCGCGAACAAAGAATGGAACACCCGGCGTTCATATAGCAGCCCTTCAGCCAAAGTAGTTTCATAGGCGCGGTTCACCGCTTCTTTAGCGATAAGAGTGGACATTGAAGACTTTTCGGCAATTTTCTGGGCCGTGGCCATGGCGTCGTCTATCAGCGTACTGGCCGGAACCACCCGACTAACCAAGCCAGAGCTTTCGGCCTCTGCGGCATCCATAAACCGCCCTGTAAGATGCATATCCATTGATTTGGACTTGCCGACGTAGTGCGTCAGACGCTGGGTACCACCCATGCCAGCGACAACCCCAAGGTTTATTTCCGGCTGGCCAAATTTTGCGGTATCTGCCGCAATAATAAAATCACACATCATCGCCAGTTCACAACCGCCGCCCAACGCATAGCCCGCCACAGCCGCAATAATGGGTTTGCGGATGTTGTTGATGGCACGGGCTTCAGCCGCGAACAGATCTTGCTGAAATACTTCAACTGACGATTTCTCAGACATTTCTTTGATGTCGGCCCCGGCCGCAAAGGCTTTTTCAGACCCAGTCAAAACAATGCAGCGGACTTTATCGCTACTGTCAGCATCTAGTAGCGCTGTAACAAGTTCACCCAGCAATTCCGAATTCAGAGCATTTAGTGCATCCGGGCGATTTAGCCGGATCAGGCAGACGTCATCAGCAATTTCAACAATAAGTGTCTTATAGGCCATGGATGGAACCCTGATTTACAATACTAAGGGGGTAGGTTTAGCAGCCCTGCCCGCCTGATCAAGTCAGTTTTGGCACTTGTCACAATAGAAAGAAGAGCGCCCGGATTGCACAATCCGTTGGATGGTGCCCTTACAATCGGGTTTGGTGCAAGGTTGCTTTTCACGGTCGTAAACTTGAAAACGATGCTGAAAATAGCCCAATTCTCCGTCGGTTTGTCGGTGGTCCTTAAGGGAAGAGCCGCCAGCATCAATAGCGTCGTTCAGCACGTTTCGAATGGCCGGGACCAGAGAATTAATGCGCGGCCGGCTAAGTTTGCCTGATTTAGCCTTGGGGGAAATACCGGTGCGGTGCAGCACCTCACAAACATATATATTGCCCAGACCGGCCACGATTTTTTGGTCCAGCAGGGCGGATTTGATCGGGGTATTGCGGGCTTTTAACTGCCCAGCAAGGTAGGCTTCATCAAAACTATTGCCCAAGGGTTCCGGGCCAAGACTGGCCAACAGGCGGTGGGTTTCGACCTGATCCGTGGCGATCAGATCCATAGAGCCAAAACGCCGAGCGTCATTAAAGGTGATACGGCTGCCGTTTTGCATATCCAGAACCACGTGATCATGTTTCAGCAACACGTCGTGGGGACCGGACGACACCTGCATGTAGCCCGACATGCCCAGATGAATGATCAGGGTTTCGCCTGAATCAAGATCTACCATTATGTATTTTGACCGACGCCGTAAGGTTTTTACCCGCATTCCTGCCAGGCGGGCTGCCATATCCGGTGGAAACGGCCAGCGTAGATCGGGGCGGCGGATGTCGACCCCTGTGATTACCTGCCCTTCCATCGCTGGTTGGAGGCCCCGGCGGACGGTTTCGACCTCTGGTAATTCTGGCATCATTTCCCCCCAAACCCATCAGCGCGCATTGTATCAGCCCCGCAGTGACCTATAAGAAGGGTTAGTTTTCTTTGAACGGCAAGGCGTTATGGACAACGGACCAAATAAAACCACGCATTTCGGCTTTCAAGATGTGGCAGAGGCCGACAAGGCCGGCATGGTGCATGGGGTTTTCACCAACGTGGCCAGCAAATATGACGTGATGAATGATGTCATGTCAGGTGGAATCCACCGGATCTGGAAAGCCGCCATGATGGATTGGCTGGCACCGCGTTCGGGGCAGCGGCTATTGGATGTGGCCGGAGGCACCGGTGATGTGGCATTTCGGTTTTTGCACCGCGCGCCGGTGGCGCAAGCTGTTGTGCTGGATATGACTGAAAGCATGCTGGTAGAGGGGCGTAAAAGGGCCGAGGCTGACAGCATGGCTGATCGCCTTGACTGGGTCGTTGGCGACGCCATGGCCTTGCCGTTTGAAGGTGCCAGTTTTGATGTTTATACGATTTCTTTTGGCATACGGAATGTGACCCGTATTGGTGACGCGCTGTCAGAAGCCTACCGGGTACTGCGCCCGGGCGGTCGTTTGATGGTGTTGGAATTCAGCCAGCTCCCTAACCCAGCGATGCAAAAAGCCTATGATTTGTATTCCTTCAACATGATCCCGCAATTGGGTAAACTGATTGCGGGAGACCGTGACAGTTACCAGTACCTAGTGGAATCAATCCGCAAGTTTCCGGATCAGGACCGTTTCGCTGAAATGATCCGGGACGCTGGATTTGAGCAGATAAAATACCGCAATATGACTATGGGCGTGGCGGCGCTGCATTCTGGGTGGAAGATTTAGATGCGCGGCCCGCATAACATTTGGCGACTGATCCGCACAGGGGCCACCATGGAACGCACGGGTGCGATGAAAGTTGCGCTGGATGCGGTGGATGCGCCTAAGGTATTGCGCATAGGTCTACGCGTGCTGGTTTGGCCGTTTCAGTGGCTTGGATACAAAGGTGACCCAACGTTGCCGCCGATCACCCGAGCACTAACGGCGCTGGGGCCTGCTTATATCAAATTTGGGCAAATAATGTCGACGCGGCCGGATGTTGTTGGCCAAGAGTTGGCGGCGCAGTTGCAGATATTGCAGGATCAACTGCCGCCGTTTTCCATAGAGATCGCTAGGGCCACGGTTGAAGAAGAATTGGGTCGCCCGGTTAATGAAATGTTTTCGGAATTCAGCGAACCAGTGGCGGCGGCTTCTATTGCGCAGGTCCATAAGGCCCGGCTGACGGAAACCGGCGTTGAAGTGGCGGTAAAAGTACTGCGCCCCGGTATTGAGCAGGCCTTTTTACGCGATATCAACGCGTTTTACTTCGCTGCTTCGGTGATCGAATTTCTTTCCCCGGCAGCCCGGCGTTTACGGGCCAAAGATGTGATTGCACATTTCGAAGGCGTGGTTCTGGGTGAGCTGGACCTGCGGCTTGAAAGCGCTTCAGCTGCTGAGTTTTCCGCCAATACGGCGGGGGATATCGGATTTAAAGTTCCTCCGGTGGAATGGAACTTGTCAGGCAAGCGGGTAATGACGCTGGGCTGGGCTGAAGGTATTGCAATTCATGAACTTGATGCGCTTGATGCAGCCGGGCACGACAGGACGGTGCTGGGTGGGCGAATAATGCAATTATTTCTTAGCCACGCCTTGCGCGACGGGTTTTTCCACGCGGATATGCACCAGGGTAATATTAAGGTGGCCGCGAATGGCGATATCATAGCGCTGGATTTCGGTATTATGGGGCACATTGACGATTATACCCGCCGTGCTTACGCCGAAATTCTGTACGGATTTACCCAGCGCGACTTCCGCCGCGTTGCCGAAGTGCATTTTGAAGCTGGCTATGTGCCTGCAGATCAAGATGTTGAGGAATTTGCCCGGGCGCTGCGGGCTATGGGGGAGCCAATTTTCGGCATGAATGCCAGCCAAGTGTCGATGGCCAAACTGTTTAGCTATTTGTTTGAAGTGACCGAACGCTTTGGTATGCAAACCCGAACCGAACTGATCCTTTTACAACGCACCATGGTGGTGGTTGAGGGCGTGGCCCGGTCACTGGACCCAGATATCAACATCTGGAATGTGGCTGAACCAGTGGTTGAGCGGTATATTACAGACAACATTGGCCCTAAAGCGATGGTTCGCGATTTGGTGCGAACGGTGAAAGTATTGTCGCGATTTGGCCCGAAACTGCCTGCGCTGGCCGAAGCGGCATTGATCCGCCAAGCGGAAGTACCCCTGCCCGTCCCTAAGCACCGCCCGTTTCGCGCCGCGGGCTACGTAGGGCTTGGCGCCGCATTGGCATTGGCAGGGCTTTGGTTGGTTGCGTTGTTTTAAGCGCCCGGTTCACGCAAAGCCGTGACGTCTTCCGCCGACACTTCTATTGCGCCGGCAAGAACCACGATCATCTCACCAGCAGCAAACTTAACCTCACTGACCCTAGCATATGATTGCGCAGTGTGGCTGGCGATCAGGTTACCATTGGCATAGCTTTCCACATTAAAATTGTATTTTCCGCCTGGTAAAGGCTGGCCATTGCTGGTCGTGCCCGCCCAATTGATCGGTGCTCCGTTGGTGGCAATTTGTTGACGCAACACTTCCTGGCCGCTTTCATTTTGGACAACCAGTGTCGCCGTATCTGCCGTCGCTGCGATATCGGGATAGATGGTAATTGGCTGACCATCAAAATACGCCGGGGCCGCGACCCGGGCGTCCATCCCCACCCAACCGGCCAATTGTGACAACCCACCGGTTCCCATTTGTTGGGCAAGAGCTGACAGTAAATCGTTTGTTCTGACCTGCTGTTCAACGCCAGAAAACGTGGCCAGTTGGGTGGCAAAATCAGTTGATTCAATAGGATTTAGCGGATCCTGGTTTTGCATTTGCGCCGTAAGCATTTTCAGAAATGTCTCAAAGTCGGAACTAATGACGCTGGGTTGTGCCGCTAACGGACTATTAGATGCTACTGTTGTGCCACCAGGGGCTGGTATGGTGCTGATATCCATAGGGGATTCCTTATAATCTGATGTCGATGCCTGTTTGGGGTTGTACGGAAATATAAATCGGACCAGTGCTTGGATTTTCTGGGGGAATGGCTGCTTCGATTGAATGCTGTGTCTTGTTGGTTGGCTGATTGTCAGCACCGCCATCGAATGCGCCTTGTTCGCCAGCGAAATCGAAGGACAGGTTTTGGTACCCGATCTCACGAAGTTGGGCGGCGAGCTGGTTAATATTGCGGCGCAAGAGTTCTAATGTTTCCGGTCTTTCAACCGAAATCATGACCGCCATACTACCTTCATTGGACTGCATGGTAAGTCGCACCCGACCCAATTCTTCGGGGTTTAGCATCAGTTCAATCGGCCGATCCGATTGGGTGCTGGCGCCGTCTATAATGACCTGAATGATGCGCGGCGCATTCGCCTGAGGAAGTGTCCTTAGCACCTGTGTTTCATTGGTGGCTGATGGTCCTATCGAGTGGAACATAAACGGCGAAAGTTCGGAAACTTTTTCTTTGTCTAGCTTTTCCAAGGGTTTGATCAAAACAGGTTGGCTAATTTCTTGAAAAATGCTTGCCGCGGCTACTATTGGCGAAGCTAAGTGTGGAGTGACGCTTGGCAATATGGCCGGTGGCGCCACTGCTTTTGAGTTCGAAGCTAAGTGGGGACTAATGTTAGGTTTTTGTTTTGAGTCAGCAAGTTCCGGCACGGATACTTGTACATTTTTCAATTTCTGTTTGACGGGTTGGTTTTGATGTATTGGTTCCCATTGGCTTTTGTCGGAAGCCAAATCGGATTTCATGGGTTCTACAACAATGGAAGCCGCTATATTTGGACGAGGTTCTTGTGCGAGCTCTTTTTTGAAAGCGATGGCTTCATTTGTTGGGGCAATGGGAATTGTTCGGTCTAATTTGGGGCCCTTTTCACCATCCGTACCAAATGGCGCTGCGACACTTGTTTGCTGGTCATTAACTGGAGTTTCAGGAGTTGGGGTTCGAATTTCTGCCTTCTCTGACCATCTTTTCTGATCCGTCGGTACCCCGACTTGTACCTGAATTTTCTCTAACGAGCTTTGTGGCTTAGCAGCGTCTATATGCCCTTTCACGGTGTCCTGCAGGGCTAAAGTGCTCTTATTTTTTTCCACCGGCTTTTCGACTGGGGCAAAAGCTGGTTCCGGTTCATGTAAGAGTTTGTTGCCGACAGGTGCCGCTAGCGCGCTATTGGCGGCAACCACATACCCAACATCTGGTTGAACAGGGATTGGCATTTTTTCACCCTCCAACAATAACCTGGCTGGCACCAATTCCGGTGCATTGTTAGCACTGAGAAAATTGTGGTCAGCGGTTATTGGTTTCGGGCTTGCTTCACTTGTCGAGAATAAAGGTTGGATCGGCAATCCTGTGCTAGGTTTCAGAATTTTTGCTTCTGCTGCAAAAGCATCTATCGGCGCAATCCGTTTTGAAACGTTCGCATTTTGCTGTAACGCCTGAGGCATTTCAGGTTGATTTGTGGGTGCGGTTTGATCCCATTGAACAGGTGTTGAATTACCAGGCAACTGAACACCTGACCCTAGATCAATAGGGAAGGCAAAGTACTTTGACTGAAGGTCTGGGGCTGGAAGATTTTCCTGCGGTGATGTGCCAAGCAGCACAACGGTTTCGGTTGGGATTTCATCCCCTTCCGCAATTAAAAATTCAGGTTGAACTAAACCAATAGAGCTACGCGGCAAAAGCTGACCGCCCAGATCACCAAACGTAACAATGGCCAACTGGGGCGATAATTTTGGCACGGTTGTAGCCGCAATTTGAGAACCTGTTTTCATGTACCATCCGCGATTTCTTCGCTTTCAAGGCCACCATGACGCCAATCAGTTACCGGATGTTTACCGCTTTCAGCCCATAAGCAGAAAATTACAGATAATTGGAGATGTATTTTGAACCCCGTATCCCCCTTCAGTCCGCCTAGCCCGCCGGGTACTGATGCCAAAGATCGGGCACTTTGGGACGCTGCTCAGCAACTTGAAGTAAATTTCCTAGCTGAGATGCTAAAAACAGCCGGATTAGGAACCCCCAGAGACAGTTTTGGGGGGGGCGCTGGGGAAGAACAGTTCAGTTCATTTTTGCGGCTTGAACAGGCTCAACTGATGGTCAAGTCTGGTGGTATAGGCTTGGCGGAATCTTTATTCGAAGCCCTGAAGGACCGTCGTGATGCCAATGTTTAAGGCACGTACCGCGCTGGGTGCCTTAGAAGATCTGTTGGATAAAGAACGATCCGATATTTTGGCCGGTCGTTTTGGTGGCTTACAACAGGTGGTTGCTGAAAAGGTAAGGTTGATCCAGCGGGTCCGCCAGACAGATCAAGGTAATGAATTCATGCGGGTCAAAGAAAAGGCTACGCGAAATCAAGCCATGTTGATGGCGGCAGCTCAGGGGGTACGTGCCGTTAGCGATCGTTTGGCGAAAGGAGTTTCAGTCCAAACGACCTTTAAGACCTACGACAAATCCGGACACCATGTGAAAGTGGTTTTTGGGTCGCAAAACTTGGAACGTGGTAGCTGAAGTCAACTTGCTGAAATTTGCTTAAAATCACAGCTAATTTTTGGCCTGTTATTAGGGAAGCCTTAGCTATTTCACGACCAGATTGACCGGGCATCCAAGGTGGGTGGCACGGGCAATAAGTAGCTTATTTTCCGTTTACGTCAGAATGACATCACCGGCATCAATCATGCCAGATTTAAAAGACGCAAAATGCGTCATCGATCAAGGGATAAAATATGTCCAGTCTTCTGACTAACAAAAGCGCTATGGTGGCGTTGCAAACGTTAAAAACCATCAACATGAACCTGTCCAAAACACAGGGCGAAATTTCAACAGGTAAACGGGTTGCCACTGCTAAGGACAGTTCTTCTATCTGGGCGATTTCCAAAGTTATGGAAGCCGACGTTAAGGGCTTTAAAGGGATTACGGAAAGCCTTGCACTGGGTGAATCTACTTTGGCCGTTGCGCGCCAGGGTTCTGAAACAATTACCGACCTGCTGACGGATATTAAAAGCCGGATTGTTGCGGCTCAGGAAGAAAATGTTGACCGGTCAAAAATCCAGACTGATATCGCTGCACTGCGCGATCAGATCACATCGGTTGTTAACGCCGCGCAGTTCAACGGATTGAACTTGCTGAAAGGCACGGATGACATGAATATTTTGTCATCCCTGGATCGCGCAGCTGATGGTTCTGTAACCGCCAGCAATATTACAATTTCGCGCCAGGATATGTCGACAACTGCAGGGGTGTTAGGCGGCGGAACAGATCTGTCACCAAACGCAACACTTAGTGCTGCAGCGGCGTCCAATGCCGGCAATACTGCTACGGTGACAATCGCGAATGATGGCGACCTAAGTGACAACGCCATAACTGTAAATGTTGGTGGTGCAACGCTGACTTATTCCGCCGGCCAACTTTCCGGTGACCAGGATGCTGGTGCGGCTACCATTTCAGGTGCAATTAACGCGCTTGGTATTGTTGGCGTAACGGCAAGTGCTGCTGGTGGCGTGGTAACATTATCGTCTACGCGCGCATTTGAAGATGTGGCGCTGACATCCACCGGTGCAACTGCATCAGCGGCGACAATTTCTGAACGTTCTGAATCGCTGTCATTCTCTGGTTCTGCCAATGTGGCTGAGGGTGATGGTTATCAGGTGACGGTTGGTAGCAACACCTTCACCTATGTTGCAGGAAAAGGTGAATCATTTGAGGATGTTACCAAGGGTCTTAAGGCCGCTGTAGACGGCGGGACTATTGCAGGTGTCAGCACACAGGCAACAAAAAATGCATCCGACCAATGGGTTCTGAAAATCGATAACGACGCTGCAACTTCACAGTCGCTTGCGCGTGCTGGTGCTGCTGGTGGTACTGCATCTGGTGGGTTGTTTGGACTTGATACAATTGATGTCACATCAAATGCCGGCGCCAATGCGGCATTGGGCAATATTGAAACGCTGATCAATAACTCAATTGATGGTGCAGCGGCCTTTGGTTCGGCCATGGGCCGGATTGAAACCCAGTCTAGCTTTATCGGCAAACTGACCGATTCCCTTAAGGCCGGGATTGGGACAATGGTTGATGCCGACATGGAAGAAGCTTCGGCCAGATTGCAAGCTTTGCAAGTGCAACAGCAGTTGGGTGTTCAGGCGCTGTCGATTGCCAACCAGGCACCACAGTCGATCCTATCACTTTTCCGGTAAACGCAGGTAAGGGGCGCTACGGCGCCCCTTCACCCCGTTGATCTGCATTGCAATTCCGGTCAAAGGAAGGACCAACCGTGAACGCAACTATAATGGCACAAAACGCCTATTCTTCAACAACTGCCCCAATAAGAACCGACCGCGGCACCGAGTACGATATTTTCGCCCGCGTAACCCATGGGTTGAAAAGCTATTCCGCCTCGCAAAACTACCCGGCATTCATCGCAGCTCTGCATGAAAACCGCCAATATTGGACATTGTTAGCTGTGGATGTTGCTGACTCTGATAATGGTTTGTCGCCAGCTCTTCGTGCCCAGATTTTTTACCTGGCGGAGTTTACTATTTCGCACACTTCAAAAGTTCTGTCGGGCGATGCAACCGTAGACGCGTTAATTGACATCAATACCAGTGTTATGCGCGGCCTAAGCCAACAGGAGGTTCCAAGATGAGTGGCCTGGTTCTAAAACTAGGACCCGGAGAGCGGGTTTTGATCAACGGCGCGGTGGTAGAAAACGGCGACCGCCGTAGCCGAATTACCATCATGACACCGAACGCAAATATCCTGCGCCTGCGTGATGCCATTCACCCGGAAGAGGTGAATACGCCGGTGCGTCGAGTCTGCTATATTGCCCAGCTTGTACTGTCGGGTGACGCGGAGCCAGGGGATGCAAAAATGCAATTATTGCGCGGGATCGAACAGCTTAGCCAGGTGTTGACCGATTACGACAGCAGGAAACTACTGTCAGTGGCAACTGAAACCGTATTGGAAAAACGGTTCTACCAAACCCTAAAAGCGCTGCGTGGATTATTGCCGCGCGAAGAGCGGCTGATGTCGGCTGCCCGCCCATGAATTTTCAGCCAGTCCTGCCCTTCGCCGGTCTGTCAGGTTGGTCTTTTCTTGAACGCACCCGTGAACGGCAACAGGAGGCGTTCAATTCCTCAACAACTATAGAACGTGATACCGAATATTTTCGTGAAAATATTTCCGGCATCACGTCAGCTGCAGATCTTGTTGCCGACCGTCGGTTGCTTTCGGTGGCACTTGGCGCCTTTGGTCTGGACGACGATATTAACAACAAGTATTTCATTCGGAAGGTACTGGAAGACGGTACATTAGAGACTGATGCGCTTGCCAACCGTTTGGCCGATAAAAGATATCTCGCGTTGTCAAAGGCATTTGGTTTTGGTGATTTCAGTGTTTCCAATACCCAACTGTCAGATTTTCCCGATAAAATCATCTCGGCTTTTCAGAACCGCCAATTTGAAATTTCGATCGGTGAGCAGAATTCTGATATGAGACTGGCATTAGGTGTTCAGCGAGATCTTGACGGCATACTGGCAAAGGACACCACCGAAAATGGACTTTGGTTTTCAATCATGGGCACACCCACGTTGCGCAGGGTTTTTGAAACCGCGCTTGGGTTACCCTCTTCTTTGGTTGTTGTGAGCCTGGATCAGCAACTTAAGGTGTTTAAGGACCGCGCTGAACAGATTTTTGGCAGTTCAGAGCTGTCGCAATTTTCAGACCCTGAGAACCGTGAGAAACTAACCCGGCTTTTTCTGATCCGTTCCGATGCAACCACCCAGTTTTCGGGCACCTCGCCGGGTGCAGCTGCCGTGACACTTCTGCAAAATGCGGGCTATGGCACGTCGCTGATCTAGGGTTGGGCTGGCTGTGATTGGACGTCTTCGTCCTGTTCCTGAGTATCGGCCTGAGGATCTGGTTCCAGACATTCTTGCAGACGGCGAAAACTATCTTGGATACTGCCAAATTCACTTTGTGCAATAAAGTCATCTAATCCGGGCCACGCCAAAATTGCCGCATCAATTCGCGCGTCAGTCCCTTTGGTATAAAGCCCGGCCTGAATCATAATTTCTTTTTCGTCGTAAATTCCCAAAAGTCCGCGTGCGGTCATTATTTTCTTGTTCTCTTCTTCACTGGCTGCAAGTGGAAGGGCACGTGAAACAGAGCGCAGCAGATCAATGGCTGGAAATCTGCCGCGCTCTGCTATTTTTCTTTCAAGCACAACATGCCCATCCAGAACACCGCGAAGGATATCGGCAATCGGTTCTTCCATATCGGAACCCGCTACCAAAACACTAAATATCGCCGTAATGTCGCTGCTTGTGCCAGCCCCAGGCCCCGCGCGTTCACAAAGTGCAGTTATCATATGTGCCGTTGAGGGCGGGAAGCCACCCAGCGTTGCCGGTTCACCAACTGCCAGTGCCACTTCTCGGTGGGCTTGGGCAAAACGGGTAATAGAATCAGCAATAAACAACACATGACGACCCTGATCGCGAAAGTGTTCGGCTATTGCCATGGCGGCCCAGGCACAACGACGGCGCGTCAGGGCCGACTGGTCCGACGTTGCCGCAACAATAATTGCGCGCTGCATACCTTTAGGCCCAAGAATACGTTGGGCAAAATCGCGCACTTCGCGCCCCCGCTCTCCGATCATGGCCACAACAACCAGATCGGCCTGCAGCCCGGTTGCCAATTTTCCAAGCAAGGTGGATTTGCCGACACCAGAACCTGCAAAAAGCCCAATCCTTTGACCCCTTACAATGGGCAGAAATGTGTTGAACACCGCCAGTCCAGTTTCCAACCTAATGCCTAAACTGCGCCGTTCCGTCGGGTTGAAGGGGGCGACACGCAGCGTGCGGGCATCCGACCCCCGTAAGATTGGATCCCCATCCAGCGCTTTGCCATAGGGATCAATAACTCGGCCGATCCAACTATCGTGTGGTGTGATATTGTCGCCGCCCAACAGGGTGACACGATCGTCAATCTGGACACCGTTCATCTCACCGTCGGGCAACACAGTTAAATGCTCAGAGTTTAATTCCAGAACTTCACCACGAATCGGCGCATGGTTAAATGGGGAAATTTTAACCAGATCACCAAGTGCCGCGGCTTGGGAAAGCCCAGTCACTTGAAGCGATCCCCGCCCTATTTTATTGACCCGCCCAATCCATTTTACCAACTGAGTGGCGTTAACTTCCGCCTGCAATGCGTCCAACCCTAGTGCTGACATACAAAATCCTTCCTTTGAAACTGTTTCTAAAGGAATCAGGGTTAATCCTTGGTTGAAGCAAATCGAGGGAGAAGCCCCGGTGTTCGGTAAGTTAGAGATTTTTAATATGGCCCAAAACATGGCAACCCATGCTGCTGGGCGACATACTGTCGTATCGCAAAATATCGCGAACGCCGATACGCCGGGATACCGCGCCCAGGATGTGGCGTCATTTGCCAGCACATACAGTTCAAACAATTCGGCCCAACCCATACGCGCCACAAGGGCGGGGCATTTATCTCCCCAATCAGCAGCCGCGTCAGGTGCGCGAACCTTTGAATCCAGTGATCCAAACTCACCAAATGGTAATTCAGTATCATTGGAATTGGAGATGGTTAAAGCCAGCGAAATCCGTCAGCAACACGAACTTGCGCTTTCAATATACTCTTCATCACTGGGCATCCTTCGCGCCAGTCTTGGTCGAAGCTAAGGGGCACAATATGGGTAATTTTTTAACCACCCTGGCGATTTCGGCCAGTGGAATGAAAGCCCAGGCGGGGCGTATCCGCCACCTATCGGAAAATATCGCCAATGCCGACACGCCGGGATACCACCGCAAGTCTACTACATTTGAAGCTGATATGCTGCGTGGTCGTGAAACCGGAATGGTGCGTGCTGGCCCGGTAAATCTGGATCAGCGCACACTGACACGCATCTACGAACCCGGCCATCCTTTGGCCGATGACAGCGGCCACTATGATGGATCAAATGTCGATCTAGTGGTTGAAATTGCTGACGCACGCGAAGCGCAGCGCAGCTATGAGGCGAACCTCAAAATGTTCGATCAGGCCCGACAAATGTCACAAAGCCTGCTTGAAATTCTTCGGCGTTAAGGACATCCAGAATGGAAATTAGAACCTCAGTCGCAGCCCAGCAATATGCTGCTACCCGCCTGGCCACCTCACCAAAGGCAGAATCAGGCGGGACCAGCGGGCTAACAAAACTAGCCAGTGATTTTGCCGCCACATTGCAAGCTGGTGAAACCACTGCAAAAGCAGCCATGACGGGAAATGCTGACCCGCATTCTTTAGTTATGGCACTGGCCCAAACAGAATTGGCTGTGGAAACTGCCGTTACTGTGCGGGACAAAGTTGTTGAGGCCTACCAGGAAATATTACGGATGCCGGTGTAACGCCATGTTGGAAATTTTATTTTTCGATACATTGCGGCAGGCACTGTGGATCGCGGTGATCACTTCAATGCCAATACTGGGTGTCGCGCTGATAACAGGTGTCAGTGTCGGCCTGTTTCAGGCGCTGACTTCGATCCAGGAAATGACCCTTACATTCGTGCCAAAACTTGCCGCTATCTTGCTGGTTTTTTGGATGTCTATGGATTTCATGACGGCTTCGCTTAGTGACTTTTTCAGGCAAGAAATCATCCCATTGATTGCTGGGGTCTAAATATGGATAACGCTGGGTACGTATCGCTGACACGGCAGTCAGGATTGCTTCGGGAAATGCAGATTGTCGCAAATAACATTGCTAATATTTCGACTACCGGATTTCGCAAGGAAGGCCTGTTGTTTTCGGAACATGTTGTAGAACTGGAGAATGGTGATCCATCGCTTTCGATGGCATCTGCGAATGTTCGCGCCACCCAGCAAATTCAGGGGGCACTTAGTGAAACAAACAGTCGGTTTGATTTTGCCATTGAGGGCCCTGGGTTTTTCTTAATCGAAACCCCAAATGGGGACCATCTAACCCGCGCAGGAAGCTTTACTCCAAACCAAGACGGAGAACTATCCACCCCGGATGGCTACCGTTTGCTTGACAATGGTGGTGCCCCAATTTTTATTCCGCCGGACGCATCCGACATAAATATTTCCGTTGATGGAACGGTTTCTGCATCGGGCCGGCCTCTGGCCCAAATTGGTTTATATATGCCCATTGATAGTACTGATCTGTCGCGCCGGGATGGGGTTCGATTTGCTGCGGATGGCGGTGTCGAACCTGTTGAAGGTGGCATAATACTCCAAGGATATCTGGAAAATTCAAACGTGAATGCTGTGGCAGAAATTGCCCGAATGATAGAAGTGCAGCATGCCTATGAACTTGGGCAAAAGCTTTTGGACAAAGAGGATGAGCGCATCCGCGCCGTCCTGCAAACACTAGGCCGATAGGAAACCACATGCGAGCATTAAAAATCGCCGCCACCGGTATGAGTGCCCAGCAAATGCGGGTTGAAGTTATCTCAAACAACCTGGCGAATATGAACACCACTGGCTACAATGCCCGGCGCGCCGAATTTTCTGATTTGCATTATCAACAGGTCACCCGTGCAGGCACTATCAATGCATCAGATGGTACAATTCTACCAACAGGCGTTCAGCTTGGGCTTGGTGTGCGATCCTCTTCGGTAACGGTAAATGTGGCGCAGGGCGCGCTGGGGGAAACCCGTGGCGACCTTGATATCGCAATTGATGGTCGCGGTTATTTTGAGGTGACGCTGCCTTCTGGAATTGCAGCGTATACTCGGGACGGTTCTTTAAAGCGGTCGGCCGATGGTTTGATTGTTACATCTGATGGGCACGGTGTTGTACCGGACATAGTAATACCGGCTGATGCGCGTAGTATTTCGATTAACACCGAAGGCGAAGTTTACGCATATTTCGGGGATCGAGTTGAACCGGAATTATTGGGTCAGTTTTCATTGGCAGGGTTTGTGAATGAAAAGGGGCTTGAAGCCCATGGCAGCAATTTATTCTTGGAAACCGCTGCTTCGGGTTCTGCAATTGTCGGGACCCCGGGAACAGATGGGCTTGGGACTTTGCGTCAAGGCTATCTTGAGGATTCTTCGGTTGATGCCGTTCGGGAAATTACCGAACTGATAGAGGCGCAGCGCGGCTATGAACTTAATGCCAAAGTGATAACCGCTGCGGATCAAATGCTTGCCGCAACCACCCAGGTTCGTTGATATGCAAAAACTAGTTCTTGCCGTTTTTACAGTCTGCATTTTCCCAACCACGACATTTGGCGAAGTGGTAGTTGCAGCCCGTACGATTAGAAGCCATTCAATACTGACAGCGGAAGATCTGATTATTCAAAAGACTAGACCCAATGACGCGGTTGTAAATCTATCGGATTATATTGGTTTAGAAACCCGAGTAGTTTTGTACGAAGGGCGCCCTGTTTCACTGTCGGACGTAGGGCCAGCGGCCGTGATTGAGCGAAATCAAATTGTCAAAATTGTTTTTGTCCAAGGTGCGATTCAAATATCGGCAGAGGGCCGATCGCTTAGCAGGGCGGGAATAGGCGAGGGTGTAAAAGTCATGAACTTGGATTCAAGAAACACAGTGTTTGGCATAGCAAGTGAGAACGGTTCTATCGTTGTTCGCGGCGGAAACTTCAGCAACTAATTTAGGATTGTTCATGCGATTTACCCCACTACTTTTCCTGATCATAGCCGGCTGTTCACAGCTGCAGGATGCCGCGCGCCCACCAGAAATGAACATGTTGTCAAGGGGGCCAGAATATATGGCAATGGTTTCGCCAGGGTTGCCTCAGTCCGGCAATCGACGCGGAGTGCTTTCTGATGCCTCACTTTGGAATGGCGGGCCGCAATCATTGTTAGGGGATCGGCGCGCAATATTGGCGGGTGACATTTTGACGGTGGTTATTGAAATAGATGACAAAGCAGAGATTTCCAATTCCACGTCCCGCAATCGTAGCGGATCAGAATCTGTTTCTATTCCATCATTCTTTGGAATTCCGCAACGAGTGGATACTATTTTGCCAGATGGCGCCAGCCTGGATGCCGCCGTTTCGACCAATGCTACCAGCAGTTCGGCAGGTGATGGATCTGTTCGCCGCAAGGAAAAATTGACCCTGCGCATTGCTGCAACAATCACCGAAGTTTTGCCCAACGGTATTCTTAGGATTACCGGTTCACAGGAAGTCCGGGTAAATTTTGAGATACGAGAGCTTTTGGTATCAGGTTTCATTCGTCCAAAAGATATCTCACGCCAGAATGAGATCACGTACGATAAAATTGCTTCGGCGCGGATTTCCTATGCTGGCCGGGGGCACATCTCAGACGCACAGCAACCGCGGTATGGCCAACGGATCGCTGACCAAATTTTACCTTTCTAGGGAGCAGAAACATGGGGAAAATTCTTCCGATTTTGCTTGCGCTAGTTGGTCTGGGAACCGGAGTTGGGGCTGGTATTGCACTGCGTCCTGCTACGACGCTGGTTACAGAACTTGGCCCATGCGGTGATGTTGATGCAATCCATTCAACTGTTGCCGCTAATCCTACAGATGCATCGCCAGATTCCGTTGAGCCGGATTACGTAAAGCTGAATAACCAGTTCGTTATCCCTGTTATGCAAGACGGGAAAGTGTCATCCCTAGTCGTTATCTCTTTAAGCCTTGAAATGTCATCTGGCGGGCCGGAGCTGGTTTACAAAATGGAACCAAAATTGCGCGATACATTTTTGCAAGTAATGTTTAATCATGCAAACACTGGCGGCTTTGATGGGAATTTCACCTCGGGTCGAAAAATGGATCAATTGCGAACAGCGCTTCGCGAGACCGCTATCAAAACACTTGGATCCTCGGTTGCAAATGTTTTGATAGCCGATGTCGTGCGTCAGGATGTTTGAAACAAGTTTAGACGGGTTCAAATTTCGTTTGTTTGCCTAGTCGGCTCTACTTTTTTGAACCTCGGGTGTTTTGTTGAGTAAGTAATTTTGAGAACGCTAATTCCCGGCCAAATGAAACCCATGCTAGTTTTTTTTGTTCTTCAAATTCCGCGGACACCCTAGCCAGTTCAGAGTTTTTGGTTGCTATTTTTGAATCAATTAGTTGACGCCAACTTTGATCAGTCCCTGCCAACGTAGAAGGTGATATTTCAACCGATTCATGCTGACAATTACCTTGCTCCATTTTCGTCATTAGCAGGTAGGATATTTCTTGAGCACACTTTTGGCGGCGCTGGCTAATGTTTGATAGCAGCGCCAGATCACTTTCTTTTTGGGCTGACAATACCTTTTTCAATTCGAAAATCTGATTATTCACATTTGCGGCCTTTTTTTGATTTTACGTTTCCCCATATTTTCGGCAAAACGTATAGCTGCAGCCACCGCGCGGTATTGATCAGTTGGAATTTGTTCTCCAAGGTTTACCGTAGCAAATAGAGAACGTGCAGTCGGCGGATCCCGGTGTATTGGCACCCCAAATTCGCTGGCCGCCTCGCGAATACGCGCCGCAATCTCATCTACCCCTTTGGCGATGCAAATCGGGGCGGAACCCGGAGCTCTGCTCCATTTTAAAGCAACTGCGAAATGCTTGGGATTGACGATAACAACATCCGCTGTTGGAACATCAGCAAGCATCTGGTTCATCGCGATTTCCTGTCCCTTTTGTCGCCGTTTCTGTTTAATGTACGGATCACCCTCCATTTGTTTTACTTCGTCTTGAATTTCTTTTCGCGACATGCGGTTCTTACGAATGTGTTCAGCTTGTTGCCAAAAGAAATCAACGACACCAACCAATGCTGCAACAACCAACACATAGTAGATAAAGGACAAAGCCGTTTCGGCCAAAAAGGCTGTAACAATTGTTGGACTGTAATCCACAAGCACAGCCATTTCAGGTGTACGTTTCACCAAGAAAATTCCTAACACAGTTGAATAGATCAATAGCTTGGTGAAGCTCTTGAGGAATTCAAACAGACCCTGTCGACCAAATTTGTTCTTTGCGTTGGACAAGACAGATATTCGGCTGATTTTCGGCTGTATCTTTGACGGGGTAAAAATGAAAGATTTTTGCGCAATTATTGCAACAATTGAAGCCAGGGCCGGGACGGCAAACCATGGGGATGCCCAGCCGACGACACCGATGCCGATTGCACCAAGCTGTTTTCGCGAGCCGCCATTAAAAATATCGGCAGCCAAATCTGGCGCATCTGCTAGAATTCGGGATAGATCCGCAGAAAGGCCCGACAGAATATACATTCCAAATGCTGTTGCGACAAAGACAAATCCTGCATAAGCCGCCGCGTTATTCATGTCGGATGATCGCGGAATTTCCCCCTTTTTACGAGCATCCTCAAGCTTCTTTTCAGTTGGGTCAAATTGTTTGTCTTCATCCTGACTTGGTTGACTCATGGTGAAGTTCCGAAAGGAGCTTGCATGTAAGTGTCCAGGGAAGTCCACCATGCGGACAGGATAAGTGGCGCCACGACAAATAACAGTACCAAGCCGCCCGCTGTTATGGCTGGTGCCCCGACGAAAGAAACCATCAATTGTGGCATGGCGCGATTGATGGCACCCAAGGCGATATTATAGATCAAAGATGCGATCATAAATGGGGCTGCCAAGGAAAAAGCCAATCCAAAAGCATGGGCAAACCTGGTAACGCCCCAAGGCGACAGGTCAATCGCCGGGATAAGTGATCCAGGCTGGAAAAGTTGGTAGGAGCCGATCAAAAGCTCTGCAATTTTTAGATGCAGCCCAAGGGTCACGGCAAGAGCTAACCCGCTGATAACAAACACATGTCCTATCGCTGGCTGTGGGTCAACGGCGGCTGTCCCAAAAAGCTGCGAAAGCGACGTCGACTGTGCCGCGATTGATCCGGCAATTTGGAGAGCAAACACAAACATCCGTAAGGATAACCCTAGCATTAGGCCCGTGATGGTCTCAGTAACCATGTACTTCGCGCTCCCCCAGCCAAGGTTTGATGGTTGCTCAAATTGGTTGGTGACGGCTGGCATTACTACGGCCGTAAATACGAACGCCATGACAAGACGAATTCGGTTTGGAACAGATCTTTCGCCGACGACTGGGAGTATTGCAATCGCAGCACCAACTCGCAGAAAAACCAGGAAAAACTGGATTGAACTATCTTGGCCCAAGCCAAACATACTGGTCAAAAGTTCATTCACGCAGGAACCAGTCCCACCAATGCGGGTTTGGAATCGGCACCAATTTCATCAAAGGAAAGAACTGAATTAGAAATTCCTTTGGCGTTCAGTAATGTTCGCAGGTAACGCCGGCGCCTAGCGCTTGTAATGAGGGCGGGAAATGTCCCGGTTTCACCAACCTTTGCAATCCGTTCGGCAATCAAGCTGGCCAAACGATTAAATTCATCCGGCGGCAGGGCAACATCACCGCCACCATTTTCGCCGTCTACCTGGTATTCTAGAAACCGTTCTTCCCATTCTGGGGCAAGTTGGATCAGGGGTAGCGTCCCGTCATCGCGGCGCAATTCAGCAACCAATTGGAAGCCAAGACATTGACGAACATGTTCGCAAATGGATTCTGGCATATTTTGTAATGGTCGAATTTCAGCTATGGATTCCAAGATCAATGGCAAGTTTCGAATGGAAACTCGTTCTTGCAACAACAACCGAAGTGTGGCCAACAACACATCCATCGGAACTTTATCCGGGATTAGTTCTTCAAAAATAAGTTTGTTGGCATCGGATCTGGATTGCTCTGTAAGATTGGTCATTTCATCCAAAAGGCGGCGCAACGAACGCAACCCAAGTAGGCGAGATAGATTGCGTTTCAACACCTCTAGCAGATGGGTCGCCAGAACTTCGGCCGGGTCAACCAAAGTCGCACCGGCCAACACCGCTTGCTCTTTTGCTGCTGCCGGTATCCACCGGGCTGGGGCGCCATATACAGGTTCTTTTACATCACGCCCAATCGGAAGATCTGTAACTGCATCGGAGATCAGGGCCAATGCTTCGTCGGGTTCAAGCCAATCGCGGGCCTGCTCAACACCTTGAATTCTGATCACATAATTTCCGGTGGCAAGCGCAGGATTATCCGTCAGCCGTATTTCGGGCAACACGATACCGTACATAGTGGCAACGTGTTTGCGAATATTTTCCACCCGAGCCTCTAATCCATTGTTGGCGTCCAGCACCATCGTCACAAGATCCGGGGCAAATTCGACATGAATATCATCTAGATCCAAAATGTCGCCCAGGGATGGTTTCTTGGTATTTTCTTGATCGGCAATTGGAACATTGGAAACAGTTTTGCGCTTTTCATCCGCTCTGGTCAAAGCCCAGGCACTTGCCGCAAGTGCTATCGCTCCGATCAAAAATGGTACGAAAGGCAACCCGGGTACCAGGGCAAACAGGGTCATTAGCAAAGCGACGGTATACAGGGCCGATGGATGCCTGCCCATCTGCTCAACCAATGTTACGTCCATCGCACCTGTTAATCCACCTCGTGAGAGTAGCAACGCGGAGGCAATGGAAATTATAACGGCTGGGATTTGGGTAACCAGACCGTCGCCAACCGTAAGGATTGCATAGGTCTCAAAGGCTGCACCGATCGGCATTCCATGCACAGCGACACCAATGATAAGGCCCATTACTAAATTGAGAAGCGTAATCAATAACCCCGCGACGGCATCGCCCTTCACAAACTTTGACGCGCCGTCCAGTGACCCAAAAAAAGTTGTTTCTGCCAGCTCAAGCTCCCGCCGGGACTTTGCCTCTGCATGGTCAATGGCCCCGGCGGACATGTCGCTGTCAATTGCCAGCTGTTTTCCAGGCATTCCATCCAGGGCAAACCGCGCGCCAACTTCGGCCATCCGGGCTGCACCCTTCGTGATAACTATGAAATTCACGATCAACAGAACGCCAAATACCACTAGCCCCATAAGCACGCTGCCGCCCATTACGAACATCGCAAAGCCTTCTATAACTTCACCGGCGGCGCTGGTCCCGGTATGGCCCTCACCGATAATCAATTTCGTAGAAGATACATTTAGTGAAAGTCGTAACATAAGCGACGCCAACAACACGGTTGGGAAAACCGAAAAATCGAGAGGACGCTGGACAAAAAGCGTTACAGTAAACATCAATATCGCCAAGGCAAAGGACGCGGCAAGCCCTAAATCCAGAACCCATGCCGGCATTGGCAGAATCATCATTACGATGATGGAGATCAAGGCCAACGCTAGTAAAATCGTGGGTTGAAAAATTGACGCCAGAACGCTTTCTTTCTGCATGCTAGCTGCCTCCAAATAGTGGCAGCGATCCGATACCCGCACTTTCCGGCATTAATGATCCGAGACTGGCCATCGCAGGCGAAGCACTTTGCAACAATGGGAAATTATTTAGTTGCGCCAGTGGTTGTTCCGGTGTTCGAGCTACAGTTTGCAGCGGAACTGGCGGCGCAGTATTCGGCAGCTCTGATTGCGGGTTACCCGAGAGACGGGCATAAAGTTTCTGAAAACGCGTTTTATAACTGTTTGCATAAAGAGGTGTTCGGGAATGATAGGCCCCCGCGGCATCGACCCAATTACCTTTTTCAGCGTAAAGTTCTTGCAGAAATTTCGCGGCGTATAATGCGTTTGCGGTAGGATCGAACATCTGTTGAACTGAAGAAAAGGCCTGACCGTGCCATTTGTAGTTTAGCTGAAAACACCCTACGTCAAAGCTTCGAGCACCACGCTGGAAATGTTGGTTAACATAAGCAAGAGCCTGATCAGGTGTATCGAACCAATTGCCCTTGCCTTCCATATTCACTGTCCAGGGCCAGGGCTGAAACGAACCATTTGAATTTCGCCCTGTTTCCGCCAAGGAAATTGCTTGTAGAACAGCGAATGGCACACCTGAGTGCTGGGATGCCAGGCGGGCCGCTGCAATACATGCCGATGAATTTGTTGCCCAGGCCGAGATGGGTTGGACAGCACCGGCCAAGCAAATCATCAATGCGAATTTGTTACCGATTCTACCTATTTTTTTCCGTAAAATAAGGTTGTAAAACACCCGGCAAATACGGGTTAGAAGTTCGCTGATCATAGTTGTCGCAATTCTTGCTACTTGTTGAATTTCGACCCTATCGCAAAAGAAGTTTAGGAAGAGTAACTGCGCCCACCATCCATTGGAGTTTTATGAGCCTACCAACAATTCGGTTACCACCGACCTTGTAGAAATGCTGGTTTCTAGTAGCTGCTTGCTGATGGCCAGTGGTCCCTGATTTTCTGAACTTTCAGATTGGGCAATGTTCTGGTTTGGACTTGAAATTTCTAACAACTCAGACGAAGAAACAGCCGCATTTGGTGCGGCCAATTCATCCTTAACAGCCAGTTGCGCGATTTCTGATCGGGCAGAAGGCTCAGAAATTGCAACGGCTTGCCAATCTTTAGCTCTCCAGAAAGCACTGTCGCGATCGTTAGTTAGGCCAAGTTGTTCATACAATTGACCTGCACCTTGAAAATCCTGACTCATTTCTAACGCTCGGGCCTGCAGTTCAATAGATTTTTCATCATACTGATCTGCCAACACTTGGCGCGCTTCAATGGGCTTACCCAAATCCAATTCTATTGCCGCCAGCATATTTTTGTCATCTTCATTCAGTATCTCTGTTGGAAGCGAAAAAATTTGACGTGCTTTTAGCGGTAAGCCGAGGGATTGTAACCTGTGCGCAATCGCCCGCCGTGCCGAAATAGCTACATCTGAGTAAATGCCCGGTGCTATTTGATATCGGTAAACGACAGACAAAAAATCCGGTATCGACGCGGATTGCGCATTGCGTAAGTGGGTTTCTGCTGCAAGTCGAGCGGCCTCGGACAGAGCTAAGTCACCGCCGGCCAATGCGCTTTCAATCCGCTCAAAAGCAGTTTCGATTTCACCGCTTATTGCGTATCCTCGAATGGCAGCTTTGGTTAATCGGATACCCATTTCAGTTTCCGAAAATTCTGCTGCCATTGCATCAGCAAATAGCGCGGCCTTTTGTTCAACTGGACGACCTGCTTCAAGTTGGGATTCTATTAGCGTTGCCAATGCTTCAGGCCCAGATGCACCCGCTGAAGATGCCACCGCAAGTAGTTTAACGAGCGCTTTATCTAAATCGCCGTCATAGGCTGCGATTTGTGCCTCTACCATTTGAAAGCCAAGATTTTCTGCGGATACCGTTCTATCAGCTATGTCGCGAATTGCTGTTGCTACATCATCATTTCCAAAAGCCAGGAACCGGGTTACCAAATCAGGAGCTAAATGATGGCGCAGATGTTCCGGCAACCCGGAAAAAGCACGTAGTACTGCGTTCTCATCTATGTCTGCGCCAGGCGGCAAAGTATCCGACGCCAGAACTGCCCAAAGGACGGCGGGTGTAGAACAGGTAAGTTGAGAACGCAAAATATCAGAATCAGCAAATGGCGTTGCATCCAATACATCTGCTAGTTGAAAAAAGAGCGCCGAATTCAGGATATCGACTTCAAACACCCGCATAAGTTGGGCCGCTTCTGCACCAAACCCAAGGAAAAGATAGCGTTTCACTAATTCTTCGACAACTAATTGATTTGGCTTATCAAATTCCAAAATAAGCCGGGCGCGCAGATCGGATAAATGGGCTGCACCGTCCCCGCTTGATCCCCAAGCTGTAAATTCAAACAAATTTTCCGCAAGACAACTAAGTCCATCACTTGTCAATGTAGTACTTCCAGGCGAGAAATTGGCTCCGCGATCAAATGCGGTTTCGACATGTAAGTTTTCAAGATCTTGCAGTTCAAAACTTGCAGTTTGGGTTGATTTTTCAACTTTATCTGGTGTATCAGCTTGGCCAAGTTCTAGTCTGTTTTGACCTGTTAACAGGTCGACAGTATCCGGCAGATCGACCATGATCAATCCTTGGGTTGCTGCGCGGCCCAACTGTTCCAAGAGAATCTGTTCCGACAACACAACCCGCGGTGATCTTTGTACAGTTTCAAGAAAGGATAGTTCATTTGCATTTAACGACGGTGGCAGCGATTTCAACCCGCTAGCTGGAGCCTGGTGCCAAAGTACTGACTGGCGCGGTGCATCAGTTATGCGCTGAAACGGGTGCGGTGATACAGGGTCAATCGGTTGGTTAACAACATTGATTTCTGTCGGTTGATGAGTTTCTTTTTGCTGACCAACTGGACCATTGGATTGACCTGAAAGAACCGATTCTGATGGATCTACATCAGCCAAGGCAACGTCTAAACCTTCTGACGTCAGCCAGCCCAAACCATCCGCCACCGGTGATAGGTATTGCTCAAACAGTGAATTTTCGTCTGCGACTTGGTCTTTAATATCGATCACCAGACGGCCCTGTCTAATTTCAAAGGCGTCGCCGGAACAATCACATGATACCTGCAAGAAAACACGTCCCGGGCCTGGTGACGTAACGGCGGCAATTCGCGTTCTTGGAATTAGTTCAAATACTTCTGTGAAATCCCAATCTGAAACATCGACGTCGGACCGCAGTTCGTATCCCCCTTCAACCTGACCAAATTCCCACTCGGGAGCTTGTTCAAACTGAACGACTAAACGTGAAAAATTGGCATGTTCGCCGGCAACTACTGTCACTGTTTGCGCCCAGGAAAATGACGGCAAAAAGAAAAGAACTACCCACCCGATCCAATTCTTCATGCGGCATCACGCTTGACGTCTTTAAGCGCTTCTTCCAGTTCTGAAAACGTGGGGCGGTAATGGCTTGGGGTGTTCTGGCGTCCAACTTCAATACAGATATTTGTAGAATGATTGTGCAGATTAGCGACGAGAACTTCACGGATCAACTGATAAAAATGGCCTTCATCTTCAGTGACACCTTTGACTTTTTCTGCAAACGGACCAACCAACCCATAGGCTAGAAAAATACCTAAAAACGTACCAACCAATGCACTGCCGATCATCTTACCCAGAATTTCTGGCGGCTGATCAATCGAACCCATAGTTTTGATTACGCCAAGAACCGCAGCAACGATGCCCAACGCAGGCAGGCCGTCAGACATGATCTGTAACGCATGGGCAGAATGCATCGAATGGTGAAAATTAGCGTCAATTCTTTTTTCAAGAACTTCTTCAACCTGATGGGGGTCATCGTAGTTCATAGATGCAGAACGCAACGTGTCGCAGATCAGGTTTACGGCTTCGCCATCTTTCACGATTTTTGGATAGCGTGAAAATACGGCTGATGTATCGGGAGATTCAATGTGCTCTTCCAGGGCAACCGGATTTTGCCTGGCAATGCGAATAAGTTCAAACAAAAGGCAAAGCAAATCCCGATAGTCTTCAGGTTTCCATTTTGGGCCTTTGAAGACCTTTCCGACATCTTTCATGGTATGTTTGATCGAGGGGACATCGTTGCTTATGACAAAGGCACCGATGGCCGCGCCGCCGATCATTGTAAATTCATAGGGCAGAGTCTTGATGATCGGCATGAGTTTACCGCCAGCCGCAACATAGCCACCAAAGACCATCACAAAGATTACGACAATTCCGATTACTCCAACCACGTTAAGCCCCCTCATTTTAGTGGCGTGCTTTGCCACTGTTACCCATTCGGGTTAATAAAAAGGGAAGTCGTAAACTTATTCTGTGGGGACCAAGGCATTTCTTCCGGCAAGGATTACGCTTATGGAATATGCCAGCCTGGGCGATAGGCCTGCCATAATTTCGGCTGCTGCATCCGGGCGCATACGGCCCACAAAACCTGCTGCAAACTCTGGTGACATTTCTTCAAACAACACAGAAGCCTGTTTTGCTTTCATGTTTTCATAGACAGAAGTGAGCCGGGCCAGGTCATTTTCAGCAGCTGTTTCAGAAGTTGCAATTGTTGCCGACAGTTTTTCTTCTGCAGCGATAAGAACTGTAAGGTTTTTATGGATCTGCGCTTCGCTAATTTCAAGCGTCACCTGTAATTCCTGCAACTTGCGTTCACGGGAATCCAGGCTCGCCTTTTGCGCCGACAGATCGGCAAGCAACGCTTCAACATCTGCCGGGTTTTCACAAAGCGATTGTGTGTGATCAGGGGATATATCCGGATTAAATGCGGCCACTTCTTTTGCCAGAGCTTCGCCGGTCCCAAAGCCAATTCTTAGGATTGCCGATGCTCCAAACAGAAAGGCTATGACCAATAGGGTGCCACGTCCCGCCGTCCATTTTCGTTTCGGCATTTTTGAACGTTTCATCCCGTAGCCTCTTTCATCTGGTTGCGTTGGGTATGAAATTGCGGCTCTGATTCTTGTGCCGAATCTTGATCAGGAGTCTCTGTTACTTCCGCTGTCGGTTTTTGTGGCTCTGGTTGTTTCGCAGTTACGTCCTGATCTGGAATATCGTGCATGGCAGCGACCAGTAATTCTAATCGCCGTGCCGCCGCCTCTGCTTTGGTTGTTAGCTGATCCAACGACTGGGCTGAACCAGCAGCAGAAACCTGGGCAACACCCAGTGTTTTTGTCATATCATCAACCTGGACGGACAGAATCGCTATCGCGCCACCTACGCCTTTTTCCAAATCGGTAAAACGGCGCAACCTTTTCGACAGAATGACACAGTAAGCGGTCGCAGCCAGTGCCCCGCAAATCAACAATATGTCGGCAACAAGTTCCATAACTGCCCTTAATTTATTACAAATTCCATTATCAACAGATCTCTTACCCGGCCTTCACCTGTGACAACCTGCACCCGTCGCAACATTTGTGCCCGCAGCCGAATAAGCGCTGTGCGTTGTTCAAGTTCCACCAAATCGACCGCGCGCAAATATCCATTCAGAACGTCTGTTACCCTTGGCAAAAGCAAAGTGACTTCATCTGCAGCATCGCGATTTACTTCTAACTGCGCCTGAAACCTTAAATGGCGGGTTGATCCCTGCGGCCCAATGTTAACCACGATGGGTTGGATCGGCACGAAGGTGATATCAGGGATTGGCCCAACCGGTTCAGCCATTTCCATCACAGTATCAGTGTCCATATCGGGCGCAAGAATCATGCCAGACCACACCGCGTAAAACCCGCCCCCGCCTAGGAGCAACGCCAGAACAACACCAATCAACAACGGTTTTTTTGACCGTTTTGGGGTTTCTTCCGACTCATTTTCTTCGGGTTCAGCCATCTGGTCCACTTTTTGCTTAAGACTACCTATAGCCGCAACTTGGCTAACCGATTGTTAAGGCGGATGGTTCAATGCTGTTCAGGAAGAATTTGGGCAGAAGCCCCTAAATAAGGATAGCGCCTTGCCACAATTGGTTTCTGTTTGGGTTGCACTGGACGCGCGCCGCCGCGTGATTGTCGGATTGGCAGCTATTGCTATGTTCATTGCTGTCTTTGGGCTGTCACGTTTAGCAACTTCGCCAAATCTATCGCTGCTGTATTCCGGGCTTGAACCCGCGACATCAGGCCAGGTGATCAAATCACTTGAACAGGAAGGCATTGTTTTTGAAATCCGCGGCAATTCGATTTTTGTGGACGCAACTCGGCGTGATCAACTGCGCATGAAACTGGCATCGGAAGGGTTGCCGGCAAACAACGGCCAGGGATATGAATTACTGGACAACCTTTCCGGGTTTGGCACGACTGCGCAAATGTTTGATGCAGCCTATTGGCGTGCTAAAGAAGGTGAACTGGCCCGGACAATTTCTGCCAGCCCACAATTTAGTGGCGCTCGCGTTCATATTTCCAATACCGCCTCGCGCCCTTTCAAACGTTCAGCAAGACCTTCTGCTTCGGTAACAGTAACAGGCTTTGGGGGCGTTGTAAGCGGTGCCCATGCAAAAGCGATACGGTTTCTTGTTTCCTCTGCTGTGGCGGGTATGTTGCCGGATGATGTTTCAATTATAGACGGTACAAATGGAATCGTTGTACCAGATGAAAACGAAGTTTCTGGCCTGGCAAATGGCAGTAGTCGAGCTATTGAATTAAAGCAAAGTATTGAACGTTTGCTAGAGGCACGTGTTGGCCTTGGCAACGCTATCGTCGAAGTTTTCCTAGATATCGAAACTGAAAGTGAGACGGTCACTGAACGCACTTTCGATCCCGATAGTCGTGTCGCCATCAGCTCTGAAAAACAGGAGCGAAGTACAAATTCGAATAACACCCGGGGTGGGAATGTGACGGTGGCCAGCAATTTACCCGACGGCGCAGGGGCGGCAAATGGAAATGAATCGTCCAACCAAGACAGCGAAACCAGTGAGCGTATTAATTACGAAGTTTCAGAAACCACACGGGAACTGCTGCGAGGTCCAGGCACAATTCGTCGGCTCTCAATCGCGGTTTTGGTGGACGGCGTGTTTGAACAAGATGCCAATACCAATACCTTAGTCTGGGAACCCCGAAATGAGACGGAAATTACAGCGTTGCGCGAACTGGTGGCTTCTGCGTCGGGTTTTGACGAAGGCCGGGGCGATACCTTAACTTTAAAATCTTTACAATTTCAAACCGCGGACAATTCGGTACAAGCGGTAGAATTTTCCGTGTTCCAAAAACTAAACATTGATGTCATGCGACTTATTCAACTGGCAGTTCTAAGCATTGTAAGCTTGGTATTGGGTTTGTTAGTTGTGCGACCTGCTCTTACGACAATTGCCCTGCCCGCCCCTGCCCAGGGAAACAACATCCCAAGCCTTGCCGCGCCGTCCATGCCCAATGGGGCGTTAGCCGAAATGTCCAGTGGCCAAACGCCAGTGACTGCTGCCCTTACTGGTGAAATTGACGAGCGCTCGTCCTTACCCGTGGGCTTGGAAACGGTGCAAAATATTCAAAGCAGTGGGTTGGGTATTGAAAGTCAGGCCACCCTAGCGGTGGATCCGGTTGAACGTTTGCGAACCATGATCGCGGATCGCCAAGACGAAACCGTCGACATTTTGAAAACCTGGATTGATGGCAATGAGGAGCGCGTTTAATGGCACAACACTTTCATTTGGAGGAATTTGAACATTGGATCGGAAGCTCTGGAACTGGTAAGTTTTCTGGGCCAGGCACCCATGGCAAAGAATCCGATACGATCAGGGTCACGTTTTATGAACAGGGCTACAAAGCTGGTTGGGACGACGCGGTTGTTGCCAGCCAGGAAGACCAGGCCAGTATCGGCGCAGAATTGGCCCATAACCTACAGGACCTGGGGTTTACTTTCCACGAAGCCCGAAGTCACATTATCCACTCGCTAGAACCATTGTTGCAGGCATTGGTGGAAAAATTGTTGCCAGAACTATTCGCCAATACATTGGCCCAACGTATTCTGGAGGAAGTAGCTTCTTTAATAGATCAGGCGGCAGATACTCCAATTCAGGTCGTCATTGCTCCCTGCAATACGCCCGTTTTGGAACCGGCTTTGGCAAATGCCACCTGCCCGCTTGAGTTGATTGAAGAGCCCAGCCTTAGCCCAGGCCAAGTGTATCTGCGTTCTCGGAGAGTTGAAAAAGAGATCAATCTGGATAGTGCCATTTCTTCTATTTCCGAAGCATTGACTGCACTTGGCCAAGATACAACCGGAGCGTTTGCCCATGGATAAAGACTTAGATACCTCGGGACCTGTAAGCGAAGGCTCGCTTTCAGAACAACCGTTTGGCCTGGTGCCCATCGAAATAATGATTTCAGTTGGCAAGGCGCACCCATCGGTCGCGGATTTGCTTCAGCTTGGCAACGACTCTGTTTTGAAATTGGATCAAAAGGTGGATGATCCTGTAGAGTTGTATGTCGGAACAAAATTGATAGCGCGTGGCGAGCTGCAGGAACTTGAGGGTGAAAATGCCGGCCAATTGGCCGTTCGATTGACCGAAGTTGCCGCCCTTAAGGATGGCCTTTGAAAAAATTCAACATTCGGATGCATGGGTTCTTCTTTCTCGGCCTGGGAGCTCTACTGCTTGTATCCTCTCCCGCCATGGCCCAAGATTTTTCACTGGATTTTGGCGGTGATGGATCACTTTCGCTGGGCAGTATTCAGCTGCTGCTTTTGATCACTGTTCTTAGCATGGTTCCCGGGCTGGCGATCATGATCACATGTTTCCCGTTTTTGGTGACCGTGCTTTCAATACTGCGTCAAGCAATCGGCCTACAGCAATCGCCGCCCAACATGATGATTATCAGCCTGGCGTTGTTCCTTACGTATTTTATTATGGAACCTGTTTTCATTGAATCCTGGGAAAACGGAATACTTCCGCTAACTGAAGGGAATATTGATCCAGAGACAGCATTCCATGTATCCATGGCCCCTTTCCGACAGTTCATGTCAGCAAGAATAGATCCTGAAACTTTCGCCATTCTAGCTGAGCTTCGCCCCGGCACGTCTGACCAAATCTTGGTTAGTCCCCAAGCCCCACTTTCATTGTTAATCCCGTCATTTTTACTAAGCGAGATAGAGCGCGCTTTTCAGATCGGATTTTTAATTTTCCTACCATTTCTGGTGATCGATCTGGTGGTCGCAGCAGTTCTAATGTCGATGGGGATGATGATGGTGCCCCCGGCTATGGTTGCACTGCCTTTTAAGCTGGCATTTTTCGTGGTTGCTGATGGCTGGACATTAATATCAGAAGCCCTGGTCAAAAGTTATTTTTGAAATTTACCCTCGCGAATAAAATTTATATTGAAGTGAGCGCAACCATAAACCGTTTGGTTCCATTCTTTAAGGATCCAGCTGGTTGTAGTTCCGTTATCAAAGCCGTTGGTTTCTAAGTACCCTGAAAACCCAAGCAAACTGGCCTGATCAAAGTCGACAAAATGCTATGTCACTTTTCTTAATAGTTGCAACTATTTTAATTTCATTGGTGGCATCAAATATTGCGCTAATCCGGCACACCTTCTTTGTCGACATCCTCTATAAGCCGTGTTTCCAGCAATTGGCCTGTTCGGTACAAAATTGGATAAGCAATAACCGATATCTGATTGTTGAAATCCGCCAAAGCGCGCAAAGTTTCCAGGTGCAAATTACTGGTGTCAAAACTAAGCACCGCACCGTCTGCCAGTCGCTTCAGATGTTTTTTGCGACTTTTGCGTTCCAGCCGAGTTATTTCAGTTTTTTCGACTGCCAGCAGACGGGCGCATTCCGGGTCGTTTTGTACCAACACACTGGAGGCCAGACGCATATTCGCCATAACCCGATCATGGATTGATCGAAGTTCTGCCCATCCTTCGGGAGAAAATTTCTTGCCCTTTTTGGCTTTATCCGTGGCAAGTGGCAGTAAACGTTTGGCAATCGTGTCGCCTGCACTTTCCAAGCTAATGGCAAATTCTGCAAGTTCGCGTGCTGCTTTAAGGTCGGATTTGGCTGGCTTGGCCGCTGACATGTCCGCAACATAAGTCCGAATTCCTGACAGGGTGTCATTTACCTGCCCATCCAGATCGCGCAATTCTTTGATCCGGTCCAGATCGCCGCTCTCGAAAACATCCATTACCGGAGTGGCCATCCGTTCAACGATCTCGGCCATCCGCAAAACTTCGCGTTTAATACTGGCGAGCGCCAAATGCGGGGTGTCGATGACATTTCGATCCAAGGCGCTGGCAGGCGCATTGATATCCTGAACCGCGGCTTCCACCGGAGCGGGCATAAGAATTTCTGCCATTCGGGCAATCAGCCCGGTGAAAGGCAGAGCCAACAAAAGCAACGAAAAATTAAAAGCCAGATGGGTGTAAATAACTAATTGTTGTTCACCAATCGTTGAAAAATGTTCTAATGGATGAAACAGATTGATCAGGAAAAGCACAGCCAGCGCCCAACAGCCCCGCAACGCTAGGTTTGCAAATGGAACTTTTCTCGCACTTCGGCTCATGCCGCGGGTCAACCAAATGGGAATAATGGCCGATCCAAGATTTGCACCAAGCACAAGAGAGATTCCAGCATCCAATGGAATGGCATTGATCGCCACAAGCGTCACCACCATAAGGACGGTGGCCACGCTGGAATGCATTGTGAATGCCAGCGCTGCGCCGACGATAAAGGCAGTCAGGTAATCGCGGGCCAGATAATCGGCAATTGCAGGTAGAAATGCACTTTCTCGAATGGGCTCCATTGCCTGGCGCAAGAATTGTAGCGAGATCAGGATAAACGCAATACCCATAAGGATCCGGCCATACTGGCGAAACCGTCTATTGCCAGATTTGACAAAAAGCCAGCCACCAACTGCTAAAAGCAAAGGTATAAGCCAATCCAAACGAAAACTGAGAACCTGGATAATCAGCGCCGATCCAAGATCACCGCCCAAAACTATCGCCAATCCAGTGTTGAATCCCAGCACGCCGCCGCCGGAAAACCCCGCCACCAACAGCGCAACCGCTGCAGATGATTGCAATACAACTGCCAGACCGACACCGGCCGCCGCCGCACCCGAAAGGTGCTGTTGACCGGTTAACAGTCTTTGAAATGACGCGCCAAAACTGCGCTCAATTCCGGTGCGTACCATTGCCACCGCAAAAAGCAGCAGCATTGTTGCACCCGCCAATTGCAGGATAAAATTTAGGATCGGCAATTCGTTTTTCCAATTCTAGTTCGGCAATCTGGCTGGAACCCGGGTCCCTAACATACCGTGAATGATGTGCGGCGTCACCCGTGATATGCTGGCGCGGGGATTGGCCGACGCGCTACAAGTGCAATTTTCAGTTTGGGTGCCCCAATGAAATATTGAGGGTCTGATTTACGTCAGTTTTGCAAGAACCTAGGCGAACATTCTTCAACTTAACGCGGCGCGCAGGCATGCAGCGTAGGTTTTTCTGAAATAAAATCCGACCTTCGGAAGAAACACAAACCGGGCCGGTAAAGGGTTTATTGACGTGTAAGCAAATATCAAAAGGCGTGTCACTTCCGTTCAGTCGCACAATATTTGGTGTGGTCATTTTGATGTTATTATCGTGGTTGATTTTCAGAATTGGGCATACTGCCTCAATCCCACCCGCAAGCCGAACTGCAACATTTTTTCCGGCTTTCAACCCTTCCTGGTAACATTGATCCCCCATATCTGCTGGGTGTGTTGCATTCCCAATGACAGACACAACAGGGTCCGAGCTTATCCAATACTGATCCACTTGTGGTAATTGGGTGGCTGGATTCAAAGCAAGGTGGCTGGTGCGGGCAATTGTGTTTTCGCCTGTAAACATGCCGCTAAATATCACGCCGTCACAGGCGATCTTTTGGCGTCCGGTATTTGCAGTTTCAATTGTGATTTCTTTCAGTTTTTTGATGTCAGAAATATCGGATATCGTCGCACCATAGTAAATTGGAACGCCAAGAATACGAGCAAATAGTGACGCCGGACGGTAGGCTGTGATACGCGAATTCTGTTCGATCATCGCGACGGCCTTTATTTCTGCTGTGCGTAAAGTCCACAGCGCTGAAAAGCTTACCAGTTCAGTTCCAACGATTACCGGGCGCTTAAAAGGCTTTGCTTTGGTACCATAGATGAACTGCTGCAAAGCACCGGTCGTCGTTATCCCGGTTGGGCGCAATCCCGATATAAGTCGGGCATGGCGTGGCGTTTCGCGAGCACCGGTAGCCAAAATTATGTGGCGCGCGCGGAGGGTGCGAATGCCCGTTGGCGTTGCAATGTCCAATTCACCGCCCGCCCGTATGGCTGTGATTGTTGTTTTGGTTTCAAAGCGCACGCCCCGACAGCGCTTTCGAATTGCCCGAACAAAGCTAGGGCCTGACATAGGGCGTTTGAAAACAAGCAGACCAAAACTGGGATGATGGGTATGCCTTGGAATTCCACCTACTTCAGCCTCGCGTTCATAGACAACGACATCCTTGATGCCGGCCTTAGAAAGCGCTGTTGCGGCGGCGATACCTGCCGGGCCAGAACCGATAATGGCAACGTCGTGATCAAAACTGTTCATCAGATCTGATCCCCGGCTAAAGGTGGTGAAATCTTTCCTTTGGACAGTTCGTCAACGCGGGCACTGCAATAAAACCCATTGCAGCGCCCCATCATGGCGCGGGTGCGTCGTCGCAAACCACCAAGGCATTCTGCTGGTACATCGCTGGTCATGGCCTGTTCAATTTCGCGCCGTGTCACGCGCTCGCAATGGCAAACAATTTCGCTGCCATCGCCTCGTTGGTAGGCCCGTGTTTCAGTTTCCGCCAACATTGGCATCTGTGGCCAGTCGGGCTGGTTCACAGGCCCAAAGTTCGTGATGTCAGGATAGGTCTTTAGTAACAGATTTTCTACATAAGCTGCCACGCCCAATGCCGAAGTCAGCCCGGTTGATCTGATACCATTCACACCAATCCAATTTTTCTGAGCTTCGGCGTTGATCTGATATTCATTTGATCCGGTAGCCGGACGCAGACCCGCATAAGTGGCAGTTACTTCATGTTGGGATAATTCTGGTAACATCGTCTCGCCAATGTCTTTCAGACCTTGCAAGGCAGCCTGATCAACCGGTGCATTCCAGCGATCTGTCTGCTCTTCTGCAGTTGGACCAACCAACAGGTTTCCAAATGCTGTGCGGGTTAGCACCACGCCTTTGGTTGTGGGTGTCGGCACTGGCAAAATGATGGATTTGATCAGGTTGGCCGCACTTTTATCATAGACCAGAAATTGACCCTTGCGCGGGCGGATATCAAATTCCGGCTGTCGGCAAATCTGTTCAATATTATCGCCATTGGTTCCGGTGCAATTGATCACAAAGCGACCGGTAAAATGTCTTTCTTCGGCACTTAGTCGCCAATGTTTACCGTCATACTTTCCCGAAGTAATCTCGGTGTTAAAGCGATATTCAGCCCCGGCGCGGACAGCCTGGGTAAGATAGGCAAGCGGCGCGCTCCACGGATCAATTACGAATTCGCGGGGGACTTCCACGGCGCCAAGGGCATTTCCAGATAAGTTGGGTTCGCGTCTTTGCAAGTCGCTCTTAGATATTAGCGCTACATCTTCAACGCCATTATTGTGGGCTTTAGCAACGATTTTGTCCAACTGCGCAAGCTGGGTTTCGTGCCAAGCAACGACAAGGGCACCGGTTTTCAGAACCGGCAGATTAAGACGCGTATTAATGTCCAGGTATTCCCGGTGCCCGGCCTGCATACAGGCTAGTTCAAGACTGTTTTTCGGTGCATCAAACCCGGTGTGCAAAATGGCGCTGTTGGCTTTACTGGCACCAGATAAGATATCACTACCGCGTTCCAAGAGCAGCGTTTTAGCCCCCAAAAGGGCGAATCTTCGGGTGATGGCGCAGCCAATGACACCGCCGCCGATCACAATCACGTCCCAGGGTAAAATGGACCCGGTTACTTTGGAAACTTTGTTTCGGTTTCGGTTGGCCAATTATCCATCCAGAAATGATATCGGGTCTTTGGGCCCCGGTTTTTACATTATCAAGTGCGCCTCGGTACTGAAATCTGTTTGCGCAGATCCGATCCAGCGCATCCGAATTTTAGCAAATGTAACGGTGTTTCCCGAAAGTTACTATAAATAGTGTGGCTTATAACAACAAAATTCCAGTATATAGCCCAATATTTTAAAATATTACTGCTAATGTGAGTATTAGTTGATTATTATGTGGCTAAACGAGTCGAAAGGGACAAATCCGAAATAGCGTTTACACTGCGTGATTGTCATTAATGGTCGGATGGTCACGATTTCACATCCGATGACGTAGTGTTCCGGGTCAACGATATTTTGGCGCAATGAGCTTCTTACACCTGCTGTCTGAGGCTACTGGGCGCATGGCTGCGTGTCACAATGCTGAAAGCTCTTTTTGACCGGGTTTGGCGGACTTTAGATTGACAGCCTGCTGTGGCACATATCAAACACGAACGACTGAATATCCCCTAGGAGACGACATCTTGAACATCCTGCACATTTCCGACATTCATTTTGGCCCCTTTCACTGGGCTGCAGACGACAATATCGTTCTGGATCGTCTGAACGCCTTTTCCGCCGATATCGTTTTTAATACCGGTGATTTGACTTCGGATTCATTGCAAGTTGAATTTGAAGAAGCCCAAGCTTTCCTAGACAAACTTACATGCGACAAAGTGGTTTCAATTCTTGGCAATCACGACAAATATTCCAAACGTAGTCATGAAATGTTTCGCACTCACATTTATAACGGGACGTTTATTCAGCCCAAGGATGTGAATCTGGTCAAAAAGAATTTGATCTATATTAGCCCAACCAATGCCCGTCTAAATGACTATTTTACTGACGTAAATTTCCTTCAGGTATTTGACATTGGCGGCGAGAAAATAATGCTCGTCTGCATTGATACAACTCTTTTTCAAAATGACCCCGGTTATATTGATGAGCAAATTCTGGCGGCCCTTGCAGATGAAATGGCCAAGCTGCCCCATGACCGCGCGTTGATGTTGGCGCATCATTCGGTTCTATCAACGGATGAGGACCCGTTATACAATTCCAAGCGTATTACTGATTTCATTTTGGCACAAAATATAGAAGCCACCTTTTGTGGCCACACCCATGAACTGGATATCTTGCAGGTTTCCGACATGGTCGGCGGCGGTAATTACCGGCAATTCATGTGCGGTTCACTGTCATCGGTCAATATTCACCGCGACAAAAATATGTTTTGCACATACGAAAACTTTGGAACACCGGAAGAAATTATCACCGTCACCCGAATGGTCCCATCCAAAAACGGAATAGAGTTTTTTGAAAAGGTTCTTGGGCCCAGATGAACCGGCCAATGTACCCACCGACGCAAAAATTGGAATTGTGGGAAACTCAATGAAATCCGCCGAACGCCTTCAATCGATTCAGGCCTTGCTGGAAATTCGCGGCCGGGTTTCAGTTGTTGAGTTGGCTGAACAATATCAGGTCGCGCAGGAAACCATTCGTCGCGACCTCATGAAGTTAGAAAAAAACGGTATTGTTCGAAAAATTCACGGCGGGGCCATCAGCTCTCAGAATAAATATGAGCATTCGCTGGCTGCGCGCTTTACCCAGGACATACCGGAAAAACATATATTGGCGAAACTTGCGCTGGAACTTATTCCTGCAGGCAGTACGCTTTTTATCGATTTTGGCACGACAACCAATGTTTTCGCCGAACATATCAAAGAATTGGCAGATCTAACTGTTCTTACAAATTCGCACTTGATCGCAGCAACCCTGTCGGAAAATTCTTCTTGCGAAGTTTTCGTTCTGGGTGGTCGATATGATCACCGGGTCAAAGCTAATTTGGGGCCAATGGTAGTGGACAATATCGGACGGTTTTTTGCTGATTTTGCTGTTATCGGTATTGGCGGCGTCGATCCCAAAATTGAATTTTCAGACCAAAATATTGACGAAGCAACCGTTGCGAGGGCCATGATAGCAAGGAGCAACGAAAGCATTGTGCTGGCCGATCCAAGTAAATTTAATCGCCATGGTATCGCCCATGTTGCTGGATTTAATCAGGTTGACTATCTGGTGTCATCTAAGCTGCCCGATGATGAGATTTGTGCAAAGGTGGCAGAAGCAAGAATAGTTTTGAAAACCCCCTGATTGGGAACTAAATTACGGCGGGTTTTACTGTATTCCTTTTTTTAGCCCGGGTTTTCATTTTGACGGCGCAACATCCAAAACTTTATTTGCTTAGGTCTGGTTATAAGTAAATTTCCAAGTTCATTTCGGGAAATGGTTTTGTCTAAGTCAAGAATCTGACTTCAACACTTTTAGTTCAATAAAAAGGAAAGTAAGTGGTGAGCCGGCCGGGATCCGAACCCGGGACCTACTGATTAAAAGTCAGTTGCTCTACCAACTGAGCTACCGGCCCACATGAAGCGCTTGCCTATCCCCGGGCCCGTTATGCGTCAAGTAAAAAGCGTGTTTTACCTTTCCAACCGTTATCCCGAAGCATATGTTGTCGCCGATGGAAAATACAGTGGCCCCAGATAGCTTACCGTTCATGAAAATGCACGGGGCAGGCAATGATTTCGTGATCATCGATTCGCGCAATCGCGGGGCAATGATGACCAACGCCTTGGCGCGCGCTATCGGAGATCGCCATTTTGGAGTCGGCTTTGATCAACTTGCTGAACTACATAGTTCTACAGATGCCGGCTGTTCAGTAGACTTCTGGAATTCGGATGGATCGCGGGCGGGGGCGTGTGGGAACGCCACCAGATGTATCGCTGACAATCTGATGACGGAATTGGGGCTATCAGAAGTTTATCTGCGTACAGATCGCGGAAATTTACAGGCGGTTCGTGGTGCCAATGGCCTAATCAGTGTCAATATGGGAAAGCCACAACTCGACTGGAAAAAAATCCCCCTGGCCCGAGAATGCGACACTTTGCACCTGCCGTTGGAAAACGATCCCGTGGCTGTTGGAATGGGTAATCCCCATTGCGTGTTTTTCGTCGATGAAGTCAGTTTAGTAGATGTTGCCGGTATTGGTTCGGAAATAGAGTGCAATCCGTTGTTCCCCGAACGTACCAATGTAGAATTTGCACAGGTAAGTTCGCGCAAATTCATCCGGCTGCGGGTTTGGGAACGGGGCGCATTGATTACCCTAGCCTGCGGATCAGGGGCCTGTGCCACCGTTGTTGCTGCACATTTACGTGGGCTAACGGAAAAGCGGGTTGAGTTAACAGTTGATGGTGGCACGTTAATTGTTGATTGGCGCGATGATGGGGTTTGGTTGTCTGGACCAACTGCTTTTGTTTTTGAATCGTCGCTGTCAGCCGAATTTCTGAAGACAATCTGATGGCTGCAAATGCGCCTGTATTCTCTACTTTGGGCTGTCGATTGAACGCCTATGAAACCGAGGCGATGAAAATTTTGGCAGACCGGACCAATGTTGGTGACATGGTGGTAGTGAACACCTGCGCCGTCACGTCTGAAGCCGTGCGCAAAGCCCGGCAGGAAATTCGAAAACTTCGAAAAACCCACCCCGATGCGAAGCTTGTGGTCACTGGTTGCGCGGCTCAGATTGAACCGGAAAAATTTGCGAGCATGTCCGAGGTTGATCTGGTTATCGGCAATACTGAGAAAATGCAGCCCGAAACCTGGGCAAGAATGGCTGACAATTTTATTGGGGATACGGAAAAGATTCAGGTCGATGACATTATGTCAGTGACCGAAACTGCTAGTCATTTGATTGATGGGTTTGGTACACGCAGTCGCGCCTATGTACAGGTTCAAAATGGGTGCGATCACCGTTGTACATTTTGCATCATTCCATTTGGCCGCGGTAATTCTCGGTCGGTACCGGCGGGTGTGATTGTTGAGCAAATAAAACGTCTAGTTGGCAAGGGGTACAACGAGGTTGTTTTGACTGGCGTTGATTTGACAAGCTGGGGGGCGGATTTACCTGCTACACCAAAGCTGGGTGATCTGGTGATGAGAATCTTGCGCTTGGTACCGGATTTACCACGACTGCGAATTTCATCCATCGATTCAATCGAGGTTGATGAAAACCTCATGCAGGCAATTGCCAATGAAGCCCGCCTGATGCCCCATTTGCATCTGTCATTACAGGCTGGTGACAATATTATACTGAAACGAATGAAACGGCGGCATTCACGCGAGGATGCAATTGAATTTTGTCAAACTGCGCGAGATTTGCGTCCCGATATGACTTTTGGCGCTGACCTAATTGCTGGATTTCCCACAGAGACCGAAACGATGTTTGAATCCTCGTTAAAGCTGGTCAAAGAATGCAATCTGACGTGGTTACACATCTTTCCCTATTCACCCCGGCCAAACACGCCCGCAGCGCGTATGCCACAAGTCAGAGGCGATGTTATACGGGCGCGGGCGCGAAGGTTAAGGACTGCTGGGGATGAGCAAATAATCTCACATCTCAACAGTCAGATCGGCAAAGTGGTCAATATTCTTTTAGAAGCCCCTGACATGGGACGAACAGAGCAATTCGCACAGGTTGTGTTGGGTCGCAAGCATACCGTTGGTAATATTCTACCCGTCCAAATCACGAAACAAGACGGCGAAAAACTACACGGCAATGTTGTATAAAATCTAAGGAAACCCGGTTTAAAAGCCGAACTGCAGATCCCGCGTAAGCGTCAGGAATACACTATCAGAATTAGCAGTAGACACTGTAGATCCAGATTTTTGACGGTGCTCATAGCCAACGGACATATTCCAGTCTGGCGTCAGCGAACGGGAGTAAGATGCCGTCAATTTAGAACGGTTTAACGTCGCCGCGAATCCAGCGCCGGCATCTTCAGATCTGCTGACATCAAAAGCTAGGTTTAGGTCAGAATCAGAGTTTAGGTTTTTCTGATAAATCACACCCAAAGACGAAAGCTTAACATCTTGACTTAGATAGTTTTCGGTCAACGATTGGCTGAGATCCAAAGTAATAGAGCCATCAGGCAATTGTTTTAAGTAGGAAGCTGACGCTAGAATTTGTGTGCTACCACCGGAAACATTATTTGCTGTTATGCTTGCAGTAAGCGATCCATCTGGAAAATCCATGCTGCGCCCCACTGTAAGCGCCGTTTGCAAAGACGATCCGGAGTCATCAAGAGAAATGCCGCCGAAATATGTTCCCCTTGCAACAGGCTGTGTTGCATCCAGACCCAAGAAGAAACCGTTCCTGTTGGTTGTCGACAGGCTGGTAGCGGTTGTGACATCGCGATACCCGGCATTTCCAGACAGGACTAGCCCGGTTGCAAGGTCGCGCGTTACCTTGAACGCCCACTCATTTGTTACGGAATTTGTACCAATTGGATCGTTTGAATCATAGTTTGTTGTGAAGGCGGTTAAAGATCCATTGGTATTCGGAGAAAATCTAAAATTCGCACCTGCTGATACGGTTGTTGTGATTGAATCAAACAACGCCGGATCAGATGTTCCAGTATAATCGCTACCGGAATAGGAAGCATTCAATGAAAAGCCCAACGGCGCGGTTAAGCCCCAGTTATAGGCAAAGTTAAGATCAGATTTCACCAGTGTGCCGGTATCTACAATGATAAATATCGCACTTGTCGGGTCAGCATCAAAAGAACTGGTTACATCTCCGCTCCAATAATCTGCACTAAGCGCCAAGTCGGAATTTGCAGAGTCCCGCGTATAGCTTAGCTTAAATTTGGGCGAATTGAACGAACCAGACGTCCCGCCACCTGCGGTGGATGCAAACGAAAATCCAGTATCAACAGAAACCTGTAAATCTTGATTTTGCGTAATGTTATTAAACGAAGCAAACAGACCTTCTGAAAACGCCAGCTCTGTGCCGCTGGAAACAGCGGCTAGATTTGGGTTTGTGTCGATGCTTAGTTTGCTTGAAAACGACAAATTCACCGTTACTGGCGAATTTGGAGTTTGCGCATTAGCAACGGTCGCGCTGAATGCTGCGGCCGTTGCTGCTATTGCTACCTGTAGTTTTTTTATATTGCCCCGAGTCATTTCTACCTACTCAAAAAGCCGCCGTTCCGGCACAATGATGACATCTCCGCGCTGTAGTACCACCGAATTGGTAGTAGCGGAACCGTCTTCTATTGCTTTGTAGTTGAACTGAAAAATCGACGACTTACCAGTGCGAGAATCGGTACGCCGCAATTGAATGCGCTTTTTCGCTGCAAACTTGGTAAATCCGCCACTTTCCGCAAGAAATTGCAGCAAGCTTGTACCAGATGTAACCTTAACTTTGCCTGGTGTATTCACCGCACCAATGATGAAAACATCAAAAGAAGAGCGACCAGAAGTTGCACGTGGTGTTGTGTTCAGCGCTTGAACCGTAACAAAGACGTTCGGTGCTGTAGCAAAATTTGGTGTAAGCCCTGCAATAATGCTTGCTTGGAGTGCGCTAAGTGTTTGCCCGCCTGCAGCGATACTGCCGACCAGTGGCATCGTTACCGTGCCGTCCGGCAATACCAATGCGTTGCGATTAAGGCTTTGATCTTCAAGAACCTCAATCGTTAAAGTGTCACCAGGTTGAATTTTGTACTGGCCCTGCGCTGACGCAACCGAACCAAATACTATTAGCAACAATGCGCTAATGAGAAGCCGTGTCATGATTATTCCCCTTTAAACAAAAGTTAGTTCAAATATTTATATTAGTATTACCGCAAACAATAATGTTTTTGCCAAATACGGCAAGAATCAGGCAAATCGTAACGTAACAGACACATAATATTAACTTTCCTATTTGATTAATTCCAATTTTGGCCAAATCTATCTCATTTCGCCTTTAAGATTGGCCAAAATCGTCTGCAGTATTGGTTGAATGGATTACTTTAATCCGACTCAATTATTGCTGAACCAGCGCTTAACCTTTCAATTTCTTGATGTGAAATCTGAATAAAGCTTCTTTCGTCACCAGCACCGACCAATTCCAAAACTTTCCTAAAATATTTCAAGGCACTAGCCGGATTTTCAACTGCAAGGTAGGCCTGAGCCAGGTGAAATTGTACCGCTGGGTCCTTTACCATATCGTTCGCCGCAAATTCCAGGGCCTGCAGTGCCTCATCATAGTCTCCGTTCAAATAACTAATCCAGCCATAGGTATCTTGGAATGGCGCCACATTTGAAGATTTGAAACGGCGGCTGATATCAAAAGCGCGCTTTAGCGAATCTTCATCAGTGCGCGCGGTTGACAATAGGCTGGCCAGATTATTTGCCACCAATAGATTATCGCGATCATTGGAATACATCGTCTCGTAAATTGAAATTGCGTTTTCCAGTTCGCCCGCTGTTTCCAATTGCCCGGCGTCTATCCACATTAGTGTCGGATCTTTCGGTGCTGCTTGGCGTCCTTTTTTGATAATCGCAATAGCGGCATCTGGCTTTTCTAGCAGAGAATAAATCCTGAAAAGTGCAACCCATGCCTGAGTTTGCATTTTGTCCTGTTCAACAATCGTCAGAAATTTTTGTTCCGCCGCCTCCAGGTCTCCGGTTGCAACGTCAACCGACGCATCAAGGAACCTCACTTCCGGATTGTTCGGATCAGTCGCAATCAACTTGGCGACATAATTAGTAGCCGCAACCTGATTACCGTTTTCCAGGTGGCTTTGAACAACGGCAATATCCACAGATATCCCGGCCCCTTCCGCTGCCAGTTCTGTCAGAAAATCCAAAACTTCTTCAGTATTTTGCTGGCCCTGCAAAATGCGAAGCCGCAGGTTATTGGCCGCCGCTTTCGCTGTTTTCGAACCGGCATTTACCATGGTTAGTTGGACGTGTTCTGCCCGAACCCAATCTTGAGTTTCAACATAAAGCGCGCCGAGCTGGGTTAATACATCGATATTGTCGGGAAACTTGCGCAAGGCTTCTATCAGTATGGGCTCGGCCAATATAGGTTTGGCTTGATCCCTAAGAAAATTTGCATATGCAATGGCTTCTTTTGCTTCGGCCTTTGGACTATTCGCTGCTAATAACAACATTTCTCCGGCCAGTTCCAATTTTCCTTGCCGTTCATATGCCAATACCAAACTTGCCAATACATCAGTATCATCTGGTACCTGTGCCAAAGCTGTACGCAGCAAAAGTATAGCGTCAGCAGTTTGGTTTTCGTTGATCAACAAGGCTGCTTTGCGTTTCAAACCTTCGATATTTGCGGGGTCCTCTACCAAGACTTGGTCTAATAGTGACTGCGCACCTGCAATATCATCGGTGGTTGCCAACATTTGTGATAGTGCAATTTTAACTTTTTGCGTCGCGTCGCTTTGATCCGCTGTTTCTAACAGATCACGCATTATACCAATTGCTTCCTGTTGTTCCCCCAAGTCAAAAATGAAGCCGGCGCGAAGGCCCTGCAAAAGTATTCCAGGATTGTTGGTTACTATAATTTGGTCAAGTTCAACTAAGGCTTTTTTTGTGCCCTGGGTTTCAGAAATAAACCTAATCAGCTCAAATTTTGCTTCACTTGTTGCGGGGTCGGAAAATGCTGCCGATCGTAAAAGCAGCTCTGCTTCTGATGACCGGTTTTCTAAAATGTACAAATTTACCAGCTCTGCGCGCAAGCTGTCATCAGCCGGAGACCTGACTATCATGTCCTTTAGCTGCTGTTCATAGCCAAATCCATCTTGTGAAGCAGCCAAAATGGCCAAACGTGTCTGATGTAATGCTAATTCATCGGGCATTTGTTTGAGGGCAACATCAACTTCAGCCAGTGCGGCGCTATAGTCTTGGCGGCGCACATGGCTATCAACCATCAACTGGCGTAACAACAGATGCGTCGGAATCTTCGAGATAAGGGCTTGGGCAGAGGCAGCTAACGCCAAAGCGGCGACGGCGTCATCAGATGTGACGGCCTTTTGGTATTGAAACACAAGCTGTACCGCTTTTGCGCGACTATCTTCAGGACGCAGTGCCATGGCGGCAACAACAAAGCCTTCCATAGCGCCATAGTTTCCAAGTTCAGCATATAGTTCAGCGGCAGCTATTTGCCCTTCGAAGTCATCCGGAAATTGCTCGACCAATCTTGCATAAACTTTCGCCGCCGCAATTGCATTTCCACTTCTTCGGGTAATTTCAGCCATTTGTGTTCTAGCGCCGTAATGTTGGGCGTTTAATTTCAGAACATTCTTTAGCTCAATGATCGCGCGCTCGTCATCGCCGGCTTCAATAAATTCAATGGCGGATTGGAAATGCTTTTCAGCGCGTTCTTCCGCTGAATCACACGCGCTAAGAAGCAGCAGGAACACCATCAGAAATATCGCGGGAGGTCGTATCATGATCATTGGCCCGTGTTTGCTGCCAGCGCCTTATTTGGCGTCAACTAGGTCGCACAAATGCGAGCCCTTTTCAAATACGGGTCGTTGTTTAGTAACCAGTCGCTTTCAAAACCACACCAACAGTCTTCGCCATCAAAGAAATATCCATCGAAAAGGACATCTGAACATAATATTCGCGGTCAAAGTCCGCGCGCTTAGCAAATTCAACCTCGTTGCGGTCGGAAACCTGCCAAAGCCCGGTTATTCCTGGGCGCAGTGCATAATATGCCAAGCCTGGGTAAAGGGGACGTTGGTTTGGTAACATTGGCCGCGGACCAACCAAAGCCATTTCGCCGGTAAAAACGTTCCAAAGTTGCGGAAGTTCATCTAAAGAAGTCTTACGCAAGAACCGTCCAAACCGGGTAATTCTGGGATCGTCCTTCAGTTTCTGTGAGGATTCCCATTCTTCACGGGCGTCTGGGTTTGCAACAAGATGGGCCTCAAGCAATTGTTCGGCATTGGGAACCATTGACCTAAGCTTAAGCATACGGAACGTTTTGCCGCCTTTGCCAACACGGTCGTTCCAGAAAAATGGATTATGGCCATCGCGTCCTGCCATCAGTGCCAAAAGAAGCACCATGGGAACAACAATGGGTGTTAACACTAATATTGTGCCAAACTCGAACACACGTTTTAAATAATCCCGATACAGTCCGCCACGTTTTGGAACATCAGCCGCAACCGTGTGAGTGGTACCTGAGTTTACTTCATCATTTATCTGGTCAAAAAATATTGTCATTTACGCTTTAACTCCGCGAACGCGGATTACTCCTTAAACCTGTACACCAAGAACGCAGCTCCGATAACCGAAACTAAAGCAAGAGCCAATACACCAGCTCAACCTTCCTTGCGAAACTTTTGTATCAGCTAAATAATCGGCTACCTATTGGAACGTCACATTATTGACAAAAACCAGCCAATATTTTGCCTGCATGCAACAATTTACACGTTTTGGTTGTATATTGTACTGATTCAGCCTGTTTCCAAGGTTGAAATGCATCAATGATGACACATATTTGCAATTACTGTCTCCTAATCAGGGTCAATCCCTGCGCGTTTCTCCGAATCAACGGCAACTTCGCCAACAATCTTGTTTGGAATGTTGCGTTCCGTTCAGGAATTGTTTCATTAGTGCCCAGAAGTCGTCAGATTTCGAGTTTAGTTGATCGGTGATCCCATGTTGGGAAGCTATATTTTACTGGTCAAAACGTGACTAATGATTAAAAGTGTGTACAAGGGCGAAAAATGAGCGGTAAAAACCAAAGTGATCAACCTCCGGAGCACATGCCCGGGTTTTATTTGGAAAGCTTTGGCTTTACCGAACGGCCTTTTACGCTCGTACCGGATCCAGCTTTTCTATATTGGTCTGATCAACATAAGCGTGCATTCTCGGTGCTTGAATTTGGAATTCTTTCGCGCGCGCCAATAACATTGGTAACCGGTTCTGTTGGGTGCGGGAAAACTACATTGCTGCGCCAGCTTCTAAAACACATAGAAGAAGATTCAGTTGTTGGCCTAATTTCGAATGCGCAAGGAAGCCGCGGTGAGCTCATACAATGGGTTTTGCATGCATTGGGAGTCAAATTCGAACCCAGGGATACCTATGTCAGCCAATTCCAAGTATTGCAGGATTTTCTGATCAAAACCTATGCAGAAGGCAAACGGGTCATCCTGATATTTGATGAAGCGCAGAACCTTTCTCAGGATAGTCTTGAAGAATTGCGGATGCTCACAAATATCAATTCCAACAAGGATGAATTGATCCAGTTGGTTCTGGTTGGGCAAGAAGAACTGCGTGACATGATCAAACAGCCCGAGCTTCGCCAGCTTGCGCAACGAATTGCGGCAAGTTTTCATCTTAAACCGCTTTCCGAAAATGCGACCAACGAATTCATAGTACATCGGCTAAGGGTTGCCGGTGGAACGGGAAAAGAGATCGATGACAAAGCTAAGATGTTGATCTTTGAGGTGTCGCAGGGCATTCCCCGTCTTGTGAACCAGGTTTGCGACATGTCGTTGCTTTATGCTTGGAGCGCAGAGACAAAACTGGTTGATAGTAAAGTGGTGCAGGCTGTGATTGATGACGGTGTATTTTTTGGTGCCGAAGTAGCATCCAATGAGGCAGCAGAATGAACAACCTTAGCTTTTACATTGCCGTTTTCATGCGGCGGTTTCATTACTTTTTGCTGATCTTTATACTGACGTCGGCAGCAGCCATTACAATGGCCGTAGTTTTACCCCCCGTTTTTGTTTCGGAAACCCAGTTGCTGGTTGAATCGTCGACCATTCCGGACGAACTGCGGGCACCAACTGTTCAGACTGGCGCAATCGAAGAACTGCAGATTATTGAACAACGCCTTATGACACGGGGAAATTTGCTTTCCGTAGCTCGAAGCGTAAACGTATTTGAAGAAATTGACACAATGTCCGTCGACGACATTGTTGAAGCCATGCGAGACGCCACAAAAATTGATCTTACGGCCGGGCGCGGTTTGGCGACGATAATGGGTTTGGGATTTGCATCGGACAACGGCGAAAAATCGGCAGGTGTCGTTAACCAGTTTGTGACTTTGATCCTGGAAGACAGTCTTTCCAGCAGGGTTAACCGTGCCAGCGATACTTTGAAATTTTTTGAAGAACAGGTTGATAGGCTGGGCAAAGAGCTTGCAATCCAAAGTGGCATTATCTTGGATTTTCAGAATGAAAATACCGGGGCATTGCCTGACACGCTGTCATTTCGCCTGACACAACAATCAGTTATTCAAGAACGTTTGGGGTCAGTTGAGCGTCAGATTGCCAGCCTGCGCGAACAGCGTCGTAGATTGGTGGAAATTTTCAACAAAACTGGCCAAGTGGATTCTGCTTCAGTGACGCCTGAGCAACAGCGATTGTCGACATTGCAGGACGATCTGCGCCGGGCACTGGCTGTCTATTCTACTGAAAATCCAAAAGTCAAACTGATAGAAGCGCAAATTGCCCAACAGGAAGCAATAGTCATTAGCCAAGAAGGCGTTGTTGTGTCAGGCAATAGAACTGCGCCTATGACAGTTCTGGATATTAATCTGGCAGATATTGACGCCCGAGTGGATTTGCTGTTGGAGCAAAAACAACAGATCGTTGTTCAACTAGGAATTCTAGTAACTTCTATTGAAAAAACAGCTGGAAATGCTATCCGACTGGATGCGTATAACCGTGACTATACCAACACCCAACAGCAATATAACAACGCGGTCGACAGTCTTTCAAAAGCGGCCACCGGCGAAAGAATTGAATTGCTTTCAAAGGGCCAAACGATTGTTGTTTTGGACCCACCAACTGCGCCTCAGTCACCAACCAGTCCAAACCGGAAACTGATTGCAGCAGCAGGTGTATTGCTGGGTGGCGGGCTTGGGTTTGCGTTTGTTTTCTTGTTAGAGTTTTTGAACAATTCGATCCGACGGCCTTCAGATATTGTTAATCAAATGGGTATCACTCCAATCGCGACCGTGCCCTATATTCGTACTCCCATGGAACTGGTTTTACGTCGAGCAACGATAATCGGGATTTTTGCCTTAGTAATTGTTGGGGTGCCGGCAGCGTTGTTTGCAGTTCACCAATATTACATGCCTCTGGATCTGATATATGAGCAAATCGCTGAAAAGCTTGGCGACTCAATCTAATCAAAACGAAACAAAAAAATTAAGACCTCTTCGAAAAAGGTACTGTGTAAATGGAACGACTAGAAGCTGCATTGGAAAAAGCCCGGACCGACCGGCGTGTCACCCAATCAACGATACGTCCGATATCGGATAATGTAAGTTTTGCGACGCATGAATCCGATAGGTGGAATGCGCTGAAGCAGATAACTATTTCCCCGCGGCTGGCCCGGAAAAAGCGAATTACGGCGCTAAAGCAAGGTAAAGATTCTGGGCCCTATGATCTATTGCGTTCCCGTGCGCTTCGTTTGATGGGGGAAAACAACTGGTCAACATTGGCCGTAACATCTCCAAATAAGACCTGTGGAAAAACCACGCTGTGTACCAATCTGGCCCTTAGTTTCGGACGGCAGCCAGAATTGCGTGTATTGGTGCTAGATCTGGATTTGCGACGCCCTGCTCTTCACAAAATTCTTGGCCATCGTTCCGAAAACAGCCTGCATGAAGTTCTCGCGGGAAAATACCCGATTGATACTGCATTTGTTCGTGCAACTCCAAACCTGGCGTTTGCCCTGAACAATACACCTGCAGACAATCCTTCGGAACTTTTGCAGTCCAAAATGACTAGAACCAAGTTGAATGAGATTAAGGAAGCGTTTGAACCTGATCTGATGATTTTTGATATGCCGCCTATGTTGGCAAGCGATGAAAATGTTGGGTTTTTACCAAGTGTAGACTGCGGAATTCTGGTAGGCGCTGCCGACAACACAACAATTACCCAGTTAGATATTTGTGAAAAAGAGCTTTCGGAACTGACCAATGTGCTTGGTGTTGTTTTGAATAAATGTCGGTTCAACGAAAAAGATTCTGGCTACGACTACGACTATCAGTAGAAGGTTCTGTTTCTAATGCCCACGCTGAAGAGTTCTATGTGAATCAATGGAAATCGCGACTTGGAAATAGACGTTTTGCTTGTTCGCGAGGGTGCATGGCACGGGTGGGTTGTTTGCGGGGGCGGGGTGTGTCGTCGGCTCGAGGAAGTGTCTCTCCGATGACAGAGTCCATCGGGTGTCCCAAATCAGCGAGCCAATGTGACATGTCTTCAATCTGTTGCGCTATGAGATGCACCACTATGCCTTCGCGCTGCAAGTAACCGCTGACACGCAAGAGTCGCCCCCCCATGACAATCCGGCGGAACTGTTTATAAACCTTCTTCCAAACCACCACATTGGACACACCCGTTTCATCTTCAAGCGTCAGGAAAACGATCCCAGAAGCCGTTCCCGGGCGTTGGCGTGTGATCACCAAGCCGCAAACGCTGGTCCTTCCCAATGGCGCATGGGTTAGTTTGTCATGCGGTGTCAGATGCAGGAATTTCGGGCGTAATAATTCCATAGGATGCGCCCGCAAGGACAAGCGCATCGCGACATAGTCTTCGACCACTTCTTCGCCCAATTGCATTATCGGCAACGTAACCTGCGGTTCCTGAATATGCTCACCATCAATAGGGTCGTTAAACAGGGGCAAAGGTGCCTGGCTGCGCAAGGCTTTCACCTGCCACAAAGCCGCACGGCGTGTCAGCCCCATACCCGAAAACGCATCGGCTTCGCCCAGCCGCACCAGTACCACTGGGCAAATACCTGCCCTGAGCCAAAGTGATTCCGGGCTGGGATATCCATTCCCGCGCGACGCAACTATCCAACCCGCATCCTCTTCCTTGAAGCCTTTGATTTGCCGAAAGCCGAGGCGCAGGGCCAATGCGCCATCTGCCCGTCGCTCAAGGGTATTGTTCCATGTGCTGTGGTTCACACAAATTGGGCGCACCTCGACCTGATGTTCGCGGGCATCGCGCACGATCTGGGCGGGGGCATAAAACCCCATGGGTTGAGAATTGAGCAAGGCGCAGGCAAAGATCGCAGGGTGATGGCATTTCAGCCAGGACGACACATAAGTAAGCATCGCAAAGGCCGCCGCATGGCTTTCGGGAAAGCCGTAATCGGCAAACCCTTCAATCTGGCCAAAACAGCGCTCTGCTATCTCTGGGCTATAGCCATTGGCCAGCATTCCAGCGATGAATTTTTCCCGAAACTTACCGATGGTGCCCATGCGTCGGAAAGTAGCTATCGACCTGCGTAAATGGTCGGCTTCTTCGGCGGAAAAACCCGCCCCGACGACGGCAATCTGCATCGCCTGCTCCTGGAAAAGCGGCACGCCAAGGGTGCGTGCGGTGACGGTCTCTAAAGCGGGCCCAAAAGGTTCAGGGGTTTCGAGACCTTGGCGTCTTTTAATGTAAGGCTGGACCATACCACCCTGAATGGGGCCGGGGCGGACAATCGCAACCTCAATGACCAGATCATAGAATGTTTTCGGTTTCATCCGCGGCAAAAAATTCATCTGCGCACGGCTTTCTACCTGAAAAACGCCGACAGCATCGGCTATGCATAGCATGTCATAGGTAGCATTATCTTCCTGAGGGACCGTATCCAGCGTGAAGCTTTGTCCTTCATGGGTTTGCAGCAAGTCAAAGGATTTGCGAATGCAACTTAGCATGCCCAAACCCAGTACATCGACCTTGAGGATACCTAAGGCATCGATATCATCTTTGTCCCATTCAATCACCGTGCGGTCCTCCATCGCGGCATTTTCGATAGGGCAAAGCTCATCCAATCTACCTTTGGTGATGACAAATCCCCCCACATGCTGTGACAGATGTCGTGGAAAGCCGATGATTTCGCCAATCAAACGGATCGTTTGGGCAAGACGTTGGTCATTTGGATCGAGACCTAATTCCTTGATCCGTTCTGGATCAGCACCACCATTGGACTGCCCCCAGATTTGGCTAGACAGACTGCCGGTCACATCCTGTGATAGCCCCATCACCTTGCCGACCTCTCGGATGGCCGCCCGTGAACGGAAGTGGATCACGGTCGCACAAAGCCCGGCCCGTTCACGGCTATACTTTTTATAAATCCATTGAATGACTTCTTCGCGGCGTTCATGTTCGAAATCGACGTCAATATCTGGTGGTTCTCCCCGGTGTCTTGAGATGAATCTCTCAAACACCATGGCGATCATGTCGGGGCTGACATCTGTGATTCCCAGCAGATAGCAAACGATAGAATTAGCTGCTGATCCGCGACCCTGACACAGGATACCCTCGGATCGAGCGTATTGCACAATGTCATGAACTGTCAGGAAATAGGCCGGAAACCCCAATTCAGCGATGAGCTTGAGTTCCTTGTCCATTAAGTTGTGTACCCGCTTTGATGCGCCATCGGGGTAGCGGCGTTTCAATCCTTCTTGAACCAGACGTTCAAGCCGTTGTTGCGAAGGTTCTTTACCAGACACCTCATCAGGGTATTCATAGCTGAGTTCGCTCAGGCAAAAGCTGCATCTTGCCGCAATTTCCATTGAGCGGCGGATCGCGGCAGGATGGTTTCGAAACAACCGCGCCATGTCCTGATACCCCTTAAGCCGCCGCTCAGCATTGGGCAGGGCTCGTGTACCGATTTCATCTATCGTGATGTGGTCGCGCATACAGGTCAGCACATCCGCCAACTGCCTGCGACTGGCGCGATGCATCAACGCATCGCCCACGGCCACCATTGGCGCAGAACACCGCTGCGCCAAGGCAGCGCAGGCATTCAGATAAGCTTGATCAGACCCGTTATAGCGCGGGACAGCCCCAAGAAAGACGTGACCTGGATAACGGTTCTGAACTTTCTGGATCACCTCAGGACAGGCACTGAGCGGACCTTGCGGCAATGCAATCAATACTATTCCCTGCGCCCGATCCAACAGGTCGCTCAGACTAAGATGGCACTGCCCTTTCTCGGCGCGGCGCTTCCCGAGGGTGAGCAAACGGGTCAAGCGCTGATATGCGGTGCGGTCACGCGGTAGGGCAACCCATTCGACGGGGCAATCTCGCAGCACCAACCGACATCCTACGATAAGTTTGGGCAGATGCGGGGTGGCAGGGATTTTAATTTTCTCTGGTGTACCGACCTCCTGCCGCGATGAGCTATCCACTTGGTGATGAGAACGAATTTTGATCTGTTCTGCGGTCTCTTCTTTCAGATGTTTCAAGGCTGTATAGGCGCGCACCACCCCGGCCAGAGAGTTGCGATCCGCTATGGCAATGGCACCCAGTCCCAATTCAGTTGCACGTGTTACCATTTCCTCTGGATGGGAGGCCCCTGTCAGGAAAGTGAAATTCGTTGTCACACAAAGTTCTGCGTATTTAGGGATGGTCATGCGAACTCCCCCTGTACAAACCATCCGGGATCTTGCGGGGTATAAAACAGCCAAAGTCGACGCCCCTGTTTCGTGTCGATCTTCCAGTAGTCGCGCACTCCGGACCGCCAGTTATCATCCGAGAACCACCATTCAGGGGCAATGCGCTCTGGCCCTGTTGCTCTACCTGTTGATAATATCATCCGCCGCCAACGGAAGTGGTCGGGTGGTTGCGCACTATGGCCTGCGATGAGTTCCGGTGGAAAGAGCAGTAACGGGCGGGGCCGCAGACTTGCCCATTGTCCGTTGGGTTCTGAATATGCGGCCGGTGAGGTGAGAAAGCTGCGTTCTGGAATATGGCTGTCGGCGGGTAGAAACCGTTGGATGTTTTCCAATCCTATCCGCGTCCCTAAACGTGAAATCAGGTCATCTAAACCCGCTTTGTCTGACCCTTTTATCTGGCTGGTCTGTTGCGCTGGCAAAGGCTCTACCTGCACAGCCTCCAGCCGCATTTGATCAATGCCATAGCCCGCTTTAACTTCGCCCACACCTCTTTCGAATAACGCTAATATCCGCGTTGCGTCACGCAAAGGTCGGGCTAGGCGCAACTCGACAAGCTGATTTTCCTGATCGACCCGGCGGAGAGACAAACGTAACACCCGCGCGCCCATCTCCTGCGCTTTTAGTGATAGGCATAGTCGTTCCAGTAGCCGTGCTACCCCTGCAATAACATCCTCCACCAGGCCAATCGGCTCTGGTAAGGTCATACGCACACCATAGTGCAGCGGAGCTTTCAACGGCGACACCTGTTCCGGTTGCTGCCCTAATGCCTGATCCAAGCGCATTAATAGATGCCTACCAAAACGGCGGTTCAGAGGTCCGCGCGCTGCCGCAGCCAAATCACCCACAATACGCAAGCCGAGCCTTTGCAAAGCCTGGTCTGTATTCGCATCCAGACGTAAAGACGCAAGGGGAAGGCGTTGAAGGGCTGCGAGCATATTGCCAGATGGGGCAATACCTTCATTGTAATGGGCCAATGCCCAAGCCGCACCGCGCGTATCCGCAATGCCAATGCGCACGCTCAACCCAGCGCGCTCAAGTCTTTGGCGCATATCGGCTAACATTTCGGCCTCTCCCCCAAGAAGATGCGCGGCCCCAGTGATGTCCAAAACAAGGTTGTCATGCCCCTCAAGGCCAACCCAAGGACTGTAGCGCGTGGCCCAACGAGAGAGGACATGCTGAAATTGTTGGGAAGCATTCAGATCAACCGGACAACTCAGCAAATCAGGGCAAAAGGCACGGGCATCAGCATAGGGCATACCCCTGTGAAGTCCCTGCTTTTCGGCTAAGACATTCAAACAATAAAGTCGGTTCGTGTTGTTCTGCCTGACGGTGAGAACAAAGGGCGCATCAACAGGTCGCATGCGCAAGACCTGCTCAGATGCCAGCCTCGGAAACCACATTGATACGACGCGACGATGCAGACCATCGAACATTCCAGACACCTAGTGTTCCTGTTTTGTTCTTAATAAGTTCCCAACGCTGGAGAGTCGAGTCGTTCGGATCAAACAGAGGGCTACAGCGCCAACGCGTTTCGGCAGCATTGCTGCCCATCTTTTCGGAGATAATGGCAAGGGCGGTAGATTCACCTGTCTTCGCTGCTAGTTGCAACCGCCGCCCTGCGATGAGATCAAGCTGGTTGTTTAACTCCATCACGACAAGCGGGACAACGCCTGATCGCAGGCTTTCTTCCGCAACGGCAAGAACCTCATTTTGATTTTTAGCGGACGCGGTCAAAAGACCTTCAGGAGAGAGAAATTCAACAAAACCAGTTGGATTAAGTTTCTCCGTGCGCCACTGCTCTCGAACCCACAGAAATTGAGCTTCGAACTGTGCAGCTATCGCGACGGCAAAAAACTGCGCACCGGCGCCGCACACCTCATGTGTTCGGCCAGATTTAAGAGGGTACACTGCTGAAAAATCGCTCATATAGCCATAAAAACTACACAAAACATACATTCCTGCAAGTACAAAGCGGTCATGGCAGCCAACTGAAACGAATGTCCGGTTCCTGCCCTTTGTGAGGGTTCTGTTATAAAATCAGCGGCCGGGCGTGTTATGTTAATCAGATATTAGTTTTGATTTCATAAGACACAACTTCCTGTGTCGGAAAGCCATTGCTGACCAGCACATATTTGCAAACATTTGAGACATGACTGACCAGGCGCCTGCCTGTCGGAATTTCTGTGTCGGTCTGTTGGAAACGGGATTAATAATGGATATTTTCAAAGACTTTTCTGCAACGCTGACATCACCTGCTTCAAATGCACAAGAGATTACTCCAAGTGACACCTTACCCCTAAGCAATGTCTCACGCGCAATCTATGTTGGGCAATCCGGGGATATTTCAGTCGAAATGCAAAGTGGTCAGATTGCGACTTTCCAGAATATTCAGGGCGGTAGTATTTTGGCGCTGCGGACCTTGAAAATCCGCCAAACCGGAACAACGGCAATTGGCATTGTTTCAATGTGGTAACTTGCCAGCATTACAGCTTGTAAAAAGTCAGAAATGGGCGCAAATAATTTTGGTCCATTTCTGAAAACGGTGCGCAAATGCATCCCAACCCAATTTTTCGCAAATCCAATGAAGTTGCCAATACCGCATTCGCACAAAAACGTGGGTTTGGAACACTCGCCTTAAACGCTGAACCGGCGCCAGTTTTGGCCCATATTCCGTTTGTGATTGATGCGGCCAAGCAAATTGTTGATTTTCACCTGATGCGGTCAAATCCCATTGTTAGACAGTATAGTGGGCTGTCCCCCGCGGTAATTTCGACAATGGGTCCCGACAGCTATATTTCCCCTGACTGGTACGAAGTGCAGGATCAGGTTCCCACCTGGAACTATGTAGCAGTGCATATTCGCGGCTCCATTACTAAATTGCCGGAAAGCGAACTTGGCGGCATTTTGGATAGGCTTTCCGAAAATTTTGAAGAACGTCTTGAACCAAAACCAGTTTGGACAAGTTCAAAAATGGACCCAACAACCCTAGGCAAAATGATGCGTATGATTGTACCTTTTCGCCTGAATATCAGTGAAATAGACGGCACCTGGAAACTTGGGCAGAACAAACCGGAAAATGCGCGCCGGGCCGCTGCCACTAAGGTTAGTTCTGATGGAATTGGCCTGGAAACCCAGGCTTTGGCTGCATTAATGTTAGATCCTCCAAAGGTCTGAGTGGACAATACGGCGCTGACTTCCTACGTTTCAGTAAGTTAGTAGGAGAATACAATGCCGCTTCCACTTGCCCCGATCGCTGGAATTGCACTGCGCTATGGTGTTGTTGCCGTCGCCACCTACGCCGTAACACGCCGTGCAAATCGCGGTTTTTACGATCAGCGCGGTGAAGACGCGATGGATGACGTTAACGAAGGAATCAGCCTTCGTAAGCAAGCTGACCAATTAAATGGTACCGGACGTTACAAGCGCGTGATCCGGTTTGGAAATGACGGACCTGGCATTGAAATTGATCTGACGGCCTTGGGTAGGGTTCGAATTCGCAAATTATAGGCAGACCGATTCGCTGCCCTTAACAGCGCTTTTACCGCTAGAAACCCAAGCTAAGACCAATGTTCAAGCCGCCGTTTCTGGTGATGGCGTTCAAGCTTTCCCCATTGGTCAAATCTGCACCATTCAAACCGTAGCTACTGTTGTATTCGCCATATACAGATAAGCTATTGTTTAACCGATAACTTGCTCCGGCTATCAATTGAACCGCAGGTCCGTTCAGCTGAAACTGCGAAATCCGCCGCGCACCGGAACTAAATTCAACCCTTGGAATAGACACGCCAAGACCCGCACCCAGATAGGGACGAAGGCCGCCAAGCGGTTTTAGTTTTCGATAGGTGTTTACTGTTAACAAGTTGATTCTATTTGCAGATTCAAGTAACTCGAACCCGTTTGCACCTAAGGGGTTACTGCCCGCGCGCAAGTTTGAACTGTTTAGATCAAATCCCCAGCCCTGTGACTGATTTTGCCACCAAGTTATGCGCATACCAAATTGCATGGGCGCATCTGACGATTGAATGCGCCAGGATTGTAGTGACTCAAAGTTTCCCGCGTCGACGGGATTGATTCCAGAAACCACGCCTTCAGTAGCTGTGCGCAAGCCGCCATTAAAGCTAAGCTCGGCCTTCTCGGCCGCACCGACAGATGTGGTTACAAATAGGGCAAAAACCGAGAGCATCTGGCGCATAAAAGCTGCTCCTGTAGCCATATGGCGTCGCCCCCACACTAAAATATCATTACGCCGTCAAACTTCAAACAAATTCGTTAAAGACCGGTTATTAGCAAATTGTTGCCGTTCGGCGCGACATTTGGCCCCCTACTGCGCTGGAATGTCCGCTGGACGCGGACGAATTGCACCGTTAAAAGCCAAAATTGATGGCTGCTTAATACTGCTGCCTATATAGGTTTCAGACCGATTCTGAACGGTCAATGATGGAGAGACGCCCCTTGTCCCATACAGACGAACACCAAGGTACCCGGCGCGATTTTTTGTACTACGCCACAGCGGGTGCAGGAACAGTCGCCACCGGTGCCGCTGTTTGGCCCCTGGTCAACCAAATGAACCCTTCTGCAGATGTGCAGGCGCTGTCTTCGATCCGGGTTGATATTTCCGGGATAGAACCGGGGACACAACTAACGCAAAAATGGCGCGGTAAACCGGTTTTTATTCGACGGCGTACTGAAGCTGAAATAACTGCCGCGCGCGCTGTTGATCTGGCTGACCTTAGCGATGGTGATGCCCGCAACGCCAATGGCCTGGACGGTGCTCCTGCAACCGATGAAAACCGTGCAATGGATGAAAGTGGTGAATGGCTGGTGATGATGGGGGTTTGTACCCACCTTGGCTGCGTTCCCATTGGCGGTGAAACCGGTGATTTTGGTGGCTGGTTTTGCCCTTGCCATGGATCGCACTACGATACAGCAGGCCGGATCCGCAAAGGACCGGCACCCGAAAATCTTCCCGTGCCCGTCGCTCGCTTTGAAGATGCCGACACTCTGATTTTAGGATAGGGAACGTATAATGTCTGGAATTCCACACGATAAATACGAGCCCAAAACAGGGTTTGAGAAATGGTTACATGAGCGGCTACCAATTGTGGGCTTGCTGCACGGGACGTTAATGATCCCAACCCCGAAAAACCTGAACTGGTGGTGGATTTGGGGCATAGTTTTGGCCTTTTGCCTAGTATTGCAAATCGTTACTGGCATTGTGCTGGCCATGCATTACACCCCCCATGTTGACATGGCGTTCGCGTCCATCGAGCATATTATGCGCAACGTAAATGGCGGCGCAATGTTGCGATATGTCCATATGAACGGTGCGGCGCTGTTCTTTTTTGCAGTTTATGTCCACATCTTCCGTGGTCTTTACTACGGGTCCTATAAATCCCCACGTGAAGTAACATGGATCATAGGTATGCTGATCTATCTGGCAATGATGGCCACAGGTTTTCTTGGTTATGTATTACCTTGGGGGCAGATGTCATTTTGGGGTGCTACTGTGATCACCGGCCTGTTTGGTGCCATTCCCTTTGTCGGCGAAGCCATCCAGACTTGGCTGTTAGGTGGACCGGCTGTAGATAACGCTACGCTGAACCGCTTTTTCTCATTGCACTACCTGTTGCCATTCATCATCGCCGCTTTGGTTGTCGTCCATATTTGGGCATTCCATACAACGGGCAACAACAACCCGTCCGGTGTTGATGTACGCACAAAATCCAAGGCCGAAGTGGAAAAAGATACGCTGCCATTCTGGCCCTATTTCGTGATTAAAGATGTGTTTGCGCTTTGCGTCATTTTGGTGATTTTCTTTGCGGTGGTCGGCTTCATGCCAAACTACCTTGGCCATCCGGACAACTACATCGAAGCCAACCCGCTGGTCACACCTGAACACATTGTGCCGGAATGGTACTATCTGCCGTTCTACGCCATCCTGCGGGCCTTTACTGCCGATGTGTGGGCCGTTCAGCTGGTCAGTTTTGTCACCGGCGGCATCATCGACGCCAAAGTGTTTGGTGTGTTCGCCATGTTCGGATCAATTCTGGTTATGGCGCTGGTACCCTGGACAGATACATCAACGGTACGCTCGGGCACATATCGCCCGATGTTCCGCTGGTGGTTCTATCTGCTGGTTATCGACTTCATCGTTTTGATGTGGTGCGGCGCGCAGCCGGCGGAAGGAATCTATGGCACCATCGCGCTAATCGGGTCAGCTTATTGGTTTGCCTATTTCTTAATCATTCTGCCACTTCTGGGTGTGTTTGAAAAACCATTGCCATTGCCGGACACAATCGAACAAGACTTTAACAATCACTACCCGTCTTCACAGACGCCGGCTGAGTGAGAGAGGATCAACAGATGATCAAGAACACCCTCCTTTCCGCCTTTTCGGCGTTGTTGCTGACCCTGGGCGGGGCATTTGCCCAGGACCACGGTGGCGGCAAAGTCGAGAATATAAAATTTGCGTTTGATGGCCCGTTTGGCAAATGGGATCAGATGCAGTTGCAACGCGGACTACAAGTCTACACTGAAGTTTGCTCAGCCTGTCATGGTCTGAAATACGTGCCGCTGCGTACCGTCGGCGATCTTGGCTACACCGATGCCGAAGTTCGCGCCTATGCCGCGCAGTGGGAAGTGTTTGACGCCGACTTAGACGATTTTCGCGCAGCTTTGCCTACAGATAACTTCCCCGCCAGCGGCTTGCCAGAGGCCCCGGATCTTAGCCTGATGGCCAAGGCACGTGCAGGTTTTCATGGCCCTTACGCTTTGGGGATAAACCAATTGTTTAAAGGCATTGGCGGTCCGGAATACATCGTTGCGGTCCTGACTGGATATACCGGCGAAGAAATAGAAGAAGCCGGATCCACTTTTTACGAAAACCCAATTTTCGGCGGTGGTAAAATCGCGATGGCGCAGCCGTTGTTTGGTGAAGATGTGGAATATGCCGACGGTCATTCCAATGACCTGCACCATGAGGCCGAAGATGTTGCCGCCTTCCTGATGTGGACCGCGGAACCCAAGATGATGGTGCGAAAGCGGGTTGGCTTTTTGGCGGTAACTTTCCTGACGCTGTTGTCGGTGCTGCTGTACCTGACCAACAAACGCCTTTGGAAGCCGATCAAGAACAAGACCGAAACCTGATCGCATCCAAAAAACTTCAAAAATGCGCGCCTTTCAGGGCGCGTCTTTTTTGGCCGGTTCTATTGGTCAACGCCCAGATATTGCTCCAAAGCCTTTGGCGGAGCAGCGAATAAATCCAATGTCGCAACAGGGGGATGTACCTTTCCTGCCTCAACAAAAATTGTTTGCTGGGCGATGCGTTTTGCATCTGACGGATCATGGGTCACCATCAACAATGTTGCCCTGCTTACCGCTGCAAGCTCTGCCACCAAATCCAGCATTTCTCCGCGCAGCGCCGGCCCCAAGGCGGCAAAGGGTTCATCCAGCAACAACAAGGGCCGCTGCCGCACTAAGACCCGCGCCAACGCCACCCGGCTTTGCTGCCCACCTGACAGGGCCGCTGGTTTGCGATCCGACAATTCGGCCAAACCCACTCTGATCAAGGCCGTACGAACCTGCGCCGTTTCATCCCCTGTTAGCCGCAACGAGGGGCGCAGACCGATAGCCACATTTTCAAAGCAGCTCATGTGAGGAAATAGGTTGTTGTCCTGAAACACACTGGAAATCGGCCGCTCTCCGGGGTTTAGAGCACTAAGTTCTTCACCGTTCCAAATTACCCGCCCCCGTCGTGGCTTGGCAAACCCGGCGATACAATTCAACAGCGTAGATTTCCCGCCACCAGACGGGCCAATAACGGCTGTTGTCGTGCCTGTTTCAAGACTGAAACTGGCTGAAAGATGAAAGCTGTCCTGTTGGTGTTCCATCCCCTCAAGCGTCAACATCAACCCGCCCTCCCCGGTCAAATATCCAAAATAGCAGCAGTGAAAGTATCAGTAATAGCAGTGCAGCACCTGCCGCTGTTTCCATACGGTACCCCGCCATCAACCGATACATTTGCAATGGCAATGTCGCCCGATCAGGGTCAGAAAATAGCGCGATCACCCCCAGATCACCCATGGAAAGTGCCGCTGCCAGTCCAGCCGAAAACCCCAACGGGCGACGCAGGCGTGGTAAATGCAGGCGTGAAACCCGCGCCCAACCTATCAATCCCAGGCTATCCGCCAACCTGCCAAACTGGCTTTCAATCTGACCCACAGCCGGAACCAGCATTCGCAAAACGAACGGTAGCGCCATCAACGCATTCACCACCGCCGTCAACGGCAAGGCAATGACCACCGGATTGACAATAGGGAACAGCAAAATGAACAATCCCACCCCAATCACCAACGGCGAGGCAGCAATGGCCAGATACCCGATGCTTTCCATACTTCCTGCTAAGACCCGACGTGACCGCAGACCAACAACGCCAAAGGTCAGCGACAGACCCAGAACAATCGTTAGTGCTGCCGATGTCAAAGCCACCAAAACAGACCTGCCCGCTGCTGCGAAAATCTGCGGAGGCAAATCAACCAAACCGGCAATCCCCCGCCAGATGATCATGCCAAGTGGCAGCAGCAAAAAGCCCGCCGCGATGGATATCCAGGCAATATCTGCAATCTTGTGAAATCCGGCCTGAGCATCCCAACGCTGAATATTCCGGTCAAGCCCGACGCCACTGGCATTTGGTATCTGCACCCAAAGCATGGCCAGCGCTGCCAGGGCGCAAATTGCAAATTGCAACAGCGCCAATATCGCGGCATGGCCCAGGTCAAAATCAAATCGAAACGCCTGATAGATCGCCAATTCTATTGTCGTAGCCCTTGGACCGCCGCCCAATGTTAGTGCGACTGCAAAACTGGTGGTGCAAATGACGAAAACCAGCATGAAGGCCCCGGGTAAAACCTCACGCAGCATGGGGCGCTGGAATACCCGGTTAACATCCCTTGCGCATAATCCAAGTGATGCTGCCAAACGGAACCGTTCAGAAGGAATTGAAAGCCAGCCTTGAAGTATCAGGCGCGTTGCCAATGGCAGGTTGAAAAACACATGCGCCAATACGACGCCGTGCAATCCATATAACTGAACTGGTGCCAGTCCAATCCACCCAAATAAGATACTAACAAGGCCATTTCGTCCAAAAACGGCTAACAATCCCAGCACAGCAACAATGACCGGCAGTATAAATGGCGCGCCCAGTAAGGTGATCAATGCAGCCCGCCCGACGAACTGACGTCGTGCCAAGGCGCGCGCAACCGGTACTGCAACGACAATACTAATAACAGCCGAAAGAAATGCCTGAATCAGCGTAAACCGCAGCGCCGCCCAATCCGATGGCCCAAGGCTACCTAAGCCTTCGGAACGCAGCGCCACGGCACCTAGCGTGCCCAGGGTTAGTGCCACAACAACAGCTGCGGCAACCAGCCCCGGCCAGGCGCGGATTATTGACTGAGTACGGTTAGCCATGTGGCCAAAGCCCCGTCACGCGCTGTTTGCGCTTCTTGTGCAGAATATAACAGTGAGATTTTTGGTTTGACCAGGGTTTCAAACCCGTCCGGCAAGCCCGCCGCGGGTACAACCGCAGGATACATCCAATTTGTCGTTGGAATAATGCTTTGGAAATCATCCGACACCATGAACCGCAAAAACTGATCCGCAAGTTCCGGTTGATCGGTAGCCGCCAGCTTCCCAGCCACTTCAATTTGCATATAGTGCCCTTCCTCAAACACTGCAGCTTTCTTGCTGGCGTCGTGTTCCGCAATCAGGTGGTAGGCAGGCGATGTTGTGTAGGACAGCACCATGTCTGCTTCGCCCTCCAGAAACATTCCATACGCCTCAGACCAGCCCTTGGTTACGGTCAAGATGTTGTCAGACAGGTCTTTCCAGATCAATGGGGCCAAATCAGCATGGGCGGCTTGCACCCAAAGCAACAATCCCAATCCTGGTGTTGACGATCGCGGGTCCTGAATAACAATTTTCAGGTCACTGGCGGCAAGTTCTATAAGCGAACTGGGCGGATTAGACACTGTTTCTGTATTGTAAACAAATGCAAAGTAGCCCCAGTCAAAGGGTAAAAAAATCGGATCAACCCAAGAAACCGGTAGCGCAAATTCAATCCCGGTCACCCCGTGATCGGCAAACAACCCGGTTTCCGCAGCAGCCGCTGTAAGGTTGGTGTCCAACCCCAGTACCACGTCAATATCCGTGCGTGAGCCTTCCAGTTTTAGACGTGCCAACAAAGCTGCCCCGTCACCGGCAGCAACAAATTTCAGGTCGCAGTTGCAACCGGCTTCAAAGGCTTCTTCAACTTTTGGCCCGGGGCCCCAATCAGAAACGAAACTGTCATAGGTGAGCACGGTTAAAACGGGTTTGTCCTGGGCAACAGCCGAAGTTGCTATTGCCAAAAGTCCCGCAGCGATAAGTGGTTGCTTCATGCAATCCTCCATTAATGTTACGGGAGGGTGCGGTGAGATCTTATCAAACCTTCCCTCCGCCGGTGTTAGCCGGATCAGGTTCAACGGGTCTGCTTTATGCATCTCAGCCCAACTGGGCCCCCCGAGGTAGGGTGATATCTATGCCCCAATCGCGGGGCAGGCAAGGCAAAACCCCTTGAGACACGCAATCGCCCAAGCTAGACCTGCGGCAAGGAGCATAGCCAATGAGCATCAACACATTCGGACATCTGTTTCGCGTGACCACCTGGGGTGAAAGCCACGGACCGGCCATTGGGGCCACAGTTGATGGTTGCCCACCGGGTGTGGCGCTAGAGGCATCGATGCTGCAACATTGGTTGGATCGGCGACGCCCCGGCAAATCAAAGTACACGACCCAGCGACAAGAGGCAGATCAGGTTGAAATCCTGTCAGGCGTATTTGAAGGGTTCACCACCGGCACACCAATACAGCTGATGATCAAAAATACCGACCAACGGTCCAAGGATTATAGCGAAATCTCTGGAAAATTCCGCCCTGGCCATGCTGATATCACCTATTGGCAGAAATACGGCATTCGTGATCCACGTGGCGGCGGCCGGTCTTCCGCCCGTGAAACCGCAATGCGGGTCGCAGCCGGCGGCGTGGCGCGCGAAGTAATCAAGACACTGGTGCCGGACCTCTCAATCCAAGGCTACTTAGTTCAGATGGGTCCGCACGTCATTGACCGCGAAAACTTGGATATGGCGCAGATAGAGCAAAACCCGTTTTGGACACCGGATGCGGCTGCTGCCACTCTGTGGGCAGAGTATCTGGATGGATTACGTAAATCTGGCAATTCTGTCGGTGCGATAATCGAAGTTGTAACCACTGGCGCGCCCGCAGGGCTTGGTGCCCCAATTTACGCTAAGTTAGACACTGATATGGCCGCCGCTGCCATGTCAATAAATGCCGTAAAAGGCGCTGAAATAGGGGCAGGCATGGCGGCTGCAACCCTAACCGGCGAACAGAATGCCGATGAAATATCAATGGGAAAGGACGGCCCTGTTTTCAGTTCAAACCATGCAGGTGGTATCCTTGGCGGCATTTCCACCGGACAGGACATTGTGCTGCGTTTTGCGGTAAAGCCAACATCTTCAATTCTGACACCGCGTAAAACCATTACCAAATCTGGTGAAGAAACCCAGATAGTGACCAAAGGTCGCCATGACCCTTGCGTAGGCATACGCGCCGTCCCGGTGGGGGAAGCCATGGTTGCCTGCGTGATCCTGGATCACCTGCTGTTGCACCGCGCCCAGATTGGCGAGGCCAGCGGACGAATCGGCTGACCCCTTTTTCTTTTCAAAAATCAGGCGACGGCAGCATTCAGCGCGATGTCCATCAATTCTTTGATCGCTTTCTTGGATGTCCCAGCAACGATCCGGCCCAATTCCTGGTTGCCCTTCAGCACAACCAATGTCGAGCGGCGAGGAATTTTAAGCGCCTGGCTTAATTCACCATTCCCATAGTCGTCCCAATCAACTTCGATGAACGAAATATTTTCAACATAGGCGGGATTGCTAGTTTGCAATGCATCAATCACGCGGGCTTGTGTCGCGCATGTGGAGCACCAGGTTGCTGTAAAATCCAGGAATACAGTTTTGCCCGCCGCCAGTTCTGTCTGTGCAAGGCCAGGGGCATAGGTAGCGCCACCTGCCTGTGCCAAAAGGGGTAATGCCGTTGCAGCGGCTGTCATTACAATAAACTCACGGCGTTTCATTTACTTCTCCTAAGGTTACAAAATTACAGAAAAATCTATCAACCAAGCGGGCAGGTTCTGTACAGCCCAGCCCTCAATAACATGGTGAACACGAAACAGGATGCCCAGACCAACAGCGACGAATGCAATGCCCATGATTGGTCTGGATTTGTCGGCAATGCGACGCATCGCTGCCTGACGTTTCATTATGACTGAGCGCGCGCCATATCCAAGTGCCACAATAATAGTGGAAACACCGACGGCAAATGCAATCATGGTAATGGCAACTTGCATCAGGTTTTCACCCTGACTTGCCAAGGATATAGCGCCACCCAGCGTGGGGCCAATGCAAGGGCTCCAGACTGCGCCAAGCAGCATGCCGCCAGCAAATTGTCCGGTCAGGCCGCCCATTTTTCCGGTCTGAATCCCATCAATCTGGGTATCTGCCCGGTTTGATATGCCTGCAGTCGCGGTTGCAAACTGTGCTGAAAACCGCGGTATCAACAGTACCGTGCCAAATATGACCATCAAAACCGCCCCGGCATCGGCGACCGATTCCGGTGTTATGCCCAAGCTGCGGCCTGCAACCGCCACTATCATACCCAAAACCACGAATGTCAGGCTCATCCCGGCAGCAACTGCTAGTGGGCCATGTTTGCTAGATTGTAGCGAGGTGGCCAAAACGATCGGAAGTATCGGCAAAACGCAAGGATTAATCAGCGTTAGCAGTCCAGCACCATATGCGAAAATATATTCCATAGGGTGCCTCTATTGCATTGGCGACGGGTCTGTCACGCAAACTCGTATTACAAGTGATCAAAACTGCGTTAGGTGGTTTTCAATTTGGTAAGCTGTACTGCCAAAATTCCTGCCGTGATAATGGCTACGCCAACTATATCAAGTGGTCGAATTTTTTCACCTAACAGCAGGGCGGCGATGGCGACGCCAAAAACCGGGTTCAAGAAATGGAACGTTGCGGCCCGGATGGCCCCGATACGGTTGACAAGTGTAAACCAGACCCAGGTGGCCATCACGCCCGGGACGATGGTCGTATAGGTAAAAGCAAGTCCAAGACGCCAACTTGGGTTAAAGCTAAGGTCCTCGGACAAATATGAAGCGACTGCGAGGATCGCCGAGCCAACAAACATTTGCAAACCGACCACCATCAGCAAATTGCCCTGCGATGTTGCCCCTCGCACCGAAAGTGTTGCTATAGCAAGGGCAATTGATGCGATACCGCAAAGGGCAACCGCCCCCATATCGACCCCATCTTCAATCCTTGCGCCCATTATAATTAGGACCCCGCAAATGCCCGCGACCAAACCTGCGATTGCAATGGGATGTAGGCGTTCACGCAAAACCATCCAGCTTGCCAAGGCCACCAGTAAAGGCATCGTAGATGCGATAATCGAAGCCAGTGACGCCTCTATTGTTTGCATGGCGACAAAATTCAGCCCGAGATAAATCGCGTTTTGCGACAGACCAAATATGAATGTTGCCCGCCATTGGTCAAGTGTCAGTTTCCATGTTTGCCCTAAAGCAAGCGCCAGGAGAACTGCAATTATTCCTGATACCAGAAACCGCAATGCCAATGCCCCAAGCGGTGGCGCGTCCATCACAATTATCCGGGCTGAGGTAAAAGCAGAGGACCACATCAAAGCAAACGCCAGGCCCATAAAAATTGCACGAAAATCCATATCTGTCTCAATCTTGCACTAAAATTTGGAGTCTGCAATTCTCAATAAATTCAGAACATCGCCCGAACCATCCACAATGATATTGTCGGAAAGCCCAATAAAACGGCGACTCTGATTAAATCACTGATCAAAAAAGGCGTGACACCGCGGTAGGTTTTTTGGATAGGAATATCTTTGGCAAGTGAATGGATAATAAACAAGTTCATCCCGACGGGCGGTGTGATCAGACCGACCTCGACAACGATCAGGGCAAGGATGCCAAACCAAATTCCTGTTTCTTCAACTGTCAGGCCAAAATCCAGAACCTCAATGATCGGGAAAAATACCGGGATGGTCAGCAAGATCATTGACAGGCTGTCCATGACGCAACCGAACACAAGGTAAAAACTTAGCATCAGCAATAGAACCAGCATCGGGGCAAAACCCTGGCCGGTAACCCATTGGGCAATGGCTTGCGGCGTTTGAGTGAACGCCAGAAACGTGTTGAACAGTTGCGCACCAAATATGATGAAAAAGATCATCGCGGTGGCAGAGGCCGTGCTAAGGATGCAATCCAAAAACGTTTCTTTGTTCAAGCCGCCGGTAAATATTCCGTATAATCCAGTGGCTACGGCACCCACGGCAGCGCCCTCGGTAGGCGTGAATAGGGCCTGCACCCCGGGTTGGACCCAATTCCAATCACCGGCAATACCGCCCATAACCAAGCCGAAAATCACCACTACCGGCCAAATTTTCAATAAAGTCCGAAACCTTTGTTTCATAGGCGTACGCGGGGCCGTTGTTGCGCTGTCGGGTTTGATGCGCACATAAACTGCGACGGCCAACATATAGCCGAGGGCAGCCAAAATTCCAGGAATCAGCGCCGCGATAAACATTTTAACAATATTTTGTTCGGTCAAAATCGCATAGATCACCAATATGACCGAGGGCGGAATCAAAATCCCCAAGGTTCCCCCGGCCGCCAACACGCCCGTTGCCAATTCATCTGAATATCCGCGCTTACGCATTTCAGGTAGAGCCACCTGCCCCATGGTTGACGCCGTGGCCAGCGAAGACCCACACACAGCACCAAAACCTGCGCAGGCCCCTACTGTAGCCATGGCCATGCCACCTTTGCGGTGGCCCAACCAATCAGCCGCGGCTTCAAACAATCTGGCGGACATGCCAGACTTGGTGGCAAATTGCCCCATTAGTAAAAACAGCGGTACTATGGATAGTGAGTAGCTTGAAAATGTATCGTAAGTCAGTGATTTCATCTGGCTTAGAATAGCGTTCGGGTGGCCCAGTATAACCCAGCTACCGATGAACCCGGTTAGGCCCATGGCGACTGCAATTGGCATCCGCAAGAAGATAGCGACAAGCATAATCGCAAAGCCGATTATTGATATTTCCAAGCCGGTCATTTGGGCAACCTTCCGTCAAGCAAACCATTGACGGAACGCCACACTGTATAAAAAGCCACAACCGCGAATAATACGGCTCCGATGAAAGACAGGGCATAGCTGTACCAAATAGGCATACCAAGGATAAATGTCGTCTCGGGCGCGAAGGGTTTATAGCCAAATCCCAAGGCATCGCGTACCGGCTGTGAGAACCATATTGTCCTTTCGCCCATGCCCATCCACATCCGCCAGGCGATAACGAATGCCATCGCGCTGATAGCAATATCGCCAATTAGGATCAGCAACGCCTGAATGCGAATTGGGAAAAAATTGGTCACGACATCAACGCTGACATGTCCCCGGTTCAATTGGCACCAAGGTAGAAAAGAAAATACCGCGATGGCACATCCTGCTTCAACCAGTTCAAAGTCACCCGGGATCGGTCCAAGTCCAAATTTCACAAAGGCCCGCCCGACAATGGACAAAACCGTCATTACCGCTATTCCAGTTAAGACGAAGCCGCCGAAATATACCAAATAACGCGAAACTGAATGCAGCCTTTCGCCCACTGATTGCTGTGTTGAAACGGCGATACCCATTTAGCGTCCTATCTAACAATATTTGGTCTGGAATTTAGATCATCCACATCAAACCCTGCAATGGTTTTATACTTGGATGCGACTGTTTTTAGTTCATCTTCTGACATGATATTTCGAATATGGGTAAACCCGTTTGGGGCCCGCGTTGCTACTTCGTCCAGAATCTTATCAGGGCCGTCACCACGGTTTGCCAAAACGATTGCATTGGTGACCGGACGGCGAATGTCTTCATAGGCTTGTAGTGCATTTTGAGTCACTCCGTTGTCAATAAATGATTGGGTCAAGACACGAACATCGACGATACATTGGGACGCCCCGTTTGATCCGATCGGATACATGGCATGTGCTGCATCTCCGGTAAGGGTGGCGTTGCCAAATGTCCATTGGTCTAATGGATTACGATCAACCATCGGGAATTCAAGCGGCGTATCGGCTCCTTTTATTATTGCCGGCACATCCAGCCAATCAAAATTCCAATCCGTAAAGTCAGGTAGAAAGTCATCCAAGGAACCGGCGCGGTTCCAATCCTGGCGCAACCATTTATGGTCGGCGGGAAATGACAGATCAGCGATCCAGTTGATCAGGCTTTTATCAGTCCCAACATCGGCAATTGGATAGGCTACGAATTTTCGATCTTTGACACCGGTCATTGTGACTGATCGGCCCGTTAAAAAACGCGGCCCTATAGTGGCGCCCCGCAACATAATCGTGCCACCCCAGGAAGGCGGGCCGTCTTGGGGGTGTAAAATGGCGCGGACTTGGGAATTTATTCCATCAGCACCGACTAGTACTTTTCCAACAACGGTTTGCGTTACCCCGGTCGACCGGTCTTCCATAGTAACCGTAACGCCCTGGCTCGTGGTTTTTACGCCATTCACTTGTTTGCCAAAAATCACACATCCTTCGCCTGCGCGGGCCAGTAAGTTGCCTAGCAACAACATCTGTAATTTCCCCCGGTGGATTGAAAATTGCGGCCAGCTATACCCTGCTTTAATCCCACGCAGCTCTGACCAAATATGGGTGCCGTATTCAGAAAAATAGGCCACTTCTTCGGTGCGTAGTCCAATTTGATCCAGTTGGTTCAAAAACCCCATTTCTGTAAGTTCTCGGACAGCATGGGGCTGCAGGTTAATGCCTAACCCAAGTGGGCGCAGTTCTGAAACGCTTTCAAAAATTTGAAACGGAATGGCTTTTTCGAAAAGGCTTAGCCCAAGGGTCAACCCGCTGATACCTGCACCGGCAATAATGACAGTCATTTAGGCAAATCCGTTTTCAATAGTAACCCGGCCCAATTCAATGGGCCGGGTTGTTGTCACACATTTTTTAGTTGGACTGGGCAGCGATCATAGCGCGCGCGTCGTCAAGCATCGCCTGACCAGGCAAGCCATTAGCATCCATCTCAGCAACCCATTCTGCAATTACATTGTCGCCAAGGGCCCGGATTTCTGCCGTCGTGGCATCATCCAGCATGACAATTGCATTACCTGTCGCCTCGGTAACCTTACGCCCAACAATATCGCCTTCATCCATTGCGCGACCTGCCCAGGCAGATGTTTCTATACCTGAGTTAGCATCAATGATCGCTTTCAGATCGTCGGGCAAATTATCGTAGGACGCTTTGTTCATACCCCAGATAAAAAAGGTATTATAAAGGGCAAAGTCACCGGATACTTCTGTGTGGCTTTCGGCTAGTTCATGTATCTTTAATGGTGGAACTATTTCCCAAGGGATAATCCCACCATCAACAACACCTTTTGAAAGGGCTTCCGGGAAAGCGGGGACCGGCATACCGACTGGCGTTGCGCCCATTGCTGTTAGCAGCTTGTTGGCTTGGCGCGACGGGCCGCGTAGCTTCAGGCCGTTAAAATCGGACACTTGGGTAATTGGACCACCCTTTTTATGGATAATACCTTCGCCGTGCACATGGACAGCAATCAGGTGAATATCTGTAAAGCGTTCAAGCAGGTATTTTTGCGTATACTCCCACGCCGCACGGGAAGTGTTCTCGGCGCTTTTGGAAGACACAAACGGCAACTCAAACGCTTCCGTTTCCGGAAACCGACCGGGTGTGTAGGCCGGAAGGGCCCATCCACCATCAATCACGCCGTCGCGGATCTGGTCATACAGTGCGGGCGGTTTACCACCCAATTGCATGCCGGGAAAAATTTCAATCTTAATCCTCCCGTCACTTTCAGCCATAACCTTTTCAGCCCATGGCACCATAAAACCCGCCGGGACAGAGCCTTTGGGCGAGATAAAGTGTTGAAACCTTAGCGTTACTTCCTGGGCCATTAATACCGACGATCCGATCGCCAGTGCCACACCCGCTGAAAGGCAGGTTTTTAAAATGAAATTCATAGTTTTCTCCCTGAATTTTGTTATCAGAACTAACACTAGAAATCGGACAAGCATAAAGCAAGTCGCCTAAGGCATAGGGCCACAAAAAAAGGGCCGCCTGTTAGGCGACCCTTTCAGAATTTGTAGTCAGGAAAATATTAGCTGTTAACACTTTCCTTAAGTGCTTTGGCAATTGTCATTTTGACAACGCGGTCGGCATCTTTGTGAATTTGCTCACCAGTTGCCGGGTTACGCACCATGCGTGCTGGGCGATCACGGCACATGATCTTACCAACACCTGGCAAGGTAACGGCCCCACCGGCCGATACTTCACGGGTGATGACAGCAATGATTGCGTCTAGGCTATCGCTTGCTGATTTCTTATCGCTTCCCATTTCTTCTGCCAAAGTGGCAATCAATTGGGTCTTTGTTAGTGGCTTCGCCATGTATAATCTCCTCGTTCTGCCCCAATCCTAGGGGTTTGTGTGGGAAACCTAACGGTATATAGGGGGAATGCACAACAATTAGTGGCGGATTTGGCAAGAAAATAGTGCGTTTTGTGCGGAATATTGCCGTTTTTTTCGAAATTTTACAGGAATGCAGTCTCTTCGAAGCTTCTTAGCTTACGGGAATGTATCTTTTCCAGCGGCATTTCCCGCAACGACTCCATCGCCTGAATGCCAATTAACAGATGCTGAGACACTTGGGTTTTGTAAAACTTACTGGCCATACCCGGTAGTTTTAGTTCACCATGCAGCGGTTTGTCGGAAACACACAGTAGTGTTCCGTAGGGAACGCGAAACCGAAAACCGTTGGCGGCAATCGTCGCACTTTCCATATCCAGTGCTATCGCACGTGATTGCGAAAGACGCTGCACTGGCCCGTCTTGATCGCGCAACTCCCAGTTTCGGTTGTCCAGTGATGCCACTGTTCCGGTCCGCATGATTTGCTTCAAATCATAACCCTGATGCTCGGTCACTTTTGCAACAGCTCCTTCCAGAGCAATCTGGATTTCCGCCAACGGCGGCACAGGTATCCAAACCGGGAGATCATCATCCAAAACTTTGTCTTCGCGCAAATAAGCGTGGGCAAGAACAAAATCCCCCAACCGTTGACTGTTACGCAATCCGGCGCAATGCCCGACCATAATCCAGGCGTGCGGGCGTAAAACCGCGATGTGATCTGTCGCAGTTTTAGCGTTTGAAGGCCCCACCCCGATATTGACCAAAGTTATCCCACCCCCATCCGACCGTTTCAGATGGTAGGTAGGCATTTGTGGAAGTTTCGCCGGTTGTTCCATCGTTGCATCGCCAGTAGTTATTACGACATTACCGGGGCCTACAAATTCACTGTATCCGCTATCAAGGTCTGACAACCCCTTGCGCGCATAAGCTTCAAATTCTTCCACATAGAATTGGTAGTTGGTGAACAGTACATGATTTTGAAAATGTTCTGGCAAGGTCGCCGTGTAATGCGACAGGCGGGCAAGTGAATAGTCCACCCGTTGCGCTGTGAACGGGGCCAGCGGGCCAATACCATCCGCACCAACTTCATGGGTACCGTTGACGATATCATCATTGGTGGTAGCCAGGTCAGGTACATCAAAAATATCACGCAGGGTGAAATCAATTGCGCCTTCCTGAGGTACAGACACTGTTGTGTCATTCGCTACCGCGAAATGTACCGGCATTGGCGTCGTGGAAATGCCAACAGTGACTTGCACACCGTGGTTAGTCATCAACAGATCAAGCTGTTGGATAAGGTAGTTTTCAAACAGATCCGGGCGCGTGACCGTAGTGGCATAGGTGCCCGGGGTTGAAACGTGTCCAAAACTTAACCGGCTGTCGGCCTTGGCGTAACTGGTGGTGGTGATGCAAACCTGCGGATAGTACGCCCGGATTCTGGTAGTGGGCTTGGCGCCACTCACAGATTTAGCAAAGCGTTCACACAGGAAAACCGATGATATTTGGTATATTTCCTTTAAACGAGCCACAGCCGCATTGGCATCGGTAAAAGTCTTATCCGCCGGAACAGACGGGCTGTTGATTGAAATACCGGTTTCAGTGCTGTGCATTATTTATCCTCAAACAATTCAGTAACTTCAAATTTGGTCACATCCACTAGACCAAGGTCAGAAATCCGCAATTCTGGAATAACCACCAGCGCAAGCAGTGAATGCTGCATATAGGCGTTATTTAAGGTGCAACCGCATTCAGCCATCGCTGCAACCATACGGTCAGCTTCAGCCGCGACTTCTCGCGCCGGACTGTCTGACATTAGGCCAGCGATCGGCAACTTGACCAATGCAATTTCAACACCGTCCTTAAAGATGCAAATGCCACCGCCAACCTCACCAACACGGTTTGCGGCCAGCGCCATGTTTTTGCGGCTTGTTCCGACCACAATCATGTGGTGGCTGTCATGGGCTACGGAACTGGCCATCGCCATTTGGCCCTTATAGCCAAACCCCGAAACAAACCCATTCACCACATCCCCGGTGGCCCGATGCCGTTCCACCAATGCTATCTGGCAGATATCATCTGCTTCATTTCCCTGAACAATAGTGTCTATTACGGGTAAATCGGCGGTTAATGCCTTGGTCGGTGCCTGATTTTCCACCACCCCTATCACCTTGGCAGTGACGTGGTTTCTAGCCTCAGGCGCTGCAATTTCAAAATCTACGCCTGACAGAACTTTGCCCATATTCATTGTAGTGCGAGCTCGCTTGGGCCAATCAAGATGCGGGCACTTTACTTTCATTTCTCCATCAATTGCCACGGTCACACCGCGCGCAATTACGCGGTTGATTGGCAAAGAATTCAGATCAGAAGTCAACACAACATCCGCCCGCCTGCCAGGCGCAATTGATCCCAACTCTCGCTCTAGGCCGAAATGCGTCGCAGTGTTGATCGTTGCCATCTGCAATGCGATCAGCGGGTCACAGCCGCATTCAATCGCGTGGCGCACTACTCGGTTCATGTGTCCGTCATTCACCAGCGTCGCGGAGTGGCAATCGTCAGTGCACAGGATAAAATTGCGGGGATCCAACCCCTTCTCGGTCACTGCAGTGATCTGTGTCTTTACATCATACCAAGCTGACCCCAGCCGCATCATCGATTTCATACCCAGGCGCACCCGCGCAATCGCATCTGCCTCGGCCGTGCCTTCATGGTCATCCGCTGGCCCGCCGGCAACATAGGCCGCAAATGCGTTACCTTTATCTGGCGACGCATAGTGCCCGCCCACGGTTTTTCCGGCCGCCATGGTCGCCGCCATCTCGGCCAACATCTGCGGATCACCATTGATCACGCCGGGAAAATTCATCATTTCCCCCAGCCCAATGACCCCCGGCCAAGCCATGGCTTCAGCCACATCATCAGCTGAAATTTCGTAGCCAGTAGTCTCTAATCCTGGGGCAGAGGGCGCACAACTGGGCATTTGCGTATAAATGTTAACAGGCTGCATCATGGCTTCATCGTGCATCAGGCGCACGCCAGCCAACCCCATCACATTGGCAATCTCGTGGGGGTCGGTGAACATCGTTGTGGTGCCATGGGGCACGACAGCGGCGGCAAATTCTGCAGGGGTCAACATACCGCTTTCGATATGCATGTGCCCATCACACAGGCCTGGGATCAGGAACTGTCCATCAACTTCGATCACCTCGGTGTTTGACCCAATACAGTGGCTTGCATCCGCCCCGACATAGGCAAAGCGCCCATCTGCAATCGCTACCTGCCAACCGTCTAACACCTCGCGGCTTTGGACGTTTACCAGTTTGCCACCTCGGAGTACCAAGTCCGCAGCCTCACGCCCCGCCGCCACAGAAATTAGCCGCGCCGCACATTCCGCCCATGTTTTCAATGATGTTTGTTCCATTTACTCATTTTCCACATGTCCAGCCCTTGCGCAACCCCCGATCCTTAGCCAAACAAAGCGAATGAAAAACACTCTGCTATCCATCGGCCACGGCTATAGCGCCCGTGCCCTTGCCCGATTGTTAGACCCTCTTGATTGGCGCATCATTGGCACCGTGCGCAGCACCAAACACGCCGAAGAGATCGCAGCCCAAGGCGTTGAGTCCTTGATCTGGCCGGATGCTGACTTGTCTAAAGCTCTGCGATCCACCACGCACCTACTAACCTCAGTCGCGCCAATCGATTCCGGCGATCCGGTGCTGAATACGCTATCCAACCAAATTGCCGCCGCTCCGAATTTGCAATGGATTGGCTACTTGTCCACCACTGCTGTTTACGGTGATCACCAAGGGGGCTGGGTAGACGAAACCACCGCGCTGACTCCTGCAACCAAACGCGGAAAATTGCGCGTAGAGGCAGAAACCGAATGGCAGGGTTTCGCTGAAAAACAGTCTCTATCCCTGCATATTTTTCGTCTTGCGGGTATTTATGGCCCCGGTCGCGGCCCATTTGCAAAAGTTCGCAACGGTACCGCGCGCCGCATCATTAAGAAAAACCAACTATTTTCCCGTATTCATGTTGAAGACATTGCACAAACGCTCGCCGCTTCAATCGCGAGCCCGAACCCAGGTGCTGTATACAATGTCTGTGATAACCATGCAGCCCCGCCCGAAGACGTGATAGCATACGCCGCAAAACTGCTAAATCTGCCAGTTCCGGCAGCCGAGGACTGGGACACCGCCGACATGACCCCAATGGCTCGTAGTTTTTACAGTGAATCAAAACGTGTGCGAAATGACAGGATCAAATTGGAACTGGGTGTCAGCTTGATATACCCGGATTATTGGTCGGGACTTCAAGCGTTACTGAACAGCTAGGCATTATTGTTCGTCAAATATCCCGCCGCATGCACGAAACTTTAAGCCCGTCGGCTGCCAATTTCGGCAACGCCAAGTACCTCCAGAACCTTCGCCACGATATCTTCGGCATTCAACCCAGCCATAGCATACATATCTGCGGGACTGGATTGGTCAATAAACGTGTCGGGTAATACCATGGACCTAAACTTCAGTCCGGTATCAAACACGCCCTCTTCACTTAACAATTGCGCCACATGGCTGCCAAAGCCGCCCACAGCGCCTTCTTCAATCGTGATCAGCGCTTCGTGCCCAGTGGCCAGATCCAGTATCATATCGCGGTCCAATGGCTTGGCAAATCGGGCATCGGCTATAGTCGGGTTAATCCCTTTATTAGACAGTATTTCCGCGGCTTTTTGAACTTCATCCAATCGGGTTCCAAAAGACAGCAGCGCCACACGCCCCCCCGCCAGGATGATCCGACCTTTACCAATTTCAAGCGCTTCGCCATGTTCAGGTAATTCTATTCCAACGCCTTCGCCTCTGGGATAACGAAATGCGATAGGTCCGTCATCATGCGCCGCAGCGGTGGCCACCATATGCACCAGCTCGGCCTCGTCAGCTGCGGCCATCACCACCATACCCGGCAGGTTTGTCAAAAACGCCACATCAAACGCACCCGCATGGGTTGCCCCATCGGCCCCCACCAAACCAGCGCGATCAATGGCGAAGCGCACTGGCAGACGCTGAATGGCCACGTCATGGACAACCTGATCATATCCGCGTTGTAAGAACGTGGAATACAGCGCGCAAAATGGCTTCATCCCGCCCGCCGCCAACCCGGCGGAAAATGTCACGGCATGCTGTTCGGCAATGCCCACATCAAAACACCGGCTAGGGTAGCGATCCATGAACAGATCCAGCCCGGTCCCGTCTGGCATTGCAGCCGTTACAGCAACTATTTTGTCGTCCTCGGCAGCTTGGCTTAATAACGTATCTGCAAAGACCCGTGTAAAACTAGGCGCGTTAGATACTGTTTTTTTCTGTTTTCCGGTCAGGATATCAAATTGCCCAACGCCGTGACCGCGATCCGCTGCCTCTTCAGCAGGGGCATATCCTTTACCCTTTTTGGTGATTGCATGGATCAGGATAGGCCCGGTGGCGCGTTCCTTTACTGTGCGTAAAATCGCCAACAACTGTTCCATGTCATGCCCATCAATTGGTCCAACATAGGAAAATCCAAGTTCTTCAAACAATGTTCCGCCCACGGTCATGCCCTTCAGCATTTCCTTGGCCCGGCGCGCACCTTCCTGAAACGGTTCCGGAAGCAAACTTACGGCGCCTTTAGCAGCCGCCTTCAATTCCTGAAATGGAGCGCCGGCATACAGCCGAGACAGGTAGCTGGACATCGCGCCGACCGGGGGTGCAATCGACATTTCATTGTCGTTCAGAATTACAATCAGCCGTTTGCCAAGGTGCCCGGCATTGTTTAGCGCCTCATAGGCCATGCCAGCGGACATCGCACCATCACCGATCACCGCAATGGCGTCTCCTATACCATGTTTCGGCGCGCCCCCCAGATCACGGGCAACAGCAAAGCCCAATGCCGCCGAAATTGACGTAGATGCATGGGCAGCACCGAACGGATCATAGGCGCTTTCACTGCGTTTGGTGAAACCGCTAAGTCCGTCTTTTTTGCGCAATGTGCGGATGCGGTCGCGCCGCCCAGTCAAAACCTTATGGGGGTAACACTGATGGCTAACATCCCAGATAATTCGATCTTTGGGCGCATCAAACACCGCATGCAGCGCCACGGTCAGTTCAACCACCCCCAGCCCCGCGCCCAGATGGCCGCCGGTTTCTGACACAGCTGCAATTACCTCGGCACGCAGTTCATTGGCCAATACTGTTAATTCGGCATCCGACAATAACTTCATATCGGCCGGAATATTTACTTTGTCCAATACGGGCGTTTTAGGTCGTTTAGACATGGCACTCCCAGAGGGCTGAAAATTACATCTTGCGGGAAATAACGAACTGCGCTGCTTCCTGCAAGGCTAACGCTTCACTGCCATAAGGTTTCAGCGATGCGCAGGCCTCTGTAATTTTTAACTCTGCCAATTGTCTGGCCTTTTTCAGGCCGAGCAATGACACAAAAGTGGCCTTACCTGCATCAACATCTTTACCAAGCCGTTTCCCAACCAATTTGGCATCACCGGTGACATCAAGAATATCGTCTGCAATCTGGAACGCCAACCCTAGTGCCCGGGCATAGGCTGTTAATGCCCCGTCATTTTCTCCGGCAATCGCCACCCCGGCCTGCGCCGACCATACGATCAATGCTCCGGTCTTATTTGACTGAAGTTCGGTAATTTCCTCTAGTGTAAATGACTTTGCTGTTGTTTCCGCCGCGATGTCCTGCGCCTGCCCCAGCACCATACCATTTGCCCCGGCAGCACGCGCCAGTGATTTTACCAGCGTCATTTTAACGGCCGGAACAGCCGAAAATCCTGCATGGGAAAGCAATTCAAACGCCAATGTTTGTAGGGCATCACCGGCCAGCACGGCCGTCGCCTGATCCCATTTCATATGTACTGTGGCCCGGCCGCGTCGCAGATCATCGTCGTCCATGCATGGAAGGTCATCATGCACCAGAGAATAGGCATGCATCGCCTCAACCGCAGCCGCCGCCCAAACTGATTGCGCATCAGTCACACCATGCAAACGCGCCGCTTCCATTACTAAAAATGCCCGTAACCGTTTGCCGCCTTGCGTCGCATACGCCATTGCTTGCGCAACATTGTCATCCCCTAAACCGGCAAATACCTGATCCAGGCAGGTAGACACTTGAACTGCGCAATCTGTCAATCGCTCCTGAAACACGCTGCGCATTTCCTTTTACATTATCTTTCCCTAAACAGCTCCGCCGGAGGTATTCCAACCCGACCTCGCGCACTACCGTCTTGTTTATAGCCCTTCAATCGCCTCGGCACCGGTGGCGTTACCTTCGCCGTCCAGCGTTATCGCTGCTACCTTTTCCTCGGCCTCTTTTAGCTTTTCCTCGCATCGTTTTTTCAAAGCTGCGCCGCGCTCATACAGTTTGATGGATTCCTCCAGCGGAACATCGCCTCGCTCCAATTGCCCGACAACCATTTCCAGCTCACCCATGGCGTCTTCAAAACTCATGTCAGAAATTTTCTTGTCGCTCATTGGCTATGCTCCATCAATACGCCCACATGGGCGGCCACGCTGTCGGCCAACGCTTTCAGATCATACCCACCTTCCAAAGTCGAGACCACCCTGCCCTGACAGCAGATATTGGCCACGTCACAAATCCGACCCGTGAGCCAGGCGAAATCATCGGTGCTCCAATTCAAGCTGGCCAGCGGATCAGCGGTGTGGGCATCAAAGCCAGCGGATACTAATATTAATTCGGGATCAAACGCTTCTACCGCTGGAAGAATAATGTTGCTGTAGGTCGCACGCATCTCTTTACTGCCGGTCATTGCCGCCAGTGGCTGGTTCAAAATATTACCATGCGCCCCGGTTTCCGACGCCGCCCCTGACCCTGGGAAAAGCGGCATTTCATGGGTTGAGCAAAACAATGTCCGCGCCTCATCCCACAGCAAGTCCTGGGTGCCATTGCCGTGGTGGACATCAAAATCAATGACCGCCACGCGGGACAACCCATGGACATCCAGCGCATATTTCGCAGCAATCGCCACATTCCCAAACAAGCAAAATCCCATAGCTTTAGCGGTTTCCGCGTGGTGCCCGGGTGGGCGGCACGCTAAAAATGCGTTTTTAGCATTACCCGACAGTACACATTCTACGGCTGCGATATTTGCCCCCACGGCGCGGTAAGCGGCTTGCAGTGTTCCCGGTGACATGTGGGTATCTGCATCCAGTGCCGCCCAGCCTTCGGTAGGGACAGTCACTTGAACCCGCTCAAGATAGGGTGCTGGGTGGCATCGCAATATATCTACATTCGCTGATAGTGGTGCCTCGACACGCGCCAGAGCATCAAATTTTTTACCGCCTAGTGCTTTAGCGATAGACACTAACCGAGCGATTTGTTCAGGATGCCCAGGTGGGGTTTCATGCTGCAGGCAATCGTAATGGCTGAAAAATACTGTCAATCTCATGCCTATTCTTTAAAATTCAGGACTATCTTAGTCAGGGGCCAACATATATCCGGCGCCTCGCACGGTTTGCAAATACCTTGGTTGCCTTGGATCAACTTCAAGTTTACGGCGCAACCGCGTGACCTGAACATCAACCGCCCGTTCCTGGGCCTGGCCTTTGTCGCGCCCCAGTTTTTCTACCAATTCACTGCGTGCAACGGGTGAATGGGGGCGGCTGGCAAATATTTTCATCAACTGGTTTTCTGTGGCGGTAAGTCGAACCAACTGGTCACTGTTCCACATCTCACCGCGTTCAACATCATAGCGTATTGGGCCCAGCATAAACATTTTTGGGATTACGTCGGCGTTTTCTGTTTGCGGTACCCGGCGCAGAATCGCGTTGATACGTAGCAAAAGCTCTTTGGGCTCAAACGGTTTTGAAAGATAATCATCTGCGCCTGCTTCCAATCCAGCAATCCGATCATTGGTTTCGCCTTTGGCAGTTAGCAGCATGATAGGCGTTGTCAAAGTTTCACGCAGGGATTTGGTGAATGCCACACCATCCTCCCCGGGCATCATTACATCCAACACAATTAGATCGAATTCGAGACCAGCAAGAATGCTGCGGGCATGTTCTGCGTCGCGCGCCGAAGTTACCCAGAATCCGCTACGGATTAAAAATTTTTGCAACAACAGACGAATGCGTTCATCATCGTCAACAATCAGTAAATGAGCGTCTTTTTCAATCATTCCCGTCCCTCCTTTGGAGCATTGAAGTGCCGCCTTAAGTCCCTGTCCATCATTTCTTCTAATACTTTGCGAAAACCGGCGACGGCCTCGGGACCGGCGGCGCGGTATGCTGTACGCATACGCCGTCTTTGTGCATTAGATAGTTTTTGCTCCAAACTCTCGCCCGATACGGTTAATTGCAGGTTTCTTTCACGTTTGTCCTGGGTACCAACTTTGCTTTCCACCAACCCGTCGGAAATCAGGCGTCGCAACACCCGGTTTAGGGATTGCTTGGTTACCCCTAGGACAGACAAAAGGTTATTTACAGTGGTCCCTGGCGTGCGGTGAATAAAATGCACAGCGCGGTGGTGGGCGCGTCCATATTTCTGGTCGTCCAGAATCTTGTCAGGATCAGCTGTGAAACCGCGATACGCAAAAAACATTGCTTCGATGCCCTTGCGCAATTGTTCATCGGTCAGGAACAGAAGATTTTCATTTCCTGCAATCTCTACTGTTCTGGCGTCGTTCATGCTTCGCACCTATTCACAGAATTATTTTATAGCTGGATTTTATGTCAGTCTTGTTGACTTTCCAAGAATCAATTGCTAGCGCAATGCAGGATTTGCGCAATTTTATGTCCGAAACGGACCTTGTTTGCGCAACAAATGGAATAGCAGCTGAAAGGATGCCCCATGTCTGGTGCGTATGATGACCGTAACGGAAAGATTTGGATGGACGGGCTGTTAGTGGATTGGCGCAGTGCCAACGTCCACATACTAACCCATGCCATGCATTATGCGTCTTCGGTTTTTGAAGGTGAACGTGCTTACAACGGCAAAATATTCAAATCCCGCGAACATTCAGAACGGCTACGCAGATCGGCAGAATTGATCGATTTTGAAATCCCCTGGACTGTGGACGAAATTGAAGGCGCTAAGTTGCAAGTTTTAAAGGCTAGCGGTTATTCCGACGCCTACGTTCGCGCCGTAGCCTGGCGTGGCGCTGGCGAAGACATGGGCGTCGCTTCTGCCCGTAACCCCGTGCGTCTGGCAATAGCGGCTTGGGAATGGGGCGCGTATTACGGAGACGCAAAAACCAAAGGTGCGAAACTGGATATATCAAAGTGGAAACGCCCGTCGCCGGAAACCATCCCGTGCCACGCAAAAGCTGCTGGATTATATATGATCTGTACCATGTCCAAACATGCTGCCGAGGCCAAAGGTTGTTCTGACGCGATGATGTTTGACTATCGAGGCTATGTTGCCGAAGCCACCGGTGCGAATATTTTCTTCGTAAAAGATGGCGAAGTTCATACGCCAGATCCTGATTGTTTTCTTAACGGTTTGACCCGCCAAACTGTGATTGGGATGTTAAGAGAGCGCCAAGTAAAAGTGCATGAACGCCACATTATGCCCGCTGAACTGGACGGCTTTGAACAATGTTGGCTAACGGGTACGGCTGCCGAAGTTACTCCTGTTTCCCAGATCGGTGACTTCAAGTTTGAGGTAGGTGCAATGACCCAGGAAATTGCATCTGGTTACGAAAAACTAGTCAGATTGTAGGGCGCAGAAACTTTGGCTAAATTTTGCTCAGATTATCCCGGACAAACAGGGCTAAAGCTTTGCGTGTTGTTGGCTCATCAACCGTTGTTAGGGCGCTGTCAGCAATAATTTCGGGAAAAGTATTTCCACGTCGTTCGGCAATCAATTTCCTCACAAATTCTTTCGCCATTTCAGGGTGGCCCTGAAAAGTCAGCGCGAAACCCGGGTACCAAATGGCTGCATTTTCGCAAAAATCTGACCGGGCGATGGTTCTGGCTCCTTGGGGTATCCGGTTAACCTGATCTTGGTGGACCGCTTGCATTTTCAGCCCCCCAGGTAGTGGATCAAAGCTGTCCGGCCAATTGGTCGCTTGGTATTCGTGGACGCCCAGGCCCCAGCCTTTTGTAGATTTTTCAACCAATCCACCCAAAGCCTGCGCAATGATCTGGTGACCAAAACAAATGCCAATCATTTTTTGACCCGCATCTTGGCAATCGCGGATGAACTGTTCCAAAGGTGCAATCCAGTCATGGTCCTCATAGGTTCCAAACTTTGATCCGGTAACCAGCCAGATATCGCATTCATCCGGCGCTTTCGGAAGCACCCCGTCCAATATTGCATACACCTTAAACTCAGCTTCCATTGGCGCGAGCCAGCGAACGAACATGGAAGGGTAATCACCAAATTTACCGGTCAGTTCGTCCGGCAATCTGCCCGTTTCAAGGATTCCAATTATTGGTTTTTTATCGGGCATAGTTCGTTTCAAAGTCTGCTAAGATAATAACGATATTCTGTCGTCGAAATTTCAACGGTCAATGTTGCTATCTCATCGCGCCGGACGGCCACATATATTTTATGGTAATCTGCTCCGAAAAGATTTTTGGCAAAATCGGAATTCTCAAACACATCTACGGCGGTTATCCAGTCATGTGTCAGGGGGTCGGCAGGAATTGATATCGGGTCTTCAAGTGAGGGGGGCAGATTCAGTTTGGTTTCAAGCCCATGCAATATCGCACCCAATATAGATGTAAGCACCAGATAGGGATTCACGTCTGCACCTGATATCCTGTGTTCCAAGCGGGCACCTTTACCTGCGGTCTCTGGCAGGCGTATCGCGGCAGCTCGATTGTCAAAACCCCAATCAGGTCGACAAGGGGCAAAGCTATTGGGTTGGAATCGCCGATAAGAATTCATATGCGGTGCAAACACAGCTTGCAGGTCACGCATGGTTGCCAACAGGCCGGCTACGGCGGCGGTTAATTTTGTAGACGTCCCCTTAGTAGTTGAAAAAATATTATTTCCATTATCATCCAGAACTGAAACGTGGACATGCATTCCATTGCCCGGTTCACGGGCAAAGGGTTTGGCCATGAACGTGGCCTCATACCCAAGTTGTGCGACCACGCCTCGCACCAAACGGCGAAACAACAGAGCCGTATCAGCCGCGTTCAGCACATCATCGGTGTGGTGAAAATTGACTTCAAACTGGCCCGGCCCAAATTCTGCAATTAGGGTATCAGTTGCCAAGCCCTGAACAACGCTTGCAGCCTGAATGTCTGATAACATTTTTTCGTGGCGCGACATTGTTTCAAGATCGTAGTTTTGTGCGTCTGGCAGCCGTTCAGGCGGTATGGGTGCGTCGGTAGCACAGGCACGCGGTTTGATAACGTAAAACTCAAGCTCGGTGGCTAGCACCGGATTCAATCCCTTAGCCTTGAACCGTTCCAAAGTATTTTTTAACAATCCCCGGGTGGAAAGTGGGCTAAGATTGCCATCTTCGTGCATTTCCACCAGCAGTTGCGCAACATTTCCTGTTGCCCAAGGCACTGGCTTTAATGTTCCAGGTACCGGGACAATCGCGCCGTCAGGGTCGCCCACCACAATCCCAAGCCCGGTATCAGGTGGCTCGGTTCCCATAATGGTTGGTGCGTAGGTAGATATCGGTAACCGCACGCCACCAGATACCAGTTTGTCGACCTGATCCCCCGGCAACCACTTCCCACGCAAGATGCCATTCAAATCGCACAGCATCAGTTCAATTCGGTCCGGCTTGCCATGGTCATCGCAATACGTTTGGTATTCTTTTCCAAAATTCGTCATTGGCGCAACGCCAATTGTTCGTCGGCCCGTTGGCGAGCAATGGACCGTTTTGACACTAATGAAGCGGAAATCACCCCGATCGTTACGATCAGTATCATGATGGTTGAAAGCGCGTTAATTTCGGGGCTGACCCCAAGCCGCACGGCACTGTATATTTTAATAGGCAGTGTGGTTGAGGAAGGACCGGAAGTGAATGATGCTATTACTAGGTCATCCAATGACAAGGTAAAGGCCAGCAACCAACCCGATATTACTGCCGGTGCAATCAAGGGCAGGGTTACACTTCTAAATGCATCAAAAGGGGTACATCCCAAATCCAGAGCCGCCTCTTCCAATGATTGATCAAAGTTGGCCAACCGGGATGACACCACGACCGAAACATAGCACATGGAAAAAGTTGTGTGCGCCAAAACGATAGTGACGATGCCGCGATCCAGCCCAATGGCGATAAACAACAACAACAGAGAAAGACCGGTGATGACCTCTGGCATTACCAACGGTGCGTAAATCATCCCGGAAAACAACGTGCGCCCACGAAACCGGCCAGATCGCACCATGACATAGGCAGCCATGGTTCCCAGAATGGTGGCAAATGTCGAAGACCAGAATCCCACCTTTAAGGTGACCCAGGCCGCTTTTAGAAAGGCTTCGTTATGGATCAGCTCTCCGTACCATTTTGTGGAAAATCCGGCCCAGACCGTGACCAAGCGTGATTCATTAAAACTAAAAATAATCAAGATGATCATCGGTAAATAGAGGAACGCGAACCCCAACGTAAGCGATGTCGCATTGAACCAGGAGAATCTATTTCTCATAGGCCTGCCTCGCGCTGTTTTTGTTCATTGCGCTGGAATAGAATTATCGGGATAATCAAAACCAGCAGTAATATCACAGCTACGGCCGAGGCTACTGGCCAATCGCGGTTTGAAAAGAACTCTTCCCACAACACTTTACCGATCATCAGAGTTTTTGATCCCCCCAATAGAGAGGGGATTACAAATTCACCAATGGCGGGAATGAAAACCAAAAAGCAACCGGCGATGATACCGGATTTCGAAAGAGGAATTGTCACCAGCCAAAAGGCCGAGATTCGGGAACAGCCCAAGTCTTCGGCGGCTTCCAACAATGATTCATCCATTTTTTCCAATGTCGCGTAGATCGGTAAAATCATGAATGGAAGGTAGGTGTAAACGATACCAATATAGACAGCAATATTGGTATTTAGAATTTTCAACGGGTCTGAAATTATCCCGATCCATAGCAAAAGTTGGTTCAGGTAACCTTCCTGACTAAGAATACCCATCCACGAATATACCCGGATCAGAAAGCTGGTCCAGAAGGGTAAAATTACTAACATCATTAGCGTTGGTCGCCATTCGCGTGACGATTTGGCCATCCCGTAGGCGATCGGGTAGCCGACCAAAAGTGTTGCGATTGTTGAAATAAGCGCGATTTTCAAACTTGATAAATAGGCACGCCAGTACAGTTGATCTTCGGTAAGAAAGACGAAATTTTCAAAATCGAGCGCCGCGAAATAGGCCTTAAACCCTTCCCAGCCAGCAGTGATATCAAGCGTCGGCGTATAGGGCGGTATGGCAAGCGCGATGTCTGAGAATGCTATTTTTAAAACAATAAAGAACGGAATCAAAAACAGGCCAAGTAGCCACAGATACGGAACCCAGATCAATATAATTCGACGAATATTCATACCGCGCCCTATTTGGTCAGGATGACACCGGCGGTGTCAGTCCAAGACAGCCAAACCGGATCTTCCCAAGTAAAACTTCGCCGGGAAATGCGCCGGTTATTTGCGGATTGTGCCTTAATAACTTTGCCGTTTTTCAGCTCTACATGGTAAGTAGAAATATTACCAAGATAGGCTATATCCAGCACTTTACCTTGAACTGCATTAGTGGCATTTTTTGGCTTCTCCTTAGAAATAGACACTTTTTCTGGCCGTATTACGAAATGAACCTTGGTGTCATCGGGTACCGGCTGCATGGTGGTTCCAATGACTGGAGTACTGGATTCTGCCCAATGAACTTCTGTTTTGCCATCTGCCGTCGCTTTGGCGTTGCCTTCTATGATGTTCACGTCCCCAATAAAGTCAGCGACATAAACCGAGTTTGGATTTTCATAAATACGATCCGGCGTGGCCACCTGTACGATTTTACCAGAATCCATCACAGCAACACGCGAAGCAACTGTCATTGCCTCTTCCTGGTCATGTGTCACAATAACGAAAGTGGTGCCGGTCTTTTCCTGAATATCCATCAGTTCAAACTGGGTTTCCTGGCGCAATTTCTTGTCTAATGCCCCTAAAGGTTCGTCCAGTAATAATAACTTTGGTGCCCTGGCCAGGGATCGCGCCAATGCCACCCGCTGTCGTTGCCCACCAGATATCTGATGAGGTTTGCGACTTGCAAATTGCCCGAGTCGTGTCAGCCGTAACATTTCTTGTACTCTGTCGTCGATTTCCGCAGCTGGCATCGGGGATCGTTTCAATCCAAAGGCAATGTTGTCGTAAATCGAAAGATGCGGGAACAATGCATAGGATTGAAACATCATATTGGTGGCCCGTTTATTGGGCGACACCGACGACATGTCTTGTCCGTCCAGCGTTATTGTACCTTGTGTTGGCTCTTCAAACCCGGCCAACATTCGCATCAGTGTCGTTTTTCCACACCCTGAGGGACCTAGCAGTGCGTAAAATTCCTGTTGGTAAATATCAATTGAAAGGTCATCAATTGCGGTGAAATCACCAAACTTTTTAGTGACGGATTGAAATTGGATCAGCGGTTTTTCCTGTGGGTCATCCCAAGGCGAAAAAGCCGCGCCTGAATTTGCTATGTCCATAATACCCCTGGTAACTTGCTCCCCGCCAGAATTTCCGGCGGGGGCGTTTTCATAGGCTTAGATCAGATGCCAGATTTTACCCGGGTCCAAAGACGCGTGACAATTCGCTGAACCTTAGCGTCGTAGGGTGACGTTGTATAAAGATTGGCAAGTGTTGCCTCATCCGGATAAATCGCCGGATCACCGATTACATCTTCCTCTAGCAAAGGCTGTGAAGCTGCGTTTCCGTTGGCGTAGTAAACGTAATTTGACGCATCCGCCATGTTCTGCGCGTCCATGATAAAGTTCAGGAAGATGTGCGCTGCTTCTGGGTTAGGTGCATCAAATGGGATCGCCATTTGGTCAAACCACATTAATGCGCCTTCAGATGGTGCATTATAGGCTATCTCAACGCCGTTTTCAGCTTCAGCCGCACGGTCGCGTGCTTGCAGGACATCGCCAGACCAACCAAAAGCAACACAGATATCACCATTCGCCAGCCCATTAATGTATTCTGAACTGTGGAATTTTTGCACATAAGGCGCTACTGCCGCTAATATTGCTTCTGCTTTTTCAATGACTTCGATGTCTTGGCTATCTGGGTTTTCCCCAATATATGCCAAAACGGCCGGAATCATTTCAGCCGGAGCATCCAAAAAATGTACACCGCAGCTGGCCAGTTTTTCCATATTGGCCGGGTCAAAAATAAGGGCTAGCGAACCTATTGGCGCATCGTCGCCCAAAGCTTCTGCCACCTTGCCAAGATTCACGCCAATGCCAGTTGTACCCCACATATAGTTGATCGAATACGCATTATCAGGGTCATACTGAGCAGTGCGATCCTTGATCACATCCCAAAGGTTTCCTGAATTAGGCAGCTTGGAAAAATCAAGGCTTTGGAACGCGCCTGCTGTGATTTGCCGCTGCAAAAACGTACCGGAAGGAACCACCACATCGTAGCCGGACCCCCCTGCCAACATTTTGGTTTCCAAAACTTCGTTGGAATCAAAAACGTCGTAAATCAGTTCGATTCCGGTTTCTTCCTCAAATTTCGCCAGCAGCTCTTCGTCAATATAATCGGACCAGTTAAATACCCGGACCTCCTCTGCTGAAACGACACTTGCGACCAAGGCAAATGCTGTTGTCAGCGGCAGCCAAGATTTTTTCATTGCGATACCTCCCAGTTTTTTCGGGGTTGTTACCCCATCCGAATTATTTGATCAAAAAATTTGACAAAAAGCAATAACAAGTTTTCATTGGGGGTCAATGCATGACAATTTTAAGAGACTGAAAGCAACCGTTGAACATTTCTGCGAACAATCTTCCGACCCATGAACTGGTTTATCGCCGAATCCGGGAGCTGATTCTTTCCGGGGAACTTGCGCCAGGTCAATCGGTGACAATTCATGGCCTGGTGAGCGAATTGGGGGTCGGCGTTACACCGGTGCGTGAAGCCATTCGCAGATTAATGGCCGAAGGGGCTCTGGAATTCCGTGGAAATCGTCGGATTTGCTTGCCGATTCTATCGTCGGATTTACTGGATGAAGTATCTTTTGCCCGAAAGTCGATTGAGCCCCATTTAGCCTATTTGGCAACTAAGAGGTTGCAAAATAAAGATATAGATCAACTGTATCAAATTGACGAAGCGTTGAATGGCGCCATTGCCAGTGGCGATGTGCGCGGGTATTTGCAGCACAACGGCCAATTTCATGAAACCCTGTATGCGCATTCGGATGCCCGCATTCTAATGGCAATTTCCAAATCACTTTGGCTTAGGGTCGGGCCTTCTTTGCGGGTTGTCTGCGGTCGCTTTGGAACAGCGAACCTGCCTGACAAACATAGTGAAGCCTTGGCCGCAATGCGTGAGGGCGATGCGCAAGGCGTTGCCGATTCAATCGAAGCGGATATAGAGCAGGGGCATGAAGCCATCCGGCGCTCACTCAGTATTGGTAATACGCGTGATGTCGATTGACAGTAAAATATTTGATCATATTATTGAAAATATTCAGATAGACTGAATGGCCCCGGTATTTCCCGCGGCATCACATAAGAAACTGGTGACACCGTGGCTTCTAAATCAAATAAAGACTGGGCAAAATCGCTGCCTAAGGCATTTACAGATTATCAATCCGGCCGACGTATCGAAGAGGTAGAGTGTATCATTCCAGACCTTGCCGGCATGTCGCGCGGTAAATCGATGCCACTTTACAAATTTTCTCCCGAGCAGACGTTTTTTCTACCTATCTCGCTATTTTACCAAACGATCACGGGCGAGTATGTGGATATAGACCAAATTGAAAACCAATGGACAGAGTATGATGTTGTCCTGCGGCCGGACATGGAAACCGCATCTGCAGTTCCCTGGGCTGAAGACGTTTCATTGCAGGTTATTGCCGATATGGAAACGCGTGATGGACAACCGTTAGCAATTGCTCCGCGCAACGTTTTAAAGCAGGTTCTGGCCCTTTACAAAGACAAAGGTTGGCAACCAATCGTTGCTCCGGAATTAGAGTTTTACTTAACCAAGCCAAATATTGATCCGAATGAACCAATTGAACCACCCGTTGGGCGGACTGGTCGGCGTAGTACGGGGCGACAAGCCTTTTCAATGGTAGCTGTGGATGAGTACGGCCCAGTAATAGACACTATTTATGACTATGCTGAAGCCCAGGGTTTGGCGATCGATACGTTGATTCAAGAAGGTGGTGCTGGACAACTTGAAATTAACTTGTTGCATGGTGAACCGCTGAAACTTGCTGATCAGGTGTTTTACTTCAAGCGCACTATTCGGGAAGCCGCATTGAAAAATGGTACATTCGCAACGTTTATGGCTAAGCCTATGCGTGATGAACCCGGAAATTCAATGCATGTTCATCAAAGCATAGTAGATCTGAAATCCGGGAAAAGTATATTTTCAAAGGCTGATGGTAGCGCAACGGATGCGTTTTTTCACTTTATCGGCGGCACACAACTACACCTGAAATCCGCAGTACCGCTACTTGCACCGTTTGTAAATTCTTACCGACGTTTCGTGGCTGGTATGAGCGCCCCACGAAACCTTGAATGGGCCGCGGATAACCGCACAACCGGCCTTCGTATTCCGGTTTCGCCGCCGGAAGCGCGCCGTGTGGAAAATCGGGTCATTGGGATGGACAGCAACCCCTATCTGGCTATCGCGGCGAGTCTCGCCTGTGGATATCTGGGCCTGATTAATAAGACGAAACCACACCCCGAAGCGCAGGGAGAAATCTATGATGACGGCGATGTTTTACCACGCAGCCTAGATGAAGCGCTGGACCAGTTTGAAGATGCCCCAGAGCTTCGCAAAGTGCTTGGGGAAGAGTTTTGTCAGCTTTATTCGGCAATCAAGCGGGCAGAGTTGGATGAGTTTCAAAGGGAGATATCACCCTGGGAACGCCAACATTTGCTTTTAAACGTATAGACGCCAACGCGCAGGAGAAACGTTGTGAATATGATTACTAACCATCTGCCCACGCAGGAATTGCAAGCGCTAGACGCTGCGCATCACATGCACCCCTTCACCCATGGCGACCAGTTGGCGCAAAAAGGTGTTCGGGTGATCACCAGCGCCGAGGGCGTTTACCTGAAGGATTCAGAAGGCAATAAAATATTTGATGCCATGGCCGGGCTTTGGTGTGTGAACATCGGTTATGGTCGCCACGAGCTTGCAGATGCTGCGGCCCGCCAAATGCGAGAGTTGTCATATTACAATACATTTTTCCAATCGACCCATGTTCCGGCGATAGCATTGTCAGCAAAACTGGCAGAACTTGCACCCGGCGATCTGAACCATGTGTTCTTTGCGGGATCCGGATCTGAGGCAAATGACACCAATATTCGCCTTGTTAGACACTATTGGTCCACCCAGGGGAAGCCTGACAAGAAGATTATCATTAGCAGGAAAAATGCCTACCACGGGTCAACAATGGGCGGCGCCAGCCTTGGCGGAATGCAGGCAATGCATGCCCAGGGTGGCCTGCCGATTGCAGATATTCACCACATAGAACAACCTAACTGGTATGCTGAAGGTGGTGATCAGGACCCCAACGAATTTGGGCTAGAGCGCGCACGCCAGCTGGAAAAAGCTATCCATGACATTGGCGAAGACAAGATTGCAGCTTTTATCGCTGAGCCAGTGCAAGGGGCCGGGGGCGTGATAATTCCCCCTGAAACCTATTGGCCGGAAATCCAACGTATTTGCGATGCACATGAAATTTTGCTGATCGCGGATGAGGTAATCTGCGGATTTGGTCGTACTGGCAACTGGTTTGGTTCCGAAACATTTGGAATTCGACCGGACATCATGACAATCGCCAAAGGCTTAAGTTCCGGTTATCAACCGATTGGCGGATCCATGGTCAGTGATCAGGTTGCTGACGCCATCGCCCAAAGTGGCGAATTCAGCCATGGCTACACCTATTCCGGGCATCCAGTTGCAGCAGCAGTCGCGCTGGAAAACCTGCGTATTTTGCAAGAAGAGAACATAGTAGACACTGTTAAGGACGAAACCGGGCCCTATCTGGCTGAAAAGTGGCGGCAGCTTGCGGACCACCCTATGGTGGGCGAGGCAACGATTGTTGGGATGATGGGTTCGGTTGCTTTGTCGCCCGATAAGGCTGCTCGTGCGTCGTTCTCTTCACCCTATGGAACCGTCGGCACCATCTGTCGGGATAGGTGTTACGCTAACAATTTGGTCATGCGACATGTGGGGGACAGGATGGTCATATCACCGCCCCTAGTGATGTCCAAAACTGATATCGACGTTTTGATTGATCGGGTTACTCGTTCCATTGACGAAGCATACAAAATTGTATGTGACGATGGATTGATGTCAGTCTAGGTCGCAAGCTTTATGGACATTCTGACAAGCAATGACCAGATCGGTGCCTACCCTGCATCATGGTATAACGCTACAGCGAAACCCCTGGCTGAATTCCCAGCGGCGGGCGGTAAACTAAAGTGCGACGTATGCATCGTTGGAGCTGGTTATACTGGCCTCTCCGCAGCGTTGCATTTGGCCCGCGATGGTTATGACGTGATTTTACTTGATGCCCACCGCGTTGGCTTTGGGGCATCAGGGCGAAATGGTGGTCAGGTTGGAACCGGTCAAAGGGTAGAACAGGATGCGTTGGAGAAAATGGTCGGTCTCGACCACGCACGCAGTCTGTGGGATATCTCGCTTGAATCGGTCCAGCTGGTGCGGGACCTGATTGCCGATAACTTAATTGATTGTGATTTTGTTGACGGTATTATCCACGCGGATCACCAAGCGCGTTTCGTGGCGGAAAGCCATTCCTATGCTGCTAAATTAGGCAATGAATATGGTTATGAAAAAATCCGGGCGGTTGATCAGGAAGAAATGCGCCACCTAGTGGGTTCGCCGGCCTATTTTGGCGGCACATTGGATATGGGTGGGGGGCATATCCACCCGCTCCGCTTTGCAATTGGGTTGGCGCGCGCGGCGCAAAGTGCGGGCGTGCGAATTTTTGAAAAATCCCGAGTCACGAGCCTGATTGAAACGCCTGTGGCCAAAGTCCGAACGGATCAGGCAGATATTTCTGCGAGCCACGTAGTACTGGCATGCAATGGGTATTTGGGGCGGTTGCAGTCAAAAGTCGCAGCGCGAGTGATGCCAGTTAATAACTTTATCGCTGCAACCGAACCACTTGGCGACACGCAAGCTAAAGAATTGATCCGTGAAAATCATGCCGTCGCAGATAGTAAATTTGTTATCAATTATTTTCGATTGTCAAAGGACAAACGCCTGCTATTTGGCGGTGGTGAAAGCTATGGTTACAAATTTCCAAACGATATCGCCGGACTTGTTCGAAAACCAATGGTTGAAATATTTCCACAGTTGAAAGATGTTCAAATTGATTACGCTTGGGGCGGAACATTGGGCATCACGATGAACCGCATGCCGCATTTTGCACGTTTGCAGGGTAATGTTATCAGTTCCAGCGGATATTCTGGCCATGGAATTGCGATGGCGACGTTGGGCGGAAAACTGGCAGCAATGGCCATAGCCGGGCAAGCTGAAAAGTTTGATTTCATGGCAAACGTTCCAACACATAAATTCCCCGGCGGAGTAACCATGCGCTGGCCATTGCTTGTGCTGGCGATGGTGTGGTTTTCCCTACGTGACAGGCTGTAATCAGGGTCTATTGCTAAGGGTTCTTGATATCGCGTCTTGCCAGCCAGCATATTTTTCACGCCGCAAAGTTTCATCCATCTCTGGGGTAAACTGACATTCGCGCGCCCAATTCTTGGCAAATTCCTTTTGATCTGGGTACAGCCCTGCCTGCATGCCAGCCAGCCAGGCGGCCCCAAGTGCAGTGGTTTCCAGAACCTCTGGTCGATCTACTGGCGACCCCGTGATATCTGCCAAAAATTGCATGGCCCAATCTGATGCCGCCATGCCGCCGTCCACACGCAATGCGCCTTGCGTGACAGAGGTGGACCAATCTTTCTGCATTGCTTCCAACAAATCACGGGTTTGGTAGCCAACACTTTCCAACGCCGCACGCGACAATTCAGCCCGGCCGGAATTTCGTGTCAGCCCGAAAATGGCACCGCGGCAATCTGCATCCCAATAGGGCGCGCCCAAGCCAGTAAACGCCGGTACCAGATAAACAGATTGTGACGGATCCGCAGCTTCAGCCAATGCCTGGGTCTGCCCGGCATTTTCTATAATGCCCAATCCGTCACGTAACCATTGAACCACCGCCCCGGCGATGAAAATCGACCCTTCCAGCGCGTAGGTCGGTTTTCCGTTTAACTGGTAAGCGATGGTTGTTAGTAGGCGGTTTTTAGACTGGACGATTTTGTCCCCGGTATTCAGCAGAGCAAAACAACCGGTGCCGTAGGTGGATTTCATCATTCCGGGCTCAAAGCACGCCTGACCAATGGTTGCGGCCTGTTGGTCGCCCGCCACCCCAAGAATTGGAATTTGTCGACCAAAAACCCCAGGGTCGGTTGACCCAAAACTTGCGGCGCTGTCGAGAACCTTTGGCAGCATGACAATTGGTATATCCATTAGCTCACATATTTCCGCGTCCCACGCCCCTTTGCGGATATCATAAAGCATCGTTCGGGCTGCATTGGTGGCGTCAGTGGCGTGGGTTGCACCCCCTGTAAGATGCCAGATCAAAAAACTATCGATTGTGCCGAACAATAATTCGCCTCGCGCTGCCCGGTCACGGGAACCTTCGACATTGTCCAAAATCCATTTGACCTTGGTGGCTGAAAAATACGGATCAAGCAGAAGCCCGGTATGTTTCGTGATCATTGGCTCTAATCCATCGGCCTTTAGCTGACGACACATGTCAGCAGTTCGGCGATCCTGCCAGACAATCGCGTTGTAGATCGTTTTGCCGGTGGATTTATCCCAGATCAATGTTGTTTCGCGCTGGTTGGTTATTCCAATTGCAGCCACAGTTTCGGCACCACTGGGCAACTTATTAATGGCTTTCTTGCAAGTTGAAATGACAGTTTCCAGAATATCATCCGGGGAATGCTCTACCCAACCTGATTGCGGAAAGTGTTGTTCAAATTCTTGCTGGGCAATTGTTACAATGTCCATGTTTTCGTCAAAAACAATGGCGCGGCTGGAAGTGGTCCCCTGATCAATTGCTAGAATGTGCTTCATTGATTTTTGCCCATCCATAGTGACAATACTTGGGCCTGTTCTTTGCTTAACCGCAAGCCAAGTTTCGTGCGTCGCCAAAGCACATCTTCTGCTGTTTGGGCAAATTCATTTACCATCATCCAACGCACCTCTGCCTCTGATAATGTTGCGCCAAAGTCCTGGCCTAAATCTTTAGCAGATATTGCTGTGCCGAGTATTTGCGCAGCTTCTGTCCCGTAGGTTCTGATCAGGCGACGCGCCCATGGGACCGTAAGAAAATCAAATTCAGATTGCAGGTCTTGGATCAGTTTTCCTACGTCACCGACTGCAAAATCGCCCCCAGCCAAGGGTACACCTGCTGTCCAGGGTTTGTCTGGAAGCGGTATTGTTGTGGCGAGCTTTTTCAATGCTTCCTCTGCCAGGTGACGGTAGGTGGTGATTTTACCGCCGAAAATGTTCAGCAGTGGTGCCCCGCCTTCGGTTAAAAGTGACAATACATAATCGCGGGTTGCTTCGGTGGCAGAAGACGCGCCATCGTCATAAAGTGGCCGGATGCCCGAATATCGCCAGATTATGTCATCCATTGTGACGGTGAAATTGAAATAATCTGATACGAAATCACAAAGATACTGGGCTTCTTCATCGCTACAGACTGCATTACCCGGCGGGCCATCATGTTCTGCTTCCGTCGTGCCGATCAGGGTAAAGTCATCCTCATAGGGAATGGCGAAAACAATACGGTTATCACCGCCTTGAAAGATATAGGGCTGATCATGGTCAAACAGCCGTTTGGTAACAATATGGCTGCCGCGTACAAGCCGGGTTTTTTCACGCGAGTTTATTCCTAATCGGTTTTCAATCACGTCACTAACCCAGGGGCCGGCTGCATTTACCAAGGCTTTGGCACGGTATTCATGTGTCTGTTTGGTTTCAACATCTTCTACTTTAACCACCCAACAATCTTGTTGCCGTTTCGCGCCAAGCACCCGTGTTCGCGTCATTATATTAGCGCCACGTTCTTTTGCATCACGGGCGTTTAAAGTAACCAGTCTGGCATCCTGAACCCAGCAATCAGAATACTCAAATCCTTTGGTGAATTCGGAACGAAGCGCCTTGCCGGTCAGATGCGATCGCAAATCCAGCACACGGGTCGCGGGCAGAATTTTTCTACCGCCAATATAGTCATACATGAACAAACCCAGCCGGATCAGCCACTTTGGACGCAGACCTTTGTGATGTGGCAGCACAAACCGCATGGGCCAGCTAATGTGTGGCATGGCTGTTAACAGTCGCTCTCGTTCTATCAGAGATTCACGAACCAACCGGAATTCATAGTACTCCAAATACCGTAAGCCACCATGGAAAAGTTTCGTTGAGGCAGAGGATGTCGCCTGTGCCAAATCACCTTGTTCTGCAAGTATAACAGATGCCCCTCTACCGGCGGCATCGCGGGCAATTCCGCAACCATTCACGCCCCCGCCAACGATGAAAATGTCGACACAATCAGAAACGTTTGTTGTTGTGATCATTTACTTTCCAATTGGTTTTTACCGTTGGCCTCAGAAAGACCGCTGCCAAACTTTTCTCATTTGCCTAACGGCGCAAAGTATCACCGAATGATATCTTAGGAGCAAAGGACTGAATTTGACTGTCTTCTGAAACTTCACCTGAAACACGGTTTGCAATAATTTCAGCTGCAGCACGGCCGATCTTTGTCCGGCAGGCATCCATGGTCGCCAACTGACAGGGCAAGCCATCTAACAATTCAACACCATTAAACCCGGCCAAACCAATTTGCCCTGGCACGTCCATTTCATGTTCCAGGCAGTACAACAAACCACCGGCCCCAATCATATCATTTGAGTAATAGATAAAATCCAGATCTGGCGTTCGTTCCAGTATCTGAGCTGTCATTTCCCGGCCCTTTTTCAAAGCGGAACCGCCAGAATAAAAGGCCTGATCAGCTATTTCCAAGCCAGATTTTGCTAAGACTTCTGTGAAGCCTTCAAAACGTTTTCGCGCCCGGTGGTCCAGTGGCATCTTGGTCCCCAGAAAACCAATTTTCTTATAACCCGCCTGAATAATTTCTTTGGCCATTTCACGACCGGCCCGGCGATGGGATATTCCAACCGCCGCATCTATCGGCTCACCGTCGACATCCATAATTTCCACTACAGGTATGCCCGAGGCGCGCAGCATCACTCTGCTGGCTTCGCTGTGTTCAAGGCCTGCGATTATCACACCTGACGGGCGCCAAGACAGCATTTCATACAGAACTTTCTCTTCCCGTGCCGGGTGGTAATTGGTGACGCCGACCACCGGTTGCAATTCAGTTTGGTCCAGAACTTCGGTTATTCCCATCATGACTTCGGGGAAGACCATATTGGATAGTGAGGGAATTATTACAGCAACAAGATTGACCCGCTGGGATGCCAATGCGCCGGCAATTTTGTTTGGAACATAACCCAGTGATTTTGTGGCCTCTAAAACTTTGGCGCGTGTTGCTTTCGAGACATCCCCTCGGTTGCGTAACACTCGTGAAACGGTCATTTCGCTGACGCCCGACGCCTCAGATACATCGCGCAACGTTAAGGGTCGCGCCGGTTTGTTCGCGGGGAAGCCTGCCAAGTCGAAACCCTTTCTTGATCTCTAAAACACTAGTTGACGCAAATCCGCAGTTTGTACAAGCGTTCGGGTCAATCATGTGTTGGTCTGGTTACACCTTAGTTTGGTGGAAAAATTGCGATCGATTAAACCTTTATCGTTAGTAAATTATCGACAAGTTTAAAGGTTAAGAACCACTTCATTTCCCTCTGCTATTGCCAAACCTGGGTGAAAGATGAGGTGGTGGAATGGCCGTGAATAAAAACGCGCCGGTCATCATAAAGCGAAAAAAGAAAATTATTGCTGGTGGGCATCATGGCGGGGCCTGGAAGGTTGCCTACGCCGATTTTGTTACCGCAATGATGGCGTTTTTTATGCTTATGTGGCTGTTGAATGCGACGACTGAAAAACAACGAAAGGGCATCGCTGACTATTTTAGCCCGACGATTCCACTTAGCCGGGTTTCGGGAGGGGGCGATGGTTCATTTGGCGGTGACAGTGTGTTTTCAGAGGACACCTTAGCCCAAAACGGTACCGGTGCGCAGCTTCGCAAACCAACCGAATCCAATGCTGCCAAAGGCAGCACCGGTGTTGACCCTTCGGTGACCGGTGATACCCAGGGGCAGAATAGTTTAGCAAAAGTTGAAGACGCTCTGACCGGCATGTCCGGTGAAAGCATGGTGTCAGACCAGGCCATGCGCCACATAATTACCCGCTTGACTGATGAAGGGCTGATCGTTGAAATGTTTGATCTTCCAGGGGATCCTCTGTTTGATGGCCTGACGGGCGACCCAACACAGACACTGGTTGAACTTACAGCCATGATTGCCCGGGTTTTCGGCCTGGTCGAAAATCTGGTCGCAGTGAATGGTTTTACCCAGGCACAACCAATTGTGCTGTCGGATAACCCGGTTTGGCATCTTTCAAGCCTACGTGCCGATCGTGTGCGTACGCTATTGCAAGACGGCTCTTTGGCAGAGGACCGAATTCACCGGGTTTCTGGTTTTGCTGATCGAAAGCCCATTGCAAGAAACCCCATGGCAGCCAGGAACAATCGAATAGAGATCATTTTGCTTAGGAATGGCCAAGGGGGTTAACCAAAGTTTGAGGAACGAAAAATCTGTAAGTTTTTAGATGTTAGCGCGCTGTTAAGCCGACTGATTTAAGCCTTGGCCACATTACGGGGTCTATGGCATCAGAAAGGCGCTTCCCATGACAATATCTTCATCGCTAAATGCAGGTGTGGCTGGTTTGAACGCAAACGCCACACGGTTGGCGACCATCTCAGACAATATCGCAAATTCGTCCACTTTTGGATATAAACGATCGCAGGCGATTTTCATTCGCAGGTAATTTCCGGGACTTCAGGTTCGTATTCGGCCGGGGGTGTGCGCACGACCACCCAGCGAATTATTGATGAACGTGGTCCGTTAATTTCGACATCAAATCCAACGGACCTGGCCATCAATGGCCGCGGAATGTTGCCCGTAACCAGTGCCGTCTCTTTGGCGTCTACGACCAACAATTATCCAATGATGCTAATGACAACCGGATCATTCAGGCCGGACGCCGATGGTATTTTAACTACGGAAACAGGTATGGTTCTGATGGGGTGGCCAGCCCAAAACGACGGTACTGTATCGTCTTTTCCCCGAGATACGGTTGCGGGTCTGGAACCCATTCAGGTTAATTTAAACCGATATGTCGCCGACCCGACAACCCAGATGAGCCTTGGGGTGAACTTACCTGCCGAAGATACCAAAGCAGGTGTTGTCGTTACCCCTCAAAACCTATCCGTGGAATATTACGGCAACCTCGGAACTTCGGAAACCTTAAACGTCAGCTTTGTACCTACTGTGCCCGCCACTGGTGCTTCAAATACCTGGACGATGACCATCACAGACTCTGCCTCTGGCGGTGCGACGGTTGGCCAGTACACTTTAGTATTTGATCCTTCGCAGGCAAATGGTGGCACCCTGGCATCCGTCACAGCCATTTCAGGTGGCGCCTATAATGCCGCCACCGGTGCTGCCACATTAGCCCTGTTCGGGGGTCCGCTGGACCTAACCATCGGTTTGATTGGCAATTCTTCTGGTATGACACAGCTATCTGACAGTTTCGCGCCGGTTTCCATTACCAAAAATGGATCCCCAGTGGGCAACCTGACTTCGGTTGAAGTCGACCAGAATGGGTTTTTGAGCGCGGTCTACGATAGCGGGTTCACCCGAACTATCTATCAGATTCCGTTGGTGGACGTTCCAAATCCAAACGGATTAATTTCACTAAACAACCAATCCTATCAGGTTTCGCCTGAAAGTGGGTCGTTTTTTCTTTGGGATGCAGGCGACGGCCCGACGGGCGAAGTGAACGGGTTTTCCCGTGAAGAATCTGCCACGGATGTTGCGGCCGAACTAACTGCTTTGATTGTTACTCAGCGGGCCTATTCTTCCAATGCGAAGGTCATTCAAACCGTGGATGAGATGTTGCAGGAGACGACAAATATTAAAAGATAACTAATGCCGGGGTGGCGACAAAGGAACTTTAATGACCATCTCTGGTTCTTTATCAAATGCGCTATCAGGTCTTGCTGCGGCATCGCGAGCAGCCGAAGTTGTGTCTTCTAACGTAGCTAATTCTTTAACTGAAGGGTACGGACGGCGGCAACTTGATCTGGCCTCTAGGGCCGTTGGCGGTAACGGAGCTGGCGTCCTGGTTCAGGGCGTCCACCGATCTGTCGATGAGCATGTCATTGCAGAACGCCGATTGGCCGACGCGGCATTTGGCGAAGCTTCTGTGGCCAGTGAATTTTTTGGTCAGCTTGAATTGGTGTTTGGGCTGCCTGACGACGCGGGCTCACTGACTGGGCGCCTTGCGCAATTTGAAGCGACACTGTTAGAGGCTGCCAGCCGACCTGATTCTGATGCGCGGCTAAATTCTGTTCTGACAACTGCTGGTGCATTCTCAAATTTCCTGAACCAAGCGTCCGGCCAGATACAACAATTGCGTTTGAATGCGGATAATGAAATTGACCGGCAAGTCGGCCTACTAAACAATGGGTTAAGCAAGATAACAGAGCTAAACCAGCAAATTCGTAGCCAATTGGCGGCCGGAAATGACGCTACAGCGCTAATGGATCACCGTCAGCAATTTATCGACAGTGTTTCTGGCATTGTGCCGTTGCGACAGGTGCCCCGCCAAGGCGGCCAGATTGCCCTGTTTACCACGGGCGGTTCCATTGTGCTGGACAGCAGCGCCTCTGTGGTCGAATTTTCAGCGGTAGGAACAATAGTGCCCCAAATGGAAATCGGATCCAGTACTCTATCCGGTTTGACAATCAATGGACTGTCGGTGCCTTTGACGGAAAACGGTCCCATGTCAGGCGGTAGTTTGTCCGGGTTATTTGCTATACGGGATGACCATGGCGTTGTAGCCCAGAAACGTCTGGATGCTGTCGCCCGTGACCTGATTGAAAGATTTGCAGATCCCGCTGTTGATCCGTCCCTAGGACCGGCTGATCCCGGAATTTTTACCGATGCTTCACTGCCATTCAATTTGGCAAATGAAATCGGTTTATCTGGAAGAATTGAAATTAACAGCTTGCTTGACCCAGCAACAGGTGGCGCTGTTTGGCGACTGCGCGATGGTTTGAATGCGACGACACCAGGGGACGTTGGCAATTCAACGCTTTTGCAATCCCTTTCAACGGCGTTGCGCACGCCACGTGTTCCGGCTTCCGGCGGGTTCATCGGCGCTGCCCGTTCCGCCATAGGGCTTTCTTCGGACCTTATGTCACTTACCAATATTAGTCTTCGTTCGCTTGATGCAGAAAGCAGCTTTGCGCTGGCCCAAGTGGACATCTTGAAGAACGCTGAATTGCAAAATGGCGTTGATACTGACTACGAAATGCAACAGTTGCTGTTGATTGAACAGGCCTATGCAGCCAATGCCCGTGTGGTGGCGACAATCGACGAAATGATCCATACAATTTTAGGGCTGTGAGATGAACTTTACCTCTATTGGTGATCTGGCGTTAACATTCCAGAATCGACGTCAAAGCGTGCAAATGAAATCCGATCTGGCACGTCTAGCGCATGAGTTGGCTAGCGGACAAAAAAGCAATCTATCCACGGCCATTGCCGGTGACTACGCGCCAATTGTCGGATTGGAACGTGACCTAAAAGTCATGTCTGCATATATCACATCCACATCCGAGGCCGGCATGTTCGTAACAACGCAGCAAACGGCACTTGAGTTCATTGAAAGCACAATGGGCGGGTTAGGATCGGCATTGCTAAGTGCTGGAAACTCGGAACATTCGATGATTATTCAAACCACAACGGTTGACGCAAAGCAAAAATTTTCAGCTGTAGTCACAGCACTGAACACTAGTGTCGCCGATCGCTATGTTTTTTCCGGTCAAGAGACTGATACGCCACCACTGGCAGATGCCACCTTAATTCTTAGCGCTTTGCAAACTGCTGTCGCCGCCGAAACAACGGCCACTGGAATCGAAGGCGTCGTTGATGCCTGGTTTGATGATGTAGGCGGAGGATTTGAAACAAGTGGATATCTTGGATCTGCCGCCGCAATGGCCCCCTTTCGACTATCAGAGAGCGACACAGCTTCTGTTCAACTTACCGCATCTGATCAAAACGTCCGTTCCATTCTAAAGGGGTTTGCTCTGAGTGCGCTTGTCGGCGAGGGTGCGTTAAACTCCAACCCGACGGAGCGGGCCGCATTGGCACGCATCGCCGGCGAGCAGGTTTTGAACGCTGAATATTCACTAACAGAAATTCGGGCAAGAATTGGCACAAGTGAAGCCCATATCGACACAGCAGCCGCAAAAAACTCTGCGCAAAAAGCAGCGCTAGAAATTGCGCGTACAGAAATCACTGCTGTCGATCCTTATCGAACAGCTGTTGAATTGGAAACAGTGCAGAACCAGCTTGAAACTCTTTATACTGTCACTGCAAGGCTTTCGCGGTTATCGTTGGCGGAGTTTCTGAGATGAAGCTTTTTACGTATTTTTTAGTACTGATGATTGTTTCGGTTTCTACCGGATCAACCGCTGAAATTCGCATCAAGGATCTGGTTGAATTTGACGGAGTGCGGGGCAATGACCTAGTAGGCTATGGCTTGGTCGTTGGTTTGAATGGTAGCGGAGATGGTATACGAAACTCTCCATTTACCGAAGAGATTATGTCAAATATTCTGGAGCGTTTGGGGGTAAACGTAACAGGGGAACAGTTCAGGCCTAAAAATGTTGCCGCAGTATTCGTCACTGGTACTTTGCCACCGTTCGCCCGCGCTGGCGGGCGCATTGACATAACTGTGTCCGCGATCGGTGATGCCAAAAGTCTGCTAGGTGGTACCTTGATTTTAACTCCGCTGAACGCTGCAGATGGAAAAATATACGCTGTCGGACAAGGTACAATTATTGCAGGTGGAGTGGCCGTGGAAGGTGACGGCGCCAGCGTTGTACAAGGCGTTCCTACTGCCGGGGTTATTCCTGGCGGTGCCCGGGTGGAACGCGAGGTTGAATTTGAATTTTCCAAGTTGGAATCAATTCGCCTAGCCTTACGAGTCCCAGATTTTACAACTGCTGGAAAGGTGGAGTCTGCGATCAACACTGCTTATGGCCGCGTGGTTTCGCGAATGCTGGATGCGGGTACGGTAGTTTTAGATATCAAAGCCACAAATGAAATTTCTCCGGCGCATGCGTTGGTGCGGGTTGAAAATATTACTGTTCAACCAGAAACAAGGGCCCGCGTGGTCATTGACCAGCATTCCGGCACAATTGTAATTGGCGAAGATGTCAGAATTTCCAAAGTCGCCGTGTCTCAAGGGAACCTGACGCTGCGTATTCAGGAACAGCCCATCGCGATCCAGCCCAACCCCTTTGCAAAAGGGGAAACGATCGTTGTTCCGCGCACCACTGCAAGCATTGAAGAAGAAACCGGAACTGGATTGGTTGAGGTGAATTCAGGCGCATCATTATCAGAGGTTATTGAGGGGCTAAATGCGTTGGGCGTCTCCTCGCGAGATATGATTGATATTTTGAAAAGCATTAAGGCTGCGGGCGCTTTACATGCCGAATTTGTAGTCAGGTAGAACCGCCACGGTTATTCATTCAACACGGCTATTCATTCTAACAGCCTATTCAACTTCCGGTGAAGGCAGAAAATATATCGCTCACTGTGTTATTCTTTTCCTAACCAAACAGCTCAGAGGTGAAAGAATGTGTTCGATTGAAGGTTGCGGCTCACAAACCCCCATGCCCCCGATTAAGCTTTCCGCCCCAGACAGGCGCAGTTTTTTAGCTGGCATAATTGGACTACCGCTGGCAACTGTATTGGCGATCCCGGAATTAGCCCAGGCGCAAGCTGCCCGGCTTGCTGAAATTGAAATTCCAACAGAAAATGGCGGCATCGCGCGGGGCGTTATAGCAATGCCTGCAAAACTGCCGGCCCCAACAGTTTTGCTCATTCACGAGTGGTGGGGTTTAAATGATCAGATCAAATCTGTCGCCGCCGAGCTTGCCGCCCTTGGATACATCGCATTGGCGGTGGATCTGTACGACGGCAAGGTGGCAACCTCTGCCAATGGGGCACGGGGCTTGATGCAGGCTTTGGATGGTTCCGGTGCCATGGACCAACTGGCAACCACAGTTGGGTATCTGCGAGAACTGAATGGATCAAACGGCAAGGTCGGCACCGTTGGATGGTGCTTTGGCGGGGGCTGGTCCTTGAACGCATCTATAGCAGCGCCAGTTGATGCCACAGTAATTTACTACGGACAGGTCACCCAGCCAGCCGTAAAATTGCGTAAATTATCCGGGCCGGTAATGGGGCATTTCGGAACACGTGACCAGTCCATTAACAGCAATATGGTAAGCGGATTTGCCGCAGAAATGACAACGGCTGGAAAATCTGACAACCTAACCGTTCATTGGTATGACGCCCACCATGCCTTTGCTAATCCGACGGGTTCGCGATACGATCAGGCGGATGCCGCACTGGCCTGGGATCGAACCTTGAAATTTTTTACTACCAACTTGCAATCTTAGGTTTCCCTTTGAATTAACTGACATAAGAAAATTCTTGGCTGCGATTTCTCTTGACCGAGATTCCAAAATATTCTTTTCATCAAAATGATTGCGATCTGAAACGCATTTCGGATATGGCTTTTGTAGCCCGTTATGAGACCAAGTATTTACACCTACCAAATCGGCTGGTGAAACCCGAAGGGAACCATGTATTGGCAAACGACCTGACCCCACAAAGCCAACCCGGATTGTCCAGTTTCAATTGGGAGGACCCGTTTTTATTTGAAACACAGTTATCCGAAGAAGAAAGAATGCTGCGAGACGCTGCGCGTGCTTATGCGCAAGACAAACTGGCACCCAGGATAATCCAAGCTTACCGAGACGAGGTGACTGATCCAGCGATTTTTTCAGAAATGGGAGAAATGGGCCTGTTGGGAATAAACATTCCTGAAGAATACGGCGGTCTTGGGGCGTCCTATGTATCCTACGGGCTGGTCGCCCGGGAAATTGAACGGGTGGATTCCGGCTATCGTTCGATGATGTCAGTCCAGTCCAGTTTGGTTATGTATCCGATTTATGCTTATGGATCAGATGAACAGAGGCAAAAGTATTTGCCAAAGCTGGCAAGCGGGGCTTGGATCGGATGCTTTGGATTAACTGAACCCGATGCCGGCAGTGACCCTGGAGCCCTGAAAACCACAGCGAAGAAAGTCAATGGTGGTTACGTTTTGTCCGGATCAAAAATGTGGATTTCAAACAGCCCGATCGCGGATGTTTTTGTAATTTGGGCAAAATCTGACGCGCATAACGGTAAAATACGTGGGTTTGTTTTAGAAAAAGGTCTTAAGGGACTAAGCACGCCCAAAATTTTAGGAAAGTTGAGCCTTCGTGCCTCAGTAACAGGTGAGATCGTTATGGATGGGGTTGAGGTGGGCGAAGATGCCTTACTGCCCGGTGTCGAAGGTTTGAAAGGGCCATTTGGCTGCCTAAACCGCGCGCGATACGGAATCAGCTGGGGCGTTCTTGGAGCGGCCGAATTTTGCTGGCATGCATCGCTCCAGTATGGGTTGGATCGAAAACAATTTGATCGGCCCCTGGCGCAAAACCAACTGTTCCAGAAAAAACTGGCGGATATGCAAACTGAAATAACCCTTGGTTTACAGGCATCCTTGCGCGTCGGACGGTTAATGGATGAAGGAAACGCTGCCCCAGAGATGATTTCATTGGTTAAACGGAACAATTGCGGGAAATGTCTGGATATTGCCCGACAGGCCCGGGATATGCATGGTGGCAATGGCATTTCCGAAGAATTTCAGGTCATGCGGCACATGCTAAACCTTGAAACCGTAAACACCTATGAGGGTGCGCATGACGTGCATGCGCTAATTTTGGGGCGCGCGCAAACGGGTTTGCAAGCATTTTTCTAGGCTAACAGACTGATGTAGCTTCATATTAGTTCGGCTAATCGTTAACAACAATTGGACCTGATTGTCGGGCATTGTTTGCTAAACACCAAGTACTGGTGAATTTTCGGGGCTTTTCGTTGACAGGAAGCCTGCAATCGAAGATGCCATTCGCGAACAGGTGGTAGCGAGGCGAGCAGATGAAAATTGCAATGATTGGTACAGGATATGTCGGTCTGGTTTCCGGCGTTTGCTTTTCTGACTTTGGTCACGAAGTGATCTGTGTGGATAACAACCCCGAAAAAATTGAAAAACTGGAACGCGGTCAGGTGCCTATTTATGAGCCTGGCTTAGATGATTTGATGGCTAAAAATGTAGATGCAGGTCGACTTAGTTTTAGCCTTGATCTTGCAACATCGGTGGCCGAAGCCGATGCGGTGTTTATTGCTGTGGGCACACCAACACGGCGCGGCGACGGCCATGCAGACCTGACGTATGTTTTTGCTGCTGCCGAGGAGATTGGCAAATCCCTGACTGACTATACCGTCGTTGTAACCAAATCGACTGTCCCAGTGGGGACCAATAAGCAGGTCGAGAAAATAATCAAAAAAACCAATCCCAAAGCTGATTTTGACGTGGCATCAAACCCAGAGTTTTTGCGCGAAGGGGCAGCTATTGATGATTTTATGCGGCCCGATCGCGTGGTAGTCGGCGCAAATTCAGAGCGCGCATTGAAAATCATGCAGGATGTCTATCGCCCGCTATTTTTACGTGAATACCCTATTGTCGCAATGGATCTGGAAAGTGCTGAGTTAACAAAATATGCGGCCAACGCTTTTCTCGCTGTCAAAATCACTTTTATCAACGAAATGGCCAGCCTGTGTGAACGGGTGGGCGCAGACATCAAACAGGTTTCCAAAGGCATGGGGCTGGATGGGCGTATCGGGAATAAGTTTTTGCATGCCGGTCCGGGATATGGCGGATCATGTTTCCCAAAAGATACCAGCGCATTGGCAAGGATTGGTCAGGAACATGCTGTACCGATGCAAATCACCGAAACGGTAATTAAGGTAAACAACGAAGTTAAACGCCGGATGATCGACAAGATCGAAGACGTCTGTGGCGGTAGCTTTAACGGAAAATCCATTGCTGTTCTTGGAGTCACTTTCAAACCCAATACAGATGACATGCGCGATGCTCCGTCACTGACCATCATTCCGGCCCTGATTGGTGGCGGCGCTAGCATCCGGGTTGTTGATCCACAGGGTAAACGCGAAGGCGAAGCATTGTTGCCGGGGGTAACTTGGGTTGATGATGCTTATTCCGCCTGTGAGGGCGCGGATGCTGTGGTTATCTTGACAGAGTGGAATGAATTTCGGGCGCTGGATCTAAGCCGTTTGGCCGATGGAATGAAGGCTGCAAATATGGCAGATCTACGAAATATTTATTCGACAGAGGATGCTACAGAAGCTGGTTTTACAAACTATGTTGCCGTGGGTCGGTAGGATTTCACAGGTCCCTTGAAGGGGCATTTCGCCATAGTTTAGAATAAACAGCAGCGATATCACGTGCTTCGCTAGTGACATTAAATTGCTCGTGTGCCCGGACGACACATCGCTTGGCCATGCTTTGATAGATATTCTTGTTTTGCAAAAGCTTCAAAATAGTAGCACTGGCTTTCTCTGCGTCACCTAGTGGGATAATAAAACCGGCGTCATTATTACCTATGAATTCCTGGAAATGGCCGGTGTCGCTGGCGATTATTGGCACGCCAGACGCCATGGCTTCCAAGGGAGTCATTCCGTAGCCTTCATAGCGTGGCAAGGCCACTAATAGACTAAGTGAGCGCAGCAAACCGGGTAAATCTTCCGGTGAAGCTTCGCCGATAAACAGGATTTTTTCTGCCAACCCAGCGTTGGCGACCTGTTGTTTTAGTTTTGCTAGAAAGGCGGTGTGTTCTCTTGTGGCCTTCCCTATCACCAAGGCTGTTAAATTCGCCTTCTGTTGCAACGCCTGAATGGCTGTATCAACAAATCGATCAGTCCCTTTTTCTGGGCGAATTCGCCCAATACAAGCAATTCCACAACTTCCAGGATATCCAGATTTTGCCCAATCATCGGTGCGGTTTTGCGACGGTGTAAAACGAGTAGTGTCGACGCCATGGGGAATTGTCGCAACAGTATTATTCACATAACTGGCCGCAGCTTGGGTTGTCGCAATAACAGCGTCCATGCGTGAGATTAGCCATCTGGGCCATCTCGAATGAAGCCTTTGCGCAGCCGAGGTAAAAACTATTTTGATTGGCAATCTTAGGATATCTCGCACGTAAAGTGCCAACTGCATTTCCGAATTTCGCCGAACATGCCAAATTTGGAAGGGTTGTTGAACCGACCCTTCGCGGGCAAGCAAAACTGCAAACTTTTTTGAAACGGGACTTGGGCATTCTGGCAATGGTTGCCCAACGATCTGGGTTTCAAATTCATCAATGTGTATTCGGGTAACAGCCGCGGCTGTCGCCGAAACCCCGGTAAAATTCCGATTGAAATTGGTAACAACCAAATCAGCGGCGGTCATTAAGCCCTCTTTTCGTTTATTGAAGTTTCTCTTAAACCGAATGCAGAAATGTTTGAAACAGTTTTGGTACTCGTGAAACTAATAACTCTAATAGGTAGGCAATATGCAGAGCGGTTATAATTTGACCATTTGGCGCACTTTGCTGTTCCCATTCTATCGGGTTTTGCAACACGGTGCAAAACTGGGCCGCCACTCTGTCCCCTTAAATGACCTGCTAAACGATCTGAATAACAAATCAGTGGCGATTGTTGGCAATTCCCGCGCCTTGGCAAATCAATCGTATGGCGCTGAGATTGACGGTGCTGACATTGTAATTCGTATCAACCGCGCGCCGATGCCATCCACCTTGTCCCATGGGAAAAAGACCAGCTGGCTTGCCCTGGCTGTTGCTCTAGACCAACAGTCTGGGCATCGCGTTGCGGCTGATCGGGTTCTTTGGATGTCACCAAAACGCAAACGCCTGCCCTATTGGGTACTAAAACATTCCGGGTTCCATCTTTTTGATCTGAATGACATTCGTGCACTGCAAAAGGAACTTGGCACCCCCCCAACCACTGGATTGATGATCATTAACCTAGTGCGCAATTCAAAAGCCAAAGCTGTGAATCTTTATGGATTTGATTTTTTTGCCTCTCTTTCCTTAACCGGAACCCGAACAGCGGCACAGGTGCCACATGATTTTCCGGCAGAAAAGCAATGGGTAGATGATTTGGTGGCGAGAAATCCGCGTTTTACAATCGTGAGATAGGGGACAAACGTCCGTTTGGGAAATTTCCGCTTTCCCTAGGGCTGTGTTTATTCTAATCACCGCGGTCGTTACCAGACCTAAGGAGTTCCAAATGGGCTATCGAGTCGTTGTTGTGGGTGCCACCGGAAATGTGGGCCGCGAAATGCTGAATATTCTGGCCGAAAGAGAGTTCCCAGTAGATGAAATTGTTGTGCTGGCGTCGCGAAAATCTTTGGGTACTCAGGTCAGTTTTGGGGACAAAACCTTAAAAACCAAAGACTTGGATAGTTTTGATTTCTCTGGTTGGGATATCGCATTTTTTGCAATCGGTGCGGACGCGACAAAGAAATATGCGCCAAGTGCTGCCAAGTCTGGCTGTATCGTAATCGATAATTCTTCGCTTTATCGGTACGACCCCCAAGTTCCATTGATTGTGCCCGAGGTGAATGCCGATGCAATCATGGGGTATTCAAAGAAAAATATTATTGCCAACCCAAACTGCTCAACTGCGCAAATGGTCGTCGCCCTTAAACCTTTGCATGATCGAGCCACGATTAAGCGTGTGGTTGTTTCAACTTACCAGGCAGTTTCCGGAACAGGTAAGGCCGCCACTGACGAGCTATGGAATCAGACCAAGGGCATGTATGTGCCCGGACAGGAAGTGAAACCTTCGGCCTATCCAAAGCAGATAGCTTTCAATGTCATCCCCCAGTGCGATGTCTTTATGGAAGACGGAACCACAAAAGAAGAATGGAAGATGGTCGCAGAAACCAAGAAAATTATTGATCCGTCCATTAAAGTTACTGCGACATGTGTGCGTGTTCCGGTTTTTGTGGGCCATTCCGAAGCAGTTAATATCGAATTTGAGGAATTTCTGGACGAGGATGAAGCCCGTGAAATCCTACGCACCGCACCCGGTATTCTTGTTGTCGATAAACGCGAAGATGGCGGCTATGTCACACCGGTCGAGTGCGTTGGTGATTTTGCAACGTTCATCAGCCGCATTCGTCAGGATTCCACTATTGAAAATGGCCTTAACCTTTGGTGCGTTTCTGACAATTTACGCAAAGGTGCGGCCTTGAACGCAGTGCAGATCGCGGAAATCTTGGTAAATAGAGTGCTAAGCAAACGCTACGACGAAACTAATCGTTTTGATGATTAACGCCATTAAACGCTGATAAATTTGCCTTTGTCAGCGTCATATTGTTCAAGACCGCCTTCACCGATATCCGTCCAAAGCCCGTGCAAAGTTAACATTTCTTCGGCAACGGACTGGCGGACAAACGGAAACGTCATAAGGTTTTCAAGCGATACAAGAACCGCTTGGCGCTCAAGTTCGCCGCGCAATTCAGCCGAGTCCGAAATATCAGAAACCCGGTCGTAACCCGGCTGCAGCAAATCCATCCAGCGACCAACAAAACTGGATTTTTCTGACAATGACGTATCGTGGCCAGTACACATATCGTGAAAACTGTTCACGCCACCGCAATTAGAATGGCCCAGAACAATAATGTGGGCAACTTTTAGGACTGTCACCGCATATTCAACGGTTGCCGATGTACCGTGGTGGTCTCCGTCAGGAGAATAGGGCGGCACCAGATTGGCAATATTGCGATGAATAAAGAACTCTCCCTGATCCGCACCGAAAATTGACGTGACGTGTACGCGGCTGTCACAGCACGAGATCACCATCGCACGGGGATGTTGACCGTCTTGCGCCAGGCGACGGTACCATGCTTTGTTTTCCGCGTGGGTCGTAGCCTTCCATCCCTGATAGCGCTGCACCAGATAAGAAGGCAGTGGTTTTGCTTCAATCATATTTTCCGACATCCCTGATACTGTAAATTGTCTAGGCAGGTTTTTACAGAAATTCGAGCTATTTCTTACAGCCCGATCAACCTTTTCTTGAGGCCGGATAGTAATAGTCCTGTTGATTAGGGTGCGATTCTGGGTGAACGAAATGATACAATCTCTTAGGCTGCAAGAACATGTTGAACTGGACAAAGACCGGTTGGCAGAAATAATCGGACGCCTTGGCCCCCGCGGGGCGGATGAAGTAATATCGCGAACGATGGAAGAATTGGCCGTACAGTTGGCTAAAATTCACAAGGCGTCAGGGCGCGACAACCCGGAAGATTTGGGAATTGCAGCGCGAAAGATAGCCGAATTTTCTGCCCATATCGGGATGCCTGCACTTAGCAATGCTGCCCAAAATGTGGCTAGTATTTCAGGGTCCAACAACGGTGTCGCTCTGATGGCAACTGTGGCCCGGCTTGAACGGATTGGAGAGGCATCTCTTTTGCAGGTCTGGGATTTACAGGATCTGTCGATGTAGCCCTTGCAGGTCAAAATAACAGCAGTAAGCTGGCGATATTGATTTAGTCCGAAAGCTTCATATGCCTCTTACTTTTTGCGAACCAAAAATTTCCCCTATTCCGCTAACAGCGGTGACCAAAGCCAAGTTGGCAAAGTGGTCAGAAAATTTGGATCCCCTTGACCAAAAATGGCTACATACATCTGGGTTTGATGCCAGTGCAGGCAGTATTCTAATTTTCCCAGGTACAGCTGGGGGTATAAAAATGGCCGCGTTTGGCATGGGTGATGCCATAACCCGTGCCCGAAAGCGGTTTCTGGTTGGTGCGGCCCGTGCAAAACTTCCGGAAGGCGACTATTCTCTTGAAGGGATAAAACCGGGAGCCGACCTAAATGAAGCGGCTTTGGGGTGGCTGCTGGCAGGGTATCGTTTCACGCGTTATGCTAACATTTCGCAGCCAAAGGCACGACTTGTGGTGCCAAAGGGTATCAACAGGCACAGGCTGGAAACTATTGCAGCCGGCGAAGCTTTGACCCGAGACCTAATCAATACACCCGCTTCTGATATGGGCCCGGCAGAGCTTGAAGAATCAGCCCAAAACTTGGCCACCAAATTTGCTGCAAAAATCAGTGTTGTCACCGGCGATGATTTGTTGAAGCAGAATTTACCCATGATCCACGCGGTGGGACGTGCTTCAAACCGGTCACCCAGATTGATCGATATTTCCTGGGGCACAACCGGGCCAACGCTTACGCTTGTTGGCAAAGGCGTTTGTTTTGATACAGGAGGACTGAATATCAAACCTGGCGCGTCTATGGGACTTATGAAAAAGGACATGGGCGGTGCCGCTGCGGTGCTTGGTTTGGCGCAAATGATCATGGCTCTAAATATCCCTGTCCGGCTGCGAGTGTTGATCCCGGCTGTGGAAAATTCGATCAGTAGTTCAGCATACCGGCCACAGGATATTTTGATTTCGCGCAAAGGGCTAACGGTTGAAATCAACAACACCGATGCGGAAGGCCGCCTGGTACTCGCCGATGCCTTGGCGCTTGCGGATGAAGATAAACCGGATCTGATTGTCTCGATGGCGACACTGACTGGTGCGGCTCGAGTTGCCGTTGGCACAGATCTTGCGCCGTTTTATGCAACAGATGATGATGACGCGAAGGACATTTCTGTCGCGGCAGATAACGTGCATGATCCGGTTTGGCGCATGCCTTTTTGGGATCCATATGACACCATGATTGAGCCGGGGATCGCTGATCTGGACAATGCCCCTAAGGGCGGCATGGCGGGATCAATCACGGCTGCTCTGTTTTTACGTCGTTTTGTTACTGACACCAAACGCTATGTGCATTTCGACATTTCAGGTTGGCAACCCAACGCGGAGCCGGGCAGACCAAAGGGCGGCGTTGGTCAGGGCGCGCGCGCGCTGCTGGAAGCATTACCAACCCTGTTGCCAATTTGACCGACCAGCGACTGACACCCAGCAATGGCCGGGTCGCGGCCAATCATTTGCAAGGTAAGGTGAAGGCAGACCAGTATGTCGCCGGTGATCTGAACCAAACCAAGCTGTCCATAACACCACTTTGGCGATCTGCCGACGGCCAGCACAAGCAACGTGAACTATTGTATGGCGATGGCTTTACTGTGCTAGAAAAGCAGGGTGGGTTTAGCTTTGGGCAATGTGAAAAGGACGGCTATGTTGGCTATGTCGAATGTTCCAGCCTGCAAGAATCGACGCCAACCACCCATTTTATTTCCAACCGTGGAACCCATATCTACCAATCGCCGGACATCAAATCGACTGTTCTTATGCCGCTGTCATTTGGCAGCAGGTTAGAAAGCCTAGGCAAATCTGGTGAGTTTCTAGAAATCGCTTCTGGTGGATTTGTACCGGCTAGCCATACACGCGCTGCAAAAGACACCTTTGGCGACCCGGTGGAGGTTGCAGAATTATTCCTGGGCACGCCCTACCTGTGGGGCGGCAATAGCTGTTGGGGAATTGATTGTTCGGGGCTGGTGCAAGTCGCCCTGCTGACATGCGGTTTCAAAAGCCCCGGCGACAGTGACATGCAGGAAGCATCGGTAGGCGCGGTTTTAGGAAACAATTCCAAGATTGAACGGGGTGATCTATTGTTTTGGGAAGGTCATGTTGCAATGGCGGTGGATGAAAACATAATGATCCATGCAAATGCCCACCATATGTCGGTAACCCATGAACCAATTGACCTGGCAGTTGAGCGAATTTTTAATTCGGGCGGCGGTAACCTTACCAGCAGAAGACGGCCTTAATCGACCAGGCGAATTAGCTTTTTTTCAAGGGTACGCAGGACAGTCTTTAGATCATTGCCGCGCTTCAGAACTTGCCCGTCCATCCCGATAACTGCGTATTGCCCTTGTTTTTGGCGGAGTTTCGGAAATTTTTCTATGCGAAAAAGTGGGTTCTCTGAGGCACGGCGGTAAACCGAAAAAATGGCTACGTCTTTCAAAAATGACATCCCGTAGTCACGCCATTCTCCGGCGGCGACCATACGTCCATAAAGCCCCATGATTACAGATAGTTCTGCGCGAACAAAGGTTACTTTTTCATAGGGCAACTTGGCATTTGGAAAGGGTGTGGGTGTCTGCACATTCATGGATAAAAGCTTGGCTGTTATAGAATGAAAAATCAAGCCCGCCCTGATTTTGCCGCCAAATTGTCAGTGCCTTTCCCAATCGAGTCCATTTTGACGCCCGGTTTGTGTGCGAATCGTTCCCTATAGCAAATTGCTTACCCTGCTGTTGTGGTTTATTGCCCCCATTCAGTCCGCGGCAACAGGGTTACTGGAGACCCCCGAACGCAAGTTCGGGGGTTTTTCATTTACATGCAGGAATCCCATTTTGCAGCGGCATGGTTCACTCCAAATAATTATAGTAAAATCACTTCAAACGATGGACCGGGCTGTCTGGCGGAACCGTTCGATCTTGTCTAGGGTGTATCGACCAAAGGGAGAAAGTTCAAAATGCGTACAACAGCCGCAGTTGCTCTGGAAGCAGGTAAGCCGCTTGAGATAATGGAAGTAAACCTGGAGGGCCCTCGCGCTGGCGAAGTTCTGGTGGAAATAAAGGCGACAGGCCTATGCCATACGGATGAATTTACCCGCTCGGGGGATGATCCTGAAGGGTTATTTCCCGTGATCCTGGGACATGAGGGCGCAGGCATTGTTTTGGAAGTGGGCGAGGGCGTTACCAGCCTGGTTCCGGGGGATCACGTTATTCCCCTGTACACGCCGGAATGTCGCGAATGCGACTATTGCCTGAACCCGAAAACAAACCTTTGCCAAGCAATCCGCTCGACCCAAGGTCAGGGTCTTATGCCTGACGGCAGCAGCCGGTTTTCGATGCTCGATGGCACGCCAATTTTACATTACATGGGCTGTTCAACATTCGCCAACCATACGGTCCTACCCGAAATTGCATTGGCAAAGGTGCGCAAGGACGCGCCGTTTGATAAAATTTGCTATATTGGCTGCGGCGTCACCACCGGTATTGGTGCTGTGATTAATACGGCTAAGGTCGAAATCGGCAGCCGGGCAATTGTGTTTGGTCTTGGTGGAATAGGGTTGAACGTGGTGCAGGGGCTGCGCCTTGCGGGTGCAGATCAAATCGTCGGCGTAGATCTAAATGATAACAAGGTTGAAATGGCAACAAAGTTTGGCATGACCGATTTTGTTAATCCCTCAAAGGTCAAAGGCGATCTTGTGGCCCATCTGGTTGAATTGACTAAGGGCGGTGCGGACTACACCTTTGATGCCACCGGCAATGTACAAGTGATGCGTACGGCTTTGGAAGCGGCGCACAAAGGCTGGGGTGAAAGCATCATTATCGGCGTCGCGCCTGCAGGGGCAGAAATATCCACACGTCCGTTCCAGCTGGTAACCGGGCGAAGTTGGCGCGGTACGGCTTTTGGCGGGGCCAGTGGCCGTACCGATGTGCCAAAAATTGTTGATTGGTATATGGATGGTAAGATCGAAATCGACCCGATGATCACCCACAATCTTTCACTTAAGGAAATCAATAAGGGTTTTGAATTAATGCATGCCGGCAAAAGTATCCGTGCTGTTGTAGAATTTTAGAATAATGGAAAATAACATGACAAACCAAATGTTAGACGACACCGGAAAAGATGCAAACAAGGATAAACCGCCACAGGTAGAAGCCCTGTTTTTCAACAGCCGAACTGTGATAATTACTGGAACAATTGACGACAAGCTGGCCCATAAAACTGTGACCAGATTGCTGGCCCTGGCGCAGGATAATGACGATCCGATAAACGTCTATATCAGTTCACCAGGTGGGCATGTCGAATCCGGTGACATGGTGCACGATATGATTAAGTTCATTCGCCCAACTGTACGCACCATTGGTAGCGGTTGGGTAGCAAGTGCCGGGGCTACCATTTTTGTCGGAGCCAATAAAAAACACCGCTATTGTTTGCCAAATACACGATTTCTGCTGCACCAGCCCAGCGGTGGTATTGGTGGATCAGCGACTGATATGCAAATTCAGGCTGAACAAATCCGGCGCACCCGTGAACGCTATGAAAATCTGTTCGCTGAGGCAACGGGCCAAACAGCGGAACGCATTCGAAATGACACGGCACGGGATTTTTGGTTAACGACTGATGAAGCGTTGAAATATGGGCTGCTTGGTAAGGTTATTTCATCAATTGATGAGCTAGGTTCCTAAGCCGATTTAACACCGTATTGCGCCAGAAACATTGTGACCGCGCCATCAATAACGCGGTTAGTTTCCGCCTTGGTAAATCCATTTTTTACGCCAAATACGCGTTTGTCGAAAATATCAGCCTTACAAAGTGTGCTAAACTGGAAGGCGGCAAAAGTCGTGTCAGAAATGTTCAGTTCACCTCGACTAACGGCCAAATCAAGGTAAGGCGCCAAAATATCCTGCGCGGTTTGCGGTCCGGATTTATAAAATTCGCGACCCAGATCCGGGAAGCGGTCAGCCTCACCAACGCAAACGCGGTACACGCTTTGGGCAAAATCTGACAGAATGAACTCAACAAGTTCGGTCGCGGCGGCCCGCAGAACCGTTTCAACCGGTGCAGACAAGTCGATGGTTGCGACTGCGTGATCTGCTTGGCGACGACATTCAGCGCATGCTACTTTGGTGAACAGCGAACGCTTATCGGCAAAATAGCTGTATAGTGTTGCCTTAGAAACCCCGGCTTTGCGGGCAATTGCGTCTACACTTGCCCCTTCAAACCCATCGGCCATAAATACCTTGCGTGCACCTTCAAGTACCTGCTCATACTTGCGGCCTTTTTTCGGTTTGCTGGGTATATCATTCATACAAAGGTGAACCAGTTTTGAGATTTTCTACTTAAACCGATCGGTTTAGTTTTAGCAAGTTTATCGGCGATATCCGGCCGCAAATACACGCTTGCAGATTTACTTGGTATCACTACATTAGAATCATTCTAATATTGAGGTTCCCATGATCCCAGGTATTTCCAACCGTAAGCGATTTTCCGACATGTCTGAACAGGAAATCCTGGCGCTTGCTATTTCATCTGAAGAAGATGGCGCCCGTATTTATCGTCAGTACGGAGAAAGTCTGCGGGCTGAATACCCAGGTTCTGCTGCCATGTTTGACGAAATGGCTGTCGAAGAAGATGATCATCGCAAAAGGCTAATAAACCTGCACAAGGACCGGTTTGGTTCCGTAATTCCGTTGATCCGGCGTGAACACGTGTCAGGGTATTATGCACGTCGACCGATATGGTTAGTGGAAAACCTGGGGTTAGAACGTATCCGGGCCGAAGCCGAAGCGATGGAGCGCGAAGCCGAACGGTTTTACCTAAAAGCGGCCGAAATCACGACGGATGCGGATACACGAAAATTGCTTGGAGACCTTGCGGCGGCTGAAGCAGGACATTCAGCAAAAGCCGGACAACTGGAAGAGAAGCACCTGACCACCGACGCCCGTGATTCCGAAGACCGCGCATCACATCGCAAATTTATTCTGGAATGGGTGCAACCCGGTTTGGCCGGGCTAATGGATGGATCGGTTTCAACTTTGGCGCCCATATTTGCAGTGGCATTTGCCACTCAAGATACCCATACCACATTTTTGGTTGGTCTGGCCGCCTCGATTGGTGCCGGGATATCAATGGGCTTCACCGAAGCTGCATCAGATGACGGAGAGCTTTCTGGTCGCGGCTCACCCATTAAACGCGGTTTTGCATCCGGGATAATGACTACGCTTGGAGGTCTGGGCCATGCCCTTCCGTACCTGATAGAAGATTTTTGGACAGCCACTACTTTGGCCTTCCTTGTGGTGTTCATTGAATTGTGGGCGATCGTCTGGATTCAACACAGGTTTATGGAAACACCGTTTCTTAGGGCCACATTTCAAGTGGTATTAGGCGGGGCGTTAGTTTTTGCAGCCGGGGCATTGATCGGCAGTGGCTAGCGGGCAGAAAATCCACATGCTAGGTCAACAATTATGTGGGACATATTTCTTAAGACATTACCATTTTTTGCACTAATCGGGTTGGGGTACAGCGCTGCCCGACTGCGTTTCTTTTCTCAGGAAGCCGTCGCCAGCTTAACCCGGTTTGTGTTCTATTTTGCCCTGTCAGCACTAATTTTTCGCTTCACGGCCAAGCTGCCCCTTGGGCAATTACTGGATTGGGACTTTATACTGGCCTACCTTAGCGCCAGTACAGTCGTGTATCTATTGGCGACATTTGTGGCTCTGCGTAGAAATGTCGGAATTGCCGAGGCCGCGATTGAGGCGCAATGCGCTGTCATTGGAAATGTCGGCTTTCTGGGATTGCCACTATTGCTGTTGTTATTGGGAGAAAGTTCAGTTGGACCGAACCTTATAGTTTTGATTATCGATCTGGTCGTATTCAGCAATATATTGGTGATTCTGATAACGATTGGCCAACAAGGTCAGATCAATCTTGGCACATTTAAATTGATCGGGAATGGATTGGTCCGAAACCCTATGATTTTGGCCATTGGTGCCGGAATGTTTTGGGCCGGGTTTATGCTTTCGATCCCTGGACCAGTCGACGAATTTTTAAGCATTCTTGGTGCCGCTGCTACACCGGGCGCTCTGTTTGTAATTGGCGCATCTCTCGCCGCAAAGTCAACTGAAAGGATATCAGTCGCTATGTGGTTGTCATTTTGTAAATTGGTTTTACATCCGGCAGCGGTGGCCGTTTCAGCCCTGTGGATTTTCTCGGTTGAACCCTACGCAGCGGCAGTAATGATCGCGGTTGCCTCCCTACCCGTTGCAGGAAACATCTATATTCTTGCCCAAAATTATGACGTTGCACCACAAAGAGTATCGGCAGCAATATTAGTTTCTACGGTCGCGTCGGTTGTAACGGTATCGCTTGTCGTGGCTTGGGTGAGTACAAACATAATCTTGTGACCTGACCACACCTGGGTTAGCCATTTCCAAAAGGATAATTTACATGAAAACAGTATCGGAAAATAAGTGCTTTGCTGGCAAACAAGGTGTCTATACTCACGCTGCCAAATCGACCGGTACGGATATGACATTCGGGTTATTTTTGCCGGCCGAAGCGCAGGACGGTCCGGTACCGGTTCTTTGGTATTTATCTGGGCTGACCTGCACCCATGAAAATGCCATGAGCAAGGCGGGGGCGCAGGCCTGGGCCGCTGAACAGGGTATTGCGCTGGTTTTTCCAGACACGTCTCCCCGCGGTGATGGCGTCGCCGATGACCCTGAATATGATCTTGGTCAAGGTGCCGGGTTTTACCTGAATGCTACCCAAAAACCCTGGGCACCGCATTTTCAAATGTACGATTACTTGGTGCAAGATTTGCCGGAATTGTTGTTCAACGGTTTTTCGCTTGATGCCGACCGCCAGGCTATCACGGGCCATTCTATGGGCGGGCACGGGGCGTTGACATTGGCCATGAACCTGCCCGGTCGATTTCTTTCGGTCTCGGCATTTTCACCAATTTGTAATCCCATTGGCTCGGACTGGGGCCGCAAGCAGCTTGGTGCCTATTTGGGGGATGACGAAAGCAATTGGCAAAAACATGATGCTTCTGTCCTGATGGCAGGAAAGGGATTTGACGGACCAATTCTGATAGACATTGGAACCGATGATCAATTTCTCGATCTATTGCGTCCAGAATCCCTGGCGAACGCGATTGCCGCCCGACGACAACAGGCTATTTTCAGAATGCAGCCTGGCTATGATCACAGCTATTTCTTTGTATCCACCTTCATGGAAGATCACATAAATTTTCACGCTGAGGCCTTGTACGCTTGATCTATGTTGATGCCGATGCCTGTCCGGTAAAAGCCGAGGCTGAACGGGTGGCAACACGGCACGGCATCAAAATTTTCTTTGTGTCCAATGGCGGGCTGCGGCCATCGCAAAACCCGATTGTAGAAATGATATTTGTAGAAGACGGACCGGATATTGCTGATATGTGGATAGCGGAACGCACGGGGTTGGGGGATGTAGTTGTAACAGATGACATACCTTTGGCTGCCAAATGCGTTGAGGCCGGGGCCAGGGTCATAAAGCACAACGGAGAGTCGCTAACGCCAAAAAATATTGGTAATGTGTTAGCCACGCGCGATCTGATGACTGATCTGCGCGCCGCCGACCCCTTTCGTCAGGGTGGCGGTCGACCGTTTTCCAAAGCGGATCGATCCAGATTTTTGGACGGGTTGGAACGTGAAATTCAGGCAGCAAAACGTTTGTAAGGCAATATTGGAAACTAAGTTTACAACAAAGAAGGGTACGTAAATGCCTAAAATAACGGCAGTAATTTTTGACATCGGTAACGTTTTAATCGGATGGCAGCCTGAAACATTTTATGACAGCGTGATTGGAACAAAAAACCGTAAAAGAATGTTTTCTGAGGTTAACCTGCACGGAATGAACGAACGTGTTGATCTTGGCGCAGAATTCAAAAAGACAATCTATGACACAGCGGAGCAATACCCAAATTGGGGCGACGAGATCAGGCTTTGGTATGACCGCTGGATCGAAATGGCGCAGCCAACTATTGGGCATTCTGTCAAACTTTTGCGCGCTTTGCGTGGCAAAGACATTCCGGTGTTTGCCCTAAGCAATTTTGGCATTGGCAGTTTTGACTATGCAAAATCGGTTTATCCCTATCTTGTGGAATTTGACCGCTCTTATATTTCGGGACATATGGGTTTAACCAAACCGGACCCGGAAATTTACCATCGGGTTGAACAAGATTGTGGACTGGCCCCCGAAGTACTTTTGTTTGCGGATGATCGTTTGGAAAATATCAAAGCGGCAGATGCCCGCGGATGGCAGACCCATCATTTTGAAAATCCCCAGGGATTCGCCGACCGTTTGGTTGCCGAAGGTCTGTTGACGGCAAGCGAAGCCCGGGCGTGATAACAGAAGATCAAATAGCTGCCTTCCAGAAGGATGGCGCCATTGTTTTACGTGGTGCTTTTATTGACTGGGTTGAAACCATGGCTGCGGGTATCGAACAAAACCTCGTGCATCCCGGACCCTACGGAAACGAAAACAACGTGGATGCTGGCCGGTTTTTTGATGACTATTGCAACTGGCCGCGGATACCAGAAATTGAAAAGGTCATCCGATACAGCCCGGCCGCCGAAATAGCCGCCCGCGCCATGCGTTCAAAAACCGCGCAGATTTTTCATGACCATGTCTTGGTCAAAGAGCCCGGAACACCCAAGCCGACACCCTGGCACCAAGACAGCCCATATTATTTTGTTGAGGGAGAGCAAACAGTTAGCTTGTGGTTTCCGCTGGACCCCGTGCGCGAAGCCAGCCTTAGACTAATTGCTGGCTCCCACCGCTGGAATCGCTTGGTGCGACCGGTAAGTTGGGCGGATGACAGTGACTTTTATGAGGGTGATCAAGACTGGATTCCAGTTCCAGACCCTGATGCAAACCCAAATGACAATAAAATTTTGGAATGGCAGATGGAACCGGGTGATGCGGTACTGTTTGATTTTCGAACGGTACACGGAGCACGGGGAAACCTTTCGAACACCCGGCGTCGCGCATTGTCGTTGCGTTGGTTGGGGGATGATGCGCGCTATGTTGAACGGCCTGGGCGAACTTCTCCTCCTTATCCGGGCCATGATATGGTGCCCGGCCAGAAACTGCGGGAAGACTGGTTTCCAGTGATCTGGGGCGCGTAAAAACAAAAATACGATATCTTTAGCAAATCTTAGGCTTTTATTATTGGACCTGTTGGGATTAGTTGCAGGGGATGGCCAGTACAATTCATGACAAATATGCCAAGGCTGTTGCAAGTCAGAAATTGATCGCTGATCCGGCGCAACAAGTTATACTGCCTGCGCTGGAAGAATTGCATTCGCATTTGAACAACACCGTTTCGCCGACCGGGTTGCGCAAGATGTTTTCCAAAGACCCACAACCTGTGAAAGGTCTTTACCTTTGGGGCGGGGTTGGTGTTGGCAAATCAATGCTGATTGATCTGTTTGTGGATGCCGTCAATGTCCCCAAACGTCGGGTTCATTTTCACGAATTTATGCAAGAGGTACACACTGCCTTGCATGGGGCGCGAAGATCCGGAGCAAGGGACGCATTAAAACCTGTTGCCAAGGCAATATCCGACACGGTCCGCCTGTTGGCTTTGGATGAAATGCAAATAAATGACATCACAGATGCGATGATTGTGGGTCGCCTTTTTGAGCAACTGATGGCATCCGGCGTGATACTGGTGACCACATCTAACCGGCAACCGGACGACCTGTACGAAGACGGGCTGAATCGTAGTCTATTTCTACCGTTTATCGAACTGATGAAGACCCGTCTTGATGTGCATGAACTGTCGTCGCCAATTGATTATCGACAAGGGCAACTTGCCGGCCGGGCAGTTTACTTTCATCCGGCTAATGCAAGATCAAAAAGCGCCATTGACGAAATTTGGAATGAGCTGGCAGGCGGGCCGGGTAAAACACTGGTATTGCATCTAAAGGAACGTACCACTGAAATACCGTTGTTTCGAAACGGTGTTGCCAGGGCACAATTTTGGGATCTGTGCGGCAAACCCTTGGGACCAGCCGATTATCTAGCGTTATCTGACGCGGTTCGGGTGTTAATTTTAGAAGATGTGCCGAGGCTTGGTCGAACGAATTACAATGAGGCGAAACGCTTTGTGATGCTGATTGACACATTGTACGAGGCCAATGTACGTCTGGTAGTCAGTGCAGCTGATGTGCCCGAACGACTGTATTTGGAAGGCACCGGCGCTTTTGAATTTGAACGAACGGCGTCGCGCCTGCAAGAAATGCAAAGCAAAGATTGGGCAAATCAGCGCTAGCCATTTTCCCGCAGCACATTGCCCGCCAGATAAAGTGACCCACATATCAAAATTCGCGCATTTGGGTCAAATTCGATAATGGCATGTACAGCGCTTATAACATCAATTGAGGTTTCGGCCTGAAACCCTGTCGCTAACGCAGCTTTGCAGGTTTCTTCGGCGCTTAGGGTAGCAGTCTCACCGGGGATTGAAACTGCAAACAGTCTTTCTGAAACCCTGCGAAGCGGTGTCATATAACCACCGACGTCTTTGGTATTCAACATGCCGCAAATCAAATGCGTAGTGCGCGGTGACAGCCGGGTAAGTGCTTCTGCCAAAGCCAAACCAGCGGCGGCGTTATGCCCCCCATCCAGCCAAATTTCTGCGTTGTTGGCAGCGTCAACCAGTGGACCTTTTCGCAACCGCTGCAACCGCGCCGGCCATTCCGTATTAACTATCGCCGCTTCACAGGCTTGTTCATCAATGCCAAGATGGCGCAACGCGGAAATGGCAATACCAGCATTTTGCACTTGATGGCCACCGATTAGGGTTGGCAGCGACATATCAAGCAACCCGTTTTCGTCCTGGAAAACCATACGCCCGTGCTCTTCGCTGACATGCCAGTGTTGACCACAGACCAAAAGCGGTGCGCCCAGCCGCTGGGCCTTGGCTTCGATTACGTCCAGCGCCTCCTCCTTTTGCGGACCAACAATGCACGTAACACCACGTTTCAAAATTCCCGCTTTCTCACCGGCGATTTCAGCTAACGAATTTCCCAGGTATTGCTGGTGGTCGATGGACACGGGCGTAATAATGGTCAGGGCAGGTTTTTCGATAACATTGGTCGCATCAAACCGGCCACCCAAGCCTACTTCAAGCAATGTGTAATCCGCCGGAATTCTTGAGAATGCCAATAGCGCAGCGACTGTTGTGATCTCAAAATACGTGATATTTGTGCCGCCATTTGCCAGGGCGCATTCATCAAGAATTTGACTAAGATCACGTTCTTTGATCAATTCGCCTGCCAGTCGAATACGTTCGTGAAAGCGCGCCAGGTGCGGCGAGGTATAGGCGTGCACAGAGTTACCCGTGGCCTCAAGACCTGCCCGCACCGTCGCTAAAGTAGAACCTTTGCCATTGGTTCCGGCAATGTGGATCACCGGCGGCAATCTGGTTTCAGGGTTGTTCAGAATCGACAACAGATGTTTCATACGATCCAGCGTCAGATCGATAATTTTGGGATGTAGTGACATCATCCGTTCAAGGATTTCATCCGAGGACTGAGTCGTCACTTTTGTGATTCCGACTTGCCCGTAGTTGCCTTAGATTTTTTTGGGGCTGGCAAATCACCCTTAACCGCAGGCGAGTTCCCAAGTAGCATCCGGGTGATTGTCACCAGTTCATCGCGCATATTTTTGCGATGTGTCACCCGATCCAACATTCCATGATCAAGCAGATATTCTGCCCGCTGAAAGCCGTCGGGCAGATTCTCACCAATGGTTTGTTGAATTACCCGCGGACCCGCAAAACATATCAAAGCGTTGGGTTCTGCAATGTGAACATCCCCCAGCATGCCATAACTTGCGGTCGCACCTCCGGTGGTAGGATGCGTCAGGACAACGATATAGGGCAGCCCGGCCTCTTTTAACATGTCCACAGCCACGGTGGTTCGTGGCATCTGCATAAGCGACAGGATACCTTCCTGCATACGCGCACCACCTGCAGCCGAAAAGATTATAAAGGGTCGCTTCAGGTCAACAGCGCGTTGCGCTCCGGCAATAATGGCGTTGCCGACATACATGCCCATCGATCCACCCATAAACGCAAAATTTTGGGCGGCGGCTACGATTGGCGTGCGGCCCATCTCCCCTTCTACAACCAGAATGCTTTCTGGATCCCCTGTCGTCTTTTGCGCTGCCTTCAACCGTTCAGGGTATTTTTTCTGATCTTTAAAATGCAGTGGATCAACGATTACCTTTGGAACATCTATTTCAGTAAATATACCGCCATCAAACAGGGCCTCAAACCGCGCGCGTGGGGGAAAGGCCATATGGTGATCGCAGCTATTACAAACAAACAGATTTTCAGACAATTCCCTGTGGAAAAGCATGGTTCCGCATTCTTTGCATTTAGTCCACAAATTATCCGGCACTTCGCGTCTGGAAAACAGCGAATTGATTGTCGGGCGAACGTAATTAGAGATCCAGTTCATATCTTTTCCGCGCCTGTATGTTACCAATAATTGAAATAAGCGTGCCGGAAAGAAATTGCAATCAGCGGCGCAAAAAGTGACGCAATCCCAACCAGAAAAGAACCAGCGTTACCATATCACCCGCAATTAGCATTGGCAGGATTGAAGTGTCGTTCGCGCTGTATGGTGTCACATACAGCGCCAGCCCAGTAATGTGACCATCCACCGCAAACAATACAATCGCCCAAAGGTTATTGGCAAAATGAAAGCCCCAGGCCGCGCCCAGGCTGCCGGTAATACGGGTTAGATCGGCTGCAACCAAAGCAAATAGACCCGTGGCCCCAACAATCAACCAGGTGTTTTCACCCGCTGTTGCAGGATCATAATGCAGGGCTGCAAAACCCAAACTGGGCAGTAACATCCAAAAGATTGGTGATCTGAAACGTGCCGCCAACTGTTGCTGCAAATAGCCACGAAAAACCAGCTCTTCCGCTCCGGTTTGAACCAACAGGCCCAAAATAGTTACCGGCAAAAGTGTTATCCACACAGAAAAAGTAAGGTTGGGTACCGGGTCAATCCAAATTGATAGAACCGCCAAGAATAGGGCGTTGACAGCAATAACGGCGACGGCAGCCTGGGCGAAGTGACTTACAAGCAGTGCGCGGGGTCCAAATAGCGTGGCCGGGTTGCGTCTGTGTAGCAGGCGCACCACAAGCATTGGCGCAATGGCCGCTCCTAAAAAACTGGCAAACAGAAGAAACATACCCGTCGGTGTATTTGCCGATACAATTCCATTTGCGAACTGCAAGGTCTTATCCGCACCAACAAAGGCCCAAATCACGCCGAAAATAATCGCGATCCCCAGCAAATAGATGACTACAATCAATACTATTCCAAGTATCAGACGCCAAATTTGGGGTTTGGCACGGGCTGGGGCTACAAATTGATCAAATTGTTCGGTGAACATTGCCTACGCATTAAATTGGTTTGGGTTATATCTCAATATATTGCTTTCGAATTACGATAATTACATATTTTGTGGACTTGGCTTCTTATCTTATCATTTTGCAGGACATGTTCATCTCAAGTTTTCGCATCCTTTCGGCATTCGCGCAGTCCCTGTTGGAGAAAGGTCTAATCTGCCCTCTGCCCAATTGGATCAAATCACCGTTTCTTCCCCCGCCCTGCCCGACTGAATAGCGGCGGCAATGGCGTCAAACAGAACAGCTCGATTGCCGATATGATTGGCCAGCAGCAGGATAAGACGCGCATTCAAAGCGGCACTTTCATCATCGTCAAGCCCCTCATGGACTGCGATCAGTTCGGCATAAAATTCGTCTGGTTCCGCGATATTCGCGGCGGTTTTCAGGGATGGCATGGCCTATTCCTTTCCGCAGGCTTTGCGCAAAGCTGCCCGCATTGCTGTTTCGTCATAACTGCTCCAGCGCGCAGCAACATGTTGATCTGGTCGGATCAGATAGACAGCAGATTCCGTGTCTCCTAAATACCGCTTTGCCAATGCACCTGTCGGGTCATCGGTGCTTGAAACCGACAGCCTGTTCGCTGTGACGCCATTTTCTTCAAGGCTTTTCGGGACATCGGAATTCACCGCCAAAATGATAAACCTGTTGCCCAGTTGGGAAAGCAAAAAACCTTCCTTGAACGGGGCGTCCGGGCAAGTACTGCCAACACGGGTTTGAGGCGGACCACCCTTTAACGCATCAGGTCCGTTCAGTGACAACCCATCATAAGTACAGGGGACCGACAGGCGGCCAGAATTAACGAGGGGTCGCGCAAAGTCAAAATGACCGGCCAAATCCAGAACGGCATTGCGAAAGATATGGCTGGCTTTTGATTTTGGTGTGATAAAATCGGTCGATCGGGTTGAGTTCAGAATGTTTTCGTTAGCACCATAGACGCGTTCTTCGTCATAGGTATCCAGCAATTTTTCGGGTGCCTTGCCCTGAACAACAAGGCCAAGCTTCCAGCCAAGATTGTCAGCATCCTGCAAACCGGAATTTGCCCCACGCGCCCCAAAAGGTGAGACTTGGTGCGCAGCATCGCCGGCAAAAAGCACCCGGCCATGGCAAAAGGATTTCATCCGCTTGCATTGAAACGTGTAGATTGAGGACCAAACCATTTCGTATTCAACATCCGGACCCAGCATGGCATCCAACCGTTTACGAATATTCTCTTCTTTCATCTCTTCTTTACGGTCGACGTCCCAGCCGATCTGAAAATCGATACGCCACATGTTGTCCGGTTGTTTGTGCAGCAGAGTCGAGCTGCCCGACCCATGCGAAGGTTCGAACCAGAACCAGCGCTCGCTTGGAAATGCGGCCGTCATCATAATGTCGGCTATCAGAAAGCTGTCTTCAAAAACCCGACCTTCAAAATCAAGGCCAAGCATTGCGCGCAGGGGTGAGCTGGCACCATCTGCCCCAACCAACCAATCTGCCTCAAGCGTGTAGGGGCCTTCGGGTGTCATCACATTAAGCACCACATGGTCGTCTTTGACTTGAACAGCCTCAACACGGTTATTCCCACGTAGCTCAATCGGAGCCCCGGCTTTTTGCGCCGCGCGAACACGTTCGATAATAAAATTTTCAAATTGCGGTTGCGGTAGGTTGATGAATGCCGGGAAATTATGGCCTTCCTCAGGAAGCAGGTCGAATTCAAAAACTTTACGGTCCTTGTGGAACACTTTGCCAACGTTCCAAACAACGCCTTTGTCTAACATCGGCATCGCGCAACCGTAGCGATCTGCGATCTCTAGGGCCCGCTTGGCAAAACAGATGGCCCGACTGCCCAGGCCTATACCTTCATGGTCATCCAGAAGGACAACCGGGACCCCTTGCAGTCCCAGATCCAACGCGGTTGCAACACCTATTGGACCTCCACCAACGATAACAACAGGGCGACGGGTTGGGTGCTTTGCATCTTGATCTGACGACCGTTCGTAGGGATAGGTCTTAAGTGCCAGTTTATAGCGTTGCTGGAACTTTTCAGTGGTCTCCCCTTGCATTTAGATCATCCCTGAAGCTGTTCCCACATCTCCAGATCCCGTTGCGCGGTCCAGATCCGTGGGGTGTCGATACCGCGCGCTTCGTCATGGGCACGGGCGACGTTGAATGGCAGGCAATGTTCATAAATCGCATAGTCTTTGAACTTTGGGTCACAGACTTCGCGCACCGCATCCCAGGAATCCTTAAGGCTTCCACCGCGTGCAGCAACCCGCGCTGCAGGGCTGTATGTACTGTCGACAAAATCACGGGTGTTTTCAATCGCGGCGTCAACCATGTCACGACCGATCAGCGCGTCACCACGCCCGGGTGCAATCGCATCAACGCGGTAAGCTTTGATAGCATTAAGCGTATTCCCCCAATCACTGAAATGACCGTCACCGCAATAGCAGGCGGAATTGTATTCGACGATATCGCCGGTGAACATGACGTTCTCGTCCGGCACATGGATAACGATATCGCCTGCGGTGTGCGCCCGACCCAGGTGCATCAGGTCGATCTGCCGGTTCCCCAGATAGACCGTCATCTTGTCCTTAAAGGTGGTGGTGGGCCATGTCAGGCCAGGAATGCTTTCACGACCTTCAAAAAGACGTGGGAAGCGTTGAAATTCACTGTCCCAGTCTTCCTGCCCGCGTTCAACAACCATTGCGCGCGCTTTTTCTGACATAAGTATCTGATCCGCGCCAAAGGCGGATGCCCCAAGAACGCGCACAGCGTGATAATGCGTCAGCACCACATGGCTTATCGGCTTGTCGGTAACTTCGCGGACTTTTTCGATGACTTTATTCGCCAGTCGCGGTGTTGCTTGCGCTTCGATTATCATCACGCTTTCATCGCCAATGATTACGCCTGAATTTGGATCGCCCTCTGCGGTAAAGGCCCAAAGCCCTTTGCCTACTTCAGAAAAACTGATGATTTTCTCCGCCATGTCGCCTTGCGATGCGAATGCCTTAGCCATTGTTATTTGCCCTTTTTGGTATCAGTAAATTTAGCTTCATTTGTAACAATTCAACTTTTTATCGCTCTAGTACTTGTCGTTCAAGGATCAAACGGATCGTCGCCTGCAGCGATAACAGTACCGGTGCAGGGACCAAAGCCGATCTGATAACCGTTGCCTTTGGCAGCACCATGCAGCGTTAGTGTGTCGCCATCCTCGATGAAGCTGCGCTGTTCGCCGGTCTTCAGGGTAAACGGTTCTTTGCCGCCCCAGCTGAGTTCCAACATTGAACCCCGGGTGCCTTTTTCTGCGCCGGATATGGTGCCGGAACCAAGCAAATCGCCGATGCGCATAGGACAACCACTGGTGGTGTGGTGCGCCAATTGTTGGGGGGCGGAATAATACAGCTGGTTCAGGTTGGTCCGGGTGATGGTGCTGGCGGTGCCGCCCTTTGGCTGCATGGTGACTGATAGGTCAATGTCATAGAGCATGGATATGGGTTCACGCAGGTGTGGCAACAGGTCAAATTCGCGTGTCGGCGTTGAGGTGCGAAACGGTTCAAGCGCGGCGGCGGTGACGATCCAGGCGCTGATGGTTGTGGCGGTGGCCTTGGATTGGAACGGGCCAAGCGGCTGGTATTCCCAGGCCTGAATATCACGTGCTGACCAATCATTCAGCAACACGTAGCCAAAGATGTTTTCGTCGGACTCAGCCACTGTGATTGGGCGGTCAGAAGCCGTGCCAACAATGGCACCCATTTCCAGTTCGATATCAAAGCGCTTGCAAGGGGCAAAATGTGGCAACGCGTCATTTGGACCCTTAAGCTGGCCCCAGGGGCGGCGCACATCGGTGCCCGACACAACAACAGATGACGCGCGGCCATTGTAGCCGATGGGGATATGCAGCCAGTTGGGCGGCAAGGCATTTTCAGGGTCGCGGAACATGGAACCGACGTTGTAGGCGTGGTTCCGGCTGGCATAAAAGTCGGTGTATTCGGCAACCGTGATGGGCATGTGCATTGTGGCGTCGGCAGCGGTGATCAAAGCAGTTGCTTTCAGGGTGTCGTTACCGGACAGGGCAGCATCGCCACCTGCCGCCAAAAGATCAGTCATACGGGCGCGGAAAGTGATCCAGATGTCTTTGCCAAGCGCCATGAAAGTGTTCCAGTCGGAACTAGCAAAGGCGGTGGATGGTAAAGTGAACAATCCGGCCTGTTCCAGCGCCTGCACATCAACGATCATATCGCCGATTGCGACGCCACAGCGCGGAGCTGTGCCTGTGGTGGAAAACACACCGTAGGGCAGGTTGTTCAACGGAAATTGGGCGGTGGCGCTGTTGGCGGTTTCCACCCAGCTTTGCAAAAGGTCAGTCATGGTGTTTCCTGTTATTTCTGTGGTTCAGCGTCAGGCTGGAGATGGGGTTGGGCGTCAGCAAATGCCTTTAACTTCAGACAGTTCTGTTCAATTTCGACAAGGCGGACCAGATCGGTCAAGTCCTGTTTCCAACGCCGCGCATTGTACAATTGGGCCACCAGACAGATGTCGGCCAATGTCGGTTGTTCACAAAAAGCATAGGGCGTGTCGGGACGAACCATCTGGTTGAAGGCTGTCAGGCCTTTGCCGGTCCAGTTCAACATCCAGTTCACAGTGTCCTGCTGACTGGCGCCAAATGCGGAATCAAGATGCTGGACCACACGCAGATTATTCACAGGATGTGTGTCCACGGCGAGAATATGGGCGGCGGCCATGACCTGTGCGCGGTCATTTGGGGCGGTTGGCAGCAGGGGGTTTTCCGCGATGGTCTGTTCCAGATAATCCATGATCGCCAGTGATTGGGTCAACACAGTGCCGTCATCCAGCACAACGGTTGGCACCATATGCGACGGGTTCAGGGCAACATAGTCGTCCGCGTGTTGTTGACCGCCATCTTTGATCAGATGGACCGGGATATAGTCATAGGGAACACCCTTTATATTCAGCGCAATGCGCACCCGGTAAGCCGCGGTGGAACGCCAGTAGCTATATAGTTTCACACGCTTCATTTGCGCCCCTTGGTTCCGTCAAATTTCTTTTCCAGCGAGGTCCAGCAATCGATGTAGTTGTCCTGAAGCGGGGCTTTGTCGGCGGCGTAATCTGTCAGGTGCTGGGGAAAGCGGGTTTCGATCATGAAGGACATGGTGTTTTCCAGCTTTTCCGGCCCAAGGTTGGAATTTGACGCCCCTTCAAAGGCGTCTTTGTCAGGCCCATGGGGCAGCATCATGTTATGCAGGCTTAACCCGCCGGGCATGAAGCCATCGGGCTTGGCGTCGTAGATGCCGTAAATATTGCCCATCATTTCGGACATGATGTTCTTATGATACCACGGCGGACGGAATGTATCTTCGGCCACCAGCCAGCGTTCACGAAACAGCACAAAGTCTATGTTTGCAGTTCCTGCCTGCCCGGAAGGGGCAGTGAGAACGGTAAAGATCGACGGGTCAGGGTGGTCAAAAAGGATGGCGCCAACCGGGCAATAGTTACGCAGGTCATATTTAAACGGCGCGTAATTGCCATGCCATGCCACCACGTCCAGCGGGCTTTGACCGATATTGGTTCTATGAAACTGACCGCACCATTTGACGGTGACGGTTGACGGCACTTCGCGGTCTTCAAAAGCGGCGACCGGAGTTTTGAAATCGCGCGGGTTGGCCAGGCAGTTGGCGCCGATCGGGCCCCTGCCGGGCAGTTCAAATTTCTGACCATAATTTTCGCAAACGAAACCACGGGCCGGGCCGCTGACAACTTCCACCCGGTAAACCAGCCCACGCGGCAGAACGGCGATTTCTTTGGGTTCAATGTCAATGATACCAAGTTCGGTGTGAAAGCGCAGCTGGCCCTCTTGCGGGATCACCAACATCTCACTATCGGCGGAATAAAAGTAATCATCCACCATGCTTTCGTTCACCAGATAGACGTGGTTGGCCATGCCGACCTGGGTGTTCACATCACCCGCCGTGCTCATTGTGTGCATGCCGGTGATCCAGCTCATCGGAGTTTCACTATGGGGAACGGCGTTCCAGCGATATTGGCCAAGCGACACCACATCGGGCAGCACGTTTGGCGCTGATTTCCAGTTGGGCACGTCGAATTTTTCGTACCGGCGCGAATGCTTGACCGACGGGCGGATGCGGTAACACCATGTGCGTTCATTCTGATGGCTTGGCGCGGTAAAGGCAGTGCCTGACAGCTGTTCGCCGTACAGCCCATATTCGCATTTTTGCGGTGAATTCATGCCAATGGGCAGCGCACCGGGCAATGCCTCGGTTTCAAAATCATTGCCAAAGCCGGGCATATAACCGGGCAGCAGCGCACCGTTGCTGGGGGCCTGGGTGATGGTACGGTCTTTTGGCGATGCCATGATCGATCTCCTGCCAAAATTACTGTTTGAATTGCATGACTATAAGAACCCGGACAAACCGAGCGATGATTTGGGTCAACCCGACACCAAGTAAAGGCTAAGTGACGGCACCTCGATCAACGGATCCAGACACAATATATCTACGATAAGGAATGCTATGACGCCAGCAGACATTGTTCTAAGCGATACGTCGAGGATGATAGAACGCAACACAATAATATTAATCGCCAAGGGTTCGGCCAGTATCCATTGGGCGACTGAATAAAGCGATTGGCTGACACCGGGAATTGTCAACTGAATACACATAAGAATGTACAGGGGAATGACGGCCAGCGTGAAGGGCAACCCTGTTTCAAAGGCAACATTCCCAAGCAAGATAAGGACCCCGTTCCAGCAGTGAAAAATAACGAAACCAGCTGAAACGGGTGGCGTCCATTAAGCCAAATTACGGTGCTTTTTAAAAAGGGACAAAATCTCGCGCGAAAAAATTGCTGATTATTCTGGCCTGTTAGGGCGTCTCTTCCTACGCTGTGGTCCCTATGCTACCACAACGAACCCCTTCCTGGATGCCTATCCGTGCTATAGACCAGCCAGTCATTGCAAGATCTACCATTTGTTTATGCACGCATATTCGCGCCATTGGTGTCATAGAGGGGCGCGCTTTGAACTAGGGCGCTATACATCTGTCCCAGGATTTCAACTTCCAGTTTGGTGCCCGCGCCAGCGTGTTCTGCCCTAACATATCCCATGGCGATAGATTTCTGCACATGGTGCGCATAGCCACCCGATGAAACATAACCAATTGCGACCCCATCCAACAGGATCGCCTCATCACCTGAAACATCAATGCCATCGACATCAATCACCAGTGTGACCAGTTTGCGCTTGGGACCAGTCTTGCGCTCGGCTTGTGCGGCTGCTTTGCCGACGAAATCTTTCTTCCAGTTGATGAACACATCCATCCCGCTTTCGGCGGCGGTAAAGTCGGGCCTGAAATCAAGGGTCCACACGCCCCAGGCCTTTTCCAAACGCATCGACATCAGGGCGCGCGCGCCGTACCAGCGATAGCCAAGCTCAGCCCCAGCCTCTTCCACCGCTTCAGAAAGGCGCAAAAGGAATTGCGGTTTACAGTAAATCTCATATCCTAATTCACCCGAGAAACTGATCCGCACCAGTTTCACCGGCACGCCGCCAACGAAAGTTTCGCGGATATCGCGAAATTGCATCGCATCGCTGCTGACATCATCACGGGTGATCCGGGATAGAAGTTCGCGAGATTTGGGGCCGGAAAGGGCGATGCCGTGCCAGTCATCGGATACATTTTCGTAATGCACATCATCAGGCAGGTCTTTTTCAAACCAACGGCGGTGTGCCTCTTGCACAGCACCTGATCCAAACAGCATGAAATGATCATCACCCAGACACGCCACCGTCAGGTCCCCATACAGTCGCCCCTTGGGCGTCAGCATTGGTGTCAGCGTCACGCGGCCAATCTTAGGCACATAGCCCGCCAGAACCCGGTTCAAATAGGCCCGCGCGCCGGGGCCTTTGAAATCATGCTTGGCGAAGTTAGCAATTTCAATGCCGCCCACGTCTTGGCGCACGGATTTGATTTCGCGGGCCACATATTCGTGGGAGCGGTTGCGCTGGAATGTCGGTTCCTCAAACGCATCATCCGGTCCATCGGCGAACCACAGGGCGTTCTCTAAGCCAAAGCTTTGGCCCATCCGCGCCCCTTTGGCCAAAAGTCGGTCATAGAGCGCTGTGGTTTTTTGCATCCGGCCCTTGGGCAGGGTTTCATTGGGGAAAGTCATCACGAATCGGCGCTCATAATTTTCACTGGATTTCACCGTGCCCCAATCGGGGCTGGCCCAATTGCCAAACCGCGCCACATCCATCGCCCAAACATCAATTGATGGCTCCCCATCAATCATCCATTCGGCCATGGTCAGGCCTACACCACCCCCCTGGCAGAACCCGGCCATCACACCAACAGCACACCAGTAATTGCGCATCCCCGGCACCGGCCCGATCATCGGGTTGCCGTCAGGGCCAAAGGTGAACGGGCCGTTGATGATGTCTTTGATGCCAGCTTCGCCAATTGCCGGAATGCGTTCAAAGGACATCTCCAAACGCTCCGCGATCCGATCCAGATCAGGTTGCAACAATTCATGGCCAAAATCCAATGGCACCCCGCCGACTTTCCACGGCGTCGAGGTCGGCTCATAGGTACCCAGCAACATGCCTTGACGTTCTTGACGGAAATATATGTTGGCCTCGTAATCAATGCCCGCCGGCAGGCGTGTCGGATGATCCGCCACCGCCTGAATTCTATCGGTGATCAGATAATGATGTTCCATCGGTTGCACCGGAATGTTCAGCCCCTGCATATTCCCGACTTCACGGGCCCACAGCCCGGCACAGTTGACGATAATATCGGCGTTTATTTCGCCCCTGGGTGTGGTCACGTCCCAGTTGCCATCAGCACGCTGTACTGTGCCTGTCACCGGCGTGTGGGTGAAATACTGCGCACCGTGAACCTTGGCGGCTTTGGCAAAAGCATAGGTCGCGCCGCTTGGGTCAAGATCGCCATCCTGATCATCCCACAGCACCGCGTGGTAGTGTTTTGGGTCAATCAGCGGGTGACGTTCGGCCATTTCTTTCGGGCTGATAAATTCCTGATTCAGCCCCATATAGCGCGCTTTCGATCGCTCACGTTTTAAGTAATCATACCATTCAGGCGTTGAGGCCAAATAAAAGCCACCCGTGATGTTCAGGCCGACAGAATGGCCGCTGACCTCTTCAATTTCCTTATACAGGTCAATTGTATAGCTTTGCAGTCGGGATATGTTTGGGTCAGACGAAAGTGTGTGAATTTGCCCCGCCGCGTGCCAGCTTGACCCGCTGGTCAGCTCATCCCGCTCTAGCAAGACCACATCTTTCCAGCCAAATTTGGCAAGGTGGAAAAGGATCGAACAGCCAACGACCCCACCGCCAATTATCACAACTTTGGCGTGGCTTGGCAGCTTTTTCGCGCCCGTGGTGTCTTTTTGTATTTCAGGCATCGGGTTTCTCAACTGATTGACAGTCACATTGTTTTTGAAGGGAAACACATTGTGCAATACCTTGTCTAGATCGATTTACTGGTTCAGACAGGTAAGTGATTTGGTAAAATTGAAAGACCCTGATTTCCGATGCTGGACCCTGACTTTAACGCCATGACATCGCCCGCATTTCGCGCCGATCCCTACCCCATTTTAGCACGAATGCGCGAAGATCATCCGGTGGCACACCTGTCGCCGGGCTTGATCGATAGCTGGCATATTTTGCGCTATGACGATGTTCGTAGCGTGTTGTTGGACACCGAAACTTTTTCTTCCAACCGCAGCCTTGTGGGTGGGGGCAAGCTGGACGACGCCAATCTTGGTTTCCTATTCAACAACCTGATTTCGGCTACTGGCAACAAGCATCGCCGGCTGCGCATGATTGGCAACCGGGTGTTCATGCCGAAGTTCATCGAAAGCTTCCGCCCGGTGGTGCAAGCAGTGGTTGATGAACGCATGGAAATGGCACTGGATACTGACGAGTTTGACCTGATCGAGGATTTTGCCGCCGAGATAACGGTGGCGATGGTCTGTGCGATCTTAGGCGTTCCGCGGTCAGACAAGGAACAGATCCGCCGCTGGTCTGCGGTTCTGGGCGAAAACTCGGGCGCTTCAACCTGGCTAGCACAACAAGATGCCGCGCTAATCAAAAAGGGTCGTGATACCGGGATAGCACTAACTGACTATTTCCGCGATACATTGCGGACCCGCCGCGCCAACCCGCGCGAAGGCGATCTGATATCGGCATTCATGTCGGTCGAGGTTGAGGGCGAAAAACTGTCCGACAGTGAAGTATTGTCCATGGCCATGTTGTTGCTATTGGCAGGCAACGAAAGCACCACCAACCTGATCGGCAATTTCATCCGTGTTCTGGCGACCCAGCCGGATGTGGATGCAGCCTTGCGCGCAAATCCTGATCTGATCTCGTCTGCTGTCGAGGAAACCCTGCGGATGCGAAACTCCATCCGTAATGTCGACCGAATAGCAACCCGAGATATTGAAATGCGCGGCGTCACCATCCCCAAGGGTGGGCTGGTTGTCGTGTGGTTAAGCGCTGCAAATCGCGACCCGGCTGCTTTTGAGCACCCAGACAGCTTCATCGCTGATCGAAAACCAAATCGGCATATGGGTTTTGGCCAGGGCATTCATTTATGCCTAGGCGCGCCTTTGGCCCGGATGGAAGCACAAATCGTCGGAAAAGCCATCATAGAACGTATAAGTAAAATAGAGCTGACGGGACCACCAATTTTGGGGCCCAATGCCAATTTTGACAGCATCACCCGCCAGATGGCTCGGTTCCATGCAAAATAGAACGAAGATGAGAATCGATAGAGACAATGACCCTGCGCAAGTATACTTCCCATAGCAGCATCATCTTTTGCGCTGTCAGATACTTGAAACCAGCTGGACCTGTTTATCGCCCTTGGCGACGACTATATTGACGGAGTACGCCCATGAAAACCGCGCTTAGCTGGACTGCACAATTTCTTATCGTGGCCGCACTTGGCTTCGCAGCCTTTGTGTTCATAACCAAAAATGCCGATGACAGCACCGCATCTTTTGATTCGACTGAAATTGCCGAAGCAACACTGAATCTGCCTGTTGCAACCCTGACGCCGCAATCGGTGACTCCACAATATGTGTCATTGGCCAAAGTTGAAGAATGGCAATCCAGCACGCTTGGCTCTCAGGCGACGGGCCGCGTGGTCTGGACCTGCGACTGTTTTGAAGAGGGCCAGATGGTCACCGCGGGCACTAGATTGCTGCAAATTGATGCCACATCCTATGAGCGTGACCTGGTGGATCGCGAAAAGGACCTGGGAAATACTGAGGCCGATCTAATTGTGGCTGAAATCGAGACCGTACAGGCGCGGGAAAACTATGCCCGCCTGGATCTGGGCGAGCCCAACGATATCGTGTTGAAAATACCGGAACTGAATGCTGCCAAATTGGCGGTGCTTTCCAGTCGCGCGGCGCTGACCATTGCCCAGAAAAACCTGGATGAAACCAATATCGTCGCACCCTTTACCGGCATTATCAGCCAGGTCGGAGCCCTTTACGGTGACTTGATCGGCAATGGTGCCAATCTGGGCACATTGGTTGGGACCGATGTGTTTCGAGTACGCTTTCCGATCCTTGAAAACCAGTTGTCACTGGCGCAGGTCGGGGAAGATATTGCGATCGAAACCTCAACAGAACCGGTGATCACGAAAACCGGTATCATCAAAGCAATCGACATCGATATCGATCAGGATACTCGGCTGAATTCGGTGATCGTGTCGGTTCAGGCACCACTGGATGGCGCGGTCCTGCGGCTGGGCCGGTTTGTCAACGGTACGTTTATTGGGCAGCCGCTGAGCAACGTCTTTGCCATCCCCCTTATCGCGCTGGACAACGAAAGTCAGTATTATCAGATCGGGCCTGACAACCGTCTGATTCCCGTGTCCGCGATAGCGCTATACCGGGATTTTGAATCAGTTTACGTTGATGCCGGTGATCGGGCTAATATTCAGATCGTCACCGGCAACGCCATTGGTCTACGCGAAGGCATGTTGGTTCAAGGATACGAAGAATGAGCCAGCCAGAGATCAACGACACTGGTGTCATCGCTTGGTTTGTGAACAACCCGGTCGCTGCAAACCTACTGTTTTTGCTGATCGTTATGCTTGGTATCAACGGCTACAATTCGGTTCCGCGCGAGACGTTTCCCGAATTTGAACTTTCGACCATGAATATTATTGTTCCCGTCAATTCGGGCTCATTGGAAGAAGTCGAAAGTGGCGTGGTGCAACGGATCGAGTCTGAACTGGCGGCAGTTGAGGGCATCGCTTCGCTCACTGGCACCGCAACCCGTACCAGTGGTACTGTGGTTGTTGAAGTTGAGGACAGCTATGATTTCACCGAAGTACGCGAGGATGTGAAACAGGCGGTTGACCGCATCGATTTCCCGCAAGACGCCGAGCGTTATCAGTTGCAAAGCGGGCTGGCGGACGAGACCGTTATCCAGCTTTCCATAACCGGCCGGGAAAACGAGCGCGACTTGATCGACACCGCCGAGACGATCAAAAACGATTTGCTGAAATTCCCGGACATATCGCGCGTTGATCTGACCGGTGTGCGCCAGGCCGAGATTGTTATCCAGGTTACCCAAGACGATTTAAGCCGCTATGGCCTAAGTGCTGACGACATTGCCAGGCGCATTGGCAATGCCTCGATCGATCGCGGTGCAGGGCAGCTTAGCGCACCAGGCGGCGAGTTAAATTTCCGTATCAGTGAAGACAAACAAACCGTAGCGGAAATCGGCCAGATTGTTATTATAACCAGCGCCGGTGGCCATGTGGTTCGTCTGCGAGAAATCGCTGAAATATATGAAGAATTTACCAACCTTCCCGATGTAAGCCGGTTTGATGGGCAGCGCTCAATTGGGCTGGCTGTAAAACGCGGATCAGTCATAAACCCACAGGTGATCAGTGACGCTGTCAATGACTATCTGGACACCAAGTCTTCCTTCGCCGAGGGCATCAAGGTGACCACCTGGGGCGACGTGACTGAAGCGCTGGATGATCGATTCTCGCTAATCATGGACAACCTACTGACCGGTCTGATCCTGGTACTGGTGCTGTTAAGCATATTCCTGAATTTTCGTCTGGCGTTTTGGGTAGCAGTGGGTATCCCGATCTCATTTCTTGGTACATTTGCGCTGATGGACATTCCGCAGATCGGCATTTCGCTGAATTTTATTTCTACCTTTGGCTTTATAATTGCATTGGGGATCGTAGTGGATGACGCCATCGTCGTGGGCGAAAGCATTTACGTTGATGTTGAAGATGGAAATGAAGGTCGCAAAGCCTCGATCAACGGTGCGCGCAACGTAGCCACTGCCACCACCTTTGGAGTACTGACCACCATAGCCGGGTTTTCATCGCTGTTGCTGGTGGGCGGTTTTTTCGGTGACGCGCTGGCCAATATTTCTGCCGTTGTCTGTCTAACGCTGATCATTTCGCTGGTCGAAAGCAAATTCATTCTGCCTGCTCATCTGTCGCATTTCACCAAAAAAGACCTGCAACCCAAGGCGAACATATTATCACTGATCCGGTGCAATGTTGACCGTGGTTTGCAGTGGTTCATCAAGAATGTATATCTGCCCGGGCTAAAGTGGGTTCTGTCGGTTCGACTGACAGCTTTTGCGATATTTTTGCTGATGATGGTGTTTACAGCCGGCGGGCTGGTGCAAGGCGTAATTAAAACCAGCTTTTTCCCGGACATCGAAGCTGACGGGCTTTCCGGCGCAGTCGAACTTAGGGCCGGATCAAACGCCGACACTGTGCGCGCGGTAGTCCAGGAACTTGAAACCAGTCTTGTGGCGTTAGACAAAGAACTGCGTGAAGTCCACGGGTACGCCTTTATTCAGCATATCGGATTCACCCCGATAACGGAAACCCAAGTGTCATTTTCAGTTACAACCAACCCGGCGGTGGCGCGTGAATTTGGTATCGTGCGTTTTGGCAATGAATGGCAACGCCGCCTGCCCAATAACCCGGTCATTGACAACATCACCATCCGCGGAGGCCGCCAAGGCGCTGACGCCGATTTTTCCCTGCGCCTGTCCAGCGATTCCCTGGACGATCTGCGCGCCGTTACCCGGCTGGCAATTACCGAATTGCGAACCATCAACGGCGTATCGGCCATCGATAGCAGCATCCTGAAACTGCAACCCGAAGTGGCGTTCAAACTGACACCCGACGCGGAGGCGCTTGGCCTGACGAACTCTGAAGTGACCACCCAGATCCGCAATGCCTTAAACGGGCAAGAGGTCTATGATTTTCAGCGCGGCACTGAAGAAATCGACGTGGTGGTGCGTCTGGCAGATACAGACACCGATATTCAGACATTCCTTGAAAACCTAATGATATCGCTGGATGACGGCACCAATGTCCCGGCCAGCCTGCTGGTTGAACTGGAATATGCCCCTTCTGAAACCCGCATTGAGCGCATTGACGGCGTTCGCGTTACCGACATTGTTTCCGACGTTGACAAGGGATTGCTGGCCCCAACCGAAGTTGTGGGCGTAATGCAGAAACGAATGGAGCCAATAATCGCGAATTTCCCACGCGTAAATTATTCGTTTGAAGGCGAGGCCAATGCCCAGGCCGAATCCATCGCTGAATTGGTTTCCGCCGGTATTCTGGCAATTTTCGGCATCTATGCTTTGCTGGCAATTCCGTTGAAATCATATTTCCAACCGTTGATCATTTTCTCAGTCGTGCCGTTCAGCATCATTGGCGCCATGTGGGGCCACTACATCATGGGCGTTGCCGTCAGCATGCCGTCATTTCTGGGTATCATTGCGCTGGTTGGCATTGTGATCAATGACAGTCTGGTGCTGATCACCACGTATAATAACTCGGTGGCAAATGGCATGGATCGCCGCCTTGCTATCGTGCATGCGGGTACCAAACGGTTTCGGCCGGTGATCCTGACCTCAATCACAACATTTGCCGGGTTGATGCCGTTGTTGTTTGAAACCAGCCAACAGGCGGCCTTTGTGGTGCCGATGGCGATTGCAATGGGGTTCGGGATTATTGTGGCCACTGTATTCACCTTGATCCTACTGCCGATCATCATCTATTTTTCAACCGATGTTGAGCAGATGCTGGGGAAAGTCAGGGCGAAATATTCAGTACTGGTGAATTAGCTTTCTAAGGATCTGTTACAAAGTTTCAAAAATTCAGTTTTGCTTCAATTGGTTCTTCAAATTTCAATTGCTCCAAAAATCACAGCTTATCCTTTTGAAATATCCAGTCGTGATCCGGGTGATTTTGGAACCGCCAATTACGGCGTGGGCCTGCCATGACGTTCAGGTAGTACATGTCATAGCCATATGGCGCGCCGCAGGGGTGGTGACCTTTGGGAACCAGCACCACGTCGCCGTCACTAACCGCCATGGTTTCATCAAGCGTGCCGTCCTCGGTAAACACCCGTTGAAACCCAAATCCCTGGGCCGGATTCAGACGGTGGTAATAGGTTTCTTCCAGATAGGTCATGTCGGGGAAGTTATCTTCGTCATGGCGGTGCGGCGGATAGGATGACCAGTTGCCAGACGGGGTAAACACTTCGGTCACCAGCAAGCTGTCGGCCACGTCGCGGTTTTCCATGCCGATATTGTGGATATAGCGGGTGTTGGCCCCCTTGCCACGTTGCTCTAGATCAATACCTGCGGGGCCGATGATTTGGGCCAGGTGTTCGCCCTTGCCCGGCGCGGTGCAGACAGCGAGGGTCAACTCTGTGGTGGCTGTGGCCGACCAATCGGTTCCATTTGGGATGTAGACACAATGGGGCGGTGTGCGTTCAAAAACGCTCATCCGATCGCCCAGTTCGCCAAAGTCCTGACCGGCACCGCTGATGGTGGCTTTGCCTTCCACCAGCACCAAAATGACCTCGGTTTCGCCCGTGGGCTCGGTTACGGATTCGCCGGCTTTCAGGCGATAAAGGCCAAAACCCACATATCCCCACCCGGCGCTTTCGGGGGTAATGTCATGGACTTTACCTGTGGTTCCCGTGGGTTTGCGTAACAGATCAGCCATCTGATTTATCCTTTGTCCAAACCGGCCGCGCGGGCCGTTTCCTTTAGCGCCTTCAGGCCCATGGTTTGATATTTCAGCGGATTGCGCAGGGCCGGGTCTTGTTCGGCTTCGATCACCAGCCAGCCCGCGTAGTCATGGTCGGCTGCAATTTTTAGAACCGGTTCAAAATCTACGCCGCCTTCACTATCACCCGGAACTGTAAACACCCCGCGACGCACGCCTTGGAGGAATGACATGCCATCGGCGTTCACCTGTGCCTTGATATCCGGGCGCACGTTTTTGGCGTGCAGGTGCCCGACGCGGTGCATGTATTTGTGTGCCAATTCTGTGGGGTCCACACCAGCAAACCAAGCATGCCCTGTGTCCAGTAACAGTTGGGTTTCCGGGCCTGTCGCGGCCATGAACGCATCAATTTCAGGTGCAGTTTCAACGATGGTGCCCATGTGGTGATGGTAGACCAAAGTGATGCCCTGGGTGGCGCAAAACGCGGCTATTGCTTCTACATCGGCCCCGAAACTGGCCCATTGGTCATCCGGCAGGACGGGCGTTTCGCTCAGGGCGACATCATCGCGGCCGTGGATCGCATTAGACGTTTCGCAAACGATACAAACCTTGCAACCCATGGCCTTAAGCAAGTCCAGATGCGGCTGAATTGCCTTTTGCTCATCCGCCACCGAATGGTTCAGCAGGTTCAGCGAATGCCAGCCTGAAATAAATTCCAATCCATGGGGTTCCAATGCCCGGCGCAATGCATCAGGCGTGGTGGGCATCTTGTGACCTTTTTCGATACCGTCAAAACCAATTTCACCGGCCTGTCGCAAACATTGCTCCAGCGGGATATCTGCGCCAAGGCTTTGGTCATCATCGTTGGACCAGGCGATCGGGTTGGTGCCGTAAAGGATCATTTTTTCGTTCTTTCGGAAAGGGCATTGTCATAGGCTTTACGGGCGGCGTTAACCTGGGCGCGCTCGGATATTTCTGGCACGGCCACATCCCACCAGGCGCCGCCTGCCTGGGTGGTTGGCATGGGGTCGGTGTCGATGACGATGGCGTAGGATGTGTCGGATGCGCAGGCACGTGCCATTGCCGCCTCAAGTTCCTGGATCGAAGAAACTTTTTCGCTGGTGGCACCCATCGCACCGGCATGGGCGGTAAAATCTATGGCACTTGGCACCTTGTGGCGCGCGGTATCCAGCAGGTTGTTGAAACTTTCAGCCCCGGTGCTGATCTGCAGGCGGTTGATGCAGGCATAGCCGCGATTGTCCAGAATGACGGTGATGATCTTGTGACCCAGCATGACACTGGTGGCCAATTCCGAGTTCAGCATCATGTAGGAACCGTCGCCAACCATCACCACGACTTCACGGTCGGGATGCGCCATTTTCACGCCCATTGCGCCGGCTATTTCATAGCCCATACAAGAGAACCCGTATTCCACGTGATAGCCGCCCGGCGCGCCGGATTTCCACAGTTTGTGCAATTCGCCCGGCAGGCCACCGGCAGCGCAAACCACGATGGCATTGTCATCAACAGAGCGTTGAACAGCCCCGATGACCTGTGCATCTGTGGGGTGGTCATTGCCACTGGGTGCGGTTGTTGCGGTATCCACCGCTGCCCGCCACGCCAATATTAACGCCGGATCAGGGGCTACAGCACTGTGATCGCCAAGTGCTGCAGTCAATTCGTCCAACCCGGTGCGGGCGTCGCAGACCAGTGGCAGCGCGTTATGTTTGGCACTGTCATACCCGGCGATGTTCAGTGACAGAATCCGGCGGTCAGGGTTTTGAAATAACGCCCAACTACCAGTGGTGAAATCCTGAAACCGGGTGCCGATTCCGATCACCAAATCGGCCATTTCAGCCACCGCATTGGCAGCTGATGATCCGGTCACGCCGATGGAGCCAAGGTTCAACGGATGGTCCCACGGCAGCGCCGACTTTCCGGCCTGGGTTTCGGCCACGGGGATTTGGTGTTTTTCAGCGAAAGCCTGCATCACCTTTGCCGAGCCCGAATATAACACGCCGCCGCCAGCAATAATCAACGGATTTTTCGCGGCTTTTATGGCGTCTGCAGCCGCCGCCAGTTCCGTCAAATCGGGGCGCGGGCGGTGCTGATTCCAGGTCTGGGGGGCAAAGAAACCCTCGGGCCAGTCATAGGCTTCGGCCTGTACATCCTGACAGAACGCCAATGTCACGGGCCCACAGGTCGCCGGGTCAGTCATCACCGCCATCGCCCGCGGCAGGGCCGTAAGCAGCTGTTCTGGGCGGGTGATGCGATCAAAATACCGGCTTACCGGTTTGAAACAATCATTGGCGCTGATGGTGCCGTCGTCAAAATCTTCAACCTGTTGCAGCACCGGATCTGGCGCGCGGTTGGCAAAGACATCGCCGGGAACAAATAGCACCGGCAGGCGGTTCACATGCGCCAACCCCGCAGCGGTTACCATATTCAACGCACCCGGACCGATCGACGATGTCACCACCATGGCGCGCCGCCGATTGTTGGCTTTGGCATAGGCAATTGCCGCATGGGCCATGCCCTGTTCATTATGGCCGCGCCAGGTGGGGAAATCATCGCCTGCGCCGTGCAAAGCTTCGCCCAGACCGGCAACGTTGCCGTGGCCAAAAATCGCCCAGCAGCCGGCCAGAAACCGTTCGCCTTCGCCGTTCATCTGAACCGAAAGATAGCGCACCATTGCCTGCGCTGCTGTTAATCTAACCATCTTCATGCGCCTGTTCCCTTTCGCGCAGCATCCCACAAATCACATAGAACGCGGTATTTTTCTGCCATTTCATCAATTGCTTTTTGATCGCTTATGTCACCCGACAACCAAGCGCGCGCGGCGTCGGCAAAAATTGTGCGACCAACGGCAAATCCTTTAACCAGATCATGTTTGGCTGCGGCTTCAAAACTGGTTTTCAGATGGGCCGTGGACGCATCCAATCCCAGCACAACAATGCCTCGGCAAAACGAGTCATTCTTTTGGATTGCCGCGCAGGTCAGTTGCCAAGCCATTTCGTTTTTCATCGGTTCCAGTTTCCACCAGTCTGGATAAATTCCGATGTCATAAAAGCGTTGAATGATTTGTGCCGAGGTTTCATCGTTACACTTTGCCACCTTGGAGGGGATCACTTCCAGCAGGAATTCCAGCTTGTTGCGCCGCGCTGCTGCGAACAACCGTTGCACGGTATTTTCTTGGGTGGCCTTAGTCTGGGCATCATCATCAGGGTGGTAAAAGCACAGCACTTTGACAACATGGTCAAGCGGCCATTCATTTAGCGCGCCAAAGTCCGGGCCGATTTCCGGTTCCAACGTCAGCGGGCGCGAGCCGGGCCATTCCACCGGTCGACCGATCCACAGGCCCGTGCCAACGGCATCAAACAGCGCGTCCTGCCCCAGCCGACTGTCACACAAAACCCCGTAACCCGGTTTGCCGCCGGAAACATTTTGCGCGGCCGTCAGGCATAGCCGTTTAAATGCCCCGATGCGGGCGTGATCCGCACCAGCGGCGTCGGCCATTTCTTCCAGCTGAAGGCGGTGGTCAAAGGCAAACACCCGCATTTGCGGCCAATCGCCGGTGCGGTTGGTGGACCAGTGAATTTGTTCCAGAGCCTGGTCTTTGCGCAGGGCGGGGTTTTGAATGCCGGTATCAAAAAAATATTGCAGCTCATCCCAACTGGGATAGGCCGGGGTACAGCCATGGCGACTGACAGCAAAGGCCCCGCAGGCGTTGGCGTATTTCAGCGCCGTTTGCCAATCCTGATCGGTTAGCCAGCCCTTAAGCAGCCCGCTCATGAACACGTCCCCTGCCCCCAGGACGTTGAACACTTCGATCGGAAAGCCCGGTCCGCTTTGGCCGTCATCCAGGTTGTCGGGAATTGTATCAGTAAATGCGCTTGCCCCCATCGGGCCGCGCTTGCACACCAGCACCGCGTCGCTGATTGCCCGTACATTCCGCAGGGCGGTGATGGTGTCGGTGGTGCCACCGGCGATGTGGAATTCTTCTTCGGTGCCGACGATCAGATCAAACAGTTGCAGGGTGGTTTGCAAATCTTTGGTCACTTTGTCCGAGGCAATAAAGCGGTTTTCCCCATCGCCGTGTCCAGACAGGCCCCACAGGTTTGGGCGATAATCGATATCCAGCGCCGTGCGGGCACCATGTTCGCGGGCAAGCCCCAGTGCTTTTAGCACGGCCGCTTTGGTGTTGGGGTGGCTTAGGTGGGTGCCGGTCGCCGTGACGCAGCGTGTGTCTTTGATCAGCGTCGGGTCAATGTCATCTTTGCACAGGGCCATATCGGCGCAATTTTCACGGTAAAAAATCAAAGGGAATTGTTCACGATTCCGAATGCCCAGCAACACCAGCGCCGACAGGCGATCCGGGTCGGTGATGACGCCGCGCACGTCGACGCCTTCTCGCAACAATTGTTCACGGATGAACCGCCCCATATGTTCGTCACCCACACGGGTAATTAAGCCAGATTTCAGGCCCAGACGGGCGCATCCGGCGGCGATATTAGTGGGCGAGCCGCCGATATATTTGTTGAAAGACGCCATGTCTTCCAAGCGTCCCCCAACTTGGGCACCATATAGATCAACCGACGAGCGGCCGATTGTTACAACGTCAAGAGTCACACTGTTCCCCCAAGCGAACCTTCTAGCGACGCAATTTCCTGACCGCCTGCCATCATATCCTGCAATTCCTCTGGTGTGATGTCACCCCGTTTGGCGGTGCCCAAAGTTTTGCCGCGGTTTAGCACGGTAAAACGGTCACCAACAGCCATCGCGTGGCGCACGTTATGGGTGATGAAAACCACCCCGATGCCTTGTTTTCGCACCTTGTCGATATTGGCCAGAACATTGGCGGTTTGGCGAACCCCAAGGGCCGACGTGGGTTCATCCAGGATCAAAAGCTTTGCCCCGAAATACACTGCGCGGGCAATCGCCACGGTTTGGCGTTCACCGCCGGACAGGGTGCCAACGGCCTGACCCGGTTCGCGCAGGTTAATGCCCATCTTTTTCATTTCTTCCATGGTGACCTGATTGGCCTTTTTGAAATCCATGACGCTGATCGGCCCGATCTTGCGAGTGGGTTCATTTCCCATCCAGAAATTGCGGGTCACTGACATCAGCGGGATCATTGCGAGATCCTGATAGACGGTGGCAATTCCCGCCTCCATCGCGTCACGTGGATTGGCGAAATTCATTTCCCGCCCTTCCATCGTTACCGTGCCTTTGCTGGGCTTATGAACGCCCGACATGGTTTTTATAAACGTGGATTTGCCGGCGCCGTTATCACCCAGCAGGCAATGGCATTCGCCGGGAAACACATCAAAAGACACGCCACCTAGTGCAATCACCGCGCCAAAGTGCTTTTCAATATCTTTCATTTCGATCAATGGAGCGGACATTAGCGTTCTCCCGTAATCATGCGGCGGATATAGGTATTGAGTATCACCGCGAGGATCAGAATGGTTCCAAGGAACACCCGGAACAGCGAACTTTCGGCGCCTGAAAAGAACAGGCCCTGTTGCACAACACCAAAGATCAGAGCACCAAGGGCTGCCCCAATTACCGACCCATAACCGCCGGTCAGTAATGCACCGCCGATGACCACACAGATGATGGCCTCAAATTCCTTTAGCAGGCCGCGGTCAGCGGCGGCTGAGCCAAATTCCATGACTTGCGCGGTGGCGAATACGCAGGCGCAAAAGGCAGTGAACATGAACATCAGCATTTTGACCCGGTTGACCGGAACACCCACGTAGCGCGCAGCCTGTGCATCGCCGCCAGAGGCGAAAATCCAGTTGCCAAAACGGGTTTTTGTCAGCAACCACTGGCCAAATATGATCAGCCCTATGGCCCAGACCACCAACATTGGCACACCTTCCACCACCGGCTGGCCTTCGCGGCTGCCACGGGTGAAGGTGTCAATCAGGCCCTGATCGGCAAACCATTGGAATAACCCCTTCAGGATGGTGCCGCCGAAAACCGGGGCCAGCCAGTCGCCTTCGGCCACCTGTTTGACGCCACCGATAATGGTCTTTTGTGTGGTCAGGATCGACAGCCAAATGGTCATGCCGCGCAGGATATAGAGAAATGCCAGGGTCACGATAAAACTGGGCAATCCGGTTTTGATCACCAAAAATCCATTGAGCGCACCAAGGCCGATACACACGACGAACGCCACAATGATGGCGAGCCACACTGGCCAGCCCCATTGCACTGACAGAATGGCGATCACAATCCCGGCGAAACCGATCATTGAGCCAACCGAAAGGTCAAATTCACCGGCAATCATCAGCAGGCAAGCGCCCACGGCGATGATGGCAAACTGGGCGGAAACGACCGTCCAGTTCTGGATGCCTTTGGGGGCGAACATGCCGCTGTCCCCGGCGATGATAAGGAAAAAGGCGAAGACAAGAACGGCACCGGCGATGGCCCCAAGTTCGGGCCGGATCATGGCGCGCCGCAGGTTTGAGACTTGCTTTACGCGTTCGTCAGACATGGCAACCCCACAATTTTAATTGAATTGGTAAAAGGGCGGCGCCATCGCGCCGCCCCAGGTCATTTGGTCTAGCGGTAAACGCCAGCGTATTTTTCAACAAAGCTGATGCTGTCTTTGGTGATAAACCCCGGGCCGGAATTCATGTGGCCCGATGGCAGCACCCCGTAACGTGCCAGATTGGTCAGGATGATGACCGGCATGTAACCTTGCAGATACGGCTGTTGGTCGATGGCAAAGGCGATGACATCGGCCTTGATCGCATCGGCAATTTCACCGGACAAATCAAACGTACCAAAGAAGATTTCGCCTGACAGGCTTTCTTCGTCCAGGGCCGCCAGTGTTGGGTGCGCCGAAGTTGGCCCCAATGTCAGAACTGCACCCGTGTCAGGGTTCGCCGCCAGATAGGCGATGACTTTGTTCTTGATTTCAGCCGGATCCTGGCCGCTATCAATCATGCTGGTGCCAACGTCAGCGCCAATCGCTTCGGCAAAGCCTTTGCAACGCTCAACCGAGGCTGGGTTGGTGATGTAATGGTTCACGCAAAGAAACGACGTTACACCGGCGGCGGCGGCACGTTTTCCTGCGCCAAAACCTGCATCATATTCCGACTGGCCCACATGCAACAGAGCGCCCATGGCTTCGGATTGTGCCTGAGTACCTGAATTGATGGTAATCACAGGAATGCCCTGATCAACGGCGTCGGCAACTGGGCCGGACAGCACGTCAAAATCAGCAATTGTCAGGATAATGCCATCCGGGTTTGAAGCGATAGCCTGTTCAACAATCCGCGCCATATCGGCCAGATCGCCTGTGGGCGGGTTTCGGTATTCAACGGTCACATCCATCTGATCGCCGGCGACTTTGATGGCGTTCTTGATGGTATTCCACCAGCTGTCACTGTCAGGCGCATGGCTGATCAAAACGAAACGTTCGCCTTCAGCCATTGCCGGCGCAGCGAATGATGCGGCCAAAGCAGTGGCCACCAACATTGCGGTAAATGTTTTTCGCATTTTTTCTCTCCCAAGATTTATGAATATTCTAAAAAACCCGCCATTTTGCCCAGAAACAGATCGCAATCGGGGCGGCGAATCTCCCGCATCAACAAAATAGAATAAATATTCTATTTACGAAAAAAGCAACAATTATTTGTCAGGTTGGTCCATGCCACGGCGCGCGCCAACTGAAACGGCAAGGGTAATTGCCAGCGAAAGGGGCGCAGACAGGGCTCGAAACGAACCTACATCTGCCTCTTCCACAGTCAGTGTTGTCGCGCCCATGGCGTGCATAGGACTGTTCAACGCGTCCGTGATTGCAATGACCCTATTGCCTTGATCCGTGGCAAATTCTGAAAGGTCCAGGGTTTCCTGCGTATAGGGCGCAAAGGTTATGGCCACCAAAACATCGCCGGAGCGGATGGCCTGTCTTTGATCAAGGTTTCCAACCTTACCGTGCAGCATCGCCGGGACGTTCATTTTCTGCAACGCGTAGGACAGGTAGGTGGCAACAGGAAATGCGCGGCTTAGGCCGATTATGTGTATCATCGGGGCGCTGGTCAGTATTTCAACGGCTTCTTCCAGTGTTTCAGGCTTTGTTGACAGCGCCAACTGTTCCAACGACGACCGCCCGGCATCGACGAATTCCGCCAAAAGGGCGGCGGGTGTATCTTCGCCACTGGCACGCAGGTTTTCCAGCCTGAAGGAATAGTCGGGCCAACGCTGCGCGTAGTTTTCGCGAAACATCCGCTGCATTTCTGAATACCCGGTATAGCCCATCAACTGGCAAAATCGCATGAATGCGGATGGCTGAACGCCCGCCGCCTTGGATAGGTCGGCAACAGTTGATACTGCAATCTTATCGGTGTTTTTACCGATATAGTCAGCGCATTGCCGCAGGCGTTTTGGCAAGCCCTCGGTAATTTTGACCAGCCGGGTCTGAAATTCTTCCAGTGAGTTTGGGGCGCTGGAATCTTGCATTAAGTTCTTTCTTTTAGCTTGACTTCAAATCGGATCAGTCGCATTTGCTTTTGGAATATATATTCTATTTTAAACCGGAACGGTAGAATAAAATGGGCCAGGTTGGCATAGGACTGATTGGCGCGGGGTTCATGGGCAAGACTCATGCTCTCGCTTTTGGGACTGTAAAAGCGGTAATGGGGGACGTGCCGACGCCGCGCCTGGAAATGCTGTGCAGCACTCCGTTAGACAATGCACAGGACGCGGCTGATCAGTTTGGATTTACCCGTTCGACCGATGATTGGGTTACGCTGGTAAATGATCCGGCAATCGACATCGTGGCAATCACAACGCCCAATCACCTGCACCATGAAATCGCCATGGCGGCACTTGCTGCTGGCAAACATGTGTACTGTGAAAAGCCGCTGTCCCTTACCGTGGCCGAGGCGACCGAGATGGCGCAAGCGGCCGCGGCGGCCAGGGTGAAAACCATGGTCGGCTATAACTATATTCAGAACCCTGCCTTTACCCACGCGCAGGCCTTGATTGCCGACGGCACAATCGGCGACATTGTGCATTTTCGCGGTTGGGTGGATGAGGATTACCAAGCCGATCCTGATCTTCACTGGACATGGCGTGCCAAAACCTCTGACGCCGGTTTGGGGGCCTTGGGCGATCTGGGCTGCCATTTGGTATCAATGGCCTACGGTATTGCCGGCCCCATCGACAGCCTGATTGCTGACATGCAAACCATCCATAAAACCCGCCCAATGCCCAATGGCAGGGGACACGCCAAGGTGGAAAACGAAGACACCGCCAATGCGCTGGTACGCTTTAAAAGCGGTGCGCAGGGTTCACTTTCAACATCGCGTTCGGCTTGGGGGCGTAAAAACCGGCTTGCATGGGAAGTACACGGCACCAAGGGCATGATCTGTTTTGATCAGGAACGCATGAACGAGCTACACCTTTATCGCAACACCAGTCCGGTTGGCACACAGGGGTTTACCAAAATTCTAACCGGCCCCGAACATTCGCCCTACGGCGCATTTTGCCCCGCCGCAGGACATCAACTGGGGTTTAATGATCTCAAAGTCATCGAGGTCGCTGCTTTCCTGCGCCACATCGATGGGGGGCCTGCTGCCCATCCCGATTTTGCCGATGCGCTGAAATTTGAGCAGGTCATTCACGCCATTGCCCAATCTGCACAAACCGGCGCAAGGGTTTCGCTTTAGGTGGAAAAAATTACGTATAGCTGTACTTGGGGTCAGCCGAGCTAGCCCTTTCCACCACAAGACCAAAGGCGCAATCCCACAAATCAGAACGCTCAGGTATTTACACGAGTTCCTCACGCACCACATATACAGATTGCTTGGCATGGCGTACAACGCGCGCGGCGTTAGGACCGAGTAAGTAATCCGACATTGAAGGACGGTGCGAGCCCAACACAATCAGGTCGCAGCCGTTATCGTCGGCTGCGGCCAGAATGCGTTTGTAGATAGTGCCATGAACGGTGTGGGCTGTGGCAACTACATCGACAGGGATGTGGTCGGCAACCAGTTTGTCCAGCGCCGCCTTGGTTTCGTTCAGCGCATTATCGGCAAATCCTTCCGGAAAGAATGAACCAACCATGGAAGATCCATAATCCGGGATTACCGTTAAAACATGCAACTTTGCGCCATTGGCCTTGGCCAGCGCCACAGCCTTAGGCAAAGCCAGGTTCCAGGAACTTTCGTGGTTCAGGTCCACAGGCAACAGGATTGATTTCGTCATTTGTTTTCTCCTTTATGCCGTTTGGCCGCTGAGTTTGCGTGCCCGGCCAAGTTGCAGCCAGGAAATCAAAGCCAACAGCGCCAATGCCGGGATGTAGAACAGTTCTTTGGGCAGGCGGTCGGCTTTGACCTCTACCCGCTGAACGACCCAGTCAAAGTCGATACCTTTTTCCTGTGCGAAGCCGCCGAAGGCCACGATATCGGTCCAAACAGAGCCGTCGTCTTCGGTTCTAAAGGCCAGCCCGGCGTTTTTGTTGATACGCTCCGCGCCATCGCCGTCGGATTTGGAACCCAGCGGCAGGGCGATTGTGGTTTCCACGTTCTTGCCATCCAGTGTTTCCCCGGCAATGCGCACTCGTAACGACGCTCCATCATCGGCTGCTTCTGCAAGCGCAAACATTTCTGTTGCCGGCGTCAGGACAAACGGGTCTTCGATTTTGTTCAGCCAATAGCCCGGATTGAACAGGGTGAAGGCGATCAACAACAGTGCTGCGTTCTCCCACATTCGGCTTTTGGTCAGGAACCAGTTTTGCGTCGCCGCTGCGAATAACATCATCGCGATGACCGCGATAATGAAGACGAACACCGCCTTGCCAAACGTGACATCAATCAGCAACAGTTCGGTGTTGAAGATGAACAGGAACGGCAGGATCGCGGTTCGCACATCATAGGAAAACCCAATGATGCCGGTCTTGATCGGATCGCCCTTGGAAATGGCTGCGGCCGCAAAAGCCGCAAGCCCGACCGGCGGCGTGTCATCCGCCAGAATGCCAAAGTAGAACACGAACATATGCACCGCGATCAGCGGTACGATCAGGCCGGAATTTGCACCCACAGTTATGATGACCGGAGCCATCAGCGCGGTGATGACGATATAGGTCGCCGTTGTCGGCAGGCCCATACCCAGCACAAGTGAGAATATGGCAACGAAGATCAGCATCATCAGCAAATTGCCGCCCGAGATGATCTCAATAAATTCACCAATAACCTGATGCGCGCCGGTCAACGATACCGTGCCGACAATGATACCGGCGGTACCGGTTGCAACCGCGATGCCAATCATGTTGCGTGAACCGGATGACATACCGTCAAGGAACTGGTCCCAGCCCCGTTTGAAGGTGTTTTCACCACCACTTGTGCCGCGAAACATTGCCTTAAGCGGATGCTGGGTGAGCATCACAAAAATCATGGCAATGGTTGCCCAAAATGCCGACAGGCCGGGAGACAGGCGTTCGATCATCAGGTTCCAGATCAGCACAACCACTGGCAGGATGTAGTAGTATCCTGTCTTGGCGACCGGGCCGGGTTCAGGCAGTGATACAAACGGTGCGTCCGGATCATCAACTTCGAGATCGGGGAAAGTGGATGCCCATTTGATCAGAACAAGGTAGGCAACAACGAATACCCCGGCCATGCCGATCAGGGAATTGTCACCGAGCAGCGGTTTTAGCCAGCCAAGACCATAATAAACGCCCAGACCAAGGCCACAAAATATCGCCAAGCCCAGCATGAAACCCATCATTTTCTGGGAAGCAGTTTTCTTGGGGCCGGTGCGTTCCAAACCTTCAAGGCCCATTTTGCAGGCTTCCAGGTGAACAATATAAACCAGCGCAATGTAGGAAATCACCGCAGGCAGGAAGGCGTGTTTGACGACCTCCAGATAGGTTATGCCAACAAATTCAACCATCAGGAAGGCAGCGGCCCCCATGACAGGTGGTGTCAGCTGGCCGTTGGTGGACGACGCAACTTCGACCGCGCCGGCCTTTTCAGCTGAAAACCCAACCTTTTTCATCAAGGGGATTGTGAACGTGCCAGTGGTCACTGTATTGGCAATTGAGGAACCTGAGATCAGGCCAGTGGCGGCAGAAGCCACCACAGCGGCTTTTGCGGGTCCGCCCTTCAGGTGACCCATCAGCGCGAATGCCAGTTTGATAAAGTAGTTCCCGGCGCCGGCTTTTTCTAACAGCGAACCGAACAACACGAACAGGAATACCATGGATGCTGAAACCCCAAGGGCCAGGCCAAACACGCCTTCCTGTTGCATCCAGAAATGCCACATGGCTTTACCAAAGCTTGCGCCTTTCCACTGCATGGCGTCGGGCCAGAACTGGGCGTCGCCAAAGAATACATAAAGCAGGAAAACCGAAGCGACCAACACCATCGGCAGCCCGAGCGCGCGGAACGTTGCGATTAGAACAATGGTGATGCCAACGGCAGAGGCGATCAGATCACCCGTTGTTGGCAGACCGGATCGGTCGGCAATGGCGCTGGCATTTGCCACAATATACAAGGTTGCAACGATACCGCCCACAACCAGGACCCAATCGTACCAAGGAATTTGCGTTCGCGAAGATTTTTTGAACAGGGGAAAGGCGAGGGTCGCCAGTGTCAGCCCGAACGCCAAGTGAATAATGCGCGACACATCCGAAGGTATATAAATCCAGTTTTGCCCGGTCCATTGCGCGATTGCGGCAGGTACGGGCGAGGCGTTGAATACTTGCAGGAACGCCCAAATCAGCGCGACGGCGGCGATGAATGTCCCTTGCCAGCCATCCGGATTACGTGCGCCGACATCTAAATCGGTAACAAATGCTTCTGCATCTGCGACAGATGTCATGCCTTCGTTCTGTTCGCTTGTCATGTGGGCCCCCTGTGCCGGTCTAAATCAATCGAATTTTTTCGCTTTGATTGGTTCGCGGCGGGAACCAAAGCCCCCGCCGCGTTAGTGTGTTAGTCCATCAGACCCAGTTCTTTGTAGGCTCGGATCGCACCTGGGTGCAGCGGAGCAGACAGAGAGTCAGTGATCATTTCCGCAGCAACAAGATTTGCAAATGCAGGGTGCAGTTTGCGGAAATCATCCAGGTTACCAAGAACCGCAATTGCGACGCGGTAAACGGCTTCCTCATCCACATCAGCGCGGGTCACGAATGTTGCGCCAACACCGAATGTCTGGATGTCATCAGGGTTGCCGGGATACATGCCGCCCGGAATGATTGCGTGACGATAGTACGGCTTTTCAGTAACCAGCGCGTCGATCTCTGGTGAGGTAACTGAAACAAGTTTTGCATCGCAAGATGCAATTGATTCAGCCGTCAGACCGGATGGGTGACCCACCAGCCAGAAGTAGCCGTCGATTGTGTTGTCGCACATTGCTCCGCCGGTTTCGGATGACTTCATCTGTGCTGCCAGTGCCAGATCACTGCGATCCCAACCCATGACACCTTCGAGAACTTCCCATGTGCCAAGTGTACCAGAACCGGGGTTGCCGATATTGAAACGCTTGCCCGGAATGTCGGTGATGTTGTCGATACCGCTGTCACGGCGGGCAAGAACTGTCACAGGTTCCGGGTGTACCGAAAAGACTGCGCGCAGGTCGGTAAATGCGCCAGCTTCTTCAAACTTGGAAGTGCCGTTGTAAGCGTGGAACTGCCAGTCAGACTGGGCCACACCAAATTCCAGTTCGCCGGAACGCAGTGTGTTGATGTTGTAGATTGAACCACCTGTGGATTCCACTGAACAGCGGATGCCGTGGTCTTTGCGGTCTTTGTTGACCAGACGACAAATGGCGCCACCGGTTGGGTAATAAACCCCGGTAACACCGCCTGTGCCAATGGACACAAAGTCCTGTGCTGTTGCAGCTTGTGCTGTAACCGCCAGTGCTGCCGCGGCAGCGATTTTGATGAACTTCATTATTTTCTCCCTTTTGAAGATCTCAGATTAAAATTGAGGCTTTTGCTACCTCATTAGCTTCAGATGCGGACGAAAACCCGATCAGAAGGTCGGTTTGGTACCCGAATATCGCCGACGATCCACCGGCGTAAATGTATGTAATCCGGTCACCATATTTGATAGCTCCTTTATCTACAAGGTTGATCAAACCGGCCATAGATCGACCACTATAAACCGGATCAAGCAAGATTGCGTCGCCAAGAACCGCTACTTGAATTGCACTCGTAACTGCTGGATAAAGCTGCCCGTATCCGGACGCCAAAACACTATCATCAACGTAAACATCAGTTGCAGAAATATTTGCGCCCCGCCTAGCATTCTTTCAAGCTCATCTACGCGCCATAGAACCTGGGTTTTTGTTGCTTTGCTTCTCGACGAACGCAAATTCCAAGCACTCAGACATCCCAGCCAATCTCCTTTGCGCTCTCAAGTAAGCCGCACGGGCTAATCCACTGCCGGACGGAATTATCACACAATGTGGAAATTCTCCAAGCGATTTATACTGCAACCAAATCTCATTCGCCGCCGCATAACCTAGACTGCCGATAGCTACGTGATCGATGCCAAGGTAAATTACGTATCGCTTTCGACCTGCCGCGCGTCTTTCTATTGCGATGCAATCCAGGTTAGCATCGGCTTTGGCTTCGTTTCTACCTTGGGTGTATGTATAAACTAAGCGCTCAGCATTTTGCACAGCAGAACATTGCCCGATGTGTTGTTGAAAGGGTCGTTCTTGGGCATTCTGTTTTCAAGTTGGACAATTGGTTGCCAGCCCATAATACATACCACTGCTTCACATGATCGAACAAAAATGGATTGGACAAGAACCGTTCGCCTAGAATTTCTTAAGTTGTACTACCGAAATTGGATAAGGATAACTTGGTTAAAACCTGCGAAATCTCTCCGCAGATTTCTGTGATTCCTTGCCCTAATTATTTCCGCAAGAGTTTGTAAGAAGGTTGGCCATCAACCGGTACGCCCCCGGAACTAGGTTTTCAATTTGATGGTGCAGGATCAGGCTGGTATGGGTATGGCACCCCTGACCGATCCGTGCACTCAGCAAAGCACCAGTTAGTGGTTCTTCACCTTTGTCAGCCATTGAAATTAGCGGCTCATACACCGCATCCCACTCCGCGGCAAAATACAATCCACGCTCTTTTTCCCACCCCCCCCATTCGCTGGGACCAATCTTGTTTGGGTTGTTCAGCAAAGTATGTTCCGGTTGCATATGGATGACTCTGGCATTTTCGTCAGTCACTCGCCAACGCAGCGAGGGTTTGCCGATTTTCAAGTTTGCCGGGGGGGTTTTCGCCGGGTCCCAATTGTCCCATGGCCGGTGGTATAGCGTCACCAGATTGCCACCTGTATGTACCCAGTCATGCAATTGTCCTAACCGTGTTGTCAGACCAGGACGGGTGCGAAAAGCAAAAATACCAATTAGGATGGTGTCGTAATTGGACAAGTCAACGTTGGCCAAATCGGCCTCTGAAAGGCTGTCAATTTCCATGCCGACATTGCGCAAATGTTCGTCGACCCGGTCACTGCCGCCGCCGATATAGGCGATGTGACTGTCGGGTAATTTCACATCTAAGACCAGCACGCGAATGATTGCCGGTGCGAAACTGAAAACCTTACCGATGTGCTGGTAATGGGATTTGCGTACAGTTCTGGCAGGATGACCGTCTAGTTGTAGATGAAATTCATACAGTCCCGGTTTGACCGAAGCCTGCGGAGTAAGTTGGATAGAATGTGATTGGATAGTCACTTGCCAACCATCGGGGGCGCTAATTGATGGGGTTGCATCAGCCGGATGGATGTCTTTCATTTTGAATGTGATTGTCCCCATATCTGCTAGTGTCAAAACGGCTTGGTCGTTGGAAAAACCTGCGGAGTATGTCGGTAAAACATGTATCCTGGCCAGCGGATCTATAGCCATTTCAATTTTTTGATCACTGATTTTCCCAGTCAAAAGTACCGAAACTTGCGAATTGGATCGGTCCGGGTGCCAGGTATCCGGGTAAGGGTCGCTGGTGGCAGCACCTAGGGGTACAGTGATCTGGCAAGTGCTGTTTTCCCATTTGCTTGCGGTCCAGCCCTTTGGCAACAGTATTTTCGGCGTAACCGAAGTATTCGACCCCTGCATGCAAAGATGCGCGCTGAAAGTATTTCCTGGCCGGACGTGATCATCTGAGAAAGCCAGCGCACCGCGAATATCGCTAGCCAAGGCGATGACCCGGGTGAGTTGGCGTCTTTTGACATCCAGTCGGTGCAAAATTTCACCAGCTGCCTTTTCGGGGCAGGACTGGGTTGCGACATTAACCTTTGTCAGTGCCGTCAATGCGTGTTTAGCCACTAGCGGGTAGTCCGGGTATGCGGCTATGGCTGCCACTACCGAAACACTGGCAGCATCAAGATCAAGTTTCAGTTCCGGAGCACCGGCAAAATCCGCCAGAGATCCAAGCCCGTCAGGCAAGCCATCAAAAATTGTATTTTCGGGTCCCGGTTCACCTTTAGCAACCCAGGCAAGATGCAGAGGCCAAATGCTGGGCAAACCGGATTCAACCCATTGGCCCATGCCCTGAGTTGCATGAAAGCGGCGCGACCATTGGGCAATCTGGGCGTAATCCGCCCCCAAAATCGGATCGGCACCGGTGGCATCAAATTTAACAGTTGCTGGCGGAGGTGGCTCATCGTCGTCATATGCATCCCCGGCCCCTGACCAAGCCGGCAAGTAAAGCTTTTTCACCTGCCAAACGGGTAGACTCAGTTCGGGAAATGCGGTTTCGTCTGCAGCCAATACAACAGCGCGAAAGGCGCTACGGGTCATGGCGCGGTGGTGGCCATGTTGGCCCGGTATGTCCAAAAATGTAGGGCAAACTATATCTGGCCGTTCGCGCCGTATTATTTGCACGAAACGTAAAAGCACGCGCTGTTCTTCCCATTTTTCAAGGGTTTCATCGCCATGTTTGGAGAACCCAAAATCAAAGATCGTGTCATCCGGGGTTTCGGAATGCCAGTATTGGGTGAATCCTATCACCGCCGCCGCGCGCTCCATTTCGCGGGTTCTGATGGCACCCAGATCTTTGGTGATTTCGGTGCCAAGTGCGTTTTGACCACCTTCCCCTCGCGTAGAACAAGCGTGCGAAACCCGGATGCCATCACGCAACGCCATCGCCGCCAGCATTGGCGTCGTTTCATCATCTGGGTGCGCGCCAGTATTCATGAATGAAACACAGGTTTTAAGCGGCTGCAAGGCCTTCCAAAGCTCTACGATGCGTGGGTTTCTCTGTTGATATTGTAGCAGCTTTTTGTCGGTCTCAGACATAGATGGCTTTCTATTGATAAACGGTAGGTGCTGGCGTGACAATTTTATGAATGACCATAGCAGCTCCACCAATGGCCGCGGTCATACGACCTGATGAACCACGTAAAACCCGAGCGACATTGCGATCTGGCCGGTTGGCCACGGACCCCACAGGCAATTGAAGTCGGTCAATCAGTTCGTCCAGAACTGTGTCTGGCATCGCCCCACCCAGAATGACAGCTTCGGGATCAAAAAGGTTTTCCAAGATACCGATGGCTTGTGACAAGTTAACAGCCGCAGAATTTAGCCATTCATCCAGTGGAGCGTTTCGTTCTTTCAGCAACCCAGCAAGGGCAAATCCAGTGAGGGCTGAAATGCCGGATTTTTCCAAGTGATCACGCACCGACATGCGACTGGCGTATTTTTCAAGGCATCCATAGTTACCACAAGCACAGGCAAGGCCGCCGGTCTGGGTGATAATATGGCCAATTTCCCCGGCATTCCCATAAGCGCCCCTTTGGGCGTGGCCATCCGAAATAACCCCAAGGCCAAGTCCAGTGCCGAAATAGACGAAACAAAAGCTTTCAAACCCCCGTGCTACGCCTGACACGCGTTCAGAAATGGCCGCTGCAGTGGCGTCGTTTTCAATGGTTACGGGGCACCCAAGGGCAGCTTCAAACGTCTCCCGCGCGTTAACGTTTTCCCACCCTGGCAATTCAGCCTGTCCGGCGGAACTGTTTTCCAACAACCCGAAAGACAGAGGCATAACGATGCCCACCCCCAACAAATGCGAACGGTCCCGCCCAATGGCATCTAGCGCCACTTCGATCTGGGACTTTACCAGCGGCACCACAAAACCCGGCGACGCATTACCCAGTTTTGTTCGGTTGCTGTAAATTCGGTCGCCCGACATTGTAAGTACGGCGGTGATCAAAGCGTCGGGGCGCAATTCCAGGCCAATGGAAAAAGCCCGTTCACCATCAAACCTATAGCGCATAACCGGTTTGCCTCGCGCGCCGGTGCGAAAACCGTCTTCTTGTAGCAGACTGTCTTGCACCAGTTGTTCACAAATATTGGAAACTGCCTGGGTACTTAATCCGCAACTCCGAGCAATTTCTGCGCGCCCTGACGGTTCATTTGCGCGCACAAAATCCAGAACCACCCGCCGGTTATGGCTGCGGTTGCGGCCCGCATTTCCGCCGATCGACCGTGTCTGGATGTCTGTCAATTCAGGTGGGCTCCGAATTACTCAAGTAACTTGAATTAAGTATTGAATTAATCCGACAATTGGTCAACAGTCGATCTATGGGCATTGGGGATTCCAAAACCTTCCGGGTCCAAAAAATTGTAACCTACGGGAAAACCTCACTATTATTGTGAAGTAAAATTAAAATGGGAGTTGTTGACATGAATTCTTGGAAATCAAAGTTCCTCGGAGTCTCTGCCGGGGCCATGATGGCCCTTGGCGCCGGGGCGGCTCAGGCCGTTGAAATCGAATACTGGCAGTACTTTTTTGAAGCTCGTGTGAATGCTGTTGATACGTTGATCGAAGAGTTCGAGGCCGCAAACCCCGATATCACGGTTGTGCAGACAACATTCCCCTATGCCGATTATCGCACCAAAGTAGCTGCGGCCATTCCAGCCGGGCAAGGGCCTGATGTGGTGCAGTTGTTTTATGGTTGGCTGAATGATTATGTGGATGCCGGGCTGATCCAACCACTGCCCGCAGAACAGTTCCCGCCCGCCGAAATCGAAGCGCAGTTCTTTCCTATGGTTCAGGCGATGAAGCGCGATGGCGTTTACATGGCGCTGCCAACTGCCGTGCGTTCGCTGGCATTGTTCTATAACACACGTCTGTTTGAAGAGGCTGGCATTGAAGGCCCGCCAGAAACCCTGGACGAGCTGATTGAGATCGCCAAAAAACTGACCATTCGCGATGCAGCAGGCAACATTACCCAGGAAGGTATTACCACTGGTATGGCCGGGCAAGACCACCATTGGTGGCGCGAAGGTCTGGTACGTCAGTTTGGTGGTGTCCCCTATTCAGAGGACTACAAAACAGTCACCTATGCGGATGAGGCTGGAATCGCCGCGTTTCAGTGGTACGCAGATCTGGAACTGGTGCATGGTGTGACCCAAAGCGGATTCATGGACGAAGCTCAGGCAGCATTCAAAGCCGGACGTGCTGGTATGCATATCGATGGTTCATTTCGCATCGGTGCACTAGAAAAGACCCGTGGTCTGAAATGGGGTGTCGCTGAATTGCCAGCTGCCGCGGATGGCGGTAAGTCTGATTATTCCAGCTACTGGGTGAACGGCATTACCACCAAGGCCGAAGGCGAGAAATACGAAGCCGCGCTTAAGTTTATGGCTTACATGACATCCGATCATGCGATGCAAGTGTGGCTGGAAACCGTTGGCGAATTGCCGGCAAAACCGTCGGCTGGGCTAACGGACGAAAACAAGGCCGATCCGGTCTTTGGTCCGTTCATCGCCGGGCTTGGATATGCCAAGACGACGATTTTTGCCAATGAATCGTCGCAACGCCAGGTGTTAATTGATGCCATGCAGAGGGTTCTGCTGGAAGGTGCCGATGTAGGCGAAAGCCTGGCCACTGCTGCGGCCGCTGAACAGGCGATCCTTGACGACTACTACAAGTAAGTTAGCCTAACACCGGGCGGTCCTGAAGGGGTCGCCTGGAAACCATTTGGCATGGGGCAAGGGCACCGGCATGTTTTCGTACCGCAATCTATCCATCAAACAGAAACAAGTTGTCTGGGCTTGGGGGTTTTTGACGGTTCCGGTGTTGTTTTATTCGATCATCCGGTTTTACCCGACCTTTGGCGCGATCTTTTTGTCATTTCAGGACTGGAACCTGTTGGGTGACAAGACATGGGTGGGGCTGGAAAATTACCAAAAACTCTATGCCGATCCGGCTTTTTGGAAAGTCTTTGCCAACACTTTTATCTATCTTCTGATCGGTACTCCTTTCAGCCTTCTGATCTCTTTTATTGTTGCTTACAATCTGGACAAGGTGCGGTTTATGCACGGCACCATCCGCGCATTGTATTTCCTGCCTTTCATGACATCCGCTGTGGCCATGGCCTGGTTGTGGCGCTGGTTCTATCAGCCGGTGCCGATCGGATTATTCAACAACATGTTGGCAAGTTTTGGCATCCCGCAATTTCCGTTTCTGAATTCCACCACATGGGCGCTGCCATCCATTCTGGCACCCGCCGTCTGGGCCGGGCTGGGCTTTCAGATCATCATCTTCATGGCTGGTCTGCGATCCATTCCGCAATCATATTACGAAGCCGCGCAAATCGACGGCGTCGGGTCATGGACCATATTGCGCGAAATTACCCTGCCGCTGTTGAAACCGACAATCGTGTTTCTGGTGGTGCTGTCCTCCATCGGGTTCCTGCGAATATTTGATCAGGTCTTCAACATGACCACCAATGATCCCGGTGGCCCGCTGAATTCCACCAAACCGCTGGTGCTGATGATCTATGACACCGCCTTCAATGGCTTTGACATGGGCTATGCCGCCGCACAGACCGTGGTGCTGTTCACCATCCTTCTGGTGGTCAGCCTTGTGCAACTTCGCATCATGCGGGAACGTTGACATGACCGCAACCGACATCAAAGCCAGTTCCAATACATTGGATGCTGCGCGCAGCAGCCAGAGCAAAGGCCCCCGCGACCCCATGCAGATCATCCGCTGGACACTGCTGTTTCTGGGTGGCGTGGTGATGGTGATGCCAATTGTTTACATGCTGTCCACTTCGTTCAAATGGCCACACGAAATCTACAACCTTCAGATCATCCCCGATGAACCGACGCTGGAAAACTATATCTACGTTTTGGAAGACGGTCGGTTCTATAACTGGTTCTTCAATTCCCTGCTGGTGGCGGTTTCAACCACTGTTTCTGCAGTTTTGTTTGATTCCATGGTCGGCTACACGTTGTGCAAATTTGAATTCCGGGGCCGGTTCTTCGTCTTTGTTGCCATCCTTTCCACCCTGATGATCCCGACAGAAATGCTGATCATCCCCTGGTACACAATGGCCACACAATTTGGCTGGCTGGACAGTTACTGGGGCATCATGTTCCCTGGAATGATGACCGCCTTTGGCACCTTCTTAATGAAACAGTTCTTTGAAAGCGTGCCCGATGATTTTATCGAGGCCGCCCGGATTGATGGTTTGAACGAATTCCAGATCTGGTGGAGTGTCGCTATGCCTTTGGTCACACCGGCGCTGTCAGCACTGGCGATCTTTATATTCCTTGGCAACTGGACCGCCTTTATCTGGCCGTTGATCGTCACCAACAGCCCAGAACTTTACACACTGCCCGTAGGGCTGACCACTTTCAGCGTAGAACAAAGCGTGGAGTGGGAACTGATCATGACCGGTGCGGCCCTTGCCACAATCCCCACTTTGATCGTGTTTCTGGTGTTCCAACGCTACATCATTCGCGGTGTGGTCATGGCCGGCCTTAAAGGATGAGCGATCAAACGGTTTTCCCTGATCCGGTTTACAAAGAAACTGTGCTGGCCCCGCTGTTTGATGGGGCCAAGGCGCATTTCGCGCCCTCTGTCCGGGCCGTCAATCAGGCGCATCTGGTTATGTTACAGGAAACCGGGATTTTAACAGCAGACACAGCAGCTGCCATTGCCGGTGCATTGCAGGGTATTGACGCTGTCGTCGATCTGGATGCGTTGACATATACAGGTGAATTTGAAGATTATTTTTTTCTGGTCGAAGCTGAACTAAAAAACCGTCTGGGCGCGGATGTGGCGGGCGCGTTGCACACCGCCCGTAGTCGCAACGACATGGACCACACCGTGTTTAAAATGGTTCTGACGGGGCGGGTTGATGCGCTGTTGACCCTAGGAAGGGATCTGGCGGCTGCAATTCTGGACACTGCAGAGCGTGAGAAAGCAACACTGATCGTGGCCTACACCCATGGCCAACCGGCTCAGCCCAGCACGTTCGGACATTATCTGGCAGCCGTAGCAGATGTTCTGTTACGCGATCTTGGTCGGATCGATACGGCGCGCGATCACCTGACCAATTGCCCCATGGGGGCGGCCGCGATCACCACAACTGGCTTTGCTATCAACCGGGAACGGATGGCCGAATTGCTTGGATTTCAGGCACCCACGAAAAATTCCTACGGCTCAATTGCTGCTATCGACTATGTTACCGGGCTGTATTCTGCCGTGAAACTATTGTTCTTGCATCTGGGCCGCGTCGTGCAGGATTTCCAATTCTGGAGCGCTTTTGAAGTTGGTCAACTTTATGTGCCCAACAGCTTTGTTCAAATCAGTTCGATCATGCCGCAAAAACGCAATCCTGTGCCAATTGAACACCTGCGGTTACTGTCGTCACTGACGGTCGGGCGTTGTGACATGATGGTTAACACAATGCACAACACGCCTTTTACCGACATGAATGATAGTGAGGGCGAAGTGCAACAAGCAGGCTACAGCGCTTTTGAAAGCGGTGGGCGCGTACTGGAATTACTGACAGCGTTGATACCTGCCCTGTCGATCCGAGCTGATCGTGTGCGCGCCAATACCGATGCCGCCTGTATCACCGTGACTGAGCTGGCTGATACATTGGTGCGCGATGAAGGATTAAGCTTTCGCCAGGCCCATGAGATTGCGGCGGCAACATCGCAGGTGGTTACCGCTGAGAATGCAACACTGGCACAGGGGTTTATTGCATTTAAGGCAGCGTTCCAAACGGCAACCGAACGTTATCCGACGATCGACGAAGCAGCGTTCCAACACGCAGTTTCACCAGAAAACTTTGTTGCGGTAAGGGATAGGTTTGGCGGCCCGGCACCGGCGTCAATGGACATCGCACTGGCAAGCTTCCGACAGGATCTAAAAATTCTTGAAAGTAATGCAACGCTTCTTCGAAAGTTTAAAATTCATTCAACTGAAACACTTCAGGCCGCTTTTTCGGTGCTGACGTCTAACAATACGGACACCTGATATGGCGACTGTAACATTGCGAAATCTGGTTAAAACCTATGGCAAAACCGAGGTGCTGCACAGCATCAATCTGGATGTTGCAGACGGCGAATTCATCGTCGTAGTCGGCCCATCCGGTTGCGGTAAATCCACCACCTTGCGTATGCTCGCCGGTCTGGAAGAAGTGTCTTCCGGCGAAATCCTGATCGGTGATGAGGTGGTAAACAATCTGGAACCAAAGGAACGCAACATCGCCATGGTGTTCCAGAATTACGCAATTTATCCGCATATGTCGGTACGCAAAAATATCGGTTTTGGCCTGCGTACCTCCAAACTGTCCAAGGTTGATAAAGAGGCCCGTTTGGAAGAGGTCGCTAAAATTTTGGACATGACCGATTATCTGGATCGCAAACCCTCGCAATTGTCGGGCGGGCAACGTCAGCGCGTTGCCATTGGCCGCGCCATGGTGCGCGATCCGTCGGTTTTTCTGTTTGACGAACCGTTGTCAAATCTTGATGCCCAGCTGCGCACCCAAATGCGGCTAGAAATCAAGAAACTGCACCAGCAGGTTGGCACTACGATCATTTTCGTTACCCATGACCAGATCGAAGCCATGACCCTGGCAGATCGCATTGTCATCATGAGGGACGGCCATATCCAGCAGGTTGGCAGCCCGACTGAAGTATATCAAAACCCTGCCAATACCTTCGTTGCACAGTTCATCGGTGCACCGTCGATGAACATGTTGGGGGGAAAGATTGAGGGCGACCAGATAAATCTGGATGCCGGTTTTTCCGTTCCAAAACAGGTCGGAAAAGACGGGCAGAAAGTCTTGGTTGGAATTCGGCCAAATGAATTGCGACCCGTAAATGATAACGCCGGTTTTCTATTGCAGGGTACTGTCTCAGTACGTGAACCATTGGGGTCGGAAACACTTATTTATGTAGATGTCGGTGGGTTTGAGATCATTGCCACCGCGTCCGGCCGCACGCCCCCGGCACTTGGCGAAAAAGTCAATCTGGCCACGGCACCCGAAGAAATCCATGTTTTCGATATGCAGACAAAAATGACGTTGCTGTAAGGCGTTGTTGCGGGGTCGTAGACAACCATGTCCGGGCAACGTGCTTAGTTCTATTTAGAAATCTTTGCGACAAAACCCATTTGTCTATACCCGATAAAAGTAGGATTTAATCGCGCGTAAACTACGCCAGCCTTCACTGTGTTTCAGCACGGGCAGTCGCAAACGTGTCGTAGGCATTGAGCGCCTTGGCGCTGTATGTAAACGATGGCCCGCCACCCATATAAGTTGCCATCGCCAGTGCTTCACATAATTCCGCCCGTGTGATGCCCAGTCGGATAAGCGATTTGACGTGAAACCCGATACAACTGTCACAACGCGTTGCAATGGCAATCCCTAAAGCCATGATTTCTTTGGTTTTTTCATCCAGTGCCCCGGGTTTTTTTGCCGCGACAGCCATTTTGCTGAACCCGGCTGCCGTCGCAGGTGTTTCCTTTGACAGGGCAGCCATGTTCGCTACGGTTTCTTCCATGAATTTTTCCCAGTCCATATTCTAAACCCTTTCATCCGCGCCCATGCGCCGCTCTAGCCAGCGCACCATGGTACTGATAATCAAGACCAAAACCAGATACTCCACAATCAGCAGCGAGTATATTTCAAGCGGCCGATATTCTGTTACCACCAGTTCGTTCGCCCGTCGCGTCAGTTCCTGCATGCCGATAACCGAGGCAAACGCCGACATTTTCACGATAAATATGAACTGGTTAGCCAAAGGCGGTAGGATCCGTCGGATGGCTTGCGGCATGATCACATAGCGCATTGTCTGGAAATAATTCAGCCCCACCGTTTGCGCCGCCTCCGACTGCCCCTTGGCAATCGATTGAATTCCCGCCCGATAAATCTCAGCTGTAAAAGCACTGTCCGAAATCGCCAGCGTAATAATCGCGCCCCAGAACGGCTCGATCGGAATGTCTAACCCCATGGATTTGAAAATAATCGGCAATCCGTAGAACACCCAAAAAAGCATTGGCAACAACGGAATTGCACGAACAAACTCTACATAGATCCGATTGATCAGCCGCAATCCCCGCCGCGACGATAGCCCCGGCAACGCAACCATCAGACCTAGCACCATGGATATAGCAGCCGCAATAAGTGAGATCAAAATCGTAGCACCCATGCCCTGTACCAAAAACCGAATATTGATCCAGCCGCTTGGAGTCATCGGGTTTATCACATACCAACCCCAGGTTGCATTTGAGGCGCAGCCACCCAGAACAAGAAATCCAACCAGAAGAAATATATTTCTTTTCAAAGGCTTCACCTAATGTTGCAATATTTGGCTCAAAAATGTCTGACAACGTTCAGACTCCGGATTTTCAAAAAATGTTGCAGGCGGCGCTCGTTCAACAATTTCGCCCTCATCCATGAATATCATCTGGTCTGCCACTTTTCTTGCGAACCCCATTTCGTGGGTCACCACAATCATGGTCATGCCCTCGTCGGCCAGCCCTACCATCACATCCAACACTTCGGATATCATCTCGGGATCAAGCGCAGATGTGGGTTCGTCAAATAACAGCACTTTAGGCTCCATACATAGCGAACGCGCAATCGCCACCCGCTGTTGTTGCCCCCCAGACAATAACCCCGGCTTCTTGTCCGCCTGCTCGGGGATGCGCACCCGTTCCAGGTAATGCTGTGCGACTTCGTACGCTTCGGCCCGGCTTAGGCCTCTTGCCTTCATCGGCCCAAGCATCAAGTTGTCTATCACGCTTAGATGAGGAAACAGGTTAAATTGCTGGAACACCATTCCCACATCGGCACCAATTGACTTAATGGATTTGGGATCACTGGCTAGTTCAACCCCATCCAGCCGGATAACACCTTCCTGGTGCAGTTCCAGTCTGCTGATGCAGCGCACAACGGTTGACTTGCCGGAACCAGAGGGTCCACAAATTACAACCCTTTCCCCTGTTTGCACGGTTAGATTGATGTTTTTGAGAACATGAAAATCGCCAAACCACTTATTGACGCCCACCATCTCAATTGCGGCATTTTGCAATTCAATCCCCCCGAAAGTTGAACCAACACAGGGAATATTACCCTTGAGGTTCATGCCCAAATTGTTGTTACTTCTACTTGGAAGTCAACTGGTCAACGCACCCGTTGATCCACTGAAAGGGAGATTACAAAAAATGAATATTCTGAAAACTGCAGCCGTTGCGGTTCTGGGCATTGGCCTCGCTACTTCGGCCTTGGCGCAATCCGCGCTTAATGAAATATTGGACACCGGCGTTCTGAAGGTCGGCACTACTGGTGACTGGAACCCAATGACAGTGCGCGACCCTGCCACCAACTCTTACATTGGGTTTGACATCGATGTAATGACCGAACTGGCCAACGATCTTGGTGTTGCCGTCGAATTTGTACCGACCGACTGGAAAACTCTGGTAAACGGGGTCGTCGCAGGTAAATACCACATGACAGGTTCTGCATCGATCTCGCCAGCGCGCATGAAAGTGGCTGGGTTTTCTGAAAGTTACCTGTCGGTTGAAATCTATCCGTTCACCCACACGGAAAATGCCGGCAAATTTGATGGATATGACTCTATCAACCAACCCGGTGTAAAAGTTGCAACCACTTTGGGAACAACATTTGAAGGTTTGGTCAGACAATGGTTCCCGAATGCGGAGATCAAAGTCGTAGAAGCCCCAGCGCGTGGTTTTCAAGAAGTTATTGCCGGACGGGCCGACGTGTTCATAACATCAAATATCGAAGGCTCGACACTTGTGAAAAAATTCCCGTTGGTGCGCGTGCCAAATTCGGAACCCAGATCACTTACACCAATTGCAATGTTATTGCCGCAGGATGATCAGGTCTGGATCAATTACGTCAATAACTGGGTAAAGGTGAAAACTGCTCAGGGATTTTTTGATGAAACCGGCGGTAAATGGGGCCTGTAATTTCCATCCGCTGCTAGAAAAATTGGAGGTCGCGTGAAAACGCGACCTTTTTTTGGCGACGCGAAAATGGTTCTGTCGCAAACTTTTGCCTTTTGATTGCGCAGCCGGGGGTAAGAATGCTGAAAAACCAGAGACAGTCTTAGATGACAGTGAAGCGGTTCTCCCGAACCAGGTCAAAAAAGCTCGGTACCAGAAGGTAACCCAAATCCGTCAAACGTTGTAGCAGTTCGCTAATCGCGCTTTCTGTTTAACCAGCGCAAGAACCAAATCCAAAACCGGGGTCGGGCAATCAGCAAGGATGCCCAGTTCCTGAACGGCTGTAACCAGTGCATCGATCTCCATCTGACGGCCTGCTTCCAGGTCTTGCAACATGCTGGTTTTATGTTCACCCACAGCTGCGGCGCCAGCAATGCGTTTGTCGATTGAAACGCCAAACCGCGCACCAAATGTTTCGCCGATTGCCTGAATTTCAACCATGATCTGTCTGATGATATGGCGGGTTCCAGGGTCTGCCGTCATTTGCGCCAATGTGGCACCGGTCAAAGCGCTGATCGGGTTCAGGGACGCATTTCCCCAAAGTTTGATCCAAAATTCATCGCGTAATTTGGGGCGGATGGGGGCCTTTAGGCCCGCGCTCATAAATATTTTGGCCAATGTCTGAATGCGATCACTTGGCTGGCCATTTGGTTCACCCAGTGAAAACCGGTTGCCGGATTTATGTTCAATCACACCGGGTTTGATAACTTCACAAGCCGGGTAGACGACACAGCCTAACGTGCGTTCCGGCCCGATGGCCTGCCAGATTTTTCCACCCGGATCGATGGTTTCAAGGCGGTGGTCCGCGAATTCACCCTCAAGCCCGTAGAAATACCACCAGGGCACACCGTTGACGGCAAAGACTACGGTTGTGTCGGGCCCCAGCAGCGGTTGCATCTGGTCAACGATGGCCGGGATGGAATGGGCTTTCAGCGTGACGATAACATAGTCCTGCACCCCCAGCTCTGCCGGGGTGTCGGTGGCGGTGATCTGAAGGTTTGAGATTCCCCCGGCTTCAATCAGCGTCAGGCCGTTCTGGCGAATGGCCGCCAAATGCGGGCCGCGGGCTATCAACGAAACCTCGGCATCGGTGCGGGTCAGTTTGGCGCCAAGATAGCCACCAATTGCGCCAGCCCCGTAGATGCAGATCTTGGTCATCAGGTCAGCCCCAGTTTGTCAGCCAGCCCGATCCGTTGCAGCTTGCCCGTTGCCCCTTTGGGGATTTCATCGCGGAATATGAACGTTGCCGGAACCTTGAACGCGGCCAGACGTTCGGCGGCATATGCCTTAAGCTCAGGTGCATCTGCTGATTGGCCTTCCTTTAGCACCACAACAGCGGCGACGGCTTCGCCCAGCTTGTCGTGGGGCAGAGCGAAGGTGACGATTTGGTCAACTGCCGGATGGGCCTGCATGACATCATCAACTTCGCGTGGCGCAATTTTTTCGCCGCCCCGGTTGATGATCTCTTTCAGGCGGCCAGAGATTGTCAGGTACCCGCCCGCATCCAGAAACCCCAGATCGCCAGTTCTGAACCAGCCGTCAGTGAAGGCGCTGGCATTGGCGTCGGGGTTGTTTTCATAGGCCGTAAACACATTGGGCCCGCGGATCACAATTTCACCTCTGCCGCTCTGTGGCTGGAGGGAGCCCTGTTCATCCATGATCGCAATTTCTGGCCCCGCTGCGACGCCGACGGTTCCGGCTTTGCGGGCCTGAGGGGGCAATGGGTTGCAGGCCATTTGATGGGCGGCTTCGGTCATGCCGTAAGCTTCTATTACCGGGCAGCCAAAAGTGTCTTCCAGCTCTTGCATGACGGGTGGCGGCAGGGATGACGATGAGGAACGCGCAAAGCGCAGGGCCATCGATTTAACGGTGTCAGTGTTGCGACCGGCGCGCCCCAGTATGGCCTGATGCATGGTGGGCACGGCGGTGTACCATGTGGGTTTGATGGCATTGACCCAGCCGAAAAATTTCAGCGCGCTAAACCCCGGCGTGCAGACAACATGGGCCCCTGCCTGCAGTGACGCCAGCAATGAGGCGATGAGCCCGTGAATATGAAACAGCGGCATGACGTTTAGGCCGATATCATTTGATTGCAGTTCCAGAGAGGCGCGAATGTGCCGGGATGAGGCCAGAATGTTTGCGGTGCTGAGCGGTACGACCTTGGGTCGTGATGTGGTTCCGGATGTGTGCAGCACCAATGCTTCGTCGTTGTATTCGGACCAGCCGGTTTGGCCAGCCGTGCCATTTAACCCCGTAGCCTGCAGTGTGAAATACCCGGCCGGATCAGTGTCTTGCCAGTACAGGGTGACCACGGGGGTGCCAATTTTTTCGGCTGCTTTCAGGACAGGGGACGTGCTGCCAGCCTCAACCAACACCAGTTTGGCGCTAAGATCGTCCAGATAAAACGAAAACTCATCCTGTGTGTAGCCCGGGTTTAGTGGGGCTGCCGATGCGCTGGCGCTGGCGGCCAGAAACGCGGTGGCCATTTCGGGGCTGTTGGGCAGGACAATCGCCACCCGGTCACCACGACCAATTCCCAGCCCGTTCAATGCAGCGCCAGTGAATTGTAGAAGTTCGGCCAATTGCCCATAGGTCAGACTGGTCCGGTCCGGTGCGCCGATTGCGGGTTGTTGCGCGGGTATTGCGTTCACAACATCAAAGATTGAAGGCATTGAATTGTCTTTCCGGGTAATGTTTCGAGGGGTCAGCTTAACCTGCTAACGCCCCACCGCATAGCCCTGCATATGGCGCGGGCTGGCGGCTGCTTTGAAGATGTTATCTTGGCGCGATGCGGCAGTCATGCGGCCAATGCTCCAGTCGCCTTCAACCGTCACATCATGGCCACGGGCGCGCAGTTCGGCCACGGTTTGCGCCGGGAATCGCCCTTCCAATGACAGCGAACCGGGCTGCACCATGCGCGGGTAAAACGACGACGGGAAATGACCGGTGTGAAATTCGGGGGCATCGATGGCCTCCTGCAGGTTCAGGCCAAAATGCACGTGCTGCAAAAAGAAATGCAGCGACCACTGATCCTGCTGGTCGCCGCCCGGCGTGCCAAATACCATGCAGGGCTTGCCGTCTTTCAGGCACAGGGACGGGGAAAGCGTTGTGCGGGGGCGTTTTTTCGGCTCAAGCCGGGTTGGTGTGTCGTCCTGCAACCAGAACATTTGCGCGCGGGTATTCAGGCAAAATCCAAGCCCGGGAATAACGGGCGAGCTTTGCAACCAGCCGCCGCTGGGGGTCACAGCGATCATGTTGCCCCATTTGTCGATGACATCCAGATGGCAGGTGTCGCCGCGCGAAACGCCTTTGTCATCGGTGGCGTGGTCATCGTGAAATTCGACCTTGGCCATTGTCGGCTCACCGGCACCCTTGGCCAGTTCGGGTGCGTCATCGGCGTTGCGGATAATGAGACTGCCGCCGAAACCCGGAATGTTGCCGGGGCGTTGTTCCAGTGAGGCCTGATCAGTGATCAGCTTGGCGCGGCCGGCATTGTAGGTGTCGGCCAACAGCGTTTCAAACGGCACATCGACGAAATCCGGGTCACCGTAAAACGCTTCGCGGTCGGCGAATACCAGTTTGGTGGCTTCAACCACAGTATGTACAAAATCAGCAGAAGTGTTGCCCATCTTGCCAAGGTCAAAATGCTTAAGCAGCGCCAGTTGCTGCAGGAAGGTTGGCCCCTGGCTCCAACCGCCGACCTTGCACACCGTGTAGCCATGGTAGTCATAGGTCAGCGGGTCTTCGTAGGTGGCGCGCCAGTCGGCCATGTCCTGTTTTCTCAGTAACCCAGCGTGACGCTTACCGGATGAATCCATCACCTTGTTATTACGGCAGAAATCATCGATTGCGTCCGCGACAAAGCCTGTGCGCCAGATATTTCGGGCGGCTTCAATTACGCTGTCGCGGTCTGATCCGGCGGCTTCTGCTTCATCGACAATGCGCTGGTAAGTTGCGGCAAGAACCGGGTTTTTGAACAGTTTCCCTGCCGTGGGGGCTTGGCCGTCCTTAAGGTAAATCTCAGCAGAACTTGGCCATTCGGTTTCAAACAGATCGGCCACACCTTCGATGGTTTTTGCCACCCGTGAAATCAGCGGCACACCACCCTGTGCCAGATCGATGGCGTAGCCCAAAGCGTCGCGCAGCCGGATGGTGCCGTGGTCCAGCAACAGCAGCATCCAGGCGTCAAATGCGCCCGGTACAACCGTGGCCAGCAGCCCGGTGCCGGGGATGATATCAAGCCCAAGATCGGTGTAGGCCTTGATAGTTGCGGTGGCCGGGGTGACGCCCTGACCGCACAGAACCCGCGCCTTTTTGCCGGATGGCGCAAGGATCATCGGCACATCACCAGCGGGGCCGTTCAAATGTGGTTCAACCATTTGCAGCGAAAAACCAGTAGCGACGGCGGCGTCAAATGCGTTGCCGCCTTTTTCCAGAACGGCCATGCCGATGGCGCTGGCCTGCCAATGGGTTGTCGTGACGACCCCAAATGTACCGGCAATTTCCGGCCGTGTTGTAAATGTATTCATGAAATGTCCCCCGGGGTGCCGGTTATGGTTTCTGGTGCGCATCCAGTGCCGTTTTCAAAGGTGGTGCGCCGTTGCTTATAGTGGCGTGAATGTGATCGGAAAGGGCCTGCACCGCTGCCGGGGGGTCGCGATCCTGAAGCGCATCAAGAATGGGCTGGTGCGCGGCGGTTACGAACCCAGGCTTGGCTTTTGGGGCGCCGTTTCCGAATGTGTGCAGGTGCATGTGCAGCATGCAGCGGTTCAATATCGGCTCCAGTGCAGCCAGACCGGAACAGTGAAAAAGCGTCAGGTGAAATTTTCGATCCATTTCACTAAGTTCGTAGTGATCGGTTTGTTGAGCGGCCTGTTCCATTCTGTTTAGATATTCAGCTAGTTCGTTTATTTTACTGTCTGAAATTATTTCAACGGTTCGTTCAATGGCTTCCGTTTCCAGTTTGATGCGAATTTCAACCATCTGAACAACTTCATCCACGGTGCTTCTGGAAGCGGTGGTGCCGCGATAGCCGCGCCGCTTGACTAGGCCTTCCTCTTGTAGCCGCATCAGCGCTTCGCGCACCGTCCCCTGTGAGCAACCATATTGCCGCCCGATATCGCTTTCGGTCATCGGATCATCGGGCTGAATCTCACGCAGCAGGATGGATCGGCGCAGCGCGTGGAACAGGGCGCCGCTTTTGTTATGCGACCCTTCGATCTGCCCGCCCATCAATTTTTCAAGTGATAAATTCACAAACTGTCCGCCCATTTTTGGGAAATTCCTATTATTGATACCAATATCGATAATCAATTTACAAGAGCGAAAAACGCGGCTACCGTCACAAATATCGAAATGGGGAGATTCTCTATTTTGGTGGTGAACGCGTCGGAAATTTGTTTCCGGCGTTGGCGCGAAATTCTTGGGGGTGGCCTTGAACGCACTTTTGACAATTCAGGATTTGGTTGTCGAATTTAGAACCCGCGACAGCGTGGTTCAGGCGGTGAATGGAATTTCATATTCCGTTGATCCGGGTGAGATTGTGGCCATCGTCGGCGAAAGCGGTAGCGGTAAATCTGTTTCTGCGCGCGCCGTGCTGGGACTGGTGCAGTCACCACCGGGTAAAATAGTTTCCGGGTCGATAGAATTTGAAGGCGTAGATCTGTTGGGGCTGGACGATCGCGCGATACGCGAACTGCGCGGCAAAGATATTGCCATGGTTTTTCAAGAGCCTATGACATCACTGAACCCGGTTTTGTCCATCGGCAAGCAGCTAACGGAATCCATGCGCCTGCATCTGGACTATAGCCAGCAGCAAGCGAATACCCGGGCGATTGAGCTGCTTATTAAGGTCGGTATATCCGACCCTGCGGAGAGGCTAATCCAATACCCGCATCAGCTAAGTGGCGGCATGCGCCAGCGGATCATGATCGCCATGGCGCTGTCGTGTGAACCCAAGCTGATACTGGCCGATGAACCCACAACAGCACTGGATGTGACCATTCAGGCGCAGGTACTGGCGTTGATGAAAGAGCTGTGCACCGAGATGGGGGTGGCGCTGGTGCTGATCACCCATAACCTGGGAATCGTGGCGCGCTATGCGCACCGGGTCAACGTGATGTATGCCGGAAAAATCGTCGAAACAGCCGATGCCATTTCGCTGTATCGCAATCCCAGCCACCCTTACACAGTGGGGCTGTTAAATTCGGTGCCCCGGCTGGATCAGGTGCGCGGTACCTTGATTGAACCCATCGCAGGCAGCCCGCCGGACCTGGCCGATCTAGGCCCCGGCTGTGCCTTTGCACCGCGTTGTCGGTTTGCCACCGACCGCTGCCATAGGGATGCGCCGGGCTTTAGCCAGATATCTGACACCCACAGTTCCGCCTGTTGGGAAATTGCAGCACTTACTCAGGCAGGTGCCGCATGAACGTTGCACCCGCCATGAACGCCGTTGCCACCGAAACCGCAGAAACGTTGGTGTCGGTGAGGGGGCTAAAGGTGCATTTCCCCATCAAGAAAGGCATTATTTTTGATCGCACCGTGGGTCATGTTAAGGCTGTCGATGGCGTCAGTTTTCACATTCAGCGCGGCGAATCGCTGGGGATGGTAGGCGAATCCGGTTGCGGTAAAACCACCATTGGCCGCAGTATTTTGCGGCTGGAAACGCCGACCGAAGGCCAGATAACATATGACGGGCAAGACGTTAGCGACATGTCCGGGCCGGATGCTTTGCAGTATCGAAAATTGGTTCAGGCGGTGTTTCAGGACCCGTACAGTTCTCTTAACCCGCGCATTTCTGTGGGCGACATCATTTCCGAGCCGCTGATTGTCCACGATCCGGGTATGAAGTTTATCGACCGCGCCAAGCGGGTAAAAGAATTGCTGGACCTTTGCGGATTGCCACAAAACCTGGCTGACCGGTTCCCCCATGAAATGTCCGGCGGTCAGCGCCAGCGGGTTGGCATTGCCCGTGCGTTGGCGCTTCGGCCCGAATTTATTGTGTGTGATGAGGCAGTTTCGGCGCTGGACGTTTCAATTCAGGCGCAAATTATCCGTCTGCTGGAAGATTTGCGTCAGGAATTCGGCCTGACCTATCTGTTTATCGGCCATGACCTGAGTGTGGTGCGCCATATGTGCCAACGGGTGGCGGTGATGTATCTGGGTAAGATCGTCGAAATCGGCGATTGCGACTCGATATTTTCTGATCCAAAGCACCCCTACACCAAGGCGCTGTTGGACGCCGTTCCTGTGCCTGACCCGGAGATCGAAGCCACACGATCCCACACCTTTATTACCGGTGAAGTTCCCAGCCCCTCGGCCCCGCCGCCGGGCTGTGTGTTTCACCCGCGCTGCGCAATTGCACGCAAAGAATGCAGCATCGATCTGCCAATCACGCAGTCTGCATCCGGCAACAGAAAGGTGGCCTGCACCTATGCCTGACTAAGAAATTAACCAATCCAAAACCAGTAGGGAGAACTGAAATGGACGACAAAAAGTATAATAGTATGACGCCCCAGCAAAGGGCGAAATTTGATAGCGAACTGACGGATGCCTATGATTTTGACAGCAAAGACCCGCTGTTTGGTCTGAGCACTGATCAGATGTCCGGCCCGTCGCTTGACCGGCGTTCAATGCTGCGTTTGATGGCGGCTGCCGGTACATTAACTGCGGCGCATCTGTTGCCCGGCACTGGCCTTGTGCGGCCGGCTTCTGCCGCTGGCCACGGTGGCGGAACACTGACATGTGGTTGGGCTGGCGTTGGCCAGATTGTCACGCTGGACCCGGCGCAGATCAACCAGGTTGTGCAGTTTCAGATATCGTCAAATGTTCTAAGCGGCCTGATGCATATTAACCGTGATCTGGTGGGTGAGGGTGATCTGGCAGAAAGCTGGACCGTGTCTGACACCGGTATTCAGTATCGATTTAAACTGCGCGAGGGCGTGACATTCCACAACGGCGATCCTTTCACCGCTGACGATGTGATCTACACTTATAACCGTTCTAAAAACCCTGATCTGTCAATCCATTCGCGGGTTTTGAACAACGTCACAGGCATTGAAAAGGTAAATGATCATGAGGTGATCTTTATCCTTGAAAAGCCGCAGGCGTCGTTCCTGACCAAAACGCTGGAACGTTCCTCTGGTCGTGCCATGACTATTGTGAACCAGCGTGCGATCGAAGAAATGGGCCTGTCTGATTATGGGCTGATGCCGGTCGGTACTGGACCGTTCAAGGTGGTTGAACACCAGCTTGGCCAGGGTGTGGTGATGGAGAAGTTTGCGGATTATTATGATCCTGAGCGTCCAAAACTGGACAAAGTTGTCATCAAACCTGTCAGTGACGCAGAGCCGCTGGCCGCCGCGATTGAAGCGGGTGATATTCAGTTGATCGGTGGCAACCCTATTGCCGCAGAACTGGTTGACCGCTTCGTGGCCAACCCTGATCTGGTGGTTGATGAGATTGCAGGACCAGGGTTTCAGTCAGTCTGGATCAGCCCATGGCATGAGCACATGAAAGTGCCTGACTTCAACAAACCCGTGGAAGAGCTGATGAAGGAAAACGGCTTTAAGGTGCGTTTGGCGATTGCCAAGGCCATGGACCGTGATCGTTATCTGAAAATTGCCCAGTTTGGCCGCGGTGTGCCTGCTTACGGCACTATCAACCCGGCGATGGGGTTCTTCTTTGACACTGACATTGCGGAAACCAGCAACCAGCGGTTTGATGCGGATGAAGCGCGTCAGTTGTTGGCCGATGCGGGCTATCCCAATGGCGAAGGGTTCCCAACGCTTAAGCTGACAACCACCCCAAGTGGTCGACGCGAAGCCCAGGTGGTGGCCAGTATCCTGAAGGAAAACCTGAACATCACTGTTGAGCTTGAAACCCAGGAATGGAGCGTCAATGTTGAAAACTTTGACCGGATGGATTGGGATCTGCGCCGATCTGGGTCGGGCGGTGACTTTGATCCTGATGATGGTCTGGTTGACTGGATGCAGACGGTTTCCAAGTTCAACGGGCGCAATCGCAATAAGGAAGAAATGCCGTTCGGCTATTTTTCTGAAAGCGAAGTGGATGCGCTTATTGATGCCCAAAGTGTTGAGGCCGACCCTGATAAGCGTCGCGCCTTGGTGCAACAGGCAAACCAGATTGCATCGGACAAGGTGGCGTCGATCTTCCTGTTCCACCCTGCCAACATTCTTGTGCACAGCACCAAGGTCGATTTTCCAAGCGAAAGCCGGATACCTGGCCTGGTTGATCTGGACCGCGTGTCATTCAAGTCGTGATCTGACGCAATATAAAAACCGTTCGGGCGGCGATAGTTTCGCCCGGACATCCTTGAACCAGCGGAGGCAAATATGGCCGGTTACCTGATCAAACGCACCTTTGGCGCATTTTTGGTGATGTTCTTTGTGGCCACGCTGGTGTTTTTTATGCTGAGGCTTGTACCAGGTGATCCCATTGCCGCCATGCTTTTTGACGCCGGTGACCCGGACGCAGTGGATGAAATCCGCCGCAAGCTGGGGTTGGATCAGCCGATGTATGTGCAATACGGCAAATGGCTGTGGTATGCCGCCCATGGCGATTTTGGCCAGTCGTTGTTTGGCAGTCGTGTACCCGTTGGTCAGCTGATTGCCGAGGCCGCCCCCCGCACCCTGTCACTGGCAACGCTATCGTTTTTTGTCGCCATTATCATCGCCGTGCCCGCAGGTCTTATTGCGGCAACCCGCAAGAATTCGGTTCTGGATTACATTGTTACTTTTATCGCCTTTCTTGGCCTCAGCATGCCGGATTTCTGGCTGGCAATTTTGTTGATTATCGTCTTTGCCGCCAATCTGCATTGGCTGCCCGCCATTGGGTATGAACCACTTTCCCAGGGTTTCTGGCCGTGGTTCTCGCATTTGATCCTGCCGGCAATCGCGGTGGGCACGGCGTTTTCCGCCATTGTCGCCCGGATGATCCGCAGCGCCATGCTTGAGGTGCTGAACGCCGATTATATGCAGGTTGCGCGGTCCAAGGGGCTAAGCGAGATGAGCCTGATCCTGCGCCACGCTTTCCCCAACGCCCTGATCCCGGTGATCACCGTGATCGGCATCGCATTCGCGCTGCTGATGTCGGGTGCTGTTGTGGTGGAAAACGTGTTTGCCATCAAAGGCCTTGGGCGTTTGTTGATCCAAAGTATTCTGAACCGCGATTATCCGGTCGTTCAGGGAACCATCCTGATCGTGTCGGCCATATTCGTGTTTTCCAACCTGTTGGTGGATTTTCTATACACCATCGTTGACCCGCGCATCAGGTATCAGTCATGAGCAAATACGCAAAAGTTTTTGGCACAGAGGTCTCCCGCCAAACCGCCGCACCAAGTGGCCGATTTCTTCGGGAAATCGTCCGGGATAAAAAGGCGCTGTTTGGCCTGATCGTGCTGTCGATTTTCGTGTTCTTCGCGTTGTTTGCCAATTGGGTTTCCCCCCATGATCCAAATGCCATGCAGTTTGATCTGCTTATTCCACCCAACCTGACCCACCCATTGGGCACCGATGATCTCGGACGTGACTTGCTAAGCCGGGTAATCCATGGCACGCAAATATCATTGTTTGTCGGCATTTCAACGGTGGTGATCGCGCTGGTGCTGGGTGTTGCCATGGGGCTGGCGGCCGGGTTTTATGGCGGTTGGATCGACTATGTCATCATGCGCTATATTGATCTGCAGTGGGCATTCCCGAACTTCATTATAGCGGTTTATCTGGTTGCGGTTTTTGGCGCGGGATTGCTGAATATCATCGTCGCGATTTCGCTGGCATTTCTGGATGATTTCGCCCGTATTGCCCGCAGCATGGTGCTGACCATCAAGGAAGAACAGTACGTCGATGCCGCGCGAATTTCCGGTGCCTCAAACGCCCGTATATTGTGGCGTCACGTCCTGCCCAATGCGGTGGCCCCGATCATCGTGCAGGCAACAGTCAGCGTTTCCTATGCCATCCTAGGTGAGGCAGGGCTGTCTTTTCTGGGCCTCGGCGTGGAAGCAGACACCCCCACCTGGGGCTTGATCCTGGCGGATGGGCGCAGCTTTATTTCACGCGCCTGGTGGCTGGGACTGTTCCCGGGAATTGCCATCATGCTGACCGTTCTTAGCGTCAATTTCCTGGGCGATGGAATGCGCGATTATCTGGATGTTCGCGACGTAAAGGACGTTTGATTTTGGCGAATATTGATCTGGAAGTTGAGTCCATTGAAAGCCTTGGCGCTTTGATGACCTCGGGTGAAATTACAGCCCGCAGCCTGACCCAACATTGTCTGGATCAGATTGATAAATACGATCCAACTGTGAACGCAATTCTTGAACTTAACCCGGACGCTTTGGACATTGCTGATGTGCTGGACGCTGAACGGGCAAATGGCAAGACCCGCGGCCCGCTCCACGGTATGCCAATACTGGTGAAAGACAACTTTGATACCGGCGACAAAATGATGACTACCGCCGGGTCGTTGGCTATGGTTGGTGCCCCAGCACTCAATGACGCCCATGTTGTTCATAAACTCCGGCAAGCCGGCGCGGTGTTATTGGGGAAAACCAACCTAAGCGAATGGGCGAATTTTCGCAGTACCGGGTCCAGCAGCGGTTGGAGCAGCCGGGGCGGCCAAACATGTAATGCTTACGATCATTTGCGCACGCCGGGGGGTTCAAGTTCAGGTTCGGCCGTTGCGGTTGCCATGGGGTTTTGCGTGGCGGCTATTGGCACGGAAACTGATGGGTCAATCGTCAGCCCGTCGGCTATGAATTCTGTGGTTGGCATCAAGCCCACAGTTGGGTTGGTCAGTCGGGCGGGGATCATACCCATCTCCCATAGTCAGGACACTGCCGGACCAATCGCCCGGTCGGTTGCGGATGCTGTTGCTGTGCTGACAGCAATCGCTGGCCCTGACGGAAATGACAACGCGACGACTGTTTCTTCAGCCAGCCAGAAGAATATTGAAAAGCTAACCCTACAAACCGGTGCCCTGGACGGTGCCCGCATTGGCATTGCCCGGAATTATTGCGGCTACCATCCCGGGGTCGACGGGGTTTTTGCCGACGCTGTGAACGACCTGCTTGCCTGTGGTGCCGTTATTGTGGACGATCTGGATCTGACACCGATGACCGACATTCGCCCCAGTGAAACCATTGTTATGGCAACAGAATTCAAGGCCGGTCTTAACAAATACCTGTCAAAGCGGCAGGTTGCTTCATGTGTGAAATCCCTTGCCGACATTATTGAATTCAATTCGGCGAACGCAGATACCGTGCTGCCCTGGTTTCAGCAGGAGCTGTTGGAAATGGCCCAAGACACAACAGGGCTGGATGATAGTCTTTACGTTGAAGCCCTAGCAAAATGCCAAACGCTTAGTCGCAAAGGAGGTATCGACAGGCTGATGTCTGAACACCGGCTTGATGCAATCGTTGCCCCGACAACCTGCACGCCTTGGCTGATTGATTGGGTCAATGGCGATAATCGATCCGGTGGCAGCGCCGGACCCGCCGCTGTTTCCAGCTATCCCAGCGTGACCGTACCGATGGGGTATGTGCAAGGCTTGCCGGTTGGTATTTCGATTTTTGCGTCTCAGTGGTGTGACGCTTTGGTTTTGAGTTACGCCCATACCTATGAGCAATACTCTCGCCGTCGACGTGCGCCCGGGTTCTTTCGCAAACCGCTGGCTTCTAAAAGTGATCCCCGTCACATTTGTTAATCTTGAATTTTGTACTGCAACAATTTGAGGCCAGCACCTGATTTTCTTCAAAGGTAGCCAATTCCCAAAGCCTTTGATCCTCTTTGCGATCAATTTTTATGTCCGGTATACGGTAGCCAAGCGCGGTACTCGCTGGATAAGTATGCCCGCTCAGCAGGCTGTATCAACCGGAAACAATCTTTGCGACAGAATCGATTTGGCGTCCTTTGCTAACGATCACCAGAAAGTACAAAACCGCCATCTTCCAGAAGGCTGGCCAGAAATGTACGGGCAACAAGCGACAGATGTTTACCTTTCAGGTGCACTGCGTACCATCGCCGGATCAAAGGAAACCCTTCCACTTCAAGAACGGCAATTTTCTGACTGCTAAGTTCAAGCCCGACATTGCGCCGGGACAGGACCGAAATACCCAGGCCAGCCATTACGCCTTGTTTGATTGCCTCAGCATTGCCCAGTTCCATATAGGGTGAAATCGCTAGATCATGTTTTGCAAACAAACGGTCAACTGCCAGTTTTGTACCTGAACCAACCTCTCTTACCAGAAATTTTTCCTGGCAGATTCTCTCAAGTGACACTGATTTCTTTCCGATGAGGACATGATCTGGTGGTGCTACGACAACCATTTCATTGTCGATGAATGGGTAGGCCTCAACGGCCAGTTCGCTAGGAACCTGTCCCATGATCAGCAGGTCATCCTGATTGGACTTCAATCGTTCAATCACTTTTTCTCGGTTGGTGATCGTCAGGCGTGGTTGTACCAGCGGATGGTTTTCAACAAAGGACCCCAACAGATGTGGCATGAAATAGGCGGCTGTGGTTATAACCGCGAGACGCAGTTCGCCTTTGATTTCCCCCTTTAACTCACCCGCCAGATCGCCAAGTGCGGTCAACTGCCCAAGAATTTCCTGAGTGACAGCGTAGACTTTTTGGCCGGCTTCGGTTGGGTAGGCACGCCTGTTAACCTGTTCCAGAAGCTGCAATCCCAGTATGGCGCTTAATTTTTTGACCTGCATTGAAACAGTCGGCTGGCTTAGGTGCAGCGATTGAGCGGCGCGGGTAAACCCGCCCAATCGAACAACGGTTTCAAATATTTGCAATTGGCGCAGCGTCACATGGGGGAATGATCCAGAGAGGGTTTCCTTATTCATAGCTTATTCTCTATGTGGTTTATAGATACAATCGATTTTTGTTTATACGAAAGTTCGATTAGATTGTCGAGCATGCGGGGAATCCGCCAGGAATTATAAACTTACGATGGGAGTAACCATGCTAGACCAAACAAGTCGCTACAGCGACCTTACACTGAAAGAAGAAGATCTGATTGCCGCCGGCAAACATGTTCTTGCCGCCTACAAAATGAAACCGGCAGAAGGGTTTTTTGATTACATCGGGACAGCTGCCCACTTTTGCGCAGAGTCATCTACTGGAACCAATGTTCAAACGGTGACCACTGACGATTTCGCAAAAGGGCTTGATGCGATTTGCTATGCGATTGATGAAGAAAAAGAGCTGATGAAAATCGCTTTTCCGATCGATCTGTTCGACCGCAACATCACCGATGGCCGCGCGATGGTTGTATCGCTGATGACCTGCATGATCGGCAACAACCAAGCTATGGGTGACGTCGAATATGCAAAACTGCTTGATTTCTTCGTACCACCAAATTTCTTACGTTTGTTTGATGGTCCGTCTCGCGGCATCAAAGACATGTGGCGCATTCTTGGCCGGCCGTTGGAAAATGGCGGTATGGTAGTAGGCACGATTATCAAGCCAAAACTTGGCCTGCGTCCAAAGCCATTTGCTGAAGCCTGCTATCAGTTCTGGCTAGGCGGCGATTTCATCAAGAATGATGAACCGCAAGGCAATCAGGTTTATGCGCCGATGAAGGAAAGCATTCCACTGATCGTGGATTCCATGAAGCGGGCGATGGATGAGACCGGACAAGGAAAATTGTTCTCAGCCAATATCACAGCGGATGATCCAAATGAAATGATTGCCCGTGGAGAATACGTTCTGGAACAATTTGGTTTTCTGGCGGAAAATGTCGCATTGCTGGTTGACGGTTTTGTTGGCGGTTGCGGCATGGTGACGACTGCGCGTCGTCACTTTGGCAACCAGTTTATTCATTATCACCGTGCCGGACATGGCATGGTTACAGGTGAAGAATCCAATCGGGGTTACACCGCTTTAGCACATATGAAATGGGCGCGTATGTCCGGTTCGTCCGGCATCCATACTGGCACCATGGGTTTTGGCAAGATGGAAGGCTACAACAGCGATACGGTCTTGGCCGACGCCCTGATCGATGATGTTTCGAAAGGCACTCATTACACACAACCCTGGGAAGGCATGAAGCCGACCACACCGATTATCTCCGGCGGTATGAACGCCCTGCGACTTCCGGGTTTCTTCGAAAACCTGGGCCATTGTAACGTGATCCAGACATCTGGTGGCGGTGCTTTGGGCCACAAGGACGGTATAGCCGATGGCGCTATGTCCTTGCGTCAGGCCTATGAAGCTTGGCAAGAGGGTGTCGATCTGGTCGAATATGCAAAAGAGCACAAGGAAATGCGCGGTGCGTTTGAATCGTTTTCTGGGGATGCCGATCTACTTTACCCTGGCTGGCGCGAAAAGCTGGGTGTGCATAAGTAGCATTGAAATATTCCCACCCCTCCAAATTAGCGGGGTGGGAACTTCTATATCAAAGAACCGAGGAACAAAATGGTAGATGCCAAGCAGTACCTGATCAAGGACGAACCGTTTTATCAGCCAACCGGCGATGAAGTTGCTTTGTATAATACCGCCTATGATTGTCGTTTGCCGGTCATGGTTAAGGGTCCGACCGGCTGTGGCAAATCACGGTTCATCGAATATATGGCCTGGAAACTGAAAAAGCCATTGATCACGGTCGCCTGTAACGAAGACATGACAGCTGCAGATCTGGTGGGGCGGTTTCTACTGGATGAAAAAGGAACCCGCTGGCAGGATGGTCCGTTGACAGTTGCGGCGCGTATCGGTGCCATCTGTTATTTGGATGAAGTTGTTGAAGCGCGTCAGGATACCACGGTTGTGATCCATCCGCTGACCGATCACCGCCGTGTATTACCGCTGGATAAAAAGGGCGAATTGCTGGAAGCGCATGCCGATTTTCAATTGGTGATTTCCTACAACCCCGGCTACCAAAGCCTGATGAAGGACCTGAAACAGTCCACCAAGCAACGCTTTACTGCGCTTGATTTTGATTACCCGGTCGAAAAATTTGAGGCCGAAATTGTGGCCAAAGAAGGTGGCGTAGACATCGCACTTGCCGCCAAGCTTGTGGATATTGCGCACCGCGCCCGCAACCTTAAAGGCCATGGTATCGACGAAGGCATATCGACGCGCCTGTTGGTTTACGGTGCAATGCTGATCGGCAAAGGAGTTGATCCGGTTGAGGCTTGCAAAATGGCCATGGTGCGCCCGCTGACGGATGACGCCGATATCCGAGCGACATTGGATGCATCGGTGGAACTGGTTCTCGGCTAGTTCCGCTGGAGGTGTGCGATGAAAACCGAAACCAAGGTCTGGCGCGACCAATTAAACAGTTCCGTTCAGCGGATTGACGATATTTTTGAGGATGCGTTGCACAATGCGCAGGACGTGCTGTCAGATTACGGTGTCAAATCTTGGCTAGCCGGGGCGGACCGGGTTGCTGCACTGGGACGTGGCACCGAACTGGTTCTGATCTTTCTGGATGAAGTACCGGAAGTCGTGCGCCACAGTGACGTCAAAATAATCCCCGAAATCGCCGAGACAGCGGCGTTCCTTTCCGAATATGCCGTGGCCGGATCCATCGCCCCGTTTCTGGCAACACTGCCCGCAATTTCTCGACGCCTTAACAGTGCGCAATCCCTGCGTGGTTGGCTTGAATTGGTTAAGAAAATGACCCTTGAAGCGAAGGAAGGCACCAAGCCGCTGATTGAACGCGCGCCTTATCTGTTTGCACAGCTATCCATGGCTGGGGCCGATAACTGGATCAATTATGGTATTCGCGTCTACTGCGATCATCCGCACCGCTTGCCGGATTACTTCGGCATGCATAGCGCAGATTCCAAAGCCATGCTGGTCAAAGAGCGAAACGGCACATTGTTCATGGACCACGAACGGCAACTGCACATGTTTACCCGCGCCATGTGGAGGGACGACGTGGATTTTCGCCCTTTTTCGGAAGCATTTGACACAAAGCGTAAACCGGTACCGCATTTGGACCGACAGGGCCTGCATATTCCAGATGTTTACGAAGATCTTGGCCCGATTTCAGGCATCAACCGTTACCGCGCTGTCATTGCCCACCTGATGGCCCACAAGATCTGGTCGAAACCGTTTCTGGCAGACAATTTCAGCGTTTTCCAACATATCTGCATCGAGGTATTCGAAGACGCCCGGGTAGAATACTTAGCGATGCAGAAATACCCAGGTCTACGCAAAATCTGGCTGTCACTGCACCCTGTACCCAAACCCGGCGCGTGCCCCGATGGTTGGTCAAGCATCCGGCACAGAATGGCGATGTTGTCCTATGCGATGCTAAACCCCGATCATAATTACAGTGATCCGGGACTGCTGGAATATGTTGCGAAATTCCACGAGCGCGTTGCGGCCGACCCTTGTGACGAAAAACTGGCAACGGACCTTGGGGTTTTCTGGTTGCGCGACAACCATGAAAACGATTTCCGCTTGCCAAGGGTCTGGTTCGAAGACACGGTAGTTAATTATCGCGACGACAATCGGTATCTTTGGATTTTCCTGGAAGAGCCCGACAATGACGATGAATTTCATTCAGATCACAACACGTCTGACAATGAAGAAGAAAAACACAACGACGGATTACTACCGCCGCGCCATTATCCCGAATGGGATTACCAAATTCAGAATTACCGCCCCGATTGGGCCACGGTTTACGAGGCCATTCAGCCCCAGGGTAATCCAGGGCTGATCGACAGTTTACTGGACAAACACACGCGTCTCGCAAAGCAGTTAAAACAGATCGTTGATATGCTGAAACCCCAGCAACGCAAGCGCGTGCGCTATCAGGAAGAAGGTGACGATCTTGATCTGGATGTAGCGATCCGGGCGGCGATCGATTATCGGATCGGGACAACACCTGATACAAGAATACATCAGTACCACGTCAAGGACGGGCGGGATATTTCGGTGCTTTTGTTGCTCGATCTGTCAGAATCTATCAACGACACCCCGCAAGGCGCTGACGCAAGTATCCTGCAACTGAGCCAAGAGGCAGTGTCGCTGCTGGCCACTGCGGTTGAGGCTTTGGGTGATCCCTTTGGCATTGCCGGGTTTTCGTCCAATACCCGGTTTGAAGTCCGCTATACGCATTTCAAAGGCTTCAGTGAAGCATGGGGGCCGGAACCAAAAGCACGACTAGCGGCAATGGAAGCCGGCAATTCTACCCGCATGGGCGCCGCGCTGCGCCACGCCGGAGCCTATATGGAAAACCGGCGAGAAGAGAAAAAACTGTTGCTGGTTTTAACCGATGGGGAACCTCACGACATTGATGTGGCTGACCCAAAGTATCTGCAGGATGACACCCATTCGGCAGTTGGTGAATTGGCCAACAAAGGCATCACCACCTTTTGCATCAGCCTTGACCCCAAGGCTGACGACTATATTGCCGACATATTTGGACGCAACAATTTCGCTGTTATTGATAAGGTCGAAAGCCTGCCAGAAAAGCTGCCCAAATTGTTCATGTCACTGACCAAATAATGTGAGCATTGCCAGTTCGATTTATTTTACATCTCTGTCACGCAAACTGCAGGAAAACGAATGCTGAAGGCATTTACACTGCTTTTTTCATCGAGCAGTTAGCGGATTCTATAGACGCAAATGCCAAGCCTTGGCTTGTTAATCCCACTTAGGCCGATTATTCAAATCCCCATAGATGCCACCTGAAAGGCCCAAGATGCGCAACACAAAATTTGACAAGTCAAACCTGCCAAGTCGCCATGTGACGGAAGGGCCCGCGCGCGCGCCGCATCGATCTTATTATTATGCCATGGGGCTAACAGAAGAAGAGATTGCCCAACCTTTGGTGGGTGTGGCAACCTGTTGGAATGAGGCAGCGCCCTGCAACATCGCGCTTAACCGTCAGGCACAAGCCGTCAAAACCGGAGTTAAGGCGGCGGCTGGAACACCACGCGAGTTTACTACAATTACCGTGACAGATGGAATTGCCATGGGTCACGAGGGAATGCGCTCATCGCTAGCCAGTCGGGAAGCCATTGCAGACACGGTTGAGTTAACCATGCGAGGGCATTGCTATGATGCGTTGGTCGGGCTTGCCGGCTGTGATAAATCTTTACCCGGAATGATGATGGCGATGATACGGTTGAATGTACCTTCGGTGTTTGTCTACGGCGGATCTATCCTGCCGGGACGTATGAACGGCAAAGACGTAACTGTTCAGGATGTGTTTGAAGGTGTCGGTAAACATCAGGCTGGCACCATGTCCGAAGAAGACCTGATCGCGCTTGAAAAAGTTGCCTGTCCCTCGGCCGGGGCGTGTGGTGGACAGTTTACAGCCAACACTATGGCTTGCGTTTCGGAAGCAATTGGTCTGGCATTGCCAAATTCATCCGGCGCGCCTGCCCCTTATGAAAGCCGTGATCAATACGGTGAAGCCAGCGGCGAAGCTGTAATGCGGCTGTTAGAACTAAACATCCGAGCGCGCGATATCGTGACCCGCAAGTCGCTGGAAAATGCCGCGCGAATCGTGGCCTGCACTGGCGGGTCAACCAATGCGGGGCTGCACTTACCTGCGATGGCACATGAAGCGGGAATTGATTTTGATCTGGATGATGTATGTGAAATTTTCCGCGACACACCGTATTTTGTCGATCTCAAACCGGGTGGGGCATATGTGGCCAAGGACCTGTTTGAAGCCGGGGGTGTGCCGGTCGTTCTAAAGGAATTGCGTAAGGCCGGCCTTATTCACGAAGATTGCGTGACGGCAACTGGAAATAGCATCGGCGAAGAAATTGACCGCGTCAGCCTGAAGGCAGACGGCCGTGTCATTTACCCGGTAGAAAAACCGCTTTCCAAAACCGGGGGTGTTGTTGGCCTAAAGGGCAATCTGGCACCAGAAAGCGCGATTGTAAAAATTGCCGGCATGACCGAAGATGAAATTGTATTCACTGGACCAGCCCGAATATTCGAATGTGAAGAAGATGCATTTGAGGCGGTAAAAGCGCGCACATATAAAGAAGGTGAAGTTCTGGTTATCCGCAACGAAGGTCCAGCCGGTGGACCGGGAATGCGAGAGATGCTGGCGACGACCGCTGCTTTATCTGGACAGGGTATGGGCAAAAAAGTTGCCTTGATTACCGATGGCCGGTTTTCAGGTGCCACGCGGGGGTTTTGTGTAGGCCATGTGGGACCAGAGTCAGCGTTAGGCGGACCCATAGGATTACTGCAGGACGGCGACATGATCACCATCGATGCAATAAATGGAATTCTTTCTGTTGACCTAAGTGATGAAGAACTAACCGCACGCAAAGCAAACTGGACTGGTGCCAGGGAAACTCTGTATGCCAGCGGCGCGTTGTGGAAGTATGCTCAACTTGTGGGACCCACCAATAAAGGTGCAGTTACACATCCGGGGGCTAAGGCTGAACTGCATATTTATATGGATCTCTGAAATTAAATTGCGTTTCCATATAGGGGTGCTGGCTGCGGCTTTCGCACTTCTCGGTTGTGAATCCGATGGTTTTGGCTTTCTTCGGTCCGCGCCGCAATCCGTTCAGGTTGCAAGAAATAGCATTACCATTGCGGGGCCCGCCGGATATTGTATCGACCGTTCTGCAATCCGGGATACGCAGGACGGAGCGTTTGTATTGCTGGGCAGCTGTGCGTCTTTGGCAAATGATGCTACCCAAGCTTCACCAAGAATTACTGGTGCTTTGACCGCATCGGTATCAAACAAATCAGGGGCTGAAGTCAGTAGTTCTTTGCGTCGCTTAGGCGCGTTTTTCCGATCGGATCAGGGCCGCATGGCGCTTGCAAGGGATGGCAATGGTTCGTCGGTCACAGTATTGTCGGCAAGGCGTTCAAAGGACGTTTTCATTTTGAAGTTACGTGATGTTAGCCCAAATAATGTTAGCGACCTTGCACCGGTCTACTGGCGAGCATTATTTGATATACGGGGCCACATTGTTACACTTAGCGTGCATGCATTTTTTAATCACCCGATGCGTAACAGCGAAGGAATGGCCATATTGAACGAGTTCGTAGCCCGTGTTCGCCGTGAAAACCCAGCGCTGGTTGACCAGGCTGTTGATCCAGTGTGAAGTTTAAGGGCTGAAATGAACATACATCGCGTTGGGCAAAGAATTTTTACACGTGAGGCTGAAATTGCCGGATAAATGAGCAGGCTAGCAAACATATTATTTCATCGGCGTAATTTACGGCGGTGGCATCAAACGCAGGACATTGCGAAAAAGGAAGACCTGTTTGCTTTGCGAAAAACCCGGGGCCGCGCACGGGAAATGCGCCATGCAATTGACAAGGTATTACATGTCGCAGACGGCCGCCTGACGCTACCACTTATCGGTAGCAATGCTATTCAAAAGCCACTGCATTCTGATTGGGCTTACCGACCCGATCTATGGCGTGGCCCACTTAACCCGCCAGGTATTGCTGCGATAGAAACAAAAGCCTCAATTGGCGATGAGGTGCGTATTTTTCACGACTGTAAAATTTCTGAACTAACTGTGCGTCAGGTCCGAAACACGCTTGAGGAAGATTTAGCGCCGTTTGGTTTACGTATAGACGTGTTTCAGTTTGACGGCAGCTTCTTGTCATTGGTTATCGAGATGCCATCGGATGCCCTTGCTGGGTTGAACAGGCGACATTTGGTCCGCATGTCTGCAGTAATTGATATGGAACAACCGTTGGAAATATTTGCCCGTTTCAACTTCAAACACGGTCCCAACAGTGAACAATTGGTACGTGAACTGGAAGTAGTCGATGGTAAGGCTGTTGTTGAATTTGACTTGGCGTACACAAGTCTTAATGAAAAACGGCTGGAACGTGCCTGGGTTGATCTGATCTTCGAAAACCCACAACTTAATCAGATCATGTTACGCGATATAACCTTTTCGCGCCGTCCACGGGCAGAAGTTTAAAGACGGAGTTTTGATATGTCTGAACTAGAAGCCACTAAGACCCGTTTTTTTGCCGGTTCATGGGAAGGCGTTATTACAGGAACTGAAAACGGCAACACGCCCGCGATTGAAGTATCGCACTTGGGAAAAGCTGTAGAATTTTCAATAATTAACCAAGAAAATAACCCGGAAATTTGGGTTCTGAAAATCCCTGTTCCGCCAGAACTTTTGTCAGATGGCGTGCAGGTGTTTCTAATCAACAACAAAGACAATGGTAAAAAGCTAACCTCTTTTACCATTGTTACCGGTGAACCGTTGGATGATGATATTAGGGCCGAATCGGAACTGTTACGCGCCGAGCTTGATATGTTGAAACGTGCCTTTCGACGACATTGTCTGGAAACCAAGTAGGATACTTGATCTAAGTCTTTTAGTATCCAGGGACGCGCAAAAACTAATCTGAAGCAAGGAAATACCATGTACCCGCACCTGTTAAAGCCGCTGGATCTGGGTTTTACACAATTGAAAAATCGGGTGTTGATGGGATCAATGCATACCGGGCTTGAGGAACGGGGTGACTGGAACCGGGTTGCCGAGTTTTATGCAGAGCGGGCGCGCGGCGATGTCGGGCTGATTGTGACAGGCGGGATGGCGCCCAATGAAGAGGGCGGCGTTTTCCCTGGGGCGGCTGGTTTGTTTTCCGACGCCGATATAGCCAACCACCGGGTTGTAACCGACAGAGTTCATCAATCGAACGGTAAAATTGCAATGCAGATTTTGCATGCCGGTCGATATGCTTACGGGCCTAAATGTGTTGCTCCTTCACCTGTGAAATCGCCGATCTCTCCGTTTCCACCGAATGAATTGGATGAAGCAGGAATTGAAAAACAAATCGCCGACATGGTTACAGCAGCGGTACGGGCGCGTGAAGCCGGGTATGATGGTGTCGAAGTTATGGGCTCAGAAGGTTATTTTCTAAACCAGTTTCTGGTGACCCATACCAATAAGCGAACGGATCAGTGGGGCGGTTCTTATGAAAACCGCATGCGTCTGCCCATTGAAGTTGTCCGCCGTGTTCGCACCGCCGTTGGACAGAACTTTATACTGATCTATCGCTTGTCGATGATTGACCTCATACCAAACGGATCAAGTTGGGAAGAGGTCCTGTTGCTGGCCCGCGAAATTGAAAAGGCTGGTGCAACGATAATAAATACAGGAATTGGGTGGCACGAAGCACGCATCCCTACCATTGCGACATCGGTGCCACAAAGGGCGTTCAGTTGGGTGACGAAAAAGCTGATGGGCCAAGTGTTCATTCCCATTATCACTTCAAACCGAATCAATTCACCGGAAATTGCCGAAACTGTTTTGGCCGAAGGCTGTGCCGATATGGTGTCGATGGCGCGCCCGTTTTTGGCTGACCCGGAATTTGTAAAGAAAGCTGCAACCGGGCGGGCGGCGGAAATAGCGCCCTGTATCGCCTGCAATCAGGCCTGTCTGGACCACACTTTCAGTGGCAAAATGTCCACCTGTTTGGTGAACCCGCGCGCCTGCAACGAAACTGAGCTGCGATATGATCCAACTGAGACAGTAAAGTCCGTTGCGGTGGTTGGGGCCGGACCGGCAGGACTATCAGCAGCATTGGTGGCCGCCGAGCGGGGGCATAGGGTGACACTGTTCGACAAAGCAGATGAGATAGGGGGTCAGCTGAACATGGCCAAGGTAATCCCCGGTAAAGAAGAATTCATAGGGTTGGTGGAATGGTACAAGACCATGGTGGAACAGTCCGCAATTATACTCTGTCTGAATTTCGAAGTTTCAGCCAAAGACCTGTCAAAATTTGACGAAGTAATTGTAGCGACGGGGGTGTTGCCCCGGGATCCACAGATTCCCGGGCAAGATGGGGCTAATGTGTTTTCTTATATAGATGTATTGCGCGGCCACGCCGACATAGGGGAAAGCGCTGTGATTGTGGGCGCAGGTGGTATTGGATTTGATGTTGCAGAATTCCTGATCGAAAATGAAAGCCCTACATTAGATTTAGATACATGGAAAAAGGAATGGGGAATTTCAGATCCCGAATTGGATCGCGGTGGCCTGGCCACAAATGGCCCGCAACCGGATGCACCGGCGCGGCAAGTAACGTTGCTACAACGGAAATCGGAAAAACTTGGGCGCAATCTGGGTAAAACCACTGGGTGGATCCACCGTGCAACATTGGCGATGAAGAACGTAAAAATGCGGGGCGGCGTGAATTATGAACGTATCGATTCCAACGGTATTCACATATCGGTCGGCGATGCGCGCGAAGCTAACGAATTTATTCCGGCGAAAAGTGTGATCCTGTGTGCCGGTCAAATCAGTGAGACGTCTCTGGCCGATGAATTGACCCGAGAACACACCGCATTTACTGTGATTGGGGGGGCGAACTTTGCCGGAGAGCTTGATGCAAAGCGCGCAATTGACGAAGGAGCAAGGTTAGCGGCAAATTTGTAACAGTTTTTAACCTGCTGTTTTTAAATGGTTAATTAACAATTTGTGGCAAATACAACGCGTTTTTGCTGCCTACATGTGAACATTCAGAGCATTTCCCCCTTATTGTCTGTGGTCCACCGCATTCCTGCCCGAATTGGCCGTGATACCTGATCGTGGTTGGGGGCCAAGACTAGGGTAACACGACATGGACCGACTAACTGAAATGGAAGCCTTTGCCACTGTGGTAGACCAAGGCGGTTTCACGGATGCGGCCAAGAAGATGGGGATTTCAAAATCCGCTGTCTCAAAGCATGTAAGCTCGTTGGAGGCGAGATTAGGTGCACGGCTGCTAAATAGAACCACACGTCGGGTTAGCCCGACTGAAATTGGACTGGCGTATTACGATCGTGCGCGCCGGGTGTTGAATGACGCCGGTGAAGCCGATGCGCTGGTAACCTCGATGCAATCTGCACCATCGGGACTGCTGCGAATATCGGTAGCGACAGATTTTGGTGTGAACCACCTGTCGCCAGTACTTGGAGGGTTCTTGCAGGAATTCGAAGACATCACAGTCAATATGGTTTTAAACAATCGTTATGTTGAACTGATTTCTGAAGGTTTCGACATGGCCATTCGGATCGGAGAGCTTGAGGATAGCACGCTGCGTGCCCGCAAGCTGACCGAAACGACCAAGAAAATGATCGCTTCGCCGGAATATTTTGAAAAGTACGGCCGTCCGGCAAAGATCGACGACTTGAATGAGCATAAACTGCTACACTATTCCAACCAGGCCAATAGCGCTGTGTGGAAACTGACAGCCCCATCGGGCGAAAAGCGTCAGGTTCGTACCGCCGGCTGGTTGACGGTTAATGACGGGCAATCTTTGCTGAACGCCGCCATTTCCGGTCTTGGAATAGCCTATTTGCCATCCTTCCTTTATGCGGATGCGTTGGCTGAAGGCCTGGTTGAAGAAGCCATCCCAGATCTTCCGGTAGAGACACAGGGTATTTACGCTGTTTATCCACCCGGTCGCTTCACTCAGCCTAAGGTTCGTGCGTTTATCGATTTTCTGGTACACGCATTTGCCGAAAAAGGGCCGGATAAGTGGTAAGGTTTTACGAGCGTAACGAGTTTTGACAATTAGCGGGTCGAGGTGAGTATCACTTCGACCCGTCTGTTTTGGGTGCGTCCAATTTCTGTCAAGTTTGACGCTCGCGGCACCAGGTATCCAACGCCTGCAGCCTCAAGTTGAGACGAGGGAACACCATGTTTGCTAACCAGACGCTGGACAACAGAGGCGGCGCGTTTTTTTGACAATGCCAGATTGTTGGCAAGTGACCCTTCAGCGTCGGTATGGCCCACTAAGGCTACGGCCTTACCGGGGTTAGCTTTTAGAAAGGTTGCAAGTTCGGCCAATGATGTAAATTCTTGGCCGCCTAACCTGGAAGATCCAGTCACAAAGCTTAGGTCTTCCAGCGGTGCGCGACCTACCGAGGCTAATAGTTCTTCCAGCTCGCCGTCGGGCAGAGAGGTCTGAACAAGCCCAGGCTCAGTCGATTTTGTCGATGCAACAATAACAGCAGGTTGATCACCGGGATCGCCAATTTGCGTGATCTGGATAAATCCCGAATTGCCACCGCGGCTAACCATCAGAGCTAAAAACTTTATTACCCCATCGGCGTCGAGGTGACGTGCAGAAATAAACCGGAAATCACCCAGATCAACGTGCATCTCTGGCTCTGGCAACAGGTGGATCTCAAACCGAAAATCAAACCCTCCACATTGGTCGGTCTCACAATCAAGAATTATCTCATAATTAGCGTCCAGCAACTGTTGGCGCAAAGGCGCAATAATCTGCAGAGTAGACAACGTTTCTGTGGCAATTTTCCAAGCCTGTGTAACCACAACCCCCTCAGCAGTTAAAATAGGAACCAAGCCTTCTGAAAATACATCGGTTGGAATTGCGGTGCTGCTTTGGGCTTCAAACAGTTCTTTTGTTTGCACCGCACCCGCCGGAAACTCTAGTGCAAGGGAAATTGCAGCCATTGGAACCAGACCAATGATAGCGGCGTATGTGAAGGCTTTTGGATTCATCTTGATTGGGCGTGGTATTCGGGGTTAGGGCGCATATCAATGGCAGATGCGACCCGATTAGTCATGTTGAAAAAGCCAGTGACATTGGCGATGTCAAAGATATCGCGGTCGGTGAACCCTGCGTCGCGCAGTGCCTGACGGTCTTTTTCTGAAGTTTCAGCACTGGATTTGGTTAGATTCTCGGTAAATTCGAGCATGGCAAGTTGGCGGGTATCCAGGTTTGCGGCGCGAAAGTTCATGACCATGGCTTCGCCTAGCGCAGGGTCTCCCGACAGCGCACGAACTGCAGCACCGTGGGCCACCTGACAATACCAACATCGATTGATGGACGAAACGACCACGGCAATCATTTCACGCTCCAGTTTGGACAGCCCACTATCCGCCAGCATGATGTTGTTATACATCGCGGTGAAGGCGTTCAGCTTTTCGATGTCAAAGGCGTAGGCCTGCAATACGTTTGGCACCATACCAAGCTTATCCTGACAGATATCAAAATAGGTGCGGGTTTGCTCTGGCAACGGATCCACCATTGGCAGGTCAAGCGCGGTGGCTTGTTCGAATTTTGTGGTCACGTTTATGCCCTTGTCGTTTATTGTTTTTGCCTCACACGGTAGTGGTAGTGGCCCACAACCGATAATCCCAGTTTTCTGTATAGCGCAATTGCTGGGGCATTTGCATCTGTTACCAACAATGAAAAATATCGGGCTCCCTGATCTTGTGCCCAACGCGCCGCAGTCCGCATGATGTTGATACCTACACCCTGACGGCGACTAATTGGTACCACCTCAATCGCATGAATCATTGCGATATCGCGATAAATTGCCACAAATGCAGTGCCAGCAGCGCGCTCATTTGCCCGGCCCAAGATGGCGGTTCGTGGCCCAGTGACACGGTGCATTATGGCAAGTCGCTCAGTGCCGATGCCACCCTTTGCCCAGATTTCATCCATTATCGCCAAGGGTGGCCATAGGGCAAATCCCGCCAGATGTGGCACGGTATGACTGGTTAGCATCTCGATTGGGCAAGCATAGGCTGTGGTCGAGGCCACTGCTTGATAGCCTCGGCTGGCCAACGCCTGATCTAAGGGGCTGTCATTACCCTGGATCATGAAAAGATGCGGCTGACTTAGGGCAGACATGGCGGATTCGGCCTGATCAATGTTACCGTTACCATCACCGGTTGTCGCTGATACACGCCTGCCGCCACCCCGCCCTATACGAATAGTCCAGCCCCCGACTGGTTTAACTGCAGCTGCGGGCCATGTGGCTGCCATTGCGGCAAATATTTCATCCGAAGTGGATGTAGTCACTGTGTATGACCGGGAAACCGCGCGGCGAGGTCTGCCAAAGCGACCGCGATCATAGATTCGTCTGTACCGCGGAGGATGATATCGGCACCAAAAACACCTTGGTGCTGAAACGGGTAGGACCCGATCAAAAGTTCAGGGAAACTTTCCGCAAGTCCGGCTAGTGGCCCCGCAATATGGCTTTCACCGCGGTTGATGCGCAGGGATTGGCTGATCAGCGGTGTACCGCCGGTAAGTTGTGGCAGAACACTGGCGACCATGGCGCGAAATACCGCCGGAACGCCGGCCATGACATGGACGTTTTCCACGCTAAAACCGGGTGCGCCAGATACTGGGTTGTCGATCAAAGTAGCGCTATCGGGAATGCGGGCCATGCGCAGACGCGCCGGATTGGCGTGGCTACCGGTTTTGGCATAGCGCGCCTCCAGTATTTTGCGGGCATCGTCGCGGATGTCGATACCAACGCCAAAGGTTGCCGCCACCGCGTCGGCGGTTATGTCATCATGGGTGGGACCAATGCCGCCCGATGTGAACACATTGTCATAATTTTGGCGCAGGGTGTTCAGGGCGCTGACAATAATGGCCTGATCATCAGACACCACGCGCACCTCTTTCAGATCAATACCAAAAGCGGTTAATTCTGTGGCCAAATGTTGGGTGTTGGTGTCCTGGGTGCGGCCGGAAAGGATTTCATCGCCAATCACCAGAATGGCGGCTGTGGGGTTGGGCATGATCACTATCCTTGTGGTGGGTCTGCCCCCGGTATAGGTCGGCTGATATGCAGTTTCAAACCCCCCTTATCCCCGGCACGCTGATCCGGCGTTACAAACGGTTTTTGGCCGATGTGTTGCTGGAAGATGGCCGCGAAGTGGTGGCCCATTGCCCCAATACAGGCGCGATGACCGGGCTGGATGGGCCGGGCATTCGGGTTTGGTTAGAGCCAAATGATGACCCGAAGAAAAAGCTGAATTATGGCTGGCGGCTGTCAGAACTGGGCGGTGGGCATTGGGTTGGGATTGACGCCATGGTGCCAAATCGTGTGGTGGGTGAGGCGTTGCGCACAAGGGCTGTTGCCGAGCTAGCCGAATATTCCGGTATTCGGCCTGAAGTAATGTATGGGGCGAAATCAAGGATCGACTTTCTGCTGACAGAACCGGGGCTGCAGGATACCTATGTCGAAGTTAAGAATGTTCATCTAAGCCGCGAGACTGGGTGGGCAGAGTTCCCAGATGCGAAAACTGAGCGCGGTGCACGGCATCTGGATGAGTTGGCAGATATGGTGCGGGCCGGGCATCGGGCGGTGATGTTTTATTTTGTGCAGCGAACAGATTGCGACAGGTTTCGTCTGGCTGATGATGTGGATGCCCGCTACGCCACAGCTTTTGCCGCTGCCTGTGATGCAGGGGTCGAAGTGCTGTGCTATGATACGCAGATTGACACTGGTGGGGTAACGCTGGGGCGGCCCTTGCAAGTTGTGATTTAGCGCCTCTGGCTCTTGGCAGCGCGCTGGCCTATATGGAACCCTACACCGCTTTAGGAGACACCCGTTGGAAAACGCAAACCGGGGTCATTTGACCAAGGACGGCATTCGGATTTACGAAACTGGCGATTTCGCCGGGATGCATGCGGCTGGGCGTTTGGCAGCAGAAATTCTAGATGGGATAGCAGAATTTGTGGTGCCGGGTGTGACCACGGCGCGGCTGGATGAGATCATTCAGAACAAGATCGAAACAGCCGGCGCGAAATCAGCGACCATTGGCTATAAGGGCTATCAGCATGCCAGCTGTATTTCGGTAAACCATGTGGTGTGTCACGGGATACCTGGCGCTAAGGTATTGAAAGATAGCGATATTCTGAACATCGACGTCACGGTGATCGTTGATGGCTGGTACGGCGACAGCAGCCGGATGTATGTGGCGGGCAAGTTATCGCGTAAATCTGAGCGCCTGATACAGGTGACCCATGACGCGCTGATGTTGGGGATTGAAGCGGTGAAACCAGGCAATACCTTTGGCGATATCGGCTTTGCCATTCAGCAATATGTCGAAAACAACCGCATGTCTGTGGTGCGCGATTTTTGTGGCCACGGGCTGGGCCGGGTGTTTCATGCGCCGCCAAATGTGCTGCATTACGGGCGTGCGGGCACCGGCGCTGTGCTGGAAGAAGGTATGTTTTTCACCATTGAACCAATGGTCAATCTGGGGCGCCCGGAAACCAAGGTTCTGGCCGATGACTGGACAGCGGTGACACGGGATAAATCACTAACCGCGCAGTTTGAACATTCGGTTGGTGTGGTGGCAGGCGGGGTTGAGATTTTCACATTGTCGCCCGCAAGCACGTTTGAGCGGACGTATTAAAGCCCCAATAGCGACGGTAATTCTGACATTGAACGGATGACGTTTGCGCCGGTCGCGGCCAATTTTTCAGGATCAGAGCGTTCGGCATATCCGATGCAAGGCATGCCTGCGTTTGCCGCGCCGGTGCAGCCGGAAGGGCTGTCATCAATGACGATGCAATCGGCGGGGTCGGTGTTGAAATACCTGGTGGCGATGAGCAAAAGTTCGGGGTCGGGTTTGGCAACATTGTAGGTGTGAGCCGAGAACTGGATATTTTGAAAGTGTTCCCAATATCCATTTTGCCCAAGGGTAATTTTCATTTTGCGGACACTACCATTGGTGACAACACAATGGGGCAGGTTTAGCCCAATTACCCGGTCAAGAATATTGGCCACGCCTGTCACCATGGGCACGCCTATTGCCAGATGCGGGTACAGTCGTTCGTAAAATTTGGTAACCCAGTCCTCTGGCAGATCAGCCCCCATGCCCCGGGCGATTTTGGCAACACTGGTGAAAGTTCCACCCACAAACAGCGAATCACAATCGGCCATGGTCAGGGTCAGGCCGTAGCTGGCAAGTTCATCCAGCAGAAACTGATTGCTGATATGCTCGCTGTCGACCAGCACGCCATCGCAATCAAATATGATCAGTTTGGGCGGGGTCATTTATCAAGCTCCAGAATATGCAGGTATGTGTCGCCATAGCGGCGCTGATCACGTTGGCGAAATCCGGGTGGGGGTGGCAGTGCCTGACCTTCTTCAAGAAGGATCAGGGCGTCAGGGGCAAGCCAGCCACCTTTGGCTGCATTGGTCAACGCTTTTTCGCCCAAGGCCTTACCATAGGGCGGATCAAGGAAAATTAGGTTGAAAGGTTCGGTTTTACAGTCACCAAGTTTGGTGGCGTTTCGGCGTTGCACGTTGGTTTCTGGTGCGGCGTTGCACAGGTCGATATTCTGGCGGATCAGCGACAGCGCCTTGGTGCCGTCATCAATAAATGTCACGTGTGCCGCCCCGCGCGACCAGGCTTCCAGCCCCAGTGCGCCGGTTCCTGCAAACAGGTCAAGCACGCGGGCATTGGCGATTGGATTGCCATAAGCGCCGCCCAACAGCACATTATAGATACTTTCGCGCACACGGTCGGTTGTGGGGCGCAGATGGGCGGCGGCGTCGCCCTTGCCAACCGACGCCAGTTTCAGACCGCGCCGTTTGCCCGAAATGATCCGCATTAGGGTTTCAACAGGGATTTCAGGTCGGTATCCGGGTTGGCGATGGCAACCGGATCAGGGGATTTCCCGGCCTCTATCAGACGTTTGCCGACCATAAAGGCGCGCGGGTCATTGATGGCGTCAACGGCCAGCAATGTGTCGCCCCGAAAGTACCAGAATGACGGCATGTGCGAATGTTCGCCCTGCCGCGTCACCACGTGATCATAGCCGGTGTTCAACCCAGCAATTTGCAGTTTCAATTCAAACTGATCGGACCAGAACCACGGTTTTACAACATAGGATTTTTCGGCACCCAACATATTTTCCGCCACCAGTTCGGCCTGATCAATGGCATTTCCGACGCTTTCAAGGCGGATACGATTACCGTTGAAGATGAACGATGCGCAATCCCCGGCTGCCCATATCGACGGATCAGATGTCTGGCCATGGTTGTCGGTTTTGATACCATTATCAGTGTCTAATCCAGCGGATTCTGCCAGCTCTATATCCGGCCGGATGCCAACGCCGACGATGACAAAATCAACCGGCAGTTCGGTGCCGTCGGTCAGGGTTGCGGCTGTTACACGGTCCGTTCCGCTTAGGTGATCCAGCCTAACACCTTCGCGGATATCAACACCTTCGGCCACATGGGCGGCGCGGATAAAGTCGGATGTTTCAGGGGCGGCGACCCTTTGCAGTATCCGATCTGCCATTTCCACCAGCGTAACATTCAAACCTTTACGCGCTGCCACGGCGGCCGCTTCTAGTCCGATATAACCTCCTCCGACGATCAGTACCTTTCGCCCGGGCTGAAATTCAGGCTCTAGCGCATCGGCGTCGGCCAATGTGCGCACTGTATAAACACCGCCAAGATCGCCGCCTATTTTCGCAGGCAATTGGTGTGGAATAGACCCTGTTGTTAGGGCAAGCTGGTCGTAGGGAATGGATTCATCGCCAAGGGTGACGGTTTTGGCAGCCGGGTCGATGGATGTTACCCCCATCCCCAATTTCAGGGTGATATCATGTTCGCCGTAAAAACTTTCCGGCCGCAGGAACATGCGGTCCAGTTCCATGTCACCAAGCAGGTATTTCTTGGACAGCGGCGGGCGCTGGTAGGGTGGCTGCGCCTCTGCCCCAATCAAGGTGATTGCACCGTCATGCCCCAGATTACGCAGCTTGGTGACCAGTGACTGACCGGCCTGCCCGGCGCCGATAACGATGATGTTGCCCATTGGCGTCCCCATATTTGCCATTCAACTTGTTGCAGAAACCTATATCGTTGCCAGATGAGAACGCAAACAAACAGAAGTGCAATTAAATGTTAACGGCTGGTGAAAAAGTCCCGGACGCAACAGTCATAAAGATGGGGGATGACGGCCCGGAGCAAGCTTCAATCGTTGATATGCTGGCGGGCCGTAAGGTGGTGGTTTTCGGGTTACCGGGGGCATTCACCAGCACATGTAGCAACGCCCATGTGCCCAGCTTTATCCAAACCGCTAAAGAATTGCTGAATAATGGTGTCGATGAGATCATTTGCCTTTCGGTCAATGACGCCCATGTGATGCGGGCATGGGGCGATGCCACCGCTGGGACGGCTGCGGGAATAACATTTCTGGCTGATGCTGACGGGTCGTTTACTACAGCGATTGATATGAAATTTGATGCGCCTGTGGCCGGCTTATTTGGCCGGTCAAAGCGCTATTCGATGTTGGTTGAGGATGGCGTCGTCACCTTCTTCAATGTGGAGCCCAAAGCCGGGGAGTTCGGCTTAACCGGTGGGGAGGCCATGTTGGCACAGGTCAAGGGTTAGTCCGGTGTTGATTTTTTGAACGGCCCCATGCTGGCGATGATTTCGTTTTCGTGGCCAACCGCGCGGCGTTCGGTTTCCAAAAATTGTTCAACCGCCTGCCTGAACCCGAGTTCAGATATCCAGTGCAATGAATGGGTTGTGACGGGCATGTAGCCCCGCGCAAGTTTGTGGTCGCCCTGCGCGCCCGCCTCTACCCGTTTCAGGCCATGTTCAATAGCGTGGTCAATTGCGCGGTAGTAGCAGAGTTCGAAATGCAATGACGGGTGGTGCTCGGTGCAACCCCAATAGCGACCAAACAGGGTGTCACAGCCAATGAAATTTAATGCCCCGGCAATGAACTTTCCTTCACGTTCGGCCAGAACCAACAGCACATCGTCGCGCATATGTTGCTGAACCTCGTCAAAAAACGCCCGCGTCAGATAGGGTGTTCCCCATTTTCGGGCACCAGTTGATTGGTAGAAAACCCAGAATGCATCCCAGTGTTCGGGCTGTATCTGATTACCCGTCAGCATCAGCACCTGACCGCCAAAATCATTGGCCTGCGCCCGTTCGCGACGGATATTTTTACGTTTGCGTGATGACAGGTTGTCAGTGAAGTCAGCAAAGCTGCTATATCCGTCATTCTCCCAGTGAAACTGTTGCCCGGTGCGGTGCATCAAGCCCATCTGTGTGCCTATTTCGGCTTCTTCCGCCGTGCAAAATGTCAGATGCAGCGAGGATATCTGATTGTTAACCGCCAGTTGAATAGCGCCCTGAACAAGCGCTGTCTGGCCCATGGTTTCAAAACCAGGACGGCACAGTAGGCGCCGACCCGTTGCGGGGGTAAACGGAGCCGCGATCTGTAGTTTTGGGTAGTACTCGCCGCCTGCCTGCTCATAGGCGTGGGCCCAGGCGTGGTCGAACACATATTCGCCCTGGCTGTTGCCCTTGGCGTAAAGCGGGGCGACGGCAATAACCTGCGCGTTTTCACGGGCTACCAACGGACGTGGAATCCAACCGGTCCCGGGTCCCACCGATCCAGAACGTTCCAGAGCGGACAGAAAACGGTAGGTGGTGAAAGGATCAAAGGGGTGCGATCCGTCCAGAGATTCTGGGCACGCACAGGCGTTCCAGTCATCTGGATGAATGTCGCAGACGCCATCAAGCACATCAATTTCAACCTGGGTTTCACCCATGGGTTCCCCTGAATTGGCGTGCCTTGTCAAGCGGACCGAAGTTTTGGAATATAACCTTCAAAGGTTATGTTGTCTGCCACTACGCGCGCTGTCTCTTCCGCAACTTCATCGCGTACTGTCCAACACAGCACAGCCGTTCCTATTGCTTTTAGCTCACCCACGCGGGGGCGATTAAGATCGTCAATCCTGTGCGAAATAAAGCTGGCATCCACAGTTTCATAATCAGGTATTTCCCGAAGTTCATCGCGTATTCTTTGTGGTAGTAGGCCCCAATTTTCCTCCATGAAAGACCCTGTCACAAGACCCCGTGGAATATTTGGCAGTAACTTGGCCAATAGCGCTACAGAATGGGGGTTAAACGACATAACAGCAACATCCCCCTTATAGTCTATCAAATCCCTGGCAATGGCCTGTTCCAATTGTCCGGTATTTGGACCCATTGCGCCATCTTGATCCTTGACTTCAATTAACAGCGGGACATGCCCGTTAATGGCGTTTAGAACTTGGCCAAGCGTAGGAATAGTTTCTTTACTATCGCATAGCCGGATTTTGGTCAGCTCATCTGCGGTACGCAGGTGGATTGAGCCTTTTTCAGGCGTAAGTCGACCAAGATCGTAGTCGTGAAATACGATGGCCTGCCCGTCTTTTGAACGTTGTATGTCAATCTCTATGCAATATCCTGCATCCACTGCCGCCATGATCGCCGCCATTGAATTCTCGGGGCGCCCAACAGTTTTGTCATGCAGCCCTCGATGTGCAATCGGGGCACTTAGAAATTGATGGGACAGCGCAGTCATTCTATTTGAAAAATACCTTCAATTTCCACAGCAACACCAAATGGCAACGACGCGGCGCTAACTGCTGAACGCGAATGGCGCCCCGCTTCACCCAATGCTTCTACCAAAAAATCTGAAGCCCCGTTAATAACGGCCGGTTGATCTCCAAAATCTGCTGTCGAATTTACAAAGCCGGTTAACTTAATAACACGCACCAAGCGGTTCAGATCACCACCGCAAGCTGCCTTTACCTGGGCCAGAAGGCCAATCGCACAGGTTTTGGCCGCAGCAGCGCCTTCTTCAATCGACATATCCGTGCCTAATTTTCCAACAGTAAATTTACCGTCAACCATCGAAATCTGACCAGATATATAAACAATGTCGCCAACCTGTACAAAAGGTACATAATTGGCCGCCGGGGCGGGTGCTGCTGGTAGGATTATACCAAGCGCTGCCAGTTTTGTTTCAAAGTCTTTTCCCATTTTGCTGATCTCCGAGTTTTTTCGACTGGACGCTAACCGGGATTTGGTTTGCTGAAAACTACTAATTTACTCTTTAGGCGGGGATTCAATAGAAGCCCGTTTATCCGTTTAGCGGTGGTTATTTGGAATAACTGCGCGGAAATATGCCAAAAATACCGCCATAAAGCCAGTTGTCGCCAAATGGTCACATCTTTTGATTCAGCTTCTTTAATCAATGGGTTTTGCAAAACCTCTTACTATGTGAAATAGGGCTGGTAAATACTGGGCGGAAAAACATTTTGAAGCTGCTTTTTGGAAAACCTTATCAATTGGTCGCATTGCTGGCGTTGACAATAACGCTGGCAGGATGCGCGTCGCCGGAAGTAGCCGGCGGAGTTCTTGACCCGTATGAAGCGAGAAACCGCAACGTGCATGAATTTAATCGCAGTGTAGACAAGGCGCTTTTACGGCCCGCTTCTACAGTTTATGGCGGTATATTGCCGGAACCTATGCGCCTTGGGGTGGGAAATTTTGCATCCAACTTGTCGATTCCCGGGACGGTTTTGAACGATGTTTTGCAATTGAATATAGAAGATGCGCTGCACAACACTGCGCGTTTCTTAATTAATTCGACTTTTGGTCTGGGTGGGCTTTTTGATCCAGCGCTTTCAGCAGGGGTTGAGCCGCGCGACAGCGATTTTGGTGAAACCATGCATGTTTGGGGTTTTCAGGAAGGCGCCTATATGGAAGTGCCCTTTATTGGCCCCTCTACGACACGCGATACTGTTGGAATGGTGGTCGATCTGTTTATTGACCCGATTAACACGCTTTTGCCAGCCCCGGAACGTTATGTAGGGCCGGTGGTCGCGGTCGCATCAAATGTTGGTGACCGCTATCGGTTTCGCGGTACTATAGACTCTATATTGTATGAAAGTGCGGATAGTTACGCCCAAGCCCGGCTTCTGTACCTGGAAAGTCGGCGGTTTGACTTGGGCGGGGAAAGCGACGCGGTAAGTGATGATCTTTATGATCTCTATGAGGAAGATTATGAATAGTACAATTAGCAGACGGGCGTTTATGGCAAGTGGAGCTGTGACCCTGGCATTTTGGTCTAACCCGGTTTTTGCTTTTAGCGAGGCTAAAGCGGCAAAGCTTATTGGAAATGCGGTTGATGATATCAACAGCATCATTAACTCTGGCGGTTCCGAAGCATCAATGCTGAAACGCTTTGAGGGTATTTTTAGCAAATATGCTGATGGGAAGCGCATCGGCCAGTTGGTTTTAGGGCCCGCTTCCCGTGCCGCAAGCCCGGCACAGCGCAAACTTTTCGCCTCAACGTTCCAAACCTATATCTCGCGTAAATATGGACGTCGGTTTCGCGAATTTATTGGTGGTCGTATCGAAATCAAAAATACCAAGGCCGTCAAATCGTTTTATGAGGTGAGTGCGACGGCGATCTTGGCAGGTGAAGCCCCATTTGAGTTGCAATTTGTTGTGGCTGACCAAAATGGCAAATTCATAGATATTAAGATCGAAGGTATCAGCCTGATCAAAGCTGAGCGCGCCGAAATTGGTGCCATGCTGGACAAACGCAAAGGTGACGTCGATCTGTTGATCGCCGATCTTAATAAAATCGGGTAGTGGGTTTTGCTATCTGTTTCGGCCGCCGAAAATATCGCGTAAAATCTGATCGATAATGCCGCCACCATTCTGTTGGCTTTCATTTCCAAAACCTTCTTGCACAACAGGCGGCTGGGCAACCTGTAGCATTGGCAAGGGGCGCATGGGTAATTCTTCGTGAACGCGCAGCATGGTTTCACGCCATATGTCCGCTGGTAAGCCACCGCCGGTGACACCCACCAAAGGTGTGTTGTCATCGTAACCCATCCAAACACCCGTGACATAGTCAGCTGAGAAACCCAGATACCAAGCGTCCCGTGCGGCCTGAGTGGTACCAGTTTTCGCAGCCGTCTCACGGCCAGGAAGCTTGGCGCGCTGACCGGTACCACCATCAACAACCTGGCTCATCATATAGATCAGTTGTTTCGCTGCATCCGGGGTAATCACTCTTTCACCAATGCCGCCACCCTGATTCATTAGCGGCTCACTATCCCCGCGCAGTCGCAATTCAATCAACCCGTAGGGCGTGACACTGGAACCCCCGTTCAAAATTCCGGCATAGGCCCCGGTCATTTCCAACAACGTGGATTCTGAAACCCCCAAGGCCAGTGCCGGGCCGACTGCCAGTTCGCTTTTAATGCCAAATTCTGCTGCAATATTACGGACGTTTTCCCGGCCAACAGCTTCTGAAATCCGTACGGCAGGGGTATTCAATGAATGCTTGAGGGCATCGGTAAGGGTAACAGGGCCGCGAAATTCGTTGCTGTAATTGCGCGGAGACCAAGGGCCTGAACCGGGGATGTCTATTGTAAGTGGCTCATCCATCACCGTATCTGCATAGGTGTAGCCCAAATCCAGTGCTGTTGCATAAACAAAGGGTTTAAATGCCGATCCTGTTTGCCGCTTAGCCTGTATGGCCCGGTTGAACTGTCCGGCAACACCGCGAAACTTGCGACCTCCGACCATGGCCCGAACAGCGCCGTCTGAAGACATGACAACGATAGCTGCCTGGGCTGCGGAACCCTCCTTTACCTTTGTATCAAACACCAGTTGCAGGGCTTCTTCGGCTGCGTTTTGAATGCGTTGATCAAATGTAGTTCGGATGATCACATCCTCTGTCGTGTCGCGGGTCAGATAGCTGGGGCCGGTGTCCATCACCCAATCGGCAAAGTAACCGCCTGCCCTAGCTTGGGCTGCCTCTGACAATACGGCGGGGTTTGTGCGGGCCTCGCTGGCTTGGGATGGCGTTAAATAACCTTGGTCCTGCATCAGATCGACAATTACGCCCGAGCGATTCTGTGATCGTTCCAAATTCGCTGTAGGCGCATATCTTGATGGCGCGGTCAAAAGGCCTGCAAGCATCGCCGCCTCTGCCGGGCCGACATTGGCGGCCGATTTTCCAAAGTATCGTTGGCTTGCGGCTTCAAACCCGCGTGATCCAGCACCCAAATATGCCCGGTTCAGATAGATTGTTAAAACTTCGTCTTTTGAATATTTAACTTCCAGCGCGAAGGCATAAACTGCTTCTTTAATTTTGCGCCACATGGAACCCTGCCGACAATCTGCTTCATATGCGGCTTCACTTTCCCAGTTTGTCGGATCAAATGGAGTACCAAGACACAGTAACTTAGCCGATTGCTGGGTAATGGTTGAACCACCATGGCCAGAAAGCGGTCCACGCCCTTCTCGCAAATTGATCCTGACGGCCGAGGCAACTCCTCGGGGGCTTACCCCAAAATGCCGATAAAAGCGCTTGTCTTCTGTGGCAATGACCGCGTTTTTCAAATGTGGAGAAATCGTCGTAGAGGATATCTGGCCTCCAAACTGCTCACCGCGCCAGGCGTAAACCGCATCATTTCGATCCAGCAGCGTAACTGAGCCGCGTGCGCGTGCGTCCAACAAGTCACCAACTGGCGGTAGGGTGGTGTAAAAATAAAAAATTGCCGCCCCAAGGATCAAAGCTACAACCAATGTGCCGCGCCAAACCAGACGCCATATCAGCCCAAAGACCCACTTAAATATCCGACCAAGTACCCAACTTATACCGCTGCGTTTACGTTGTGTTGTCGGTTTCTTTCGGGCCTTAGTTTTTCGCCGCGCCACCGTTTTTGTCGAAGATTTGGGTTTTTTCTTAGGATACCGCTTATCCGCCACAAGGGCGGTGCGTTTTTTCGGACCGTTGCCGCTCATTCTTTATGCCTGCTCTTTTTTTTCAGAATAACCACTGATTAAGAAAATGTCAGGCCCTTACAGAATGCCGTAAAATTTATTCTGCCTAAAAAACAGGCAAACGGCCTAAGATATGCATTAAATTGCAAGTCTTGCATGTAATGGCACTGTAGTATTGCCCAAGTTCCTTGATCCTAGCTCTCTGGACCTAAATCTAGTGCTGCAGATTCTATGCGGGGGCACCTGCCGACTAATGGGGATATCAAAATGTCTAAACTAACGAAAAAACTAGGTCTGGCTGGGGTCGCGATGATGACCGCGCTTCCTGCATTGGCCCAAGAAGCAACAATGGACAAGGGTGACGTGGCCTGGATGATGACATCCACCATATTGGTTCTGTTCATGATTTTGCCGGGCTTGGCACTATTTTACGGCGGTCTGGTTCGGACCAAAAACATGCTTTCTGTCCTGATGCAATGCACACTGATTACCGCTGTCGTCATGGTGATATGGGTTGTCTACGGCTACTCGATGGCCTTTGGCGGCGGTACCAGCCCTTACTGGGGTGGTTTTGGCAAGCTGTTCCTGGCAGGCGTCAATGTCGATTCAATGTCAGCCACATTTACCGACGGAGTGGTGATCCCAGAATATATCTTTATCGCCTTCCAAATGACATTTGCCGCGATAACGCCAGCCTTGATCGTCGGAGCATTTGCAGAACGGATCAAATTTTCTGCACTGTTAATGTTCACAATCCTTTGGGTAACATTTGTTTATTTCCCTATTGCACACATGGTTTGGGACGGCGCTGGATACATCTTTAACATGGGCGCTTTGGATTTTGCCGGGGGCACTGTGGTGCACATAAATGCCGGGATTGCCGCGCTTGTCGGGGCAATCATGGTTGGTAAACGCAAAGGGTTTGGTAAAGATAACATGGCCCCCCACTCGATGACCCTGACGATGGTGGGCGCTGCGATGCTTTGGTTTGGCTGGTTTGGCTTTAACGCTGGCTCTAACCTGGAAGCAAATGGCGGTGCAACATTGGCTGTCATTAATACCTTTACAGCGACAGCAGGTGCAATTCTTGCCTGGTCGGCAATTGAAGCGGTAACCCGCGGCAAGGCGTCCATGCTAGGTGCTGCATCCGGGATGGTCACCGGGTTGGTGGCTATAACACCTGCAGCTGGGTCTGTAGGCCCGGTTGGTGCGATTGCCCTGGGCGCTTTAGCAGCCGTAATCTGCTATTTCTTTGTCACGACGATCAAAAACAAGTTTGGCTATGATGACAGCTTGGATGTTTTTGGCATCCACGGCATCGGCGGCATCGTCGGTGCTGTTGGTACTGGGATATTCTCGGCCGGATCGCTGGGCGGGATTATGGGTGACGATTACGTAATGATGGCGCAGGCATTGATCCAAATCAAAGCGGTTATCATCACAATAGTATGGTGTGGCATCGTATCGGTGATTTTGTTTAAAATTATCGATATGGTCATCGGCCTGCGGGTCGATGCCGAGGCTGAAACCATGGGTCTGGATCTTAGTTCACATGGGGAAGCCGCCTACCACAGCTAAAATTTAATAGTAGCGTGTTGAAGTGTTAGGGGTCCGGGCGTTCGCGCCCGGGCCTTTTTCTTGCCGCCGGTTGCCGCCTGACGTCCTTGGCAGTAATTAGTCTTTGATGACAATCCGAATTGATAACCGCCAGGCCCGTGCGCTATGGCTATTTTCCCAAGGACTGGCAACCGCGCCTACCGGGCCGCTGGATGTTATGTCCATTGTTAAGCAACTTGGGTTTGTCCAATTAGACACCATTCAGGTCGTCGTCCGAGCACATCATCATATCATCTGGAGTCGCAACCAAAACTACCGCGAACCGATGCTCAACGAGCTATTGGCTAAAGAAAGACTGTTGTTCGAACATTTCACCCACGATGCTTCGGTTATTCCAATGCAATTTTTACCAATGTGGCAACGCCAATTTCGCCGCATGAAAGAAAACCTAGATGCATCGCGCTGGTACAGCGCCATGTTGGGGTCGGATGGCCGAGAGGCAATCAAGGCCCGCATTCGCAGGGAAGGGTCACTATCTACCCACGCTTTCGAAACCAAGATTAAAGGACCTAAACAAATGTGGTCGCGACCACCGCATAAATTAGCCCTAGATTACATGTGGTATGCAGGTGAACTTGCAACCTGCAAACGTGTAAATTTTACCAAATATTATGACCTTGCAGAAAATGTGTTTCCGTCGAATTTGCTTGCTGTTTCCCATAGCGACGTGGACCAGATCAATTGGCTTTGTAGTTCTGCACTGGAGCGAATTGGCGCGGGTACGCCGGGGGAAATTCAGCGATTTTGGGATGCGGTATCCGCCAAAGAGGTAAAGGAATGGATTGCGAACTCGGCCGATTCACTAACAGCCGTTGAAATTCAAGCCGCCGACGGAAGTTGGGCGGATGCACTGGCGCCAAATGATATTGCCGAATGCTTAAGTAGCCTAAAGCCCCCCACATCCCGCTTGCGAATATTAAACCCGTTTGATCCAGCGGTCCGAGACCGAAATCGTCTGGAACGGCTGTTTGGTTTTGAATATCGGGTTGAGATGTTTGTTCCTAAGGCCAAACGCCGTTGGGGGTACTACGTTTATCCGATTCTAGAAGGCGACCGGTTCGTCGGCCGGATAGAAATGAAGGCAGATAGAAGTAAAAATTCACTAATTGTCCAAAATATCTGGCCGGAAAAATCTATTGTCTGGTCCACTGTGCGTGCAGATAAGCTGCGGGCTGAGGTGAATAGAATGGCGCGATTTGTCTCAATTGAAAATATCGTCTGGAATTGTCCGAACACAGCAAAAGTCTAATTTTCCAAAGCTTTCAGGATCAGGCTTCGGCGGTTGCAGAACCTGCTGGCAGAACGATCGCAGTTTCTTCCAACGGATCATCTTCTACAATCTCAACGTCATCGACTTCATTTTCGATTTCACCAACAATTAACGGCAGCATTTCTGTAGAGGCCGGCATGGCAACTTCACCATTCTCTGGGACGCTCCAGGTCATAGTGTCAAATCCACTGCAGTTGTTACATACTGGGGCCCAAATGCTGTGCACTGTTTGGCAATTACTGCACACCCATTGTGGGCCGCGCGATGCCGTTACTGCCTTAGCAAGCCAACCCCGAACAACAGCTTCTTCACTGCCTTCACCACGTTCGATCGCAGCCATGATGGCCAAGGACCGTGCAGTTGGATCGCTTTCTATCAAGTCACCCAGTGCGCTTCGTGCTGCCGAATAGTCCTTTGTGGCTATGTACAGTTCGGCATTCAGCATTTTAGTTTCTGAATGATCTGGCGTTGATTTGGTCAGCTTGGCAAACCGTTTGATCCGCGTGTTTGGATCTTCATCGGGGAAAATACTTGCAAAAGCTGCGGCAAGATCTGGGTGGGGGTGGGCGTCCCACGCCTTTTTCAAAATCCGCGTCGCATTACGGGCTTTGTTTGCTGTGATATAAGCTTGCGCCGCCATGACTGCTGCAGGGATCAGATCGGGTGACAGACGGTTGGCTTCAATGGCGGCCTCACGTGCTTCCACGGTCGATCCGTCGCGAAATACCTCGCGCGCTTCAGACAAAGCAAGAACCGCGTCCCGGCGTTTATGTACATCTCGCGGCAAAACACCTTGGCGCAGTTTTTCTGAAAGCGTTGCGCGGGCCCCCTTCCAGTCTTCGTTGTCAGCCTGCAAGCGCAACAATACGTCGCCGGTTTCCGCATGGTTTGGTTTCAGTGCAAAAGCTTTTTGTGCCAATAGCATCGCGGTTTCGGTGTCACCGTCTTCCAACTTTTGCTTCATGATGCCGCGTACACCAAGAAAGCGGGTTCGATCGTCCTGCAACAGCCGTTTGTAAACTTCTTCCGCTTTTTGACGGTCGCCAGAGATCTCGGCTGCTTGTGCGGAAATCAAATTTGTCAATTCTGGGCGAGACAGGTACTTTTCGGCCTTGGCGGCCTTTGACATGGCCAACCGACCCTCGCCCAGGGCCAGTGCTGTCATTCCGTCTGCCAGTGCTTCAAAACCTTTGCGTTCGCGGTTGCGATTAAAGTACCGCGATATCGCCGTTTCATCGCCATTGATGAACCGAAAAACGGCCACCAGCAGGGACAACAACTTTAGGCCGATCCATATCGCCAACACTAACAGCACTGCAACTACAGCGGCGCGCAATGGATCCAGGTTAAGTTCTGTTTGGCCAAAGGATACACGTATACCTCCGCTGGTTTCGGCCAATATGCCGACGCCATAGGTAAGCCCCGCGACAATACCAATAAACAAAATAATTTTAATCAATGACCAAAGCATATTTTTTTCCTAGAATTCCAACGCGGCAGTCAGTTCTGCCAATCCATCAACTACGGTTTGCCGCGAGCGGGCAAGGTCGGCCCAATCCGCCATCCCTTTGGCCCCGGCCTCAGTCAGGGCTGAAATTTCTGCAATTGCCCCGGATAAATCCGCATTTTTTAAGGCTGCTTCTGCCCTCGACAGTATTGCATCCGGGCCGTCGCCTTCCTGCGGGCTAAGTGAGCGCGCACCAAGCTGGGTACGAAAAAAAGCTGTGACTTTATTTGTTGTTCCGGCATCTGCTTGCGCGCGGATCGCGGCATTCAGGGATAGTCGCGCGGCACCGGGAAACTGTTCTTGAAGTGCAGCCAGGGTTATGATGCCTACTTCACCCGCCTGCGTCAGTGCGTCGGGCATCTCAATTCCCGCATTTGCCAGCGCTGCCAAGGGCGAAGCAAACGCTTCCCCTGACTCAATTGCTCTTTGAACAGCGGAATAGGCCACTTTTTTGGCAACAGTATCGGATTGTATTGCCGCATTAACCTGCGCGGTTGTCGAAGCTACCTGTACCGTTTCAATCCGGGCCAGTTCTTTCGCAAACATCTCTCGCATGGCGGTAAGCTCGCGCTCATATGTTGCCACGGCTTCAGCTGTGGCGCCTATGTCAGGGATTGGTCTGTTTTCAACATCAGCGATACGGGTCGCAAGTGCAGTCAGGGTTGCAGCCTGTTCCGTCGCATTCTGGACCGTCGTATCTTGACCAGATTTCAGGCTGGCGATCGTATCATTTGAAGGACCGGCAGCTATCGTTTGTTCCAAGGTGGCAATCTCTGAATGCAGCGCGGAAATTTCAGATTTCAAAGTGGTATTTTGTGCTGAAAGTTGGTCAGTCACCGTCGAATCCGCTTGAAACATCTTGCTATAGGCTGGTAAGAATAATGCCGCTCCAAATCCAATTGCACCGGCCAAAGCGCCCCCTGCCAATAGTGGAAAAAGTACACCTTTGCGCGCCGGTTGAGGCGTTTTTTGCCGTGTTGGTTCTGGGTTTTTTGGTTCAGGGCTTTCGTTTACCAAGACAGCATCTTCGATTTCCGCTGGCTTTTTGACATTTGATTCGGACATTTTGCTAATGACAGAATCAACCACTTTCCCTCCGGATTCACTTAGTTTTGTGGTTTTTCTTGCCCCTGCCACCGATTGTTACCCCTCACATCACGCTATTTTGGCCAGTTACAGCCACAAATCAAATCTATTCACCTTAGGCTCAGGTCTCAAGTCCTAGGCTTAATTGGCGCAATGTTTCTTTGGCCATCGCCACCGCTGTCTTTTCTGGCGCTACCAGAACCCTAACCGGTTTTGGTCCGGTCCAGGCGTTCACAACTTCTGTACTTATTCCAATCACGCAAATCTGTGCGTTTGCTGGATAACAATTTATCGCTTTAGACAATAATACGGCGGAGCGCGTCGAAAACAGCGGGAGAATCACAATGTTTTTCCCACCTATCAGTTCGATTGCAGTTTCAGAAAGCGGTTTGGAATACTGTTCATAACCAACCAGGGATGTCACCGAAACACCCCCGGACCTTAGCTTGTTTTCAACGTCGCCTTGGGTATGTCTACCATGGATGAACAGAACATTTCCCTTGGGATAAGCGCGCAACACCGTTGCAATCATTTCCTTTGCCGACCCCTTCGCTGATAGGGCCGCCATTCCAAATCGCTTAGCGATCTGCGCTGTCCGATCCCCCACAGTGACCGCATTTAACCCCTGCAATTCCATGGATTGTGCAGCCGCCGTAACTGCATTCCCTGAGGCAAAAACGATTGCGTCGTATGATCCCGGGTCAATTGAAAGTTTCAGGACCTGAATTTCAATAATGGGAGATAGCAGAACCTGAGCCTCCGCCCCCAGCATTTTGCGGAATTCTTTCGCCTGTGCCGCAGGGCGGGTTATTAGAATTGTTGGGGAATGGCTGGTCAAGTTATGCCCAAACTGTTGATTGGCGGGTTGTCTGGTGTTAGCTGCCGTTGACACTGTACGCAACTGGCCTGACATGACTGAAACCCTGACAATACTTGGATTGGAAAGCAGCTGCGATGATACGGCGGCGGCTATTGTGCGCCACAGTCTGGATGGTTCCGCTGAAATCCTTGCTTCCGTTGTGTTTGATCAATCTGATCTACACGCCGAGTTTGGCGGCATTGTTCCCGAAATCGCGGCCCGTGCCCATGCGGAAAAACTTGATCTTGTGGTCGAGAGCGCGTTGGACAAGGCCAAGCTAAAACTGACGGAAATCGACGCTGTTGCTGTTACCGCTGGCCCGGGGTTGATTGGCGGCGTGTTGGCAGGGGTTATGTTTGCCAAAGGTATATCGGCCGGTCTTGGTATCCCGCTAATCGGTGTAAACCATCTGGCGGGCCATGCATTGACTCCGCGCCTGACCGAAAGCTTAAATTTTCCTTACCTGATGCTGTTGGTGTCTGGTGGGCATTGCCAGATTCTGGTGGTGAAGGGCTTTGACGATTTTTCCAGGCTGGGCAGCACGATTGATGACGCCCCCGGCGAAGCATTTGACAAGGTGGCGCGGATGCTTGGCCTTAGCCAGCCGGGTGGACCGGCAGTTGAAGCCGAGGCTTTGAAAGGTGATCCAACCCGTTTCAAGTTTCCCAGGCCTTTATTGGATCGACCTGGATGCGATATGTCATTTTCTGGCCTGAAAACGGCTGTTTTGCGGGAACGTAATCGGCAGGTTGATGAAAATGGCGGATTGCCCAAGGGCATACGAGCCGATATTTGCGCCGGATTTCAGGCGGCCGTGGTTGATGTTTTTGCGGAAAAGTCGCAGCGAGCATTGCAAGAGTATTTAAAGCTTAATCCCTTGAACCCCGCATTTGCGTTATCGGGCGGCGTTGCGGCAAACAACGCTATTCGGTCAGCACTAGAGACGGTTGCGCAAACCAGTAAGGCAATCCTAGTGGCCCCGCCCCTGGCGCTTTGCACGGATAATGGTGCTATGATTGCCTGGGCAGGTATTGAACGGTTTCGCGCCGGGCATCGTGATGATTTTACCCTTAGCGCCCGACCCCGTTGGCCGCTTGACACAGGCAATCCACCGCTGTTGGGTTCCGGAAAGAAAGGGGCCAAAGTATGAGCGAAATTTCAGTTTTTGGGGCGGGAGCGTTTGGCACAGCCTTAGCAATTTCACTGGCTCGGGCAGGCAAAAATGTGCAACTGATCGCGCGCAATCAGGAACGTGCAGATATTTTGCGCACAGCAAATGAAAATACTGCACGGCTTGCTGGTGTACGGTTTCCCGACACATTGGTCGTCACGTCAGACACATCGGACCCGGCTTTGATTTGCATGCTGGCTGTCCCAACACAGGAATTGTCCCGCTTTGTTCAGGGGATCAGCCAGGAATTCGTCGGTCGTACACTTGTCGCCTGTTGCAAGGGCGTGGACCGGACAACGGGCCTTGGCCCTACCGGGGTAATTCTAAACAAATGTCCAATGTCAGAGGCGGCCGTTCTTTCCGGCCCTGGATTTGCTATTGATATCGCTGCAGGCTTACCGACTGCCCTTACCATTGCTGCCCGTTCAGACGTGACTGCACGCTTTTTGCAAGAAGCACTGTCTACGAAAGTTTTGCGCCTGTATCGGTCTACAGACATTTTCGGCGTTGAGCTTGGAGGTGCACTAAAGAACATCATGGCAATTGCTGCGGGCATTACAATTGGCGCTGGGCTTGGTGAAAGTGCCCGCGCAGCATTGATGGCGCGCGGGTTCGAAGAACTTGGACGCTTTGCACAATCTGCCGGAGCAAACCCGACAACGCTGGCGGGATTATCCGGGCTTGGCGATCTGGTTTTGACCTGCACATCGGAAAAATCAAGAAATTTTGCTTTTGGGATTGGTTTGGGACAAGGCGCAAAGGCAGATACCTCAATAACTGTTGAGGGTATGTCAACTGCAATCGCTGTGGCAGACTTGGCCCGCGCCCGTAATATAGAAATGCCTATAACTTTTGCTGTAGCTGCCCTGCTATCGGGCAAGATTTCCACTAAAGAAGCGGTTAAGATGCTTTTATCCCGTCCGCTTAAAAAGGAATAACAAAATGCAGTACTGGCTATTCAAGTCCGAAGCTTCAACCTGGAGCTGGGAACAACAGGTCGCAAAGGGTGAGGCAGGTGAAGAATGGGACGGTATTCGTAACTATCAGGCCCGCAATAACATGCGCCTGATGCAGCTAGGCGATCTTGGCTTTTTCTACCTGTCACAAAATGAAAAAGCGGTGGTGGGTATTATTGAGGTTTGTGCCCTGATCCACCCGGACAGCACAATTGACGACGATCGTTGGGAATGTGTTGATATAAAAGCTGTGAAATCTGTGCCAAACCATGTGACTCTGTCCATGTGTAAAGAAAACGCAGCACTGAATGACATGGTTTTGGTCAACAACACACGCCTTTCAGTACAACCGGTTACCAAAGCAGAGTGGGACATCGTTTGTACAATGGGAGGTCTCTAGGTCTGGATTAAATTCGCAGCCCGATACATAGTCTATTCATAGCGTTCAGGAGGACATTAAATGGAATATGTTGCAGTTTTGGTTGCCGCTTTAGGCGCATATGCGTTTGGCGCGATCTGGTATATGGTAAATGCAAAGCCTTGGATGGCGGCCACTGGCATTACTGATGAACAAGTCGCAGGTGGCGCGGGAAAAAGCCCGGGTCCGTTTATTATAAGTGCAATTATGGTGATAATTGTTGCCGGTATGACGCGACATATTTTCAGCCTGGCGGATATCGACACCGTTTACAAAGGGTTCCTGTCCGGGTTTGGGCTTGGCGCTTTTGTCGTCGCCCCGTGGATTGTCACCAATTATGCCTATTCAATGCGTCCGCGTGCGTTGACGTTTATTGATGGCGCTTACGCAATTGTCGGCTGCACTATCATTGGTACAATTCTAACGTTGTTCTAAAAAAATTTGGAGGGCCCCAACCCCTCGGGACCCTCCGTACCCACGCGCTCTCAAGCCACCACACGTGTAATATAAAGGTCCTGACCGTCCTAGTCTGACAGGTCTACGCTATGGTTATACTGTCCCTAAATCAATTGCTAACTGTATAGAATTCCTGTCAAATTCAAGCAAACTAGGTAACAAATGAAAACGCCTGCCAAATTGGCAGGCGTTTATTCTATTCAGCTAAAAAACTTAACCGTAAACGGATTCTTTGCCGAAATGTTTGGTCAGCATATAGTAAACTACTGCGCGGTACTTACTACGCTCAGACTGTCCATAGGTGTCCAGAGCTTTGTTAATTGCTGACATCAACTCTGGCCCATCGGAAAGGCCCAGTTTTTTCATCAAGAAATTCTCTTTTACTGTTTCCAGTTCGCTAGGCTGGCTGCCAGCCACTGTGGAAGCATCAGCATTATAGATTGCCGGTCCGCAGCCAATGGTAACCTTCGTTAAAAGGCCCATATCAACATCCATGCCGCATTTGTTCTTTAGATCGCTTGCGTATGTCGCGATCAAATCGTCTCTCTTACCCATTGGTACTCTCCCTACTGTTGTCGGGTTTTACCCCGTTTTTTAAACTGGTACTTAGTCTACCAGCGAACATTACGGGTTAAAAAGTCCGAAAAAAAGGGGATTCTGGCAAAATTCTCAATAATAAGTGGAAACTTGCCGCCAGCTTTGTGCCGCCGGGATGCCCAGGCAGCACAATATCCTATTATTTCATTAGTATCGGTAATGTTCGGGTTTAAACGGGCCATCAACCGACACCCCGATATAATCGGCCTGTTCCTTGTCCAACACCGATAATTTCACACCGATCCGGTCCAAATGCAGCCGGGCAACCTTTTCATCCAGGTGTTTGGGCAGGATGTAGACTTCATTCTTGTATTCATCGCCTTTGGTCCACAATTCAATCTGCGCCAACACCTGATTGGTGAAGCTGGCTGACATCACAAAACTTGGGTGACCGGTGGCGTTACCTAGGTTTAGCAAACGACCTTCGGACAGCAGGATGATCCGGTTGCCTGACGGCATTTCGATCATGTCCACCTGTTCTTTAATGTTGGTCCATTTGTGATTGCGCAGGTTGGCCACCTGTATTTCATTGTCAAAATGGCCAATATTTCCAAGGATCGCCATATCCTTCATTTTGCGCATATGCTCAATACGCACCACGTCTTTGTTGCCCGTAGTTGTGATAACGATATCAACACTGTCGATCACATCTTCCAGCCGCACGACTTCATAGCCGTCCATCGCTGCCTGCAGTGCGCAAATTGGGTCTACTTCTGTAACTTTCACCCGAGCGCCAGCGCCTGACAGTGACGCAGCGGATCCTTTGCCAACATCACCATAGCCACACACGACCGCGACTTTGCCGGCCATCATCGTGTCGGTGGCACGCCGAATTCCGTCTACCAGGCTTTCTTTGCAGCCATACTTATTGTCAAACTTCGACTTGGTAACGGAATCATTTACGTTGATCGCCGGGAAAGGCAACTGTCCGTTTTTCATCAGCTCATACAACCGGTGCACACCTGTTGTTGTCTCCTCACTTACGCCCTTAAGCGCATCACGCTGTTTGGTGAACCAGCCCGGGCTTTGTTTCATGCGCTTTTTGATCTGAGCGAAAATCGCTTCTTCTTCCTCGGAAGTCGGTACATCCAGTAAGCCGGTTTCACCAGCTTCGACCCGTGCGCCCAGCAATACATAAAGTGTTGCATCGCCACCATCGTCCAGGATCAAGTTACACATGCCATCTTTGAATTGGAAAATCTGGTCCTGATAATCCCAGTGTTCCACCAATGACTGGCCCTTAATCGCGTAAACCGGGATGCCAGAGGCCGCAATAACTGCTGCCGCGTGATCTTGTGTAGAAAATATATTGCACGATGCCCAACGAACTTCAGCGCCCAGGCAAACTAACGTTTCTATCAGGCATGCCGTTTGAATAGTCATGTGCAGTGACCCAGCGATCCGCGCACCTTTCAGTGGCTTGCTTTCCCCATATTCTGTACGCAACGCCATCAGCCCTGGCATTTCGGTTTCCGCAATATCCAATTCTTTGCGGCCAAAGTCCGCCAATGAAATATCTTTTACAATGTAATCGTTTGGCATGGTGCCTGCTCCTGAAGCGTTTGGTTTGATCGGTCAGATAGCACCCGAATGTTGTCTCGACAATGGTTGCCATGGTTGGGTAACGTCCGGTGAACAATAACGGGGATTCAATGAAACAACCGCGCGCATGGCAACGGATGCTTTCAGGTCGCAGACTTGATCTGCTGGACCCGACGCCAATGGATATCGAAATCGAAGATATTGCCCACGGGCTGTCATTTGTGGCCCGTTGGAACGGGCAGACTGTAGGAGATTTTCCCTATTCTGTGGCCGAACATTCCCTATTGGTTGAGCGACTGTTTTCCCAGTTGAACCCTGGCATTGCAATACGGTGGAAGCTGGCGGCCCTGCTACATGATGCCCCAGAATATGTGATCGGCGATATGATCAGTCCGGTAAAGGCTGCTGTTGGCCCTGGGTATGGGGCGCTGGATGAACGGCTAACAGCGGCAATTCACCTAAAATTTGGTCTGCCCGCACAGATACCAGTTGCCATAAAGCGCAAAATCAAAACGGCCGACAAATCCAGCGCCTGGTTGGAAGCAGTACAGATAGCAGGGTTTTCAACAGTCGAAGCTGATCGTCTTTTTGGTAAACAAAAACAGGATCTAGTAAAGGGATTATCTATACTATTGCGCGCCCCGATAGAGGCCCGTAACAGCTTTACCCAGCGCCACCATGCCTTGTTGAAAGAAATGTAAATGACCGTAAACACCCGAATGGCGATGCCGCTTGATGTAGAGGCCATGTCAAATTTATTGAACGACACAATCGAAACTGGCGGCTCCACGGCGCATCAGACCAAATTCACCAAAGAACGGATGCATGACCATTATTTTGGTACGAAGTATGGAATTTCCTGTGTGGTTGCAGAAATTGACAATCGACTTGTTGGCTTTCAATCCCTTGAATGGTCTGATCCTGACTGGAAAGGTCCTGGTCAGCTACCCGAGGATTGGGCAATTATTGCCACATTTGTAAAGCAAGGGATGACCGGGGTGGGAATTGGATCAGCCCTGTTTCAGGCCACCCGGATAATAGCTGAAAATTGCGGCGCGGTAGCTATTGATGCCACCATTCGCACCGATAATGTTGGTGGATTACACTACTATTCAAAATTGGGGTTTGTTGACTACAAGCTATCCGAAAATGTGCCGCTAACTGACGGAACTCCGGTGGATCGGATCAGCAAACGGTATGATTTGTAATCAGCGCGGACTGCGCTTGGCCAAAATTCGCTGCAAAGTCCGGCGGTGCATGTTCAGGCGACGCGCCGTTTCACTGACATTGCGATCACATAGTTCAAACACGCGCTGAATATGTTCCCAGCGCACCCGATCCGCAGACATTGGGTTTTCTGGCGGAGGGGGCAAGTCATCACCCGTAGCCAGTAGAGCATTGGTTATATCATTGGCATCAGCTGGTTTTGACAGGTAGTCCGTCGCCCCGATCTTTACCGCCATTACTGCAGTTGCGATGGCGCCGTAGCCGGTCAAAACAACGATTCGGCTGTCCGGGCGTTTGGCACGAATGGTTTCCACCACATCCAGGCCATTGCCATCTTGCAAACGCAGATCGACAACTGCATAGGCGGGGGGACGGGCAGTGGATATGGCCTTACCGGCGGCAACAGAACCCGCAGTTTCAGGTTCAAACCCGCGTTTTTCCATGGCCCTAGCAAGTCGTTTCAAAAACGGTTCGTCATCGTCCACTAGCAGCAAGGATTTATCGTCGCCAAGATTATAGGTTTTCGTATCGGTCATCAGCTTTCCTGTTCGCTTATCACCCAACAGTATTGCGCTAGCCCCTAGCGGTCAAACCACTAGCCCAGCTGCTCCAAAAAACATGCGGCGGAATCAGCTATTTCTTCGGCCGTATCATCACGGCGAAAAAAGCTGGCAAATCCGGTTTCTGGCAAAATCAGATAAGAGAAAGTTGAATGGTCCATCAGGTAAAATTCATCCTCACTGGGTTGTTTCTTGTAATATGTTTTATAAGTTTGCGAAGCAGCCTTTATTTGATCAGGCGTCCCGGTTAACCCCAACATGTCTGGGTGCATGAAATTTGTGTATTCTGTTAGAACCTCTGGCGTGTCCCGTTCAGGATCAATTGTTATGAAAACCGGGCGGATATCCAGTCCGCGTGCTGCCAATAGATCTACGGCATCTGCATTTCTGGCCACATCAAGCGGGCAGACATCCGGGCAAAAAGTATAGCCAAAATATACAAGTGCCGGGCGCTCAAATACATCGACATCAGTAACCGTTAGCCCAGCTTCATCGGTTAAAGTAAACGCTCCACCGATTGCCGCCGTGCCCCCGGCTACACTGCCGCTGGTGCAGCTTGCAAATTTTCCGTCTGTTGAAACCCGTGTCGCCATCCATGCTACACCTGCCAAAATTGACACGGCGGTTGCTGCAAACACGGTAAAGTACAGTTCGTTTCGTTTCATAACATTTGCCTTCAGATTGCGTGGGCGCATTGATCCCCCGGGAATGCGTGGCTAACAAGGGGCAATCTTGACGCAACCCAAGAAGAAAATGCCAATGGCAACCGCCGCCCCGGTTTTGATCAACGAACAGCCCCGTAGAAACTGGGTGCGTCTGCGCACTTTTATTTTGCTGCGGTGGATCGCCATTGTTGGTCAGCTTTCTGCGATCGTACTTTCATTTTTTCTGTTTGATCTGCAGTTGGATTTGGGCCTTTGTTTTATGGCGATTGGTGCATCTATTGTCGCCAATCTGATAGCCACTTTCGCTTATCCTGTAAATCGTCGCCTGTCAGAACGGGAAGTCTCGTTTATGTTGATTTTCGACCTTATCCAATTAGCGGTTTTGCTTTACTTAACTGGAGGGCTGCACAACCCATTTGCGCTTCTGATATTGGCCCCGGTCACAATTTCGGCAACTGCGCTTAGGACCGGGCCGGCTGTGGTTGTGGGTGCCACCGCAATTGCGCTGGCTACGTTTGTGCTATGGTTCCACATTCCCCTGCAAACAAGTCGGGGCGTGGTTTTACGCATGCCCCAGATTCTAGTGTTTGGGTTTTGGGCCGCCATTGTAATTGGTGTCACCTTTTTAGGTGTCTACGCGCGCCGGGTTACATCAGAAATAAATTCAATGTCAGAAGCGCTTTTAGCGGCGCAGATGGCGCTGGTGCGAGAGCAAAAAATTACTGATTTGGCAGGTGTTGTTGCAGCCACAGCACATGAACTGGGAACTCCCTTAGCGACAATAAAACTGGCAAGCGGCGAGCTGATCCAGGATTTGATTAAGAATCCGGTTCTTCAGGAGGATGCACAACTGATTCACGATCAGGCGGACCGATGTCGCGATATTTTGCAATCCATGGGGCAGGCCGGGAAAGACGATTTGCATCTGCGCCAGACACCACTGACCGCGTTATTAGTCGAAGCCGCGGAGCCACATAATGATCGGGGCAAAACCATAGTATTTTCGCCGGGCCCGGACATTGCAAGTGCTGGCCCCGTACCTATAGTTTGGCGCCGACCAGAGATCATTCACGGATTGCGAAACTTGATTCAGAATGCCGTCGATTTTGCCGAGTCTACTGTTTGGATTGATGCAATCTGGGCGAACGGTCAGGTTTCAATACGTATTATTGACGATGGACGTGGGTTTTCTCAACAGATTATTGGCCGTTTGGGGGACCCGTATCTGCGTAACCGTCCAGAGGGTACCGACCAAGAAAAACGCCCGGGGTATCAGGGCATGGGATTGGGGCTTTTTATTGCCAAGACATTGTTGGAAAGATCGGGTGCCGAACTATCTTTTGCAAACGCCAGAGACCACTACCCAACCTCGCTTAAGCCAGGCCAACGCAGCGGTGCTATTGTTGAAGTGATATGGCAGACAGAAGACCTGTGCCCAGATCCAAATACCACAGGAACAGGGTTGGGTGACAATCAATTAATTTCAACTGAATTCCATAGTTAACCACCGATTAATCATTATGAATAATTGTTAGCCCCGGGAAGAAATTGTTCGGGATTGATTTTATGGGACTGGAATCTTTGATTCTGTTGTCGGGTCTTATTGTGCTTTCGTTCACGATAACAATTTCGGCCCTGTGGGTTTTGTCGGTTACAATTCGTCGACCGTCGGATGGTTTTCGTGAAATAATTGACACAACGGTTTTCGTTTTTGACGGCGATGATCTGGTAAGCGCGACGGACAAGGCGGCGAAATTACTTGCCAGAACCTCAAACACTGGGCTGGATTGGTCCGTTTTTTTACAGGCCATGTCCGAAACGTTTCCATATCTACAAAGCCAGATTTGCCGCTTGCCAGAACTAGGAAAGCTTTCGCTTTTCTCTGGTGACGGGTCAATTTGTCTGCAGGCAACCTGGAATGACGGCGTAACACGCATCACTTTAGTTGACACCGATTTAGCCCTCGACCGCATAGAATTGGACCGGGCGCACTTTCAGTCGTTGGAACGGGAACTCGAAACGCTTCGAAAAACTACTGAATCAGCGCCATTTCTGGTATGGCGACAAAACCCGGCCGGTCGGATAACCTGGGCAAACAATACTTATCTTGAGCTTGCCCAAACCGAAGCGAACAACGTAATAAATCCGGCATGGCCCCCGGCACAATTGTTTGAGCTGCCAAATTCCCCTCAACCCACGGAACCCAATGTTCCACGTCGTTTAACAGCCCACATTCCCGGAGAGGCAGAGCCAAATTGGTTTGAATGTTTTGAAACGCGGGTGGACGGTGAAAGCGTTTTTACCGCCGTCAGTGCAGATAAAGTGGTTAAAGCCGAAATTGCATTGCAAGATTTTATCCAGACCCTAACCAAGACATTTGCCCACCTGAAAATAGGGTTGGCAATTTTTGACAAACAGCGGCGGCTGGCCCTGTTTAACCCTGCCCTTATTGACCTAACATCACTGCCAGCCAGCTTTCTTACTGGGCGACCAACGTTGCATGCCGTTTTGGACCAGCTGCGCGAGCGGCAAATGATCCCGGAACCAAAAAACTATAAATCTTGGCGCAAACAGTTGTATGAACTGGAAGCTGCTGCATCAAATGGCACCTATGAAGAAACCTGGTCCCTGGCAAACGGTCAGACATATCGTGTTACCGGCCGCCCGCATCCCGACGGAGCAGTGGCGTTTCTTTTTGAAGATATTAGCGCTGAAATTTCCCTTACCCGACGGTTTCGCGCAGAACTAAAATCAAGCCAGGCTGTGCTGGACAGTTTGCAAGATGCCATAGCGGTGTTTTCGCCAAACGGTGCATTGACCCTTTCAAATTCATCCTATGGAAACCTGTGGGGAATTGATCCGACAACTATTCTGGGCGATTTTGGGATTGTGGACGCAACCCGCGCCTGGGCTGTGAAGTGTGCACCGTCACCTGTTTGGGGCGATGTCAGGGAATTTGTTGGTACTTTGGGTGAGCGGGCAGAATGGACCGCTGATGTACAATTGCGCGATGGGCGAAAACTAATATGCCGTTTTACACCCATATCCGGCGGCGCAACGCTGGCAGAATTCGCACCGCTAGAAACGCCGGTTTCAGAGATTTCCACCACTGGTCGATTGTTGCTTCATTCCGAAACTGAAGCCGCCTCGGTTTAATGTGGCTTGCGGTGCGCCACTGGCCGCGTAAAACTCTGGCGTATGGATCAATATAGCTGCCACACAATACCCTTGTCTTCACCAGAAAAAACAGCTGCGTTAGCTATTGAATTCGCGCCCCTTTTAAGTTCCGGCGATACAATCCTATTGGCGGGTGAACTGGGGACCGGAAAAACCCATTTTGCCAGGGCTATCATTGGTTCCATTCTTGCCAGAGCTGGGCAAAACGAAGATATCCCGTCCCCAACATTCACATTGGTTCAGGTCTATTCTGACGGTAGAACTGATATTTGGCACGCTGATCTTTACCGGGTTTCAGATGCCAATGACGTTGTAGAGCTTGGCTTATTTGAGGCAATGGACCAAGCCATTTGCCTGATTGAATGGCCTGATCGGTTAGGCTCGCAAACACCAGTAAACGCCCTTACAATTGAATTGGAACACACAGAATCAGATTTGAAACGTATGGCTAGATTTTCATGGTCGCATGAAAAATGGAACAAGCTGGCTGATATTTTAGGGCCACTGGATGTTTGAGCCCGCAGACCGTTCTAGGGTGTTTGCCTGCCCACCAGGCGCAGATTTCCCCCGCGCGTTGGTGGAAGGCCTGCGTACCCGACTGGATGGCCATACCCCGGAAAAAATGGCGCGCGCTGAAGTTTTCGTCAACACCCGGCGAATGCAGCGGCGCATTATCCAGCTGTATAATGAAGGTCCAGCCAGTTTAATGCCGAAAATCAGGTTGGTTACTGACCTTGCTAACGACCCAGCTGCTGAAAGGTTGGCTGTGGCCGTTTCGCCATTACGTCGTCGACTTGAACTAAGTCAACTGATTGCAAAACTGTTGGAAAAAGAACCTGATCTTGCACCACGCTCTGCTTTATTTGACCTTGCCGATAGCCTAGCCTTGTTGTTGGCAGAAATGCAGGACGAAGACGTTTCGCCCGCAAAAATAATGCGCCTGGATGTGTCGGACCGCTCTGGTCACTGGCAGCGCAGCCAAAAGTTTTTGCAGATTGTTGACCGGTTTTTTGGTAGCAAAAGTACTGAACTCCCTGACCAGGAATCGCGCCAGCGTCAAGTGATTGAAGCTTTGATCGGCCGTTGGCAAAAATGCCCGCCCACACATCCGATAATCATTGCTGGATCAACTGGTTCGCGGGGAACCACCAGCTTGCTCATGCAAGCGGTCGCCGGGTTGCCCCAAGGCGCGGTCATTTTGCCGGGCTATGATTTTGAACTTCCAGATGCTGTTTGGGACACTCTGGACGACGCCATGAACACCGAAGACCACCCCCAATTTCGACTACGGAGGGTCGTAAATACCTGCGGACTTTTACCGGCAGATATTCAGCGGTGGCAACCCGATCTAAAACCACCTTCGCAAGCGCGAAACCGGTTGGTGTCTCTGGCACTACGCCCTGCCCCCGTTACCAGCCAGTGGTTAACCGAAGGGCCAAAGTTGCAAGACATTGATTTGGCAGTTCGCGACCTTGCACTAATTGAAGCCCCGTCAGAACGTGTTGAGGCGCTGGCGATTGCTTTGGCGCTTCGCAAGGCTGCCGATGGGGGGGAAACCGCGGCACTGGTTACGCCTGACCGTCTGTTAACCCGCCGGGTTCGGGCTGCGCTGGATCGCTGGCGTATTGAGCCCGACGTAAGCGCTGGCGAACCACTCGACCAAACAGCACCTGGACGATTGCTGCGCCATGTTGCGGCATTGTTTGGTGAAACGATAACCAGCGAAGCCCTATTGATCCTGTTAAAACACCCGCTGGTAAATTCCGACAGCAAAGCCCGTGGCCAACACCTTACCTGGACCCGGGAGCTAGAACTTAAGTTTCGTCGTGAAGGACCACCGTTTCCAACGGCTAATGACATTTTGCAATGGGCTGAAAAAGAAACGGAAACCCCGGCGAAAGCCCAATGGGCTAACTGGGTTACCAAAACCGTTTTTGGCCACGAGAACATTCCCGTTCGAGACTTGTCAGAACATGTCGACCACCATTTATCTGTCATGTCTTCCCTTTCTGGCGGTCCAACGCCAGTAGACGAACCTGCCCTTTGGGATGAACCTTCAGGAGAAGAAGCAAAGCGGGTAATGGATGAGTTGGGAAGAGAGGCGGGCTACGGCGGTGCACAATCGCCGCAGGATTATGCAAACTTAATTCTTTCCTTTCTCAAACGTGGCGAGGTCCGAGACCCGGTTCGCCCCCACCCAAACATAATGATATGGGGCACATTGGAAGCCCGTGTTCAAGGCGCTGATCTAGTTATTTTAGGCGGATTGAACGACGGCGTCTGGCCAGAACACGCCAGCGCTGATCCTTGGCTAAATCGACAGATGCGCCATGAGGTCAAGCTATTGGTGCCGGAGCGGCGCATCGGACTTTCAGCCCACGATTTTCAGCAGGCGATTGCTGCAAAACAGGTCATACTAACCCGTTCCGTGCGCACATCAGAGGCACAGACTGTCCCTTCCAGATGGCTAAACCGACTAACAAATTTATTGGAAGGGATGTCAGATCAGGGGCGTGACGCTGTCAAAAAAATGCACGCAAACGGTCAGGTCTGGCTGGATACTGCCCATGCATTAGAGACACCCACGTTAGTCGCCCCTGCCCTACGCCCTGCGCCCATGCCGCCAATTGCTGCACGGCCCAATACTTTGTCAGTGACTACAATTACCAAATTAATCCGTGACCCTTATGCAGTGTATGCGCGTTACGTGCTTGGCCTACGGCCCCTTCGTCCGCTTAGGCAAGAACCAGACGCACCTTTGCGGGGCACCGTCGTCCATAAAATAGTTGAAGAATTCATTCGGAACTATGATGGAAACGAAGACGCTCTGACCGCCCGCACTAGGCTGTTGAATATCGCTGATCAGGTATTCAATAAATATGCACCCTGGCCCCTGGCCCGTACTTTATGGAGCGCAAAGTTTGAACGGGTGGCGGATATTTTTCTACGGGATGAACTGCAGCGCCAGTCGGTTGGTCAGAACCTGGGCTTAGAGGTTGAGGGATCATTACCTTTTCCAAAAGCGGGTTTTACTTTAACCGCTAAGGCTGATCGAATTGACCAATCAGAAGGCGGCGCTTTTTTGATCTATGATTATAAGACAGGCCAACTTCCCACTCAAAAAAGTCTGCGGTATTTTGAAAAACAGTTGTTGTTGGAGGCAGTAATTGCCGAACAGGGGGGGTTCAAAAAGCTACCTGCTGCGCCCGTCGCTACTGTCGGTTACATCGGTTTGGGGGCTTCGCCTAAGTTCAACCCAACAATTTTGGATGATGGCGAAATTGCAAGGGTTCGCAAGGAATTGCTGGCCTTAATTTCGAAATTTCAAGATCCTACGCAAGGGTACGCCTCCAGGCGGGCCATGTCTTCCGTTCGGTTTGATGGGGACTATGACCATTTGGCGCGTTTTGGTGAATGGGATGAAACCCAGGAGCCGGTTGCAGTGGTGGTTGGCGAATGAAAATTGATAACGCAACCAGTCGGCAAATTCTGGCCGCCGACCCTAAAGTTTCCACTTGGCTGTCTGCCAATGCCGGTTCTGGAAAGACAAAAGTTCTGACTGATCGCGTCGCGCGCCTTCTGCTTGATGGTACATCGCCACAAAACATTCTTTGCCTAACTTATACAAAAGCCGCTGCCAGCGAGATGCAGAACCGTCTGTTTAAACGGCTTGGCGAATGGTCGATGATGGACGAAGTTAATCTTGCAAAAGAACTGGAGGCCCTAGGCGCTCCTAAAATTAGTGGCCCGGAAAGCCTGGCTTTTGCGCGCACATTATTTGCCAGGGCAATCGACACTCCCGGGGGGCTGCGCATTCAAACGATTCACTCATTTTGTGCGTCCCTGCTGCGGCGGTTTCCACTAGAGGCCGGAGTATCGCCGATGTTCCGGGAAATGGAAGAACGGGCGTCAAATCGGTTGCGTGAAGATGTTGTTGAATCGATGGCCAATAGCAATGACTCCAAGGTAGTGGTCGAGCTGAGCAAAAACTTTTCAGGTGAAGATTTTAGTGCCCTTACTGCTGGCGCTGTTCGTTACCGTGACAGTCTGCAACAGGGTAAAACCACTGCTGAGGTTTGGGAACACTTTGGTCTGCCCGACGGTTTTGATGAGGCAGCGCTTCTATCAAAAGTGTTCCTGGGAAATGAAAAGACCCTGTTTGATGCCATGGTCCCTGCCCTGTTGGCCGGTGGTAAATCTAATGATGCTAAAGCGGCACAGGTTCTAACGAGCATAAATTTTGCTGATCCAGACACGTCCGACCTGTCACGACTTTTTCCATTATTTCTATTTGGATTATCCGCAAAAAAAAGCACCCCGTTCAGTGCAAAAACGGATCAGTTTCCAACCAAAGATGTACGCGAAGCTATTCCAGATCAAATTTCTGATCTAAATGGCCTTATGGCCCGCGTTGAAGAAGGTCGCGAAAATCTATGCCAGCTGAGTGCCGCAAATAAAACCCGGTCTTACTATGCCTTCGCAAACGTTTTTTTGCCATTGTATGAGGCCCGAAAATCAAACCGAGGGTGGCTTGATTTCAATGACTTGATTTCGCGTGCGCGCAAACTTTTGTCAGATCCAGCCGTTGCACAGTGGGTGTTGTTTCGCCTTGATGGTGGCTTGGACCATATTCTTGTGGACGAAGCGCAAGATACCAGCCCGGATCAATGGAAAGTTATTGAACTTTTAGCACAGGAATTTAGCGCCGGTTTTGGGGCGCGCCCTGACATAACCCGGACTATATTTGTAGTTGGTGACCTGAAACAGTCGATCTATTCCTTTCAGGGTGCTGATCCTCGCGCGTTTGACAAAATGCGTCAGCATTTTTCAACGAGCTTGGCGGATTCTCATCAAACATTGTTTGAAAGGTCGCTTGACCATTCGTTTCGGTCGTCGCCGGCAGTTCTGGCGCTGGTGGATTCCGTTTTTAACCAGGACGGTATCAAAGATCCGCCGACCCATTTGGCTTTCCATAGTGACATGCCAGGGCGGGTTGATCTTTGGGCTATCATTGAAAAAACTCCCGATCCGGAGGAACGGGAATGGTATGATCCAAAAGATATGGTGACGGCCGATAGCCATAAAGTTTTGCTAGCCGAGAAGATCGCAGAACAAATTAAGATGATGGTTGAATCAGAGACTATTATGGGGAAAAACGGCAAATTTCGTCCAGTCCGCTATGATGATTTTCTGGTGTTGGTACAAAGTAGATCAGAGCTTTTTCACCAAATCATTCGTGCCTGCAAGTCTAAAGACTTACCGATAGCTGGCGCAGACAGGCTAAAAATCGGAGCAGAAACAGCGGTAAAGGATTTGCGGGCTTTGTTGTCCTTTTTGGCAATGCCAATGGATAGTTTATCCCTTGCCACTGCTTTAAGATCTCCAATTTTCGGTTTAACCGAGGCCGGCCTGTTTGATCTTGCCCATGGCAGAAAAGAAATACATTTATGGGATGCTTTGGTGCGGCGAAAGGACGATTTTCTGGGGCCGTTTTCGATTTTATCCGAGTTGCGAAATCAAGTTGATTTTTTAAGACCGTTTGAGCTCTTGGAACGCATCCTAACCCGGCACGGAGGCCGCGAAAACCTATTGGCCCGTCTGGGACCAGAGGCCGAAGACGGTATTGATGCCCTACTTACCCAGGCCGTCGTTTATGAAATGTCTGAGACAGCTAGCCTGACAGGATTTTTGGTGTGGATGGATGCTGACGGAATTGAAATAAAGCGACAGTCAGATACGGCCAGTGGCAGAATCCGGGTCATGACGACCCACGGTGCAAAGGGTCTAGAATCGCCCATCGTGATTTTACCGGATACCGGGGATCGTAAGCCACCACCGCCCGCAGAACTTATCCCTTCTCAAGGTGGGTTTTTGATGTGGCGTACCAATAAAGAATTGCAACCAAAAGTGATGAATGTGGCACTAACAAAGCTAAAGACCGCCCATGACGAAGAAATGTCCCGCCTGCTTTATGTTGCGCTAACGCGGGCAGAAAAGTGGCTGATTGTCTGCGGTTCTGGCTCTGTTAAAGAAGACGGTTCCAGTTGGTACCGCGCCGTCGAGGCCGCGATGCTACCGGCGGGAGCGGCTAACTGTGACCTGCCCACTGGACCTGGTTTGCGAATTGAGCACGGGTCATGGCAACCACGGACCGACGTTTCAGTTCAGGTTCTTGAGGTACAAAAACTTGAATTGCCTCAATGGGCCACAACGTCGGCCACAGCACCAACCCCTAACCTGCCAACGCTATCGCCCTCTGACCTAAGCGGGGAACATTCTTTACCCGTCGATACCAGAGCACAAAACGACTTTAACGCTGTATCTCGGGGTCGACAGATTCATAGGTTATTGGAACATCTGCCAAACTATCCGCAATCAGAATGGTCGAATATTGCTGAGCAGTTGGTTGTAGTTGAAATCGATTTAGTGGCTCCTGCTGAACAGGCCAGAATCTTACAAAAAGCGATGAAGATTATTCAAAACCCAGATTTTTCTCATATTTTTGGGCCTTATTCTTTGGCCGAAGTTTCAGTATCCGCCGAAATTTCCGAGTTGGATAATAGACGCATTCATGGGGTCATTGACCGTTTGGTGGTGACTGATGGCCAGATTTTAGTTGTTGATTTCAAGTCAAACCAGAAAGTACCAGCCAGCCCCAGCGAAACCCCAAATGGGATATTGCGGCAAATGGCGGCCTATTTAGCCGCCCTGCGTCAGATTTACCCAGAACACACCATTGAGCTTTCGATATTATGGACTGAGACAGCCGAACTTATGTCATTGCCACACGACATTGTGAGGGCAGCACTGCATTGACCACGACATCTTGACCATTCCCAAGGTGATCCATAAGTTCACATTCCGACACCAACTAATTCAGGAGAGTCCCAATGGCCACTGTTGCCGTCACTGACGAAACATTCGAAGTAGAAGTGAAAAATTCCAATATCCCGGTAGTCGTTGATTTCTGGGCGGAGTGGTGCGGGCCCTGTAAACAGATTGGCCCCGCATTAGAAGAGCTTTCAGATGAGTTTGAAGGCAAGGTTAAAGTCGTCAAAGTCAACGTTGATGAAAACCCCAACTCTCCGGCTCAGTTAGGCGTACGCGGAATACCGGCACTGTTTCTGTTCAAAGACGGTGAAGTTGTTTCGAATAAAACCGGCGCCGCACCAAAGGCCGCATTGCAAAGCTGGATCGAAGGCGCGATTTAAACTACTAGTATTCGGAATTTAATGGGCGCTGCGGCGCCCATTATTGTTACAAATTCCAACCATGCTGCCTGACAGTCTTTAGAATTTTATTTCCGGCGTTTTCCCGACCGGCATTAATCGACTGTTTTTGAAAAAACCAGTAAATGAAGGCGTTAAAGGCGGGATTGTTTTCTCGCACATTTTCAAATGCAGTCTTCACACCAATATCACAAACGTTTTGCGCGATATGATGAAAATCTATTTTGGAAAAAAGTATCGCGGGTTTTTGGAAAAAAAATCCATTCAAAGCCAGGCTTGAGTTTTGGGTTACAACATAGGCGCAGCGTTGCAACAAAAGGCTTGGAATTGTTGAAACAAGTTTTAGACGCCGCTCACTTTCAATTAACGATAACAACGCCGCCATTTCCACCTCTGAATAAGTTTCCCTGGGGTGTAGGGATATTCTGATACTACGTTCGGTATCGGCAAGGACCAGAGATTTTAGCATGTCCATGGGGCTAGCACTTTGAAAGCTTCGTTTTTCCAATAGGCGACCCTGTAAAGGGACAAAAATAAAATCGGTGTTTATTGGGGTTTCAATATCGTCTTCAAAAAGCTGTTTTCGCCAAAAATTTGTGAATTTCTCGGCCTTTGCATGGTCAATTTTGTTGGGATCAAATTTCGCCAACGCGACTTGCCATTCCCATCTTTTTGCCGAAGATTCAATTTGCCAGAATGGGTAATGATATGCACGCCGTAAGTTTAAAGCGCGCGGGTGAAACGGATGCTCCATATGAAACATGGAATAGCCAGGTTCTTTAACCGAGTTTAGCAAATTTACCGTGCTGTTTTCCTGAAATAGACACCTATATCCACGGGATTCAAAGGCGTTGGTAATACGGTTGATTATATTTGTTTGGCCGGCAATCGCCCGCTTTCGCATGGAATTATTAAGATAAAACGTCAGGGTTTTTACGTTGTCCATTTGGGCCAAGGTAAATCCACGTTTCATTGGGAACAAGGGGATTGCGACTTGTAGGATGCTGCAAGCATGTACATATAGTTTTAACCGCAATTTTCGGAGATCCAGATGTCTGATACTCAGTTCCCAGGTTGGCACGGCACAACCATTCTAGGTGTTCGCAAAGGCAGCGAAGTGGTTATTGCGGGCGATGGGCAAGTCAGTCTTGGCCAAACTGTGATCAAAGGGTCGGCCCGCAAAGTTCGCCGGCTGTCATCAGGGGGCCATGATGTGGTGGCTGGATTTGCAGGCTCTACCGCCGATGCTTTTACCCTTTTGGAAAGACTTGAGACGAAATTAGAAGCAACACCAGGCCAATTGGCCCGTGCCTCTATTGAGCTGGCAAAAGATTGGCGCACCGACAAATACTTACAAAAACTGGAAGCAATGCTGATCGTCACTGACGGAGACGTTTTGCTGATCATTACCGGGGCAGGGGACGTGCTTGAACCGGAACATAATGTTGCTGCGATCGGATCAGGTGGCAACTATGCGTTGGCCGCCGCCCGGGGGTTGATTGATTCCAAAGGGTCGGCCGAGGATGTTGCGCGCAAAGCAATGGCGATTGCCGCAGACATTTGTGTTTACACCAACGGCAATCTTACCATCGAGAAAATCAAAAAATAGCACTCAAGTATGCGTAATTCGCACCTCAATTATTACAAAACTGGTGACCAAATGACTGATCTAACCCCCCGCGAAATCGTTTCTGAACTTGATCGGTTTATCATCGGCCAGAACGCTGCGAAACGGGCGGTGGCAGTGGCATTGCGCAACCGTTGGCGGCGGCAACAACTGGGGGATGATTTGCGAGATGAAGTATACCCAAAGAACATCCTGATGATCGGACCAACCGGTGTTGGGAAAACTGAGATTAGCCGCCGCTTGGCAAAACTGGCCCGGGCACCTTTTATTAAGATTGAAGCCACAAAATTTACCGAAGTTGGTTATGTCGGTCGTGATGTAGAACAGATCATTCGTGATCTGGTGGATGCCGCCATTGCCATGACCCGCGAACATATGCGCGAAGACGTAAAAGCCAAAGCGCATCAAGCCGCTGAAGATAGAGTAATCTCCGCCATCGCCGGTGACGGCGCCCGCGAACAAACACTAAAAATGTTTCGCGACAAACTTAAAAAAGGTGAATTGGACGATACCGAAATAGAGATTGAGATTTCTGACACCTCTAACCCAATGTCGATGTTTGAAGTCCCAGGTCAGCCTGGTCAAATAGGTGGCGGAATGAACCTGGGTGACATGTTTGGAAAGGCTTTTCAGGGCCGCAAAACCAAGCGTAAACTGAAAGTCTCGGAAAGCTACGAAGTACTGGTAAGCGAAGAAGCCGACAAATTGCTGGACGACGATACCATCAACAAAGCGGCGATACACGCTGTTGAGCAAAACGGTATCGTGTTTCTGGATGAAATTGACAAAGTCTGCGCGCGTTCCGATGCACGTGGTGGTGATGTCAGCCGGGAAGGGGTGCAACGGGATCTATTGCCTTTGATTGAGGGCACAACGGTGTCAACAAAACATGGCCCGGTGAAAACGGATCATGTTCTGTTCATTGCATCTGGTGCTTTTCACATCGCAAAACCTTCTGATCTGCTACCAGAGCTTCAAGGTCGTTTGCCAATTCGAGTCGAACTGCGCGCTCTGACCGAAGAAGATTTCGTACGTATTCTGACGGAAACCGACAATGCGCTTACACTGCAATATACAGCGCTGATGGGCACCGAAGACGTGACCGTCACCTTCAAAAAAGACGGTATTGCCGCGCTGGCCCATATCGCCGCAGAGGTGAACCAAGCAGTCGAAAACATCGGGGCACGGCGTCTTTACACAGTCTTGGAACGTGTATTTGAAGATCTGTCCTTTACCGCGCCGGACCGCGGCGGCGACAAGGTAACCGTGGACGCCAAATTTGTTGAAAAGCATTTGGGTGATATTACCAAAGCCACCGATATCGGGCGATATATGTTGTAATTACCCCTTCCATTTGTCGGCGTTCCGGCAAACAAGGGTGATATGGATTATCTACGCTTTCTTAGGGAAAATATCCGCTGGCTAGCCGCAGCGGCGTTGGTGACCTTTTCTTCCAGTTACGGTCAAACGTTTTTCATTTCCGTGTTCGCTGGTGAAATTCGGGCAGAATTCGGTCTGTCCCATGGAGCATGGGGCGGAATATATACATTGGGTACCAGCTTGTCGGCTGTGGCAATGATCTGGGCAGGGGTGTTAACCGACCATTTTCGAGTACGGTTGCTGGGGCCGGTTTTTTTAGGGCTGCTGGCCGTCGCCTGTTTGTCCATGGCCTTGGTTCCTGCCGGTTGGGTTTTGGTACCCGTGATTTTTGCACTGCGGTTTACCGGGCAGGGGATGCTAAGCCAGATCGGGACAGTGGCAACTGTGCGTTGGTTTGTAGCGTCTCGGGGGCGCGCTCTTTCGATTGCATCCCTCGGAGTTGCGATTGGCAGCGCGGCCCTTCCACTGATGTTTGTCGCCCTACTGGGTACAACCGGCTGGCGTACCCTTTGGGTGTTGGCCGCTGGTATGGTTTTAGTAGCGGTACCCGCACTGATAATTTTGTTGCGACATGAGCGAACGCCCCAATCCCTATCAAAAAACACACAAGCTGTTGGCATGGAGTGCAAACATTGGCAAAGGGCAGAGATACTACGCCATTGGTTGTTCTGGCTGATGGTGCCAACCCTGATTGGCCCTGCAGCCTGGAGCACCGCATTATTCTTTCAACAAGTACATTTAACTGAAACCAAGGGCTGGGCACATTTGGATTTTGTCTCACTGTTTCCGTTATTCACCGGTGCCATGATCATCATGACCATTATATCCGGTTGGTTGATCGACCGGTTTTCGGCAAATCGTGTCATAAATCTATATCTTTTGCCCTTTGCTGCCGCTTTTGTGATTATTGCTTACTCAGACACACTGTTTGGGGCAGCTATTGGGATGATACTGGTGGGTGTCTCTTCCGGTATTGGCGCTACTGTGGTCGGGGCGTTTTGGGCTGAACATTGCGGGACACAATTTATCGGATCAATCAAGGCGATGACGGCGGCGGTTATGGTGTTTGGCTCAGCCATCGGGCCCGGTATTACAGGCTGGTTGATCGATCAGGGAGTTGATTTTTCGGACCAGATGCTATGGATTGCGGTGTATTTTTTGGCATCGGCGGTACTGGTCCTTATCGCAACCAACAGGGCCCGTCCTTTGCTACCTGCGACGTCGTAAATATACGTAAAGCGCGCCGGCACCACCGTGATTTTGGTGAGAATCTGTGACCTGTTGAACAAGGGAATTCAGCGGAGGTTGCCGTAACCATTCAGGTACCTGGCGCTTCAACACGCCTTTGCGCTCTGGAAATTGTCCGCTATCCTGTGTGACCTTGCCTTTTCCGGTTATCACTAAAACCAGACGGTTTTGGTTTGCGCTGGCATTCAGAATAAAACCGATAAGGGCAGGGTGGGCCTGAGCCAAGGTCATACCGTGCAAATCAATGCGGGACTCGGGTGAAATCTTACCTTTCTTAAGGCGGCCAAAAACCTTGTGGTCCATTTGCATACTGGCGCTTTGTAATTGTGTTTGTCCGGATGGATATTGTGCGACTGATTGGCCAACGCGAAAAGCTGGGATGACAGTCGGAATTACTGGACTGGAAATTTTTTTGATTGCCTCTTCCAGCAATCGTTTTTCCGGTTTGTGCAAGGGAATGGTGTTTTGTCGAACCTTCTCCCAAAGTTCTTTTTCCTCAGGCCGCAAATCGCGAGGTTTTCGGCGGGTCACTGATTTTGACCCTCGACAAGCCCATAGGCCATATCAATTGGTAACAATACAATCATCCGACCCGGATCACGAATTCTTCCCGCTTCCCGGCCAGCGTCATCCCCGGTTCCAAAGAAAATATCCGCCCTTTGTGCGCCCTTGATTGCTGAACCAGTATCCTGGGCAACCATTAGGCGGCGAAATCCGTTTAGTCCGCCTTTTTCAACCCAAACCGGCGCGCCGAGCGGGACAAACCCCGGATCAACCGCAACAGTTCTTAACGCCGTTATTGAACGATTCATTGCCCCCAGCGGTCCCTTATCTGACGCCAGATCCTGCAACTTGCGGAAAAAAACATAGGATGGGTTTGTCTGCAAAAGGGCCGAACCCAATGCCGGGTTTCTAGAAACCCAATTTCGTATTACCTGCGCCGACACCTGATGAGGTAAATAGGTTCCCCGGCGAACAAGTTCTTTACCTATAGAGCGGTAATTATGGCCATTGGAACCACCATAGCCAATACGGATTATTGAGCCATCTTCAAGACGAATGCGGCCTGACCCCTGAACATGCAGGAAAAACACATCAACAGGATTATCAACCCAGGCGATTTCTAATCCCCGGCCTGAAAGAATTTCCTGGTTTTCTATGGCTTCCCTCGTATGCCAAAGTTGACCATTTTCCAGTTCTGTGGGCTTGCTGTAGATTGGATAACGAAATTTGTATGACTTAGTCCGAGAGCCCAAAAGTTCTGGTTCAAAATACCCGGTAAATAAGGCTGGCTCTCCGTCTTCAATTAAAACTGGACGAAACAGTAGCTCAAAAAAAGTTTTTGGGTTTGGTCGGCTGGTGGCAAGGGCACAAATAGACAGCCATTCCTGTTGTTTCAAATCCCCACAGGTTTCTTGAAAAACATCCAGTGCTGCCTGATGGTTGTCTTTGGTCCAGCCGTTAAAATCGTCAAATGAAACAATTGAATAGGTGGTCTCGGAATTGGCAACGGCTGAGGTCATAACTGTCCCCGCTAATGCCAATGCCGCAAACCAGCCAGGCTTCATTCTCCGGTGGCGACCAATTGCCAGTTCGGATCGTCTTCACCCAGCTTTCGGGCAAATGTCCAAACGTCTTTTTGGCGCTTAACTTCGCTGGCGTTACCTTCAACAATATCGCCGGATTTGTTGCGAACAACAGACGTCATCTCTCCGATAAACTTTACTGACACTTCGCCTGTTGATGATTTCTTATCAAACGTAGCCCCGGCCAATGCCATTTCTCTGACACCAACAAAATTTGCTTCAACTACAAGGCCTTGCTTTTCACGATCAGCAACGACATCGGTAAAGGTTTCAAAAACTTCTTTTGAAAGAAACGGCCGGATTTCATCCAACTCACCGCGTTCAAAGGCCATTAGAATCATTTCATAGGCACCGCGTGCGCCGCCTAAAAATTCTGAAACACCAAAGCTTGGTTCTTTGGCTTTCATTGCCGCCAGAGCTTTAGCAGCTTTGCTGCCGTCTTTAGCATGGTCAGTAATATCGCGATCTGGACCTCCTTCGATAACTTCAAAATCACCCCGGTTAGCGCCGCGCCTTAGCGCTGCAGTAGGGGGTTTTTCAAAACCATCACGGGTTCCAAGAACATTCTTCAGTCGAAGAATCAAAAAGATCGCAATTCCGGCTAGTACCAGAAGTTGGATAACGGCAGAATTCATCTTTACCTCACTTAGGGCATTGGGTGGTAACGGGCTATGTTGGCACTTATGTAGGGCAGGTCAGCAGTCAAGTCTACTGTGGCACAAAACGATGACAAGAGGTTGATATGTGGTTGTTTGTATTGTTTTTAGCGATCCCGCTGATTGAAATTGGCCTGTTTATACAAGTTGGTGGATTTATTGGCCTTTGGTGGACATTGGGAATCGTCGTGCTAACCGCCTTTTTGGGCACAAGGTTGATCCGTAGCCAGGGAGTAATGGCCATGAATGACGTACAATCGTCATTTCGTGATCTCCGCGATCCAACTGAACCGCTTGCCCATGGGGCTATGATCCTATTCTCCGGGGCGTTATTGCTAACACCGGGGTTTTTTACCGATGCCGTTGGGTTTGCTTTGCTGGTACCCGCGGTGCGACGTGTTGTTTTCAAGTACGTTCGGTCTCGGGTGAAGGTAACCGGTTTTACCGTCGGGGGTGGCCCCGCTCCCCAGCGTGAAGCTAATGATGGTGTAATTGACGGTGAATTTGAAGAGATCGACATTGACACGCCAACAAAAGAACCTGGTAATTCAGGTTGGACAAAGCATTGAGGCCCGCCGCGCGACCTGATAGGACCAGCGCGAGTTTTTACAGGAGAAGCTAAATGGCCGATAAAGCCAAAGAAAACGGTTCTGCAAAGAATGAAACCCCGCCTCAGATTGAAATGAAGGTATTGGGCCAATTTATACGCGATATGTCGTTTGAAAACATAGTTGCACAAAAAGGCATCGCCGGGGATATGACGCCCGACGTGAATGTCCAGGTTAGTCTGGATGGAAAAAAGCGCCCCACTGAAAATCAGTACGAAGTGCTTACCAAGTTCCAAATCACCGCTAAGAACAAGGGAACAGAAGACACCCTGTTTTTAATGGAGCTAGATTACGGTGGCATTTTTCACATTGAAAACGTGCCGAATGAACAGCTGCACCCCTTTCTTATGATTGAGTGCCCGCGGATGATTTTTCCGTTCGCCCGTCGAATTGTTCATGATATTATTCGTGATGGCGGATTTCCACCGCTGAACCTGGATAGTATTGACTGGCTTGCGCTTTATAAGCAAAACTTGGCCCGTCAGCAGGCCGAAGCGGCAAAACCCGAAGCCGAAATACCCAAAGCTTAGCCTAACTTTTTCCAAAAAGCGCTGTCGCCTATACTGTCTATGAATTTGGCATGGGCGGCAGTTTCTTCTTTGGTGATCCGTGGTACAAGCGGGTTTGCTCTGGGGCGAGGCCGCCAACCATCTGAATCAGATGTATCTGTTGCCCCTGCGGTGGTGCTACTTAGGCCAAAATCCGGCTGCCGCCCGCCAATCAGCTCAAGATAGACTTTGGCCAATATTTCACTATCCAGCAACGCGCCGTGCAGCGTGCGCGATGTATTATCAATACCAAACCGGCGGCATAACGCATCTAGCGACGCCGGCGATCCAGGAAACTTTTTTCGGGCAATAGCCAGCGTATCCAATGCCTGTTTTTGCGGGATCGGCGGAAGCTTCATCCAGCCCAGTTCTGCATTCAGGAATTTCATATCAAAAGATGCGTTATGAATCACTAGCCGATCACTACCGATGAAATCTAAAAATGCTTGACCAATTTTCGCAAATACCGGCTTGTCGCGTAAAAACTCGTCTCCCAGGCCATGAACCTCAAACGCGTCCTTAGGCATTGCGCGGTTTGGATTAATATATTGATGATAGGTTCGCCCGGTGGGCATGTGGTTCAGCAATTCAACCGCACCAATTTCAACAATACGATCGCCGCTTTCCGGATCAAACCCGGTTGTTTCTGTGTCTAAAACAATTTCACGCATTGGCTAATTTTTCCCTGATATCAACAATCAGATTCTGCACTGCTATACGCGCCCCTACAAGGGTATCAGTGCTGATAATGTAGTCAGCTTTTGATCTTTTTATTGCGTCAGGAATTTGTTTGCTCAGTAAAAGTTCAAATTGTTTCTGTGTCATATTTGGGCGCGCCAGAACCCTTGAACGCTGTTCATCCAACGTCGTTGACACAACAGCTACCAAATCAACCGTTTGATGCGCGCCCGTTTCAAATAGCAGTGGAATATCCAAAACCACGATATCCGCGTCGGTATGTTCAAGAAAATTTTGTCTGTCCGCTGCAACAAGTGGATGAACGGCCGATTCTATTTTCGCCAATGCCGATTTATCCTGGGCAATCCATTCGCGTAGCCTCTCTTTCTCTACAGCACCGTTTACAATAGCGCCGGGATATAAGTCAGAAATGGCCTGTACGGCTTTTCCACCATTGGAATACAAGCGCGCAACGGCTACGTCTGCATCCCAAACCGGGATGCCCTGTTCAGCAAACATGCCCGCTGTTGTGGTTTTACCCATGCCGATCGAGCCCGTTAGCCCAATCACATAGGGCATTTTATGTTTCACAGCCCTAAAACGATTTGCCGGGTTTCTTCATCCACCTCTGGGCGCACACCGAACCAACGTTCAAATGCGGGTGCGGCCTGATAGATCAACATTCCTACACCATCCACGGTGGTGCAGCCAAGTTTACAGGCATGTTGTAGCAGCCCTGTATCCAGCGGTGTGTAGACCAAATCAGAAACCACAGCGGTTTTTGACATTGCGTCCAGCGGCAACCGCATTTCGGGTTTGCCAGTCATCCCCAAAACGCTGGCATTCACAACCAGTGCTGCCTGATCCAACATATTTCCGGCCTGTACCCAGTCATAGATTTTAATTTTTGAACCGAATTCGGCGCGCAGTGCATCAGCCCGGGCTTTGGTTCTGTTAGACAATCGTATTTCAGGCACACCCACATCAACCAAAGACGCCAATACTGCCCGGGCAGCCCCACCAGCACCAAAAACAGCAGCCGGACCAGATTTCGGATCCCAGCCAGGTGCACCTTGGCGAAGATTTTCAATAAACCCATATCCATCAGTGTTGTCTGCGTGAATTTTGCCATCAGGTCGAAATATCAGGGTATTGGCCGCTCCAATAAGCGCGGCACGATCGGTAATAATATCTGCCAGGTCCAGCACCGCTTCTTTATGTGGAACCGTGACATTCGCCCCAACGAACCCAAGTTTTGGCATCGCCCGAATAGCATCTCCCAGGTTTGTATGGTCAATATCCATCGGGATATAATAGCCACGAATACCATATCGGCGCAGCCAGTGGGCGTGCAGGGCGGGGGATCGGCTATGATCAACCGGGGAACCTATAACGCCCGCCAAAGGTATACTATTACTACTACTCATCCGGGCAACGCTCCTGTTTTGGTCAGGTAGTGTAACACTTCTATCAAAGGCAGACCAAGAACCGTGAAATAATCACCTTCAACGCTTGAAATCAATCGCGCGCCTTCTTCCTCCAGGTGGTAGCACCCAACCGAAAACTTGATACTTTCCCAGTTTCGATCGACATAATCTTGTAAGTATCCCGCCGATGTATGTCGCATGCTGACTTTCACTTTACCGATGTGACGCCATTGCGGTCGGCCACCTTGGTAAATAACTGCAGCTGAATACAAACAATGTTGCTGTCCGGCTAAGCGTTGTAAAATTTCTAAGGCATTTTTTGGATCACGGGCTTTTTCCAGAATATTGCCCTTAAAATCCAGAACCTGATCACAACCGATTACCAAGGCGTCTGGATTGCGGTCACTGACTTTACGTGCCTTGGATTCTGCTAACGTATCGGCAATGTCCCTCGGTATCGCCCTATCCTTCTGCATGGCTTGCCGAATAGCACTTTCGTCAACCCGTGCGGGCATGGTGCTTAGTAAAACACCCGCGTTTTTCAAAAGCGCGTGTCTTATTTTTGAACCTGATGCCAGAATAATCGGTAGAGTCATTTGGATATCTCTGTGGGGGAATCGGCTGACAACCTGTGGGGGGTACTGGGGAAAACTGCCATGCTGGTTTTTGATCTGGATAAGGTGGATGTTTGTCAAGTTTTGCCCTCAGATTATACACAACGAATTAGGAAAAATTATGGTTGTTGGCAAAACAAAAATTTGTACCTTATCCAGCTTTTATCCCCATGTTTTCTAAAATGAAAATTGTATAACTAATTGTAATAAATATGTTTTATTTCAAATTTTGGTTTCCTGTAGATAAACACGTTTCAACTTATCCCTGTGGTTGTTTTTGTGGTTAATAAAGTAATCCCGGTATCCACAGAACCTACTAAAACAACATCCTTCTTTTAATCTATATATATATTTAGATAGACAATGGGCTTCGTAAAATGAAATCTAAGGGCTGATGATTGAATTTCTGACATCGTACTATCCATGGGTGAAATCTGCCCATGTGATATCTGTCGTCGCTTGGATGGCCGGGTTGTTCTATTTACCCAGATTATTTGTGTACCACGCTGAACAGGCTGGTCAGGATAAAAAAACCAGCCAGCTGTTCCAGTTGATGGAGCTTAGGCTATTTAGGGCAATCATGAACCCAGCCATGATTGCGACCTGGGTTTTTGGCTTGGCACTGGTTTTTACACCCGGGATTGTGGATTGGGCATTCATTTGGCCTTGGACGAAGGCAGCAGCTGTTTTGATTATGACTTGGTTTCATCATTGGCTTGGAAAGCGACGAAAAGAATTTCTGGCCGGGGAATCAACAGTGACTGGACGACAATTCAGAATTATGAATGAAGTTCCAACAATTCTTTTGGTAATCATTGTTATTTCAGTAATTGCACGACCATTCTAACAAGCGTTGACTCATTGAACGGGCACCTTTATCTAACCGTGCAGCGGTCGTCCGACTGTGTTTAATCCCATACTTTAAAAATAACAGGCTGCTACTGTTCCTGTATCTGGAAATCCCTATGACCTTAGAAAGTTTGACTCTGGCTGAGCTGAAAGCAAAATCCCCAAAAGATTTGCTTGCGGTGGCTGAAGAACTAGAAATCGAAAATGCTTCGACTATGCGTAAAGGCGAGATGATGTTCTCGATCTTGAAAGAACGCGCAGAAGATGGCTGGGAGATTTCGGGCGACGGCGCCCTAGAAGTATTGCAGGATGGGTTTGGGTTTTTGCGTTCACCAGAAGCAAATTATTTGCCTGGCCCGGATGATATCTACGTTTCCCCCGAAATGATCAGGCAGCTGGCATTGCGTACTGGTGATACTGTGGATGGTGTAATTCAGGCACCGCAGGAAAATGAACGATATTTTGCCATTACCAAGGTTACTTTGATTAACTTTGAAGACCCGGAAAAAGCCCAACATAAAATCAACTTCGACAATTTGACGCCGCTTTACCCGGATGAACGGTTGAAGATGGAAATTGAAGATCCCACAATTAAGGATCGCACCGCCCGGATTATTGACCTGGTGGCACCAATTGGCAAAGGGCAGCGTTCACTTATCGTGGCACCGCCCCGTACTGGTAAAACTGTGATCCTGCAGAATATTGCGCATTCGCTTGAGATCAACCATCCGGAAATTTATCTGATTGTGTTGTTGATTGATGAACGTCCAGAAGAAGTTACGGATATGCAGCGCTCAGTGAAGGGAGAAGTTATTTCTTCTACTTTCGACGAACCAGCCAGTCGGCACGTTGCAGTGGCCGAAATGGTTATCGAGAAAGCCAAGCGACTGGTTGAGCACAAACGCGATGTTGTCATCTTGCTGGATTCAATTACCCGCCTTGGTCGTGCCTTTAATACGGTTGTACCGTCGTCTGGCAAGGTCCTGACAGGCGGTGTCGATGCAAATGCCCTACAGCGGCCAAAACGGTTTTTCGGCGCTGCACGAAACATCGAAGAAGGTGGTTCCCTTACCATCATTGCTACTGCCTTGATCGATACAGGCAGCCGTATGGATGAAGTGATCTTTGAAGAATTCAAAGGCACGGGTAACAGTGAAATAATTCTGGATCGTAAAATTGCCGATAAGCGGACATATCCTGCGATGGATATTCTTAAATCGGGTACCCGCAAGGAAGAGCTTATTATTGACAAGGTGAACCTACAAAAAACCTATGTGTTGCGGCGTATCTTAAACCCAATGGGTACGACGGATGCGATTGAATTTCTGATTTCGAAACTGAAACAAACCAAATCGAATGATGAGTTCTTTGATTCTATGAACGCCTGATTATGATTTAATATCAATTGGTTAAGTTGATATGGACACCATTTATGCAGTCGCGTCTGCGCCGGGAAAATCCGGTGTAGCGGTAGTCCGGATTTCCGGGCCAGATGCCTGGGCAGCGGGCGAGGCGCTTACTGGTTCATTGCCGGCGGCGCGACATGCATCGGTTAGAACCCTGGTTAGGCCTGACGGGGATATACTGGATCAGGCACTGGTTATTTCCTTTGCAAAGGGACACAGCTTTACCGGTGAAGATACTGTTGAATTTCACCTACATGGCAGTACGGCAATCGTGAAAGCTGTATTGCAGGTACTTGGGGACATGAAAGGCCTAAGGCTTGCTGAGGCCGGGGAATTCAGTCGCCGCGCGCTTGAAAATAATCGACTGGATCTGGCCCAGATCGAAGGCCTGGCTGATTTGATCGATTCTGAAACAGAATCTCAACGTAAACAGGCCATGCGGGTTTTGTCAGGGGCGCTGGGAAAACAAGCAGAGCTTTGGCGAACTAAACTTATCCGTGCTAGCGCTTTGCTGGAAGCCACAATTGATTTTGTAGATGAAGAAGTTCCGGTGAACGTACATCCGGAGGTTAAAAATTTGCTGGATAGCGTTAGATCAACCCTTATGCACGAAGCAAAAGGTGCTGTGATCGCCGAACGTATCCGAGATGGGTTTGAAGTCGCAATAGTAGGGGCACCCAACGCAGGTAAGTCTACTCTGTTGAATGCACTGGCGGGCCGGGAGGCGGCGATAACATCAGAAATAGCCGGAACAACACGTGATGTCATTGAAGTTCGGATGGAATTGCACGGCTTGCCAGTAACATTTTTGGACACTGCGGGGCTGCGTGAAGCAAAAGATAAGATTGAATCTATTGGTATTGAACGGGCTATAGAGCGGGCTAGAAATGCTGATCTACGGGTTTTTCTAGATAGCGATACAACTACATTTAGTATGCTGGAACCAAGTATGCACGATATACGGGTATCGGGTAAGGCTGATTTGGTTTCTGAAACGGATGATGGAGTATCTGGAATAACTGGAAAAGGTATTTCCAGGCTCATTGACCGAATCACAGAAATTTTGGAAAACCGGGCTGCCATGGCAGCAACTGCTACCAGGGAACGCCACCGGCTGGCGATTGAAGCAGCGATTGCAAATATTGACGCAGCATTAGTGGAAATAGCTCACGGCGGTGAACGGGCCGAGATTGGTGCGGAAGAGCTGCGCTCAGCTATACGGTCGCTAGATTCTCTAGTTGGACTCGTGGACGTTGAACATATATTGGATGAGATATTCTCTAGTTTTTGTGTTGGGAAGTAGGAGTGTTTCACGTGAAACATCAGGGCTTTGATGTAATTGTAGTTGGCGGCGGGCATGCCGGTGTCGATGCGGCCCATGCGGCAGCACGTCTTGGTGCCAGAACTGCCCTTATTACATTGAAAAAGTCTGCAATTGGCGTGATGTCTTGTAATCCTGCAATCGGTGGCCTTGGTAAGGGACATCTGGTGCGCGAAATTGATGCTTTGGATGGCATTATGGGACTTGCTGCAGATAAGGCCGGCATTCAGTTTCGCCTACTGAACAGGCGCAAGGGTCCGGCAGTACAGGGACCAAGGGCGCAAACCGATCGAAAATTGTATCGTGCGGCCATCCAGAAATTGGTAAACGCTCAGGAAAACATAACAATTGTTGAGGCCGAAGTTGTTGATCTGATCCAGCATGGCGGCGAAGTCTCTGGTGTCGTTTTGGACGATGGGACTGAAATTACTTCGAATTCGGTAGTTCTTACGGTCGGGACATTTTTGCGAGGTGTTATCCATATTGGCCAGGAATCCCGGCCAGGTGGTCGGATTGGAGATAACTCTTCTATTAGGCTGGCAGAAAGAATTGACAGCTACGGGCTAAACCTGGGGCGCCTAAAAACCGGTACTCCGCCACGTTTGAACGGCCGAACGATTAATTGGGATCTGCTGGAAATGCAGCCGGGCGACAGCACACCTACAATGTTTTCGTTTCTTTCCAATGGTCCAGTTGCGGCACAGGTCAGCTGTGGAATTACCCATACAAATGAAAACACTCACGCGATTATCAACAAGAACCTATCCAAATCAGCACTTTTTGGCGGAAGCATTGATGGCGTTGGGCCCCGATATTGTCCCTCAATCGAAGATAAGATTGTAAGGTTTTCCGACAAATCTTCGCACCAAATATTTTTGGAGCCAGAAGGGCTGACGGACGATACGGTTTATCCTAACGGTATTTCCACATCACTGCCGTTAGAAGTACAGATAGCTTATGTGAACTCAATACAAGGCCTTGAAAACGCAGAGATTACTCAACCAGGCTATGCAATTGAGTATGATTATATTGACCCACGGGCGCTGGGACCAAAACTAGAGATTAAAGATATTCCCGGCCTGTATTTGGCTGGACAGATCAATGGCACAACAGGGTATGAAGAGGCCGCAGCGCAGGGTTTGGTGGCCGGGCTGAATGCGGCGCGGCGGGCTTTGCAACAACCAAGTGTGCTGTTTAGCAGGTCTACCTCATACATTGGCGTTATGATTGATGATTTGATTACTCGTGGCGTTACCGAACCTTACAGAATGTTTACATCGCGGGCGGAATTTAGGCTGTCTTTGCGCGCGGACAATGCTGATCAACGGATGACTCCTTTAGGGATTGAACTGGGCTGCGTGTCGGAAGGTAGGAAAATAAGCTTTCTCAGCAAGATAGAAGCGTTGGAAAGCGCTACAAAACTGTTGGAGGCAAAGACATTTACCCCACAGAACGCAACATCTGTGGGCATTAAAGTTAGTAACGATGGTAGCCGTCGTACCGGCTTACAACTGCTGGCGTTCCCTGACGTAGAATTTTCTCAGCTAGTGCAGCTTGATCCAGTTCTGGGTGATGTAAGTAAAGACATACGCGTTCAAGTGGAACGGGATGCGCTATATGCCAACTACATACTTCGGCAAAAGAAGGATGTTGAAGCGTTGAGTAGGGACGAAAAGCATCAAATACCTGTTGATTTTCAGTATAGTGGCCTTGGCGGGCTATCGAATGAGTTGGTAAAGAAGCTGACTCTGGTACGCCCTGCAACTTTAGCACAGGCAGCCCGGATAGAGGGCATGACTCCAGCCGCACTAACGCTTATCCTGGCAAAGCTGAAACAGGCCAACCGAAAACGTTCAGCTTGATGGTAAAAGGGCATGGGGAAGCCGAGTTTTGCAAGAATTTCGATGTTTCACGTGAAACAATGCAAAAACTACAGACTTACGCCGAATTGGTGAATAAGTGGTCTGGAACAATTAATCTTGTCTCAAAAACTTCCTTGCATGACATATGGATCCGACACTTTTTGGATTCAGCACAGATATTTCCATTGGCAAAAGTTAGTTCTGGGCATTGGGTTGATCTGGGGTCAGGTGGCGGGTTCCCAGGGATTGTGGTGGCCATTATTGCCAGTGAAAAAGCGACAGGGTTTCGGTTTACATTTGTTGAAAGTGATCAGCGAAAAGCGGTGTTTCTTCAGACTGTTGCGAGGATATTGGCGCTACCAATTACCGTAGTCGCCAGCCGCATAGAAAAAATTGCCCCCTTGTCAGCAGATATACTATCGGCACGCGCCTTGGCGCCGCTGGAAACGTTAATCGGCTATACAGACTGGCATTTGAAGCCAGCGGGGCAGGCGCTTTTGATGAAAGGGGAAACTTTTCGCCGAGAGGTCGATCGAGCGCTTGAAATTTGGTCGTTCCAAAGCGATGAATACCCCAGTATTACAGACGGTGCGGCCGTAATTCTTAGCCTTGGAGACATAAAACGTGTCTGATCCGACCCGACCAATTGGTCCAAAAATCATAGCGGTCGTTAACCAGAAAGGTGGCGTTGGAAAAACCACAACTACAATTAACTTAGGAGCAGCCTTGGCAGAGCTTGGATTTAATGTCCTGCTGGTTGATTTGGACCCTCAGGGAAATGCTTCTACCGGGTTGGGGATTTCAAGAGAGAAAAGAGAGATGACAACCTATGACTTGTTGTTGGATGAAGCGCCTATACAAAATGTAGTGCAAAGATCGAATGTCGACGGTCTTTGGATTGCTCCCGCGACAACAGATCTTAGTTCGGCCGATATCGAAATGGTTTCGAACGAAAAGCGTAGTTATTTGTTGCATGATGCTCTGCGAGATCCAAAAATTGACCGTTTTGAACTTGATTACGTTTTGATCGATTGCCCACCATCGCTTAGTTTGCTGACAGTGAATGCAATGGTGGCGGCCCATTCTGTTTTGGTACCACTACAAAGCGAATTTTTTGCATTGGAAGGGCTGTCGCAGTTGTTACTAACGGTACGTGAAATCAGGGCGACAGCGAACCCAGAATTGCGAATTGAAGGCATCGTTTTGACCATGTTTGATGTACGTAACAATCTGTCGCGGCTGGTGGAGGCTGATGCCCGCAATAATTTGGGTGAGTTGGTTTTTAAAACACTGATCCCTCGCAATGTACGGATTAGCGAAGCACCATCCTTTGCCGTTCCGGTTTTAGAATATGACAGCAAGTCAAAAGGTAGTCAGGCATACCGAGCCTTGGCAGAAGAAATGGTAGCCCTTCAGGGCGCAGAAAAATCTAGGGGTTAAAATGGCAAACAGTAAACCAGTTAAACGCGGGCTTGGTCGGGGCCTTTCTGCATTGATGGCAGACGTCTCGACAGTTGAACCTGGTGCCGCAGTTCGGGGGGAGGATCAAAATGTTCCAATTGAAAATATTCACCCTAATCCGGACCAGCCCCGCCGCCGTTTCGCCAAGGAAAACCTGGAAGAACTGGCCGGTTCAATTCGGGAAAAGGGTATTCTTCAACCTCTAATTGTTCGTAAACCACCAAATAAAACAAATACTTACGAGATTGTAGCAGGTGAAAGACGCTGGCGTGCAGCGCAAATAGCCAACCTACATGAACTGCCCGTGCTGGTGCGCGATTACACAGATAACGAAGTTCTTGAAATTGCTATTATTGAGAATGTTCAACGTGAAAACCTGAACCCGGTGGAAGAGGCAACAGGATACCGACAGCTGATGGACCGCTTTGGCCATACACAGGAAAAAGTAGCTTCTGCACTTTCCAAAAGCCGCAGTCACATTGCCAACTTGATGCGGCTGCTTCAGTTGCCTGATGATGTGTTGGACCTGTTGCGTGAGGAAAAAATATCGGCCGGACATGCCCGTGCGCTTATCACTACAGACAACCCGTCAGAACTGGCGCGCATTGTACTGGCAAAAGGCCTGTCAGTTCGCGATACAGAACGGCTTGCAAAGGCTCCAACGAAAAATCAACCTAACAGGGCTGTTAAACGGTCCACAAAAGATGCCGATACTTTGGCATTGGAAAAGGACCTGTCTGCAAACCTGAAAATGAAGGTTCTGATAGACCATAAAAACAGTGACGGAACCGGGGCGGTTAACATCCGTTATAAAGACATGGACCAGCTGGATGAAATTTGTCGGATCCTGTCAGCGAACAGCTGATCATGGCAGCAGTTCACGGATAATGGCATTAAGAATCGGGCGCCCCTTTGGTGTGGCCGCAAGGGTATCATTCATAAGGGTCACCATTTCCAAATCGATCAAGTGGCTAAGTTTGTCAGGGTCGATTTTGGCATTCAAAAACCGTTCATAGCGTTTGATCGAAATACCATCGGTCAGTCGCAAACCCATCATTAGATATTCGCCCGCCTGTTCCGGGCCGGACAATACCTGACGCAAACTATCGCCTGATCCGGTGCTTTCAACCTGTCCCAACCATCCCGTGGGTGCCAGTGGGGTTTCAGTCGCGTACCTAGCCCCGGCCAGGGTTAGACGGCCATGGGCCCCGGGGCCGATGCCAACATAATCGCCGCCACGCCAATAGATCAGATTATGCAAGGACTGCGCGCCATCTGAGGCATGGTTAGATACTTCATAGGCGGGCATACCTGCCTGTTCACATAATTCCTGAGTGGCAAAATACATGTCTGCGGCGTTGTCATCATCCGGTAGTCCGGGCAATATCCCGCGGGCAAGCCGATCGCCAAAGGCAGTACCATCTTCAACCGTCAATTGATAAAGCGACAAGTGATCGGCAGAAAGTGTTAGGGCTTGTTTCAATTCCTGCTGCCAATTTGCCAAAGATTGGTTTTGGCGGGCATAGATCAGATCAAAACTAATACGCTCAAAGATTCCACGGGCCAGATCAAAGGCTGCCTGACCTTCTTTCACTGTGTGCAAACGACCTAATGCTTTCAAGTCGGCATCATTTATTGCCTGAAAACCCATGGACAAGCGATTAACCCCGGCGTCCCGGTACCCACGGAAATGACCAGCTTCGACAGACGTAGGATTTGCCTCTAGCGTAACTTCAAAACTGTTTGACGTTGGCCAGGTTTTACGAACCTCGCCCAAAACTGAATTTACCAGCTCTGGCGACATTAAACTGGGGGTGCCGCCACCAAAATAAACCGTGTCCAGTATCCGGCCTTGGGTTTCGTTACCGGTACGCTGAATTTCCGATAAATAGGCTCTATTCCAGCGGTTTTGATCAATATTTACCGATATATGGGAATTGAAATCGCAATAGGGGCATTTGGCTTTGCAAAATGGCCAATGGATATACAGGCCGAAACCACCAGCGCGCCAATCTTCAGGCAAAGCAACCTGCCACAAGCTTGTCAAAGGCATCGGCACGGTGGCTTATGCAGTGCTTTTTTGCCGGGTCCATTTCACCAAAAGTGATGTCATAGCCTAGCGGTTGGAATATTGGATCAAAGCCGAAACCCAGATCGCCGCGCATGGGCCATACTAGACGCCCTTTTACTGCGCCTTCAAATATTTCATCATGACCGTCGGGCCAGGCCAGACACAGGGTGCAGCAAAATTGCGCCAAGCGGGGTTCGGGCGCGGATTTTTCTTCAAGTAAATCCCAGACTTTGGTCATGGCCATGGGAAAATCCCTCCCATCGGGGGTTTCGGCCCAGTCTGCTGTATAAACCCCCGGCGCCCCATCCAGTGCATCAACCATAATGCCACTGTCATCAGACAGGGCAGGCATCCCGGTTTCGTTCGCGGCAAAATGCGCCTTGATCCGGGCGTTACCGGCAAAGTTGTCTTCGGTTTCTTCCGGTTCTTCCAGCCCGAATTTACTGGCAGATAAAGGCAGTACACCAAAGGGTAGGATCAGTTTGGCTATCTCTCGCAGTTTGCCTTTGTTGTGGGATGCGATGACAAGCGTGCTGCCCGAAAACTTTCGCATGATCAGGCGGTAGCGATGTTTTGTGCGGCGACCAATTCGGCGATACCATTTTCCGCAAGATCAAGAAGCTCACCCATTTGATCGCGCGAATAGGTGGACCCCTCGGCAGACATTTGCACCTCGATCATTTGACCACTGGCCAACAAAACAAAGTTGCCGTCTACCCCGGCTTCGCTATCTTCGGGGTAATCCAAATCAAGCACCGGTTGCCCAGCATAAATGCCGCAACTGACGGCGGCAACATTGTCAATCAACGGATCACTGGTCACATCACCGGCTTTAATCAGCTTATTTACCGCCAGACGCAGCGCCACCCAACCGCCGGTAATGGCTGCACAGCGCGTACCACCATCGGCCTGAATAACATCACAATCTACGGTGATCTGCCGCTCACCCAGGGCAACCCGATCAATTCCCGCGCGCAATGATCGACCAATCAAGCGTTGGATTTCAACAGTTCTACCACCCTGCTTACCCGCCGTTGCTTCGCGGCGCATGCGTGAACCTGTGGAACGGGGTAGCATGCCGTATTCTGCTGTTACCCAACCAAGGCCTGTGTTTTTCAAAAACGGCGGCACCCGCGCTTCCAGCGAAGCGGTGCACAGAACATGGGTATCACCGACCTTGATCATGCAAGAACCTTCGGCATGTTTGGTCACGCCAACCTCTATTGAAATTGGCCGCATTTCATTCAGTTCTCTGCCAGAGGGGCGCATGGTCAATCCTTTTTAATCTTTGGGTATGCCCACATACCTGTGCTGGGGCAATTGGTGCAACCCCGATTGACGCCGCCCCCACATTCCCGGTAAATGGCGAACGGTTTAGGATTGGTCACCAATGACGAACGGATCAATACTGTTTGACGAAATGAACGCGCGCAGCCGCGAGGTGTTTCGCTGTATCGTCGAAAGCTATCTGGAAACCGGTGAACCTGTAGGTTCGCGCACTCTGACCCGCAGTCTGGATGAAAACGTAAGTGCCGCAACTATCCGTAATGTCATGCAGGATCTTGAACATCTGGGCCTGCTGGATTCGCCCCATATTTCTGCCGGACGTATTCCAACGCAACAGGGGTTGCGGATGTTTGTGGACGGGTTGTTGGAAACCCGCACGCTGGACACCGAGGATCAGCAAAAAATTGACGCCACACTTGGCAGTAATGAGCGCGACGCTGGGGCGATGTTTGATCGGATCGGTTCAGTTCTGTCTGGTCTGACAAAAGGCGCTAGTCTGGTGCTTGCACCGAAACACGATGCGCCGATCAAGCACATAGAATTTGTCAGCTTGGCACCAGACCGAGCGTTGGTTGTTTTGGTTAAAGCCGACGGGCACGTTGAAAACAGGGTGTTTTGCCCATCACCGGGGCAAACCCCGTCCTCTATGCGCGAAGCCGCGAATTTTTTGAATGCTCTGGCAGAGGGTAAAACCATTGCTGAGCTGCAATACGCCATCAAACAACAAATTAATGCGCGTCGGCAAGAATTGGATGTGTTGGCGCGCGATTTGGTGGAAGACGGGTTGGCGCTTTGGGATGACGACAGTGATTCCTTTGAACGGCTGATTGTACGAGGCCGTGCAAATCTGGTTGAGGCAGAAGGTGAAGAAGGCGATCTGGATCGCATGCGAAGCTTGTTTGATGACCTTGAACGCAAGCGCGATATCGCCGAATTCCTTGATTTGACCGAAGAAGGCGAAGGTGTGCGCATTTTTATTGGTTCTGAGAACAAACTTTTTTCACTTTCGGGTAGCTCTTTGGTCGTGTCTCCCTATATGAACTCTGATCGGAAAATTATTGGCGCGGTCGGCGTCATTGGTCCGACACGTCTGAATTACGGGCGTATTGTGCCCATCGTTGATTATACCGCACAGCTGGTGGGCAGATTGCTGTCGGACCGGGACTAAAGGATAAAGAACATGGCTAAAGCCAAAAAAGACAGCGTAGATGAATTTTTGGAAGAGCTTGAAAGCTCTCCGGAGGTTTCTTTGGGTGAAGGTTTTGCGGAAGAGTCTGATGTTTTTGCCGAAGAAGGTGAAGCCGATGAGTTGGAAACAGTGCGCGCAGAACGCGACGACATGCGTGACCGCTTTATGCGGACGCTGGCTGATGCCGAAAATTCACGCAAGCGTGGTGAACGGGATCGCAGAGAAGCCGAACAGTATGGCGGCTCAAAACTCGCCCGCGATATTCTGCCGGTCTATGACAATCTGACACGTGCATTGGAAACGGTTACAGAAGAACAGAAAGACGTGTCTAAAGCGCTGATTGAGGGCGTAGAACTCACCATGCGCGAAGTTCTGAGTGTTTTCAAAAAACACGGGATTGATGTGATCAAGCCTGAGATCGGCGATCGGTTTGATCCGCAAAACCACCAGGCAATGTTTGAAGCTGCGCTGCCCGACACTAAATCCGGTGATATCATTCAGGTGATGGCCGAAGGTTTCATGTTGCATGATCGCCTGCTGCGCCCGGCGCAAGTAGGTGTTAGCTCGACCCCGAAAGTTTCTTAAGCTCGTAAATCAGGCTTAACGCAGCTTTTGGCGTTAACTCATCCGGTAATATATCGGCCAGTTTTTCATCCACCGCCGATGACCCCCGTATATGCACCGCCGGTCTGGGGGTTGCGGAAAACAGCGGTAGATCATCCACCAGCGTTTCCTTTGCATTGCCGCCTTCACGCTCGCCCTTTTCCAAGGCGTCTAAAACCACGCGGGCCCGCTCAACCACCACCTCTGGCAGCCCGGCCAGTCGCGCCACTTGCACCCCATAAGACCGATCTGCCGCACCGCGCCGCACTTCGTGCAGGAAAATAACCTCACCCTCCCATTCTTTGACGGTCACGGTGGCGTTTTCCACACCTGCCAGTTTATCCGCCAGCGATGTCATTTCATGGTAATGGGTGGCAAACAGCGCCCGGCACTGGTTCACATCATGTAAATGTTCCAGCGTTGCCCAGGCAATTGACAGCCCGTCATAGGTGGCTGTGCCACGGCCAATTTCATCCAGAATAACCAGCGCCCGGTCATCTGCCTGATTTAGGATCGCCGCGGTTTCCACCATTTCCACCATGAACGTGGACCGCCCGCGCGCCAGATCATCGCTTGCTCCCACCCGGGAAAATAATTGCGATACCAGCCCAATATGGGCCGACGCGGCCGGGACATAGCTGCCCATTTGGGCCAGCAGGGCAATCAGGGCGTTCTGGCGCAGAAAAGTGGATTTCCCGGCCATGTTTGGGCCCGTCAGCAACCAAATATCTGCACCATCAGAACCGTCGGCAAGATCACAGGTATTTGCGATGAAAGGCGTGCCGCTCTGGGCGCTCAACGCGGCTTCCACCACAGGGTGCCGCCCGTTTTTCACCAGAAATGCCCGGCTACTGTCTACAACCGGGCGACACCAGTCACCCCCAGTTGTCAGCGTCGCCATTCCGGCCGCCAAATCTATCTCGGACAGCGCCCTTGCTGCTCCGTTAATCTTGGCGCCAACGGTCAAAATATCGGCAATAATCATGGAATAGAGCCGCTTTTCAATCTCCAAAGCCCGATTCCCGGCATTCAGAATTTTGGTTTCCATCTCTGACAGATCAACGGTGGTAAACCGCACCGCATTGGCCGTTGTCTGTCGGTGGATATAGCTTTCTGACAGCGGGGCAGACAGCATCGCTTTGGCGTGGGTTGCCGTCACTTCGATGAAATAGCCCAGCACATTGTTATGTTTGATCTTCAACGTCGAAATACCGGTGTGGTTTGCGTAGTCGGCCTGCAATCGGGCAATCACGCTGCGACCCTCATCGCGCAGGGTGCGGGCTCCATCCAAATCAGCATCATACCCCGGCGCGATAAACCCGCCGTCACGGGTTAACAGCGGTGGATCAGTAACAAAAGAATCCTCAAGCAATTTGATGATACTGTCATGACCAATCATCAGCGTGGCAGCCTTGGAAATAATATCCGGGGGTTTTTGACCACCAAGTTGCCCGGAAATAGCCAGCGCTTGTTTAAGCCCGGCGCGGATCGCGCCAACATCACGCGGCCCACCCCGTTCCAGCCCAAGGCGAGACAGTGCCCGGTCCATATCAGGTGCTTTTCGCAGTTCTTCACGGATACCATCGCACAGGCGGGCGTTTTCAATCATGAACCCAACACCATCAAGCCGGGCCTGAATGCCTGCAATATCGCGCGAAGGGCTGGACAGTCGCCGTTCCAGCAAACGGCCGCCACCGGCGGTCAGTGTACGGTCAATCACTGATAGCAACGTTGCATCACGCCCACCAGACAGGTTGCGTGTCAGCTCCAGGTTCCGGCGGGTTGCGGCATCAATCTGCATCACGCCATCGCTGCGTTCCTGCACCGGTGGACGCAGCAGTGGTAGTTTGCCCTTTTGGGTGATGTCCAGATAGTCGACAATGGCCCCCAACGCGGCAATTTCAGCCCGTCCAAACTGTCCAAACCCATCCAAAGACGTCACCTTGAACAGGCTGGTCAGGCGCTTATTGGCAGCGGTACTGTCAAAGCTGGCACGCGCGATAGGCGTCATAGATGCGCCTGAATCAGTCACTAACGCCGTGATTTCGTCGGAAATATTGTCGGATACGATCACTTCGCTGGACGCAAGTCGTGCCAGTTCCGGGGCCAGCCGCACAACCGGGCAGGGCGCAACGCGCAGCTCACCGGTAGAGATATCCACCCAGGCCAGCGCGGCGTCATCCCGCACTTCGGCAAAGGCTGCCAGAAAGTTATTTCGCCGGGCTTCCAGTAGGGAATCTTCGGTTAATGTGCCGGGCGTCACCAAGCGCACCACGGCACGTTTCACAACCGATTTTGCGCCACGTTTTTTCGCCTCTGCCGGATTTTCCATCTGCTCGCAAACGGCCACCCGAAACCCCTTGCGGATCAGGGTCAGCAAATAACCTTCGGCTGCATGAAACGGAACGCCGCACATCGGAATATCATTGCCCAGATGCTTACCGCGTTTGGTCAGGGCAATATCCAGCGCTTGGGCCGCGGCAACCGCATCATCAAAGAACATCTCATAAAAATCACCCATGCGATAAAACAGGATCGCATCAGGGTAGGATTCCTTGATCTCAAGGAACTGCACCATCATTGGTGTTATGGCTGCATTGGCAACGTTCAAAACATCCCCCAGATGTTTGTTTGGAACACCATACTAACAGCCCGTGGCGGCGGAAAGACGCAATATCGGGAAATTGTTGAGCATGGGCGCACTGGCGTCTATGTGTTGGGACACACTCAGCAGGATCAATGCCCAATGACCAGAATTAAAGTTACCCGCGAAGAAGCCCTGGCCTTTCATTTGGAACCACGCCCCGGCAAATTTGACGTCACTGCGTCTGTCCCAATGGCAACCCAACGCGACCTGTCGCTGGCCTATAGCCCCGGTGTTGCAGTGCCCTGTGAAGAAATCGCTGCCAATCCCGAATGCGCCTATGATTATACCAATAAGGGTAATCTGGTTGCGGTGATTTCCAATGGCACAGCAGTGTTGGGCCTTGGCAATCTGGGCGCGTTGGCGTCCAAGCCGGTGATGGAAGGCAAGGCGGTTTTGTTCAAACGCTTTGCCGATGTGAATTCTATTGATATTGAGCTGGACACAGAAGACCCGGAAGCGATCATCAACGCGGTCAAACTGATGGGCCCCAGCTTTGGCGGCATCAATCTTGAAGACATAAAAGCCCCGGAGTGTTTCATCATTGAGCAGCAGCTTAAGGAAACGATGGACATCCCTGTGTTTCACGATGATCAGCATGGAACGGCGGTGATCTGTCTGGCCGGGCTGATCAATGCGCTGCATATTTCAGGTAAAAAAATCGAAGATTGCCGCATCGTGGTAAATGGGGCTGGGGCGGCAGGTATTGCTTGCCTTGAGTTGATCAAAACCATGGGTGCCAAGCACGATAATTGCATCATGTGCGACACTAAAGGTGTGATCTATCAGGGCCGTACCGAAGGTATGAACCAGTGGAAATCGGCCCATGCCGCAAATACAAAAGCCCGCACATTGGATGAAGCAATGGACGGTGCCGATGTGTTTTTGGGCGTGTCTGCCAAGGGCGCTGTAACGCAGGCGATGGTCAAAAGCATGGCGCCAAACCCGGTGATTTTCGCAATGGCAAACCCAGACCCGGAAATTACCCCGGAAGACGCCCATGAGGTGCGCGATGATGCCATCGTTGCCACCGGACGTTCGGATTACCCCAATCAGGTCAATAACGTGCTGGGCTTTCCCTATCTGTTTCGCGGCTCGCTGGACATCCATGCCCGCGCCATCAATGACGAAATGAAAATCGCCTGCGCCAATGCACTTGCCGAACTGGCCCGTGAACCGGTACCGGATGAGGTGGCACTGGCCTATGGTCGCAAGCTGACATTCGGGCGTGATTACATCATCCCCACACCATTTGATCCCCGACTGATCCACCGTATTCCCCCGGCGGTTGCCATGGCGGGCATGGATACTGGCGTCGCCCGTCGCCCGATCATTGATATGGATGGGTATCGACTAAACCTGCAGGCGTTGATGGATCCTACGGCGTCCATTTTGCAGGGGCTGAACACTCGGGCCCGCGCTGCCCAGACCCGAACCATTTTTGCCGAAGGCGATGACGCACGGGTGTTGAAAGCCGCGATTGCCTATCAACGCAATGGCTTTGGCCAAGCCGTTGTTGTGGGCCGCGAGGCTGATATCAAAAAGAAACTGAAATCAGAAGGCATGGAAGATGCCTACAGTGAACTTGAGATCGTCAATGCTGCCAATACCGAACATCTAGAGGCTTACAAAGATTTCCTGTACCAGCGGCTACAACGTCAAGGGTTTGATACACAGGATATCCACCGGCTGGCAGCTAGGGACCGGCACGTGTTTTCGGCGCTGATGCTGGCCCACGGCCATGGGGACGCACTGGTGACAGGTGCGACCCGTAAATCTGCCCATGTGTTGGATCTGATCAACAAGGTATTTGATGCAAGCGCCAAAGACGGCGCGGTTGGGGTTACAGCGGTGATCCACAAAGGCCGGATTATATTTATCGCCGACACATTGGTTCACGAATGGCCAAGCGAAGAGGATTTGGCAGACATATCCGAGCGCGCCGTGGCAGTAGCAAGAGGCATGGGAATTGAACCCCGGGTTGCGTTCCTTAGTTTTTCAACCTTTGGCTATCCGGTTAGCGAGCGCGCTACCAAAATGTTGCAAGCTTCAGAAGTATTGGATGGGCGCGGTGTTGATTATGAATACGATGGTGAAATGACAGTGGATGTCGCCCTAAACCCGGAAGCAATGGCCCAGTATCCGTTTTGCAGGTTAACTGGTCCGGCGAATGTGTTGGTTGTTCCGGCGCGTCATTCTGCCTCTATTTCAGTTAAGCTGTTACAAGAGATGGCCGGGGCGACAGTGATTGGGCCGATTTTGACAGGCATTGATAAGCCAATTCAAATATGTTCGACGGGTTCAACGGTAAATGATATTTTGAATATGGCAGTTATTGCCGGCTGCAAGTTTGGGCAATCCGCCTAACTATAACCGCCGCAAAACCAAGAATGGCTAAGCGGCGGTTAATAGATCTGAAAGTCGGGTTTAGTGGCTGACAAAGGGTGCTGCATTGCCCCAAAGTGACCTTACCCGCTGATCACGACCGCAGGCTTCTCGGTAAAATTTGTATGCTGCAGCCTGGGACTTTGGACCGCGTCGGGTGACCACTATTTTCTTACCTTTGTAGTAATTCTGGTGGTAGGATTCGGCAGGATAAAAGCGCGAAGCCGCAAGCACCGGGGTGACAATAGTTTGCCCCAGATCCGATTGAGCCTGGGCAATAGCTGCGTTGGCAGCAGCTGCTTCACCCGCGCCATTGGTAAATATAGCTGTGCGGTAAGAATTACCCCGGTCACAAAACTGTCCGCCGGCATCAGTTGGATCGACTGAACGCAAGAACATGTTTAAAAGCTGATCATAGGATACCCGATCCGGGTCATAGGTTATTTGCACTGCTTCATAGTGGCCAGTGCCGCCTTTGGTAACCTTTTTGTAGGTTGGGTTTGCTGTCGTGCCACCGGTATAGCCGCTAACGACTTTGGAAACCCCAGCAACTGATTCAAAATCGGATTCGACACACCAGAAACATCCGCCGGCTACAACAGCAGTTTCCAGCTTTGCAGCGTTCGCCATGTGTGATTGGGCGAAAACCCCAAATATAATGGCCACTGTCAATATGATACTTTTCATAACACTCTCCTTTGTCTGCAAAATGCGCTTGTGCCGAAGAAACGCAACATAAATTATTTGGTTTCACGCAGGGGTGAGGACAGTTTACAAATTGACCATTGATTGAAACAATTTGTCCTGTCCGGGAGAAACATCAATTGAAGAAGAGGTATCATGATGCGAATTGCCATGTGGTCAGGGCCACGAAACCTGTCAACGGCCATGATGTATGCCTTCGCGGCGCGGGACGATTTTGCAGTTTGGGATGAGCCGTTTTATGGGGCGTATTTGAATGCGACCGGGCTGGACCATCCGATGCGGGAAGCGATTATCTCGGCAGGTGAACCTGATCCCAAGGCTGTGGCGGCGCGGTGTTTCGGGGTGATACCTGAGACTAAAAAACACTTTTATATGAAACACATGCCGCACCATATGTTGCCAGACTTTCCAATCAAATGGACCGAAGAATGCGTTAATATTCACCTGATCCGGCACCCTGCGCGGGTGGTTGCCAGCTATGCGGCCAAACGAGAATCGCCAACACTCGAAGACATTGGTTTTCGCCAACAGGTAGAGGTTTTTGAACGGGTCGGTGGCGTGGTATTGGACAGCGCAGCGGTGCGCGATGATCCAGAAGGATCATTGATGAAACTGTGTGAAACCATCGGATTGCAGTTTGATCCGGCAATGCTGTCATGGCCCAAAGGCGGGCACCGATCCGACGGGGCCTGGGCGCCCCATTGGTATCCGGCAGTGCATCAAAGCACCGGGTTTGCCGGGCCAGAAAAAGCGTTACCCATATTGGCGGGCAAGGACGCGAAACTGGTGGATCTGGCTATGCCGTATTATGAAAAGATGCGGGCGAACCTGTGATGAACTAAGGAATTGGTAATCGGAGGTAGCCGAGGAAAACAACCGCAATTAGCTTTTCAGACAAACGTCAGACTTTGGTCGGATTTCTATCGGACAATAATTTTAGTGAACTGGTCGGGTCAATGTCGCGTGTTTTGGCCAAAATTCAAATGTCGCGGATCAATTCAATCTCAGTGTCGACGACACGACCGGTTTTCACGAAGCCCAGGTTTTCATAAAACTCAATTGCACTGTGCGCTTCATCTGCAACCGTCAGGCATATCCGTGGCAGGCCCCAATTAGCGGCCTGATTTATGGCTGCCAGCAATGCCTGTTTGCCGAACCCCTTGCCTTGATGCTCGGCTCCGACCATCAGTCGCCAGACATATGCTGCATCCGGGTCGTCGCCCTCGTCCAGATCATCCGATTCCCTAGGGTGAATCATCGCTATCATGCCCACCGCAGTGTCGCCCTCCCACAGACCCCAGACGTAAGAACCGGTTTCATAGGCTGCCTGCGCCAACGTGATTTCGTTGGGCGAGACTAGGTCGTTCTGCTCTGGCAAAACCTTAAGGGCAAAATAAGTGCGCAAGTCAGGCTTCACGATTTTACGTAACTCAAGCATTATTTAACCCGCCGATCCCGTGCTGCCAGTAGTTTCAGGCGCAATGCGTTCAGCTGAATGAATCCGGCAGCATCTTTCTGATCATAAGCACCCGCATCGTCTTCAAAGGTTACATGCTCTTCGGAATACAGTGAATGATTCGACCAGCGGCCCACAGTGCGCGCCGATCCTTTGTACAGTTTCAGGCGAACGGTGCCGGTCACATGGGTTTGAGAAGTGTCTATTAAGGCCTGAAGCATCTCTCGCTCCGGCGAATACCAAAAACCATTATAGATCAGCTCGGCGTATTTTGGCATGATTTCATCTTTCAGATGCGCGGCACCACGATCAAGGGTGATGCTTTCGATGGCGCGGTGTGCCTCTAGGAGCAACGTACCGCCCGGGGTTTCATAAATTCCGCGGGACTTCATACCGACAAAGCGACCTTCGACCAGATCAAGCCGGCCGCAGCCGTGTTTGCCGCCCAGCTTATTCAGAGTCGTTAGCATTTCAGCCGGGGACAATGGCTTACCGTTCAGCGATACCGCGTCGCCTTTTTCAAAACCAACTTTGATGAACTCAGGCGTATTTGGCGCATCTTCCGGGGCGACGGTACGCTGGTAAACGTAATCCGGTGCCTCAACGGCCGGATCTTCCAGCACTTTGCCTTCGCTTGATGTGTGCAACAGGTTGGCGTCCACCGAAAACGGCGCCTCACCGCGTTTGTCTGTGGCAATCGGTATTTGGTGTTGTTCGGCGAAATCAATCAGTTTCGTCCGGCTGGACAGATCCCATTCCCGCCAGGGCGCGATGACTTTGATATCGGGGTTCAGCGCATAGGCGGCGAGTTCAAACCGCACCTGATCATTGCCTTTACCGGTCGCACCGTGGGCTACAGCGTCGGCCCCGCATTCAGCGGCAATTTCCACCAAGCGCTTGGAAATAAGCGGCCGGGCAATTGAAGTGCCCAGCAAATACAGACCCTCATACAGGGCATTGGCGCGAAACATCGGGAACACAAAATCGCGCACGAATTCTTCGCGCACATCTTCGATATGGATATTTTCCGGCTTTATTCCCAACAGCTCGGCCTTGGCGCGGGCTGGTTCCAGTTCTTCGCCCTGGCCCAGATCGGCGGTAAAGGTGACGACTTCGCACCCATATTCGATCTGCAACCATTTCAGGATGATTGATGTATCCAACCCGCCGGAATAGGCAAGGACGACTTTTTTAGGCGATGACATAAAATTATTCCCGTGCAGCAATTTTGCGCCGGGTCTATTGGGTTTTGGAAATTTCGGCAAGGGTTGCGAAACGCCAAGCTGCCCATGTGCTGGATAGAGCTAGGATTGGACTAACCAGAGCTTAGAAATCCAGCGATGCTTTGCTGATGTCGCTATCTTTCGCAGGCGTTTCAATTGCTTCAACCAAAGCTACTGGCAGATCAGGCTGTTGTTCCAGAGGTTCGGCAGGCTGGCTAGTATTGAAATTGAAGACGTCGTCGTTGTCCCGTTCTGGGGAACCGGCAACTTCGGTTTGAAGATCAGATAACGGAAGTGAGAAATTTGAAGAACTGATAGACAGATCTCCCAACCCTTTTTCGGGAACCGGGCTGTAGGATTTTGTTACCAGACGCGGGCGAGAAAAAGTCCGCCCACCTCCAATAGAAATTTTGTTAAAGTTATACAAAAACTTGTTGATCGCCGAGCGAAATTCGTTCTGATTTTGTACGATTTCCAGTTGCGGCTTTGCCATCTGCTCGGCCTGCGCATTGGCTACATTGGCAGCCAAAGTCATGCTGGTCAGAGCTATCGCAGCCATACGCAATACTGGCATGGCAGCCGCAGAATTTCCCATTTTGAACCGCACAGTCATTGTTTTCCCTCATGCGTATTTCGCAAGGTAAAGTTTCCTGTCGAATGCAGGCAGCTTCTAAGCGGAAATGCGGCAATTCAGAGGTGGGGCATTCCTGCAACATTGTTAAACTTGAGTTTCGGGTAAATTCGGGCCAAACCGTGCGAATGAGCCAATTTTATAACAACGCTACAACAGCACAAGCAGCTATGGCCGCGCTATTTGAGCCGACGCCTATGCAGCGAAATGACCACCTTTCAAAGCGTTTTGGGGCCGAATTGTGGCTGAAACGTGAGGATTTGACCCCTGTTCGTTCCTATAAGATCAGAGGAGCGTTCAACGCAATCCGTAAGGTTTTGGCTGCGAATCCGGCGCAAAATGCCTTTGTTTGTGCCAGTGCCGGGAACCACGCACAGGGTGTTGCCTATGTTTGCCGGCATTTTGGTGTGCATGGCGTCATCTTTATGCCCGTAACCACACCGCAGCAGAAAATTGAAAAGACAAGAATATTTGGCGGTGACCACATCGAGATAAGACTAACGGGTGACTATTTTGATGACACGCTGGGGGCTGCGCAAAAATACTGCTCTGAAAAGAACGCGCATTTTTTGTCCCCGTTTGATGATCACGATGTCATTGAGGGACAGGCGTCTGTTGCGATAGAAATTCTGGCGCAACTATCAAAAGCCCCAGATATGGTGATTTTACCGGTTGGTGGTGGGGGATTGTCAGCGGCTGTTTTGGCCACCTTGACGGAAGCTGCCCCAAACACAGAAATACGTTTTGTTGAACCGGCGGGCGGTGCAAGCCTTGGGGCGGCGTTACAGGCCGGAAAGCCGGTAAAGCTGGATCGGGTTAATTCTTTTGTTGATGGCGCGGCGGTCGCTACTATTGGGGTAGCGCCGTTTTCGGTTTTAAAATCCGTTTCGCCAAAGCGTGTTTTGACATGTCCGGAAGATAGAATTTGTACAACAATGTTGGAAATGCTGAATATTGAGGGCATTGTTTTGGAACCTGCCGGAGCGCTGTCAATAGACGCACTTACGGACCTGAAAGAAGAGATTCAGGGCAAGACTGTGGTCTGCGTTACCTCTGGAGGTAACTTTGATTTTGAACGGTTGCCGGAAGTTAAAGAGCGGGCCCAGCGGTATGCTGGTGTGAAAAAATATTTCATTTTGCGCATGCCTCAACGCCCTGGAATGTTAAAAGAGTTTCTTGAACTGCTGGGCCCAGATGACAATATTTCGCGGTTTGAGTACCTGAAGAAATCTGCCCGAAATTTTGGGTCAGTGCTTATCGGTATAGAGACCAGCCAACCGGATAATTTTTTAGCGCTGTTGAATGAATTTGACAAAGCCGGTGTGGTTTATCGCGATATTACAAATGATGAAACGCTGGCTGAATTTGTTGTTTAGTTAGGCCGCATGTTCAACTTTTTGCTGACCGCTGTTAAATTCGATCTTGGATTTTTCATAGATTACAATAACGCCGGACAAATCAATACTTGCCCAAGTGGATTCATCGGCAAGTTTTTCGCTTTGCATGCAAATGTTGCTCAACGCGGCAAAGCCTAGATTTAAAGCGCTGCCTTTTAAAAAATGTAGTTCTGCTTCATAGGTTAAAGGATTGGGAAAGGCCCGCAGCCTATCCATTACTTCGTCCATTTCTTCCAAAAAAATTTCTACGACTTCGTCAAAATCTTCCTGACCAACGTCATCGCGAAGTCCATTTACCCGGTCCCAACAAATCATGCGCATGCTTTCAATTAGTCTGCGCCCCCACACAGGGGACATTAGGGCGTACCTGTTAACCGCTGGTAATCACCCAAGGAATAATAGGTGTAATTTTAGGATTAATACCCTGTGAACCCCGTTGATGCAGGATTGATCCATGGGGATTTTAGGGGGACCAAACAGTGACGGCACAATTTGGAACAGTTAATTCTGTGGCGCAATTTGAGGGGACAATTAAACGGGTTCTGGTTGTGGATGACAGCCGGTCCCAGCGCCGAATTCTTTCGGCGTATTTGTCGCGTTGGGGCTTTGAGGTTCTGGAAGCAGCGTCAGGCAAGGAAGGGTTGGTGATTTGCCAATCCCAGGACATCGACCTTGTAATTAGTGACTGGATGATGCCGGGCATGAATGGGCTGGATTTTTGCAAAGCATTTCGGGAAATGGATCGCGATCATTACGGGTATTTCATTTTGCTGACCTCAAAATCTGAAAAAGGCGAAGTGGCGCATGGGCTGGATGTTGGCGCGGATGACTTCCTTACAAAACCAGTAGCGGCGCTAGAATTGCAGGCACGTATTAAAGCCGCCGAACGGATACTAAATGTAGAACGTGAACTAACTGAAAAGAACCGTTTGGTTAGCGATACGCTTGCAAAAATTAGCGTCCTTTATAATTCGTTGGAACAAGACCTATTAGAGGCACGGGCATTGCAGCAATCACTGGTACGCGAAAAATTTCACGATTTTGGTACCGCCCAGGTTTCACTGCTTTTGCAACCTTGCGGACATGTTGGTGGTGATTTGGTCGGGGTTTTTCCGATCTCAGAAAAAGAGATCGGTTTGTATTCAATTGATGTTTCAGGGCACGGGGTGGCGTCTGCTTTGATGACCGCGCGATTGGCGGGATACCTTTCGGGCAAGTCCAACGATCAGAACCTAGCGATTTGTCGCGCAAATGACGGCCAGATTACAGCGCGTTCGCCTGCAAAAGCGGCTAACCTAATAAACCAGTTGATCATGGAAGAAATGGAGACCGAACTGTATTTTACAATGATGCTGGGACATATCCACCTAGAAACCGGGCGCGGGCGATTTGCCCAATGTGGCCACCCCAGCCTGATGATTCAACGCAGTGGTGGAGATATTGAGAATTGCGGTAGCGGCGGCTTTCCGGTGGGATTGATTGATGACGCGACCTGGTCAGATTTTGAAATTCAACTGACCCAAGGGGACAGGTTACTGCTTGCTTCGGACGGAATTTCAGAATGTCCGGACAAACATGGAAAATTATTAGACGAAACTGGTTTGACAAAAATTCTGCGCCGAAATGCCAGGCTGCGCGGGAATTCCTTCTTTGAAACATTGATCAGGGATTTGACTAAATTTGCGGACGGCCAGCCTTTCCCTGACGATATTTCAGCTGTTTTGCTGGAGTATGATGGGGTATCTTAGGTAATATTTTACGCAAAACCTGACTTTTCAGAAAAAATTCACGACCGCCATCATCATGCAGAATTTTGGCCACCACACTTGCGGATGCCCAGACTGCTGTGTGTCCGATTTCCCGGGGTGGACCATGGGCGCGCACCGGATGTGCAACAAATACATGGCACAATTTTTCAGCCCAAATTTCGTATTCCGGCATGTAAGTGAAACGGCGAAATGCACCGATGCGGCGGGGGGCCGCAATGCTCCAACCGGTTTCTTCGAACACTTCGCGATGCAGTGCGGAAATTGGGGATTCGCCCGGATCTATACCGCCCCCGGGCAGCTGATATTCCCAGAACGGCGCGGCTTGGTGGGTTAGCAATACCTCAGTCCCGCGTGGCAGTATTGCGTAGGCCCCCGGGCGCAAAACATAACGCTGGTTTTGAACAGCTTTGCCATATCGCCTGATCACAATTGCACCCATACCTCTTGGTTGCGCGACTATATCAGACGCGGTATGCCAAGTGCCACCGTTTAAGGAAACCCCATGTCGATAGCCCAGATAGCGTGGGACGATACCGTCCTGCCCTTTCAACTTGATAATGCAGATACACGGGGCCGGGTGGCAAGCTTGGATGGCGTGTTTACCGCTGTCTTGTCCCAGCACAATTACCCCGAGCAGATTTCACTATTGGTGGCAGAGGCTGTGTTGCTGACGGCGCTGATTGGTCAGACAATTAAACTGCGTTGGAAACTGTCGCTGCAAATTCGAGGTGACGGGCCTGCCCGATTGATTGCTACCGACTACTATGGCCCAAAATCCGAAGGAGAGCCCGCAAGAATTCGTGCCTATGCCAGCTACGATGCTGATCGGCTTGACCCAAAAAAGCAGCCTTTTGAATTGGTTGGACAGGGTTTTTTTGCAATTTTGATGGATCAGGGCGATGGTATGAAACCTTATCAGGGCATTACCCCGCTTGAGGGCGGATCACTGGCGGCTTGCGCAGAAACATACTTTGCCCAATCTGAGCAAATTCCTACGCGGTTTAAATTGTCCTTTGGTAGATCCCAACTTCCGGGAATGACCGAGCAATGGCGTGGTGGTGGTGTTATGTTGCAGCATATGCCCAAGGCTTCCCCCCAGGCAGTAGAATCCGGGTCCGAAAATCCGACGCTTTCTGTCGATGAAGACGATCGCTGGAATCGGGTGAATCATCTGCTGGATAGTGTGGAAGACCTAGAACTAATTGGTCCTGTTGTTCAACCTACAGAGCTGCTGGTGCGGTTGTTTCATCAGGAAGGTCCGCGAGTGTTTGATCCGCAATCCGTTGCATTTGGCTGCACCTGTTCGCCTGAACGAGTCAAAACCAGCCTGTCGATTTATTCAGCCAAAGACATCGCTTATATGACAACGGATGAAGGAATGGTGACTGCCGATTGTCAGTTTTGTGGCGCGCATTACGAATTTGAGCCCGGCACATTGGGGTTTGAAGGCAAGGGTGCCAGTGATGGCACTGGCTAAAGAAATTAACGAGATTAGGCAGGCCCTGCAAAAACCGGCGCTGCCTACGTCAGATTATGATCTGAACCCGGATGTTGTGTTGCCGAAAAACCGTAAACTACGCCCGGCGGCGGTGTTGGTGGCGCTTTTGACGTCCGATGAAGGTTTGCAGGTTTTGTTGACAAAACGCGCGGCTTCACTGGTACATCACCCTGGGCAGATTGCCTTTGCCGGTGGCAAGGTAGAGACTGCTGACAATGGTCCCGTTAAGGCGGCCCTGCGCGAAGCTTGGGAAGAGATCGGGTTGATGCAAAACAATGTCGAAGTTCTGGGAACCTTGCCTTTGCATGAGACTGTTACCGGTTTTAACGTGACCCCGGTTGTTGGTATAATCAAGCGCACCTTTGATCCCAAACCAGAACCGGGCGAAGTTGCCGAGGTGTTCTCCGTTCCGCTGGCCCATGTCACTGAATTGGCCCGGTTTCAGGTGAGATCGCGCCATTGGCAGGGATCACAACGGTATTACCAAACGGTGCCCTATGGCCCCTATTATATCTGGGGAGCTACCGCACGGATATTGCACGCGCTGGCGCAAAGGTTGGCGACATGACCCGGATCACGGGTGATTGGATAACCAACCCGGCAACACAGCGGGTTATGGCGCTGTTGTCTGGGGCCGGGAATCAGGTTTATTTCGTCGGCGGCTGTGTGCGCAATGCGCTGTTGAAGGTGTCGGTTTCAGATGTCGATATCGCAACTGATGCCCACCCGAAGCGGGTGATTGAGTTAGCAAAGCAAGCAGATCTGCAAGCAATTCCAACCGGGATTGAGCACGGTACTGTCACGGTGATGTCTGGAGATATCGCGCATGAAATTACGACGTTTCGAAAAGATATCGAAACCGACGGACGCCGGGCAGTGGTGGCTTTTGCTGACAATATAACCGATGATGCCCGGCGACGGGATTTTACCATGAACGCGCTTTATGCGGATGCTAAGGGTAAGGTTATTGACCCTCTGGATGGCATGAATGATTTGCTTCACCACCGTGTACGTTTCATCGATGACGCGGACGCGCGGATCAAAGAAGACTATTTGCGAAGCCTGCGGTTCTTTCGGTTTCACGCCTGGTATGGCGATGCTGCCGACGGCCTTGATGGGGGTGCTATCGCTGCTATAGCCGATAACATCGACGGGCTTGTCAGCCTTTCCAAGGAACGCATTGGCGGTGAGATTAAGAAATTACTTGCTGCCTCTGATCCGGCACCTGCCGTTGCTGCAATGGAAAGCACGGGTGTTCTGGCACAATTATTGCCCGGGGCCACATCGCGTTATCTGGCCCCTTTGGTTCATTTGGATTTAGGTGATCCCCCTGATCCGATCCGCCGTTTGGCGGCATTAGGGGGCACGGGTGTTCGGGAAGGATTGCGCCTGAGCAATGATGAATACGGGCAGCTTTCAAATCTTAGGGAAATCCTGGCGACAGATATCCATGGTATGACGGCTGGGTATCGATTTGGTAGCCGGGCGGCGATTGATGGGCAATTGCTGTTAAGCGCCACGTTAGCGCAGACCCCGCCTAGCGGATTTCGAGAAACAGCTGCCCTGGGCGCAGCACAGGTGTTTCCTGTGGCTGCAGTTGATCTGATGCCAGAGCTTCAGGGCCAAGCACTGGGTCGACGCCTGAAAGATTTGGAAGATCGCTGGGTTCATTCCAATTTCGAATTGACCCGATCACAGCTTTTGGCTTGACCCCAGATTGGTGCAGGCAGATGCTGCGGATAGGTCAGATTGTGTGACCTAAAGAGGTACCATGACTTCCGATGCTCTACTGTCGCTAATCACCCTGGCCTTCGCGACGCTTTTTACGCCGGGACCGAATAATGTGATGCTTGCCAGTTCGGGAGCGACATTTGGGTTTCGCCGAACGCTACCGCATATGGCAGGGATCATGTTTGGGTTTCCAGCGATGATACTGGGTGTTGGGTTCTTCATGGGGGAGGTATTTGAAAGCAGCGAAGCCCTACGCGAAGTGATCCGCTGGTTTGGTGCAGCATTGATGCTGTGGATTGCCTGGAAATTGGCGACGGCGGGGGGGATATCTGCCGCAAATGGTACAGCGCGACCGATGCGGCTTTATGAATCAGCGGCGTTTCAATGGGTGAACCCCAAGGCCTGGGCGATGATCATCGCGGTTACTTCTCAGTTTGTAACTGCCGATAATGCCAGCGCAGTCATTCCTACTATTACGCTGGTGTTTTTCCTGCTTGGCCTAACCAGCACCATATTATGGGCCGGTTTTGGGGCAGCCCTGACGCATTGGTTAAAGTCGCCGGTACGGCTGGCCTGGTTTAACCGGACAATGGCACTACTTATTGTGGCCAGTGTTGCCGTCTTGTTTTCTGGTTAGCCCTGAAAAGTGCTTTCACAGGCAAAAGAATAGGGTGCAATAGCTGTCATAATATGGCCGATAATTACGTCTTGGGCCAGAGCAGACGCACCTTTCTGGGCAATGTCATTATAACAGCTCGGTAAGAACTGACTGATCAAGGTTTCAGGGATATTGCGCCCCGCCAACGTTTTCATCAGATGATTCACTGCTGCTTGTGCTGCCGGCTTTCCCCAATAGTATCTGATCCTGTCACTATAGCTAAAATGTCTTTGCTGGGCGGCTTCTGTGGCGTCACTACTGTAGTAACTTTGCCAGTTTTCCGGCTTTGACAGCATTAATTTTTCCATCGACTGAACTAGGGTGCAGGTTTGGTAATCCGGGTCCAGAACGGCGGCGATACTATCCAGTGCATAGAGCGCTTCACGCAGGGCAAATGTCAGACCTGGCCCGACTTTAAGAATGGCAAACCCGCCACTTACCAGATCACTCAGCGCTGTGGCGGTTTGATAATCGGTGGAATGGGCTTCAAACACCAGATCTTCACCAAAGCGCCATTGGCTAAGGTTTTGGGCCGCTTTGGCGTCAAACCGGATAACGTCACTATGGCCAAACTCAACGCCCGGCTGCACCACAATCCCGACAACACGGGCCATAACGTCATCCAAGGCAAGACCCGCGAAGGCAGAGCGGTGCAATTCAATGGTTTGGGCAGCATCCTGTGGCCGGGTCAGTTCAACAGAACTAAGGGCATGGGTTGCGCCACCCGGAACAGGAACTTCGGTGCCGATAATATAGCCCGGCGCTGGGTGGCCACCGGCCCTTGCACCAGCTTCAGCCGCCTGCGCCAACAGTGCAGCACGCTTTGCTATAATGTTTTCAGGTAATGGAATGGGATCATCCTGACAGGACATGCTGGCATCAAGGTGGATTTTTCCAAAGCCAGCTTTGGCATATTCAAATACCATGACCAGTGCCTTTTCCATAGCAACATCTGACGGGTAGGAACGCCAAGGGTTGGGGCCAAGATGGTCACCACCAAATAGAATGCGAGCTGGGTTAAAATTGCTTGATTTTGCTATTTTTAGTACAAAGTTTATGAAGGTGTCAGGAGTCATGCCGGTATAGCCGCCATCCTGATTGACCTGATTGCAAGTGGCCTCAATTACGACGCTGGCATTGCGGGTTTTTGCTTCTTGAAACGTCGCGTGAATTACTAGCGGGTGCGCGCTACAAATTGAAGTCATCCCAATGTGCTGACCATCGTTATGCTGGGTAGCTAAGGCAAAAAATCCATCTAGTGGTGTGGCTATTTTTTGCATTTCTAGTCCTCCAGCAGGACAACTTTGGTCAGATGTCTTGGTGTTTGCGTGTCGATATTATGCGCAGCTGCATAGCGTTCCCCCAGTATTTGCAAAGCCGGTAAAACTTCGGCAGCTACCAGCGAACCGGGTGCCGACATTGGCACGGTGGCGTCGCCCGGACCGCCCATACCGATCACAAACGCGCCTTTATCCTGCAGCTCCTGCGCAAGTTTTGCTTCTTGCCTGGCTGTTTTGGGGTGGTACAAAATGACTGCTGCGGTGCGTTCATCCACCAGACTTACCGGACCGTGGCGGTATTCACCGGGATGGAACCCTTGGGTGAAACAGATTGCCATCTCCTGTAATTTCAACGCGCCCTCCAGAGCGATACCATAGTTAGGTCCGCCGCCAAGGAAAACAAAATGGGTACGGTCGGCGTAATCTGAAACCGCAATTTCATTAAAGGCCCGTAACATCTTATCTGCTTTCGCCGAAAGAGCAGCGTCAACTTTTAACCCGGCCAGGGCAAACCCTGCCAACAGCATCAAACTTGCAGATGCTGTCATGACTATGCCTTCGTCGGGGTGGGTTTCAAATTCAATCGCAATATCTGAAACGTCGCAAATTGCTGAACCCGGATAACAGGTGATACCAGTCACATGTTGGCCTAATGCCTGACTGGCAGCGGCGGCCTGAACTGTTTCTGTGGTCGTTCCACTACGCGATAGGGCGATAACCTGAACGTATTTTAGTGCCGAATGTGGCACATAGCATTGGGGCCGTACCAACCATTCACCAGCCGGGACTGCCTGCGCACTGTAATTTTGTTCGCAAAGTACCGACGCAATCGACAGGGCCAGATTGTAAGATGTACCACAGCCGATGACGACAATTTTGCGGGCGTCACTGGGAAGTTGATTGGGCATCTGGGCTTGGTTCCAATAGCTGAACTGTTCAAATATACCCCGTTCGGTTGGTGTCATTTCATTTTCCTTTGATTGTTCTGGTTAGGGGGCAACCTGGCTATCCATCGGTGTCATTTGTAATGACAATGTTGGGCCGGTCCTCAGGGTGCAGGCTAGCCGGTAAGGCGCTATCGGTGATCAGCGTGTGATCACTATTAAGGGTAAAGACTGAATAGGGTGCCTGTTGACCAAATTTTCGCCGGTCAGCCATTACACAAGTTGTCGTGGCACGCCGCGTCATGACGGTATTCAACCGGGCCTCATCCGCATCGAAGCTTGAAACTTGTAGTGCGTCATTGATGGCGCTGGCCCCAAGAAAAAGCGTTTGAAACCACAGTTGTTCCAACATGGTTTCTGCATGCGGCCCGATGACTGACAGGTTTTTCGCGCGTGTGCGGCCGCCAAGTAAATTTACTGTAACATTGGGCGCGCCCATCAGTTCCTGCGCCACGGGTAGGCCATTGGTGAAGACCGTCAGCGGCATCTGCGAAAGTTTGATAAGACGTGCCAGTTGCAAAACGGTGGTTCCGGCATCAAGGAAGATTACGGAATCAGGATGCAGCATTGATATAGCGACGGAGGCAATCGCCCGTTTGGCGTCAATCTGCTCGGTTTCACGCTGTGAAAACGCGACTTCGTTTGAAGCGCTTTCGGCAATCTTTGCGGCCCCGTGGACACGTTCAATTACCCCGTCATTTTCCAGTTGAGTCAAATCACGTCGCATGGTGGCCAGAGAGGTTCCCACCACATCCGCCAATGTTTGTACCGGGGTCAGCCCATGTTCGAACAGGAATGAGCGGATGTTTGTGGCTCGGTCGTGTCTCATGACGGTTCCAGTTGAATTTTCTACTTTCCATTAATGTATGGTTCAATCATGAACAAGCAAATAAGTGAAGTATATTGATTGTATTGGGGTGATTTGGGTAGTTTTGGCCATGATGTGACATTAGACTGGGGCAGAAAAGGTTCAGAATTCTCGTGCCTACCTTCCCGCGCCGCGACGTTCAGACTATTGCATAGCACCCAAATTGTCTGATCAGTATCATAACGCAATACGGTGCTGGCGGAGCGATTCTAGATAATATTAAATCAGCTCAAATAATTTACACACACTTCGAGGAATCCGAGAAATGCCCCAACAGCCAAAAATTGATCACAGCAAGATTGGCCCGCAGATACTGGATGCAAAAGTTGTACGTCGGTTGTTGCCACTGGTGGATGTGAAGAAAGAATTAACGGCGCTTTTCACTGCGCTGGGAAATTCACAGGCTATGCAGCCAGCCCAGACCATTACTGATTTTCCAGACGGGGCGGGTGACTACATAACTTACCTTGGGGTCATGGCTGATGCACAGGTGTTTGGCGCCAAGATGTCACCCTATATCGTAACAGAGGCAGCCCCGACAATCACCGCCTGGACTGCCCTGATGTCGATGCAGACTGGCCAACCTTTGGTGTGGTGTGATGCGGGTCTTTTGACCACCGAACGCACTGCAGGCACCACAGCGCTTGCGGTGGATTATCTGGCACCGGCAAATAGTAAAACGCTGGCGATCATCGGCAGTGGTGCGATTGCACTAGCCCATTATCGCCATGTGGAAAACCTGCGTGACTGGTCCAGTGTCAGTGTCTATTCCCCGTCACTTGTCAACAATCCTGACCGCCTGAAAGCATGGCAAAGCGCCTGCCCTGCCGTTGAAATTTCCGCTAGCGCTGCTGACTGTGTTGCGCAGGCGGATGTAGTGTTGCTTTGCACATCTTCAGGCACACCAGTGCTTGCGCCAGTTGATATTGGCAAGCCCGCGCTGATCACATCCATCAGCACCAATGTTGTCAACGCCCATGAAATACCACCAGAATTTCTGGCCACAGCCGATGTCTATTGCGATTACAAACCTACAACACCTGGTAGCGCCGGAGAAATGAAACTGGCCACGCAGGATCACGGCTGGGATAGCGCCCAGATCTGTGGTGATTTGGCTGATCTTGCCTGTGGGACAGCGCCGATGCCGGATTACACGAAACCGGTGTTCTTTCGCTCAATCGGGCTGGGGTTGGAAGACATGGCCATGGCACATGGTATTTGGCAGGCCAGTCTGACAGGGGGCGCATCATGAAAATCAAAGAATTCGGCGTCGAAATTTGGATGAATGAGTTTGAAAATCACTGTGAACTGAACCTTGCGGAAACCTGTGTTGAATCGCTGACGATTGAAAAGCTGCTGGTTCTGGCGGGCAAGAATGACACGGCGCTGGCCGAACTTTTACCAATGAAAATGACCTACGGTGCGATCGAAGGCTCTGACCGGTTGCGCGACAATATCTGTGGACTTTACGATAATCAGAGCCGCGAAAATATCGTTGTGACCCATGGCACTATTGGTGCCAATGCGTTGATCCACCAGACTTTGGTTAGCGCCGGTGATCACGTGATTTCAGTTCTACCGACCTATCAGCAACACTATTCCATTCCCGAAAGTTATGGGGCCAAGGTCAGCATTTTGCCGCTGCTGGAAGAAAATCAGTTTCTTCCTGATCTGGATGATTTGCGCGCCATGGCGAAACCGGGTACCAAGCTGATTGCGATCAACAATCCGAATAATCCGACGGGCGCGTTGATGGACCGGGAATTTTTGTTGCAGGTCGTTGATATCGCCCGTGATTGCGGCGCCTACCTTTTGTGTGATGAGGTTTATCGCGGGACCGATCAGGAAGGGGATGGCTTCACAGCCGCCATCGTTGATCTGTATGAAAAGGGGATCAGTACGGCTGGGATGTCCAAGGCGTTTTCGTTGGCGGGGCTACGGCTTGGTTGGATTGCTGCTTCAAAAGATGTGATTGAAGCGGTGTCGATTCACCGGGACTACAACACTATTAGTGTGGGCATGATCGACGACTATTTTTCCAGTCTGGCGTTGGAAGCCCGCGATAAAATCATTGAGCGTGCGCATCGCATCACCCGTCATAACTTGGCCATACTGGATGCCTGGGTTCAGGGTGAACCATCCATCACCTATGTGAAACCCAAGTCGGCCACAGTTGCGTTACTGAAGTATGATTTTGATATGTCGTCACGGGAATTTTGTGTTCAGTTGCTGGAACATTCCGGAGTGATGCTTACCCCCGGAAGCGCGATGGATATGGAAGGGTATTTGCGTATAGGTTTCGCGAATACAGCTGAGATTTTAACAGAGGGTTTGGAAAAACTTAGCGAGTTTTTGAAATTGCTAAATGAAAACAGAAGCAGCTAATGCAATTATTTTTGACTTGGAAGCGAGAAACCTGACATGCCCTATGACGGTAAATCGAAAATTACAGTGCAATCCACGGCGACAAGTTCAGTCCGTGCGCATCGACGTATTCGAGGCGATGTCTACGAAACCCCTCTGATCCCGTCCAAAGTTGTGGGGCCGCAAGCCAAGGCCAACCTGCTGTTCAAGGCCGAGAATTTTCAACTTACCGGATCGTTTAAATTTCGTGGGGCCAGCAATAAAATGAACATCATGGCGGGCGGCGGCCCTTTGATTACTGCCAGTTCGGGCAATCACGGGATTGCGGCATCCCGGGCGGCGGCAAAGCATGGGCTGGACCTGACAGTGGTGTTGCCTGAAACAGTGGCCACTGCGAAACTGGATAAGATCAAATCCTTCGGTGTGACTATCAAGATGCATGGTCAGGAACCGGGTGCGGCAGAAATACATGCCCGCCAATTGGCCGAAGAAACAGAGGGGCTGACATATGCTTCGGCATATAACGACCCGGATGTTATCGCCGGACAAGGCACCATTGGGGTCGAGCTTTTGGATCAATGTAATCATATCGACAATATCTTTGTGGCTATGGGTGGTGGCGGGCTGATCAGTGGCATTGGGGCAGTGTTCAAAAGTTTTCAGCCCGGTGCAAAAGTTTTTGGAGTTGCGGCGAAGAATACGGCCGCCTTAGCGGCGTCAATTGCGGCGGGAAAAATTGTTGAAACTGAACACCTGGAAACATTGGCAGACGGCGTGGCAGGCGGTGTAGATTTTGACAGCGTGACATTGCCGTTAGCGATGGCTGTGATTGACGAAGTGGTCACCTGTACCGAGACCGAAATCACCAGCAGCCTGCGTCGACTGGCGATTGAAGAACACCAGCTTGTCGAAGGTGCCGCCGCATTGGCGCTGGCCGGGTTTGAACAAATCGCTTCGCGCCTTGAAGGCCAAACAAGTGTCGTTGTTCTGTGCGGATCGAATTATGACAACGCAAGAATATTGCCACTGTTAAAAGGTTAATGGTCCATTGATCGGATACGATTGAATTAGATATTGCCAAATTGTCGCAGGCTTGTATGTTGCGATCATGGAAAAAGGTCACATGACATATTTGGAGGCGCGCAAAATTAAATGCGCCAATCCAGCTGCGCCCGTGGGCGGAGTCTGTCTTGTAGCAGGGGCAGACATTCCCCGTATCGGCGCGGCGTCATGACTACCGCGTGACGCGCTCCCAACCCGACTAAACCCTTTTTCTAAATCTCTAAATTATAGGTGAACGGCATGTATAAGCTGTTTGAGAATCTCGTAGACCCATTCCGGGAATACGAAACAGGAACCCCGCCCGCCACGCTTTGGGCGTTTTACAAAGAACAATTGCGCCCGTTTAAACGCTGGATACCGGTGATGTTTGTCACCGGTCTGTTTGTGGCAATGTTTGAGGCCGGTATGGTGTTTTATGCCGGTCGGTTGATCGACATTATGAACGATTCTGGTGCGTCCGGTTTCTGGGATGCCCACGGAACGGAACTGATTATCGTGGCGTTGCTGGTGCTGTTTTTACGGCCCCTTCTGATTGTTGCGAACTCGCTGATCCTGGAACAAACCCTGGTGGGCAATATGCAGGAACGGGTGCGCTGGCGGGCGCATAAACACATGCTTGGCCAGTCGATGGGGTTTTTCCAGAACGACTTTGCCGGGCGGCTGTCCAACCGGGTGATGCAGATCGGCTCGGCAGTGGAAGACAACGTCTACATGATATTTGAAGCGTTGTTCTATGCTGGCGCTTATATGCTGGGCGCTTTGGTGATCCTTAGCGGCATCGATTTCAGGATCGTTTTGCCAATGCTAATTTGGCTGGTTGCCTATGTCAGCTATAATATCTGGATCGCCGGGCGTGTTGGCATTGCGTCGGAAAAACATTCGGATGCAAGGTCTCTGGTTATGGGACGGGTTGTGGATGCCTATGCAAATATCGAAACCGTAAAGCTGTTTTCAGCCGGACCCGCTGAAGAGGTCTATGTTTTATCGGCATTGCGCCGGTTGCGGTTGCGGTTTCAGCGATTTTTGCGGCTGATGACCGAACTGTCGTTTGGCCTGAACCTGATCAACGGAATTCTGTTTGTCGCCGTCATTGGCACAGCTGTGTGGCTGTGGGCCGGGGATGAAATTACCATCGGTCAGGTGGCGGCGGTGACCGGGCTAACCCTCCGGCTAAGCGCAATGAGCGGGTGGATCATGTGGGTGACCATCCGGCTATTTGAAAATGCCGGTACCATCCGTGAAGGCCTGCGGTCCATCGCGGTGCCCCATTCGGTCGTGGACGAAACAGATCAACCGCTACAGGTGACAGCCGGCGAAATCCGGTTTGATAATCTGACCCATCATTACGGCAAAGACAGCGGTGGTCTGGACCACGTGTCACTGGTGATCAAGCCCGGTGAAAAGGTTGGTCTGATCGGCCGATCCGGTGCGGGTAAATCATCACTGGTGAACTTGTTGTTGCGGTTTCGCGATGTTGAACAGGGCGTAATTTCGATTGATGGCCAAGACGTCAAACAGGTTACACAGTCCAGTCTGCGCGGTGCCATTGGTGTGGTGACACAAGATAATTCGCTACTGCACCGCTCAATCCGGGCCAACATTCTGTATGGCAACCCGCAGGCAACTGAGGACGAAATGATCATTGCCGCCAAGCGGGCCGAGGCGGATGCATTCATTCAAACGCTGGAAGACCCACAAGGCCGCACCGGTTACAACGCCCATGTGGGGGAACGGGGTGTGAAACTGTCCGGTGGTCAACGCCAACGGATCGCTATCGCAAGGATGATCCTGAAAGACGCACCTATCCTGGTTCTGGACGAAGCCACAAGCGCGCTGGATAGCGAAGTGGAAGCTGCAATTCAGGAAACACTTTATGGTGTCATGCAGGGCAAAACGGTCATTGCCATTGCCCACCGGTTGTCTACAATCTCGGTGATGGACCGGATCATCGTTATTGATGACGGTTCCATCGTAGAGCAGGGCAGCCATAGCGATTTGCTGGCGTCCGGCGGGCTCTATTCCAAATTCTGGAACCGTCAGTCAGGCGGATTTATTGGTACCGAGGACGCGGCAGAATGAAATATGCAGACCTGATAGACCCCTATGCCCCAGCAGAAGGGCCGCCACCACGAACATTGGCAGCGTTTTTCCACTGGGGGATTAAGGGCGCCTATCCGGTCATTGCGGTTGCTTCAGTTTTTGCTGGTGCGGTTGGTTCGCTTGAAGCATTCACAGCGGTCATTCTTGGCGTAGTAATTGACGCTGTCCTGACCAGTGGTACCGACCGCTTCATGGCCGATAATTTCTGGCTGTTCGCCCTGCTGGTCGGGTTTTTCATGGTTCTGCGCCCTGTCCTGATGGGGCTTGGCGCGCTGTTCAACATGTATGTGCTTGGCCCGAATGTGATCACCATGGTGCTGTCGCGGATATCGCGCTGGACGCTGGGCCATTCGGTTGATTTCTTTGACAGTGATTTCGCCGGGCGCATCGCCACCAAGGAAAATCAGGTGTCACGCGCCATGTCCGAGGTGGTGGTTGAATCGGTCAATGTCATAGCGTTTGCGCTGATTTCGGTGATCGCGTCGATCATTCTGGTGTCTTCAATTGATTGGCGTATCGCGCTGGTACTGCTGATCTGGCTGGTGGCGTATTATTTCATGATCCGTTGGTTTTTGCCCCGTGCCCGCAGCCGCGCCAAGGCGCGCGCCAATGCCCGTGCTGCCGTTACTGGGCAGCTGGTGGATACGATCACCAATATCAAAACTGTGAAACTGTTTGCCCATGATGATTATGAAGACCGCGCCACCCATAATGTGCTGGACCATCTGCGCGAAAAGTCACTGCACTGGGGTGCGCTGTCGGTGTCGTTTCGTTTTACGTTGATGTCATTGGCTGGGATACTGCCGGCCAGCATGATTGGCGGTACGGCATATTTGTGGTCGCTGGGTCTGGCATCTGAGGGCGACATCGCCGCCGCTGGGGCTATATCCATTCGCCTTGGCCAGATGGTTGGCTGGGTCAGCTTCACCCTGATGCAGATCTATTCGAACATTGGTGAGGTAGAGGACGGCATGAACACCCTGACCCCGCCGCACGGTTTGGTGGATGATATGGATGCCGGCACCCTGACCGTTGCCAATGCCAAGGTGGAATTCGTGAATACCAGCTTTGCCTATGGCCGCGATATCGGCGGTATTTCCAATATCAACCTGACAATTCAACCTGGCGAAAAATTGGGCATTGTTGGCGCGTCGGGGGCCGGGAAATCCACGCTCGTGGCAGCTTTACTGCGGATGTATGATATCGAAGGCGGTGAAATTCTGATCGACGGTCAGAACGTCGCCCATGTGACGCAAGAAAGCCTGCGCGGCAATATCGGCATGGTTACCCAGGACACCGCCATGTTCAACCGACCGGCGCGCGACAACATCCTGTATGGTCGCCCCGATGCGACCGAGGATGAATTACTGGATGCCGCCCGTAAGGCCGAGGCCCATGATTTCATTCTTGACCTGCAAGACCATAAAAAGCGAACTGGCTATGGGGCGTTCTTGGGCGAACGCGGCGTAAAGCTGTCGGGTGGTCAACGCCAACGCATCGCCCTTGCCCGCGCAATCCTGAAAGACGCGCCAATTCTGGTGCTGGACGAAGCCACCAGCGCATTGGACAGCGAAGTCGAAGCAGAGATTCAAACCGCGCTGGCAACTGTGATGCAGGGCAAAACCGTCATGGCGATTGCGCATCGGCTGTCCACTATCGCGCGTATGGATCGGATCATTGTCATGGATGCGGGCCAAATCGTTGAGGACGGCACCCATAGTGAACTGCTGGAACTGGACGGTATGTATGCCCGGTTCTGGAACCGCCAGTCGGGTGGATTTATCGGCATCGCCGAGGCCGCTGAGTGAAAAGGGTGATGGTGGTTGGCGGGCCGGGGTCGGGGAAATCTACATTTGCCTTGGCGCTGGGTGACATCACCGGTTTGCCGGTTTTTCACACCGACCGGATATTCCACTTGCCGGGCTGGATCCAACGTGACCGATCCGAGACCATAACATTGGCCGGGGAAATAGAAGCCAAGGCGCAATGGGTATTCGAAGGCGGGGTGTCCGCCACCTATGCCAACAGATGTGCTCGTGCCGATACAATTATCTGGCTCGACCTGCCTGTCACCCTACGCCTGCGCCGGATTGTGAAACGCTGGCGGCAGTATCGTGGCCAGACCCGACCGGAAATGGCCGACGGATGCCCGGAGCAACTGGCTCCTGATTTTCTTGCCTTCATTATCCGGACTCGTAACTCTGAGCGCGAAAAAATCGCCCAGGCCATTGCCGATGCCCCCACCTGACTGTACATCACATCCGCACCGCCAAGGGCGCGGATACATTACTGGAATGGCTGGCCGATGAGCACCAAACACATAATTGAACGCCTCGGCCATCGAGGTGACGGTATCGCTGCGGGGCCCGTATTTGCCCCCGGCACCCTGCCCGGTGAAGAAATCACAGGTACCCTTAACGGCGACCGCCTGTCAGATATCAAAATCATCACCCCAAGCACCGACCGTGTGCGCCCACCCTGCCCGCATTTCAAAGCCTGCGGCGGCTGTTCGCTGCAACATGCCTCTGATGATTTTCTGGCCAGTTGGAAAGCCCAAACCGTGCGCGACGCGTTATCGCCGCACGGGCTGGACGCGCCGATCCGTCAGACAATTACATCCCCGACGCGGTCGCGCAGGCGCGCTACATTATCGGGGCGGCGGACGAAAAAGGGTACACTTGTGGGCTGCATGCCCGCGCATCCGACACCATTATCGATATCCCAAACTGTCAGTTGCTGCACCCTGACCTAATTGCCGTCATCCCGGCCCTGCAAGAACTGACAATTACAGGGGCTTCGCGTAAGGGCGAAGTATCGTTCGCGCTTACCCGATCAGATGCTGGTGTGGACGTGGCCGTGCAAGACGCCAAACCGTTGGATGGCGAATTGCGTGTCAAACTGGCCGCCCTTGCTAACCAGCATAACCTGGCGCGCCTTAGCTGGGGGGATGAGCTGATCGCCGAATGTCGCGCACCCGTGCAATCTTTGGGCAGCGCCCGTGTTTCACCGCCCGCCGGGGCGTTTCTGCAAGCTACCGAACAGGGCCAGGCCGCATTGATCAGCGCTGTGCGTGATGCCACGGGTGGGGCGAAAAACATCGCTGATCTGTTTGCTGGCTGTGGGACATTTGCGCTGCCTTTGGCTGAAAGCGCCCAGATACATGCCGTTGAAAGTGACGCCGATATGCTGGCGGCACTTGATACAGGCTGGCGCCACGCGACCGGATTAAAACAAATCACCACCGAGACCCGCGACCTGTTCCGCCGCCCGCTACTGCCCGCTGAGCTAAAGAAATATGACGCTGTGGTTATTGATCCGCCGCGTGCAGGGGCTGAGGCGCAGATCGCCCAACTGGCCCAAACCAACGCTCGCATCGCCATGGTGTCCTGCAATCCGATCACCTTTTCGCGTGACGCACGTATTCTATGTAATGCTGGTTATAATATCAGATGGATCGACGTTATAGATCAGTTCCGCTGGTCGCCGCATGTGGAATTGGTGGCGCATCTGTCGAAAAATTGATCGGCTTTTGCGGTTACATCACCGGGCCAACCGGCTTACAAGCCGCATAGCAGGTAAAGGCAGGTAAACAATGCCCAACAGAAGAATGGTAGTCGCGGGCGGCATAGCCCTGACATTGGCCGGATGTGGCCCAACAATTCGCAGTTATTCCGGGCCGGAAGTTACCCGTGTTGTAATATTCAAAGGCGAACACCGAATGTTTCTTTTGAACGGCCGCACAGTATTGCAAGCCTATGATATCGATCTTGGCTTTCAGCCACGGGGTCATAAGAAAATCCGTGGAGATGGCAAGACCCCGGAAGGGTCCTATCTGATCGATCGCAAAAACCCCGGCAGCGAATTTCATTTGTCTTTGGGTCTGTCTTATCCCAACGAACAGGATATCGCTGAGGCTGAGGCGCTTGGTATTGATCCGGGCGGAGATATTTTTATTCACGGGGCCAGTGGCAAGCTGGGGCAGCGCGGCACCGATTGGACATTTGGCTGCATCGCGGTTGGTAATCGGGAAATCGAAGATATTTATGCTATGGTCAACGAAGGCACGCAGGTTGATCTGTTTCCCTAAGGGCTAGCCGCCGGTTACCAATGTCCACCAGATTTTTCCGCTGCTTTCCTGAAACCAGGAAAACCCAAGGTTACGGGCGTTGCGATCCAGTATGACAGCCCGCGTATCTGGCTGATCCATCCAGGCAGAAAGAGTTTCCAGTTCGGTTTCAAATGTTTCGGAAATATTTTCCCCCATTGCGGGTCCTGCATAGCCAGAGCGCTGGATACGGTCGATGGGCGAAGATCCGTCGCTGCCAAAGTGCCAGGGCCGGTTCTGCACCGACATATCACGTGAATGGGTAGCGGCAGCTGCATTTAGCTGGGCATTCAATGCCAGAGTGGCGGTTCCACTTGCCCCGCGCAGGGCATTGACCGCATCAAGGATACGAAACTGGATTGGACCGGTATCGCGCGACGAAATTCGGTAAACACGTGGCAGCGGATTGCCATCGGGGCCCATTGTTGGGGTTGTTGGCGTGGCACAAGCCGACAGCAAAACAACTAGGAGTAAAAAAGGAGAAATTATTCGAAACATGTGCAAATACCGGGTTTTGAGTTGCCAACCTCTAGCGTGATGTATCGGCGGGATCAAACCCATCTCTTGATTCTAACGGTTGTTTGAATTGCGACTGGCGCAATTGCATCATAATGTACGCGCGAAACAGCCGGAGAGACCAGATGGTACAGAATAACAAGTCAGGAATGAATCGCCGCTTATTTTTGGCAACTGCCGCGGCTAGCGGCCTTGCTACGCCTGCATTAGCCCAGTCCACCGGGACTGTTGAAATTGAGGCGGACATTTCCCAATCGGTTCGCCACAACATATCCAGTTTTCGAACATTACAGTGGCAACCTTACTTTGGCAGCCTGCGAAAAGGCGCGATTCTGGTGGATACAACGTCACGGGCTTTGCATTATTGGTCAGAAGACGGGGAAACTTACCGGCTTTTTCCCACAAGTGTGCCATTATCCGCCGATCTGACGAGGCTGGGTCGTACCAGTATTATCCGTATGGTCGAAGGCCCATCCTGGTCCCCTACCCCGGCGATGAAGCGGCGTAATCCGGAATGGCCCGACCGCGTTGAGCCAGGCCCGGATAACCCTCTGGGCACACATGCGCTTTATTTATCATGGAAATATTACCGTATTCACGGCACCCATGATACGCGTAAAATTGGCCGCAGATCGTCAAATGGCTGTATCGGGCTGTACAATGAACACATCTCGCAGCTGTTTGGGTATGCCAAAGTGGGGACGCAAGTGTTGCTAATTTGACGACAATCACGGCTGACTCGGCCTATATTGCCAATATTTTGCTGGATTTCAGACACTTTAGCGGCCTATAGGGGCAATACACGCACCCTATTGGCCGACGCAGTGTTGTTATTGTTTTCGGCATACTTGGAGAAAAAAATGAAAAAAATCGCACTTGCCGCTGCAATCACTGCAGTCGCCGCTACAGCAGCTTTTGCTGGTGGTCTTGAAGCTCCTGTCATGGAAATGGCACCAATGGTTGAGGAAACTACAACTTCTTCCGCTGGCGGCTTTATTGTTCCACTGATCCTGCTTCTTTTAGTAGCAGCAGCCGTCGCTAACAACTAAGCGACCGGAACAGGAATTTGAAAGGGCGGCAGAAAACTGCCGCCCTTTTTAATTTGCTGGACTAGACGCCTGCAAGATTGGCGCTTAGACTGGGAATATATATGCCAACAAGTCTAATGAGGTTGGTTAATCAGGAGAGTACTATGAAGAAAATCGCACTTGCCACTGCAATCACAGCAGTCGCCGCCACCGCAGCTTTTGCTGGTGGTCTAGAAGCACCCGTCATGGAAATGGCACCAATGGTTGAGCACACACAATCGTCTTCAGCTGGTGGCTTTATCGTTCCACTGATCTTGCTTCTTCTCGTAGCAGCAGCCGTCGCTAACAACTAAGCGACTGCGTTTCAGAGATTAAAAGGGGCTGCAATTTTTTGCGGCCCCTTTTCATGTGTTTAATCCAAACCCCAGCCCGATAAATTTTCACTTATAATGCTGGCCAAGGCGTCTATATGGGCGGGGTCATCGTTTAGGCAGGGAATATAGGTGAAAACCTCACCGCCGGCAGATTCAAAACTTTCGCGAATTTCATCGTTGATCTCTTCAAGTGTTTCAATGCAATCGGCAGAAAATGCCGGAGCCATGATCGCGATATTTCGTACCCCGTCTTTCGCCAGGCGGGCGACTTCTTTTACGGTGTAAGGCTGCAACCATTCTTCGGGTCCAAATTTTGATTGAAACGTTGTGAATATTTTTTTGTCCTGCCAACCTAGCTGTTCAGACAACAGCCGCGATGTTTCCAAGCATTGAGTATAATAAGGGTCGCCATTTTCATAATATCGCTTTGGCATGCCGTGATAGGATGTAACCAGCAGGTCAGGTTTTTGCGTTAGGGCGGAATAGGTACGTTCGACCGATTGGGCCAGAGCTTGGATATAGGCGGGCTGATTGTAATAAGCCGGTACGGTGCGCGCGGCTGGTTGCCATTTCTGTTCCATCAACACGCGAAAGAACTGGTCATTTGCGGTGGCGGTCGTGGCCCCGGCATATTGAGGGTAAAGCGGGAAGAACAAGATTTTTTGGCAGCCTTTTTCTATCAGAGCTTCAACCCGCGATTTTGTCGATGGGTTGCCATAGCGCATACAGAATTCAAGCTTGATTTGATCCCCAAATTTTGCCGTCAAAAGGTCCCGTAGTCTGGATGTCTGTGCTTTGGTAATTGTCAAAAGCGGGCTTTCATTGGCGTCGTTGTTCCAGATTGACCGGTATGCAGCACCGGACGTAAAAGGGCGTTTGGTCAAAATGATTGTTTGCAGGATTGGTTGCCAGCGCCAGCGCGGATAATCAATGACACGCTGGTCTGACAAAAATTCATTCAGATAACGGCGCATTGACCAGTAGTCAGTAGCATCGGGGGTACCTAGATTCGCTATCAGGATACCGATACGCTCGGTGGGAACACCGTTTTGACGCTTTGTCAGGTCTTCAATTTTGATTTCCCGAGTCATTGGGGCGCGCTCCACAAAGTTCTGATTTAGGGGAATACCGGGTTTTTGGCTTACGTCAAATCTAGTTGGTTTTTGGCGGCTGCCCAAGTTTGTGTTCTTTAGTGTCGAGCGCATCGGCCAAGCGCGAGTTTGCTGAACCCGGACGCAGCGGTTTTGGCTGGCTTGGGTCAGGTGCCCACCCTGTCAGGATGATCAGTTCAAACGTTGCCGAAATACGTCCGTCGGTGCCGGTTTTTAGGCTATACCTTTCGGCAGCCAGTTCCAGTATGGCCCGTCGCATGGGCTGACGATTACGTTGCGCCAATGCATTGGTTTCGCCCATCGCGCGCAGATCCCGCATAAGATGGTAAGCTGTTTCATAGCTGGTAGAATAGGTGACAGAATCCGCCACCGGCAACGCAAACCCTGCCCGTTGCAACAATGACCCAAGCTGTCGTATTTCACCCATTGGTGCAATTCTGGGTGATAGTCCGCCCGTGATTTCTGCTTCGGCCTCACCCAGACAGGTGCGCAATTCTTTTAGTGTTTCTCCACCAAAAAGAATACCCAGAAACAGGCCATCGGGGTACAGGGCACGGCGCGCCTGCACAAGTTGACCCACCGGATCATTTGCCCAGTGCAGTGCCATACCATGAACCACCAGGTCGTGGGATTTTGGTATCAGATCCAGCGTATCTGTGTCTGCCACTATCTTAAGGTTGGGCGTGATATCTGCCCAAAGTTCGGAAAAACCGGTCACAACGGCTGGCGATGTAAACGTTCTGTTAACCAATTGTAGTCTTTGCTTAACCTCATCAGCCGCATGGTGATGCAAGAACATTGCAGAGGGGTCCAATGCCTTTGATCGGGCCCTGTTTCGCGAAAGCGCCAAACGGTCGGTGAGTATTGGTGGGGCTTCCATTGTAGTCCTTTTTTGGCAATTGATTAAGGATATTTTGTGGGATTGCAAACGGCGTTGCGACTAATTTATCCGCCCAGCTGCATCAGTTGCAGCACCCTACTGGACGAAGAATTTGCTCTTTGCTCTAATTGTTGGGGTGAAACACCATTTATTACCGGCTTGGTGTGCGATTTCTGCGGTGTGCCTTTGCCCGGCGATTCGGACGGTCACAAAGAGCGATGCGATGATTGTATGACTATCGCCCGGCCCTGGGAAAGGGGGCGCGCTGCACTGTTATATGCTGGCAACGCCCGTCGTTTGGTGTTGGCCATGAAACATGGTGACAGGCAGGATTTGGCAGTGCCCGCCGCGCGGTGGTTGGTAACGCCGATGCGCCAGTTGGTTGGCAAGGGTGCAATTGTGGTGCCAATCCCGGCCCATTGGACCCGTCTGATACAGCGGCGTTATAATCAGGCGGCGTTACTGGCAAAGGAATTGGCCGCAACCACCGGAGAAACCTATTTGCCGGATGCACTGGTGCGCAAGAGAGTAACCAAAGTTCAGGATGGGATGGGGCGATCTGAGCGGTTTACTAATATGGCTGGTGCAATCACCCCGCACAAAAAACACGCTGTAAAACTGGCGGGACAGGAAGTTTTACTGATTGACGACGTGATGACCTCTGGTGCAACTTTTGCCGCAACAACAGAAGCGTGTTATGCCGCTGGTGCAGCACGGGTATGTGTTTTGGCCCTAGCGCGCGTTGCGAAGGATGCCTAAATCCCTATAGTTCTGCTAAATCTAAGGGATAAGAATATGAAACCAGTTGAAATCTACACGACGCCGATATGTGGGTTCTGCCATGCTGCCAAACGGTTGCTAAACAAAAAGGGCGTTAATTTTGTTGAATTCAACGTCATGATCAACCCGAGCAAACGCCAGGAAATGATGAAACGGGCCAATGGCCGTCACACAGTGCCGCAAATATTTATCGGCGACACCCATGTGGGCGGGTTTGATGACCTGATGGGCCTTGAACAGGATGGCAAGTTAGACACGTTGTTGGCGGCCTAGGTGCTGCGCGTTGGATTGGTTCAGCTAAGTTCTTCGGATGATCCGGCGAAAAATCTGCCGCAGATCCTAGCGTATATCCGGAAGGCGGCATCTGCAGGCGCTGAATTTATTTTGACGCCTGAAGTGTCAAACTGTGTGTCCCAAAGCCGTGAAAGACAACGGTCGGTTTTAAGCCATGGGGCAGATGATCCAACCCTTGTTGCGATACGGGCTGAAGCAAAAACCTTGGGTGTTTGGGTGCTTATCGGCTCACTTGGATTGTTGACAGATGATGATGACGGGCGATTTGCCAATCGTTCGTATTTGATTTCGACCAAAGGGGATATCGCTGCGCATTACGACAAAATACATATGTTTGATGTTCAGGTGACCAAAACTGAAACTTTCCGCGAATCTGAAGGATATCGTCCCGGTAATCGGGCCGTGGTGGCGGATGCAGGATTTGCAAAAATCGGTATGACAATTTGCTATGACGTCAGGTTTCCGCACCTGTACCGGAATTTGGCACAAGCGGGCGCACAAATATTGACGGTGCCAGCCGCATTTTCACCCGTGACCGGAGTGGCCCATTGGGAGACCTTGCTGCGCGCGCGGGCGATTGAAACCGGCTGCTTTGTTTTGGCGCCGGCACAGAGTGGATCGCATGTTGTGACTATGGGTAAGCCCCGTGACACCTGGGGGCATTCCTTGGCGGTATCGCCTTGGGGCGAAATCTTGACTGATGCGGGGGTTGAGCCGGGTATCACTATCATTGATCTGAACCTAAGTGAGGTGGACGCTGCCCGTATCCGCCTGCCGTCCCTTGACAATGACCGACCTTATGAAGGCCCGTAGATGAGCGACCAGAACGATCCTTTAGCAGTTTCGCTGTTCAGCGAGATATTCATGGTTGATCAATTGGCGCGGGCGCGTTTGTCCAAAGCTTTGCCAAAAGGGATGGAACTTAGCCATTTTTCGGTTCTTAATCACCTGGCCCACGTGCAGGAGGAACGTAGCCCGGCTCAGCTTGCAAGTTCTTTCAGTGTAACCCGTGGCGCCATGACAAACACGCTTCACAAACTTGAAAATGCAGGCCATGTTCATATTCGCCCAGATTGGGATGACGCCCGGCGGAAATTTGTTGCGATCAGCCCAGCAGGCTACAATGCGCGCGATATTGCTTTGGCGGCAATTTCACCGATTATTGGTGATGTGGTTGATTCCGTTGGCATCGAAAAAGCCAAGGCCGCGCTGCCGGTTTTGCGCGAATTGCGGCTAAGATTATCTAAAGAAAACTGAATCAAACTGGTTTCAGGCTGGTTGTGACATAGTTTACAGACAGATCGCGATCGGACAGCGACCAGGTCCATGACATTGGGTTGAAGGTGAAACCCTTGCGATCCACCGGTTCAAGCCCGGCACCCCTTATCAAATCAAACAGTTCATCGGGGGTAATAAATTTGTCCCATTCATGGGTGCCGTGGGGTAGCCAGCGCATAATGTATTCCGCTCCAACAATGGCCACCATGAAGCTTTTTGGGTTTCGATTTATGGTTGAGCAAACCATCAACGCACCGGGCTTCAACAGGTCTTGGCAAGCGGCAAGATAGGCGGATGGATCGGCCACGTGTTCGATCACTTCCATGTTCAAAATTGCATCAAACTGTTCCCCCGCCAGTGCGAGCGCTTCGGCAGTTGTGTGGCGATAATTTATATCCAGACCGCATTGCTGTGCATGGGTCTTGGCCACCGGAATATTACCCGCCGCGGCGTCGGCCCCAACCACCGTGGCCCCTAGCCGGGCCATAGGTTCGGACAGCAGACCGCCGCCGCATCCGATGTCCAGAATACGCAGTCCTTTGAAGGGGTGTGACGTTTTTAAGTCGCGGCCAAACTCTGCAGCGATTTGTGTGGTGATATAGTCCAGCCGACAGGGGTTTAGCATATGCAAAGGTTTAAACTTGCCGTTGGGGTCCCACCACTCCGCCGCCATAGCTTCAAATTTTGCAACTTCGGCAGGGTCGATAGTTTGCTTAGCAGCTTGCATTTTTAGCCCCATGGCTACATTTCAGGTTCACCCGTGGTCCGGGTAGTCATTTCGGATTATATAGTAAAAAATGGATAAAACAGCAGGCCATATAAGCGCATCGCAGTATTTGTACCCTGCATGCCAGCCTTTCCACAGCCAAATGCTGGAAGTGGGCGATGGGCATCGCATATATGTAGAGCAATGCGGTAACCCGAATGGGCAGCCGGTGGTAGTGTTGCATGGAGGCCCCGGTGGGGGGTGCAGCCCGGCCATGCGACGGTATTTTGACCCTGCCGTTTTTCGGATAGTTTTGTTTGATCAACGCGGGTGCGGAAAATCGCGGCCCTATGCCAGTGTAGAGGCCAATACCACATGGCATTTGGTGGCGGATATAGAAACGATCCGAAGCAACCTTGGCATTGAGAAATGGGCGGTGTTTGGCGGTAGTTGGGGCGCTACACTGGCATTGATTTATGCCGAAACCCACCCGGACCGGGTAAATGATTTGATCCTACGGGGTATTTTTCTAATGACCACGGCAGAGCTAACCTGGTTTTATGGCGGCGGGGCCGGGCAATTCTGGCCGGACCTTTGGGCGAGGTTTGTTGAACTGGTACCTGAAGATGAACGCGATGACTTGATTGCGGCCTATCACAAACGACTGTTTTCCGGTGATTCTGGATTGGAAACTAAGTTTGGACAGGCATGGGCAGGTTGGGAAAACGCACTGGCTTCGATAAAAAGTAACGGGCAGGTTTCTGTGGGTCCGGCACAGTATGCCAGGGCTTTTGCAAGGCTTGAAAATCATTATTTCAGCAATGCTGGATTTCTGGAAGAAGATGGTCAAATATTACGCGATATCGAAAAAATCAGCCAAATTCCCGGTGTAATAGTGCAGGGGCGCTTTGATATGATCTGCCCGCCGATATCGGCACAAAAGCTGCATAATGCCTGGCCAAATTCGCAACTTGTGTATGTAGGGCAAGCCGGTCACGCCCTGTCAGAACCTGGAATTACTGCGGAACTGGTGCGCGCCACAGATGCGATTGCAGCCCGATCGGGCGGTAAATAGTTTGCCATAGCAATTGACCGAAACCTTCGTGTCAGAGCATGATGGTGAAAAGTGAACAGGAGAGAATAATGTCAGACAATGAAATCCCAACAATTGAAGAACGCGAAAATGGCCCGCTGATTGCCAAGGGAATTTCCACCATGAAAGCCGAAAACGGCAATGACATGGAGGTTAAAGCCGTCATGGGGTTGTGTCGTTGCGGCCATAGTAAAAACAAACCGTATTGCGATGGTTCGCACAAAGATGCGGGGTTTCAGTCGCGTGGTGGCGACGCATCGGGGCGCGATAGATTGATTACCTATGAAGGCGCTGAGATTTCCATCACCTACAATCCGCGTCTGTGTTCCCATGCAGCGGAATGCGCCCGGGTCGCCGGAAATATATTTGATTCGACCAAAAAACCATGGGTTCAGCTGGACAACGGAACCGTTGATCAAGTGAAGGCAGTTGTGGCGGCCTGTCCATCGGGTGCGTTTGCATTGGCAAATGGCGATCATTTGTTACCGGAACGCGCCGAGATAGAAATTGAAAAGGACGGACCCTATTGGGTGACCGGCCCCAAAATAGAATGCCAGGACGCCGGCGAAGGTGCTTCGGATGGAAAGTACGTTCTATGCCGTTGTGGTTTGTCTGGGAACAAGCCGTATTGTGACGGATCGCACAAGGCGGCCGGGTGGAAAAGTTAAACCAGGTTTTTCCACAAATTTTTTGGCTTTGCTGATTTTTATCGTGCCCCTTGCAGACTCAGATGCGAGGGGCTATATCCCCTCTCAATAGCGGCGCGTTGGCTTCCACCCCCAAGGCTCCACCGGAAATTATAACGGGCCGCGCGCCCGTTTTTTTGTGTCTGTACCAATCGAAAAGCCTGAACTGTAATTATGTCCGACTTGATAGCCAAAGCAGCGATCGACCGACGTCTTGCCGAGATCATCCAACCGGTGATTGAAGATATGGGGTTTGAGTTGGTGCGCGTTCGTCTAATGGGCAAAAAGTACACTACGGTTCAGGTTATGGCGGAACGCCCGACCGGAGGCATTGAGGTGGATGAATGTGCTTCTATATCAACTGCCCTTAGCGCGGTTCTGGATGTGGAAGATCCTATTGAAGACGAATACACGCTGGAAGTTTCCAGCCCCGGAATCGATCGCCCGCTGACCCGATTGAAAGATTTTGACAGTTGGCAGGGCTATGAGGCCAAGATTGAAACGGCTGAACTAATTGACGGCCAACGCCGCTTTAAAGGTATGCTGGCGGGCGTCGAAAATGATGAGGTTCTGATTAATATTGACCAAGGCACGGTGGGTCTGAAATTTGATTGGCTGACGGATGCCAAACTGGTGCTTAGTGATGATCTGATCAAAGAAATGCTGCGCCAGCGCAAAAGCGCCGGCACCTTAAATGAAGACAAATTTGACGACATAGAAACCGAAACAACTGACGGTTCCCAGGAGGACTAGAAATATGGCCATTACCTCAGCAAACCAGCTGGAACTTTTGCAAACAGCCGAGGCTGTTGCGCGTGAAAAGATGATCGACCCGGTGTTGGTTATTGAAGCGATGGAAGAAAGCTTATCGCGCGCTGCTAAAAGCCGCTACGGCGCGGAAATGGACATTCGCGTGGTTATTGACCGCAAAACAGGACGGGCCACATTTACCCGTGTACGCACAGTAGTCGAAGAAGAAGAGCTGGAAAACTACCAGGCCGAATTCACCGTTGAGCAGGCCAAAGAATACATGGATGATCCCAGCGTTGGTGATGTTTTTAGCGAAGAAGTCCCGCCAGTGGAAATGGGTCGTATTGCGGCACAATCTGCAAAGCAAGTGATTTTACAAAAGATTCGCGAAGCTGAACGGGATCGTCAGTTTGAAGAATTTGAGGATCGCGCCGGAACAATTATCAACGGTCTGGTCAAGCGCGAAGAGTATGGCAACGTTATTGTTGATGTTGGTACCGGCGAAGCCATCCTGCGGCGTAATGAGAAAATTGGCCGCGAAAGCTATCGTCCTAATGACCGCATTCGTTGCTACATCAAAGAAGTACGCCGTGAGGTTCGAGGCCCGCAAATCTTCCTGTCGCGCACCGCGCCAGAATTTATGGCCGAGTTGTTCAAAATGGAAGTGCCGGAAATTTACGACAATATTATTGAGATTAAAGCCGTCGCCCGTGATCCGGGCAGCCGGGCTAAGATCGCAGTTATTTCCTACGATGGTTCAATCGATCCGGTTGGGGCCTGTGTCGGGATGCGTGGGAGCCGTGTTCAGGCAGTTGTGAATGAACTGCAGGGCGAAAAGATTGATATCATCCCCTGGAATGAAGATGCGCCCACTTTCCTGGTGAACGCGTTGCAACCGGCTGAAGTCAGCAAAGTGGTGCTGGATGAGGACGCTGGCAAAATCGAAGTGGTTGTACCGGATGAACAGCTTTCACTAGCAATTGGCCGCCGCGGTCAGAACGTAAGGTTGGCCAGCCAACTGACGGGCCTGGATATCGACATTATGACCGAGGCCGAAGAGTCCACTCGTCGTCAGACAGAATTTGAGGGGCGCACGAAACTGTTTATAGATACGCTGGATCTGGATGAGTTCTTTGCCCAGCTTTTGGTTTCGGAAGGCTTCACATCATTGGAAGAAGTCGCGTTTGTCGAAGCGGGTGAGCTGACAGTCATCGACGGTGTTGATGATGACACCGCAGTTGAATTACAGGCCCGCGCAAAGGATTACATTGATGGGCAAAATAATAAGGCTCTGGATCACGCTCGCGAATTGGGTGTTGAGGACAGTCTGATCGGTTATGAAGGATTGACACCGCAAATGGTGGAAGCGCTTGCCGAGGACGGAATCAAGACGCTGGATGATTTTGCAACCTGCGCCGACTGGGAGCTGGCCGGCGGCTGGACGACGGTTGAAGGCGAACGTGTCAAAGATGATGGGCTGCTTGAGAAATTTGATATGAGTCTTGAGGAGGCTCAGGAGTTGATTATGACCGCCCGTATCGGGTTGGGTTGGGTTGACCCTGCTGATCTTGTATCCGAGGACGCAGAAGAAAGTGATGCAGAAGAGGCCACTGAAGAATTGGTTACCGAAGAGGCCAAGGCCTAATTTGGCCTTGGGAACTGCAAGTGACTCGTGGTGGTAAAAATAAGCATCGGGATGATCCCGAACGCAGATGTATAGCCACAGGCGAGCATCAGCCAAAGCTTGGGGTGGTTCGTTTTGTGGTCGGTCCTGACGGGAGGGTCGTGCCAGACGTCTTGGAAAAGCTGCCGGGACGCGGTATTTGGGTGAGTTCCGAGCGCAGCGTTCTGGAGCTGGCAATAAAGAAAGGTCTATTTGCAAGGGCGGCAAAAACCGCGGCAACTGTTCCTGACGACCTTGTGCAAGAAGTCGAGCGCCAGTTGGTTCGCCGGGTTGTTGACCTGGTTGCAATGTCGCGAAAGACGGCTTCAGCGGTGGCGGGGTTTGAAAAAGTCAAAGGCTGGCTTTCGGATGGGCGGGCCAAAGTTTTGTTGCAGGCATCCGATGGATCAGAGCGTGGCAAAGGCAAATTATGGACGCCTGAAGGTGGGCGATTTTTCGGTATGCTGACGGCAAAAGAATTGGGTTTGGCATTTGGACGGGAAAGTGTGATACATGGCGCGCTTGGCGCTGGTGGACTCACTACACGTGTTATAAACGAGGCCACGCGACTTGCGGGCTTTCGTGCGATCGGCGGCGGGAAATCCGCCGGAAAGGGTAAGACGACTAAATGAGCGATAGTGACGGCAAAAAAACATTGGGTCTACGTGGTGGTCCCCGACCGGGTCAGGTGAAGCAAAGCTTTAGCCATGGCCGGACCAAGAATGTTGTGGTTGAGACCAAGCGCAAGCGCATTGTGGTTCCAAAGACTGGAGCCGCTTCAGAATCATCTCCGGGCGCATCAGCAAAACCATCTGCGGCTTTGACCCCTTCGAAAAGACCAGCCGGAATTTCAGATGCTGTACTAGAACGTCGCCTGAAAGCCCTGAAAGAAGCCAAGGCCCGCGAGGTCGAGGACGAAAAAATTCGCGCTGAAAGCGATAAGAAACGTGAAGCAGATCGCGCGCGACGTCGGGAAGAGGCCGATGCCAAAGAGCGTGACGAAGTTGAACGTAAAGAACGAACTCGCCAAAAGGCAGAGGACGTTGAAACAAAGAAACGCGAAGAAGAAGCCAAGGCACTTGCCGCAGTTGAAGCGGTTGAAGAAGTTACTGCGGCACCGGTTCAGCGACCAGCCGCGAAACCTTCAGCTGCACCCCGTAAAACAGACCGGGAGCCAAAGCGCGAAAACAAAGGTAAAGGCGATCGGAACGATGGCCGTCGTTCTGGCAAGCTAACCCTCAATCAGGCTTTGTCTGGCCGAGATGGTGGTCGCCAACGTTCGATGGCACAAATGAAGCGCAAGCAAGAGCGCGCCCGTCTAAAAGCTCTTGGCGGCACAGAAGTGCATGAAAAGGTCATCCGCGATGTGCAGGTACCGGAAACCATTGTGGTACAGGAACTAGCCAACCGCATGGCAGAACGGGTTGTGGATGTGGTCAAATCGCTGATGCAAAGCGGCATGATGGTCACACAAAACCAGGTTATTGATGCAGATACTGCGGAATTGATCGTTGAAGAATTCGGCCACAAAATAGTGCGCGTTTCTGATTCTGACGTCGAAGATGTGATCGAATCAATCGAAGATGATGCAACTGATCTTGTTTCACGTCCGCCAGTTATTACGGTAATGGGCCACGTTGACCATGGTAAGACTTCGCTGCTGGACGCCATTCGCAAAACTAAAGTGGTTTCAGGTGAAGCTGGCGGCATTACCCAACATATCGGTGCTTACCAGGTAACCTCTGATGACGACACGTTGATGACGTTTCTGGACACACCAGGTCATGCTGCCTTTACCTCTATGCGCGCGCGTGGGGCCCAGGTGACAGATATTGTTATTCTGGTCGTTGCGGCCGATGACGCGGTAATGCCGCAAACAATTGAAGCCATTCATCATGCAAAAGCGGCAGAAGTGCCAATGATCGTTGCTATCAATAAGATCGATCGGCCTGCCGCAGACGTTAACAAAGTTCGTACGGACCTGTTGCAGCACGAAGTTATCGTAGAGAAAATGTCAGGCGATGTTTTGGATGTTGAAGTCTCGGCAATTGATGGCACAGGTCTTGATAAATTACTGGAAAATATTTCACTGCAAGCGGAATTACTGGACCTGAAAGCCAACCCAAAACGGGCGGCCATTGGTGCGGTTATTGAGGCTCAGCTTGATGTCGGGCGCGGTCCTGTTGCTACAGTTCTGGTGCAAAACGGCACATTGCGTCAGGGCGATATTTTTGTTGTTGGTGAACAGTGGGGCAAAGTCCGCGCGTTGATCAATGATAAGGGTGAACGCATTAAGGAAGCCGGGCCTTCGGTACCTGTTGAAGTGCTTGGCCTGAATGGCACGCCTGAAGCCGGCGATGTTTTGAACGTAGTTGAAACCGAGGGTCAGGCGCGCGAAATTGCTGATTACCGAGCCCACGACGCTAAGGACAAACGCGCAGCAGTTGGCGCGGCAACGACACTTGAACAGCTAATGGAAAAAGCTAAGGCAGATGAAGATGTCGCCGAGTTGCCCATATTAGTTAAAACGGATGTTCAGGGTTCATCGGAAGCAATTGTTCAGGCGATGGCGAAAATTGGAAATGATGAAGTCCGGGTGCGCGTGTTGCATTCAGGTGTTGGGGCGATCACCGAATCTGACATTGGCTTGGCTGAGGCATCGGGCGCCCCTGTGTTCGGGTTTAACGTTCGCGCCAACGCGACAGCGCGCACGGTCGCCAACCAAAAGGGAATTGAGATCCGGTATTATTCGGTGATTTATGATCTGGTGGATGACGTAAAAGCCGCCGCTTCTGGTCTGCTTTCTGCCGAAGTTCGTGAGAACTTTATTGGCTATGCGAAAATTCAGGAAGTTTTCAAAGTTTCCAATGTTGGAAAAATTGCCGGGTGCCTGGTGACCGAAGGGGTTGCCCGCCGTTCTGCCGGTGTGCGTTTGTTGCGCGACGATGTTGTTATCCATGAAGGCACGCTAAAAACCCTAAAACGCTTCAAGGACGAAGTTCCAGAGGTTAAGTCAGGTCAGGAATGCGGTATGGCATTTGAAAACTACGAAGATATTCGCGCTGACGATGTAATAGAGATATTTGAGCGGGAAGAAGTTGAACGTAACTTAAGCTGAAAAACTTTTTCGAATGCGCAACAAAATAATTACCCGGCAAACTTTAGTGATTCGCCGGGTAAATTTTTGACTATGCGGCCAGTTTGGACGTGATTGGCATGCCCTTGTAAAGGCGATCCCCAACACGAACAATGATCTTGCCGTCGCCAAGTTTACGTACAAAAATACCTTGGACGTAAACACAACTTCCAATCAATATGGTCTTCAACATTGAAACTCATCCCCATTAAGCCTCTCAAAACTAGCCTAGATCGATATAAGAACTAAACTCTAGATAAATTGTTCATTGTTTTTAATATGGGCACGATCTCGCCTATAGGTAGCAACATCTCGTACATTTGATCTGAATTTATCCACAATATATTAATAAATCGTTAGTTTACAGCCATTCGCGTATCATTGGGACAAGTGGGATATCAGCCGGGGGCATTGGGTAGTCGCGCAATTTAGCGGCGGGAACCCAAGCTAATTCCTGGCCTTCTTTGCCCTGGGCAATGCCTTGCCATTTTCGACAAGCGAATACTGGCATGAGTAAGTGAAAATCTTCATAGCTGTGACTTGCAAAAGCTAAAGGTGCCAGGCAGCTTTCCCAGGTTTCGATTCCAAGTTCTTCGTGCAGTTCGCGAATAAGGGCAGCTTCGGGTGTTTCATGGGGTTCAACTTTCCCGCCGGGAAATTCCCACAACCCAGCTAATGATTTGCCTTGGGGACGCTGAGCCAGCAGCACCCGCCCATCTTTGTCGATAAGTGCGACAGCAGAAACAAGTACAATTTTCACGACCGGTAATCGGTGTTGATATCAATGTAACCATGGGTAAGGTCGCAGGTCCAAACCGTTGCTGTGGATGTCCCGACACCGAGATCAACATCAATCATTAGCTCAGCCTGTTTCATATATCGCTGACCGGATTGTTCAGAATACCCAGGAGACACCCAGCCATTTTCGGCCACCAGAATGTCACCGAACCGAATTGAAATACGATCACGGTCTGCGTTAGCGCCTGATTTACCTATCGCCATAACAACCCGGCCCCAGTTAGGATCCTCCCCGGCGACGGCAGTTTTCACGAGCGGTGAATTGGCGATCGCCATTGCCGCAAGTCGGGCTTCTGCGTCGTTTTTAGCACCTGAAATACGTACTTCCAGGAACTTGCTGGCACCTTCGCCGTCACGAACGACTTGATGGGCGAGGTCCAACATTATTTTATGCAAGGCTTGGTAAAACTTATTGCCGGCGGGGCTGTCTTGCATTGAAATTACGGCTGCAGGGCTGGTTCCGGTGGCGGACAACATCAGCGTGTCAGAAGTTGAAGTGTCACTGTCGACGGTGATGCAGTTAAAAGTTTCACTTACTACTTTGAGCAACATGTTTTGTAGCAATTCCCGGCCAATTTTAGCATCGGTAAATACGTAGCAAAGCATCGTTGCCATGTCGGGTGCAATCATACCCGAACCTTTGGCGAACCCGCTGATTTTAATGGATTCTCCATCAACACTAATTTCAGTACAACTGCCTTTTGGATAGGTATCGGTTGTCATGATCGCCTGTGCCGCATTCTTACCGGCGGCGGCTGAAAGGGTGTTGGCCATTGCTTTTAGCCTGGAAACTATTTTCTGATGCTCCAAAGGTTCGCCAATTACGCCGGTTGATGCAGTAAATACCCTTGATTGATCAAGGTTCAGTACATCTGCCACAGCTGCGGTAAGTGCGGTAACCGAGTCCCGGCCACTGGACCCAGTGAAGGCGTTGGCATTACCCGAATTTACCAATATGGCAGCGCCAGCGTCGCTGGTGTTTGAAACTTTAGTCTGGCAATCCAAAACTGCGGCGGACCGGGTGGCCGATTTGGTGAAAACCCCGGCAATGGTCGTGCCGGGGGTCAACCTAGCCAACATTACATCGTCTTTTGCAGAGTTTTTAATGCCAGCAGAAATGGTTGCGAACTCTACCCCTGAAATTTCTGGTAAGTCGGGGAAGCCACCATCAGGCGCTAAAGGTGATCTTAAAACAGCAACCATATTGAAGCCCTTGGTTTGACTAACGATCCAGGACCAAATCAATGTCGCGTAAGATGGCCGGGTCGATTTCAGACAGATCCACGCGTGATACATCAGCAGAGGCCGTTAAGCTTTCTACGATCTTTGCAAGAGCAGCCTGCTGCAGCTCTTCCGCGATTTCCGCGCGCACTTCGTCGATTGCCGGGGCTGACGGAATGCGTGTTTCATTCAGAATAATAACATGCCAGCCAAATTGAGTTTGTACCGGCGGCGAAACCTGACCATCTTCCATTTCCAGGACAGCCTGTTCAAACGGGGCAACCATCATGCCTGGCCCAAACCAACCCAACTGTCCACCATTGGGTCCGGATGGTCCGGTGGAATGTTCCGACGCCAGGGCCGCAAAGTCTGCGCCGTTTTCCAGCTCAATAACCAGTGCCAGTGCTTCTTCTTCAGTCTCAACCAGAATATGTGAAGCATTAAATTCACGTGGTCGTTCAATGTCGGCATATTGCTCATTATATGCGGCTTCGATCACTTCATCTGTGACGGCTTCTTCCAACAGACCTGTCATTGCGACCCCGGCTAGCAGCGCCCGGTTTTGGTTTTCCATTTCGATGACAGTAGCTTTTGTTGGAGAGGTGATCGTTTGGGCCAAAATTGTTTGCTGAACAATCTGGTCAAGAATTCCGTCAAATAGAACCTTATCCTCTAAGTTGTCGTACTGTTCTGGCAAGTTGTTTCGCAAGACAATCATATGGCCAACAGTGATTTCAGTGCCATTCACCGTGGCAACAATCATGTCTGCTGAATTATCCTGCGCTAAACCGGGTATCGCGGTAAAATAAGCTATTGCGATTGCAGATAGAATTCTGGTGGTATTAAGCATCGGTAGATCCTTGTTCGGGGGTCACGCGGTTGCGTAACGTTGACACGACACATGCGGACCCTTACATCGCCAAGAGGTCGTTAATGGGGCCGCCGTTTCAGTCGTTCTAGGGCGCTAAGAGGGGGCGGACAAGCACCCCTTCCACACGATACCGTCAAAACAGACCATGCGGAGTAAATATGCTGGGTTTAGGAACACTTACCAAAAAAGTTTTTGGCACACCAAATGATCGGCTGATCAAGGCAACTATGCCCTTGGTGGAAGAAATTAACGTGCTGGAACCTGAATACGAAAAACTGTCTGACGAAGGTATCAAAGATAAGACCCAAGAATTGGCCAAACGGGCGATGGGCGGCGAAGCTTTGGACGACTTGCTGCCAGAGGCATTTGCCAATTGCCGTGAAGCCGCGCGCCGTGCCTTAGGGTTGCGGGCATTTGATGTGCAACTTTTGGGCGGGATTTTTCTGCATCAGGGAAATATTGCCGAAATGAAAACCGGCGAAGGTAAGACGCTGGTTGCCACCTTCCCCGCCTATCTGAATTCGCTTACTGGTAAGGGCGTTCATATCGTTACAGTGAATGATTATTTGGCCAAACGTGACGCCGATTGGATGGGCAAGGTCTATACTGCGCTTGGCTTGAAATGTGGGGTTATCTATCCGCAGCAGCCGGATGACGAGAAACATGCGGCGTATAAGGCCGATGTCACTTACGCCACTAATAATGAACTTGGCTTTGATTATCTGCGCGACAATATGAAATCTGAACTAAAGGATATCAACCAGCGCTTTCATAATTTTGCCGTTGTCGATGAGGTTGATTCAATCCTGATTGACGAAGCGCGAACACCGTTGATCATTTCCGGCCCGGCCGAAGATCGATCAGAACTTTATATGACAATTGATAAGCTGATCCCGCGGTTGACGGATGAACATTTCACTGTGGACGAAAAAACCCGCAATGTGACTTTTACAGAAGAGGGCAACGATTTTTTGGAAGAATTGCTGACTTTCGAAGCAATCTTGCCCAAGGATCAATCACTTTACGATCCTGAGTCTACTACCATTGTTCACCATGTAAATCAGGGCCTTCGGGCACATAAACTATTCCAGCGCGACAAAGACTATATCGTCCAAAATAACGAAGTTGTTTTGATTGACGAATTCACTGGCCGGATGATGGCCGGGCGACGACTGTCTGACGGGTTGCATCAGGCAATTGAGGCTAAGGAAAATGTAGCCATCCAGCCGGAAAACACCACTCTGGCATCGGTGACGTTCCAGAATTACTTTCGTCTGTATGATAACCTGTCCGGCATGACTGGAACCGCCGCCACCGAAGCGGAAGAATTTGCTGAAATTTATGGTCTGGGTGTGGTTGAGATACCAACCAATCAGGAAATTTGCCGCGAAGATGAACATGATCAGGTTTACCGTTCAGCGAAGGAAAAATTTGCCGGGGCGGCGACCGAGATTGGCAAGGCCAATGAAAAAGGTCAGCCTATTCTGGTTGGTACTACCTCTATCGAAAAATCGGAAGCCCTTTCAGAAATGCTGAAAGAAGCCGGTATTCCCCATAATGTTTTGAACGCTCGCCAGCACGAAAAAGAAGCGCAGATCATCGCTGATGCCGGTAAATTTGGCGCGGTTACCATTGCCACTAACATGGCTGGACGCGGGACTGATATTCAGCTGGGCGGCAATGTTGACATGTCGGTGCTTGCCGCGCTGGCAGATGACCCAGAGGCTGACGCCGAAGCAGTACGCGCAAAAATAGAAGCCGAAGTCGTAGTCGAAAAAGCCAAGGTGCTGGAAGCTGGTGGCTTGTTTGTACTTGGTACCGAACGCCACGAAAGCCGGCGCATCGATAACCAATTGCGCGGACGTTCCGGCCGTCAGGGGGACCCGGGCAGATCAGTGTTTTTCCTGTCACTGGAAGATGACCTGATGCGGATTTTTGGTTCTGAGCGGCTGGATAAAGTACTATCTAGCCTTGGCATGAAGGACGGTGAAGCAATTATCCACCCCTGGGTCAACAAATCATTGGAGAAGGCCCAGGCCAAGGTTGAGGGTCGCAATTTTGATATCCGCAAACAGCTGTTGAAATTTGACGATGTAATGAATGACCAGCGCAAAGTTATTTTTGGCCAGCGCCGCGAAATTATGGAAGCGGAAGACCTGTCGGAAATTGCCGAGGATATGCGACATCAGGTCATAGATGATTTGGTCGATTTTCATATCCCGGCAAAATCCTACGCCGATCAATGGGATACCGAAGGGCTGCACACTTCCATTGTCGAAAAGGTCGGTATTGATGTGCCCGTTGTAGAATGGGCTGCTGAAGAAGGTGCGGATGACAGCGATATTCGTGAAAAACTGTATAGTGCATCCGATGAGTTTATGACCGAAAAATCCGCGGCTTTTGGCGCTGAAACCATGCGCAATATCGAAAAGCAATTTCTACTGCAAACCATAGATGGCAAATGGCGCGAACATTTGTTGACGCTGGAACATCTGCGCTCTGTTGTAGGTTTTCGCGGTTACGCACAGCGCGATCCGCTGAGTGAATATAAAACCGAGGCGTTTCAATTGTTTGAAAGCCTGTTGGATACTTTGCGCGAAGATGTCACCCAAAAACTTGCACAGGTTCGCCCGATGACCCAAGAAGAACAGGAAGCGATGGTGCATCAGATAGCTGCACAACAGGAAGCGGCCAGATTGGTCGCGGTTGGTGCGTCGCTTGAGAAATCAACCCCAATTGACCCGGAAAAAGCCCGCGATGGATTTGATGAAGGCGATAAAAGCACATGGGGAAACCCGGGTAGAAACGAAGCATGCCCCTGTGGATCAGGTAAAAAGTTCAAACATTGCCATGGTCAGGTTGCATAGATTTGGTCGATGGCTGGCGTCGATTCTTTGCTAACAATTGTGGTAAGGCTGGGGGCCGAACTGCCGTAACTAATACCAATATCAAATACATGTAGTGTAAATTGTTTGTATCCAACCATATCTGGTGCAGGACTGATCCCATTACCGGCCCATCTAAGCCATAACTAAGACCCAATTGCTGCCGATACTGCCTTTGAATTCCATTAGAGGGCAGTGGAGGTTTCCATGATCGACAAGAAAAGAATTTTAAGAGCAGGCGCAACAATGGTTATTGCAGCGGGTGCTGGTTTTTTTATGCAACACGGTAACGCGATTGCCGAACGTAACAAAGCCGAGGTGCAATCCGCGGGTCTTGGGCAAATTTTGGCGAACCCAAACCCCCAACAAATCATAGCAAATTTTTTACCCAGGCCGCCCAGCGAGGCGATAATGCCGTTCCCGCTGGTTGCGCCAAAGACGGCTAATACCAGCCGGGTAGCAGCGTTGGCGACGCCATTTACATCCGACCAGCGAAGTGATGTGGAGACACCAACATTTTTGCAGGGTAGTTGTGAATTGCAACTGACGGCGCTACCTGAATCGGGCGCATTGGTTCACTTGCAACTAAAGGCACCTTGTCACCAGAGCCAACGCATACTAATTTCGCATTCCGGCCTTGAATTTGCTGATGCCACGAATTCCGATGGTACCTATAGTGTAAATGTACCTGCAATGAATGAATATTCACCTTTTACCATCAGTTTTTCAGATGGACAAAGCGTTGATGCAAAAACCCTGACACTAACTCTAAATGGTTATGAACGGATCGCGATTAGCTGGGACGGGAAGCCGGCTTTACACATCCATGCAATGGAATACGGTGCTGGTTTTGGTGAAACCGGCCATGTCTGGGCGCAGGCTGCGCGCGACCCTTCGGTTGGCGTGAACGCTGAAGGTGGGTTTTTGGTGCAACTTGGGAATCCAGATGTGCCTAACCCCAAGCTTGCGGAAGTCTATTCCTTCCCGTTTGATCGAATTGCTGATGCAGGATCGGTGGAATTGCTAGTAGAAGCCGAAGTTACATCGCAAACTTGTAACACTGAGATCGCTGGTAAGTCCCTGCAATTAACCGGTGCTGGTGACCTTACAACCAAAGAGATTGCGCTAACTTTGCCGCAGTGTGGCGGAGAAAATGGTTATCTGGTGTTGAATAATCTGTTCCAAGACCTGAAGATTGCGCAAAATTAAGCCGCAGCCTTTTGGGGGGGACAAATGCGATTTCGCCGGACGACCCTTTTGGGCGTCCTTTTGTATACATTATTTGCAACAGTTTCGTTTGCCCAGGACGTAACATTAACGTCCCGTGACGGTTCTGTGGAAATCGTCGGCACTTTGTTGGGCTATGACGGGGAATTTTTCCGCGTTGATTCTATTTATGGTGAACTGACACTTGATGGGACTGGTGTTCTTTGTTCTGGCCCCGGATGTCCTGACCTAGATGCATTTGTGGCGGAAATTCGTGCCACTGGTGCAGACGCAATTGGCAATCGGCTAATGCCCGCGTTGATAGAAGCATTTGCTCGGCAACAAGCCTATTCAACCAATCGAATACAGATTGATGACAATAATTTTGTCTTCGAGCTAAGTGAAATTTCGTCCGGGCAAATCGCAGCCCGGTTTAGTTTCCATATTTCCAGTAGTGATGAAGGTTTTGCAGATTTACTAGCCGAAGAAACCGATATGGCTATGTCGCTACGGGAAGTTTCCAAAGCAGAAGTGAGGCGTGGAGATGAAGCCGGGTTCGGACGGTTTTCCAGCCCGGCACAAAATCGCGTTATCGCGCTGGATGCCCTTGTTCCTGTGGTGTCGCCAAGAAACCCGGTACAACAAATTTCACCGGAAGAACTGGCCAGTGTGTTCTCTGGGGAAATTGCAAACTGGAATGAACTTGGTGGTATCGACGCCCCAGTAGATTTGCATTTGCGAAACCAAGAGTCAGGCGTGCAAAGTGTTTTTGTAGAGCAGATTATGAAGCCATCCGGGCGAGAGGTAAGCACAAAAGTTGTTCAACATTCGTCCAATGATGAATTGGTACGTGCCGTTGCCAGTAACCCTTTTGCCATTGGTTTGTCCACATTATCTGAGCAACGGGGCGTGCGCCCACTGATGTTGGCCGGTGGCTGTGGTTTTCGCGCAAGCGCTGAACCTGAGGCGTTAAAATCCCACGATTATCCATTAACAGCCCCGATGTTTCTGTATCTTAGGGCGCGCCGCTTACCTGCAATTGGCAGAGAGTTTTTGCGATTTACGCGGTCACCTGCGGCGCAGATCGCTATTTTACGGGCTGGATATGTTGACCAGACAATTTCGCGAACACCTGTTGCCCGCCAGGGTGATCGGTTGGCAAATGCCATTCAGGCCGCCGGATCAGAGATTAACCTGGACGAACTTAAACGTCTGGTATCGGCTATGAAAGGGGCGCGCCGGCTGTCACTTACATTTAGGTTTGCGGATGGTTCCAGCCAACTTACAGCGCAGTCACGTTCAAATGTAGCACTGCTGGCAAGGGCATTGGAAAGCGGCGTCATTGGAGCCCAGGAACTAACATTTGTTGGCTTTAGCGACGGTGAAGGCGGGGCGAAATCCAACCGCCTTTTGTCACGAGAACGAGCAGCATCAGTACGTAGCGCGGTTGTCGCCGAGGCTGCGTCGGCTGACCCTGGTCGCGTCCCACTGCGCATAGACGGCTTTGGTGAGGCAATGCCGATGGCTTGTGATGATACCGAATGGGGCCGTCAGATAAACCGACGTGTCGAAGTTTGGGCGCGTTGACAGCTAAAGGAACCCGGCTGCGCGAAAACTAATTTCGCATGATTTTCCGATTATAAGGTGATCATGCAGCGTTAGACCAAGTGTTTTTGCTGCGGAGTCTATCTGTTCAGTCATTGCGATGTCGGCCTCCGATGGGGTTGGGTCCCCCGAGGGGTGATTGTGGACCAGTATCAAAGCAGAGGCATTTAATTCCAATGCGCGCTTTACGACTTCGCGTGGATAAACCGGCACATGGTCGACTGTGCCTTCTGCCTGTTCTTCGTCGGCAATCAGAATGTTCTTTTTATCCAAAAACAGTATTCGAAACTGTTCGGTTTCGCGATGTGCCATTGTGGTGTGGCAGTAATCAAGAATGGCATCCCAACTGGAAATAACATGTTTGTTAAGAATACGGGAGCGGGCCATTCGATGTGACGCTGATTCAATGATCTTCAGGTTTTCTGCCAAAGTCGGACCGACGCCATGAACCTGTTGCAATCGTTCTACTGGCGCTGATAACACGCGATTAAGATCACCAAACGTATCCAGCAACAGCCGGGCCAGTGGTTTTACATCCCCCTGGCGAAGCGACAAAAACAAAACCAGTTCAAGTATCTCATAATCTGGCATGGCGTTTGCCCCGCCTGACATGAACCGTTGTTTTAGGCGTTTCCTATGACCTTTGATATAGGACGGTTGTTGTATTTTAGGCCGAGCCGCGATGCTGGGTATGGAAGAAAACTGTTCCGAGATTTCATCAAATCTATACTGCTTTGCGCCGGTCATGGGGGCAGTTTCGGCAGGAAGGCTAAAGATTTAGTTAATTGTGGCCTAGATCGCTAACCCTTCATGCCATCCCAAAAGCTTTTGACTTTGGAAAAGAATGTTGAACTGTTTGGGTTGTTATTTTCCGCTAGTTTGTCGAATTCACGCAGAAGTTCTTTTTGCTTGGATGTCAGATTGACCGGTGTTTCCACGGCCAGCTCGATCATCATGTCACCAGAGCCACCGCCACGCAGGGCAGGCATGCCCTTAGAGCGCAACCGCATTCTTCGGCCAGATTGGCTGCCGGCTGGGATTTTCACGCGGCTACGACCGCCATCGATTGTCGGTACTTCTATGTCGCCGCCCAACGCTGCAGAGGCCATGCTGACCGGAACCTGGCAAAACAGGTGAACACCGTCTCGCTGGAAGAGGGCGTGATCGTCCACTTCTACAAAGATATAAAGATCCCCGGTGGGGCCACCGCGCAAGCCAGCTTCGCCTTCACCAGCGAGGCGAATTTTAGTGCCGGTATCAACGCCTGCAGGTATATTAACTGAAAGAGAACGGTCTTTTTCAGTGCGCCCGGCACCGCCGCAAACTTTACACGGGTTTTTAATAATTTGGCCCATGCCGGAGCAGGTTGGACAAGTGCGTTCAACGGTGAAGAACCCCTGTTGCGCACGTACTTTTCCCATTCCCGAACAGGTTGGACAAGTTTGCGGCTCGGCGCCACTTTCAGCGCCAGTTCCTTTGCATTCTTCACAACCAATAGATGTTGGAACATTGATGGATTTTTGGGTACCGGTAAAAGCTTCTTCTAGCGAAACACCCAGGTTATAGCGTAGGTCCGAGCCACGAGAGGCACGTTGACGCCCGCCTCCGCGTTGCCCGCCGCCGCCCATGAAATCGCCAAAAAGGTCGTCAAAGACGTCTGAAAACGCGCTGGAAAAATCGCCCTGCCCACCACCAAAGCCGCCCGGTCGCCCGCCGCCCATTCCTCCGTCAAATGCTGCATGGCCAAACCGATCATAGGCGGCTTTTTTTTCGGCGTTCTTTAGGATGTCATGGGCTTCGTTGACTTCTTTGAACTGCTCTTCCGCATTGGGGTTGTCAGCGTTCCGGTCGGGATGCAGTTCTTTTGCTTTTTTGCGGTAAGCTTTTTTTACTTCATCCTTATTGGCGTCTTTGCTGACACCCAGAACATCGTAATAATCGCGCTTTGCCATGTGATTGATCTTTCCTGGAAAACAGTGACCAGCCAAAGTCTATTTAAGGCTGGCCACTAGTTCCGATGCACGATTAGTCGCGCTTGTTTTCGTCTAGATCTTCAAAGTCTGCATCGACGATATCATCGTCAACGCTGCGTGGTTCATCTTCGCCACCTTCTTCGCCTTCGGTTTCGGCCTGCGCGGCCTTATAGATGGCTTCGCCCAGTTTCATTGCAGCTTCAGTCACATTCTGAATGCCGGATTTGATTTTACCGGCATCTTCTGTTTCTAACTGCTCATTCAGTGCGGAGATGGCCAGCTCTATGGCTTCAACGGTTGTTGGATCAACCTTATCAGCGTGCTCTTCCATTGATTTTTCGGTCGAATGGATAAGGCTTTCCGCCTGATTTTTAGCTTCTACCAACTCTTTACGCTCTTTGTCGGCATCAGCATTATCTTCGGCGTCTTTGACCATATTGTTGATCTCATCATCGGTTAAACCGCCTGAGGCCTGAATGGTGATGGTTTGTTCTTTACCAGTGCCTTTGTCAGCAGCGCCAACCGACACGATGCCGTTGGCATCAATGTCAAACGTCACTTCGATCTGTGGCAGACCACGGGGTGCTGGTGGGATGTCTTCCAAATTGAACTGGCCAAGGATTTTGTTATCCGCCGCCATTTCACGTTCACCCTGGAATACCCGGATGGTCACCGCGTTCTGATTGTCTTCGGCGGTGGAAAAGATCTGGCTTTTCTTGGTGGGAATGGTTGTGTTGCGGTCGATTAGTCGGGTGAACACACCGCCCAGGGTTTCAATACCCAGGGACAGAGGTGTTACGTCCAGCAGAACGACATCTTTAACGTCGCCTTGCAAAACACCGGCCTGAATGGCGGCACCCATGGCAACCACTTCGTCAGGGTTCACGCCTTTGTTTGGCTCTTTACCAAAGAACTTGCCCACTTCATCGGCAACCTTTGGCATCCGCGTCATACCCCCAACCATGACAACTTCGTCGATGTCGCCAATGGAAAGGCCGGCATCTTTAAGTGCCGCCTTACAGGGTTTAATTGTGGCTTTGATCAGGTCAGTAACCAGGCTTTCCAGTTTGGCACGGGTCAATTTCATGACCATGTGCAGCGGCGTACCGGATTTGGCATCCATTGAGATAAATGGCTGATTGATTTCGGTCTGTTGACTGGCGGAAAGTTCAATCTTGGCTTTCTCAGCGGCCTCCTTAAGCCGTTGTAGGGCCATTTTGTCTTTGGTCAGATCAACGCCGGTTTCTTTTTTGAATTCATCGGCAAGGTACTGCACGATGCGCATGTCAAAATCTTCACCGCCAAGGAATGTGTCGCCATTGGTGGATTTCACCTCAAACAACCCGTCGTCAATTTCCAGGATAGTGATGTCAAATGTACCACCGCCAAGATCAAATACGGCAATGGTTTGGGTTTCTTTCTTGTCCAGACCATAGGCCAGTGCAGCTGCTGTCGGTTCGTTGATGATCCGCAGAACTTCCAAACCGGCAATTTTACCGGCGTCTTTGGTGGCTTGACGTTGGGCGTCATTGAAATAGGCGGGAACCGTTATAACGGCTTGAGTTACGCTTTCACCCAGATAGCTTTCAGCAGTTTCTTTCATTTTTCCCAAAATGAAGGCTGATATCTGGCTGGGGGAATATTTTTCACCCGAAGCTTCAACCCAAGCGTCGCCGTTGCCACCGTCTACAATTTTGAAAGGGACCAGCTTTTGATCCTTTTTAACTTCTTTACTATCGGCACGGCGGCCAATTAGCCGCTTTACGGCGAAGATGGTGTTTTCGGGGTTTGTAACAGCCTGACGTTTTGCGGGCTGTCCTACAAGACGCTCACTGTCGGTAAATGCTACGATTGACGGTGTGGTCCGCGCGCCTTCGGCGTTTTCAATAACGCGGGGCTGCGAACCATCCATGATGGCGACACAGGAATTTGTAGTTCCAAGATCAATACCAATTACTTTGGCCATGCTCAATATCCTCTTCTAGGCGATTTAGTAGAAATGGGCCCCATCAGGCACCCAATTTCCGATCCCATATTCTGGATCAGAACAATGCCTGATCCGGCTTCTGGGCGTATATAGTTAGAGGGTATGGCCGCTACAAGCAGTGTCGGGGCTAAGAATTGCTAAAACCCGAGTCTTTTTTGAGTTTTTAAGATGTTTACGCTTTTAATATGGGAATTTGGCCACATCTGCCCATTACCGAGCAGCGTCCCAGCTAACAGATGCATGTTTGCGGGTATAAAACTCGCCCAACAGTCCAATCATGATCAGGGCCAGGCTGACATAGATCGGATAGAGGGCGGAAGAATTGTGTGGATTATAGTTGATAAAGGCAAACCCCCTTGCCTGATCGATGCAGTGAAACAGTGGATTCCAAGAAAACATTGCTAACATTTTAGGCGGCAGTGTATTGGCAAGTACCATTTTGCCGGATGCTATCATGTTTGCCCGCATATAAATTGTCGATCCAATCCCAATAAACCCAGGAAACCATGGCTTAACGGAAAGAAACACCAAACCCACTGCGATCCCAGAAAGCCAAGCGACCATAAACATAATTACTGCGCCCACTGGCTGATCTATCTCAAAAGGGGCAACGAGCGTGTAATTCAAGGCCAAAATCACAACAATAGACAGGACCTGAATATACAGGGTCGATAGTGCGGCCGACGTTATAGCAATAATTGTGTTCATTGGGGCGTGCTGCATCATCGCGGATGTTGGCCCTTCAGCACGGACAATGGCCGACATTGTTTTGGTGTGGGTCATAAATAGAAAAATGCCCGACATGATGTACAAAAGAAAATCGCCACGCACCGCGCTTCCCCGCAGCCCAAGTATGGAAAACATGACGTAGAATACAGCTACAAAAATCATGGATTGAAAAATATTGGAAAGCAGACCAATTATCGCGTTTCCATGGGTTTTACGTAGCTGTCGTACGGTGGCGTGGTATATTAGTTCAACGATATTTACCGCTGAACCAACCCTAGTTTTGTTAATTTTTGGTTGGAACATTTTATTGCCCGATTGTGCTGCCTAATTGTACCCTTACGTTTTCGCAGGGATTTCTTGCTGTTCTTTTAGCGACACAGCATAAAAGGAAAAACCCGTCAGTTCAATCTTGGCGTGCCTATACAAAAAGTGGAGTATTTCTTGGATTATAATCGGCTTAGTGCAGTAATGCGAGAATTGTCATTGCTTGCTGGTGACAAGATTATGGAAATATATGAATCTGATGATTTTGAAGTGCGCACAAAATCTGATGATAGCCCGGTGACTGCAGCAGACGAAGCTGCGGATGCAATTATTTCCGCCGGCTTGCGACTGGCCTTTCCGGATGTAATGCTGGTTACGGAAGAACAATCGGAAACCCATACCGGAAGTGCTGATAATTTTCTAATTGTTGACCCGTTGGATGGTACCAAAGAATTCGTTAAACGGCGCGGCGATTTTACCGTGAACATTGCCTATGTAGAAAATGGTGTGCCAGTTCGCGGAGTTGTTTATGCGCCGGCGAAGGGCCGTCTGTTCTACACGGACGCCAACGGAAACTCTGTGGAAGAAACCGGTAATTTGGATAAAGTAAAAGTTGGTACTCTTACGCCAATCAAGGTGTCGAAACCTGACAATCAGGCCTTGATTGTCGTCGCTTCGAAATCGCACCGGGATCAGGCGACTGATGACTATATTTCAAAGTATTCGGTATCGGATATGACGGGTGCCGGGTCTTCTCTAAAGTTTTGTCTTGTGGCGACAGGTGAAGCGGATATTTATCCGCGATTGGGTCGTACAATGGAATGGGACACAGCCGCTGGCCATGCTGTGTTGGCAGGAGCGGGGGGCCAAGTCGTTCGGTTTGATGACCATACCCCACTGAAATATGGCAAGCCGATTTATGAAAACCCGTTCTTCATTGCCTTGTCGCCGGATGTGGTTTTGAAGGACGCATTGTGAAAACTCTGATTGTCATTCCCGCGCGGTACGCATCCACCCGTTACCCCGGTAAACCTCTGGTTCAGCTAAAGGGATGCGACGGGAAATCACGCAGCCTTATTCAGCGATCCTGGGAAGCTGCCTGCGCAGTTACGGGCGTTGATCGGGTAGTGATTGCGACAGATGATGTGCGCATTCAAAAGGCCAGCGCGAAATTTGGTGGCGATGTGGTTATGACATCGCCGGATTGGGTGAATGGTACAGAACGATGTGCTGAGGCGTTTGAAATACTTGGGGTCGAATATGATATTATTGTTAATCTTCAGGGAGATGCGCCTTTAACGCCAGCTTGGTTTGTTGAAAAACTTGTTGAAGGCCTGGCCGGGGATACCGATGCAGATGTTGCCACGCCCGTATTACGTTGTGATGGGGCCGCATTAAACGGGTTTCTTGATGATCGTCGTCGGGGCCGTGTCGGCGGCACAACTGCAGTTTTTGATAGCAACAACAGGGCGATGTTTTTTTCCAAGGAAGTCATCCCATTTACCGGAAAGTCATATACTTGCGATGAGGCTACGCCGGTATTTCACCATGTTGGGGTTTATGCTTACCGACCGGAAGCCTTAAAAATTTACCCAACCTTGCCGAGTGGCCCGCTAGAAAAACTAGAGGGACTGGAGCAACTCCGATTTATGGAACAGGGGAGGTCAGTTCTGTGCGTTGAGGTTCAATCCCAGGGGCGTAAGTTTTGGGAGCTTAACAACCCGGAAGACGTGCCCAGGCTGGAATCCATGATGGCAGAGATGGGGATGGTGTGACCAAGCCTTCTGTTAGCGTCGTTATCGTCAGCAGAGGTCGTCCACAATTGCTAAAACTTTGCCTGCTGGCAGTTTCGCAAATTCACTATGACCCATTTGAAATAGTTGTTGTCGCCGATCGCGTCGGTCTGGACGCTGTTCGGGATACTGGGCTTTTCGATCAGGTAAAGACCGCCCTTCTTGAAACAGCCAATATTTCAAAGGCCCGAAATATCGGCATTAGTTTGGCGGCTGGTCAGGTCGTAGCCTTTCTGGATGATGATAGCGTTCCTGAACCTGGATGGTTGTTTCACCTTGCTGCTGTCTTTGACAATACTGATGTTGTAGCGGCAGGTGGTTATGTTCTTGGACGAAACGGAATTTCGTTCCAGAGCAAGGCGGAAACGATTGATACTCATGCAATTACAAAGCCCTTAGAGGTAGATGGAACTATTCCGGTGATATTGTCCGGTGATTCAGTTACTGGAATAAAAACTGTTGGAACAAACTGTGCATTTCGCCGGGACCTATTCCAGAAGCTGGGGGGGTTTGACCCGGCGTTCGCCTATTTTTTGGATGAGTCAGACATCAATATTCGTGTGGCGAAGGCGAGATTGAAAACAGCAATAGTACCGCTTGCTCAGGTTCATCACAGTTCTGCAGCTTCTGAAGTTAGACAAAAAAATCGTATGCCAATCAGTCTTTTCCAAGTGGGTAGAAGTATTGCTTTGTTTTTACGAAAACACTGCCAGGAACAAGATCGAGAGCGTGCAGAAACTGATGCAATTGAAGTACAGCGACGCCAATTGCACCGGCATATGATGTCTGGCAGGTGTGAGCCCCGGGATGTTGAGCGGATACTAAAAACTCTGAAATCTGGAATTGATTCTGGGATGAAAGAGAAACCGAAAGTTTTGCCACCTGTTGGGCTTTCCTCTAGCAAATTATTAGGTTTCGTTCGCAATGGACAAAACAACACTAAACACGAAAATCTTGCAGGGTTTCTAATGTCGGCGCACCGAGTTCGAAAACGAGCCGAATCTATGGTGCAATCAGGCGCAACGGTGTCTGTATATTTGTTTTCCCGGACTGCATTATTTCATCGCGTAAGGTTTCACCCTGACGGGTATTGGGAGCAAACAGGTGGCCTGTATGGCCGTTCAATCCGCTCTCAGCCGTTATTTTGTTGGATTTCCCTGCCAAATCGCGCTGCAAAAGAGGCTGATCGGGTTGCTTTGGTGCGCCAACCTTGGGATATTGACCCTAAGACACCTCAACTGCCGGTAGTTTGTTTTTAGATTCCATTTTTAGGTCACAATCGCCCCGTATCAAACCGGGAAATTGGGCGAAGTAATAAGTAAAAGGGCTGAGGCACGAATGAAACGTAAAGTTACAAAAGCAATATTTCCGGTAGCAGGTCTTGGAACGCGTTTCCTACCTGCTACAAAATCGATTCCAAAAGAGATTATGACACTCGTTGACCGACCGTTAATTCAGTACGCGATTGACGAGGCACGGTCAGCAGGAATCACCGAATTTATTTTTGTAACGTCACGTGGCAAAGGAGCACTGGAGGATTATTTTGACCATTCTCCGATTCTGGAAGATTCGCTGCGAGAAAAAGGCAAAATTGAACTTCTGGAAGCTCTGCAAGAAACCAATATGGAAAGTGGTGCGATTGCCTATTTGCGCCAGCATCGCGCACTTGGTCTTGGCCACGCGGTTTGGTGCGCACGTCGTTTGATTGCGGATGAACCCTTTGCTGTAATCCTGACTGACGATGTTATCGCCGCTGAAAAACCGTGCCTACAACAGATGATCGATGCCTATCAGGAAACTGGTGGCTGTATGGTGGCAGCGATGGAGGTACCTGCTGAAGCTGCGTCATCTTATGGTGTGCTGGATATTTCAGAAGATCTGGGGTCGATAGTTTCGGTGAAAGGTATGGTTGAAAAGCCTGCGTTAGGAACTGCCCCTTCTAACCTTGCGGTTATTGGTCGCTATATATTGCCGCCAAGTGTGTTAACAAATCTTAATGATCTGAAAGCCGGTTCAGGTGGAGAAATTCAATTAACCGATGCGATTGCAAAAGAAATTGAAATGGAACGGTCGGTCTTTGGGTACCGTTTTCGTGGTCAACGGTTTGACTGTGGATCTAAGGCTGGCTTTTTGCAGGCAACTGTCGCGTTTGGTTTGGCCCGCGATGAATTGCACGATGAATTTGCCGAATACCTTCGGGAAATGGTATCAATACCTAACGCTGCGCAATAGTAACCGGACATCTTTGATTTGAAGAACGTTCTTGTCACCGGAGGGGCTGGATATATCGGCTCCCATGCCTGCAAGACCTTAAAGGCTTGTGGCTATACACCTGTCACCTATGACAACCTGTCGACGGGGTGGTCTGATGCGGTTAAGTTTGGGCCATTCGTTCAGGGAGAGTTAAGTGATCGGGAAAAGTTGGATGCAACTTTCACAAAATACCAGCCGATAGCCGTTCTTCACTTTGCATCCCTTAGCCAGGTAGGTGAGAGCTTTCAAAAACCCGGTCTGTATTGGCGAAATAATGTTGTTGGGTCACTGACATTGATAGAGGCGGCCGTCGCTGCCGGGTGTCTGGATTTTGTATTTTCGTCAACTTGTGCCACCTATGGCGATCAGGACAATGTGGTTTTGGATGAAAACAGCTCGCAATACCCGACCAATTCCTACGGTTCGTCAAAGAAGGCAATTGAAGAAATATTAAGGGACTTTGAAAACAGCCACGGCTTGAAGCACGTTGTTTTTAGGTATTTTAACGTTGCTGGTGCTGACCCAGAGGCCGAAGTAGGAGAGTTTCATCAACCGGAAACCCATCTAATCCCCGTGGTTTTAGATGTCGTGGATGGTAAGCGCCCGGAACTAACCATTCATGGCGACGATTATGATACGCCGGATGGAACCTGCATTCGGGACTATGTGCATGTTATGGATTTGGTTGATGCACATATATTGGGTTTGAAGTGGCTGGAAGATGGAAAAGAAACCCGGGTTTTTAATCTTGGCACCGGGCACGGGTTTTCCGTAAAAGAAGTTATGGACCATTCCAGTACTGTCACCAATCGTGCTTTAAATAGCACTATTGGGCCCAGGCGCGCCGGAGATTGCGCTAAACTGGTATCCGGTAGCACCCGTGCCAAAGCCGAACTAGGGTGGAAACCAGAGCGCTCTACATTGACCCAAATGATTACAGATGCTTGGCGGTGGCACCAGAATGGGCACTACGACAAGTAGACCGAAGGCGCGATGCCTAGACTTAACGCGTTTGGTTTCGCGAGTAGGGCGCGGGCAGTGGACAGGTATTGACCGGGTTGAGTATGAATACCTTCGCGAATTAGATGTGCATAGTATTCCGCTTTTCTCTATAGTGCGGATGGCTGACGGATTTTTTCTGCTTGATCCAAATGGAACCCGCGAATTGCAGCACAGATTGTCGGGGAAAAACCCCTGGCGTCCCTTACGCCCGGCATTTCGACTTTTCGGAAATTCAAATGCGTTGCGCATTCAACTATTTTTGGAAATACGAGCACTGGCAAAAAAGCGAATCCGCAAGGGCCGCCTTAGCAGATACCTAGCCAGCATTTTGCCGCAAGGAACTGCCTATCTGAACGTCGGCCACAGCAATTTATCTGCTGAGGTTTTTCAAGCCTTTAGAACAATACCAGAAGCCCAGATTACGGTGATGTTGCACGATACAATTCCGCTGGATTTTCCAAAGTTCCAGCGGCCAGACGCAGTTTCGGATTTTTCGCAAAAATTCCAATTGACCATGAAGAATTCTGATCTGCTTTTGTGCGTTTCACAGCAAACTAAAAAAGATGTTCTGCATCACTGCAACGGGCGGTCTGATACGCCAAATATTACTGTTGCTCATTTGGGGGTAAATGATTTGACCCCAGATACGCGGGAACTTCCCGCGGGTCTAAATTTAAAACGATCTTACTTTGTGATGCTTGGAACGATAGAGCCCCGAAAAAACCACACCTTAATGTTGGATGTTTGGGAAAAATTGACGCTTGCCGGGGATGCGCCACATTTGTTTATTATTGGACAGCGTGGTTGGAATAATAAGAACGTTTTTGACCGCTTGGATAGGCACCCTAAAAATGTCACCGAGTTGAATAACCTAAGCGATGGGGCAGTCGCTTCTTTGTTAAAGAGTTCTTGCGGATTGGTATTTCCCAGCCATGCAGAAGGCTTTGGATTGCCAGCAGTTGAGGCGGCAAAGCTAGGAGTACCGGTGATTTGTAGCAATTTAGAGGTTTTCCACGAGGTTCTAGGTGAATATCCAATTTACGCCGATGTCACAGACCTATACGATTGGGAAACAAAGATAAGAAAACTCGCAAATAGCGACGGGAAAAACGACAATGGGGAAAGCAGGCAATATCAGGTAAAATCTTTGCCGACATGGGACGAGCATTTCAATGTCGTTTTAAGGTTAACCTGACATATCTATTGCTTGTTTAGGCATGTTCATGGGGAACAATTGAGCGCATTAATGTCATACCGTCTTAGAATTCGCCGCAAACGTTGGCGTATTCGTGCATTGCGCAAAAGGCGAGAATTAAGTTGTTTGCACGACCGGTCCAAGAACATCCGAAAGAACGACATCCTTTTGTTTGTCACTTTGCGAAATGAATGTGTCCGATTACCCTATTTTTTAAAATACTACCGAGAGCTAGGGGTGAACCATTTCTTTATGATCGACAACGGTTCTGATGACGGATCGCGAGAGTACTTAGAACAACAAAACGATGTGTCACTGTTTCATACAACTGCCAGCTATAAGACAGCACGGTTTGGAACCGATTGGTTAAACTGGTTGCAACGACAATATGCCCATGGCCACTGGTCTTTGGTTGTCGATGTGGATGAGTTTTTTATTTACCCATTCTGCGATTCCCGACCGCTTCGGGCATTAACTGACTGGCTGGATGGTTCCGGCGTAAAGGCGTTTTCTGCGATGCTGGTGGACATGTACCCGAAAGGCGCGATCCAGGATCAGACTTATCATTCGGGCCAGGATCCCCTGGAAATTGCCCATTGGTTTGATAGTGGAAACTATATGATTTCCAAAAATAAGGACTACCAGAATCTTTGGATTCAAGGTGGCCCCAGGGCGCGTGTGTTTTTTGCGGATGAGCCAAAAAAAGCACCGGCATTAAATAAAATACCTTTGGTAAAATGGGATAGGAAATTTGTTTACGCCAATTCTACCCATATGCTTTTACCACGCGGGCTAAATACAGTTTTTGATGAGCGGGGCGGCGAAAAACCCAGCGGCGCCCTATTACATGCAAAATTTCTAAACACCTTTATAGAAAAGACCCGGGAAGAAATTCAGCGTGGGGAACATTTTGCGGCAGGTCGGGAATACCATGCTTACGCCAAGCACATAGCCACCCCGCCAGAGCTGTGGTGCAAATGGTCCGAAAAATACATAAACTGGCGACAGCTGGAAATACTTGGTTTGATGTCAAAGGGTAATTGGGCATGAGCGTGGGCATCATTATGCTGGTGCATGAAGCACTGAACCGCGCCGAGCAGGTGGCCCGCCATTGGGCTAAGGCTGGTTGCCCGGTTGTTATTCATGTGGATAGCCGCGTCAGTAGAAAAGTATTCAACGCATTTTCCAATAACTTGGGTGATGTGACAAATATAGAGTTTTGCGCACGGCACCGTTGCGAATGGGGAACCTTTTCACTGGTCAAAGCGACGCAAACAGCATCTGAAATGTTGTTGGAAAACTACAAAGATATACGCCATGTTTACCTGACATCTGGCTCTTGTATGCCCCTACGACCGGTTCAAGAGCTGATCGACTACTTGGATGAAAGACCGAAAACTGATTTTATTGAATCAGTGACAACACGTGATGTCCCCTGGACGATTGACGGATTTGATTCAGAACGTTTTACTTTGCGGTTTCCGTTCTCTTGGAAAAGGCAACGAAAACTGTTTGATATTTTTGTGAAGTTGCAACAAGTGCTTCGGATCAAACGGTCGGTTCCCCAATCGCTAACACCGCATCTTGGCTCCCAATGGTGGTGTCTGACCCGGCAAACATTGTCGGCAATACTTGAAGATCCAAAACGGTCGCAACAGGATCGGTATTTCAAGCAAGTTTGGATACCTGATGAGAGCTACTTTCAGACTCTGGCGAGACACTATTCCACTGATATTCAAAGTCGGTCGCTGACATTGTCAAAATTTGAGTTCAAAGGAAAACCACACGTTTTCTACGATGACCATTTGCAGCTATTGCGTCGGTCTGATTGTTTTGTTGCCCGAAAAATTTGGCCTAGTGCAGAAAAGCTGTATGCAAATTTTTTATCGCCTGATTTGGCAAGTATGGGCGCAGCGGAACCAAGCCCAGGTAAGATCGATAAGATATTTTCCAAAGCGGTTGATAGGCGCACAAACGGGCGTTCGGGTCTATATATGCATAGCAGATTTCCAAAAGAAGGGTTCGAAAAGGGCAAAACCTGCGCGCGTTACTCTGTATTTGAAGGTTTCAGTGAAGTGTTTGAAGGCTTTGAGGACTGGCTGACAAACGCAATTGGTGGACGCGTACATGGACATTTATTTGGACCCAAACGGGCAGAATTTTCCGGGGGCCAAGATATATTTTCCGGCGCATTAAGTGATGACGCAGCTTTACGCGATTACAACCCGAAGAGCTTTTTCACCAGTTTGCTTTGGAATACCCGGGGAGAACATCAGTGTTTTCAGTTTGGCCCCAGCGATAACCAGGAAATTTCTTGGTTGATTGCAACAGACCCTAATGCCCAAATCTCGGTCATATCCGGGGCATGGGCGATACCGCTTTTCAAATCTAACCTGAATTTTTCGGAAATTCGCAAAACAGCGGCAAAATTGCAGCGTACCGAAAATGAACATTTGGATATTCTTGGCACGATATACACCAAGGCCAGGGTTCGGGTCTGGACCATGGCTGAGTTTGTAGAAGCGCCGATGGAGCCCTTGCAGACAATAATTGACGATATTGGTGCGCGACATGCGCGGCGGCTGACGGAAGCGCCAAAAATGGTAAATCTTGACGGGTTTGGACAGTTTCTACAGAATTTAAAAAACCAGGGTATGCAGCCGCGGTTGATGGGGGAATTTCCGGTGGGAAGTAACCCATTAAATCAACCGCCAGAAGCTCATCGCCCCTATTTGGTGAAATAGTCCATGGGGCCGGGGTTTGAATACTTTATAATTTTTGCGGAAATGCGGACCGGGTCTAATTTTTTGGAAGTAAGTCTGAACGACTACGAGGGGCTGCAATGCCACGGCGAGCTGTTTAATCCACATTTTCTTGGGGGGCCGAAAAAGTCTAAAAAATTTGGTATTTCTATGCGGGACCGGGAAGAAAACCCGTCGGTGTTGATAGAAAAAATCAAGAGCTTTGACGATGGGTTGCATGGATTTAGATTTTTTCACGACCACGATCCAAGAATTTTGCAAATGTGTTTGCAAGATCCAAAATGTGCAAAAATTATTTTGACGCGAAATCCAGTTGAATCTTATATTTCGCGCGAAATTGTGCGCGAAACAAAGCAGTGGCGACTGGGTGATTTAAAGCAAGCGAGAACCAGCAAGGCGACCTTTGCTTTTGATGAATTTTCGGCCCATCTGGACCGGCATCATAGTTTTCAATTGGAGTTGTTAAAGGGTTTACAAGTATCCGGCCAAACCGCTTTTTATATGGCGTATGAAGATATTCGAGATGTCGATGTGGTGAATGGCCTGGCGCGTTTCCTGAAGGTGAAGGACAAAAAAGCCAAGTCAGGGACAAAGACAAAAAAACAAAACCCGGAACCGCTGTCAGAGAAAGTGACCAATTTTGCGGAAATGGAAAGCGCGCTGTCCTCTATGGACTATTTTTCACTGAACAAGGCTCCAAGTTTTGAACCACGTCGTGGGGCCTCAGTTCCTAAGTATTTTGCTGCCCCCAAAACGCCGATAATTTTCTTACCAATATCGTCGAGCCCGTCTGCAAATATTGTTGATTGGCTTGCTAAACTGGATGATGTCCGAACGGAAGATTTGGTAACTGGCCTTTCACAAAAAACTTTACGCCAATTGAAGCGTAAATTTGGCGATCACCGGACATTTACCGTATTGCGACATCCTGTGTTGCGGCTTCACGAAGCATTTGTAAGGCACATCCTTTTGCAGGGTCCAGACTGTTACGACGCAATTCGTCAATTGCTAAGGGATGTATATAACCTGCCCATTCCAAAAGAAGATCCAAAGGAAGATTACAAACAGGATGCCCATCGGCAGGCATTTATTGCCTTTGCAAAATTCGTGAAAGGCAATTTGAACGGTCAAACCGGGGTTAGGGTAGACGCTGCATGGGCATCTCAGGCTGAAACACTACGTGGATTTAGCCAGTTTATGGTTCCCGATTTTGTATTTAGGGAAAACCAGCTGGAATCTGATCTTGAAAATCTGGCCCAAATTTTCGGTACAAAATCGCCAAAACTAAAGGCCGAAGCCAGTGTATCGCCTATTGGCCTAGCAGAAATTTACGATGAAAGTGTAGAAGCAGCAGTGAAATCGGCCTACCAGCGGGACTATATGATGTTTGGATTTGGGGCGTGGTCGCCCTAGGCTGCACGCTTAGTTGGAGCCTCTGTCAAAATAGCGTGCAATGTGGCTGGATCGTTGTTGGCGCGGAGTTTGGCACAAATGCTGCTATCGCGCATGGTTCGTGAAACCAGTGCCAAAGCCTTCAAATGATCTACGCCTGCATTTTTTGGAGCAAACAAAGCAAAAACCAAGTCTACTGGTTGTCGGTCCGCTGAACCAAATTTAAATGGTTTTTCGAGCCGAAGAAATGCGCCGGCTACGTTTTCAAGCCCATCCAGTCTGGCGTGGGGTAACGCTACCCCATTTCCAACACCGGTCGGGCCAAGATTTTCGCGCGCTAGTAAGGCTTCAACAGTGGTTTCCTGATCCAGTCCGAAAGAGCCATGGGCTATTTCACCAAGATCGAGAAACAGGCGTTTTTTGCTGGACACAGAGCCTGCAATCCGAACGGCCGAAGGCATCAGAATACTTGTAAGTTCCATCTAAATGTTGCTTTTCCTGTGACGTCGCAATTAGCGAAGTCATTTCACGTTATTTGGATCTATCCAGCCGATGTTTCCATCTTCCCGTCGATAGACCACGTTGATACCGTCATGTCCTTCATTGCGAAAAACCAGCACAGGTGCGCTGGAGATCTCCATCTGCATTACCGCTTCACCAACTGAAATTGAGGGTATTTTTACCTCCATCTCGGCGATGATTATGGGCTGGAGCGTTTCGGGCTCTGGCTCATCAGTTTCTACAGACGCGGCGAGGATATAAGTGGAAGCAGCGGAAAGTTCAACAGGTTGTTGGCGATCTTTGTGATGATCCTTCAATCTGCGCTTATATCGGCGTAGCTGCTTATCCATTTTTTCGCCACAAAGATCGAATGCCGAATAAATTTCGTGAGCATGTGCTTTGGCCTGAGCGGTTAAACCAGTTGAAAGATGTACTGTTGCTTCGCAAACAAATTCTTTGGCACTTTTGGAAAAAATGATAGTGGCATCTGTTGGCCGACCTGCATATTTTCCAACAATATCATTTAGTTCTGTTTGAACATGGGCTTGAAGGGCTTCACCTATGTCAATTTGTTTGCCGCTGATTTGATACTGCATTACACCTCCTAAAAGTTACGATTATGGTTGATCAAGTGTCTAAATCTGACCGGCCAATAATTTTAAACTGGCGGGTCAATATCATGCAAACCCCTACCCGCTGGGGTAGAGGAATTGTTATAAATTTATCATGGGCTTGCATTGGGTCTATTTGGCGATGACTCGGGTGGGTCTGTCAATAGTTCCGTGCCAAAGGTTAACAAATTAACCGATTCGAAAACTATCGCCTAGGTAAACTCGGCGGACGTTCTCGTCCTGAATAACTTCTTCGGCGGTCCCGCTCATTAGGACGGTTCCATCGTGCAGAATGTAAGCACGGTCCAGGATTTCAAGCGTTTCGCGTACATTGTGGTCTGTAATCAGGACGCCTATTCCGCGATTCTTAAGGTCGGCGACCAAAGTTCGTATTTCTGAAACGGCGATTGGATCAACCCCGGCGAATGGTTCGTCCAATAATACGTATTTGGGGTTTGAAGCTAGACATCTGGCTATTTCGACGCGGCGGCGCTCACCGCCGGACAAGGACAATGCAGATGCGCGGCGAAGATGGGAAATAGAAAACTCTGACAGTAATTCTTCCAAGCGTTCCCGGCGACTATGGGGATCGGATACGGAGATTTCCAGAATGGCAAGGATGTTGTTTTCGACAGAAAGCCCGCGAAATATTGACATTTCCTGGGGTAGGTATCCAATTCCAAGTTTCGCTCTACGGTACATGGGCAATGTTGTTACATCCCGGCCGTCGACAATTACCTGGCCACCCTCAGGCGTAACCAGCCCGGCGATAGAATAGAAACAAGTGGTTTTTCCCGATCCGTTGGGGCCCAGTAGCGCAACGACTTCACCACGTGCCAGTTCCATGCTGACATCGCGAATAACAACGCGCTTACGATAGCTTTTTCGCAAATTTATTATTTGCAGGCCGGCTTTTCCGTCTGTTACCGTTAATTCTGCCATCAATTTTTGCCAGTCTGAAATATGGTGCGTACGCGACCTTCCAATGTAGCCTGCCCAGTTCCCAGATTCACGACCATACGTTCGGAAGACAATGCATTTACGCCCTGGGTAAGAATTACGTTACCGCTTAAAATGATTGTACCGTTGTCGATGGAATACTCGGCTTTTTGCGCTTCGGCTGCCTCATTCCCGCCGGTGATCAGAGTGACGCCACCACTGGCCAGTAGGCGCGAAATTTGGCCCGTCGCATCACCCTCGGGGGCGGCATACTCAACCAAGACTTCAGCCGCTGACAAACGTAATTCTCCCTGTCCAATAAGGACATTTCCAGAAAAACTTGCCGTGCCAGTGGCTTGGTCAATTTTTAATTGGTCCGCAGATACTTCGACTGGCTGGGTTGTATCATGTTGCAAACCACCAAATGCTACTTCGGTGCCTTGAGCCTGAGCAGACACCGTCAGAACTGAAAGGAAAAAACCGACAATTGTATATTTGAAAAACTGCATCATTGAATAGTCCTATGGGTTATGAGGAGTATATATCAACTTCACACCTTCGGTGAAAACAAGTTCGTATGTATTTTCTGTGTCAGGTATTGTTTTTTGCTGAAGGATCAATTTTCCAGCCGAAACATGGCCAAGTGGGCCGTTTGCTAAAATTGAACCATCAGTTGATACAGCAGCCGTTTCTAGGTTGGCAATTATTGCATCGGTTGTGATCGTATATCCGTTGGAAGTGATAAGGGATACGCCACCGCTAAGGCTTGCTGTGCGTTCTGTGTTGTCCAGAATACCGGTTGTTGCGGTGATATCAACTTTGCCACCATCAGGTGTTTGAAATACACCCCTTAGCCCAGAAGCGCGCAAGCCAGTGCCGGATCCTATAATTGGGATTGCCTGTTCGGCAGATAATGTAATGGCAGATCCGTTTGCCATGACCCCCGAAAAAGATGGTTTGCCGATTCTGGGTTCACTTGCCAAATCTTGTAGATCACCGTCAGAAATAGGAAGCGCCAGAGTTGGATCTATCGAGCGGGAAACCAAAAAAAGTGTGGACAAAATTGCCAATGCGGTGAGCGGTAGTAAGATTTTCAACCACGCGACCATTCTTGAGTAAGAATTGTCAAATGCGGCCACGGTTAAATAACCCCAGCGCGAAGGCAATCGTGTATATGCAAAATACCGACCGCAGCTTTTGTATCAGGGTCCACAACGAAAAGGCAGGTAATTTGGTTTTCGTTCATTATAGCTACGGCCTCTTCGGCTAATGCACCCGGAAAAATTGTTGTCGGGCCTTTTGTCATTACCTGTCCCACAGATTTCTCCAGCAGCCCATTCATGTGCCGGCGTAGATCGCCATCTGTAACCACTCCAACAAGTTCTTGGGAATTATCGTGGACGCCAACCACACCAAAGCCTTTTTGGCTGATTTCAAGCAAGGCATCTCCCATCTTAGTTTCAGGCGTCACCATTGGCAGATCAAGGTGCATTAGGTTTGCTACCTTAGACAATCTTGCACCTAGCTTGCCACCGGGATGAAAATTGCGAAACTGCTCAGGGGTGATTTCCTGATGCTCCATAAGTGCAACGGCAAGCGCGTCGCCTAAGGCCAGCGTCATTGTTGTTGATGTTGTAGGTGCCATGCCAATTGAACACACTTCTGGTGCATTTGGTAATAGTATCGCCACATCTGCCTGTTTAAGTAATGTGCTTTCAGCATTCCTGGCCACGCCAATCATCGTAATTCCAAAGCGACGTGTATAGGCAATGATATCGGCGAGTTCAGGTGTTTCGCCTGAATTTGACAGTACAAGCGCTACATCTTCACGGGTTAGCATGCCCAGATCTCCGTGGCTGGCTTCAGCGGGGTGAACAAAGAAGGCGGGTGTGCCAGTACTGGCAAGGGTGGCGGCAATTTTTCGGGCGATGTGCCCCGATTTTCCCATACCCGAAATGATCACACGCCCCTTGGTTTTTTGTATAAGTTCGACTGCCAGACAAAAGCTATCACCAAGTGAATCTGCAAGTTCGCTTAGGGCGTCTGCTTCTCGACTAACGACGCGGCGACCTGTGGCCAAGATAGTATTTTTGTTCATTTCAGGCGCCGTTTTCTAATGGGCAAAAATATCTTGTTCTGGCCAACCAGCCAAATCAAGTTGTGCTCGGATGGGTAGGAATTCAAAACAGGATTGGGCAATGGCAGTTCTGCCTTCCCGATCCAGCCGTAAGTCTAGTTTTTCCTTTAGCGCATGCAGATGCAGCACGTCGCTTGCGGCATAACTGATTTGTGCCTTACTTAAGATGTCTGTTCCCCAATCTGATTGTTGTTGTTGTTTGGAAACGTCAACACCCAGTAGTTCGTCTAAAAGGTTCTTTAGGCCATGACGGTCCGTATATGTTCGCACCAGTTTGGACGCTATCTTAGTGCAGTAAACCGGCGCTGTTGTTGTGCCAAATGCGTTGAGTAAAGCTGCGATATCGAAACGGCCGAAGTGAAACAGTTTTAGCACCTTTGGGTCAGACAACATTTTACAAAGGTTTGGTGCAGTAGTTTGGCCAACCCCAATCTGGACCAAGTGAGCATTGTCGTCACCACCAGACATTTGCACAACACAAAGCCTGTCTCGATGTGGATTCAACCCCATCGTTTCGCAGTCAATTGCAACAATTGGCCCTAACTCAAGCCCGTCTGGCAAGTCATTTTGGTAAAGATGGTTAGCCACAATAGCGGTCCCTTATAGTATTCAGCGTTGGGCTAAGGAAATAGTGCCTTTAGCAAGGCTGCGCAACACTCGACGGCTAAATCACGCCAGTGAAGTGGCTTTGTTAGGATGGGGTTCGCTGTATCAGCTCTCTGACTTTGCAGGTGTCGTAAAAAAAGAGAAAATTTTTCTAAAAATTTACAAAACCTTCACTTTGGTCATCTATCCACCGCAATACTTCCAAAAATGAGTTAACTGAATTTCCTGCATTTTGCGGGCGATTTGTAATGTGAATTTCACAGGATCAAGGAGTTTGAGTATTGAACAATCCCTTTGAAAATAGAACGTCATCGTTGTCGGGTCCAGCTACAGATATTGTGCCGATTACGCCTGATGACGTCACGGAATTGTCCGATGTGGCAATTGCACTATTCATTGAGAACGGCGGTCAGTTGTCTATTTTGACGGCGCGAAACGGCGTTAGAACCATTAATGTAACCGATCAAACGATTTTGCCGGTCGGTGTGCGGCGCGTGAATGCTACGGGGACAGATGCCACCGGAATTCATGCGATGGTGATCGGATGAAAGTTACATGCGACCTTTCCGTGACTTCGGCTCGTCACCACCCTGTGGGGCAATCTGTCCCTTGGTTCATACCGTGGAATTCCCCTTCCACCGGAACAATCCCTGCTTTGATTCTTGATTTTTCAGATGGCAGCTACGGGGCCGGGGGTGCGCTTGGCCCGTTGGGGAACACAGTTTCCTTTGCCCGAGATAGCGTTGGAACCCGAACAGATGCAACCGGAGCATTGGAGGTGTTGGGTTCTAACCAAGCACGAATTGAACATGATCCGCTGACTTTTGCGCCGATCGGATTGCTGCTGGAAGCCGCGCGCTCCAATCTTTTCACGCAAAGTACTACGCCTGCAGATCAGACAATTTCCGTGACAAATGACGCCCATGTTTTTTCGTTCTATGGCAATGGTTCTGTTTCCCTAAGTGGTGCCCACGTGGCGGTGTTAGCCGGAACAGGTGGCTATCCGACACGCACGGTACTTAGTTTTACCCCAAGTGCTGGCAATCTGACGTTAACGCTTACGGGTAATGTTGTTTCACCGCAGTTGGAACAAGGTAACATAGCTTCGACCTATGTACCCAGCACGGTGGCGGCCGTTCAAAGGGCTGATGATATCGCGACGGTACCACTTGGTTCATGGTTTAACCCCAATGAAGGGACCCTGGTCTTTGAGGGATCGTTAGATAGTGCACAGGCCAACGACAGAATTATAGAATTTGATGCCGGAGCCACTACGACCCGGCTGTCAATTTTATGGAATTCTGTTCTTGGCAAACCGCAATTTCAGGTTTGGGAAGCGGGGGCGTTACAGGCTGCGATTGCCCCTGCGGGAAACTCAATAAATCTGGGCGACCCATTCCGTGTGGCCATAGCCTACAAGGCCAATGATTTTGGTGTGTCTTTGAATGGCGGTCAGGTTGCCACTGATACATCGGGTACATTGGCATCCGGGCTTACGACCCTACGGTTAGGGCGATCTGTTTGGGGGGCTCAGGGGCTAATGCTGGCTGAAAGTGTGGTGTATTATCCGTCGCGGCTAAGCAATGCTGAGCTTCAGGCATTGTCGACATAACCACACTGAAATTACTAATAGACCGCCCGAATTGAATTTCGGGCGGTATGGGTTGGCTCGGGTCCTTGCGCGGGTTAAGACTGTTGGCTGAGAGGACAATTCATGCCAACTGCCTTAGTCACTGGGTCTGCCGGATTTATCGGCTACCATATTAGTAAACGCCTTTTGGCTGAAGGTTGGGACGTAACTGGATTTGACGCCATGACGGACTATTACGACGTGACTTTGAAAGAGCGTCGTCACGAAATGCTAATAGACAGCCCAAATTTTTCGCCGATCATTGCTAAACTTGAAAAACCTGGAAAACTTGATGACGTTTTCAAAAATATTGCACCCGATGTAGTATTCCACTTGGCCGCTCAGGCTGGTGTTCGATATTCAATTGATGAGCCAGAGGCCTACGTAAATTCGAATTTGATCGGAACATTTCGCCTATTGGAAGCAGCGCGTACTACTCCGCCAAAACATATGATGCTGGCTTCTACCTCATCGGTTTATGGTGCGAATACGGAAATGCCTTACGCCGAAACTGATAAGGCTGATAGCCAAATGTCGTTTTATGCGGCCACCAAAAAGGCGAATGAGGCAATGGCCCATTCCTACGCACATCTGTACAATCTGCCGACGACAATGTTTCGATTTTTTACCGTTTATGGGCCGTGGGGAAGGCCAGATATGGCCCACTTTAAGTTCACCCGGGCTATTTTGAATGACGAACCAATTGATATTTACAACCAAGGTAAAATGCGCCGCGATTTTACCTATATCGACGACCTTGTTGAATCTATTTGGCGTCTGTCAGGTGTTGCGCCGTTGCTCCTTAAGGGAAATGCAAAGATAAATTCCGGGGATAGCCTTTCACCAGTCGCGCCTTTCAGAATTGTAAATATCGGGAATTCACAGCCTACGGAACTGATGGATTATGTTTCCGCAATTGAAAAGGCTACCGGGCGTATTGCGAAAAAGAACTTTCACAATATGCAGCCGGGTGATGTGCCGGCAACTTTTGCGAATACCGAACTTTTGAAAAAATTAACCAAACACACACCATCGACATCAGTTAAGGACGGCATCGAAAAATTTGTGAATTGGTACAAAGAATATTACGATATTTCTGATAATTGAACCGAGATGCGACAGAATGTTGGAATTTGAAACGTGACCAGTTGGTGGCAAAGACTTGCCAGAATAGGGCGGGGGAAAGTATCTAATCCGCCCCTTATTACTGACGAATTTTTCCCAAGTTTTCCAAGCCCGACACACCCTGTGGCGATTGTCGGAGACATCCACGGGCGAGCTGACCTACTAGAAAATTTGCTAAAGAAAGTGTCGGAAAAAGCACCGGATGCAAAGGTTGTGTTCGTTGGCGACTATGTCGACAGAGGACCAGACAGTCGAAAAGTTCTTGATAGATTGCGGGGGTTAGATGGGGCTGTTTACCTGCGCGGTAACCATGAAGTAATGCTGTTGGAGTTTTTGGATGAACCGATTGAACTGGGTGGTCGATGGTTGCGTAATGGTGGAATCAATACGCTGGAAAGTTTCGGCATTGATCTGGAAGAAAACCCAAGCCATGGCGCAGCGATTTCAGCAAGCCAAAGGCTTAAGGCGGCGCTGGCTGAGGGGGGCGAAGCATGGCTGCGGGGGTTGCCTCTTACCTGGCAAAGTGGAAATTTAGTGGTAACCCATGCCGGCCCGAACCCTGTAGTTCCGATTGAACAGCAAAAGGAGCAGGATCTTCTTTGGGGACACCACAGATTTTTGCGTGATAGCCGGAAAGATGGAATTTGGGTCGCCCATGGTCATTGGATACGAGAAAAAGCAATAAGTAAGGGGGGACGCATCAATGTTGATACTGGCGCTTGGAAAACTGGCCGGTTGACGGCCGCGCTTATCGGGACGCAAGGCGATATCACCTTTATTCACTCAGATTTGACAGTTTAAAATGGTATTAAATGGTCGGGTGTAAGGGGTGACAGTAGCCAGCGCTTTTCCAATTGAAGACCTATATACTTATTCCTTTGGGTTTTCATCGTACTCTGACGTCAAAAACCGTTGGCTGTCGCCGTCAGGATCGTCAAACTGTCGGGTTCTGATTGCCCAGAAAAACCCCAGCAATGCCAGGCCGCCAAGTGTTAACGAGACAGGGATCAGATACACCAACACGTTCATCGCTGCACCAATCTGAGGGCGTTCAGTGACACCGTGATTGAAGAGGTCGACATTGCTAAAGCTGCTATAAGCGGCGTTGCAAATCCAGCCAACGCCAAGGGAACAGCGATCATGTTATAGGCCGCTGCGATGGCGAAATTTTCCTTGATCCGTCGGGTTGCTGATTGAGCAACCACTAATGCTTCGGCGATGGGGGTCAGCGAGTCGCCTAACAGCACCATATCAGACACAACCCGCGCCGCCTCCAATGCGCTGGCCGGTGAAATTGATACATAGGCACCAGCAAGTGCGGCTGTGTCATTTAGACCGTCGCCAACCATCAGAACTTTGCGTCCGGATCTGGCCAGTGCAGCGATCCGGGCCGCCTTGTCAGTTGGCAGCATTTCGGCGTCCCAGGCTGAAATATTCAGCCTGCGCGCAATGTCACCTACTGCTGCCGGGACATCACCAGACAACAGGACAACATCTTTACCCAGTGCTTGCAGGGAATTGACAACGGATTGCGCCCCGTCGCGCAGGGCATCGTCAAATGTAAAGCAAGACGGTAGCTGATCGCCAATTTGCAAATAGGTAGCTGTTTGGTTTGCAGCCGTTGCACCCACCCATGCGCCGCGACCCAGACGTACAACCTGCCCCTGCCAAACACCCTGAATGCCCGATCCTGGCACTTCTTTAACTTTTGAAATATCTGCCGGAACCAATCCCAGCTTAGTAATCGCATTGGTCAATGAAACCGCCAATGGATGCGCTGAGGCGCGCGCCAGTGCAAAGACAACTTCCAGATTTTCTTGGTTATGATCGGCCAGGTTGGCGGGCGTTGGCTGACCTTTGGTCAGTGTACCCGTTTTATCAAATACAACGGTATCAACCTGGGCCAATCGTTCTAGCGCGGTTGCGCTTTTGATTAGCATACCAGTTCGAAACAGTCGCCCAGAGGCAGCGGTTGTTACAGCAGGTACGGCTAATCCAAGGGCACATGGACAGGTGATGATAAGCACAGCCACGGCAATATTCAGTGACAAGCGAATGTCACCGCTGAACCAATACCAACCTGAAAACGCCAGAACTGCCAGTATATGTACAAGCGGTGCATAAATCCGGGCGGCTTGTTCTGCGAGAGATGTGTAGCGGTTTCGTGCGCTTTCGGCTACGGCCACCAGATCTGCAAGCCGATGTAGAGAACTGTCATTACCTGCGGCCGTTACCCGCACACTCAATGGCCCTGTCAGGTTCATTTCGCCGACGCTAACCGGGGTATTGGCCGACACTGAAACCGGCAGAGTTTCACCGGTTAAAAGTGAGCGATCAAGCTCGCTGTCGCCATCGCTGACTACCCCGTCAACAGGCACTCGTGTTCCCGGAAGTATTCGGACCATGTCACCTACATTCAGGTCTTCAATTGCTACCGTTTTCCCGGAAATTGTTAAGGCACGAGGCACTTCTAGGGCAGCCAGTTCCTGTGCGGCCGAGCGGGCAATTTTGCGGGTGCGGTGATCCAGATAACGTCCTGCCAGCAAAAAGAACGTAAGCGACAGGGCGGCATCAAAAAAGGCGTGCTCTCCACCTTGGCTGGTTTCATAGATCGACATGGTTGAAGCCAACAGGATGGCCAGTGAAATGGGCACATCCATGTTTAGACGATGTACACGCAAAGCCGACCAAGCATTCACAAAAAAGGGCTGCGCCGAAAATACGATCGCTGGCAAAGCAATCATGGCTGAAACCCAGTGAAACATGTCGCGGGTTGTGTCCTGTGCCCCGGACCATACAGCCACTGACAATAACATAACATTCATCATTGCAAACCCGGCCACGGCTAGACGCACTAGCAGGGCTTTGCCGCGCTTGTCTGTTTGCGTGGCAGAAAGCATTCCGGTGTCCAGTTCATGGGCCTCATACCCGGCATTGGCTAAAACTGTTATAAACCGATGCGCAGGCATGCCAGCATCGGCGTCAATGCTAACGCGTTTCAAGGTCAGGTTTACCCGCGCGGAACGTACATATTGCTCAGCCTGTAAAGCCCGTTCAACCGAAGCAATGCAGCCGCCGCAATGGATGTTTGGCAAAGACAACAAAACATTTTCGCCAGTTGTTTTATCGGCCAGTTCAACAGCGTCAGCAACACAGGTCGAACAGGCGGAAACTGTTGCTGGCTGGACCATGTTTAATTGCTAACGTGAATAATGACGCGCTGGCTGAAACGGGTGCCGTCGCTTGCATGCGCCACCAAGCGCAGATTCCAATTGCCTGTGGCGATATCAGCGGGTGCGACATAGGCTGAGCCATTAAATTCAAACGCCGGCGTAAGGTCATCTTTTACATGTGTCGCCCGACCTAAAATAGCTGAAAGATCTGCAACCTGAACGGGCTGACCATCCACATCGTTGATGGTCAGTATTAGTTGTTGGTCAACAACGGTTGCGGATACATCCCAGCCTAATGCCGTCTGAGCTGCACGTTCCGTGTCAAAACTTTGCGAGGCAACGTAAGCATTGCGAACTTCAAGCCCGGGGAAAGTGGCGACGGCCTGAAACGCGAGTGTTAAATTTACGGCGATTATTACGCCGAAAAACGCTGCAAATATGAAAAATACTTTACGGCCGGTCAGGGGCTTGTCGGTCATTTTGTGTTCCCATTAAAAACAGTGTCTTTAAATGCGCGTTCTGTGCTGAAGGTATCTTCCACCCAAAGGCGTAGCTTCGTGCGGGCCAGTTTACTTGCATCTGTTCCGAACGGGGCGATGATATAAACCCGCTGCAAATAGCTTTCATCGGCGGGAACCATGACAGTCAGATCGTCTGTTCCTTCCAGTTCTATCTGTAAAGAGGCATCTGTTGAAAGCGATAACCGATAGGGGCGAGCGTCGCCGTTTTTGTTGCGTAGGCGCACGTCATAAGCATTGCGGATTGAGCCGTCTGAAAGCATCACAAACGTTGGATTGCGAACCGGGGCTACCGTCATGTCAATTTCCGGACGGATAAACAACGCAAATACCATGGCAAAACCGATCAGTGACCAAAGGAATGTGTACATCATTGTCCGGGGTCGCAGAATATGGTTCCAGATAGCTTTGGGATTCCCTCCATCCCGTTCAGCCAATTCATCTGTTAACGCCAGGTAATCAATCAAGCCCCGGGGTTTGCCAATCTTATCCATGATGTCATCACAGGCGTCTATGCACAGTGCACATGTGATGCATTCCAGCTGTTGACCGTCGCGGATATCAATTCCAACCGGGCAAACATTGACGCAAGCCATGCAATCAATGCAGTCGCCTAACTGGTCGGCCCCTTTGGCCTTTCGGTGTTTGCCCCGTGGTTCACCGCGCCAATCGCGGTAACCTACTGTCAAGGTTTCTTCGTCCATCATTGCCGACTGGATACGTGGCCAGGGGCACATATAGATGCAGACCTGCTCGCGGGCGAAACCACCAAACACGACGGTAAAAAGCGTCAAGATTGCAATCGTAATATAGGCGACCGGGTTTGCGGTAAGTGTTACCAATTTGATCAATAAACTTGGCGCGTCTGCGAAATAGAACACCCAGGCGCCGCCAGTGATAACACCAATCAGTGCCCAGATAATCCACTTGGTAACGCGCAAACGCCATTTGCGAAAACTCCACTTGGATTTCCACAGCCGTACGCGGGCATTTCGATCACCTTCAATCCAGCGCTCTACCAGTATGAACAGGTCAGTCCAGACTGTTTGAGGACAGGCATAGCCGCACCACACCCGGCCAAGGGCTGAGGTGAACAAAAACAATCCCAGCCCGGCCATGATCAACAGGCCACCTATAAAATAGAATTCATGGGGCCAGATTTCGATCCAGAAAAAGAAAAACCGCCTTCCGGCTAAGTCGACTAAAACTGCTTGATCTGGCAGGTTTTCACCCCGGTCCCAACGGATCCAGGGTGTCAGGTAATAAACGCTAAGGGTAAGGCCCATCAACCACCATTTCAGCGCGCGAAACTTGCCGGAAACTTTCCGGGGAAAAATTGGCTCACGGGCTATATAGAGCGGTTGCGGATCGTCAGAAGACAAAATCAAGTTCCTACTATTTGCTGCGTTATAGCGGCGGTAAAAACCTTAGCACGCCAATTTCAATTGAAAGCAGCACCGACCCCGAAGAAACGCGCGAACAGGATCTGGGGTCGGTGCCTAATCGGGGGGGGAAGCCCCCGAAACTTGTTTTTTATTCACCGCCTCCAAGCTGGTGAATATAGGCCGCTACAGCTTTTATCTGGGCATCACTTAGTTTACTTTCCCAGGACGGCATTTCTGAATTGCGGGCGAAAGTGACGGTACGGGTGATGGCGTCCGGTTCACTGCCAAACAACCAGATGAAATCGGTTAGATCCGGAGCGCCTTGCTCTCGATCGCCGGTGCCATCTTCAGCGTGGCAAGCGGCGCAGTTTTCTTCAAAAACAGCCGCCCCTAATTCTGCTAACGGGGCGTCATGGTCCAGGTTACTAAGGGAAAGTACATAGCTGACAACTTGGTTGATTTCGGTTTCTTCCAGAAATTCACCAAAGGCGGGCATTTCAGAAAAACGGGTTTCGTCATCCTCGGTGCGAATGCCGTAGCGCACAGTTTGGGCAATCTCTTCGATCTTGCCGCCCCATAACCAGTCATCATCCACTAGGTTCGGATATATGCCGGTGCCGGCAGCACCTGAGCCGTGGCATTGGGAACAATTGGTCAGAAAAACCGAAGAACCTGAATTGATAGCAAAGCTATGCAGTTCTGCGTCGGCAGATATTTGGGTTACATCAACCGCTGCCAGTTTGGCTTGGATTGCTGCATTGTTGTCGGCAAATTTCTGGATGTCGTTGGCCACTTCCTGGCGGGTGGAATAGCCAAACAGGCCCGGTGTCGCCCCTTTGATCAATGGCCATGCCGGATAGGCAATTACAAACAAGATACCCCAGAAAATAGTGGCGTAGAAAGTCCACAACCACCAACGGGGCAATGGGTTGTTATATTCCTCAATTCCGTCCCAGCTATGGCCGGTGGTCTTGGGGTCTGATTTGACGGGTTGTTTTGCCATTATGAAACCTCTTTGCTGCTACCGGTTGCATCCTGGGCCGGTTTGTCATCATGGCGAAACGGTATATCTGCACTATCCCGGTGGGCCTTGCCGCTACCAGGGCGAAAAACCCAAAGTATTGCCAGTACGAAAAACCCGAACATTGCAAGTAATGTCCAGCTGTCAGCAAATTCACGAAGGAATGAATAGGTGTCCATTATTTGTCCCCTTTTATCGGCTGGCATCTGGGGTGAAGGTCGAGAAATCAACCAATGTCCCCAGCATTTGCATATAGGCGATTAGGGCATCCATTTCCGAAACGCCGGGTTGACCGTCAAAGTTACTGACGACAGCTTTGGGGTAACGTCCCAAAAGCGCGTCATAATCTTCGTCTGGGTCAGCCTGAACCGCAAAATCTGCCTGCGCCAGTTCAATCATTTCATCGCTGTAGGGGACACCAACAATCCGGTGTGTGGCCAGCAGCTCGCCGACATATTCGCCATCGATCTGTTTATCTAACAAAAATCCATATTTTGGCATAACTGATTCCGGTACAACCGATTGCGGATCAATCAAATGGGCCAGATGCCATTCGTCAGAGTATCTTGCGCCAACACGGGCAAGATCGGGGCCCGTGCGTTTTGACCCCCATTGGAAGGGGTGGTCATACATGCTTTCAGCTGCCAGCGAATAATGGCCATAGCGCTCTACTTCATCGCGCAGGGCCCGGATCATTTGGCTGTGACAGACGTAACAGCCTTCACGGATGTAAATATCGCGGCCGGTTAATTCCAACGGTGAGTAGGGGCGCATGCCTTCTACTTTTTCGATGGTGTTTTCCAGATAAAACAGCGGTGCGATTTCGACGATACCGCCAACGCTGACCGTGACCAGGCTGGCAATCAGCAGCAAGGTCGGGCTTTTTTCCAGAATGGCGTGCTTGTCGAGAATTCCCATGACTGAACCTCCTATTCTGCGGGGGCCATGGCAGTAACTTCGGCTTTCGCCGGAGCCCTGCGCACAGTCATCCAAAGGTTATAACACATGATCAATGCGCCCGTCAGGAACATCAGACCACCAATGCCGCGCACCACATACATCGGGAACTTGGCGGCGACAGTGTCAGCGAACGAGTTCACCAAGAAGCCGTTGGCATCCACTTCGCGCCACATCAGGCCTTCCATGATACCCGTGACCCACATTGAAGCCGCGTAAAGAATGATGCCTATGGTCGCCAGCCAGAAATGCCAGTTCACCAGCCGTAGGCTATACAGGCGTTCCCTGTTCCAAAGCCTTGGCACTAAGAAATACATCGCACTGAAAGTGATCATACCATTCCAGCCAAGCGCGCCGGAATGTACGTGACCAATCGTCCAGTCAGTGTAATGGCTAAGCGAGTTCACGGCCCGGATTGACATCATCGGCCCTTCAAAGGTGGACATGCCGTAAAATCCGATCGACAGGACCATCATTCGAATGATCGGGTCGGTGCGCAACTTGTCCCAGGCACCAGATAGCGTCATCAGGCCATTGATCATGCCACCCCAGCTGGGCATCCACAGGATGATTGAAAATACCATGCCAAGGGTCGTGGCCCAGTCAGGCAAGGCGGTGTAATGCAAGTGGTGTGGTCCGGCCCAGATATATAGGAAGGTCAGCGACCAGAAATGCACGATCGATAGTTTGTAACTATAAACCGGTCGTTCCGCTTGTTTTGGAACGAAATAGTACATCATGCCTAAGAAACCCGAAGTTAGGAAAAAACCAACGGCGTTGTGACCATACCACCACTGGGTCATAGCGTCCTGCACACCACTGAACAATTGTACCGATTTGGACCCGAATATTGAAACCGGGATCGACAGGTTGTTAACAATATGCAGCATTGCGATGGTGACAATGAAGGACAGATAGAACCAGTTGGCGACGTAGATATGCTTTTCTTTACGGGTGAAAATTGTACCCAGAAAGGCGACAAGATAAGCGACCCAGACAATTGTTAACCAGATATCCACATACCATTCAGGTTCAGCGTATTCTTTGGATTGCGTAGCGCCCATAAGGTAACCTGTGGCGGCCAAAACAATGAAAAGCTGATAGCCCCAAAAGACAAACCAGCCCAAATTGCCGCCCCACAACCGAACCGCGCTGGTACGCTGTACGACATAGAAAGACGTTGCGATTAAGGCGTTTCCACCAAAGGCAAATATCACTGCAGATGTGTGAACAGGCCGCAAGCGGCCAAAGTTTCCAAAACCGTGCAGCCATTCGTAGTTTAATCCTGGGAACGCCAATTCAAATGCAATCCAGGTGCCAACTAGAAAACCGGCAATACCCCAAAAACAGGTGGCAATGACGCCAGCGCGGATAACACCGTCAAAATATTCTAGTTCGGAAAGGGTTTGGGGTTCGTCGGTTTGACGCACTGTCCACAGGAACAATCCACCCGCGACCAACATTACAAGAATTGCATGGACCTGAAACGCTAAATCTCGTGCATAGTTTGCTGCAATTGCTGCAAAAACCGTGGCAAACCCATAGGTCACCAGTTTAACAATATTCCACATTGTTTGCCCCTTCGTTCCGGCAATAATAGCCCAAACAGATCTCTGTTCATGGCGCGCTAGCGCCTTACTGACCAAGGTGTTGATGGCACACATTGATCCAGATCAAATGAAGGTCAGCAATATCTGCATATGTTCAATGTGTCGCAGGGGCGGGTGATAATTTGCAAATATTAAGGAAGCAAAAATAATATGGCATTCATGACGGTCACACTGGTTGTCAGCGACATCAATGTCGATCAGCTGGCTATTCAGGCAGCTTTGAAGCTTGTCGAACAAAATGGCGGTCACTTAGACCTGCTGTGTTTGGGAATTGATCATACGCACCCGGGCTTAGTGGCGGCATCACCGGGGATGGTGTTGCCGCAATCTAACGTTGTCCAAGCAACGAAGGCGGCGCAAGAATTGGAAGCGGCTATCAAAGAGCAACTTCAGCCCAGTAACGTCAGCTGGGCTAGCAGCGCCCTTACAGTACATCTTGCTGGATTGTCCGCGACACTTGCCCACCAGATGCGATTTTCAGATCTGGCGGTCTTTGCGCTGCCTTATGGCAAAGGTCGAACCCGATCGCATGAGGCCGCCTTGGAATGCGCGCTTTTTGATGCGGGGATTCCAGTGTTTGCAGTGCCAGATGACGCCCAGTTGCAGCATCCGATAAAGCGAATTGTACTGGCCTGGAACGATAGTCGGGAGGCGCTAAACGCTGTTCGGCTTGCATTGCCAATGATGCAAATGGCCGAGTCAGTGAATATCGTCATGGTTGCCCCACCGATCCATGCGCTGGATCGATCTGATCCCGGTGGTTCATTGGCGAAAATGCTGTCGCGCCATGGAGTAAAAGCCGAAATTTCTGTTCTCGCAAAAACTATGCCCCGCGTTTCTGATGTTATTGCCCGACATGTGGTCGATCAGAATGCAGATTTACTAATTATGGGGGCATATGGGCATTCGCGAATTCGTGAAAGTATTTTGGGCGGCGCCACCCGAAACATTTTGGAAACAACACAGTTGCCATTGTTTTTGGCTCATTGAACGGAAAGCGATTAGTCTCCCGATTCAACAAGCAATTTGCTAAAATCTGGGACCATTATCCGGCGTTTACTTTTAAGAAGTATGACCTTGTCCCGCTTCAATGCAGAGATCTGGCGACTAACAGTTTCCAGTGTCAAACCAAGGTAATTGGCCATGGCTTCCCGGGTTAGTGGCAGATCAAAACTTGTTCCGTCCGGAGTTTCAACTTTTTGTAGGTGGGCCTCACGCCTGACAAAAATTGTTATCAGGCTGGCAATTTTTTCACGGGCAGTTTTACGCCCCAATACGACCATCCAATCACGCGCTGCATCCAGTTCATCCATGGTCATTTGCAACAGGCGTTGGCCAATATTCGGGGTCGATTCAAGCAGTTCCTCAAAGGGGTGGCGCCGAAAACAACATAGAGTCAGATCACTAACGGCTGTAACATCATAAACCGCTGCCGATCTGCCGGGCCATCCCAGAAAATCTGATGGTAGCAATAGCCCGGTTACCTGGACACGCCCATCCTCCATTGTCTGACTTAAAGACGCGACGCCAACAACAACGGATGCAACGAAATCAAGTGGATCGCCAGCCCAGATAACGGGTTGCCCGGCTTCAAAACTACGGTAAAATTTTATCGAATCCAGCACAGCCAATTCATCTTGTTCGCAGCGGGAACAAACGGCTTGATGCCGGATCGGACACGAGCCGCAGTCCTTGTTGTTGAAGGCTGGAATATTCAATTTTCAAAACCTTAATGGTGACAGGTTTGGGTCGTGTGATGGCTTCCCCCAATACAAATACCCGCAAGACCGGGCGCTCGCAACCAAACATAGATTAGTTGTCTAACGTCCAACTGTCCAAACTTACAAACCCAGAGCCAATTAAAGGGGTCATGACATAGATCAAAGCACGTTCTTGATCGTTGATCCAATAGTTAAGCCAACAGAATGAATGACCGGCTTTGAATGCGCAGTATTTTTAGCCAGTTGGCCGTTGTGAATTCCCGCTTGGAATTTGCCAATACCAGTAAAAGGAGCTCGATCATGAAAGAAGTTGTCGAAGAAAATTCAGGTGTGTCAAGGCGCGCCATATTGTCCGGTACTGCCGCAATCGGGGCCGGAATTGTACTGGCGGATGTGGTAACCAGCAAAGCCCAAGCCGCCACAATGACAGAGGATGAAATTGCCGCTCTGCCGCGGGTGAAACAGGAGATGGTTGCCCCACCGTTCCTGCCGGAACATGAACAGATTGCCACTGGTGGGCCCAAAGTTGTTGAAGTGCGCTTTGAAGTCGAAGAAAAAATCATGATCATTGATGATGATGACACTGAGATTTGGGCGCTTACCTTTAATGGATCAGTCCCCGGGCCAATGATTGTTGTGCATCAAGACGATTATATCGAGCTGACACTGGTTAATCCGGCCAGCAATGCCATGGAGCATAACATAGATTTTCATGCTTCAACGGGTGCAATGGGTGGCGGTGAGATTTCACTGGTATCTCCGGGCGAAGAAGTCGTGTTTCGGTTTCGCGCCACCAAACCAGGTGTTTTTGTTTACCATTGCGCCCCAGGCGGCGTGATGATTCCATACCATGTCACCCATGGCATGAACGGGGCAATTATGGTGTTGCCACGCGAAGGGTTAACAGACCGGGAAGGCAAATCAATAACCTATGACCGGGCTTACTTTGTGGGTGAACAAGATTACTATATTGCGAAAGATGAAGATGACGAATACCTGACTTATGAAACGGCAGGCGAAGATTTTGCAGATTTTCTGGAAACAGCCGCAGGTTTGATTCCAAGCCACATTGTGTTCAATGGCGCCGTTGGTGCCCTAACTGGAGATAATGCGCTAACTGCTAAAGTGGGCGAAACAGTTCTGATCATACACGCCCAGGCCAACCGGGATACCCGACCCCATCTTATTGGCGGGCACGGCGATCACGTTTGGGCCGAAGGGTCGTTTTCCAACCCGCCACTTGAGGGGTTGGAAACCTGGTTTATTGCCGGGGGCGCAGCCGGGGCAGCAACCTACACATTCCTGCAGCCGGGATTTTACGCCTACGTTAATCATAATCTGATCGAGGCCATCATGCTGGGCGCAGCCGCGCATTTTCAGGTAGAGGGTGAGTGGGACGATGATCTGATGAAACAGATCAAAGTGCCAACTTCCATTTAGAAATTCAAGCGGCTGCAGGATTTTGCGGCCGCTTCTTCCTGAAAAATACCGCTATGCCCAAGGAGAATGAGATGAAAGTAACAATCATAGTTAAAATGTTAGCTGCCGGTGTCATGCTTATGGCGACAGGCCAAACAGTCGCAGCAGGTGACGCTGCCAAAGGTGAAAAGGTCGCCAAAAAATGTAAGGCCTGCCACACAATGGATGAGGGCGGTAAGAACGGATTGGGTCCGAACCTTTATGGGATTCTTGGCCGACAGGCTGGCGGAGTTGAAGGTTTCAAATATTCTGGCGCTATGCTGGATTCTGAGATCATTTGGGACGCGGCAACTTTTAACGATTTCGTTCTGAAACCCAAAAGTATTGTTCCTGGCACTAAGATGAGCTTCAAGGGCGTCAAAAAAGCCACCCAGCGTGAAGATTTACTGGCCTATTTCCAGACATTGCAAAGCGCAGATGCAACTGAACCCGAGGCGGTAGGAAACGTCGAAGAGGGTATTAAAGTCGCTGAAAAGCACTGTGTTGTTTGCCACACTTTTGAAGAGGGAGGCAAAGTTGTGTTTGGACCGAACTTGTTTGGCATTGCCGGTCAACCCGCAGCGGCAATAGAAGGGTTTCGATATTCAGAAGCGCTTTCTTCCTCTGGCTTAACCTGGACAGATGTTAATCTGGTTGGATTTTTGGCCGACCCTGAAGGTTTTGTTCCCGGTACAACTGCGCGTTTTCCCGGACTGAAAACTGCCGGAGAAAAGGCTGATATCCTAGCCTATATGAAATCACTACAGTAAAGCTTCCAGCAGATTTGAACATGTATGAGAAGGCGATTTGGTGCCATGAGCAGACCTTAAAGTACAAAGTAACCTTTTGTTATTAAAGGTGGGATGCTGTTGTGATTAAAGGTGTACTCCCATTGATACCCTCGAACGCATTGCCTTGCGAACCGAGTAACGAAACTGTTCAAAACGATTGATTTCAATTCCTTACGACAGAACTAAATGGAAGTGCATGAAAATCAGACCCGCTGGGCCAGGGATTCAAAAAGCTCGCGTGCTTTCACAATCAACTCAGGATCAAATAACTCCTTCGTTGCCCGCAACGAAGCAGGCCGCACATGTTCACATGCCGCTTCCAATTCATCCGACGCGATGTTCAGATCACAGCATAGGGTGCCAGGCCAGGTCATCGGATCAGCGCAGAGCGGTTCATAGGGTAGTAAGAACACCTGGTCTTTGCGCGTCGCGACATACGCAAAGGCGCAAACCCAATAGGCGAGCCAGTAGCTGGGATCGTTGCGGTCATACCTTGCAGAAGTAGTACCCATATTCTCGAATAGAAGAGGTCGATGCAGTTCACCGAATTCACAATGACCTATGTCAGCCATGTAGCGCGCGACAAATGGATCACTTGCTTGCAACGTGGTAAAATTTTTGTGCTGAGTCCATAGGGAAAGCGCATGTTCAATCGGGTCGCGCAGGACCAACACGATACTGGCATCCGGTAGCATATTCTTCAGAAAATCCAACCGAGCAATATTTGACATCTGTAGCGAAGCACGCCGAACCGCGACCCCGCGTGCCACCGACACTACCCTTAGCAAATGCAATGCCAGTGCGAAGGCTGTGACAGCGAGTACCGCCACGTCAGGGATCATTTTGGTGTAATTTCCAGGGTTTTGTAGATATTCACTTGGTGAATTTCCGTCTGCCAAGGATTTTATCACCGGTTGACAAACACTAGATAGTTGAAAGAGGTTTCGCGTGTATCGACTATTACGACAGGTTACGGGTTATGGATTCACGGCGTTTTCGAAACATTGCTTTTCTGGTTCATTCTTGGTTGGGATTGCATATTTTCCTGGTATTTGGCCTGATTTTTTTGACGGGTACGTTGCTAGTTTTTATTACCGAAATCGACACATTCGCCAATAGTACACGTCAGTCTGAAGATCCAAATGCATATGAACGGGCCTCACTAGGGCAGATGTTCGATAGTCTGCAAGCAGCTGGCAAGGCCGATCAAGTGCTTGAGATTCGGCGAAGCGGTGTTTCATGGATCGCTGATCGAGCGCGGGCGCGAAACTATCAGAGCTTCTATTGGCTCGACCCTGGTAGCGGTAATCTACGTGGGCAATCTCCCAGAACAGATATCCGGCGCATTATATTTGAAATGCACACAACATTTATGACCGACAAGGCCTGGGCGGCAAAACTTGTAACATTATTTTCCATCCCATTCATCTTGTTTATCGTTACCGGGTTGATCAGCTACCGGCGGTTCTGGAAGGGATATTTTCGACTGCCGCCGCGCCACCAAGGCGCCCGAGGCTGGTGGGGTGGGGTTCATCGCTTGGCGATGCTCTGGGTGCTACCTTTTATCATGCTCATGGCTTTAACCTCATTCTATTATTTGCTGGCCGAGTTTGGCCTGGCTGTGGGTGAGGCCCATCACGAACCCCCTCTGGCGACCGAACGGGCGACGCTTATTCCTGAAGGTTTTGACGGGGCGGCACTTGATCGTATCGTGGCTGTGGCCCAAGCGGCAATTCCTGGCCTTCAGCCTGAGCTTGTGGGTTTCCCTGCCAAGCGGTCCGCGCCGATCCTGATCGCCGGTCCCGGACCTGCCTTGCTAAGTGGCCCCCACGGCCAAGTTGCGTTCGTTGATCCTGTGACTTTCAAAGTGCTCGAGATCAATGGAGTTCAGAGCGAAAGCCTGTCAAACCGGATCGCCCAGATCAATCAGGAACTGCATTATGGGACATGGGGCGGCCTGACCAGCCGGTTGCTCTGGCTGCTGTTTGGAATCATCGGGACGCTTGGCATGGTTGCGGGCGCGTTAACCTATGCTGCTCGACTTGCTCCACCTGACGGAACGGGGCCCGGTGCATTCCTTAGACTATGGCGCACGATGAGCGTTTTGCGCTGGATATTGCCTCTGTGGCTGTTGGGGATGGTTGCAGTGACGGCATCGCGCTATGGGCCCTTCTAAGTGCCGCCCAACACATGCTTTGTTAGACTGGTATAGAATTGGCTAGTATGTCTGGGGCGAAATTAAAAAACGCTTTATGGAAATTAGTTTATTACACTGAATTTGAGTGTCGTGTAATTGTAATCTAGGCATGATTTTATTGATCAAGTTGCCGGGTTTCTTGGGAAAAGTGATTTTCAACGTGAAACGTCCAAACAGTGATCAGATCGCCAAATACTTGTTTATTTCTGGTCATGCATGTGTGGTTTGATTCTATGGAGTTGTGTCGCAAAAATACGAACTCTTTCCCTAGGCCCAAATGCGTGATGCAGTGAACGAAGTTAAAATCGGGTTCCAGGACTTCTTCGCTACGCCCGAAGCATTTGCCTATCAAAAACCAGTCGTTCCGGTTGAAATTGCGCGCGCGCTTCAGCCTGACGCTGTCAGCCCGGGTATGACATTGGTTTACGGCGCCGGAGAAGAGCTGGCAATGGTGGCCAAGATAGTCGATCAGGATGGCAATACGGTGCATTTGTGGGACATCGACATGTTTGATGTCTGGTCCGATATGGATCATGTCCCAAAAGATCGCAGGCCAAAATCACGTCCAGGTGGCGAGATCGCGGGTTTAGTTTTTCTGCCCGACGGCGATATCGTCTTCAACCTTGAACCTGTAGGGCTGATGCGAATGGACTATTGTGGAGTCATCCGGTGGCAATTGCCTTATTTGACCCATCATTCGGTCCAGCTGGGCGGTAAGGGTAATTTCTTCGCTAGCGGGCAAACTTTTTCTTATGAGCCGGACTCAGATTGGCCTGCATTGGGCCCCTTCTTTATTGAAGACACGATAGTGGAAGTGACCCCGAATGGGGAAATCATGGATGAGATTTCGATCCTTGATGTGCTGCGCCAGAATGGGCTTGAGGGCCAGATTTATAGCGGGGTAAAATCAAGCTTTGGGGTTGAACTTAAGGGTGATATTTTGCATCTGAATGATGTTGAACCATTCCCAACATCACTGACAGAAGGGGTGTTCCGGCAAGGCGATTTGATGGTGTCAATGCGCAACCTGAACTCGGTCATGGTGTTTGAGCAGGCGACCAAAAAACTGTGATATATCTATACTGGAGATATGAATCGCCAACACGATCCAGATTTTTTCAGCGGCAGTACGATATCCATCTAGGACAATCATTCGTTGGCCCCAACTCAACCAAATCGCACTGCGCGGCCCAACAATGTTGCCAGCCGGATAATCACCCCTGACGCGCGTGATAACGCCTTGAAAACTGATTTTACAAGCTCTGACGAGATTCCGATTTTTCCGACATTATGGGAAAACACCAGTGGTTGCCCAACGGCAATCTTTTGATCACAGAATCCCTTTGGGGTTGCATACTGGAGATTACTCCAAATGGACAATTGGTATGGGAGTACAACAATATTTTGAACAATGGCGACACAACCGGTCTGGTCGGTTTTCTTTTTGAAGCCCAACGACTGCCCGCGGAATTTGATCAGGCCATGTTCACCCGGCTTGATCAGTTCTGCGACGGATAGGGCTTCAGGTGGGTTTCGGAAGAAAAAGCCCCAAAGTATCATTCAGTTTGTAAAACTGATCTTGCTTACTCTAGAGCCAGATTGGGTCCATTGGGGGTATCGAGTGTTTCGCTATGTTCAGCAAGTTGGCACAATAAGCCTTATAAACTAAGGTTATTGAGGCGGTATGAGCAACTATGTTGGGGTGATTTGGTGCCCAGGAGAGGACTCGAACCTCCACATCCTTGCGAATACTAGCACCTGAAGCTAGCGCGTCTACCAATTCCGCCACCTGGGCAGGTGTCGAGAAGTTGCCAAATAATGGCCGGGTGCGGCCCTGTCAACGGTGAAATCCAAACCTTAATAGAATACAATGGTTTGGATTTGCTTCTTGAATGGTACTGGGTGGGCTAGTAGACCAATCTGCATGTTTCTCAATGGGGTTATACCATGGCAAATCTAGTCACAATAATTGGCGGGTCAGGTTTTGTGGGGCGATATGTTGCACTACGCATGGCGCGTCAGGGGTGGCGTGTCCGGGTGGCAGTACGGCGTCCAAATGAGGCCATACATGTCAAGCCATATGGCTCTGTTGGTCAAGTGGAACCGGTGCTATGCAATATCCGCGATGATGCGTCTGTAAAATCTGTAATTTCCGGTAGCGATGCTGTGGTTAACTGCGTTGGAATTCTTACTGAAAGTGGGCGAAACAAGTTTGACGCCGTGCAACATGAGGGGGCAACCAGGGTCGCGCGCTTGGCCGCCACAGAGGGGGTTCTTACGCTGGTGCATATCTCAGCCATAGGTGCCGATAAGGAAGCGCTTAGCGCCTATTCCCGTTCCAAAGTATTGGGCGAACTGGGGGTGCTGAAGTATTTTCCCAATGCGATGATACTGCGCCCGTCGGTTATTTTTGGTTCCGAAGATCAGTTTTTTAACAAATTTGCCAAGATGTCCAGGTTGACGCCGGTATTGCCAATTGTCGGAGGAAATTCTCTGATGCAACCGGTGTATGTGGATGATGTGGCCAAAGCAGCCGTTTCTGGTGTTTTGGGTAAGGCTAAGCCGGGGGTGTATGAACTTGGCGGTCCCGAAGTTATGACACTTCGGTCGGTACTAAATAAGATGTTGGACGTGACTGAAAGGCGCCGGTTGATATTGAATTTACCGTTTCTGGCGGGTGGGGTAGTCGGCGCTCTGCTTGATTTCACGCAAGCCATTACTGGCGGTTTGTTTAGCAATACGATCTTGACACGTGATCAGGTAAAAAGTCTGCGCAACGACAGCATTGTATCACCTGATGCCAAAGGGTTTGCAGACCTAGAAATCAACCCGCAGGCGATGGATTCTGTTTTGCCTGAGTATCTGTGGCCCTATCGACCGTCTGGGCAGTATGCTGCCATTAAGGCCTCGGCCAAGAATTTGAATATTTAGGTATAAGCCACCCAAAGCAGGCCCAGCCCCAGAATAATCCGGTAAATTACGTAAGGTGTGTAGCTGACGGTACGCAGCAAACGCATCATCAGAGATAGGGCTACCAATGCAGCCATGAACGAAAATGCCGCGGCAATAGCGCCGTCACGGGCGGCTGCAGTATCGGCGGTTGCGATCACTTCCACGCCTAAGAAAACGCCCGAAGCAATAATCGTTGGAATCGACATCAGCATGGCGATTTTTGCTGCACCAGTTCTGTCGTAGCCGAGGGCTCTTGCCCCGGTAATGACAATACCGGACCTGGACGTTCCTGGGATCAATGCAACAGCCTGCCAAAGGCCAAGAATGACCGCATCTTTGGTGGTCCAATCGCCATCGGATTTCACTAAAGGACCTCTGCGATCTGCCCAGTAAAGTAAGATACCAAATACTAGCATCGTCCAACCAATCACCGTTATGGATCGCATCAGATCCACCAGCCCGGTAAATTTCAGGATTACGCCCACGATCAAAACCGGGATAGTGGCGATAATCAGCAGGAATGACAGCTTGGACCCTGGCGAGTCGATACGGCCTGAAAGCAGTCTGGGTAGGCCCGAAATGCACAGGCTAACATCTCGCCAAAAGAAAAGTACTACGGCAAATAACGTGCCAATATGAACTGCTACATCTATGATTTGCCCTTGGTCCTGTAAGCCGGTGAAGTAGGGTAATAATATTAGGTGTCCCGACGAAGAGACGGGCAGAAATTCAGTAATTCCCTGGATAATAGCGACTAAAAAAAGTTGGAAGATTGGCATCGTGGGACCTGATCTTTGGCTATGGCTACTCTAACCTTCGGAAAATAAAAGAAAAGCACTGATTAAGGTCAGCTTAGCTGTCCTTAAAAGCAGCATTGGATTAAATAATACCCGGAGACGCACTTCTGAAGTTTGGTAATAGGTCAGAACATCTGCCTTTTAAATTTGATCTCCTATGCCTAAAAGGGTTTTCTGAGAGTCGAAATTGGGGACGCTGAAATGGCAAAAGAGCCAATGTTAAAATTCGTCGATGTGGGACGAGATATGCCGACAAAACGTGCTGCTAAGGTACGACGCGCGGATTTTGATGAGATATACGCAGAGTACGCTGAGAAAAAAGCCGCGGAACAGTCCAGCAGGTGTAGCCAGTGCGGCGTGCCATATTGTCAGAATCACTGCCCTTTACATAACAACATTCCCGATTGGCTTCGGATGACGGCATCGGGGCGGCTGCAGGAAGCTTATGAACTTAGCCAGTCCACCAACACATTCCCGGAAATATGCGGGCGAATTTGTCCGCAGGATAGGTTATGTGAAGGCAATTGCGTTATCGAACTTTCTGGCCATGGGACAGTGACGATCGGGGCGGTGGAAAAGTATATTACCGACACAGCATGGGAAAACGGTTGGGTTAAACCGAATACGCCAATAAATGAACGCACGCAAAGCGTGGGTATCATTGGTTCTGGTCCAGGCGGCTTGGCGGCGGCAGATCGGTTGCGTGCGACTGGGTTGCAGGTGACAGTTTATGAGCGCAACGATCGCGCCGGTGGATTGCTGACTTATGGCATTCCGGGTTTCAAGCTAGAAAAAGACATCGTCGCACGGCGAATAGAGCAGCTTGAGCACGCCGGCGTTGAAATACAACTGAATACCGAGATAGGAACAGACTTTACATTTGCAGAGCTTCGGAGAAAACATGACGCGGTGTTGGTTGCCACAGGGGTGTATGTTTCCAGGGACTTACAGGCGCCGGGCAGCGGTGCGACTGGGATCGTACGGGCGCTGGACTACTTAACAGCCAGCAACAAAAAAAGCATGGGCGACAATGTTGTCGAATTTGAATCGGGTGCCCTGAACGCCAGTGGTAAGAATGTGGTTGTCATCGGTGGTGGTGACACGGCGATGGATTGTGTGCGCACGGCAATCCGGCAGGGTGCAACCAGCGTAAAATGTCTGTATCGACGGGACCGCTCGAACATGCCGGGAAGCCAGAGAGAAGTGCAGAATGCCGAGGAAGAGGGCGTAGAATTTGTTTGGTTGGCGGCCCCTAAAGGTTTTGCGGGGGATACAGATGTTACAGGGGTTATGGTGCAAAAAATGCGCTTGGGAGCGCCGGATGCAAGTGGGCGCCAAACCCCCGAGGTGATCATCGGATCAGACTATACTGAACCGGCAGATCTGGTGATCAAGGCGTTGGGATTCACACCTGAAGATTTGCCCAGCATATGGAAGGTGCCCGAGTTGGAAGTGACTGATTGGGGCACAGTAAGGGCCAACTTTGCTACCCATGAAACAAGTGTGGAAGGTGTCTATGCTTGCGGGGATATTCAGCGTGGCGCAAGTCTGGTTGTCTGGGCAATTCGAGATGGGCGTGAGGCGGCAGATGCTATGCTGGAATACCTGAATGCAAGCGTAAAAATCGCGGCCCAATAGCTAAATAAGACGTGTCGGAAAATCGTCAGACTTCTATCTGATTTCTATCGGGCAAAGAAAATGAAACCAAAACTATTAGAGAACTAATGCTGACCTAACTGGTTGCTAAAGGATTAATACGGATGGCCGAAAAAACTGGACGATGCATGTGTGGGGCGGTGAGTTTCGTGGCTCAAAATGTTCCAACAAATTTTGGGGCCTGCCATTGTGAAATGTGTCGTCGTTGGACCGGTTCTGCATTGCTGGAAGTTAGTGTGTCCTCCAAGTCAATTACATGGCAGGGCGAGATTGCCAAAAGACAGTCTTCAGAATGGGCCGAACGTGCCTGGTGCCCGGCCTGTGGTACCGGTCTTTACTACCGCGTTACAAAAGAAGGTGAATGGTATGGATCAACCGACATCCCGTTGGGCCTGTTTGATGATCTGCACGGATTTGAATTAAGTCACGAAATTTTCATCGACCATAAGCCTGACAGTTTTGCCTATGCCGAGGTTGGCCAACGCAAACTGACACGGCAGGAATGTGTTGAAAAATTTGGTCTTCTGGATGGGAAATGAAATGAAAAAATTATCAGGACAATGCATGTGCGGTGCTGTATCGGTTAATCTGGCTGCTGCATCGAACCATTTACGCGCCTGCCACTGCGATATGTGTCGACGCTGGACCGGTTCAGCATTCATGACCATCCACGCAGATGGAGGTACCTTGACCTATGAGGGGCCGGTAAAAACATTCGCATCATCTGACTGGGCCGAGCGGACATGGTGTGACAGCTGTGGGTCAACGTTGTGGTATCGTCTGACAATTCCAGACCGCGAAATGTATGGGGTGTCGGCGGGACTGTTTGAAAATGCCGCCGGGCTAAAGTTGGAAAATGAATCCTACATCGATAAAAAACCAGATGGGTTTAGCTATGCCGGTGATCATGATCGGATTACCGAGGCACAAGTCAAAGATATTATCGCAGCCTTCATGGCCGGAGAAAAAGAATGAAAAAGTTCAATTCGGATTGGGCAAAAGCAGAAACAATAAAGCAGGCTTGGATGGACGAAAACAGTCTCTATTCAAGGGAAAATGAGCACTCTTCCTGTGGTGTTGGACTTGTTGTTTCGGTGGATGGTTCCAAATCTCGCAAAGTTGTTGAAAATGGAATTAATGCGCTAAAGGCAGTGTGGCACCGGGGGGCTGTAGATGCGGACGGTAAAACCGGTGATGGCGCCGGGATACTGGTGCAAATACCGGTTGAATTTATTTACGATCAGGTGATGCGCACGGGGCATGAGCCGCGCAAAGGAGAACGCATTGCAATTGGACAGATTTTTCTGCCGCGCACCGAATTGGGGGCGCAGGAATCCTGTCGTTCCATCGTGGAATCAGAAATTTTGCGAATGGGTTACTACATTTATGGTTGGCGCCATGTGCCGGTGGATGTCCATGTGCTTGGGGAAAAAGCCAACGCGACCCGGCCGGAAATTGAACAAATTCTGATTTCCAATTCCAAAGGTGTGGACGAGGAAGTTTTTGAGCGCGAGCTGTATGTTATACGGCGGCGAATTGAGAAGGCAGCGGTAGCGGCGCGAGTGCCGGATTTTTACATCTGCAGTCTGAGCTGTCGGACGGTTATTTACAAAGGCATGATGCTGGCCGAACAGGTGGCAGATTTTTACCCGGACCTGCAAGACAAGCGGTTTGAAAGTGCGTTTGCAATTTACCACCAAAGATATTCGACGAACACCTTCCCTCAATGGTGGCTAGCACAGCCATTTCGCATGCTGGCCCATAATGGCGAAATCAACACGCTTAAGGGCAATCTGAACTGGATGAAAAGCCATGAAATTAGGATGGCATCGGGTGCATTTGGCGATATGGCCGAAGATATTAAGCCAATCGTAGCCCAGGGATCGTCTGATTCAGCTGCATTAGACTCTGTTTTTGAGGTTTTGGTGCGGGCCGGACGCTCGGCGCCGATGGCGAAAACCATGATGGTGCCGGAAAGCTGGAGCAAACAGGCTGTGGAACTGCCCGAGACCTGGCGTGATATGTATTCCTATTGCAATTCTGTGATGGAGCCTTGGGATGGGCCGGCGGCTTTGGCAATGACTGATGGACGTTGGGTTTGTGGTGGACTGGACCGGTCGGGCTTGCGCCCAATGCGGTATGTGGTGACTGCGGATGGTCTGGTGATGGCGGGTTCTGAGGCGGGAATGGTGCCCGTAGATGAGGCAAACATCGTAGAAAAGGGAGCGCTGGGGCCGGGGCAGATGCTGGCCGTGGATATGGTAAAGGGTGTTTTGTATCACGACACTGAGATCAAGGATAAGATGGCCCGTGCGCTACCTTTTGGTGACTGGGTTGGGCGGATCAATGATCTGGGTGATGAACTGTCAGGGGTGAGCGAGGCAGCAATCTACAGTGGTTCGGATTTACGCAAGCGTCAGATCGCTGCGGGGTATTCGCTGGAAGACCTGGAGCATATTTTGGCGCCAATGGCAGAGGATGGTAAGGAAGTGCTGGCATCGATGGGGGATGACACGCCGTCGGCGGTGCTGTCGGGGAAGTATCGGCCACTGTCGCATTTTTTCCGGCAGAATTTCAGCCAGGTGACTAATCCGCCGATCGATAGCTTGCGCGAACACCGGGTGATGAGCCTGAAAACACGGTTTGGCAATCTGAAAAACGTGCTGGATGAGGATAGTAGCCAGACAGAAATTCTGGTGCTGGAAAGCCCCTTTGTTGGCAATGTACAGTTTGAGCGGTTGGTCGGTAGTTTCAACGCGCCTATGGCCGAAATTGATTGCTGTATTGATGCGGATGGCGGAGAGGGCGCGTTGGCGGACGGACTGGCGCGGATACGGGCCGAGGCTGAGGATGCGGTACGTTCGGGGGCGGGGCATTTGGTGTTAACAGATCATCATCAGGGCGCGGGGCGCGCGGCAATGCCGATGATTTTGGCAACAAGTGCGGTGCATTCCGGGCTTACTCGCCAGGGATTGCGGACGTTCTGTTCGATAGTAGTTCGGGCGGCGGAATGTCTTGATGCGCATTATTTTGCGGTGTTGCTGGGAAGCGGGGCAACCGTGGTTAACCCGTATCTGGCCGAAGATTCCATTGCGGACCGGATAAATCGCGGGTTGCTGGTCGGGACATTGACCGAAAACGTGGCTCGCTACCATGAGGCGATTGACCAGGGGTTGCTCAAGATCATGGCGAAGATGGGGATTTCGGTGCTGTCGTCCTACCGGGGTGGTCTGAACTTTGAGGCCGTGGGCCTAAGCCGGGCACTGGTGGCAGAATTTTTTCCAGGCATGCATAGCCGGATATCTGGCATCGGACTGCACGGAATACAGCGAAAATTGGAAAAAGTACATAAACTGGGCTGGCTGGGTGGTGCGGATGTACTGCCAATTGGTGGGCTGTACAAGGCGCGTAGATCGGGTGAAGCGCATGCCTGGGGAGCAACGACGATGCACCTTTTGCAGTCAGCTTGTGATCGGGCGAGTTTTGACCTTTGGAAGCAATATTCGACCCTAATGCGGGCGAATCCGCCGATTCATCTACGCGACCTGTTAGATTTTAAGCGCATTGGTGATCCGGTACATATTGAAGAAGTGGAAAGCATTACGTCAATTCGAAAACGGTTTGTGACGCCGGGGATGTCGTTGGGGGCGTTAAGCCCGGAAGCACATAAAACATTGAACGTGGCGATGAACCGGATTGGGGCGAAATCCGATAGTGGCGAAGGCGGCGAAGACCCGGCGCATTTCCACCCGGAACCGAATGGTGACAATCCAAGCGCCAAGATCAAACAGGTGGCATCGGGTCGTTTCGGGGTGACGGCGGAGTATCTGAACCAATGTGAAGAGTTGGAAATTAAGGTGGCGCAAGGGGCCAAGCCGGGTGAAGGCGGCCAATTACCGGGCATGAAAGTGACCGAGCTGATTGCGCGGTTGCGCCATTCCACCCCCGGTGTGATGTTGATCAGCCCGCCGCCGCACCACGATATTTACAGTATCGAAGATCTGGCGCAGCTGATTTACGACCTGAAACAGATAAATCCGCGCTGCAAAGTGACGGTGAAATTGGTTGCGGCAAGCGGTGTTGGTACGATCGCGGCTGGGGTCGCTAAGGCTAAGGCGGACGTGATTTTAATATCCGGCCATAACGGCGGCACTGGGGCCAGTCCGGCAACCAGCATCAAATATGCGGGTCTACCGTGGGAAATGGGGCTGACCGAGGCACATCAGGTCTTGGCGATGAACAACCTGCGGGATCGGGTAACGCTGCGCACCGATGGTGGATTGCGCACCGGGCGTGACATTGTCATGGCAGCGATGATGGGGGCCGAGGAATACGGGATTGGTACGGCAGCGCTGATTGCCATGGGCTGTATCATGGTGCGTCAATGCCAAAGCAATACTTGCCCAGTTGGGGTCTGTACCCAAGATGAAAAACTGCGCGATAAATTCACCGGTAGTGCCGACAAGGTGGTGAACCTGATCACGTTCTACGCACAGGAAGTGCGGGAAATTCTGGCGTCTCTGGGCGCGCGAAGCCTTGATGAAGTGATCGGGCGCGCCGATTTGCTAACACAGGTCAGCCGTGGCTCGGACCATTTGGATGATCTGGATCTGAACCCGCTGCTGATCACGGTGGATGGCGCGGATCGCATTGTTTATGATCGTTCCCGTCCCCGCAATTCGGTACCTGATACACTGGATGCGCAGATCGTCACCGACGCGGCGCGGTTTCTGAATGACCGGGAGAAAATGCAACTTTCCTATGCGGTGCAAAACACCCACCGGACTATTGGCGCACGAATTTCCAGCCACATCGTGGAAAAATTTGGTATGCGAAACGATTTGCAACAGGATCACCTTACGGTGAAACTGACCGGGTCTGCCGGGCAATCACTGGGGGCATTTGCGGTGCCGGGATTGAAAATTGAAGTTTCAGGCGAAGCCAACGATTATGTTGGTAAGGGATTAAGTGGTGGCACAATTGTGGTGCGCCCGTCCATGGACAGCCAGTTGGTGGCGTCGGAAAATACCATCATTGGCAACACGGTTCTGTACGGCGCGACGGCTGGTAACCTGTTTGCGGCGGGTCGCGCGGGCGAACGGTTCGCGGTTCGCAATTCTGGGGCAAGTGTGGTGGTCGAAGGCTGTGGATCAAATGGTTGCGAATACATGACGGGCGGTGTTGCGGTTGTGCTGGGGTCAATTGGCCCCAATTTCGGCGCAGGGATGACCGGAGGCATGGCGTATTTATACGACCCAGAACGGGTGACTGATCGGCTGATGAACATGGAATCTCTGGTGACCTGTGGGGTGACTGAGACCCATTGGGAAGATCAACTGAAAGGTTTGATCGTAGCCCATGCCGAAGAAACCGGGAGCGCAAAAGCCGCGGATATTCTGAACAACTGGAATGCAGAAAAGCGCTATTTCGTGCAGGTTTGTCCGAAGGAAATGTTGGCTCATTTAGCCCATCCACTGGTACAGGAAGTCGGGGCAATTCCGGCGGAATAGCGGATTTTGGCCAAATTAGGCCGAATTTGTCACAATTTTTCCCGAAAAAACACCCTGAAAGACCATTCTTCACCCATAGGTTGATTTAAATTCAGACCTTTTGGTTCCGGTGAAGCGCTATGCCAACAACTTTTACAGATCAGTTTTTTGACATTGATCCCTTCAACCCGCCGCCGGTGGGCACCGCGTTGAATTTCTCGTCATATGACCTGATTGATCAGAACGACGATGGCGACGTTGACCGTTTTGATAATGATTCTGTGAATGGACAGGATGTAACCAGCTCTTGGCCTGGGGATGTTTTAACGGTGAATGTACCCGGAGTTGGCAACATCACCTATGTTGGTACGACCTTCTATTTGGCCGACGGTACCAGGGTGTTTACCCCAACAGATGGGCAGGTGTTACAAAACGGCACATACGTCAGTTCGACAGGGGTGACAACGCAGGGACCGCTGGATACCGGTACTGATTTGGGACCGACATGTTTTACAGCGGGTACGTTGATCCGAACTGTCGACGGGGATTGTGCGATCGAAGATCTGAAAGTTGGTGACCAAGTTGAAACTGTGGACAACGGGCCACAGGAAATTCGTTGGATTGGGCGTAGCCCGACATGTGCGACCGGGCGTTTTGCGCCGGTGGTTTTCAAACCCGGCGCTATTGGAAATGAAAAAACCCTACGTGTGTCGCCGCAGCACCGGATGCTGGTGCAGGGGTGGCGGGCTGAGTTGTTTTTTGGCGGGTCTGAGGTCTTGGTTCCGGCAAAACACCTGATTGATGGTGATTTTGTTGTTCAGGAACCTGCCAAAACAGTGATGTACTACCATATTCTGTTTGACCAACATGAGATCGTGACTTCAAATGGTGTGTTAAGCGAAAGTTTTTTCCCCGGTGATCACATCCTGCTAAACGACGTTTCGGTTCGGGCCGAGTTGCTGGAATTGTTCCCTGATCTTGCAAACCGAGTGCAAAGCGGATTGTTCAAGACAGCGCGACCAACATTGAAAAAGAAAGACGCATCGGTTTTGGTGGCTTGACCATCCTTGTGGGTTTATGACCTAACAGAGTTGTGGCACGAACAACAAAAAAGAAACCCGCAGCACAGAAGCGGACGCCGGTTAAAAAATCGACGAAAAAGCAGCAGGGTTGGCTGATTTTCAGGCCGGTTCGATGGCTTTTTAGGTGGCTATTTCGTGCCGTTCTTCTGGGTGTGGGGCTGTTGTTTCTGGCGGTAGTAATCTACGGAATTTTTGATCCACCAACAACGCCGTACATGTTTACCGAAGGGCGACGTATAGGTGGTGTTGATCAGCAATGGGTTGGTATTGATGAAATCGCACCGGTAATGGCGCGCTCGGTGGTGGCGGCGGAGGATGCGAATTACTGCCTGCACTGGGGCTTTGATATGGCGGAAATTCGCAAAGCACTTGATGCTGGCGGCAAGCGCGGGGCGTCAACATTAAGCCAACAGGTGGTTAAAAATGTTTACCTTTGGCAGGGCCGCAGTTGGGCACGTAAAGCCCTGGAGGCAATAATGACACCAATGGTTGAAGCAGTCTGGACAAAGCGGCGAATTCTTGAGGTTTATCTGAATGTTGCGGAATTTGGAGAGGGGGTATTTGGCGTAGAAGCCGCTGCCCGCAATTTTTTTCGGGTTGGTCCGGGTGAATTGCAGCCCTGGCAGGCGGCACAGTTGGCGGCAGTGCTGCCAAACCCTAAACAACGGTCAGTGAAACAGCCAACAAAAAGCCTGCAAAAACGTGCGCGTGGTATTGCCGATGGGGCTGCGACAATTCTTGCTGATGGTCGCGCCAGTTGTTTGGAGAGTTGAATCTTTGTGCAGATCGCGCCATTGAAGGAAAACCATAACTTTAGACGGCGCTGAACCCATGATTAGATTGTTCCATGTTCCCCTATCACCGTTTTGCCGAAAGGTTCGGCTTTCGCTTGGCGAGAAAAAATTAGAGGTGGAGTTGGTAGAGGAAAAGTACTGGGAACAAGGATCAGATTTCTTGCAACGCAATCCGGCGGGTAAGATTCCTGTACTGAAGATGGATGGGAAAACTTTGGCTGAGAGCGCGGCTATTTGTGAATATATTGAGGAAGCTTTCCCAGAGCCTGCACTGCTGCCCAGCGACAAAGAAGGACGCTATGAAGTGCGCCGACTGGTAAGTTGGTTTGATGATAAATTCCACGCTGAGGTGACGTCAAAACTGCTTTATGAGCGGGTAAATAAAAAGATCATGGGGCAAGGTTACCCTGACAGTAAAAACGTTAAGTCGGGAGCTAAAGCGATAAAGTTCCATCTGGATTATATGGGTTGGTTGCTGGATGATCGACGCTGGCTGGCGGGAAATACAATGTCTCTGGCAGACTTTGCCGCAGCTGCGCATTTGTCGGCATTGGATTACATTAGTGATGTGGATTGGAACCGAAACGAGAATGTCAAAGACTGGTATGCCAAGATAAAATCTCGCCCGGCATTTCGATCAATTCTCGCCGACCATGTGCCGGGGTTTCCGCCACCAGCACATTACTCGGATCTCGATTTTTGAGCTGTGAGGGAGGCAGGGGGCTGTCTGCCCCCCAAATTGCCCGGCGGGCAAACCCCCCGAGGATATTTTTGGAAAAATGAATGCGGCGTTGAAAGAACGCTTGGTTAAACAGGCATTGGCTGAAGGCTTTGCCAAGGTTGGGGTAACCAGCCCCGCGGCCATTCCGAAAGCAGCTGGGCAGCTGCAGGCATTTGTTGATAATGGTCGACACGGTCAGATGGGTTGGATGGCTGAGCGGATGGCGTGGCGCGGTGATCCAAGTGTACTTTGGCCTGAAGCGAAATCGGTGATCATGCTGGCTGAAATGTACACGCCAGAAGATGATCCGATGGCAGTGATAGACCGTTCGGACCGGGGCGCGATTTCAGTTTATGCGCAGAACCGGGATTACCATGACATTGTGAAAAAGCGTCTGAAACGGGTTGGGCGCTGGTTGTTGGATCAACAGCAAGACGAGGCGATCAAGGTTTTTGTTGATACAGCCCCGGTTATGGAAAAACCTTTGGCGGCGGCAGCTGGATTGGGCTGGCAGGGCAAGCACACAAATCTGGTGTCGCGAGAGCTGGGCAGTTGGTTCTTTTTGGGCGCTATCTTTACCACGATTGAGCTGCCGTTGGATAAACCGGAACCGGAAAATTGCGGGACTTGCCGGGCCTGTTTGGACATCTGCCCGACCAATGCGTTTCCGGTACCATTTCAGCTGGATGCACGGCGTTGCATATCCTATTTGACGATCGAACATCACGGGCCGATTGATCTGGAACTTAGGCCACTAATGGGCAACCGGATTTATGGGTGCGATGATTGTTTAGCCGTGTGCCCGTGGAACAAGTTTGCGATTGCGGCCAATGAAGTAAAATATCTGGCGCGCGAGGATTTGAAAGCCCCGGCATTGGCGCAATTGGCTGAGTTGGATGATGCACAGTTTCGGGCAATGTTTTCGGGAAACCCAGTGAAGCGGATTGGAAGAAACCGGTTTGTGCGAAATGTGCTGTATGCCATTGGCAATTCAGGTGATGCCAAGTTGCTGGAGGTGGCACAGGGGTTAACTACGGACCCAGATGAAACGCTGGCGGACGCCGCTAAATGGGCCGCAATGCGGTTGTTGGGTTAAGATTCCTCCGGAGGTTTCATACTGAATGCCGCTAAGGCAGCCGGAATACCGCTTGAGACATCTTGCAACTGATAGGGGCCGATTTTTGCCCCATCGACTACAAAGAAAATCTCTATGGCGGCACTACTGGTGTTTTCGAACCGTATCAGGAAATCTATCGGATAGACCGACATGGCTTTTTCAAGCGCCAGTCTGACCTGTTCTTTGCTGTTGGAGGTGTTTGAGCTTTCACCCCATTCAATCCGCACCGTGATCCCGCGCGAGGTGCCGCCAACCAGGTTTTCTGTCAGACTAGCGACTGTGATGCCGAGCGGACGAAATGTCGGGTCGCCGGTGATTTTGAAATAAGCCACTGAGGCCACAGTGGGCATGGACAAAAGTAGTATTACACCTGCGAAGAACAGATTATTTCGGGGTTTTACCATGTATTATACCTATGATTGCTGGGGCAATGATAGGCAAAAGAGTTTTCCCGTTTGTTAAGGGTGGGCTTGTTTATGAAAGTGCGTTCACAGGGCGGTTGAAGCCCCGGATGATCAGCCAGATGCTTAGGGTGATTTCAAATAAGCCGCCGGGGATGACGCTGATGATCTCTACCGTGTTGTTGTGGAAAAACAGTTCAGAAATTGAACCGGCTGCCAGGGTGACATAGCCGAACATGCCCCAGACTGGCAGGAACCGTGGCACAAGTGCTGACCGGTAAAGCACGGCGCAAAACATCATGCCGCCCAGTGACCAGATCGCCATGCCCATGTGGTAGGCCGAAGTAGCGCCGGATTTCAGCATTTTTGCCGTTGCCTCAAGTGGCGGACGGGTTGCGCTATCGGCGACAGCGTAGGCATCTCCCAATGGCATCAGCATTAACAACATTACGCCACCGACCGCCAGTACTGTGGTAGCAGCTACAGCCAAGCCGAAATAACCGTATGCCAGCCGTTCATTGACCGGTTTCAAGATTGGCAGCATGAGGACCGGCAGTGCGATGTTAGTGAGGCTGTGTAAAACTGCCATTAAAACCACGCCGACGGCAAGAGAGATAGAATTGTCCGGTATAAGGTCCAGAAACCCCGCGTCGCCGGTTACAGCGTCCACCATGCTGCTACCTATGCCGTAGGACAGAAACGTCAGAATGAAGCAGATGCCAAACAATCTGGCGGCGTTTCGCGTGTTATCCAAAGGGATCATGGTTTGGTCCGATCAAGTTTTCTAATTGCCGCCTGCGGGATGCATTTGCGGCCGATACCCGGTTTGTACGTGGGAGAAGCGTTCAAATAAATTGACCAATTTCGTGCGTTTGATATGCATAAACGCATGGATTGGAGATCGGTGAAATTTGACTGGAACCGGGCGCGAGCGTTTTTGGTGACGGCTGAGGAAGGCTCACTTTCGGCGGCAGCTCGGGCTCTTAATATGGCGCAGCCGACACTGGGGCGTCAGGTGGATGCGTTGGAGCAGGAATTGGGCGTGGTGCTGTTTGAACGGGTCGGGCGCGGGCTGACCCTAACGCCAAGCGGGATGGAATTGCTGGAACATGTGCGCGCAATGGGCGATGCTGCGGGCCGGGTTTCGCTGACGGCTGCAGGTCAATCCCTGTCAATTGAAGGGCATGTGTGCATTGCTGCAAGCGAAACCTACGCGGCGGAAATCCTGCCGCCGATTGTTGAAAAACTGCGGCTGTTGGAGCCGGGGATTGAAATTGAAATTGTCGCGTCAAACAGCCCCAGTGATTTGCGCCGACGGGAAGCTGACATTGCGATCCGTAATTTTCGGCCCAGTGAACCTGACCTGATTGCGCGTAAAATCAGGGAAGTTCCTGCACGCCTATTTGCCAGCCCGTCCTATCTGGACCGTATCGGCATTCCGAAAACACTTGATGATCTGCGGGGTGCTGAGTTTATTAGCGTTGATAATTCGGGGGCATTTCTGAAGGGGATGAATTCGATGGGTCTGAACCTGACACAGGCGAACTTTCCGGTGTTGACCGAAAGCTATCATGTCATGTGGGCACTGGTGAAACAGGGTGTCGGGATCGGCATACTAGACGGAAATATCGGTGATGCTGAACCGTTGGTTGTGCGGGTACTGCCCGATCTGGAACCGCTGATGTTCCCGATATGGCTGGTGGCGCACCGGGAATTAAACACCAGCCGGCGGATCAGGCTGGTGTTTGATCTGTTGGCGAAAGAATTGCAGCAGCCCTGAGCATTGTCAGGGGGTTGTGTCCAATGTAATCACAACACTGCCGGTTTTGCGCCCGGTATCCACGCGGGCATGGGCCGCCTGAATTTCGGAAAATGGCAGGACGCAATCCAGGATCGGTTTGAAATCTCCGTTTTCGGCTAGTTGCGCCAGAAACCGCATGTCTTTGGCCGTGGACTTTGCGGTCCCGGTGATCAGTTTTTGACCATTCTTTCGGGACACAATTGGTGCACGCAACATTTCTGATAACTGGCCAAGAACCGCCATAAGACGGCCCTTTTGGGTCAGTGATTTCTTAACCTTCGCCCATGGGATTGTACCGGTTGTATCTACGATGACGTCGTATTTCGTACCGTCCTGATCGAATTCTGTCTTGGTGTAGTCAATGACGCGGCTAGCCCCGGTTTTTCGAACCAATTCCAGATTGGCGGTGCTGCATACCCCGGTTACTGTGGCTCCGAAATATTTGGCCAATTGTACAAATGCCAGCCCGGTTGTGCCGGATGCGCCGTTGACCAGAATCGTGTCTCCTTTTTGTATCCTGCCGCCATTGCGCAAGAAACATAGGGCGGTAGATCCACCGAAACTTAGGGCCGCGGCCTGTTCAAAAGACAGGTTGTCCGGTTTCAACACGATGGCGCCGGATTCTGGCATGGTTTTGTATTCAGCATGGCACCCCATCCCGAAACCACCGTCGGCAATGACAGCATCACCCGGTTTGAATTGCGTGACGCTTACGCCCACGCTTTCGATGACGCCTGAAAGCTCTGTACCCAATACCTGCTTGCGCGGTCCAGTGATGCCTATGGCCAGTCGCACCAGCAGCCCGAAACCTTTAGGTACATTCAGGCTGCGAAGCCGCCAATCGGCGGTGTTAACACAGGTGGCATGGGTTTTGATCAGGACCTCGTTATCCTTTGGTTCAGGCTTGGGGATGTCACGGATTGTAACCACCTCTGGCCCGCCGTATCTGGTGTAAACTGCGGCTTTCATTGGGTTGCTCCTTGTGTGATTTTCAGTGGTGAGCGGGTTTTGCGGTGCAGGACCCATTCGACCACGGCCAGATTAAAGGCCATACCGCCCCAGCGCCCCAGTTCATCAATCAGCAATGGCGGTTCGCCCAACAGCAGGAACCAGCCAAGGTAGATTAATACCGATGGAACTGCACCATAAGTTACAGCAATTCCGCGCATCATCCAGGCGCGATGGGTGGCAATGTCGCGGCGCAGTATGGCGCGCAGCGACAGGCTGAATGTGACAATGATACCAACGCCTGTGACGGCCAGACTGGCGGTTTTAAGCGGCCCGCCAGAGGGTGGAAAAATGGCGATCATCCAAAAGGCGGTGAGCGCCAACAGGAAAACTGAAACAAGGGTTGCGCGGCCGGAACGGCGATGCCAGTTCGGTGCCCTTTGGCGCAGACGCTGTGAAAATTGAAACGGCATCAGGGCGGCAAAAATGAACCCGGCCAAACAGTGTAGCACGACCGGTACCGGGGTCAAAAAATAATGCATGCGAACTATGGCGTGGTCGCTGCCATCGGCAGGTGGGCCCAACAGAATAGAGATGACAATATAGGTGCCGGGCAGTGATGGGATCGCGCCCATCAGCAAAAGAAGCGTGATGATCTTCCAGTTGTTGGTTGTTTTGCGGGGCATTGGGGTTTCCTTTATTCGGGCAAATCTCGACCGGCTGCTGGAAAACATGCCAACAGAGATAGGGTCGTGATGTGGTGTTTCAGTTGTGTCTTGGTTAGTCGCCGTTGAAGGTGAATACCTCTTCCAGCGGGGTATCAAAGGTTCGGGCGATCAGGAACGCCAGTTCCAGTGACGGGGCGTATTTCGCCTTTTCAATGGCAACGATTGTTTGCCTAGTGACGCCGACCAGTTCGGCCAGTTGCTTTTGCGTCATTTCATCGGCGTCAAACCGCAGACGGCGAATGGTGTTGCTGATCTGGGTTTTGCCCATCGGTCAGTATCCTCGCCGGTGCATTGCCAGCTGGATCAGACCCTCGGCGATGGTGGCAAGCATCAACGAGCCGATGATCAGGTTGAACACGGTGAACGCTGTATGGCCAAAGGCCAGTGCGATCATTGAGCAAATGAACCCGGCGCCAAATATGTAATACGACCAGCGCAGGGCGCGCAATTCAATCAGGCGGTCACGCTCATCAATCACAAAGCTTGGGTTACCGTCGCGGGCGGCGATAGCAAAGAGGATCGAAAACAGGATCATAGAAATGACGGTTGCAATAATACCAACTGGGATCATCAGCAGAAAAGTTTTTGCCAACAGGGACATGGCCTCAGCACCTTCAAACCGGCCCTGTTCAAACAGATAGCTGATGCGCCAGAAGTAGAGGACAAACATCACCAGCCCGCTGAAAAGACTGGCATAGGTGTTTCGTACCTGATGGGACATTGTGAAGATCCTGTATTTTGAAGCTACGGGTTTCGGGCCCATGACTGATTGGTTTAAAGTATAGTTTGGGCGACAGTGAGTCGTGTTTCTAATACAGTGTGTATGAAATATTATACTATATGTCAAATATATTATACCCAGTGAGGCACTACACTCCGCTAGCAACAATCGCTTCGGCCAATATAGGCACTGTCTGCGTGTTCAGCCCGGCGATGTTCAAGCGGCTGTCGCCCACCATGTATATACCGTGGCTATCGCGCATGGCCTGCACCTGTTCAGGGCTTGCCCCAATACGGGAAAACATACCGCGGTGACGGGCGATGAAATCGAACCGGTCGGAATTAGTTCGCTTGCGCAGCTCTGTCGCCAGTTGTTCGCGCAGGCCAAGCATGTTTAGGCGGGTGTCTTCCAGTTCAGATTTCCAGTCGGTACGCAGGGCGTCGTCATTCAGTATCATTGTGACAAGGCGGGCGCCGTGATCAGGCGGGAAGGAAAAGTTTTGTCGGTTCAGGTAGGCTAGGGTTTGCTGGGTGACCGGTTGGGATTTTGCGTCAGGCGCGATTGCCATCAGAACACCAGTACGTTCGCGGTAGATGCCGAAGTTTTTGGAACAGCTGGCTGCGATCAGGGTTTCGGGCATGCGTGACACCACAAGCCGAGTGGGGGCGGCGTCGGCATCCAGACCGTCGCCAAAGCCCTGATAGGCAATGTCGATGAACGGGATTGCGCCGGTGGCTTGCAACAGGTCCACAACATTGCCCCACTGATCAAGCGTCAGGTTGGCACCAGTGGGGTTGTGGCAACAGCCGTGCAAAAGGACCACATCGCCGGGTTTTACGGCCTTCAGATCATCCATCATGCCGGGGAAATCGACGTTGCGGGTGATATCATCAAAGTAGCGATACTCGGCTATGTTCATGCCCAGGTATTTGATGATCGAGGGGTGGTTCGGCCATGTAGGCGCGGACAGCCAGACAGTGGCGTCAGGGTTGGCCAGTTTGATCAGTTCCAGTGCCTGACGGATGGCACCAGTGCCACCTGGGGTGGCGGCAGCAGCGACGCGGTTACTATCAACGGAACCGTCAAGGATCAGGTCACGCATGGCGGCGCTATAGGCGGGATCGCCGGCAAGGCCGACATAGGATTTGCTGGTCTGAGATTCCCAGAGCTGATGTTCGGCTGCCTTGATAGCGCGCATTACCGGGGTGACACCCTGAGCATCTTTATAAACGCCGACGCCAAGGTCAACTTTGTCGGTGCGCGGGTCTTCACGGTACAGCGACATGAGTTCAAGGATTTTGTCAGCGGGTTGTGGTTTAAGCGAACTTAACATTTTATCATTCTCCGGTGTCGACCTTCAGGTCACTGTATTTGCCCCATTCGGCCCAAGAGCCATCATAAAGTGCGTGGCGGTCATGGCCGATGCGTTCAAGCGCCAGGCTAAGGATTGCGGCGGTGATGCCGGAGCCGCAGGTGGTGATGATGGGCTTGGCGAGGTCTACTCCGGCTTTTTCAAAAGTAATGCGCAGGTCTGCAACTGGGCGCATTGTGCCATCTGGATTTTGCAGATTGCCAAAGGGTATGTTGCGGGAATTTGGGATATGGCCAGTCCGCAGCCCTTCGCGAGGTTCAGGGGCGTTGCCACGGAAGCGTTCAGCAGCGCGGGCATCTAGGATTTCATAGTCGCCAAGCTTTGAAGCTGCAGCAACTTGCGTTACGTCTTTGACCATATGCGCCTGACGCTGAACGGTCATGTGGCGGTCACGAATGACAGGTGGCATGTCTTCTATCAGGTGATCGTCTGCCAGCCATTTTGGTAGACCACCGTCCAATACGGCGACATCGGTTTTTCCCATCAGACGAAATAGCCACCACACACGGGCAGCAGAGAAAATACCCATACCGTCATAGACCACTACCTGATGGCCGTCGCCGACGCCCATGGCCCGCATGCGACTGATGAATTTTTCAATGGAGGGCACCATGTGGGGCAGTTCTGAGCGGTGGTCGGAAATGTCATCAATGTCAAAGAACCGGGCACTGGGGATATGGGCTGCGTCATATTCAGCGCGGGCATTGCGCCGCATGTCTGGCATGTACCACGAGGCGTCTAATATCCGAAGATCCGGATCCTTTAGATGTGCTGCAAGCCACTTGGTCGAGACCAGCGTTTTAGGATCACTATGCGGCACGATTTCCCCCTGATTGACGACCACTTGCCTAACGAGCGGGGGCGAGGCTGGCAAGGGTCGGGTGCCCGATTTGGGCACCCGATGGAAACTTACTTGGACATCATGCTTTTGACGATGCCAACGACGACCATCAACACGCCACCACCTGCACCACCGGTAACAAGCGAGCTGACGATTGATCCGGCATCAAGGCCTGATCCGGCAGCAGCTGCGCCACCGCCCATCAATCCACCCAGAAGCTTACCGCCGATACCGCCACCGACGATACCTGCTAGAGAGTTCCCGAGCGTGCCCAAACTTTTGCCTTTAAGTATACCGCCAGCAACGTTGCCGCCGATGGCGCCGGAGATTAATTGTATGATTAGTTCCATAGACTGTCCTTCCCATTTGAGCCTTATTTTGCAAGCAGCCGAGGCTTGGCCCGCAGGACCCCGAACAGAGGCAAGTTTATTGGATTTCCAAGAATCAACAATAACAGAAGGTATTTTTTTTTGCTTAACCGTTATCGCGCAACAGTCGGGCTTTCTGGCGGTCCCAGTCGCGCTTTTTCTCTGTTGCGCGTTTGTCCTGGGTTTTCTTGCCTTTTGCGATCCCGATTTTCATTTTCACTTTGCCACGATGATTGAAATACATGACCAGCGGCACCAGCGTCATACCCTTGCGGGCCGTAGCCTGCCAAAGGTTGGACAGCTCTTTTTTGGACACCAGTAATTTGCGTTTGCGCCGTTCTTCGTGCCCCCAGGTAACTGCCGGGGCGTAGGGGGCGACATAGGCGTTGACCAACCATAGTTCACCTTCTTCCACAGCGGCGTAGCTTTCGGCGATATTGGTTTGACCGACGCGCATGGATTTTACCTCGGAGCCCAGCAAGATTATGCCCACCTCAAGATCGTTTTCAATGGCATAATCATACCGCGCACGGCGGTTTTCGGCGATGACTTTGTAGTTGGGGTCTGATTTGGGTTTGGCCATTGGTTTGTCTAATTTATCAATCCGGCATTGACCATGCCCGCGCGAATAGCATCTTTTGTGCCGTCAGTGACACCGACCAGCGGCAGGCGAACTTCATCGCTACATTTGCCCAGCAGAGACAGGCCGTATTTTGCGCCGGTCAGGCCGGGCTCGGTGAAAATGGCGTGGTGCAGGGGCATCAGGCGGTCCTGAATGGACAGCGCAGTTGCGTAATCCCCCCGCGCGGTGGCTTCCTGCAAATCAGCGCAAAGTCGCGGTGCGACGTTGGCGGTGACAGAGATGCAGCCAACCCCGCCTTGGGCATTGAACCCCACGGCGGTAGGATCTTCGCCAGACAGTTGAATGAAGTCCATACCGCAGGTCAGGCGTTGCTTGCTGACGCGCGACAGGTCGCCGGTTGCGTCCTTTACACCGACAATGCGGGGCAGTCTATTCAGTTCGCCCATGGTTTCGGGGGACATATCCACCACCGAGCGGGGCGGGATATTATAAATGATGATCGGGATTTCTGCCGCTTCATGGATGGCCTTGAAATGGGCAATCAGGCCGGCCTGGGTGGGTTTGTTGTAGTAGGGTGTGACCACAAGAACCGCATCTGCACCGACGCGTGCGGCGTGTTGCGCAAGGGCAATGGCTTCGGCGGTGTTGTTTGAACCGGCACCGGCAATCACCGACACCCGGCCAGCGGCGGCTTTGACCACCACTTCTACCACGGTTTCATGTTCGGCATGGGTAAGGGTTGGACTTTCTCCGGTAGTGCCCACGGGAACAAGGCCCTTGCTGCCCTGCTCTATCTGCCAATCAACCAGTTGTTTGAGCGTGGCAATATCCAGTTCACCGTTTTTAAACGGCGTTACCAGGGCTGTTAGGGAACCGCTGAACATATCACGCTCTCCTTGAAATAGTGGGTGCGACTCACCCGGTGTAAACGGGGCGGAAACTAGCTGGTGTTCATAGTATTGCCAAGATTGTGTGTTGCTGTCTGGTACTACTGCATTAGGATATGGGTTCTGGCCGGGGACGATATTGGATTTATTACATGCGTAACACCCTGTTTGGCCTAATTATTCTGGTGTTTTCGACTGTTTGCGCCCTTGCACAGGACAGCCAGGAAGCAACGGCTTTGGCGCGCGCTATGGACGCCGTTGGCAACGGAAAATGGAATGAAGCCACGATTTTAGCTGCGCCGGATGGGCAAGTGGCCAAAGATATCGTGCTATGGCATCGTCTTAGGGCAGGTGCAGGGCAATTTGCAGAGTATATTGATTTTCTGGACCGTCGGTCGGATTGGCCCGGTTTGCCGCTTATGCGTCGGCGGGGTGAAGCCAATATTTTAGCTTCAGCTTCGGCGGATAATGTCATCACCTTTTTTGCTGAAATGGAACCACAGACCGGCACTGGCTCGTTACGTTTGGCCGCGGCTTATGAAAAGTCGGGGGCACCTGAAAAAGCGCAAACCGAAGCGGTGCGGGCTTGGCGGGAGCTGTCACTATCCCAATCCCAGGAAGCCAAATTTTTGTCGGCTTATGGAGAAACCTTGGTGAACCACCACCGGGCGCGGCAGGATATGTTGCTGTGGGAGGGTCTGACAACGGAAGCTGCACGGCTAAATTCTCTGGTTGGTGCCGATTACAAAGCGCTGGCGCGAGCGCGGATTGGACTGATCAAAAAGGGCAATAACCTTACGGCTTTGATCAAGGCCGTCCCGGCGGCATTGGTTGATGATGCAGGCTTGGCCCATGCCCGGTTTGAGTGGCGGATTAAAAAAGGTCAAGAAGCGTCTGCAATAGAGTTATTGTTAAAGCATAGCACGTCGGTGGCGGCACTTGGCCGACCAGATGACTGGGGAAACCGTCGCCGCACAATGGCGCGCCAGATGATGCGCGATGGCAAGGTGGAAATGGCTTATGAGATTGCTGCCAATCATCATCTGGAAGAGGGCGATAATTTCATTGATCTTGAATGGTTGGCCGGGTTTATTGCGCTAAGTGATCTGAATGATCCGGAAAAAGCCTTGGCCCATTTCAGACGCTTTCGGGCGTCGGTTGAAACACCAATCTCGCAGGGCCGCGCTGGCTATTGGGAAGGGCGAGCGCATGAGGCACTGGGCAATGGTGAAGCGGCGCTGTTAGCTTATGAATACGGGGCCGAGTACCAAACCAGTTTTTACGGGCAGTTGGCAGCGGAAAAGGCAGGGATCGAAATGGATGTCCGGTTGACCGGAGAACTGGAGTATCCTGATTTTAACGTTTCTGCGCATGGTCAAAGTTCGGTTCTGGCGGCTGCTATATTATTTCAAGAGGCTGGACATCCGCTGTTGTTTACCCGCTTCACCCGACATCTGGCGGAAATTTTAACCGTAGAAGAACGCGGATCATTAGCGCAACTGGCGCTGGATCTGGATGAACCATTTGCTGCACTTTATATGGCGAAGTACGCGGCCAAAAGCGGTGATGTGCTGATGCGTTCGTATTTTCCGGTGACCGATGTAGCCAGTTCTGAGCTAAGCGTGCCACCGGAACTAACGTTGTCAATTATTCGCCGGGAAAGCGAATTTTTTCCGGTGATCACCAGCCCTGCCGGGGCTCGGGGGTTGATGCAACTGATGCCGCGCACTGCCAAAGCTATGGCGAAAAAACTGAAGGTGTCATTCAGCGTTTCAAGGCTTAGTACTGATCCGGTTTACAATGCGCAGTTAGGCAGCGCCTATCTGGATGAACTGATTGACGATATGGGCCCGTATTACCCGTTTGTTGCCGCTGGCTATAATGCCGGGCCAAGCCGCCCCAAAAACTGGGCACGCCAATATGGTGATCCGCGCCGATCCATTGAACATGCGGTGGATTGGGTGGAACATATCCCGTTTCGTGAAACCCGCAATTATGTGATGCGGGTGATGGAAAGTCTGGCCGTGTACCGCGCCCGGCTGTCGGGGGAAGTGTCTGAGCTGCGGCTGGGCAAGGATATGGTTGGCGGCTAGTTTGCTTTGGCCAGTCTGTTGCGCCAAAGGGTGAACAGGCCCGCCGTCACAACGATTGCGCCCCCCAGTACGACATTGCTGCGCAGGACTTCGTTGAAGATGGTAACGCCCAGTATTGACACAAAAACCAGCTGGAAATAGGCGAATGGTTGCACCGCGCTGGCCTCGGCGATTTCATAACAGCGGATCAACAGCCAGTGGCCCAACACGCCGGAAACGCTAAGGGCGGCCATCCAGCCCCAGTCTGGCGGGGTCATGGGTTGCCAGAACCATATGCCGACGCCTGTCATGATTACCGCGCCAGATATACCGGTCCAGAAAAAGCTGGTGGCGGTGTTGTCTTTTCGCGCGGCGTATCTGGTGAGCAGTCCATATAGCGCAAACATGGTGGCGCTAAGAAGCGGGATCAGCGCGGCGGGGGAAAAGACTGTGACGCCCGGTTGCAGGATGATAAGGATGCCGATGGTGCCAGTGCCGATTGCCACCCAGCGTCGCCAGCCAACTTTTTCGCCCAAAATTGGCCCGGACAGGGCTGCAATGATCAACGGGTAGCAGGCGAATACCGCGTGGGATTCGATCAGGCCCAGAAAGACAAATGCGATGACTGCAACGCAGATTTCAAGGGCCAGCAATACGCCCCGGAAAATTTGCAAAAGCGGTTGGGTTGTGGCGGCCACACCTGAAATACCACCGGGTTGGCGGCGCGCCAGTGTGATGACGAAGGCCGCAAAAAACCAGTAGCGGATCATCACCACCATCCAGACGTTGTAGGTGACGGCAAGGTGGCGCGACATGCCGTCTTGCAGGGCAAAAACGAAGGTGGCGGCGACCATTAGGGCAATGCCGAGGCGGGTGTTGTTTTGGGTCATGGGGCGGGTTTTTTCTGTCCGACTGTCATGTGCCGCTTTCGGCCATAACCGGGGCACCTGTCAACGGCAAACCCGGCTTGCGTCAGCGCGCGACGCACATAGCCTGCGGCAGTGTAGGTGGCGAATGTACCGTCTGCGTTGGTATGGTCGGCAACGTCGGCCATAAGTTGAGGTGTCCAGAGCTCTGGGTTTTTGGCCGGTGAAAACCCATCAAGGAACCAGGCATCGGCTTTTTCGGTCCATTTGGGCAAGGTTTGGCGCGCGTCACCAGTTATGACGCGCAGGTTCAGGCCGGGTAGCGAGGGGGTATTGTTGTCGCCGGGCCAGTTTTGCAGGAAAATGCTGGCAAGATCCGCCAAATCGGGGAAACCGGAAAGGGCGGTTTCTATGTCTTGCGGCCTCATGGGGTATTGCTCAAAGCTGGTGAAGCGCAAGGGCCCGGTCTGGCCGGAATAGTTCCACGCCTGCCAGACGGTGAGCATGTTAAGCCCGGTGCCAAAGCCCAGTTCGGCGATGTGAAAACCGGGGTGAAAACGGGCGGGCAGGTCATTGCCGGCCAAAAACACATGCCGGGTTTCGGCCAGCCCGTCATTCAGCGAAAAATACGGGTCGTCAAATTGGGTTGAGACAGGGGTTTTGCCATCCCGCCATTCAATTAATGCTGTCTGGTCTGGCATCCGGTCTTGGCCTAAAGCTGTTGGTACGGGGCGACAATGATCAAGGGGCGCAGGTTTGGCAACGGTTGATGTGACAGTTATGGGGGCTGGGGTGTTTGGCCTGACAATCGCCTATGAATGTGTGCGGCGCGGCGCGGCGGTGCAAGTGATTGATCCACGTGGTGCCGGGGCTGGATCAAGTGGTGGTGTCGTGGGTGCGCTCGCGCCGCATACGCCGGAACGGTGGGAGCCGAAAAAGGCGTTTCAGTTGGACAGCCTACTGATGGCGCAGGGGTTCTGGGACGGTGTGGATGGGCTGTCGGGGTTGGCGTCTGGCTATGGGCGCGTGGGCCGGTTGCAGGCGATTGCCGATGACTGGACATTGCAATTGGCGCGTGAACGGATTGCTCAGGCGCGCGATCTGTGGCGTGGGCAGGCGGAGTGGCAGGTGCGCGAGGCGCGGGAGTTTGACGGCTGGGTGCCACCAAGTGCCAGCGGTTATGTGGTGCATGACACGCTGTCGGCGCGCATTGATCCGGGCCGGGCATGTGACAGTTTGGTGGCGGCGCTGGCCGCGTTTGATGTCGCCATTGAAAAGCAGGGGACCGCGCAAAGCGCAGTGGTTTGGGCAACCGGGTATGAAGGCCTGTTGGCGCTGTCCGAGGAATTTGGGTGTGAAGTTGGCAATGGTGTTAAGGGGCAGTCGGTCTTACTGAAATACGACCGCAGGGATGTGCCGCAGATATTTGTTGAGGGTATTCATTTTGTGGCACATGACAATGGCACGGTGGCAATCGGGTCAACAAGTGAGCGGTATTTTGACGACCCGGTTTCGACAGATGAGCAGTTGGATGAATTGCTGGCGCAGGCGATTGGAATTCTGCCACAGCTGGCGGATGCGCCGGTATTGGGCCGGTGGGCCGGGGTGCGTCCCCGGGCGAAAACCCGGGCACCGATGCTGGGGGGATATCCGGGGCGTGCGGGGGGTTATATTGCTAATGGTGGGTTCAAGATCGGGTTTGGTATGGCCCCGAAAGTGGCCGTGGTGATGGCTGATCTGGTGTTGGACGGGGTGGATGGTATACCGGATGAGTTTCGGGTTGAGGCGAATTTGTGATGGGTTGATGCCTCCGGCGGGGATATTTGAGGAAAGATGAAAGTGGGCTAAAGAATTTCGAAACTGCTAGGCAATCCAGCGACTAATGTTAGTTTAAACAGTTCTGGATTGCCCATGCTTTGCCATTTTTCAAAACCAAATGACCGGTCGATCCGGTTTAAAGTGGCTGCGATCAGGTTGCCGTGGGACACGGCGGCGGGGAAAGTGGCGTTGGAATTTGCAATGATGGTCAATGCTTTGATTGCGCGATCACAGGTGGTTTTCATGCTTTCGCCGCCCGGGCATGAATAATTAAAGTCGTCAAATGATTGGGCAATATGGGTTTGCCAATCCGTTAGCGAATGTTTGGCCAAAACCCGTTCATGCAGATCAGGGAGGGTTGTGATGCCGAGGTCCGTTGCACCGGCATAGGGCGCAATGGTGGCGCTGGCCCGCAGATATGGGCTTGTGAAAAGGGCATCAATTTTCAAAACTGTTAGGATCGGGATCAGGTTTTGAGCCTGTTGGTGGCCAAGCACGGTCAGATCTGCATCCGGGGCCTGCCCGGCGGATTGGGCGTGGCGAATAAGTAGGATGGTTTGAGATTTCAGGATATTTCTGCCCGAAGCTGTTGCATCAGTTCCGTTAAGCTTTTGATTGAATGCTCGTTGAGTAGATGGCCGGTGTCGTCAAAGGCTTTGCCTGAACCGGCGATCAGTATTTCGGGGCCGGGGATAATTTTGGACCGAAATGGCGCCATACACAGGCGCAGGGATGACAATGCGCGCGCGCCGCCGGATCGGCCAGCGGCGGCGGACATGATGGCTACGGGCTTGTCGCGCCAGGGGTTGCCATCTGTGCGACTAATCCAGTCCAGTGCATTTTTCAGAACACCTGACAGAGCCGAGTTGTATTCGGGGGTTGAGATGATAACCGCGTCGGCGGCGGCTAACTGATCGGCGAGGGTTTGGACGGTTGCTGGAATGCCGGATGCGTCTTCGGCGTCACCGTTATAAAGCGGCAGGTCTAAATTGGCCTGGGTATAGGTGGCGGCATTAAACAGCCGTGCTGCTTCGGCCAAAAGCGTGCGGTTGGTGGCGGTTTTTCGCAGCGAGCCGGAAATGCCAAGCAAGTGGTGTTGTACGCTCAAAACTCCACTCCGATCTGCGCCTTTATGCCAGACCGAAACGGGTGTTTTACCAGCTCCATTTCGGTTACCAGGTCAGCGATTTCGATCAGATCAACATGGGCGTTGCGACCTGTAAGAACCACATGGGTCATGCCGGGCTTTTTTTCCGCTAGGAATTTCACAACATCATCAATCGGCACATAGCCATAGCGGATGGCGATGTTGATTTCATCGAGCAAGACCATCTTGTTGGAGGCGTCTGTGATCAGTTCCTTAGCCTTTTCCCAGGCGGCCATGGCCATTTCGGTGTCGCGGGTTTTATCCTGAGTTTCCCAGGTGAAACCTTCGCCCATGGTGTGAAAGGCGCATTCATCGCTAAATTTGGCCAGAATCAAATCGCGCTCACCGGTGGACATACCGCCCTTGATGAACTGCACTACGGCGCATTTCATTTCATGGGCGATGCAGCGAAATATCATGCCAAAGGCGGCCGAGGATTTACCTTTTCCCTTGCCGGTATGAACGATGATCAGGCCTTTCTTGTCGGTTTTGGTGGCCATGATCTTATCGCGCGCGACCTTTTTCTTGGCCATTTTCATCGCGTGGCGGTCAGTGTCTTCGGTCATTTGTATCCCCTGATTTTCGGGCAGACTGTGCGCTGGTGGCGTTGGTTGCAAGTGATCATAACAGGTTGTTAACCAATCGGCGGCAAAGATCGCGACATGAAGCGGATATTCATTATTCTGGTGCTGGCAATTGGCGGGCTTGGCGGCTGTGCCAGCGCCGGGTTTTTGGGCCAGCCGATGCAACCGATCACAGTGGCGGGCAGTACGTTCAATGTTTACATGCGCTCGGGCACTTCGCAGGTTGAGGCCCACAGGGTCAGTTTTGAAATGCTGCCCAGTCTGGTGATCACCCTGACAAATGCTCACCGGGCGATTGAGGTTGCGACTGGTTGCCGGGTTGAAAGTGGCTCACTTCAGGGGGAACAGGCGATTATCAAGGCCCGTGTGGATTGCCTGTTGCCGTGATATAGGCGTCATAGTGGTGTCAGGTAGAACCCGTATCCGCTATGTCGTCGGGCCAAGGGGCCAGGGTCAATTCCGGCCACATGGCCAATTGGCGCGCGCCTTTTCTTTCATGAGTTTCGCGGTTGTTACGGTCCGGGTTTGGCGTAATTTGGAACGAAAAAATATCGTTCAGACCAAACGGCGCGTAAAACTTGAAACTGTCATCCGGCAGCAGGCGCAGGGCCACACAATGGGTCCGGCAGGCAAAACGATTCACGGCTTCGCGGGAATTTTTTAGCGGCGAGTAGGGTTCACCGAAATGTTGTTCGTACCACAGGTGAACACGGGCCTGATTGCGGATTTCGACGGGCGGGTGATCAGTAAAACGACCCGAAGCGTGATTGATCACCGCATCTTCGGCGCCGTAACTGGTATCAGGATCAAAATAGAACAGGTCGATATCGTTGACGCCGTACATGTCGGGGCGGTTGGTCAGGTGGTTCCAGACCTGATTGTAAATGGCGCCCGCAACGATCCACCAATCGGGGAGGTTGAGGTCGCGCGCGGTGCGAAAGGCAGTCATCAGGGATGGGCTGGCGTTGACGATGTCGAAAAGGGCGGTGGTTTGGTGGACGTCAGGTTTGTCGGCGTGGCGAAGATGGGTCATGCGCTTTTATTGGGCAAAAATCCGATGAACGATCCCACCCGCCATTGCCCGTCAACCTTGCGGCACTGGTAGATGGTTTTCCACAGCAAGCGTTCACGCGATCCGTCGTCATATGTCACCGAGCCGTCGAAATTCTTGTGGCAAATTGCCTGATCGCCGTTGACGTCAATCTGGGTCATGTCGGTGGCGTCAAAATGTGCGCGGCGCAGGTTTTCGGGGTTGGTTTTCGCGGCTGCTTGCTGTGCCGACCCGACCCAGTTTGGTTTGTATTCCGCAAGTGTAGCAAAGCCCAAACGCCATTTGTCGCTGTCCATGGTACCCTGTGCGTCGATGCCAAAGAACTGTTCGCTCAGGAAACATTCAGCGTGGGCGGGCCAGTTGTTGGTGCTGAACGCCTGGATGTCACGATATACCAGCATATCCCATATGGCGGCGCGTTCCGGGTCGGTTTGGTCAAATGGGTTTTGGTCATATGCGGTCATATCAGGCTTTCAATCAGGGCGCCGGCGGAATTGGATTTCGGTGTCCAGAGCCCGCGATCAATAGCCTCGGACAGACGTTGCGCAATTTCGCGCAGGGCCGGGGCGTTGTTGTCGGCAATAAAGTCGCGCGTGTCATCGTCTTCCAGAAACGCCGCGTGGACAAGGTCAAAATGGTGGGATTTGACGGCCCCGGTGGTGGCGGCAAAGGCGAACATGTAATCGACGGTGGCGGCAATTTCAAAGGCACCTTTGTAGCCGTGGCGTTTGACGCCGTCGATCCATTTGGGATTGACCACGCGCGAGCGGACAACCCGGCCAATTTCGTCTTCTAATGTGCGAATCACAGGGCGTTCCGGGCGGGAATGGTCGTTGTGATAGATTGGGCGGTCAGTCCCCTGGAGAGTGCTAACAGCGGCAGCCGCGCCGCCTTCGAACTGGTAATAATCGTCGCTGTCCAGCAGGTCGTGTTCGCGGTTGTCCTGATTTTGTACGATAGCTTCAGTTTGGGATAGGCGGGTTTCGAAACCGGCGCGGTGTTTGTCGCCTTCGCTGTCTTTTCCGTACGCGTAGCTGCCCCAATCAAGATAGGCCTCGGCCAGGTCGGATTTGTCGGCCCAAAGTCGTTCGTCGATCATCGCTTGCAGGCCCGCGCCATATGCGCCGGGTTTTGAGCCATAGACGCGGTATTGGCCGGCCTCGCCTTCGGTGCGGGCACGTTTGGCGGCGGGGTTGATATCGTCAGGTTCGTCCAGTGCCATGACCGCGCGGGCGGCTGAGTCTACCAGTGAAATGAGTTGCGGGAAGGCATCGCGAAAGAACCCGGAAATGCGCAGGGTGACGTCGACCCGGGGGCGGCCAAGGGCGGTGTGGGGGATGATCTCAAAACCAGTGACACGGCGGTTGGCGGCGTCCCATTTCGGTTTGACGCCCATCAACGCCAGACACTGGGCGATGTCATCGCCACCCGTGCGCATATTGGCGGTGCCCCAGGCGGTCAGCAGCATGGTGCGGGGCCAGTCGCCGTGATCTTGCAAGTGCTTTTCGATCAACAGATTTGCGGATTTCCAGCCGAGCTTCCAAGCGGTTGGGGTGGGCACTGCACGGCTGTCGACGCTGTAAAAATTGCGTCCTGTTGGCAGCACATCGAGGCGGCCGCGCGTGGGCGCACCGGATGGTGCCGGGGCGACGAATTTCCCTGCAAGGGCGGTAAGAAGACCCGCGCCCTCATCCGGACCGCAAGCGCGGATTTTTGGCAGGACATCGGCGTGCAGCGTTTCCAGAACCGGGGCGGTGTGAGTGAAATGTTTGGGGGTTTTGGGCCATTGAACGGCCATAACCGCCAACGCCTCCAATCGCTCCACCGTGTCACCATTGCTGCGCCAGTTTTGGCCGCCTGCAGCGTGTAGGAATTTGTGCCGCGGGCCGGTGTAAGCGGTGGCCATATCGCAATCTAACGGGTCCATAACGTTCAGCGTAATGTCGCAGTCCAGCGCCAATGCGCGGATGATTGATGCGTTACCGCCCTTGCCATCACCACGGGGAATGCGCAGCAGGGCGATGGCCAGGTCTCGTTCTAAGTCACCTAAGGGAGACTGACCAAAGATGTGCAACCCGTCGCGGATTTGCGCTTCTTTTAGCTCACACAAGTAAGCGTCGAGTTTGGCCAGATCAGTATCTTCGTCCTCGCCCTTCATGCCGACATCTGCGTCCAACCCGGTGGTAGAAGTGAGGGACAGTATTTCGCGACGCAGGTGTTTGATACGGCGAGGGTCGACGCCTGCAGCCTCGTAATATTCATCCACCAGCCCTTCTAAGTCCCTTAGCGGCCCATAGGTTTCGGCGCGAGTCAGGGGCGGGGTCAGGTGGTCGATGATCACCGCTTGTGCGCGACGTTTTGCCTGGGTGCCTTCGCCGGGATCGTTGACGATGAACGGGTAGATATGGGGCATGGGGCCAAGGATTGCTTCGGGCATACAGGTTTCGGAAAGGGCCAGCGCCTTGCCCGGCAGCCATTCCAGATTGCCGTGCTTGCCCATGTGGACGATGGCGTGAGCGCCGTGCACATGGCGCAGCCAGAAATAGAAAGCCAGATAGTTGTGGGGGGGCACCAAGTCGGGGGAATGGTAGGTTTCGGTGGGGTCGATGTTGTAGCCGCGTGCGGGTTGGATGCCGACGACCACATTGCCAAATTCCATAACGGATAACTTGAAGCCGCTGTTGGCGGCTGCCTGCGGCGCAGGTATTTCTGAAAAGAAAAAAGGGTCCTGTTGTGGTTTGCCCCAGCGGGATTCGATCTTAGTTTTCACGTCCCATGGCAGGGCGGTATAGTGTGTTAGATATGTGTCCAGGTCCAGCGTGACGCCGCCGGTTTTTTCGGCGCGATCCGTTAGCCAGTTGGTGGGGCCGGTCAGGATTTGCCGCATCAAGGCGTCGCTATTTGCGGGCGGGTTTTGGATTGAGTAACCTGCTTCTGCCAGCAGGTTCAGACAGTGTACGGTGGCCGCTGGCGTGTCCAATCCGACACCGTTTGCAAGGCGGCCATCTTTGTTCGGGTAATTTGCAAGGATCAGGGCGACCTTGCGGTTTTGCGGTTCTGCGCGGCGCAATCTGGCCCAGTTGGTGGTCAGTTGGGTGACGAAATCGACCCGGTCGCCGCGGGCCTGATAGGTGGCTATCGGGCATTGGGTGGCGTCGTCATAGTAAGCTTCGCCTTTGAAGGATATCGCACGTGACAGGATGCGGCCATCGACCTCGGGCAGGGCGACATTCATGGCGATGTCACGGGCGGTGAGGCCGGTAAGAGTGTTGGTCCAACTGTCTTCGGTGGCGGAAGACAGGATGACCTGGAACACCGGGGATTTGTTTGCGGCAGGTGAGGCGAGCGGGTTGTCGGCGGGGCCTGCACCCTGATCAGCCGATCCAACGGCGAAAGAGGTGCAGTTAAGGATGACATCGGGGGGGGCCTGGTCGAACAGGGTTTGTAATGTAGCGGCGGACACCGGGTCTTTCAGGGAGGCCACAAATATTGGCATCGGGTTCAGACCAGCGCGCAGCAGGGAACGGGTGAGGCGATTGATTGGGTTCAGGCCTGCGCCTTGCAACAGGGCGCGGTAGAAAATGATCGGGATGATTGGGGCGTCGTTGGTCCAGTTTTCACGCAGGTTAGTGATGTCTGAAATGCCCGCGCCGGGCCAGTATGTGCCGGCGCGCAGCAGCGGTTTTGCCGGGGGAGGTGGCTCTGAACTATCGAGCATGGATTTGGCGTGGGCGAGAAAATTCGCGGAATTTTCTGGGCCACCTTCAACCATGTAGGCCCAAAGTGATTGGTAGTCTGCTTGGCTGACCGTTGAAAGGCTGCGCAGTTCCGGGTCTGGTTTATCGTCGCCGGGCAAGGCCACGAAAGGCACGCCAGCGGCGTACAAGTGGGCGGCGTATTGTTCCATCCCGTATTTCCAGTAGGTTGCTCCGCCAAGAACCCGGGCGATGACAAAGCGGGATTTTGTGGCGCAGTTCGCAATATGCATGTCCACTGACATCGGATGTTTCAGGTGGGTGAGGTTGGCCAGACGCAGGCTGGGCGGGGCCTCCATTTCGGCGCGCGCCTGCGACAGGGCCGCAAGTTCGGTATCGGCGGCGGAAATGAAGATAATATCGGCCGCGGTCTGGCCAAGGTCGACCGGTTCGCCATCATCTACGGTTCCGGGGGTGGCAGCGAGCAGGTGCATCAGAGCGCTTTTTCCATGAACAGGCTGGCCGGGTGTTCGGTGTAATCGCCAAACGGGCTGCGAAACCGAAATCCGTGGCGGGCGTAAAGTCGGTGCGCAGCCTTTAGCGTGTCGCCGGTTTCCAGCCGCAGGAACGGCAGTTTGTGTTTGGTGGCGGTTGCTTGAATATGGGTCAGCAACTTGTCGGCGACGCCCTGACCGCGAAAGGCATCGGTGGTGAACATTGATTTTACTTCACCGTAGCCGTCATAGATTGCCAATGCGCCACAACCGGCGGCGGTGCCAGTGTGGCGGGCGACGAAAAGATGGATGTTGGGCTGGCAAAGATCGTCGATAGAAAGATAGTGGCAACTATCGGACGGGAACAGCGTTTGCATCAGGCTGTGGCTGGCGTTCAACAGGGCGGTAGCATCGCCGGATCGGGGATCTTCCGGGTTGATGGTGATGTCGGTCATTTTGTCAGGGCGGCGGTGATGGCCGCCTGATCAAGGCCTGCCTGACCAATCACCACCAACCGGGTTTCGCGGGGTTCATCCGCGGCCCAGGGACGATCAAAATAGGTATCAATCCGGGGTCCGACGGCCTGTAAGGTTTGGCGCATGGGCTTGCCTGCAACGGCCACGAAACCCTTTAGGCGCAGGATGTTATGGGCGCGGATCGCATCACTGATTTGGGTAGAAAAACCATCCGGATCAGTGGTTTCGGGGCAGGTGACCACGAAGCTTTCAAAATCATCGTGGTCATGTTCGTGGTGGTGATCGTCGCCTCCGCCCGCATGTTCGTGATGGTGGTGCACCTCATGGCGTTGCTCCATGGTGGTTTCCGCCGCAGAGCCCTGCCCGAGCAGCACATCAACGGGCAGCTTGCCCATGGTTGTTTGCAGTACCTGCACCCCATCACGACTGTCAGCGCGCAGGCTGGCCGCTAGTGTGTCGGCCTGTTGGGGGTCAAGCAGATCGGTTTTGTTAACCACGATCATGTCAGCGCAAGCGATCTGATCATCAAACAATTCCGACAGCGGCGTTTCATGATCCAGGTTGTCATCTTGCTGGCGTTGGGCATCTACAGCCGCAATGTTATGGGCGAACTGGCCGTCATGGACAGCCTTGCCGTCCACCACTGTGACCACTCCGTCTACCGTAACTTCTGTGGAAATTTCGGGCCAGTTGAAGGCGCGCACCAGAGGTTGCGGCAGCGCCAGCCCAGAGGTTTCGATAACGATGTGGTCAGGGCGGTTTTCGCGGGCCAGCAGTTTTTCCATGGTCGGAATGAAATCATCAGCCACGGTGCAACAGATGCAGCCGTTGGACAGTTCCATGATGTCATCTTCTGAACAAGTTTCATCGCCGCAGCCTTTCAGGATGTCACCGTCGATGCCCAGATCACCGAATTCATTGATAATCAACGCAATTTTACGGCCATTGGCATTGGCCAGCATGTGCCGGATCAGGGTGGTTTTGCCTGAACCAAGAAAGCCGGTGATGATGGTGGCGGGGATTTTTTGGGCCATGGAATGCTCCGATTATGTTGTGCTGTGCCGGGCCCAGAAATAGCCGGCAACGGTACCAAGAGTGACCCAGCCAACAGCGGCGACACCAAGGCTGCGGGTGACAAATAGGGACGCCAGTTCAGGCGGGGCAATGCCGAAATAGGTATCCAGTTGCGGCGCGCCGACGATATGGGGCATGGCAAGTGCTGCGATGCCGATGATGATCAGTACCGGGTTTTTGCCGAATGCGATCAGGCCAAGGCCCAGAGCTGTGGCGGCAACGGTGGCGAGGAACCAGATTTGCCGCAATTCGACCTCGGCGGCGATGGTGCCGGGCAGTTCGGGGGGCAGGCCGACGGCGGGTGCCAGGTGCATGGCGGTATAGCCGGCAAGGCCCCAGATGGCGCCAGTTCGGGCGGTGATATTATGCCCGAAACGTTGGGCAAAAGCCATACCTGCAACCATGATCAGGGCGAAGGCGGTGAAGGCAATAACGTTAAATCCCAAGGTCATAGCATGCCTGCTGATGTCCTGGGTCAGGGTGCCAGCGGGGCCGGATGGGCTTTGAACCGGGGTGTCATGGCCAACCGCGAAATGGGCGCGCAGGCCGATTTCGTATAACTCACCTTCCAGCAGCAGCGGGATCACAAGCCAAAACTGGAGCAAGGCTGCTATCAGCCCCGCTGCCAGACCAGCGAACAACGCGCTGGTGAACAGATTTTTAGTCATGGCTTAATGGCAGGGGAAAGCGATGGCGTGGCGGGTGTCATGGGCTGAATTATGCAGCACAGATGCCTGGGCAAACCCGGCCAGCAGCAGCAGGAATATTCCGGCCAAAGCAGCGCCTGCAATGGCAAAAAGGCTAACGTCTACTGGGGCTTGGGTCTTTGCAATTGTCTTGGTCGTCATGTCGTTCTTCTCCTTTGTTCCGTCACACCCGACGGCAGGGTTCACGCATGGCTGGTCTCCTGGCTTGCGGGTCAAAACGTGTCGTCGCCTTCCCGGGCTTTGCCCAGTGGCAGTTGACGAAACGCTCACCGCATACAGTCGCGGGGGCGGCTGTGGATTTGGGCCCTGTTTGGGTCACCCATCCCACATTCCCATTTCATCCCCCCATGTTGGAACATGTTAGCGGGGGAACCATGCAGGGGTATTTGGCGTGACTCGCAGGGGTAGGTCAAGGGGGTTTGCGACAGATTTGGTTTGTTTTACGGCGCGAAAATCCGTTGTCAGAACGTTGTCTGCTTTGCGTCAGACACCTGTCAGGCACTGCGTTCGCTGGGTTTACTGCCCGAAAAGGCGCAGATGCGATTGTCGGGATCAGGAATTTCAAAGGAGACCGTGATGACCGTAACCAAAGCAAAAGGCACCAAAACCGAGCGATTATTCCACGAGCGATTCATACGCAATTTACGCGCCTATGAGGATGAGGGAACGCTGGAATTTGAAATGCGCGATAAAATCCCGGAAGCCTGGGTCACGCTGGAATATGATGTTGACGTGACCGAACGCAAGGTCAAAATATCGCTGCGGCTGGATGAAAGCGTCGCCAAATATTACCGCGCTATGGGGATCGGTTATCAGGCCCGGATCAACCGCATTCTGGCAACCTATGCCCAAATGCGGATCGCTAAGATCAATGATCTGGAAGCATATATGCGCAAGCATAAACCGGTGGATGTGGCGTATTGAACCAATCGGGTTAGAACCCATCGGCTTGATTTTCTTCTTTTGATAAATATCCCGGGGGTTTGGGGGCTGGCCCCCAACCGGGCGGCACGCGCAGCGTGGCGCAATTGCCGCGATTGGTCATACTCTTCGGTTGCATTCTGGCGGGTTTTGGGTTTCGTTAATGACCCAATCATATGCAAACCACCTTTGGATAATCAGTAGAAACCAGTCGTTTCCAATGGCAAAAACAACCAAAAAAAAAGACAGTATTTACAAAAATCTGGATCAAATCCGACATTTTAGAAAATCAATGGCCCATCACTACGCGATTTTCGATCGCGGAACGCAAACCGAAGCCCGTAATGCTATGGAGATCACTGAAATGATTTGTGGCGAAACACATTGGTTATCCGATGAAATATCAAACTTAAATCGGGTAATTAATTTCCGACCGAGGCACTGACACGCCCCGCGTCACCCATATCTTGTGGATAACTCCGCCTACCCGCCCATCCCTAGCCATTCTGCGTTGACTTACCCCTGTCAGCCTTGGACAATCGCCTATTATAAGAATCAACCCCAAAAAGGGTGCTACAGGCGTGCGTCTTACCAAGCTTCGACTGAACGGCTTTAAAAGCTTTGTCGATCCAACTGATCTGATCATCGCTGATGGTCTGACCGGGGTGGTGGGGCCGAATGGCTGTGGGAAATCGAACCTGTTGGAAGCCATGCGTTGGGTGATGGGGGAAAACCGGCCCAAAGCGATGCGCGGCGGCGGCATGGAAGACGTGATCTTTGCCGGGGCGTCCACGCGGCCAGCGCGCAATTTTGCCGAAGTCGGGCTGTTTATTGACAACACCGATCGGCTGGCGCCGGCGGGGTTTAATGACAGCGATCTGTTGGAGATTACCCGGCGCATAACGCGCGATGCGGGTAGCGCCTATAAGGTTAGCAATAAGGACGTTCGGGCGCGCGATGTGCAGATGCTGTTTGCCGATGCCTCAACTGGTGCGCACAGCCCGGCGCTGGTGCGTCAGGGGCAAATTTCAGAATTGATCAATGCGCGGCCCAAGGCCCGGCGTCGGGTGCTTGAGGAAGCGGCGGGGATATCCGGGCTGTACCAGCGGCGCCATGAGGCCGAGCTAAAGCTGAACGGCGCTGAGGCTAACCTGTTGCGGGTTGACGATGTGGTGGAACAGCTGGCCGGGCAATTGGGGCAGCTGGCGCGGCAAGCAAAACAGGCGGCGCGGTATCGTAAAATCGGTGAAGAATTGCGCCGTTCGGAAGGCATGTTGCTGTACCGGCGCTGGCGCGAGGCTGAATTGGCATTTGGTGCTGCCTCGGACCGGTTACGGGCGGAAATCACGGCGGCCTCGGCAGCTGAGCGCGGGGCACTTGAGGCTGGTAAATCGCGCGCGGCTTGTGATGCGGCCTTGCCGGGATTGCGTGAGGAAGAGGCCATTGCGGCGGCGGTATTGCAGCGGCTGCAGGTGCAGCGCGACACGCTGACGGATCAGGAAGCGCGGGCAACGGCGACGATTGAAACCCTGACCGCCCGGATCGGTCAGTTGGCACATGATATGGAGCGCGAAGAGGCGCTGAACCGGGATGCGGGCGAAACCATTGAGCGGCTGGAATGGGAAGCTGGCGAATTGGCTAAAGCCGCCGATGGGCAGGCAGAGCGGTTGGAAGCCGGCGCAGATGCGGCCCGCGACGCGGCGCAGGTTTTGCAGGAACGTGAAGAGGCGCTGAGTGAGCTGACCGAAGATGTGGCGCGTCTGTCGGCGCGGCATCTGTCGGCGCACCGGATGCAGGATGACGCGCGAAAATTGCTGGATCGCAGTGAGGGCGAGGCCGAAGTTGCGCGCGGTGCTGTGGACGCTGCCAAGGGCGCGTTGGCTGCGGCGGACGGGGCGTTTAATGTGGCGCAAGCGGCACAGGTTGCGGCGGTGAAAGCTGCCGAGGATGCTGAAACGGCGCTGGCGGCAGCGGATGAAGCGCGCGGTAATGTGCAAGCGCTTGAGGCCGAGGCACGGGCAGCCCGATCCGAAGCTGAAGGCGAAACAAACGCGCTGCGGGCTGAATTTTCGGCGCTGGAACGTCTGGTGGAACGCGACACGGCCGAGGGCGGGCAAGTGCTTGATCTGGTGCGGGTGGATGCGGGCTATGAAAAGGCGCTGGGCGCAGCTTTGGCGGATGATTTGCGAGCGCCGGCTGTGGACGGGTCGGTGGCATCCGGTTGGGTGACGTTGCAGGGATATGCCAAGGCGCCGGAATTGCCCGATGGTGTTCTTGCGCTAACAGAATACGTGACGGTGCCCGACGTGTTGGCCCGGCGCATGTCGCAGGTGGGTTTGGTGGATGCTGATGCCGGGGCGCGTTTGCAGACTAATCTGTTGCCGGGGCAGCGGCTGGTTAGTGTGGCAGGTGATCTGTGGCGCTGGGATGGATTTCGGGCCGGGGCTGAGGACGCACCAACGACGGCGGCATTGCGTTTGCAGCAGATGAACCGGTTGCAGGAATTAAAGCAGGACCTGGAAGAAATATCGGCCCGCGCGCAGGGTGCGGTGCAGGCCCATGACAGTTTGAAAGCGCAGTTGGTTGAGCTAAGTGACGCCGACCGGGTGGCACGCGAAACCCGCCGTGATGCAGACCGGGAAATGGCCGAAGCCAGCCGGGCATTGTCGCGCGCCGAGGCTGATCGCAATATTTCCGGTGGCAAGCTGGAATCACTGGGACTGGCCGTGGCACGCCATGATGAAGAAGCCGGGGCTGCGCAGGGGCGGTTGACCGAGGCGAAGGCGGCGGTGGCTGATCTGGGGGATCTGGACGGTGCACGAGGCGAAGTCGAAGATGTAAAAATGACGGTTGAGGCGGCGCGGGTGACGATGATCACCAAGCGTTCCGCCCATGATGAGTTGCGCCGTGAAGGTGAGGCGCGGGTGCGTCGTTCACAGGAAGTGACCAAGGAATTAAGCGGCTGGAAGCTTCGGCTGGAAACAGCTGCCAAACGCATTGGTGAATTGCAGGACCGGAAAGTTAGTTCGGAGGGGGAACTGGCGGCGGCGACGTCGGTGCCAGCCGAGATTGCCGAACAACGGGGCAAGCTGGCCGATGGTATCAGTGAGGCCGAAGCGCGCCGGGCCAAGGCCGGGGATGTGCTGGCGGTGGGCGAAACCGATATGCGTGAAGCGGTATCGGGGGAACGTGACGCCGAGCGCGCGGCATCTGAGGCGCGGGAAAACCGGGCCGGGGCCGAAGCGCGGAACGAGGCGGCAAAAGAAGCGCTGTCGGGTGCGGCCGGACGTATTGCGGATGAGCAGGACACCACGCCGGATGCGTTGCTGGAACAGTTGGACGCCGACCCCGAAAATATGCCGGGGGCTGAAACGATTGAGGCCGATGTGAACCGGCTGAAACGCCAACGCGATGCGCTGGGGGCGGTGAACCTGCGGGCAGAAGAAGACGCCAGCGAAGTTCAGGAAGAACACGACCTGCTGGTCAATGAAGTGACTGATCTGCAGGACGCGATCCGCACCTTGCGTACCGGTATTGCCAGCCTGAACAAAGAGGGCCGCGAACGTCTGCTGACGGCGTTTGAGCAAGTGAACACCAATTTCAGCCTGTTGTTCAAACATCTGTTTGGCGGAGGTGAAGCCAAGCTGGTGCTGGTGGAAAGCGATGATCCGCTGGAAGCCGGGCTTGAAATTATGTGCCAGCCGCCGGGTAAAAAACTGTCAACCCTTTCGCTGTTATCGGGGGGCGAACAGACACTGACGGCGCTGGCGCTAATATTTGGCGTGTTTCTGGCCAACCCGGCGCCGATCTGTGTGCTGGACGAGGTGGACGCGCCGTTGGACGATGCCAATGTCACCCGGTTCTGTGATTTATTGGATGAAATGACCCGCCAGACTGATACGCGGTTTTTGATAATTACCCACCATGCGGTCACCATGGCGCGGATGGATCGTCTGTTTGGTGTGACCATGTCAGAGCCGGGTGTTAGCCAGCTGGTATCGGTTGATCTGAAAAGTGCTGAAAAAATGGTGGCTTAGCTGGTAATGTCGAATATGTAATGCTAGCTTATGCGCAGTTTTAAAACCGTACGGAGTTCACATGTCTTTTATTCGAAACCTAGTAGCAACCTCAGTATTTCTATTTCCGGGAATGGGAATCGCCCAACAAATTGTCGCAACAGACGGAACCAGCGTGGCGGCATTTTTTGAGGCAGAGGGCGTAGAGCCTACAATAGAGACTGATAATGTCGGCGATCCTAAGATTGAGGTCGATTATTACGGGTCTGAGTTTTCGATTTATTACTATGGCTGTGACGACGGTAAAAATTGCGATTCAATCCAATTTTTCAGCGGTTACCGTACGGATGGAAGTGTTCGGCTTTCCAAGGTGAACGAATGGAATGCCGATAAGCGCTATGGGATTGCCTATATTTCAAGCACCGGCAGCACACGGATAGAACAGGATGTATATCTTGGTCGGGAAGGTATGAACTCGGACGATTTTGCCAAGCTTGTGGGTATCTGGGTGCGTACCATGAAAGATTTTGAAGAGCATATCGACTGGTAGTTTCCGGCAGGTTTGGTTGCTAAAGCTGGGCTAAAAGCCCGGCGGTTGGCCAGGCATCGGCTGGTAGCCCCAATCTGATCTGTTCTTTTTGCACAGCAGCACGGGTTTTTGCCCCCAGTATTCCGTCTATTTTGCCGACATCGTGGCCGCGAGCCCGTAATTTGGTCTGAAGCGATTTCATCTGGGCATCTGACAGGGCCGGATCGGCATTGCCTTTGGTGTAGACATTCGCACCCTCTAGCCTTGTGGCGAAATAGGCGGCGGATGTCACATAGACAAAGCTTTTGTTCCATTCAAAATAGGTTGAAAAATTGGGGTAAGTTATGAAAGCAGGGCCTTTGCGGCCCATAGGCAGTAAAATTGAGGCCTGCATGTTTGCCGGACCCAATGAACCATTGCGCGCCGTCACACCCAAGCGCGCCCATTGGCTAACTTTCTTTGTGCTGGTCAAACCGGTTTGGGCCCAGTCAAGATCTGAAGGCACCTGAATTTCCTGCAACCAGGGTTCATTTGCCCGCCAGCCCAAATCGCGCAGCATTTTGGCCCCGGTGAACAGGGCATCCGCCTGTGAGGTTTTCAGGTTAACCTTGCCATCACCGTCGCCGTCGACACCGTTGGTCAGGATGTCTTCGGGCAACATTTGCACCATGCCAATTTCACCAGCCCAGGCCCCTTTGGTTGTTCTGGGGTCAAAATCACCCCTTTCAAACAGTTCAAGCGCCGCGAAAATCTGGGGTTGAAACAGTTCCGGACGGCGACAATCGTGCGACAGAGTCAGCAGGCTGTTGAGCGTGTTAAAATCGCCTTGGACCTGGCCAAAATCAGTTTCCAGGGCCCAAAAGGCCAAAAGCACACCGCGGGAAACGCCGTATTCGCGTTGGATACGGTCAAAGGTGCTGTCCAGTTGTTTAGAATATTTGCGGCCGTTGTCCATGCGGTTCTGGCTGATGACACGGCCTGAAAATTCAAGGAAATTCATCTTGAAAATGCCCTGAGACCGGTCGGCCCGAATAACGGAAGGGTCATGGCTGGCATGGGCAAAAAACTGATCTACTGAAGGTTTTGAATGGCCACGCGATACGGCTTCGGCCTTTATATTTTTAACAAAACCAGAGAAGGACCCGCCGCAACTTACTTGGGCAAATGCCGGCGCGGCGGTAAGGGCGACGGCGGCTACTAGGGGTAAAAATCGCATGGGGTGCCTTTCATTAACTTGCTGCAAACTAACAGGATTGGCGGATCAGACAACCGCCAGAATGGCCACTATCAACAGGGCCAAGGCCCAGGTTTTCCAGATGGCTTGCACGGCGCGGTCAATATGGCCGGAGTTAAGATCTGACTGACCTTCAGGGAATACCAGAGGGAAATCTTTGTTAACGCCTTCGTAGCTACGTGGTCCGGCAAGGGAAATGTTAAGGCAGACGGCCATGGCGGCTTCGGGCCAACCGGCATTGGGGGAACGGTGCAGCGGGGCGTCTCGCAAGATTATGGGGGCAGTATTAATTCGAAAATGTGCCAGCGAAATAAGCAGCGCGGTTATACGGGCGGGAAACCAGTTTAGCAGGTCATCCAGCCGGGCCGCGGCCCAGCCAAACTGTGCAAACTGCTCAGATTTATAGCCGATCATGCTGTCAGCGGTATTGATGATTTTGTAGATCAACAGACCAGGAAAGCCCGCAATCAGAAACCAGAATACCGGAGCGATGATACCATCTGATAGGTTCTCGGCGGCGCTTTCGATTGCTCCACGAACAATGGCTGTTTGATCCATTGCGCTGGTGTCGCGGCCCACAATTTTGGCAACGGCATCGCGCCCGTCGGCAAGCGAGATGCGCAAGGCCGTGGCGACCTGGGCAACATGATCTGCGAGGCTGCGTTGTGCCAAAAGGATAGCGGCCAGAACCGTTTCAACTATTTGACTGCCGGGGAGGATCCGGATCACCAAAGCGACGGAGAAACCCGCGGTGATCAACAGGGCAACGGTTAAAATGCCCGCTAGTTTGCGCGGCGCCCCGCGGTTTAATTTTTTCTCAAGCCAGCCAATGGTGCGGCCGACCACAACTGCTGGATGCGGTATTTTTTTCCACAGCCAGTCTGGTTCGCCAAAGACGGCGTCTAGCAGCATCGCTACGGCAATTTGGATAGCGGCTGTCATGATGCCTCGGATATACGATGCCAGGCGTTCGCTGGTGGCAAGCCCAGCCGCAGCCAGTTGTCAGAGTAGGGAAATGTTCTGGTCCAAATACAGGCCTGGGCGAAACGGTCTTGCCACCGGGCCGCGCTATCTACGTGGTAAAGGCGAAACAGAGGTGTGCCGCCAACAAGCTTTGCATCCTGAGCAGTCATTATATCGTCAAGTCGGCTGGCATCTTTTGCAAGCTGTTGGCGGGTGGACACAGTCCAGGTTTCATCGCGCAGAGCCTTTGCACCGATCGCAAGCGCAGGCCCGGATACCGGCCATGGGCCAAGTAATTCGGCCAACCTTTCCACCAAAGCCGGGTCCCCGATTGCGAAACCCAAACGCAAACCGGCCAGGCCCCAGAATTTGCCAAAACTTTTAAGGATCAGGGTGCCTGGGGTCGTGGAAAGGTTAATCAGTGAACGGGCTGGGGTAACGTCACAAAAGCTTTCGTCGATGATTGTTAACTTTTGATCGGGGACGAGGCCGGGCCAATACCGCCCGTCGGGATTGTTGGGGTGAACCAAAACCTTTGCCTGGTAATTATCTGCTGCCAGCGACCAGCCCTGGGCCGAAAAGGCAGCGGCGTGTTCGTTATAGGTTGGGCCGGGTATAGAAACTGCGCCGGTGGTAACCAAGCCGGGAATACGGGCAATGAGCGATGACGCACCGGGGGCTGCCAGCACGGCCGCACTGTCCGGTACATCCCAGAATTTTCTGGCGGCATTTTCTAAACTGGTCGTGGCCCTGTGATCTGGTAGGGAATTCCAACTGGCAGGGATTATTTCGGGAATCGGGTACGGGGTGGGGTTGATGCCGGTTGAAAGGTCAATCCAGTCGGATTTTACACCGCCATATTTGGCAATTGCTGCATCAAGATCACCGCCGTGATCGCGTTTCATTTTAAGGCTCAAGGCTCTTTGGGCAAAGGTTGATGCCGGGTTATAAAATGACCTTTTATGGCTTGTGGCCAATCCCGGTAAGGTACCTGACCGTTTTGACTTTGGGCATGGGATTCAGCGTACGTTACCACCGCATCGGCGGCTTCAGATTCAGCGGCAAAATTCCCCACTGTATAGGCCAGTTTTCCCTCCGCCTGAATCGCCACATTGCAGCCGTGGGTACAGCCCATAAGGCAGGAAATCCGGCGGGTCTTTACCACAGAGTTTACGGCGCGTTTTTCGATCAGTTCGGCCAGAATTTCCCCATCGGTTTGGGACATATCGCCGGTTTCCCAGCCTTCGCGCTTGCAGGTGTCACAGATCGTTACCCAGGTAGTCATTTTGGCCCCATTTAAAATTCTCAAGCCCCTATTGATCGGAAATTTCCAGCCTGTGCAATAGGTTCTGAATGTTAACCAAGAACCGAGAGCGTTAACGACTTATTAACACTTAGGCAGGTATTTCGGAAAGTGGGGTGTTGGGCTGAATGATACACGTTTGGTGTGGGCGAATTTAAAATGCGAGTACTTATTGTCAATGAAAACCCGAATCTCGGGCAGTTCTGGGGCAGTTATTTAAAGCGCCATGGCTGTTTTGTGGATGTGGCAAGCAGCCAGATAGAAGCTATCAACATATTGCGGGATGTGACTGTCGATATCATTATTCTGGATTTGATTTTGGAACAGGGCAGCGCCTTTGCGATTGCCGATTTCCTAAGCTACCGGCAGCCGTCGGCGAAAATTATTTTCGTGACCAGCAGCAATTTCTTTTCTGACGGCTCAATTTTTCAACATATACCCAATGCCTGCGCGATGATGCCGTCCGGCGTTAGCCCGGAAGATCTGAGCGCATTGGTTGAGCATTACGGCGCGCATTAACCCCACCCGATGATGCATATCGTGCCGTTGGATAGCCAATTGTATTCAACAAGTGTGCCGATACCTGCGCAAGCGGTCCGGTCGCGATTGGTGAAGCAATGGGCGCATTTACAATTGCGAGTCGGCGGGGGGCTGAATATACAAGCGTCAGACGAAGCCCATGGGGCCAGAGAGGTTGGCTGTTGACGATTGACCCAAATTGGGGATCGGACACACAGCATCGTCAGGGAAATACGGCTTTCCTTGCGGCAATCTTTGCCCCACTGAAAGGACGTATGATGAGAATTTCGGTAATATTGGCAGCCGTTTTGGCGGCAGGCAGTGCGCAGGCAGATCCCGGTCATTTGGTGGATGTCGCAGGGCATGGCCATTGGATTGCATTGGGTGCCATGGGCGCGGCAATTGCAGCGGGTATTTGGGGGGCGCTAAAGGGCGAACGCGAAGACGAGGCTGATGAAGCCGACGATGAACCGCAGGAGGCCTGAGATGTCAAAGATTGGGGTGATGATTTGCGGGCATGGGTCGCGCAGTCAGGTGGCAGTGGATGAATTTGCGATACTGGCGGAAAAATTACCGGCACTGCTGCCAGACGATTGGGCGGTGGATTACGGCTATCTGGAATTCGCCAATCCGGTGATCCGTGATGGGCTGGACCGATTGCGGGCTAAGGGGTGTGACCGGATTTTAGCGGTGCCGGGGATGTTGTTTGCCGCCATGCACGCCAAGAACGATATTCCGACGGTGCTGAATACCTATGCTGGGAAACATGGTGTTGATCTGTCTTATGGGCGCGAATTGGGGGTGGACCCCAAGATGCTGGCGGCGGCTGGTGCGCGGATTGGTGAGGCGGTTGAAGCTGCTAACGAAAAGCACGGTGAATTGCCGCTGGATCAAACCTGTCTGGTGGTGATCGGGCGCGGAGCATCGGACCCGGATGCCAATGGCAACGTGTCCAAAGTGGCGCGGATGTTGCAGGAAGGCATGGGCTTTGGCTGGTGCGAGGTTGGCTATTCCGGGGTGACTTTTCCGTTGGTCGAACCGTGCTTAGAACATGTGACAAAGCTGGGTTACAAACGGGTGATTGTATTCCCGTATTTCCTGTTTGCCGGGGTGCTGATTGACCGAATTTACGGCTTTACCGATAAGGTGGCGGGGCTGCATCCGGGGATTGATTTTATCAAGGCCGGGTATCTGAAAGATCACCCTAAGGTGTTGGAAACATTCGCGGAACGGATTACCGAACAGTTGGGCGATGTAGTGCCGCCGACCTGTGGAACCTGCAAATACCGCACCCAGGTTCTGGGTTTTGAGGCCGAAGTGGGCGCGGTGCAGGAAAGCCATCACCACCATGTGGAAGGTCAGGGGGCCAGTGCGCCGGGGGCGACGGTGGAAACCTGCAAGCTGTGTGATGATTTTTGCACCGGGGAATGCCGCTTGGATATCGATCACGGGCATCATCACCACAATGATCACGACCACAGCCATGATCACGTGCATGCTGAATACCCCCATGCCAAGCATCCCCATGGGCCGGAAAGTGCGCGACGGGTGAAGGGGTGAGCGATTTTTCTGCGAAAAATCATGCCTCCGGTGGGGATATTTGGGGAAAAATGATGGGAGGGCGTTGTGCGACCTTACGCGCGTGACCCGGCAGCGATTTATGCCGAGAGCTTTGCGACTGTGCGGCGCGAGGCCCGGCTGGATCGGTTTGGCCGGGGTATGGACGCCATGGCGGTGCGGCTGATCCACGCTTGCGGCATGGTTGAGGTGGCGGATCGGTTGGCGTTTTCAGAGGGTGCATTTGAAGTTGGGCGCGCGGCACTGCAAGCGGGCGCGCCGGTGCTGTGCGATTGCGAAATGGTCGGGGCCGGGATTATCCGGCGGTATTTACCGGCAGGCAATGATGTGGTTGTGACGCTGAATGATGCCCACGTGCCGGGCTTGGCCGGGGAGATTGGTAACACAAGGTCGGCGGCAGCGGTGGAGCTGTGGCGGGACCGGATAGAAGGCGCGGTTGTGGCGATTGGCAATGCGCCGACAGCGCTGTTTCATTTGCTGGAACTGTTGGATTCCGGCTGGCCGAAGCCTGCGGTGATCCTAGGGTTTCCCGTGGGGTTTGTTGGGGCTGCGGAAAGTAAGGCCGAACTGGCGGATGATCCAAGGGATTGTGAATTTGTGGCGCTGCGCGGGCGGCGCGGGGGTTCGGCCATGGCGTCGGCGGCGGTGAATGCGCTGGCGGCTGGCTTGCCGGAGGAAACAGGATGACGCCCTGGCTGCATATTGTTGGCATTGGCGAGGATGGCATGTTCGGGCTGACGCCAGCAACGCGGGCTGTGGTTGAGGCGGCTGAGGTGATTGTGGGCGGTGAGCGGCATCAGAACCTGGCCGAAGGGTTGGTGGCAGAGCGGGTTGAATGGCCGTCGCCGTTTGATGCGTTGATCGGGGTTTTGCAGGGGATGCGGGGGCGGCGTGTTGTGGTGCTGGCGTCCGGTGATCCGCTGTGGTTTTCGGTCGGCGCGCGGATCGGGCGGGAAATTGATCCGGCTGAGATCACTTATCATCCGCAGGTCGGGGCGTTTCAACTGGCGGCGGCGCGCATGGGCTGGAGCATGGCGGATGTGGAAACGCTGACGGTGCATGGGCGTCCGGTGGAGCAGATGATCGCGTTCATCCAGCCGGATGCGCGGTTGTTGATCCTGACCACGGGGGCAGAGACTCCGGGGCAGATCGCGGAATTTTTGGCGGAGCGCGGGTTTGGTGGCAGCCGGATGAGCGTGCTGGCGAATATGGGCGGGGCGGATGAGGTGCGTTTTGACGGGGTTGCCCAAGATTGGGCGCATGAGGTTCCGGCGTTCAATACATTGGCGGTGGACTGTGTGGCGGCGGGGGATGCGGCGCTGTTGCCGCGGGTGCCGGGGCTGGCGGATGAGCTGTTTCAAAGCGATGGCACCATGACCAAACAAGAGGTGCGGGCGGTGACTTTGGCGCGGCTAATGCCGATGCGCGGGGCGCTGTTGTGGGACATTGGCACGGGTTGTGGTTCAGTCGCGGTCGAGTGGATGCGGGGTGCGCGCTATGCGCGCGCGATTGGCATTGAACCCCGGGCAGATCGCCGCGCCATGGCGGCGGCGAATGCGCTGGCGCTGGGCACGCCGAAGTTGGAATTGATCGATGGTATAGCGCCGGATGTGCTGGCCGGGCTAGAGGCCCCGGATGCGATTTTTGTGGGCGGCGGGTTGTCTGACGGGGTGTTTGAAGTGGCCTGGGCGGCGTTAAAGCCGCTGGGGCGATTGGTGGCGAATGCGGTAACGTTGGAAGGTGAGGCAGCCTTGGTGGCGTTGCAAGAACAACATGGCGGGCAGTTGGTGAAACTGTCAGTGGAGCGGGCCGAAGATCTGGGGGCGTTTCGCGGCTGGAAACCGCAACGGGTGGTGACTCAGTGGAGTTTGATTAAGCGATGAGCGATTTTTCGCAGAAAAATCAGGCCTCCGGCGGGAGTATTTCTGAACAAAAGAATGCCGGGTGTTTGTATGGTGTTGGGTTGGGGCCGGGGGATCCGGAATTGATGACGCTGCGGGCGGCGCGGCTGATTTCCGGGGCTTCGGTGGTCGCTTACCCGGCGCTGGTGGGGGGCGATAGTTTTGCGCGTTCGATCGCTGCCGATTTGATGCCGGACAGTGTGGAAGAGATCGTGATTGAGGTGCCAATGACCGTTGACCGGGGCCCGGCGCAGGCGGCGTATGACCGGGGCGCGGCGGATATAGCGGTGGCGCTGGAGCGCGGGCTGGATGTTGTGTGTTTGTGTGAGGGTGATCCGTTTTTCTATGGTTCATTCATGTATTTGTTTGCCCGGCTGTCCGGGGAGTTTGATGTGCAGGTGGTGCCCGGTGTGACCAGTATTACCGCCTGCGCGGCTGTGGCGGGCATGCCGCTGGCGGCGCGAAATGAGCGGGTAACAGTGTTGCCGGGGCCACTGAGTGCGGATGAGTTAAGGGTGCGGATTGAGGGGGCGGAAAGCGTGGCGATCATGAAGGTGGGGCGGCATTTGGGGAAAGTTCGCGGTGTGATTGACGGGCTGGGTTTGCTGGATCGTGCTGTTTATGTGGAGCGGGCCAGCCTGCCGGAGCAGGTTGTGTGCCCGTTGGATGAAGCGCCGGAAAATGCACCGTATTTTTCGATGATATTGCTGACTAAAGGGGCCGATCCATGGCTGTGAAACCGGTTGTTTTGGCGTTGTCACGCTCGGGTGAAGATGTGGCACATCGGGTGGCCGGGGCACTGGGCGCGTTGGTGCATGGGCGTGTTGGCCGGGTGGATCAGGCGGATGCATTCTTTGACAACGCACTGGATCACACGCGCGATTTATTTGCGGCGGGGGTGCCGATTGTTGGGGTCTGTGCGTCTGGGATATTAATCCGGGCGGTGGCACCGCTGTTGTCAGATAAAACTGCTGAGCCGCCGGTGGTGTCGGTGGCGGATGATGGGTCAGTTGTGGTGCCTCTGTTGGGCGGGCATCGCGGCGCGAACCGGTTGGCGCGCGAGATTGCTCAGGCTTTGGGCGGTGTTGCTGCGGTGACAACGGCGGGGGATGTGGCATTGGGCGTTGCGCTGGATGAGCCGCCAGCCGGGTGGCGTTTGGCGAACCCTGAGGCTGCAAAACCGGCCATGGCGGCGCTGTTGGCTGGGGGCGGGGCGCGGGTTTGTGGTGATGAAGCAGCGCGCGCCAAATGGTTGGATGAGCTGCCGGTTGGGGAAGCGGTTGATCTGATCGCGACCCAGGAACCGGTAGAGATTTCCGGCACAGCGCTGGTCTTTCGGCCCCTGCGCACAACGTTGGGGGTGGGGTGCGCGCGGGGTTGTCCGCCAGACGAGTTGGAAGCGCTGGTTATGGGTGCGTTGGCGGCGGTTGAAGTTGACCCCATGGCGATTGCGGCGATTGGCACGCTTGATTTGAAGGCGGATGAGCCGGCCGTGTTGGCGTTGGCGGCGAAGTTTGGTGTGCCGTTGCGGCTGTTTTCTTCCGTAGAGTTGGAGGCCGAGACCGGGCGGTTGGAACACCCGTCGGATGTGGTGTTTGCTGAGGTGGGTTGCCACGGTGTGGCGGAAGGTGCAGCGCTGGCGCTGGCTGGTTCGGCTGGCGGATTGGGGCAGCCAAAACTGAAGTCCGACATGGCCACCTGTGCAGTTGGATTTGCGCCTGAACCGATTGTGGAATTGGTGGGTCGGGCGCGCGGCAAGCTGTCGGTTGTGGGCATTGGTCCGGGGCAGGCCAGTTGGCGCACGCCAGAAGTTAGCCGGTTAATCGCGGAAGCGGATGAGCTGGTGGGTTACGGGTTTTACATTGATCTGTTGGGGCCATTGGCGGCGGGTAAGGCGCGGTCTGATTTCCCGCTGGGCGGTGAGGAAGATCGCTGCCGTTATGCGCTGGAACAGGCTGGTAAGGGCGTGAATGTAGCGCTGATCTGTTCGGGCGATGCCGGGATTTTTGCCATGGCGGCGCTGGTTTTTGAGCTGCTGGATCGGGGCGCGGATGCGCATGGTGTTTCAGACGGCGCGCGCCGGGCTGAGGTGATCTGTTCGCCGGGTGTGTCGGCGTTGCAGGGCGCGGCGGCGCGGGCCGGGGCACCGCTGGGGCATGATTTTTGTGCGATATCGCTAAGTGATTTGCTGACGCCGCGTGAGGATATTATCAAGCGTTTGCGGGCGGCGGCAGAGGGGGATTTCGTGATTGCGTTTTACAATCCGGTGTCAAAGCGGCGCAGGACTTTGCTGGCCGAGGCGCGCGATATTTTGCTGGAACATCGCCCCGCAGATACGCCAGTGATGCTGGCGACATCGCTGGGACGGCCGCAGGAAGATGTGCGCTATCGCCGTTTGGCTGATCTGGATGTGGATGAGGTGGATATGATGACGGTGGTGCTGGTGGGGTCAAGTAATTCGAGGCTGGCGCAATTGGGCGAGGGGCCGCGGATGTACACGCCGCGGGGTTATGCGCGTAAAATTGACGGGGATCTGGCAGGGTAGGGTTGGAGCCTCCGGCAGAGGTATTTAGGAAAAGAAGAAAGCGTGAAATGAAGGTATATTTTATTGGGGCGGGGCCGGGTGATCCGGAGCTTTTGACGTTGAAAGCCCAGCGGGTGATTGGGGAATGCCCGGTGTGTTTGTATGCGGGTTCTTTGGTGCCGGAGGCCGTGGTTGCCGGGGCACCTGCGGGCGCGCGGGTATTGGATACGGCACCGATGACATTGGAAGATACACACGGTGAGATTTTGGCGGCGCAGGGGCGCGGACAGGATGTGGCGCGGGTGCATTCGGGTGATCCATCGCTATACGGCGCGATTGCCGAGCAGATCAGATTGCTGCGCCGGGATGGCATTGAATACGAAATTATTCCCGGTGTGCCTGCCTATGCGGCGGCGGCGGCGGCGCTGGGGCAGGAACTGACCATTCCAGAGATTGCCCAGTCGATCGTGTTGACCCGGGTGTCGATGAAATCCACCAATATGCCAGCGGGTGAAACGCTGGAAAACTTTGCGCGCACCGGCGCGACACTGGCCATTCATTTGGGGGTGCGCAACTTGCGGGAAATTGAGCGCCAGTTGATTCCGCATTACGGCGCTGATTGTCCGGCGGTGATTGCGTACCGTGTTGGCTGGCCTGATCAGATCCTGATCCGGGGCACGATTTCGGACATTCGCAGCAAGGCGCGGGCAGAGAAAATCACCCGCACGGCACTGATTCTTATTGGGCCGGCTTTGGGGGAAGTTCAGGAATTTAAGGACTCGGCTTTATACGATCCCGCGATTCCACATGTATTACGTCCGAAAGTGGCAACAATATCTAGCTAAATTTGGCGGAAAATTGAATTTTTACGAATCCCATCAAAGGATTGCTTGACCTGTGATCAGAGCAGGGCAAACTGCCTGTCAGGGTGTGGAGGGTTAACCAATGTCAGAGTTTCTGCCAAAGGAAGTGCGCGAGGGTTTAGAACTGGCGCGAAAAGTAGCATTGCGCAAGAAAAGCCGGCTACGTGTGCATGTGGACGACGATGTTTTCCCGGTTTTGCGGTTTTGGGAAACCGGATTTGCACTGGATGCTGAAGATGCGCCGCAACTGCGTGGGTTGGTTGATCTGTATGATGGTGCGCGGCATTTGTATCAGTGCCTGATCATAGCGTCTGAGAAAGAAAATGATCAGATGGTCTACGATTTTAAACGCAACACAGCGGCGGTGGATAAGGCACCACTTGATTTTGTACGCGATGAAAATGCACCGATTGCGTTGCTGAATTAGCCGCTGTTTTCTAGGGGATTACTGCAGGTCGGCGAATGCTTTTTGCAAACGGTCGACGGCGTCGGCGATTTTTGAACGCTGTGTACCCAGATTGAAACGCAAGCAGGTTTCACCGCCAGTGCCCAGTGCCGGACCGGGCGTGGGGGCAATTTTTGCCACTTCAACAACGCGCTGCATAATTTCGGTATGGTTCATGCCGGTTCCGGCGAAATCTGCCCAGGACAGGTAGGTGCCCTGCATCGGCATCAGTGACACGCCGGGGATCGCATTGATCCCCTTGGCAAACAGCTGATAATTTCCTTCAAGGTACTGGACCAGTTGATCGACCCAGGCAGCGCCCGCAGGCGTGTAAGCGGCGCAGTATAGTTCAACCCCAAGCAGGCTTGGCTCTAAATTCAGCGCAGTAAGAAATTTCGCGTATGTTTTGCGCATGGCGGGGTTTGGAATCATGATATTACCGGTTCGGGTGCCGGCAATGTTGAATGTTTTGGATGCTGACGTTGCCACGATCAGTTTGTCGGTGATCCCCTCGGCAACCTGTTGCGTTGGCGTGAACTCAAAACCCGGAAACACCAGATCGTGATGAATTTCATCGGACACCAGTATCAGATCATTGCGGGCGCAAAATTCACACAGTTCGGTTATTTCCTGCACGCTCCAGACACGACCGGCCGGGTTATGGGGCGAGCAAAACAGAACCATTTTCTCGCTGCCATCCAGCATTGCCTGATAGGCGTCAAAATCCATGCGAAACACGCCGTCAACTTTGATCAAAGGTAATTCTACGACCTGACGGCCAGCTTTTGTGATCTTGTTGGAAAATTCATGATAAACCGGCGTGAATATCGCAATCTTATCCTGCGGTTTGGTGTATGCCTGAATGCACATTGCGATGCCATTGCCCAACCCGGCGGTCGTGAACATCCAATCGGGGTCGACCTGCCAGTTGTGGCGGTTTTGCATCCACCAGACGATGGCGTCAAAATTGCGATGCCGCTCTGCAAAATATCCGTAATTGGCACGGTCCATAAGGTTCTTAACTGCATCCTGCAGGAATTCACCGGCGGCAAAGTCCATATCGGCCACCCACATTGGTAATCCGTCTTTGGGTGACAGGCCGTACAATTTTTCCATCACATCCCATTTTGCGGAATTGGTGCCGCGTCGGTCGATGGTTTTGTCGAAATCCATGGGTGTCTCCGCCAGATTTTTGGGCAGGTTACCTAAGCCCGCGCCAAGTGCAAGAGGCGTTGCGCAAGGACCATGCATCGCCTACATCAACGCCTATGAGTTTGATAAATATCCTGATCCATCCTGACCCGCGCCTGAAAAAGGTTGCCAAGCCCGTGGGCGAGGTAACAAAAGAGCTGCGCAAGCTGGCCGATGACATGTTGCAAACCATGTACGAAGCCCCCGGCATTGGGCTGGCGGCGCCGCAAGTGGGGGTGCTCAAGCGATTGTTTGTGATGGATTGCATTAAGGAAGAAGGCGCAAAACCCGAACCAACCGTGCTGTTCAACCCGGAAATCACCTGGGTATCGGACGATATGAACACCTATGAGGAAGGCTGCCTGTCAATTCCGGAACAATACGCCGATGTGGAACGCCCGGCGCAGGCGCGGGTGCGCTGGATGGATGTGGATGGTAAGCAGCACGAGGAACAATTTGATGGGTTGTGGGCAACCTGTGTTCAGCATGAAATTGACCATCTGGATGGTAAGCTGTTCATTGATTACCTGAAGCCGCTGAAACGCCAGATGATCACCCGCAAAATGGTGAAACTGAAACGCGAACTGGCAAGGGAATGACGCGCCAGGTAATCCCCTGGCCAGATAAGCGGTTGCGTACGCCCGCCACGCAGGTTGCTGAAATCACCGATGAAATTCACGCGCTTTGGGATGAAATGATCGCAGTGATGGAGGCGATGCCAGGCGTTGGTCTTGCAGCCCCGCAACTGGGCGAAATGGTGCGGCTTGCGGTGGTGGATGCGTCGGACGCGCGCGGGCAGGTGGTGCGGATGGCCAACCCGGGAATTATCGAAGCGTCGGGCAAGATGAATGTGCATGATGAGGCCAGCCCAAACCTGCCGGGCATGTCGGCCAAGGTGAGCCGGCCAAGGGCGGTGAATGTGCGGTTTCTGAATGCGGATGGCGCGATTGAGCGGCGCGATTTTGTCGGATTGTGGGCGACCAGTGTGCAGCACCAGATAGATCATCTGAACGGTAAGATGTATTTTGACAGGCTTAGTCGGGTGAAGCGTGACATGTTGTTGAAAAAAGCTGCCAAGGGTATGCGGACATGAGGGTGATCTTTATGGGAACCCCCGATTTTTCGGTGCCCGTGCTGGACGCGCTGGTGTCAGCGGGCCATGAAATAGTTGCCGTGTACAGTCAACCGCCGCGCCCGGCCGGCCGTGGCAAGAAAGACCGACCTAGCCCGGTGCAAAAACGGGCTGTGGAACTGGGACTATCGGTGCGTCACCCGGTCTCGCTGAAAGCTGCGTCAGAGCAGGCGGCATTTGCTGACCTTAAGGCCGATATCGCCGTTGTGGTTGCTTACGGTCTGATCCTGCCGCAGGCGGTTTTGGATGCGCCCGCGAAGGGTTGTTTGAATATCCATGCGTCACTGCTGCCGCGTTGGCGTGGGGCTGCGCCGATCCATCGGGCTGTAATGGCGGGGGACACTGAAACGGGTGTATGTATCATGCAGATGGCGGCCGGGCTGGATACCGGGCCGGTATTAGCGCGGCGTGAAACAGTGATTGGTGATCAGGAAACCACGGGTGAGTTGCATGACCGGTTGTCTGAAATGGGGGCCGGGTTGATTGTTGAAACCTTGACCGGTCTGGACGGGTTAACGCCCGTCGCACAGCCAGAGGATGGCATGACCTACGCTGCCAAAATTGATAAATCCGAGGCCAGAATTGATTGGGCAAGACCAGCGATTGAAGTGGATCGCCTGATCCGGGGGCTGTCGCCATTTCCGGGGGCATGGTGTGAAATTGCTGGTGAACGGGTGAAATTATTGGGGTCAAATCTGGCGCATGGCAATGGCACTCCGGGGCAGGTTATGGCTGGATTTACCGTGGCTTGCGGGGATTGTGCGGTTGAAATCACCCGTGTTCAACGGTCGGGAAAAAAACCGATGGAAGCCAGTGAAATGCTGCGCGGATTGGAAATGCCTAAGGTTTTGGGTTAAAAACCGGTCAAACCCTGCCTATGTTGTCAGGGTAACAAAAAGGAAACCCCATGCCCGTTCTTGCAATGATCATCATCGGCGCTGCTGCCGGATTTATTGCCACCCGAATGGTGAAGATGGACGCCAACGTCATCACGACCGTGTCGATTGGTGTGCTTGGCGCGATCATTGGCGGTGGAGTGCTGCGGCTGATACTGGTCATTGGCGGTTGGATGGCCGGGTTTGTTGGTGCGGTGCTGGGGGCGCTGTTGCTGATCTGGCTGTGGCGCACCTATGGGCCGACGTCGTAGATTCTAGGCCGGCTTACCGCCTTTGAACGGCACCATTCCGGCGCGGGCCAATTCATCAGCGCGTTCGTTTTCAACGTGCCCGGCGTGACCTTTGACCCATTCCCAGGTCACATCGTGGCGGGTATTTTCGGCGTCAATGCGCTGCCACAGATCAATGTTTTTCACCGGTTTTTTGCTGGCAGTTTTCCAGCCGTTGCGCTTCCAGCTATGCACCCAGGATGTAACGCCGTTTTTCACATAGGCGCTGTCGGTGACGATGGTGATCTTGGTGGCGCGACTTAGGGTTTCCAGCACCGAAATCGCCGCCAACAGTTCCATGCGGTTATTGGTGGTATCAGCCTCACCGCCCTTAAGTTCGCGAGTTTTGACCACTGTGTCGCCATTGCGTGCGATCAGCAGCGCGCCCCAGCCGCCGGGGCCGGGATTGCCGGAACAGGCACCATCTGTGTAGGCGAACAGCTCAGGCAATTGCGTTCATCGCGATGTAGGGGGCGGTCTCACCAGATAATCCAGCGGATTCGCCAAGCACGAATTCATCGGTTGTGAAACCGGCATCGGTCAGGTGGCCTGTCAGTTCCGCTTGGCTGTAATAGGCGTAGAAACGGCCAATTTTATCGCGTTGTTCGCCTTGACCAAGCTTCATGCCAAGAATCAGCAACCCCCCAGGAACCAGCGCCTGATGGATCGCGGCCAAATAGGTTGGAAAGCTGGATTTTGGTGCGTGCAGCAGGCTGAAACTGGCCCAGATACCGTGGTAGGTTTTAGTTTCGCGCATGTCGTCAAAGGTTTTCAGTTGGACATTTACGCCTTCATGCTTGGATGCAAGGGCGACCATTTCTGGTGAGGCATCAAAGGCATCCACTCGTAATCCTGCACGTTGCATTGCCGCCGCCCAGTGGCCGGGGCCGCAGCCGTAATCCAGCACGCGGGCATTTTTTGGCATTGCGTCGAGGAACTTTAACAGCACGGTATTTTGTTCGGGATCGACCGCCATTTCGGCGTAATCGGTTGCACGGTTCGCGTAAACTGACAGGGTTTTTGAATCGCGGTTCATGCCGGTTCCCGCAGCACCCGGGGCACTTTGAATTCGATATTCTCCTTGGCAGTTTCCACAATTTCCTCGGTTACATCAAAACGGGCGCGAAAAGCATTGATCACCTCATCCACCAGCACTTCGGGGGCTGAAGCTCCGGCGGTTATGCCGACGGACCGGATACCATCCAGCGCCCGCCAATCAATATCGGTGGCACGCTGCACCAGCTGCGCATAAGTACACCCGGCGGCGCGCCCGACCTCGACCAGACGTTGTGAATTGGATGAATTTGGTGCCCCGATCACCAATAGCGCGTCGATCTTTCCAGCAATGGATTTCACCGCTTCCTGACGGTTGGTGGTGGCATAACAAATATCTTCTTTATGTGGGCCGATGATGTTTGGGAACCGTTCCTTTAACGCGGCAACAATCCCCGCAGTGTCGTCCACTGACAGGGTGGTTTGCGTAATGAAGGCCAGCTTATCGGCGTCACGCACATGCAATTTGCCCACATCGGCGGCGGTTTCCACCAGCAGCACTTCGCCTTCCGGCAATTGCCCCATGGTGCCCACGGTTTCCGGGTGGCCGGCATGGCCGATCATCACCAATTGCAGTCCGTTCTTTGAATGGCGCTCGGCCTCAATATGCACCTTGGACACCAGCGGGCAGGTGGCATCGACAAACACCATTTGGCGCTCTTTGGCCTTTGCAGGCACTGATTTGGCAACACCGTGCGCAGAAAACACCACCGGGCGGTCATCGGGGCAATCGGCCAGGCTTTCGACAAAAACTGCACCCATGTCACGCAAGCCATCAACGACGTATTTGTTGTGAACAATCTCATGGCGCACATAAACCGGCGCGCCCCATTTCTGGATCGCCATTTCAACGATTTTAACAGCCCGGTCGACACCGGCGCAAAATCCACGCGGGGCAGCAAGAAAAAGGGTAAGAGCGGGCAAAGTCATCCTGTGGTCAACATCGCAATTTGGTGGCCGGTCGAACCGGGTTGATGCCTGTCCTATTGCCTGGTCGCGCGGTTTACCAGTCTGAGGTCTTAAACTTGTTCAACTTCAGGTTCGGCGGCTTCTTCCATCCGTGGTTCACGCATTGGGCGCCCGACGACATCTTTCAAATCGTCCAGTTCGATAAAATTGTCGGCCTGGCGGCGCAATTCATCAGATATCATTGGCGGCTGAGAGCGGATGGTGGACACAACGGAAACGCGCACGCCTTGACGTTGCAGGCTTTCCACAAGCGGGCGAAAATCGCCGTCACCGGAGAATAGAACGATATGGTCCACATGTGGGGCCAGTTCCAACGCATTTACGGCCAATTCGATGTCCATATTGCCTTTGACTTTTCGGCGTCCCTGACTGTCGATGTATTCCTTGGCCGGCTTGGTGACCATGGTGAAGCCGTTGTAGTTCAGCCAGTCAACCAGCGGGCGAATTGGTGAATATTCGTCATTTTCCAGCAACGCTGTATAATAGAAAGCCCGTAGCATTTTACCGCGCCGGACAAATTCCTGGCGAAGCAGTTTGTAATCAATATCAAACCCAAGTGCTTTTGCGGCGGCGTAAAGATTGGCGCCATCTATAAACAAGGCAAGCCGTTCGTCTCGGTAAAACATAATTTTTCCTTCCAAAAGGGATTTAGCTATTAATTCCGTGAGTGGTTTGTGTTTTCGTGAGCGGTTCGGTAAAAATTGAGTGGTTCTCGTTAATCTCTGTATAAATATTCAAATATCAGAATGTAGCAACCCATGCCGTTACGTAACCCGCTAAAAGTTGAACATAATGTTACCTCAAGGCCGGTTTTGTTGGGGGTAGGTGCAAATTTAAATTCCCCTGTCGGGCCACCAATCGTTACAATTTCAAAACTGTTACCAGAACTAGCGGGCGCAGGTTTTAAGGTTTGCGCTGTATCACCATACTATCAGACCCGTGCCTTTCCAGCTAGTTCTGATCCTGACTATGTCAATGCTGCGATACTTTGTGATTGTGATTTGGTGGCGATAGAAATTCTTGCTGAATTGCACCGAATTGAGGAAAAATTTGGTCGAAAACGCAAGGATCGCTGGCAAGCACGTAGTTTGGATATTGATCTATTGGCTGTCGGTGGTGACATTCTTCCAGATGAAACGATGCATAATGAATGGCGTGAACTGGGGTTGAATGCGCAGAAAAACCGTACCCCTGAACAGCTGATTTTACCGCATCCAAGACTACAGGATCGCCGATTTGTGCTGGTGCCGTTGGCGGATATTGCGCCGGATTGGATACATCCGATTTTGGGAAAGTCAGTGGTGGAAATGTTGGCCGATCTACCAGAATCAGCGGCGGATGAAATCATCGCGCTTGTGGATTGAATACTTCAGAAACTATAGGGCTATCGAAAAACCCGGGAATTAGTGGGAATGATAGGCTTTAGGGCCGCAATAATAGCGTTTGTGCGTTGGTTTCTAGCCTTGTCAATAGGGTTCAATGGGCTTAAGTACACCATTCGATATCTCTCTGCTTTAGGAAATGGAGTGCTACAATGGCGCGCGTTACGGTTGAAGATTGCGTTGACAAGGTTCCAAATCGGTTCGATCTGGTGATGCTTGCATCCCATCGTGCCCGCGAAATAGCCGCTGGTGGTGCCATTACAGTTGAGCGCGACAATGACAAGAACCCCGTCGTTTCACTGCGTGAGATCGCAGATGAAACCCAATCCGCAGCAGATTTGCGTGAGCGGATGATCGAAAGTCATCAAACTCAGATTGAAGTGGATGAACCCGAAGAAGATGCTATGGCACTTCTTATGGGGGCTGAAGCTGACAAACCGGCCGAAGATGATATGTCAGAAGAAAACCTGTTGCGCGCCCTGATGGAAGCGCAAGGCCAGGAATAACGGCGCCGTCGCGCCAAAGGTGCGGACCAGATGATCGACGTTGACGAATTGATCGCGCTGGTTCGCAACTACAATCCACATACAAATGAAAAGCTGATCCGAGACGCCTATCTATACGGGCGAAAAATGCATATTGGACAGTTTCGGCATTCCGGTGAAGAATATTTTTCGCATCCGGTGGCTGTTGCTGCAATTCTGGCTGAACAACGGCTGGATGATGCGACAATTGTTACCGCACTGCTGCACGATACTATTGAGGACACCAAATCAACCTACAGTGAAATATCGGAAAAGTTTGGCGACGAAATTGCTGAATTGGTTGATGGTGTAACCAAGCTGACAAATTTGCAGCTGAATTCTACTGAGACCAAACAGGCCGAAAATTTTCGTAAATTGTTCATGGCGATGTCCAAGGATCTGCGGGTAATTCTGGTCAAGCTGTCAGACCGTTTGCATAACATGCGCACGATCAAGTCGATGTATGTTGAAAAACAATCCGGAAAAGCCCGCGAAACCATGGATATCTATGCGCCACTTGCCGGGCGAATGGGCATGCAATGGATGCGCGATGAACTGGAAGACATGGCGTTTTCGGTGTTGAATTCGGAAGCACGCAATTCCATCATGCGTCGGTTTCTGACACTGCAAAAAGAATCCGGTGATGTCATTGAACAGATCACCAACGATATGCGGCAGGAACTGGAAAAGGCGCATATCGTTGCTGTTGTTTCCGGCCGGGCGAAAAAGCCCCATTCAATTTGGCGCAAGATGGAGGAAAAAGAACAGGGGTTTTCCCGGCTTTCTGACATATACGGCTTTCGGATTGTTGCTGATTCCGAAGCCGATTGTTACCGGGTGCTGGGGGCGATCCACCAGCGATGGCGGGCAGTGCCGGGGCGGTTCAAAGACTATATCAGCCAGCCAAAAACCAACGGCTACAGGTCGCTGCACACCACGGTTCTGGGGCGCGATGGCAAACGGGTTGAGGTGCAGATCCGCACCCACCAGATGCATGAAGTCGCTGAGGCCGGAGTGGCTGCACACTGGTCTTACCGTGATGGTGTTTTGGTGGAAAACCCATTTGCAGTCGATCCGGCCAAATGGGTCGCCAGTCTGACCGAGCATTTTGACGGTGCTGATGACCACGACGAATTTCTGGAGCATGTAAAACTGGAAATGTACGCGGATCAGGTGTTTTGCTTCACGCCCAAAGGGGATGTTGTCAAACTGCCGCGTGGGGCGACACCATTGGATTATGCCTATGCCATTCACACCCGAATTGGCGACAGTTGTGTTGGTGCTAAGGTCGACCATATTCGGGTGCCTTTGTGGACTAGGTTAAAAAATGGCCAATCGGTAGAAGTTATCACTGCCGAGGGGCAAACGCCGCAATCCAGCTGGATTGATATTGTTGTGACCGGCCGGGCGAAAGCCGCGATACGGCGGTCTTTAAGGGAAGAGGACCGGGAACGGTTTATCAAACTGGGCAAAGAACTTGCCCGGGTAGCTTTTGAACATATTGGCAAAACCGCCACTGAAAAGGCGCTGACGACAGCGGCCAAACAGCTTGGGGTTCCGTCAAACCGGGATTTACTGGCGCGGATCGGATCGGCAGAGCTTCCGGCCAAAGAAGTGGTGCGCGCATTGTATCCAAAACTGGCCGAGGGCGGCGAGGAAGTTGAAATGGAGCGGGCAGTGGTTGGCCTGTTGCCGGATCAGACATTCAAGCGAGCCGCGTGCTGCCAGCCGACACCGGGTGAGCGTATTGTTGGCATCAGCTATCGCGGGCAAGGTGTGGTTGTACATTCAATTGATTGCGAAGTCCTTGTTGAATTTGAAGAACAATCAAACCGTTGGGTTGATCTGCAATGGCACAGCGGAAAACATGCAGCAGTGAGCACGGTCAGTTTTGACGTAACTATTCGAAATGATGCGGGCGTTCTGGGGCGAATTTGCACATTGATCGGAGAGCAAAAGGCAAATATTTCTGACCTTCATTTTCTTGACCGCAAACCGGACTATTTTCGGCTTATTGTCGATGTAGATCTTAGGGATATTGAGCATTTGCACGCGATCATGTTGGCGCTTGAAGCCGAAAGCGAAGTCGCGTCAATTGAACGATACAGAGATATTGGGCGAAAGCCCTAAGTAACCAGGAGCACAATTGGTGTTCAAACGGCGTAAACGAAGGACTTTCAAAGAAATACTTACCGAGGGGGTATACCCCCGCGGTGGCTGGAGCCGAGCGGTAAGTTATGTTTTACTGCGTTTGCGCCGTCTGCCGGACCCGCCCCATAAAATTGCCCGCGGAATTTCTGCTGGAATATTTATCTGTTTCACGCCGTTCTTTGGGTTTCACATTATTCTGGCCGTTATCCTAGCATTCGTCATGCAGGGTAATATTATTGCGGCTATCATGGCGACATTCTTTGGGAATCCCATCACTTTTCCAATTATTGCCAGTCTTGCCGTTGAGCTGGGGTCTTGGATGTTGGGCATGCAGGGAGGTGTGCATTTGCCAAATATTGTCACGGCCTTTTCCAATGCTTCCTTGGAGCTTTGGTATAATTTTACCGCCATGTTCACCGAAGAAATCACCCACTGGGATCGGTTAGATTGGTTTTACGCACGGGTTTTCAAACCTTATCTGGTTGGCGGCATGGTGCCCGGCGTATTTTTTGGCGTCCTCTCCTACGTTGTTAGCCGACCCTTAATTACCGCCTATCAAAAAAACCGCATCAAGAGATTGAAGAAAAAGTACCAAAAACGTCGGGAAGCAGAGACAGCAAGGGCTGACGCCAAGTAAAAATAGGCCTATGCCGGAAGACAGCGAATCTACGGGATATTGAGAAATGCCAAATACAAATTTTCTGGGCCCATTGCGGCTGGGAGTAAATATTGACCATGTTGCCACAGTGCGAAATGCCCGTGGTGGAAACTATCCTGATCCGGTACGCGCCGCCAAGCTGGCCGAAGCCGCCGGTGCCGATGGGATCACGGCGCATTTACGTGAGGATCGGCGTCATATTTCCGACAGCGATATTGATCGGCTGATGGAGGTTCTGACGGTACCGCTGAATTTTGAAATGGCCGCCACGGATGAAATGCAGGCCATTGCGTTGCGCCACAAACCCCACGCCGTTTGTATTGTGCCAGAAAAGCGCGAAGAACTAACCACCGAAGGCGGGCTGGATGTGGCGCGCGATGACAATCGTCTGGCGCAGTTTATTGCGCCGTTGCGTGATGCCGGGTGTCGGGTGTCAATGTTTGTGGCCGCCGATATGCGTCAGGTGGAAGCCGCGCACCGGATTGGCGCTGATATTGTTGAACTGCATGCAGGGGCCTATTGCGATCTGTTTGCCGAGGGTATGCTTGATGAAAGCGACGCCGAGCTTGAGCGCCTGCGCGAGATGTCGGTATTTGGACATGGGCTGGGTTTGGAAATCCATGCCGGGCACGGGTTCACCTATGAGACCGTGAAACCGGTTGCCGAGTTTCCTGAGGTGATGGAATTAAACATCGGCCATTTCATAATTGGTGAGGCCATATTTCGCGGTTTGGATCCGGCGATAGGTGAAATGCGCCGTCTGATGGATGAGGCGCGGGTGTGACTGGTATTGAGTTTGCGATATTTTATGTCGGCTGGAAGATTGCTGGCGGTAGTCCGGGTCCTGCCACATTGTCTATTGCGGGCACGTCAATGGAGCAGGGGCGAAAATCTGGTTTGATATTCGCGCTGGGTATATTGGTAGGTAGCGCCAGTCTTGGTTTGGCAGCAGCGTCAGGTATGAGCGCGCTAATGCTGGCAAATGCCTGGGTGTTTGAAGTGCTGCGGTATGTTGGGGCGGCATATCTGTTGTTTCTGGCGTCAAAGGCGCTGCGCTCAGCCATGCGACCGGACGCGGTGATGCTGACCAAAAACCACAGTGGTTCAGCCAGGCGCATTTTTTCACGTGGAATGATGATCCACCTGACCAACCCCAAGGCGATCCTGTCATGGGGAGCTGTCTATTCAATAGCCCTGCCAAAAGATGCCGGTGCGGCCGATGTTTTTGGGTTGTTTGGTATACTTTATTGCGGGTCAATTGTTATATTTCTGGGCTACGCGCTGTTGTTTTCCAGCCCGGCGATTGTTCAGGGTTACAAACGAATGCGGCGTGGGTTTGATCTGTTATTTGCCGCCTTTTTCGGTGCTGCAAGCCTGAAATTACTGACGGCCAAATTGGCATGATTTTAGGCATCGGCACGGATCTTGCAAATATTGAGCGTATTGCCGGGACTTTGGAACGCTTTGGCGATCGCTTCCGTAACAGGGTGTTTACCGACGTGGAACAGCACAAGGCAGAGCGGCGAAAAGATACGGCCGGCACCTATGCAAAACGCTGGGCCGCAAAAGAAGCCTGTTCCAAGGCGTTGGGAACCGGGCTGCGCATGGGGATTTCCTGGACAGATATGTCAGTGACCAACCTGCGCTCCGGTCAGCCACAGATGCAGGTCACTGGCTGGGCAGCGGAGCGGTTGAAAGATATGACACCGGACGGGCACCAAGCACATATTCACGTAACTTTGACCGATGATCACCCCTGGGCACAGGCATTTGTGGTGATCGAAGCGCTGCCAATTGCTTGACTCCCCGGGCTTGGCTGACCATGTAGCCGGGACAAAATACAAAGGTGGAAAATCTGAATGGGCAGTAAGGCAGAAAAACAAGATGGCATCGTTGAGACGATTAAGACGGTGGTTTACGCGCTGCTAATTGCAGGCGTTTTCAGAACCTTGTTTTTTCAACCGTTCTGGATCCCGTCCAGCTCAATGAAAGACACATTGCTAATCGGCGATTTTCTGTTCGTAAACAAAATGGCCTATGGCTATGCGCAGGTATCTTGCCCGTTTTCGATTTGCCCGATCTCGGGGCGTATTTTTGGCGGTGACCCAGATCGCGGCGACGTCGTGGTATTTCGCCATCCAGTGAATGGACAGGACTTTATTAAACGTCTGATGGGTCTGCCGGGAGACAAAATTCAGGTAAAAAGCGGTGTGGTTTTTCTGAATGGCGTTGTTGTGCAGCAGCAAGCCGACGGGCGGTTCGAAGAAGTTTTTGAAAAGCAAGGGCCCGTGGGGGGGTTTCCGCAATGTTCTAACCGAGGAGTTGGCATTGGCGGTATTTGCGAAAAGGATAAGATCGTGGAGGTATTACCCAATGGGGTTTCCCACAGCATCCTGAATATTGGCCAGCGGCGTCTGGATGATACTGCCGTCTTTACTGTGCCGGACGGGCATTACTTTTTCATGGGTGATAACCGCGATAATTCCACCGATAGCCGGGTAGCGCAATCTGCCCTTGGGGTTGGTTTTGTACCTTACAAAAACCTGATTGGACGCGCTGACCGGATCATGTTTTCAGCGGCGGGTCGGTCCTTGCTGTATTTTTGGACCTGGCGCAGTAACCGGTTCTTTAAGGCGATCAATTGAAGTTAGGGTCTGATCTGACTGGGTTTGAAACCCGTATTGGTCATAAATTTTCTGACCCTGAACATTTGATCCGCGCCCTGACCCATGCCTCTATTTCCTCAGCTACACGGGCCGACAATCAGCGGTTAGAATTTTTGGGGGACCGGGTGCTTGGGCTTGTGATTTCAGAGGCACTATTTTTGGGTGATTTGACGGCCGCCGAAGGTCAGCTTGCGCCGCGCTACAATGCGTTGGTGCGTAAGGAAACCTGCGCCGATGTGGCCCGTGAAATTGACTTGGGGTCGGTTTTGAAATTAGGGCGATCTGAAATGCTTTCAGGCGGACGGCGCAAATTAGCGCTGCTGGCGGATGGTATGGAAGCGGTGATCGCGGCGGTGTATCTGGATGCCGGTTACAATGTTGCGCGTGATATGGTGCTGCGGTTGTGGGGCGCGCGGGTGGCACAGGTGAAAGATGATGCACGCGACGCAAAGACCGCCCTGCAGGAATGGGCGCAGGCCCGTGGCCAGGTGCCGCCGGACTATACCGTCGTGTCGCGTGAAGGCCCGGACCACGCGCCGGTTTTCACCGTTAAGGCCCAGATGGTCAGCGGCCAGAAAGAGACAGCAACAGCGGCCACCAAACGCCAGGCGGAACAGGCCGCAGCGCAAGCTTTAATGGATCAATTGGAACCGATAAATGACTGAAAAACGCGCCGGATTTATTGCTTTGATTGGCGAACCCAATGCCGGCAAGTCAACGCTTCTGAACCAGATGGTTGGGGCCAAAGTGTCCATCGTTACCCATAAAGTGCAGACCACTCGCGCCCGTATTCGCGGTGTTGCTATTGAGGGCAACACGCAGCTGGTTTTTGTTGATACCCCCGGAATTTTTCGCCCCCGTCGCCGGCTGGATCGTGCCATGGTTACGGCCGCCTGGAGCGGGGCATCTGATGCTGACGTTGTAGTGCTGTTGGTAGAGGCACATCGCGGTGTAACCGAAGGCGTAGAGGCCATACTTGAAGGGTTGGGCGAACGCACTAAAGGGCGCAAGGTGGCACTGGCCATCAACAAAATTGATCGCGTCGAAAGCCCGGTATTGCTGGCACTGACCCAAGAGCTGAATGACCAGTTTGAGTTTGCAGAAACTTTCCTGATTTCAGCGGAAAAAGGGCATGGCGTGCAGGATTTGCGTGTCTGGTTGGCAGGTGTGCTGCCGGTGGGGCCGTGGCTTTATCCAGAAGATCAGATTGCAGATGCGCCGCTGCGGTCTATCGCTGCTGAACTAACGCGCGAAAAGCTGACCCTGCGCTTGCATCAGGAACTGCCCTATCAGCTGACCGTGGAAACCGAAGGTTGGGAAGAGCGCAAAGATGGTTCTGTCAAGATTGATCAGATCATCTATGTGATGCGAGACGGGCATAAGGGCATCATTCTTGGCCATAAGGGCGAAACCATCAAAGGTGTCAGCAAAGCCGCGCGGGCAGAGCTAAGCGAATTTCTGGGTCAGACGGTGCATCTGTTTTTGCAGATTAAGGTGCGCCCGAAATGGCTGGAAGACAAAGAACGCTATAGCGAAATGGGGCTGAACTTTTCCGACGGTAACGAATGACGCGACTGACAGCGGATATATGGGTTTCGGCTTATCTGAACCGGTTGCGGCTGGCTAATATTCCGGCGTTTGTAACAGCTAAGGGCGATGCCACAGCCGGGGCGGTGCTGGTTAAGCTGAACACATTGGACGGTAAGGCGCAGGTTTTTCAACGTTCCTTTGATCTGATGAGCAATGAGCGAACCTGGGTTGTGCTGTCTGAAGGCGATGACCGCGAAGTCGAGGCGGCATTAGAAAAGCAAAAGTCATTTGATCCTGATCTTTGGGTGATTGAAGTGGAAGACCGTCAGGGGCGTCATTTGCTCGACGAGCCGGGTTTGGCAGAGTAGTCTGTCACCCATGGAGTGGCGGGATCAGGGGGTTTTACTGGCGGTGCGAAAGCACGGCGAAACCTCGGCAATTATCGAAGTATTTACCCCAATGCAGGGACGCCATGTGGGCGTTGTGCGTGGGGGTAGCAGCCGCAAAAATGCGCCGATTTTGCAGCCAGGTGCCCAGCTGGATGTCACCTGGCGGGCAAGGCTAAGCGAACATATCGGCACCTTTAGCGTAGAGCCGGTGAAAAGCCGTGCGGCGGCGGTGATGGGGGATCGGCTGGCGCTGGCCGGGCTGAATGCCACCACCGCATTACTGTGCTTTTGCCTGCCCGAACGCGAGGTCCACCCAAGGCTGTATGACCAAACCATCATGTTGCTTGATCTGTTGGGCAATTCCGACGCCTGGCCACTGGCCTATCTGCGCTGGGAGATGGCACTGCTGAATGGCATGGGGTTTGGACTGGATCTGTCTTGCTGTGCTGTGACCGGATCACTGGATGATCTGGCCTATGTTTCCCCAACATCGGGACGTGCTGTCAGTGTGGAAGGCGCCGGGGAATGGGCCGAAAGGCTATTGCCGCTATCGCCCAGTCTACTGGGTCATGGCAATGGGGAGGTGGAGAGTGTTTATGAAGGTTTACGCACCACCGGTTATTTTTTGCAGCACCGGCTGGCGACGCAGATGGGAAACAGGCCACTGCCAGAGGCCCGCCAAAGGCTGGTGGATGCGTTGGCGCGCAAAACCTAGCGACTGCGAAACACCATTTCAGTCCCGCTGTCGCTATGCAGGATCAACAGATCGTCAAGCGCTTCGATTTGGGTCATGTCGGCCAGCGCTTTGAAAAACTGCACTTCAGCAGGTAAATCTGCACAGGCCGCCCGTGTGCCAGCGATTGGCCCCAGTTCCAGCCAGGGATAAGGCGCACGCTGGTCGGCTGCGTAGCTGTTACAAGGCGCTTTGCCACTAATACTACCCTGTTCAGGGAAGGATAGGGTTGCCCCGGCTGTAAAGGCGACACCGTCTATTTCTTCTAAATGGTAAGTGGCTTTTGGGTCAGCGTAGCCGGACACGGTTTCATCCTTCAAACAGGCGGAAAGTAAAATGGGTATGGTCAGGAACAGGCGAAACATTTATCTAACTTGCTACCTAACTTTGTCATGGTCAATTAGAAATTCTGCTGTGGCGATCACGCTGTCATCAGCTGAGATAAATTCCATACCCAGTATCTTTTTGGCGCGCTCGTTGGACGCATCAAAACGCTTCCCCAGATCAGGAACGATGCCGCGGATTGTGGAATCAAACAGCGCCAGGAATTTCACCATGAAATCGGGCGCTTGGCGGGTGACGATCTTACGGTCTGGAAAGCGGGTTTTCAGGGCTTGGGTCAGCTCGGTAAACCAGCGAAAACTGTGGATCCCTAAAATGCGTTTGCCTTCAGATTGCGGATTTGAAATTGCGCGAACATGCATTTCAGCGATGTCACGCACATCAACGCACCCTAGGCCAAAGCGCGGTAACATCGGATCTTTGGCCTGTAGCATGCGCTGAACCACTTCAACCGAGCCGCCAAAGTGAATGTCCAGCGGCGGGCCCAGCACCATTGTCGGGTTAATGGTGGTCAGCGCCATATCAGGGGCCATATCTCGCGCGAATGCCCAGGCAGCCTGTTCGGCCATGGTTTTGGATTTTGAATAGGCATCAATGTTCGGATCTTTTGGGTCGGACCAATCGCTTTCGTCAAAAACCGTGCGACCCGCCGGTAATTTTGCCCGCATTACGGCGGCGAATGATGATGTTAAAACAACCCGCGTGATCCCGGCTTTGTGGGCGGCGCGAAGTGCGCGCAATGTGCCATCTACAGCCGGACGGATTAGCTCATTTTCGTCTTTAGGTGCCTGCAATGGAAAGGGTGATGCCGTATGCATCAACACATCTATACCTTCCATTGCAGCGTCCCAACCGTCATCACGCCCCAGATCAAGTGCGACAAAACGCAGATTTTTGTCCAGATCGACGCCCTTATCTAAATGCGGGGCAACGGCGGCACGCACTTCGTCACCACGGGAAAGGGAGCGGACAGAGCCAACAACACTATAGCCGGCATTTAGCAGGTTCAGCGCGATGTGTTTGGCGATGAAACCGGATGAACCGGTCAATAGAACGGTTTGTTGTTTGGCCATGTCGCGCGGTCCTTTATTGCAAAACTTCTTAGTTCAGATAGGGCTGGGAGAGGGAAAAAGCAACGTGTGCTAGCCCAACAATCGGCGGGCAATCACCTGTGCCTGAATTTCTGCCGCTCCCTCAAATATATTCAGGATGCGGGCGTCACACAGGATGCGGCTGATCTGGTATTCCAGCGCGAAACCGTTGCCGCCGTGAATTTGCAGGGCGTTATCGGCGGCCGCCCAAGCGACGCGCGCGCCCAGCAGTTTCGCCATCCCGGCCTCAAGATCACAGCGTTTGTCGGCGTCTTTTTGACGGGCGGAATGATAGGTTAGCTGGCGCGTCACCATGATTTCCACGGCCATCATCGCCAATTTACCGGACACCCGGGGGAAATTGATCAGGGATTTGCCGAATTGTTTGCGATCAATGGCGTATTGCAGGCCGGTTTCCAGCGCGCTTTGCGCCACACCAATGGCGCGCGCTGCGGTTTGGATGCGGGCACTTTCAAAGGTTTTCATCAGTTGCTTGAAGCCCTGGCCTTCGACCCCGCCCAGCAGGTTCTCGCCCTTAACTTTGAACCCGTCAAAGGCCAGCTCATATTCCTTCATGCCGCGATAACCCAGAACCTCAATTTCGCCGCCCGACATGCCGGGGGTTGGGAACGGTTCCGCCACTGTGCCCGGCGCTTTTTCCGCCAGAAACATCGACAGACCTTTGTAATCGCTGGTGTCCGGATCGGTGCGCGCCAGAAATGTCATGACATGGGTGCGGGCGGCGTGGGTGATCCAGGTTTTGTTGCCGGTGATTGTGTAATCATCGCCATCCGTTACCGCGCGTGTGCGCAAGGCCCCCAGATCAGATCCGGTGTTTGGTTCAGTGAATACCGCTGTTGGCAAAATTTCAGCACTGGAAATTAATGGAAGCCAGTGGGATTTTTGCGCGTCAGTGCCACCGGTCAGGATCAGTTCGGCGGCAATTTCAGAACGTGTAGCCAGTGAACCTACGCCGATATAGCCCCGCGACAGTTCTTCGGACACCACCACCATGGATGCTTTGGACAGGCCAAAGCCGCCGAATTCTTCTGGAATGGTCAGGCCGAACACGCCCATTTCAGCCAGCTCATTGATGATTTCCATCGGGATCAGTTCATCCTTCAGGTGCCAGTCATGGGCATTTGGCACCACCCGTTCATCGGCAAAGCGGCGGAACTGTTCGCGGATCATTTCCAGTTCATCATCCAGCCCGGTGGCACCAAAAGTGGCATGGCCGGCATTGTCTTGCATCAGTTCGGCCAGACGGCTGCGCGCGGCCTGCGTATTGCCGGATTGTGTCAGGGTCATCACTGCGGCGTTCATTAACCCACGCTGATCATCCTGGGTCAGGCCGATGTCCTGTAGGCGCGCGATTTCCCCCTGACTCATCGGGATTCCGCCGTAAATCTGCCATAGGTATTCACCAAAGGCGATCTGGTGGATCAACTGCTCCATTTCGCCAAACTTACCATCGGCTTGCAGGCGTTCGGCCCAGCCCTGCATTTGGGTCAGCGCCTCACCATAGGTGGCCAGCCAAGACAGCGCATGCAGCGCCGTTTGGTTTGCCTCCATCAGCCCGGTATCCAGTCGGTCATTCTTGGTGACCAAGGGGCGCAACAGGTCCTTGGCGGTTTGGATCAACTGCGCGACCGGGGCAATCGCATTGTCGGTCAATGTCAGCAGATCAGGCAGGGTTGATTTGGGCATGGGGCAGCTTTCAATTGGTCTGCAACGGCCTAACCATTTTGCAGGTGCAGCGCAATATAAATCCGGAAAATGCCCCGGTTTTGAACAATCCTGTCGTGGCGGATTATTGATGCTGCTGATGCGGTGATCTGATAGCCTGAGCCTACGCAAGCACCCGAGGTGAAATGCAAGACATACCCATAGTATTCAGCCCTGTTTTACTGGCCCTTGCGGTGCTGGCAACGTTATGTGCTGGTTTCGTTAAGGGCGCAGTCGGCTTTGGCATGCCGATGATCACCATTTCAATTCTGGGGTCATTTCTGGCGCCTGAGATTGCACTTGCAGCATTGATCGTGCCGACACTGGTTTCAAACGGTTGGCAGGCGTTGCGCGGCGGCTGGAAAGCGGCATGGCAATCACTGGTGACGTTTCGATTGTTCATCGGCGCGCTTCTGTTTTTGATCGCCCTAAGTGCGCAATTGGTCGGGCGTATTCCATCTTCTGCCATGTTCTTGGTGATCGGGGTGCCGGTGACAGTATTTGCGGCCACACAATTGATTGGCTGGCAGTTTTCAATCGCGCCGAAACATCGCAAAAAATCGCAACTGATCCTGGGGTCAATCGCGGGATTTATCGGCGGAATTTCCGGCGTCTGGGGTCCGCCAACGGTAGCCTACCTAACGGCGACTGACGTTCCCAAAAAGGATCATATTCGCGTGCAGGGCGTAGTGTACGGTGTTGGCGCGGTTGTGTTATTTTTCGCCCATCTGAAATCCGGCGTGCTGAACGCGACAACGTTGCCATTGTCATTGTGGCTGGTGATCCCGGCGATGATCGGGATGTTTGTTGGTTTCAACGTGCAGGACAGGTTGGATCAGCGCCGCTTTCGTCGGGCAACGCTGATCGTGTTAATACTTGCCGGGTTAAACCTGCTACGGCGCGGGTTAACCTAACCGATTGCGACGGCTTTGACGTCATCGTCAATATGGTCGGCATACTGGCCAAAGTTATCGGCAAACATGGTGACCAGCTTTTTTGCCGCCGCATCATAACCGGCAGCGTCTGCCCAGGTGCGGCGCGGGTCCAACAGAATGTCAGCAACCCCGGCCACAGATTCCGGCACGTCAAAGCCAAAATTCGGGTCTTTGCGGAATTTCGCTTCGGCCAATGAACCGTCCAGCGCTGCCGTCAGCAACGCCCGTGTGGCACGAATTGGCATCCGGGAACCGGTGCCATAGGCACCACCGGTCCAGCCGGTATTAACAAGCCAGCACGTGGCCCCGTGCTTGGCGATTTTGTCGCGCAGCAGGTTGCCGTACACTTCCGGTCGGCGCGGCATAAATGGCGCACCAAAACAGGTGGAAAATGTTGGCTGTGGTTCGGTGACACCCTGTTCGGTGCCCGCCACCTTGGACGTAAAGCCCGACAGAAAATGATACATTGCCTGCGCTGGGGTCAACCGGGCAATGGGGGGCAAAACGCCAAAGGCATCACAGGTCAGCATGATGATGTTTTTCGGGTGGCCACCCAATGCATCCGGCGACGCATTTGAAATGTAGTCCAGAGGATAGGCACAGCGCATATTGGCGGTCAGGCTGTCATCCTCAAAATCCAGTTCCTTGGTTTCTTCGTCAAAAACCATGTTTTCAACTACGGTGCCAAATTTGGATGTGGTGGCGTAAATCTCAGGCTCTGCCTCGGCACTTAGGTTGATTGTCTTGGCGTAGCAGCCGCCTTCAAAGTTAAAGGTGCCGCGCTCTGACCAGCCGTGTTCATCATCACCAATCAATACGCGGGATGGGTCAGCCGACAGGGTGGTTTTTCCGGTGCCCGACAGACCAAAGAAAATCGCCGTATCCACAGGGTTGCCCGGCGCGTGGTTGGCCGAACAATGCATCGGCATCACGTTTTTATCCGGCAGCAGGTAATTCAACAGCGTGAACACAGATTTCTTGTTTTCACCCGCATAGGCCGTACCGCCGATCAGAATGGTCTTGGCTTCAATATTGATGGCAATCACGGTTTCCGAGCGGCAGCCATGGCGTTTCGGATCAGCCTTAAAGCTGGGGCAGTTGATAATGGTGAAATCCGGGGTGAATGTGTCCAGTTCCTTACGGGCCGGGCGGCGCAGCATGTGGCGGATGAACAGCCCATGCCAGGCTAGTTCAGTGACCACGCGCACATCCAGGCGGTGTTTTGGATCGGCGCCGCCAAACAGATCTTGCACAAAAATCTCAGACCCATTCAGATGGGCCAGCATATCGGCGTGCAGCTGTTCAAACGCTTTGGGTTGCATAGGCGGGTTGTTTTCCCACCAGATGTTTTCTTTCACACCGGGGGTTTCAACAACAAATTTGTCTTTGGCAGAACGTCCGGTATGGCTGCCGGTTGCCACCAAAAAGGCGCCGCCATTTCCCAAGGTGCCTTCGTCGCGCTTTAGCGCCTGTTCGATCAGGGCAGGTTCTTCAAGATTGTAGAACACACGCTTTGCGGCGGTGATGCCCTGTTCGGAAACTTCGCATTTCGGGTTAACACGCCCAATATTCATCATTTTCGCTCCTGCACCCCGCGGGGTATCAATGGGTTATTGCAGCCTACAAATTGAACCTGGAACGCAAACCCCAAGTGATCAGCTTGCCCCATGTCTTGCCTATAACACGGTATTTTCAAAGCAAAACAGAGATGAGCGCGACGTTAGCGCAATCAATTGTAGTTTAGCGCAATCAAATGCCCCTGTCGGCGAACCAATGCCGAAAACTGAGGCATATTAGTCAAAGATTACGAATTTTCGCGTTGGATTAACGCAATCCAACCACCTGATTCGCAGTTAGCTGTTGATTCTGTTGGCCGAAAACGGGAATATGTCGAAAAAATAAGTAATCTGAGCAGTATAAGGATACCTCAATATGTCGAGGATAGCACTGGTTGACGACGACAGGAACATCCTGACGTCGGTCGCGATGACTCTTGAAGCCGAAGGTTTTGACGTAGAAACCTACAATGACGGACAGGCCGCATTGGACGCTTTCAACAAACAATTACCTGATATGGCCGTATTGGACATTAAGATGCCCCGTATGGACGGAATGGATCTATTACAAAGGCTGCGCCAAAAAAGCTCTATGCCGGTGATATTTCTGACGTCGAAGGACGATGAGATTGACGAAGTTCTGGGCCTTCGAATGGGGGCAGATGACTATGTTAAGAAACCATTTTCCCAACGGCTTTTGGTGGAACGTATCCGGGCGCTGTTGCGTCGGCAGGAAGCCATTGAAACGGGTGTCACACCCGATGGCGAAGAAAATCAATTAATTGCCCGCGGTGAATTGCAAATGGACCCCCTGCGTCACCAGGTTACCTGGAAGGGCATGGATGTTTCATTGACAGTTACTGAATTCCTGTTGCTTCAGGCACTGGCACAGCGCCCGGGTTTCGTAAAAAGCCGCGATCAGCTAATGGACGTGGCCTACGACGATCAGGTTTACGTAGATGACCGGACCATCGACAGCCATATCAAACGTCTGCGCAAAAAGATGCGGATGGTGGATGATGAATTTACAGCGATTGAGACGCTGTATGGCATCGGTTACAGGTATAACGAAGAGTAATGTCATTCGCGTCGGGGGTAGACGTGCAGAAATCAAATACATCCAAGGGCGTTGATGTTGTCCTGGGCGATGATTGGATTGCCCCCAAAACCACTGCTGATTCAGAGGTACGGGAAAAGCGTGCGCGCAGAAGCCTGATATCTATTAATCAGTCACCTTTGGCGCGCAAAATTGTTACCTTCAACCTTATGGCGATGATCATATTGGTTGCGGGTGTGCTGTTTTTGAATCCATTCCGTGACAGCTTGGTTTCGCAACGCGAACGTGGCCTGGTGGCCGAAGCAGAACTTATCGCCAATGTTATAGAGGGCCGCTTGCGTGCCGAAGGGCTTGGCAGTGTTAGTCCCCGTGGCGGTTTTGATCCCGCCGCCACGCTATCGGAACTATCGCTTCGTGCGGGCGTTGATGTGTTTATTTTCGACCAATCACAAGTATTGGTTGCGACCACATTTGGCGCCAACCGAGAACAGCCGCAACCGATCGAAGGGCTTCCTGAAGACGAGAGCATTAACATTATAACCGGGTTCCTGAATGCGGTGTATGAGGGATTGTCCGGTTTACTGTCTCCGACAAAACCGGACACCCAAAACCAAGAGCCGGAAGATTTTGTGCGCCAGATCGTTCCTGCGGCATTGGCAGGAGCAACCAAGATTAAAACCGGGCTTGATGCCAAAGGGGCGACTGTATTTTCGGTAGCAACGCCGATCGTCAGCAACGGGCGATCTGTTGGAACCATTGCATTGATCAGTGCTGCCGGAGAAATTGATAAACTGGTGCGGGCGGAACGTGAGCAGGTATTGCAAATGTTCGTCATCGCAATATTGGTGTCTATCGGGCTTAGTTTGGTGTTGGCGTCAACGATTGCAAACCCGCTTGCCGATCTTGCTGCAGCAGCTGAGGCCGGGCACGATAAGAATTCGCGCAGATTTAGCCCTGGCCGTGTTCGCATTCCCGATCTGTCGGGCCGTCCGGATGAGATTGGCCGTTTATCAGGTGCTCTGCGAGGTATGGTTTCAGCGCTATATGAACGCATAGATTCCAATGAACAGTTCGCCGCCGACGTGGCCCATGAGCTTAAAAACCCTTTGGCTTCGTTGCGCTCGGCTGTTGGCACGATGCGGGTGGCAAAACGCGACGATCAGCGCAACAAATTGCTGGATGTTATCGAGCATGATGTCCGTCGAATGGACCGGTTGGTTAGCGATATTTCTAACGCGTCCCGGCTGGATAGTGAGCTGGTTAAAGAAGAAGAAATCACTTTTGATTTGCTACATGTCATGATGAATATCACCGAATATCTGGGGAACGAGGCGAAGACTAAAGGTGTTGAATTCATTTCTGATTTGCCGAAGAACGCAATTGAAATACAGGGGCTAGAAGCCCGGTTGGCGCAGGTGTTTGTCAATCTGATCACCAATGCCATTTCGTTTTGTGAGGCGGGTGACGCCATTCGTGTCTGGGTTAGAAAGCGAGATAACAGGGTGTTGGTTGTGGTCGAAGATACTGGCCCGGGTATTCCCGAACAGGCACTTACCAAAATATTCAATCGGTTCTATACATCCCGACCTGAAAATCAGTTTGGCAATAACTCCGGCCTTGGTCTGGCGATTTCCAAACAGATAGTCGAAGCCCATGGAGGCGTAATCTGGGCGGAAAACATACGCCCAACTGATGCGGATATTACATCCGAACCGCTGGGCGCACGATTTGTTGTAGGTCTGCCTATTTGACGAATGCCTGTAGGTCGGCCATTTTGGAATGGCTGACCAAAGGATGTCTATGGAAACGATCCCCAAAACCCAAGAAATTATCCATGCCAGCTGCGTCGCCGTTGGACTTTTCGCCGTATTGTTGACCGGTAAATCCGGCTCTGGAAAATCCGCGCTGGCACTTGAGCTTATGTCTCGGGGGGCAATGCTGGTTGCGGATGACAGGACAATTCTAAATTCTGAGGCATATGGTGTTACTGCAAGCTGCCCAATCGCGATACTGGGGAAGATTGAGGCACGTGGTATGGGCATTTTGGTTGCGGAGAGCGTAAAACGCGCCCAAGTTCATCTGGTTGTGGACCTTAATGAAACGGAAACTGACCGATTGCCGCCTTTTCGCGAAACAATAATACTGGGGCATCAAATTCCATTGATCTATTCACAAAAATCCGCACACTTCGCGGCGGCCTTGTTGCAGTATATTAAGGGCGGAAGGAACGCTTGATGCCCGATGCGGTGAACGTTGAAAATCCAGTCCAGGACCGTCAGCGATTGATTTTTGTGACCGGCCCTTCTGGTGCCGGGCGATCTACGGCAGTGAATGCCCTGGAAGATATGGGTTTTGAAGCCATTGATAACCTGCCTCTGTCCTTACTTTACCGCCTGCTTGACGGGCCACCTTTGGCGCGGCCGTTGGCGTTGGGTATTGATGTACGGAACCGAGATTTTTCGGTAAATGGCTTTATCGAAATCATCGAACGATTGGCCGCAAAAGTCGAACTTGATGTTGAATTGCTATATCTTGATTGTACCCCGAATGTTTTAATTCGCCGGTTTTCTGAAACCCGACGCAGGCACCCGCTGGCGCCAACGGATTCTCCTGTGCAAGGTATCGAGCTGGAAATTAAATTGCTGGTTCCGATCCGGGCAAGGGCAAATTTTCTGATCGATACATCCGAACTTTCCCCCCATGATCTACGCCAAGAGATTGAACAATGGTTTGGAACCACGGCTGAGAAGGGGTTGGCTTTGTCGGTACAATCATTTTCTTATAAGCGGGGAATTCCGCGTGGGGTAGATATGGTTTTGGATTGCCGGTTTTTGCGCAATCCTCATTGGGAACCGGCGCTTCGCAAACTGGATGGTCGGGATAAGAAGGTAGCGGATTATGTCGAAAAAGATGCGCGTTTTTCTGAATTTTTTATCAAAGTTTCTGACCTGACTGAATTGCTATTGCCTGCCTTTTCAGAAGAGGGGAAATCGCACATTGCAATAGCCTTTGGCTGCACCGGAGGGCAACACCGATCTGTTGCCGTGGCGGAAAGATTGGCGAATGCACTTGCAGCATCCGGTTGGCAGGTATCTATACGACACCGGGAGCTTGAAAGGCGTGGCTTAGGCGATACCGTACCAAGCGAAAAAGATGAGGTTCGGACGTGATCGGAATCGTGATCGTCGCACATGGTGGGTTGGCCAGGGAATATCTGGCTGCTGTCGAACATGTAGTCGGCAAACAATCCGGGATTCAAGCTATCTCAATTGATGCGGACCATGACCGAAACCTAAAGCAATCTGAAATATGTGCGGCCGCGGATAGTGTTGATGTTGGCAACGGGGTGGTTGTGGTGACAGATATGTTTGGGGGATCACCCTGCAACCTGTCATTGTTGGCCTGTAGCCCGGATGATCGGCGCACATTGTATGGCGCAAATTTACCAATGCTTGTCAAGCTGGCAAAATCCCGAAATTTAGAAATAGACAAAGCCGTTGGTGCAGCCAAAGATGCTGGTCGGAAATATATTGATAGTCTGGATTGAAATCGCGACTTGCATTAGGATCTATAAAATAAAATGACTATTCGCAACCTATTGATCATTAATGAAAAAGGTCTTCACGCCCGGGCGTCGGCAAAACTTGTTGAAGTGGTTGAAGGCCATGATGCGACAGCCGAAGTTTCGAAAGACGGCATTGTTGCCTTGGGCGACAGCATCATGGGACTATTGATGTTGGCAGCGTCACGCGGCACAACTATTGAAATTGAAACCAAAGGGGCGGATGCCATCAAACTTGCGGATGCAATTGAAGCTCTGGTTGCCGACAAATTTGGCGAGGCGATGTAAGGCTGTGCAGGTTTCTCACAAACAAAACGGCTCTAGGTTGCCAGTTCAGGATCGCCCTAGTGCGGCACAAAATTCACCTGTTGAATCGGGTAAAAAATATGTTCCTTATGACAAACGTAAACTGTCCTATTCGGGGACATTTACCGATCCTAAGAAAATCTATTCAATACGGGCGATTGAATGGTTGACGGGAAAGCTGCCCCTGTTGCGTTTGATCCGAAAATTCGAAAAATTTGGTGTAAAAGAGGGACGAGAGTTCTTTACTCAGGCTCTTGATTTCATGGGTATTGACCTAATTACACCGCAAGAAAATGTAGACAATATCCCGGCTACCGGCGCTTTGATTGTTGTGGCCAACCATCCGCACGGCATGGTGGACGGCATGGTTATGGCAGAACTTGTGGGTCGAAAAAGGGAAGATTTTTTGATTCTGACCCGGTCGCTTATCAGTGGTGTAAAAGAAATCAGCCAGTTTATGTTGCCGGTACCATTTCCCCATGAGGATGATGCGCTAAACGAAAGTTTGCGGATGCGCAAAACCGCGATGAAACACCTTAATAACGGCGGTGTTATTATTTTGTTTCCAGCAGGCGAAGTTGCGTCATCAAAAACATGGTTTGGCCCGGCGATTGAAAGTGACTGGAACCCGTTTACCGCCAAGATGATAAACAGATCAGGGGCTACGGTTTTGCCGATCTATTTCCCGGGCCAGAATTCGCGGTTGTATTTAATCGGGGATCGGATTTCTGCCACTTTACGCCAAGGCTTGTTGCTGCACGAAGTTGTCCATTCCTTAAACAAGCCGCAGCGCCCGGTGGTCGGAAAGCCCCTGCAGGCCGGCGAAATGAAGCACTGGGGATCAAACCAGCGTGGCTTTATGGCTTGGCTTCGTGACCACACGCTTGCGTTAAAAGATCAATAGGATCAGCGTGTTGGCTTGGGTGGGTTTTCCCGGTAATCATAAAAACCCCTTTGGGATTTACGGCCCAACCACCCCGCCTCGACATACTTTGTAAGTAAGGGGCAAGGGCGATATTTGGTATCTGCAAGCCCGTCATGCAGCACATTCATAATTGCCAGGCAGGTATCCAACCCGATAAAATCGGCTAGTTCCAATGGCCCCATAGGGTGGTTCGCCCCCAATCGCAGAGATTTATCTATAGATTCCACCGACCCGACGCCTTCGTACAATGTATAAACAGCTTCGTTAATCATCGGCATCAGGATGCGGTTCACAATAAAGCCGGGGAAATCTTCGGCACTGGCCGCTGTTTTTTCGATCCTCTCAACCACTTCAAGGCAGGCATTAAAAGTTGCTTCGTCAGTGGCAATGCCGCGAATTAATTCAACAAGCTGCATTACAGGTACCGGATTCATAAAATGAAAACCCATAAATTTTTCAGGACGATCGGTACGGGATGCCAGCCGGGTAATTGAAATAGAAGACGTATTAGACGTCAATATAGTTGTGGGCAGTAGATGCGGTAAAAGTTCTTCAAAAATTGCGGCTTTGACAGTTTCTTTTTCTGTGGCTGCTTCGATAACCAGATCTGTTTTACCAAGATCGGCAAGTTTTACGGTTGTTTTAATTCTGGCCAATGCGGCCTTCATTTCAGCCTGCGAAATTTTGTCCTTTGACACCTGGCGATCCAGATTTTTTTTGATCAGTTCCAAAGCTGAATCCAAGGCTGCCTGGTCTACGTCATTCAACAGAATATCATAGCCTGCCATAGCGCAGACATGGGCAATGCCGTTGCCCATCTGTCCGGCTCCGACGATCCCGATTGTAGATATTTCCATAGCCGTCCCCCTAGAGCATTCATCTGACAATAGGCCCGCGTCAAACACCAAGGCAAGGCCTGTGATTTGATAAAATTTTTCTAAAGCTTGCACCTTAGGCTTTTGGCAACCTGGGTCTGAGACTGTGTTTGTGGGTGTAAAATTAGGTGGGTAAAGAATGTCCTTTGAATATCAGGGTGAGGGTGCCCTTGACTATTTCCCGTGCCACTATGGCCGATCAAAGTTGTTGTTTCGAGGTCCAAAGCGATCAATATCAGGCGACTATAACGTAGCGATTGGCGGTTCGGAAACATTTGGAAAATTCGTAGAGGTGCCATATCCAAGTATTCTTGAGATTATGACCGGTAAGAAAATAATCAATCTTGGCTGCATGTATTCCGGACCAAACGTGTTTTTGAATGAACCATCGGTGCTTGAGATTTGTCAAAATGCCAAGGTTACGATCATACAGCTTACCGGCGCGCAAAACATGTCAAACCGGTTCTATACTGTTCATCCCCGACGAAATGACCGTTTCCTCGGGCCGACGCATTTGATGAAATCGGTGTTTCCCGATGTGGACCTAACAGATGTTCATTTTACCGGGCACCTGCTAAGGGTCCTAAGGGAAAAATCCGTAAGACGATTTGATTTGGTGCGCCAGGAATTGCAGCTGGAATGGGTGCGGCAGATGCAGGTGTTGTTGGGGAAAATTGGTGGTCAGATTGTTTTACTATGGTTGGCAGGCCGGGGGCCAAACGATCTAAATAACATTTTTGGTAGCAGGGCAGATCCGTTGTTTCTGAAACGCGAAATGATTGAAGAACTAACAGAGCGCCATGTTAGATTGGTTGAGGTGATTGCTAGCCCGGAAGAGGTGGCAGCGGGACATGAGCGGATGATTTACAATCAATTGCAAGAATCCGCAGCACAGCAAATGCTTGGCCCAATTGCCCACCAGGAAGCGTCGCGTCGCCTAGTCGCGCATTTTGGCTAGAAATATTGCAAGAGGCCCACCTATTGGCGGGCCTCTTTTAGAGTATAGGTTTGATTTTACAGCTTCTCGATCAGCTCTGGCACTGCGTCAAACAGATCGGCAACCAACCCGTAATCGGCCACCTGAAAAATCGGTGCTTCTTCGTCCTTGTTGATAGCAACGATGATCTTACTGTCTTTCATGCCGGCCAGGTGCTGAATAGCACCAGAAATACCGACCGCTACATACAGATCAGGCGCCACAACCTTACCGGTTTGACCGACCTGCCAATCGTTAGGCGCATAGCCTGAATCCACCGCCGCGCGCGAGGCACCAACAGCCGCACCCAGTTTATCGGCCAGTTTTTCGATCAGGGCAAAGTCATCCTGCGATCCGACACCACGACCACCGGAAACCACAACACCGGCGCTGGTCAGTTCAGGGCGATCACTGGCTGCGACCTTATCCTCAACCCATTCCGACAGGCCCGGATTGTCAGCAGCGCCGATATTGTCGACCCCGGCTGATCCGCCGCCACCGGCAGCATCAAAGGTGGATGTACGGACCGATATCACCTTTTTCGCATCCGATGATTTTACCGTCTGCACGGCGTTACCGGCGTAGATGGGCCGTTCAAACGTGGACCCATCAACAACACCGGACACATCGGAAATCACCATCACATCCAACAGGGCCGCAACCCGGGGCAGGATATTTTTGGCGTCAGTGGTGGCAGGGGCGACGATATGTTCGTAATCCCCGGCCAGTGACACGATCAACGCCGCTGCTGGTTCCGCCAACCGGTGACCATACAGCGCGTCTTCGGCGCAAAGTACCTTGGCCACGCCAGCGATTTTCGCGGCATCAGCGGCTGCCGCGCTACAGGTTGCCCCGCAACACAGCACCGTGACATCACCCAGCTTTTGCGATGCCGCAACAGCCTTGGCCGTTGCATCGACGAACAATTCGCCATCATTCACTTCTGCAAGCAGTAAAACAGCCATTATATCGCCCCCGCTTCTTTAAGTTTTTCTACCAGCTCATCCACCGACCCGACAATTTCACCGGCCTTGCGTCCCTGTGGCTCAATCGTTGAAACGATTTCCAGCCGCGGTGTCACATCCACCCCGAAATCGGCAGGCGTCTTTTCATCCATCTGCTTTTTCTTGGCCTTCATGATGTTTGGCAGGGACGCATAACGCGGCTCATTCAAACGCAAGTCGACTGTGATGATGGTTGGCATCTTCACCTTGATCGTCTGCAATCCACCGTCAACTTCGCGGGTGACAACGGCGCTGTCACCATCAATATCCAGCTCTGATGCGAACGTGCCCTGCGACCAACCCAACAATGCCGACAGCATTTGCCCGGTGGCGTTCATGTCGTTGTCAATCGCCTGCTTGCCGGCCAGAACCAGCCCGGGTGCTTCTTCGTCGACAATGGCTTTCAATATCTTGGCGACCGCCAGCGGTTCAATATCGTTATGCACATCGTCGGTGGCCACAACCAAAATCGCCCGATCCGCACCCATGGCTAAAGCTGTGCGCAGGGTTTCCTGGGATTTCTGGGTGCCGATAGACACCGCGATGATTTCGTCGGCTTTACCAGCCTCTTTCAGACGGATCGCCTGTTCAACGGCAATTTCATCAAACGGGTTCATCGACATCTTAACATTGGCAAGATCAACACCGCTGCCATCCGCTTTTACGCGGACTTTCACGTTATAGTCGATCACGCGTTTGACGGGCACTAGCACCTTCATTCGGTGGTCTCCTTGAAAACACAGGGGGCGCGACGGCCCCATTTATACTTGCGGGTTTGATATCTGTTCGTTGCCAAGGAAAACAAGACAAAATCGACATAATGATGCCAGCCGCCGCCGTGTTTGTCAGCGGTCGCTGGTAACGTTTGTGGATATTTGGTAAGTTTAAACTCATTTATTCAGGCAGGAGAGCGACGATGCAAAAGGTTAATGGCGTCGGAGGGTTCTTTTTTCGCGCACAGGACCCGGCCAAACTTACTGAGTGGTATCTGGAGCACCTTGGTATAAGCCCGGTTCCGCAAGATGCTGACACCAAGCCTTGGATGCAGGAAGCCGGACCAACTGCATTTGCACCATTCGCAGCAGATGCAGATTATTTTGCCGCCGAGCAGGCGTTCATGCTGAATTTCAGGGTAGATGATCTGGATGGAATGATTGAACAGCTTAAGTCTTCCGGCATCGAAGTTTTGCACGAAATTGAGATGGAAGGCATCGGCCGGTTTGCCCGCGTGCATGACCCAGAGGGAAATCCGATTGAGCTTTGGCAACCAGCCTAACGGTTTTCGTCTTCGGAATATGCATCCATCGGAACAACCAGCGCCGCACGTGTTAATTTCAGGGTTTTTAGAAGTTTGCGTGACTGCCGGATAGTGTCTTCCACCTGGCTGATACGCTGATCCAGAAATTCATTTATATTAATCGCCCCTGGATCGCCGCTTTCCATGAATGTCAACAACAGTTTCAGGTCCGCCACGCTCATCCCTGCGCTGCGCGCATCGGTTATCATCCGCAACCGTTCCGGCAGATCATCGCCGTAATGGCGATAGGTATTGGCCTTGCCTGTGGCGGCGGCCGAGGCGATCAACCCCTGTCTTTCATAGAACCGGATCGTGTCCCGGCTTAGCCCGGTCAGCGCAGACAGCGCGCCGATCCTCATTTTATGCCTTGCAACGAAACCATTGACTGCACTCCATTGTTTTGCCTAACCTGCATTCCAATGCCCGCCATTGCAAGGGCGATTCTAAGTCAGGAGAACCCGATGCCCGATCTGTGCCAAAGCTGCTCAATGCCGATGAAAAAAGACCCGGGCGGTGGGGGTACCAATGCGGATGGCACCAAAAGTACGAAATTCTGTTCGTTTTGCTACCAGGAAGGGACTTTTACCCAGCCGGATTTTGACGTCGGGCAGATGCAGGAGTTCTGTATTGAGCAGTTGCAGAAACAGGGCATGCCAAAATTCATGGGGTGGTTGTTTACTCGATCGCTGCCGCGTTTGGAGAGGTGGAAGGGGTAATTAAGCGCCCCTAAAACCACCGACGTACTTTGCTTTTGTATTCCAAATACGATTCACCAAATGCGTCTGCCAACTTTTTCTCTTCCAGCCTGATCACGAAAAGTGAAGTTATCAAAGCAGCAACCAGTGCAGACAATGCAACCCATATGCTGCCTAGAACAATAGCAAGCCCAAGCTGGATAATCACAAGCCCCAAATAGCCGGGGTTTCGTGAATACTGATATACTCCGGATGTGACCAGATTTGTGGAGATGTCAAATGGATCATAGGTCGTATTCTCCTCTTTAAACTCCCGAAATGTACTGCGAATCAACAACACGCCCACAATTATAACCAAAGGCCCAAGCGTTAGTTCAATTGACGCAGGTAGTAAGTCAAATGGTACGAAATACTCCAGCAGGGCTGAGACTAACAACGCCCCTAAAAATATGGTTGGCGGCGCCGCAAAAGGTCTTTGAAATTCTTCGTCCATGGTTATAGCCCCCAATTACCTATTTGCCCCCGGAACCCAGAGCACGTCATCTGCGCCATTTCGGTTTGCCACCCGTGAGGCCACGAAAAACCAATCCGACAGCCGGTTCAGGTATTTCACCACTGCACCGTTCACTTCTTCCACACCCGTCAGTTCCACTGCCAGCCTTTCGGCGCGGCGCGAAACGGTGCGGCACAGGTGCAGATGTGCCGCTTGCGCCGTGCCGCCGGGCAGGATGAATGATCGCAACGGTGTCAGTTCTGCGTTCATCGCGTCAATCTCACTTTCCAGCCGGTCAACCTGCGCCAGTGTTACGCGTAGTGGCGGATATTCGGCGTCAGCGTCGCCGGCCATATCCGGGCGGCAAAGATCAGCGCCAACATCAAACAGATCGTTCTGAATACGCGCCAATGCGGCGTCCATGTTGCCATCGGTATGCAGGCGCGCCAATCCAACAGTCGCGTTGGTTTCATCCACCGTGCCATAGGCGGTGACGCGCAGCGAATGCTTGGCGACACGATCACCATTGCCCAATGCTGTTTCACCAGCGTCGCCGGTGCGGGTGTAAATCTTGTTCAAAACCACCATGTTAACGACCTCCGCGCAAAAATATGAACAACAAGATCGCTGCAATCGCAATGGCCTGCGCTATGATCCGGTAACGCATGATACGGTTTGCGTGCTTGCGGTTGAAATCGCCGCCCTTGGCAAAGCCGCCAATGCCGATCATCAGCACCACCAGCACCGAAAATACCGCAACCGCAACAAGAATAAACAGCGGGTCGTCTTTCATGGCGTTTCCTGACGTTTGGTTCCAGACGAACATTTAGCTGAAACCCGCGGAAATGCGAATGCCAAACATGTCGCAGTCAGCCGCGCGCCAGTATCCAGTCCAGCGCCCGGGTGGGTAATATCCGCTTTAATGCGCCCAATATGTAAGTTGGTGTGGTTACAAAATATCGCGGCTTAGGTCGTGGGGCTTCAATGGCATGGATCAGTTTTTTGGTTACCGCAGACGGGGGCAGCTCAAAGCGCCCTGATCCGCTGCCATCATAAAGCTCCTGCAACAGTGATGCGTTATACTGCTCAACCCGCGCTGATTTTTTCCAATCGATCCACTTTTCAAACTGCAAGGCGGCATTTTTTCGAAAATCTGTGCCAATCGGGCCGGGTTCTATTAGGGCGATTTTAATGTCGGTGTCGCGCATTTCCAACCGCAATGTGTCTGTTAGCCCCTCCATGGCGAATTTGGTCGCATTATAAGCCCCACGCCACCGCGCACCGATGAACCCAAGAACTGACGAACAAAATACGATCCGGCCATGGCCCTGTTGGCGCATAATCGGGATTACCCTGTTTGTCAGGTCAAACTGGCCAAAGAAATTGGCTTCAAAAATTGCACGCAAAGCATCACGGGGCAAGTCTTCTACCGGGCCGGGAATGGCGTAGGCACCGTTGTTGAACAGTGCATCCAGAGTGCCGTCGGTTTGGACGATCACCTGATTAAGCGCTGACTTGATCGAAGCTTCATCTTCGTAATCCAGCCGAAAACTTTCCAGCCCTTCATTGCGCAAACTTTCGCAATCATCTTCAGCCCGACAGGTCGCAAACACTCGCCAGCCCCGCGCAGCCAACCCATGCGCAGCATCATAGCCTATGCCGGACGAACAGCCGGTGATCAGGATGGATTTTTGTTTGTTTTGATCGCCCATCCGTCGCTGATAGGCGGCTGTTGGAAAAATCTCAATGGGTTCGTGCCCAAGTCCACTTTACCCCGCCAACCGCCCCGGCTATCACCGGGTCCATGAATGACGCCCCCGACACCCCGGCCGACAAGCCCGTTGAGATCTCCGAGCCCCTGCGCCGTGCGCTGGGTGATCGGTATCTGACCTATGCGCTGTCGACGATCATGAACCGGGCGCTGCCGGATGCGCGTGACGGGTTAAAGCCAGTGCATCGGCGCATTCTATATGCGATGCGGGAACTAAAGCTGGAACATACCGGGCGTTTTCGCAAAAGTTCCAAAATATCCGGCGATGTGATGGGCAACTATCACCCCCATGGCGACATGGCGATTTATGATGCTATGGCGCGCTTGGCTCAGGATTTCAACGTGCGTTATCCGCTGGTGGACGGGCAGGGGAACTTTGGCAATATCGACGGGGATAACCCGGCGGCCAGCCGATATACAGAAGCCCGGATGACCGTCGCTGCTGAGGCATTGATGGAAGGGCTGAATGAGGACGCCGTTGATTTCCGCGACAATTACGACGGCACCCTGACCGAACCCGTTGTGATGCCTGCCACGTTCCCGCATTTGCTGGCCAATGGCTCCACCGGTATCGCCGTGGGCATGGCCACCAATATTCCGCCCCATAATCTGGTGGAACTGATTGATGCATGTCTGCACTTGATCAAGGTCCCGGATGCCCGTGATGACACGCTGCTAAATTACATTCCTGGCCCCGATTTCCCGACCGGTGGTATCATTGTTGAACCGCGTGAAAACATCGCGCAGGCGTATCGCACCGGTCGGGGCGCGTTCCGGTTGCGGTGCCGCTATGAAATTGAAGATCTGGGCCGTGGCCAGTGGCAGATTATTGTAACCGAAATCCCCTATCAGGTGCAGAAATCCAAGTTGATCGAACGTATCGCCGATCTGATCAACCAAAAGAAAATCCCGATCCTTGGCGATGTGCGCGATGAAAGTGCCGATGACATCCGTCTGGTCATCGAACCCCGGTCCAAAAACGTCGACCCCGAGGTTCTGATGGGCATGCTGTATCGCAATTGCGATCTGGAACTGCGGTTTAGCATGAACATGAACGTGCTGATCGACGGCCTGACCCCCAAGGTCTGTTCGCTAAAGGAAGTCCTGCGCGCCTTTCTGGACCATCGGCGAGAGGTGTTGGAACGCCGCTCACGGTATCGGTTGGGCAAGATTGACCATCGGCTGGAGGTCTTGGAAGGCTTCATCGTTGCCTTCCTTAATCTTGACCGGGTCATCGATATCATCCGCTATGATGATGACCCCAAAACCGCGCTGATGTATGAAGACTGGGCCGCCAAACACACCCGCGCCATGGACGAAGCCGACTATATCCGTCCGGCGCTGTTGCCAGCGGGCGACGTGCCAGCGGGCGAAGAGCCATCCCTGACCGAAGTTCAGGTCGAAGCCATCCTGAACATGCGCCTGCGGGCCTTGCGGCGTCTGGAAGAAATGGCGCTGCTAAAAGAACGCGACGCGCTGATGCTGGAACGGGCCGAACTAGAGGATCTGTTGGAACGTCCGGACCTGCAATGGGGCCGGATCAGTGAACAGCTGAAAGTAACCAAACAAAAATTTGGCAAAAACTATGAGGGTGGTGCGCGGCGCACCCATTTTGCCGAGGCCGCCGAGGTCGAAGACGTGCCCATGGAAGCCATGATTGAGCGCGAACCGGTCACCGTGGTCTGTTCCCAAATGGGCTGGATACGCGGCATGAAGGGCCATGTGGAGCTGACCCAGGAATTCAAATTCAAAGACGGCGATGGCCCCAGCTTTGCATTTCACGCCGAAACCACCGACAAGGTTTTGCTGTTTGGCAGCAACGGTCGATTTTACACGCTGGCCTGCCACAACTTGCCGGGTGGCCGGGGCATGGGCGAACCCGTGCGCCTGATGGTGGACCTGCCCAATGAAGCCGAGATTGTTGATCTGTTCCTGCACGAACCCGGTCGCAAACTGCTGGTGGCATCCAATGCCGGGGACGGTTTTGTTGTTGCTGAAAACGATGCCATCGCCCAAACCAAAACCGGGCGACAAGTGCTGAACGTCAAAGGCGACACCCACGCCAAGGCCTGTGTGCCAGTCACCGGCGACCATGTGGCGGTGGTCAGCAAAAACGGCAAATTCCTGGTGTTCCCAATCGCCGATCTGCCGGAAATGGGCCGGGGCAAGGGTGTGCGTATCCAGAAATACAAATCTGCCCGATCTGCCCAGGGCACGCTGGATCTTGACGGTGGCCTATCCGACATCACCACATTCAACTGGGACACCGGCCTAAGCTGGCCCATGGGCGGCGACAAAACCCGGCACGAGGATGACCTGTCCGACTGGCTGGGTAAACGCGCCGGTGCCGGCAAGCGCCCACCCTATGGTTTCCCGCGCAACAACAGGTTTACCTGATGGCCGCCAGTACACTTCGCACAGACTATGCTGGCAAGCGGGGCGCGCTGTTAAAGCTGGCGCTCTGGTCCTCAATCCTGACGGTCCTCACGATAGGTTTCTACCGTTTCTGGATGAAAACCCGGCTGCGCCGCTACTACTGGTCAGCCATTCGCCCGGGTGGCCAGCCGCTTGAATATGTCGGCGAGCCGCTGGAAAAATTGCTGGGATTTCTGATCGCGGTGACGTTTCTGGCCTTCTATATCGGCATCGTAAATCTGCTGCTGATGTTCCTGTCGTTTTCGATCATGAACAACAACCTGTGGGCCTATGCCCTGTCCTTTATCGGAATTCTGCCGATCCTGTTTTACGCCCGCTACCGGGCAAGGCGCTATATTCTGGCCCGCACCCGTTGGCGCGGCGTGCGCTTTGGCATGGAGCAGGGCGCCTGGGGTTATTCATGGCGCGCACTGATCCACTGGGCGATTACCATTCTAAGCGCCGGCCTGCTTTGGCCCCGCATGACTTTTGCGCTGGAAAAGTACCGAACTGACCGCACGTTCTTTGGCACTGAACGATTTGAACAGGGCGGACGATGGCAAATCCTGTACCGCGCCTATCTGCCGTTTCTTGCCGGGCTGATAATCGTGGCTGCCGGCAGCATTGTGATATGGCAGGGTCAAGACATTATTGGCGGCCTGGCTATCTCCGTTGGTGTACTGGTCGCCTATTACGGTTTTGCCCATTACCGCGTGCATGCGTTTCGCATCCTGATGAACCACAAAACCGTCAGCGGCGTTGGCTTTCAATCGCGACCCCGGCCATGGCGGGTGTTGTGGATCTACCTGTTTGGCTACAGTCTGGTAGGCACCGTGCTAACCGCATTCGTCATCGGTTTTGGTTTCGCCATCATAGCACCGCTGGCGTTTTACGGCATCACTCTTGGCGAAGAATTCGGGTTAGGTGACCTTGCCGTGCTGCCTTTTTGGTTGACAACGGCCATTTCCGCCTTTGCCTATTTCGCCATTTTCATCATATGGGGGGTGCTGAAACATGTTCTGGTCACCCTGCCATTGGCCCGTCACTACGCTGAAACTCTGGATATTACCGGCGCCAGCAACCTGTCCACATTTGCCCAACGCGACCGCGATAAACTGGACAGCGCCGAAGGTTTCGCCGAAGCACTGGATGTGGGGGCCGCCATATGAGCACGACCATCCATGTGGGCGGCGACAGCCCGAAAATGCAATCCTTCGCTGACTATTTTGACGGCAGCAGCGCTGTGGTGCGCCGGGTAGAGATATCCATTGAGGACACCAGCGACGGCGCGTTTCTGGTGGTGTCTCCGCCGGAAACTGAATCACACTATTGGCGCCTTACCGATATACGCAGGGTACCCGATCAGGCGGCGAACGACACTCTCATCCTGGCGTTTAAGGGCGATCCGATATCCCGACTTGTGATCCGCGACGAAGAAACCCGCAGGATCATCACAGCCCGTTGTCCAAACCTGCGAAAGCGTCCCAGCGTTGAAAACCGGGGCCGACTGGCGGCTTGGTCATTTGGCGCCGTTGCCTCAGTGGCGCTGATCATTTTTGGGCTGGTGCCGTTACTGGCAAACCAGTTAGCAGAATTTCTACCGCCCAAGGGCGAACAAGCACTTGGGGATGTGACCTTTGAACAGATTCGAACCACCCTAAGTGAGACTGATCTGTTCCCCGTGACCATCTGCGAAAACCCCGATGGTCTGGCAGCGCTGGATAAAATGCAGGCGCGTTTGTCCGATCAGGTTGAGTTGCCCTATCCCCTTACTGTGCATGTGCTGGATCATGACCTGATCAACGCATTCGCACTGCCCGGCGGGCGTGTTGTATTTTTTCGTGGCCTGATTGATGCCGCAAAAGCTCCGGATGAAGTCGCCGGTGTTTTCGCCCATGAAATTGGGCATGTGGTCAACCGCGATCCGGCACGGGGCGCGCTGCGTTCGGCCGGCTCTATCGGCGTTCTTGGCCTGCTGTTTGGCGATTTTGCTGGTGGCACGGTGGTGCTTTTTCTGTTGAACCGACTGATTGATGCGACCTATAGTCAGGAGGCCGAAGCACTGGCTGACAGCTTTGCCCATGCAACCCTAAGCAAAACCAACATTGCCCCTTCGGCACTTGCCGACATGTTTGAACGCCTGCTCGAAGACGGTGAAGAAACGGGCGGTATTCTGGCCCACTTCATGGCGCACCCGAAATTGGGTGACAGGATCAAAGCGGCGCGCGATGCAGACAACCAGCTAACGGCAAGTATCCGCCCATCCCTGTCGTCGGACGAATGGTCAGCCCTACAAAAAATTTGCAACTGATTGCCTTGGCTGCCTACCCGCGCTATTTGTTGCAAAACAAAAGGGGCAGGGCATGACATTACATATTCGACGCGGATTTTTCGCCGCAACATTAGCAATACTGGCTGGCTGTTCGCTGCCTGCTGATGTGAGTGAACCACCGGTTGCCATGGGTGATTTTCGATTTGGTCACAATATTGTTGTGGTAGATGAACCCGAAAAAGGCCCGCTGTCGCGCACGCAAACAGATGAGGCTTGGCAAGCTGCGCTTAGCACGGCGATGGATCAACGCTTTGGCAGCTATGACGGTGACAAATTCTATCATATTGGTATAAAAATGGATGCCTACGTGTTGGCCTTGCCCGGTGTTCCTGTGGTTTTCAAGCCCAAATCCGTTTTGGTTGTGACTGTCAATATGTGGGACGATGCGGCCGGTGAAAAAGTGAACGAAGAGGCCAAGGCCCTGACCATTTTTGAAGGCCTTTCAGGTGAGTCCCTTATCGGTTCCGGTCTAACGCAGTCAAAAGAAAAACAGATGGTCAAGCTGGCCAATAACATGGCCAAAGCCATTCAGGACTGGATACTTGAAAATCCTGAATGGGTTGGCTTGCCGCCACTTAGCGATATTTTGGATGCGGAAACTGTCACCCTGGAAGGTGCTGAGGCGATAACAGAAGCCACAATTGATGACACCGCCTCCAACTGACGCTTGATTTTCCGTTAATTTGTCCTTAACGACCGCCCGAATAGGAACAGGGCCGCGATGGCCCCTTTGATTTAAGAGGCCCCCATGGCTAAGGAAAAGTTTGAACGCAATAAGCCGCACGTTAACGTTGGCACAATCGGTCATGTTGACCATGGCAAGACGACGCTGACGGCGGCGATCACCAAGTATTTTGGTGAGTTTCAGGACTATGACGCGATTGACGCGGCACCTGAGGAAAAGGCGCGTGGGATCACGATCTCTACGGCGCATGTTGAATATGAGACTGAGAACCGGCACTACGCCCACGTCGATTGCCCCGGCCACGCCGATTATGTGAAGAACATGATCACGGGTGCCGCGCAGATGGATGGCGCTATTCTGGTTGTGAACGCAGCTGACGGCCCAATGCCACAAACGCGCGAGCACATTCTGCTGGGTCGCCAGGTTGGCATCCCGCACATGGTTGTCTACATGAACAAAGTTGATCAGGTCGACGATGACGAACTGCTTGAACTTGTTGAAATGGAAATCCGTGAACTGCTGTCCAGCTACGATTACCCAGGCGATGATATTCCAATCATTCCAGGTTCGGCTCTGGCAGCGCTTGAAGGCCGCGATCCTGAGATCGGCGAAGAAAGCATCAAGAAACTGATGGCGGCTGTGGATGAATATATTCCAACCCCTGCGCGTCCGATTGATCAGCCGTTCCTGCTGCCGATTGAGGATGTGTTCTCAATCTCTGGTCGCGGTACTGTTGTAACAGGCCGTATTGAACGCGGTGTGGTTAATGTTGGCGACGAGATTGAAATCATCGGCATCAAAGACACGTCCAAAACCACCTGTACCGGTGTTGAAATGTTCCGCAAGCTGCTGGATCGCGGTGAAGCGGGCGACAATGTTGGCGTTCTTTTGCGCGGTATTGACCGTGAAGGCGTTGAGCGGGGTCAGATCCTGGCCAAGCCGGGTTCGGTTAAGCCGCACACCAAGTTTGAGGCTGAGGTTTACATTCTGACCAAAGAAGAGGGCGGCCGTCACACACCGTTCTTCAAGAACTACCGGCCACAGTTTTACTTCCGAACCACGGATGTGACCGGTACGGTTGAGCTGCCAAGTGGCACCGAAATGGTGATGCCTGGGGACAACCTGAAGTTCAATGTTGAGCTGATCGCCCCGATCGCCATGGAAGAAAAACTGCGCTTCGCCATCCGCGAAGGCGGCCGGACTGTTGGCTCGGGCGTCGTAAGTAAAATTATTGCGTAAACGCTAGATAAATTCAGGTGGGCAACATCGCCCACCCTACAACGCCGCACCTTAATTGGGGCGGCGTTCCTGTGCCTTCTGTTCCAATCCGTAACTATTGACAGCTTACACCCCATTTTGCAGTTTAGGTTATGAAACCCGATCACAGTATTGCCGAACGCCTTGCCAAGCGGCTGAAAGAAACCCGTAAAAACAAAGGCCTTAGCCTGGAAGCTACGGCCAAATTGTCGGGGGTTTCGCGTTCAATGCTGTCGCAGATTGAGCGGGGCGAAAGCAGCCCTACAGTGGCAACATTGTGGAATTTGACCAATGCGCTTCAGGTTGATTTTGCCGGTTTGCTGGATGATGGGCGCGCCGACAGCTCGATCAAAGAAATCATGCGTGCCAACCGCACGCCAACGATCGACAGTCAGGGCGAAGGTTGCCGTATTCGTATTCTTAGTCCGCCGGATCAGGCCGGACGTCTTGAGGTTTATGAAATTCTGTTTGCTGTGGATGGTGTGCTGGTCAGTGACCCGCACCGCCACAGATGCGTTGAACATTTGACAGTTTTGCAAGGGGAGTTGACGGTAGAAGCAGGTGATGAAATTGCGGATTTGGGCGAAGGGGACACCATTCGCTATGCTGCCGATTGTCACCATGCCATTCGCGCCGTCGGGCATGCGGCCAAAGCGTTGCTGATCGTATACAATTCGCAATAATTCCGTGATATCGGATATTTTTCTAATATATTGACTTGGGCTGAAAAGTTGGAATACTGAACCTGAAAACAGGAGACACGCCATGGCGGAACCGTTTCTGGATCACATTTCCAATACACTGACCGAAATTGAAACTGCCGGGCTATATAAACGTGAGCGCCAAATCGTTTCGCCCCAGTCCGGTCGGGTAGACGCGAAACTTGACGGGAAGCGCTATGACCGAGTGGTCAATCTTTGTGCCAACAATTACCTTGGCTTAGCAGACCATCGCAGATTGAAAGATGCCGCCAGCCGCGCCTTTGAAATCCAGGGATTTGGTATGGCAAGTGTGCGGTTCATTTGCGGCACTCAGGATCAGCACAGGGCGCTGGAACAGCGGCTGGCGAAATTTCTTGGCAAGGATGATGCAATCCTGTTCGCTGCCTGTTTTGACGCAAATGGCGGTCTTTTTGAACCGCTTCTTTCGGCCGAAGATGCCATAATTTCGGATGCGTTGAACCATGCTTCTATCATCGACGGAATTCGTTTGTGTAAAGCCCGTCGGTATCGTTACGCAAATTCCGATATGGCGGAACTTGAGGCGCGACTGGTGGAAGCTAAGGATGCCGGCGCCCGGTTTATCATGATTGCGACGGACGGCGTGTTTTCGATGGATGGCCATCTGGCAAAATTGCCCGAGATTACTGAACTGGCGGCGCGTTTCGGGGCGATTGTTATGGTGGATGATTGCCATGCCACAGGTTTCATGGGGCCACAGGGGCGTGGAACACCGTCGCATTTTGGTGTGGCGGATGGCGTCGATATTCTGACCGGCACGCTTGGCAAGGCATTGGGTGGCGCGATCGGTGGCTATATTGCCGGTCCAAAGCCGGTGATTGATCTACTGCGCCAGCGGGCGCGACCCTATCTGTTTTCCAACTCATTGCCACCGATGATTGTGGCTGCGGGACTGGAAGCCCTTGAATTGGTCGAGGAAAGCGACGACTTACGCGCAAAATTGTTTGAGAACACGGTTTACTGGCGCGCAAGCTTGGAACGCCTTGGATTTGAGTTACCGGTCGGAGAACATCCGATTGTGCCGGTGATGTTGGGCGAGGCAAAACTGGCACAGGAAATGGCGTCACAATTGTTCGACGAAGGCGTATTCGTGGCCGGGTTTTTCTTTCCGGTGGTGCCCAAGGGCGCCGCGCGTATTCGTACCCAGATGAACGCAACCCTTAGCCGTGATGATCTGGATTTTGCTCTGACAGCATTTGCAAAGGTTGGCAAATCCGTGGGGGCGATCTGATGGAACGACCCAATAGTATGAAGGCGTTGGTTAAGGCAAAAGCCGCCGAAGGCCTGTGGATGCAACATGAACCGGTGCCAGAAATTGGTGCGGATGATGTTCTGATACAAATCAACAAGACCGGCATTTGTGGCACCGACATCCATATCTGGAACTGGGATGAGTGGTCACAAAAAACTGTGCCTGTGCCGTTGATCACGGGTCACGAGTTTGCCGGTGTAATTGTTGAAATAGGCAAGGATGTAACCGACCTTACTATCGGCCAGCGGGTATCGGGCGAGGGTCACCTGATTGGAAAGAAAAGCCGCGCCAGCCGGGCCGGGAAGTTCCACCTTGACCCGGAAACACGCGGCATAGGGGTGAATGAACCGGGTGCCTTTGCCGAATTCCTGCGCCTGCCTGCGTTCAATGTGGTGCCGCTGCCAGATGAGATCAGCGACGACATTGGTGCCATTCTGGACCCTTTGGGAAATGCGGTTCACACTGCGCTGTCGTTTGATCTGATTGGCGAGGATGTACTGATCACCGGGGCGGGGCCGATCGGCATCATGGCAGCAGCCGTGGCCAAGCATATCGGCGCGCGTCACGTGGTGATCACCGACATCAATCAGCACCGCCTAGAGTTGGCAGCGCAGGTTGCTGACATTACAGCGGTAAATGTTGCAAACACTGATTTGAAAGATGTTTCCGCCGATCTTGGCCTGATCGAGGGTTTTGATGTTGGGTTGGAAATGAGCGGATCACAGGTGGCGCTTGACCAGATGATCGGGGCCATGGTCATGGGCGGACGTATCGCCATGCTGGGTATCCCGCCGGGGAAATCGGCGGTGGACTGGTCAAGCATTGTTTTAAAATCAATCACTATCAAGGGCGTTTACGGGCGCGAAATATTTGAAACTTGGTACAAAATGCTGGCCATGTTGCAAAACGGCCTGGATGTCGGTGCCGTGATTACACATCGATTTAAGGCGGATGACTTTGGGGCCGGTTTTGCGGCAATGCGATCAGGGTTAAGCGGAAAGGTTGTGCTGGATTGGACCGGCGCAAGCGATACCTAACCCTGCCCAGTGGATCAATAGACGCCTTTGCACAGATGGTTTAGGTTGGGGTAGGGCGAACAAAAGCCGGAGAATACTAAAAAGCGATGGAACTCAAATGGCTTGAAGATTTTCTGGCACTTAGCGCTACGGGCAATTTTCGGGTGGCGGCCGAACAACGCTGTGTTTCACAGCCAGCATTCAGTCGCCGCATTCAGGCGCTTGAGAACTGGCTGGAAGCGCAGCTGATTGACCGTTCGGTTCAGCCGGCCCAATTGACGAAGGCAGGTCATTTGTTTCACCCGGTGGCGCAAAAAATTGTTGATCAGGCTGGCGCAGGAAAATTCGAGATTCAGACATTGGTGCGGGAGGATAAAGAAAGAATTCGGTTTTCTACGCTCAGCACGTTAGCACAGGTTTTTTTGCCGGCTTGGTTGAAAAGCCTACAACCATTTACGGATGCCAGCCAGTTTGCCGTGAAAACGGAATATGACAGGATAGCGGATTATTTTGCAGCGGTGGAAAGCAACGCTGTGGATTTTTTTGTCTGCTATGAGGACCCGAAGAACAAGTTCTATCAGGACGAAACGGTTTTTAGTTCTTTGAAACTTGCCGAGGAATTTCTGGTTCCGGTGATCAGCCCGGATGCGCATGGAGCACCGCGTTGGTGGCTTCCTGACCGCCCCCAAGGGGCAATACCTTGTCTGCACACACTGATACAAGACACACCTTCGCCAATCAGGTTCCATATGCAAAGCAAGTATAGTGATCTGACATTCAAATCGGTCTATGAATCCTCAATTTCCCCGACCCTTAAGGCGATGGCGATTGAAGGGTTTGGTCTGGCTTGGATCCCCAGCGCCCATGTGGCCGACGACCTGAAAAGCGGGCGGTTGGTACGGGCGGCTGAACCGCAGGATGATATTTTCGTGGATATCAATATTTACCGTTGTACCAAACACAACGAGCCCCGGGTTGAAAAATTCTGGCAGGCGCTTTTGCAAAGCTAGTCGCGACGTATTCTTTGATGCGCCTGAGCTAATAACCAATTCAAAACGGCAACTTTAATCATGCAATTACTGCATGGCTTTCGCTAATATCGGTATTGGACACATCTATGCCTAGCTTCCAGAGTGGAATTATACAATATTTGGGAGAAACTGTATGAAAATCCAACCGAAATTTGCCACGCTTGCCACTGTGGCAGCATTGGCTGTCTCTGGTGCAACTGCTGCCTCGGCGCAAAGCACGCTGGAGATTGTTAAAGAACGGGGCCACCTGCGTTGTCAGGTCGGTCAACCTTCACCTGGTTACTATAATCTGGATTCCAACGGCGACTGGTACGGTCTTGACGTATCAGTATGTCAGGCTGTTGCCGCTGCAATTTTTGGCGACAAAACCAAACTTGAAATTCAGTCAGTAAGTTCGCAAGCGCGTTTCACAGCACTTGCAAATGGCGAAAGCGACATGCTGTCACGGACCGCAACCTGGACTATGACACGCGACACCCAATTGGGTATCGATTTTCTGGCTACCAACTTTTATGACGGTCAGGGTTTTACCGTGCGCGCCGATAGCGGCATCACCAGTGCATTGGACCTGGCTGGCGCCAAGGTTTGTGTAACAACTGGTACCACAACAGAACTGAACCTAACCGATTTCAGCCGTCAGAACGACCTGAACATCAGTGCTGTGACGTTTGAAGATTACAACGTTCGTGACGATACATATCTGAACGGTGGTTGTGATGCGGTGACAGGCGACAAGTCATCCATGGCTGGAAATATTTCGTCGTTTCCGGTACCAGAGGAACATATTATCTTGCCTGAAACCCTGTCCAAAGAGCCTCTGGCATCTGCGGTTCGCCACGGTGACAGCCAATGGTCTGACGTCGTTCGTTGGAGCATTTTTGCGCTGATTAACGCGGAAGAGCTAGGGATCACCCAGGCTAATGTTGCTGATATGAAAGCCACGTCCAAAGATCCAAACGTATTACGGATGCTGGGCGCCGAAGGCAATCTGCATGAAGGACTTGGGCTGGAAGCAGACTGGGCATTCAATATCATCAGCGCCGTTGGTAATTACGGTGAGATCTATGAAACCTACATGGGCAATGGCCCCTTGGGTATTGGCATCCCACGCGAAGGTTCCTTGAATGCATTGTGGACCGATGGCGGTCTAATGTATTCTCCGCCGATGCGTTAAAATAATCTTGGCGCCGGACTGATTGGTTCGGCGCCATCGTTTTAAGCCAATGTAAATTTTGGCAAAAACAACAACAGCGGGGTGAAGACGTGGCGGATGTAACCAACGCAAAAGCGATTGTACGCGAACGGCCGAAAGAGGAATTCAACTTTTTTCAAGATCAACGCGTTCGTTCAGCGTTCTATCAAATACTGACGGCCGGTGTTGTTGGCTGGCTGGTTTGGTATCTGGTAAGTAACACCGCCTATAATCTTGAAGCCCGCGGTATGAATACCGGTTTTGGATTTTGGAATGTTTCGGCCGGGTTTGACACTGATTTCAAACTTATTGAATACCAACCTGGCGTGGGCACCTATGGCCGCATCTTCATGATCGGCGCGTTAAACACGTTGCTGGTGTCATTCCTTGCAATTATCTTAAGTACCATTCTTGGTTTTTTTATTGGCGTGCTGCGACTTTCCAACAACTGGTTGGTTTCCAAAGTTGCGCTGATCTATGTTGAAATTTTCCGCAATGTACCTTTGTTGATTCAGATCGTGTTCTGGTTCATTGGTGTATTCAGCCTGTTACCGGTTGTTAAGAAAACAATCGACCTGTCATTTGGCACCGGGCGGGTACTGCTTAACAATCGTGGATTGTATTTCGCCACCCCAATACCGGGCGGGCTTTTCTGGATGACACTTCTGACATTTGCCATTGCCGTTATTGGTGTGATAATTTTTCGCCGTCGTGCTAAAAAATTACAGGAAGCCGATGGCACCCAGACCAGAACACTGTTGCCGTCACTTGCAGCTATCGTTCTACTGCCATTGGCTGTGTTTTTCATTACGGGCATGCCACTGGAATGGAACGTCCCTGAGCTGAAGGGTTTCAATTTTGTTGGCGGCACAAGTGTTCCGCCAGCATTCTTGGCCCTGCTTGTTTCACTGTCAATTTATCACGCCGCCCACATTGCGGAATCGGTACGCGCCGGCATCCTGTCAGTCAATCGAGGCCAAAGCGATGCGGCAATGTCCATCGGGCTTCCGTCTGGCCGGGTGATGTCACTGGTGATTATCCCACAAGCCATGCCCGCGATTGTACCACCAATGATTAGCAACTGGATGAACACCGTCAAAAACTCGTCTCTGGCCATTGCTATAGGCTATTCCGACATTGTTTCACTGTTCATGCAAACTGCCCTTAATCAGGCCGGGTATGCAGTGGAAATGGTCGGAATGACTATGGCGTTTTATATGTTCATCAGTCTGACAATTTCGTTCTTCCTGAACATCTACAACAAACGCGTTCAACTGGTGGAGCGTTAAAATGGCCATTGTAACTGCACAAAAAACCCCCGCACGTTCAGCGCCGATATCAGAAACTTCGGTGCTTGGCTGGTTGCAGAAAAATCTGTTCAGTTCGGCGTTTAATACTGCGCTGACACTTTTCACGCTTTACATCATCTATATCACGATCAAGGGCACGCTTGGCTGGGGCATAGCAGACGCAACATTCGTCGCAGAAAACCGGCGCGCCTGCTATGATAACAGTCTAACCGGCGCTTGCTGGGCCGGGGTGATCGATTGGCTTGATAACATTTTTTACGGTCGTTATCCGCGCGAAGAAATCTGGCGGATCAATTTTGGCGGGCTATTGCTCGTTCTCTGGATGGCACCGCTTTGGTTAAGCCGTGTTAAAGGGAAAGTCCTTGTCGGCGCGAGCGTGGTAGTTTTCTACCCGTTCATCGCTGGTTACCTCTTCGCGGGCGGCGGCAAGGGCTTGTTTATGCAGTTTATGATCTCTGGTGCTATTGTCGCGTTTATCGTCAACATGGCAAATACTCTGACCAGCCAGTTGAAGAACCAAAGCCTGGGTGTGTTTGTGATCTCGGCGCTTGGCAAGACGACCGCGCCTGACAAATCTCAGCGTAATATTCTGTTGCTGATAGTCGCGATAATGTTTGCTGTTGTCTTCGTCTGGCAGACGGGCTGGGCGCTTGAAGGCATTAGCTGGACTAAATGGGGTGGCCTGTTCCTAACCTTGGTGATTTCGGGTATTGGCATGGCGTCCTCTTTGCCCGGAGGCATTCTTTTGGCGCTGGGTAGGCGCAGCAAGCTGCCGGTGGTTCGGGTGTTAAGTACCGGTTTCATCGAAGTGTTTCGATCAGTGCCGCTGATCACTGTGCTGTTCATGGCCACAACCATGTTCCCGCTTTTCATGCCAGAGGGGTTCGTGCTGAACAAACTGGTACAGGTAATTATCGCGGTGGTGTTGTTTAATGCCTGCTACATGGCCGAAATTGTACGCGCCGGGTTGCAAGCTATCCCCAAAGGTCAGTTTGAAGGGGCGCACACCATTGGCCTTGGATATTGGGGCACCATGGGCCTGATCATCATGCCACAGGCACTAAAGCACATGATCCCAAACATTGTCGGCAACATCATTGGCTTGCTGAAAGACACAACACTGGTGTCGATCATTGGACTGTTTGATTTATTGGGGATGCTACGTTCAATCAGCAAAGACGTGCCTTGGCTTGGTCTGCATAAGGAACCGCTGATCTTTGGCGCGATCCTGTTCTTTATTATCTGCTTTTCAATGTCAAAATACAGCCGGCATCTGGAAGTGAAACTGTCCGCTGGCAATTCGCATTGACCTGCAACGAGGGAAAAACACGATGAGCACTGCACAATCGACAGCCCAACTCGCCTCAGCCGCATCTAGCGAGGTGATGATTGAAATCAACCGGATGAACAAATGGTATGGCTCATTCCATGTTCTTAAGGACATTGATCTGACAGTCCACAAGGGTGAACGAATTGTGGTTTGCGGCCCTTCCGGGTCCGGTAAATCGACACTAATTCGCTGCATCAATGCGCTGGAGGAACATCAGGAAGGCGAAATCATCGTTGATGGTATCCTGCTGGGCAAAAACTTGAAGAACCTCGATCACATCCGTACCGAGGTTGGCATGGTTTTCCAGAACTTTAACCTGTTCCCGCACCTGACAATCCTGGAAAACCTGACCCTTGGTCCGGTCTGGGTGCGTAAGATGGGTAAGGCTGAAGCCATCGAAACTGCGATGATGTATCTGGAACGGGTCAAAATCCCGGAACAGGCTGACAAATACCCCGGTCAGATGTCTGGGGGTCAGCAGCAACGGGTAGCGATAGCGCGATCACTTTGCATGAGCCCGAAGATCATGCTGTTTGACGAACCCACATCGGCGCTGGACCCTGAAATGATCAAGGAAGTATTGGACACCATGGTTGATCTGGCAGACACTGGCATGACCATGATTGTTGTTACCCATGAAATGGGTTTCGCCAAAACAATCGCTGATGAAGTGATATTTATGGATGAAGGCGACATTGTGGAACGCAACAACCCCGAGAAGTTTTTTGGCAACCCGGAACATGAGCGAACGCAAAAATTTTTAAGCCAGATTTTGTAATCCGTTGTCCAAATCCAATTGAAGATACGCTATGCCAACCAGCTTTTTCACCGCCGCGGGCAAGTTTTATCGCGGGAATTTACACACCCATTCAACCAATTCAGACGGCATTCTAAGCCCGCAAGAGGTTTGCAATAGGTACCAGGCAGAGGGCTATGATTTTGTCGCCCTGACTGATCATTTCGTCGGGCTGTTTGACTATCCGATCAGTGATACTACGGCGTTTCGCAACGAACAATTTACCACAATTCTGGGTGCGGAGCTGCATACAGGTACCATGGAAAATGGACATTTGTGGCATATCGTTGCGGTTGGTCTTCCTACAGATTTTACCCCGCCTAATGCACCGAATTTTCGCCCGATCAAAGGATCAGAATCCGCCGCTGATATTGCCCAAAGGGCGCGCGATGTGGGGGCATTTGTAGCCATTGCTCACCCCCATTGGTCAGGTCTTAGCCAGTCCGATGCCAGAACGTTGACCGCCGCCCATGCTGTGGAAATTTACAATCATGGTTGCGTTGTCGACAACGATCGTGGTGAAGGCTTTCTGACACTTGAACACTTGCTAAACGAAGGGCGTAAACTGAACATGATCGCCACTGATGATGCCCATTTCAACACGCCTGACCATTTTGGTGGCTGGGTCATGGTTAAAGGGACAGAAAACTCACCAGACGTTTTGCTTGATGCCCTGAAAGCTGGTGAGTTTTATGCAAGTACAGGGCCAGAATTGCATGACATTCGTATTGGCAATGACAGTGTTGAAGTTAGTTGCTCCCCGGCCGTAACCATCATCGTGCAAGGCGACTGCCCGTCAACTGCAACCTTGCACGGCACGTCGATGACGGTGGAAAAAATTTCGTTGGAGCGCCTGGGAAACTCCCCATGGCTTCGCATTACGGTAATCGATGGCGCTGGAAAGCGGGCATGGTCGAACCCAATTTGGCTAAACCGTTAAAGGCAGCAATTGAGGCGATAGCATATACGATCCGAACGAATTGAATCGTGTGACCAAGTTAGCTTTTGTTTCGGCTATGCAGAAAGTCTAAACTTGGGATGAATGTCCGACATTTTGGCGATACCAACTAGGGGGCAACATCTTAGTTCTCGTGACGCCAGCGTAACCCGGGCCAAGCTTCATTCTGCCAAGGCATCCCGCATCGACGCCTCAGGAAAACAGGTGGCGGTGCGGTTCGTGGCTTCCTGCCAGCGCCCGACCGCACGACGGGTTTTGAAGCCAGGTAGACCGTCGGCACCGCCAACATCATGGCCCAGGCTTTCCAGTCCTCGTTGAATTTCTGAAATATCTGAGCGAAATATCTTGTCCAGTCCGTCCCAACCAGCCAAAAAATCACCCATGCCGTATTGGATGCGATCTCCCAGATTTCCAACGTAAAGCGCATACAAGTCGCTGCGATTATAGCGTTTCAGGACATAGAAATTAGGCGTGACGATAAAGGCTGGCCCCAGCCGACCGGCGGGCATTAACAGAAAGCTCTCGCCCTTTTGTTCGGCTTGTGGAAAGCTTTTGCCTGACAGACGCTTGATCCCCATTGCCTCCCAGGCAGCAACGGGGCGGCCCTGATCTGGACCTTCCAATGTGCAAGATATCGTGTCTGGCACCTGCACTTCAAAGCCCCAATCGCGCGCCGCGTCCCACTCATGCACAGCCAAAAAGTTTGCAATTGACGCCATGGTATCCGCGTCAGAGCCCCAGATATCTGCACGTCCGTCGCCATCACCATCGGCAGCGTAGGCCAAATAACTGGCGGGCATGAATTGCGGCTGACCCAACGCCCCGGCCCAGCTGCTTTTCATGGCATTCACTGGCACATGTCCGGCCTGCGCAATTTCCAAAGCGGCAATCAGCTCATTGGTCAAATAATCCCCGGTGCTGGCATAGGCGCGGCTGCCAAGCACCTGAAAAGCGTTATAGGTTATCGGCACCCGGCCATAGCCGCTTTCCCGCGCCCAAATGGCTAAAACGATGCGCCCCGGCACGCCAGACGCTTTTTCAACTGCCGCTAACGTGTTGTTGTGTTGCGCCGCCACCTTGCGACCAATCGCGGCTGTTCCTGCCAGTGCAGAAGGTTTGAAGTATCTCGCGGGTGCCCTGAATTCCGCCTGACTTTGCTGGACCGGTGGTTCAGGCTCCATTCCCGGAAATACCAGACCTGACAGATCCCAATTAAGTGTTACCCCGGAAAAGGCCGCTTCAAAGATTTTACGGGAAACGCCTTTTGCTTCGGCCTGCGGTCTTACAAACGTTTCCAACCAATCCCGATATTGACTTTCTATTGCTGCACGGTCCTGTGCCATTACCGGGCCGCTTAGCGCGCCCAATGCTAGGGTCAGGAACAAAACAATTCGCAACATCCCTACGCTCCGATCTGTCCAGGACTACATTTCTACACTTAAGCGTCCACAGTAGTTGTGAACCCACTTGGCAAAGGCTAGCTTCTACGCGAAGTTTTGGAAACAGGAGACCGAGATGTTATTTTGGATACTGGCAGGACTGGGCGTTTTTCTGGCAAATGTACTTTTGCCAGCAATAATTTATTTTACGCAATCTGAAACCCTGACCAGCCATGTGGGTTCGCGTGATGATGATCCTGAACCCAGTGTTTGGGTGGCGAGGGCGCGGCGTTCCCTGGCAAATATGCATGAAAATCTACCCTTTTTCCTAACCCTCGGGGTGCTGGCACTGGTGGTTGAAAATGTGGATATGGGGCAAGCGATATTGGGCGCGCAGATGTTTGTATTTGCCCGTGTTGCCTTCATGGTTCTTTATGTGACGGGCGTGCCGTGGCTGCGTACAATCAGCTATTTGATTGGACTGGTCGGGTGCTTCAAAATGGCATTAGCGCTGATCTAGGGTCCGGGGGAAACCCCCGCGAGGCGATCGGCTTCTTGCAGCGCGTGATCCAAGGCCTGAGATAATGACAGTCGTCCAGCGGCCCATTCTTTGTCAGTTGGACGCCGGGGAATATCATCAGACCATTTGTGGAAAACGCAGCTACCTTTGTTGAATGGAAAGGGGAATAGTAGTTTGTCCCAACCTGGCAGCCGTTTTTGACGGCGCAGTGAATTTGAATAGACAAATACCGGGCAATTTGTGGATTTTATCCATTCCAGCGGCGCATCCTGTAGTATTCGCGCCGGCCCTTTTGGGCCATCAGCGGTTAAGATAAGACTGAGGCCGTTGTGCATGCGTTTCAGAACCTGGCGGGATGCTGAAAAATTTGACACATCCGGTGACATACCAAAGGGATAAAAGCCAAAACGCGCCTGTATCCCAGCTGCAATGCGACCGTCCCGGTTGGTGACAAATAAGGTGGTTGCTTTGGCGTTGCGATCTGGCCAATGGGGCGGGCCCATGACTGTTCGACTGTGCCAAAGAACTAGTATAACCGGCCCTTGTTGCAGGGCATCTTGTATTTCTGTTACACCGCGAAAAGTCCAGCGCGTTGTTACTTTGCAAAACCAGATATATTTGCTCAGAAATATTGCCCCAAGAGTTTCAAAAAACGAAGCACTGATTTTGGTTTTTGCAAAGCTCAAAGACATATCCAATTGGCAAATGGGAATTGTTGCCTATTAAGCGTGAAGCCCGCGCCGGTGCAAGAGAAAGCCTTGCAAGCATTGGAATTTGCGGCTATTCGCAACCCCGGTCCTAGGGGTTTAGCTCAGTTGGTAGAGCATCGGTCTCCAAAACCGAGGGTCGTGGGTTCGAGTCCCCCAACCCCTGCCAGGACCAAATCTGCCTTGAATAATAAAACTGACCTTGGTCATACTGTGGGGACCGGGTAAATAAGCGGCTGAACCGGTCCTTGGGCTTGAAACCAAGCGCCAAACACCGTATCTGCGCAATATCTTAACCGAACCGGAAATCGCAAATGGCCAGAACAATTAACCCCCTTCAGTTCATTCAGCAGGTCCGTGCTGAAGTGTCCAAAGTTGTCTGGCCCGGTCGGCGGGAAGTTTTGCTGACCACCGGTATGGTTTTTGTGATGGCCACCTTGACGGCGATATTTTTCTTTATTGTTGATTTGATTATCCGCACCGGCCTGCAGAGTGTGTTGGGGATGTTTGGGTAGGGCTTCAACCAGTTGGCTACGGTAACAATGGGGCCGGCAATGTAAAGTCGGTTTCAGATGGCTCCATCACAAATAGGTCCATCGTTTCTGAACTAATTTCAAAGTCACAGGCATTTCTGCTCTCTGCCTGGGAAATCAGTTCATCCAAAAACCCATCATTTACCGGGTCCCATTCGCAGGCTGTTGTATAGTAGTATGGGTCGTCATTCTGCACAGCCAAGCACATTCATTTCCTTGGATCGAACCAGTCGTATAAGCGGGCAGGTGACTGCTTCGTCGACGGATGCCAACTGTTGTTCGGTCAGGTTCGCATTGTTTGCACCATCATAGATGGCAGCATGGTCGGCGCGTTTCGCGGACAAATATTCAAAAAAGTACGCAGGCTTGTAGTTGGCGAAAATCATCGCATTTTCAAAATATGGAATTTCCTCTGCATTTGTTGGGTGGGTAGAACTATGGGAAACTAGGGCGATGTTGTTCCAGACCTCGGCGTCATAGGGCGCTGCAATAAGGGCAAGTTTCGCAAGCTTGAAATCTTCATCATGGCTGTCTTCGTAATCTCCCGGTAGTGCGCCAAACGGGGGTTCTGTCAGGGTTTTTATCAGTTCCGGATTGTAGGGATCAGTGCTTAGTTGATCGCGTGTTTGGGCAATGAATGCCGCGTAAACGACCTCTGGCAACGGATGGCGTGCCCTGACGGTCAGAAACACTGCGGTCATAGGTTCGCGCCATTTTATAGTCAGTACTTCCTTCGCCTTCTAAATAATCAAGAATTTCCTGATCCTGACGCCTTGAAATTCCTGGCTCCCAGTCTTGGCGGCGCGCGTAATCAAGGTATCCAGCGTCATTGCCATTAAGTGCCTCGCGCGCTCGGTCCTTGACTGACCGCGCCATGTTTATAGGTAAAGGCGGCATCGACTAGACATATATCGGTGCTGTAGTCGTCAACATCTGTCACCAGATCAGCGAATTTTGAACAAATCAATACAGCGCCTTCGAAATTTCCACCCCAATTGGGTTGGGTAATTGATAGCGCGCGCACCAGACTGCCCCGGTTTGGCGTCAGCGCCATGACTTTTTCCAGTATCCTAACCTGCTGAGCAGCGCCACTGGGTGGCGTGGTAGAGTTTGAACCATTTGTCAGCGTCAACCTGAGCATCGCATCACTGGCGGGTACAAGATTGGGGGCGATCTCGTAGGCGCGCCTAGCCAAACGGGTTGCGCGTTCATGCAGATTGATAAATCTTAGCCTACCTTCCATGTACGAAAACTGTGGTGAAAGTTCCCCTCGCATATGCCAGCCGGCTGTATACAGGTTCCAGGTAAGTGCGCTCAATGCATAAGGGGAATCCCGAGCTTCATCGACCCAGGCCTCAACAAATTCTTGCATTTTTGGCGCTGTAGATTGGAAAACGCGAAACATCTCACGCAATTCATCGTAAGTGATTTCACCGATTAATGAGGCTTTATGCGCTTGGCTAAGAATTTCTTCAACGGCGTCAAAATCCATTTTTTGAGTAAGTTTCCGGATTTGTTCAGGCGCTGAAATGCCAGTATTCTTGCCCTCGAAAATTTGCGCAAATACTGCTTCTGCTTTGCTTAGGATTGCAAGTTTGGGATTAGTAACAACCCCAACCACGACGCCACCAAAAAGAGCGCCAATAATGAACGTTAGAATTGTGGAAAGAGACCGCATTTGGAAATCCATTTAGAACTGTACGTTAACTATCTTTGGAAATTTTGCCGACAATGTGACGCCTAACCGTCAAGAGATTGAATAAACCCCCATTGAGATTACCCGCTGGGCTTGAAATCACCCCCCATCACCTGTAACCCCGGCATCAATTCCTGACATTCTTTGATTTGATTCGACTAACAATCAAAATTTGTTCGGAAAATGGATTATCCGGGCAATGGCCCGACGCAAAATAAAGGCGATTACAGATGGCAAAACGGTGGTATTCGGTGAGCGTTCTCTCGAACTACGAAAAGAAAATCGCCGAGCAGATCAAGGTTGCAGCTGTGGAAGCCGGGCTTGAGGGCGACATCGAAGAAGTTCTGGTGCCAACCGAAGAAGTCATCGAAATTCGCCGCAACAAAAAAGTTACCGCCGAGCGTCGTTTTATGCCGGGGTATGTGCTGGTGCGCATGGAGATGACCGATCAGGGCTATCACCTGATCAACGGCATCAACCGGGTCACTGGCTTTCTGGGCCAGATGGGCAAACCTATCCCGATGCGCGACGCCGAAGTGAACGCGCTGCTGAACCGCGTTGAAGAAGGCCAAGAAGCACCGCGCAACCTGATCCACTTTGACGTGGGCGAAAAGGTTGCGGTGACTGACGGGCCGTTTGAAGGCTTTGATGGCATGGTTGAAGACGTGGACGACGAAAACCAGCGCCTGAAGGTGTCGGTGTCAATCTTTGGCCGGGCAACACCGGTTGAGCTGGAATATACGCAGGTTACCAAGCAGGGGTAGCGTACTGGCGCCATTTGTTCGCGCGCGAACATGGGGTTAAGGTGTTGGTTTTGTTGAGTTTGTGGAAAACTATAGAAATGTGCATACCGTCTTCATTTGGTCGCTTTTTTCCATCGTTCCTGGCTCTTTTTGGACCACGTCGTGCCTAGGTCGTAGAATTCTTCCACGGCGTAGTCATCTGGCGGAATAACAAACCATGGCATTTTGGTGGATGTATAAATATGAACGTCCGGTGGCATCAGGTCCGGGTTGTCCAATGTTCCTACCCTTAGGAAACGCACGCGTTCCCGCATGCCACCCAAATAGTAGTTGCTCCAGATTGCGATACGGCAGTTGGGGCATCTGGCGATGGTCTGGCCCTTACCCGCTGGCGAGGGAACATTGATATTTTCCAACTCACCGGCCGTCACCTCAATCAATTCCGCCTCAAATAATGCGTTCAGCGCGTGTGATGCCCCGGTTTGCCGCTGGCACCAACGGCAGTGGCAGGCGTGTACGATAAGCGGGGTGGCCACGACTTTGTATCGTACCTGACCGCAGGTGCAGCCGCCTTCGCAGGGTTCAAATTCTTCGCTCATTTTAGGTCCATTTCTGTGTATTAAGGCCAAAGCAGGATGAAAGGCATTAGGTGCCCTAGGCAAAAACTATGCGGTCACAATATCTGCCTTAAGGCTTTCCAGAAAGCCCATCACTTCACCACCTTCTTTTTCACCCACGCCCATGTCACCGGCAACGCTGACCACGATTTCAATGAACCGGGACCAGTCGGCTTCGGTAATTCCCATACCCGCATGGGTAAGGGCCATGTCACGACCTATGTAGTACATTTGGCCGCCGGTTTCCCTGACGAAAAAATCGATCAAAAGTTGTAATTCGCGGGCGTTGCGATCTTCGCCGCGATTTTTCCAGAACCGGCCCAAAAGATTGTCTTTTCGGGCCAGGCCCACGACAGATGTTGAGAACATGGCAAGCCCGTCATAGCCGCCCAATCGTTTGTACAAAGAATCGGTCATTATAGATTTTCCTTTTTGTTATTCGAATTGCAAAAGCCAAGCCTTATTGGCCCCGTGAATTACGGGTTCAGTCGTTCCTTTCAAAAGACGAAAGGGGTGATCAGACTATTGTTATGTCTACCGTTGATGGTGTTTCGCCGCGGCAGCTGTCAGCCACCGGCGAATGGATTACCGCGTAATCAACAATCTCGCGCAGGGTTTTTTCGTTCACGCCTTTGGCGCCAATTGTCACCCGGGTTCGGATGCTTAAAGAACCGGCGCGAACTGATTTATCTATGCCGAAAAGGCCGCGGTCGTCGTCAACGCTGTCCATCGCGACTTCCAGCGTGTCCAGGCCGATCCCCAATTCCGCCGCACGCAACGCAATTCGGGTGGCGTCGCAGGTTGCAATCGCTGCCCGTGCCAGCCAACCCGGTGATGGCGCGGTGCCACCGCCGCCGACGGCTTGGGGCATATCGGTAACGACTGATTGGCCCGCCTCTCCGGTGGCCCGGCACCGCAGGCCTTTTTCCATAACCGCAGTAACCGGCGGACTGGTACTTAGCGCGTCCTGCGGGTTTTCGGTCAAGTAAGCGATAACATCGTTAACTGAGTTCTGAATGTGCTGGACGGACATTGTATTCTCCCGGTTTGGTTGAGATATCGAAATTGATTTTCCTTGCCAAAATGTTCGCACCGGGTAACATTTTTGGGAATTCTGAAAAAATCGACAACGGTTTTGCAAAAATGCACATGGCGGGGGAATTCCGATGCAATGGGATGACGCACGAATATTCCTGGCAGTGGCCCGCGAGGGTTCTTTCAGCAGTGCGGCCAAGCGATTGGGTGTGCAGCATTCCACCGTTTCGCGCCGCATTCGTGCGTTGGAGGAAAAACTGGCCGCACCTTTAGTGGAACGCAAAGCGTCCGGTTATGTGCTGACCGAAGCAGGCGAGGAACTAAAGCAATCTGCATGTCGTATCGAAAACGAATTGCTGTCATTTGAGGGCGCGGTCAGCGGGCAGGCAGGGGACATCGCAGGCGAATTGCGGGTCACTGCAATCGCAAACATGGCGTCCACAGTGCTGATGCCGTATTTCGCGCGCTTCAGCACTGCTTACCCAAAGATAGAATTGAACGTTCAGGTCACCAATAACTCGGTGCGGCTTTCCGAACGGGAAGCCGACATCGCGATCCGCCAAACCAACAAACCACAGGATACCCTGATCGGTACGCGCCTGACGACTGTGGCTTCGGCTGTTTATGGGTCGCGCGAATACTGCACGGCGGTACAGTCCGGGCAAGCTGCGGAAAAATGGATTGGTGTCGATTGCTGTGATTATCACCGAACCTGGACCAAACAGGCCTGGCCGCAGGCCGAACACGAGTTTTACGTTGATGAAACATCGTTGACTCTTGCGGCATTGAAAGAAGGGTTAGGCGTTGGGTTTCTGCCTTGTTTTCTAGGCGATAGCGACCCCGATCTGGCAAGATTTCGCGAACCTGAAAAGCAACATGAGCTGGGGCTTTGGTTGCTGTATCACCGTGATCTGCGCAACACTAAACGTGTGACACTGTTTCGCGAACATATGCAGCGTGAAATCAAGCAGGCTGCGGCTTTGTTTGAAGGAAAAGCATTGACGTCGATTTAGGCTTAGGCGTTCAATTGGACGAAACTTAGCAAAAGAAACGGCACCCCCCCCAACGTCGCGCAGACTATCTGCCCATTCGACAATCCGCCGGATGGACAGTTTTAGTGATGCCTGCGGCTGTTAAGCGCCTTAGTCATGAATGCATATTTTATTCTTGTCCAAATCCCTCACATACCCTGAAAAACGAGGCCCCTTTTGATTTGGCTCACCCTCACAGGTGCCGCCCAATTCAATCGCCTTTTTGTGGAACCGTTTTACGTCTTCGGCAGAACCAACGCAAAAACCAACCATTGTTCCATTTCCATTGGTTGCGGGTTTTTCATCAAAAGGTATGGCGACAGCAAACGCAAAATCTTCGCCCAGCCAGTAGGTCATTCTTTCAGTTGATGGAACTCGATTAACTTCTGTAAGTTCGAAAAGTGAATCATAGAATTTGGTCGAAGCTTCCAGGTTGTTTGTTCCAACAACGAAATAGTTCATTTTCATAGTTTGATTTCCTAGGCGCTAAAGTTGCGTGAATGTGTGTCATGCTACCCATATGGACAAATAAGACATTTTATGTCCTATTTGTTTGATGGTGCGCACAAATTCAATCGGCAGGCTTAGGCGGATGGAATTGCTTGCAGTTCAGCTAAAGCAGGAAGGACTGTGCACGGTAAAAGATCTGGCGCTTCAGCATGGTGTCAGTGAACGAACGATTGCACGGGATCTGGTGCTTATGCGCGAGCAGGGCCTGCCCATCGACGCCGACCGTGGCCGTGGTGGAGGCGTGCGGCTTGACCGCAATTGGGGCGTCGGCCGCATGAACCTGGCTTATCCCGAGGCAGTTGATCTTCTGATTAGCATCGCGGTGGCGGAGCAAATGAATTCGCCCATGTTTTTGGCCAGCCTGGGGTCGGTTAGGCGACAGTTGGTGGCATCATTTTCACCTGAGAAACGTCACAAGGTGAACCGCTTGAAATCTCGCATACAGATTGGTGTCACGGCATCAACCTATGTCCAAACGACCGTCACTGCCCCGCCCAAACGTGTTGTGCGGGCCCTGCATCAGGCATTCGTTGATCAGGAAACGCTGGCGATACGATACCAAAATGAAGGCGGTGAAATGTCCGAACGGCAGATCGAACCCCACTACCTTTTGTTGAAATATCCGGTTTGGTATGTGATCGCGCTTGATCATCTGCGGGGTGCGCCGCGCACATTTCGGTGCGACCGAATTCTGACTGCGAAAATGACCGGGACCCATTTTCGACTGTTGCCAAAGGAAGCGTTCCAGCAATCTTTGGACGGAAACGACCTTGTGATATGATGGCGCTGAAGGCTTTTTTAGGAACGCAGAAGTGTTCTAAAACGGGCTCTAAGCTGACCTTCCGACTTCCCCACGACACTAGGGCATCGCCCGACCGCGGGTGGGCATATGCGACGGTCGTGGGTGTCCCTTTATTGTGCCGGTACACCTGAGCTTGCCTAGAAGCGCCAATGTCGCAAAAGCGCCCGCCCTTGGGTGCGGTTGAGCGCTGCCCGGCCGCACTGCGTGCCTTGATTTCGGGCGATGGGGGAGACAGGGGATCAGGTGTGTCGTTACTTGTCCCCCCAACAAACCCCCTTGCCAAACGCCCCAACCCGGCCTATTTCACCCACTTCCGTTGCAGCCACATCTGCACTGGACATAACCGTGGGAGGTATCGGCGCGCGCGCGTGACCGGCTGGACCACTTAACTGAAGACGGTGCGCATCGCGATGTGACGCCGAGGTGAATAGGAGACGGTCACATGGCCAAAAAACTCGCCGGTACGATGAAATTGCAGGTCCCAGCCGGACAAGCAAACCCATCCCCGCCCGTAGGTCCAGCATTGGGTCAGCGCGGCATTAACATCATGGAATTCTGTAAGGCGTTCAACGCTAAGACGCAGGATCTGGAACCGGGCGCGCCTTGTCCGACCGTGATTACCTACTATCAGGACAAGTCGTTTTCGATGGATATCAAGACGCCACCTGCGTCCTATTTCCTTCGCAAAGCCGCCAAACTGAAATCTGGTGCGGCGTTGCCGGGTCGTGAAACAGTTGGCACCGTGTCCCTCAAGCAAGTCAAAGAAATCGCCAACGAAAAGATGAAAGACCTGAACGCCAACGATATCGACGCTGCAATGAAAATCATCATGGGCTCTGCCCGTTCGATGGGCATCGAGGTGAAAGGATAAGTCATGGCTAAGTATGGAAAAAGAACAACCGCTGCCCGTGCGGCTTTTGCTGATAAGCGTAACGTAACAGTAGAAGAAGCCGTCGCTCTGGTTAAGGGCAACGCCAAAACTAAGTTTGATGAAACTGTCGATATCGCCGTTAATCTGGGCATTGACCCGCGCCACGCCGACCAAATGGTCCGCGGTGTTGTTGCCCTGCCAAACGGCACCGGCAAAACCGTTCGCGTGGCTGTGTTTGCACGTGACGCAAAAGCCGACGAAGCCAAGAAAGCCGGGGCTGACATCGTCGGTGCCGAGGATTTGATGGAAATCGTTCAGGGCGGCAAGATCGACTTTGATCGCTGTATCGCGACCCCTGACATGATGCCGGTTGTTGGTCGTCTGGGTAAAGTTCTTGGCCCGCGCAACCTGATGCCTAACCCCAAAGTGGGCACGGTCACCATGGATGTTGCAGCCGCAGTCAAAGCTGCCAAAGGTGGCGAAGTTCAGTTCAAAGCTGAAAAAGCTGGTGTCGTGCAAGCAGGTGTTGGCAAAGCCTCGTTTGATGAAGCTAAGTTGGTTGAAAACGTGCGGGCCTTTGTGACAGCCGTCCAGAAATTGCGCCCCTCCGGCGCCAAGGGAACCTATATGAAGAGCATCACAATCAGCTCAACCATGGGTCCGGGTGTTACTATAGGGATTGATTCCGCAACTGGAAATTAAAGACAAGATATTCAATAACATTGTAAAAGGCGGGTCCGTTTGGGTCCGCCTTTTGCGTATCGTGGTCAATTTTGCTGTGCGCGTGTTAAGGAAGTGCATGACCTCGTCAAAAACTGACATTATAATTAGTGCACTTGTTTTCCTTTTTTCTATAGGACTATGCGCCTATCTGTATGGTGAAATACTTGCATCATCCCCGGTGACAGGCGCGCTTTACGATAGTGAGTCGTACAATTCATTAGGCACAGCAATTTGGTTAGGCGATGAATTGCCCGGTGGCCGCTTGGCATTGCGCGGTTATTTTTATCCGTTCATCGCAACCGCAATGGTGCTTTATTCACCGGTGCTTTTCGTTATTTCACAAACCCTTGCAATTTCTATTGGAGTGTATTGTCTGTTGAAATCCGAAAGAATACTAACCGGAAAGGTCTGGATTTCACCCTTGGCCTTATTGTCTGTTTCGCTATTGGTTTCCCCGGCCAGTATGATGACAGAAGCCTTGGGATTCACACTGGCAGCGGCGGCGCTATTGGCATTTGTTGCAGGGCCCAACCGAGCTTGGGGTGTGCTATTCTTGGTATTGGCTGCAATGGTAAAACCGGCATTCTTACCTGTCGCAGTTTTGTCGTCGGTGATGGTTCTAAGACTAAACAGAACTTCTATAATTGTGTCCATTCTGATGCTGGCTCTGGTTTTACCGCAGTTGCTGGCAACACACATCAAGGATGGAAAAGCTCAGATTTCCAACGCTGGTAGTTCCAACTTCCAGAAACGTTTCTATCCGGCGGTTGCCGGCAGGGTGCAAACTGGGGGCTTTGTTTCATACCGAAGCGATATAGCCGTGGCCGCCCGCGAAATGCGCCCGGATTTGCGCGATCAGATAGGTTTTGTCATCCGCCATCCTAGTGCTGCATTTAAAACTTGGGCCACGATACTTTGGTCGCACCATTTAGGTGAATCGTCAGGATTTACCAACAGGGACAACGCCATGGCGAAAGGACCACCGCGCGACTTTTTAAAAACCGTCAGCGGTGTACTTAACAAAATATTTGCGGCGCTCATATTTCCTGCCATTTTTGGTTTGGCTGTGTACTTTCGAAAATCCAGGTTTCGTTCTTGGCCCGCCGGTTTTATCGGTCCATCAATCGTCGTGACTGCCCCGCTGGTATATTGGCAAGGCGATCGGGTGGTTTTTATTGGCCTGCTTCTGCTATTGCCATTTGCGGGCCTTGGCATTGATAGATTGTTTGCTTTTTTCAGGGCCGATCCTAAGTAGGAGTTACGCCAGCCCCAACGGCAATTCCGTACTATATTTCTTTTGCCGCAGCACAAAATGCGTGGTGGATGACCGCACGATCCCTAGCCGCAGCATCTTTTGCATTAGAAACGTCTCTAAACCTTCCGGATCTTTGGCCACCACTTTCAGCAAATAATCATCTGCGCCGGTCACAGAGCTGCATTCAATTACCTGATCTTGTTCGGCGACAAAGCGGTCAAACGCCGCTATGGCTTCTTCAGTATGCTCCATCAGCGAAACATGCACATAGGCCATGGTATTCAGCCCCAGCTTGCGCGGGTTCAGCATGGTGACGTAACGATCAATAATCCCAGAGCTTTCCAACTTGCGCACGCGCCGCCAAACTGGGGATAAAGACAGGCCCAGCTTCTCCGCCAGATCTTGCGAACTGATCTTAGCATTTTTCTGCAAAAGGCGCAGTAATTGCCTGTCGTGATGATCAAGGTTTGGCAAATTTTACCTATTTTTTCAAAGTACTTAGTAATTATTACCCTATTTGTACGAATATTCTGGCATCATAGGCAAGATTATTCCCTAAACAGGCCATAATCTTCTAAGAAAGTTAAGGAGAAGCCGAATATGGGTAAGACCAGTAGTTACAAAGCCAAGATACCGGATCAGTCAGGCAATATCTGTTACAGCCCGTCAGAAAATGAAGTTTGGCGGGATCTGTATTTAGAACAGCTGCCGCAAATTCGGAAGTATTCGGCCAGAGAATTCCTGACTGGGTTTGATAAAATCGACCTGCCCAAAGATCGCGTACCGCAATGCAGTGAAGTGTCAGAGGTCTTGCTTGATCTCACCGGCTGGCGGGTTGTGCCGGTGCCAGCGCTGATCGGATTTGCGGAATTCTTTGGCATGCTGGCAAACCGCGAGTTTCCGGCGGCGTCTTTCATCCGGGCGCGCCAGGATTTTGACTATATCGAAGAACCCGATATTTTCCATGAAATTTTCGGCCACACTCCTCTGCTGACCGACCCACGATTTGCCCGGTTTTCCCAGGCCATCGGGCAGGCGGGGTTGCGGGCCGGGGCGAAAGATTATGCCTGGCTGATCCGGCTATACTGGTTCACCGTTGAATTTGGACTGACTAAAACGGATGGTGTCATTAGGGCGCTTGGATCAGGTCTAGCGTCTTCGCCGTCAGAACTTGAATACAGCGTCAACAGTGATATCGCGCAACGTCGCGCGTTTGATGTCATGGATATTTTGCGCACGCCGTATCGCATCGACATCCATCAGCCGATCTATTTTGTACTGGACGATGTTGATGATCTGTTTCGCGCGGCCGAGCGTGATCTTTTGCAAGATGTCCGGCAGGCGCAAAGCCTTGGCTTGTTTGAACCTACATATCCGACTAAGAAAAGCGCCTGAGATGTGGGAGCCGAAGACATGACAGACAGCAAAATCCTTGCCGATAAAAAATGCGAACCCTGCGAAGGTGGCGTTGCGCCGTTGACGTCTGAAAAGGTTCAGGAACTGCGCACTGGTCTGCACGCTGACTGGACGTTGGGCGCAGAAGCAACCTGCCTGATCCGGCGGCTTGAATTTAAGGGTTTCGCCAAGGCTGTGTACCACGCCAATCTGGCCGCTTGGGTTGCCGATCAGGAAGGTCATCACCCGGATGTTGCGTTTGGCTGGGGGTATTGTGAAATCACCTTTACCACCCATGATGTCGGCGGTCTGAGCGAAAATGATTTCATCTGCGCCGCCAAGTTTGACCGGATTCTAACCGGCGGCTAATCGCCCTTTGCCTTTACCGGTCCCCGTGCCACAGTCGGGCAGGGGGTAAACCATGCAAAAACTTCAAACTCAGGGCGTGCACCACATCACAATCAACGGTGCGGATCGCCAAACATCGCTGGATTTCTGGGAGGGTGTGCTGTGCATGCCGTTTGTGTTTGATCAACCCAATCTGGACAATCCGGATGAGGGACATTTGTATTTTGACCCCGGTGATGGTCGCCTGATCACCATTTTCACTAACGAAGACCGCAAAGCCGACCCAAGCCGCACGCCCAATGACCCCGGTTGCGTTCACCATCTGGCCTTTAACGTCAGCCACGCAACATTTGCCCAGGCGGTCAAACGGCTGGATGACCGCAATATCGCCCATTCCGGCCCCAAGGATCGCGGCTTTATGGATTCAATCTATTTCAAAGACCCGCTGGGCCTGCTGATTGAACTGGCGTGTTATAAATTTGAGCCGCCCCGTGGGTGCAGCCACGCCGATGTGATGATCGCGGCGCACAGGCTGCGGGTGAAACGGGGTGACAACAATATCGAAGAGGCGCATTTGGCCGACGCGATAGAGGATCTGGTGACCAGCAGCCAATCATCACTGTCAACAGACCGAGGGCCAAAACACCCCTACTAACCGGCGTTACCCCATTCCAGCCAACGCCGGTCAGCCTTTGTAAGCAGGCCTGCTATCCGTGCGTTATAAGTTGCCTCCTCTTTGGCACTAAGGTGCTGTTCCCATTTGTTGCTAGTGGCGGTTGAAAAGAACCTGGCGGGGTTCTTGAAAACGCTGCTCGTGCGTTTGGGCGCGGTATGGGCGTTGGATTTCATGCGTTTAAATGTCGCCGCATCAACCAGTTCTGCCATTAGATCGCTCGGATGTTCAATGTCATAAATACTGGCAAGCCGCTGCATCTGGCCGGCCAGATCACGGGTTAAATCGGCGTAGTGAAACAGGTAGATATTTGGCAGATGCGCCCAATTTTTAAACGACATGTAATGCTCAATGATGGACGCAACTGTCAGGTCATCGGTCCCACTGCCGGTCAGGCCGTTTTCAACAAACATCCGAAACCCTTCGCCTATGTCGTCTGGGAACTGCGTCTGATTTAAGTCGACATCATCTTTCAAATTCTCAACGTGTTTGCGCATGGAAAAATGCACATCCATCGGGTGCCGATACACGGCAATATAGGTGGCATCCGGTGAATAGGTGATACCGTCCAGCGGCGTGTGTGATTTAATGCACCGGCGATGGGTTTGCCCATTCAATCGTGTAACTATTTCGTCCTGATCCTTGAAACCACAATCAAGCCACAGTGAAATATCGCCAATGCCGATATCCATGCCGGGTTTACCAAAAATCAGCATCATGGTGATCGATTGCGTCCAGGTGGTACCGCATTTGGGCGGCGTGCTGATGATGATGTCCTCACCGCGCAGCGTGAAATTTTCCCACACAGCAGACTGGGTCATTGACCCCGAATAGGTTTTTGAACGCTTTGGCATGGTAACGTCCATGGTGTACCCCCTTCAAATGTAGATTTTGGGTGTATGATCGCTGAATTGGTCTATGGTCACACTACGTGCAAGATATCGGTGAAACCAAGGAAAAGTTGCTAATTGCTATGAACAGTTTCCCCATACCAAACTCCAATATATCAGGCCCTGCCGCCTGGTTGGGCCGGGAATTGTCGGCGCAATCGGATGCCTGGATGTATAACCTTAGCGCCGATGACATCGCTGACCTTGAACGCGCCGCCCGGCTTTATCTGGCCCTGAACCGCGATGTGGGTGAGATTACCAAAGCGGATTTTCCACTGGAAGATTTCGCACCCTACCTGAAAGCTATGGCTGACAAATTACTGCACGGCCTCGGGGTAGAGGTTCTGCGCGGGTTGCCAATCCAGAACTACAGCCAGGAATTTGCTGCCACCATATTCTGCGGTATCGGTGCGCATCTGGGCAAAGCCGTTTCGCAAAATGCCAAGGGTCACATTCTGGGCCATGTGCGCGATACCGGCGCCGATGCGAAAGACACCAAAACCCGCATATACCAAACCTCTGAACGCCAAACCTTCCATACCGACAGTGCCGATGTGGTGGCGTTGCTCTGTATCCGTGACGCGCAGGAAGGTGGCAAATCACTGCTTGTCAGTGCCGTTTCGATCTTCAACCGGATGCTGGAACAGCGCCCCGATCTGTTAAGGTTGCTGTTTGACCCGATCGCCACTGATCGTCGCGGTGAAATCCCGGATGGTGCAAAACCCTATATGGAAATCCCGGTGTTCAACTGGCACGCGGGCCACCTGACAGTGTTCTACCAGCGCCAATACATCGATAGCGCCCAGCGCTTTGACGGGGCCAAGCGCCTGACCGATGCCCATGTCGAGGCGCTGGATATGTTTGACGCACTCGCCAACGATCCCGACCTCAACATCGCCATGCAATTGGTTCCGGGTGACATGCAATTCGTTTACAACCACAGCCAGCTGCATGACCGCACCGGCTTTACTGACTTGCCCGAGCCCGCCAAACGCCGCCACCTGTTGCGCCTGTGGCTGTCAATGCCCGGCGACCGTGAACTGCCCGGCTGTTTTGCTGAACGTTATGGTTCGATTGAGATCGGCAACCGCGGTGGGATAGTTACGAAAGAGACCCGGCTGTCGGCACCGTTGGATTAGCACTATAAGCATGGAAGTCGCCTAATCCGGTGACCGAATAGGACAAGTGATGAATACTGATTTTGGAACAAATGTCTCGGTGGCCGTGGAAGCCGGTCACATGCTGTTGTCGGGCCGGGAACTGATTAAAGAAATTGCCGATAAGACCGTACTAGGTGAATACGGTATGGATTTTAGGTATGTCTCTTGGATCGGGAAAGACGGCACTTTGGAAGGCAAAAACAATGTTGGGTCGCATGTTTTTGGAACCTGGTCAGTGGATGAGGCTGAACACACACTTTCCTTGCTTTGGGATGGCGGCTGGGACGACACGACAACACAGGCATATATAGGTGGCGGACAGATCAGGTATTACGACATTGGCACCGGAAACTGGCGAACCACATTCACCAATATTTCTGAGCGCAAGCAACATCCACTTGTGGTTCCCAATTAATCAGTACTTCTGAATGGTGCGCGATTTCGCGCACCATCCCATGTCACTGCTCAAACGAAACTACAGCATCCTCATACAACCCCTGGCCCATGCCGCTATCGCCAAAGATGTTGCGGGCTTTGACCCAGTCAAATGAATCGTCATAAAACTGCTTTGAATAGGGCTCAAACACAATCCGCTCGCCCGGTCCCCAACGCCGCGTGTCCATCTGATCATGGAATTTGTCGGGGAATTCGTTTTTGTAGTAGTGGGTGTACAGTTCCGGCCGCAGGTCAATCTGTGCCTGGGCTTTGCGCAACGCACTATAGTATTTGCGCACGTCATCCGGGTCAGCGTCTGCGCTGACCGACCCGGCAATCATAAAGGTTGAATCAATGATCTTGCGAAAGCCCAGTTGTTCAACAAAATAATACGGCCCGCTGAATAGTGCTGCTGCCTGAATTTCGCCGTTGATCAGGTCATCCATACGTTTGAACAGCATGCCGTTTTCAAACGACAGATTGATGTCACCGGCGGACATATACTGTTCCAGTACCTGAATAGTAGAATAGTGGCTGCCCGACTGAAACCCGACGGAGATTGGCACACCGGCCAGATCTGCTGGCGACTTGATCGGTGAATCCGCCGGAACAAAAACCCCGGACGGGGCCACTGAATAGGCGTCGCCGTAAAGTTTTGTGTGGCCAGTTGAGGCGGCGATATTTACTGTCCAGTGGCAGGCACAGTTGACATCGGCTTCGCGGCCCTTTTCGATGCTTTGAAAGGCACCCACTTTGTCTGGTGTTGAATGGTGTTGCCCACCTGTAGTGCGGATCATTTCGTTAAACTGGTAATCAAGGCCTTCTTCTGCAAAATATCCTTTTTCCTCTGCAACCCATTCGTGCAGGCGAAAATGTGCTTCGATTAAAAATTTGCTCATATTGCTTTCCTCCTATTTGCCGTGAGCAAATCATATTAATCAAAAATTTTCCAGTCCAGTAGAATACCCATATTAGCCCTTCACATTCGCGCTAATAAGGCCTATATCGCGCGGGCTCAGGTCGTTGCGTTCGCGTGGCGACCTGTGTGATTCGTCCGAGACGGTGGGTGGCCAATTCGCCATAAATCCTGCCTGAGATGGGAAATTAATAATGAATTCAAGGATTTATACCCTTGGGTGATTTTGCGAAGGACCCGTAAGGACCCGAATGTCGGGCACTTGTCCGGCATGTATGAGCCGGGGGGTCACACCCCCATAATTGGAGTGAAACTGTGGATAGAGCACAAAAAGAGAAACTGGTTGAAGAACTCGGCCAGATCTTTGAAAGCTCTGGCGTTGTAGTGGTTGCCCACTATGCAGGTCTTACAGTTGTTGAAATGCAGGAACTGCGCGCAAACATGCGTGAAGCGGGTGGTTCTGTTCGCGTTGCCAAAAACAAGCTCGCCAAAATCGCCCTTGAGGGAACACCAAACGCTTCGATCAGCGGTTTGCTCGATGGGATGACAGTACTCGGCTATTCCGAAGATCCTGTGGCTGCGGCCAAGGTCATGGATGCATACGCTAAAGATAACGAAAAGCTCGTTATTCTTGGTGGTGCAATGGCGGGTACTGAACTTGATGTTGCCGGTGTTAAAGCCGTCGCCAAATTGCCAAGCCGGGATGAGCTTATTGCTTCTATCGCGGGTTGCATTGGGGCGCCTGCTTCCAACATTGCCAGCATTCTTGGCGCGCCTGCTTCTGACATCGCCGGTATTATTTCCTCGGTCGAGGATAAGCTGGCTGCTTAGCAACTAATGGATTTGCGTAGGGTGATCACCTTGCGTTGGACACATCGAAAAGAGAACGGAAAAGTAAAATGGCTGATCTAGCAAAAATGGCGAAAGACATTGTCGGTTTGACACTTCTTGAAGCCCAGGAACTAAAGACGATCCTTAAGGACGAATATGGCATTGAGCCTGCAGCCGGTGGCGCAGTCATGATGGCTGGTCCTGCGGACGGTGGCGAAGCTGCTGAAGAAAAGACAGAATTTGACGTTGTGCTGAAAAATGCCGGCGCTTCCAAGATCGCAGTGATCAAAGAAGTTCGGACAATGACTGGTCTTGGCCTGAAAGAAGCCAAAGACCTGGTTGAAGCCGGCGGCAAGATCAAAGAAGGCGTCTCAAAAGAAGAAGCCGAAGACGTTAAGGGCAAGCTGGAAGCAGCTGGCGCTGAAGTCGAAGTAGCCTAAGGGCTGGGGCCGTTCTGGCCCAATGATTATCTGGCCGGGCGCGCAAATTCGTGCCCGGCCTAACCTGTCTTTATAAGGGGCCAAAATCGGGCCCTTTCTACAGAGAGGTTTCTTTCGGGTGCAGTCCGGTGGGACGGATTGCAAGAATGGATTGAAACATCTTATTTCAAGGGTGCATCACCGTGGCCCCGGCGGTTAGGTGCACTTGCGAAAATGAAAGGTCATATGATCTATGGCAACGTCTTTCCTTGGCCAGAAGCGCCTGCGTAAATACTATGGTAAAATCCGCGAAGTTTTGGAGATGCCAAACCTTATTGAGGTTCAGAAATCTTCTTACAAACTGTTCCTGAATTCCGGCGAAGCTGATACGCCTACCGATGGCGACGGTATTCAAGGTGTGTTCCAGTCGGTTTTCCCGATCAAAGATTTCAACGAAACTGCAATTTTGGAATTCGGCAAATACTTGCTGGAAAAGCCAAAATATGACGTCGAAGAATGCATGCAGCGTGACATGACATATGGCGCGCCACTTAAGGTGACGCTGCGCCTGATCGTTTTTGAAATTGACGAAGATACCGGTGCGAAATCGGTTAAAGACATCAAAGAACAGGACGTATTCATGGGCGACATGCCCCTGATGACGCCAAACGGCACTTTTGTTGTCAACGGCACTGAGCGGGTCATCGTTTCCCAGATGCACCGGTCGCCGGGCGTGTTCTTTGATCACGATAAGGGTAAAACCCACAGCTCGGGCAAGCTGTTGTTTACCTGTCGTATTATTCCTTACCGCGGCTCATGGTTGGATTTTGAATTTGATGCCAAGGATCTGGTTTTCGCACGCATTGACCGTCGCCGTAAATTGCCGGTTACAACACTGCTTTATGCATTGGGTCTGGACCAAGAGGCGATCATGGACGCCTATTACGAAACAGTTCAGTTCAAGTTGAAGAAGAACAAGGGCTGGGTAACTAAATTTTTCCCCGATCGTATTCGCGGGACCCGACCTGAATATGATTTGGTAGATGCCAAATCCGGCAAGGTGATTGCCGAAACTGGCAAAAAAGTAACCCCCCGCGCTGTTAAGAAATTGATTGACGATGGTAAGGTCAAAGACCTGCTGATCCCGTTTGATAAAATTGTCGGCAGATTTGTAGCCAAGGACATTATAAATGAAGCCACTGGCGCAATATATGTGGAAGCTGGCGATGAGCTGACACAGGAATTCGACAAAGAAGAAAACCTGATTGGCGGTAGCCTGAAGGAATTGATGGATGCCGGCATAACCGAAATTCCGGTTCTGGACATCGACAATATCAATGTCGGCCCGTACATGCGCAACACAATGGCGAACGACAAGAACATGAACCGCGAAACCGCGCTCATGGATATTTACCGTGTTATGCGTCCGGGTGAACCACCCACTGTTGATACAGCGTCAGCGCTGTTTGACACTCTGTTCTTTGATTCAGAGCGTTACGATCTGTCCGCGGTTGGCCGAGTAAAAATGAACATGCGCCTGGCTTTGGACGCTGATGACACCCAGCGCACTTTGCGTAAAGAAGACATCATCGCCTGCATTAAAGCGCTGGTTGATCTGCGTGATGGGCGCGGAAATATTGACGACATCGACCACCTTGGTAACCGTCGGGTGCGTTCAGTTGGCGAGCTGATGGAAAATCAATACCGTGTCGGTCTGCTGCGGATGGAACGCGCGATCAAGGAACGTATGTCATCCGTCGAAATCGATACGGTGATGCCGCAGGATTTGATCAACGCGAAACCTGCCGCTGCTGCTGTGCGTGAATTCTTTGGTTCCAGTCAGCTGTCACAGTTCATGGACCAAACTAACCCACTTTCAGAAGTGACGCATAAGCGCCGCCTGTCTGCCCTTGGACCCGGTGGTTTGACGCGCGAACGTGCTGGTTTTGAGGTGCGCGATGTGCACCCAACCCACTACGGCCGGATGTGCCCGATTGAAACGCCGGAAGGGCCGAATATTGGCCTTATCAACAGCCTGGCCACTTTTGCGCGGGTGAACAAATACGGTTTCATCGAAACGCCATACCGTAAAGTTGTGGACAGCAAGGTGACGGACGAAGTTCACTATATGTCCGCAACCGAAGAAATGCGTCACACTGTAGCGCAAGCAAACGCGCAGGTGGATGCCAAAGGCAAGTTTGTAAATGATCTGGTTTCCACACGAAAATCAGGCGATTACCAACTGTCTGCCCCTGAAAATGTTGACCTGATCGACGTATCCCCAAAACAGCTGGTCTCGGTCGCGGCGTCTCTTATTCCGTTCCTGGAAAATGACGATGCGAACCGTGCGCTTATGGGCTCAAACATGATGCGCCAGGCTGTGCCGCTATTGGTGGTCGAAGCGCCGCTGGTAGGGACTGGTATTGAAACTGTTGTGGCGCGCGATTCCGGTGCCGCGATCATGGCCAAACGTGGCGGTGTCATTGATCAGGTAGATGCCGAACGCATCGTGATCCGGGCCACCGAAGATCTGGAACCGGGTGATCCTGGCGTAGATATTCACCGCCTGCGTAAGTTCCAGCGCTCCAACCAAAACACTTGTATCAACCAGCGCCCGTTGGTGAAGGTTGGTGAAAAGGTTGAAAAGGGTCAGGTTGTAGCTGACGGTCCATCCACTGATCTGGGTGAGCTGGCGCTTGGAAAAAACGTGGTCGTCGCGTTTATGCCTTGGAATGGTTACAACTATGAAGATTCAATTCTGATCTCTGAACGTATCGTACGCGATGATGTTTTCACCTCGATCCATATTGAAGAATTTGAAGTCGCCGCCCGTGATACAAAACTGGGCCCAGAAGAAATTACCCGTGACATTCCGAATGTGGGCGAAGAAGCCCTGCGTAATCTGGACGAAGCCGGTATTGTTTATATTGGTGCTGATGTGGTGCCCGGCGATATTCTGGTGGGTAAGATTACACCAAAAGGCGAAAGCCCGATGACGCCAGAGGAAAAACTGCTGCGCGCCATCTTTGGCGAAAAAGCATCCGATGTGCGTGATACGTCGCTGCGGGTTAAACCGGGCGATTTTGGTACAGTCGTTGAGGTACGTGTCTTTAACCGCCACGGCGTGGAAAAAGACGAACGCGCGCTGCAGATAGAACGGGAAGAGGTGGAAACACTGGCCCGTGACCGTGATGTTGAAATGACGATCCTGGACCGCAATACCTATGCGCGTCTGAAGGGTATGATCCTTGATAAAATTGCAGTTAAGGGCCCGAAGGGCGTCAAGCCAAAATCCAAAATTACCGAAGAACTGCTGGAAAGCCTGTCGCACGGTCAATGGTGGCAACTTGCCCTTGGCAATGACAAGCAGGCCGCCGAGGTTGAGGCGTTGAATGAGCAATATCAAACCCTGATACGGGGTCTTGATCACCGCTTTGAAGACAAGGTCGAAAAAGTCCGCCGGGGCGATGATTTGCCACCGGGTGTGATGAAGATGGTTAAGGTCTTTGTAGCCGTTAAGCGCAAGCTGCAGCCCGGTGATAAGATGGCTGGTCGTCACGGCAACAAGGGCGTGATTTCCAAGGTAGTACCAATGGAAGACATGCCGTTCCTGGCTGACGGTACGCCGGTTGATTTCGTGTTGAACCCGCTGGGTGTGCCGTCGCGTATGAACGTCGGGCAAATTCTTGAAACCCATATGGGTTGGGCTGCGCGTGGTCTGGGGATGCAGATTGACGAAGCTTTGGTTGCCTATCGTCGTACCGGTGACATGTCGCCGGTTCAAGACGCCATGAAAATCGCTTATGGCGATGACGTGTATGCGGAAGGCATCAAGGGCATGAAAGAAGAGCAGCTAATCGAAGCTGCTGAAAATGTTACCCACGGTGTGCCAATTGCAACGCCTGTTTTTGATGGGGCCAAAGAGGCCGACATTGACGACAGCCTTACCCGGGCTGGCTTTTCGACCAGTGGCCAGACCATCCTGTTTGATGGGCGCACGGGTGAACAGTTTGCACGGCCTGTGACGGTTGGTGTCAAGTATCTACTGAAACTGCACCACCTTGTGGATGACAAAATCCACGCGCGTTCAACCGGGCCTTACAGCCTTGTCACGCAGCAACCTCTGGGCGGTAAAGCCCAGTTTGGTGGCCAGCGATTCGGGGAAATGGAAGTCTGGGCGCTGGAAGCTTACGGCGCGGCATATACGTTGCAGGAAATGTTGACGGTTAAATCCGATGACGTGGCCGGGCGTACAAAAGTCTACGAAAGTATCGTCAAAGGCGAAGATAACTTTGAGGCTGGCGTGCCAGAAAGCTTTAACGTGCTTGTGAAAGAAGTCCGGGGCCTTGGCCTTAACATGGAACTCCTGGATGCGGAGCCGGAAGAATAGGGGGCGAACAACCCCTAAATTCTTTCCAACCCGTCCACATTTGAGGAAATCAAAATGAACCAGGAACTGACAAACAACCCGTTTAACCCACTTGCACCGCAAAAGACCTTTGATGAGATCAAAATCTCATTGGCTTCACCGGAACGCATCCTGTCGTGGTCATTCGGGGAAATCAAGAAACCCGAGACCATCAACTACCGGACGTTCAAACCTGAACGGGACGGCCTGTTTTGCGCCCGTATCTTTGGTCCAGTCAAAGACTATGAATGTCTGTGCGGCAAATATAAACGCATGAAATATCGCGGCGTTGTCTGCGAAAAATGTGGTGTGGAAGTTACATTGCAAAAAGTGCGTCGCGAACGCATGGGCCATATTGAACTTGCTGCGCCCGTTGCCCACATCTGGTTCCTGAAATCGCTGCCAAGCCGTATCGGCCTGATGCTGGACATGACCCTGCGTGATCTGGAACGCATTCTTTACTTTGAAAACTACGTGGTGATTGAACCCGGCCTGACTGACCTGAACTATGGTCAGCTGATGTCGGAAGAAGAATTCATGGACGCCGAAGACGCTTACGGCGGGGATGCTTTCACCGCCAATATCGGTGCCGAAGCGATCCGCGAAATGCTTGCTGCCATTGACCTTGAAAGCCTGGCTGAACAGCTGCGCGAGGACCTGAAAGAAGCCACCGGTGAACTAAAGCCAAAGAAGATCATCAAGCGTTTGAAGATCGTTGAAAGCTTCCTGGAATCGGGCAACCGCCCGGAATGGATGGTTCTGACCGTTGTACCCGTGATCCCGCCAGAACTGCGCCCACTGGTTCCGCTGGATGGTGGCCGGTTTGCGACGTCTGATCTGAACGATCTTTATCGCCGGGTGATCAACCGTAACAACCGTCTGAAACGCCTGATCGAATTGCGTGCGCCCGACATCATCGTGCGTAACGAGAAACGCATGTTGCAGGAATCTGTCGATGCGCTGTTTGACAACGGTCGCCGTGGTCGCGTCATCACCGGTGCCAATAAGCGTCCGCTGAAATCGCTGTCTGACATGCTGAAAGGTAAGCAGGGTCGGTTCCGGCAGAACCTTTTGGGTAAACGCGTCGACTTTTCCGGCCGTTCGGTCATCGTGACCGGCCCGGAACTGAAACTACATCAGTGTGGTTTGCCCAAAAAGATGGCGCTCGAGCTGTTCAAGCCGTTCATCTACAGCCGCTTAGAAGCCAAAGGTCTGTCTTCTACTGTCAAGCAAGCCAAGAAGCTGGTTGAAAAGGAACGTCCCGAAGTTTGGGATATTCTGGATGAGGTAATCCGCGAACACCCCGTCATGTTGAACCGGGCACCAACACTGCACCGTTTGGGCATTCAGGCGTTTGAACCCGTCCTGATCGAAGGCAAAGCAATTCAATTACACCCCCTGGTTTGTTCGGCATTTAACGCTGACTTTGATGGCGACCAAATGGCGGTTCATGTGCCACTTTCGCTTGAGGCTCAGCTGGAATGCCGGGTTCTGATGATGTCCACCAACAACGTGTTATCCCCGTCCAACGGTGCGCCAATTATCGTTCCGTCCCAGGATATGATCTTGGGTCTGTACTACGTTTCTATGGAACGTGAGGGCATGAAAGGCGAAGGCATGATCTTCTCTGATGTGGATGAAGTTGTCCACGCACTGGACGCTGGTGAAGTGCATCTGCACGCGAAGGTTCAGGCTCGGATTGCGCAGATAGACGAAGAAGGCAACGAAGTAATGGTGCGTTTTGACACTACACCGGGACGCATCCGTCTTGGCGCGCATCTGCCGCTTAATGCCAAAGCTCCGTTTTCTTTAGTCAACCGTCTGTTGCGCAAATCTGAAGTGCAGAAGGTTATTGACTCTGTGTACCGCTACTGTGGCCAAAAAGAGAGCGTCATTTTCTGCGACCAGATCATGACCCTGGGTTTCCGCGAAGCATTTAAAGCCGGTATTTCCTTTGGTAAGGACGACATGGTTGTCCCCGATTCCAAATGGCCGCTAGTGGATGGAACCCGCGACCAAGTGAAGGATTTTGAACAACAGTACATGGATGGTCTGATCACACAGGGCGAAAAGTACAACAAAGTTGTCGATGCTTGGTCCAAGTGTAATGACAAAGTTACCGACGCCATGATGGACACAATTTCGTCCAGCAAAAAGGACAAAGATGGTTCTGAATCCGAGCCAAACTCGGTCTATATGATGGCCCATTCCGGTGCACGTGGTTCTGTTACCCAGATGAAACAACTGGGCGGTATGCGTGGTCTTATGGCCAAGCCAAACGGTGAAATTATCGAAACACCGATTATTTCAAACTTTAAAGAAGGTCTGTCGGTTCTTGAATACTTCAACTCTACCCACGGCGCCCGTAAAGGGCTGTCAGATACCGCGCTTAAAACGGCGAACTCTGGTTACCTGACACGTCGTTTGGTGGACGTGGCCCAGGATTGCATCGTGCGCGAGCATGATTGCGGTACTGACAAAGCTATCACCACCGAAGCGGCAGTAAATGACGGCGAAGTGGTATCCACACTGTCTGAGCGCCTGCTGGGCCGTGTATCCGCCGATGATATCTTACGCCCCGGCACCGATGAAGTGCTGGTGTCCAAGGGTGAGCTGATTGATGAAAAAGCATCTGATCTGGTGGATGAGGCTGGTCTGGCGACTGTACGCATTCGCTCACCGCTAACATGTGAAGCCGAAGAAGGCGTTTGCGCCATGTGCTACGGGCGTGATCTTGCCCGCGGTACAATGGTGAACTCTGGCGAAGCTGTAGGTATCATTGCAGCCCAGTCCATCGGTGAACCGGGTACACAGCTGACCATGCGGACATTCCATATTGGCGGCGTGGCCCAGGCTGGTCAGCAATCATTCTTGGAAGCAAGCCAAGATGGTAAGATCGAATTTCGCAATGCCAATGTGCTGAAGAACGCAGCTGGCGATGTGATTGTCATGGGCCGTTCCATGCAGCTGGTTATCATTGATGAAAACGGTCAAGAGCGCGCACATCATAAACTGTCCTACGGCACGAAAATGCACGTAAAAGACAAGTCCAAAGTTAAGCGCGGCGACAAGATGTTTGAATGGGACCCTTACACCCTGCCAATCATCGCCGAAAAAGCCGGGACGGCGAAATTCGTCGACCTGACAACCGGAATTGCCGTGCGTGACGAAACTGATGATGCAACGGGTATGACCCAGCGTATCGTGGTGGATTGGCGAACAGCGCCCAAAGGCAATGATCTGAAGCCAGAAATCTTGATTGTTGGTAAAGACGGTGAACCGGTTCGCAATGCCGGTGGCAATCCGGTGACTTATCCAATGTCGGTTGACGCGGTTTTGTCGGTGGAAGATGGCCAGGAAATCAAGGCCGGTGACGTGGTTGCGCGTATTCCACGCGAGGGTGCCAAAACCAAGGACATCACCGGTGGTCTACCACGGGTGGCTGAATTGTTTGAAGCCCGTCGCCCAAAGGACCACGCAGTGATTGCCGAGATTGACGGCTATATCCGATATGGGCGCGACTATAAGAACAAACGCCGTATTTCGATTGAGCCTGCAGATGATAGCATGGAAACCGTGGAATACATGGTGCCCAAGGGCAAACATATCCCGGTAGCTGAAGGTGATTTCATCCAGAAGGGTGATTACATCATGGACGGCAATCCGGCACCCCACGACATTCTTGGGATTTTGGGTGTTGAAGCATTGGCGAATTATATGATTGACGAAGTGCAGGACGTGTATCGACTGCAAGGCGTGAAAATCAACGATAAACATATCGAAGTTATCGTGCGCCAGATGCTGCAGAAATGGGAAATTTCCGACAGTGGTGAAACCACACTGCTTAAAGGCGAACATGTCGACAAGGCCGAATTTGACGCTGCAAACGAAAAGGCACTTGCGGCCAAGCGCGCACCGGCCAAGGGTGAGCCGATCTTGCTAGGCATCACCAAGGCGTCCTTGCAAACACGTTCGTTCATATCTGCGGCGTCCTTCCAGGAAACCACACGGGTTCTTACGGAAGCATCGGTTCAGGGTAAGCGCGACAAACTGGTTGGTCTGAAAGAGAATGTCATCGTTGGCCGCCTGATTCCTGCAGGTACCGGTGGTGCCACAATGCAAGTGCGCACAGTTGCGAAAGAACGCGACATGAAAGTCATTGAGGAAGCCCGCGCTCAGGCCGAAGCCGCCGCCGCATTGGCTGCCCCGGTTGATGATTTTGTCGGTGGCGATGAATTTGATACTGTCATAGCTGACACGCCGGAAAGTCGCGACGAATAGGGCCTCCTGACTTTAAGAATTCAGAAAACCCTGCCCAAACCGGCGGGGTTTTTTGTCTTTGCGATATAGCGTCGATGACATCCAACTTTCGCTGAATATCCGCCCAACCACGACACGCTTGTGTGGTGAAATCATTTTGGGCTTGCACGGTGTGCAGTCATTTGAAAACCATTACCGGAATTAATCCAGTTTCCGGCATTTCCAATGACCAACGACAACCCAAATCTTAACGGCGCGCTTTTGATGATGGCCAGCATGGCGGCATTCACCCTGAATGACGCCTGTATGAAAGCCCTGTCCGACGAATTGCCGCTTTTTCAAGCCGTGTTCATGCGTGGATTGGCCACCGTTGCCATGATGGGGCTTGGCGTTGCCTTTTTGGGCGGCCTGCAGTTTTCAATGCCGCGGCGCGACTGGTGGCTTGTCGGCCTGCGTACCCTTGCCGAAATAGCCTCGGCCTATTTTTTCATTACCGCGCTGTTCAACATGCCCATAGCCAACGCCACGGCCATTCTTCAGGCACTGCCGCTTAGCGTCACGCTTGCCGGGGCGGTTTTCCTGGGTGAAGCGGTGGGTTGGCGCCGGTTGCTGGCGATCCTCATCGGTTTCGTCGGTGTTTTGTTTATCGTCCAGCCGGGGGCCTCTGGGTTCAATTCCTATTCAATATATGCCCTGTTGGCAGTAGTGTCGGTCACCGTGCGCGACCTGTCGGCCCGCCGCCTGTCCGCCAATGTTCCGTCTGTGACCGTCGCCTTTATCGCGGCCATCGCGGTGACCATTGTGATGGGGCTGGCCTCGATCACCGATAGCTGGGCGCGCCCATCCACCCTAGCCTGGATGCAACTGGCAGGGGCGTCCGTGTTCATCATCGGCGGCTACCTGTTCAGTGTTATGACCATGCGCGTCGGTCAGATCGGGGCGATCGCGCCCTATCGCTACACCAGCCTGATCTGGGCCTTGCTTTTGGGACTGGTGTTTTTTGGCGAATGGCCAGATATGCTGACCCTGATCGGCGCGGCAATCGTTGTTGCCACTGGGATATTCACGCTGTTGCGCGAGCGCCGGCTAAACCGCCTAAAGCGCCGTTACGCCAAGGGTTGATCCACGCCGTGCCGCCTGTTGCTCGGTATCACTCAGGCCAATTTCGCCGCCAAACATCGCCCGTGCTGCCACAAACCGGGCATCCCCCGGATCTACACCAATGGTGCGGATGAACTCTTTGCGTTCCAGCGCTTGCCGTTCAGAGTCAGAAATCGCCGTTCCCATGGCCTTATCCAGCACCTCGCCACCAAAACTTACATGAAAATTGCGACCGTAATCCTTGAAATGGTGCAGGTTATGCAACCGCGTTACCCGCCGTTCTGCCGCGAATTTTCGGATGTTCAGATGCGCCGTCATATGGTACCATTCATATCCCAAAAACGCGATACCGTGGCCAACAAAACCGACAGCAATCGCCATGGTAAACGCATCAGAAAACCCCAGCAGCGTAAAGATCAGCGCATACACGAATTGCCCAGCCAACAGCATTGGCAGGGCGAACCAGATCGGTACAAAAAACAATCCAGGTTTGGTGGGAAAATCATGGTGCCCGTAATGGCACAGGTACAGGACGTTAAACCAAAATTGGTCGCGTGGTGGTGTCAGGTGAAAAATGAACCTGTGGATTAGGTATTCGCTTTGCATCTGTCCCAGAATGCCAAGCGGGATCAGCATCCAAAACATAGGCTGCCAACGGCTGATCAGAAATGCCAGACTGATTAGCACTGACAGGAATATCACTCGCACCGCCATATGCCCCCAAAGCAGGGAAAACCGTGCCTGCCAGGCCCTTTCGTCGGGGCTTAGGGTAGCGTGAATATCAACTGTGTTCATCCATGTTCTCCTGAAAACTCTTGCCGCATATGATATAGCTATTTTCAAGCGCTTGGAATATGACGTCACGGCATTGAACATCCGGCCTTTGACTGTTGACAGTACAGGCGACTCTTCATATACCGCGCGAATTCGGGCCATTAGTTTCTATTTTTTTGGCTCGGTATCAAATTTGAAGTGGTCATGATCCGGGTGCCATTATCCTGATCCTCTGAAACTCCACCGCAGCGTTCCCGCCGGAATTGGGGACATGCGGTTTTGTCGTGTTGCGGGTCCGTAATATGAAACCGAAATGAAATGTGTTGCAACACGGGGAAATAACCGGAATGCCAACGATACAACAGCTGATCCGCAAACCGCGCCGGCCGAAAGTAAAACGCTCTAAGTCATTGCACTTGGAATCGTGCCCGCAAAAACGCGGCGTATGTACGCGTGTTTATACAACCACACCGAAAAAGCCGAACTCGGCCATGCGGAAGGTTGCGAAAGTGCGCCTGACAAATGGTTTTGAAGTCATCAGCTACATCCCGGGTGAAAGCCATAACCTTCAGGAACACTCTGTGGTTCTGATCCGCGGCGGTCGTGTAAAAGATTTGCCTGGTGTCCGTTACCACGTGTTGCGCGGTGTGCTGGATACCCAGGGCGTCAAAGATCGCAAACAGCGTCGTTCGAAATACGGCGCCAAGAAGCCGAAATAAGAGGAATACGATATGTCCCGCCGCCACGCCGCAGAAAAGCGCGAAGTCCTGCCCGACGCCAAATTTGGCGATCGCATCCTGACGAAGTTCATGAACAACCTGATGATTGATGGTAAAAAATCAATCGCCGAAAGCATCGTTTACAATGCTTTTGACCGGGTTGAGGAAAAGATCAAACGCGCGCCCGTGGAAGTGTTCCACGAAGCAATTGACAACATCAAACCATCGGTCGAGGTTCGTTCCCGCCGGGTTGGTGGTGCCACCTACCAGATCCCGGTAGAAGTGCGCCCCGAACGCCGCGAAGCGCTGGCCATCCGTTGGTTGATTAAGGCTTCGCGCGCCCGCAATGAGAAAACCATGGAAGAGCGTCTTGCTGGTGAACTGGTCGATGCTGTGAATGGTCGCGGAACTGCTGTGAAGAAACGTGAAGACACCCATAAGATGGCCGACGCAAATAAAGCGTTCAGCCATTACCGTTGGTAATTTGAAGTAAAGGGCCGAAAGATGGCACGCGAATATCCCCTGACCCGATACCGTAATTTTGGTATCATGGCGCATATCGATGCTGGTAAAACCACCTGCACCGAACGCATCCTATATTACACTGGTAAATCCCATAATATTGGCGAAGTGCATGACGGCGCTGCGACCATGGATTGGATGGAGCAGGAACAAGAACGCGGCATCACGATTACGTCTGCGGCAACCACTACTTTCTGGGAGCGTTCTGAAACCGGCGTTGAAGGTGATGGAACAGGCGACAAGGTTCGCATGAACATAATCGACACCCCCGGCCACGTGGATTTCACCATCGAAGTTGAACGTTCGCTGGCGGTTCTGGACGGCGCGATTGCGCTGCTGGATGCCAACGCGGGTGTTGAGCCACAAACCGAAACCGTTTGGCGTCAGGCTGATCGGTACAAAGTGCCGCGGATTGTATTCGTCAACAAGATGGACAAGATCGGCGCAGACTTTATGAACTGCGTGCGGATGATCCGTGATCGCACCGGTGCGGTCCCTTGCCCGGTTCAGATGCCAATTGGTGCTGAAACCGAACTGGAAGGTCTGATTGACCTGATCACCATGCAGGAATGGGTTTGGGCGGGTGAAGATCTGGGTGCGTCCTGGGAACTGCGTCCGATCCGTGCTGAATTGCAGGACGAAGCCAACACGTTGCGCGGTGAGATGATTGAACTTGCCGTCGACATGGATGACGACGCAATGGAAGCGTATCTGGAAGGCACCGAGCCTGACGTTGATACCCTGCGTAAACTGATCCGTGCCGGTACGTTGGCCATGAAATTTGTGCCGATCCTATGTGGGTCTGCCTTCAAAAACAAAGGTGTTCAGCCGCTGCTGAACGCTGTGATCGACTTTTTGCCCAGCCCGCTGGACGTTGTTGATTACATGGGCTTTAAACCCGGCGACGAAACAGAAACCCGTGACATCGCGCGTCGCGCTGATGACGACATGGCGTTTTCCGGTCTGGCGTTCAAGATCATGAACGACCCGTTTGTTGGTACGCTGACATTTACCCGCATCTATTCTGGTACGCTCACTAAGGGTGATACCATGGTCAATTCCACCAAGGGCAAAAAAGAACGCGTTGGCCGGATGATGATGATGCATTCCAACGACCGCGAAGAAATCACCGAAGCATTTGCGGGTGACATTATCGCGCTTGCCGGTCTGAAAGAAACCACTACCGGGGACACCCTGTGTTCGGTACAGGATCCGGTCATTCTGGAAACCATGACCTTCCCCGATCCTGTGATCGAGATTGCGGTTGAACCAAAAACCAAGGCCGATCAGGAAAAAATGTCCGCTGGCCTTGCCCGTCTGGCCGCTGAAGACCCATCCTTCCGGGTTGAGACTGACTTTGAAAGTGGTCAGGTGATCATGAAGGGCATGGGCGAACTTCACCTGGATATTCTGGTGGATCGTCTGAAGCGTGAATTCAAAGTTGAAGCAAATATCGGTCAGCCGCAGGTAGCGTATCGTGAAACCATTGGCCACATGGTTGAACACACTTACACGCACAAGAAACAGTCAGGTGGTTCTGGTCAATACGCCGAAGTTAAGATGGAAATCATTCCAACTGAACCGGGCGAAGGTTACAGCTTTGAAAGCAAAGTGGTTGGCGGTTCTGTTCCTAAGGAATATATCCCCGGCGTTGAAAAAGGCATCCTGTCAGTGATGGATAGCGGCCCGCTGGCTGGTTTCCCGGTTATCGACTTCAAGGTTGTCCTGCTCGAAGGTAAGTACCACGACGTTGACTCTAGCATTCTGGCTTTTGAAATTGCTGCGCGGATGTGCATGCGTGAAGGCATGCGCAAGGCTGGTGCAAAGATGCTGGAACCGATCATGAAAGTCGAAGTGATCACGCCGGATGAATATACTGGTGGCATTATCGGCGATCTGACATCCCGTCGCGGCCAGGTTCAGGGTCAAGACACGCGCGGCAATGCCATTGCTATTGAAGCGTTTGTGCCACTGGCCAACATGTTTGGCTATATCAACACCTTGCGCTCTATGTCGTCGGGTCGTGCAAACTTTAGCATGCAATTTGATCATTACGATTCAGTACCACACGCAATCAGCGAAGAAATTCAGGCAAAGTTCGCCTAAGCGAAACAACAGATTTATGTAGGAGGCCCCCATGGCTAAGGAAAAGTTTGAACGCAATAAGCCGCACGTTAACGTTGGCACAATCGGCCATGTTGACCATGGCAAGACGACGCTGACGGCGGCGATCACCAAGTATTTTGGTGAGTTTCAGGACTATGACGCGATTGACGCGGCACCTGAGGAAAAGGCGCGTGGGATCACGATCTCTACGGCGCATGTTGAATATGAGACTGAGAACCGGCACTACGCCCACGTCGATTGCCCCGGCCACGCTGACTATGTGAAGAACATGATTACCGGTGCTGCGCAAATGGATGGTGCTATTCTGGTTGTGAACGCAGCTGACGGCCCAATGCCACAAACGCGCGAACACATCCTGCTGGGTCGCCAGGTTGGCATCCCGCACATGGTTGTCTACATGAACAAAGTTGATCAGGTCGACGATGACGAACTGCTTGAACTTGTTGAAATGGAAATCCGTGAACTGCTGTCCAGCTACGATTACCCAGGCGATGATATTCCAATCATTCCAGGTTCGGCTCTGGCAGCGCTTGAAGGCCGCGATCCTGAGATCGGCGAAGAAAGCATCAAGAAACTGATGGCGGCTGTGGATGAATATATTCCAACCCCTGCGCGTCCGATTGATCAGCCGTTCCTGCTGCCGATTGAGGATGTGTTCTCAATCTCTGGTCGCGGTACTGTTGTAACAGGCCGTATTGAACGCGGTGTGGTTAATGTTGGCGACGAGATTGAAATCATCGGCATCAAAGACACGTCCAAAACCACCTGTACCGGTGTTGAAATGTTCCGCAAGCTGCTGGATCGCGGTGAAGCGGGCGACAATGTTGGCGTTCTTTTGCGCGGTATTGACCGTGAAGGCGTTGAGCGGGGTCAGATCCTGGCCAAGCCGGGTTCGGTTAAGCCGCACACCAAGTTTGAGGCTGAGGTTTACATTCTGACCAAAGAAGAGGGCGGCCGTCACACACCGTTCTTCAAGAACTACCGGCCACAGTTTTACTTCCGAACCACGGATGTGACCGGTACGGTTGAGCTGCCAAGTGGCACCGAAATGGTGATGCCTGGGGACAACCTGAAGTTCAATGTTGAGCTGATCGCCCCGATCGCCATGGAAGAAAAACTGCGCTTCGCCATCCGCGAAGGCGGCCGGACTGTTGGCTCGGGCGTCGTAAGTAAAATTATTGCGTAAATAAAAAACTACGGTTCGACGTGGGGGGCCAAACCCGGCCCTCCACCAATCAACTTTCAGCCGCGAAAGGCACGTCACATGGCCCCCAAAAGCCAAACTATTCGCATTCGCCTAAAGGCGTTCGATTTCCGGATACTCGACGCGAGTACTCAGGAAATCGTCTCCACTGCAAAACGCACCGGCGCCAATGTGCGCGGGCCAATTCCGCTGCCCAACAAGATTGAAAAGTTTTGCGTTTTGCGTAGCCCGCACGTCAACAAAAAGGCGCGTGAGCAGTTTGAAATCCGCACACATAAGCGGCTTCTCGACATTATCGACCCAACACCCCAGACCGTGGACGCGCTGATGAAGCTCGACCTGGCCGCCGGTGTTGACGTTGAAATCAAAGTATAAGGGGGCGGATCAGACATGCTGCGCTCTGGTATTATAGCGAAAAAAATGGGCATGACCCGTCTTTTCATGGAAGACGGCAAGCAGATTCCTGTGACCGTGCTTCAAATGGACAACCTGCAGGTTGTGGCCAAACGCACGGCCGAAACGGATGGCTATAGCGCCGTTCAGCTCGGCTGTGGTTCTGCCAAAGCCAAGCGGACGTCAAAAGCCATGCGCGGCCATTTTGCCGCCGCCAAGGTTGAACCCAAGCGTAAGATTGCGGAATTTCGGGTTGCCCCGGAAAACCTGATCGAAGTGGGCGAAGAAATCACTGCCAACCATTACTTTGAAGGCCAGTATGTCGACGTATCTGGTACGTCGATCGGTAAAGGTTTTGCAGGTGCGATGAAGCGGCACAATTTCAAGGGTCTGCGCGCCACACACGGTGTGTCGATCAGCCACCGTTCGCACGGGTCAACTGGCCAATGTCAGGACCCCGGCAAGGTGTTCAAGGGTAAGAAAATGGCCGGCCACATGGGTGCTGCCAAGGTCACCACTCAAAACCTGCAAGTGATCCGCACAGATGCAGACCGTGGATTGATCATGGTCAAAGGCGCTGTTCCCGGTTCCAAAGGTGGTTGGGTTACAGTCAAGGACGCGGTCAAAAAGGCCATCCCTGAAAATGTGATCTACCCGGCAGCGCTACGTTCCGCCGCTGCTGAAGCTGAAAAAGCCGCGCAAGCCGCAGCTGATGCAGCCGCCGCCGAAGCCGCCGAAGCCGAAGCAGCAGCAGCTGCAGAAGCCCAAGCAGCACAGGCCGCCGCAATGGAAGCCTCAGACGCTGCTGATACAGATGCACCGGCAACAGATGCCGCTGAAGGAGGCGACAAAGATGAAAGCTGATGCAATCAAACTGGATGGCAAAAAGGCCGGTTCCGTCGATCTGAATGATGAGATTTACGGCCTGGAACCACGTGCCGATATCCTGCACCGCGTGGTTCGCTGGCAGCGCAACAATGCGCAAGCCGGCACCCATAAAGTGAAAACCCGTTCCGAGGTGAACTATTCCACCAAAAAGATCTATCGCCAAAAAGGCACTGGTGGCGCCCGCCACGGCGCCCGCTCGGCGCCGATCTTTCGCGGTGGTGGTGTCTATAAAGGCCCTAAAGTTCGTAGCCACGGCCACGAACTAACCAAAAAGTTTCGCAAATTGGGCCTACGCCACGCGCTGAGCTCTAAGGCGGCAACTGGAAATCTGGTCATTCTGGACGAAGCCACACTGAAAGACGCAAAAACCTCAGTTTTGGCCAAAGCTATTAAAGAAAACGGCTGGAGGCGTGTTCTGGTTATAGATGGCGCTGACGTGAATGATAATTTCGCCCGCGCGGCAAGTAACATCAACGGTGTTGATATTTTGCCAACCATGGGCGCAAACGTTTATGACATTCTGAAACGCGACACGCTGGTGATCACTAAAGCAGGTGTTGAAGCATTGGAGGCTCGTTTATCATGAATGCCAAAGCCGAACATTATGACGTGATCCGCAAGCCGATCATCACCGAAAAGGCCACAATGGCTTCTGAAAATGGTGCGGTTGTGTTTGAAGTGGCAATGGACGCCAATAAACCGGCGATCAAAGAGGCGGTAGAAAACCTTTTTGGGGTCAAGGTGAAGGCGGTTAATACTTCGATCACCAAGGGTAAGACCAAAAAATTTCGCGGCAAACCTGGTCGCCGTAAAGACGTCAAGAAAGCCTATGTGACGCTCGAAGAGGGTAACACAATAGACGTATCAACGGGTCTTTAAACCAAGGCGCGGATCATAATTAACCGGTAGGGCGGGGAATACTCCGCCAAGCCACAAACCAAACGGGACCTACGGGGCCCTAACCTAACGGAAGACAGAAAAGCATGGCATTAAAGTCGTATAAACCGACGACGCCAGGCCAGCGTGGGCTGGTTCTGATCGACCGTTCGGAGCTTTGGAAAGGCCGCCCGGTCAAAGCCCTTGTTGAGGGATTGACCAAAAATGGCGGACGGAACAATACCGGACGGATTACGATGCGTCGTAAAGGTGGGGGCGCCAAGCGTCTTTACCGGATCGTTGATTTCAAACGCAATAAGCTTGACGTCAGCGCAACTGTGGAACGGATCGAATATGACCCAAACCGCACCGCATTCATCGCGCTGATCAAGTACGATGATGGCGAACAAGCTTATATCATTGCACCACAACGTTTAGGCGTTGGCGATAAGGTGATTGCCGGTGCCAAGGTTGACGTGAAACCGGGCAACGCGATGCCGTTTTCCGGCATGCCGATCGGTACCATCATCCACAACATTGAGATGAAGCAAGGCAAGGGCGGTCAGATTGCGCGCGCTGCCGGAACGTATGCTCAGTTTGTTGGCCGTGATGGTGGTTACGCTCAGATCCGTTTGTCATCCGGCGAACTGCGCATGGTGCGTCAGGAATGCATGGCCACCGTGGGTGCCGTGTCGAACCCTGACAACAGCAACCAAAACATCGGTAAGGCTGGCCGCAACCGTCACAAGGGTATTCGCCCAAGTGTTCGCGGTGTGGTTATGAACCCGGTCGATCACCCGCATGGTGGTGGTGAGGGTCGCACATCCGGTGGTCGTCACCCGGTTACCCCGTGGGGCAAACCAACCAAGGGTGCAAAAACCCGTAACAAGAAAAAAGCGTCCGGCAAGCTTATCATCCGCTCGCGTCACGCTAAAAGAAAGGGCCGGTAGAAATGTCGCGTTCTGTATGGAAAGGCCCCTTTGTAGATTCTTACGTGCTGAAAAAAGCCGAAGCATCCAAAGAAAGCGGCCGCAACGAAGTGATCAAAATCTGGTCGCGCCGTTCAACTATTTTGCCACAGTTTGTGGGCCTGACATTTGGTGTCTACAACGGTCGCAAGCACATCCCTGTTAACGTCACGGAAGACATGATTGGTCAAAAGTTCGGTGAATTTTCACCAACCCGCACCTATCATGGACATACCGCTGATAAAAAAGCGAAGCGGAGCTAAGCCATGAGTAAGGGAAAAAACCCCCGCCGCGTGGCTGACAACGAAGCAATGGCGAAAACCAAAATGCTTCGCACCAGCCCGCAGAAATTAAACCTGGTGGCCCAGCTTATTCGCGGCCAAAAGGTTGAAAAAGCGCTGACAGATTTGACGTTTTCCAAAAAACGTATCGCTGGTGACGTCAAGAAATGCCTGCAATCTGCAATCGCCAACGCTGAAAACAACCATAACCTGGATGTTGACGAACTGGTGGTCGCCGAGGCCTGGGTTGGCAAGAACCTGACCCTGAAACGCGGACGCCCACGCGCCCGTGGCCGATTTGGTAAAATCTTGAAACCGTTCGCGGAACTGACAATCCTGGTGCGCCAGGTAGAGGAGCAAACCTAATGGGTCAGAAAATCAATCCAATCGGGATGCGCCTGCAGATCAACCGCACCTGGGACAGCCGCTGGTACGCGGAAAGCAAAGATTTCGGTAACTTGCTGTTGGAAGACATCAAGATGCGCGAATTCATCAATAAAGAATGCAAGCAGGCCGGTATTTCCCGCGTGATCATCGAACGGCCACACAAAAAGTGCCGCGTTACGGTTCACACAGCGCGGCCCGGCGTCATCATTGGCAAGAAAGGCGCAGACATCGAAACCCTGCGCCAGAAACTGGCCAATATCACTGACAGTGAGCTGCATTTGAACATCGTCGAAGTGCGCAAGCCTGAAATGGATGCGCAACTGGTGGCCGATGGTATCGCCCAGCAGCTGGAACGTCGGATTTCATTCCGTCGCGCCATGAAGCGTAGCGTGCAAAACACCATGCGCATGGGTGCCCTGGGTATCCGGGTTAACGTCGCCGGTCGTCTTGGTGGCGCTGAGATTGCCCGTACCGAATGGTATCGCGAAGGCCGTGTGCCACTGCACACCCTGCGCGCAGACATCGATTACGCAAATGTCGAAGCTGTCACAGCCTACGGCATTATCGGCATCAAAGTCTGGATTTTCAAAGGTGAAATAATGGAGCACGATCCGGCAGCGCGCGACCGTCGCCTGCAGGAACTCCAGGAAGGCCCAGCACCTCGCGGTGCCGGCGGCCGACGTTAAGGAAGGGTCTGGATAATGCTTCAGCCAAAACGCACAAAATACCGCAAAATGTTCAAGGGCCGTATCCACGGCTCTGCAAAAGGCGGCACTGATCTGACATTCGGGACATATGGCCTGAAATCGGTGGAACCGCATCGCGTGACCGCCCGCCAGATCGAAGCCGCCCGTCGCGCCATGACGCGCCACATGAAACGGCAAGGCCGGGTCTGGATCCGGATTTTTCCGGACGTACCTGTGACCAGCAAACCAACCGAGGTTCGGATGGGTAAAGGTAAGGGCTCCGTGGATTTCTGGGCCGCCAAGGTAAAACCCGGCCGCATCATGTTCGAGCTTGACGGAGTAACCGAAGAAGTCGCCCGCGAAGCCCTGCGCCTCGCTGCGATGAAACTGCCGGTTAAAACACGGACGGTTGTACGCGAAGACTGGTGATATTTCGCTAAAGCGAAATTCACCAAGTGCGGTGTAGCGGGAAATCAAAGATTTCCGGCGGGCCGCACCCCCTCAAGAATACCACCCCCGCTAGGAAACTGGCGGGGGTTTTTCTATTCTGCACGCCGCTTGTCAGGAAAACACTTTGGGACTAACCTATCAAATGAAGTGAATTTTGATTTTCTATTTATGAGGATATTAACTTGAAAAGTGAATTAGTTATCAGCGCAGTGCTGGCCAGCATCTTAGCGGCGTGTACTGCGACAAATACCAGTGACGAAATGCCGTCAACCCAAAGCATCGACGAAACCCCTGTCATTGTTGCTTACACACCGCCTGAAGCATCGGGCCTAATTGGTGTGCGGCCCTATCCAACCCAGATTGACGTGTGCGAGGTCATTGGTGAAAGCGCATCTACATCGCAGTTTTTGGGTGACAGTGCTATTTTGATCGGTTGTCCCTTGCATGAAACCGGCGCCATTCAAGACCGCATCGCCGAAGGTGGTCGAAAAGTTGCCACATCCGGCAGTTGGGTTTTGCTGAGCGTGCCGGATCGGTAGGCGCTATTACCCCACCCACAACTGGTCCGTGCTTGCACGGGCCGCGCCTGACCTTCCCGTCACGACAAATACGTGCTTCCAGCACGACGAAGGCGTTTCGCACCTACCCAACTGCAGACCCGATAGTACGTAATATCTTAGAAATTTCTCGAGATGCTCTATCTTCGGCTTCTGAGAGTGAGATGGTAACGCATTCTTGCCACGCTGATATAGCAGATTTTTCTGCAGCCGAAAAACTGTCTACGATATCATACCCGTCCCTCAGGATTCTGGAACTTAGATCATCGCACATATACGACACCAGATTATCGCCCAAGATTAGCTTTGGATAATCAAGCGCTAATATAAGCAACTTGGGTGCAATAAACAACCGCATTGTCGGTGTAATAAACGCGTAAGCATCGCGAAAATTCTGCACAGAGGATGGCGTAAGGTTTTCCCAATCAATATTGGAAAGACGTTGAACCTCTTCAATATCAAAGCCTGTGAGGCGATCCAGAAAATCAGATATTGTAGTAGGTTTTCGACGATTTCCGAATGCCTCGCGAATTATCAAATTCAAATCATCGCCTGCATCCATTTGCGAATCCTAGCTCCTCACCAAATTATTATAGCAGCTTGCCAATAATACGCATCTTGTCGAACAGTTATTTACTCGATGGCCAACGGCAACTTTGTTCGCATAGAAGTGGAGCACGCAATTGGATTCCTATGACTAACCATAATTAAAACTCACACTCACCCGCTCGCCTTTCGCCTTATTCATCGGCACTTCGTGTCTCAACCAGCTTTCCCACAACAAAACCTCACCCACCTCAGGTGCCACATACACAAAACTGCGCATCTCTTCGCGCGCCTCCGCCAACCGCACCGGTGCTGCCATCATCATCGCCAATCGCGGGTCTTCAAACCTGATCGCACTCGCGCCTTGGGGCATGGCCACATAGGTGGTGCCGCTGATCACCGAATGCGGATGGATGTGCGACGTATGCACGCCGCCCTCTGGCAGGATGTTGATCCAGATATCCTCCAGCGTCACCGACTTGCCGTCCAAATCAAACCCCAGATCATCCACAAACGCCGCGACGTGTTTGTCCAACACCTTGACCAAATCCTTAAAGATCGGAAACCGCCACGGCAGATCGGACAGGCTGGCATAGCTGGTATAGCCCGCAAAATCGTTTGCCTCGCACCAATCCTGCCCGGCCTCGTCATCCTGGGCAATCGCAAAGCAAGAGTTTTCAAGTTCAGCCCCATCCAGCGCTTTGCCAAGTTCAGACAAATGCGCACGGTAAAGGCGGGTGACGAAAAGCGATGATATTTTACTCATTCAATTGTCATAGCCCCATGGGGCTATGGCGACAATGCTGGCCATCACCCCACACGCCCCGCAATCGCCATCCCCGCCGCAACACCCGACGCCCATGCCCACTGAAAATTATAGCCGCCCAGCCAGCCGGTCACATCAACCGCCTCACCAATCACATACAGCCCCGGCACCTTGTGCGCCTCCATCGTTTTGGACGACAGCTCCCCGGTACTGATCCCGCCCACGGTAACTTCCGCCTTGGCAAACCCTTCGGTGCCCGTCGGCCAGAACGTCAGATCGGTCAGGAACTCTGCGGCGCGGCCAAGCGCACGATCCGACACATTACCCAGCTCCGTTTCAATCCCGATCCGGGTGGCCATCGCCTGCGCTAACCGAGCGGGCAGGGCCTCAGCCAACGCGGCTTTCATATGCACCTGCGGCATCCGCCGCTTGGCATCCATCAGCATTTCCGCGCCATCCGGTAGCAATGACAGCGACACGCCATCGCCGGGCGACCAATAGGACGACACCTGCAATATTGCCGGCCCCGACAGCCCTTTGTGGGTGAACAACGCCGCTTCTTGAAACGAGCGTTCGCCCACCGTCGCCACCACCGGACAAGAAACCCCCGAGATATTGCGAAACAGCTGGTCGTCCGCCCCCAGCGTGAACGGCACCAGACCAGGTCGCGGCGTTACAACGTCTAGCCCGAATTGCCGCGCAATCCCGTAAGCCCTGCCAGTCGCCCCCATCTTGGGGATCGACTCACCACCCGTCGCAATCACCATCTGCGGTGCCGATCCACCTGCAACTGTGAACTGCCCATCCCCGTGGGTGATGTCGCCAATATCCGTGCCCAGCCGAATCTCAACGCCGCCTTTTTCACACTCCGCCAGCAGCATCGCCACGATTTGGCGGGCAGAGCCATCACAAAACAACTGCCCCAGCGTTTTTTCATGCCAGTGGATTTTGTAGCGTTCGACCAGCGCCAGAAAATCCCACGGGGTATAGCGGCTAAGCGCCGATTTCGCGAAATGCGGGTTTTCAGAAATGAAGTTTTCAGCCCCGGTCCCGGTATTGGTAAAATTGCAGCGCCCGCCGCCCGAGATTAGGATTTTCTTGCCCGCCTTGTCCGCGTGATCAATCACGAACACTTTTGCTCCGGCTTGCCCGGCCGTCGCCGCCGCCATCAGGCCAGCGCCGCCTGCGCCAAGGATTATTACGTCGTATTGGTTCATGCAGGTTCAATACCCCGATCCGGGGTATTGAAACAATGCGGTGTAGCGGGAAATCAAAGATTTCCGGCGGGCCGCCCCCGGTGGTAAATCGAGAAAATGGTCGCACCTCCCACAACTGGCCGGTGCTTGTCACGGGCCGCGCCTGACCTTCCCCCCGGGAAGGCGCTTTGCGCCCTCCCAAGGTCAGACGAGGCCCTTTGTTGGGTTGTGGTGGATCGGCACCCACCCTACGCTTGCAAAATGGCTAGAGTAGCTGAAGCAGTGTCTCAAGTTCATCGGCAAAATAGTGTTCGCCATAGTCCATATGATGCTCATCGCTTTCTAGTAAGATCGAGATCTTTTTCCGAAGTACACATCTCTGAGCTTTGGTATACGGTCCTAACAAGCAGTGACGTGGGTATTCATCAGGGTCAAAATCAACACCCATTTCCTTTGCTGCTGCAACCAGAATAGCGTTAGTACGAAGTTGATCTGGCGTATCGCTACTTTCTACGTGCTTTTCCCAATACTCCAGCCTTGTTTTCGGCATGCTCAAAAGGCAGTCAATTTCATATGAATCTTTTAGGTTAGGATAGTCGTTAGAAATGGCATCCAATAAAATCGGCAACAAAGCACAATACTCTTCGGGACTAATATAATGAATTTCGCGGCCAAAATCGTCTGCTAGATCGTCTATTAGTCCTGGTGTTGCCTTCGACCAGTCAAAATGCACAAGCAAGAATGCTAGGGAGTTTTCGGCCAACTGCCGGTTGAAATTGCTAAAATTCACTTTCCAGTCTGTAGATTTCATTTCAATCTCATTGGGTAATTCTTGTCGCTTTAGTCAAAAGCCAGCCGAATTTGTGGATGTCTGGATACACAAGTTGTTAGATATCCCAGTTCTTCGGTTCCATTGTTCTGATAGTATACTATTTGAAACACCTAACGACGCAATAAATTTCCTCTCAAACAAACCCCCTTGCCACACCCCCCCAAACCCCCTAATACCCACTCTTCACTCCCCTCCATCGGGATTCGGGTGACCTATTGTTGATAATAACAAGGGCCCGCCGGTGATGTTGAAAGGACTATGGCAATGAATGCCAGCGAACTACGTGACAAGACGCCGGATGAACTCCGCGACGAGCTTGCCAATCTGAAAAAAGAATCATTCAACCTACGTTTCCAACAGGCCACAGGTCAGTTGGAAAACACATCTGGCATCCGCAAGGCGCGCCGGGGTGCGGCACAGGTTAAGACAATACTGAACGAAAAGGCTGCAGCCGCAGCCAAAACTGAATAGGGGCCGAGAATATGCCAAAACGCATCCTGACCGGCACCGTGACCAGCGACGCCAATGCACAGACGGTTACCGTTTCCGTTGAACGCCGCTTCACACACCCTGTGATGAAGAAAACCATCCGAAAGTCCAAAAAATACCGGGCCCACGATGAGAAGAACACATTCAAGACTGGCGACCAGGTTCGCATTCAGGAATGTGCGCCAAAGTCGAAAACCAAACGCTGGGAGGTTCTCGCCTCTTAGGCGATAACACCCGGTTCAATCGAAACCCTGGGGCACGTGTCCCCACAGGTCGGGAGAATCTACAATGATTCAAATGCAGACCAACCTTGAAGTCGCCGATAATTCCGGTGCGAAGCGCGTTCAGTGCATCAAGGTTCTGGGTGGTTCCAAACGACGTTACGCATCCGTAGGTGATGTGATCGTTGTTTCGGTCAAAGAAGCCATCCCCCGTGGCCGTGTGAAAAAAGGTGACGTGCGTAAAGCCGTCGTTGTACGCACCCGCAAAGAAGTACGCCGCGAAGACGGCACAGCGATCCGCTTTGACGGAAACGCCGCTGTGATTCTGAACACCGCAAACGAGCCGCTGGGCACCCGTATCTTCGGGCCAGTTGTTCGCGAACTTCGCGCCAAGAACTTCATGAAAATCATCAGCCTTGCACCGGAGGTGCTGTAATGGCCGCCAAATTGCGCAAAGGTGACAGTGTCATCGTTTTGTCGGGCAAGGACAAAGGCAAAAAAGGTGATATCACCTCAGTTAGCCCAAAGTCCGGCAAGGCAATCGTCGATGGCATCAATGTCGCCATCCGCCACGTCAAACAGTCCCAGTCCGACCAGGGCGGTCGTGTGCCACGGGCCATGCCGATCAACCTGTCAAATCTGGCGCTGCTGGATGCCAAAGGCAAAGCCACCCGCGTCGGTTTCCGTATGGAAAAAGACAAAAAGGTGCGTTTCGCCAAAACAACAGGGGACGTGATCTGATGTTAGATGCAGAAACTTACACCCCGCGCCTGAAAGCGCATTACAATGACACGGCTCGCGCCGCTTTGAAGGAAGAGCATTCCTACAAGAACGACATGATGATCCCGCGCCTGGACAAAATCGTCCTGAACATTGGCTGTGGCTCTGAAACCGTTAAGGACAGCAAAAAGGCCAAAGGTGCGCAGGCAGAGCTGACGCTGATTGCCGGCCAGCAGGCTGTGATTAACAAGGCCAAGAATTCCATCGCCACGTTCCGCGTTCGCGAAGATATGCCCCTTGGTACCAAGGTGACATTGCGCGGCAACAGGATGTACGAATTCCTGGATCGTCTGGTGACCGTGGCCATGCCGCGTATCCGTGACTTTCGCGGTGTTTCCGGCACTTCATTTGACGGCCGTGGCAACTACGCCATGGGCCTGAAGGAACTGTTGGTTTTCCCCGAGATTGATTTTGACAAAGTCGATGTCACCTGGGGAATGGACATCATCATCTGCACCACCGCGAAGACCGACGCGGAAGCAAAATCGCTGTTGAAGCAATTCAACATGCCTTTCAACAGCTGATCGCGAGGGAACACAGACATGGCTAAAAAAGCAATGATTGAACGCGAAAAGAAGCGGCAAAAACTGGTGGATCGTTATGCCACCAAACGCGCCGAACTTAAAGAAATCGCGAAGAACCTGGACCTGCCAATGGAAGAACGTTTCAAGGCACGTCTGAAACTGGCGAAACTGCCGCGCAATAGCTCGGCAACACGTCTTCACAACCGCTGTCAGCTGACGGGCCGTCCACACGGCTATTACCGTAAGCTGAAAATCAGCCGTATCGCGCTCCGGGAACTTGGTTCAAATGGCCAGATTCCCGGTCTCGTGAAATCCAGCTGGTAAAGGAGGGTATAGAAAATGAATGATCCTCTGGGCGATATGCTCACACGTATCCGGAATGCCCAACTGCGCGGCAAGTCCACTGTCATGACACCGGCGTCCAAATTGCGGACCAGGGTTTTGGAAGTGCTGGCTGACGAAGGGTATATCCGTGGCTTTGAAGCAGTGACAGGTGACGATGGTCACCCGGCAACTGAGATTAGCCTGAAATATTACGATGGTGCCCCTGTTATTCGCACGCTCAAGCGGGTTTCGACCCCTGGACGTCGCGTTTATATGGGCGTCAAAGACATCCCGCAGGTCCGTCAGGGCCTGGGTGTGTCGATTGTCTCCACCTCCAAAGGTGTGATGTCGGATGCAAGTGCACGAACCGCCAATGTCGGCGGCGAAGTGCTCTGCCAGATATTCTAGGGGAAACGCATGTCTCGTATTGGTAAAAGACCGGTCGATCTGCCCTCTGGCGTAACGGCGTCATTGTCTGGTCAAACCGTAGAAGTGAAGGGCCCAAAGGGATCCCTTAGCTTTAGTGCAACCGACGATGTCACCATCAAAGTGGAAGACAACGTAATCCATGTTTCCCCGCGCGGTTCGTCCAAACGGGCGCGCCAGCAATGGGGAATGTCGCGCACGCGCTTACAGAACTTGGTGACTGGCGTGACTGACGGTTTCAAGAAAGAACTTGAAATCAGCGGTGTTGGTTATCGTGCCACACAGGAAGGCAAAAACCTGAAATTGCAGCTTGGCTATAGCCACGACGTAATTTTTGAAGTGCCAGAAGGTGTGACCGTTACCGCCCCCAAGCAGACCCACGTGATTGTTGAAGGTATTGACTGCCAGTTGGTTGGTCAGGTTGCTGCAAACATCCGCGAATGGCGCAAACCAGAACCTTACAAAGGTAAAGGCATCCGATATAAAGGTGAATTTATCTTCCGTAAGGAAGGCAAGAAGAAGTAAGGACGCAAATTATGGCAAACAGCAAACGAGACCTGTTCTTGAAGCGCCGCCAGCGCGTTCGGAACAAATTGCGGAAAATGGCAGCCGGGCGTCCACGCCTGTCTGTCCACCGCTCCAACAAAAACATCAGCGTTCAACTGATCGACGATGTGAACGGCGTAACGCTCGCCTCGGCTTCTTCCATGGAAAAAGCCTTGGGTGTAGTCGGCAAGAACAACGTCGAAGCGGCTACCAAAATCGGTACCACTATCGCCGAACGCGCCAAAAAAGCCAAAGTGTCGGAATGTTATTTCGACCGCGGCGGATTTCTCTTTCATGGGAAGGTTAAGGCTTTGGCCGAAGCTGCCCGTGAAGGCGGACTGAAGTTTTAGGAGAGATTGATATGGCAAGAGAACAAAGAGGCCGGGGCCGTCGCGACGAAAACCCCGAATTTGCTGATCGTCTCGTGGCGATCAACCGGGTATCCAAAACCGTGAAAGGTGGTAAACGCTTTGGCTTTGCTGCGCTTGTGGTTGTTGGTGACCAAAAAGGCCGCGTCGGCTTTGGCAAAGGTAAAGCCAAAGAAGTACCCGAAGCGATCCGCAAAGCCGGCGAAGCCGCTAAGCGCAACATGATCCGCGTTCAGCTGCGCGAAGGCCGCACCCTGCACCACGACATGGAAGGTCGCCACGGCGCTGGTAAGGTCGTCATGCGCACAGCCCCGGAAGGTACCGGCATCATTGCTGGTGGCCCGATGCGTGCCGTGTTCGAAATGTTGGGTGTCAAGGACGTGGTGTCAAAATCCATCGGTTCTTCCAATCCCTACAACATGATCCGCGCCACCATGGACGGTCTGCTGAAAGAGGCATCGCCCCGTTCGGTCGCCCAGCGTCGCGGCAAAAAAGTTGCTGACATCCTTGGCAAACCTGACGTCAAAAAAGAAGAAGCTGCTCCTGAAGCAGCAGAAGCGTAAGGGATCTGAACAATGGCAAAAACAATCGTCGTAAAACAGATTGGTTCCCCCATCCGTCGCCCCGCTGACCAGCGGGCAACATTGGTGGGCCTGGGCCTGAACAAGATGAACCGCACCCGCGAGCTGGAAGACACGCCAAGCGTGCGCGGCATGGTCAACAAGGTCAGCCACTTGGTGGAAATCATCGAAGAACGCGGCTAAACCGCCCATTCCTTTGAATGAACATTAACGCTCCGGGCAACCGGGGCGTTTTTTTGTTATGAGTGCGCAGCGAACAGAATCAGGAGCCACCAACATGACATTCCAGACAACCGACCGCTTCAACGCCGTCATCACTGCCATTGATGCCGTGAATGCCGAAGACCCGCGTAAAATCACCGTGGACGAGCGCGATCTGCCGTACGAAACGGTCTATGCCGACCGCATGACCGAAACGCTTGCCGACATGTACCCCGACGCCTCCGAGCTGTTGCGCATAGCTTCCCGCGCCCAGCACATTCGCCGCTGGCAGATCCCGCGCGATACATTTCCAATGAACCGCGAAGGCTATCAGAAATGGCGGCTTGGCATGCGCCAACTGCACGCCGAACTGGTGGGCGGCATTATGGAAGGGCAGGGGTATAGCAGCGACGACATCGCCGAAGTCGGCATGTACCTGCGTAAGGAACGTCTGAAGCGGGTAGCGGATTCGCAAGCTTTGGAAAACGTCGTCGATGTGGTGTTCCTGAACTACTATTGGAACGATTTTGTTGAGAAATTTTCCGACTATAGCGATGACAAACTTATCGACATCGTCGGCAAGACATTGCGCAAGATGTCCAGCCACGGCCACGCTGCTGCGTTGGCGCTCGATTTGCCGCCGGAAACCACGCGAATCGTGCTGGCCGCGGTTGAGCGGGAAAAGGACTTTCTGGCAAAGATGGCTGAACGGGAAAATATTTAGGCTACGGTCAACGCCCCGGAAATCCGGGGCGTTTTTCTTGCAAGCGATAAATCGAAGACCTGATCAGCTTAGCTCGCAAACCTCGCAGCCAAACATCAACCCATGCATCCAACAACCCACACAAAAGCCAAGCACGGCCTCCAGCCAGGTCAAAGCGAAACAGATGCCCACGACCGACACCAGCCAAACCGTGTCAAAACCTGCGAGCCGCAGACCCAGACAGACGATTGCCAATGAGCCGCCAAGTACCCAAGCAAAGCGTTTCGGCTTGGTGGGTTTCCAAATTGGTTTGTTATTAATCGTCAACCATGTGCCCAGTAGACCAACCGGGCTAAGCGGTGTCAGCCCGAATATCGCCGCCATGAACATATCGAAAATCACGAACGGCCCGACATAGATCACCGGGTCCAGCTGGGGCCAGGCGATCAGCACCAGTATCGTGGCTGCCGATAGAGCATTCAGCAATCCCGCCCGGGCACGTGTGGCGGTTTCATTAACCCTTAGGCTGGTTTCACCTTCAATATCTTGTCCCATAGCCCACCACGGTGAGGACAGGAACGTGTGGTGTTTTTCCAATGCGATTGTCATGTAATTTTCCCTGTTTAATACTGGTCATTAAAGCGGTTTTGGCCACGAACTAGCGCGCCAGATACCCCATGATGCCAAATCAACGGAAATTTTTCAAATCGGGAGTAAATTTAACCTTCTCTTCGACCCTTGCTCAGCACGGGCCGCGCTTGGCTTCCCTAGGAAAGGGCGCTTCTTAACTACCCAGGGCTAGGTGCTGTTCTTTGAAACCCAGTGCTTGCGCGAAAACAACCAACCGTCTATACGCCTCCAGTGGTGTTCCATATTCCACAGAATCAACCCATAAAGCCGTGGTTGGCCGCTCCCGTCGCTGGGGGTCATATCCGGCATAGGAGAAGCGACATGAAACTAAACGAACTTCACGATAATCCCGGTGCAACCAAGCCGCGCAAGCGCGTTGGTCGTGGCCCTGGTTCCGGCACCGGTAAAATGGGTGGCCGTGGTATCAAGGGTCAGAAATCCCGCTCGGGCGTGGCGATCAAGGGTTATGAGGGCGGTCAGATGCCTTTGTACCAACGTCTGCCAAAGCGCGGCTTTAACAGTCGCAATAAGAAAAACTTTGCGGTGATCAATCTGGGCCTTTTGCAAAAATTCATCGACGCCAAAACACTGGACACCAAGAAAGACATTACCGAAGATCTGCTGGTTGAAACCGGCGTGATCCGGCGCAAGCTGGATGGTGTTCGGGTGCTGGCCAAGGGTGAAATTACCGCAAAAGTTAAGCTGACAGTCACCGGTGCTTCCAAATCGGCAATAGCCGCTGTGGAAAAAGCTGGTGGATCACTGACAGTCACTTCTGCGGTCGCAGCCGAATAAACTCTTGTTTAGCGGCCCTGGGCTGACTAAATTTAGGTAAGTTTTCCAAACGCCGCTGAATTCGGGGAACCGAACGGCGGCGTTTTTGACAGATAAGGGGCCAGATATGGCATCAGCAGCAGAACAAATGGCCGCCAACATGAGTTGGGGCGCCTTTGGCAAAGCCACAGAGTTGCGCCAGCGGATCATCTTTACCCTTGCCCTGCTGTGTGTGTATCGCCTTGGTACCTATATCCCTGTGCCCGGCATTGACGGCGCGGCGCTGCGCTCATTCATGGAACAGGCTTCGACCGGTATTGGTGGCATCCTGAACATGTTCACCGGCGGCGCGATATCTCGCATGGGCATCTTCGCCCTCGGTATCATGCCCTACATTTCTGCGTCGATCATCATACAGCTGATGACAGCGATGGTGCCTAAGCTTGAACAGTTGAAAAAAGAGGGCGAACAGGGCCGCAAAAAGATCAACCAGTACACCCGCTACGGTACGGTTGTTCTGGCCACAGCCCAGGCATTCGCTTTGGCTGCCAGCCTGGAAGCGGGCGGGTTGGCTTCTGATCCCGGTCTGTTCTTCAAAGCCTCCACCATCATCACGTTGGTCGGCGGTACCATGTTCCTAATGTGGCTGGGTGAACAGATTACTGCGCGTGGAATCGGCAACGGCATATCGCTGATCATCTTTGTTGGTATTGTCGCTGAACTGCCCGCCGCACTGGCGCAATTTTTCGTCTCAGGTCGCTCCGGCGCTTTGTCGCCCGTTGTCATCATCGGCGTCATGGTAATGGTGGTGGTGGTCATCGGCTTTGTGGTGTTCATGGAACGCGCCCTGCGCAAGATACATATCCAATACCCGCGCCGTCAGGTGGGCATGAAAGTCTATGACGGCGGCTCATCGCACCTGCCAGTCAAAGTAAACCCGGCAGGCGTTATCCCGGCTATCTTTGCATCATCCCTGCTGCTCCTGCCAACAACTCTCGCCACATTTTCCGGCAGTCAAACCGGTCCGGTCATGTCAACTATTCTGGCCTATTTCGGTCCCGGCCAGCCACTTTACCTGCTATTTTTTGGCGGCATGGTGATCTTCTTTACGTTTTTCTACACTTTCAATGTGTCGTTCAAGGTGGAAGAAGTCGCCGAAAACCTGAAAAACCAGAACGGCTTTGTCCCCGGTATCCGTCCCGGCAAAAAGACCGAGGAATACTTGGAGTACGTTGTGACACGGCTTCTGGTGCTCGGTTCGCTTTACCTTGCGGCGGTAGTGCTGTTGCCGGAAATTTTACGCACGCAACTCGCTATACCGTTCTACTTTGGGGGCACCTCGATTTTGATTGTTGTTTCCGTTACCATGGATACTATCAATCAGGTTCAGTCGCATCTGCTGGCGCACCAGTATGAAGGGCTGATCGAAAAATCACAGCTTCGCGGTAAACGTCGCGGCAAAAAAGCGCCAGCGCGCAGATGAATATTATACTTCTGGGACCACCCGGTGCAGGCAAAGGCACCCAAGCCCGTAAATTGGTTAAAGACCGCAACATGATACAGCTGTCCACCGGAGACATGCTGCGGGCGGCGCGTAAATCCGGCACTGAAATGGGCAAGATCGTTGCCGATGTCATGGATCGCGGTGATCTGGTCACCGATGAAATTGTAATCGGGCTGATCGAAGAGCAGTTAACAGGTGAGAGCGGCGGCGGCTTTATTTTTGATGGCTTTCCTCGCACGCTTGCACAGGCTGACGCGCTTGGTGATCTCTTGAAGAAAACCAATCAAACGCTGGATGCTGTGGTTGAAATGCAAGTGGATGACGACGCGCTCGTGGCCCGTATCACGGCGCGTTCTACCTGTGGCAATTGCGGCGAAGGGTATAATGACATCGCCAAACCCATTCCTGCAGACAATAAATGTTCGGTTTGCGGCGCGTCCGATTTCAAACGCCGGGCTGATGATAACGCAGAAAGCCTGAAACAACGGCTAATGGAATACTACAAAAAGACCTCACCTCTCTTGGGTTACTACTATGCCAAAGGCGATCTGCGTTCAATTGATGGCCTGGCCGATATTGATGACGTTGCGGCCTCAATTGCAGCCGTTTTGGGCCGATAGCGCCGCTGAATTCGTTGCTCCAATATCCCCGCCGGAGGTAAATTAAAGCCTGCAGAGCGAGACAAAAACTACGGCGTTCCAGTGCTGCAACTTAATCGCACCTGACCCATTGACGCCCCGTTCATAACCCCGTAAATCACAATATCCCGCAAGGGAATCGGCTGCGATACCCGGGGTCGCCCCCCAAATCGGCCAAATCAAAGTTCAGCGAAGCCCGCAGGTCACAAATCCGCGGGCTTATGTTGTGAAAAAAGGTTCCGGGATTACGGAACCGCAACGAAAAGGAAGCACACACGTGGCACGTATTGCCGGCGTAAACATACCCACTGGAAAGCGGGTTCCAATCGCCCTTACTTATATCACCGGAATTGGCCCATCCTCGGCAAAATCCATTTGCGAAGCCGTTGGCATTGATCCAACACGGCGCGTCAATGAATTGTCGGACGCCGAAGTTCTGAAAATTCGCGAAACCATTGATGCCGACCACATGGTGGAAGGTGACTTGCGTCGCGATACGCAAATGAACATCAAACGCCTGATGGATCTGGGTTGTTACCGTGGCCTGCGCCACCGTCGCAATCTACCGGTTCGTGGTCAGCGCACCCATACAAACGCACGTACCCGCAAAGGCCCCGCACGGGCCATTGCCGGTAAGAAGAAATAGGGGTCTGAACAATGGCTCGCGAAGCAAAACGAACAAAGAAGAAAGTTCGCAAGAATATCGCCGCTGGTGTGGCGCATGTGAACTCTTCTTTTAACAACACCAAAATCTTGATCTCTGATGTACAGGGCAATGCTATTGCCTGGTCATCGGCTGGCACCATGGGCTTTAAAGGTTCACGGAAATCTACACCTTACGCAGCGCAAATGGCTGCCGAGGATGTGGGTAAAAAAGCCCAAGAGCACGGTGTTAAGACATTAGAAGTCGAAGTGCAGGGTCCGGGTGGCGGTCGCGAATCCGCTCTGCGTGCGTTAGCGGCTGTTGGTTTCAACATCACATCTATTCGTGATGTAACACCAATGGCCCACAACGGATGTCGCCCCCCTAAACGGCGCCGCGTTTAGTAATTTCTTCGTCTGGGACGCACGAATTTGCGTTCTGGATATGTCATTTTAACCTCGGGAGTTCCCTCGCTTTGGACATGGCTAAGGGACTGGAATTGAGGAGACTAACATGATCCATAAAAACTGGGCTGAACTGATCAAACCTAATCAGTTGGAAGTGAAACCGGGCAACGATCCTGCACGTCAGGCAACTGTTGTCGCTGAACCTCTGGAACGTGGCTTTGGCCTAACTATGGGCAATGCCCTGCGTCGGGTATTGATGAGCTCACTACAAGGGGCTGCGATCACAGCGGTGCGGATTGATAACGTTTTGCACGAATTCACCAGTGTTGCCGGTGTTCGCGAAGACGTTACCGATATTGTGTTGAACCTGAAGGGTGTCGCCATCCGTATGGAAATTGACGGCCCCAAGCGCCTGAATATATCCGCCAAAGGTCCGGCGATTGTGACTGCCGGTGATATTTCCGAAAGCGCTGGCATCGAAATTCTGAACAAAGATCATATGATCTGCCATTTGGACGAGGGTGCCGATTTATATATTGAGCTGACGGTAGATACCGGTAACGGATATGTTTCAGCGGATAAGAACCGTCCCGAAGATGCGCCCATTGGCTTGATTCCAGTGGATGCAATTTTTTCACCCGTGAAAAAAGTCAGCTACGACGTGCAGCCCACCCGTGAGGGCCAGGTGCTGGATTATGACAAACTGACACTCAAGCTGGAAACAGATGGCTCGATCACGCCGGATGATGCCGTGGCCTTTGCTGCGCGCATTTTACAGGATCAATTGTCAATCTTCGTGAACTTTGACGAACCCGAAAGTGCCAGCCGTCAGGAAGAAGACGATGGCCTGGAATTCAACCCGCTACTGCTGAAGAAAGTGGACGAGTTGGAATTGTCGGTCCGTTCGGCAAATTGCCTGAAGAACGACAACATCGTCTATATCGGCGATCTTATCCAAAAGACCGAAGCCGAAATGTTGCGCACGCCAAACTTTGGTCGCAAGTCTTTGAACGAGATCAAAGAGGTTCTGTCGGGAATGGGTCTGCATCTGGGAATGGATGTCGACGAATGGCCGCCTGAAAATATCGAAGAGCTGGCCAAGAAATTCGAAGACCAATTCTGATTGATACCTGCGTCGGGGTTCCGATGGTTTTCCGACGCATCATTACCCGGGCATCCTGCCCCAAGGAGAGCGATCTGCACGCACGGGTCGCCAGACAAAGTATAAATAAAAAGGACTAAAACCATGCGCCACGCGAGAGGCTACCGCCGCCTGAACCGCACCCATGAGCACCGAAAAGCCTTGTTTTCCAATATGGCCGGTTCGCTCATTGAACATGAACAGATCAAGACAACTCTGCCCAAAGCGAAAGAGCTGCGCCCGATCATTGAAAAACTGATAACCCTTGGAAAACGCGGCGATTTGCATGCCCGTCGCCAGGCGGCTTCTCAGCTGAAACAGGATGCCTATGTGTCCAAGCTTTTTGACGTTCTGGGTCCCCGCTACAAGGATCGTCAGGGCGGTTATGTCCGTGTGATAAAGGCCGGGTTCAGATACGGCGATATGGCGCCTATGGCTATCATCGAATTTGTTGAGCGTGATGCCGATGCAAAAGGTGCCGGCGACAAAGCCCGTGTTGCGGCGCAAGAGGCTGTTGAAGAATAAAACATTGATAATGCTACATTAATGGCCCCGTTGGCAGTGCCAGCCGGGCCTTTTTTGTCGGTTCATTTTCGTGAACAATCCATCGGCATTATCCCAAAAGTATAGTTAAGTATCAACAATACACTTTTAGGTTGACCATTTCGAATAGGAATTGTCTAAAGAGTTATGTTCGAAAAATCTGTATTTGATCTGGAACTAAAAAAGCTGGAAAAGCGTTCTCCCGAAGGTTTCTTTTTGGGTTTGCACATCCGGTTCACAGCACCTGTGATGTCGTTCCAGACTTATAATCAGGCTTGGACAGACCACTACACTGACAACGGATATGTCCTACGCGATCCTATGACCGCGTGGGGCTTTTGCACCACTGGCTCGACTCGGTGGAGTAATAAAAAAATACCAGACCCGTTTGGCATTTTCAAAAAAGCCGCGGAGTATGGATTGAGGTATGGCGTTACAATCTCTTGTGGTGCAATTCGTTCCCGGACGATTGCCAGCATGGCGCGAGCAGATCGAGATTTCAACGATGATGAAATAGCCGAACTTCAGGCAATCGTTCATCGACTTCACGATATGGCAGAACCTCCGCAAAAGCTGACCAAACCACAGGTTGAAGCGCTTAAATACATTGCGGATGGTGACAGGCATGCAGCCGCGGCTGCTAAAATTGGAATTTCGGAAAGTGCTCTCAAAGCCCGTTTGACGTCTGCGCGTCAACGGCTTATGGCGCGCACCACTACCGAAGCTGTTCAGCGCGCCCAGGACTACCGGCTGCTCTAAACTGTCTCCCGTCATCCGCATGGTTATATTTTTATCAACCCTGCAGGAGGCTGTTATGCAGACCACTACACTTTCGTTCGAAAATCTACACAACCATGGCGAGTTATTTGCCAATATGTTTCGCGCTAGAAGGGAACTTTTTATTGTTCAGAACAAATGGGATCTACCCGAAGCAATGGGCATGGAATACGATCAGTATGACACACCGGCCAGTCGCTGGGTTGTGGTGCATGATGATCTGGGGCAGGTACTGGCTGGCAATCGACTGACCCCCAGCACTGCACGTTGCGGTATTTATTCCTACATGATCAGAGATGCGCAAAGGGGGCTGCTGGATACGATCCCTGCAAATCTTTTGTACGAGGAAGCGCCGATCGGGGAAACTGTTTGGGAAAGTTCTCGTCTGTTTGTTTCGCATGATGTTCCCGCAAAAATTCGGCGACGGGTACATGCACAACTGGTAAGCGCGTTAGCTTCGGCTGCACGCGATGTTGGGGCAACCCAATGTCTGACATTGCTCAATGCAAACTGGCCCCGTTGGGCTGGTCGTGTGGGGGTGGACATGTCTGCAATGGGCCCTGTGTTGGAAATTGATGGAGTGGATAACCAAGTGGTGTCGATGAACTTTGCGTCTAATCTCCACTAACATTCTCATAACTGATGCAGGTTTTTGGGAGCCTGCTGGAATAGAGACTTTCATCAATAGCCGTCGGCAACTACGCTGGCGGGTATGGCAGACTTGTTTTCATCAAACGAATCTCCGGCTGGCGCGGATTCAGGACTGCGCCCGCTGGCTGATAGGTTGCGACCAAAGTCGTTGACCGAAGTGGTTGGGCAGGACAAAGTTCTGGGTCCGCAGGGCCCATTGGGTGCCATGTTGGCAGCCGGCAGCTTGTCTTCACTGATATTTTGGGGCCCGCCCGGCGTTGGAAAAACAACGATTGCGCGTCTGCTGGCAGATGAATCTGATCTGCATTTTGTTCAGATAAGTGCGATATTTACCGGTATTGCAGATCTAAAAAAGGTATTTGAAGGCGCCAAAATTCGTCGCCAGAATGGCAAAGGAACCCTGCTATTTGTTGATGAAATCCATCGTTTCAACAAAGCCCAGCAGGATGGGTTTTTGCCACATATGGAAGACGGCACCATCCTTTTGGTGGGGGCCACTACCGAGAATCCAAGTTTTGAGCTGAATTCAGCTCTGTTATCTAGGTCGCAGGTGTTGGTGCTTGAGCGCCTGACCCTGATTGATCTGGAGTTGTTAACGCAAAGGGCGGAAAAAGAACTGGGTAAACCTTTGGCCCTGGATGGAAAAGCGCGTGACAGTTTACTTGAAATGTCAGATGGCGACGGCCGGGCATTGCTGAACTTGATAGAACAGATTTCGGCATGGAAAGTGAAAGGCAAGATCGACACCGAGACACTGACAACTCGGTTAATGCGCCGGGCTATGAAATATGACAAATCTGGTGATGAACATTTCAATCTAATCTCAGCGCTGCACAAATCGGTGCGTGGGTCTGATCCCGATGCAGCGCTTTATTGGTTAGCCCGCATGCTAACCGGAGGCGAAGATCCGCGCTATCTTGCACGTCGTATTACGCGAATGTCCGTTGAAGACATTGGTCTTGCTGACCCACAGGCGCAACATATCTGCCTTCAGGCATGGCAAACTTATGAAAGGCTAGGGTCGCCAGAGGGTGAATTGGCACTTGCACAGGCCGTGACGTATCTTGCCCTTGCTCCAAAATCCAACGCAGCTTATGCGGCCTATAAGAAAGCCATGGCATCGGCACGTAAAACCGGCTCTGAACCGCCACCAAAACACATTTTAAATTCTCCGACACAATTGATGAAAGATCAGGGGTATGGCGACGGTTATTCCTATGACCATGATTCAGAGGCTGGGTTTTCCGGGCAAAACTATTTTCCGGAAGCGATGAAACGTGGTATTTTTTACCAACCTGTAGAGCGTGGATTTGAACGAGAACTGAAAAAGCGACTGGATTACTTTGTTAAGATGCGAGCCAACCGGCAGAATAGTTGACAAGCGCCGGTAGGCACGAAAGAGACACGACATGATGGGATCAATTTTGCAGGTCGCCCTTGGTGGCGCTATTGGGGCTGTTGCGCGTTTCCTTGTGGGGATGTCAGTGGCGTTTCCAATTGGGACGCTTACGGTGAATGTCCTGGGTTCATTTATTATGGGTCTGGTATTTGTTCTATTGGCAGAGCGCGGAATGGAACGTTGGACTCCTTTGGTTCTGACCGGCATGCTGGGCGGCTTTACGACATTTTCTGCGTTTTCTCTGGATACTTTCAAACTGTATGAGGCTGGACGCATTGGCGCTGCTGGTGGGTATGTTCTGGCATCGATTGTGCTTTCGCTACTAGCGCTATTTTTGGCGGTAATGCTAATGCGCGGCTTGCAAACATGAGCCGGGTTCAGCAGATTAATGTTGGGCAAGATGAGTCTGAGCAGCGTCTGGATCGCTGGTTTCGCCGACATTTCCCGCAAGTAAGCCAAGGTCGGGTCGAAAAGCTGTGCCGAAAGGGAGACATTCGTGTTGACGGTGGCCGGGTCAAAGCTTCGACACGGGTAACGCCCGGGCAGAAAATTCGTATTCCGCCTCTGCCAGATAACCCCGGTCCAAAGTATGCTACGGCGGTTGCGATTTCAGCCAGTGACGCGGCAATGATCCGTGATGCCGTTTTGTTTAAGGATGACCATCTGATTGTGTTGAACAAACCTTCAGGCTTGGCCAGTCAGGGCGGAAGCGGACAAAGCCGGCATGTGGATGGTTTGGCTGAGGCGTTAAAATTTGGATTGGAAGATAAACCGCGACTGGTACATCGGCTAGACAAGGACACGTCAGGAATACTGGTTTTGGCACGCACTCAACGCATGGCAACAGCATTGACGACGGCATTTCGCCACCGTGAGACCCGAAAATTATACTGGGCCGCGGTTGCTGGGGTGCCGCAACCCTATATGGGGACTATCAAATTTGGTTTAGTTAAGTCAGGTGGTGGTAAAGCGGGCAACGAAAAGATGCACTGCGTACACCCGGACCTGCTGGATGCAACCTATGGCGCCAAGCGTGCAACGACTGATTATGCAGTTCTTACTTCACTTGGGCGGCGCGCCTCCTGGGTGGCACTAGCGCCTATTACCGGGCGCACCCACCAGTTGCGTGCCCATATGGCTGAGATCGGGCATCCGATTATTGGCGATGGAAAATATGGCGGTTCCGGTCAGGAAAATCAGGGTGATGGCTGGGGCGCACAATTAGGCGGGGAGGTAAGTCGCAAGCTGCATTTGCATGCGCGATCCATACGATTTGAACATCCTATCAGCCGGGCGCTTATGAATTTTTCAGCGCCGCTATCTGAGCATATGCAAAAAACATGGGCAACGGTTGAATGGGCTGTCGGTGATTTTCCTGAAGATCCGTTTGAAGACTTGGTGTGAACTTGCGTTTCGCCCCACGAATTATGGGAGTCTGAAATGGACGCCCGAAAAATGCGACGGTTCTGGGACAGTGTTTCAGTATCAAACATTGGAGCAGGGTATGGAATATCACTGGACAGTCGGCAAGTTCATACGCCGCTTAAAGAACCACTGATATTGCCAACTCGGGCATTGGCGGACGCGGTTGCAGCTGAATGGCTTGCTCAGGGCGACTATGTTGATCCAGGTGCTATGCCATTTACCCGAACGGCGAATTCGGCGATCGACAAGGTGTTGCCGCAAAAACAAGATGTGGCCGATATGTTATTGGGTTACGGGGATTGCGACCTATTGTGTTACCGGGCAGATAGCCCTGAAGCTTTGGTTGACCGTCAAAAAGCGGCATGGGATCCAATTTTAGACTGGGCCGAACAGGAACTTGATGCGCGATTACAGCTGCGTACCGGTGTGGTGCATATTCCGCAAAGCGTGGCTGAAATTGAAAGATTGTCTGCGCATACCCAAAAATTCAATAATTTTGAACTGGCGGGTTTCCACGATCTTGTAACTTTGACCGGATCATTGATCCTTGGGCTTGCAGCAACCCGCCAAACGCTTCCCGTAACTGAATTATGGTCAATCTCCAGAATTGATGAGCATTGGCAGGTTGAACAATGGGGCGAAGATGAGGAAGCGATTTCTATGGAAAAAGCCAAGCTGAAATCGTTTTTTGTGGCGCACGATTTTTTTCACATGGCCAAAAAAACGCACGATATTCTCTAAACTTAGGGATTGTCGTACTTGTGGGCCGGTTCTGGGGCCAATTCAGCAGTAAAAATGATCAAACACTTGACGATTCGTGATGAATCCTAACAATATGGCTGCTATTGAGGGGACCACCCCCTTGAAACTATCGCCCCCGGCCTAACGTGGCCGGACGTACTGCCTGTAACGGGTAGAAAATCAGGAAGAGGTAAACATGAAGAAAACGACATTTTTTGGCGCGCTAACGGCAGCAGGTCTTGCTGCTGGTCTTGCGTCAGCTGCAACACTTGATGATGTGAAAGCAAAAGGCGAACTGGCTTGTGGCGTGTCCACTGGCTTGGTTGGTTTTGCGGCACCAGACGCCAACGGCGTTTGGGCTGGCTTTGACGTCGATGTCTGTCGCGCGGTTGCTGCGGCCGTCCTTGGGGACGCTGACGCAGTTAAGTACGTTCCACTAACTGGTAAGACACGCTTTACGGCGCTGGCTTCTGGTGAAGTTGACATGCTGGCCCGTAACACCACGTGGACATTCTCGCGTGACGTTGATCTGAAGTTCACTTTTGTTGGTGTGAACTATTATGATGGCCAAGGTTTCCTTGCCCCTAAGGAACTAGGTGTTTCTTCTGCAAAAGATCTAGACGGTGCAACAATCTGTATTCAGACCGGTACGACAACCGAACTGAACCTGGCTGATTTCTTCCGTTCAAACGGAATGTCATATGAGCCAGTGCCGATCGAAACTAATGCTGAAGCACAGCAGAACTATCTGGCCGGCGCCTGTGACGTGTTCACAACAGATGCTTCCGGTCTTGCTGCGACACGGGCAACTTTTGAAAATCCTGACGACCATGTTTTGTTGCCAGAGATTGTATCAAAAGAGCCTCTGGGTCCACTTGTTCGCCACGGCGATGACCAGTGGGGCGACATTGTTCGCTGGACTTTGAACGCTCTGATCACAGCTGAAGAGCTGGGCGTGACTTCTGCAAACCTTGCGGAAATGTCCAATGGTACCAACAATCCAGAGATTAACCGTCTTCTGGGCTCCGAAGGTGAATTGGGTGCGATGCTGGGTCTGGATTCAGATTGGGCGAAAAAGGCCATTGCGGTTGCTGGCAACTACGGTGAGATCTTTGAAACCAATATCGGCGAAAGCTCTGCTATTGGCCTTGCCCGTGGTCTGAATGCTCAATGGAAAGATGGGGGTCTGATTTATTCCCCTCCATTCCGTTGATTTGATCAACTAACCCGGGGCGCGCCAATTGGTGCGCCCCAACTTTTTCCACAAGAACCAGGCTTATGATGAAGGCGCGCAGAAATGGAAAACCATTTCGCTTATAGACGCTTCACTTAAATAGCCAGCAACAGGGGGTACGTCATGGCATTGGCAGACCAAGTAGCATCTAAACAGTCGTTTCGACTGAGCATGCTGTTATACGATTCACGCTACCGGTCTATGACTATTCAGGTCATAGCATTGATGCTGTTTATGTTGGCCATCGCTTGGCTGCTTAGCAACGCTGCTAGCAATCTAGCGGCACTGGGCAAGCCACTAAGTTTTGGCTTCCTGTCAACGCCCGCAGGCTATGATATCAACCAAAAAATAATCGAGTATTCCAGCCAAAGCACCCATGCGCGTGCTGCACTTGTTGGAATATTGAACACACTTCTTGTGGCTGTTTTGGGTTGTGTCACCGCTACTTTTATTGGGGTGACAGCAGGCGTTTTGCGCTTGTCCAACAACTGGATCGTATCACGCTTGATGACAGTTTATATTGAGACCGTTCGAAATGTACCGGTGTTGCTTTGGATTTTGCTAACCATGGCAGTTCTGATTGAAAGCCTGCCGAAAATTTCGACGTTCCGAGGTGATGACCCTACCTCAAACATGTTACTTGGCAATTCTGTTGCGATAACAAACGCGGGCACTTTCATTCCTAGTCCGGTTTTTGGGAATGGCTCGATGATCGTTGTGGCGACATTCATTTTGTCGATTATTGCAATATTCATTTTTGGCCGTTGGGCCAAAGCTAAGCAAGAAACAACGGGACAAATCCTGCCAACTTTCTGGATCAAACTGGCGATTTTCTTTGTCCCGGCACTGCTGATGTTCTTTATCATGGGTCAACCAATCACGCTGGAATATCCTGAAATAGGACGCTTTCGGTTTTCTGGTGGTTACGTCATTCGAAATTCACTTATTGCGCTGTGGCTTGCCCTGTCTGTTTATACAGGTGCCTTTATTGCCGAAGCCGTGCGTGCCGGTATTCAGGCCGTGTCACACGGCCAATCTGAAGCGGCGTTTGCCTTGGGCCTGCGGCCGGGTCGGACGATGTCATTGATTGTTTTGCCTCAGGCATTGCGTGTGATTATCCCACCGATGATTTCTCAATACCTGAACCTTACCAAGAATTCGTCCCTAGCAATTGCTGTGGGATATATGGACATTACCGGTACACTGGGTGGCATCACTCTGAACCAAACCGGTCGAGAGATGGAAAGCCTTATGCTGTTAATGGCTGCATATCTGACCATTTCGATAACGGTGTCGATCTTTATGAATTGGTACAATGAATCAATCAAAATGAGGGAGCGGTGATATGAGAGATCTATCCTATGTCCGCACCGAAATGCTGGGTGAGCGCGAGCCGCCAATGGGTACTTCGGGTATTGTTAAATGGATACGCGAGAATCTGTTTTCCAGCATTGGCAGCGGCATTCTGACTGTCCTAGCGATATATTTCATTTACCAGTTTCTTGCCGGAATATTGCCTTGGATTTTCCAATCCAGTTGGACAGCAAATTCTCTGGGTGAATGTAGAGATGCTATTAAAGAAGCTTACGGTGAGGATACTGAAGGGGCCTGTTGGTCAGTGATAGCTGAACGCTATAATCAGTTGCTTTTTGGCTTCTACCCAAAAGAACTATACTGGCGTCCGATCCTTGCTTTCATCTTGCTGGGGTTTGCTATTGCACCGGTGTTGTTCGATAAATTCCCGCGCAAATTTCTGATTTTTTCGGCGATTTTTCCCTTCCTTGGCTTTTGGTTGGTTTGGGGTGGATCAATCTGGCTACCAATCAGTGTGATGCTGGGCTTTGTCGTTGCATACTACGCAACGAAGCTTTTGCCTGCCATCGTTGGTTCACTTGGGTCGATCATTGGCGCGATGGTTCTGCCAATTCTGTGGTGGCTGTTATTGGCTGGCCCGGTAGCAGGGATGTTGCATAACATTCTTCCCCTTGGCATTGAATCGGTTACCAGTGACAAACTGGGTGGTTTTACCCTTTCCGTATTGATCGGCGTGGTAGGGGTTTCGCTATCACTTCCAATCGGAATTTTGTTAGCCCTTGGGCGGCAATCAAACCTGTTTGTCGTTAAAACAATCTGCGTTGGCTTTATTGAATTTATACGTGGTGTACCGCTGATTACGCTGTTGTTCGTGGCCTCAACCTTGTTGAATTATTTCATGCCCCCCGGCACCAGTTTTGATTTGGTACTGCGGGTTATGATCATGGTGACATTGTTCGCTTCTGCCTACATGGCAGAAGTGGTTCGGGGTGGTCTTGCAGCCATTCCTACCGGTCAGTATGAAGCCGCGGCGGCACTGGGGTTGGATTTTTGGAAATCCACCCGGTTGATTGTCATGCCACAGGCGCTGAAAATCTCAATCCCGAATATCGTGAGCAACTTTATCGGACTGTTCAAGGACACCACACTGGTGTCGATCATTGGCTTGCTGGACCCGATCGGTCTATCGACAGCTATTCGCGCCAATCAGGAATGGAACGGGATTGTTTGGGAACTGTATGCGTTTGTCGCGCTGCTGTTCTGGATCGTCTGTTTTTCCATGTCACGTTATTCCATGTATCTTGAGCGCAAGCTTAAGACCAGTCACTGATTTTAGGGAGCAAAGAAATGTCTCAAGCAGAAGCAATCGACACATCCGCAATGAAAGTATCCGACGAAGTCGCGATACAAATCACCGGGATGAACAAATGGTACGGTGCCTTTCACGTTTTGAAAGACATCAACCTGACGGTAAACCAGGGCGAACGCATCGTGGTTTGCGGGCCTTCGGGGTCCGGTAAATCGACGCTGATCCGCTGCATCAACGCGCTGGAAGAGCATCAGGAAGGTCAGATCATCGTTGATGGTACCGAACTGTCATCGGATCTGAAAAACATCGACACCATCCGGTCCGAGGTTGGCATGTGCTTTCAGCACTTCAACCTGTTCCCGCATCTTTCCATTCTGGAAAATTGCACACTGGCACCGATCTGGGTTCGAAAGATTCCCAAGAAAGAAGCTGAAGAAACGGCGATGCGCTACCTTGAAAAGGTGAAGATCCCCGAACAGGCCGATAAGTATCCCGGCCAATTGTCTGGCGGTCAGCAACAGCGGGTAGCGATTGCGCGCAGCCTTTGCATGGAACCACGCATCATGCTGTTTGATGAACCAACTTCGGCACTGGATCCTGAGATGATCAAAGAGGTGCTCGACACCATGATCGATCTTGCAAAAGAAGGTATGACCATGATCGTTGTGACCCATGAAATGGGCTTCGCGAGACAAGTGGCGAACCGGGTGATCTTTATGGATGCCGGCCAGATTGTTGAACAAAATGAGCCAGAGGAATTCTTTAACAATCCGAAATCGGATCGTACCAAGCTGTTCCTCAGCCAGATACTTGGCCACTAGCTTACCGATACAATTGCCTAATTCTTCAAGACGCCGGGCCTGTTCCGGCGTCCTTTTTATGGGTTTTTTGCTGCCAGATCGCGCGGGACAATGAAATCAACCACCTGTCCTGAACCCGGTTTGACCGATGCCCAGTCACTAAATTCAAATTCAAATACTGTTGTTGCAGCCGACGGGTAGTCGTCAAACCTTGAATGGGCCGGCGCCTGATCTGCCAGCGCGTTGGCCAATATTGCCGATCCGGGATTGTGGGCAACCATCAAGACCACAGCGGCATCCTGTATTTCCGAAAGATCTTGCAGCATGGTTTCGGGCGACGCCAGATAAAGCGAGCGCAGGAATTCCACTTCTGGATCTGTACCAAGCGCGCCTTTGACCAGCCCCCAGGTTTCGCGCGTGCGTTCTGCTGAGGAACACAGCACATGATCTGGCAAGTGGCCCTTATCCGCCAGCCAGCCACCAATGGTCGTTGCAGCGTTTCGCCCACGTTTGTTTAATGGACGCTCAAAATCCCCGGCGGCGGGGCTGTCCCAGGCCGATTTGGCGTGGCGCATCAGGATGAATCGTAAGCTCATGGGTGGAATGCTTTCATATGGTGGGCGGATTGTTCAGGCAAACGGGCATAAGTTTTCGACACCGGACAGGCGCGCCTGACGGCACAGCCGTTTGTCAGACAGTCCTGACCGGCATCGGTGTTCAGGTAATCGTGGCATCGGTCTAAATCATACCCGCCCTGGTCAATGGCGCCGGCCGGGCAGGCGGTAAGGCAGGGCTGGGCGCTACAGGCATTGCAAGGCTGTTTTGCCGGCGGTGGTGGCTGCACAGCATAGGGCAGGGCAAGCGCGCCGCGAAAAGACAGGAATAACCCGGCTGAGGCATGGACCAATAGGCTAACAGGTGAAGTCCAGGCAGAACCTGAAGCAAGCGCCCAGGAAATGAACGGTGAATAGGGTGGACCACCGAACGGCAATACTGGCGTGGCGTCTAATTCATCGGCCAATCGTGTAATCACACGGCGGGACCAGCGATCAACCGGATCGGGCCCCTTGTCCAGAAACTCGGCCTGGCGGGTAATGTAGGGCCAGAATCCGGGCTCTTTCGGTCCCAAAAGAATGATAGACTTTGTTTGGGGCGGAACCGGGTCCTTGGGGTTGGCTTGCGCTACTCCAAAAATCGCAAGATGAAACGGCTCAGCGGCGCGGGCTAAATCCTGAAAACTGAAAGCGACTTCATTCATCCGGCCAGAGTGGCGCAATTCTAACAGATGGGAAAGCCCGAACCCTTATTTGCGAAAAAACGGTAAAAACAGGCTCCAGCTAAGTTTTCCGGGTTTGTCGTCCTGCCATTGCAAACCGACGGTTATCGCTTCATCGCCACCTTCAACATTATCAATATAAGTGCCAAACAACCTGTCCCACAGGCTGATCGAAAACCCATAGTTACTATCGTGTTCACTGCGAATCTTTGAATGGTGGATACGGTGCATATCTGGTGTCACCATCACCTTTCGCACCATACGGTCCAACCCCGGCGACAATTTAATATTGGCGTGGTTAAACATTGCGGTGCCGTTCAGGATAATTTCAAATGCTACAATAGCCCACGCCGCAGGCCCAAGGATGTATACCAGCCCAATTTTCAAAAGCATCGACAGCAGGATTTCAATTGGGTGAAACCGGATGGCCGTGGTCACATCCATATCCCGATCAGAATGGTGGACCCGGTGCAGCCGCCAAAGTATCGGTATTTTATGGGTGATCAGATGTTGAAACCAGATCGCTACGTCAAAGATCAGGATGACAAGAAATGCCTCTGCCCATGGGTTCCAGTCAAGAATATTGAACAGGCCGATTTGATTTTGGCCGGCATCTATCGCTGCCCCTACCGCCAATAGCGGCATCAGCACAGCCAGGGCGCGCAGGGCCAGTGAATCAATGATGATAATGCCCCAGTTGGTGGACCAGCGCCGCGCCCGGGTTTGCGTGCGTTTGCGTCTGGGCCAAAGCGTTTCAAGCCCGGCAAACAGCAGGTAAAGTACCAGAAAAAACCCAAGGCGGTATGTAACTTCATTTTCCATAGGGTCAGACCTAGCGTTGAAAATGCAAGGCAACAAGCCGGGCCACGAAACTGTGAATTACTCGCGGATCAACGACCCGGCGCCGTGTTCGGTGAATAATTCCAGCAAACAGGCGTTTGGCGCCCGGCCATCCAGTATCGCCGCCGCCCGTACACCGCCCTTTAAAGCCCGCAATGCGGTTTCGGTTTTTGGGATCATCCCGCCAGCGATTGTGCCGTTTTTGGTCAGTTCTCGGATTTGTTCAGCGCTTAAATCAGTCAGAACAGTGCCATCACTATCCATGACGCCGGAAACGTCGGTCAACAACAACAGCCGATCAGCCTTTAGTGCCGCCGCGATTGCCCCGGCAGCCGTGTCTCCGTTTACGTTAAGCGTTTCACCATTTACACTAAAGCCGATCGGCGCAATGATTGGGATAATTCCGGCATCTGCAAGATTACGCAGGAATTCCGGGCTAACCTTGGTTGGATTGCCGACAAACCCCATATTTTCGTCAATGATTTCACACTGCATCAGGTCAGCATCTTTACCTGAAAGCCCAATAGCTTTGCCACCCTGGGCATTGACTGCCTGCACAATACGTTTGTTCACAGTGCCCGACAGCACCATTTCGACCACTTCCATTGTGGCCGCATCTGTTACGCGCTTTCCGCCGATAAATTCAGATTTGATGCCCAGCTTGTTCAACATCGCGTTGATCATCGGTCCACCACCATGCACGATCACCGGGTTCAACCCGACCTGCTGCATCAACACGATATCACGGGCAAAACTTTCCATGGCATCGTCGCTACCCATGGCATGGCCGCCCAGCTTAATCACCACCGTCGCTCCGTCATAGCGCTGCAAATAGGGCAGAGCCTGGGAAAGGGTTCGCGCGGTGGCGATCCAATCAGGGTTAATCGTGGATTGTTTTTTCATTTACTGACCTCTGGCAAATGTAGGTAGCCTGCCCGGGCTGATCTGCCAAGGGGTTGTTACGGTCTACTCTAGACTTGTAATCACCGCCCGAAGTGTGGCGATACCTTCGCCTTTGTCAGCCGACGTCAGAATGATCTCTGGAAATGCGGTGGGGTGCTTTGACAATGCCGCGCGCACCTGTGTCAGGGTGGCTTGCCGTTCTTTGGTATTGATCTTGTCGGTTTTGGTTAGCACCGCCTGAAAGGTTACAGCGGATTTATCCAAAAGGGTCATGATTTCTTCGTCGACTTTTTTGACACCATGGCGGGCATCAATAAGCACAAAGGTCCGGCGCAAGGTTTGACGGCCAGACAGGTAGCTTTTCAACAGTCTTTGCCATTTTTCAACAACCTTCATTGGGGCATTCGCGTATCCATAGCCCGGCAAATCGACAATATACAGGTCATCGGATGTATGGAAAAAGTTGATTTCCTGGGTGCGACCCGGGGTGTTTGACGCCCTTGCCAACCCTTTTCGCCCTGTTAAGGCGTTGATAAGGCTGGATTTACCCACATTGGATCGCCCGGCGAAGCACACCTCAATCCGGTCCGCAGGCGGCAGCCCATCCATGGCAACCACGCCTTTCAAGAATTCGGTGCCGCGGGCAAACAACAGACGACCGTGCTCAATGGCTTGTTCTGACATTTCGGTTTCGGGGAACTTTAGCTTCATGTCAAAGTAACTCTACCGGGTCGCCTTGGCGGATGTCACCAGTTTTAATAACCTCGGCGTAAACACCCATCAGTTGATGGCCAAAGCCAGATCTAAGACTACCAAGTATATCCGCGTCACGTTCACCGGTTTTGGTATTTGCAGCGGGTGCCATGCACCGGGTTATTGGCTCGCGCACTTTCAGCTCTGCCTGACCGACCCGTATACTTTTTCCGACCCAGTCCAGTTCTGCCCACGGTTCCATTGCGCCTACAATCAGGTTTCCGCGCCAACGCAAGTTCGAAATTTCCTGTCCCAGATGCTGTGCCACGGCTGCATGGCTGGTCATGTTGATAATTGATATGGATGGATAGTCGGTATCCGTCATGCCGCGTTTTGGGGCTCTGACAAGACGTGCTGGCAGTGCACGGTCCGGCGGGCTAATCGGCATCACCCATTGAATGAAAGAGCCGCTGTCAGCTTCGCAATCAGGATCAATAGTCAATTTTTTCAAGTCAGGATGGCTAAATGTTACTGTCTGGTTTGGTAAATCTACACTGGCGGTGATCGCTTGTAATTGTGGTGCCTTGGCAGCGCGCGAAAAATTACCACAGGGTTGCCAGCTGGGTGCGTTAGTGTCGAACTTAGACATCTCATGGGCCACTGCCCAGCGGCGGTCCCAGGGCATAGTTGCGCCCTCACTAAGTTTAATGTGGGTTAACTCTTCCCGACCATGGGCCTTAACCGGGTGGCGCCATATTTGCGATAGGAAGGCCACTATTCACCCTCGGACTTTGTCTTTCGCTTAAAGCTCTTTCTAATATTACCAAACACATCAGGTTTGGCCCCGTGGCTGCGCATAATCAGATACTGCTGGGTAAAGGTGATGGTGTTGTTGGCAATCCAGTAAAGCACAAGACCACTGGCAAAGCGGCCTAGCATGAACATAAACACCCAGGGCATCCAGGCGAAAATCATCTGTTGTGTTGGGTCGGTGGGCGTGGGATTCAGCTTTTGCTGTAACCACATAGAAATGCCAAGGATGATTGGCAGCACCCCAAGGGACAAGATAAATAGGAACGAATTTGGGTCGGGGGTATTGTAAGGCAGCAGCCCAAACAGGTTCAGGATTGACGACGGATCAGGGGCGGAAAGATCCTGGATCCAGCCGATCCACGGCGCGTGGCGCAGTTCCAGGGTTACAAAAATCACTTTGTAGAGTGAAAAGAAAATCGGGATTTGCAACAGGATCGGCAAACAACCAGAGGCGGGATTAACTTTATTGGTTTTATAAAGTTCCATCATGCCTTTTTGCATCATTTGTTTGTCTTCACCGGCCTTTTCCTTAAGCTTTTCCATTTCAGGCTGAAGCTCTTTCATTTTGGCCATCGAAACATAGGATTTATACGCTAATGGGAACAGGACCGCTTTGATCACCAGCGTCAAACCGATGATTGACCAGCCCATGTTGCCAATGATGCCGTTCAGCCAATGCAGGACGGCGAAAATCGGTTTGGTCAGGAAAAAGAACCAGCCCCAGTCAATGGAATCAATGAACCTGTAAATCCCGTTTTCGCTCTCATAGTTGCGGATCGTTTCCCATTCTTTCGCGCCTGCAAATAGTTGGGTTGCTAAAGATACTGTTTGCCCCGGTGAAACTGTTTGTGTTTCCAGACGGGCGATGGCGCGATAAACGTCGTTGTTAGCGCCGTATTTTAGGACTGATGTAAACGGCTGGCCTGCCGCGGGGATCAAAGTTGTCATCCAGTAGTGATCGGTAAAGCCGATCCAACCGTTTTGGCTGACATTTGCAACATCAGCATTTGCCCCCCAACGTTCGTCAGGGTCAAAACCGCGTAGATCACCGTAATCAAATTCATTCATCTCTTCGCCGGTCTGGCGAATGGCTCCCTCGTGAATGATGAAGAACCCCTTTTGGTTTGTGGGTTCTCCCTGACGTACCAGCTCTGCATATGGGGCCATACGAACAGTTGTATCGGTTTTGTTTTCAACTTCCTGAGTAACGGTGAACAAATAGTTTGAATCGATAGCAATGGTGCGGCGGAAAATCAGGCCACTGCCATTGTCCCATTGCAGCTGAATTGGCGACGCTTGGGTTAAAGTGGTGCCATTTACCAGTGACCAAACTGTGTTCGATCCAGGAACATCTTCGGCGTTCTGGTCTACACCCTGCGCCCAACCAAAAAGCGCATAATAGGCTTCGGGTTGTCCTACAGGTTTTAACAGCGTTACGTTTTCACTGCTGGCTTCCAAAGTATCTTTGTAAGCGCTTAGCGACAGGTCATCAATCCGACCGCCGGCCAATGAAATACTGCCGGACAGGCGGGCTGTTTCAATTTTGATACGCGGGGCCGAGGCAATTGGCGTTTGTTCTGTAGGCGTTGTTGTCGCTTCAGTCGTTTCCGTAGCTTGGGCCGCAGGCACTGTATCTGTGGCATGCGTAGGGGCATTCGGATCAGTGACAGGTTGCTCTGGTGGGAACAATACAAACCAAACAAGGATCACGAGCACACTTAGAACAGTGGCAAGTATTAAATTCTTGTTTTGATCGTCCATTTGGGGAATCCACCTGTCCGTTTTAGGGTCAGGTTGTTCAACAGGCCAAGGGCGAAAAGGTCAAGGGCAATTAGAACACAAAACAGCATGGTCAGCCTGTCTTTTGGCCCAGATCTGGTGTTGTGGGCAACTTTTCGCGGTGTTGGATTATCCATTTTTCAGTGTCTTCAAAGGGCATGGGCCTAGCCACACTAAATCCCTGTACATGGCCACAGCCTAATTGTGCCAATATAGTATGCTCTCCTATCGTTTCGACGCCCTCTGCCAAAGTATCGATACCCAAACGTTCGGCCATGGTTAGTATCGCGGCCACCATGTTTTGTTGGTCTCGGTCGCGATCTACCATGGTTACAAATGAACGATCAATCTTGATGCGAGTGACGGAAAATCGCCTGATATTGGCGATGGATGCATGACCTGTTCCAAAATCATCCAAATCAATACGGCACCCTAATTCGGCAACTTGCTGGATGTTTCGGATTATTACGTCGTTCTTTGAGATGGCGATGACATCTTCAAGAATTTCTACACACAGGCGATGTGGGGCCAAATCGAAACGGTCCAGTTCCCATTTCAGGCGCTCAACCAATTTTGGATTTGACAATTCTTGGCTGGAAAAGTTTACCGAAACACTTGGGATCGAAAATCCAGCCTTGTCCCAATGTCTTAGGGAGGCCAGTGATTTGGAAAGAACAACTTCGCACAGGCGTTCTAACAGTTCCATTTCCTGCAACGTTGGTAAAAAATCAGCTGGGGGAATAACCCCAAGGGTTGGGTGGTGCCAGCGCGCCAGGGCTTCAAAGCCAGTTATCTGGCCGGTATTTGTCGAAACCTGTGGTTGAAACCATGGATGTATTTGCCCATTCTCGAGGGCTTCAGCAATGTCCTGACTGCCAAAATTTCGTTTGCTGGCTGGGCTGTCCGGGTGCTGGGTATAAGCACGTATTGATCCGTTTCCATTCGCCCTGGCGGTTTCAAGTGCGGATTGGGCCGCCTCTAGCATTGCAGCACCAGAACGCACCGGTGCGCGATTTGCTACGCAAAAACCAACCGAAATGGATATGTAAATTTTTGTGGCGTCAATTGAATAGGGTTCTGCAATAGTGGCCTGTAAACGGGCACTAAGCTGGATTAGGGTTTCAAGGTCCGCGCGTCGCACCGGGCCAAGTGCGACAGCAAATCTTGGACCATTCATGCGAACGACAAGGTCGTCGCCTCTTAGCACCGAAACAAGCCTTTCCGCGGTTTGCTTCATAATAAAAGCCGCGGCTTTGGAACCATACTGTTCTTCCAATTTAGAAAATCCGTCCACAGACAAAAGAATCGCAGCTGTTGTTTTGCCGGTATTCATTTCGGCGGCTAATATATTGTTTATTGCCTTTTCAGCGGCGCCGCGCATCAGCAGTTCGGTTTCCCCGTCCCTTGGTTGGGCCCATGCAGGTCCGGTGCCGGAAAACATGCCGGAAATCGCGAATACAGCTGGGAAAACCAGAGCTAAGAAAAGCAACATTCCTTCGCCTCCGAACCAAAACCCACCCAATGTAAGCGCTGGTAGAAATGCAAATAACTGGGGTCCCAGTAATACGGCGCGAAACTGTTTGCGGAGGTTTCGGTATTTGGAAAAATTACCAGGTAACATACTACAGCCTTTGGTGACATTTGCGAAAAACTCGCTTGCCAATCAAGGGTACCGTTAGTTGGATATTCTCAGAGTTAATCGAAGCCGGAAATTTTGTTATAATTTGCTACAATTGCTGTTGAAGCCTGGCTGTTACTTTTGGTTTGGTCGGGATTCCGGCACTGGATCATAGCCGCTACTGCCCAGTGGATGGCAGCGCCCAATACGACGTACCGAAAGGTACAACCCTTTGATCGCTCCGTGTTTTTCCAGTGCTTCTAAAGCATAGGCCGAACAGGTGGGTTGATAGCGGCAGCTTTTCCCAACCATTGGCGAAAACACCAGGCGATAGGCCTGCACAGGAAGGGCAATAATTTTGGCTAGCAAGGTCATGGGTGGTTCTGATGTATTGTCGTTAAAACCGCTTTCAAGTCTTTGCGCATATCAACCATAGGCAATGTGGCGGTGATGTTGGCCCGGCCGATCAAAACATAGTCCCATCCCGGCTGGCCGCATTCCGGCAAGATCTCGCGGGCAATTTCTCGCAGGCGGCGTTTAGCACGGTTTCTGGCAACTGCATTTCCGACTTTTTTGGAACAGGTATAGCCAACGCGAATCTCAGGTTGGGATTGTTCTGCGTCACGGTGTCGTGCCTGAAGTATAAATCCCTTGGCAGAACGTCGGCCTGCTTTGGCGACCAACAGGAAATCAGCACGTTTTCGCAAAACTGTCAGGCAAACGGAAACCGCCGGCGGCACGCTTACAGCCTTGGCGGTGTTGCCTGCTGCTGGTGACCCCGGCGGTTTCATATTAATGCCTTATGGCAGGCTTTAGGCGCTTAGCACCTTACGGCCCTTGGCGCGGCGTGCGTTCAGGATATTTCTGCCAGCTTTGGTTGCCATACGCGACCGAAAGCCGTGGCGCCGCTTGCGGACCAGGTTTGATGGTTGAAAAGTGCGTTTCATCGCTATGTCTCCGTCGTATCAGACCCAAATCGACTATAGATTCGAGGGCCGTTGCTATTCGAAGTCCGTGCTTTAGGGCGTCACGGCAGCCGTGTCAATTCGCAACTGACGTGATTTCTGCAACAATTGCCGGGCAATTCGTTTGAATTTTGTTTCAGAACCATGGCTGAATATACTAATACTGCAATAATTCCTCAATAATGATCAACGACCCGTGATCGGACTATTTCAATCGGAGTTGCGACGTCATGTTAGCTGAAGCTTCGTGGCACAATGCAGGAAAAGAAAATGACCGATTTACCGAAAGCGGCACAAAAGAATACGCTAGCCCGCTACATACCAATGATCGCTATTGCACTAGTGGCCACCATCGGTTTTTTTACGTTGCGCGATTACATTTCATTTGATGCTTTGCGCGATAACCGTGAGGCGCTGATTGCGTTTCGAGATGCGAATTACCTAACGACGGTTCTGGCCTTTATGGGGGCCTACGTCGCCATTGTCGCATTTTCACTGCCGGGCGCGACAATTGCCACCCTGACCGGCGGTTTTCTGTTTTCCACATTCCCCGGCGCGCTGTTTAACGTAACGGCGGCAACAATTGGAGCAACGCTGATATTTTCGGCTGCCAAATGGGGGCTGGGGGAACGACTGGCTGCTAAGATGGAAGCATCCGACGGCGCTGTGAAAAAGATCAAGGACGGGATTGATGAAAACCAGTGGTCGGTGCTGTTTCTAATGCGGCTAGTGCCAGCGGTGCCGTTCTTTGTTGCCAATATCATTCCAGCGCTGGTTGGTGTGGGGCTTTGGCGTTTTGCTGTGACGACATTCCTGGGGATCATACCCGGCGGCGTGGTCTACACATCTGTCGGGGCTGGGTTAGGAGAGGTGTTTGAACGCGGTGAAACACCAAATCTTGGGATTATTTTTGAACCACAGATTTTGCTACCAATCCTGGGGCTAAGCGCGCTTGCTGCTTTGCCGATTGCCCTCAAAGCCTTCCGCAAATAATTTATACCCAATATAACCTACAAAGGCATTTTCAATGAATAGAATTCACACAGATATTTGCGTTATTGGGGCCGGTTCAGGCGGGCTTTCGGTTGCCGCAGGTGCTGTTCAAATGGGGGCAAAGGTTGTGCTGCTTGAAGGCCACTTGATGGGTGGGGATTGTCTGAATTACGGATGTGTACCCTCAAAGGCGCTGATTGCAGCGGGAAAACACGCATATGAAATGCAAAGCGGTGCAGACTTCGGGGTCACACAAGTGAAGCCAAAGATCGATTATGCGGCGGCTAAAGACCATGTAAAGCGGGTAATCGAAACCATTGCGCCTGTTGACAGCCAAGAGCGGTTTGAAGGGCTGGGCGTTAAAGTTATACGGGAATTTGGAAAATTCATTTCGCCGACCGAATTGCAGGCGGGTGACACAGTTATAACCGCCAGAAGGTTTGTTATTTCCACGGGCTCTTCGCCGTTTGTACCACCCATTCCTGGGTTGAAAAATGTTCCCTATGATACCAATGAAACCATTTTCGAACTGCGCGAAAAACCCTCGCATCTATTGATTGTCGGTGGCGGCCCTATCGGTATGGAAATGGCCCAGGCACATGTACGGCTGGGGTCTAAGGTTACTGTGATTGAAGGCATGAAGGCCTTGGGTAAAGACGACCCAGAGCTGGCGGCGATTGTACTGAAAAGATTGCGTGCAGAAGGAATTGAAATCGCCGAAGATGCCATGGCCAAAGAAATTCGTGGCAAAGCTGGTGCAATTGAAATCGAAGCCCAGGATGGGCGAATATTCAAGGGGACCCATCTGTTGATGGCAGTCGGGCGAAAGGCCAATATTGATAAACTGGGGTTGGAAGCCGCAGGTATAGAATTTGATCGTTCGATTAAAGTTGATGCAGGGATGCGGACCACAAACAAGAAAGTCTACGCCATTGGCGATGTCGCAGGCAGCCTGCAGTTTACCCATGTGGCAGGATATCATGCGGGTATTATTATACGTTCAATGTTGTTTGGATTACCGGCAAAGACCCGTACCGACCACATTCCATGGGCAACCTATACCGACCCAGAACTTGCCCAGGTCGGCCTGTCTGAAGCCCAGGCAAACGAGACCTATGGCGACCGGTTGCAAGTTGTACGGTTTGAATACGAAGAAAATGACCGCGCAATTGCATCGGGACTAACCACAGGCATGATTAAAGTCATGGTGGTAAAAGGGCGTCCAGTTGGGGCCAGCATTGTCGGGGCTGCCGCTGGTGAGCTGATTGGAATATGGGCACTAGTGATTGCTAACAAACTAAAAATGTCGGCAGTGGCGGCGATGGTTGCGCCTTACCCAACACTTGGGGAAATTAACAAGCGCGTGGTTGGGGCCTATTTCTCGCCAAAACTATTTGATAGTTCTATGGTTAAACGGATTGTTGGGTTTGTGCAACGTGTGCTGCCCTGATCACCAAAACTACGGGTAGGATATGTTTCTGAACACTCTTTCAGGCCGCTTCCTAATATTGACGACAGTTTTCGTCATGCTGGCCGAGATATTGATCTTTGTGCCTTCGGTAGCCCGATTCCGTGAAGATTATCTGTTGTTGAGGCTTGAAAGGGCCCAGATTGCTTCATTGGTATTACTCGCAAACGATATGATCGAGGAAGATCTTGAAGCCGAATTGTTGAAGAATGCAGGTGTCTTCAATGTCGTGTTGGCGCGCGATGAAGTGCGTACTTTGATGTTGTCTTCATCAATGCCGTCGGCAATCTCTGAAACCTATGACCTGCGTGATCCAAGCGCGTGGACTTTGATTATGGATGCCATAGGGCGACTTCTGGAAACCGATAACCATGTGATCCGGGTGATTGGCCACCCGGTTCAAGAAGCCGGGTTGTTGATCGAAGTTACCATGGAAAGCGGGCCCTTGCGCGCCGCTATGATCGACTATGGGGTTCGTATTCTTGCGCTTTCCGCCGTCATTTCGGTTTTAACTGCCTTTTTGCTATTCTTTGCAGTCCGATATTTCATAGTTAAACCAATAAAGGGCGTTGTTGGCGCAATGAAATCCTATGCGACAGCGCCCGAGGATGCGCGTAGAATAATTGAACCGACTGCCGGTGTCGTAGAAATCCGGGAAGCCGAAACAGCGTTGCAATCCATGCAAATGCAGTTGACCGGGGCATTGTTGCAAAAGGAACGGTTGGCGCAGTTGGGCAGCGCGGTTGCGAAAATTAGCCATGACCTACGCAATATTCTGACGACTTCGCAGTTATTTACTGACCGCATGGAACATAGCGAAGATCCCTATGTGAAACGGACGGTGCCAAAGCTTCTGAATTCAATCGCCCGGGCGGTAAACTTATGTGAATCCACCCTGGCCTTTGGCAAAGCCGAAGAACCGCCACCAACGCTGGATCGGATAAACTTGGCAGATGTGGTGACGGATGTGATTGAAAGCGAACGCCTGGCGGTCGGGGATTATAATATCTCATATGTTCAGGAAATCCCGCCGGGTATCGCTATTCGTGCCGATGTAGAGCAGCTTTACCGGGTCCTATCAAATCTGATTAGAAATGCGCGACAAGCAATTGTCACCAGCGGTACAGACGGTCAGATTACGGTGCGCGCGCAAGAGGATGACACTGCCTGGACGATTAATATTGTAGACAATGGTCCGGGACTGCCGAGCAAAGCGTTAGAGCACTTGTTTCAGCCATTCCAAGGTGGCGCCAGAAAAGGCGGTACCGGGCTTGGTTTGGCGATCGCAGCTGAGTTGGTGCGCGGCCATGGTGGCAATTTGGAATTGGTGAGCAGCGACGAACAAGGGACCCAGTTTTCAATTTCCCTGCCAAAATCAATTGTTGAATTAGAGACAGCTGCGGAATAATTCAACCCTTGCAAAGAGGCCTCCGTGTCGTTACATCCCGCCTGTCCGCGCGCTGGTAGCTCAGTTGGATAGAGTACTTGACTACGAATCAAGGGGTCGGGGGTTCGAATCCTCCCCAGCGCGCCATTTCTCTATTATTGGTTGCCATAGCATTGGTGTTTGGTCGATTTCTGATCTGTCCAAACCGAAATTGGTATGGTTAGTAGATAACAATTGATGCGCAGGAAAATACGATTAATCAGCAAACAAATTTTTAGGCCCCGTAGCTCAGCCGGATAGAGCGACCGCCTCCTAAGCGGTAGGCCAGTGGTTCGAATCCACTCGGGGTCACCATGATAGGAAAAGACATGGCAGTTCAACGCACACCGCTTGAAACCACTACCATCGGATCCTTTCCTAAGCCGGATTATGTACCGATCAGGGATTGGTTTGACACCGCCCGTGAAACCGCCGGGATGAACACCAGTCAGGTCACAACCGACTATACATCCGCTGTGAAAGACCCGAACAACACCCATGAAGCGCTGTTCGTAAAGGCGGCCAAAGAGGTCATCAATATTCAACTGCGCGCCGGTGTTACCATCCCCACAGATGGCGAGGTTCGGCGCGAAAATTACATCCATTATCACTGCCGCCACCTGGACGGTTTTGACTTTGAAAACCTGGAAAACCGGGTGCTGCGGGATGGGGCCTATGACATTGACCTGCCCGCAATCCGGGGCGCAATTTCCCATGACCGCAAAACCTATGGCCCCCATGATTACAAGGCAAGTCAAGGCGTTAGTGCGCGCCCGGTCAAGTTCACGCTGCCCGGCCCCCTGACCATTATGGACACCACGGCGGACTGTTTTTACAACGACCGTCCCCGCCTGAACGCGGCATTGGCGAAAACCGTGAACCGCGAGGTTCTGGCGCTGGTGGATGCCGGTTGTCAGTACATCCAAGTCGATGAACCCCTGTTCGCCCGCAAGGTCGCCGATGCGCTGGATTTCGGGATGGAGGGGCTGGAACGCTGCTTCCATGGCGTGCCAAAATCAGTGACGCGCGTCGTGCATATGTGCTGTGGCTATCCGCAATATCTGGACGACACCGATTACAAAAAGGCCGATCCAGACAGTTATCACCAACTGGCGGCGGCAATAGACGGCGCGGCGTTTGATCAGGTGTCGGTGGAAGACGCCCATTGCTGTAACGACCTGTCATTGCTCGATAAACTGCCCAACAAAACGGTGATTTTCGGGGCCGTGGCCATCGCTAACAGCCGTATGGAAACCGTGGATGAGGTAGAGGCACGGTTGCGTAGCGCCCTGCAACATATCGACCGCGACCGGTTGGTGGTGGCACCCGATTGCGGGCTGGGGTTCTTTAGCGCCGAGCAGGCCGAAGCCAAACTGCGGGTGATGTGCGAGGCGGCGGCGCGGGTTTGAAAAACCACATGCATACGTGAAATCCGGGTTTTGGTGAAATGGGGTGAACGGCCTTATTTTGCTGGGTTTCCCATATGCACCCCACATGCACAGAACGAATGCATGTGGGGTGTGGGATTGTGTGGGTTGATGGGGTGGGCGGTCGTGTCCGAAAAACTTGAAGACGTAACAGATCTTAGACTTGATTGCTTTGACGCGTCCGGATGGCATGAAGCATGTAATATGCTGTTCTGCGTGCTTTCTGATCGGGTTCGGTCAGTTGTTTGCCTACTTTGACCAAGGTATCCATATCCGGATACCGAAAACCCCATCTATGAAAAGCAACAAACCGACCGAGTTCGATGTCCGACCTGTCCGGGTTTGTAAGAAACTTGAAATACTCAGAAACGGGTAAATGTTGCATTGTTAAGCCCGCGCCTTTTGCTTTCTGATCGAGCCAGTTTTCGAGGTCGGGGAGCTTTCCCTGTACCACTAGACTTGCAGCCAGTTTTCGGAAGGCACGGGCCTCCTCGTGGCCCGTGCCTTCAAGTACCGCGCGCTTCAAAAGCAAATGGACTCGATCAACATCGATTTCCGTCAGCGGTGCCTGCTGCAGCCGCTTTATCAAGTGGCGCTTTGTGTAGCCGGACCGGAAAAGCATCACATCCGCTTCAAGAAAAACAAAAGCAAACTCGATCAAATCACGGCGGGGTTCAGGCCAACCGGGTTTGCTAAGGTCTTCGGCGAATTCAATCAACCGTTGCGGATTAGGTGTTACGCCATCCAACGAAAGGCCAATAAAAGGCGGCGTGCGCATAACTTCGAACAATGCCGTTTGCCAAGGGTGATAGGCGCAAGGGCGGTCCGCAGGTTTTACCTGTTGTGCAGCCATTTTAATCTTGTCCGTCCAGCGCGAAACGAATTCTGGCGAAAGCCGCCTAATACGATCTTCTTGCTCATTCAATTGAGGGCCACTTTTCTAAAGAAATTGGATTGGTCATTTACGACAGAACTGATCGAATGCGAGCGAATAGGTTGTAATTTTTACGAATGCTCCGGTGCGAATGCCGACACAGACCGGCTTTCCAACCACGGGAACAATGAGGCGGTCTCGATTCTTGATGACTAGTGTGTTCTCATTGAAACTGACAGTGACAAACTTGTTAGATAAATCTTTGTTTGGCCGGGACTCAACTTTCAGAACGGTTGCCGTCCGGTAGGTTTTTGTCGGCTGTGGGCCGAACAAGAGCACCACCAATATGACAATGGCTATCGGCACGACAGCGCGCGGAAGCCAATAAAGTGAGTCTTTCCTTCGCTCGGAAAGCAGTGCATGATCGAGCAACGCTTTGTCCCTCGGGTCCATAATCCCCCCCTTCAAACCATCCGAATAACATCCTTATCGATCGCCAACATATACCCCTTGCGGGCAATATTCTTAATCAATATTTCCGACACCATCTGATTGCCCAACACGTCCCGCAACCTCTTGATCCGCGTCGCCCCGGCGGCTTCGTCGCAATCGGCGGCCAGTCGCCCCGAAATCATCGCTTCGATTTCAATGCCGGATAAGACGTCGCCGTCCATGCGGGCCTCGGCCAGAACCGACAGGGTTTCGATTGCCGCGTCTGTCAGTTTGAATTCCATGTTGTTCAGGTACACGACCCGTTCTTCGCGGCTGATCAGCAGCGATGACACCTGAATGCCGGTGCGCTCAATCTCGCCCATACGGCGGTTGAGCGCGACGATGGTCAGCAGGAACACGAGCGACGCGACCAGTAACGCCGTGGCAAAGATTAGCAGCACAAAGATGACGGTGCGGTAGCTGGCCAGCACTTCGCTAAACGCGGTGCCCGATTGGGCGAGGATTTCCAGCAGCTTGATTTCAGCGCCCGATGTCAGATCATCATTGGCGATGAAAATCGCCTCGACCCGCGAATTGAATGCATTGGCGTCGGGCAGGGTCAGGAACAGGAACAGCGCCGCCATGAACAGGATGGCGACGATAACGGCGATACCAATGGCGACGACACGGTTGCCAGAACGGCGCGTGTCAGAAGCGTAAGAAGAATTCCCCAGCACTTTCTTTCCTGTTTTCCAGTTCATCTGCACCAAACACCGACAGCACATTCAGCAATTGCCAGCCGTCGGGATTAATGCGGGTTTCGATTTCGGCGCGGCTTTGATCCGCGTCCTGGCATATTGCATCCGGCAATTCTATGACACCGTAATGCAGACGCAACGGATTGTCGCGCTTGGCTTTGTAATCTGCGTAACAGGCCGCCTTAGCAGAGCCGGATATCGCAAGGACCGTCAACACTGACAGCATAAATATAGTGCGTTTCATCATGGGGGGATACTGGCCAATACTGGCACGCTATTCAATATCAGGCTGCCTTGGAGGCGCTGATATCCGATAACATTGCAGCGTTATTGTTTAGCGCGGTCAAAATTCCCAATGTTGTTCTATCGCGACCAGCTGAATTGGTTGCACTGCCAGAAGGAACACAAACATGACACGCACAATAACTGCATCCATACTTGCCCTGAGCATAGGGTTTAGCAGCCTATCAGTGACCCCGGCGCATGCCGGAAACAACAATGACCTTGGCCGATTTGTCGCTGGGGCACTTGTATTGTTCGCCATCGGCAAAGCCATTGAGGGCAGTAATCGGCCAAGGACAAACGTAACTCGAGCGCCAAGCAATCCGAAGCCCTATCCAATAACAACCCCGCAACGCACGAATAAACGGTTGCCAGAACAATGCTTTTTTCGGGTGCGTTCCCCGAATGGGCCACGCGGTGTCTATGGTAAGATTTGCCTTGGTGAAACCCTACACCGTGCTGACCGTTTACCACAAAATTGCCGTGAAACCGTGCGTGTTCGCAATGGCCTTCGCTCAGAAGTATTTGGCGCCCAATGTTTACGTAACTACGGCTACCGGACAGCAACGCACGGCTACTAAACCAATTCACGAAATCCAGTGCGGTACTATCCCCAGCTTTCCGCGTTGGTCCTTGGGCGGGTGATCATTTGGTCATCCGCCCCTTTTTTTGCAATCTAACATTTGAGAGCATCGGTTTTTGTAGGTATATACCCTGAAATGTCCCGGCTGAAAAAACCCATTCTAACCTTTGCACGATTGACGGATATTTCGCCAAATGAAATCATCGCCCACATGTCTGATAAACGGGTGGCCCAACACATGCCGCTTCTTACATTCAATTGGGATAGCAAAGCAGTAGCCGATTTTGTCGCCACTAAAGAAGACTGCTGGCGTCGCGACGGGCTTGGTCATTGGGCGATACTTTCTGATGGCAACTACGTCGGATGGGGCGGGTTTCAATTGGAAGTTGATGGGTGGGATTTTGGATTGGTGTTAAAACCAAATTCTTTTGGACTTGGCATGCCCATAACCAGGAAGGCAATTCAGTTTGCAGTGGCTGACCAGAGGATTCCCTACATAACTTTTCTGCTGCCGCAATCGCGTAAGAATCTTGGCGGGCTTACCCGGCTTGGCGCAACGTTTGTCAATAAAATCACATATGAAGGTACTCAGTTTCTAAAGTATCGCCTAAATACAGAACCCGTCTGAATGCGTTGCAACATAACGGAACGCTGGACCGTTTTCGGTTTCAACTTGCGCCAGTAACCATAACAGGTTTGACTTAGCCCAATGGCCAGCATCCCCGATTTTTCTTTCGAACAGTCAGCATTTGTCAATGGCGTATTAAGTGTCGCGGGCGTTGATGAAGTTGGGCGAGGCCCCCTATGTGGCCCGGTCGTCGCTGCTGCGGTTCGGCTGAATCCGGGCAATATCCCCGATGGGTTAAATGATTCCAAGAAACTGAGCCATGCCAAGCGAGCGTTGATAGCGGCTAAGCTGTATAAAATTGCCGATGTATCTGTTGCGCAGGCGAGCGTAGAAGAAATTGACCGCATCAATATCCTGCACGCATCAATGTTGGCGATGGAGCGGGCTGTTGCCGGCCTTTCAAAAGTTGTTGACCATGTTCTGATTGATGGCAATCGTATCCCGCCGGGTCTGGCTGGAAAAGCCACGGCCATTGTCAAAGGTGATGCGCGTAGTCTGTCAATTGCGGCGGCGTCTATCGTTGCCAAGGTGTGGCGGGACGGGCTCATGGTGGATTTGGCGCAACAGCACCCGGGGTATGGATGGGAACATAACGCCGGTTATCCGACAAAAATGCATCTGCAGGCGTTATTGAAACTTGGTGTGACCCCACACCATAGACGTTCGTTCAAACCGGTCCACAACATATTGTATCAAGAAAAATAGTAAGCTGTTGATTCAAAAAAGAATTTGACGGCGAATCATCAATGACTCATCTTAGGCCTTAACAACAACGCACCGAAAACTGGTGTGGAGACAGAGGCAGCGATGACGACGAAAACCAAATTGGAAGCCCAAAAGCTTCCGCTTAATCAGATATTGTCGGGCGATTGTACTGACGTGATGAACAGCTTGCCCGAGGGCTCAGTTGATCTGATCTTTGCCGATCCGCCGTATAATTTGCAGCTAAAGGGTGATCTGCATCGCCCGGATAATTCTAAGGTGGATGCGGTGGATGATGCCTGGGACCAGTTCGCGTCCTTTGGGGCCTATGACCGGTTTACGAAGGATTGGCTGAAGGCAGCGCGACGTTTGCTGAAACCTAATGGCGCGATTTGGGTGATTGGCAGTTACCACAATATTTTCCGGGTCGGGGCGGCGATGCAAAACGCTGGCTACTGGATTTTGAATGATGTGGTCTGGCGTAAATCCAACCCGATGCCAAATTTTCGCGGCATGCGGCTGACCAACGCCCATGAAACCCTGATCTGGGCGTCCAGGGCTGAGGCCAGCAAATATACATTTAATTATGATGCGCTTAAGGCGCTGAATGAAGGGATACAGATGCGCAGCGATTGGGTGCTGCCAATCTGCACCGGGCACGAACGACTGAAAAACGATGCTGGTGAAAAGGCGCATCCGACACAAAAACCCGAAAGCCTGCTGCACCGTGCATTGGTTGGGACAACCAACCCAGGTGATGTGGTGTTGGATCCGTTCTTTGGTACCGGCACGACTGGGGCCGTGGCCAAGATGCTGGGGCGTGAATTTATCGGCATCGAGCGCGATGCAACGTATCGTGCTGTGGCCAAAAAGCGCATTGATAAAGTGCGCAAGTTTGACCGCGAAGCTTTGCAGGTTTCCACCAGCAAACGAGCCGAACCAAGGGTGCCGTTTGGCCAACTTGTCGAACGCGGCATGTTGCGCCCGGGTGAAACGCTGATCTCACCCAAGGGAAAAACCGCTAAGGTCCGGGCCGATGGCACGCTGATTTCAAACGAAGTCAAAGGCTCTATCCATCAGGTTGGTGCGGCGCTGGAAGGCGCGCCAAGTTGCAATGGCTGGACCTATTGGAGCTTTAAACAGGATGGCAAACAGGTGCCAATTGACCTGTTGCGCCAGCAAATAAGGGCTGAAATGAATTAACAGGCGCGACCTGAATTATTACATAAGAACGCGCTGCGGACGGGAAATTTATGCAGTTACCGCCGGTGCCTGTGGCCATAAACCACGCGCACAAACTTACCCCGCCCTTTGAAAAAGGGGCGGGATTTTTTTGGCGAGTTCTTGCCGACAGCCAGGATACCCGGCCACAATCTTGCTTTAATTGCCGATTATTAGCCACGAAATGGAAACAATGCAGGCATCAAACAATGGAAAATTCTAGCAAATCACCACTGGTTTTTCAGATATCTGAATCTGAAATAGCAGCGGAATCAACTGATACAACAGATACAGTTGCCAAGCAGGAAACTGGCTCGGAAAACATAGCAGCAGCGGTTGCTACTAATGAAAATTCAGAAAGCAACGTGACCGCAAAAGAAATGGATCCAGAGGCGTCTGAGAATCCGACTGGGCAAGAAGTTGCGGACGATGGTCAGGAAAAACTAGACACGCGGGCACAGGGTCAGGAAGAGGCGGTAGGTTCTGAAGCTTCGGAATCCGCCGGCCAGGAACAATCTGAAGCCTCAGCCGTCCAAAACGATATTCAGTCAGATTTGGAACCGGACGTTAATGAAGGTGGCGCAAGTGAATCAGACTCTAGTACTGAGTCTGAAAATTCAGGACGCAGTGAAGGTGAAAACGCTAAAACAGAAGAAAGTGGCAGCGAAACTGAAGTTGAAGGTGGTAGCGAGGCCGAAAACGGCGAAGGCGCATCTGACTTTGGCGCGAAGAATGGTGAAGCTGAATCAGATGATGGCGACACCAATCAAAGTGACCAAGCAGGTGACAGTGATAGTGCGGCGGAAATCAGCGAAGGCGCATCTGAATCAAATACAGAAAACGGCGTAGCCGAGTCTGATGATGGTGGCCATGATCATAGTGATCACGCCGACGAGGGTGGTAGCGAAGCCGAAAACGGTGACGCACAGACGCCGGAACAAAATGAGCAGACCCCAAGCATTGGCGAAGACTACCTTGATATGCCGATGATAGCGGTGCCGCCACTCCCGCGTGACGACGAGGATGAAGGCGAAGAAAGTGTTCTGGACTTCATGTTTTAAGACACTTGAAAATTAACAAATTTAAATGGCGCGTGGTCAGCTGGCTGCGCGCCATTTTCCGTTTTCGAGCCCGTCAATTGTCCAGGACCCAATTCGGTAGCGAACCAGTCGCAGAGTTGGGTACCCTATCGCGGCCGTCATCCGGCGGATTTGCCGGTTTTTTCCCTCGGTAATTACTATTTCCAGCCAGCAATCCTGTACCGATTTTCGGTACCGTATTGGCGGATTGCGGGGCCAAAGCCAGGCCGGTTCTGAAACCATGCGAACGTTTGCCGGGGCGGTTCTGCCATCCTTTAGCAAGACACCCAGGCGCAGTTTTTGTAGGTCATCGTCTGAGGGTTGGCCTTCAATCTGCACATAGTAGAATTTCGACATCTTATTTTTTGGGTCACTGATTTTGTGCTGCAATCTCCCGTCATCGGTAAGTATCAGCAGACCCTCACTGTCTTTGTCCAACCTTCCGGCAGCATAAACGTTTGGCGTATCAATGAATTCAGAAAGTGTTTTTCGGTTGTTGGCCGGCAAACTGCTATCGGTGAATTGCGACAGCACACCAAACGGCTTATTGAACAGAATAATTTTTGACAATGTAAGTCCAGTGCTTGGCCGCCCCGCATGTTATAGTTCTTAGCGTGGCATCGGGTTTGTTCCGGCTTTGTAGGGTGACCAGTCTGTAATTTCCGGATAATACATACCCCGCCATTTTCGCACCCTCGGGTTCATCATGCGCAACCAAATAGGCGGAATTAATGCCGCGATAAACATGACCGGATAACTAAATGGCAGAACCGGCGCGTCGGATTGCGGGTAGTTTTGCAAAAGCGGGTATCGGCGGCTTGGTTTCACGTGGTGGTCAGAATGGCGCTGGAGATTTATCAAAAACCAGTTGGAAACCCTTTGCGCCGCATTCCAGGAATGGTGTGGTTTGGCATGTTCGTACTTTCCATCGCCCAAATGTTTTCGGGTAAGCCCGTAATGTTCAATATAATTAATGATTTCCAAATGCCATATGGCAACCAGTGCTTGCACCGCGAAAAGGACCAGGCCAAACCATCCTGCGATGACCATGGCCAGCAGCATGAATGCAGATTGTAGCCCCAGATATCGCCAGAAAGGGTTGCTTGCGTCCCACCATGCCAGACCTTTGCGCCCTAACATTTGCTTTTCGGCAAGGAACGCAGAAACAAGTGATTTTCGCAGGACTCGCGGGAACGCGGCGTGAAAATTTTCATTATACCGCGCGGTTACAACGTCCTTTGGGGTGGCGACATATCGGTGGTGAACCAGCAAATGTTCGGACCGATAATGGCAGTATAAAACTGAAGCCATTAACAGATCGGCCAACCAGCGCTCAAAGGTATTTTTTTGGTGCATTAGTTCGTGGGCGTATACAATGCCGACGACACCGGACACTTGGCCAACGCCAAAAAACAACAGCACTTTTTCGGCTGTGGAAAGGTGCTCGGTCGATGTTGCATAGGCAATCAGGCCAAAGATCAAACCCAATTGCAGGGGCAACCAAATAATGGTGATCAGGCGATGCCAGAACAGTTCGGCTTCCGGTGTTTCTGTGTTTTCGTTTTTCAAATTTTCGCCGGAAAGAGCATCAAGGATTGATAAAAAGCCTAGGGTTGTCGCCACCGGTAATACCAAAGCCCACCCCCCGTTAATGGCTGCGAAAATCATGATTGGAATAAGGGTCAGCGTTAGCCAAAATGGCAGCGCGCCCCGAATGCCCGTTAAAATTCCGCGAGGGGTCATATCATAGCCTTTAAATTCACCAGTTGTGGGTAACATATGTGCACGGCTCAATCTAACCGGAAAATTGGCCTGGCGGCGTCGTAGGCTTTTCGCATCACTGTTGGCAGATCTGTACGGTTGAAATCTGTTGTTGGCACAAAGGTACCAATCTGCGCAGTGACGTCCATTTCTACGGTTGAAGTGCAAAGGGTCAGGCGCAAATGGAAATGGGTGAATGTGTGTTTAATTTCGCTGTTGGCCAGCGTCCAGTTGGCCGATATCGGTGGCGTATCTTTGGGTTTTGCACTCCAGTCTGAACCGGGCCATCCCAACATGCCGCCCAGTAAACCTTTTTGGGGACGCCGTTCCAATAACCAGGCGCCATCGGTTCTACGGGCAACGTAAATATACCCTATACGCGTCGGTTTCGCTGGTTTTGCGCGCTTGCGTGGCAGGTCATGGGCAATGCCCAGTTGCTTTGATTTACAGTGCAGCGCCCATGGACAATTTTCGCATTTTGGGGATTTAGGTGTGCAGATCGTCGCCCCTAAATCCATAACCGCCTGGGCGTGGTCGCCAGGTCTTATTGGCGGGGTCAGAATAGCTGCTTTGGAATAAATTTCAGGTTTGGCAATGTCCAGGGTTTCCTGAATGGCAAATACCCGGGCCATGACTCGTTCTACATTTCCATCAACCACTGTTTGCGGTTGATCAAAGGCAATCGCGGATATCGCCGCCGCCGTATAGGGCCCAATTCCTGGGAGTTTCAAAAGTGCGGCGTGGGAATTGGGGAACTGCCCGCCATGGTCATGCGCAATGATCCGGGCGCATTTCAACAGGTTGCGGGCGCGTGCGTAGTATCCCAGCCCTGCCCATTGGGCCATGACATCGCTATCGTTGGCTGCAGCCAATTCATGGACTGTTGGCCAGCGTTCAATGAAGCGGTTAAAATAGTCTTTTACCGTAACCACAGTTGTTTGCTGAAGCATGATTTCTGATAGCCAAATACGGTATGGATCAGGGGGCAGCGCGGACACCGAATTGGGGGCAATACGCCAGGGCAGGGTGCGGGCATTGTTGTCGTACCAGCATAGCAAATTCGCCGAATAATCGTATTCACACAATCGTCAAACCCTTTCTCTGCTTTTTGGGCTGGTATGGGGGACACATGTCTCTAAAATAGGGGATACTCTAGGACATGTCAGTGATGAACAAGCCACGATCAAAATCAAATACCAGGCGTCGATTCCGCGGTTTCCAAAGGACATCTGGTCTGTTGCAGGATCAGATCAGAAAAGTCAGCGAATCCCGTGGTTTTGCGGTGTCGCGATTGTTGACCCATTGGGTGGATATTGTTGGCGCAGAAACAGCGGCCATCGCTATGCCGGTTAAGGTTGGCTATTCCCGGGGTGGAATAGGCGCAACGTTAACAATTTTGACCACAGGGTCGCACGCCCCCATGTTGCAGACCGATTTGCCTAAAATACGTGACAAAGTGAATGCATGCTACGGGTATGCGGCTATATCGCGTATCCATATTACCCAGACAGCAACTACAGGGTTTGCCGAAGGAAAGGTGGCCTTTACGCCCGTAAAGGTGGCCGCACCAAAAGAACCTGATCCGCGCATTAACAAGATCGTGGGTCAAACAGCCGCAGGCGTAGATAATTCACAATTGCGTCAGGCACTTGAAGAATTGGGCAGAAACATATTTATAAAATCGGTACCGACCAAAGGAAGCTAAATGAAAAGCCCGATTATTCTTGCCGTTGTCGCTGTCGCCGCAATTGGTGGCTATACTTTTTGGCCATCTAACCAATCGTCGATCCCCAGCAACGGAATTTCTGCGGCAGTTGCCCAAGATGCGGATGTAGACACATCAAGCATTCTGGAAATGTCGATGGGCGACCCAGACGCTAAGGTAACTGTTGTTGAATACGCTTCGTTCACTTGCCCCCACTGTCGGACATTCCATTCAAATGTTTTGAAGGAATTGAAACGCGACTACATTGATACAGGTAAAATCAACTTTGTGTACCGTGAAGTTTATTTTGATCGGTTTGGTCTTTGGGGCGGCATCGTGGCCCGATGCGGTGGACAGGAACGTTACTTTGGTATCGCTAATCTTTTGTATGAGCAGCAAAGCGATTGGCTTGGCGGTGGCGACCCCACAGAAATTGCCGGGAACCTGCGTACTGTTGGTAAAACTGCCGGTCTGACGGATGAAGAGCTGAATGCCTGTTTCAACGATGGAGACAAAGCCAAAGCTATGGTGGCGCTTTACCAGAAAAATGCCGCGGCAGATTCCATTCGTGCAACGCCAAGTTTTGTCATTAACGGCGAACTGTTCAGCAATATGAATTATGCGGACTTTTCGGCTGCAATAGACGCGAAACTTGCCGAATAGAACATTTCACGATCATCACAACCCGGCTTTTGCCAGCACTTTATCAATTGCAGCCCAATCAGGCACATTTAACCGAACCGGCAATGTCAGAACCTTTTGTCTGAAGGTTTTGGGCAGGCGCACGGCGTCTTTTTCTGTGGTGACCAATTGCGCGTTTAACGCTTTTGCTTCCAGCTCAAGGCGTTTCATTAAGGGCGCGGTTAACGGTTGATGGTCGTCCAGTGCTTCGGCACGGATAATGTTGGCCCCCAAGGCGCGCAAGGTTTCAAAGAACTTTTCAGGATGACCAATGCCAGCAAATGGCAGAACGTCCAAATCCTCCCAGTCCATACCAGTTTCCAGCGGCTGCAAACTGGCCGTGCTTAGTGGAACAGTCAATTTGTTGTCCCAAACCCGATGAAAATGTTGTTGGGCAGAACTATTACCGATAGCCAGAACCAGGTCCGCCCTTTCCAATCCGGCTTCGATCGGTTCTCGCAAGGGGCCTGCAGGGAAAACGAGCCCATTTCCAAACCCTATTTTCGCATCAACTACGACGATGGAACAGGTTTTGAATACTGATGGATTTTGAAAGCCATCATCCAGCAAGACTACTTCGGCGCCCATTGCCTGGGCGGCTGCAACCCCGGCTGCCCGGTCTTTGGCAACCCAGGTGGGGGCAAATGCGGCTAACAAAAGCGGTTCATCTCCGACATCATCTGCCCGATGAAAACTTTCGTCCACCCGGACCGGACCGGCAAGTTTTCCACCATAGCCGCGGGACACAATATGTACCGATAAATTACGGGACTGTAACCGGGCAGCGATTTCGATAGCGGTAGGTGTTTTACCCGATCCACCCAAATTAATATTGCCAATACAGATCACCGGAATGGAAGCAATTAGTGTTGGGCTTTTGGCGGCTCTTTTGGCGGCTAGCCTTGTTGCAAATGCAGAGAGGGGTGCCAGCGCTCTGGCTTGCCAGCCAGGTGAATCACTCGGGCGCGACCAAAAGCCAGGCAGTTTCATCGTGATCCACCCTGCCGGTTTATTTCCTGTATCAGGGTATTGATTGTACTTTCCATAACTTCAGCACCAGCAGAGGTTATTTGCCAAGCGGCCTGGGCCATGATTGCAGCTCTGTCGGGGGCTAAGAATGTTTCAACCGCATGGGCCAACTCGCCCATATGGGCCACCAACCGAGAGGCACCTGCGCGCTCCATTCTTTGGTAGGCGACCCGGTGCGCCGCAATGTTTGGCCCATGAACAACAACAGATCCAAGTGTAGCGGCATCAAAGGGGTTTGGACCGGAATCAGTAGGCCCTGCCAATGTCTGCCCCATGAAAGTTACAGGGGAAAGCCGGTACCAAAGACCAATTTCATCTTCTGTGTCTGCCAGATAGACTTGGTCTTCAAGTGAAGGTTCTTCCCCTAGGCTTCTTTGGGAAAACCTGAAATCAGATTCACGCAGGACGGATGCGAACCGATCGCCTTCTTCAACATTGGCAGGTGCCAAAATGAGCAATAATTTATGCGATCGCAGCATTGATTGATTATGAGCGGCCAGAACAGAACCAAGTTCATTGAAGTCTATTTCTGCAGCAAGCCAAATGGGACGTGCGGACATCAAATGTGTAAGGGTGTCCCATTCAGCTTCGATACAGGGGGGTGGGTTTATCCCCTGTTCCAGGACACCGACGGTACGAACATTTTCACTGCGCGCCCCTTCCGCAATCAATGCAAGGGATGTGGCTTCGTCACCGCTGAGTATGACGTTGAATTTGCGCAACGTCCGCCGGTTTAAGCCGGGAAACAACCGCCAGCCGCGGGCAGCTTCAATCGCGCCGCCGGTATCCATCAACAATAATGGGATATCACGTGCATGAGCTAGATGCGTAAGGCTTGGGCAAAGCTTACCCGCTGCCCAGATCAGAATATTTGGCTTCCAGTGATCCAGAAACTTGGTCATTTCGGCCTGAGTATCGGCGGGCAGCAGCCCATGAAAGCACTGGTCAGGCAATAGGCTGTCAATATTATCATTAGTTGTCAGAAGGAACCACAGGTCGGGATCATGATCTGACAACTGGGAAATCAGTTCAGAAATTACCCCGTAGTCTTCGTTGTCCGGGGCATGCAGCCATATAAGAGTGCCCGGCGGCCGCACATTTTTTTTGCTTGACGAACGGCGCGGACTTTGACCTCGGGTATGAATTGGGCCAAAAAAATGATATAGGGCAAGGGGTACGGAAAATCCCATTTTGGGGTCGATTTAACCTTCAAGTTCCTCGGTTGAGGATGCCTCAGTGCTTTCGTCACGCAGCCTGTGCAGATGGGCGATGAAATAGCGCATATTGGCGTTGTCCACGGTCCGTTGGGCTTCTGATTTCCAGGCGTTATAAGCTGTGTCATAGTCCGGAAATATCCCGACGATATGGATGTCGTCCGAATTTTTGAACTGGCTCGTGCTTGGGTCAACCAGCTCACCTCCGAAAACCAGATGTAAGCGTTGTGTCATGGGGCCTCCGAAGATGAATAATTCTGGGGGTAAACTACGGGAACCGTGGGTGCCGTCAAGGTGACAGATATTAGTTCATGCCAACCGTTCAGATAATTCCGACTGTATTTTTGGTGTGCCTGCTATCAGACCATCAATAATTGGAACCGGGTTGTTAAATACCGGTATCCGCCCCTTGCGGTCGGTCACATTGGCACCGGCTTGATTAGCAATCAAGGTTCCCGCCGCGATGTCCCATTCCCACGTGTCGCGTAATGTTATCATTGCATCATATCGACCTTGTGCCACCAGTGCCATTCTATAGGCCAGTGAGGGGCGAAACTGGCGTTTCACCGGCGGCGGATCGCCCTGCCAAAGGCTGGCTGCAAAACTCGACTTCGCGGCCAAAACAGAGGCGCCTTTGATTGACGAGGTGCCAGAATGTAAAATAGCGACGTCATTTAAAAGGGCTTTTTCTCCCGCTTGGGCATGGTACAATCGGTCCAGCATTGGCACAAACACAACACCGACAATAACTCGACCCTTTTCAACGATGGCCAGCGAGTGGGCCCAGGTCTTTTCCCCGGCGATAAATGATCGTGTGCCGTCGATCGGGTCAATGATGAACACACGGTCACAGGTCAGACGCGCAGTATCATCTTCGGATTCTTCGGACAGCCAGCCATAGCCGGGCCGGGCATTTTGTAGAGTTTCCTGCAACATGGCGTTCACGGCCAGATCAGCCTCGGTCACCGGGCCGGTGCCGTCTGGCTTTTCCCAGGTCTTTGGCGACTGTTGCCAGAATGATGTGGCGATTTCTCCGGCCTTGCGGGCCGCGTCAATCAGCAGGGCCAGATCATTCCCCGGCAAGGGTAAGGCCCTGAACCAGCAAAGACGGAACCACCCGCGACAGGTGCGCGCGGGCATCATTGGCCGGGGTCACAGTCATCAGCATGTCGCGCAGATTTCCGGCGATGGTGCATTCGTTAACCGGATAGGTGATTTCGCCGTTTTCAATCCAAAAACCTGACGCCCCGCGCGAATAGTCCCCGGTTGTGGCATTGATCGAGGACCCGATCATCGAAGTGACCAGCAACCCGGTGCCCATGTCGCGGATGAGGTCATCGCGGCTGGCACTGCCCAGGGTCAGGGCGATATTACCGGATGAAGGCGACGGCGGTGCGCCGGTGCCCCGGCTGGCATTGGCGGTGGATTGCATGCCCAGTTGACCGGCAGTGGACAGGTCCAGCGTCCAGCCGGTGAGCACGCCGTTTTCAACGACTGTGCGTTTGGCTGATGCCAGCCCTTCGGCGTCAAACGGGCGGGATGATGAAACGCGCGGGCGGTGCGGGTCTTCAACAATCGACAGGGTTTCAGGCAAAACCTGTTGCCCCAGCAGATCCCTTGCCCAGCTTGAACCACGCACGATTGAGCCACCATTGATCGCCGAAAACAGGTGCCCAATCAACGACGATGCCACCCGTTCGTCAAACAGCACCGGAAACGCCCCGGTTTTGGGTTTGCGTGCGCCTGCCCGTTCAACGGTGCGTTCACCGGCGAACCGGCCGATGTCTTCCGGGCTGGGCAGATCAGATTGAAATATACGCTGTTCGGCGTAATAATCCCGTTCCATCTCGGTGCCGGTTCCGGTGATCGCCACACAATGCAGGGCGCGGTTTGTACGGGTGTAGCCACCGGAAAATCCGTTGCTTGTAGCCAGATGAATGCGGTGGCGCCCATAGCCGCCAGATGCCGCCTGAACTGTTGCAACCCCATCCACCGCCAGCGCAGCCGCTTCGGCGCGTTTGGCATCTTCCTCCAGCTTTGCCGGGGTTGGCTCATCCGTGGGATCCGCTAATTCCAGCGCCTCCACATCCCAGTTTTGTGCCAGTTGGTCAGCCTTGGCCAATCCAATATTTGGATCTTCCGGTGCCTCGCGCGCCATGGCCACGGCGCGTTCTGCCATGGTTGCTATGGTGTCCGACCTTGTGTCAGATGCCGACACACAAGCCTGACGCTGGCCCAACATGACCCGCAGGCCAATATCAATGCCTTCGGCGCGTTCCGCATGTTCCAACTTACCCGCCAGCACATCAATGGACACTGATGTGCCATCCACAGCCAGCGCATCGGCAGCATCTGCACCGGCGACTTTTGCGGCGGTAAGCAGGGTTTGGGTAAGATTGGCAAGCGATTGTGACATGGGGTCGGCCTTGGGATTATTGCGTCCTTAAACAGGTAGTTTGCACACAGGTCCGCCGCAAGCCATTAGCCAAAGAAAAGGCCGCGCCGGATATCCGGGCGCGGCCTATTATCAATATTTTCAATTCTAACGAAGCTGTTGACCATTGGCAAAGATTGAACCGTCACTTTTAACTTCGATGGTCGAAGTCAACGTGTCTTCACCGTCGCCGGGGCGGGCAAACAGGCCCAGCATCATGCGGGCACCCATGGCCTGATCCTGCTGTAGGAAACCCATCTGGATCAAGCGGTCCATCACTCCGTTTACGCCGACGATGTTCATGTTTATCGCGCCTGTTGGGGCTGGCATGCCGCCAAAAGTTTCAAGATCATCATTGTCAAAAGTAAAATCCCCGCTGCCTTTGACTTCTGCGCCCACAGCAGACAAAGTGATATCCCTGATCGACAGGCTGTGTAGTTCAGCTGGTGTTTCAGCGTCACTTTTGTTCTCAAAATCCGGGTCATACAGATCAAATAACAGGTTCATTTTGCCGGTTACATCAAGGGTAATGGTTGCCGGATCACGCGGCATGATATTGCCGGGATCAAACATACCCCAGATCATATCGCTAATTTCAAACCCAGCCATGTTCATCAGAAATGCAAAATCTTTTGGCGTGTCTGATTGTGCCAGCGGCACCAGCAGATTGAACGCCATTTCGGAAATTCCCAGGCTGACTTCAGGAAACGGAATTTGTGGGGACTGAATAACATAATTAATATCCGTAGCCGCGCCACCATACTGGATTGAGCCATCAACGATGCTGAAATCAAGCGAACTACTTGCACCAGTTGCAGTCAACGAAAAACTGTCACTGCCGCCGTCCATTTCCATTTGGGTATCGGTCTGGCCAGCAGAAAAACCGCCAGTCACGTTGAAATCGCCGCTAAAAATTGCTGACGGATCGGCCATGTCTATGCCTTCGGGAAATTCAACCGATGAATTTGACTTTACGTCCTGCATAGTGGCGCTCATTGTAACACGACCACCTTCTTCGGGATCAGTAAACGCGACATTGTAGGTCAGGCTACCCGAGGAAAATTCACTGTCGTAGGATTTAGTATCACCGGACAGTAGGGTGTATTTGCCGTCGATGTCTTTCATCGAAAACTGAATATCCGCATCAATATCTTCACCATCAACGATGATCTTGTCGATGCTCATGCTGATATCTGCAGCCAGATAATCAAATGAGATATTATCTGGATCACCGGATGCAATGATGCTGGTGCCCGACTGGCGCATGATCATCGCCATATCAACGGCTTCGCCCTGAGCCGGGTCAATGGTTATGCTGAAAGGAAAATCCGGGGCCATCGACACAGCCACGGTGCCATCGCTACGTTCGCGAAATTCAATAAATTCAAGTGAACTGGCCGCGCTGCCTTCGGGAAATGCCATATTCATGGTCACATTATTCAAGATTAGCGCGCCACCGCCCGTTTCTTGTGAACCAACTGTAATTGTCTGTCCTGTGGTTTCCGCCAGAGATTTCCATTGTTCCCACACATCAAGTGCGGATAGTTCGGCCAAGGCGGCGGTTGGAAGCAAAGCGGCAATTGCTGCGCTTTGTACAAACAATTTGGTTATCGGTTTTGTCATGGTTGATCCTGAGCTGATTTCACTATTTAGCTATGTGTAGTGGGAGATTGGGTCAAGGGTTTGGCATAGATGAAACCGAATTATGATGCGGCGGGTGCACGTCTAGGCAGCAAAGGGGAAAGTTCATGAATGATTTGCAGGGGAAAACAGCGGTTATTACCGGTGCCAGCCGCGGAATTGGTGCAGATACCGCGCGTCAATTTGCACAGGCCGGGGCGCGCATTGCGCTGCTGGCGCGCAGTGCTGGTGAAATAAGTGACCTTGCCGCTGAGATTGGCGATGCGGCGCTGGCCATCCCCTGTGACGTCAGTGACTATGGGCAGGTTGCGACGGCGGTTGCCACAGTGCAAGACAGATTTGGGGGCTTGGATATTCTCATTAACAATGCTGGTGTGATACAGCCGATCAGCCATATTGTCGGCTCTGACCCGGATGCCTGGCGACAGGCAATCGATATCAACCTGACGGGTGTTTATAATTGCGTTCACGCAGTGCTGCCTGGGATGATTGCACAAGGGGCGGGGTCGATCATCAATGTGTCATCCGGAGCAGCCCATAATCCGATAGAAGCCTGGAGCGCCTATTGTTCCGGCAAGGCAGGCGCAGCCATGTTGACGCGCTGCATAGATTACGAGACCCGTGAACAGGGCATTCGCACAATGGGCATGTCGCCGGGCACCGTTGCCACCCAAATGCAGCGCGATATCAAAGCATCCGGTATCAACCCGGTCAGTCAGATTGACTGGTCTGATCACATTCCGCCAGACTGGCCCGCGCGTACGCTGCTGTGGATGTGCAGCAGCGATGCGGATGAATTTCTGGGTCAGGAAATCAGCCTGCGCGATGACGATATCCGCGCCCGTGTGGGGTTGATTTAGGTGATTGATGTTGCACGGAACGGCGGGCTGTGGCGGTTGACCCTTAACCGCCCCCGAAAGGCGAATTCGCTGACATCTGAGATGCTGACACAGCTGATCGATGGGGTGAATCAGGCGAAATCCGAGGCTAATGTTCTGGTGATCACGGGTGCAGGCACTGTGTTCAGCGCTGGGGCTGATCTGGATGCGGCCCGCATAGGGCTGGCCACCAGTGGATTGTGGGAAGAATTATCCGGCGCCATTGCTGACCTGCCCTGTCTGACCATTGCTGCCCTGAACGGCACCCTTGCCGGGGGCGCGTTTGGCATGGCGCTGGCCTGCGATTTGCGGGTGGCCGTGCCAGAGGCTAGCTTTTTCTACCCGGTGATGAAGCTGGGGTTTTTGCCGCAACCGTCTGATCCGCAGCACCTGGCGCTATTGGTGGGTCCGGCGCGGGCTAAAATGATCTTGATGGCCGGTCAAAAGATTGATGCGTCAACTGCTGAAAGTTGGGGGCTGGTAGATCGGGTGGTGCCGCGTGACGCACTGGAAACCACGGTGCAGGAATTGGCAGAGGCGGCACTAGCTGCCAGCACTGAGAATGTGGCGGCGATCAAAGCACTGTTTGTAAATTCATGACCGACGCGCTTGTAATCGGGGCCGGGCCTGCCGGGTTAATGGCTGCCCATGAACTGGCCAAGGCGGGCCGTCAGGTTGTGGTGGTTGAAGCGAAACCGTCTGTGGGTCGCAAACTACTGATGGCTGGAAAATCCGGTTTGAACCTGACCAAAGACGAACCGTTTGATCGGTTTTTGCAGCACTACGGCGACAGTGCCGGGCACCTAAGCGATATCATGACAGAGTTTGACAACAGCGCGGTTCAGGACTGGGCGCGCGATCTGGGCCAGCCGGTTTTCACCGGTTCCAGTGGCCGGGTGTTTCCCAAGGCGATGAAATCGTCGCCGCTGTTGCGGACCTGGCTTGTGCAGTTGTCTGATTTCGGGGTCGAATTTCGAACCCGCTGGCGCTGGCAAGGCTGGCAGGACGGGGCGTTTCAGTTTGCAACACCGGTAGGACAGGAAACGTTAACGCCGGCAGTAACGGTTCTGGCGCTGGGCGGGGCCAGTTGGGCGCGGCTGGGTTCGGACGGGTTATGGGCACCGTGGTTGGCAGAACGCGGTGTTAAATTAGTTCCGTTTGCCGCGGCAAATGTCGGGCTGGTGGTGAATTGGACGAACCATATGACCCGCCATTTCGGGCAACCAGTCAAAGGCATCTCCCTGAGCGCAGGCGCGGTTCACAGCCGCGGGGAATTTGTGGTGACCCGAGCGGGGCTAGAGGGCGGCGGGGTTTACACCGCTAGTGCGGCCTTGCGCGGTGGTGCGCCGTTGTTGCTGGACCTGATGCCGGGTTGGACCGAAGAAAGGATCGCCAAGAAACTGCGACATCGCAAAAGCAAAACCACGCTTACCAACCATTTGCGTAAATCGCTGCATCTTGAGCCTGTGAAGCTTGCATTGTTGCAGGAATTCGCGCGTCCGCTGCCAACAGGCGATGCATTGGCGAAACTGGTCAAAGCCCTGCCGGTGAAATATTCAGGTCTGGCGCCGATGGATGGCGCGATTTCCACTGCTGGCGGCGCGATTTCCACTGCTGGCGGCGTGGCATGGGGCGCGGTTAATCCGGGGTTGATGCTAACAGCGGTGCCGGGCGTCTTCGTGGCCGGGGAAATGCTGGAATGGGAAGCGCCAACCGGGGGGTATTTGCTGACCGGTTGCCTTGCCACAGGAAAATGGGCCGGGCGTCATGGGGCGCAGTGGCGTTAAAGCGATCCTTCGATCATAATTACCCATCGGCGCAGCCCCTATGACGCACCTATAGCGCGTCTAAACGCAGGTCGCGCGACCATTCGATCCACATATTCGGTGAATTCCGGTTGATCTACCGGGAAATCGGTACCTTTGGCCCAGCGCCCGCAATGGGCGGCGACAATATCGGCGATGGTCATCGTATCACCCATCAGAAATGGCCCCGCTCCTAGCCGATCAACAAAGCGTCTGCGGCTGCGCTCAAATTCCCACTTCAAGCTGTCGATCACGGCCGGCACACGGCGTTCTTCCGGCAAATAACGCGCATGGCGGCCGGCGGCCCACAAGCAGGCGTCAAATTCATCCAACAGGAAATTTGTGTGCCCGTCTTGAATGGCCCGTTCCGGGGTGCCGGCGGCAAAGGTGAATTGGCCATGTTTGTCGGCCAGATAGGTTAAAATTGCGGTGGAATCGGTGAAGGCATGGTCCCCGTCCAGCAGCACCGGAATTTTGCCAACCGGGTTGGCGGCGCGAGCTTCGTCAGAATGGGGGGCTATGGACTCGTGGTTATACTCTACGCCCATCTCCTGCAATAACCACAAAACCCGCACGGTTCTGGATCGCGGGTTGCCGATAACTGTGTACATTCTAACGTTTCCCCAACATTGCCAAACGGATCAGCACCCGTTCCATCGCCGCGATTTGTGGCGCGTTCGCGGTGGAACGTAACCCCAGATCTGCCTCTGTCAACATTTGCAGCGCGGTTTCCAGCTTTCGCACGCCCCAGCCTTGCGCCTGTTTGATCATTCGATCACGGCGCGGCCCAAACACGGGCGGGCGCATGGATGACATACCCGCCGCTGCCCCGCCGGGCGCAGATGCCGCCCCGTGCAACGTGCGAAAATGTCTGGTCGCACCGATACAAATGCCCACCGGTTGCACGCCCTGTGCGGCCAGTTTGCGCATGATCGGGCCGATGTCGCCCTGGCGCGCTTCTGCGACACAGTTTAATACGTCATCCAACGCGGCCTCAGTGGTGGCAGGGGCGCAATCCAGTACATCCTGCATGCTGACCGGGGTGGTGTCGCCCAGTTTGTACAGCGATAGCTTTTCCAATGTCTGGCGAAAATCACCTGGGTCCAGCACCTGCGCGAACCCGGTGATTTCCTGCATAGCATCAGTGTCGATATTGTTCAGGTCTTTGCTGGCCAGCTCTGTTTCTATTTCGGCGCGGCTAGGTGGATCGTCGTAGATGCCAACCGAATAGGTGTTCGAATGGCCCTCAAACAGTTTACGCAGCGACGAACGCGTATTCAGCGACGCCGCTGTCACGATCACTTGTGCGTCACCAGCTTGCCAGTTGCCCAAAGCAGCGCCGATGGTTTTGGACAGGCCATCGGCGGCGCCTTCCACAAAAGCCACCCTTGGCCCCGGAAAAAAGCTTTGTGCCTGCACCGCGTCGGCCAACAGGGCCGGGTCTTTGCGCAGATCCGACGCAGCAATCCGGGTAAGGCGCATTTCTTCATCGCCCTTGGGACCCATTAATGCGGCAATAACCTGTTGGCGTTTCAAGGCAACGCGCATGGCATCGCTGCCGTATATCAACAACCCGGTTTTGGCAGGGTCGGGCTTGGTAAAATATCCACCGGCGTCGCGCGGTGAAAGTTTCATTGTAACCAGTCCGAAGAACTTGCCAACAATTGAGTCACGATTTGATCCGCCAGCGCCACCATCAGGCGGGCATTGGCATCGCGCTGGGCCGATAATGTGGCGATGGTGGCATTTGTACTGGGGGGAGAGGCAGTGACATCAACCGCGCCAGCAGAAAACCCGGTGAAAGTGTCAACACTGCCATTGGTTAATACCACACCACTGGCAATTTTGGTCAGGGTGTAGGTAACTTCGCCTACGACATTGAAACGGATGATTTCCTGTTCCGGTGTTACCCCAACACCGTTCTGGGTGGTGCCGATCTGGTAGGAAAGTCGATAGGTTGGGTTTAGTGTGTGGCCAAGACGCTGTTCCAACTGGCGAACCAGATCAAATTCATTGCGATTGTCGGGGGCATCCATCGCTACTTGTGCCTGCAATTGCGCGGCAGATCCGCCCGGCCCATAAACCGGGGTATAGCCGCAGGCCGCGGCAAAACTTAGTGCCACCAAAGCCAACCCGAAATTGCGTCTAGAGAACGACATTCACAATCCGTCCCGGTACAACGATTATCTTTTTAGGCACGCTACCATCCAGCGCCCTGGTCACAGCATCCGTCGCCAGCGCCAGTTTTTCAACCTGTTCTTTGGGCATGTCGCGCGCCACTGTGATTTCTGAGCGCCGCTTGCCGTTGATCTGGATCGGCAGCGTCACCGTATCTTCAACCAGCAGGCCTTCATCAGCCACCGGCCAGGTTGCATTGGCGATCAACCCTTGGCCCCCCTGATGCGCCCAGATATCTTCGGCCAGATGTGGCGTATAGGGCGACATCAGTTGTGCCAATGTGCGTACCGCCAGTTTCTGCGCCGCTCCACTGGCATTGGATTTACCCAGAATGCCGGTGAATTCATACAGATTGGCAATAGCTTTGTTAAAGGCGAATGTCTCGATATTAAGCGACACCTCATGCACAGCCTTATGCATGGCACGTGTCAGGCCGGTGTCGTCACCAGCCGTGTCTTCGGGCATTTGCGCAATGCGATCACACAGCATCCACACCCGGTTCAGGTGTTTATAGGCGGCCTCTGCACCCGACGCTGTCCATTCCACATCGCGTTCCGGCGGGCTGTCAGACAGCACGAACCAGCGGGCGGCGTCAGCACCGTATTGCTGGATGATATGCACCGGATCGACGACGTTTTTCTTGGATTTCGACATTTTAGCCGAGGGGATGATTTCAACGGCTTCGCCTGTGGCGGTCAGTTTTCCATCAGTCACTTCTTCCGGCAAATGAAATACCGGGCGGCCCTTGTCATCGCGGGTCTGGTAAATCTCATGCGTCACCATACCCTGGGTGAACAATGCATCAAACGGTTCAATCGCACTATCCGGCAAATGCCCACAGATGTTCATGGCGCGGGCAAAGAACCGTGAATAGAGCAAATGCAGGATCGCGTGTTCAACGCCGCCGATATACTGATCGACATTCATCCAGTATTTCGCGTCATCCATATTGGTAGGCGTATCAGCGTTTGGCGCGGTGAAACGGGCAAAATACCACGAGCTGTCCACAAATGTGTCCATTGTGTCAGTTTCGCGCCGGGCGGGTTTACCACAGGACGGGCAATCAACATCGCGCCATGTTGGGTGGCGATCCAGCGGGTTGCCGGGTTGATCAAATGTCACGTCAACCGGCAGTTCAACCGGCAGGTTTTCTTTCTTTTCAGGCACCACACCGCAGGCGTCACAATGCACCACCGGGATCGGGCAACCCCAATAGCGTTGGCGCGACAGGCCCCAGTCACGCAGGCGGTACTTGACCATACCAGTGCCAAGACCTTTGGCTTCGAACCAGTCGATGGTGGCATCAATGGCCTGTTGCGACGTCACAGCCCCAAAACCGGCGAAATGGTCGATGAACTCAACGGGCTCGGTCTTTGCGGGCACCAAGGCGTCGTTGCCAACCTCAACTGCTTCACCCGGAATATAAAACGCATTGCGCACCGGCAGATCATACTTGCGGGCGAAATCCAGATCGCGCTGATCATGGGCTGGGCAGCCAAAAACGGCCCCGGTCCCGTAGTCCATCAACACAAAGTTGCCGATCCAGACCGGCAGGACCTTGCCCGGTTCAGTTGGGTGCGCCACGCTCAGCCCGGTATCAAAGCCCAGCTTTTCGGCCTTTTCCATGGCTTCTTCGGTGGTGGCCATCTTGCGGCAAGTGGCGCAAAACGTCGCCACATCGGGGTTTTCAGCCTCCAGTGTCTTGGCCACCGGGTGATCTGACGAAATCGCCACAAAGCTGGCACCACGCATGGTGTCGGGGCGGGTGGAATAGCAGGTGATGTCGGCAATATCGCCAACCGGTGCTGTCAGATGAAACGGAATTTCAATGCCGCGCGATTTGCCGATCCAGTTGGCCTGCATCAGTTTTACCTTGGCGGGCCAGTTGTCCAGATGATCAATCGCCGCCAGCAATTCTTCGGAATAATCGCTGATCTTAAAGAACCATTGGGTCAGCTCGCGCCGTTCCACCGCGGCGCCCGATCGCCAGCCCTTGCCGTCGATCACCTGTTCATTGGCCAGCACGGTCATATCCACCGGGTCCCAGTTGACCACCGCGTTTTTGCGATACACCAGCCCCTTTTCCATGAAATCGATAAACATCGACTGCTGCTGGCCGTAGTATTCCGACTCACAGGTGGCGAATTCCCGGCTCCAGTCCAGCGACCAGCCCAGGGGCTTCATCTGATCCTTCATCGCGGCAATTTGCTGATGGGTCGAAGTTTGGGGATGAATGCCCGACGCCATCGCCGCGTTTTCCGCCGGCATACCAAACGCATCCCAGCCCATTGGGTGCAACACGTTATACCCGGTGGCCATTTTGTGGCGTGCCACCACGTCACCCATGGTGTAATTGCGAACATGTCCCATATGGATGCGCCCGGACGGGTAGGGGAACATTTCCAAGACGTAGTATTTCGGCTTGTCGCCGCTACGGCTGGCTTTGAAGGTTCCGGCCTTATCCCAGGCTGCCTGCCATTTCATCTCGATAGCATTGGCATCGTATGCAGACATGTTCTTGGTCCTTAGGTCATGAAAACGCCGGGAAGATCCCGGCGCTGGTGTAGTTTAGCAGTCAGGCGGGGTCTAGAGCCCGCCGTCACCCACCCGTAATTGGCGCGCACGGGTCAAAATTGCGTCCTCAACGCGGCGAATCGTTTCAAAACTTGCAGGTCCACCACGGCCCACAAGGGCAACAGTTAACGATCTGGCGTCCAGTGCAGGATCGCGAACTAATATAGTAGCCCGGTAGGATCGACCACCGCCTGGCGGGGTGCCAAAACCGGTAACAATCACCCCGGTGAAGGGGTCTGCTGATTGCAGGGGCAAAAAGCTAAGCACATCAAGTGAAGCATTCCAAAGATACTTGTTTACCTGAATTTCCGTGTTCGGGTCGGTGGCCCGACGGCCAAACAAACCACGGCGGGCCGGTTGCGCTGCAGAAACCGATTGCGCAGGCGGAGGCGTGCCAGAGGTAGCATTTACAGGTAAATTGTCCTCACTTGGGGCAATTTGCGGTGCTGCACCGCCGCCAAACAGCCGCCCCCCAAATGATCCGAGGCTGCCGCTGCCGTTGCTACAGCCCGCCAAAGTCAGTGCTAATACACAGACAACTCCTAAGGTTTTGAATGGGTAAAATAGCATATGACGAGCCTCCTAACAGTCCCAGTTGTTCATATGCGTTTAGCGGTTCACCAATCTGGGAACAAGAATTATTGGTGATCAGCGGCTTATTGCGACTGTGGCAAAGCTGCACCATCGAGAACCGGTTTATTGGTTGGATGCGACCGTTGCTTGAATTTGAAAGGCCAAATCGTCAGGAAGGGTCATCATCTGCTTGGTTCGGAATAGCTGGACTAAGTTTAATTTAGAACAACATCTGAGGGATCACGATGAAAAAACTCATCCTCTTGACTTCGGCACTGACATTGATCGGCGGCGCAGCTGTTGCTGAAATCACTGTAAGTGGTGAAGCATCTGTATCATACGGTAACTGGGAAACTGCTGCAGGTACCGCTGCAGTATTCGACCTAGACTCCGAACTAACATTTGGCCTGGAAGAAACAACTTCCGGTGGTCTGACATACGGCGCAGAAATTACAATTGACGGCGATGCTGGCACAGTCGGCAACGGTGTATTTTGGGTTTCCGGCGGCTTTGGTAAAGTTTCATTCGGCATTGACGAATTTGACGAGCTGAACGCTGACGAAGTTGCAGTTAATCTGGACATCAACGGTGTACAGAAAGACCATGACTACGGTGACGTTAAGTATGAAGGCGATTTTGGTAGCGTAAGCGTTACTTTGGTTGCTGATGCGCGTCTTGGTGACACACCAAGTGTTCCAACAACAGTTGCAGCTACTGACCCTGACTGGGATCTTGGCCTGGCATATGCTGGCGGTGGTTACACTCTTGGTCTGGACACAGATTCCAACAACGACTGGAAAGTTTCCGCAAGTGTTGACGTAGGTAACTTCACAATCGCAGCTTCTTTTGAGCACGATAACGATTGGGACCTGTCTGCAAAAGCAGCCTTTGGTGGTATTAATGTTAAGTTGTCAGCTGATGAATCAGCTGAATACGGCATCGCACTGGACGGCACATCAGGCGACGTTGCCTGGGCAGTTGCAACCAACACATCCAGCGAAACATCAGCTTCCATTGATTACACAATGGGTGACCTGAGCGTTGGTCTTGCTTACGACAACGACGACGCTGGTTTCGCCGGTGTTGCTGATCGTGGCGACGAAGCTGACTTGATCCTGACTTTGGGTTACAGCATGGACGCCCTGGACTTCGAACTGAAGTTCAACGACGTAAACGAGTATGAGCTTAGCGTAACAGCTGGCTTCACATTCTAAGTCGACCAAATATTGATTGATCAGAGCGGGCCCTTGGGTCCGCTCTTTTCTTTTGGGCCCAACAGTGTTTGAAAACACCATCCGGGTTCGATGAAGCAGGCACCATGTCCATAACTGACATTTCCAAACGTATCACTGCGGCGGAACAAAAAGCCGCCCGTCCGGCAGGTTCTGCCCGTCTAATCGCCGTATCAAAATTACAGCCCGATGCGCGGGTTATTGACGTACTGGATCAGGGCCATCGGCTGTTCGGTGAAAACCGGGTACAGGAAGCGGCAGGGAAGTGGCCTGCCTGGCGAGAAAAATATGACGATGTCAGCGTTCATTTGCTGGGTCCGCTGCAAACCAACAAGACCCGTCAGGCGTTTGATCTGTTTAATGCAATCCATTCGCTGGATCGTCCGAAACTGGCCAAAACTATCGCCCGCTTGGCGCAAGAGACCGGGAATTGCCCCAAGTTGTTCATTCAGGTGAATACCGGAGCTGAGCCGCAAAAAGCTGGGGTGCTGCCCGGTGAGGCGGGTCAGTTTATTTCCGACTGCCGCGCCATGGATCTGACCATATCAGGGCTAATGTGCATCCCCCCCGCTGATGATGATTCTGCCATACATTTCAATATGTTAGCTGGTATTGCGGCGGAAAACGGGGTGATTGACCTGTCCATGGGAATGAGTGCTGATTTTGAAACTGCCGTTGCCTGTGGGGCGACTTATATTCGGGTTGGATCGGCAATATTTGGGGCGCGTGGCTAGCTGATAATCACCCTTGTTCCCAGTGATGCACGCGAAGCAATCCAGACCAGATCATCCGGTGCAAATGCCACGCAACCTGCCGTTGGATGCCCGGGTTTTCGCCACCGGTGAATGAATATGGCAGAGCCCTTATTGGCAATGGCGTCGGGCCGATTCCAGTCCGTTAGTAGTATAAGGTCATATAGATGATCCGCCCGGTGTAGTTCCTCATGGCTGAATGTGTGCGGCGCGTGCACCAACCTGTTGTAGTTGGGGTCAGCACTGTCATTGCTCCAGAAATCTTCGGGCTGAATGGGTTTCGCCCATTTGTTTGGCGCGTCCAACCGGTCCGATCGATAAAGACAACCAGTGATCAGGTGGTTGCCCGATGGCGTGGCCCCATCACCTTCGTGTTTATTATCTGTGGTACCGCCCAGGCCAAGGGTACAGGCAAAGTGACGACTTAAATATTGTGCGCGCCCCTGGCTGACCACCAGATCATGTTCGCTCACAGTAGGTGCCCGGATTTCGTAGCCTTGGTTTTCAGGTAGTTAGCATTCAGCGGGTTTTCCCCAACCTTCAGTGATATGCGCTTTACCACATCAATAGAATTTTCCTGCATCATTGCCACTTTTGCCGGATTATTTGTCAATAATCGAGCCGATGAAAAACCAAGCCTTTTCAGTATGTTAGCGCCGATACGGAAATCGCGTTCATCATCTTCAAACCCCAGCCGATGATTGGCTTCAACTGTGTCAAACCCCTGATCCTGCAACGAATATGCGCGCATTTTGTTGGCCAAACCGATGCCTCGACCTTCTTGGTTAAGATACAGCAATAGACCCGCACCTTCCGCCCCCATCTGTGCCAAAGCTGCGTGCAGTTGCGCACCGCAATCGCATTTCAGGCTGCCCAGTAAATCACCGGTAAAACAGGCCGAATGCAGACGGGTCAGCACAGGTTTTCTGCGATCTGGCTGACCAATTTCTATGGCGTAGTGTTCTTCACCACCGTTTTGAGGGCGAAACACGTGCAGACGACCAGCCTTGGATACAGAAAGCGGGACCCGGGCGCTAACCACCTGATTTAGCGGGCTTTCCTGTATTTCCAGACCATCCAAAACAACATGGGTCAGCCCATTGGATGCAGCAAACTTAGTCCCATCGCCAATTTCAACCACTACTGCGGCGGGTAGCAATTGGGCCGCCTTTACCAAGGATATTGCGCCACGTGCCAGTGCTCCGTTACCGCCGCGCAATGTTGTTAGTGGCCCCTTCATCGGGCTGTGCAAATCGTCAGCGGGATCAGCGACACCGGATATCCAGGCAATGTCCGCATCACCTGGTACTGAAATTCGGGCAATATCCCCGTCATAACACCGCGCCTTCAACGTCTCAGCCCGGCGCTGCGTTAACGCCAAGACCGGTTGTCCAGCGCCGCGAACATCCAACAGACGCGCAGCATTTAAGGTTTCAGCTGAAACAGCCAGCGCCGATGCCCCGTCTTGGGTTAGGACAATGGCCAAGCCGGCCCGCAAATCAGACCGGGCACGCACCAGTAATTCAGCCGAAGTAGGGATTAGTGACATTACATTCCTGCGCTATTTTCCCTGCCGATGTATCGGGACTCGCCTGATTATGAAACATTTGCCGTCAATATGACACGTCCGCGTGAGGCAATTGTTGCAAAACTTGTGCCACGACACCAGGCCTTCCATGTCTTAAACAGGACAAAAGGGAGAATTCCAAAATGGCCACCTTAAAAAAGTTACTTTTGGTCGATGATGATGATGATCTGCGTGAAGCGCTTAGTGAACAGCTGGTGATGACCGAAGATTTTGATGTGTTTGAGGCCGACAGCGGCGCTACAGCAATGGTAAAAGCCAAGGAAGCGATTTACGATCTGGTGATTCTGGATGTGGGCCTTCCTGACACTGATGGGCGTGAGTTATGCCGCCGGATGCGTAAGCAAAACGTCAAATGCCCCATTGTGATGCTAACCGGCCATGATTCGGACGCTGACACAATTTTGGGTCTGGACGCTGGCGCCAACGACTATGTGTCCAAGCCGTTCAAGTTCCCGGTGCTACTGGCCCGCATCCGTGCGCAACTGCGCCAGCATGAGCAATCAGAAGACGCGGTTTTCCAGCTTGGGCCTTATACGTTCAAACCGTCGGTAAAGATGCTAATTACCGAAGATGACAGGAAAATTCGCCTTACCGAGAAAGAGGCGAACATCTTAAAATTCCTCTACCGCGCCTCCGAAGGTGTGGTCGCACGCGACGTGCTGCTTCATGAGGTTTGGGGCTATAATGCCGGGGTTACGACCCACACATTAGAGACACATATTTACCGTCTTCGTCAAAAAATAGAACCAGATCCGTCAAATGCTCGCCTTCTTGTGACCGAAAGTGGCGGTTATAGATTGGTTGCGTAATCAGATCCCCTTGTGATGTCGGGGTTATGGCATCACACCTCCCTGTTGAACTGGCCCGGCCTTGCGCCGGGTCTTTTTTTGTTCACTCGGTCTGGGTCATCTCGCCGACAGGAAACTGAACCTTCCGGAAAAACGGATAGATTGCTTCCAAAATTTTCCTCTGTTCTTCATCTTCAACGCGCAAGAAATACCATGTGCCGTTTTCCAGCAGTGCAAGGACCGAAGAGGTAACTTTGAAATGGCTGCCTTTGACGTCCATTTCAAAATTCATCGGCACAAAGGTGAAAATAACCTGCGTACCATCGGTTGATTTACCGCCACGCACGTCCAGCCCGTCCGTCCGGATGTCCATTTCCAAAAACTGAACGTCTTCCATGACGTCTTTCATATCGTTGGCGATTTCACGGATAAGCTGCTTTGGCGTGGTTCCTGCGTTTTTTGCGATTTGTGCCATTACACTTGGCGGGACCGTCGCCATAACCCTAAGCATTCGTTTCGTTTCAAGGGCATGGACGAACTCGGCCATGTTGGCCCTAAGGGCGCTAAGCTCTGCCTGAACGATGTCTCGGGAAATGGCCGGAAAAGCCAGGGTGATAGCGACTGTTAAAACAATGATGAACCGCATAGATTACTTCCAAACTTGTTACAATTTCGACGCGCTTAGTTGTCGAGCAGTAAATTCAATCAGGAGCCCGTCAATGTCAATTACCCTAGCCACCTGGAACATTAATTCCGTCCGCCTTCGCGAACCGCTGGTCCTGAAAATGCTGGCCGAACACGGCCCAGATATCCTGTGCCTGCAAGAATGCAAAAGCCCCGCCGAACTGATCCCAACCGAAAGCTTTGAAGCGCTTGGTTACAATTACCGCGTTGTACGTGGCCAAAAGGGCTACAATGGCGTGATGATCCTCTCAAAACTGCCGATCGAAGAAGCAGGCAGTGAAGATTTCGTCAACCTCGGCCATGCCCGCCATATCGCCGGCAAACTGGAAAATGGCGTGACGATCCACAATTTCTACGTCCCCGCAGGCGGCGACAAACCAAACCGCGAAGTGAACGAAAAATTCGGCCAGAAACTCGATTATCTGACCGAGATGCGCGATTACTTCCACGCCAACAAACCGGAGAAATCCATTCTGGTGGGTGATCTGAACATCGCGCCGCAAGAAGACGACGTCTGGAGCCATAAGCAGCTGTTGAAAATCGTTAGCCACACCCCGATCGAGGTGGAACATCTGGCCCAGACTATGGAAGCCGGTAACTGGGCGGACGTCACCCGCAAAGACATCCCCGACGGCAAACTCTATTCTTGGTGGTCCTACCGCGCCAAAGACTGGGACACCGCCGACAAAGGCCGCCGGCTGGATCACGTCTGGGCGACACCTGACATCATAAACGCTTCCCACAATTCCCGCGTTATCCGCGGAGTCCGCGGCTGGGAAAAACCATCGGACCACGCCCCAGTATTTGCCACATTTGATTTGTAAGTAATACAAAACAAAGGAATATCCATTGGGACAGTTCACCAGACGGGCAATGCTTTTGGGCACCGGTGCCGCCCTTGGCGTTGCTGGCACTAAATACCTGAAATCGTCCAACCCGGTTCAGGATGGAACAATCAGCCTGAATACAGCGGCCAGCGACGGGTTTTTGAATGACGCCAGCGAGCTGTCCAAAACCCCGATCCACAAGCACATAACCCTGACCGAAGATCCCGGCGATGTGCTGGTCAACGCTCTCCGCGCCGAACTGAAAGATGCAGCTACTGAAAACCGCCCCGTAAATATCGGCGCCGCGCGCCATTCCATGGGCGCGCAGGCCATCCCCCGTGACGGTCACGCCATTACATTCGACAACGGTTTGGTGGAAACCGACACCGCCAACAGCACCTACCGCGCCCATGCCGGGGCACGTTGGTCGCAGATTATCGCGGCGATTGATCCACAGGGGTTTTCCCCCGCTGTCATGCAATCCAACCACGATTTCGGGGTGGCAGCGACGTTCTGCGTCAATGCCCACGGTTGGCCGGTGCCCTATGGACCGATGGGCGCAACGGTGCAAAGTTTTAAAATGCTGCTGGCGGATGGTGAATTGGTCACCTGTTCCCGCAGCAAAAACACCGACCTGTTTAACCTAAGCATGGGTGGCTATGGTCTAACCGGCCTGATCACCGAAATGCAGGTGGATATGGTTGAAAATCAACGCCTTGACCCCACATTTGAAACGCTGCCGGGTAAAGAACTTGGCACCGCATTTGAAACCGCATTGGCGGATAAATCCGTGACCATGGCCTACGGGCGTCTGAACGTTGACCGTGAAAATTTCATGGAAGAAGCGCTGATGATCACCTACCGCGCGGCGCAGGATCAGTCTGATCTGCCGCCCGCTTCAGGGTCTGGCTTCATGTCCAAAGCGGCCGGTAAGATTTACCGCGCGCAACTGGGAAATGAACGGATGAAGCGGTTTCGCTGGTACACCGAGGCGGACCTCGCCCCGCGTTTGGCCGGTGCCGCAACCCGCAATTCCCTGATCAACGAACCGGTGATTACGCTGGATGACAAAGACCCCAGCCGCGTCGATATCCTGCACGAGTATTTCGTCGGCATTGACCGGTTTCCCGACTTTTTGCAGGTCTGCCGCGATGTGATCCCGGCCTCCTATCAGGAATTTCTAAATGTCACTTTGCGGTTCATCAACACAGATGCTGAAAGCCTGCTGGCCTACGCGGCCGTGCCCCGCATCGCCGCGGTGATGTCCTTTTCACAGGAACTGACGGCAAGGGGCGAGGCCGACATGGCCCGCATGACCCATGCCCTGATAGAGGGCATCATCGGCATTGGTGGCAGCTATTATCTGCCCTATCGCCCGCACGCGACGTTGGATCAACTGACCCGAGCTTACCCTCGCGCCGCCGAATTCGCCGCCGCCAAACGGGCGATTGACCCGCGACTGCGGTTCAGGAACAACCTGTGGGATACATATCTGGGGGCGTTATGAGCTTACTTCAAAAAATATCGCTGGGCTATTTCGGGGCGTTGCTGATTGCGGCGGCACTGAATTACATCCCCGGTCTGACCGACGATGAAGGCCGCGCCTTTGGCATTTTCGCGCTGGACATTTTTGACGACGCACTGCATCTGGGCTCCGCCCTTTGGGCCCTTGCCGCCGCAATAATATCCCACAAAGCCGCCCGCACATTCCTGTTGCTGTTTGGCGCACTTTACCTTGGTGACGGCTTGCTGGGGCTGGCCACGGGTTCCGGTTACCTTGATTTCGGCATCTTCAATAACGGCGTTCTGGACCTGCCGTTTATGTTCAAAATCTACGCCAACACGCCCCACATCGCGCTTGGCGGCATTGCATTGGCATCCGGGCTGTTTCTGGGGCGTCGCTGATGTGGCGTTGGTTGAAACGGATTGCCCTGACACTGCTGTTGCTGATCGCTCTGCTGGCCAGCCCGATTGTGTGGATTGAAACCGCTTGTCGCGGCAGTGGCGAAACCATCGCTTATGCCCCAGTCATTACCGACCCGGCCCATCACCGCGCGGAATCCCGCAGTTACATGACCTACCCGGAATGGCACATTGTCCATGCTTACGACGATTACGCCCAGGTGATCAGCACAGGCGATCCCCATGATTATGCCTATTTCGCTGGCATCAAAGGTTTCTGGACATCGCTTTGCGCCCTGTCAAAATCATCCGCCCAGCACGGTGGATTTTCGACCACCTCCAAGCAAACCATCTATACCATTGGCGTCAGCTTTACTGCCGAACTGGCAATGAAGGCACTGTATGAAGAAACCATCGGTCGCATCGCCACCTTGGTACGCGGCCCCGATCACACCCCGCTGGATGATCTTAGCGCCAAGCAGGCCGCGCAATACGCAAAGTTTCTGCAACAGGTGCCGTGGTATAAATGGGATTTCCCCGCCGATGTTGCCGCCCTGATGGCCGCCAAAACCGACAGCTTTCGCGACACCGAACGCGCGATTGCGCTGGGGCTGGAATTCGGGGCCAAGTCGAAATATGCGGGGGTAATCGCTGCCGCGGTAGCGTCCGTGGGTGCCGATGAACTGACCCTGCGTATGGTTGTCACCGATATTGAGCGCCCGGTATTAGCCGGTTATGACATGGTGCAGATCGTCGCCACCCACCCGCAAGGTACTGAAATAGAAACCCCGCGCTACCGGGTGTTGACCCATATTCTGGATGAGCTGGCCCAAGATGGGGCGAACTTTATCGAGGTTGCCGGCAATGATGACATCATGCTGACGGCCATATCTAATGCGCCCTATCCCAGTGCCCTGCACAGTTTCAAACGGCAAGGCTACGGCGATTTTCGCCACCTGATATCACTGAACGTCATTGATCTAGCCGATACGTTGCGCAGCTTTAATGCGACCCCGATCACTTTGGAACATATCCATGACTATTAGGGGCATTTTGTTCACTCTGCCGCTGATCATCCTTGGCTGGATCACCATCATGGCGTTGGTCATGCGTTTCAGTGACGCCGCCCCGGCCGCGGTTGTGCTGTTTCCCAGCCCTGAATTTATGGACGTTTTGCCAACGGGCACCGCGATCATCGCGGCAAACGCCGTTTCAGTGACTTTACGATCCGACATAACCGGCTTTGGCGCATCGCTTTACCAGGCCGGGGCGCTTTTGGTGCTGCCTGCCGGGCTAACCGGGTGCTTACCACTGCCCAAACAATCCAATCCCCAACCTTGAATAAACTCCGCCAATACGCCATCTAGCGGACAACCCAATTCGACCTAAGGAAAACCCATGCTAGAGCTTGGCCAAAACCCCGAAGCCGCCGCCGATCTGATCAAGGACGGTACCGAAGCAACGTTTATGCAGGATGTGATCGAGGCCTCAAAAGAGGTGCCGGTTATTGTCGATTTCTGGGCGCCCTGGTGTGGCCCGTGTAAAACCTTGGGGCCCATGCTGGAAGACGCGGTCAAGGCCGCGGGCGGCAAGGTGCGCATGGTCAAGATCAATGTGGATGAGGCCCAGCAAATTGCCGCGCAGTTGAAAGTGCAATCAATTCCAACGGTTTACGGCTTTCATGATGGCCAGCCTGTGGATGCGTTTCAAGGTGCAGTGCCGCAATCAGAGATCAAGACATTCGTTGATAAACTGGCCGCGCTATCTGGCGAAGATGGCGGGCTATCAGAAGCCATTGAAGCCGCCGAAGCCATGTTGGCCGAAGGCGCTGCTGTGGATGCCGCCCAGACATTCGCGGCCATCCTTGGCGAAGAACCCAACAACGCAGTTGCTTATGGTGGCATGGTGCGCGCCCATATCGCTATGGATGATCTGGATCAGGCCGAAGCTATATTAAACGGCGCGCCCGAGGAAATTTCGACTGCCCCCGAACTGGAAGCCGCCCGCGCCCAGCTACAGCTTGCCCGTCAGGCCGCCGATGCAGGACCGATTGACGATTTACAGGCGGCAGTTGATGCGAAACCCGACGACCACCAGTCGCGCTTTGATCTGGCCAACGCTTTGCATGCAGCCGGGCAGGTTGAGGGCGCGGTTGAGCAGTTGTTAGAGCTGTTTCGCAGGGATCGTGACTGGAATGATGGTGCCGCAAAAGCGCAATTGTTCACCGTGTTTGATGCACTTGAAGCCAAGGACCCGATTGCCCTGAATGGACGGCGCAAGCTTTCGTCGCTAATATTCTTGTAATACGGCAGTCTTACTAGGCAAACCCCATGTTTAACGCTGCAAGTTTACCGGAATCTATCCCAGTTTTTCCATTGCCGGGGGCGCTGCTTTTGCCGCGTGCCCGTCTGCCACTACACATTTTTGAACCGCGCTTTCTGGCGATGCTGGATGATGTTTTAAAAACTCAGGATCGCTTGATTGGCATGATTCAACCCCTTTCCCTATCGGGTGATTCTGAAGAAATGCACATTATCGGTTGCGCTGGACGGGTTGTGACATTTTCTGAAACTCAGGACGGGCGATACATGCTGACCCTGACAGGTATTTCGCGATACCGGGTGTTAGATGTGATTGAAGGTTTTACACCTTACCGGAAATGCAATGTTGTCTGGGATGAATTTGCAGCGGACTTAGGGGCCGCGGAACAGGACTCTGATTTTCAGCGCCAGGAATTCATGGATTTACTGGGGCGGTTTTTCGCAACCCACGAACTGACATTTGACTGGGAGGCTTTGCGAGATGCAGAAGACGAGTTGCTGATTAATTCTCTGTCTATGCTTTGTCCGCTAAGCCCAGAGGACAAGCAAGCCCTGCTTGAAGCAAAGACGTTGCAAAAGCGGCGCGAAACCCTGACCACACTGCTAGAATTTTCCCTGCGCGGTGGCCCCGGCGAAAAGGCATTGCAATGACCAATACCGTTAAACTGAACCGAACTATGCTTGAGGCTTTGGTATGTCCGCTGACACACGCAACATTGAAATATGATGCTGAGAAACAGGAATTGATATCCAAACCGGCCAACCTTGTTTACCCAATCAGAAACGGTATCCCGGTATTGCTCGTAAATGAAGCCCGACCGTTGGATTAAATTTGCCTACCCTGCATTAGCCTGGGCAAATCACCTGATAGCCCTGCGGCTTCACGAATGAATGTGCGCCGAAGCCCGGGAATTGAATTCACCAGACCCAGGCCAATGTCACGTCCCGCCCTAACGATCGAATTATCATTTGAAAATAACCTGTTAACACCATCAGTGGCCCAGGCTAACGTCGCAACGTCAAATCTGCGCCACTGATTGTAGCGGCCCAATACATCGGACCTGCCAATGTCTTCGCCACGGCGTTTGGCCAATGCCAACACTTCTGCAAGTGCTGCAACATCCTTTAGACCGGCATTTAATCCTTGCCCGGCTATGGGGTGTAATCCATGGGCAGCGTCCCCGACCAGTGCCACACGATCAGCAATAAAAGTATCGGCCAGGGACAAGTTTAAGGGATAGGTAAAACGCGTGCCAACCAGATCAATTTCCCCAAGGAAATTTCCAAATCGAGGGCGCAATTCTTGCAGGTATTTTACTTTGGAAAGCCCGTTAATACGGGCAGCATTGGTATGGGTTTCTGTCCAGACAATGGACGATTGATTGCCCGGCAATGGTAAAATTGCTAGCGGTCCGGCGGGCATGAAAAACTGGTGCGCAATGCCTCTGTGCGGCTTTTCGTGCTGGATCGCGCAAACCAGCGCGGTTTGACCATAGTCCCAGCCGGTGCGTTTGATGCCAGCCTGTTTAGCGACACTTGATTGGCGACCATCACAGCCCGCTAGGACAAGGGTTTGGATCGTTTTGCCAGAGTCCAGCGTGGCAATGGCCGATCCCTCGCCTGATGCCAAGTTTACCACCCGATCACCAGAAACAACGGTTATACGTTCATTGTCAGCCATCGCCGATTGCAAAGCACGGCGTAAGAACCGGTCTTCAACCATAAACCCCATTGGGCCTTCTTCTATTTCAGCATGGTCAAATTCCAGCACAAAGGGCGACGCGCCTTCGCCAGCCCGCCCGTCACTAACCTTGATTTCCAACAGAGGTTGCGTGTGATCGGCAATGGCGTCCCAAACGTTGATTGCCATGAGCAGCCGCTGTGACGCCAGCGCCAAAGCATACCCCCGGCCATCAAAACCCGGTGAGCCTTGCACCGCTGCAGGAACAGGGTCGACAATGGTAACCGACAGCCCGGCATCCGCCAAAGCCAGTGCCAGGGCAGACCCGTTTAGAGCGCCCCCCGCTATCAGAATTTCGCAATCAATTGCCATAGCCCAATTATCTTGGTCCTGCCGGGATTGTCCATGTGCAGCACTGTCGCTACGCTGTTTGGGTACAAGCAAGGGTATGAAATGAGCGAAAATTGGTTAAAAATGACGGCGGCTGATCTGGGACGAGCAATTGGCAAGGGTGAAATTGATCCGGTGACCTTAACGGATCAGTATCTTGACGCCATTTCCCAGCACCCCCTTGCCAATCGGATTTATGCGCGAACAACGCGAAAACGTGCCCTTACTGAGGCCCATGCTGCAGCCGGGCGCGCGGCGTCTGGAACCCGGCGATCCCTATTGGATGGTGTGCCGATATCGTGGAAAGATTTGTTTGATACTGCCGGTACCAAAACCGAGGCTGGCTCTGCCCTATTGGCAAACAGAATACCTAAAACCGATGCGGTGGTTTTGCAAAATGCAACACGCGCCGGGTTGGTTTGTCTTGGCAAAACCCACATGTCCGAACTGGCTTTTTCAGGGCTTGGTTATAACCCGATTACTGAAACACCGCCCTCGGTAAACTACCCTGATTGCGTGGCCGGGGGGTCTTCTTCCGGGGCGGCTGCATCGGTTAGTTTTGATTTGGCCGCGGCGGCAGTTGGATCAGATACTGGCGGCTCGGTGCGCATCCCGGCGGTCTGGAATGATTTGGTTGGCTTGAAAACAACATCCGGACGTTTGTCATTGCAGGGTGTGGTGCCCCTTTGCTCCCGGTTTGATACTGTTGGTCCACTTTGCCGATCGGTTGAGGATGCAACACTGATGTTGGCCGCTCTGGAAGGGAAAAAGCCCGCCGACTTAGCCGGGGCTAGTCTGGAAGGTGCTCGGTTTTTAATTCTGGAAAATGTTGCATTAGAGCAAGTTCGCGAACAACCAATGGCTGGCTTTCAGCGAGCCGTAGAATGTTTACGAAAAGCTGGGGCAACAATTGTGCAGCACAAATTATCGGGGGTCGAAGAATCGTTGGCGCTGGCAGGCGTGTTGTTTGCCACCGAAGCCTACGCGACCTGGAAAACTGAAATAGAAACAGCGCCTGAACAAATGTACCCGGCAATTCTTGCACGTTTTCAAACCGGTATGGTTTACAGCGGTGTAGAATATGTGCGGGCTTGGCAGGCATTGGATAAAATTCGTGCGACATGGCAGCAGGAAGTTTCGGGATATGATGCGGTTATTATGCCAACTTCTGCGACCTTACCTCCCAGCCTTGTAAGACTAGCCGCAGATGAAGAGTTTTATGTCACAGAAAACCTGTTGGCGTTACGAAACACCCGCATCGGAAATTTGATGGGATCGGCGGCCCTGACATTGCCTACGGGGACACCTTCGACCGGGATAATGTTCGTCACACCGGCCTGTTCTGAAGAGCGTTTGTTAAGACTTGGCGCAGCCGCAGAATTGGCACTGGCCTAAAAGCAACAGCTTGGCGGCTTAAAACACGAATATTGCTGCGTTTTTCTGGACCCAGGGGGGTTCTGAGGGTATCGTGTTGCGAAACGGGGCGATAATGACCCTGAACCAGAGGCAGACATGTTGTTCCCCGAGCGGTTTTCGAACCTGCCAGAATATGCTTTCCCGCGATTGCGGAGACTCCTTGACGCCCATGAACCGGGCGGCGAAGTCATACATATGTCTATTGGCGAACCCCGCCACGCCTTTCCAGACTGGGTTGTTGAAATAATTGCACAGCATGCCCAAGGTTTTGGCAATTACCCGCCAAATGATGGCACCGAAGGTTTGCGCCAATCAATCGCTGATTGGTTGAAATTGCGGTTTGGCGCCGAATTGGATGTCGATACCCAGATATTACCGCTGAATGGCACCCGCGAAGGCCTGTACAATGCCTGCCTAGCCATGTGCCCCGAAAAAAATTCGCAGGGCAAACAACCCGTAGTTCTGATCCCTAACCCATTTTATCAGGCCTACGGTGTTGGCACTTTGGCGGCTGGCGCTGAACCGCATTATGTAAACGCTACAGCCGAAACGGGCTTTTTGCCTGATTATCAATCGCTTGATCCAAAACTTCTGGACCGGGTTGAAATTGCTTTCATCTGTTCACCGTCTAACCCGCAAGGGGCAGTGGCCGACGCAAAATATCTGGAAAATCTGTTTGCCTTGGCGCAAAAACATGACTTTCGGATTTTCTCCGACGAATGCTATAGCGAGATTTACCGTGATACGCCGCCGGTTGGTGCGTTAGAAGTTGCGTCCAAGGTTGGCGCTGATCCGGAAAGGGTGTTTGTGTTCCATTCGCTTTCCAAACGGTCAAACCTGCCGGGGCTAAGGTCTGGCTTTGTGGCGGGTGGGCCGCAGGGCATTGCGCGCATGAAACGGTTGCGAAATTACGGCGGCGCGCCAATTCCTCTGCCTTTGCAGCATGTTTCGCAAAAGGCATGGTCCGACGAAGCCCATGTGACAGAAAACCGGTCGCTTTACGGCGATAAGTTTCGGGCAGCCGATAAGATATTCGCGGGTATTCAGGGCTACAACGCGCCAAAGGCCGGGTTTTTCCTGTGGTTGCCGGTTAATGAGGGCGAAACCGCAGCTGTAAAGCTTTGGCAAGTAACCGGGGTCCGGGCATTGCCGGGCGCTTATCTAAGTCGGGACGTCGCGGGTGATAACCCTGGCAAGAAATATATCCGGGTCGCCATGGTGGCCCCAATAAAAGAAATGCAGCGCGGGCTAACAGGGCTACGCGACTGCCTATACGGGTAAGGACAAGAATTAATGGCTTCCTATCAGGCAAGACAACGCGATCCGCTGTTCGACAGCGAAACCCAGGCCACGCTGGAACGACGTGGGAAAGAACTTTTTGGGTTTGCATTTCTTGTCGTCGCATTTTTCTTTGCCATGATCCTGTGGTCCTATTCCCCGGATGATCCAAGCTGGCTGTCTGTAACGGACGGACAGGTGGCTAATCTTTTGGGTCAGTTAGGTGCGTCAGTTGCCTCACCCGTTATGGTTATTGTGGGCCTTGGTGGCTGGGGCATTACAATTGTTCTGGCGGTCTGGGGCATTCGATTTGTTTCGCATTTTGGCGAAGAGCGCGCCATTCCCCGGTTGATATTTGCGCCAATCGCAATTGCGTTGGCCTCCATTTACGTTTCCACCCATGTCCCCGGCAACAACTGGACCCATTCCTTTGGCTTGGGCGGGCTGTTTGGTGACACGGTATTGGGCGCCATTCTTGGTGTTATCCCGGTAAAAGCGACGCTTGGGTTAAAGGTGCTGTCTTTGGTCATGGCCGTCGCCACGGTGGCTATGGCTGCATTCGTTTTGGGATTCACGGTGCCCGAACTGCGCCGTATCGGGCATTTTCTGTTGTTCGGTGTGATCATGATTTATGCGGGCTTTATGCGGGTTTTGGGCCTTGGGGCTCAGGGTTCTGTCGCGGCCACCCGAAAAATTCGCAACCAACGGGCTGAAAGAAAAATCCAAAAACGCGAAATGGCACAACAGTTGCAGGAAGCAAAAACCGCTGTTGATCATTTAGCTGTGCAACCGGTGGTACGGCGCGCTGTTTCGCCCGAAATGCATCCAGCTGCCGTTCTTCGGGCTGATCCAAAACCTGGCAACATAGCATCAACGAGCGAAGTAGAAGCAGCAACTAAACAGGGTTTCTTCTCGCGGCTGCCTTCTTTGCTGAAACGTTCGTCGCGGACTGAAGCCCAACCCAAACCTCAATTGCATATGTCCGAAGATTTTGGCGATCCTCAGATCAAAGCAAAAATTGCTCAGGTTATCAAAAACCGGGTTTCACAGGACCCGTTAAGCCAGACAGGAACCGCCCCATCGGTGCGCGGAGGTCTTGCTAGTGATGCCGCCCTTAGGACTTTGCAAGCGGGACAGCCGGAATCCGACGCATTCGACGAGGCCCAGTCAAACCCATTTGATGTCGGTGTTGAAGCGCCTGTATACCAATCCCCCGCAGTGCCAATTCCTGACGCAAAAAAGGTAGTGCAGCACAGCGCCCGCAAAGCTGCACTGCAATCCAGAAAAGCCCGCGCTGAGGCCCAGCCAAAGCTGCAGTTTGAAGACAATTCGGACGCGTTTGAATTGCCGCCGCTTAGCCTGCTAACCAATCCGGTAGCCATGGAACGTCATCACCTGTCGGATGAGGCGCTGGAAGAAAACGCACGCATGCTGGAATCTGTTTTGGATGATTACGGCGTGAAAGGTGAAATTGTTTCGGTGCGTCCGGGCCCTGTTGTCACAATGTATGAACTGGAACCGGCCCCGGGTCTAAAGGCCAGTCGGGTTATTGGCCTGTCAGATGACATCGCGCGTTCAATGTCGGCACTATCAGCCCGTGTTTCGACAGTGCCCGGGCGCTCAGTCATTGGAATCGAATTGCCGAATGAATACCGTGAAAAGGTCGTTTTGCGCGAAATTCTGGCGGCCAAAGACTTTGGCGACAGTAATATGAAATTGCCATTGGCTCTTGGCAAAGATATTGGCGGCGATCCTATTGTCACCAACCTGGCAAAGATGCCGCATTTGCTTATCGCGGGTACGACGGGTTCGGGTAAATCTGTCGCCATCAACACCATGATCCTAAGTCTGCTTTACAAGCTGACACCGGCAGATTGCCGTATGATCATGATTGATCCCAAAATGCTGGAACTTAGTGTTTATGACGGCATTCCTCACCTGCTTAGCCCGGTTGTAACCGATCCGAAAAAAGCGGTCGTCGCCTTGAAATGGGTGGTGGGTGAAATGGAAGAACGTTACCGGCGGATGTCTAAAATGGGCGTGCGAAATATCGAAGGGTTCAATGGCCGCGTAAAAGATGCGCTCGATAAAAATCAGATGTTCAGCCGCACTGTGCAAACCGGGTTTGATGATGACACGGGCGAACCTGCGTTCGAGACAGAAGAATTCCAGCCCGAAAAAATTCCTTACATTGTTGTTGTAGTCGACGAAATGGCCGACCTGATGATGGTGGCCGGTAAAGAAATTGAAGCCTGCATCCAGCGCCTTGCGCAGATGGCGCGGGCATCAGGAATTCATTTGATCATGGCTACTCAACGCCCGTCGGTGGATGTGATTACCGGAACAATCAAAGCCAATTTCCCGACCCGTATATCGTTTCAGGTTACTTCAAAAATTGATAGCCGTACCATTTTGGGTGAGCAGGGCGCCGAGCAACTTCTGGGTATGGGTGATATGCTCTATATGGCCGGGGGTGCAAAAATCACCCGCGTGCATGGTCCGTTCGTTAGTGACGAAGAAGTGGAAGAAATCGTCAATTATCTAAAAACCTTTGGCACACCAGAATATGTTAGCGGCGTGGTCGAAGGTCCGGCCGATGGCAAAGAAAGCGACATTGATCAAGTGCTTGGACTTGGCGGCAATACGGATGGCGAAGATGCGCTATATGACACGGCCGTGGCCATTGTTGCACGCGATCGGAAATGTTCGACGTCCTATATTCAGCGCAAGTTGGCGATCGGCTATAACAAGGCAGCACGACTTGTCGAACAAATGGAAGATCAGGGCCTTGTCAGCCCGGCAAACCATGTGGGAAAACGCGAAATCCTGATCCCGGAACAGCAGTAACAGGCGGTTCTCTGCTTTGTGATCATCTAGTGGGTGTAGGTCGTGTCAAAAATAGCTAGTTTATTGGTATGAGAACGATTCAATATATGGCTGCCACAATAATGTTGCTGGCAACTGGCGCGCCGGCGTTGGCAGAAAAACTGCCATTGGTGGATATTTCCACCTATTTCAATAACATGACCACGGCAGTTGCCGAATTTACGCAGATAAATGATGACGGGTCATTGTCCACTGGCGAAATCTTTATCCGCCGTCCGGGTAGAATTCGATTTGAATATAATCCACCCGATGACAGCATGGTAATGGCAGGCAAGGGCCAGGTAGCTGTGTTTGACGCTAAGTCCAACCAGCCGCCCGAACGGTTTCCGTTGGTAAGAACGCCGCTGTACTTGATACTGGCAAAAACCGTTAATCTGAATCGCGATAAAATGGTCGTAGGTCACGCTGAAAACGGACCGTCAACATCAGTTTTGGCCCAGGACCCGGAACACCCTGAATATGGTACGATTGAATTGGTGTTTACCGATAAACCATTGGCGCTTCGTCAATGGATCGTCACCGATGGGTCAGGGCAACGTACCACGGTAATTTTGGGTGAATTTAACTTGGGTGGCAGGTTAGATAACAAATTATTTGATATCGACTCTGAAATGGAAACCCGTGGATTTTAGGATTCTGCCAGCCGCAGGTTATGCTTTTCCACAGGCCTGCAATTGTTGTTGGTAGGTGTCTGAACGCGCGTCCACCGCGTTTGCAATGCGACGTAGCCAGGCCTTGGAACGGTAACTGCCCCGCGCAAAACCAGCTCGACCTTCGTGGTATGCCAAATACTGACTGCTGGCATCCGAAAGGGAAATACCCAGCTCATCGCTGGATTCCGCCATGTACCAGCCGATGAAATCAGTTGAGGCAGCAATATCATCTCGCCGAGCTCCTCGGTTGCCAGTATCGCTCCGGTATTCATCCCATGTTCCGTCCAGTGCCTGGCTGAAACCATAGGCAGAGCTTTGGCGCCCCATTGGAATAATTCCCAACGCATATTGATAGGGTGTACGCGCATTACCAATGAATTTGCTTTCCTGAAAAATTGTCGCCATTTGCACGTGAACCGGAATTCCCCATTTGCGCTCTGATCTTTTCATAGCTTTCAAATAGGCCGGTCGCTGGTTCACGATACTACAGGCATTGTCCAGGTTTCTGGGCGCGGAGTAATTCGCGCTGCCACACGCTGTTACAAACACCAATAGTAAAGTCGTTCGAATTGCACTGCTCATTTGCCTATAGCCTTTTTGCCGCTAACTTAGCCAATATTGCCGACCGGGTGAATGGCAAATGCCACCGCTTCATTCACAAATAAGCGTGTAGGCGGGAAATTGAGCATGAAATGGAAGCAATGGTTGGTCAAAGTTTAATAGATTCTTAAAGAAAATGGCAGTTTGTCGCCGAACAACGACTGCAGTTTAACACTGGTTAATCGTGTTCTGGCTAAGGCGGAACCTGAAAACACAAGTGATATCAGTGGCTAGTCGAATTCTGCGCTGGGCTGGCACCATCACTGTTAGCCACTGGTTCACAGTTTGTTTCCGCAAATCGCATGGACATGCCGAGAAGCACTGCGATACTGAAGGTCAAGGGGCTGTAATACATGTTAAAGACGCGAGCAAAATATCATATTGGTCAGGTGGTTTGTCACCGAAAACACCCGTTTCGCGGTGTGGTTTTCGATGTCGACGCCATGTTTTCAAATTCTGATGAATGGTATGCGGCCATCCCGGAAGATGCCCGCCCGCCAAAAGATCAGCCGTTTTATCACCTGTTGGCCGAAAACGACAAAAGCTTTTACGTGGCCTATGTGTCCGAGCAAAACCTAAAAGCCGACTACTCCGGCCGCCCGGTGGATCACCCGGACCTTCCGGATTTGTTTGGTGATTTTGAAGACGGGCATTACCCGCTCCAGTTTCAGCTTAACTAATACCCGATAGCAGCACCGTCTTTGCGGGGATCAGACGCGCCCTGTAAAACGCCGCGCGCGTGATCAATCAGGATTGCCTGCGCGCCGCCAATGGCAGTTTTCGGGATCACTACCTTATGCCCAAGATCCATCAGTTCCTGCCTGACCTCTTGCGAATAACCGCGCTCTACATTCAGATCTCCCACATCTGCAAATGCCCGGGCACCGTCGATGGCTTGTTGCGGGTGCATGCCGTAATCAACGATATTTGACAGGAACCGTGCATGCCCGGTGGATTGGTAAGCCCCGCCCATCACCCCAAAGGGCATGACGATCTTACCATTCTGACGCAGCATTCCGGGAATGATTGTGTGCATCGGGCGTTTTCCGCCGCCGGCTTCATTCGGGTGGCCTTCCTCAAGACAGAACCCGGCACCCCGGTTCTGAAATAGAATGCCAAATTTGGACGAAGCGATCCCGGACCCAAAACTGTGGTAGATCGAATAGATCATCGACACTGCCATTTGGTCCTTATCCACAACCGTCAAATAGACAGTATCTTTATGGACATTTGCACTGGCCACATATGGATCGGCCATGACCTTGCCGGGATCAATCAGTACCGCCAGCTTGCTTGCAGTTTCCATCGACAGCATGTGATCCAGACGGCTGGTATGATCCGGGTCAGCAATAAATCGATTGCGCGCATCATAGGCCAGTTTGGTGGCTTCGGCCTCAATATGCACCCGCTTCGTACCAAATGGATCCATCCCGGCGATATCAAAACCAGACAGAATATTAGCCAGCAGGATTGCCGTTGCGCCCTGGCCGTTTGGCGGATGCTCAATCAGGTCAGTGCCGTGGTAAGTGCCGGTGATCGGGTCGCCATAATTACAGGTAGTATCGGCAAAATCCTGCAAACTATGGGTGCCGCCCAGTTCATTTAGCGAATTGACCATATCTTGGGCCACTTCGCCTTCATAAAACCCGGCGCGTCCGGTTTTTGCAATTCGGCGCAGCACGTCGGCCTGTTGCGGGTGACGAAAAATATCACCAACTTGCAGGGGTTTACCACCAGCAAGGTAAAAGTCTTTCCCAACGCCCGATAAAACCCCCTGCGACACGTTCCAGTCAAACGCTGTGCGCGGCGTTACCGGAATGCCTGCCTTGGCATAATGAATGGCCGGGGCCAGGGATGCCGCCAGTCCGATTTTACCCCAATCTTGCGACAGGCGGCAAAACGCATCCACCGCACCGGGGATTGTTACGGCTTCCGGCCCATACAACGGTATTTCCTTCATACCCCTTTTGCGCAGCTCATCTGCCCGCAAACCAGCCGCGCCTCGGCCGGAACCGTTCAGAGCCACTACTTTTTCTTCCCCTGCGGGTTTTAATAGTACAAAGCAATCGCCGCCTATGCCGGTTGATTGGGGTTCACATATTCCCAACAGCACCGCCGCCGCGATTGCTGCATCTACGGCATTTCCGCCGTTTTGCAAAATTTGAACGGCAACTTGTGCTGCCAGGGGATGGGATGTGGCGCATAACCCGTTTGTTGCAAAAACAGCGGATCTGCCAGGTAGTTGAAAATCACGCATAAACGGGCCCTCCAAAGCTGGAAAACCTTAGGCCCGTTTGTGGGAATTTCAAACTGTTTTTGGGAAAGAAGTCCTCGACGTCACGCACTGGGTGGGGGCTGTTAAACGCGACGCCGAGGGAAGCTATATGCAGCTACCCGTCTGTTTTGGCTGTACAATTTGGCCCGACTAAGGACCCTTTGCGGCATTTTGGCGGCAACTTAAAATAGAGTCGATCCAATACCCTCTCTAACCTATTGAAATAAAACAATTTTTCCAAAATGGGCAAAACCATGCCATTTTGCCCTGAAATAATGTGTTACGTCTGTGGCTACTGCTGGCCAATTGTGACCGAGAAAGTAAGATGGTTTTTTCCGGAATCCCGCGTGTAATTAAGATTCTGAGCTAATGAGCGAATAAGATGCCAGCCAAACCCACCCTCTGGAAGATCACATACTGCCCCTGTTAGATCCATTTGTCGGCCATTTGGTATCTGACTTTCCGGCATGCATTTACCACAATCAATCAGGTCAAACTGTACGCTTTCTGAACCGGCTTTTGCTGATATTTCGATCGGTTGGTCTGGATCTTCCAAATAGGCGTGCTCAATAATATTGTTGATGACCTCAGTTACCACGATCTCAATATTCGCCAATGAGCCGGTCGTAACACACCAGTTGGAAATTGTTCCAATCAATTCCTCTGTAACCCTTGCGGCAGAAAGCGGGTCACTGGAGAAATGTGTGTGAAAAATTAGATCGTCCCCGGAAAATGTATTTTTCATTTTCAATACATTGCGCTCAGACTTATTACGAAGCCGATTTGTCATCTGAAATTGCGGCTACATTCGGATGGATTGTAAAGATCGTATCCATCCGGGTAAGCCGAAAAACTTTTTCGACAACCGGGCTTAGACTTGCCAGTTCCATAACCTGACCAGTGGCAAGTTGTTTCATCGATGCCACAATCGCCCCCAACCCGCTGCTGTCGACAAATCCAACCTGTTCTAAATCCAAAACAACCCGTGCCACCCCGGACCCTGTGAGATCGCGCATCTGGTCTTTAAACTGAATGGCGCTGGGGGCATCTATGCGCGGGGCTTCAACGTTAATCACAAGTGCTTTGCCAATTGTTCTGGAACTTAGATGCATAGCCGGTATCCTGATGCCTGTTGGTTTCGCCACGCTAGACGCCAATGGTTACCATTCGGTATGCAGGTTGGGAAAATATAGGGGACGCTATGAAAGACGTATTTATTGCCGGGGCAGCCCGCACACCTATGGGCGGTTTTCAGGGGGATTTTGCGGGCACCGATGCCCCAACCCTTGGCGGGGCTGCAATCCGGGCGGCACTGGAAAATGCCAGCGCGAAACCGGCGCAAATAGAAGAACTCCTGATGGGTTGTGTCTTGCCTGCGGGTCTGGGGCAGGCCCCGGCGCGTCAGGCCGGGTTTAAGGCGGGCCTTGATGAAACAGTACCCGCAACCACCGTGAATAAGATGTGCGGTTCCGGCATGAAAACCACGATGACCGCCTTTGATCAGATTGCCCTTGGCACCACCAGTGTGATGGTCGCCGGTGGCATGGAAAGCATGACCAACGCACCGTACCTGTTGCCCAAAATGCGCGCCGGTGCCCGCATCGGCCATATGCAAACTATGGACAGCATGTTTCTGGACGGCCTGGAAGACGCCTATGATCAGGGCCGCCTGATGGGTTCTTTCGCCGAAGATTGCGCCGAAAAATATCAATTCACCCGGCAGGACCAGGACGAATACGCCCTGCGTTCGCTTGATCGCGCGCGGGCGGCGCAAAATACCGGCGCGTTTGACGCAGAAATCACCCCGGTCACTCTGACCAGCCGCCGTGGCGACGCCACCATCACCGCAGATGAACAACCACCCAAGGCGCGCCCGGAAAAGATCCCGAACCTGAAACCGGCTTTTCGCAAAGATGGCACCGTCACGGCCGCCAATTCATCATCCATTTCCGACGGGGCGGCAGCACTTGTGTTGACCGGCCCCGATACTGGTCTAAAACCCCGCGCCCGCATCCTTGGCCACGCCAGCCACGCCCAGGCCCCTGGCTGGTTCACCACCGCCCCGGTGCCCGCCGCCCAAAAGCTGTTGCAAAACATCGGCTGGAAAACCGAAGATGTGGACCTGTGGGAAGTCAACGAAGCCTTCGCCGTCGTCCCCATGGCCTTCATGCAGGAAATGAACCTGTCGCCTGACATCGTCAACGTCAACGGCGGTGCCTGCGCCCTTGGCCACCCCATCGGCGCATCCGGCACCCGCATCATCGTCACCCTGCTGAACGCGCTGGAAACCCGCGGCCTGAAACGCGGCATCGCCGCCATCTGCATCGGCGGCGGCGAAGGCACAGCAATCGCGATTGAACTGGTATGATCGACTACAAAACGCTCGCCAAAACCATCGCCAGCCTCTCCAAAGGCGAAACCGACGCCGTATCGCTCATGGCCACCGTCGCCTGCGAAATCCACCACAGCCGACACCCGCTTTGACTGGACAGGGTTTTACCGCGTCGTATCCCCAGGCCTGCTAAAAGTCGGCCCCTACCAAGGCGGCCACGGCTGTCTGACCATCCCGTTCGGCCGCGGCGTTTGCGGCACCGTCGCCCAAAACCAACGCACCGAACTGGTTGCAGACGTCAACGCTTTCCCCGGCCACATCGCCTGCGCCAGCAGCACCCAATCCGAACTGGTGATGCCTGTCTTTGACGCCACCGGCACCCTGATCGCCGTGTTTGACATCGACAGCAATCAGCCGGACGCGTTCACCGAAAAAGACGCATCAGAAATGCAAGCCATCCTCGCCACCACATTCGCCCAAGTGAAAGGAAACTGACATGAAAACCGGATCATGCCTCTGCGGCGGCGTCACCTACGAACTCACTGAGCCTCTGCGCGACAGCGTCGCCTGCCACTGCACCCAATGCCGTAAAACCAGCGGCCACTACTGGTCGGCCACCCAAGTACCCAACGACCGCTTTAACCTAACCCGTGACGACACGTTGACATGGTACCAATCAAGCCCAACAGCCCGCCGAGGCTTTTGCAAAACCTGCGGCTCTAGCCTGTTCTGGCAAATGGACGGGGAAGGGGCGACCAGTGTGGCATCTGGTACGATTGACGGCGCAACAGGGATCACGACGGACAAGCATATATTTGTTGAGGACAAGGGGGATTATTATGAGGTTGAGGGTTAGCGGAAAGAAATGACACCGTATTTCAAGCATCAGTTGCGAAACTTCATTCTTCTTTCTCCGATTTTCTACGGAGCAATTGGGCTTTTCCTTATGTGCTTGAATGCATTTGGCATCGGCCAAGAATATGGCGATACGTTGAGTTTTTATTGGGCGGGTGGGCTATCCCTCTTAATGCTACTTAAAATCTGCACAATTTTCGCTTTGTTTTATTTGACTGCTAGCTTCGCCCGACATTTCTCCGAACCCGAGATCGGCCGGCGCAGATGGCGACAATCTGTAGTGACGCTTATTGCAACAACTTGTACGGCCGTAGGGGTCACATTCTTGAATCATGATTTCGTCCAAAAAGGCGTAAACAATTCCGCCTACAGGCGCATGTCGCCCGATGACTTCCAAGAAATTATGTATGCAGGCTTAACTAAGGTTGGTGATGGTCCGGATTTTTACCCAAATTTTCTCAATCCCAACATTTTGGTGACCGAACTACTAGCCGTCGTGTTCGTTGTGATAGCGTCATTTGCAACAATGTGGCTGTTCCGACGCGAGCCCCAGCGCGCGGCTGTTTTTGCGCCTATAATATGTATCGCGTGTCTTGTGGTCTATGGGACAGTATTCGCACCTTGGTCCTATATTCCAGACTTTGACTTTTTTGTTGGCGATATGGTGTTGGGTGCAATGACGGGCGAACTTTCGGTTTTTATTTTTCCATTTGACGGAGTTGCGGCCGCAGTAATCGGGGCAAACACCGCCGCATCACTGCTTTTGTTTCATTACTGGCAAAAAAATTAGAACACTGCTGACGTAACGATGGCAGCAGGCCTAAGTTAGACCATACAGGCGCAACTAAGGGGGACACCTAAATGGACAAACTAGATTTCAAAAAATCCGACCGGCAGTTTTATTCCGGCAAACCCGACCAGTTTGAATTCCTCACCGTTCCACCGATGCCATACCTGATGATCGACGGCACCGGCACGCCGGATTCGGCACCCTATGCCAAGTCCGTAGCCGCGCTCTATGGCCTTAGTTATGGCCTGAAGTTCCAGAGCAAAACCCAACTGCAAAAAGACTGGGTCGTGGCCCCGCTTCAGGGCCTGTGGTGGGCAGACGATATGGATGCCTTCATCACCGACGACAAAGACCAATGGAAATGGACCATGATGATCCGGCAACCGGATTGGGTTATGCCTGAAATGCTGGCCACCGTCCGCGATGCCCTGATCCCCAAAAACGCCAAAAAGAAACCGCCGCCAACGGATACAGATACGATCCAAAATGTTCGCCTGGAAACGCTGGACGAAGGCAAATGCGTGCAAGTCCTGCATGTGGGTTCCTATTCTGACGAAGGACCAATCCTGAAGAATTTGCACCACGAATTCATCCCCGAAAATGGGCTGGCAATGACCGGTAAACACCACGAAATTTACCTGAGCGATCCAAGGAAAATCGCCCCGGAAAACCTGAAAACCATCTTGCGTCAACCAGTCCAACCCAATAGCAACCCGTAGGGCGGGGTTTCACCCCGCCACCCCTCCATGTTACCCCACCCAAATGACCAAATACGCCCCACCATCTGACCCGCTCACGTTCCTCCACCACGACCACGAAATCCTGCTGGTGGACAAACCAAGCGGCCTGCTATCCGTTCCCGGCAAAGGTGAACACCTCGCCGACTGCCTGATCACCCGGGTGCAGGATGTCTTCCCCGACGCACTCCTCGTCCACCGCCTTGACCGCGACACATCCGGCGTCATGGTGTTCGCACTGACCCGCCACGCCCAACGCCACCTGGGTCTGCAATTTGAAAAACGTCAGATCAAGAAAACCTATGTCGCCCGCGTCTGGGGCCATGTCACCGAAAAGACCGGCACTGTAGACCTGCCCCTGATCGTCGATTGGCCCAACCGCCCGCTGCAAATGGTTGACCATGAGAACGGTAAACAGGCGATCACCGACTGGCGCGTATTACGCACAACCGACACCGAAACCCGCATCCGCCTGTTCCCACAAACCGGGCGCAGTCACCAACTCCGTGTCCATATGCGCGAAATCGGCCATTCCATCCTGGGTGATCCATTCTATGCCACGGGCGACGCCCTGAACTTTCCCCGTCTGATGCTGCACGCCGAAAGCCTGCGCCTGCGCCACCCGGATGGCGGTAAAGGGATGGCGTTCAAGGCCAAATGCGGGTTTTAACAAGTCTTATTTTATGCTTGAATCCATATTGTCGACTTAAAACTACTTCTATAGGCAGATATCGGTAGAACTGAAGGCCTTTCGAGCCTTGATGTTGCAGTCATTACTCGATCATATTAGAGCCATTCCAATTGTCACCCGACTAGGTAAAAAGTCGGATTTTTTACAACGATTTCGGGATTCACCATGCGCGTTAAACTAATCCCCTTTTGGAAAATCAAACGGGAATTGAAGCGCTTGGGCAGGCAGTTAAGCCAAGACTTCCCCGACTGGCTTCTCGACCACTATGAATATTACCGCTACACTTATTTAACGTCGCATAAGGTCAACGTAACCGTTGGACAACGCGAAAAATCGGACAAAATCGTATTGTTCCTTGTTTTTCCAAAAAACGGCATTCAGAATTCCCATATCACGATGTTGGAATACTTTATTAAGGAAGGATTTTCGCCACTCGTCGTTAGCAATTTACCCCTGTCACCCGAAGACCTAATTCGTCTGTCCCCGTTTGTATGGAAGACGCTTCAAAGAGAAAACTTTGGGTATGATTTTGGCGGGTACCGAGAAGGTCTACTGCATATTAAAAACCTTCTTCCGACGCTCAATGAACTGGTGCTGACAAATGATTCAATTTGGTTTCCGGTTGGAAACGGAAGTAATTGGTTGGAATCTGCCAGAAAAACAGGTGCTCAGTTTGTGGGACCGATCACTGCCCCAGGGAATTGGGACCGTGTCGAGGTCTATGACTACCGCGATGTTAGCTGGAAGTGGAACGTGAATACGAGGAATTACCATCTCTGTTCGTTCATGCTGTGGTTCAACAATGACGTCACAAAATCCAGAAAATTTTTACGATTTTGGAAACGGCTGCGGATAACAAACAGGAAAAGACTAACCGTTAGGCGGGGAGAAATGGGTTTAACCAGATTCATGCGTTCATGTGGTTTCAGTTTTGCGTCAGTTATTGATTTGTCTGAATTCAACACTGTCTTGGCCAAACTTAACGCTTTGGAATTAAAAGAGATTATGGAAGACGTGATGGCAGAACTTCATCCTAAATCGCTCGAAGTTTTTGCAGCGCATATGTCAGGTTTCAACGATACAGTTCTTTGGCGGGACGAGGCCGAAAAAGTGTTGTTGGCGTTGGCATCAAAGGCCCACGCGGCCTATTTTTCCCCGTTGCTCCTTTTGAAACACCTTGATGGAAACTTCTTGAAAAAGGCACTGGTTCCGCGGACCAAAGAAACAGCAGATAAGGTGTTTCAATTGCTAGACAACTACCCACAATACTTTGATGATGCGATGGCCCAGGAGATCCGCACAACATTTGAAACGACCCATACTGACTAGATCGTAGTTATTGCGGATTCCTGCCGATGACTAAACTAAGCGCACCTTTCATAAACCCTGTATTCTTCGCACGTTTTCGCGCCGAAAACAGGTTCTGGATTGAAAGGAGATTTATTGTCGCTTCCAGCAGTGTTTTTGTTAATGGAAATGGTTTCCCGTGTTTGCGGGAAGCATAGATTGCAGAACGCGCCAGGTGGTAGGCTTTAAACTTGGCAGCCACCGCGGATTTGACGTTTGAACTACCTTCCAGATGGGTAACTTCCGCGTCCCGGATGAAAACAAGGGGTCCGCGATTTTTTAATAACCGTCGACTTAGATCATCATCTTCATGGTAGAGGAATATGTTGGGGTCGAACCCGCAAACTGCGATAAAATCAGCTTTTCTGACCAGCAAAGCCGCGCCAGACAAAACGCTTACTTCACGGTCCTCATCAGGCCAACCCCGGGGCAACCATTCGCTGCGCGGCATTAATTTTGATCTTCGTTTGAATTGCTGACTGCCGTTTGGCCCAACAAATCTTGGGTTGAATGCGACGGCGTTCTTATACTTATCGGCGGCAGCTAACAGTGCTTTGGTTGCGCTTTTTGATAGTCGCGCGTCCGGATTTAGAAATAATAACAGTTTGGTCTGTGCTGACTGCGGCCCCCTGATTGCAAGCCTTGCCAAATCCAAGGTTTTGCTCGTTAAGAATCAAGGTCGTGCCAAAATCTTGGGCTAGTTTCTTAACCGGCGTCGTGTCTGTACTGGCGTTATCAACCAGAACAATGGGGCTGTCCGGGTGAACCGATTGCAACATTTCTTTCAAAACGGACCCGCTGTTATAGCAGACGCTGATGATTGTAATGTCGCTAGGCTGCATCTTGTGTTCCAGCCTGAGTTCGGTTGGGGTCTGCGGGGCGGCTGACCGCCCCGCATAGGATATATGAACTTTTAGCCTTCTTTGGCGTCTTCTTCGACTTCTTTGCCAGTCGCCTGATCAACCATCTTCATGGCCAGACGTACCTTACCGCGATCATCAAAGCCCAGCAGCTTAACCCAGACTTCCTGACCCTCTTTCAACACATCCGAAGGATGGTTCAAACGGCGGTTTTCAATCTGCGAAACATGCACCAGACCGTCGCGCTTACCGAAAAAGTTCACGAAGGCCCCAAAGTCGACGATCTTCACGACCGTACCCTTATAGATCACGCCTTCTTCCGGCTCGGCCACAATCGCGTGGATCATGTCGTAAGCAGTCTTGATGCTATCGGCATTTGGCGACGCAATCTTGATGATACCTTCGTCGTTGATGTCGACCTTAGCGCCCGACACTTCAACGATCTCACGGATCACTTTACCACCGGTACCAATGACTTCACGGATCTTATCCGTTGGCACCTGCATGGTTTCAATGCGCGGCGCGTGAACCGAAAACTCTGCCGTATCCGACAGCGCCTTGTTCATCTCGCCCAGGATATGCAATCGCGCGTCCTTGGCCTGCGCCAAAGCCTCACCCATGATCGCAGGTGTAATCCCGGCAATCTTGATATCCATCTGCAAGGATGTAATCCCGGCTTCAGTACCAGCCACTTTGAAATCCATATCGCCCAGGTGATCTTCGTCCCCCAGAATGTCAGTCAAAATCGCATACTTACCGCTGTCTTCCAGGATCAGCCCCATGGCGATACCCGCAACCGGTGCCTTCAGCGGAACACCCGCATCCATCATCGACAACGAACCACCACAAACCGACGCCATCGAAGATGACCCGTTTGATTCAGTGATCTCGGAAACAACCCGAACCGTATAAGGGAAGTCAGTCGCCGCAGGCAGAACCGCCTGCAACGCGCGCCATGCCAGCTTACCATGACCAATTTCACGACGACCGGTGAAACCAAAGCGACCAACTTCACCAACCGAATACGGTGGGAAGTTATAATGCAGCATGAAGTTCGACTTATACATGCCCTGCAGCGCATCAATCATCTGCTCATCATCGCCGGTACCCAGAGTGGTCACAACCAAGCCCTGCGTCTCGCCACGTGTAAACAATGCCGACCCGTGCGTGCGTGGCAACATGCCAGTTTCCGCAACAATCGGACGTACAGTCGTTGTGTCACGACCATCAATCCGCTTGCCGGTCTTCACCACGTCACCGCGCAAAATGCCTGCTTCCAGACCCTTCAACGCCGAACCAAGGTTCACGTCTTCCAGCTCATCGTCCTTCAGCTTGCCCATGATCACATCACGCGCCGCCGATACAGCTGCCGTGCGTTCCTGCTTATCCGTCAGCTTAAACGCCGCCCGCATTTCCTTTTCACCGGCCTTGGCCACTGCCTTGGACAGCTTGGAATAATCAGGTGCCTGATAATCAAACGGCTCTTTCGCACAATCTTCGGCCAACGAAACGATCAGATCAATCACCGGTTGGATCTGCTCATGGGCAAAATTAACGGCGCCCAGCATTTCATCCTCGGTCAGCTCATAGGCCTCAGACTCAACCATCATCACCGCGTCTTTAGTGCCGGCAACCACCAGATCAAGACGCTGATCAGGTTTGTTCTTCAGATCGTGCATGTCGTCCATTTCAGGGTTCAGGATGTATTCGCCATCCTCAAATCCAACGCGACAGGCGCCAATTGGCCCCATGAACGGCGCACCTGATATGGTCAGCGCAGCCGAGGCCGCAATCATCGCCACCATATCCGGGTCATTCACCAGATCGTGGGACAGTACCGTACAGATCAGCAGAACCTCGTTCTTGAACCCCGGTACAAACAGCGGCCGGATCGGCCGGTCAATCAGACGGCTGGTCAGTGTTTCCTTTTCAGTTGGCCGCGCCTCGCGCTTGAAAAAGCCACCCGGAACTTTACCGGCGGCGTAATACTTTTCACCATAATGAACCGTCAGCGGAAAGAAATCCTGCCCCGGCTTTTGCTTTTTGGCGAATGTCACGTTGGCCATCACGGTGGTTTCGCCCAAAGTGGCAATGACAGAACCGTCGGCTTGGCGGGCAACCTTGCCCGTTTCGAGCGTCAGCGTTTCTTCGCCCCACTGCATGGATTTCTTAGTTTCTTTAAACATGTAAGTTTCCTATTTGCGGGCACTCCCGACCCTTGCCGGGTCCCGCGATTTCATAGCGGCCGAATTGCCGCCGACCCCTGATTTATCAATTGGATGCCGAGGTCAGAGCATCCCATCTTTCGATTGCGCGCGTGTAGCCCAGATTGGGCGGGAAGGGAAGGGGCTTGGCACCCTTGGCGAACCACAAGGGCCGCGTCTGATCTTGGGAGGGCGCGGTGCTAGCATTCAATATAGGTTCTTACTTGCACTGGTGTATCTGGCGAAACACAGATGCCATCCTCCACCCGCTGAAAAACTTCGGTATCCATGTCCGGCTGAGGGACAAGAATTCGGCTTTCCAATCCTCGTTCTATTTGTTCAGCCCGATACAATGTGGCTCTGGCATAGAAAACAAAGGACAAGTGGCTAATAAATGTGTGTTCGCCTTCCAGCAATTCGCAGGTAGCGTCGCAACCGTCGTAGAAGGTGCTGACCGGCACCAACAAGTTTAGACCTAACGCGCAAGTGTCATTGCAGACAATGTGAAGGTGTTTCTGATTGGGACTATTTCTTGGTCCGGACGGAACCAGCAAGGTGCCCTTCTGGTGAGCCATAGATTAGAGTGCTGCCAATACGCTAGAAGCGCGGTTTAGACTTTCCAATTCTCGGGCGCGTTCAATGGGCCTTTCCACACCAACCGCGGTCATTATGCGATCAAGTGGAATTGGCAGGGATGAACCTTTGGGGTCTTGCCACTCGGCAATGTGATTGTGGGTCCAGTCCGCAAGCTCAAAGCGATCCATTTGGCCAAATTCCGTCCACACATCCTTAAGTATCGCCAGATCCCCGTTGCTCAAGGCATCAAGAGCGGCCAAAGTCAAATTTGGATTAGACAGCCCTACATCATTGTTGGCGCGGTCCTGTAAATAGTCAGACCAGCCACCATCATCACGATAGGCGCCGTTTAGATAGTCCAGGGTGGTGGAGTTGACCGGGCCATGCGGCATAGACACACGAGCTTCGTCTTGGATAGGATGACCGCGCCGTCTCAAACTTTCACGGTCTGCAAGATACACCAATTTCACCACCTTCAACACATTGATGGTGTTTGCCTTCTGCATGGCAAAAAACGCGATTGTTTGCGCTGCTTTTCGTGGGTTGTATGACATGATTTGTGGTGATCCTCTGCACACAAGATAGTATTTGTAATAGTCATAGCACAAGACCCTAGTAGAAAATGTGAACGTAAGTGTGACGATATTGGGTCAAATAAATAACGAATAAAGCAATCTATTGTGGGGTTGGATCCTTGGTTTTTCCCGCTCCGCCCGGCAGCGCCCGGACCTTCCCCACGGGGAGGGCGCTACACGCCCACCCCGAGGTCCGGGCACAGCCCTCTGTGGCAAACACAACATTTACGAAATCGTTAACCCGTAGGGCGGGGGTTCACCCGGCCGTGCCCGAAAAATTTTGGGCAACCCCAATCTGATCTTATGAAAATCCGCCTCAGATTTTCACGCACAAAAAACTGCCACCTATAAAACCCGGATTCTTACCGCTCAAATCCACTGCCATACCCCGAAATCCTCGTTTAAACTCTTTAAACACCCGCGGTATTTCTCGTTAAACTCTTTAAACTCCTTACCAAACCCCTAACAAAAAACCAAAAAGGGGCCGCACAGCGACCCCTTCCAAATTCCGGTATTTAGCGCGTGCTTACCGACGCAGACCCAGGCTCTTGATCAGGGCTTGATAACGGGCCTCATCTTTGCCGCGGGTGTAATCCAGCAGCTTGCGGCGCAGGGCCACCATCTTCAGCAAGCCACGCCGTCCGTGGTTGTCTTTTTTGTGGATTTTAAAGTGTTCCGTCAGCGTGGCGATGCGTGATGACAGCACCGCAATCTGTACTTCCGGGGATCCTGTATCGCCTTCTTTTATGGCGAAATCTTTCATAACCCGTTGTTTTTCTTCAGCAGTTATCGACATCGGGGGCTCCTTTAAAGCTAAGGGTGAATGGCACAAGCCGGGATGTCGTCCAGCAAAGCCCGTGGAGGTATAGTTCATCTCAAACCAGATGAATGCGCGCGTATAGGCGATAAATCCGCCAATGGAAAGTGTTTTAACTACTTCTCGACAGCCATCTGGTTGGCAATCTCTGCGGCCCATTCGCCGATGATAGGAATGAAATCAATATTGGACAGGAACTGCCCCAATATCCAGACCAGAATTGTTGCCCCTAATACTGTCCCCAAACCAAATGCCAAGCCTCTGATAAGGTTGAATATAATCAACTTAGGAATTGAGTTGTGCAGTCTGACAAAGCGGTGGCTGTTAAGGTGGGAAATTTCGTGGCGTAACGCGATCAGTTCCGTCTGAATATCCCCGGTTGTTTCGTTCATCTTCCAGCCCCTGTGACAGTGTTCTATGCGCTTAATGTATCGGGTTTTAAGTACTTAGTGCAATGTTCCTGGCCGCTTGGGTGCTAGGTTCATTCCCGGTGGATTGTGAGGTGTGTGATGGGTATCGCATTGTTATTACTGGGGCTGTTGCCCTTGATGTTTTTGCCAGACATGTTGGACAGCGACGCTGACTCTGGTGATGGGCCAGAGGATTCATCTGGTTCGGAATCGCCGGGAAATGGTGATGGGTCAGGGGATGACTCCAGCCTGCTTGACGACCCTGTCGATGACGGGTCGGAACCGGACGTGTTAGCCCCAAATGATGAGGATGATCTACCAGATGATGGCAACCAGAACCCGGATCCGGATGATGTGCTGGCACCGGTTGATGAGGACGATGTCCTGTCGCCTTCGGGCGGCAATGGGGGCGATGTCCTACTGCCTGTTGATCAAATAGAATCGGATGCCGACACCATTTGGATTAACTTCAACGACGATGCAGGATTAGGATATTCCGAGATCGAGGATTTTCAGGCTGGTCAGGATTTACTGCATGTTTTGATAGACCCCGATGCAATTATCGGCGAGCTGGATGTTGAAGTTATTCAATCTGAAAGCGGTTTAGATTCAATGGTGTATGTGGAACAACAACTGGTTGCTATCCTTAAGGGCGCGCCCAATGCGACGCTGATCGATGTGGTTGTTGAAATCGGGGTTATGGCCGCCTAGGTCCAAGGTTCCGGGTGCTGGCTATAGGCAATATAAAGCGGGTGCTTTGGGTGACCTGCTTGCGTTAGCCCCAGATGATAAAGTGGGCGGTCGGTGGCGTTCAGTAGCCTGGTAACGTCGTGGCCCCGATCCCGGTGCTCGCCATGGGTGCCCCAGGCGCAGATAATCTGATCCGCCCAGTCACAGCTTTCCATGATTGATCTGTCATTTTCCGGACCAACCGGATCTTTTGCGCGGCGCATGTTCTTGGGATCAGTATCGCGCCATGCAAAGATATTAGTTACCCGAAATCCGCCAAAACCAAGGGTGCGCGCCCGGCGCTCACAGCGTTCAACGGTGGGGTCATTTTGAACTTCGGTGGCGGTTGAAGGGTTCAGCATAATGAAATGTACTTTTTGCCCCGCGGGAATCCAAACCCGCGTCAGCATGTAGCGATACTTTTCACAGTCTGAGTACACAGCCACGCTGTCTGCATCCCCCTTTTGGTGACTGCGGCTGATCATTGATTGAACACCCGGCTTGGGTGCAATTCGCCAGATTTGTAAACGCCCACAGCCACAGCCTTACCCTGATAGGATGCCCAGGCTTGGTCGCCGTATTCAGCGTCCGATGTCAGGACCATACCGGGGTTGCCGTTTTTCAATCGCGCAGCCCCTTCTGCGCCTGCAATCAATTCAGGTAGATCCACCAAACCCTCTTCCAACGGGGACAAAAGCGCATCCAACTCCGGTGTCCTAGCCAAGTCTTCCACATGTTGCAGGGTTACACCCTGTGCGACTTCAAACGGGCCGGACCAGACCCGGCGCAGTGTTACCACATGGGCAAAACAGCCCAATTCGGCCCCCAAATCACGGGCGATGGCGCGTACATAACCACCTTTGCCGCAGATCATTTCAAGCTCAACGTGGTCGGCATCAGGCCTTGCGGTCATTTCCAGTGATTCAACGAATAGCGGCCTGGCGGCAATGTCAATGTCCTCACCGTCACGGGCAAGTTTGTACGCCCTTTCGCCGTCGATCTTAACCGCGGAAAATTGTGGCGGTACTTGCATGATATCCCCAACAAAATCGGGCAAAGCCGCAGCAAGGGCACCGTCTGTTGGCCGGGCGTCACTTTCCAACAGTACCGACCCTTCCGCGTCATCGGTGTTGGTGGATTGGCCCAGCCGCACCACAAACCGGTACGCTTTCAGCGCGTCGGTAATATAAGGGATGGTTTTTGTCGCTTCGCCAAATGCAATAGCCAAAACACCGGTGGCTTCCGGGTCCAGCGTCCCGGCATGCCCAGCCTTTTTGGCGTCAAACGCCCATCTGACTTTGTTGACCACGGCGGTAGATGTGATGCCTGCCGGCTTATCCACCACCAGCCAGCCGGAGATATCCCGACCCTTTTTACGGCGCGCCACTATTCCTGATCTTCGTTCAGGTCGCGGCGCACGTCTTTGCGGGCAAAAAGTTCACGGGTCTGATCCATCTGATCAAAGGTTTCATCAACTAAAAATCGTAACTCCGGCGAATATTTTAACGACACAGCCTTTGCCACGGCGCGACGCAGCTCGTGGGCATTGCGGGCCAGTGCTTCTATTGCTTCTGCCTTGTCTTTGCCGCCCAGTGGCAAAACATAAACAGTAGCGACGCGCAGGTCGTTAGAAGTTCGTACCTCACCGACCGTAATGGATAAACGGTTCAGGTCCGGGTCATGAATGTCGCCCCGGCTAAGCACCTGTGACAGCGTTCGCCTGATCAATTCGCCAACACGCAATTGCCGCTGAGTTGGACCAGAGTCGGAATGATGAGAGTTCTTCGCCATAACCGCCCAGATAATCCTGATTGACGTTGTCTGCAACAGGGCTTTGCCTATGGCGCAACTTGCGGCTAAACCGGTTCGGTAACAGGGAGAAGCGCTATGGCGGAAACACCAGGAATTGTTGTGACAGGTGCGTCTGGCAAAATGGGCCAGATGTTGATCCGCGCCGTTTTGGCGTCGGACAGAGTGCATCTTGTGGCGGCGATTGTGCGATCCGGCCATGAATGGGTGGGTTCAGATATTGGCCTGGCCATGGGCGGGCACAAGGCGGGTGTGCCAGTATCTGATGATCCACAAGCCGCACTTGCCAAGGCAAGGGCTGTGCTGGATTTCACTCGCCCGGCGGTCACGGTCGAATATGCGGCTTTGGCAGCAAAGGCAGGTGTGGTGCATGTCATCGGGACGACCGGGTTGACGCAAAACGATTTGGCTAAGATCGAGACCGCTGCACAGCAGGCAGTTATCGTACGCGCGGGAAACATGAGTCTGGGGGTTAACCTGCTGGCCAAGTTGACAAAAATTGTAGCCCATGCGCTGGATGACAATTTTGATATTGAAGTGATCGAAACCCACCACAATCAAAAAATTGATGCCCCCTCCGGGACGGCGCTGATGTTGGGACAAGCGGCCGCTGCTGGTCGTGGGGTTGCCTTGGCGGATGTATCGGATCGAGCGCGCGACGGTGAAACCGGCATTCGTAAACCCGGTGACATTGGATTTAGTGCCATTCGTGGTGGTGACATCATCGGTGAACATGACGTGCTGTTTGCCGGGGCCGGTGAAAGGATAATCCTGCGCCATGTGGCGACAGATCGCAGCCTTTACACTAAAGGCGCGCTAAGGGCAGCACTTTGGGGGCAGGGCAAAAAGCCCGGCGAATATGACATGTTTGATGTGCTTGGGATTTAGCTGCTTGGCCAGGTTCTAGAAATCAACCGCAATACCTTTGCGTTCCCAATCGCCAAAACGCACAGGTTCTGGCCCATCCCTGCCACCCAATTCGGTTGGTAATTTGGATTTCGCCTTGGCTTTTTCGCGTCGTTCCTCGGCCTCGGCAAGCGCCCGGGCGGCTTGTGGCGGGATGTCTTTGCTGGGTTTTTGGTCGGCCATCGGCTTTCCTTGTTCATTTTCCCTATGTGTTATAGGGGCTTGGCGCATCGAACAAGTTAATAGGAATTTGCCCAATGGCCCAACCCGGCCTTGAACCACGTCGCGTCGCCGTCAAGATGCTTGATGCCGTACAGGAAAAGGCAGCAATGCTGTCTGAAATATTGCCAGACGCAGTCGTGCATCTGCCGGCTGAAGACCGTGCGCGTACGGGTCGTTTGGTTTTAACCACCCTGCGCTGGATGGATCGGGCGGACCGAATATTAGGACCGTTTCTAAAGAAAAAACCCCCGCTTACCGTTCATAATATTCTGCGCCTTGGGGTTGTGGAATTGCTGGTGGATGGGGCCGCTGCCCACGGGGTGGTTAACAGCGCCGTAACGCTAGTGCGGGCGGACAAAACCACTCAGACTATGGCGGGTTTGGTCAATGCGGTTTTACGAAATGTGACGCGCTTGCCGGAAGGAAAATGGGCGGAACTTCCCGTGCCAAGACTTCCAAAATGGTTGCGAAAACAACTGATAGCGGATTTTGGTAAAGCAAGTGTTGTGGCAATAGAAGCGGCCCATAGTCAGGGTGCTGCCATTGATCTGACGGTGAAATCTGATCCTGAAAAATGGGCGGGCAAACTTGATGGGGTGATTTTGCCTTCTGGGTCGGTACGTCTGAACGGGTCGGTTCAGGTATCCGCCCTTGCCGGGTTTGAAACCGGGGATTGGTGGGTGCAAGATGCTGCGGCGACCCTGCCTGCCAAAATGCTGAATGCTAAACCCGGCGAAAGGGTTCTGGATATTGGGGCTGCCCCCGGCGGCAAGACAATGCAGCTTTGTGTTGCTGGCGCGGAGGTTACCGCTTTGGATATGTCGGGGCCAAGAATGGAGCGGGTACATGAAAACCTGAAACGCACCAATCTGACAGCGACAATCGTTGTCACGGATGCCTTGCATTACAAAGACGAACCGTTTGACGCGATCCTGCTGGACGCGCCCTGTAGTGCCACCGGTACCATCCGTCGCCACCCGGATTTGCCCTATGCCAAGGACAGTTCTGGATTTGCTTCTCTGTTTGAGCTCCAGGAAAAGATGCTGGACCGGGCTTTTGATCTGCTAAAACCGGGCGGTCGTATGGTTTATTGTACTTGCAGCCTATTGATTGATGAAGGCGAAGAACAGATCAGGGATTTACTCAAGCGAAATAGTGCAGCCAGCATTGATCTGGAGGCCCGCGATGCAATGGGGTTACCCGCACAATGGAATGTTGATGAAGGCCTGCGCACCCGTCCTGACTATTGGGCCGATCAAGGGGGCATGGACGGGTTTTTCATGACCGTGTTGCGAAAGACCGCCTAGTACAGGCAATTGACCGATGACAGCGGCGCAATCTGGGCCTATTGTCTGGCAAAACAATGGCCCTGAACGGACCGTAACGCGAGGCAAGGCAGGAACCCCCGTGTCCCAGATCGAAAACCTATCCGTGCGCTGGACGCGCTGGATGAACCGGTGGTATGCGGTTCGGTCTTCGCGTGCCCGCGCGGCAACCGGGTTTGTGTCGCAGCCCGAACCCCGCACAATCGGGTCTTTTGCCCGAGGTCGCCAATTGGTGGCTGGGAATTTTTTGTTTGCCGGGTCATTAATCGACGACAACAGAAACTCGATCTGGCATATAAAAATGCCCGATTTTGCTTTCCAGGAAGACCTGCACGGCTTCACCTGGCTGGATGATCTAGCAGCAGTTGGCGATATGGCCGCGCGGCAGAAAGCCCAGGATTGGACGGTTGAATGGATCGAACTTTACGGTGGCGGCAAAGGGCATGGCTGGACGCCGGACTTGACTGGCCGCCGGCTTATTCGGTGGATTAATCACGCTATTTTTCTAACCAATGGACAGCCCTCTGACACCACCAAGGCCTACTACGCTTCCCTTGGGCAACAGACGATTTTTCTGTCCAAGCGTTGGAAAAGTGCCTCTGCCGGGCTTCCCAGATTTGAAGCTTTGACCGGGTTGATTTACGCTGGATTGTCGCTGACGGGCATGTCCAAACATGTTGACCCAGCTGTCAAAGCGCTGGCACGTGAATGCCGCGAACAGATTGACAACGAAGGCGGAATTCCGACCAGAAACCCAGAGGATTTGTTAGAAGTTTTTACGCTTTTAAACTGGGCTGCCTCAGCCTTGTCCGAGGCTGGAAAAATGGCTGCGATGGATCATTTGGCAGCGATCCAACGCATCGCGCCAACACTGCGTTCGCTCCGCCATTGTGACGGCGGATTGGCGCGGTTTCATGGGGGCGGACGTGGGGCAGAGGGGCAGCTTGACCAAGCTCTTGCATCGTCAGGGGTAAAGTTGGCGGCGCCTGAAGGCCTTTCGATGGGGTATGCCCGCCTGCATGGTGGGCGCACCAGCCTTATAATTGATGCAGCCGCGCCACCTGAAAAAGCATCGTCTTACAATGCCCACGCTTCAACATTGGCGATTGAGCTGACATCCGGGCGCAGGCCGTTGATTGTGAATTGCGGCTCTGGGGTCAGTCTGGGGTCAAAATGGCGTCGTGCCGGGCGCGCTACTGCTTCGCATTCAACTTTGGCGCTTGATGGCCTGTCATCTGCGCGCTTGGGGAAACCTGGCTTTGTTGGTGGCCATGAACGCGAATTACTATCCGACACACCTGTTGATGTTCGGGTACAGTACCTTTTTGGTGATGACGCCCAAGGGATCATTGCCGGTCATGATGGCTACCTGAATTCCCATGGGTTGACCCATATTCGCCAAATCGAAATAACCAATACCGGGCGCGGGATAATTGGGGAAGATACATTGGCGGCGATCGAAGACGTCGATGAAAAGGTTTTTGATAAGGCCTTGGACAAGGCACTGTTGCAAGGCATTGGTTTTAAAATTCGTTTGCACCTGCATCCCGATGTTAATGCCGAACTTGATATGGGCGGGGCTGCTGTTTCACTGGCTCTTAAAAGCGGGGAAATCTGGATATTTCGCCATGACGGGGTGAATAGGCTTAGCTTAGAACCAAGCGTTTACCTGGAAAAAGGGCGCATTAAAGCGCGTGCGACCAAACAGATCGTTTTATCTGCCATCGCGATAGAGTATGCGACGCGCATTCGCTGGTCTTTATCAAAAGCTCAGTTCACGCCCGACACTGTTCGAGATGTGGCAATTGACGAGACTGGCACCTAATTTAGTTCCCCGGGGGATATACCTAATGACAAACCTTGTGCCGGTGCGCCGCGCCTTGATCTCAGTTTCCGACAAATCGGGATTGTTGGATTTGGTTACGAAACTGGCTGCCCAAGGGGTTGAGCTGCTATCCACGGGTGGCACCGCTGACGAAATGCGTGCTGCTGGCCTGACGGTGATAGACGTGGCGGATGTAACAGGTTTCCCCGAGATGATGGATGGGCGGGTGAAAACCCTGCATCCAGCTGTCCACGGCGGCCTGTTGGCATTGCGTGACAACGAAGAACATGTTGCGGCAATGGCAAAACACAACATCAAGCCGATCGAATTGTTAATTTCCAACCTGTATCCGTTTGAAGATACTGTCGCGAAAACAACGGATTACGATACTTGCGTTGAAAACATTGATATTGGTGGTCCGGCAATGATCCGTGCTGGAGCGAAAAACCACGCCTTCGTCAATGTGATTGTTGACCTACAGGATTACGACCGGCTACTTGCCGAAATGGCGGCCAATGGTGGCGCCACAACGCTTGCTTTTCGCCAGTTGCTTGCACAAACGGCTTACGCTCGCACAGCCGCCTATGATACAGCCGTTTCAAACTGGATGGCCGGGGTGCTTGGTGAAAATGCCCCCAGAAGGCGGGCTGTTGCAGGTAATTTGGCACAAACATTGCGTTACGGTGAAAATCCTCACCAGTCGGCGGCGTTTTATCTGGATGGTTCCGATCAACTGGGAGTCGCTACAGCCCGCCAATTGCAAGGCAAAGACCTAAGTTACAATAATATCAATGACACGGATGCAGCGTTTCAACTGGTCAGTGAATTTGCGGCGACTGACGGCCCGGTTTGTGCGATCATCAAACATGCCAATCCCTGCGGCGTAGCGCGTGGCAAAACCATGAAGGAAGCGTATCAAAATGCATTTGATTGCGACCGGACCAGCGCTTTTGGTGGCATTATCGCGTTGAACCAAAACCTTGACGCTGAAACCGCCAAAGAAATAGTGAAAATATTTACCGAAGTTGTAATTGCACCTGATGCAGATGCGCAGGCCTTGGAAATATTCAAGGAAAAGAAAAATTTGCGTCTGTTGATCACGGGTGGCATGGCTGATCCATTATCCCCCGGTTTGGCAATTCGCCAAGTATCAGGTGGGTTTTTGATGCAAGATAAGGACTGTGGGCATATTGGTTTGGATGACCTGAAAGTTGTAAGCAAACGGCAACCCAGTTCCCAGGAATTATCCGATATGCTATTTGCATGGACCGTCGCTAAGCATGTGAAATCAAATGCTATTATCTATGTTAAAGACGGCGCCACTGTGGGTGTAGGTGCCGGACAAATGAGCCGGGTCGACAGCACGCGAATTGCCGCGAGAAAATCTCAGGATATGGCTGAAACCCTTGGATTGGCTGCGCTTTTAACCCAAGGGGCGGTTGTTGCATCCGACGCATTTTTTCCATTCGCTGATGGGTTGTTAAGCGCGGCTGAGGCGGGAGCAACGGCCGTCATTCAACCCGGCGGATCCATGCGCGATGACGAAGTAATTGCAGCAGCAAACGAGGCAGGGTTGGCAATGGTCTTTACGGGCATGCGTCATTTCCGGCACTAAGGGCACATGAATATACGAGTAATGATAATTGCGGCCCTGGCGGTCATTGTTCTGGATCAGGCTTCAAAAGCCCTGGTCGTGCAGATTCTGGATCTGAAAACCAGCGGGTCAATGGAAGTGCTGCCGCCATTCCTGAACTTTCGAATGGCCTGGAATGAAGGTGTCAACTTTGGTTTGTTTTCCAACCATTCAAATTCTGCCCGGTGGTTCCTGATAGTTGTTGCCGTCGCCATATCGGTATGGGTTGTCTATTGGGTTGCCAAGGAAAAGATGGGACGCGCAGGTCAGGTATCAGCCGGGTTGTTGGTCGGGGGGGCCGCTGGCAATGTCATTGACCGGTTGGTTTACGGTGCCGTCGCTGACTTTCTGAATGTTTCTTGCTGCGGAATTGATAACCCTTTTGCATTTAACGTCGCCGATATTGCGATTTTTGCCGGGGCCCTTGGGTTGATCTTTTTTACCGGAGGTAAAAAGTCGGCGTGACGGCACGGAATTGTTAAGCTAAACATGGGGGAATATGGGTGAGGGTAGCCGAAAATGCGGATAAATTTTAACAGTTTCGGTTTGGTTTTAGTGTCGACGCTGCTTTTGTCGGCCTGTGCAAATCGCGAGCCACGGCTGCTAAAAACCGGGGCTTCTAACATTGGTCCTGATGAATTTGCCGTGTTGCCAGGCAAACCTTTGACTTTACCAAGCAACCTGACAAATCTTCCGACGCCCACCCCTGGGGGTTCTAATATCACCGACCAAACACCTAACGCCAATGCTATTTTGGCCCTTGGTGGCAATCCGGCCGCTTTGACGCGTGCAGGTATTCCCGCAAGTGATGGTGCCTTGCTTAACCATGTCCAGCGTTTTGGCGTATCACCGGATGTGCGCCGCGAATTGAGCCAGGCCGACTTAGCTTTACGCCGCCGCCAAGGCGCATTGTTTTTCATGCGTTGGATTTCAAAAAACCGTTACTTTGCTGCCTATCGCGGCCAGTCATTGGACCAGAATCGTGAATTGAACCGCCTTCGGGCCGCTGGCGTAAAAACCCCAAGCGCGCCGCCGCGCACGGGCCGTTAACAATAAGTTCATCCTTCACATCCCCTTGATATGCTTGATGCTGCGCCATTCAACGATATCTTAACAAGGACCAAAGGATAGGATTATTGATGTATCGCTTTTTTTCGATTTTGATTTTCATGCTGGCCGTTTCATTACCTGCCCGCGCCGCAGAGGTGACGACATTCACCCTGGATAACGGCATGGATGTGGTGGTTCTGGAAGATCACCGTGCCGCCGTTGTGGTGCATATGGTTTGGTACCGGGTAGGCGCGGCGGACGAACCACCGGGCAAATCCGGCATCGCACATTTTTTGGAACACTTGCTGTTCAAAGGCACCGATGATCTGGGGCCGGGTGAATTGTCGGCCACTGTCACCAAGAACGGTGGCTCTGATAATGCCTTCACCAGTCAGGATTACACCGCTTATTTCCAACGGATTGCATCGGACCGGCTGGAACTGGTCATGACCATGGAAGCCGACAGGATGCGCGATCTGGAAATGTCTGAGGACGACGTTGTGACTGAACGCCAAGTGGTGTTGGAAGAACGCGGTACCCGGGTGGACAGTGATCCGGGGTCATTGTTTCGTGAGCAACGCAATGCGGCGCAATATCTGAACCACCCCTACGGCATCCCGGTCATTGGCTGGCGCCACGAAATGGAACAGCTGAACCGCGACGATGCGTTTGCGTTTTATCAGCGCTACTATGCGCCCAATAACGCCATTCTAATTGTCGCCGGTGACGTTGACCCGGCCGAAGTTAAGGCATTGGCTGAAAAGCACTATGGCCCGCTTGAACCAACCGCGAATTTACCCGAACGGGTACGCCCGCAGGACCCGCCACACCTGTCCGAACGTCGCCTGTCGCTGGTGGATGCCCGGATATCTCAGCCCTTTGTCACCCGGTCCTACCGCGCGCCGGAACGTGACAGTGGCGATCAGTTCGCCGCGGCTAAGCTGGTGATGCTGGCCGAGGTTCTGGGGGGCTCTGCCGCCACGTCAGTCTTGGGGCAAAAGCTGCAATTTGACACTGAACAGGCCGTTTTTACTTCGGCGTCCTTTAGCGGCGTGTCACTGGATGACACTACCTTTGGACTGGTTATCGCCCCGACACCGGGGCTCTCACTAGAACAGGCCGAAGCTGCCCTTGACGGTGCCGTGGCTGAGTTTCTGGTAGAAGGTGTTGATCCGGTTCAGTTTGATCGTATCAAGATGCAACTGCGCGCCTCGCTGATCTACGGCGAAGACAATATCAGTGCGCAGGCCAACCGTTACGGCGCAGCGCTGACCAGCGGTTTGACGGTTCAGGACATTCAGGAATGGCCCGATATTTTACAATCGGTCACCGCCGAAGATGTGCTGCAGGCGGCACGCGATATATTCAACCGGGACAATGCCGTCACCGGCTGGGCAAAACCGGCGGAGGTGGAGCAATGAGAATTCTAGCTGTAACGATCGGGCTGTTTCTGGCGATGCTGGGCACGGCCCAGGCAAAGGTAGAGGTGCAGGAATTGACATCACCCGGCGGTATTAACGCCTGGCTGGTTGAAGAGCGTTCCATTCCATTCACCGCCCTTGAAATCCGTTTTCGCGGTGGCTCTGCGCTGGATGCACCGGGAAAACGCGGTGCGATCAGTCTGATGATGGCCACACTGGAAGAAGGTGCTGCTGATCTGGAATCACAGGGGTTTGCGGCAGCGCGCGAAGCACTTGGCGGCCAGCTTCAGGTTCAACGTCTTTGACGATGTCACTACAATTTCCGCCCGGTTTCTGACTGAAAACCGGGATGAGGCAATGGCGCTTTTGAAAACTGCGCTGCACCAGCCAAACTTTGATCAGGAAGCCGTGGACCGGGTGCGCACGCAGGTGTTGTCGATCATCCGATCCGAAGCCACTGACCCCAGCGACATCGCCGGTCAGAATTTCGATGAACTGGTTTGGGGCGACCACCCCTATGCCAGCTCGCGCAATGGCACATTGGACAGTGTCGCCGGACTGACGCGCGATGACATGTTTGATGCCAAGGCGCGTGTGTTCGGGCTGGATCGCATGTTTGTGTCTGCGGTGGGGGACATTTCCGCAGAAGAACTTGGCATACTGTTGGATGAACTACTTGGCAATCTCCCGGCAACTGCCGCGCCGCTGGTGGATCGGGCGGATTATCAACTGGCATCTGGCACAACAGTTATTGATTTTGACACGCCGCAATCGGTGGCGCTGTTTGGCCATGCCGGCATCAAACGCGATGATCCCGACTATATGGCCGCCTATGTTTTGAACGAAGTCTTTGGCGGTGGTGGCTTTGAAAGCCGGCTGATGACCGAGGTGCGTGAAAAGCGCGGCCTGACTTACGGCGTGTCCACCTTTCTGGTGCCGATGGATTTTGGTGAACTGATCATGGGGCAGGTGCGTTCTGACAACGGGCGCATGGCCGAAAGCATTCAGGTCATCCGCGATGAATGGGCCAAAATCGCCGATACCGGCCTGACGCAGCAGGAATTGACCGATGCCAAAACCTATCTGACAGGGGCCTATGCTTTGCGGTTTGACGGCAATGCGCCGATTGCGCGGATCATGGTTGGCATGCAGATGATCGGGCTGCCGGTGGACTATATCAGCACCCGCAATGATCAGATTGACGCGCTGACTTTAGATGAAATAAACCGAGTTGCGCGCCGGATTTACCAGCCTGATAACCTGCATTTCGTGGTTGTGGGTCAACCTGATGGGGTGGAAACCAGCAACTAAATCGCCAGTGGTCGAATCGGGGCGTGACATGCTAAGTCTGGTGTCATGTCCGTGCCTCACCCCAAGATAGGCGAAAAAGCCCCTGAAATCCGACAGTTGGATGCCAATGCAGTTAACCGTATTGCGGCGGGTGAGGTGGTTGAACGCCCTGCCTCTGCTCTGAAAGAACTGGTTGAAAATGCGCTGGACGCCGGGGCGCGCCGGATTGACGTGTCCTATAGTGATGGCGGTAAAACCCTGATCCGGGTTGTGGATGACGGCCATGGGATTGCACCGGATCAATTGGAACTTGCCCTGTCGCGACACGCGACCAGCAAGATTGACGGCAGCGACCTTTTGGATATCCACACTTTCGGGTTTCGCGGTGAGGCCTTGCCATCGCTTGGCGCGGTGGGGCGTATGACGATTACGTCGCGCGCGACAGGCCATGAAGGCGCAATGATTGCCGTCAATGGCGGTATAATTAACCCGGTGCGCCCGGCGGCTCTGAACGGCGGCACAATTGTTGAACTATGCGATATTTTCTACGCCACCCCGGCGCGGCTGAAATTCATGCGCACGGATCGGGCCGAGGCACAGGCGATCAGTGATGTGATCAAACGGCTGGCCATGGCCGAACCGTTTGTTGGCTTTACTTTGCGCGATGTTTCGGGTGGCGGTGCCGGAAGGGTTGTGTTTCGCGCTGAGCCTGAAACCGGCGACATGTTTGATGCGCTGCATAGTCGTCTGGCACGGGTCATGGGGCGAGAATTTGCCGATAATTCCCTGAAAATAGATGCCGAGCGCGAAGGCCTGCACCTGACCGGATATGCAGCTTTGCCCACCTATTCCCGTGGCTCTGCTGTGGCGCAATACCTGTACGTCAATGGCCGCCCGGTTAAAGACAAATTGCTCACCGGGGCGTTGCGGGCCGCCTATTTTGATTTTCTGCACCGGGGCCGGCACCCGGCGGCGGCGCTGTTCATTGATTGCGATCCGCAATTGGTGGATGTGAATGTGCATCCGGCGAAATCCGAGGTCCGGTTTCGTGATCCCGGCATGGCCCGAGGTCTGATCGTATCGGGCCTGCGCCACGCGCTAGCCAATGCCGGGCACCGGGCGTCCACGACTGTGGCCGGGGCAACCCTTGGCGCGTTTCGCCCTGAAAGCAATGGGCCGCGAGTCTACCAGATGGACCGGCCCAGCCCCGGCGCATTGGGGCGCAGTTTTGACGCCATGGCCCCCGGATTTGCCGAGGCCCCGATGTCGGGCAGGGTGGAAGATTTCGCGCCCCCTGAACCCGCAGATCAGAACTGGCCCCTTGGCGCGGCCCGCGCGCAAGTGCATGAAAACTACATCATCGCCCAAACGGCGGATGGCATGGTGATTGTTGATCAGCACGCCGCCCATGAACGGCTGGTTTATGAGAAACTGAAAACCCAGATGGCTGAAAATGGTGTGGCATCCCAAGCCCTGCTGATCCCCGAAATTGTTGAAATGTCCAATGCAGACGCCGGCCGCTTGCTGGATATGGCCGATGATCTTGCCCGCCTTGGGCTGCTGATTGAACCGTTTGGCGGGGCCATCGCCGTGCAGGCCACCCCGGCGATACTTGGGCAGATCGACGCGAAAGCCATGGTGCTGGATATTCTGGATGAGCTGTCAGATCAGGGCGACAGCCTGTCAGTTCAGGCCCGGCTTGAAGCGGTGCTGTCGCGCGTTGCCTGCCATGGGTCTATCCGCTCGGGTCGCCGCATGCAGGCCGATGAAATGAATGCACTGTTGCGCGAAATGGAAGCAACACCCCATTCCGGCCAGTGCAACCACGGCCGCCCGACCTATGTAGAACTGAAACTGAAAGACATCGAAAGGTTGTTTGGCCGCACATGATCCAAATCGGCGATTACACAATTGATCTGAACAATCCCTACACAGTTGCTGCCTTGATCGGGGGCGCGGTCGTGCTGTTGATCATTATTTTGCTGATCGTCACACTGCGTCGCGCCGGACATTCAGCAACTCTAATGGCCCCGGTATCGCAACAGCTGGGTGCGCTAGGTCAACGGGTTCAACTATTGTCGGACGGGCAAAACCAACTGGTCGGCGGACTGAACCATGTATCGGAAGCGCAAGCCGCCAGTCAGGCCAATATGCTGCAACTTATGGAACAGCGGCTGGCAGATGTGACCCAGAAAATGGGTGAAAACCTGGAAGGCTCAAGTCGGCGCACGGCGCAGTCGCTCGGGGATCTTCAGCAACGGCTAGAAACCATCGACAAGGCGCAAGCCAATATCGAAAAACTGTCAGGCAACGTTTTGTCGTTGCAAGACATCCTGTCTAACAAACAAACCCGCGGTGCGTTCGGGGAAATCCAACTGAACGATATTGTCGGCAAGGCGCTGCCAAAAGACAGTTATGAATTGCAGCACACCCTGTCCAACGGCAAGCGCGCTGATTGCCTGATCCACCTGCCCAACCCGCCGGGACCCATTGTCATTGACGCGAAATTCCCGCTGGAAGCCTATGAAGCCCTGCGCCGTGCTGACACCCAGTGGGAAACCAAAGAGGCAATAGCATTTTTCAAAACATCCGTGCGCAAACATATCAAAGACATTTCCGACAAGTATATTCTGGATGGGGAAACCGCCGACGGGGCGTTGTTGTTTTTACCGTCTGAAGCGATCTATGCCGAGCTGCATTCAAATTTCCCGGAACTGGTGCGCGAAGGCTTTGATGCCCGCGTCTGGATCGTGTCACCCACTACCTGCATGGCCACGCTAAACACCATGCGCGCAATTTTAAAAGACGCCCGCATGCGCGAACAGGCCGGGGCCATTCGCACCACGTTGCGGTTACTGCACCGGGATGTGGAGCTGGTGGTGGAACGTGTCGGGAAACTGAACACGCATTTCGGACAGGTGCGCAAGGATCTGGACGGTATTGGAACTGCAGCCGAACGGGCTGGTAAGCGTGCCGAGCGACTGGATAACTTTGACTTTGAAGAAGTTGAGGTGGAAGAAGACCGCGTCGTTGCGCTGACCCAAACAAAGCCCTGACATTTCAGACATCAAGGCCGTGATTGGTTTGTATAAGGGGTCAACCAGCCACGTGATCAATCACCTGAACGTGTTGCGCCTGGGTATCAAATTCACCCATCCACCTGCTGATCAGCCTGGGATCATGGGGTGCCGCTGTAACGCCTGCCGGAATTTCGCGGTTCAACACCGCCTCAACCGCCAGTGAAACAGTCACCGACACGAGCCGCGCCATTGCCGTGCCCCGCAGATCACCCGTAGCGTCCAGCGTGTAGGTTTTGTGATATGTTGGCAGGCCATCGCGCTCGGCCTTAAGCGCCACACACAGGATTACCCGGTCAGGTTCACCTTCGTCATAGGCATTGTCGGCCCAAAACGTGTCTGACATTTCTTTAAGCCGTGCTTCACCTTCAGGCCCGTTCAGCGTTTCGATCTCAGCAAACACATCGCCCCATGCGTCTGCCCAGCCGTTCAGGCGTAGTGTGCCGCGCACAAATTCGCGGATTTTCCAATCCGGGTCAAAGCCGTATTGTTTGATAAATGGCAGGCTGTCGCGGTTTGGGTAAACTTCAAAACTTTCGGGCAGCGGTAAGGGCGCCGAATAACTGGTGATCGCGTCCCATGGACGGGCAACTGCCAGTTCGGAAAACGCCCTGATGGATCGGGACGGTGATCGCAGTGCCTTTAGAACACCCAGTGGCGACCAGCTGAATTTATAGCGAAATGGGTTCGGGTGCTTTGGCACGCCGCCGCAATAGGAAGTGAACGACATGGTGTTGTTTGCGTCGTAAGCGCCGGAGGCCCGGTAATCTGCCACCAGCCAATGGGCCATCAAATGGTCAATGCCGGGGTCTAGTCCGACCTCATTTATCAATGAAACGCCCGCGTCCAGTGCTTCTTGGTTAAAGGCGGCCATTTCCGGGGCGATATAGCTGGAAGACACGAAATGTGAAGATTTGCCGATGCAAAGTTCGGCCAACGGTACATGCCAATCGCCGGGAAGCATCGAGACAACGATATCGCCCTGTTGCAGCGCGGCGCCAAGCACATCTATATCAAATGCCTGAATGCGATTGGTGATGTCACCCACGGCATCCTGCGCCTTTTCTATCGACCGATTCCAAACTGTTACTTCATGACCAGCCTGAATTAACCGACGCAGTCCCGGTATCGCCGACAGGCCAGTGCCACACCAATGGATTGTCATATCAGCCCCTATCAAACCCGCGCTACATGCTGGTCAAACATTGCTTTTGCGCGTCCCCAGACACCAGAGTCAAGCCTGTTAAGCGTCGCCAGTGATGGCAAAAGCTGCCCGGCATAATCGATCGAGCTTTCTACGGGTAAAATGCTGGGTAAGTTATCGATAGCTGTTACATCTAGCGGTGGATCATCATGGGCACGCAAGGCGGGCGCGTCCCATGTTGTAGTGCGATCATAGACTTTGATCGGGGAAAATTCGGATGTTGGATCGCAGGCGATATCGCCGATTACTGATAGTTGGCGCGGTTCGGTTTTGGCGCAGGCCGGCACGAATACCGGGCAACCGGGGGCGGCAAGAATACAGTTCAGGAAAATATCATGCTGCAAAACCTGCGGGAACGGGCCACCGCCTGCGGTTTCGGCCATGTCCCAGTCGGTTGTTGCGACGCTCAGTGATTTGCACAGATCGCGTGTCCCACTGCCAACGCGCCCCAAGGCACCGATAACAATGGCGGTTGGGCGAGGCATGCCAGTGGCGTCCAGTTCATTCTGGATATCTTTGACCAGTTCATCCGCACTGGGATATGTCGACACCGGCGCGCAAAGGCCCCCCCGCTTTTGTGCAGCCCAGGATTTCAACGACACCGCCGCCCCGGCAAAACCAGCCCAATAGCCAAATGCGGCCACCCGCCGACCATCTTCACCAACCAAATACTCCAGGTCATAAAGGGCACCACCACCGGCCTGAAACCGGTCCAGCAACACGCGACCATCAGCCTGCCCTTTATAGGCGTGACCAAACATTATGTGGCGGTGGCACAGGGGCGTGCCGTCTTCGGGCAGTTCCTTCAACCCAAAAATGATCGCGTCATCCGGGGCATCGGGCCAACTGTTTTCGGCGACAATATCGCAGCCTGTGTCCACATACCCGTCAATCGGGATCGCCCGGACGCTGCTTTGTTCAACACTTACACGAAAGCCTTTAGCCATCAGTTCGACCACACCTTCAGGCGTTATGCCAACCCGTTCTTCATGTTCGCGTTGTTCAGCACGTACCCAGATTTGTGTCATGAATTCACCCCTTTGATCAAAGGTTTAGGCCAAGTCAGAACGCTTGCCAATGCGGGGTTTCAGTATCCTACCGTCGATCTAAGAAGGGGCAATACGGTAGCCGCTATGATACCGACAAGGGCCCCGACGATAAGGCGAAAGGGCGCACCGCCAATACTTGGTGCTGCCCAGCCAAGGGTACCGCAAATGATTGCATAAAATGCCATTACAAAAGGATCCATGACAAAAGATTAGCATATCAATGACAATAGGAAATCAAATTTAATTGAACGGACGTTCATAAATACACTAGCTTTGGTTTGTTTCTCAGTTTACGATCCGATTCACCGCCCTTCAGATCTGCCCAAGCAGACAGGGCTTGCGGTACTGGGAGGAACGCAAATTGAACGACACTGCGGCACCTGTGACGGCTATTTCTATTCCCGCCCTACTTTTGCGCAATGCTAGCAAGTTTGGTAGCAAAGCCGCTTACCGTGAAAAAGAATTCGGTATTTGGCAAAGCTGGACATGGTTTCAGGTTTCAGAAGAAGTCCGGGCTATGGCACTTGGGTTTCTGTCACTTGGGGTCGAGCCGGGGGATCATATTGCTGTCATCGGACGCAACCGTCCGGCGCTTTATTGGTCAATGGTTGCGGCGCAAATGGTGGGGGCCGTTCCAGTGCCGCTGTATCAAGATGCAGTAGCGGAAGAAATGGCCTATGTGCTGGAACATTGCGGCGCCAGTTTCGTGGTGGCTGGGGATCAGGAGCAGGTCGACAAGGTTCTGGAAATTCAGGATCAGGTTCAGGAAATCAAGCATATCGTCTACCTTGATCCGCGGGGATTGCGCAAATACGATCACGCCCGCATGCATTCAATACACGACATGCAGGCCGAAGGGCGCGTCGCCCATGAACGCTTTGAGGCTGAGCTGAAAAAGCGCACCGACGCGATCGGTTATGATGACACTTGCGTCATGCTTTACACCTCTGGCACCACTGGACGACCCAAGGGCGTGGTGCTGTCCAACCGCAATATTATCGAAACCTCAAAAAATTCGTCCGAGTTTGATCACCTGCATCCCGGGGATGAGGTTTTGGCCTATCTGCCAATGGCATGGGTCGGGGATTTCATTTTTTCCATCGGGCAGGCTTATTGGACGGGGTTTTGCGTGAATTGCCCTGAATCGCCTGAAACCATGATGACCAATCTGCGCGAGATCGGCCCAACCTATTATTTTGCCCCACCTCGGGTGTTTGAAACCCAACTGACTAACGTGATGATCCGCATGGAAGATGCCGGACGGTTTAAACGCTGGTTATTCAAAATCTTCATGGAACACGCCAAAAAGGTTGGCGGTGATATTTTAGACGGCAAATCGGTGGGCTCATGGGATCGTTTAAAATACGGACTTGGCAACCTGTTTGTCTACGGCCCGCTGAAAAACACGTTGGGTTTTACCAAAGTGCGCGTCGGCTACACTGCCGGTGAGGCGATCGGCCCAGAAATATTTTCGTTTTACCGATCACTTGGGATCAACCTGAAACAGCTTTACGGCCAGACAGAAGCAGGCGTGTTTATCACCCAGCAACCGGATGGTGAAGTTCGGGCCGATACAGTTGGTGTACCGTCCCCCGGGGTTGAATTGCGGATCGCGGAAAATGGCGAAGTTTTTTATCGCTCGCCCGGCGTGTTCGTCGAATATTTCAAGAACCCGAAAAGCACCGCAGAAACCAAAGATGCCGACGGTTGGGTGGCCACAGGTGACGCTGGATTTATCGAAGAGGGCAGTGGGCACTTGCGGATTATTGACCGCGCTAAGGACGTTGGCAAAATGTCGGACGGGCGGTTATTCGCCCCCAAATACGTTGAAAACAAACTAAAATTCTTCCCCAATATTCTGGAAGTCGTGGTGTTTGGCAATGGCTTGGATTATTGCACTGCCTTCATCAATATCGACCTGACGGCGGTAGGCAACTGGGCTGAACGCAACAATATTGCCTATGCATCTTATCAGGAACTGGCCGGGCATCCGCAGGTTTACGCCACCATTCAGCAGCATGTGGAAGAGGTGAACAAATCAGTGGCGGCTGACGAAATGCTATCGGGCTGCCAGATACATCGCTTCCTGATCCTGCACAAAGAACTGGACGCGGATGACGGCGAAATGACCCGCACCCGCAAAGTGCGCCGGGTGATTGTAGAAGATAAATTTAAAGATCTAATTACTGCGCTTTACGATGGATCAACCCAGCAATTTACCGAGACCGAAGTGACCTATGAAGACGGGCGCAAGGGGACAATTTCAGCGACGCTTGAAATCCGCGATGCGGCTGTTGTGGGTGAGCAAATGGTGGCGGCGGAATGAGCGACCTAAGCCCGCAGGCCTACACCACCGCTGATGGCCGTGAAATTGGCAAGGTGCTGATGGAGATGAAAAATATTACGCTGCGCTTTGGCGGGGTGGTGGCTATTCAGGATATATCTTTCGACATTCAGGAAGGTGAAATCCGGGCGATCATCGGGCCAAATGGGGCCGGAAAATCATCTATGCTGAACGTCATTTCGGGGTTCTATGTCCCGCAAGAAGGCGAGGTCTGGTTTCAGCGGTTCCCAAAACGCCCGGCGATGAAGCCTTTCAAAGTGGCCCAGCAGGGCATTGCCCGCACGTTCCAGAACATCGCGCTGTTTGAAGGCATGAGCGTTTTGGACAACGTCATGACCGGGCGACTGACCCATATGAAAACTGGCATTTGGGCCCAGGCGATTTGGCAGGGCCGGGCGCAAAAGGAAGAATTCGAGAACCGCGAAAAAGTTGAGCGGATCATAGATTTCCTTGAAATTCAAAGCATTAGGAAGACCCCGGTGGGGCGCTTGCCCTATGGACTAAAGAAACGGGTTGAGCTGGCGCGCGCATTAGCGGCCGAGCCAAAACTGCTGTTGCTGGACGAACCAATGGCCGGAATGAACGTCGAAGAAAAGGAAGACATGAGCCGCTTTATCCTGGATGTGAACGATGAATTTGGCACCACAATCTGCCTGATTGAACACGATATGGGCGTGGTCATGGACCTGTCTGACCGGGTGGTTGTGATGGATTATGGCCGCAAAATCGGTGACGGAACACCCGACGAGGTGCGCAACAATCAGGCGGTAATCGATGCCTATCTGGGGGTCAGTCATGACTGAATTGGGGTGTCAGACTTTCGTCAGACTTCTGTCAGACTTGCGTCAGACAATTTTTCAAGGGGAAAACGCCGATGCCTGAGAAGTTTTACTTTCGCCATGGAAGTGGTGTTGAACGGGCTGATGGCCGGCGTGCTATATTCGCTGGTCGCCCTTGGATTTGTGCTGATCTTCAAGGCCAGTGGCGTGTTCAATTATGCCCAGGGGGTGATGGCGCTGTTTGCGGCGCTGACGCTGGTGGGGATCATGGAAGGGGAGGTGCCCTTTAGCCATTTGATCAATGCGGTATTTGGCACCAATATCCACGAATTTGGCTGGGAAGTGCCTGCCGTTCTGGCGATCATTCTGACCATCGGGGTTATGGTCATACTGGCGATTGTCATTGAGCGGTTTGTGCTGAAACATCTGGTCAACCAGCCCGAGATTATCCTGTTCATGGCTACCATCGGGTTGGCGTTTATTCTGGAAGGGTTTGGCGATCTGATGTGGGGATCTGAGACTAAGATCCTGAATGTCGGTCTGCCGCAGGGAATTTCGGACGCAGTTGAAACCACGACGTTCGGCTGGTTTGGCTACGGGCTGTTCATTGATAAGCTGGATATGGTTGCGGCGGTGATTGCGGTGATACTGGTGATCACGCTGACGCTGTTTTTTCAATACACCAAACAGGGCCGCGCGTTGCGGGCTGTGGCGGATGACCATCAGGCGGCCTTGTCGGTGGGGATTAGCCTGCGGTTCATCTGGGTGCTGGTCTGGTCGATTGCTGGCATTGTGGCGCTGGTGGCGGGCATGATGTGGGGCGCGAAATCGGGGGTACAGTTTTCACTGTCACTGATCGCGCTAAAGGCGCTGCCGGTTCTGATGTTGGGCGGGTTCACGTCGATCCCCGGAGCAATTGTCGGCGGGTTGATCATTGGAGTGGGCGAAAAACTGTTTGAGTTTTCCATCGGGCCGCTGATTGGTGGTGCCACCGAGAACTGGTTCGCCTATGTTCTGGCGCTGTTGTTTCTGGTGTTCCGTCCGCAAGGGCTGTTCGGTGATAAGATAATTGAGAGGGTTTGAGTTTGGCAAATGTTGAAGCCTCCGGCGGAGGTATTTGTGAAAAGAAGAAGGGTGGGCAGCGATGATCTACCGTGAAGCAGGCGATTTTTCGGCGTCCTACAAAGAGGACAGCCAAACATTCCCGATCCGGTTTGATCGCATGGCGTTTTACGTCTTTATGGCTGTGGCGTTTCTGGTGGTGCCGTTCATCATAAACGACTATTGGGCCAACGCGGTTTTGCTGCCGTTCCTGATTTACGCCATCGCGGCACTGGGGCTGAATATACTGACCGGATATACCGGATTGGTCAGCCTTGGCAGCGGTGGTTTCATGGCGGTGGGGGCCTTTGCAAGCTATAAGCTGATGACCAGTTTTCCAGATGTGAATTTTGCCATTCATGTTATTTTGGCCGGGTTTATCACGGCGGGTGTTGGCGTGTTGTTTGGGCTGCCATCCTTGCGCATCAAGGGGTTCTATCTGGCGGTGGCGACACTGGCGGCGCAGTTTTTTCTGGTTTGGTTGTTCAACAAAGTGGGTTGGTTTTTTAACTATTCCCCTACCGGGATTATCAATTCGCCACCCCGCACCAGCTTTGGTTTCCAGGTCACCGGTCCGGCGGCAAGTGTGGCTGTGAAATACCTGTTTTGCCTAAGCTTTGCGACAGGCTTGGCGCTGATCGCGCGCAATCTGACCCGCGGTTCGGTGGGGCGCAAATGGATGGCGATCCGGGATATGGATATTGCCGCCGAGATTATCGGGGTCAATCCACTGGGCGCGAAACTAAGTGCGTTTGCGGTATCCAGCTTTTTCATTGGCATCGCCGGGGCGCTGTTTTTCAGCGTCTATCTTGGTGCGGTTGAGGTGGCGGATACATTCAGCATTCAGAAAAGTTTTTTGCTTTTGTTCATGGTGATTATCGGCGGCTTGGGATCGATCTTTGGCTCTTTCGCCGGGGCGGCGTTTATGGTGCTGTTTCCGGTTCTGATGAAGAATGTTCTGACCGGCTGGTGGGGCTGGCCGACCGATCTGGCGACCCATGTTGAAGTGATGTCAGTGGGGCTGCTTATCGTGATCTTTCTGATCGTTGAACCCCACGGGTTGGCACGACTTTGGCGCATTACAAAAGAGAAATTACGACTATGGCCGTTCCCGCATTAATGTGGGGCCGGACGAAGAAAATCGGATAATAACCCAGGGAGGAAAAATACCGATGAAACTGAAACTAGCAACAATGGCCGTGGCGGCCGTAATGGCGGCAAGCCCGGTGCTGGCGGACCTTGTGTTCCCATCGCTTAGCTATCGCACTGGCCCCTATGCGGCGGGCGGTATTCCGTTTGCCGACGGCTACGCGGACTACTTTAACATGATCAACGAACGCGATGGCGGCGTTGGCGGCGTGAAGATCGACGTGATCGAATGCGAAACCGGCTATTCCACCGAAAAGGGTGTGGAATGCTATGAAAGCACCAAGGGGTCCGGCGCGCTGCTGTATCAGCCGCTGTCAACCGGCATCACCTATAACATCATCCCGAAAACCGGCGTGGATAACATCCCGGTGCATTCCATGGGCTATGGGCGTACATCTGCGGCCAACGGCAAGGTGTTTGAATGGGTGTTCAACTATCCCACCAACTACTGGAACGGTGCGTCAGTTGCGGTAAAGCATATTCTGGACCAAGAGGGCGGCGATCTGAATGGCAAGACCATTGCGCTGTTGTTTTTGAACGGGGCATACGGCAAGGAACCAATTCCAACGCTGAATGCGCTGGCCGAAAAGCACGGCTTTAACGTAAGCCTGCTGCCGGTAGAAGGTGCCACCATGCAGGACCAGAAATCACAGTGGCTGCAAATCCGGCGTGAAAAGCCTGATTACGTGCTGATGTGGGGCTGGGGTGCGATGAACCCGGCGGCCATACAGGAAGCGGTGAATATTCGCTATCCGATGGATCATTTCATCGGGGTCTGGTGGTCTGCGTCTGAAAATGATGTGTTGCCAGCCGGTGACGGGGCCAATGGTTATAAAGCTTTGGCAATCCATGCGCCGGGCAATGACTTCCCGCTATATGACGACCTGAAAACCCATATTTACGATACGGGGATGAAGGCGGGTGCCGGGGATCAGACCGGGACTGTGTTGTATAACCGTGGGCTTTACGCGGCGATGCTTGCTGTTGAAGCTGTGAAAACGGCGCAGGGTATCCACGGTGTTGCACAGATAGATGCAGCCATGATGCGCGACGGTATGGAAGCGTTGGAAATGTCAGATGAAAAGATGGCGGCCCTTGGGTTGCCCGGCTTTGGTCCGGCGTTTTCGGTGTCTTGCGAAAATCACGGCGGTAACGGCCTTGCGGCGGTTCAGCAGTGGGATGCGGCATCCAAAACCTGGAGCCTGATCACCGATTATATTGAACCGGATGCTGATATTGTTAGCGGTTTGATTGCAGCGGATTCAGCAGCGTTTGCGGCTGAAAACAACATCACTGAGCGGTGTAACTGATCTGAAATAACATCCCCGGCGGCTTTAGGGTCGCCGGGGTTCTTTTAAGTATTTTGCAAAGAAAAAATCGAATGCTGGACGCCGCCAAACCCAAAGAGACCCTGCTTGAGGTCAATAATATTGAGGTGATTTATGATCACGTCATTTTGGTGCTTAAGGGTGTTAGCCTAAGCGTGCCCAAGGGCGGAATTACCGCGCTGCTAGGCGGCAACGGGGCCGGGAAATCAACGACGCTAAAAGCAATATCCAATCTGCTGCGCAGCGAACGTGGTGAGGTGACCAAGGGCACGATCGAATATCGCGGCGCGGGTATTGGCCATATGGACCCGGCGGATATGGTAAAAATGGGTGTCATCCAGGTGATGGAGGGGCGCCATTGTTTTGAGCATCTGACGGTTGAGGAAAACCTGATGTCTGGGGCTTATACGCGGCGCGACCGACGCGGGGCTGTGGACGCCGATCTTGAGTTGGTCTATTCGTATTTTCCCCGGTTGAAGGAGCGGCGCAAAAGCCTGGCGGGATATACGTCAGGCGGCGAACAACAGATGATCGCCATTGGTCGGGCGTTGCTCAGCAAGCCGGAAACCATCCTGCTTGATGAACCATCCATGGGGCTGGCGCCGCAATTGGTTGAGGAAATATTTGGCATTGTGAAACGGTTGAACGAGGACGAGGGCGTGTCGTTCCTGTTGGCCGAACAGAACACCAATGTGGCGCTGCGCTTTGCCCATTACGGCTATATTCTGGAAAGTGGGCGTGTGGTGATGGACGGGCCGGCGGATGAGTTGCGGGAAAACCCGGATGTGAAAGAATTTTACCTTGGCGTATCGGAAGAGGGGCGCAAATCGTTTCGTGATGTGCGGTCTTATCGGCGGCGAAAGCGGTGGTTGGCGTGAGCGCCGGGTTTTTCGACGATCAGGAAACACGCAGTTCGGATGAACGCGAAGCGGCGCAAACCAAAGAATTGCTGGCAATACTGCGTCAGGTTGACGAATTTGGGAATTCTTGCCTGACAGGCGGCGGTAAGGTTCAAAATATTACTGATCTGCCGCAAATTTCAGTGCTGCGAAAATCCGAATTGAGCAAATGGCAAAGCGAGACGCCAACCTTTGGATTTATGGCTGTGGCTAACATAACCCATGTGTTCCAATCCCCCGGCCCGATTTATGAACCGGGCGGCAGCAGCCCCGATTGGTGGCGCTTGGGGCGGTTCTTGCGTGCTTGCGGAATTGGCGCGGATGATACCGTGCAGAATTGCTTTTCCTACCATCTGACCCCGGCCGGGGCGATGTTTGAAAGTGCGGCGCGGGCTGTGGGGGCGACGGTTTTGCCTGCGGGCACCGGGCAGACCGAGATGCAGGTCAAGGCGGCGGCACATGTGGGTTGTACGGCCTATGCCGGGACGCCGGATTATCTGAAGGTGATTTTGGATAAGGCCGATGAAATGGGCATGGCGCTTAAATTCAGCCGGGCGGCTGTGGGCGGCGGTGCACTGTTTCCCAGCCTGCGGGCCGAATACGCCGATCGTGGGATTGAATGTTTGCAATGCTATGCCACCGCTGATCTGGGCAACATCGCCTATGAAAGCCCGGCACAGGACGGCATGATTGTCGATGAAGGTGTGATCGTGGAAATCGTGCGCCCCGGAACCGGTGATCCAGTGCCCGTGGGCGAAGTGGGCGAGGTTGTTGTGACATCGCTGAACCCGGATTACCCGCTGATCCGCTTTGCCACAGGTGATCTTAGCGCCATTTTGCCGGGCCAGTCCCCCTGTGGGCGCACCAATATGCGCATAAAGGGCTGGATGGGCCGGGCCGATCAGACCACCAAGATCAAGGGTATGTTCGTGCGACCGGAACAGGTGGCCGAACTGGTGGCGCGGCATCCGGAAGTATCACGAGCCCGGGTGGTGGTAAGCCGTAAGGGTGAGGCGGATGTGATGACCGTAAAACTGGAAACATCGGGGGCCGATATTGCCGTATATGAAGCAAGCGTCGCGTCAGTGTTGAAGCTGAAAGGCGCGGTTGAGCTTGTCAGCCCGGGTAAATTGCCCAATGATGGCAAGGTGATCGACGACCAGCGTCAATACGACTGAATAGTGAAATAAGGGGTTAATATGACAATTCGCATCATTTTAGTGGGGATTATCTTAGCCCTGATGGCCGGTAAAACGCTGGCTGCGGACAATCTGGCGCTGGTCATAGCCAATAAAGATTACAAAAATTTTACCGATGCACGTGATGCTTTCGCAGCAACCGAGCTGAATGCTACGCTTGTGCAGGCGGGTTTTGAAGTACGTACCATTCGCAACATGAGCCGCAACGCAATGGAGAGGCTGGCGCCGGTAATTCGCAGTGAAATCAACGCCGCAGAGCGGGTTTTGGTGTTTTTTAGCGGCCATGTGTTTACCACCAGCCGCGAAAGCTGGTTCATGGCCACTGATGCGCCAAGTCAGGATGGATTGCTGGCCGGTGCCTATGGGCTGCCGATCAGTGCAGTGATTGATTTGTTGGGCGAAAAAGCAGGTGCGGCGATTTTGCTTGTGGGGGATCCGGGCAATCCGCAAAGATTGGGCGGCGGGCTGAACTATGGCTATGTGCCTAATGGTATTGCCCAGGGAGTAACAGTGTTTACAGGGCGCACCGGCAGGCTGGTGTCACTGGTGCAAGATGCGCTGCTGGTGCCGGGTACAACAACATTATCTGCGGCCGAAAATGCGCCGCGCGGGGTGACAGGTTTTGGGTTTTTGTCCCGCACAGTGGCGTTTTTACCTGTGCAGCAAAACGTACCCACAACGGCTAATCCGGCGGTACCAGTGGATGATCTGGAATTGCTGGTTTGGGAAAATGCTAAACTGGGGGGAACAATTGATGGGCTTTCAGCGTATCTAAACCGGTATCCAAACGGTCAGTTTGTAGCCCAAGCCCTGGGCATGGTGGCAAACTTGAACAAATCGCCAGCAGAGCGGGCAAAAGACGCGGAACTGGCGCTTAGACTGGGCCGCAATGCGCGGCGCGATATTCAGCGCAACCTGACATTGCTAGATTTTGATACCCGTGGTGTCGATGGGATATTTGGCCCCGGATCGCGCAAAGCAGTGGCGGCTTGGCAGCGGTCAGAAGGCTATCCGGCGAACGGATTTCTGACCGAACGCCAGATATCGGCGCTAGAAGGAGCAGCGTCGGTTCGCGGGGCCGAGCTGGAAGAACAGGCGCGGATAAGGCGTCTGGAACAGGAACGCCGCGATGCGGAATACTGGCGCAATACCGGGCGTGATGGCGGCGAAGCCGGATTGCGTGCTTATGTCAAGAAATACCCGGATGGCCTGTATAGTGAAATCGCACTGGGCCGATTGCAGATCTATGACGAACAACGCCGTCGCACGGCTGAAATCGTTGAAGGCAATGCATGGGACGTGGCGCAGGAATCTGCAACGGCAGATGCTTATCGCAACTTTCTGAACAATCACCCGGGCGGTGTTTTTGCTGACTCGGCACGCGAAAGATTGGCCGCGCTAGAACAGGTTCAGGTCAATCCCGCCACTGTCGCAGAGGAACGTAGTGTTTTGGGCAGCCCAATCACACGGATATTGGTAGAACAGAAGCTTGCTGCCCTTGGTTTCAAACCGGGCCGGGTTGATGGTAATATTGATGACAATACGCGCCGGGCGGTACGTCAGTTCCAGCGTGCAGCGGATGTGCCGGTGTCGGGGTATGTGACCCAAGCCACAATAGTGCGCCTGCTGGCAGCAAAGTAAAAACAGCTATGGGTTTGGACGTTGAGAAACTGCGCGCCGAGACACCTGGCGTGTCCCATAGTACGCATTTGCTAGCCTGTGGTTCAGGGCTAATGCCACAGCCGGTGATTGATACGGTGATCAACCACACGCTGCTGGAGGCGCAAATCGGTGGCTATGAAGCCAAGAACAGCCAAATCGATCAGCTGGAAGCGGTTTATAACAGCGTTGCGCGGCTGATCGGTGCTAAGCCCCATGAAATAGCGCTGCAGGAAAATGCGACAGTGGCCTGGTGTCAGGCGTTCTATGCGCAAGTGTTCAAACCTGGTGACCGGGTTTTGACCTGCGAAGCTGAGTATGCTGCCAATTACATTGCGCTACTGCACCGGGCAAAACGCGATGGCATTTTGGTTGAAGTGATCCCCAGTGACGCGGCAGGGGCGATTGATATCGCGGCGTTAGAAGCGATGGTTGACGAACGGGTGGCGCTGATCGCAATTACCTGGGTTCCAACCAATGGTGGCCTTGTAAACCCAGCGGCCGCAGTGGGAAAAGTTGCGCGCGCCCATGGTATTCCTTACCTGCTGGATGCCTGCCAGGCGGTGGGGCAAATGCCTGTGGATGTAAAAAAACTGGGTTGTGATTTTTTGTCGGCCACTGGGCGCAAATTTTTGCGTGGGCCAAGGGGGACAGGTTTTCTGTTCATTCGCGAAGACCGAATAGCCCAAACCGATCCCGTGATGCTGGACCTGTATGCTGCGACCGTAGTGGGCAAAGATAACTATAATCTGCGCGACGATGCCCGCCGGTTTGAGAATTGGGAAAATTCCTATGCTTTGCGGGCGGGGCTAGGGGCGGCAGTTGATTATGCATTGTCACTGGGATTGGCCGAAATTCAAACCCGGTCCCGCGGGCTGGCCGAAACTCTACGCGATATGCTGACGCAAATTCCAAGCTGTACTTTGCGCGATATTGGCAACGAAACCTGTGCAATTGTCAGTTTCACCATTGAAGGTTTGGACCCGGAAAAAACTGCGGCAACCTTGCTGGAAAAGGGGATTGTCATTGGTACGTCCAGCCCGGCCAGCACGCCGCTTGATGGGGATTCGCGTGGCTTGCCGACAGTGCTGCGGGTAGCGCCGCATTACTACAATACAGTAGGGGAACTGGAACAGTTGGTGGCGGAGCTGCGCAAACTGGTCCCTTAGGTTTTACCAATTCAAGCAATAAAAAAAGCCGCCGGAAATTCCAACGGCTTTTCTAATACATATGCAGGTTGTTCTAGCCCTGACGGGCCTTAAACCGGCGCTGCGTCTTGTTGATCACATAGACGCGGCCCTTACGGCGCACAATCCGGCAATCACGGTGCCGGTTCTTGAGCGAACGAAGCGAGTTTCTGACCTTCATGATCCCGTGTCCTTCTGTCGACGCTGACGCGCCGCTAAAACTGTTTTGCCCTACTTTGGGCTATGGTGGGCGTAACAGGTTTCGAACCTGTGACCCCTTCGATGTCACCGAAGTGCTCTACCGCTGAGCTATACGCCCGACGAAGCAAGAACCCTATGCCCTGATTGTTCGGATTTCCCCAAACAAACAAGACGCGGGATGGGTCCCGCGCCGGTCTGTGGGTCTATAAAAGGAGTCGCAGATGCTTTCAAGGGGTTTTGATAAGCTTAAGTTTCCCGCTATATGGAGAGTGTAAAGGAGCATCAATGCCAGCCAATGCCTATAAACTGACGCTGCCAAGGGATCGCAACACCTGTATCGTGTTTGCGTCGCCCCATAGCGGACGCCAGTATTCAGCGGCGTTTTTGTCGCAGACAGTGCTGAGCGAACGTGAAATCAGGTCATCGGAAGATGCCTTTGTCGATGTTTTGTTCGCCGCGGCGCCGCGATTTGGCGCACCACTACTGGCCGCACAAAAACCGCGCGCTTATCTTGACCTGAACCGGGCATCGGACGAATTGGATCCGGCATTGGTTCAAGGGGTCAGGAAACCGTCCAGCAATCCTAGGATATCATCGGGTCTTGGGGTTGTTCCCAGAGTGGTGGCCAACGGTAAATCGATTTATAGCGGCAAAATTAGCCGGGCAGAAGTTGAACAGAGACTGGATGAGATTTGGCAACCTTACCATGATTGCCTACAAGCGTTGTTGCGAAAAAATTATGAACTGTTTGGAAAATCAATCCTGATTGACTGCCATTCCATGCCCCATGAAGCGATTTCATCCATGAAACACGGCCGATCAGGCTGTCCCGACGTTGTATTGGGCGACAGGTTTGGTGCTTCTGCCGATCCAGAAACTGTTGATTATATCGAAGCGGCATTGGTGGATGCGGGTCTATCGGTGGTGAGAAATGCGCCTTTTGCCGGTGCCTTTGTGGCCCAGCATTATGGCCGCCCGTCGCGAAACCAGCATGTTGTGCAAATTGAAATTGACCGGTCGCTTTATATGGACGAAAGAACCATCCAGCCGAATGAGAATTTTGACCAGCTCAAGGCCATACTGACCGGTGTTATTGCCGAATTAACGACGATTGAACGACGCAACATTCAGTTGGCAGCCGAATAGGCCTGAATAGGGTAAAATGCCTCCGGCGGGGATATTTTTGGAAAGATGAAGCCTATCCTGTCAGCGTAAGGCGCGCCCTTTGCGGATTGCATCAGCGCCATATTTATCGCGGATTTTGTCCGTTGCGCGCTCGGTGTCAGAGCGTTTACTGGCCCCCGGATCCAGCAGATCACCAGACAGGTCAGCCTTGTCATCATCCACAAGATCGCTGATCCCGACACCTAGCAAACGGTAGGGCCCCTGATCGCCAACCTGATCAAACAGGTCACGTGCGGTTCGGTAAATGCGGTCGGCCAACTGAGTTGGATCGCGCAAACTAAGGCGACGCGAAATTAGGCTGTGATTGGCGCGCTTCAGTTTCAGGGTTACTACCCGCCCGGCTATATTGCGTGCCTTGGCGCGGTCTGACACCTTTTCAGACAGCCGCCATATATGGCCATCCAGAATGTCGGTGCTGGACGTGTCATCAAAAAACGTGGTTTCGTTGGAAATGGATTTCATCGGCGCATTGGGTGAAATCCGGCGCCTGTCCTGACCACGGGCCAGAAAGTACAGCCGATCACCCATTGATCCAAACCGCGCACCCAGGTCTTTGCGTTCCCATCTGAGCAGGTCGTCGAATGTGCGGATGCCGGCCTTTTCCAGCGCCTGTTTGGAAACCTGCCCGACGCCCCAGATCAGACTAACGGGTTTGGGACGCAGGAATTCAACGGTTTCAGCCTTGCCGATAATGGAAAAGCCCCGCGGTTTGTCCAGGTCTGACGCCACTTTGGCCAGAAATTTGTTATGGCTCAGCCCGATGGACCCGGTCAGGCCCAGTTCATCATTCATACGTTTGATCAGGCGCGCCAGCATTACCGCCGGTGGGCGGCCATGTAGTTTTTCGGTGCCGGTCAGATCCATGAAGGCTTCATCCAGTGACAGGGGTTCGACGGAGGGGGTTAGTTCATCCATCATTTTTCGGATGGCTTTTGACGCTTCAACATAGGCGTCCATGCGCGGGCGCACCACCACAGCCTCTGGGCAGAGTTTCAACGCCTGAAACATCGGCATCGCCGAATGCACCCCCTTAATGCGGGCGATATAGCAGGCGGTGGACACCACTCCGCGACGACCACCGCCGATGATTACCGGCTTGTCAGCCAGTTCCGGATTGTCGCGCTTTTCGACCGAGGCATAAAACGCATCGCAATCTATATGTGCGATGGACAAATCAAACAGTTCTTCATGCACAATAACGCGCGGACTTCGGCAAGCGGGGCAGCGCGCGCCGGTGTCAAATTGGTTAAGGCATTCGCGACACACACAGGGCATATTTAGGTGTAAGACCTTTAAATTTCATGATTTACCCCCCATATAGTGATTTATAACAAGAAATAAATAAGGGGACGAACAGTGGATATTGAGCAACTAATAGCTGATTTTGTCGGATCAAACGCAGTTTTTCTGGCGCTTGCCGGATTTATCATCCTTTTGGTCTTTCTGGGGGTGCGCATCGTGCCGCAATCCGAGAAATTCGTGGTTGAACGCTTTGGTCGTTTGCGGGCTGTTTTAGGGCCTGGAATAAACTTTATTGTGCCGTTTCTGGACCGCGTGCGCCATAAGGTTTCGGTGTTGGAACGTCAGTTGCCGTCGCATTCTCAGGATGCCATTACGTCGGACAACGTGTTGGTGTCTGTAGAAACCAGCGTATTTTACCGCATTCTTGAGCCGGAAAAGACGGTTTACCGTATTCGTGACGTGGATGCGGCGATTTCAACCACGGTGGCGGGTATTGTGCGTGCCGGGATTGGTGAAATGGAACTGGATGAGGTTCAGTCGAACCGTCAGGAACTGATTGCCAAAATTCAGGATCAGGTGGCCAATGCCGTGGATGACTGGGGTATCGAAGTGACGCGGGCGGAGATTTTGGATGTGAATCTGGATCAGGCCACGCGCGAAGCCATGTTGCAGCAGTTGAATGCTGAACGGGCGAGGCGTGCGCAGGTGACCGAGGCCGAAGGTACCAAGCGGAGTGTGGAGCTGAATGCTGATGCGGAACTGTATGCCGCCGAGCAAATGGCCAAAGCGCGCCGGATTTCGGCGGATGCCGAGGCTTATGCTACCGAAGCTGTGGCCAAGGCGATTGCCGCGAATGGGCTGGAGGCTGCGCAGTATCAGGTGGCGTTGAAACAAGTTGAGGCGCTGACAGCCATGGGGGCAGGTGAGGGCAAGCAGACAATCGTTATGCCTACAGCGGCGCTGGATGCCTTTGGCGAGGCGTTCAAAATGTTGAAAGGACGTAAATAATGTTGTGGCAGGAATGGTGGGTCTGGATTGTTGGCGGCATCGCATTGGGCGTGCTGGAAGTGATCGCCCCGGCTTTTGTGCTGCTGGGTTTTTCCATCGGGGCGCTGCTGGTGGGCGTATTGGTGGCCATGGGCGTTCTTGGCACATCGCTGCCGGTGATGATCCTTGTCTTTGCCGTGGTATCCCTGCTGGCATGGGTGGCATTGCGTCAGATATTTGGCATGCGCAAGGGGCAGGTGAAAATCTGGAAAAAGGACATCAACGATCACAATTGATGGGTCAGGGAAGGGGTTAAGATATGCCGGAGGAGCCTAAAACCGTCTGCCGGACGCCAGCCACCGGGCGGAGCGGCACAACCAATATTCCAACCAGGAAATATGATGCTGTGCGCGCGGCTGTCCTGTCGGCGATCAAGGTCGCTGGGGTGCAAGGATTACCCTTCAAGAACCTCCCTGATGAGGTGAAAGCCCGGCTAAGTGGGGATCAGTTGGCGCGGCTTGGATCGGTCGGCTGGCACACCACTTCGGTCAAACTGAACATGGAAGTTGAAGGCGAAATCAAACGTCTGCCCAAAATCACGCGGCAACGACTGATTATCGGCTAGACTGGTTTTCTTGCCGTTTTGCCAAGTAGCGTTCAATTGAGCCTTTGATTGCTTCGCCTTTAATAATCCAGGACAGGCCAAAGGCGATTACCGCAATAGCTTCAGCCCAGAACACGAATGAGCCGCCAATACGCAGCTGGGACCCGACGATAAAAGCCACTGTGCAAACAACGATCACGTATCCCAATATGCGGAACAGAAAGTTTCGAAACTGTTTGTCTTCGTCAGGTGTCGTGTCTTTCTCGCAGCGTTGGAAATTGACCAGACAGAACGTTGCCAGACTGCCAAAGAACATGATGGCAAATGCGCCGTGCAGGTATTTGGTTACATCCGTCGTCAGGCTGCATTGTAGCCAGGTACAGACAGGTTCAATGGTGGAACCGGATTTGGCCCAGTCCATTGGTGAAAAGGCGATGCCAATGGCGCCGATTGCAGCCATACGTGAGACGAATTTATCGGTCGGCTTGCGTTTGTCCTTGTCAAAGCCTTTGTAGGAAAACAGAAAAACGCCAATAGCAAACAAGCTGCCCACCAAAATTTCACGGCCTCCGGAATAATAATAGGCACTGATGGAATCCTTGGGACCGGTGCCATCCGCGATGACGCTGAACAGCAGCAGAAAAATGGGCAAGCTGATTCCAATGAACCCGATGAACTTTCTGACTTCAAGGTAAGACGAAACCAGTTCATTCCTGTCTTTTTGTTGAGCGCCAATCTGGATTTGTTCTTTGGCCATTAGACTTTTCCTTTGAAAATAAAGTACATTCAGACAGGACAAAATGATCCTGCATGCCTAATGCTAGCACAAAATGAAAATTGTCGTGAATTCAGCGCCCGGGGTTAGGCCTGGCGATTTGGGCGCATCGCCTGTGGTGATGCCAGTTCGGCCTGTATCGCCTGCGCCGCACCCCGCGGGTCGGGAGATTGCCAAACTGGGCGACCTACAACCACATGGTCCGCGCCGTCTTTGATTGCCTGTGCCGGGGTGGCGATACGTTTCTGGTCGCCCGGATCAGACCCGAAGGGGCGCACGCCGGGGGTGACGATCAAACGCCCTTCGGCTTCAGGCAGGGCGCGGATCATCGCGGCCTCTTGCGGGCTGGAAATGATGCCATCGGCACCGGCGTCAAAGGCGCGGCCAGCACGCTCGATTGCCAAATCGGGGATCAACCCGTCTTTGATTTGGGCGGCATCCAGATCGGCACGGTCCAGCGATGTCAGGATGGTGACGGCAAGGATTTTCATGTCAGTGTTGGCCGCCCCTTCACGGGCCGCGCGCACCACGTGCGGATCACCATGCACGGTCAGGAAATCCAGATCAAACTGCGCCAATCCGCGCACGGCTTTTTCCACCGTGGCCCCGATATCAAACAACTTCATGTCTAGGAAAATGCGCTTGCCGTGTTCCTGTTTCAGCTCATTGGCCAGCGCCAGCCCGCCGCCGGTCAGCATGCCAAGGCCAATTTTGTAGAATTCCACAGTTTCGCCAAGGGTTTCCACCAGCTTTAGCCCGGCCAGCGCATCCGGCACATCCAGTGCGACGATCAGTTGGTCTTTTGACATTTGGCCCCCATTTGGTTGGGGTGTCTTACGTTGGTGCCCTTGGCGTGGCAAGGTGGTTGCAAATGGGCAGGGGCTGGCGATGACGAAACTGATCTGGATGTCCGATTTGCATTTTCTGGCCGGTGACAGGCTGGTGGCGGGGCATGACCCAAAGGTGCGGCTGCAGGCAGCGGTGGACCACATACGGCAGCACTATCAGGATGCCGATTTCTGCGTCATTTCCGGTGATCTGGTGAATGAAGGCAATGCTGATGATTACCGCGCACTTGAACAGCAGCTGGCCGGGCTGGGGATTGATTACCTGTTGATGGTCGGCAATCATGATGACCGGGCGCAACTGGCGCAGGTGTTCCCGCGCCCCAAGGGGGCCATGCCGGATCACTGGCAATATTACCGGCAGGTTGACGGCGGGCTTTATGTGTTTCTGGACACGTTAAAGCCCGGTTCCGGAGCGGGTGAATTTTGCGCTGAACGTATGGGCTGGTTGCAGGATTTGCTAAGCGCCAATTCGCAAATGCCCACCTATATTTTCATGCATCATCCGCCGATGCCACTGGGGTTGCCTCGGCAAGATGAAATAATGCTGGAGCAGGGGGGCGAATTTCTGGAACTGATCGCTATGCACCCGCAATTAAAACACCTGTTCATCGGCCATGTGCATCGGCCCGTTACAGGCGTGATCAACGGGGTGCCTTACGCCACCATGCGTTCGGTGCTGTATCAGGCACCACCGCCGCGACCGGATTGGGATTGGGAGGGTTTCGCGCCAGCGCAGGAGGCCCCGGCCTATGGTGTATTGCAAATCAAAGGTGGCGATGTGACCGTGCAATATACCCAGTTTTGCGCGTATGAATTTGGGGTTAGTACTGGCGCTTAAGCGGCCTAAACACTAAACTCATGCGCCGAGATGTTGATATCGCCGCAAGCGTCCAGCGCGTACCTTTCACCCGATTTGGCATCCTCAATTTCCCACCCCGTTGGTGACGCAATCAGCGCCACCGGGTGCAGCACCTGGGCACGGGTCAGGCGGGCGTTAATGGTGATCACCTTTTGGCCGCGAATGGCAATGGCTATAGCGGGCACGCGGGGGTCGGTTTCGGGCGGGGTTTGATCCACTGTGCGGAATTGTTGCATCGCCTGCTGCGCCGTGTGGCGTACCCGGTCGGGGAAGCTTTCGATCAGTTTGGCGCGGGCTTGCGTCGCGGCGTGGGACAGGCCGACCGCATCGGCCATGGGGCTGGGGGTGGCAAGGATTATGCCGATCGCTTCGGCCTCATCCTGGGCCAGCCCGGTCAGGCGGGTGCGGTAATTGAAGCCCAGTTCAATGCCGCCCTGATTGCCCTGATGCACGATGATCGGCAGCCCGGCCTCGGTCATGGCATCCACATCGCGCAGGATGGTGCGGGGCGTGACCTCTAGTTCCGCGGCCAGTTTGGCGCTGGTTTGCCGACCGCGGTTTTGCAGGATCAGCAGGATTTGTAACAGCCGGGCAGCACGCATTTTGGGGTCATCCATATATGACAGTAGATGTCATATTAGGGGCGCTAGGCAGATCAGGTCAAGCAAGGGAAAAGTGATGAAATATTTTGAAGTGCGACGTAGAATTAACGCCCCCGCCGACCGTATATGGGCGATCCTGACCGATAAGGCGGCGCTGCTGGCCGGTGATTTTGCGATACTGAAAATTGAGGGCGACATAAGCGCCGGTGGCAAGGTCAAGCTGTGGTCAAAGGCGGACCCCAAACGCGCATTTGCGTTAAAGGTGGCGGTGTTTGAGGCACCGCGTGAAATGCTATGGCGTGGCGGCATGCCGTTTGGGCTGTTCAAGGGCCAGCGTCGCTTTACACTGACGCCCAACCAGAGCGGCACCGATTTTCACATGCGCGAAGAATTCACCGGGCCGATGGCGGGCCTGATCACCAAATCAATGCCGGATCTGCAACCGCTGTTTGACAGGTTCGGCGATGCGTTGAAAACCAAAGCGGAGGAACAGGAATGAATATGGTAATTTATGGAAACGGCACAAAGGATGACCCCTGGATTTTGAAGACTCCGCCCGGTTCATCGGAATTTCATGCGTGGAAGGATGAGGGTGCCGAGGTGCCGGTGGTGGTCATTCAGGTGGGCAAAACCAAGCTGTCCTATCATTTGCGCGGGCTGGATGATGCGGCGGCGATGTTGGCGGATCATGGCGATTGGATGGAGCTTGGCAATGCCGATGAGGGCAAGCCGGTAAAGGACGGAACGCTAGAAGGCTGGGCGCGGGATGCGGGCAATCCGGTGGGTGGCTATTACGGGCTGCGAAAGGGATATCGTGGCCGGTTTGCCAATTATCTGGCGCCGGTGATGGAGGTGCTGGGCATGGTGGAGTTGGAACATAACGCGCGGAATAATCGGGTACGGGCGCGTCAGTAGGGCCGCGTCCGGGGCTGGTGATTGCGGGTGATACCGGGCAAAGTGGGGTATGGAGCTTGCCCGTGCCCTCGCCGAATTTGATGGCAAACTGACCGCGCCCCTGCGCGATGTGGTGGCTGTGTTTGATGATCGGGACGGCGCGCTGTTGGCTGAGCTGTGCCATGGTACGCAGGCGGTTGCGGCGACATGGGTGGTCAAGGCTTTGCTGGAGGATGACCGGGCCGGGGCGCTGGATTTGCACCGGGTGTTTGAGGCTCTGGGGGCCGCGCCACACTGGGAGGCGCGTCTGCATTTACTGCAATCGGTGCAACATGCGCCAGAGGCGGCGATGGCGCAGGGTTTTGCCATTCGCGGGTTGCTGGCGCATCCGAAAATTCTGGTGAGGGTCTGGGCGCTGGACGCATTTGTGCGGCTGGCGCTGGTGGATCGCGGGTTGCTGGCCGAGGCGCGCGAGTTGGTGTCGGCGGCGTTGGACGATAGGGCGGCGTCGTTGCGGGCACGCGGGCGGGCGTTGCAGCTGGTTCTGGATCAGTCGTCGGCGTAGATGATCCGCATATCCGGGTCTTCGGTGCAATACATATGCACCCAGATATAGGCGTGATTGAACGCAGCCAGCACCAGTGCATTCCATGAATTAGTCAGAATGGCGATGGCCCAGAAGCCGATGAAAACAAAGGTGTACATGGCATTGGAAGAATATTTGAAAATGCCTTCGCGCACCATGGGCATGTTGGCGTAGCGGTCATAGAAATGATCCCCGCCAAGCGCGCGGGGGATAGTGAAGTACTTAATGACCGAATGCATACCCCAGATCGCCGGGATCAGCAGGATTGCCCCGACGGGCAGGTAATACATTGGCGCGATGGGTAGCAATTCTTTGGTGACGGTGAGTCCGGCTATCAGGACCAGGGTAGGGCGCAGAACCAGCAATGGCAGAAAAATGATCCCCCAGATTATCAGGGCGTATTTGCCAAACATTCGCACCATAAGGTCCAGGTGCAATTGCAAACGGAATACGATGGCCACAAGGATCTGATGGAAAAGAGCGATGGCAATGGCCGCCAGGAAAAATACGTAGGGGCCAAGATTAAGATAGCGTGATGACGGTTGGCGAAATAACCACAACGCCCCATAGGTCAACAGGGTTGCGAGCAAGGCGTGTAAGAGCTGTCGGCGGAAGATTTCAGACTTTGGTGTTCGTGCGCGGATCTCGTCAAGTGAACGCATATCTGAGCCCCTTTTGTTTATACTAGCAGATTGCGGCCCTTTGGGCCATTATTTTGTCTCGCCCAAGCGGGCTCGGGTGTGCCTGCGGCGGGAGTATTTCTGAACAAAAGAAGTAGTGGCGCGACCTTGATTTTGGAGTTCTTGAACCCCATTTGTTCGTTAAGGCCCGGTTATGGATGTGCTGCGAATGTGGGCATCCTGTTGGACGGGCGCTTATGGATAGGAGAATACCGATGGACATGGAAAAGTTCACCGATCGGTCCAAGGGTTTTTTGCAGGCTGCCCAGACTATTGCGATGCGCGAAGATCACCAAAGGCTCGCGCCGGAACATTTATTAAAAGCATTGATGGATGATGATCAGGAGCTGGCCAGCAATCTGATTGCGGCTGCCGGTGGTGACCCCAAAGCTGTGGTTGAGGCTGTGGATGGTGCCCTTGGCAAGATGTCTAAGGTCAGCGGTGACGCGGCGCAGGTCTATATGGATCAGCAGACATCCAAGGTGCTGATTGAAGCGGAAAAGATTGCTAATAAGGCCGGCGATAGTTTTGTGCCGGTTGAGCGGGTTTTGATGGCGCTGGCAATGGTGAAATCCAAGGCGCGTGAGGCGTTGGACGGGGCCGGGGTAACGGCGCAGAAACTGAATTCAGCGATCAATGATGTGCGCAAGGGCCGCACGGCGGACAGTGCCGGGGCTGAGGATAGTTATGAAGCGTTGAAAAAATACGCTCAGGACCTGACCCAGGCTGCACGCGACGGTAAGATTGATCCGATTATTGGCCGCGACGAAGAAATCCGCCGCACCATGCAGGTGTTGTCACGGCGCACCAAGAATAATCCGGTTTTGATCGGTGAACCCGGCGTGGGTAAAACCGCGATTGCCGAAGGGTTGGCGTTGCGTATTGTTAACGGTGATGTGCCGGAAAGCCTGGCCAATAAAAAGCTGATGTCGCTGGATATGGGTGCGCTGATTGCCGGTGCCAAATACCGCGGTGAGTTTGAAGAGCGGCTGAAGGCGGTGTTGAACGAAGTCACCACGGCCGCTGGTGAAATCATTCTGTTCATTGACGAAATGCACACGCTGGTTGGCGCTGGTAAGGCGGATGGCGCAATGGATGCGTCCAACCTGCTGAAACCTGCCTTGGCGCGGGGCGAATTGCACTGTGTGGGTGCCACAACGCTGGATGAATACCGCAAACATGTGGAAAAAGACGCGGCATTGGCCCGGCGTTTTCAACCCGTTGTGGTGGCAGAACCGACGGTTGAAGATACCGTCAGTATATTGCGCGGCATCAAGGAAAAATACGAACTGCACCACGGCGTACAGATCCGCGATAGCGCCCTTGTGTCGGCGGCGACCCTTAGCCACCGCTATATCACTGATCGGTTTTTGCCGGACAAAGCCATTGATCTGATGGACGAAGCCGCCAGCCGGTTGCGCATGGAAGTTGACAGCAAACCCGAGGAACTGGACGCGCTGGACCGCGATATTCTGCAAAAGCAGATCGAGGCTGAGGCGTTGAAGAAGGAAGACGACAAGGCATCGGTCAAAAGGCTGGACAAGTTGGAAAAAGAACTGGGTGACTTGCAGCAAAAATCGGCTGCAATGACCGCCCAATGGCAGGCAGAGCGTGACAAGCTGGAAGGCACACGTGAGCTGACGGAACATCTGGATCAGGCGCGCGCATTGCTGGATCAGGCCAAGCGTGACGGTGATCTGGGTAAGGCGGGGGAATTGTCATACGGCGTGATCCCGGGGCTTGAGAAAAAGCTGGCCGATGCCAAAGACGCCGAAAACAGCAAGCTGGTCGAAGATGCGGTTGGCCCCGAGCAAATTGCGCAAGTTGTGGAACGCTGGACTGGTATCCCAACGTCGCGGATGCTGGAGGGTGAGCGTGAAAAGCTGTTGCGTATGGAAGATGAAATCGGGCACCGGGTGATTGGCCAGCGGGCGGCAGTAACATCCGTGGCCAATGCGGTGCGCCGCGCGCGCGCCGGGTTGAATGACGAAAACCGACCACTGGGATCGTTTCTGTTTCTGGGGCCAACCGGTGTGGGCAAGACCGAGCTGACCAAAGCGGTCGCCGAGTTCCTGTTTGATGACGACAGCGCCATGGTGCGCATTGATATGTCCGAGTTCATGGAAAAGCATGCGGTTGCGCGCCTGATCGGGGCACCCCCCGGTTATGTGGGTTATGACGAAGGCGGCGTGTTGACCGAAGCGGTGCGGCGTCGCCCCTATCAGGTGGTGCTGTTTGACGAGGTCGAAAAGGCGCATCCTGACGTGTTTAACGTGTTGTTGCAGGTTCTGGATGATGGCGTGTTGACCGACGGGCAAGGGCGCACGGTGGATTTCAAGCAGACGCTGATTATCCTGACGTCAAATCTGGGGGCGCAGGCGCTAAGCCAGCTGCCGGAAGACGCCAATGCATCCGATGCCAAGCGCGATGTGATGGATGCCGTGCGCGCCCATTTCCGCCCTGAATTTTTGAACCGGCTGGATGAAACCATCATCTTTGATCGGCTTTCGCGCCCGGACATGGACGGCATCGTTGATATCCAGTTGGGGCTGCTGTCCAAACGGCTGGCGGCGCGTGGCATTTCGCTGGAACTGGATGAGGCTGCTAAAACCTGGCTGGCCGATGAAGGCTATGACCCGGTGTTTGGCGCACGCCCCTTGAAACGTGTGATCCAGCGCAGCTTGCAGGACATGCTGGCGGAAATGCTGTTGGCTGGAGATGTGGTGGATGGCGACCGGATCATCGTTAATGCCGGGCCGGATGGTTTATCGATCGGCGATCGGGTGGCGTCCAGCAACCGCCCTAAACCGGATGAGGCGACGGTGCATTAATTGGGGGTTCAGGGTGATTATCCGATCTGCAAAAACAGGTGACGCGACTGGCATGAGCGCTGTTCTACAAGCGCTTGTGCTGGCCGGTAAGTGTACCAGCGCAAGTGATATGGATTTTGTGATGGCCCAATATATCGCCCACCCTGATCGCATTGACTGCTTTGTCGCCCAAGGCGATGACGGGCAAATTCTGGGGCTGCAATCGCTTAGGTTGATGCATAAAGATAACCCCTATGGCGCGCCGGCAGGCTGGGGGTTTATCGGCACCCACATTAGCCCAGATGCGGCCCGTCAGGGTGTTGGTACCCGGCTGTTTGCGGCAACCTGTGACGCGGCTGAAAACGCGAACATCCCGGCGATTGAGGCGTTTATAGGTGCCAAAAATGCCGATGGTCTGGCTTACTATTCGGCAATGGGTTTTCAAACACACCGGCACGCTGATGGCGCGGTTTGCAAATCATTTGTGGTTGGCTGACTATGTGCGTGGTTTCCAGAAATCTCTTTTCAGATTAAATCTGCCGGGCTTTTTCTTTGCACGTGCTGGTCGCAATTGCGCCCATTTTGCTGATTAACCCTAGGTAATCTGCAACCAAACTAAAGCCTCGGGGTTAAAAATTATGCCAGGATTTGTTGTTCAAACACCGTCTGCGTTGGCGCGCATCGCCAAACCAATAACGGCCGCCGCTGAACCTGCACAGGAAAACGCTGATCTTTGGGACGCGATTCGCCCGCTGAATGACGCTATGAATATTGCTGAAGGAGAAGCCGAATACCGTGCCTCAGTTGCGCGGTTTTCCGATGAGCAACAGGCGGCACACGCGATTATGTGGTATGTCAGTGACGTACAAAATGGCGGCCATTGGCAGTTTTTCTACAATTCCACCGGTATGTTATGGGAAGCCGCCCAAAAGGGCCTGCGCAGAATTGGCGCCGGTAAAGCTGCCCTTACCCTGTCCGGTGCTGCCCTGCGTGCCGGTGGTTCGCCACCGTTTGATCTGGGCAGTCGCCAGAGCCTGATGAAACGCCTTAGTCCGAAATTTGCAGATCTTGACGCAGAAATTAGTGAACTTGATCCGCTGGCAGCCCTGCAAGCTTATATTGACGACAACCGTTCTGCATTCCGTGCGGCAAACCCAAACAACGCCTGATCAATCGCGCAATGCAGGCAACCCGACGCCGGTTGCCTCAAACCCGCCATCCACGGAGATGGTCTGGCCGGTGACATAGCTGGCTTTGTCAGAGCACAAAAACACAATCACCTCGGCAATTTCGATTTCTGTGCCATACCGGTTCAACGGTATAGCGTCGTGATAGGCGTCAATAATTTCCTGACTATGCACTGCCATTGCCAGTTTGGTGCGCACCGGACCGGGGGCCACGCAATTGGCGCGGATACCGTATTCGCCCAGTTCAGCCGCCTGTTGCAGGGTCAACTGACGCACAGCGGCTTTGGACGTGCCGTAAGCCACCCGCAAGGTGGATGCGCGCAGGCCGGAAATAGACGCGATGTTCACAATCGCCCCTTTGGATGCCTTTAGGGCAGGGGTGGCGGCCTGGCTGCACAGAAACACGCCATCAAGATTGGTTTCCATGACGGTGCGCCAGCGAGCGAAATCGGTGTCTTCAATCGGGCCAAAATCGGCCACTCCGGCGTTGTTAATCAAGGCGTCGATGCCGCCGCAGGCCTGCAATACATCCGCGATCATTGGCCCTACCTGATCGGGCTGCGATACATCGCAGGGGAAGAACAATGCACCGTTTAACCCGGCAATCGCCCGTTTCAGTTCCGGCTCATCCCGGTCAATCATTGCTACCTGCCAGCCCTGTTTCAGAAACAGTTTCGTGGTCGCCAGCCCGATGCCGCGCGCAGCGCCAGTTACAAGTGCAGTTTTCATGCGATTTTTCCCAAATTTACTGTTCTGACACCTGACCAATGCGACCAAGCAATGTCAAACCCTACCGTCCCGCCAACATTTCAAAATCCAACAATGTCGTGAAAAGACTTGGTTTGGATATCTTTGGCGACCCAAATAGGGAATGGTAAGGCGAAATTACAGGAGCGAACAATGTCACCCCGTTGGAAAAACACACTGAAATATTCGGCCGTTACCCCAAAGGCCGACTATATGAACCGCCGCCAATTGATGGCATCTGCGGTTGCTATGGGGATTGCTGGCCCGGCTTTTGCCAAGATCGCCACGGTGCCCAGCCAGTATTCAACGGATATGGAACCCAATTCGCTGAAAGACATCACCACCTACAATAATTTCTATGAATTTGGCACCGATAAGGCCGATCCCGGCAAAAATGCCCATGTGCTGACCACCGATCCCTGGTCGGTAAAGATTGACGGCATGGTGGATAATCCCGGCGATTACGATCTGGCTGATGTCATCGGTGGGGCCACCATGGAAGAACGTATTTACCGGTTGCGCTGTGTTGAAGGCTGGTCGGCGGTGATCCCGTGGGTTGGCTTTGAATTGTCAAACCTGTTGAACCGGGTCGGCGTACAAAGTGGTGCTACTCATGTTCAGTTTGAAACCCTTGTACGCCCGGAAGAAATGTTTGCGCAAAAGCGCGCCTTGCTGCAATGGCCCTATGTGGAAGGCCTGCGGCTGGACGAAGCTATGAACCCACTGACCATTCTGGCGACCGGGCTGTATGGCGAAGAAATGCCCAAACAAAACGGCGCGCCGTTGCGTTTGGTGGTACCGTGGAAATATGGCTTTAAGTCGATCAAATCCATTGTGCGTATTTCGCTGGTGGACAAAGAGCCGCTAAACACCTGGCAGCAGCAAAATGCGCGGGAGTACGGGTTTTTCAGCAATGTGAACCCGGATGTGGACCACCCAAGGTGGAGTCAGGCAACCGAACGCCCCATTGGCGGCGGGCTATTTTCAAAACGGGTACCGACCGACATTTTCAACGGCTACGGTGAACAGGTCGCCGACATGTATGCTGGCATGGATCTGGCAAAGTTCTTTTAAGGTCTTGATGTGACCGACCTGAATTCAACCATAACTTGCCCGCAATGCAGTCACGCCAAAGCCGAAACCATGCCAACCGACGCTTGCCAGTGGTTCTATGAGTGCACCGGCTGTGGCGCGATGCTGAAACCCCTCAAAGGCGACTGCTGCGTCTATTGTAGTTACGGCACCAACCCTTGCCCGCCAATTCAGGCCGGCGACAGTTGTTGCACCTAAGGAGAATCCCGATGACAATTGCCCAATCCATCAACGGCGCCCTGCGCCGGGTGCCTGCTTGGCCGATCTATATACTTGGTGTGTTACCGGGGGTCTGGGATTTTTATCAGGGTCTGACCGGCGGGCTGGGTGCGGAACCGATCAAAGCACTGGAACATGAACTGGGCCGCTTTGCCCTGCAACTGTTCATCGTGGTGCTGGCGATCACGCCTTTGCGCAATTACACCAAGATCAACCTGATCAAATATCGCCGCGCACTGGGGCTGATGGTGTTCTTCTATGTTTCGGTCCATCTGGCCGTCTGGATGTTTCTGGATGTGCAAGACATTGGTGCCGTCTGGAAAGACATTGTCAAACGTCCCTATATCACCATCGGCATGGCTGGTTTCGCCGCGCTGGTCCCGTTGGCGATCACATCTAACAACCGATCCCTGCGCAGGCTTGGCCCCTTGGTCTGGCGCAAACTGCACCTGCTGACCTATCCGGCGGTCTTGCTGGGGGGGGTGCATTTTGTCTGGCTTCGTAAGGGTTGGCAGGTTGAACCGATGCTGTATCTGCTGGTGATTGTGGTGCTGTTGGTGCTTAGGCTTAAGTTTCGCAAATCCAAATCCGCCGTGGGCGCAAGTTAACAGCTGCCTGAAAACCCGACGGCAGCCCCACCAAGTGATGGAACTGCCGCTGTATGATTACTGTTTTAGTATCTTAACCGGGCCCGAGGGATCATGGACCAGCTAACGTACTTAGTCAGCGATCAATGGGTTAGACGAAGCGAATTGATATTGCGGGCGATTGCTTGGAAGGCCGCTGAAATATCAGTACCGTCAACGTCGAAGTGATGTGACTGAGTTGAAGCGCAAGATTGCATAACCAGCGATGAAGCTGCTGAGGTTTCAAATCCCATTGTATAAACTGTGACGCCCTGAGCTTTGGCCGCATCGCACATTGTTGCCAGCCGGGTGTCTTTCTCAGCATTGAATACTTCATCTACTGCAACGGGTAGGGAAGCATCGGCTGCGGCTACTTCATAATAGTCCCAAGTGTAGTCATCCCAAAACTCTGGGTAAGTAAGAACCGCGGCATTTGCGTCGCCATCCATTGTGGCGCTATGCGTATTGTGGTCGACCCAGAAGTAATCATCATTTACCGCGTCATAGACCGAAACATGTCCAAAGTGGGCACCGGCTTCGGTGTTGCGAAAGAAAGGTGACGGGCCATCGCGGAAATTGTCGCGTACAATATGCTGAGTTGTGTTTTTACCATCTGTCATCAACACAATTACTTTCTTAGTGCTGGGCTGATTGTAGTTGAAGGGACGTCCAATAAAGCTGGAATGTACCACACCAAGGTTTTCGGAAAGGTTTTTAACACCCGGACGAAACGCTGGGTCCAGCAGGGCAGAACCCCATTTCATGCCCAGTTCAATGGATGTGTAGCCGCTGGCATACAGAGCGTCGATTGAAGTTTCCAAATCCTGGTAACTGTTCTCATAGGCTGAAACAGCGCGCTGGGAATAGGGGCTACATGTCCGTCTCCAGTCAACGGCAGCAACCGACGAGCCCCAAGGATCAATCGTTGCACTGCGGCGCAGATTTGGCGTTGGATCAGCCAGGTTTGCGGCATTGATCACCAATGGGTCCAATTCTACAGCTGTGTTGGCATAGTCAGCCGCTGAAAAATCAATGCAGCTGGATTGGGTATGCTCTTCCGTTGTGTTGAACTGCTGGATCAGGTTTTCACCCAACAGGACTTGTTCGTTATAAGGCACCAGCGAAATTGAAACGGAATTTGGAACTACAGTACACACGCCATCATACGGCTTTTCAGCATCTGGATCGCATTGCATCAGATATGCAAATTCTTTGGCAGCGACTTTCAGATCGTTAATTTTAGTGTCGCCGCTTACAGAAGTTCCGCCCATGGAACCAGAAGTGTCGACAACCAGAGAGATCTCAACATCAGTCATGCT
>CBDDAE010000001.1:0-1292500 GCA_965224795.1 Paracoccaceae bacterium | reverse complement strand
GCGAACGGGGACCAGCCGAGCTGTGAATGTGACAAGAACAACCTGGAAAGGTTGGCCATAGTGGGTGACAGCCCCGTATTGGAAGCATGATCAGACGTATTAAGTAGGGCGGAACACGTGAAATTCTGTCTGAACATGGGGGGACCACCCTCTAAGGCTAAGTACTCCTTACTGACCGATAGTGAACCAGTACCGTGAGGGAAAGGTGAAAAGCACCCCGACGAGGGGAGTGAAACAGTTTCTGAAACCGGACGCCTACAAGCAGTCGGAGCCCCCTTGAGGGGTGACGGCGTACCTTTTGTATAATGGGTCATCGACTTGGTCTGTCTAGCAAGCTTAAGCCGTTAGGTGTAGGCGCAGCGAAAGCGAGTCTTAATAGGGCGAATGAGTTAGACGGATCAGACCCGAAACCGAGTGATCTAGGCATGATCAGGTTGAAGGTGCAGTAACATGCACTGGAGGACCGAACCCACACCTGTTGAAAAAGGTCGGGATGAATTGTGCCTAGGGGTGAAAGGCCAATCAAACTCGGAGATAGCTGGTTCTCTGCGAAATCTATTTAGGTAGAGCGTCGTACGAATACCCTCGGGGGTAGAGCACTGGATGGGTAACGGGGACTCACCGTCTTACTGATCCTAACCAAACTCCGAATACCGAGGAGTAATATACGGCAGACAGACTGCGGGTGCTAACGTCCGTAGTCGAGAGGGAAACAACCCTGACCTACAACTAAGGCCCCTAATTCATGGCTAAGTGGTAAAGCAGGTGAGACGACCAAAACAACCAGGAAGTTGGCTTAGAAGCAGCCATCTTTTAAAGATAGCGTAACAGCTCACTGGTCTAGATAAGTTGTCTTGCGGCGAAAATGTACCGGGGCTCAAGCCATGAGCCGAAGTTTAGGATGCACATAGTGCATGGTAGCAGAGCGTAGTGTGATATAATTCCATTCCTCTTTAGCACCTTCGGGTGCTGCGGAGGATCGGAGTTTACTGTGAAGCGGGCGCGTGAGCGATCCCGTGGAGTGATCACTAGTGAGAATGATGACATGAGTAGCGACAAACAGAGTGAGAGACTCTGTCGCCGAAAGTCCAAGGGTTCCTGTTTAAAGTTAATCTGAACAGGGTAAGCCGACCCCTAAGGCGAGGCCGAAAGGCGTAGTCGATGGGAACCACGTTAATATTCGTGGGCCAGGAAGTAGTGACGGATCTCGAAGGTAGTTCATCCTTATTGGATTGAATGGGCTGCTAAGAGGTTCCTGGAAATAGCTCTTCCGCTAGATCGTACCCTAAACCGACACAGGTGGACAGGTAGAGAATACCAAGGCGCTTGAGAGAACGATGTTGAAGGAACTCGGCAAATTACCTCCGTAAGTTCGCGAGAAGGAGGCCCAGTTTCTACGCAAGTATTGACTGGGGGCACAAACCAGGGGGTGGCGACTGTTTACTAAAAACACAGGGCTCTGCGAAGTCGCAAGACGACGTATAGGGTCTGACGCCTGCCCGGTGCCTGAAGGTTAAATGGAGGTGTGCAAGCACCGAAATGAAGCCCAGGTAAACGGCGGCCGTAACTATAACGGTCCTAAGGTAGCGAAATTCCTTGTCGGGTAAGTTCCGACCTGCACGAATGGCGTAACGACTTCCCCGCTGTCTCCAACATCGACTCAGCGAAATTGAATTGCCGGTCAAGATGCCGGCTTCCCGCGGTTAGACGGAAAGACCCCGTGCACCTTTACTACAGCTTTACATTGGCATCAGGCACAATTTGTGCAGGATAGGTGGTGGGCTTTGAACCATGGACGCCAGTTCATGGGGAGCCTCCCGTGAGATACCACCCTCATTCTGCTTGATGTCTAACCGCGGTCCATTATCTGGATCCGGGACCCTGTATGGCGGGTAGTTTGACTGGGGCGGTCGCCTCCTAAATTGTAACGGAGGCGCGCGAAGGTTGGCTCAGAGCGGTCGGAAATCGCTCGTTGAGTGCAATGGCAGAAGCCAGCCTGACTGCGAGACTGACAAGTCGAGCAGAGTCGAAAGACGGCCATAGTGATCCGGTGGTCCCGAGTGGAAGGGCCATCGCTCAACGGATAAAAGGTACGCCGGGGATAACAGGCTGATGGTGCCCAAGAGTCCATATCGACGGCACCGTTTGGCACCTCGATGTCGGCTCATCTCATCCTGGGGCTGGAGCAGGTCCCAAGGGTACGGCTGTTCGCCGTTTAAAGAGGTACGTGAGCTGGGTTTAGAACGTCGTGAGACAGTTCGGTCCCTATCTGCCGTGGGTGTAGGATACTTGAGAGGAGTTGCCCCTAGTACGAGAGGACCGGGGTGAACAATCCACTGGTGGACCAGTTGTCATGCCAATGGCAGTGCTGGGTAGCTATGATTGGAAAGGATAACCGCTGAAGGCATCTAAGCGGGAAGCCCCCCTCGAAACAAGGTATCCCTGAGGACCGAGGTAGACCACCTCGTCGATAGGCCAGAGATGTAAGCGCGGCAACGCGTTCAGTTGACTGGTACTAATTGTCCGATAGGCTTGATTTGATCCAGTAAAAGCTAGGTTTTAGCTAATACAGATCAAAGCAATTACTACACCACGAATACAATTTTACTGACTTGAATTCGCATCGTCAGATGCAAACTGATGTTTCTCGCTCTTGCTTCGGTAATTGCGGGATTATCTGGCCTCAAGTAGCCCTCCGGGCGGTAGGCCAAATATGAATCTGGTTTCTTTCTCGGTTTGGTGGTCATAGCGCAAGTGAAACACCCGATCCCATCCCGAACTCGGCAGTTAAGCACTGTTGCGCCGATGGTACTGCGTCTTAAGGCGTGGGAGAGTAGGTCACCGCCAAACCTAGTAAGAAACTGGATGTATCTCTCGACGCGATGTTAGATACTGAATGAGCCGCCCTTTGGGGCGGTTTTTTTGTGGGCTGGAATTTTTTTGGCCATTTTCCGGATCCTGAGCCAAAGAATGCTGGCGGCACCCGAAATTGGGCGTACTGTTGTTATTGAGGTTTGCCATTCTGACAAGCGCGGTAGCTTTCATTGGGGCACAATCAAACGGGCCAACCCGATGGGACATAGAAAAATTCTAACGAAAGCCCAAACTAGCGCGATCGAACCTGTATCGCCTTTCGATTTTGGTCAGCGAGCGGGCTCGGATTATGTCGTCAAACCACACAGTCGAAGGTGTCCGATAGAACGTCCATGCTGGTTCATCTTTAGAACCATATCGATAAATAAACGCTGCTTCGTTAACTTTGTTTTGCCCAGCTTTTGCAATTGTTGGCCCAGCGTAGTTCATGACTAAATTTCCGTTGTGCAGAACTCTAAACACTCCTTTGTCATCTGCACGCCAGTTGGCAAACACCACAAACTCATGCCATCGATCGTAGACTGGGCCGGATAATTCAATCCTGTTTTTCCTTGCCCCTTGGTGGTCGTAAACCGCGTTTGGACATCTGACATCAATATTCAAACGCTTTCGCCGCGTGTTGTATTGCAGGTTAAAGCAAGCTCCGCTGTCTAACTGGTACCATTGGAAAAGGTTAATATCGGAGCTCATATAGCGTGTTTGTCCCGGGAGCTTTGAGAAATCAGAACTTAACATCATGCTAACGGCATAGAACTGTTTTCCAGACAAAGGGTTCGTTGCCAGAATGTCGACGCGTTCATTTCCCCACAAGCAGTCGTTCCATTCTCCACTATCACGGTGAACAGTCCAGCCGCAGTCCTTGGGCAGTATCTGCATGCGAATAGATGTCTCGCCGCTGCGTACCCGGTCGGCATTCGAATCGACAGTAACCCGACCAGGAAGCGAAGATGTCTCAAAGCCATGCTTCCAACCAACGCCAAACAAATTTTCGCGGACTGCACTGCTACGAAAGTTTAAACCACCATCTGCCAACAACGATCCGGTGAAAGAAAATAGAAAGAGCACTGCACCAAATATTCTGAAAAAACAGTTCTTTTTCATGGCTTTATCCTGACTAAAGGAGTGAGAAATTTGGCTTCATATTTGCCAACAGACCTTTTGTAGAAGCTTCAAACATAGACCGCTCAATCGACAGCCCTCCCTCCCCGCGCTTCAATCATTCTTATATCAACTTCCTGACGGGATTTTCCCACCCTAAATTCGTCAAAATATGCGATCAGAGTCGGTATTGCGATGCCCGGATGCGCAGCCTCCCAATTTTCAGTATTTCGAACGAATATTCCCCGCCTGTGGTTCGGACCACGATAATAGGTGTGGTTACGCTCGACGACGACTACCCCGTGATATTCGCACCGTTTTTGACCGTTAATCCAGACAAAGACATACCCATCACCCCCGGTTGAAAAATTAGTGTTGATCACGATATCAACCCACTTCCCTCGATTTTCGGACATACTGAACAGTCTGCAAACATTGAGCCAATTGGTTGAAGCGTCCTTAGGAACTACCTTTGCGATGTCTTCCATATTTAGATAAACGTCGCCATTTGGGTCCGCTAAATTCTTCGCGCAAAATCTTGCACTGCACCGTCGCCAGTTCCGATTGCCTCGATTTTGTTGAATGAGGCTGATAATAGAAAACGTGGGTCCCCCCATTTTCCACTGCCCGAATGTTGGCCAAATAATTTCATTACTTGAAAAACTAGGTATACTTTGATTGTAGAAACTCCATCCGTACCAGATGTCTTTGTTGAAGCGGGCTCTAACTTTGTTTGCTCTCAACGCCAGCTCAGAGCGCAATCTGTGGTTGCCACAATCGTCGTGCCCGCAGTCGCCCTGGCGAAGTTCGTACCGTTCAGATCTTCTTCCGTATCGCACGGGGTGAGGTGCAGTTACCATTGAAAACTGATGCCGATTTGGGCTGGAGAAGTTGTCGTACCCAGATCGCTTTGGGCCGGATAACGTGGGTGATGCTGCAACAACGCACGCAATACTGAGACAGATCATTTTCAAAAAGGACTTCATGGGTTCAGTCTCCCTGTACCGAAAAATTCTCAAACTCAAAAAATCACGACTATACTTTCGGTTTTTGGTGCTGTTTGCAAGTGAGCCGTCATTCCAGCGGCAAGCGAAGGGTGCGTGCCAACCCACCACTCCCAAAAACCGCCTGCCGCCACATGCCTGGGGCTCCGCCCGTTCGCGGCTGAAATGGTCCCCCGGACCATTTCCAAGACGCCGCTCACCCCAGATCGTTTACAAGACGGTTAAAACCCCATGAACAGCCCGAACGCTAAAAATTTAGGCGGTCCGGACGGATTCACCCCCCGAAAAACTGTTTAAAGAGTTTAAACAAGGCCTCTATATCTCATTAAAGAGTTTAATCTTCTCGCCTGTTTCCCGGATTCTCGCCCCAGAATTAACCATTCGAAAATACTTCCAAATCCCAAAGAATCCCCCTTGAGTCCCCCCACCGAAAGGCCTAGACAACCAACTCTGTCGCGGGGTGGAGCAGCCCGGTAGCTCGTCAGGCTCATAACCTGAAGGTCGTAGGTTCAAATCCTACCCCCGCAACCAATTAAATCAATCACTTAGGCATAGTTTTGACAGGCCCCACAGGGCCCTGCTAGCCTTGCACATGTCTTACACATTTTCACACACTTCCCGACACAGCATCAAATATGGCGTGGAATCATGAAGAGTCATTCGATTTTTGGCGGCAAAGTGCACCTCTACCAGCGTGAAAACAGCCGCTTTTGGCAGTGTTCCTCTTACTTGGCCGGTCGAAACTGGCGAACCTCGACCAAGCAGGAAAGCCTGCAACTTGCAAAGGAGTTTTCCGAAGACTGGTATCTGACATTGAGGGACAAGGGCCGTCATGGCGAATTGCCGACTGGCAAAACTTTTGCTCAAGCAGCGAAAGAGTTCGAGGTGGAATACGAAGCCATCACCCAAGGACGTCGCAGCCCAAAATGGGTGCAAGGGCATAAGGACCGTATTCGACTCCATTTGATGCCCTTCTTTGGCAAGATGTCCGTAAACGAAATCACGTCCGGCGCGGTTCAGAAATTCCGCGTCCATCGGATGACAGAGCCGAAACAGGCCGATAAATCTGAACTAGAAATCAAAACCACCAACGTAAAGGGAGTCGGCAAACTCAAGATAAAAAATAGGGAAGCGGAACCAAGGCCCTGGAAGCCGCCTGCCCGAAATACCATTCACAACGAGGTTGTGACTTTGAGCATGGTGCTCAAGACTGCCCAGCGTCATCGTTGGTTGGAGAACGTGCCTGACCTGTCCGATCCTTACCGGCGGCAAAGCAAGGTCGAGCACAGACCTTGGTTCTCACCGAAAGAATATGAGCAACTTTACAAGGCGACACGTGCCAACGCAGCTAGACCGAAAAACCGACGCTTCAAATGGCATGCTGAGCAACTGCATGATTTTGTGCTCTTCATGGCGAATACCGGACTTCGCCCCGACGAGGTTAAGCACCTGGAATTCCGCGATGTGGAAATTGTTGCGGACGATTATTCTGGGGACCGAATTCTGGAGATCGAGGTGCGCGGCAAACGTGGTGTTGGCTACTGCAAGTCCATGCCTGGCGCGGTGTTGCCATTCGAACGCTTGCGTGATCGAGAGCGGCCAATCGTGAGGGAGTTGGACGACGCATTGGGTAACGCTCGATTGAATATGCCGAAGCCAACCGACCGGCTGTTCCCGAACGAGTTCAAGAAGATGTTCAACGGCATCCTGATGGATGCAAAACTGAAATTTGATCGCAACGACAAGGCCCGCACGGCCTACAGCCTAAGACATAGCTATATCTGTTTCCGCCTTCTGGAAGGCGCAGACATTTACCAGGTCGCCAAGAATTGCCGTACCAGCGTCGAGATGATCGAGAAACACTACGCGGCACATCTAAAGGACATGATCGACACATCACTGGTCAACGTCCGGCGCGCGCGACCGAAACGAAAAGTGCAAGCCGCTAAGGAAGTTGAATCGGCGCGAAATTTCGAGGTATAGTTAGCCTGTCAGGCTTAGAAGGAAGCTTCAAAAGCCGTCAGTTCCAGCCCGTGGGGCTTCTAAGGAACTGGACAGGGTAAGACCATCGCATGTGAGCGTCCGGTGGCGGACGTTTGCGATAAGCCAATCATCAGGCTGAATGGACCTGTCGCGGAATTGTGCCGCTCCTTTAACCGCGTATTATGCGCAAAAGGAGAACGACTATGGGAACGAAACGCACAGCAGAATTTAGACAGGAAGCGGTTCGGGTTGCGCTGACAAGCGGCCTGACACGAAAGCAGGTAGCGGCTGATTTTGGTATCGGGTTTTCGACATTGAGTAAGTGGATACAGCACGACCAGAAGAATCCTGAAAAGCCAACCGCTCAATCTGATCTAGAGCGTGAAAACGCCAAACTTCGCAAAGAAAACAGACTGCTACGAGAGGAGAGGGAGGTGCTAAAAAAGGCAACACAGTTCTTCGCAAGCCAAAAGCTATGAGGTTTAAGTTTGTCGAAGAAAATAGGGCTATGCTGCCGACAGAACGGTTGTGCCAAATTATGAATGTCAGCCCGCGTGGGTTTAGAGCTTATCGATCCCGCCCAATCAGTCGGCGTCAACGTGAAGACATGGTATTGCTAGCCCACATTCGAGAGCAACATCACTTGAGCCTGCAAAGCTATGGTCGGCCACGGATGACCGAAGAGTTGAAAGAGATTGGCCTGGACGTCGGGCACCGCCGTGTCGGCCGTTTGATGCGCCAAAACAACATATCGGTGATCAGAACCCGTAAACATAAGGTTACAACAGACAGCAACCACAAGTTCAACATCGCACCTAGCCTGCTGAATCGGAACTTCTACGCAGAAAAGCCTAACCAGAAGTGGGTTGTCGATATTAGCTATGTCTGGACCCAAGAGGGGTGGTTGTATCTGGCCGCGGTTCTGGACTTGCATTCGCGACGCGTCATCGGTTGGGCTGTCAGCAACCGAATGAAACGCGGTCTTGCAATCAGGGCATTGGATATGGCTGTGGCTTTGCGCAAACCGCCCAGAGGGTGCATCCATCATTCAGATCGCGGCAGCCAATATTGTTCGCACGATTATCAGAAACGCCTACGCCAACACGGGTTCAATACTTCGATGAGCGGTAAAGGTAATTGTTATGACAATGCTGCAATGGAAACCTTCTTCAAGACCATAAAAGCAGAACTAATCTGGCGGCACCCGTGGCACACACGCCGTGCTGCTGAGCTGGCGATCTTTGAATACATTAATGGTTTCTACAATCCTCGCCGAAGACACTCGGCACTCGGCTGGAAAAGCCCCTTGGCTTTTGAAAGAAGAGCCGCTTAAATGAGTTCATGGAGCGGCACTAAAGCGCGACAGGTCCAGTGGGCAAGGTCAGACCGTCCCGAGTAGAAGAAAGCCCTCGAAGTCCTAACCGATGGCGATGTGCTGATCGTGACGCGGCTTGATCAGCTTGCATGGTCAACACGCGATCTTCTGGATATCGTTCACACGATCGAAACCAGGGGCGCGAAGTTGAAGCCGCTCACGGATTCCTGGGCGGACACGACCACGGCAACCGGCAAACTCATTCTCACTGTTCTGGGCGGGCTTGCAGGTTCGAGCGATCCTTGATTGCGGAACGGACAGCCGAAGGCCGCGAAGGTGCCAGACGTGCAGGCAGGCGGATGGGTAGACCCCCAAAGCTTTCGACCTATCAGCGCGATGTGGCTTTGAAGCCGCGCCGCAAGGGTCAGGACAACGCCGAGATTGCCCGTGTTCTCGGAGTTTCTCGTTCGACGACCTCTCGCATCAAGTGACAATGCTAACGCTTATTCCCTGATCATGGCCATATTCTAAAAAGCTGGTGCGAGCAGTCATCTTCCTTTCGCCAAATCTTTGATCCTCACCATCACAGCCTTCTTAACGGCAGCCCTGGCAGAGCCCCCCAGCCCTGGCAACGGCATACGCCGTCTTTTCGCTTCGCCCGCCCCTTTGGGGTGCAAAGGCTGTTTGTCCCTGCCTCTTCGGTCGCCATCAGGCCGCAATGGTTGCGGCTTTCAAAAGGCGAAGAAGAGAAAAACCATGTCCCGCACCAAACAGAAATTTGATGTCCATCAGGAGATCACCAACCGCATTGTCGATGCGATCGAAACTGCCGGAGATTTTCGGCTTCCCTGGATCAAAAACAACGGCGGCGGATTTGCGCGTCCTGTCAACGTCGCTTCAAAGAACCCATATAACGGTATCAATATCGTAAGCCTTTGGGTGTCCGCCCTAGCAGCCGAGTTTCCTTCTAATGTCTGGGGCACGTATCGCCAGTGGCAGGAGAAGGACTGCCAAATCCGCAAGGGCGAAAAATCCTCGCTCGTCATCTTTTACAAATCCTTTGAAGTCGAAGACGTGAATGAGCAGACCGGAGAAACCGAGGTTGGTGAACGCAGGATTGCCCGTGCGAGCCGCGTTTTCAACGCCGCCCAGGTAGAAGGTTTCGAAATCAAGACAGAAGAGCTTCCGGAAGAACCCGCATTTGACCCGATTAAACGCGCCGAGAATTTCGCCGCAGCGACGGGCGCAAAGATCGAAGAGGGCGGGCAGCGGGCTTGCTTCATCCCCTCGACGGATACGATCCACATGCCCGAACGCCGTCGCTTTACTGGCACCGATACGACCACACCTGCTGAGGCCTTCTATTCGACCCTGAGCCACGAGCTCGTGCACTGGTCAGGTGCAAAGAAACGGCTCGACCGCGATTTATCAGAGCGCTTTGGCAATGAAGCCTACGCGATTGAAGAGCTTATCGCTGAACTTGGCGCGGCTTTCCTTTGTGCCGATCTCGGTATCTCGCCAGAACCGCGTGATGATCATGCCTGCTACATCAAGAACTGGCTGGCAGTGTTGAAGAACGACAAGAAGGCGATCTTCGCCGCCGCCGCCAAGGCATCGCAAGCCGCAACATGGTTGCTCGCCTAAGAATGGGGGCGTGGTTTAGATCGGCCCATTCCCGACATTGATCGACCCTCAGCGATGCCGCAGTGCGGCCCGTCAAAGGAGACATTCGCTACACAGCCGAATTCACGTGGTCAACCAACAACTGCACATGGCGGGACACATCCGGCTAGTTAATCCAGTGTATCCACTGGATGTGCTCGAATGAAACTAGACTGCGCGGATAACTTGACTATGTCTCGGTCGGCTAACCGTAAATGCTGCTTCGCATAAACTCGCCCATTCGAACAGATTTGCTATGCCTTCTTTGATGGTTTTTCTGTAGGGCATCGGATCATCAAGGATCTGATTGTGAAACAGCCAGGTGACCTTCCCAAACGATAGTTCGCCGAACTCATGCAATTGTGCTTTAAGCCAAAAGCAAATTTGCGACGACAAAAATCCCTTCAACAGTACGTCTTCGCCCACGCCTTTAGTGGTTTGAAAGCAATCGAGATCGTGTTCCATTGCCGCGGTTTCAGCCGTCTGCGCAAACAATTGTTCTGGGCTGCACATTGGAAGATCGTGGTACCAGACACCGAAGGGTTGAGAACCAAGTTTTTCAGAAATTTCTTGGGGCCACTCATTCGACTGCACATCCGTGTTGCCGCCTAAGCTTCTCAAGAAGTTAGCCATCAATTCGACAGTTTTGACATTAAGCCAGTTTACGGAAGCGAGATAGCCCCGAACTTTGATCGTTTCAGTCTGACCGTATTCGAATCCAGTTCCGAACTCGTCGTTCTCACAATGCGAAAGCGACATCCCCTTCGAAGTTAGATTGGCGCTACCAATGAATATCTTAGAATCTACGACATAGACTTTTCCATGCAGGTTCTGAGAAATCCCGAATGGGATATTAGCCTCATCACAGAGATAAAAGCATTCCAGATCGGAAGCTCCAGCTGCCAAATCTGATGGCTGCCAACGGGCTACGATCTTAAGGTTGCTGGTATTACTTGTCTCAATGAGCCATTTAAGCGCATCGAGCTTAATAAATGCGCTAAGAACTATTACTTCTTGCTCCGCTGAGGACAAAGCATCCGCAAGTTCTTTTCGAAAAGCACCAGTTTCTAAGAGAAGCATTCTACTCGTCAATATTATCTAAGAGCTTTGACACCCAGTAGCCCCAACGGTCACGGAACTTTTCAAAAGTTTCACCATCTAAGGTTTTCCTGAACTCATCTTCAGTACGCACATAAGCCATCGTGTAAACTTCAAGTGCACTGAGCGCTCGATCATCGCCTGAATCTTCTACGTGCTGCCATAATTTCTCATAATATGGGGAACGGGTGTTGATAACTCCAACCGCTGCATTTGCTACGAACTGAACGTCTAAGAACATAGTGCCGGGCCAACTACCCTTGTTCAGGTCAACCTTGTAGTCGATGGTCGCCTTTGCAAATGCTTCAGCGTCTTCGTTTGACAACTCTGGGCGAGTATCCAGAACATATTTGGTACGTTCTGCTAGCTTCTGCTGTTCTGACTTAGCCTCAGCTTCTTTGTCAGAAGAGGTTTCAGTGTGATCCTCCGCGACGTCCCTATTAACTTTTTTAGATACAGGATCAGGTCCTGGGTCGGAAACATTGGAGGAACTACCCTTATTTCGAGTAGTGATCAGATTCCGCATCTCAGAGATCTTGACATTGAGGTTATGATTTAAGTCGAGTAGGAGCTTGGATTTGAAGTGACCTGAATTCTCGGGATCCTCTGCCGCTTCCTTCAAAGCATCGAGTTGCTCGGCATCATGCTTAGGATCAAGCTTCTTGAGACCTCGTATGGACTGCTTGTTATTAGTAACACCGAACAATTCATCAATTATTGGATCAAAACGGACTTCGACCCCCCACCAACGCTCCCGAGTATCGTTGGCAACGAAGCCAAATGCCCCAAAGTCAATTTCGCGGCCAGCTCGCACGAAGGAAATCCCTTGGTTCCGAGCATAGTGTTTAGAAAGGTCGCTATTTTGGCCTTTGGCTTGCGTCTCAGGCTTGGCCATACTCAGCCGAACCTCAACCTCAGAGAATTGCCCCGGCTCATACTCAACGGGAATCACATATGGTTTCTCAAACTCTACATTTGTAGCTTTCCCGCCACTATCTGGGCAGCTCGATGGCTCCAGTAGATACAAAGGATCATTTGGCCTCAATTCATGAGATGCTTCGATTTTATTATCGTCAAGGCCGTAGTCGACCAATCTGACGTCCCGTCTTTTACCATAGTCATCGTTGTCATCTAGAAAGTGTCGATAAATTCGACAGAGCTCTTCTTGCATTCTGGAAAAGAGCGTTGCTGGGCGTTTAAAATCCACTCCGTCTAGCTTAGACCACACAACCAGCGTGCCACTGCTTGCAATCTTTCCGCCCGCCGCCTCGACTACTTCCTTGGGAAGCTCCGCCTTTTCAACGCTTTTGAGAAATTGTTGTGCGCCCTCCTTTATCTCGGGGAGATCAAGGTAAGTTTTGTAAATCTCACCGTCTTTTTTCCAAGAGTATACTTCGACAAGCTCTGCTTGCGACAAAGACGATCCTTTAAGGCCAAAGCCAAAACGGCCTAGCCCTTCTCGGGTATCAAGTCTCGTACCCCAGCCAAGCGACAAGCAACGTCCCAAATCGTCCGGCGTCATCCCCTTCCCATCGTCCAAAACTGCTATTTTTTGAACGCGATAGACGGTGCGCTTCGCGACAGGTTCTCTGGCTGATAGGGTGATAATAGTTATCTTTTTTGCCTCAGCCTCGATCGAATTATCTACAAGTTCAGCCACTGCAGTAGCTGTGTTGCGATATCCAACTTGCCGCAACGCATTTAACGCCAAATATGCATCAACAATTTGTACTGGCTCGTCTTGTTTACTCATCATGTTTCCCCAAAATGTTCGTCAAAATACGTAAACGCTTGCGGCACGTTAGGTAAATTAACAATATTATCAATCACATCCACAACAGAGCAGCTAGCCGTCCCACCAACTGACTTGCCTCTAAGGCCCCGTCCCACCATCTGTGAATAAAGAACAACAGATGTTGTCGGACGCGCAATCACAACGGCCTCGGTTTTTGGCGCGTCAAATCCGGTTGTAAGAACTCCAAAATTTGTGAGAACCCTGACACTTCCGTTCTTGAATTCCTCAATTGCTTCGCGCCGGTCACTTGGTGGCGTTTCGCCAGTCACCGCTCTTGCCGAGCACCCTCTTTCCCGTAAGACCAATGCCATATCAGATGCATTCTGCTTCGATGGGCAAAACACAATGGTTTGTTTCTTATCTATTAGCGCAAGCTTTTCGACCGCAGCAACGACTTCTAATGTCCTTTGAGCGTTGTTACCCAACTCCGCCAATACTTTGGGTGAAATGTCCAAGAGATCTGAAATCAGTCTAACGGCTTCTGCGTCAAGATTCACAGTAGCGCTGGTATTCAGACGCATACGTTCAACTGAAGACAAAATTCCGCGACCTTGTAGATATTCAATCGAGTTTTTCTCACCGGTCAATCTCTTATCGATCGTTAGTTTCTTGTTGCCGTAAAAATCCGATAAAGCTTTGGTTTGCATTGCATCACCTCCAACGTGATGCCTCCCTGGTGTAGCCGTCAAGCCGATCAAAATAGTAGTCGAGTTACAGAGAAACTCTATTGCTTTCTTATAAGTTGGCGCCATTGACATGTGCGCCTCATCGACAATCAGCAGACTGCATTCGCGCCTAATTTCTGCAAACCTGTCAAAGTCAGAGTCTCTGTTTGAGTGAATGCTAGAGTAACAACTCTGAAAGCTAGTGACTATGAAACAAGGCTTGCTCAGATCAGTATTGTCTGGCTTCCTGCCACCCCACATTGAGTAAACATTTGCGTTTTCGGTTCCCAGTTTGGTCCAAATGCTAAGGAATGTTTGAACGGCTTGGTCGCAGAGCTCTTCGCTATGAGCAAGCCACACTACAACGGGCTTTTCACTCGAGCAGCTAAACCGTAGGAAATCAGCAATGAATTCCATAGCTGTTCGTGTTTTTCCAGAGCCCGTAGGCATGTGGGCAACTATTCTGCGGCTTGCAGCATCGTTGCGGACATCGGTATCCAAGAATGAAAAACTTACTAGCTGTTTTCGAATACTGTTTTGATAGTCAAAGAGAGGTTTTTCGATGTCAGTTTGAAGATGTGGTTCCGGGCCCGATAGCACATCGCTTGGGAAAGCTTCCTCAATGTCCAAATCCATAAGCTTTAGAAACAGGGCTGTTGACGGATTTCTTCCCCAAGTGAAATTCTGTGGAATAGTCATAGGGGAACCATCCGGACTTGGACCAAGTTTTCCGCGGATAACTTGGGGTGAAAACACCTCTATCACGGCATTTCTGAGTTCTTTATTTTTGAAGATAGCTAGCCCGCTCTCAGACAGCATGGCCTCTGCAATCGCGCGAGGTCGAGTGCTAACCCCAAGATCTGAAAGCCCGTCCAATCGGCTCTCACCCCAAAAACCCGCAAGTCGCGCGATACCTATGCTTGCAAGGGCATCGACTACGGCGTTTGCACTCATTTTGCACTCTCTCATTTTTCTGCACGTACGACAAAGGGACCTGGGTTGTATCCCCTCGGTGCACTTTGACAGGTTCACGTGCTCCGTAAAACCTTTTTATTAGCACGTTATGCAAAAGCTATGGAGGAACAATTATAAGTTGTCACTTGGCCTTCAATGCTTGCTCGGGAATCCCTTCGGTTGATCCGAAAGCTAAGCTTTAGGAACGGAGAAAACCATCTGCCGTTGGTGTCCGGCCGACGTTCCGCCAAGGACCTTTGACACTTTACCTGAAAATTCTGACATCAGTTCATTTATGGCATGCCAAGCACACCTTTTGCTGGCCATAGATTTCATCTAGATCGACTGCGCCTTGTTCCGGCCGTAGAGGATCGACCTTCCTCTTCGCTTTAGCTCTTTCGACGCGCTTTTCATGATCTGCGCGGATTTGTGCAATGCGTTCAGGCTTTTCCAGCTCAAGCAGTGTCTCCCCTTCACTCCACGAAAACGGCGATCCGTGATCAAGAGAGGTTTTCTCCATTTGCTTGGCCCTCTCGAAGGCTTCAGGGTGACGCTCCTTTAAACCAACCCACTCAATTTTTTGCTGAAAGAAACAAAACGTGCAGCCACTCCTGGAACGCCAATTATAGTAAGTTGGGAGGCCTAGCCCTGAGTTCTCAAGAATTTCGAAAATGCCAGCCTTGTCGATCCCATCATCTTTGAAAGGCAGCTTAGTAATCAGACTGCAGTTTTTCGAGTTCAGGCCTTGGCGAAATTTTTCATCAGCCCGGATCGCGACATAACTGTAAACAGTGTATCCCTGCTCGGTAAATTCAGATTTGACCCACTTTTCAAAAGGCTTGATCTTTAGGTCCTTCGTACACCAACGCGTCTGAGCTGACGGAAGGAATTGATTATACTGGGCAAGATAAAACCTAAAATCTCGCCCTGGATCCAAGTACCGGATCTTCTTGCCAAGAAAACCCTCGAGCATCGCTAGGTACTCATAAACCTCGTCCAGCTCTTCACCCGTGTCAGTGAAGAAATACTCGATATCAAGTTCGGGGTGAGCCTGGCTCATGTAGATCGCGAGGGCTGAACTGTCTTTGCCCCCCGACAAGCCTAGGACATGTTTAACTTTGTCAGCCATCGACTTCCTCACTCGGGTTAGTTTGTTTCATCCTCGCAGCCCCGACTTTAGCCAATGCAGCGAGGATTACGTTTCTACCGGTGCCTTCCGCTGCTTGCTGCAACACTTCCTCAATCTTTCTACTGAGATTGTTCACCTGCTCATTGTCGGAGTCCAGAATATCAAATTCCTCCATCACGGGAGTTGGCCGATCGTCGACGCTGACGATCAATGCCATTGCAGACCGCTTGTCCTTTCGCCCAGCGACACGCGCTACAGACTCGTGTTGATTGAACTGCTGCGCAAGCAAGGTGAGTTGCACCATTGCTCGGTCTATGTCGCTATCGATCCAAGCTTTGGCGGGTTTGTTGATACCTAGCCCCGCGAGTGCCTCCATCGATTGCAGGTCATCTCCGAAGCTGGTGAGCTGAGTGATGAATGATCGCAGCCGCAAGTCACCTGCAACATCCCGGATATTATTCGCGCGCACATTCAGCTCTCGGTAAGCTTTTGCAGTGCGCCCATGAACTTGCAACTCATTCAGTATGTGTTCTCGCATTCTGGTGAGCATCGCCGGATAAGCCGCACGGATTTCAATCAGTCCTTCTTTGATGTTTTGAGCGATCTCAGAGATTCCTTGATCTGTTAGAATATCGATATCCTTTCCGTAGAGACCGGGAATGTCATCAAAGGCGAACTTTTGCGGGTCGTTGGAACGCTTGAAGAGCGCTCTCACTTTCTTTGCGTGCTCAGGCAAACGTGCGGTTCGTTGAACCCACGGGGCTGATGTCTCATATGCTGCGATGAGTGCGCGCCCAACTTCCAGCGGACTTAACGTTGAGACTCGATCGTCAGCAACTTCACCGACCGCGTTTGCCAACTCAGTGAGGAGCCTCTTTGTCGTTTGGTTCATTTCAATCCAGCGTAGCTGGACCATTTGCGGCGCTCTCAGAACATAGTCCACATCAACATCCGAAATGGTCGATAGGAATATACCCTCTCGGTAGTGTGACAGGTTCCGACGCTCAGCGAGCATGAACAACACAGCAAGGAATGGCATCAAACCATCCTTCAATCCAAAGGGAGGTGCCCGCCAGAGGTCATAAACATCGGTAAGCTGCACATTGCGGTTGCCCCGCTTCTTCAAGAAATCTTTCGTTGCTTTCCAGATAGGTATCAGATTTGCCGTGCCATCGCCAGAAGGTGGCACAAACTTCCAATTGTTGCCTTCTTGCACGTAAAGCTTGTTGGCCTCAACGAGCGATACGAACAGAGCTTTTTCAGCAGGGAACTTTTCAAACCCAAGCCCCGGAGCGCCTTCTTTGAGGACGGCGGCATGCAGAAGCAACTTGAGTGCTGAATTGGCAGAAGCCGATGGCTTAGTACGGTTCAACAGTTCGTTGTTTAACTTTGGCGACAGCGAAAATCGACGGTCTGCCATTTCTGATGCTAAAACCGTGAGGTTACGGCGCGCGGGGGTTGGAAGCTGATCAATTCCAGCTTGCCACTCTGCGTTTGCGATCAATTGCCAGACCTCATGCTCAATCCGGCCCCCAATCGCCTCGATACGATCGTTCAGCTCTCTGCGCGCGATTTTGTCTCGGTGAATCTCAGCGTTCGATGCTAAGATATCCTTCAAGGCAGAGTGCTCTCGTGCGAGTGCCACAAGGTTCTTCGATTTTTCAGACCTTACGATCGCAAAGTCAGGTCCCCACCCATACGCATCAAAATCCTCGACAATGCTTGGCGTCGCATCGTCCAGTGAAATGATGAATGCGCCAAAGCATCCATTTGTGGGTGCAAAGCTGGTAAGATAGTTTTCGACCTGACTTTCGAGCATTACCTTGAGTTCGCACCAGCGCAAAGCGCCAGTTTTCCGATAGTGCCTTTTCGCTACAATATTTGGTGAAGACAAAGCGTTTGAGATTGAGCTGAGATCGAAGTCTGAACGCTCTCTTAGTGCCTCATCCAGAGCCACTTCTATGTCAAAGTCGCTACCATCAAAGAGAGAGTAAGTGCCTCTGAACTTTCGGAAAACAACAATCGACGCCGCCTCAAGTTCTGACATAAGCTCCTCTACAGCAGCGCTTGTTTGGTTTATTGAAAGGCAAAGTGCACCCAGCGTCGCACCTACTCCGGTTTGCTTTTGCGTCAGCTCCAAAATGGCAAGCGACTTTAGGAGTTGCACACCGAGTTCGCCGCCATCTTTCGCTTCCCATCGCGCAATTGCATCCCGCGCATTTGCAAAGTGATGGCTATCCAAAGACACGGCGATTGCGGCTTGCAGATTGAAATCGAGATAATCCCAAAAATCAGCTAATCCGTAGTCTTTCGGTTCTTCTAAGCTCGCCTTCTCAAGGTAGTCCTGAAAGCCAAACAGCTCGGATGACCCTAAGAAGCTGAAGATGCTACGTTGGTTTTGCCCATAACTACGTCGAGATGCAGGCCCGAGCACCAATGTGACAAGCGGATTGAGGGGCCACGCGCCAGTAAGCAGCTCTTTCGAAACGGCGGATGCGCCGCGTCGAGCATCGGCGAGGAGTTCCACAGCAGCTTCTGCGTTTTGGCTAGCGCTATCCGGCTGATCTGCTGAAATAATCGCCTTGCTCACCAGTTCAATCTGCTCATCACTAGACACGTTGATGGGGATGTCGATGAAGCGACCCTGGATCTTTCCCCACTCATCTTTGATATCCCGTGCCAAGCGGCTCGCATATTCTTGGAATGACTGGTGAAGGATACCCACAACGATGAGACGGCCGCCGTTTCTCGAAGCCGCTTCACCAAGCAGTTGGAAAAAATATGCATCTCCTGATGAGGATGCAGCATGCTCGAGCAACTTCCCCATTTCATCCAAGAAGAGGATCAACCCCCCGGAATGTTCGCTGTCCTCGGAGGCCAAATCCTGCAAGTATCCGATGACTTTTTCAGGTGTATCAAACTTCCTCTGGCGTGCCGCAAGTTTTGCATCCTTGATTCCATCGCCAATCAACTGAAAAGGTTCCATGCTGCGTCCTACGACAGACACACATTTCCAACCATTTCGCTTCGGAGGGAGCAACTTCCATAATTCTTTTGCGAACTCTGGATTAGTCTTTCTCGCGGCCGTCGCCCGTTCTTGCTTACTCCCACTCAACAACGCGGAGAGGGCTAATGCGAGGCTCGACTTCCCGCTTCCATACGGGCCAGTCCAAGTGAAAGCACCTTGCCCGCTCTCAAATTGTTGGTGTGAAAAGTTACTGAGGATCTCCCGAACAGATGATGAGAAGACAAAGCCCTCTAAGGCTTCATTACGGTCATCTTGATCAATTCGAACAGACCGCATGAAGCGTCCATTCACCGAGACAATTTCGTTAAGCGGCATGTGACCCTCTAAAGACAGAAGTGTCGGAAGACCATAGGTTCTCAGCAAAACGCGGGGGGAATTCCCCTTGCCTGAGAAGTTGCTTCAATCCAGCAGTCTCAGACAAGGAAATCAAACCAGCAGTCAGGTCAGTAACATCGGACAACCGATCAATCAGCTCCCACTCATCAAGTACGAAAACCCGTCCGGGAGACCCGGGCTCTAGTAGCATTGACTGAACACTAAGCGTGTTTGCAGATGAGGTTCGCTCCCAAAAATCGCAAACCGCATAGAGGAAAACACCGTTAGACAGGCTCGGCTTCAGCCCCAGATTCATACCGAATTTTCCACTGGAACGCCGCCGGATCAAACCAAGCTCGGTTAGCGGAGAATTGAAAGCCTCTTCGCTTGGGCCACGCTTTGGGACACTAGGTACGTAGTTGGCCAATAAGACGCTTAAATCGTTTGTTAGCGTCTTCTCCGTTGGCATCTTCCATCCACGCTGGTCAATAAATTCTATCAACCTTCGCAGAACCGTATCGCGGTCAAAGCTGGTCTCGTTGAAAATATTGAACAACCAATAGGTGGCTGTATGCTTAGGATTAGACGCAATATCCCAGTGGATTTTCCAAAGAGACGAAGCATTTTCAAGGTATGGATCGCGACCATTGGACCCAAGTAACAGCTGGCCAAACTCGGTCGTTCTTACATCCTTCCCATCTGTTGCAAGAATACCTGCGACCTGGGCCCAATATCGAATTGCCGCCACCATATTTTTGCCGACGCCAAAATGCGCAATTGCCGTACTGTCTGAAAAAATCTTGTTGTTATTCAAACCACTAGAATCAACAGCTTCAAAAGCTTTTTCCAACCAACCGTAGCGTAAGGGAAAGGTCTCATGGCCGGAAAACTGCGGCTTGTAATCTTGTGTAAATGTCGTTTGTTTTTTCATTTAGCTGCTACCCCGCTTTGGAGCCGTTATAGCGATCCTCCAAGGGGATGGTCAACGACGTCCTGGTGCTTGACCCCAGGATCAAGATTAGTCTACAGGTGGGATCCTATTTGGTAGGAAAATCCCTTTGGCCATATACCTTGATCATCAAGCAAGCACCCCGATCTTGCCAACAGTTCGGGCCGCAATGCAGCCGTTTTGGACGGGTTTCCATGGCAACCCACACTCCTCTGAACATTCTACAGGGTGGTCTGCAAACAAGGCTACTGAGTCATCAAGGACCAAAGTAGCCAACTATATTGGAGCCGATCCGGACGAGATCATCTTCACGTCCGGAGCTACAGAGGCAAATAATCTTGCCATCAAGGGCCTGACCTTTCCAAAGCAATGGCAAAGTCAACGCAAGACAATCCTTGTTTCAGCGACAGAACATAAGTGCGTATTGGAAAGCGCCACCTACGTAGCGAAAACAAAAGGATGCTCAGTACTAGAGATTCCGGTCGACGAAAAAGGCCACGTAGACCTCGACAAGCTTCGAGACATGCTAACAGAGGATGTCTTGTTGGTAAGCGTAGCATTGGTAAACAATGAGATCGGGACCATCCAAGACCTTGCTGCAATATCAAGACTTTGCCGCAATGTAGGGGCAATCCTCCACTCAGACTTTGCGCAGGCACCAAGCGCAGTCAGCCTTCTCGACTATACAGATTTAGCCGATATGGTCAGTCTATCGGGGCATAAACTTGGCGGACCCATGGGTGTTGGCGTGCTCTATGTAAGTCGTGAATTGAAAGACTGCATTGAGCCATTGATTCACGGAGGTGGGCAAGAGGGTGGGTTACGGTCCGGTACGTTGCCCCTACCTTTGTGTGTTGGCCTTGGCGCAGCGGCGGAATTCCATGCCTCTGAGGCCGGAACCGCCATTAGAGCGCGTGTAGCAAGTCTACGGGATCTCTTCGTGCATAAACTGCGATCGAGCCGCGACAATATAAGATTAAATGGCGATAAGCTCGCCTCCCGGCATCCCGGCAATGCGAACCTAAGTTTCGGAGGACACAATGCCGATGAAATGCTCCAACGATTACAGCCCATCGTGTCAGCTTCGACAGGTTCTGCCTGTTCTTCGGGAAATACCGAACCGAGCTATGTCCTCAGTGCAATCGGGCTTACATTGGATGAAGCGCAAGCCTCCATTCGTTTTAGCTTTGGACACACCAACACATCGGACGAAGCTCTAGAAGCCGCAGACGCCATAATTGCGATAATCTAGATCGATTGCCCATCAGTCAGGTGGAATGTGTTAGAAGAATCGATAAAAAGTTCGAAAACTGAAGGGTGAAACTTGCAAGACAAAATATCTCTCAAAAATGCGGTTGGAAAAAAGGTAGGCCAAGCAATCTACGTGCACCGAAGCGCGGTTGATCACCTTCCGACCAGCGCAAAAGATAAGCTGAGCCTTGCATGGCAAAGGGTTCCGGATGACTTCCGATGGTCGGTTTTGAAGATCTCGGGACAAGACAATCAGATCTTTTCATTTTTGGACTACCAAGAGTTTAGCGCCGTGGCATTTCCTGAGCTACGGGCAAGCCTACTCGTCAACCTCGCAGAAGAAGGCGCAAAACTGAGAAATTACTCTGAAGCAAATCCACCAATTCTCCACAGAAAGGAGCTAATGCTTGGTTACGATCATCCGCAGCGAGATGAGTTTGCCAAGCTGACACATTCCTTGGAAAGTAAGGGTTTGTTTAAGAACATGACAAATAAGGGAACGCGGCGGATTTGGATGGAGACACTGGCTGATGCAGGACTGGCGGTCGACGGACCAAACGTCGTGCAGAGCAGATCAAAATCTGAAGAATCCCTCGAGGCTAAAACTGATGCCATTAGCGCCTCAGAAAGCAATAAGATTGAGCGACACAAGACAGCGATCACGCGCGCTGCACTATCTGCACCAATGTATGTGTTGTTTACTAGCGGGCTTATACGCCACGATAGAACCATATTGGATTACGGTTGCGGCCAAGGCGACGACATCAGAGCCCTGCAGTCAGATGGGTATACTGCCGAAGGGTGGGATCCACATTATCGACCAGATCCTAGCTCTCTGAAAAAGAGCCAAGTCACCAATCTCGGGTTTGTACTGAACGTTATCGAAGACCCTGAAGAGCGGGCTGAGGCGCTCAAACGCGCATTCAGCTTGACGGAGGTCTGCCTAGCCGTTTCCGTCATGCTGTACGGCAAAGCTGATTTAAGTGGCGCGCGGCCTTACCGCGACGGATACTTGACGTCCCGAAAGACATTCCAAAAATACTATACACAGGCCGAACTCAAAGACTTCATCGGCAGCATTTTAAATGTCGAGCCCTTAGCCGTCGGCCAAGGCATATTTTTGGTCTTTCGGGATGAGTTAGAAGAGCAAAGATATCTGCTAAGGCGTCAAATTGGCTTCAAGGCACGCGAGTACCGCGCCGTTCCAAAACCAAGTGCACCGCAAAAAAGCATCCCAAATAAATCCTCTGAAAAGCACAGCAAAACAACCATCCGAGACCTTGCTGCTGAGATCAGGGCCTTTGGCCGTCAGCCCGACATCTCAGAGCTTCCCAAAAGTCTTGCGACAAAGCTTTCGCATTCAAAACAAGGCCTTCAGTATGCGGCAATTCGAGCAATTTCAGACATAGGTAATGAAGAACTTGAAGAAATCGTTGCCGCGAGAACTGAGGACCTCAGCTTCCACTTCGCAATGCACGCATTCTCACAACGCAAATCGTATGGCTCATTTCCTCCTGAATTGAGGCGCGACGTTCGGGCTTTTTTTGGCAGCCACAAAAGAGCACAGGAAGCGGGGCAAACGCTCCTCTATTCAATCGGCGACCAAGACCTTCTCTTAGAAGATGCCGCCGCGGCAGCCGCTGCTCGGATCGGTCATTTAGAACACGGAAAATTCCAATTTCCGGTTGATAGGCTCCAGGAACTGTCCGTCAGGCTTCGAGGGTATGTGGCACTCGCTGAAAGACTGGCTGGTGATCTGTCCGAAACAAATCTGCTGAGAATACACATAAATAGCCGCAAGCTAACTGCCCTGACCTATTCCGATCTTGAGACATCATTTCTGCCGCGATTGATGACCCGGGTGAAAGTCGAGTTTGACACTTTCGATGTCTCCATCATAGATCACTCGGCAGAAAACGATGTCCGGCTTTTGTACTTAAAATCCCGCTTCATGACAGAGACCGATCCTCAAAGAGCGGCACAAAAAGCGTTTGATCAGGAAGTCTTAGACCTGAACACTCTCAATTTCACCAATGAAGGGCCGAGTTTTCGGGAGTTTGCTCAAACCCTCCTCAAGGCTGGCGTTAAAATTCCCAGCTAAGCGAGCCATTGTGCCTCTGGTCTATGGAGATTTAGAAGTACATGTTTCGCAGGAAGCTCCCCTTTATTATCGGATACCAGGGAAAGTGGGATCTTAGCTGTTTGGTCGGTTACCCGATGCAGAAGTAGGATCTGGATCAGAATCAACAGTAACCTTGCTGACACATAGAAATGAGCGACCATTGTAGAACCCCCTGATAAGGGTGTGCTGTCCTTGCCATGAAACACGTGGTTTCGGAATAACCGCATCAACTCTGCCGCAGCTGAGGCACCTGCAAGCCCATACTTAGTTTGGATGAGATCAATATCCTTTTTTAGTCCAGAAAGTCGCCCGCAAATATGCGAGGCGGCATTATAGGATGCATGGAATGAAGCCATGTCAGCTTCATATTTCTCGTCCACATTTTTCAAGAACTTTCGCGACTGGACGGGCCGTCTATCCTTTGAGAAATTTTTGCCAAGGCAGCATCCGATCGCCTCTTCATAGGCAATCCAAATGAAGTTGAAGATAGAAAGGGCTGCTACATACTTTGACGAATGTTCACGCTGTTTCTCATCGAACTCCCATGCGGTATCACAGTATAGTCCAGAGTCGCTTTCATCAATATATGCTGGATCGACAAAAACGTCCTCGATGCTGACCGCCATATGTAACGAATATAGAGTTCCAGGCCAGGGGTCCTGCCCTCCATCGATAAGTCCTACATGGCCACAAGACAAAAGGGCTTGAATGAGAGCATTCATATGCTCACGTAATGGGCGAAGGTTCGTAGTCGGGCAATCGGATTTGCCGCATGTACACCTGAGAAGGTCGTCCATAGGGTCAATTGCTGTGTACCGAAGCTTCAGTTTTTCGTCATTGTCGAACTCATAGCGTCCTGTTTGATGCAGCGCTTGATCTATACGGGGCCGACTATGGGTCGGCGGCTCATCGTGTGACATTCTGGGCGTCTTCCTATTATAATTTCCAAGGCAATCGATGCGTGCTATCGCTGAAACATAATTACTCCGACCTCAGGTTAGCTCATCAATACCAACCTGACTATCAGGCATACGCGCGTTAATCCTGTATGCGACCGCTCAGTTTTTTTTGCCAAGGCTACTAGAGGGTCGTTCTAAAGACAAAGTAAGCGAACTGAAATTCCTTAAGGCTGGCCGCAAGAGAGCCAAAGCGGAAACCCGCCCTAGCGCATTGGTTATTCGGTCACGGGATCATTATCGAGGCGTGAGAAAACGACCAATTCGACGTCAGAGAACAAGCTGTGTTTGACAGGACCGCACGAAGGCGTTCATCACTAAGGTAGATAGAACGTAGACTGCAATAGTAAGAGGCATGTAGTAGTCACGCATGTTTGCATTTTACGATCTTGAAACCACGGGGACATCACCCGCTTTCGACCAACCACTACAATTTGCGGCGATTCTAACGGATGACGACCTCAACCATGTCGAACGCGTGGATATTCGCTGCAGGCTTGCGCCGCACATTCTTCCAGCGCCATGGGCGCTTGCTGTGACAGGTATTTCGCCAGATCAGCTGATGGATCCTACCCTGCCGTCCTGGTTCGAGTTTTCACATCAGATAAGTGACCTAATCAAACGCTGGGCCCCAGCGACATGGGCTGGATACAACACACTTGCTTTTGACGAAGAATTTCTAAGGCAGTCGTTTTATCAGAATCTTCATCCCAATTTGTATCAAACCCAGCTTGCCAACAATGACCGCCTCGATCTCATGAAGGTGATCTACGCAGTCCGGGATCGCGAGCCAGACGCCTTCGAATGGCCACTTGATGATCTTGGACGCGAAAGTTTCAAACTGGATCGCCTCGCCCCTGCAAACGGCTTTGCCAATCATGATGCCCACGATGCCTTGGGCGACGTAGAGGCAACGATCCATATCGCATCACTCATTCGCAAGCGTGCCCCTGCCGTCTGGGATCAATGCTTGTTGAACCGCGACAAGCACGAGGTTGATCGATTGCTGCAAAGCGGGCATCCCGTATGCCTGATCGAACGATTTGGCGCGGCACCGCCACGATCCTATTTCGGTGTTTTCGCAGGCACAAACCCGCAGAACAGTAACTCTGTTGCATTTCTCGATCTGGACCTTTGCGATGCTTCTATCATCGATGCCAACGATCAAGATCTTGCCAAAGCGGTTGCTGCATCACCCAAGCTGATACGAACGATTGCGATAAACAAAGTCCCGAACATCTTTCCTGTAGCCAACCCCAGCTCTGCGCATGGCTCGCTTGCCCGGCTAGTTTCTGCGCATCCTGAATTTCATCAACGTGTGGGACAGGCCTTAGCCGACCGCTATGCGGACAAAGGACCAGCCCAACACGTTGAACAGTTGATCTATGACGGATTCTACAACGCCGGTGACAAACGGATCCTTGAAGATTTCGAGGTCGCCGACTGGCGTGACCGCGCTCAAGTCGTCGCTCAACTAGACGACCTCCGCCTCAAGCAACTGGGTATGCGGCTTACCTTCTCCAACGCCCCAGAGTTCGCATCCAAGAAATACCGATCAGCAGCAAGCGCTGCGATCCGCGACCGCTGGCTGACCAAGGAGCAATCCACGCCATGGACGACAAAGGCCATTGTAGAAAAGCAACTCCACGAGATCGTCAGTGGTGAGTTGCTAGACATGGATCAGATTTGTGCACTTCAAGACTTCTATCACGCAAGAATCTCAGAAATTGACATATAATTTCGCGCCCGCGGTATGGAGCGACGCCACTACTCATCGCGGCGCTTTTCATAACCACGTCGCGCTTGCGATCGCTACCACATAGAAACTTGACCAACGGGGTAGCTAATCCCCCGTATCAATGCAGAGATTGAATCAGTGATCATGCCATCCGGCAAGCGGAGTTTTTCAACGAAATACGCCCCTTCTACCATCAACAGCAGTGTCGATTCCGGCCGCAGAGCGGCGTAGAGTCCAGCCAGATTCCGAGTTTCTGGCCCTTAGCTCTCGCGCGCTCCGACTAATGGGCGGGTGTCCAGGCGTCTTGGTCCGCAGGGCTGGCGGCAAACAACAGAACTAGCCCATCACCGAACATAAAACACACAGGCATCACCCCCTGTTGTTGTCCTTGTCCACTGACCACCAATGGCAGCGCAACCTGAACCGTTGCTGGCTAGAATTCTAGGAAGCAGCAGCGTCATCGCCAGAGCCAAAACGACAGCACCCAGAACGAACCACGGAAGACGACGTTTCAAATGATCTGCTTTTTCTTCTCTATCCCGAACTTGGCGAAGAACCTCCCATTTATCCCCTTCCACTTTTTTTAGCGCTTCGGTCACGGCATCTGCTGCGTACCTCATATCAACAATCTGCGTCGCCAGGATTGTCAGGTTTTCCTTGATCCGCCCCTCAATTGCTTCCCCAACCAGGTCGCCATATTTCTTCGGATCGGTCTGGGCGCGGGCCGCAAACGCTGCCTGTCGTGCTTCCGTCGCTGTCTTGTTCACCCGAGCCAAAACCTCTGTTTGGGCATCCACCCGGTCCGACACACTGGCGACGACCGTTCCCAGCATATCGAGAATGTCGCGCAGTTCTTGATCCGAAGGTGCAAGGGGGTGGCCGGTCATATTGAGCCTTCTTTCTCGTTACAGGTCGTGGGGTACAAAAAGCCCCTGGAATTCCGGGTCGGCGTAATAGCGCAGCTTTTCGGCAACCGCCGTGGGCTGGCCCTGGACGCGCAGAAGTTGCAATTCGGGCGGCAGTTGCATGATTTCATCCGGGGTTGCGAGATCGCGCCCCGTGACGTTGAGCGAGGTGGACGGCACATCGCCGGGTTTGAAGCTTTGGGTCTGATAGCCGGTGGTTTCCTGGCCGATCATCTGGCTCAGCCATTTGGCAGTTTCAAAATCATTCACCCCAAAAACCTGCTGCACCCCGGCATTGGCAATGAACGTCCCGGCCCGCGCACCATAAATATCCTTGAGCTGGCTCATGTCCTGCAGGATTGGCCAGAGCTGCAATCCATACCCGGCCATCAACCCCATGGCGCGTTCAATGGATTCCAAGCGACCCAGGGCGGCAAATTCATCAAGGAGGAAGAGGGTGGGGGTGTTTAACCGCTCTGCTGGCCGCTGTGGGGTCGCAGAAGCCACCGCAGACCCCTCTGGGGCTTCAACTCCCACTGTTGGGCCAGCTAGAGGCTCTGACGTCGCTGTAAGCGCCGCAGAAACGGCAGGGGCCGCCGCTGGCGGCATCTCAGACACTGCCATGGCCGCCATGGGTGCCTTAGGCACCTCTGCGTCGCGTGCGATGTCCTGGATGGCCTGAGAGACCAGAAGGCGCAGCCAGCGGCTATAAGCGTCCATTCTGTTGGGGGGCAGCACCAGAAACACCGAGGTAATCCGGTGGCGTAGGTCCGAGAAGTGGAAGTCGGACCGGGAGGTGACTTTGGCAATGCGCGGGCTGTCGAGGAAATGGGTGTGGCGTTGTGCGTTGGACATGACTGAAGCGGCTTCCCGATCCGCCTTGCCGAGAAACCGGTTGGCGGCGCGGGCAATCAACCCGCCAGCGGCGTCGCTGTCCTGCATCAACTTCAGCAAGGTGCGCAATTTTTCCGGCGGCAGGGTCAAGTATTCCCGCACCGTGGCCAGAGTGCGGCGGTCGTTTTCTTCGTGGCAGACGCAAAACATGATCAGGCCTGAAAGCAGCGCCTTGGCCTCTTCGTTCCAGTGGGCCTCAGAGACTTGCCCCGGCGGGTCCATAACCAGGGCATCCGCCAGCGAGGCCGCATCTTCACTCAGATCAAGGCTGTCCGGTGCCAGCCGGTCCAGTGGGTTGTAGGCGGAGGAAGGCTGGCCGGAGACCTTGCCGGGGTCGCTGACCCTGCCAGTGTCGCTGACACCAAACGGGTCAAGGATGTGCACATCGCCAAACCGCCGCCTGGCTTCCCCTGCAATCCGGGCGTTCTCGCCCTTGGGGTCAATCACCAGCATCGAGCGTTCCACCATCAACAGGTTTGGGATGACAGTGCCCACACCTTTGCCCGCCCGTGTGGGGGCCAGGGTCAGCAGATGCGCCGCCCCGTCATAGCGCAGCAACTTGCCAGTGGCAGGATTGCGCCCGATCAGCAGGCCGTTCCCGGCTTCAAGACTGGCCAGTTCCTTGCGGTTGGCAAACCGGGCGGAACCATGACTGTCACCTGCATCGCGCCGGAACAACAGATCGACGCCCGAGCGCTCGGCCCAAAGTTTTGTCGCCGCCGCCCAACTCGCGCCGTAAATCACGAAATTGGCGATCCAATCCAGAAACCCGGACGGGCTGTCAAAGACTGGCAGGTGCAGAACATGTTCCCGGAACAGCCCCAGAACGATCACCGCAATACCGGTGGCGACGAACATGTAGACAACCCACCAGATCAGCAGGATTGGCGCAGCGGTTACCCATAGCCCAAGATTGGCGAGAAAGCGGAACACGGCTTTGATCCAGCTCATGGGTTGTCCCCGGTTCCGGTAGTTTCAGATGCTGAGGCAGGGGCAGGGGACGACGACGGCAATTCCCAATCTGCGAAGGCTTTCCGATCTTGCCCGCGCGAAAGGTTGCGAATGAGCCGATCCAACATCGCGACGGCAGTGTCATCACGCTCCGCCAGGTCAATGAGAGCGCCGCCGAGGATTATTTTGCGCCGTGTTTCCAGTTTGCGCTGCCGGGTGGCTGCGCGATTGCGAATGCCCTGCAATCTGGCCTTTGCCTGGGCGTAGCGCTTCTCTGCACGTTGCAACTCTGTCTCTGCCAAGGTTCACCTCCACATCAAAAGAGTATAGTAGGTTGAAACGTGTTTTGACAATACAACCGTAAGATATTACCCGTGGGACTGGAAAGGACAAGGGCGCACTTATGCAAACTCTCCACCTTCGGTTACGTGATTTGCGCGCGATCTTGTTGGGGCGACACCCCAGCCGATGGCCAACCCCTTCGATGCCAGATGCATCGACATGGGAGACGGCACCGCCTCTCCCAAACCCTCTACGGCCAACGTCAGCCGTTGAATCGCATCCCGAAACCTCACGCCAGGATCTCGACCGATGCCCCAAATTGGGGGCCGGTCTGCCGCTGGCTTTGACGTTCCGGGAGCCCCGTGTCGGTGCGAGCGCGCATTGCGACGGACCTGACGGTGCCAACACGCGCCGGGTTTGCCGGTGGCAAACAGCCTGTAACCTGCCGTACTTTCCCCAGCCTTTTGGGGGGCGGGAAAGTGCGGCAGCCCACAGGCAAGCCCGCACCTCGGAGATCCGTTGGACCTCTTCGAACGGGCTGTCATTTTCCATCCAGCTCCAGCGGGGCCACCGGGCCCGGCGGTGCCAGCGGGCACGCCGGTTTGGGGCGCGGGCTGGATGGAAACAGACGGCTGGCCCCCCGGCCAGTGTCGAGACACTTGCCGGGGTCAGCAAGGACGCGCGGCGGCAGCTCTTGTCGTCTGCTGGAGGGTAGGGCGCATGGCCAGCTACCATCTCAGCGTCAAGACCATCAAACGCAGTGAAGGACGCAGCGCCACGGCCGCCGCCGCTTACCGCGCGGGCGAGCGCATTGAATGCCTACGCGAGGGCCGCCTGCACGATTACACCGCCAAGCAGGGCATCGAGGAGACCTTCATTGTCGCCCCCGATAATGCCCCGGCCTGGACGCAGGACCGGGCCGCGCTCTGGAATGCGGCTGAGGAAAAGGAGACCCGGCGCAACTCGGTTACGGCGCGTGAATGGGAACTGGCCTTGCCATCCGAGATCGGTGCTGAAGCCCGGTCCGAGATCACGCGCGCGTTTGCCGAGGAGCTGGTTGACCGTTACGGCGTGGCCGTTGATGTGGCGATCCATGCGCCAAATCGTGAGGGCGACCAGCGCAATCATCACGCCCATGTTCTGGCCACCACCCGTCAGATGGGATCGGACGGGCTTGGTGCCAAGACGCGGGTTCTGGATGCCGCCAAAACCGGTGGCGTTGAGATTGAGCAGATGCGCGGTGTCTGGGCTGAATTGCAGAATCGCGCATTGGAGCGGGCAGGGGAGTTGGAGCGGGTCGATCATCGGTCGCTGGAGGCGCAGCGTGAGGCAGCGCTTGATCAGGGCGACGGGTTGACGGCCGAAGAGCTGGACCGTGACCCGGAAGTAAAACTGGGACCGGTGGCGAATGCAATGGAACGGCGTGAAATGCGTGATGCTCTGCGTGAGGGGCGGGAATATGTTCCGGTCACGGAAAGGGGGGCTGTGGTGCATGCGGCCCGTCAGGCGCGGGCCGCATTCCAGGATATGCGCGAGCGGTTGGACCATGCGCGGGAGGTCTATGGACTGGCCCGCGAAGAAGGGCAGGGGCGGGTGTCTGCGGGGTTGGCTGCATTGCGGGCAGCGGTTGCGAAAGAAGGCCCGGAACAATCATTGGATGGGATTAAGGAGCGGCTGGAAAAGATTGTGGAGCGCGACCTGGGGTGGGGCGAGAAGCGTGAGAATGTGAAGGAACGGCTTGGTGGGGTGTTGGATCGGTCGAAGTCGGTGCAGGTTGAGCAGGAAGGGGAGGGGCCGGAGCTGGATGACGAAAAGAAAAAGGAAAGGGGGCGGGATATTGATGATGGATTCGGACTATAGCGTTGGTGTAATTTGGCATGAAATTTTGATTCACACTACTTTGAAACGAATGTGCGTTCAGCCGCATTTATTACGGCGTTTTTCAAGTCGGCTATGCCGATCACCGTAGAACTATTGGCTAGGCTGATTAGTTGGGATAGCACTCGAGCGTCAAACGTTCTTGCAAGAGTTGAAAAGCGACCCCCAACATACTTTTCCTTTGGAAGTTCATCCGTCAGATCAAATACATTCTTTCCGACAAGGATAACTATTTGAATAAGTTCATTTACGAATTCCGGTTCGCCATTAGCCTTTGCTTTTTCAAAGGCAGGATAGTGGAAATCGCGTAGTATACAGACGCCTTGTTTTGAATTTCGGCCTTTGGCCAAGGAATTCAGTTTTTTCACTCGGGGTCTGATTTCGTACTTGCTTTTTTCAGTTTGTGGCATCGCATGGCGTCCTACTCTCAAGAGTTCCATATACCTGCCAAAACACAAATCTATGACTCCCAGATCTATGGCGGAGCGGATTGGATCGCGCGATTTAACCTCATCCGAAAGGGGATCAAGACGCCCAATATCTAGAACTATTACAAAGCCCCGATTTAATTCCTCTAGATGCGGGACAAGCTCACTATACAAGTCAGTTTTTTCTAAGCCCGTGAGCAGAATTGTCTTGAGGTTAGGTTTGAGTTCATCGTTGATCGTATTCCGAATACTTTCCCACTTTAAGCCATCCGCGCCGATTTTAGAGGTAATGGTCGTAGCAGCAATGCCTCCAGAATGGTTTAGGATCACGGAAAGTGGCGGGCCCTGGGTTGCCTCACTGGGATACAATTTGTGTATATAGGACGCTTGCCCCAGAAGCGTCCTTTGGATGTTTCCTAAAAGGCTACTTTTCGGGGCGACGGACGTAATAAGGTTGCTTTTTGGTTCGCCGATAATGTTGTGCCAGATTTTCGCAAACTTGACGCCAGAGCCGCCTAATGTCGGTTCTTTATGCGTGGCGGAAGTGTGTTCAACGTCCCGCGACATAGATTTATGTGCTACATCCTCTATCGATATATCGACATAGGTGGGGCCGATAATCAGTAAAGGTTTATCTTGGGCATCCACTAGTTTTTCTGTCAACTTGCGGACGACGATGGAAGCCATCATATCCGCCTGATCATGTTGCGGCAGTCTGCCACGCTGCTGACTGGGGATTTTTTCTACGGCAGCTTCAATAGCCTGGCAGACATAATCGTATATCTCCCGAGTTTCTGCACCTCTAATAAGTTCAGTTAGAACATATACCTTTTTGGTACTTGGCTTTCGGTTTGTTGCTTTTTTCCAGAGCTGTACTGTTATGGCGGCCAAGTTTTCTTTTTTTGGTGGAGCAAGTTCAATTACAACTTCAGCAAGCGCGTCTTGAAGGCTTTGTCTGGTCCATGCGGTTCCCCTTTTTTCTTTTCGCCCCAGTCCGCGATCCCAGACGTAGGCAATACAATCTTGAAATGAGAGTCCGTCCAAAAAGTCCATGCCAATTCCTTTCAGTAGTGCTGCGGGTATCAAAAATATCCGATACAAATATTTTGGCGGATACTTTTTAAGATGTAAACCAAATAAGTTTCGATTAACTTTGCAAAAGTATCCAAAGAGGTCGTATGGTCGGGCGAGCTTTAAGCTCACCCCAGTCCGGTTCCGGGCGCGGGGAACCAAACCAAGGAGAACTACATATGACTAAGAGCAACACTGATCACCACAATGATGGCCAGCAAGATGCGGCCAATGGTGAATACAATCCGCCGCACAGCGTCGGCGGCGAGTTTGCAGCGTTTTGCGGTCTTTCGGGCAATAGCCTTGAGGAAGTCCATGAGGACAACGCTGCGTACCAATCGGGCCGTGACAACGTAAAGTAACCTAGTGGTTCTCTGTGGAGGCGGGCTCGAACCAAGCCTCCACAGGAATAATAACCCTCAGAAAGGATAGAGGAATGATAATGAATACTACAAAAAAAGTAAAGATTCACATGGTTGCGCTTTCGCTCGCCACTTTTATGGGTGCAGCATCACCAGTGATAGCGGGGTCGGTTAGCGAAGCATATGCCCGCCAAGCGACTGGCTGGGCCTATGGCGCAGTCGGCACTCGCGTCTGTGGACAAAAGTATTGCGGCCGTGCCGGTAAATTCATCGGGAAGCGGGTTTTTGGGGTTGCCCAGGACATAACGAACCGCACCGGTGAAATTGGTCGTGCCGGAGGGCTAAAAATCCGGAAACGTTGGTGTCGCGATCGACCTTGCAACTGATCAACAAACTGACGAAAAAAAGAAAGAGGGCCTTCGGGCCCTCTTTTGTTGTGTCCGCGGCGTCAACTCGTCCAGTGCGTGTACGGTCCCAGATATAGACTTAATGGTGTCTGATACAGGGGCCAAATCGTATCATAAGGTTCGCTAAAACTTGGTTTTGATTTCACAAACCAGGCGCTGATCCCGGGCAACCCAAAGGGCCCTTGATGGCAACATCACCGGGATCAAAAACCGGCAAATCAGTGTGGCGTAAATTATCGGGCCAAAGTCGCAGACCGAGCTGTTTCTAAATCATCATAGAGCGTTTTGAATTTAGGGTGCTCTGGTGTAATGACACCCACCCCTCCATCTATTAGGTCGGCTTGACCATCTCCTATTTTACGGAAATGAACAGTCGCTTTAGTTGGAACAAAGTTTCCAGACTCTGGGACTTGAGTGAGGATTGCTCCATACATTACAGGCTCCAATACTTGTAACCGTGACAATGTAACTAGGCGAAGCGCGCCCTCAAAGGATGTTAAAAGGTGTAAAACCCCAATTTGAGAGCTTTGATGTACGGTTCCCGATTGACTGTAATCCAGCTTTTTTCCTTGAGAAGAAACGAACTTGTTTATCTCATTAAAGCGCGCGCCGGACAATTTTGTGTCCCAATAGATTTCAACCAAAGTGGTTAAAAGATTTTCAGGGATAGTGGTGCCTTGTCTAATTGTTAAGTAGCGCCCGATGTAGGGTTCAATTTGTTGCTTTGTGTAACCACCTATTTTAACTCCAATAATACCCTGCCCTTTATTGTTGGAGGCAGAATCTTGGTGGGCAGATAGTTTTTCAGTGAAGCAAACACCCAAGATGCCTTCAATAAGATGTAGGCTTTTCAGTGAAAAGTCGCCGGAATGCATTTTGAAGATTGTTGATGGCGCGACTTTTATGGCCCAAGCTAGCTCACTGGGAGAGCAAATGTAATCTGTTGTATCGGTATGGCTGGCTTTGGCTTTTAAAACGGCATTATCTCTCAGGTGATCTCGGATCATATCCCCAATTTGTTTTTTTCTGGCTTAGATAATTTGGGAACCACCAAAATCTTCCTCCCATGCGTATGAAATACAATATGAAGAGCCTAGGATGTTCTGATACATTCTGACTATTTTCAGAACATTTGGAAGTTCTTTCTCCAAACAGGAACTTATGGGTTCAGATTTTATTTGCCATATTGAGAGTGTGATCAGGGGCTACCAACCGCTGATTACCGCATCATAAAAAAGGTCTACCAACCTTCAAACGATGTGTTTCGTGGAGCGGGACGCTTTCGTGTTCCAATTTTTAAATCGATCAACAACGTGGAGACTTGATCAAATGAAAAAACTTACTTTGGTGGCAGCTCTGACTGCCACGACATTCCTTGCTACACCTATCGTTGCGGCAACAACCGTTTCAGCAGGTGTAGTAGTAATCGAAACTCAATCAGCTATTGATGAAATCAATGCTAAATATGCGGTGGAATATGATCGCATTGAAAATGAGGCAACGGCTCTCTCCGAAAATGCACCCGACCCATCTACCTTCGAAGCTGCTGTAAACTTCGAATTTGACGTCACATGGGAAACAACCTCAATTAAATTCGATATTCCAGAGGTAACTATGCAAACTCACAAGTTCAGCTTGCATTTGCCGCAGTTCAAAATGAAGCGGATTGGCGTTAGTTGGGATAACCCAGAAGTTCGTATGGTCCTTCGGGTAGTAGGCAAGTATCCATGCTTTCGTGGATTTAAATGGTATTCTTGCGACATCAAAACAAAAGTTCCAGAAGTCCATATGGTGCGCCGTGAAGCAAAATTTGATGTGCCTGAGGTATATTGGGATAAAACCAGTTTCTCGATGGATATTCCGGAGTTTCACATGAAGACGATTGAATTCAAACTGGACCTCCCACAATTCGAACTTCAAGACGTGAAGGGCCAATTCGCTACACTAGAAGATGAAGCAAATGCTTTGTCTGCTGAAGCGACGGTTCTTGCTCAAGCGCAGAAAGGAGAAATTGCTTCGGTTGTTGCAAGTGATCTTTCTCTTAAACGTGAAGAGGTAGCAGCACAGTTCGATATCGCTATCACAACGATGGAAGCCAGCATTGTAGACATCCGTAATGCAGGAGCAGACCCAACGGCTCTTATTTCAGACGAGGGAACGGTTGATCTTATCGCCATGCTTAACAATCTTAAGCTTCAGCGCGCGGAAACATTGAATTTGCTCAGTGACAAAGTTGCTGAATATAGCAGCTAATCTAAACAGACAATTTCCCAGAAATCAAATTGGTGGGCGAGCGCTGTAGTTCGCCCACCATGTTAAAAAGAAAGGGCTAATGCTCAGTAGAGTGTTTACAAAATGATAAACGGGCGATGGTTAGCATCGCCCAATTTGTGTTTCCGGGGTCTATTGGTGCATGTCCAAGCGAAAGCTAAAGACCTTTAGGCTAAGTTCCACGACTTAGTTGGTAACCCCGGAAATTCACACTGCGCTTGGAATCGTCGCCGTAATTACGCTTTCCTATGTTGGCCTCTTTGCCTCACTATTAGGAAAGAAGGTGTCTACAAATCTAGCAACTGTATTTAATGCACACGCCAGAACTGGGTTTTCGCCACAAGAGCATTTGCGACCACCCGTTGAACTCACACACGCAAACCGGACATAAATCCCCTGCCACAACCCATGTGTCAAAAACGGCCGTTTTCGTCAGTGACAGAAACGTATGGGTTTTGGCCAGATTATAGACTCCCGCTCCCTTCAAAATCGAAGCCTATAGGATAGCTCGTCACACCCCAACCGCTTGCAGCAGGTTTGCTCGGGTCTCCCTAATTTTTTGGAGCTCGCCAGATTTTTGAAGCGCTTGACTATCCTCCCAAACATTTACTGCGGCCTGTAGTTTTAGCCAAAACTCGGGATCGTTGCCCAGAAATGCTCCGAGCTTAACCGCTAGGTCAGAAGTGATACGGGCTTCACCTTTCAAGATCTTACCCATTTGCTGACGAGAAATCCCAAGAATTCTGCCAAGTTTTGCACCGGAGATGCCGATGCTTGGCAAAACATCTTCTTTCAGGATTTCCCCTGGATGTGTTGGTCGACGTGTGAGTTCCATAATTCTAACTGCCTCAGTTTTTCTAGTTGTAGCTGATATCTAACGGGTTCGTTCTTTGCCACTTGAACGAAATGCTGTTGTTTTTACCGACTTTCAGTAGGTAAGTCGTCCCCACTTTCTCGAACCCAAAGCCAGGCACATTGAGGTCTTCCGGCTGGCTCGATGAGGCAAGCGCATCAAGCAGGCGTACGATGCGCCTTTGTTGGTTTTTGGCGATTGGATTAGCATCTCTAGGCGCTCCATTGCGGTATAAGTCATTGAGATTATCATTAGCGAACTGCGATTGAGATAGTGTCATAGTTGTACTCTTTCAAGAGACGTAATGTCAAGTAAAAGTTGACATATTACTCTACCCATATGATTTCAAACAATTTAATTGCAAAGCTTAGCAGTCCAATAGGCAGAGCTACGAACATAAGCCAAAACTGGAGCTTATGCAGTGGATAAACCCACTGGAAACTCCTCTTAAACTCTTGAAAACGAGTAAAGAAGTTGTCCTCTGGCCTTGCGGGCTGCGGGTAGGCCCTTGGTGTAATACCGGTTCGCAGTTCCTCGTCCCTCATTGGCGCTACAAGCCAAGTTAACAAGACACGAAGCATGTTGAAAAATAGGAGCAAAATGCTGGAGACAAAAACAAACCAGTTATCATGCCATCCAAGCAGGACTTGATACGCACGGTAGCACCCATCAACAGATGCCTTCGCTCCACGCAAACAAGATTCTTCATTGACAGAGAGGGACGGTCCCCCAGGAACATTAGAAACCATCGAGAGGCTCGCTCTATTCTCTATTGCCAAAAGCAACGCTTCGAAGGGCATAGGAAGAAAGAACAACAAGGAAAATGCCAAAACGAACAGCATGTTCGCTCCGGTGTAATGTCTGCGCAGCACAGACCAGCTATCGATTGGAAACGAAGCGAAGTAGGAGTCTGCCAAGTGGGTTTCGTCGAACTCGATGTCCTGGGTGTCGCCTAGGTCGCATCTAACAAAACTGGCACGCCTGAGCGAAACGCCCTTCAGGAGTGCCTCCGAAAAAGTTGTCTCTATGAGCCTGGCGTTCTCGAAACTCGTTTCTTTACGTGCGTCATTGGACGTTGAAAACTTCACTGCCTCGAAATTACACTTTCTTACCACGGCCGAGTTGAAGGGCGAATTAGTGACCGACAAGTCCGTGAATGTCACATCTGTAAGGTTGCTTCGTCGAAAGTCAGAATCTTCGATATCGTTCTTGAACTCAATATTGTTCAGTTTTGCAGAGAAAAAATTGGTGCCAGATATGTCAACTGATACCACCTGATCTGAAATCGTTGCGTCGCTCAGATCGTAAGGAACCTTACCGCCGCTTCCAGAGGCGAAGTCAATTTTCCAAACCAACTCTGCTCCTGAGAGATCGGGTGTTTCTTTCTGGCCCTGTGCTTGACGCCAAGAGTTCCACGACGCTGAACCCTTGCTGAACTCTTCAACGTGATTTTGGTTAGCCATCTAAGAACCACCACCCAGTGCATTATACATCAAGGTGAATAGACCTCAGATTGGTTTAGCCGTAAAGGGAAACAGAAACTTGGATATTCGAGTGCACTCGTCACCTGAATGACGGCGGTGGCTTCTGCCAATAACCTCCTGCCATAACCGATGCGCCAAAAACGGTCGATTTTGCCGGTTCGCACCACTCCACGCCAGATCAACGGTTTAGCCGTGACAAAAACCCCCGGCAAAACATTTGCGGTTTTGGCAGGTTTTTTGTCACAGTCTGATATGATTGATGGGGAAGCGGGCAGGAGCACAGAGCGGTTCCGGAAATTGCACGCCTGTTCAAGGTCAGTGAACGGACCGTGCGGCGGGCATAGACCTTATCCTGCGGCCCTATCCAGAACCTCCTCGGCCCATTGGTTCAAACTCTTACCTGAAATCTCCGCTGCAAGGGCGGCCTTGCGGTGAACCTCTGGATCGACACGGAACATGACTTGGCCAGAGAAGGCTTTTTGAGGTTCTTTGCCGATCTTGGCGCAGGTTTCGATGTAGTCTTCAACCGCCTCGTGAAAGGCGTCTCGCAAAGCCTCTACGGTGTCCGCATGAAAGCCAACACCATCGCGGATACCGGCGATGCGTCCTGCGAAGATTCCATCGTCGTCGTCATATTCGATGCGGGCCGAATAGCCCTTGTAGCTCATAGAATTGGTCATGGCGTTACTCCGATCCGTTCCAGAAACGCGCGGGCAGCACGCACTTGATAGCGTTTGGCTTCCTTGGCGGGGTGCGGGCGGTGAAACGTCTCGACCTCGCCATCCTTCTCGAACCGCACCCGTGATCCACGCCCTTCGATTACCCGTGTGCCACTGGCGACAAGCAACCGTTCGACCGCTGACCATTCAATTGTTCCTGACACCGGGTCTTTAAAGACAACGGCCAGAGTCTTGCGGTGTTTGCGGTTCATCAGGTTATATAGTAAGTGCTATCATATTATGCAAGCATAAACTTCTTTTTTCTCAGGCATTGGTGTCGGGCATTGTAGAGAAGTGCCCTGCAGCATTTGTTCATCCTTAGCGTTATTCAGCGAACAACCTTGCGATGACGCCAAGCAGGAAACGCATACGCCATAGCGTTTCTCAACTAAATCGACACTGTAGGGTGAAACAATGAACCGAGAGGGACTTTGTCCCAATCAATCCGAAAGCTGCGCAGGCACATCCTGGCTCTGATGCAAAACCCGCACAATCAGAATTCCTTTGTCTGTGATCACATAAATGATCAGGTGCTTCTCATAGTGATGAATGCGCACCGGTGGTTGAAAATCTAGCCGCTCGACCGCCATTTCCGGCATCACGGCCAGGGCCTTAAACTTTTCGTTCAGCCCGTCTAGGTATCGCCGTCGCTGATCCCCGCCCCACGTGTCCTGTGTATATTTGGCGATGCCGCGAATATCGGTATTTGCGGCCCTACTGACCGTGAAACCGGACACTATTCGTTGTCCATTTCCCGCTGCAACGCGCCCATGCTGAAACCTTCGGCCACACCACTGTTCAATCCGTCCGTAATTGCCTTTTGCAAGGCCTGGTGCCTGGTCGCTTGCTCTTCCAGTGACCGCAGCCCTGCCCTGACGACTTCGCTCGCCGATCCAAACCGTCCGGATTCAACCTGTGTTTCAATGAAGCCTGTGAAGTGATCCCCAAGGGAAATGCTTGTTGTCTTTGCCATGCCTGTGCCTTCCATCAAACCGCCTAATTACCAATATATACTATATTTCAGTAAAGTACAAATTTTCAGAGAGTTCTTTTGTGCGTCAGGCATCGTTGGCTATTGCGTTCAAACGGCTTTCGAGGCGGACAACCATCTGATCGTTGCCCACGAAGTCACTATGCTTGGTTTTGATCGCGACGCCTTATCGACGATGGCCGTTGCGGCGCGCGATGCCATGACGACGGATCAGCTCACAGCATGTGTAACTTTCGGCTCTTTCCCGACCTTAACTGCTTCTCTCAACAAAGCCCGCTCTGCGGACAATACCCTCCGTCGAAGTTCTCGCAGTTTTGGCAAGATTTTGTCACCATGAAGTATGATTGTTGGACGCATTCGTATATTTCTTGCCGTCGCAAAAAATCCCAAATGCGAAGCGGACCGCTCGGATTGACGAGGTCATGGGGCAGCGGCGAACTAGACGACAAATTGCCGATTTTAGAGCGCGCGATTCTGGGTGTTTTTGCCTAAATTAGGCTCAATACGGAGAGAATAGACATTTTTGCAGCGTAACGCGTTGATTAAGAACAATAAAATTTCTCAAAAGCAGAGGGTAAGTTGATGGAAAAATTTACACAGTTTCTTTCACATATTCTGGAATAATCCAAATATTATGCATAAAAACAAATAGATACAATATGGCGCATCCGTCTCATAACCTGAAGGTCGTAGGTTCAAATCCTACCCCCGCAGAGGGTAAGTTGATGGAAAAATTTACACAGTTTCTTTCACATATTCTGGAATAATCCAAATATTATGCATAAAAACAAATAGATACAATATGGCACCAATATTTCCCCCATGAATGATAATCTTCTGCCAAAACAGAAATTGTGTAACCTATTGAAAACACAGTTTTTAAAAGTGTAACTCGAATGCAATTAATTGAATTTTTCCGTCTAAAGCGGTGTTCACAAGCGGATTTGCCTGCTACTGAGCCCGCGAAAGACTCTGTTTAGTACCTGTAAAATATCCTATGTGTTTGTTGGGGGCATCACGGTTTTGGATTGTTGGAGCGTTGTTTTGCCAAGTAAACCCTTCGTAAGTAATGTTTTGGCTTTCGCGCTGTGGCTTGTAATAGTCATATTTGCGCCAACCTCTGCAAACGCCCACGCGCAAGGCTATATTTCCTTTGAAATAGATGTAAATCTGGAAGAAATTCTTGCCAAAGCCCAGTTGGGTGAGAATGCTGATCCAGCGGCCCTGGCCGCGCAAATTCAGCATTTACGTCAATTGCGGTCTCGTGCATTGCAAAATGAATTCAGCGAACATCTATCTGATTTTATGGGACAAATTGTTGCGGACACTGATAAATCCCGCAAAGATGTGGTGGAACGCGATGTTGATGTCCCTGGTATCGGCGATGTGACGCAAGACCGGATAACAACCCTAAAACTGTCGGTTGAACTGGGTTTGAATGTTACTGAGATGTCGCTGGCTCTACCGCCTGAATTGGGGCCGGTAACGTTGCGAGTACTGGATAAAGATGATGCTATTGCCCACACATTCCTGATGGAAAATGGTGTGGCAAGTCAGTCTGTGCCGATTGAAAACCTGGTTACGATCATTCCATTCAAAGGCAAAACTTTTAAACGTCGATTGCACGTTATTCAGCACTTTATCGTCGTTGGATTTGAGCATATTGTGCCAAAGGGGTTGGACCATATTTTGTTTGTGGTCGGCCTGTTTTTATTAAGCACGCGACTGCACCCACTGCTGATCCAGATCACCAGTTTCACACTGGCACACACATTGTCATTGGCTTTGGCTGTGTTGGGGATTGTTACCGTTTCGCCTGCAATCGTTGAACCCCTGATCGCGCTTTCCATAGTCTATGTGAGTGTTGAGAATATTTTACTGCGAAAACTCAGTAAATGGCGCCCCGCTCTGGTTTTCGCCTTTGGGCTTTTACACGGCCTTGGATTTGCAGGAATTTTAGCCCAAGCACAGCTTCCAGAGCCGCATTTTGTGGCCGGCTTAATATCGTTCAATGTTGGCGTGGAAATTGGCCAGCTTACGGTGATTGCGCTGTGTTTCCTGACCGTTGGCTTCTGGTTTGGGCGTCGCCCTTGGTATCGTCAACGAATAACGGTGCCTGCCTCTATTATTGTAGGGTTGATTGGCATGTATTGGTTTGTAGAACGGGTATTTATTGCCTAAAATCATCCAAGATACTAAATCTTGGGGTTCGGAAGAAAAACTCAGTCTGAAATAATTTCAATTCTGTGATGGGTTTTAGTTGCAAGGGCATGCCGGTTTTCTTCACTGTGTGATATGCTTGATTCGGTCGCAATTGCAGACGCATGGGATAGTTGTGTAATATATGGTTAAAATAATGAAATATGCGCTACTGAAACGGTTCTTGCCGGTCAGTGTGGCCCGTGTTGCCAATAGGGGCGCCTAAGAAATGGCCAGAAAATCTAAACAGGCAGCCAGCGTTCAGTTGGATGTTCCTTTGCCTGACGACTGGGAAAAGCGACTTGAAGAAGCCCGTGCGCAACGCCACGTTGTAAAGCCCACCAACCAGATAACAGACGGCAAGAAGAAAACTGCCGGTTATTATGAAACAAAAATTGGTGAGCCTTTAGATCCTGAGAAAATCAAGAAAAGCTCGGGCGCTAAAAATATAGCCGGTGCTCTGGTTAGTGTTGACGATGTTTTGCAAACGGCAAACTTGAATGATCGTATGGAATTGGCGCGTGTCAGGCATTCTCAGGTTTTGGCAATGCGCGATGTAAAAGACGGTAAATTAGCCGGCCCAGATTCAATTGAAGAAACGGGAAGTCGGAAGGCAACCTTTCGTGCTGCCTTTGGTGGGGCTGTTTCAGACAATCCAATTTTTGAACCCGCGTTGACGGCGACGACTGCAATTGTGCCGATTGTGGCCAATGACCAGCTTACTGGTGAAGATGAAGAAAAAAAGGAACCAAAGAGACGCCGGATTGGTGGATATTTGGTTCTGTTGGCATTGGTAGGTGCTGCTGGTCTTTATGGACCTTTGCGCGGATATTTTGGTGGTGAAGTTGCTGGCCAACCCGATGCAGGACTTGGTTTGCAAACAGCTGCTGCAGTTTCTGGTACTGCTGAAAACTCTGCAACCGCGGCGGTCACACCAAACCCATCTGTGGTCAATGATGCTATCGCCCTAACTGGTCCGACGGTTTTTCCTGCACTTGAAGTGAGCCCTCAGATTCCACAAATTCCAACGAATACAGTGCCAACGGTGGTGCTTGCTGGTTTTCCAGCATCACTGAGAGCAGAAAATCCATCCGTAGTCCTAGGGCAACCGACTAGAGAGACTCCGCCAGATAGTTTGCTGGGTGCGTTGGTGCCAAATTATGCAGAGTTGCCACCGGCACAATCTGAGTTCGCCCGCGCCAATGGTCTGTCGCATTCGATAACAGATACTGTCGTTGAGCTTTCTGCGTTGGGCACGAAAACGGATGCGTTGTCTGGTTTTCAGTCGCATGTCGTGTTTTCTGCAATCAACCGGTCAGAAAGCGCTCGTCTTTTCGTGTTTAGTGATCTGATTACTGACATAGGTCTATCTTTCCCTGGTCAGTTACAATCGCCGCAAACTCAGGTGTCGGTTGTACCTGTAGGTAGGGGATCTATTTCCAATCAGGGCATTCTTGAAAATGTTCACTTGCCAAGTGCTATTGCACCGCCGAAATTAGGTGGGGGTATCAGCGGTCTTGAAGCGCCAGTTTACCCTCCGCTTTTTGCACTGCTATCGCAGACGCCTGAGCCCTATTCTGCTTCAGTATCTGAATTGTTCAGTTTTACAAATCTTGTGGTACACGCGCCTGCTGGTTTGAAACAGGAGGTTTTGGATGGAGTTGTTTCAGCATTTCAGGAAGTCGGATTTGATATAGGTCCACCCAAAAGGGTTGCGTTCTCGATTAGTAAAACAAATGTACGGTTTTTCCACACTGAAGACGGCGCAGGCGCCCGTGCCCTGGCAGAAGCAATTGGTGGTATTTCAAGAGATTTCACAAGTTTCAGACCTTCGCCAAAAGCCGGCACAATTGAGGTCTACCTCGCTGGAAAATCTGGTCGACGTCGGTCCACAGGTGGGCAAACCGGGGGGGCCACGGGTGGTAGAAACTCTGCCCTGATTAATTTACGCAATCGTTTGGTTGAAAGCCTAAAACGAGGTGATCATCTATAATTTTGCTAATTTCTGGTAAAATGACTGTCTTGCGTAAATGCCCTTGAATAGGTAATAGTAACAGTCGCCTTGGCATATCTAAGGCACGTATGAGTGGGGAATATCTGATGCCAAACCCAAGACTTTTGGGCATAGTGACAGTGCTTTTGATCGTCGGAAATGTTTCTGGTGTTCATGCGGCCTATACTCTTTCCCAATTGCGGGCGGTTGAAAGCCTGATTTCTTCCCAAGATTGTGGGGCATTGCTGGGATATCTGTCCAATAATTCAGAACTGCTTGATGGGGACGACCCTTTGGCCGAAGAACTCCGTAAATTTTCTCAAGGTGTACAGGGTGGATTGATTGATTGCGTTTCGGTTGCACCCGGGACAGCAGGGACAGCGGTAGAAATAGCGCCCTCTTACTAAGATGGGTTCGGTCCAAAAATCGGCCCCGGTCCGTCAGAGCAAATTGTCTGATGTGAGCGTGGCTTATATAATAGAACCAAGATTTTCTGGCGGCACATCTACTGCTGTGGCCCAAGAACTACGGGCAGTAGCGCCCTTAGTTAATCTGCGGGTTTTTGGCGTATCATCAAAAACGTTCAAGGGTGATGGGGTGGCCCCCAAATTGGAAGCCGCACTTTTGGATTTGGGGCTTAGCTTGGAATGGGATCCGCCCAAAATTTCAGCCGATATTGTTGTTCTACACAATCCGGCATTCTTAAAGTTCCAAACGGAATTGCCCATTAGTATTGTGGCAGACCATTTGTATGTTGTTACCCATGAAAACTTTCTTCGACCGGGGGGAAACCCGTCGTTTGATGTGACGTCTTGTTTGGATCAAATTGACCGGGCAGTATTTGCCAAAGCTAAGGTTGTCGCGCCAATTTCAACCTATAATCGCGACACGGTTGCGCAATGGTTTTCGGGGGAAGGCGCGAGGGTGGCCAACAACTGGAATGTCCTTTCGGAAAACTGGTTTAACATCTGCGAATTTGAATTGCATTCACCGACGGCCAAACCGGCGGACCGCCGCGGTAGGTTGTCGCGACCCGGGTTCGAAAAGTTTCCAAGCATTGAAAGTTTGGAACATTGTTTTCCGGCAACCGCCCAAAGCAATATTCTGTTGGGGGCCAATAATTATACAAATTCCGCAAACGAATTTCCCCATTGGCGGATCTTTCCTTTTCAAGGGTTGGAAGTGGACGAATTCTTTCGGGAAATAGATTTTATGGTTTATTACACTTCCCCAACATGGCGTGAAAGTTTTGGCCGTGTACTGGCAGAGGCAATCGCGGCCGGCAAAGTGGTGATATCGGATCATGGCACGGCTTTAAATTTTGGAAAATCGGTTGTGGCTCTGGAACCAGAAGATGTCAGTTCTGTTATTGAAAAATTTGTGAACAATCCGGAGTCCTACGCAAAACATGTTCGCAAGGCGCAGGAATATTTGAAGCAGTTTTCTTCATCGGCCTTTGAAGTATTCTTTTGCAGCCAAGTGATACCAATGCGACAGGGTGCGCTATGATATTATTGGAATCCGGCATCCAGGATTTACGTAGTTTTGACGCCAAATACCAACTGGCACGACAATTGGCAGTATATGGGTATAGAGCAGTTATAGATGATGCCACCGCCCCCGAAACATTGCCTGGGGCGATGAAATATGAAGCTATTCCCTATTTGGCCAATATTTCCGATATTAACATTGAACATATGCTTTTGATTGGGGCGGAAGCAATCTCTGACGATACTTTGGCTGGACTGCGTGATCACCGGTTTGCGCCGTTAACCCGAGCCAGTGCTATTGGGCGTTTTGGGGACACCCAATCGAGCATAAGCGCCCAGGCGAAACTTGCCTACGTTCTTGGTTTTGAACCAGAGGTCCACGATCTGACCAACCTGCAACCTAATCCAATGTTGCAGCCGTCGCTGGCCCCGCTTTTAGCTTCGAAAGCTAAAGAACAAAAACGGGACCAGCGCCAAACCCAAATATTTTTAATTCTGCCCAAAGAGGTTTTGGAAGACGAATCCATCCTACCCTACTTGACGGTTCTTGATCAGATGTCCGGGGTGGAATGCAGGGTGATTACAGCTGGTATCGGCAAGGACCAGATAAAAACGTCGCCCTCTGCCAGCACCAGAGTGTTTGGCTTTTCAGAGCTTTTCCCCGCAACATTCGCGAGCATGGCGGACATCGCGGTTTTCTATGGTCCTAACATTCCGGGTGAGCGGATGGCGTCCTTGGCGCTGGATCTGATGCGCCAAGGCGGGATGGTGATTGACAGCACCGAAACCGGTGCGTTGTTGGAAACTGGTGCACCGGTGGTGCGTGGACCAACTGATATCAGAAGTCTGGCAATGTTTTTGCAAGGCTCGATTTTGGTTAACCGAAAGGCCATTGGCGCTGAAGCTGCCGAGCATCCGTGGATACGGGAAAATTCTTTAGAACGACTACTGGAAGCCATTTCCTTTAAGAAGCCTAAAAAGCAAAAAATCCGAAAACCCCGAGAGCCGAGGACGATCTTTTTCCCGACCAATGGGGTTGGGCTTGGACACGCGCAGCGATGCGCCCTGGTTGCGCGGCAAATGAAGACATCTAAAAATGTGGCGTTCACGGCGTTTCCCAGCTGTGTTCCTATGCTGCAGTCATATGGCTTTGATTGCCTACCCTTGGTTCAGAAAAGCGAATTTCACAGCTCCAACGGTAGCAATGACCTGTTAAATTATTTGCGATTGGGGCACACGCTGGACCTGGGTGACAGGCTGGTATTTGATGGCGGCTATGTGTTTGATTCCGTTTATAGAACAATTCTTGAAAAACAGCTTTCTGCTATCTGGATACGACGTGGGTTGTTCCAGCCGGGGCAAACCGGACGCACACCGTTAGAGCGTGAAAGCGTGTTTGAAAAGGTGATTGTACCGGCTGAAGTGTTTGAAGAGCTGAATACAAACTATACTTACAGCGACCACGTTTATCATGTCGGTCCCATTGTTCAGCAAAATGAATTGAAAACCAAGGACCGCAATAAATTACGCGCTCGCATAAAGACTTTGTTTAAATCCCCGTTCAAAAAATTGGTGGTTACCTTACTTGGTGGCGGGGAGGCTGCGGATCGCACCGCGCAAATGCAATCACTTTGTTCCCAGTTCGCAGCGCATCCAGATTGTCTACATCTGATCGTCGTTTGGCCGAATGCAAAAATTTCTTCCAGCCTGATGGGGTGGCCAAATTCCCATATCGTAAGGTCCATGCGTGCCGCGGAGCTAAGCCAGGCGGCCGATTTCATAGTTTCTGCGACAGGTTACAATTCGTTCAATGAAGCAATGTACCACGCCGTTCCGGCCATATTTATTCCGCAGATGGCACCTTATACAGACGACCAGGAACGCCGCGCCCGCGCAGCAACGGAGCGTGACTTATCGGTGATGGTTCTGTCTAACGAATTGCTGCTTTTACAACGTGAAGTGTCCGCGTTTCTTGAAGGCGATAAAGCGAATGCTATCCGCAAAAATCTAAAAGCATTGCGTTTGCCCGAAACTGGTACAAAAGCGGCGGCAAAACTTATCGAAGCGGGGCCAAGCAAATGAACATCGATAATTGGTTAAAAATATCTTCTCGGATCAACGCAAGAAAGCCCGTTGATATTGACTCTGAAATATTTGATGTCGCCCCCCCAGAAGCTAAAGGCAGCTGTCTGGAGCAAAATTACCCTAAAGATTGGTTGCCGCCGTCATTGGTGAATTGGAAACTGGAAGAAGAGGATCGAGTTTCCATCGGTATCAAAATAACTGAGCGGTTGGAAAACTTTGATCTGGTTGCAACCCGGCTGGTAGCAATGGCGACTGAACGGGCCATTACGCCGATTATTCTGTCTACTATTGCCCCGAGTGGCCTGGAAAGATTTGGCTTTCGTGTTGAACGCTTGGCCGGAAAAACTCAGGCACAACAGGACGCTTGCGAGGCCGAACTAAAACAATTCTGGGATATCGCTATTGTCATAGAAGCTGCCGACATTTTGAAAATGCGCTGAAGGGTTGTCTAGCCCCCCAAGAACAACCGTCCAACTTCTGGATTGGCCAGTAAGGCGTCGCCATTGTCTGCCATTGCAACTTCTCCGGCCACTAGCACATAACCAATGTCGGCAAATTCCAACCCCTTACGGGCGTTTTGCTCAACCATGATAATGGTCTTACCATCCACCTTTTGCAGGTTTTCCAGAATATCAAAGACCATGTCGATAAAGCGGGGTTCCAGCCCAATGGAAGGCTCATCCACCAGCAACACGTCGGGGTCCATAACAAGGGCGCGGGAAATTTCCAGCAGCCGGCGTTCACCACCAGACAGAATGCGAGCTGGCTGATTGGCGCGGGCGGCCAGTCGTTCGTATTTGTCGAATAATTCATCTGCTTTTGCAGCAGCCATCTTGGGGGTTTCCATCAGATAGCCGCCCATCAAAAGGTTTTCGCGCACTGTCATATCAGGAAAAACCGAATTGTCTTGTAGGATATAGGCGATACCTGCCTCGGCCAGTTTCTGGTTGGATTTTTGCTTGGTGACATCTTTACCATCGCAAGAAATCGTGCCTGATTTGATATCGGTGAAGCCATAGATGGAATGTAGAACAGTCGATTTGCCTGCCCCGTTTGGCCCGATCAGGCAGAGCGACTGGCCTTTACCAACGGCAAAATCCAGGTCGTGAAGAATATCCATCGCACCGTAGCCAGCCACCATATTTTCAATGGTCAGAAAAGGCTTACCCTCTGCCAATGCCCATAGATCGTCGCGACTGGGGCGCGCAGTGTTCATTTCAGCAGCCTGTTTGGCCACGTCATCCACCGACATAACCGTGTCAACGCTGCCTTGGTGATAGCCTGTGGTTTTGCTGTTTTCTGCCATCGTTAATGCCCCCCCAAATAGGCCTCAATGACCCTTGGATTGTTCTGGATTTCACTGGGCGGCCCGCTTGCAATCAGCCTGCCCGCAGCCAGTACATGGATTTCATTGGCCAGGTTCATCATCACCCGCATGTTGTGCTCAATGACAAACAGGGTAACGCCGAAGCGTTCATTCGCCTGCTTCAGCCGGTCAATCAGCCCGTTGATCAAGGTGGGGTTGATGCCTGCTGTGGGTTCATCCAATAATAAAACCTCGGGTTCATTCATCAGCGCCATGGCAAATTCCAGTAGCTTTTGCTGACCGAATGACAAGGACCCGGCCAGCAAATGACGCTTAGAGGCCAGACCAACAAATTCCAGCAATTCTTCCGCCCGGTTCAGATCATCCGGGTTCGGGCGATGTAACAGGGCGCGAACGCCACCTGTTCGCACCGGGCTTGAAATCAGCATATTTCGTACACAGTTCATTTCCCCGTACACATGGGTTTGTTGAAAGGTGCGTACCATGCCCAGGCGGGCAATCTCTGCTGTTCGCATCTTCTTGGTTTCAGTGCCGCGGTATTTGATCGAACCTTTGTCGATCGGGTGGTAGCCGCAGATGGACCCAAACAGCGTTGATTTTCCCGACCCGTTTGGCCCAATTAGGCCGACAACTTCACCTTTGCGAACCGTCAGAGAAATGTCTTCATTTGCCACCACACCGCCAAAATATTTTGACACACCAGTGACTTCCAGCATGATCTCGTTGCTCATATTCCGGCCTCCGGCTTGGATTTGCCAAAGCCAAGAGAGCGGCTCGCGCGCTCAATCCCGCCCATCACGCCGCCGGGGAAGAACACAACGATAACGATGATCAACAGGCCCAGGGCCACGCGCTGCCAGCCAAACAGGAAGGTCCAGAAAAATTCTTTGAACAGTTGGAATACGACGGCGCCAATGATTGGGCCCCAGATCGTTCCTTTGCCGCCCATCAATGCCATCAACAACATCCAGACGCCAATGGTTGTGCCAGAAAACGCCACCTCGGTTGGGTCGATGAAATTTTTGGCTGATCCATATAACCCGCCCGCGATAGCCGCAAAAAATGCCGCAATGGCCCAGGCGAAGGCTTTCACATTATGGGTGGGCAGGCCCATGGCTTCAGCCTTGTCCTCATTGTCGCGGATGGCGTTCATCACGAAACCAAAGCGGGTGGAATACAGCCAGCGCAGTAAAACAAAGAACGCCGCCACCACAAACAGCCCGGTGAAATAGAGGAATGGCATTAGTTCAACCCCGTCCGGTGGTTGGATGAAATTCATCCCGGAACCTGCCCCTAAAATATCCATGGTGCTGGCGAATTCGCCGGCGGCGACGCCCAACCCTAAAGTGCCAATGGCAAAGTAATGGCCGCGCATCTTCAACAGTTGAGAGCCAACGATCAGCCCCAAAAGGAAGTTTAAGATCGCAACGATAACCAATCCCAGCAGCAATGAAGTTACAAATGTTGGGGCCGTAACAGCAAAGGATTCAAGATTGCCGCCTTGGGCTGAATTGTAAACTGTCAGCGAATAGCCCCCGGCCCAAACTTGGATCGAGGCCACCAAATACATGCCAACTCCGAAAAACAGGATATTGCCGAAAGAATTATAGCCCATCTGACCGCCTAACATGTCCCAAGACAGGGCAATCAGGATAAACACCATCACATCTACCAGTTGGGTCATGTTATGGGGCAGGAACCAAGGGGCAGCGACAAATATTGCCAAGGCAATCAGCGCGGTAATCCACTGAGTTGGTGTTGTCTTTTCCATGTTACGTCCCCTATTTCAGATACTGGCGTTTGCGACGTAAGATCGCGGTGCGCACAAGCAGGGCTATGGGAACGATGATAAATACCATGCCATTCTGGAACTCCGGACCCAGTATGAACCCGGCATAATTTTCGTAAATACCTAACCCAAGGGCAGCAAATATCACCCCGGCAATGTTGCCAACCCCGGCCAGGATTACGATCACAAAACTGCGCAAAGTATAGATCAGCCCCTGGAACGGGTGGATCAGGTAGACGAATGCAACTATGGAACCAGCCACCCCGCATATTGCACCATTCAGGGCAAAGGTCATGGCGTAAACCCGTTTGGTATCAATGCCCATAATGCGGGCTGCGCGCGGGTTTTGCGATGTGGCCCGCATGGCGCGGCCAAAACGGGAATAACGTACCAGAAACACGATAAACACAGCCGCGCCAATGCCCATCAACGCCCCAAGGGCGCGTGAGCCGGGGATATTAACCATGTAATTCAGGAACGAAAATGTCTGTAGTTGCGCGTCAAGTATCCGCTCTTCGGCGGTGAATATCTGGTTCATGCCCTGTTGCATCACCAGCTCAATGCCAAATGTGGCCAGTAGCGATACGAACAGATCGCGCTCCAGAACCTTTTCGATGACCAGCCGGAACACGATCAGCGCAAACAGCGCCACTGCGGCGGCGGCCACTACCATGGACAGAATGATCCAGATAATACGTGGCGATCCCGGCATCAGGCCAAACATTGCTTCGGTGAAAAAGAAGGCGACATAGCCGCCAAGAATAACAAAGGCACCTTGGGCCACATTGATGATATTCATCACCCCCCAAACAATAGCCATGCCGTAGGCTATCAGCCCGAAAATTGCACCTACCAGCATGCCATTGATGATAAGTTCAAGATTTATCAGTGGCGCAAAGTTGGTCAGAAGGTCTAGATTGCTAAGGATCTTGTCCATGTGGTGGAAGCCCTATTAGTGTCGATGTCACGTACAAAAACAGGGGACGCGAAAACGCCCCCTGCAATTTTCTAACCCGTAGCCTAGTTGGCGGGGCGCGGGTGAACGATCTCTGACTCGGCCCACTGTGTCGGACCAACGACCTTAAGTGCGCCGCCCTGAACCTGGAACAAAACCATTGGCTTGGCTGTGTTCTTGCCTGTGTCATCAAACTTTACGTTACCGTAAAATGTTTGCATGTCGGTGGCTGACAGCGCGTCACGAACAGCTGCCTGATCGGTGGAACCAGCGCGGGTGAACGCATCTGCAAACACCATTACGGCTGCGGCTGATTCAGCGGCCTGGTAAGGCGGTGCATAGCCAAAGCGGGTTTCAAAATTACTGGCAAAATCAGCGGCGGATCCCATCAGATCATCTTGATAAGTCAGCGTTGGAGCCCACTGTGATGCGCACAGGGTGTTTTCCGCGCCATCACCGAATTTACCAATGATATCAGCACTATCGCAATGGGTCATGGCCAGCATGGGCACATAGATATTTTGCTCATTGATCTGGCGGATTGCGGTTACCGCACCTTTGGAATGTCCCGAAACAACCAACAGATCGGGCTGAAGTGCGCGAACCTTGGTCAGGGTTGGTGTCATATCGCTCAGGTCTTTGGGCAGCTTGTCATCAATGATGATCTGCATGCCATATGTTGCGGCATCAGCCATCACACCGGCACGAATATCTTGGCTGAACGGATCGTTTTCAAATGCCATCGCGATCTTCAGTGTTGCAGGATCGCGGCCATCGGCTACGGCCTTTTCGGCGGCTAATGTGATTGACGATGCCAGATACTGTTCAGATGTGGACAGTACAGCAAACAGGTATTCATAGCCATTGGTGAATAGTGAACGGGAAGCACCGTTAGCTTCCACCATGGGCACACCATGCTTTTCCGTTACCGGTGCAATCGCCTTGGTTAGGCCCGACGAATATGGCCCAAGCAGGAATTTCACGCCGTCCTGGCTAATCAGCCGTTCGGCCAGTTCAGCCCCACGTGCTGGTGTGCTTTCGTCGTCGTAGTATTTGATTTCGATGGTGTACATGGTGCCGCCAACATCAATGCCACCTGCGGCGTTGATCATATCGGCCGCCATGTTGTAGCCGTTCATTGTGTGTTCGCCGTTGGTTGAATATTTGCCCGATTGTGAGACAGCAGCGCCTAACACAATCGATTCCGCCGATGCGCCAAACGCAAAGGCGGTCATGGCAAGGGCAGCAACGCCCCCTGATACTATATGTTTCATGGTTTCTCCCTGATGGTAAATTATTATCAGACGTTGATAGCGTGATTCACAGTGCCATTGCAATTAACTTGGCCACGCAGAGATCACACCAAAATTTTAGATGTTAACTGCAGGAAGTAATTGCCGGAGTAACGAACTTTTCAGTTGGGCTAATCCGACAAAACAAGCCGTTGAATTAGCCTGTTTTGTCGGCCAATTGGTTCAAAGCGGGATTTCCAGGCGCAACGATATCAACCGGTCCCTTGTGTTGGACAGCCCGATTGCGCCATGGGCAAAATCGAAATTCAATATTGCGCCATTGCCCAATGTCATCGCCATACCAGCACGAAAGGTGCCAAAGACGTTGCCTCCACCGCTGATCGGCTGGCTGGCTTCTAGGCCGATGTAAGGATCAAGTGTACCGTTCCCCAAACTTAGTTGGTTGTAGTAGGCCAGAATAGAAGCGGTTGCGAATGTGTCGCTAGCTGACCCCGCAGCAATGGGACCACGCAAAGTATCCAGGTAAAATTCGCTGTCTTGAAAAAGGGTTGCAAATTCAAGGGACGGGTGCAAACGCCAGTTGCCCCGATCGTAGGTCCCAGATACGCGCAGTGCGCCGTATCCGCCCTGACTTTCATAATTTCCTGTGGTCACCCCGGCCATCGTAACAGTATGATTGGAAACACCATATACGATACGCCCATCCAGTATTAGGGTTTCAGACAGGCGGTAGGCGAAATACGGGCCAGCCTGAATACCGGATTCGGCGTCTCTGATGCCGGTTATTGTGAAATCTGTTGTCAGATTATTGCTGACCACCATTGCACCTATTGCAAAGCCCTCACCGACGCGCCGGTCACCGCCTACTGAAAATGACGTTAAAGCGCGTTGTTCGGCACCAGAATTCAGGTCTGTCTGCCGGGACTGGCCATTAATCCAAACACCTTGGCGGGCTTGGGCAAATGCAGAATTGTCTCGGCCAACGAAAAGCGGCCCGTCAACGGGAACCGGAGACAGATCGCCAGCATCACGCAAATGCGTGCCGCAATCGTCAAATTTGCCGGGCAAACAAAAATCGTCAGGCACGACATTGCCAGTGGGCGGTTCTGCTGTTGCGCGCGCCGGGCCGACCCGACCCGAAATATAAGGAATGCCGGGGCCACTGGGTTTGGTGGGCTGTGGGTCAATTGGCGGATCACCGCCACCGACAAAGCTAACAGCTGCAACCGGCTGAGCTAAGCCTGTGAATGAAAGAAAAAGCGCTGCAAGAAACGCTGGTTTAATAACGCGGGAAGTGCCAAAAAATCGAGCAAAATCCATGATTTACCCCAAAATTACCAGGCGGAACAAATGCTCCGCTAACAGGTTGGCGATCCTGTAGTAAAAACGGGTTTTTATCCAGCGAAATTTTGGGACAAGAAAAATTGCCCGCAGTATGAGCCTTTTGTGTCAAACCCCAATGCGGCCCCAACGGAATTGACATTGCGATCCAGCACATTTTTACGATGGTCTTTGGAGCGCATCCACATGTCAACAATTTGATTGGCCAGTGACGCATAGCTGTGGGGCGCAATTTTGCGACCCGTTACTGTTGAAAACTCACAACGTGACATACTGTTCACTTGTATCCGACGAGATCCCCCAAACTGGAAACGTGGCAAGTTACCAATGTTTTCGGACCCCCTGCGAGCGTTCAAGCCGGAAGCAAGTACCCGCTGTTGCACAGTGGATTGGCCCCGAACCGTCGATTGGTGACTTAATGCGCCCCGTTTAGCCATCCATTTCGCGTGGTTGCCAGCAACGGTGATCAGGCCATTTGATGATCTTAGCGGTGACAGGCCGGCGCGGCAGCGTTCAAAATTTACCTCAGACAAAACAGCGCGGTTGAAAAGCGTTTGATCTGGGTTGTTTGTTGGAACAATGCTAGCAGCACTTGTCGGCAGGCTGGAGCGGGCACAGCTCTGGGCTGCCGACTGTGACGGCAGGTTTGACAGGACAGCAATAATGAACAGCAATAAAGCCGGTTTTAGGACACGTGCAGACATGACATCCCTCATCGAGCAGATAGAAAGAGTTGCCTGACACTGGCCGGGTACTGTGTCACAATTGCGTCCGAGTAAGGTGTTTTCAGGGGCGAATTTAGCGGGGATGAAAATTAAAATGCAGCGTTTACAGGGCGTCATTGCCCCGATTTTAACCCCGTTTGAAGCGGATGGTTCCATCGCATCAGATATTTGGGTGGCCCATGCCAAATGGGTTTTGGATCAGGGCGCGCATTTTTTGTCGCCCTTTGGTACCACAGGTGAGGCCCTGTCGGTTTCCAGTCAGGCCCGTATGGCGGCGCTGGAATTGCTGGTTGCCATGGGTATTTCCCCGGCTGTCTTGATGCCCGGTACTGGTCTTACCTCCCTGGCCGAAACGGTCAGCTTGACCCGGCACGCGGTTCAGCTAGGCGTGAAAACGGTTATGGTACTGCCATCGTTTTTCTTCAAAGACGCCGTTGAAGACGGCCATTTTCGGTATTATTCAACCCTTTTAGAACAGGTTGGCTGCAATGATTTGCGAATATGCCTTTATAATATTCCGCAAAATTCAGGCGTGGCAATTTCTCCGGCATTGGCGGCGCGCCTAAATCAAGCCTATCCGGATAATATTACGGCCTACAAAGACAGCACTGGAAACTGGCAAAATACCAAAGCGGTTATTGATGCCGCCCCCGGCATTTCAGTTTTTCCAGGAACAGAAGGTTTGCTTGCCAAAGCACTGGACAATGGTGGGGCAGGCTGCATTTCTGCTACCCTTAATCTAAACGCCGCTGCCATTCGGGCGATCTATGATGGCAAACGGGCAGGGGATCAAATGAGGGAGCAAGACATTCAGGCCAATCAGTTTCGCGCCATTGTTCAAGCTGCGGGCCTCGTCCCTGCACTAAAATCCATACTTGCTGTGACCTATTCAGATAGCCGCTGGCTTAACCTTTGCCCGCCCCTACTAAATGCAGATTTGACTGTGGGAGAAAACCTGTTGAAGGAACTGGGTGACATGGCCTTTCATATCAAAAAACCGACCTGACACCGGCGCATTTTCCGGCTTGCAGGTTCTTCAACTTGTTCATCTGGTACAGGAGCCTTACATCATGGACATGAAACGTTGGATCCCATTTGTAAAAACACCGCCAACCGTGTCGGTTATCCGGCTGAATGGCGTTATCGCTGCGGGCGGTCGTGGAACGGCCCTGAACGATATCGGGCTGGCTCCGATAATTGAACGCGCTTTCAAGCGTCGAAAACCAGTGGCTGTCGCCCTTTCTATCAATTCCCCTGGTGGCTCGCCGGTGCAATCGTCGCTGATCAGTGCCCGCATTCGCCGCCTGGCAAAAGAACGCGGTATTCCGGTCTATGCTTTTGTGGAAGATGTGGCGGCATCCGGAGGCTATTGGCTGGCATCTGCGGCCGACGAAATTTGGATTGATCCCAGTTCGGTTGTTGGCTCTATCGGTGTTATTTCGTCAAATTTCGGCTTTCACGAACTGATGGGACGCCACGGCATTGATCGGCGGGTCTATACGGCCGGGAAATCCAAAAGTATGTTGGATCCGTTTCAGGTTGAAAAGGCTGCGGATGTGAAGCGGCTGAAGTCTATTCTCGACCAGATGCACACAACCTTCATCGACCAGATCAAAACCCGACGTGGCGATAAGATATCGGCAAAAAAGGAAATTTTTACCGGTGAATTCTGGGTCGGGCAGATCGGGGTTGATCTGGGCCTGGCGGATGGTATTGGCCACCTAGTGCCAAAAATGAAAGAAGTATTTGGCGATAAGGTTCAGCTGGTACCCTACGGACAGAAACGCCGGCTGTTATCGCGTTTTGGTGCTCAGATGGTTGATGATGCACTTGTTTCGCTGGATGAGCGGGCCCATTTCGCCCGTTTCGGACTGTAATACATGACTAAAGCCGTCACTTTGTTTTTGATCGGGATGCTGGCGATGGCGATGTTTGGTAAACTACGTTTCCCGGGGCAAAAACGATTGCAGGCGGCCAAATGCGCCAAATGTGGACGTTACAAGCTGTCAAAAAAGCCATGTGATTGTACTGCAGGGAAAATTTAATTGATGGACATGCTCTGGGCCGCGCTTGGGCTGGTCATCCTGGTTTTGGCTGGCGATGTGCTGGTGCGTGGCGCTGTCAATGTAAGCCTGCGGTTGGGGGTTCCGGCCCTGATTGTCAGCCTGACGATCGTCGCGATTGGTACCTCGGCACCGGAATTGCTGATCTCAATCAATGCAGTACGTGAAAATGCCCCGGGCATTGCTGTGGGGAATGTGGTTGGCTCAAACATTGCCAACGTATTGCTGGTACTGGGGGTTCCGGCGCTGTTAGTGGGGCTTGGTTGTCCAAGTTCGCAATCCAAGGGCAGTTACCTACAGATGCTAGTGGGCACGGCGCTGTTTGTGGTGTTTGCGGTGTTTGCGCCGCTTACTTGGATCCACGGAATGGCGTTGTTAGGCATGTACCTACTTTTCATGGGGCACGCGATATACGTTGCTCGCCAAGCCCGCCGGCCTACTATCGGCATAAGCAATAGTGATCAAGATTTGGAAGGTGCTGATCCAGGTGCTCCTTGGTGGCGCATAGGTATTTATTTGTTGCTTGGGATGATCGGGTTGCCGCTTGGGGCAGATATTCTGGTGGATAGTGCCACAAATATTGCCCGCCAATACAGCATTAGCGAAACCACAATTGGCCTGACGTTAGTTGCTGTCGGTACCTCACTGCCCGAGCTTGCCACTTCAATTTCGGCGGCCTTCAGAAAACAAGCGGATGTGGCGCTTGGGAATGTTATCGGCTCAAATATGGCAAACCTGCTGGGCATCATTGGAGTCGCAACATTCTTTGGAGATATTCCGGTTGACCAACGGCTCCTGTCTTTTGATCTTTGGGTTATGGTCGCGGCGTCTGTCTTTCTAATCCCGTTTGTATTTTTCCGTATGCGAATTTCGCGGATTTGGGGCCTGGTATTTTCTACGCTATATGTCGTTTATATTGTTAGCGTCTTGCAATGACAGGGGTTGGTAACATGACGGTAAAGAATGCGCTGGTGACAGGTGCTGGTAAACGGTTGGGTAGGGCAATGGCGCTGTGCTTGGCCGGGCGTGGCTATGATGTTGTTGTTCATTACGCTACCTCTAAGGATGACGCGAATTCGGTGGTAAAGGAAATCACTGCCTTGGGTCAAAATGCTGTCGCACTGCAGGCTGATCTTCTTGTGGATGAAGGAATTGAACGCTTGGTGGAACGGGCGACCAAGGCGCTGGATGGCCCGTTAAGTGTGCTGGTGAATAATGCTTCAATTTTTGAGTATGACACTTTGGAAAGTGCAACGCGCGAAAGCTGGGATCGCCATATTGGTTCAAATTTGCGCGCGCCATTTGTTTTGACACAGGCTTTTGCCCGTCAAGTTGCAGAGCCTCTACCAGACAGCAAGGGAGAGCCGGTGCCTCAGGCGCTTGTGGTGAATATGATTGATCAGCGAGTAAACAAGCTGACCCCTGAATTCATGACATACACAATTGCCAAGATGGGGTTGTGGGCCTTTACCCAAACAGCGGCACAGGCCCTGGCCCCAAAAATTAGGGTGAATGCCATTGCTCCAGGGCCGACATTGATTGGCAGTAAACAGTCAAAAGAACACTACCGGGCGGTTCGGAGCAACACGATATTGCAACGTGGTGCCAATCCGGAAGATATCACCGCGGCGTTACGTTACCTTTTGGAAGTTCCTTCGGTGACCGGACAATTATTGCTGGTTGATGGGGGTCAGCACCTTGGTTGGCAGACGCCGGATATAATCGGAAATGGCTAAATTTAACCGGACCTAATCGCGCCCAGTCGTCAGACTTGTGCACCGGCTGAGTTTTCCAGCGGCGTACGGTTATTTTTAGTCAATGAATTCAGTGATTTGCATGCGAACAAAAATAATACTTAATAAAAACAGTAAGTTACAATATTGCCTATTTATTAGGCAAACTAATGAAGCAGGCCAAAACAAACGAAAAATACAGGATGCCCGAAACTTACCACCAGGTTTATCCACAGGTTTAGTGGACAGCTTTTCTCTTGCTTCGGGGCGTTTTAGATTGCAGCCAAGTCGGGAATCACCTGGTGTTTCAAAAATGTGGATCGAAAACAACTGATGCCCAAGTCACCAACAGGCCATGAATGTATTCGGGCGTACCTCAAAACACTGGATAATTCGCCGGGGGTATATCGTATGCTCGGCGAAAAAGGTGACGTGCTGTATGTCGGTAAAGCCCGCAACCTGAAGAAAAGGGTGTCAAACTACGCGAACACAAACGGTCATTCCGTGCGCATCGGCCGAATGATCAGTGCAACAGCCTCGATGATGTTTTTGACCACACGCACGGAAACCGAGGCGTTGTTGCTGGAACAAAACCTGATCAAGCAACTGAAACCGCGCTACAATGTTTCGTTACGCGACGACAAATCATTCCCAAACATTCTGGTGTCCAAGACCCATGAGTATCCGCAAATCAAAAAACATCGTGGTGCAAAGAAAGAGGCAGGGGATTATTATGGTCCCTTCGCCAATGCCGGGGCAGTCAATCGAACACTAAACCAGTTGCAACGGGTTTTTCTGCTTCGAAACTGTACGGACGCAACCTTAGAATCCCGCACTCGTCCTTGTCTGCTTTATCAAATCAAGCGATGCGCGGGGCCCTGTGTCGGGCATATTTCCCACAAGGACTATTCTGACCTGGTGATGGACGCAGAACGATTTTTACAAGGGAAATCAACCAAAATTCAGGCCGAACTAGTGGTTCAGATGGACCAGGCAAGTGAGGCGATGGAATTTGAACGCGCGGCGGTATTTCGTGACCGGATCAAGGCATTGACTCAGGTGCAACAGAACCAGGGCATCAATCCACGCAGTGTGGCAGAGGCAGATGTCATTGCCCTGCATATTCAGGGTGGTCAAGCATGCGTTCAGGTGTTTTTCATTCGAGGCAACCAAAACTGGGGTAATCGGGACTATTACCCGCGTACCGGTTCTGGTGCTGAATCTGCCGAGGTTCTGCAGGCATTTGTTGGTCAGTTTTACGATAAGCGGGAACCGCCGCGGCTGGTGCTGCTTAGTCATCCCATAGAAGACACCGATCTGATGCAAGATGCGCTGGGGCAAAAGGCCGGGCGTAAGGTCGAATTGGTGGTGCCCCTGCGCGGCGAGAAGGCAGAATTGGTGATGGGGGCCGCGCGAAATGCCCATGAAAGTCTAGCCCGAAAAATGTCTGAAACCGCGACTCAGGCAAAACTGCTGGCCGGCGTGGCCGAGACATTTGGTCTGGATACTCCCCCGGCGCGGATCGAAATCTACGACAATTCGCACATACAAGGGGCACATGCGGTGGGGGCCATGGTAGTCGCCGGGTCGGAAGGTTTTGTCAAAAGCCAATACCGCAAGTTTAACATTCGTGGTGAAGACCTGACGCCAGGTGATGATTTTGGCATGATGAAAGAAGTGTTGAAACGTCGCTTTCGCCGATTGCAGAAAGAAGACCCCGACAGAAGCGGCGATACTTGGCCTGATCTGCTGTTGATTGATGGCGGGGCTGGTCAGGTGTCGGTGGTGGCTGAAATCATGGCAGACATGGGTGTACAGGATATTCCCATGGTTGGTATCGCTAAGGGAGTTGATCGCGATGCCGGCAAAGAAGAATTCCATCGGGTAGGACAGCGCCCGTTTGCATTGCGACACAATGATCCGGTTTTGTATTTCATCCAGCGTATGCGCGATGAAGCACACCGTTTTGCTATTGGTACGCACCGCGCTAAACGTTCCAAAGCGATCGGGGCTACACCATTGGATGATGTCCCCGGTGTAGGAGCTACGCGAAAACGTGCACTGCTAACCCATTTTGGTAGCGCCAAAGCAGTGTCGCGTGCTGGATTGGCGGACCTTAAAGCTGTTGATGGGGTATCAAACAAACTTGCCGAAACCGTGTACGACTATTTTCATGCGAAAGGTTAACCTTGGGTTTCCCCGCCGATGTGAACGCGCTACCAACAACCTATGAGACTGACCGTGCCAAATATTCTTACCGTGTTGCGGCTGTTTGCAGCCCCGGGTGTGGCGCTGTTGTTCCTATATTTTACCCGCCCTTGGGCTGACTGGTTTGCCCTTATCTTGTTCGTTTTAGCGGCCCTGACAGATTGGTTGGATGGGTATTTGGCCCGCAGTTGGAAACAGGAAACCAAGTTTGGCACAATGCTTGATCCGATTGCCGACAAGGCTATGGTTGTCATCGCATTGCTGGTGATCATCGGCTTTTCCAGTCAATCCCAGTTCCTGCTTTTGCCAGCTACGATTATCCTGTTCAGAGAAGTTTTCGTATCTGGTCTACGCGAATTCCTGGGGGATACCGCCGGAACGCTGAAGGTCACAAAGCTAGCAAAATGGAAAACCACTGTGCAAATGGTGGCGATTTCTGTGTTGTTCGGACAGGGACTGTTTGAGCATTACTTTGGCATGTCGGTGTTTGGAATGAACCGTGAGATTGTGTCAGAAATCTTGTTTGGCGACGAAGAGGATCTGCTTGGTGTAACTTGGAAATACCACGGCATGATCTGGTCCGGACGGATTGGGTTTTGGCTGCTTTGGCTGGCCGCAGCCCTGACATTACTGACCGGGTTTGACTACTTTCGAAAATCCATTCCCTTTCTTAGGGAAGACCCATGATCAACGTGTTGTATTTCGCATGGGTGCGCGAACGTATCGGTTTGCCAAAAGAAACGGTTGAAACCTCTGCCAAGACGGTGGCTGGTTTGGTGTCTGAACTGGTGCAACGCGAAGAACGATATGCGCTGGCATTTTCCGATGTCTCGGCGATTAGAGTGGCGGTGGATCAGGAACTTATGGATTTTGATGCTTCTTTGGTGGGCGTTCAAGAAGTTGCTTTTTTCCCGCCAATGACGGGCGGCTAGTAATGGCTGTCCGGGTGCAAAGCGGTGATTTTGATCCGGGGGCGGAATTATCGTCGTTTGTGCAAGAAGCGGCCAGTGCGGGTGCTGTTGTTACGTTCACAGGATTGGTGCGCGATATTGCTGGCGGGTTGCAGTACCTTGAAATTGAACACTACCCGGCTATGACCCAAAGCGCGCTTGAAAGCTTGGAAGCAACGGCGCTGACCAAATGGAAGCTGCAATCATGCCTGATCATTCATCGCTATGGGCGTCTGAATCTAGGGGAAACAATTATGATGGTAGCTACGGCTGCACCTCACCGGGCCGCTGCTTTTGAAGCTGCAGATTTTCTGATGGATAATCTGAAATCACGTGCGCCATTTTGGAAGAAAGAAGTCAGTAAAAACAGTGAAACCTGGGTGCAGTCCAAGGACACTGACAAGGCGGCCCTGAGGCGCTGGAAGTTTAAGTAGCGAAAATTAAGCGCCCGGTGTTTTGCTAACCCGGTCAACAAATGCGCGCAATTCCTCAGTTTCCTGCCGTGCGCTACGTAATCCATCCATGGCCGCCGTTAGTTCGGCCTCGGTCTGGGCCTGCTGGTTGGTGATTTCGGCCTCTCGTTGTTGGAAATACGACACTGCCTGATCACGTTGTTCTTCTGCGTCGTGTAATTGTTGCGCCATTTTATCCAGCTCGCCCATATCAGATTGTGATACCCGCATGAAACGGTTCACCAGCCAATGGGCAAACCAACCAAGGATGAAGGCCACAAAAAGTATGATGGCGGTGGCAATGATAAACTCAGTTCTGTTCATCTGTGTTCTCTGTCTGGTCAGTTGTTTCTTCACTTGGCGTTTGGGATAGTTCGCCCTCGGCCGCGGTTTCTTCTTCGGCTTGGATCAGAGTAAATTCTATACGTCTGTTGGCCTCGCGACCAGCCTCAGTTTTGTTGTCGGCAATTGGCTGGGTTTCCCCATACCCCTTAGCGACTAGATTGGATGTCAGGATGCGTCGTGCCAACAGGGCATTCACAACCGATGTGGCCCGAGACTGACTCAGCGACAGGTTCATAACTTCTCGCCCCTGGCTATCTGTGTGGCCGCCGACCTCCATGGGTACTTCAAGACAAGACTTCATTATTTCAGCGATATTGTCGATTGATATGCGCGCCACTTCGTCAATTTCAGCCGAGCTAGGGGTAAAGACAATTTTTTGTACGCTGAGAACTTTATTTATCTGGTCAACACATTCCTGCGGGGTTGGAATATTGGCCAATACATCCAGCTTTTCCTCATAGACAACAGATATCTGGTAATTTTCTGATGCACCCAGTTTTTCAGACAGGATACGGGCAATTTCCGCCCGTGCTTTCTTGTTGCCTGTCAGTCCGCGGATATCAACAACGTCTGGCTGGGTAACAATAGAGCCGCTGTCCAACTGTGCCAATGCTTCCAATGACGCCAAAACCCGCGTTGACCAGCCGCTTGGCAGATCAGGATCAATGCGCATGGCACCTGTAACAACATCGCTACCAAATTGCGCCTGGGCATAGCTTTCAGTGGCAAGGCGGGTTCGCTCATCTGGAATACGCCCGCGTAGCCGCACGTTACCTTCCGGGCTTTTGGTCGCAACAAATTCCGGCGGACCAGAGCCTTCTCCGGTACCATCAATGACCACAGGTTCCGGCAAAACTGCATGCAAAGAAAATGCGTCTGGCAACTCCGACTTAAGTTCACCGACAACCTGATCAAATTTCGATTGCGGCGTTGTATCAACGGCAACAAGTGTTACGTCCGCATCGCTAAAAGTCACAGAGCCGCCGCCGATCTCTTTTAGCTTACCAATGGCAATGACCACGGCGTCATCCCAGGTGGGGCTGGGAATTCCCAACCCAATTGTACAGTTGGATTTGCCCAGCAATCCCGCTTCACGGGCCGCAAGCATTATCTTGGTTTCGCCTTCTTGCGAAAATGTTGAACAGGCATCAAAGCGAGTTGCGTCGGGGCCAATAATAAAGCGCAGTGTGTAGGGCGAAATTACCGGACGCGGCGCGGTGATGTCCATGCTGACCTGCACGCCGCTTGGGGCCTGGCGCGAAAGATCAGTTTCAAGCCGGCGTTTTTCCTTAGGGCTGTCGCTGATTGCTTTCAACAATACCTTTCCGGGCGAAATGGATATTTTTGAACGGGGCAAGCTAGCCAATGAGGCGATGCCATAGGACAATGCCTCGGCCCAGCCTTCAGGTTCTGGAAAATCGACCGTATCCAGCAAATCAGTTACTTGGGCATTGTCGGCAATTTTTCGAATGGCTTTCACGACCTTATCGCGGTTTGTAACTTCAGGGATCAGCCCGATCAGCGAGATGCCATCGTCATTGCGCAAAATCTCAATTGAAAATTTTGGTGGCTCCAGGGCGCTCTGATCATCCACGCTCATGGCATCAATTAATCGGGATGCATCGATGACCGCACCGGCCGCGCTAAGGGCGCGAAACCGGTTGGCTTCGTCGGGCGCGAACCCGCCCAGTATAACCTGCAACCCATCAACGGTAACCTCAGCCCAACCATGACCGTTCAGTTCAAGAACCCGCGATACGTCCTTGCGGGACTTTGATTCGATAGTGGAAACCGCCAGCATGGCTGCCAGCAGGGCAAATATGATACCAAACACCAAGGCAATAACGGCCGGCATGTAACGGGCGCGTTGCATTAGAGTTTTCCGGATGTTGATTTGCGATTCATAGGCAGTTCTTAGGCATTGCGCGGGTTGGCTGCAATCACAGGAATAGACTAATTGCGATAAATAATACCGGAATCAACCCGGCATTGCGATTTGACAGGAACAATCGGTGGCAATTCTTTGGATCATTGATTTCCAGAGTTCGGTTTTGCCAGGCTAAATGCCAACCAAAGGCCCAAGGTCCGCCAATGGCAATAACCAGCGCCAGCACATTTCTGTCCGCAGAATGTGACAGGACAATTGCGACAGTTAGCAAAGTGGCAGAAAGCATCATAAACCAGCGCAGCCATTTTTTCGTATCTTTTCCAAACAGCCGAGCTGTGGATTTCACGCCTATCAGGGCATCATCCTCGGTGTCCTGATGGGCATAGATAGTGTCGTAAAACAGTGTCCAGAAAAAACCCGCTCCGTACAAAGCCAGGGATGCCCAATGCATCCCGCCTGTCACTGCGGTCCAAGCCAATAATGCCCCCCAGTTGTACGCCAACCCCAAAAACGCCTGTGGCCACCAGGTAAACCTTTTGGCGAAGGGGTAGATCACCACAAGTACAAGAGACGCGACCCCAAGCAATACAGCCGTTTTGTGAAACGTCAGCAGAATAACTAAGGCGAGCCCAAGTTGTAGCACCAACCAAGCATAGGCACCTTGCAGATTTACTTGCCCGGATGGGATAGGGCGTGACCGGGTGCGCTCTACCATGGCGTCAAAATTGCGATCAGTGATGTCATTCCAGGTGCAACCCGCACCGCGCATCAGCCAGGCCCCCATAGCGCAGCCGAACATGATCCAGGCCTCTGCCTGGCCGAACTTTCCCTGCCAAGAGGCAGCCAGTAGTGCGCCCCACCAGCAGGGCAGCAACAAAAGCCAGGTGCCAATAGGCCGATCAGCCCGCGACAATCGTAGATAAGGCCGGGCCCAGTGTGGGGCGAGTTTGTCTACCCAGTTGCCAGAAATGGCATCGGAAACCTGGCCTGTGCCCTCTGGCGTATTAGGAGTCTCGGTCATAGGGTTGTCCCATGGCGATTGCTAAGATCAGACTCTATGTAGAACACCCGCTTGGGTCGGGGCAATCGGTTCCTCTGAACCGGGATCAGGCACACTATCTTTTTGGGGTCATGCGGCTGAAAACCGGCGACCCTTTGCTGCTGCTCAATGGCACGGATGGTGAATTTCTGGCGCTTGTCGCTGTTGCCTCAAAAAGGGGTGGGGTTGTACGCTGCGAAACCCAAACCAAACCACTACAGATGCCACCCGACCTTTGGTTTTTGTTTGCGCCAATTAAGAAAGCACGCACAGATTTCATTGTTGAAAAGGCGGCAGAGATGGGGGCGGCCCAGATCATGCCGGTCCTGACTAAGTTCACCAATAATGACCGGGTTCGCCAAGATAAGTTACAGGCCCATGCGGTGGAAGCGGCTGAACAATGTGGCGGAACCTATGTGCCAGAGGTCCACAAACTGCAAAAGCTGACCGATCTGTTGGACAAGTGGCCAACAAACCGTCGATTGATGTTTTGTGATGAGGCTTTGGTTGGGATGCAGGCGATGCTCGGCGATAAAAAATCTGGCCCCTGGGCTATATTAGTAGGGCCCGAGGGCGGGTTTTCAGAAGCTGAAAGGGAACGATTGCAGGCGATGGAACAGGCTAGTGCAATCAGTTTGGGCCCCAGAATATTGCGCGCTGATACCGCCGCAGTTGCGGCATTGACTGTCTGGCAAACGAAATTTGGTGACTGGTAATATTCAATCTCCGGGGTTTGGGCTATGTATTGCCGGTTAGTGATTGTTTCTTCAAATGTCAGAAAAACCAAAAAAAAATGCCATAAATTCGTCCAAGTCTGCTTTAATTATATAGCAACGACGCTGCACGGGCAAAATCTGCCCAAACCCTAGTAAGGCTCTAAATGAAATTCATTCGGCCGGAAATATCAGAAGCAATTAGCCGGTTCCGCGACGCAATCGCGGGCGTCGCGGTGTCTTTGCTTGGATTGTACTGGGCGCTTGGTAGTGTTGGATCAATGCAGATATTGGGTACTTCAATGGCAGTTGCTGGCGCTTTGCTGGTCTTTGCAGGCATTCAGCGCGGCCGGTTTCGCACCGGTGCGGGCGGGTCCGGCGTTGTTCTGGTGGACGAAGGCCAGGTCACTTATTACGGGCCGGTAGAAGGCGGCTCGGTGGTTATTTCGGACTTGGATAAAGTTGAACTTGATCCAAATGACGATTCGGCTTCTGAATGGGTCTTGCATGATCCAAGCACGTTGCCTTTGCGCATTCCAACCGATGCAGAGGGTGCAGAAGCGTTGTTTGATGTGTTTTCCGGGCTTGAAGGGTTGAAAACTGAAAAGTTGTTGGCGGCGATTGAAAACGTTCAAAACCGTCAAGTGGTGATTTGGCAATCAAACCGCGCAGCCTGACATTGACTTCACCTTAAATTAGCACCAACTCTGACCTTAGTTTTAGCACTGAGTTCGGAGCGCAAATATGTCTATTCCACAGTCGGGCGGTGGCCCAATCGAAAGCATTGACCAATTGGCTGAACATCTGGCCAAGGGGTGCAAGCCGAAAAAAGATTGGCGTATAGGCACCGAGCACGAAAAATTTGGCTATTGCAAAGATACTCTGAAACCGTTGCCTTACGGCGGGGAACGTTCAATCAAAGCGATCCTAGAGGGGTTGCAGCATGGCTTTGGTTGGGCACCTGTATTTGAAGGCGACAACATTATCGGGCTGGAAAAAGACGGTGCTAATGTCAGTCTGGAACCTGGTGGGCAGTTGGAATTGTCAGGCGCGCCACTGGCCAGCATTCATGAAACCTGTGACGAAGTGAACGCCCATTTGAAGGACGTTCAGGGCGTGGCGGATAAGGTCGGTGTGAAATTCATCGGGCTTGGCGCAGCCCCGATCTGGACCCATGAACAAATGGATCTGATGCCCAAAGGGCGTTACAAACTGATGAACGACTATATGCAAACGGTCGGCACCCACGGCACACAAATGATGCGCCGGACCTGTACGGTGCAGGTGAATCTGGATTTCGGATCGGAAGCGGATATGGTGCAAAAAATGCGAGTAGCCATTGCGCTGCAACCAGTAGCTACGGCGCTGTTTGCCAATTCGCCATTTTTTGAGGGCAAGATCAACGGCCACAAATCGTGGCGGTCCCGCATTTGGCGAGACTTGGATCCTGTCCGGACCGGCATGTTGCCGTTCGTGTTTCAGGACGGTTTTGGGTTTGAGGCATGGGTGGATTACATGCTGGATGTACCGATGTATTTTGTCTATCGCGACGGTAAATATATTGATGCGTTGGGGCAATCATTTCGGGATTTTCTTGATGGTAAGTTACCTGCCCTGCCCGGTGAAACACCATCCATGTCAGACTGGGCCGATCACTTGACTACCTGTTTCCCCGAAGCCCGGCTGAAGCAATATATCGAGATGCGTGGTGCCGATGGTGGACCTTGGCGACGGCTGTGCGCCTTGCCGGCACTTTGGGTCGGGTTGATGTATGATCGAGGCGCGCTGGACGCGGCTTGGGATTTGGCCAAAGATTGGGATGCTGAAACCCGCGAAGCATTGCGCGTTGCGGCCTCTGTCGATGGGTTGCAGGCCCAGGTTAACGGCATAAAGATGCACGACCTGGCGCGCGAAACCGTTGCCATTGCCCAGTCAGGCCTGAAGGCCCGCGCGATGCCCGGTGCCGGTGGATTGATCCCGGATGAAACCCATTTCCTGAACGCATTGCAGGAATCTGTGCAAAGCGGCAAAGTCCCAGCGGATGAATTGCTGGACCACTACCATGGCGATTGGGCCGGGGATATTTCTAAGGTGTACAAAGAATATAGCTACTAGGGTTATTTCACTTTTGGGATAGAGCTGGTCGAATACTGGTCATCCGATAGGTTGTCTGGTCCATCCAGCGGGTCAGAACCGAACCGGTTGTCACCAATTGTGCCTATTTTGATCAGCCAGACTATCAGCATAATTATGCAAACTAGCGCTGCAATTCCGGCGGCTGTAGCAAGGATGTTCGCCTCAATTGCGGCCAAAATGCTGGTTAATAGTATCATGCTGATTGGGGCGACTTGCCACCAGCCGGAACGGTCGACATCATGTAAACGCCGGGTAGTGACGGCGATGGTAGGTACAAACATTGCCAATGAAAAAATAATTGAAATTACAGGAATAAAGCTACCTAATAATATAAACAGGTAGAACCACCAGTATTCCGACCGGCTTGCCCGCCCAGTGAATGTTGCATATTTGGAAAAACAGGTTTTGATGGATTCTGGAAATGTCATTAGTTTTCCTTTTAAGTCCGGTTACTTGCCAATCTTTGGTTCGGTTCCATTGCGCAATCTTTTGATGTTTGCGCTGTGGCGGTAAACCACAAGGGCTGACATCAGCATGATCAGTATGGCACCGTGGCGGTGGTACAGAAAGTAGCCGAACACAGGGGCCAGGGTGGCGGCGATGATGGCGGACAGGGACGAATACCGAAACAAGATTGCCGTGGCCAGCCAGGTGGCACAGGCAGCCACGCCAACCGGAAATGACAGTGCCAATAGAGCGCCCAAGAATGTGGCCATACCCTTACCACCCTTAAACCGAAGGAAGATCGGAAACAGGTGGCCAAGCAATGCGAACAACCCTGCCAGCCCGGCGATATCTTCGCCGCCAAACTGACGGGCGATCAGAACCGCAGCAGCTCCCTTGCCGGCATCTAATAGCAGAGTCAAAAAAGCGGCAGGTTTATTGCCCGTTCGCAGTACGTTGGTGGCGCCGATATTTCCGGAACCGATTTGGCGTAAATCACCCAAGCCAAACAGGCGGGCCATGATAATGCCGAACGGAATTGATCCCAGGATATATGCGGCCAGTGCAACGATCAGATATGTCATTTCCTATCCCCCAAAAACCGATTTTCCGTCCACCCAGGTACCGATGACTTTACCCTGCATGCGCTGGCCGTCAAATGGCGTGTTCTTAGATTTTGAATGCAGCTTGAAACGGTCCAGAACAAACGGTGCGTCGGCATCAAACATCACCAGATCAGCCGGCGCCCCAACGCTTAGTCGCCCAGTTTCCAGTCCCAGTCGCTTGGACGGGTTCAGTGACATGGCGCGAAACAGTTGTGGCAAAGTCAGCGCCCCGGCATGGTACAGACGCAGGGCGGCTGGCAGCAGGGTTTCCATGGCGACGGCACCGCTGGCGGCCTCTTCAAAGGGCAGGCGCTTGCTTTCTTCATCCTGGGGCGTGTGCATAGAACTGATGATATCAATGGTGCCGTCAGCCACGGCCTGTACCATAGCTTGGCGATCATCCTCCGACCTAAGTGGCGGTTTTACCTTGAAAAAAGTGCGGTAGTCGCCAACGTCCAGATCGTTCAACGTCAGGTGGTGGATGCTGATCCCGGCGGTGACATCCAGCCCGTTCGCCTTGGCGCGGGCCAGCGGTGGCAGCGAACGGGCACTGGTAATTTGGTCGGCGTGATAGCGCACGCCGGTCATTTCAACTAATGCCAGATCACGGTCCAGCCCCATGCGCTCGGCCATGGGGGACACCGATGGCAGGCCCTGCAATGACGCGAATTTTCCCGAGGTGGCAGCGCCGCCCTTGGACAGGCCGGGATCTTGCGGGTGGCCAATGACCAGCGCGCCAAGCGAGCGCGCATAGGTCATACAGCGCGACAGGACTTTGTTATCGGTGACGACGTTGTCACAATCTGAAAACGCGATGGCACCGGCGTCAAGCATGAACCCAATTTCGACCATTTCACGGCCCAATCGGCCCCGGGTCAGGGCGGACAACGGGCGCACATGAACGGGCGCGTCTTGGTTGGCGCGGCGGGTGACAAATTCCAGTACTTCGGGCGTGTCGATTGCGGGCAATGTGTCGGGGCGGGTGACCATTGTGGTGACACCACCAGCGGCGGCGGCGCGGCCAGCCGAGCGGAAACTTTCCTTGTGCCGCTCACCGGGTTCAGAGACTTTCACGCCGACATCGACGATGCCGGGGGCCAGATATTTGCCGTCAGCATCCTGTCGGATAACCGTCAGACTTATGTCAGGCACCGGATTGTCGAAGATTTCGGTGATTTTGCCATCTTTGACGAGTAATGCGCCGAGGGTTTCGGTTTGTGCTTCGGGGTCAATCAGGCGGGCGTTGGTGAAGAGGGTGGTCATACCATCACCCCCTTGGGTGCATCCACCGTCAAATTCCGCGCCAACAACTCCATTGCTGCCATGCGCACGGCGACGCCCATTTCCACCTGTTCCTGGATCACCGAGCGGTTGATGTCATCTGCCAGTGTGCCGTCGATTTCGACGCCGCGGTTCATTGGGCCCGGATGCATGATGATGGCGTCGTCTTTGGCGTGGGCCAGTTTCTTGGCGTCCAGCCCGTAGCGGTGGTAATATTCGCGCTCTGACGGGATGAACGCGCCGTCCATGCGTTCGCGTTGCAGGCGCAGCATCATCACCACATCCACATCTTTCAGGCCCTCGGCCATATTATCAAACACCTCAACCCCCCAGTCGGCGGCCCCGGCGGGAATCAGGGTGGGGGGGGCGATCAGGCGCACGCGGTTTTCCATTTTACCCAGCAGATGGATGTTGGACCGGGCGACGCGGGAATGGGCGATATCGCCGCAAATGGCGATGCTCAGGCGGTGAAGGCGGCCCTTTTCACGCCGGATGGTCAGGGCATCAAGCAGCGCTTGAGTCGGGTGTTCGTGGCGGCCATCACCGGCGTTCAGCACGGCGCAGTTTACCTTTTCCGCCAGCAGGTTCACAGCGCCTGAATGGGGATGGCGCACCACGATCAGGTCGGGGTGCATGGCGTTCAGGGTTAGTGCTGTGTCAATCAGGGTTTCGCCCTTTTTGATGGAACTGGCCTGCATCGCCATGTTCATCACGTTCGCCCCAAGGCGTTTGCCGGCGATTTCAAAGCTGGCCTGAGTGCGGGTGGAATTTTCGAAAAACATATTGACCTGGGTTAGCCCGGCCAGCACTTTTTCCTGCGGTCCGTGGCCACGGTTCTGGTCGGCGTATTTATTGGCCAGATCAAGAATAGTGGAAATATCATCCGGTTGAAGGTCACTGATGCCCAGTAGGTGCTTCTGTCGGAATGCCATAACTTCCCCGGTGATTTTCTGGCTTATAGGGGGCAAAAGCCGGCCGGGCAAGGCTGGCGGCAAAATTGGGTTTCAAAGGTGGGGTGTGGCGGTTAATTTAACGGCAATGGAAACGGGAATCGATCATCAATTGGCGAAAACCCTGCTGGAATGGCAGGTGGAAATGGGGGCAAGTGAAGCAATTTGCGAGCAGCCCGTTGATCGCTATGAATTACCGGCGGCGGTTGCGGTGAAAAAACCCAAAGCGGCGGTGGCGGTTCCTGAAGTTATTGTCGGGGTAGATCCAGTGGCGGTGGCACAACAAGCGGCAGAGGCGGCCAATAGTCTGGCAGATCTGGAGCAAGCCTTGCAGGGGTTTGAGCATTGCGAATTAAAGCGGGGCGCAAAAACCACTGTGTTTGCCGATGGCAATGCCCAAGCTCGGGTAATGATTATCGGTGAAGCCCCGGGACGGGATGAGGATATTGCAGGCAAACCCTTCGTTGGAAGGGCAGGGCAGTTGCTGGACAAGATGCTGGCGGCGATCGGCATGGCACGTGATGCCGCAGTTTCTTCGGATGCAATTTACATTACCAATATATTGCCCTGGCGGCCGCCGCAGAACCGTGATCCGGAACCCGCAGAAATGGCGATGCTAATGCCGTTTGTTAAGCGGCATGTTGAATTAGTAGCGCCCGAGGTTCTGGTGTTGATGGGCAATGTGTCCTGTCAGGCGGTTTTGGGTAAAAAGGGCATTACCCGGCTAAGGGGAAATTGGGTGAGCGGGCTGGGGCACCCGGTTTTGCCGATGTTTCATCCAGCCTATTTGTTGCGCAATCCGGCGGCTAAACGTGATGCCTGGCATGATTTGCTGATGTTGCAGGCACGTTTAGAGGATGGGAAATGAGCCGCGAATTCATCTCAGTGAAAATTGCGATCTTATCGGTTTCGGATAGCCGAACGCTGGAGGATGACCGCTCGGGTCAGGTTTTGGTGGATCGTATTGCAGCCGCCGGGCATCAGTTAGCGGCACGTGGTATTGTTACCGATGAGCGGGATCAGATTGCCCGGCAGTTGCGCGACTGGTGTGATGACCCGGCCATTGATGTGATCCTTTCAACCGGCGGAACGGGTCTGACCGGGCGTGATGTGACGGTTGAGGCGCATCGCGACGTTTATGAAAAAGAGATCGAAGCGTTTGGCACCGTGTTCACCATTGTGTCGATGAAAAAGATAGGCACATCGGCGGTGCAAAGTCGCGCTACGGGCGGCGTCGCAAACGGGACGTATCTGTTCGCGCTGCCCGGCAGCCCTGGAGCTTGCAAAGATGCCTGGGATGAAATCCTGGCACCCCAATTGGATTTTCGCCATATGCCGTGCAATTTTGTGGAAATAATGCCGCGTTTGGATGAACATTTGCGACGGAAATAGAAACCACGCCCGTTTAACACTATGTTGAATGGACGGTTTTATCGTTTCAACTATATTAAGCTGTAGTAAGCACACGTAACTCAAGGCACCGGATATGAGATTTTTGCGCCGTAGTCTGGTTGGTATATTCCTGCTGTCTTTGACGGTGGGCTTGTTGGCTTGGGCCGGGAACACCTTTTTCGTTGCGATGAAAACCCGTCAGGAACAGCAAGCCAATCCTCGCCCGGCGCGCGAGCGGGTTTTTGCGGCTAATGTAATCGCAGTAACACCGGGGGTTATTACCCCGGTTTTGACCAGTTTTGGCGAAGTTCGAAGCCAGCGGACGCTGGATGTGCGCGCCACCACTGGCGGCATGATTGTTGAATTGGCAGAAGGATTTGTTGAGGGCGGTAATGTGCAGGCCGGGCAATTGATTGCCCGGATCGACCCATTGGATGCCGAGGCGACGCTTGTTTTGGCGCGCACTGATGTAGCCGAGGCCGAGGCCGAACAACGCGACGCTGCGCGCGGGCTTGAACTGGATCGCGATGAGTTGATGTCAGCACAGGATCAGGTTCGACTTCGTGAACTTGCCTTGACCCGGCAGGTTGATTTATTAGCTCGTGGCGTTGGCACCGGACCGGCAGTGGAGAACGCGGAATTGGCGGTTTCTTCGGCCAAGCAATCTGTATTGGCGCGCCGACAGATTTTGGCAAAGGGCCAGGCACGTGTTGATCAGGCAAACACGGCGCTGTCTCGGCGCGAAATCAAACTAAGCGAGGCCCAGAGAAGTCTTGACGACACCCGAATATATGCTGGGTTTTCTGGCAGTCTTACCCAGGTTAGCGCGGTGCAGGGCGGGTTGGTTACCAATAACGAAAGACTTGCGCAAATTGTCGACGCGGCATCGTTAGAGGTTACATTTCGGGTGTCTACGCCGCAATATACCCGGCTGCTAGATGCGGATGGCGGGTTGTTGCTGTCGGATGTTGTTATATCGCTGGATATTTTCGGTGTGGATTTAACCACTAAAGGCACAATTTCACGCGAAAGTGCTGTGGTCGGTGAGGGGCAAACAGGGCGTTTGTTGTTTGCGCGTATTGCTGATGCCAAAGGGTTTCGCCCCGGCGATTTTGTCACTGTAAAAATTAGTGAACCGGCGCTGGAAAATGTGGTGGTTTTACCCGCAAGTGCAGTTGATGCGAAGCCAAGTGTTTTGGTCGTGGGCGAAGAGGATCGGCTTGAAGTGGTGGCCGTGCAATTGCTGCGGCGTCAGGGCGACAACGTGATTGTGCGCAGTGACGCCTTACTTGGCAAAGAAGTGGTTGGTGAAAGATCGCCGCTTTTGGGTGCCGGCATCAAGATCAAACCAATCCGGCCAGGTGACGCACAAGATGAGCTGGTAGCGGCGGCGTCGGAACCAGAAATGCTTGAACTGACGGATGAACGTCGGGCTTTGCTGGTTGATTTTATTGAAAACAACCAACGGATGCCAGCCGAGGCGAAAGAACGGGTATTGGGCCAGTTGAGACAGGACCAAGTTCCGGTGCAGGTGGTGGAACGCATTGAAAGCCGGATGGGGGGCTAGGACATGGCGCGCAGGGTTTCAGGAATTGCCGGTGGCATACTGTCTTATTTCGCCCGGCACCGTACGGCGGCTAACTTATTGCTGGTCATGTTGGTGGCGGCCGGATTGGCCGCGGCCCCAAGAATGCGGTCGCAATTTTTCCCCGATATCATCATCGACAGCGTTTCTGTTTCAGTCGCCTGGAAAGGTGCAGGTGCAGATGATGTGGACGGCGCCATTGTTCAGCTGCTTGAACCCGCATTGTTGGCGGTGGAAGGGGTTGAAAGCTCTTCTTCATTGTCACGCGAAGGGCGCGCCAGTATCGGGCTTGAATTTGAGCCGGGCTGGGATATGTCGCGCGCTGCCGATGACGTGCAGGCGGCGGTGGATGCGGTTGGCAATTTGCCTGAGGCCGCAGAAGACCCGTTTGTGCGCCGTGGTGCCTGGCGCGATCCGGTTACCGATGTGGTGATCACCGGCCCGGTTGGACTGGACCAATTGGGGCGGTTTGCCGATGAATTTGTTACCCGGCTATTTGCCGTGGGCGTGACCCGAACAACGGTTCAGGGCGTCGCCGCCCCAGAAACTATAGTTGAAATTCCGTCGCTGTCTTTGCGCCAACATGACGTGACCATGGCGCAGATTGCCAGGGCGATTGCACAGGAAGCCGAGGCCGATCCGGCTGGCGATGTGGGCGGCGGTACGACCCGTATTCGCACCGGCGTGGCCAAACGATCTGCGGGCGAAATTTCGGCTATTGTTTTGCGTACAAATTCGGATGGGTCCAAGTTGACAATTGGGGATGTGGCCCGGGTTCGCACCGAAGGGATTGACCGGGACCGGGCGTATTTTGTCGCTGATCACCCGGCAATTTTAGTAAAGATCAATCGTTCAGAGCGTGGCGATGCCATTGAGATTCAGGCCAAGGTCGAAGCCGTCGCTAAAGACTTACAGCTTTCTTTACCGGCGGATGTGTCAATGGATTTGATCCGCACCCGTTCTGAGGCCATTACCAACCGTCTGAATCTGCTAATGAATAACGGCCTGATGGGATTGGGGTTGGTGGTTATGCTGCTGTTTCTATTCCTGAATGCGCGCACGGCTTTTTGGGTGGCGGCGGGTATTCCGGTAGCGATGACCGGCACGATTGCAATGATGTATCTGGCGGGCCTGACATTTAATATGATTTCGTTGTTTGCCCTGATCATTGTGCTGGGCATTGTGGTGGATGACGCGATTGTCGTTGGTGAACATGCTGATTTTCGAGTGCGACGATTGGGTGAAAGCCCGATTGAGGCGTCAGAAAATGCAGCCAGGCGGATGTTTGCGCCGGTGTTTTCAGCCACCATTACTACGATTATCGCATTTTTTGGTCTGGTGGTTATCGGCGGGCGATTTGGATCGCTGATTGCTGATATCCCGTTTACCGTGATCGTGGTTCTGACAGCCAGCCTGATCGAGTGTTTCCTGATCCTGCCCAACCATATGTCCCATGCTCTGGTGCATTCGGCGAAAAACCATTGGTATGACTGGCCAAGCCGGGTGGTGAATGTTGGGTTCTCGTGGTTTCGCGAAGTTGTATTTCGCAAAATCATGGCCTTGGTGATCTGGGCCCGTTATCCGGTTTTGGCACTGGCGTTTGTAATACTGGCGTCACAGGTGGCGATATTTGTGCGTGGAGATTTACAGTTTCGGTTTTTTAACGCGCCCGAACGGGGATCGGTTTCCGGTAATTTTGCCATGGCTACCGGTGCAACCCGCGTCGACAGTCTGGAAATGATGCGCGAGTTGCAGCGCGCAACCGAAGAGGTGGGTGCGAGTTTTGAAGCTGAACACGGGGTAAACCCAGTTGACTACGTGGTGGCACAGATTGGCGGCGGCTCGGGGCGAGGTCTGTCGGGCACAGACACCAAGGAAAACTGGCAGCTGGGCGCGATTTCAATAGAGTTAATTGATGCTGATTTGCGGCCTTATTCATCCTTTGCATTTGTGGCTGAAATACAGGATGCAGTGCGCCAACACCCGCTGGCGGAAACTGTCAGTTTTCGCGGCCATCGGTCGGGGCCGGGTGGAGATGCGCTGGATGTGGAATTGTTTGGCGCTGAGGCGGACACTTTAAAGGCAGCGGCCGAAGCCCTGAAAACGGCGCTGTCGCAATATCCCGAAGTGTCGGCCCTTGAGGATAGCCTTGCCTTTGACAAGGATGAACTGATCCTGGAGCTAACACCGCAGGGTCAGGCCCTGGGTATTACAATTGACGGCCTGGGGGCTGTGCTGCGCGACCGCTTAAACGGTATTGAGGCCGCAACTTATCCCGATGGTGCACGGTCCGCCGCCATTCGCGTGGAGTTACCCAGTTCTGAGCTGACGGCGGATTTTCTGGATCGCACCCAGGTGCGAACCGGGGTTGGCAATTATGTAAATCTGGCGGATATCGTTTCGGTCCAGCGCCGTAGCGGGTTTTCAACCGTGCGCCGGGAAAACGGTGTACGGCTGGTGAATGTAAACGGTGATCTTTCCGAAGATGACCCGGCGCGCGCTGAACTGATAATGACCGAACTTGAAGACGTAATCCTGCCTAAGATTGAAAGTGATTTTGGTGTCGCCTATCGGCTGGCTGGGTTGGCGCAACAGGAAAAGGAATTTCTGAATGATGCGCTGGTTGGCTTTATTTTGTGCCTGTTGGGGATATTTCTGACACTGGCATGGATATTTTCCAGCTGGACCCGACCCATTGTGGTGATGGCTATTATCCCGTTTGGCCTGGTCGGGGCGATCTATGGGCATGTGTCGTGGGGGGTACCGCTGTCCATGTTTTCGGTGGTCGGATTGATCGGGATGACGGGGATTATCATCAATGATTCCATCGTTCTGGTTACAACAATTGACGAATACGCTGAGAATCGCGGGTTGGTTCCGGCAATCATTGAAGGGACAGCTGATCGGTTGCGTCCGGTGATGTTGACCACGGCGACAACGGTGCTGGGGTTAACGCCGCTATTGTTTGAAACGTCTCAGGACGCACAGTTTTTGAAGCCTACGGTTATCACCCTGGTTTACGGGCTGGGGTTTGGCATGTTTCTGGTGTTGTTGGTGGTGCCGGCGGTGGTGGCGATGCAGCAGGATTTTGGCAAGCAACTGCGCGCCACAAAGCGGGCGATTGGCGCGGGCGCGCGGGCGCGACTGATCACTGGTGCAACGTTTATTGCCGGGCTTGGTGCGGCCGCTATTTTTGCCGGCACTGTGGGTTCGGTGATGTTGACCGGTCAGATTTGGCAGGGGTTTGATCTGTTGCTGCCTGCAGGCGCGCTGGATTTAGGAATGCCGGTGGCATTTGGTCTGTTTGCCTTTGGGGTCGCGCTGCTAACGCTGGTGATATTTTGCTTTAGCGCCCTTGGCTTTGCACTACGCCGGCGCGCCTAGGCCTGTTTGAGATAAGCCACCAAAATATCGCGCGCAGCCTTTAGATCAGATTTATGGATCATTTCCGTAACGGTATGAATATAGCGGGTGCCGACAACGATACCGACTGCACGGGCCCCGGCCGCCGCCTGTTGCGCCGCCGCACCGTCCTGACCGCCGGAACGCAACATGGTGCGTTGAAATGGAATTTTCTTTTTACGGGCAAGGTCGTCAAATTCGGCCACAAGCGCTTTGTCGGCTATGAACGAACCGTCACGAATATGCAGCCCAAAACCTTCGCCCTGAACGGTTGTTCTGTCTTGTTCGGCAATACCGGGTGTGTCGCAGGACAGAGTGACATCTATGCCAATGCCGATATCGGGTTTGATGCCGTAAGACGCTGTTCGGGCGCCGCGCAACCCGACCTCTTCCTGGGTGGTGAAAGCAACATGAATTTCGCAATTTGTTTTGGTATTTTTGAGGCCGCGGATCGCTTCTATTCCCAGCCAGCAGGCGATGCGGTTGTCCAGGGCTTTGCTAACGATCTTGTCACCGATTTCGATAAAGGGTTCGTCCATAACCACCATGTCGCCTATCTTGATCTTGTTTTTGGTGGCTTTGCCCAGGCCGGTATCGACGAAAAACTCGCTGACTTCGGGTACCTTTTTGCGATTTTCGGCACTGGAAATATGGATTGGAGGACCGCCAGGATTCATCACCCCTTTTATGTCGCCATTATCTGTACAAATCAGAACACGACGGGAAAAAAGATTGCGCGGATCAAAGCCGCCCACAGGCAGCAGGTAAACATAGCCTGCATCGGTGATGTGACTAACTAGGAATCCGATCTCATCCATGTGGCAAAGCAGCATGATTTTTTTAGGGGACTTGCCTTTACCGGCATTGCGTTTGCACAGCAATGACCCCATGGGGTCCACTGTCACCTCATCAAACAGGTCGGATATTTCTTTTGTGATCAGGCTGCGAACACGTTCTTCGTGGCCGGGAACGCCGGGGGTTTCACACAGGGCTTTGAGTAAGGTCAAATTCATGGCGGGTCCTCCTGCCGACAATAATGCCAGTGCAAGTGATTGGCCGCAAGGTGGGTTATCCGGCGGTGCAGCCCTGAATATCGACGGTGCCATTGCTGCCAAAAACCGTCATGCGTAAATCAGACCGGTTAAACAAAAAGGGGGCACCACTGGGGGGGACGAAATCTGTGATGGCGGTCAGGTGGCGGCCAGAACGGGTTGATTGTGCTTCATCTATCCAGACGGATTTATCGGGCAATTCAAACACCACTATTTCGACGCCACCCTGATCGGGTAGGTCGAAATTGGCGCTGACCCTAAGGCCATCTGAAATCGGTTCGACTGTGCAAGTGGCCGAATGCAGGCCCGCGGTTTTTGCAGTTGTTGGCTGATGGGCAAGGCTGGCCTGAATGCTGGGTTCGCTGCTGCCACTGGCAGGCAATTCTGCTTGCAGGTTTACCGTCATCGGCACGCAGACTTCTTCACAAACGCCGATATCCATGCGGGCGCGCATAGAAATGGTTTGGGCATTGCTGTTTTGCGGTGTCAATTCAACTGGGATTACGACCGTGCCTTTGTAACCGTAGGAACGGGATGTCTCGGGGTCAAAAACCTTGGGAATTGGCCAATGGATTTGCACATTTTGGAGATTGTCGCTGCCTGACCAGTCAAACCGAGGGGTGATGCCGGATTCACCTGCTGAGCGCCAATAAGTTTTCCAACCTTCAGCCATTTCAATGCGGATGGCTGCAATATGGGTGCCGGTATCTGTACGCCAGCCCGGTATCACCGTTACCTTGGCGATATCTTCAAGCGAGATCAGGTTTTGGGAAGTACCTACCCCCGGCGACAGGGCCAGGAATGCAGCTGTGATAATGTTGGTCAGTGTACGAGTAAACATAGCGGGAATTTAACTATGTGTGGATCAATAGGAAATCACAAATAAGCGACAATCTGTTAACTGTGACTTTTGCTATCTTGTGCTGCAGGGAAACCACGATCATGTTGTAACTATGACCAAAGATATTGAAACCATTGATCTAAACGGCAAATTGTTAATTGCCATGCCGGGTATGAGTGACGCGCGATTTGCCAATAGCGTTGTTTTTATGTGTTCCCATTCCGACGAAGGGTCTATGGGCTTGATCGTCAACAAACCAACAGATGAATTGCATTTGGCTGATTTGTTGGAACAAATGGACATTCCAAAGGGCAATGGCAGCCGCGCTATTCGGGTTCATTTTGGCGGACCGGTCGAGTTAAGCCGTGGGTTTGTGCTACATTCCGCCGACTACCGCGACGAAGAAACCACCATGGAGGTGGACGAGACATTTGGCATGACTGCAACACAAGACATATTGGAGGCAATTGCCAGCGGCACAGGGCCTGATGCAGCGATCCTGATGTTGGGATATGCTGGCTGGGAACCCGGTCAGTTGGAAAATGAGATTAAACAAAATGGTTGGCTGGTTACCGATGCAACACCAGAAATTGTATTTGGATCAGAGTGTTCCGGCAAGTGGACGGCAGCGTTAAATACGCTGGGGATTGACCCTTTGGTGTTATCGGCTACGGCTGGTCGCGCCTAAGGACGGGGTGCTGCGGCGCGCATTAGGCGATCATTAATAGCATGCCCCAACCCGTGATCCGGAATGGGTGACACGGCAATCCGTGGGACGTTTTTGGCATCAAGCATGCGCAGGTGACTAAACAAATTGGCGGCGGCTTCGGACAAATCACCGGTGGCAGACAAGTTCAAATCGCACGCCATCGGTCCAAAACCAAGCAGGGTTTCGCCGGGCTGCACCGAGTTGGCGTTAAGCCGGATCAAAGCGTTTGGTGCGTAGTGCGAGGCTAGCTGACCCGGGGCGTTGGGCCGTTCGTTGGCGAGCGGGGGCAATCGCAGAGGTTGGCCAAGGCATTGTCCAATCACTTCAAGGGGCAGACCACCCGGGCGCAACAGGGTCGGACCGTTTTCAAAGCCGATAATGGTGCTTTCCAGACCAACCGCACAGGCACCACCATCCATAACGGCGGCAATTTTTGTGCCTAGGCCAGCTATGACGTGATCTGTAGTGGTGGGGCTGACACCGCCTGACGGGTTTGCCGAAGGGGCGACAATGGGGTGGGAAAAGCCGGACAGTAAGGATTGTGCAAGGGGGTGTTTGGGCACCCGTATCGCCACCGTATCCAGACCGGCGCTGGCCAAAGGAGAAATGCCTGCACCGGGTTTCAGAGGGACAACAAGTGTAAGTGGGCCGGGCCAGAATGCATCCGCCAATTGCTGTGCCTGGGTGTTAAATCGGGCGATGTCCCTTGCCCGAGAAGCGCTTTGGACATGGACGATCAGGGGGTTGAACTGGGGTCGGTTTTTGGCGGCGAATATAGCGGAAACCGCGCTGTCATTGCCCGCATCTGCCCCTAATCCGTAGACCGTTTCAGTGGGAAATGCCACAAGTCGACCCCGGCGCAGCAAGGCCACTGCGCGGGCTATACCGGTTTGATTGTCGGCTAGTATTTCGGTTTTTTGCTTGCTCATGGTCAATTGACGCTGCGTTTTTATTGTAGCACTGAAATCTTCGGGTACCGTCGAATGTGTTAGGCGGTGTGCTTAACGGTCGGCCGGGCTGATGCCAAGCCATGTTCTAGGGAGAATGCTTTGACCTATCGTGCGCCGCTTTCGGATTTTCAATTTCTGTTTGACCATGTAGTCGGACTTAAACAGGTGGCAGCGACAGAATTATTTGCTGATGCAAGCCCGGATTTAACGACGGCAATTTTATCAGAGGCAGGGCGATTATGCGAAGAGGTGCTGGCACCCTTGCAGCGGGTTGGTGACACCGAAGGTGCGGTTCTCGAAAATGGGCAGGTGCGTTGCTCGCCGGGATTTGGTGCCGGCTTTAAGGCCATTGCTGATGGGGGCTGGGTTGGGATGACGGCCAGCGCTGCGTCCGGTGGCATGGGGTTGCCACAGGCTTTGGCGACGGCGGTGAACGATATGATGTCATCCGCCTGTTTGTCATTGCAACTGAACCCGCTGATGTCGCAGGGGCAGATAGAAGCGCTTGAACACCATGCCAGTGAAGAGATTAAAGCAGTATACCTGCCCAAGCTGATATCGGGTGAATGGTGCGGCACGATGAACCTGACCGAACCACAGGCGGGATCGGACGTGGGGGCACTGCGCAGTAAGGCTGAACCAAACGCCGATGGCAGCTACGCGATCAGTGGACAAAAGATATTCATCAGCTGGGGTGACAATGATTTTTCGGGCAATGTCTGTCATTTGGTTTTGGCGCGTCTGGCGGAGGGGCCAAGTGGCACTAAGGGCATCAGCCTGTTCATGGTGCCCAAGCTGATCCCTGACGCCGACGGCAATCCGGGCGTGGCCAACAGCCTGAAAGTTGTCAGCTTAGAGCATAAGCTGGGTTTGCATGGTTCCCCCACTGCAATCATGGATTTTGACGGTGCAACCGGTTGGCTGGTGGGGGAACCCCATGCAGGTATGAAAGCGATGTTTACCATGATGAACAATGCGCGCCTGGGGGTTGGGGTACAGGGAATAGGTCAGGCCGAAGGGGCCTATCAGCTGGCGTTAGCCTTCGCTATGGATCGCAAACAGGGCCGCACCCCGGTTGAGAACGGCGCTGGTACGATTATTGAGCATGCCGATGTGCGCAGAATGCTGGCCACTATGAAATCCGAAATTTACGCAGCAAGGGCGATAGCGCTGTCTTGTGCCGTGGCCACAGATATGGGGCGTGCAACTGGGTCCAAGGAATGGGCCGCGCGGGCGGCGTTTATGACGCCGATTGTGAAAGCATTTGGCACTGATATCGGCTGTGAGGTTGCCAATATGGGGGTACAGGTGCATGGCGGCATGGGGTTCATTGAGGAAACTGGCGCGGCGCAATATTCGCGTGATGTGCGTGTCACCGCGATTTATGAGGGGACCAACGGTATCCAAGCCATGGATTTGGTGGGGCGAAAGTTAATGGATGGTGGTGAAGCGGCGTTTCGTTTGCTGGATGAAATAGAATCCGGGGCAGAATTGGCAAGAAGTGTAGTGCCTGACCTGGCAACAGAAGTCTGGGGGGCAGCAGAAAACCTACGTGAAGCCACGGAATGGTTGTTGGCGTGCAGTGATGTTAATGAACGCTTTGCTGGTTCTGTGCCTTACCTGCGGGCTTTTGCGCGGGTATTGGGCGGCCATTATCACTTGAAATCGGCCGTGGCTGAAAATGGCCAAGGTGGGCGTTCACGATTGGCTGAATTCTACATCACAAGGCTGCTGCCCGAACACAGCGCTTTGCTTTTACACTGCCAGCAAGGGGCCAAAGGGTTGTATGCAATCACCGTGGATGATCTGGCTGCCGGATGAAACATGTTAACCAGCCTTGGGATACACCGCCGGAACCGGGGCAAGCAATTGAAGTGGCCGAGGGCGTTCTTTGGTTGCGAATGCCAATGCCGATGGTTTTGGACCACGTAAATGTTTATGCATTGGATGACGGCGACAGTTGGACCCTGATTGATACCGGGCTGGATACCAAAAAGACCCGAAAAATCTGGCAGGAAGCATTGGCTGGCCCGCTGAAAGGCAAACCGGTACGCCGGTTGCTTGTGACCCATCACCATCCGGACCACATTGGTCTTGCCGGATGGTTTCAGGCGGAACATGGGGTTGAACTGATCACCACGCGCACCGCCTGGTTGATGGCGCGTATGCTGATACTGGATGAGCAATCGGCGGTAGCACCCGAAACGTTGGATTATTGGCGGTCGGCGGGCATGGCCTCGGAAATTTTGGAAAAACGCATTCAGGAACGACCATTTAATTTTGCCGATGTGGTCAGCAAACTGCCGCTGGGGTTTTTACGATTGCAGGAGGGGCAGGAAATTACCGTTGGGGGGCGTCGGTGGTCGGTGCGGATGGGCAATGGCCATGCGCCGGAACATGCGACGCTGTGGTCCAAAGATGACGGGCTTGTGATTGGTGGCGACCAGTTGTTGTCAACCATTTCGCCCAATATTGGCGTATACGCGACTGAGCCGGATGCAGACCCGTTGGCCGAATGGCTTGAGGCCTGTGAGCGGCTTAGGAAATTTGCAAGGGAAGATCAGTTAGTATTGCCGGGACATAAGCTACCGTTTACCGGCCTGCCGTTTCGAATGGGCCAGTTGATTGAAAATCATCACGGCGCGTTAAAAAGGTTGAAGACCCAACTAAAAACACCAAAAACGGCGGTGGAATGTTTTGGGTCTCTGTTTAAACGCGCAATCGGCGATGGCGAATATGGGCTGGCCCTAGTGGAAGCAATGGCGCATGTGAACCATTTGTACCAGCTGGACCAGATTAGCCGGGTTCGGCGCGAAGACGGTGCATGGATGTGGCAAACGAAAGAGAATTGATGGCTGTTAAGAAGAAAACAACACCAAAGGGAAAACCGGCTACTAAAAAGCCTAAGAACATCAAGAAGCCGGCAAAGGTGCCTTGCGGTGCAGTGCATGCCGATCCAAAAGCACCAGCGACGGTTGAACAAAAACCGCTTCCCAAGGCTATGTCCAAAAAAGCGTTAGAAAACAAAAGCCCGGCTGAATGGGCCTATGAACGTCTGGTATTGTATATTCAGAATTTTGAAGAACAGCTGGACGACGAACATGAAATTGCCGTTGGTTTTGCGTCCGGGGCTTCCGGGGTCATGCGAATAGAAGGCATTGGGTATTTCGACCCAGATATTGTTACTTTTTATGGTGTGGATGAATTTGGCGCAAAAACGCAACTGATCCAGCATGTCACCCAATTGGGGGTGACCTTGCGGGCCTTGCCAAAACAGAAACCAGAAGAACAGCCAGCCCGAATTGGGTTTCGTTTGGCGCAGAAACTTGAAAAGGACTGACTGCGGCCTTGAGGCGCGGCTTTCGGGCCGTGACAGAGCCGTTGAAATCGTCTAAGCCGATGCAACCTTAATCTGAAAGACAGGATTTGAAATGTCTAAACATGAACACGGATCAATGGAAACCGAAGCCCACGAGGACACATTTTTTGGGTTCGTCAACTTTGTAAAATGGGCGATCATTGCGATCCTTGGATTTTTGATCTTTCTAGCCATCGTAAACGGCTAACTCCGAATGTTGGGTCCACGAATAAGGACATTTGCCAGCTTGCTGGTAGCAGTTTTCGTGTTGGCCGCTTGTACCGGACCAGCGGAACCGATCTGGGACACTGACGAATTTGTAGCCCGTTCAACCTATTCCCACGAGGGGCCAACCAAATTGACCCTGTTTACCGTGATCAACAATAAGACCGGTGCAGGCGCCCATTCTGCGCTGATGGTGAATGGATCCCAACGGGTTATGTTTGATCCGGCGGGAACCTGGCATCACCCACAACTGCCAGAAAGAAATGATGTTCACTTCGGGATGTCAGAGCCGATTGTGGATTTCTACATTGATTACCATTCCCGCGAAACACATCACACGATCATTCAGGAAATTGAGGTTTCTCCGGCCGTTGCCCAGGTAGCAATGGCGCAGATGATGTCTTACGGCGCGGTGCCAAAAGCGCAGTGTTCCCATGCTATTACGGCAATATTAGAAAACGTACCGGGGTTTGAAGCTGTTGGGCGTACCTGGTTTCCCAAAAACCTGTCAGAACGGTTTGCAGCGCTGCAGGGGGTTCAGACCAATGTCGTGTATGATGACAGCCCCAGCGATAATTCCGGGATGATTGCCGCGCCGATTGTACGGATTGCGCAGTAGCTTCAGGACAATAAGAACATCAATAAATACAGTGTTATTGCCGCGCCAAACATCGCGGCCAGGACGTTTTTGAAATACATCCCAAGTGCCAAAGCAACTAATGCTGCTGTTATACGCGCAATGTCGGGTTGTCCGCCGGTGGCTTGTGGCCAAAGAACCAGCGGTGCAACCAATCCGGGCAGAACCGCAACCGGGGTATAGCGTAATAACCGCATGGCCCAGGGTGGTAGTTCGATAGTGCCAAAAGCCCCAAGAAACGAAAACCGTATCAGGAAAGTTCCGATCCCCAGGACGGCGATGATAATCCAGATTTCAGTATTGGAATAGTTCATAATATTTGCCCGGTGACACGTTTTTCAATTTCTGCGCCAACAAACATTGCAACAAAAGCCGCAATCAAAAGCCCGGATGAAAAAGGTAAAAATGACAGTGCAAGGGCCAGTGCAATAGAGGTTAGCGCAGCGGCCACGTGTGCCAGGGTTTTTAACATGGGTGCGACCAGGGACAAAAATACAATCGCCGGTGCAAAATCCAGCCCGTATTCTGGTGGTATGGAACTACCAAACCAGGCCCCGATGAATGTCGACAGGTACCAAAAGAACCAGGAGGGTACGGCACAACCTATATAAAATGCCATTTTTTGTTTTACTGGGCGTTCAGGCCGAGCTTCAAATTCAGTGATGCCAACAGCGTAGGTATTGTCCACCAGAATATAAGCCGCGACTGCCCTTTGCCAGTAAGGTGCGCCAGCAAGATGCGGACCAAGGGACGCGGAATACATCGCCATGCGCATATTCACCGCCAAAGACGCCGCCAGTACCATGACGACCGGGGCGTTATCCTGCATTTGGGTAAGTGCAGTAAATTGCGCAGCACCGGCGATGACGACAATGGTCATGCTCATGACCTTAAGGATGTCAAAGCCGGCTTCTGTCGCTAAAATGCCAAACAACAGGCCAAATGGGGTTGCGCCAAGGATGAAGGGCAGTCCATTTCTGAAACCGGACCAAAAGGCAGATTTGGGTGTAGCGGAAGACATATCTTAGCCCTAATATTTGCGGGTCCGTTCTGGTTATCGTGGGTGAAAGAGGAGATCAAATGACAATCAGTGATGACCAACCAAAGTATTTGATTGCCCCGAATGCGGGGCTGGCAAAACTGACCAGGACTGTTTCGGGGACAGACCAGTTTGGGGTCAGTCAGCAAGTGCCGGTTGTCGAAGAACGTCCGCTGACAATTTTTCTGAACAGCCAGGAAATCGTGACTGCGATGACGATAGGCGACTACCCTAAATATCTGGCGCTGGGCTTTCTAAGCAACCAGGGAATGTTGACGGATATGGCCGATGTGGTTTCGGTTCAGTATGATGAAGAAGTTCAGGCGGTGGCGGTGCGCACGTTGACCCCCACCAACTTTGAACAGAAACTAAAAAAGAAGACCCGGACCTCGGGTTGTGCCGTGGGCACCGTATTTGGCGACATGATGGAAGGTCTTAACGGTCTTGAACTGCCACAGTCAGAAATTCGGACATCGTGGCTGTTTCGCTTGGCGCACCTGATCAACAGGACCGACAGTCTTTATCTGCAGGTGGGGGCAATTCATGGAACGGTTTTATGCCAGCAGGATCGCCCGCTGGTCTATATGGAAGACGTTGGGCGTCACAATGCGGTGGATAAGATTGCAGGATGGATGCTTAGTGAGGCTGTAGATCCGGTAGATAAAATTCTTTATACGACTGGGCGGTTGACGTCTGAAATGGTTATCAAAACGGCGAAAATGGGTATTCCAGTACTGGTGTCTCGGTCTGGCTTTACGGCTTGGGGGGTTGAGATAGCCCAACAGGTCGGCTTGGTTTTGATAGGACGATTGCGCGGGCAGCGGTTTGTTTGTCTTTCAGGTGAGGATCGGCTGATCCGTGATGTTGTTGTAAAAAACATGCCAAAGGATGCGAAGGCGAACCACAACAAGCGAGATCGGGAATGACACAGATACCCGGTGTCATTCTGGCGGGCGGATTGGCGCGGCGCATGGGCGGCGGTGATAAGTGCCTGTTACAATTGGGGGGAAAGACAATACTGAACCGTGTGGTTGGCCGATTTTCTTCACAGGTTGGTGCTGTGGCGATTAACGCGAATGGTGACCCGAAACGATTTTCAGAATACGGTTTGCAGGTGATTGGGGACACGTTTACTGGCCATGCTGGTCCCTTGGCAGGTGTTCTTTCAGCAATGGAATGGGCGGCGCAGTTGGGGGCTGATCAGGTTGCAACTGTCGCGGCGGACACACCGTTTTTTCCGGATGATCTGGTGCCCGTATTGGCGCAAACTTTAGCATCGGGGGGTGATATTAGTTTGGCGGCAACGCTTGATAAAAAGCGCGGCGAAATGCGCCACCCGACCTTTGGTCTTTGGCCAGTTGATTTTCGCGAAGATTTACGCCGGGCCCTTGAAGATGGCACACGCAAAGTTGTTGTCTGGACGGATCGGCATGATACAAAATCCGCCCTGTTTGCATCGGCTAATCGGGATCCGTTCTTTAATATCAATACCGAGCAGGATTTACAGGATGCACAGGCTATGCTGGCGAGCCAATCATGAAGGTATTTGGCGTCATTGGTTGGAAGAATTCCGGCAAAACCGGACTGATGGAACGGCTGGTTGTGGAATTTAGCGGCCGCGGTATCAGTGTTTCAACCGTTAAACACGCGCACCATCGTTTTGATGTCGACCAACCGGGAAAAGACAGTTACCGGCACCGCCAAGCGGGTGCAAAAGAAGTTTTGCTGTCATCAAAAACCCGTTGGGCGCTGATGCATGAGGCAAGAGGCGAAGACGAGCCGTCATTGGGAGAGCTATTGGCCAAATTAGACCCTGTTGATTTGGTGCTGGTGGAAGGTTTCAAGCGGGGGGGGCATTCAAAACTGGAAGTGCATCGTCGGGCCACCGGGGCGCGTCTGATTGCAGCGGAGGATGACAGTGTCCTAGGCTTGGCCAGTGACCAACAGTTTGATGACCTGAGTATCCCCAGTTTTGATCTGGATGACACCAGTGCGATTGCAAATTTTATTCTGACGTCGGTTGGGCTTGTGCAAGTCCCGGCACCTGCTGCAATTAATGGGTTGTCAGAGCCTTTGGCGAACGACTGTTTTGCATTGCCCGAAGGTGTGGATTGGGTGCCGGTTGATGATGCACTTGGGTTGTTGCGTGCACGTATAAAAACTTGCGTCGGACGCGAAGCAATTCCGGTTGATGGTGCATTGGGGCGTTTATTGGCGTTGGATGTGGTTGCCCTGCGATCAAACCCGCCGGGCGCGAATTCGGCCGTGGATGGCTTTGGATTTGCTCATAGCGCGACGGGGGCTGGAAAGCAGATTATGCCGCTTGCAAAGGGTCGGTCGGCGGCAGGAAACCCTTTTGATGGCGAATTGCCATTGGGTCAGGCGGTGCGAGTATTAACTGGTGCCCTGTTGCCCAAAGGCGTGGACACCGTTGTTTTACAAGAGGTCGTTAACCAAGAAGACGGTCAGATTTCGTTTAATGGGCCGGTGAAAAAAGGTGCCAATGCGCGCGTCGCTGGCGAAGATATATCGGCTGGTGATGTGTCGCTAAGAACTGGGCAGCTGATTAATTCGCCAGAGCTAGCGCTGTTGTCGGCCACTGGCTGCTGTCAGGTGGATGTGTTTCAAAGACTGCGTGTTGGTGTGTTGTCAACGGGTGATGAATTAGTTTCAGCGGATGGAACTGCCAGCGTCGCGCAAACCTTTGATGCGAACCGTCCGATGTTGTTGGGGCTTATGGAGCAATGGGGTTATTTGCCGGTGGATCTGGGTCATGTCGGGGATGATCGGGATGCTTTGCGTGATTGTCTGGATGTGGCTGCTTGCAAGACCGACGTGATTCTAACTACCGGCGGCGCGTCGGCGGGCGAAGAGGACCACATGGCAGCCCTAATGCAAGAAACCAAAGCCGCTTTTACCTGGCGCATAGCGATAAAACCGGGCCGACCAATGGCGATGGGAATTTGGCAGGGCACGCCAATATTTGGTCTGCCGGGCAATCCCGTCGCCGCGTTTGTTTGCACTTTGATTTTCGCGCGACCTGCCATGTCTGTGTTGGCGGGGGGGGCTTGGTTATTCCCCCAAGGGTTTCAGGTTCCTGCGGATTTTGAGAAACGCAAAAAACCGGGGCGGCGTGAATATTTGCGCGCCCGGCTAAACGATGCTGGCAGGGTAGAAGTTTTTGCCTCGGAAGGATCGGGGCGAATTTCAGGACTAAGCTGGGCTGACGGATTGGTGGAACTGGCTGACGGTGCTTGCGAAATCCGCCCAGGCGATCTTGTTCGCTACATCCCCTATTCCAGCTTCAATATTTAGTCGAAAGTACCGGTGGCGCGACCAAGTAACATGAACGCCCGGGCGCTGCGGGTTTCGGCAAGTTCGGCAATATCCTGATCACTGGCGGTTTTTTCAAACTCTGCAAAGGTATGGTCAAATTTTCGAATGAAATGGTGAACTGAGTCTCTGAATATTGGGTCTTGGCGCATGCGGCCAGCTGCAAGTGCCAGGCTTGAGCGATCCCGGATGCCACCAATCACAGCTATGGATTTACCCCGTTCCCCTTGCGCAAAACGTCGCCAAATTTCTGGACGGGCGCGGTCCGGGGTTAGATCGTCCATGTAAATCCCGTCTTGTGACAGAAGCGTCAAAACATCCTGAGCTGCCTGAATAAGCTGCGAAACTTTGCGGTCCTGCAGGGCGAGGCGTAAGGCGTCAAAGCCTTCTTTGTCTTCGGCGGTTTCGGGAAAATGCAGAGCGCGGATAAAATCTGTCACTGACAGGGGCGGTGTTAGCGTTTCGGCAGGTGTACCAAGTTCCAAAGAAGCCTGTGATTGGGCCAAGGGTCTGTCCGGCTCAGGTATGGCGACCGCTTGTTGAACTCGCGGCTTTACAGAATTGAACGTTGAAAGCGTGTTTTCGGTTTTTCGTTGCGCCGCTGCAATTTCGGCCAGCTTTTGTTCAACGCCGGGTGTCACAGCCAGAACTCCGGCTTGTTGCTGTTGGATATGGCTGTGGCGCATGGCGTTAATAGCCGATTGCAGACGTTCGGATTCTTCACGCATGATCCGATTGCTACGCGACGTAGTTGCGGCGACCCAGATCAGGGCTACGGGCATGAAGACCGCAATTATGGTCATGACGAAACGCAAAGTATCAATCCGAGGAGAACCGTCAGCAGATTGCCCACCAGCGAAAACAAAAAACAACGTGACCGCCAACAACCAAAGCACGGATAACCCGCCGGCGACCACTTCGGTCATCGCGAATTGTGTGTTCCCAACACGCTTGGCGAATACGCCAAGGTCGATTGATTTTGGTGTTTCCGGCTCAGCCATCCCGGGGGCCCCATCCTTTCTTGCCTAAATGAATTTTATTTTAAGTATCTCATAGGATTTTTCACCGCCGGGGGTGCGCACTTCAACGCTATCCCCTTCGTCTTTACCGATCATCGCGCGTGCAAGGGGTGACTTAATGTTCAATTTCCCCGCCTCAATATCTGCCTCGGGTTCACCGACGACCTGATAGGTTTTTTCCTGGTCGGTGTCTTCGTCAACGATGGTGACAGTGGCCCCGAATTTTATCGTACCCGACAGCGATTTTGGATCAATGACTTGCGCTAAGCCAAGAATACTGTCCAATTCTTTAATACGGCCTTCGATGAAAGAGTGTTTTTCACGGGCCGAATGATATTCGGCATTCTCGGAAAGGTCACCATGGTCACGGGCTTCGGCCACCGCGCGAATGATCGCCGGGCGCTCAACCGATTTCAGGTTCTTCAATTCATCGTTCAACGCGGAATGTCCCGCGTGGGTCATAGGTATCTTTTCCATATCGGCCTAGTTTCTGGTTTTAGGAGTTTTGGCAACGAAGCGTTCTTAACCCAACTCGGCTTGTAAGAGTCAAGTGCCCAACCTGACTATCGGCGGGAACACGACCTATTCAATTTAAATAATTCCAGGTCAAGTTGGGTTTGTAGTTCCAAATTTGCCACGATTCGGGCTGTTTTTCCAGTGTTTTACAACGCGGTGCAGGTTACAGACAATTGACCCTGTGGCGAGGGTTAGATAACCAACAAACACGACAGTGCAGTTAAGTCTGCATTGTCATAGTTTCGGAGGGAACAATGACCGGTATTGAACGCGAGTCGATGGAATACGACGTGGTAATTGTTGGGGCGGGACCCGCCGGGTTGTCTGCCGCCATCCGTTTGAAGCAACTGGATAGCGACCGGACGGTTGTTGTTCTTGAAAAAGGCTCTGAAGTTGGGGCGCATATTCTTTCAGGTGCAGTGCTGGACCCATCCGGCATGGATGCCTTAATCCCGGAATGGCAAACCAAGGGCGCGCCGATCACTGTTCCGGTCACAAAGGACAATTTTTACCTGATGGGATCGGCGGGCAAACTGCGTTTGCCGAATTTTCTGATGCCGCCGCTGATGAGCAACCACGGCAATTACATTGTCTCCATGGGTAATGTCTGCCGCTGGATGGCAGAGCAGGCAGAGGAGCTGGGGGTTGAGATATTTCCGGGGATGGCGTGTTCGGAACTTGTTTACGGTGATGGGGGCGAATTAAAGGGTGTGGTTGCCGGTGAGTTTGGTAAAAACGCTGATGGCACCCCGTCTGATGCCTATGAACCGGGAATGGAGCTGCACGGCAAGTACGTGCTGTTGTCCGAGGGTGTGCGTGGATCGCTGTCAAAGGAAGTGATTGCCAAATACGATCTGGATCAGGATTGTGATGTTGCCAAGTTCGGGCTTGGCATGAAAGAAATCTGGGAAATTGATCCGGATAAGCACCGGCAAGGCACCGTGACCCATACAATGGGCTGGCCATTGGCTTGGAAGCAGGGGGGTGGTTCATTTATTTACCACCTGGACAACAACCAGGTTTATGTCGGCTATATCGTCGATCTGAATTACAAAAACCCATATTTTAACCCCTATATGGCGTTCCAGAATTTCAAGCACCATCCGATGGTGGCCGACCTTTTGAAGGATGGCAAACGGGTGGCCTATGGCGCCCGCGCTGTTACCAAGGGCGGTATTCAGTCGATTCCGAAAACTGTGTTTCCGGGTGGGGCTTTGCTGGGGTGTTCTGCCGGGCTGGTGAACCTGCCGCGCATCAAGGGCAACCATAATGCCATGCATTCCGGGATTGCGGCGGCCGAGGCGGCGCATCGGGCTATTAATGCCGGGCGTTCGGGTGATGAACTGACTGAGTATGACGTAGAGCTGCGGACAGGTCCGGTTGGTAAAGACCTGAAACCAGTGCGCAATGTCGCGCCGATGAACGGGCGCTGGGGGCTGTTGGCTGGGCTGGGGCTTGGCGGGTTCGATATGTGGTTTCAATCAATTTTTCGATTTTCGCTGTTTGGGACGTTGAAACACGGCAAATCTGATGCGCAAACAACCGAACCAGCCGGGATGCACAAACCGATTGATTATCCCAAACCAGATGGCAGACTTAGCTTTGATCGGCTGACCAATGTCAGTTTTTCCATGACCAACCATGAAGAAAGCCAACCTGCCCACCTAAGATTGGCGGATGCGTCAGTGCCGGTGGCGGTGAACCTGCCAAAATTTGCGGAACCGGCACAGCGGTATTGCCCGGCCGGGGTGTATGAAATTTTGAACGAAGCTGGTCAGGAACCGAAATTTGTAATCAATTTCCAAAATTGTGTGCATTGCAAAACCTGCGATATCAAAGATCCCAGTCAAAATATTACCTGGACTGTTCCGCAGGGCGGCGACGGTCCGAATTATCCTAATATGTAAAGTTCGCGTTAGGTGATGCCGGAAATCCAACGGTTGCATTGTTTTATCAAGAGCTTGGCACTACCTGTTGTTTAACAGCGATACTTGAAAGGAATGATTTTGACCTTTATGCCAGTACGACGGGCAATGGGCGTGGCCCTTATGACCAGCTTTTTGTCTGTAACACCCGCAGTTTCAGATGGGTTTTCGGGGGCATACTTGGCCGCGCGTCAGGCATTTGCAGACAATGACTTTTCAACAGCCGCCGGTTATTTCACACGCGCATTGGTGCAGGATCCAAACAATACCGACCTGATGGAAAACGCGCTTTTGGCGTTCATTGGCAATGGTGACATTCAGCGGGCATTGGCAGTGGCGCGGCGTATGCAGGGGCAGGGCCATTCCTATCAGATTGCAAATATGGTGTTGCTAGCGGATGCGGCAAATTCAGAAAAGTATGATGTCGGGGCGGAATTGCTGGCAGCCGGTGAAGCGGTGGGCCCGCTAGTAGACGGCCTGGCAAAGGCCTGGGTGCAGGTTGGCCAGGGTAATATGACAAATGCACTGGCAACCTTTGATGATGTGGCAACAGAGGATGGCTTGCAAAGTTTTGGACTGTATCACAAGGCCATGGCGCTGGCTCTGGTGGGGGATTATGGGGGCGCAAATGAAATCCTGTCAGGGGAAACCGGCCCGACAATTCCGCAAACCTTGCGGGGTATCGTTGCGCGGGTTGAAATTTTAAGCCAGCTGGAACGTAATAGTGATGCTTTGGCTTTGATCGAAGACGTTTTTAATGGTGATCTTTCGCCCACACTGGCATCGGTGAGGGATCGTTTGGCTGCTGGGGAAACCTTGCCGTTTACCGCCGTTCGTGGTGCCAAGGACGGGCTGTCCGAAGTGTTTTACAGTGTTGCCGGGGCGCTGACTGGCGAGGCGAATGATGGCTATACACTGTTGTATACAAGGATGGCAGATTTTCTGCGACCGGATCACGTGGATTCACTGTTGTTAACTGCGCAACTGTTGGAACAACTGGGTCGGTATGAACTTGCAACAGCAGCCTATGATCGAATTCCACGCGATGATCCCGCGTTCCATGTTGCGGAATTGGGGCGGGCAGAAGCATTGGAACAATCGGGCAATAGTGACGCAGCGATTGAGGTGTTGGAGCAATTGTCAGAAAGCCATGGCCACTTGGCTGAAGTGCATGTCACATTGGGCGATAGTTATCGCCGCCTGCAGCGTTATGGGGATGCCACACAGGCCTATGACAACGCAGTGGAAATTTACGGCGACCCAGAACCTGGTCACTGGGTGCTATATTATACACGCGGCATATCCCTTGAACGGTTGGACCGCTGGGACATGGCAGAGGCGGATTTGAGATTGGCGTTAAAACTGCAACCCGACCAACCGCAGGTGCTAAATTACTTGGGCTATTCGTTTGTGGAACAGCAAATAAATCTGGATGAAGCCCTTGATATGATCGAGCGGGCGGTCGCTGCGCGGCCAAATGACGGCTATATCACGGATTCCTTAGGTTGGGTGCTGTACCGGCTGGATCGCTATGAAGAGGCGGTAGGTCATATGGAACGCGCCGCCGAATTGATGGCGGTGGATCCGATTATCAACGATCACCTTGGCGATGTGTATTGGGCTGTTGGGCGCAAACGTGAGGCAGAATTTCAGTGGAACCGGGCCCTGTCCTTTGAGCCAGATGAAGAAGACGCGGCCCGTATTCGCAAAAAGCTGTCGATTGGGTTGGATTTGGTTCTGGAAGAAGAGGGTGCAGACCCGATCACCTTTGCCGATGATGGTTAAGGGGCTCGCTTCGGCCAAGATAAATCTTGCTTTGCATGTTACCGGCCGCAGGGCCGATGGCTACCACCTTTTGGACAGCCTGGTGGTGTTTGCAGAGCAGGCGGACGAGCTGACAATTACCACTGCCGAAACGTTGTCATTGGTTGTTGGCGGGCCATTTGCGAAAGGCGTGCCAACAAATGGTACCAACCTGGTAATGCAGGCTGCAAAATTACTGCAGCAATTGCGGGATGTGTCTGAGGGAGCGTCCATTTCTCTGGAAAAAAACCTGCCCCATGGCGGTGGTATTGGTGGCGGGTCATCCGATGCAGCCACTGCGCTGCGCCTGTTGGCGAAACTTTGGCAGGTTACGCCGTTAAATGCGGCCGAGGCTTTGCCGCTTGGTGCCGATCTACCGGTTTGTATGCAAGCGCCGACCCCATGCTTTATGCAGGGCGTGGGCGAAATCATCAAAACCGCGCCCCCACTGCCCGAATTCTGGCTAGTATTGGTAAACCCTGGGGTGAATGTTGCCACTGGTGCGGTATTTCAACAATTTGACCAGCGGTCTGATTTCAGCTCCGCAGGTTTGGAGGCACTGCCTAACCCCAATGGAATTGAACAGATGGAAACTTGGCTGAACGGGCAAGGCAATGATTTGACTAAAGTTGCCAGCCAAGATGCCATCGCCCCGGTAATCAGTGATGTTTTAAGTGAGTTGCGCGAATATTCAGAAAACAATTGCGCCGAAATGTCTGGTTCTGGCAGCACTTGTTGGGGGTTTTTTCGAACCGATTCCGCTGCCCACCATGCTGAGGTATTGATTGCAAAACGCAATCCGGAATGGTGGGTTCAGATGACCAAAATCGGCGGTTAGCTAACCCGCGCGACTACGTAATCCGCCAAATCATACAACATGGTCCGGATGGGGTGTTCGGGCAGATCGGCCAATGCTGCTTTCGCCCGGTTTGCCCAACCAATAGCGTCGGCGCGGGCGGCTTCCAGGGAACCGTGATGGGCCAAAAGTTCAACCGCATGTTCAAGGTCACCGTCAGATTGCTGGCCTTTTTCAATCACCCGCTCCCAGAATGCGCGTTCATTTGCATCGGCTTTGGCGACGGCTTTGATCAATGGCAATGTTAGTTTGCATTCGCGAAAATCGTCGCCAATATCTTTCCCGGTGGCGCCGGTGCCTTCATAATCCAACAGATCATCAACGATTTGAAAACAAATCCCAAGCGCATCGCCGTAGGTGAACAGGGCCTTCACTTGCGCTTTGTCGGCCCCGGCAATGACACCGCCGACTTCGGTTGCAGCCGAAAACAGCGCTGCAGTTTTGCCGCGCACTACCTGCAAGTACAAAGTTTCATCAGTGGCCAGATCCTGGGCGGCTGTGAGTTGTAAAACCTCTCCCTCAGCAATGGTTGCAGAGGCATTGGCAAGAATATCCAGAACCCTCATAGAACCGGTCTCCGTCATCAACTGGAAGGAGCGCGCAAACAGGTAGTCACCGACCAGAACTGACGATTTGTTGTCCCAAAGCAGGTTGGCAGTTGGGCGTCCACGGCGCTGTCCGCTTTTGTCGACCACATCGTCATGGAGCAATGTCGCGGTATGAATAAATTCAACCGTTGCGGCCAGATGCACATGATAAGGGCCTTCATAGCCGCAAAGGCGGGCGGCGGCCAAAGTTAGTAATGGGCGAAGACGTTTGCCACCGGCATCCACCAAATGGGCCGTAATTTCGGGTATTCGCGGCGCATGCTTTGAAGCCATGCGCAAACTAATCAGGTTGCTAACCGCCCGCATATCATCAGCCAGAAAATCTGCTAAAGCTTCGTGCGGCTTTACAGCGGCATTGTCCAATCCAGTCACGGTTAAGTCACTTCCCTCGACAATTGGGGCCGGGTGCCCTTAATTCGTATTATGAAAGAGCTGCTGCGCACAACTGACCCAACAATCATTGCATATGCATCCGCCCTGCTTCAGGGCGAGGGTATAAACTGCTTTCCAATTGACGTCCATATGAGCGTGCTCGAAGGCAGCGTGGGCGTTTTGCCGCGCCGGGTGATGGTACGCACAAAAGATCATTTTCGGGCAGCCGCTATTTTGGCGGATAATGATATAGACACAGGGCTTTGAAATTGAGTTTTGCGAATGACGCTTTGATCAGCAACCAGTTTTTGGGTGGAAAGTTAGATGTCTGGCAGCCAAAAAAGGGCTACCGGGCCGGGGCTGATCCGGTTTTTTTAGCTGCGGCAGTTCCGGCCACATCCGGGCAATCTGTTTTGGAATTGGGGTGTGGCGCAGGTGTTGCCAGCCTGTGCCTTGGACGAAGGGTTGCGGGTTTGGTTCAGTTTGGTGTCGAAGTCCAGGAAGACTATGCCGAACTTGCCCGCCGGAATTCAGCTGAGAATGGGATCAAACTGCATGTGGAAACCTGTGATTTGCGGGAATTGCCAGCTTTGGTTCGCGATCAGGTGTTTGACCAGGTATTTGCGAATCCACCCTATTTCAAGCGCTCCCATGGTACGGACGCTGCGGATAGCGGCCGTAAAAAAGCGCTGGCGGGCGATACACCTCTGACGGATTGGGTTGAAATTGCGACCCGGCGGCTAAAACCGGGCGGGTATATGACGATGATCCAAAAGGCTGACAGATTGCCTGATGTTTTTCGGGCGTTTGACCACAGGCTGGGGGGAGTCGTTGTCAGGCCGCTTGCGCCCCGTTCCGGTAAGGAAGTCGACATAGTGATAATTCAGGCCCAAAAAGGTGCACGTGGGCCCATGCGATTGCTAGCACCCTTCATTTTGCATGAAGGTGACAATCACCAGGGGGATCGCGATAGTTATACCGTGGCCGCGCGTCAAATTTTACGCGGTGGCGCTGCTTTGGAAATTTGCTGATTAAGGGTTTGGTAATGTTTGCGCGCAAGACAGTTAATCGGTGCAGGCATGGCTTTGCACGTGACATGATCAAGAAATTATGTTGGACTGAAACTATTCAATCTTATATTTAGGAGGCACCCCAATGAGCTTGAGTTCGCACCTAAAAGAACTCCGCAAGAAACATCAAAATTTATCAGACAAGGTTGAGGCTGAACAACGTAGCCCGGGAAGTGATGACCTTCAGGTCTCAAACCTCAAAAAAGAAAAGCTAAAAATTAAAGAAGAAATTACGCGGTTGGCAGAAGCCTAGCCGCTTTTTTATTGGTTAGGGTCGATCATATTAAGATCGGCCCGCCAATTTGAATTTGTCAGACGAAAAATTGCGCACCGTTTGCAGAAATGGTTGATCCATTGATGAATTCTGCGTCGTCAGACACTAGAAATGTCACGCAGCGCGCGATTTCAGACGCGTCGCCAAGACGCCCGGCAGGGATTTGTGAAATGATTGAGTCGCGCACTTTTTCCGGCACCGCCATCACCATTTCCGTGCCGATATATCCGGGGCAAACCGCATTGGCCGTGATGCCAAATCGTGCGCCTTCCTGGGCCAGCGACTTGGTCATACCCAGATCACCGGCTTTGGAGGCTGCATAATTTACCTGGGCGAACTGACCTTTTTGGCCGTTGATAGAGCTAATTGTAACAACGCGGCCAAATTTGCGTTCACGCATGCCTGGCCAAATCGGGTGTGTCATGTTGAAAACACCGGAAAGATTGGTGTCGATCACTTGCTGCCACTGTTCGCGGGTCATTCGGTGAAATGGGGCGTCGCGGGTGATTCCAGCGTTGTTGATCAGGATTTCAACCGGGCCAACATCAGCTTCTACCTTGGCAATACCAGCAACGCAGGCATCATAGTCCGCGATCGACCATTTATAGGCGGTAATGCCTGTATCCGCAGTAAATTTGGCAGCGGCTTCGTCATTACCGGCATAATTGGCCGCGACGGTGTACCCGGCGTTTTTCAGGCCGACGCTGATTGCGGCGCCAATTCCGCGGGTACCGCCGGTGACAAGGGCTATTCTGGACATTCCACTCTCCGAATTAATGGGTAACTATATATCAAAGACAGGGCTATATTACGCAATATAATTACGCAACGGATTTTTTAATCCCGCGCAAGACACATCGCCACTCCCATGCCGCCACCGATGCAAAGTGTCGCCAGGCCTTTTTTGGCGTCCCGGCGCTGCATTTCGAAAAGCAGGGTGTTCAGGATGCGTGCGCCGGAAGCACCGATGGGGTGTCCAATTGCAATGGCGCCGCCGTTCACATTGACCACATCCGGGTTCCAGCCCATGTCTTTGTTAACGGCGCAGGCCTGGGCGGCAAAGGCTTCGTTGGCTTCTACCAGGTCCAGGTCTTCGGCTTTCCAACCGGCCAGTTCCAGTGCTTTGCGGCTGGCATGAATGGGGCCTGCGCCCATGATTGATGGATCCAGTCCAACAGTTGCAAAGCTCGCAATCCGGGCCAGCGGCTGAATGGCGCGCTTTTCGGCGTCTTTCTCTGACATCAACAACATCGCTGCTGCACCGTCGTTTAAGCCTGATGCATTGGCAGCAGTAACGGTTCCACCATCGCGCACAAAGGCTGGGCGCATTTTTTGCATGGCTTCAATAGTTGCGCCGTGGCGGATGTATTCGTCTTTATCGACGATAATATCGCCTTTGCGGGTTTTAACGGTGAAGGCGACGATTTCATCGTCAAATTTTCCGGCTTTTTGCGCCGCTTCGGCTTTGTTTTGGCTGGCAACGGCGAATTCGTCCTGAGCTTCGCGGCCAATTTGCCATTTTTCAGCAACGTTTTCCGCGGTCTGACCCATGTGGTAGCCGTTAAATGCATCCCAAAGCCCGTCGCGGATCATTGAATCGATATATTTTAAATCGCCCATTTTGTGCCCCGCCCGCAGGTGGGCAACATGGGGGGAAAGCGACATGTTTTCCTGGCCCCCGGCGGCGACGATATTAGCGGCACCGGTCTGAATTTGTTGGGCACCAAGGGAAACCGCGCGCAGGCCAGAACCACAGACCTGATTAATGCCCCAAGCCGAGCTTTCAATGGGAAGACCGGCATTGATATGGGCCTGTCGGGCTGGGTTTTGCCCCTGTCCAGCGGTCAATACCTGACCAAGAATTGTTTCACTGACGTCGGATTTGTCGATGCCTGCACGGTCCACAATCGCTTGCAATACCGTCGCCCCAAGATCGTGGGCAGGCGTGTTGGCAAAAGCTCCGGTGAAGCTGCCAACGGCGGTTCGGGCGGCGGCGGCGATTACGATGTTGGTCATTGGCTGCTCTCTTTTTCAAAATGATCTGGCAGAGAGTGCCATGGCCAGAAGCCAAGGTATTAAAGATCCCCGCTTTTGGATATTTTCTATGCTGCAAGTGCAGAAAGATCAACCGGTTTGGTTACCGGTTACGGGTAAAAAGCGCGGATCAGGCGATCATCTGGAATTTTTCATCGCGCAGCCAAATGGGCCGAACTGTGGGGACGCCAAAGAAATAGCCTTGCATACAGTCGATGCCGGCCTCGACCAGAAATTCAACGTCTTTCTCGGATTCGACGATTTCGGCGACAGTGTACATTTCAAAATGCTGCCCCAGGGAAATCAGCGCTTTGACCAAGACCTGATTGTCCGGGGTTTTGTGAATATCACGGATGAAAGAGCCGTCAATTTTCAGGATATCAAAATAAAAATCCCGAAAATAACGAAAAGATGTGTAACCAGCGCCAAAATCATCCAATGCGAAAGAGATGCCTTTTTCTTGTAATTCTGCCATGAAAGAACGCACCACATCAGGCATGACCATGGCTGAGCGTTCGGTGATTTCCAGTATCAAACGTTCACCTACAGTCGGGTCTTTCCTAAGGCCGCGTTTCAGAACCCGTTTCCAGGGTTTGTAGCCAATTGAGCGGGCAGACATGTTGATTGACAGACGCAGGGTGGGCACCTTTGCCAAGGCGGCCAGTCCCAATTCCAGCGATTTGCAGTCAATTTTTCGGCCCAGTTCGTTCATTTCGACGGCATCAATGAAATCTTTTGCAGGGATAATTCGCCCGGATTTATCCATGATGCGGATCAGCCCCTCGTAAAAGGCAGGCCGGTCCGGGGCGCAGGCCTGGACGATCGGTTGGTAGGCCAGCATGGTATGATCATTTTCCAGGCCATAGCGGACCAGTTCAACCGCGTCTTTGTCACGTTCGGAAACCATAAATTCCAACGGATCCTTTATGGGTTTTTTCTGACCTGATTTTTGCGACATTTACCCGTCCTTGACCGTTTTGAACGGGGTTGTGTTTAGGGCCAAGACTCCTAAAAATTAGTAAATGTTCCTATTTAGTTCTAATTAGGCTAAACATTGAATTCTTCGATCAATAAAAGGAAAGTAAATGAGTAAACGATGTGAATGGTGCGGCGATGATCCGTTTTATGTGGCCTATCATGATGACGAGTGGGGGGTGCCGGAATATGACAGCCGGTTGTTGTTTGAAAAGCTGATCCTGGACGGGTTTCAGGCCGGGCTTTCGTGGATCACGATCCTGCGTAAACGCGATAATTTCCGCGCGGCGTTTGACGGGTTTGACCCGGATAAGATAGCGCTTTGGGGCGAAGATAAGGTGTTGGAATTGCTGGATAATGCTGGAATTATCCGGCACCGGGGGAAGATTGAGGCAACCATAGGCAACGCAAAAGCCTGGCAGGTGATTGAGGCGGATCAGGGGTTTGATAACTACCTGTGGGATTACGTGGGTGGCAAGCCGATTGTGAATACACCTAAGACCATGGCGGATGTCCCGGCGAAAACGGATCTTTCGGTGCAGCTGTCAAAGGATCTGAAAAAGGCCGGGTTTAAGTTTTGCGGCCCGACGATTGTGTATGCATTCATGCAGGCGGTGGGGATGGTGAATGACCACATGGTGGGGTGTGATTGTCATGCTGGGGTTCAGAGGTTGGCTCGGGGTGGATTTTGAGTTCTGCGGTGGCAACTGGAAAATGTTTGTGTCCGCTGTGTGGGACAAAGCCGCCTCCCTCGGCGAAGCAGAAGTGGGGTGATAGCTCATTCGAACGGGTATGCAGGCGTGTCAATCAGCATATTTCGGTTGCGGCTTCGACGAAATATGAAACAATTGATGTCTAGGCAATCAAAGGAACGCGGTCCTGAATAGCAATGCCCCTGATTCAGTTTACCTTGATTTGCCAGAGACCGTTCAAGGGGAATTGGTCAAGAGGGGCGCAGTGAAGTGTTATGCGGAATATTTCAGTTCTGCTTGCAGCACAAATGAATTGATCTTTCTCATTGACTTAAGCCGTACCATTGACCCCGATTTGCTTTTGAAAGTCATTAACTGCCCCGAAAATGTGCGGGCAGCCAATTCAAGGCTGGCCGTAAAGGCGACGCAAAATGATGAATCATTTGTGCACTACTATTCACATCAAGTGATTACCGGGCAGCAACTGATGATTTGCTCACCGATAATCGATGTGATTTCGGAACAAGAAGCAAATTCAAAAGTAGCGGGACTTGCAGTTTTACTTCGCCTTACACTTGGAGATCAAGTTGCCCGTCAAATGAACTACAACTGTGTGTACAAGTTGAGCGACGGAGAGTGGCTAAACGTATTGACGAGCCACAGTCTGGCATTCCAGCCATACTTTCTCTTCAATGACTTGGCATCTGCGGCGGATGATAGAATGCACGAAGGGTTTCGGTTAAATAAAGCAGCAATTGAGTTTCTCCGAATATGTGTCCCGGAACTTGATCTGAAGACCCGCTTTATGCTGAGGTGGACGGCGCTAGAAGCGCAGTTGAGTGATTGGCCCGGAGAAAACTCTGGACAGCGGCGGGTGAAATTTTTTGGTGAGGATGTTGGCAGCCATGCTATCAATTGTGAGGTGAGAAGGCTACACACGCTTAGGGGCCGCCTGTTCAAAGAAGGTGAATGGAGATTACTACGACCTGCGGATGAATTCTCAATGTCGTGTGCCCTTAGGCTGACAACTCTAGAAGATTGTGGTCTCCGGCGCTCACTAATATCCGCTTATGAGGCTAGGATTCCTCATATTACTGATGTTGAAAACATGAAATATTTCGGCGCCGACTACGTGAATATCTTCACTTCGGCACCAAAAGGCCAACGCTAAGTCAGATCGTTTGCCCCGTGGTATTCACACCAGTATGAATAGCCCCTAGTTTTCTAGACGCCTTGCCGGTTCAGTTTTTGCTGCCTTTCGAATTCGACTGGCGACAGCATGCCGTTTCTAGCGTGTTTGCGTTTTGGGTTGTAGAAGAATTCGATGTAATCGAAGACGTCGCTCCTAGCATCAGCTCTGGTTTTGTAAGTACGACGCCGGATGCGTTCCCGTTTCAGCAAGTTGAAGAAGCTCTCGGCCACGGCGTTGTCGTGACAGTTTGCGCGGCGGCTCATACTGTGTTCCAGATTGTGATGTTTTAGAAATGACGCCCATTCCAGGCTGGTGAATTGTGAACCCTGATCCGAATGTATCAGCACCTTTCCTGTCGGCTTTCGCCGCCAGACTGCCATTAGCAAAGCCTGCAGAACAAGATCAGTTGGCTGGCGCGATTGCATTGCCCAGCCGACAACTCTGCGGGAAAACAGATCGATGACAACCGCCAGATATGAGAAGCCCTCATAGGTTTTGATATAAGTAATGTCGGTGACCCAAACACGATCTGGGACACCGACATCGAATTGACGATCGAGCGTGTTATCCACGGCCACAGATGGCTTGCCACCATACTTGCCAGGGCGGCGTTTGTAGCCGATCTGGGCCTTGATTCCCGCGAACCTTGCCAGACGGGCCACACGGTTCGGGCAGCAGGTCTCACCCTGTTCGCTCAGGTCGTCATGCAGTTTGCGATATCCGTAGACCTTACCGCTTTCTTTCCATGCTTCTTTGATCAGATCGGTCTGGCGGGCATCTTCTTTGTCCCTCTTACATAGCGGGTTCTTCAGCCATGCGTAAAATCCGCTCGGGTGAACACGAAGGCATCGACACATCGCGCGGATCGAAAATACTGGCCGATGCACTTCGATAAACGTGTACCTCATTTTGCATCCTTGGCGAAGTACACGGTGGCCTTTTTTAAGATGTCACGCTCCTCCGTGACCCGTGCCAATTCCCGCTTAAGCCGCCTGATCTCGGCGGCATCTTCAGCGACAACCGGCGGCTTGGGAAACCGCTTCATCCAAGCGTAAAGCGAATGCGTGCTCACACCTAAACGCTTAGAAACATCCGCCACAGAATACCCGCGCTCGGTAATCTGCTTGATCGCATCAATCTTAAAGTCGTCAGTAAAATGGGGTCGTGTCATAGTGATCTCCTTGCCTCGTTTTTAGGCGGCAAGGTGTCTACAATTCTAGGGGCTATTCAGTACATACCTTCAGGATCCGTTCAAGCTCCCGTGTCGCCACCCTTAGTTTCGCAGGGACGCCGCCATAGACACTGTCCCTTTTCACTAACGGCCAACAGCGGTTGATGAGTGCCTGCCCGAAAGCTGGGATGCAGCAACGATGATGGTAGATGGCAAACAACCTGATTGGGATGAGCGTGATGAAGATGAGTGGCGGGAAGATTTCACGCAAAGTCGTCAGCATTATTTCACTCTTCGAATCGTGCCCGCTCAGGGCTCAAAGCAACCCTCACCCTCCAGCACCATCCCCAATCATCGCCGCAACAATCGCCCTTGCACTGTCGCTGTACCATTCGGCATCGCCGCGCAGGCGCGCAACCTCTTGCCCCTCTGGGTTCAGGATCACTGATATCGGCAGGCCAAGGACAGCCATGTCGCGGGCCAGTTGTTGTTTGGGGTCCAGCAGGATTGGCAGATTGGTGATTTCTTCTTCTTCAAAAAACCTTGTGATTGCAGGGACGGCGTTGCGGCCGGTGGCGATTGTGACGACCTCGAACATGTCACCGCCGAATTCTTCCTGTAGCGCGTCAAGGCTTGGCATTTCTTTGCGGCACGGGGCGCACCAGGTGGCCCAGAAATTGACCAGCACGTATTTGCCCTGCCAGTCGGACAGGGTGTGTTCGCCGCCATCCGGGTCGGTGAACACGGCTTGCGACACGTCTTTGGCCTCGCTTGGAAACACCAGTTTTTTTAGCGAACCTTCGCGCAGGGCTTCCAGTTCGGCGTTGCCAGCAAAGGTGACATTTGCACCAAGGATTAGGGCCGTATAAAGAACGGCGGAATGTAGTAGACGCATGAGCAACCCTCCGAGGGGGTAAAAATGACCAAAAAGACCCAAAACACCATGTGGGGCGGGCGGTTCGCCGATGGACCTGACGCGATAATGGAGGCGATTAATGCCTCTATCGGGTTTGACCAGCGGTTATACGCCCAGGATATTGCCGGGTCTCGTGCCCACGCCGCCATGTTGGCAAACGCGGGCATAATTTCAGATAGCGATGCAAAGGCGATTGGGGAAGGCCTGCTCACGGTGTTGTCAGAAATTGAAACCGGGACGTTTCAGTTTTCAACGGCACTTGAGGACATTCACATGAATGTAGAGGCGCGGTTGAAGGATTTGATTGGCGAGCCTGCCGGGCGGCTGCACACGGCGCGCTCGCGCAATGATCAGGTGGCGCTGGATTTTCGCATTTGGGTGCGGGATCAGGCGGATGCAGCTGTTGAAGGATTGGAGGCATTGGTGCGGGCGTTGCTGGTGCAGGCCGAGGCTGGCGCGGACTGGTGCATGCCGGGGTTCACGCATTTGCAAGTGGCGCAACCGGTGACCTGGGGGCATCACATGATGGCCTATGTGGAAATGTTTGGCCGCGATATGTCGCGGCTTCGTGATGCGCGCAAGCGGATGAATGAATGCCCGCTTGGGGCGGCGGCGCTGGCGGGGACTTCGTTTCCGATTGATCGGGATATGACGGCAAAAGCGCTAGGTTTTGATCGTCCTGCGGCGAATTCACTGGATGCAGTGGCGGATCGTGATTTTGCGCTGGAGTTTTTGTCGGCGTCTACGATTTGTGCGATGCACCTTTCGCGCTTTGCCGAGGAACTGGTGATCTGGTCATCAGCGCAGTTTCGCTTTGTGGCGTTAAGCGACCGGTTTTCCACCGGGTCCAGCATTATGCCGCAGAAGAAGAACCCGGATGCGGCCGAGCTGATCCGCGCCAAAATTGGCCGGATCATGGGCGCGATGGTGGGGCTGTTTACCGTGATGAAGGGCTTGCCGCTGACCTATTCCAAGGACATGCAGGAAGATAAGGAACAGGTGTTTGATGCGGCTGACAACCTGATGCTGGCATTGGCGGCAATGACCGGGATGGTAGCCGATATGGCGGCCAATCAGGATGAATTGCGGGTGGCGGCGGCCACTGGGTTTTCCACGGCAACCGATCTGGCGGATTGGCTGGTGCGCGAATTGGGGCTGCCGTTTCGGGATGCGCATCATGTGACCGGAACTTTGGTGGCGATGGCGGAGAAGCAGGGTTGTGATCTGCCGGAATTGGCCCTGAAAGACATGCAATCAGTGCATTCTGACATAACAAATGCAGTTTTTGATGTGCTGGGGGTTGAGAATTCGGTAAGATCACGCACATCTTATGGGGGGACAGCGCCGGATCAGGTGCGCGTTCAGATCGCCCGTTGGAAGGAAAAATTGGCATGAAATCGATTATTCTTGGCTTTATAACGGCCCTGACATTGGCCGGGTGTGGCGCTGACGGACAGCCGGTGACGCCGACATACAGTACCAAAACCACGATTGGCTACAACTCGGCTACCGGTCCGTTCAACAACACTGTTTTCAGTGTGCAGCTTGGCGGCTAGGCGACGTCACCGCTACGGATGTTATACTTGGCATTGTCCGTGTGGAGTGTTTTGCATCCTCTGAAACTGATTTGAACTGTGGTTCAAAGCGAGCAGTGTATCCCTTTTGGGCTTAGGCCGAAGTGAAATCATTAGAATTTGTATTCCCAGACCTATTTGATATGTCAAAGTTTCAACTGCGGTGTGGAGCTAAACTGTCGTGGATCATTTTCTTTACAAAGACGGCAACCTTTATGCAGAAGACGTGCCGGTTGCTGAAATTTCTACACAAATTGGAACGCCGTTTTACTGCTATTCTGCTGCAACGCTGTCACGCCATTTCAAGCTGTTTGATGAAGCTTTGTCGGGCACCGATCATCTGGTGTGTTTCGCGATGAAATCCAATTCCAATCTGGCGGTAATAAAGCTGCTTGGGGATTTGGGGGCAGGGATTGATGTGGTATCAGTAGGGGAATACCTGAAAGCCCGCGCCGCGGGTGTTCCAGGGAATCGGATCGTGTTTTCCGGCATCGGTAAAACCCGCGCTGAAATGCAGGTCGCGCTGGAAGGTGGTATTCGCCAGTTCAATCTGGAGAGCGAACCTGAAATGCTGGTGCTGAACGAAGTGGCGCTTTCGCTTGGGTTAATCGCGCCTGTGACCATTCGGGTGAACCCGGATGTTGACGCAAAAACTCATGCAAAAATCGCTACCGGAAAGGCTGAAAACAAGTTTGGCATTCCGATCAGTCGGGCGCGTGAAGTGTTCGCACAAGCTGGTAATCTTGCCGGATTGGACGTGGTGGGCATTGATGTCCATATCGGCAGCCAGTTGACCGAACTTGAACCTTTTGAGCAGGCCTATGCTATTGTGGCCAAACTGACCGAAGTTTTGCGCAGTGATGGCCATGATATCAGGCGTCTTGATCTTGGTGGTGGGCTGGGTATTCCCTATGAGCGGTCAAACACCGCGCCGCCCTTGCCGGTGGAATATTGCGATATGATCAAGGCCACTGTCGGTCATCTAGGCTGTGAAATAGAAATTGAACCGGGCCGCCTTATTGCCGGAAATGCCGGGATACTGGTCAGCGAAGTGGTCTATGTGAAATCTGGTGAGGACCGGGAGTTTTTGATCCTTGATGCGGCAATGAACGACCTGATCCGCCCGGCAATGTATGAGGCACACCATGATATTGTGCCGATTGTTGAACCGATTGCCGGGGTCGAAACCGCCAAATACGATGTGGTTGGCCCGGTATGTGAAACCGGTGATACCTTTGCAAAAGATCGGGATATGGCCCCGCTAAAGGCAGGGGATATGGTGGCATTTCGCTCTGCCGGGGCCTATGGAGCGGTGATGGCGTCAGAATATAATTCGCGCCCCTTAATCCCCGAAGTTCTGGTTAGCGGTGATCAATTCGCCGTTATTCGGGCGCGCCCTAGCTATGAAGAGATGATAAAGCGCGATAGTATCCCCGCGTGGCTTTGAATCGGCGAAATGTTTCGCACGTGTTATTAAGGCAATGATGATCGAAAAAGATAAGATCACAAAGACTGCGTTAAATCGTTTAAGACGACCGTTGGTTTTGACTCGGATTGGCATGGTTGCCGAGCGAATAACCATTGCCTTCTGGCCTTTTTTGTCGGTTTTGTTGCTGGCCATGGCCGCTTTGATGTTTGGGCTGCACGACGTTTTACCACTTGAGTTTGTCTGGGGCGGAGCTGTGCTTTTTGCCGTCGCCGCGCTGTTTGGGCTGATCTTCGGTTCAATGCGCTTTCGTTGGCCAAGTAATTCACAGGCGCAATCCAGGTTGGATGCATCGCTGTCGGGCCGCCCGATTTCTGCGATTTTGGACGATCAGATAATTGGGACTGGGGACGCAAATTCTGAAGCAGTTTGGCAAGCCCATGTGGAACGCATGGCTAAACGCGCTGAAAATGCGCGCGCGGTTTTGCCGGACTTACGGGTATCAAAACGCGACCCCTTTGCTTTACGCTATGTTGCGACGTTGGCCATGGTTATGGCACTGCTTTTTGGTTCGGTCTTGCGCGTGGCAAGTGTTTCTGAATTGGGCAATGGTGCCAACGGGGCGCTATTGGCGGGTCCGGCCTGGGAAGGTTGGGTGGAACCGCCCGGTTATACCGGCAAGCCGTCGATTTATCTGCCGGATGTTAGCCGCGCGGATCTGACGGTTCCCTTAGGCAGTCGGTTAACGTTGCGCCTGTACGGTGAAATTGGATCGTTGACCGTGGCCGAAACGATTTCAGGGCGCACCGGCGATATAGGCAGTGCGGCCGAAGCGAGCCAAAGTTTTTTCATCAACCAAACCGGTACTCTGGCCATTGAGGGCGAAGGTGGACAAAGCTGGGAAATCAAAGTGACACCGGATACCGCGCCTACAATAGGGCTGGCAGGGGAAGTGGAACGGCGGGCTTCTGGCGAATTGCACATACCTTTTGTCGCGCAAGATGACTATGGAATTGAAACCGGTTACGCAGAGTTGGAACTGGATATAGATGCAGTTGACCGGCGATTTGGCCTAGCGGTTGAACCGGAAAAGCGCCCTCTAATCACATTTGATTTGCCGATGCCCTTCAACGGTGATCGGCGTGAGATTGCTGAAACCCTGGTGGAAGATTTGGCCCAGCACCCCTGGTCCGGTTTGCCGGTGCGGGTTTCGTTTTTTGCAATAGATGCTGCCGAACAATCCGGGGCGTCAGTGCCGGAAACCATCCTTTTGCCGGGCAGACGGTTTTTTGATCCCCTTGCGGCAGCACTGGTAGAACAGCGCCGTGATCTACTTTGGAACCGGGTGAATGCCGCTAATGTGGCAATGGTTCTGCGTGCGGTCAGCTACCGACCAGACGATATATTTTATTCCAGTTCCGCCTATTTACAGTTGCGCGTTGCAATCCGGCGCGTGGAAGCGGTGTTGCCTTTGGGGGATTTGACAACAGAACTGCAGGAAGAAACCGCACAGGTTCTTTGGGACATCGCGGTTTTGCTTGAAGATGGTAATTTGGCAGACGCAAGGGAACGTCTGGAGCGGGCGCAGGATCGGCTGGAACAGGCGATGCGCGACGGGGCCAGTGACGACGAGATTGCCGAATTGATGGAAGAAATGCGCGAGGCAATGCAGGATTATATGCAGCAATTGGCTGAGCAGCAAAGCAATGAAAACACCGAGACAGCTGAAAATGAAAATGCTCAGGAAATCTCTCCTCAACAATTGCAGGACTTGCTGGACGAGCTGCAGGAGCTGATGGAACAAGGGCGTATGGCCGAAGCCCAGGAACTGATGGAACAACTGCGTGAAATGATGGAAAATATGCAGGTGACCCAAGGGGAGGGTCAGACCGGCCCCGGACAACAGGCCCTGAACGATCTGTCCGATACCTTGCAGGAACAACAGGGTTTGAATGACGATACATTTGGCGATTTACAGGATCAGTTCGGCCAAGAGGGCGAGGATGGCCAGCAGGGAGAGCAAGGGGAACTGGGCCAAGAGAATCAAGATGGTGAGCAGGGCCAGGGTGGACAACAAGGTCAACAGGGCCAAACCGGGCGCGGTGGCGAGCAGGGGCAGGGCGAAGAATCCGGCGAAGGTCAAGGGCGCGGTGGTGGCTCTGATCCAGCCCAGGGTTTAGCGCAACGTCAACAGGCGTTACGCGATCAGTTGGATCGGCAATCACAGAACTTACCGGGGGCTGGTACGGAAAGCGGACAGGCGGCGCGAGACGCCCTTGATCGGGCCGGGCGGGCCATGGACGGCGCGGAACAAGACCTGCGGGAAAATGATTTCGCGGGTGCTTTGGATAATCAGTCAGAAGCACTGGAAGCGCTACGTGAAGGAATGCGGGAACTAGCAGACCAATTGGCCCAGCAGCAAAACCAGCAATCCGGCCAGCAAGGTGAAGCGTTTGGCCGGGCGCAAAACGAGACACGGCGTGATCCATTGGGGCGTGATGCTTCGGGCAGCGGTACGGTTGGAACGGATGAAAACCTTTTGCAGGGCGAAGACGTTTATCGCCGCGCGCAGGAACTACTGCGTGAGATCAGGCGCCGATCATCCGAACAAGAGCGCCCGGAAATTGAGTTGGAGTATCTGAAACGGTTGTTGGACCAGTTTTAGGTGGATTCACCGCCGCTTAGCTGCGCCAACAAGCCGGTTAGTTTGTCGATGATACCAAGCATCAATCCATCCATTGCCATGCGCAGTGAATTGACCCAATCCACATAGGTTGCCAATACCGACGCGGTGGCAGGAACGGCAGTCGCAATTTTCGGCGCCAATAGGTAGATCAAAGCCAGAACCACGAATAACAAAATGGCCAGCAATAACCCACGGCGAAAACCACTGCGCCGTTTTTCTTGCTCTGGTACTTCTGTGGCGCTGTCGTCGGATCCAGCAACAGCAGGAGCGGCCGCAAGGGTTGAATTCAATTCCTCAATATCGGGCAAAATATCGCTGCGGACGCTTCCGGGACTATGCTCCTGCGTATCGGTGGTTTGGTCAGCGGTAGTGCCTGTAGAATCCTGTTCGGTGCCAGATTGGGATTGTGCTCTATCGTTGGCTTGCAATCGTTGCGAGGATTCCAAGGAAGCCTCTTCGCGTAATATACTTGCCAGATTTTCGTCCAGCTCCTGTCGCTCTGGTGCGGCTGGCGCCTCGGGGCTATTTTCTTGGAAATCAGGCTCAGATTTGTTTTCAAAAAATGCGGCGGCGCTTTGTTCGCTATCGTCTTGGTTTGTCTCCGGTTCATCTACTGCCTGAATTTGGTCACTTTGCGTAGATGTTTGATCTGGTGTTTCATCAAATGTTTGAACTGACTCGGCATCCTGTTGCGATTGGCGTTGAAACCAAGTGTGCCCGCAGTTGGAACACTGCACATCTCGTCCGCCATCCGGGATAACAGTCCCGTCGACTTCGTATTGTGCTCCGCAGTTGGGACAAATTAAACGCATACTACTACCTCAAACCGAATTTTCTGGCCCAATTAGCCAAGGGCGACTGAATTTTCTTGCTGTACTGCTACTTTTTTTCGGTTTTTAGCAAAGCCGGGGCGACAATCCAAGCTTTTGCGCAATGGTTGATTGAAAGAGACACAAGCCTGAGGCAAAACTGTCGCGGCGGGGAAAAGGACAGGTTGTGTTGTGATTGAACTAAAAGATGTCTCATATGGCTACGGTGGCGGCGAATTATTGTCGGAAGTTTCGTTAGAATTGCAACCGGGTTCGTTTCATTTTCTCACCGGGCCTTCGGGCTCAGGTAAGACCACATTGTTGAAGCTTTGTTATATGGATTTGATCGCAACCAGCGGTACAATTACCTTTTTTGGCAAAGAAGCCCGACAAATGAGCCGCGATGACATTGCCCATACCCGACGGCGTGTCGGTGTTGTGCATCAGGATTGCCGGTTTCTGGATCATTTGCCGCTGGTGGAAAATATTTCGCTGCCGTTGGAGGTAGCTGGGAATTCAGATGACAACGAAAATTTGCAGGAATTGATGGCTTGGGTGGGGCTTTCAAACCGGGCCAACGCATTGCCACCACAGTTATCGGGTGGGGAACGCCAGCGTGCAGCACTGGCGCGGGCAGTAATTATGTCACCGGATGTGGTTATCGCGGATGAGCCGACGGGGAATGTCGATTGGGAGATGTCGGAACGATTGTTGTCGCTGTTGGTTGAACTGAACAAGATGGGCAAAGCGATTTTTATTGCCACCCACGATCTGGCGTTGATCCGGGCAGCTAAGGCTCAGGTTGCAGTTCGGGTGTTGCGCATTCGTGACCGCCGTTTGCAATCAGCGGGGACGGATTTGTGATGGATTTTCTGAAGCGGTTTCAGTTTAGTATTTGGGAAGCCCGTGCTGATCGGGTTGTTCCGCCTTCGGGTAATACGGCGCGGCTAACGTTATTCACTTCGGCTGCTATGGCCTATTTGGCGGTTTTTGCGCTGGCACTTTCGTTGGCGACGGGCCGTTTGGCTCAACACTGGTCTTCCGAACTGGCGCTGTCTTCAACTGTGCGTATTTCAGCGCCCGGAGAGCAGCTAAATATACAAGCGGCCTCGGCTTTGCAGGTTTTAGAGGCAACGCCGGGCGTTCGATCGGCCCGAATTCTGGATAAGGCAGAAGAACGCGCGCTTCTAGAGCCATGGTTTGGCCCCGATTTGCCATTGGAAAACCTGCCGGTACCAAAGCTGATCGAAGTTATAGCAGATAGCCCCGGATATGATGTGGCAGGGCTGCGTTTACGCCTTCAGGCCGAAGCCCCGGGAGCGGTTCTGGACGATCATGCAAGTTGGCGTAAACCGTTGGTTTCGGCGGCCACCCGACTGCGATTACTGGGGTTTACGGCAATACTATTGATCGCCGCAACAACGGCGGCAATGATTACACTGGCCGCAAATTCTGCCCTGGCCGCAAATGGTCAGGAGATCAGAGTTTTGCGCCTGGTTGGAGCGCGCGACACCTATATCGTACGCGCCTTTGTGCGCCGTTTCAGCCTGCGCGCCTTTGTCGGTGCGTTTGTTGGAATGTTGTTTGGGATGCTTACAATTTTGGCCTTACCCGGACCGTCAGAGCAAGGCGGGTTCCTGACGGGTTTACGTTTTCAGGGGGCGCAGTGGTTCTGGCCGTTGCTGGTACCACCACTAGCCGGGCTTGTTGCATTTATTGCCACCCGTTTGGCGGCGTTCAGAAAACTAAGGGGGATCACCTGATGGGCAGTGTAATTCAGTGGCTTCGGTCGCTGGTTTTTATCATTCAAATGTATCTGATGATGCCTTTAATGGCGCTGGTCTTTGTACCGGCCGCATTGTTTAGTCGGACCGCAGTTTATACCTTTGTTCAGACCTACGCGCGTTATGTGCGTTGGTCACTAGGCTGGATCACTGGGTTGAAAACCGAAATCAGGGGTGAGGTTCCGCAGGGTGAACTGATGATCGCGTCAAAGCACCAGTCGTTTTTGGATGTTGTGATGATTGTCAGCGTGGCCTGGCACCCACGATTTATCATCAAGCGGGAATTACACCGATTGCCGATTTTTCGGTTCTTTGGCAGCCGAATGGGCAATGTTCCGGTTCGTCGGGGGGATCGGGGTAAGGCGATTAGTAAAATGAAGACCGATGTGGAAAGCGGTGCCAGCCTGCCGGGGCAATTGGTGATTTATCCGCAGGGTACGCGCATCGCGCCGGGGGCGGTTGCACCCTATAAAATTGGCACCGGGCTGCTGTATGAACAGACAGGGCAGGCTTGTATACCGGCGGCGACCAATGTGGGGTTGTTTTGGCCAAAGCACGGCATCATGCGAAAACCCGGTGTGGCAGTGTTGGAATTTTTGCCACGCATTGAACCGGGTCAGGACCGGGCGCAGTTCATGGAAACGTTGGAAGTTCAGATTGAGGCCAATTCGAACCGCCTGATGGCTGAGGCCGGGTTTTCGAAGGAGGGTACGAATGGAGTTCGTTGAAGATATTGCAGCGTTGGAAACGATTTACGGGGAACCCGGAGCCAGTTCTATCCGCAAGGTAGCCTGCGTTCTGACGCCAGCTTATCGCACCTGGATCAACCGGTCGCGATTTTGCATTCTGTCTACTGTTGGCCCGGAAGGCACTGATGCCACGCCGCGGGGCGATGACGGACCGGTGGTGTTGGTGCTGGGTCAAAAGACATTGGCACTACCTGATTGGCATGGCAATAACCGCATAGATTCATTGCGAAATATTGTACGTGACCCGCGAGTGTCGCTGATGTTCATGGTGGCAGGATCAAACAACGTTGTGCGGGTGAATGGCACGGCCGGGGTAACTTGCGAGTTTGATATGACGGCGCGATTTGAGCGTAAAGGCCGCCAGCCGCGCAGCGTGATTATTGTGGATATTGAAGAGATTTATTTTCAGTGTGCACGGGCGTTATTGCGGGCCCGGCTGTGGGTCGATGGCGATCAAAGCGCGGGCTTGCCGACGGCCGGGGAAATTCTGTCAGAGATGACCGACGGGACGGTTGGAGGCGTGGATTATGATCAGGAATGGCCGGACAGAGCCGCCAAAACCATGTGGTGATCAGGCCTTTTTCTTATCGTTGAATTTGTCCAGCGCAACATTGGCCCGAATTTCAGCGCGTCGGATGCGGATCGCGGTTAGGAAGGTTTCCTCCAATGTGGCGGAAGAAGAGCTGATCACAGATGCCATCTGGTCAATGGCGGTATTGTCTTCAAGATTGTCAGGGTCAGCCAGAACTTTTAGCGCCAGATCATCGGCGATGCTTTCCAGATAGGTCATAGGGTAGGTTCCTTGTTACGCGGCTAGGCCCTTTGAACCTAAATCCAAATATTTTTGTCGCCGATCTTTGCTAAGTTGGTTCGGCGTTCTTTTTTTAAGGGTCTTCAAGGCAGATTCAATTTCGCGCCCCACAGTGGCCATTGTGCCGGCGCGGTCACGTTGTGCGCCCCCCAATGGTTCCGGTAGAACTTTGTCGGCAACGCCCAGTTTTTCAAGGTCTTGAGCTGTCAGGCGCAGTGCTTCCGCCGCTTCGCGCATTTTTTCGGCGTCTTTCCAAAGGATGGTAGCGCAGCCTTCCGGGCTGATCACTGAATAGATCGAATGTTCCAGCATAACCAACCTATCAGCCGTGGCAAAAGCGACTGCACCGCCAGAACCGCCTTCGCCGATGATCACTGATATCAGCGGCACTTTGACGGCCAGGCATTTTTGGGTTGAGCGGGCAATGGCTTCGGACTGGCCGCGTTCTTCGGCGCCTTTACCGGGATAGGCGCCGGCGGTGTCGACCAACGATATGATTGGCATGCCAAAGCGGTCGGCCAAGTCCATCAACCGGATGGCCTTGCGATACCCTTCGGGGCGGGCCATGCCGAAATTACGTTCAATGCGGGTTTTGGTGTTGTGGCCCTTTTCGTGGCCGATCACCATGACAGGAACGCCGCCAATTCGGGCCAAACCACCCATGACGGCCAGATCGTCGGCGAAATTACGATCACCTGCCAGCGGCGTGAATTCGGTGAAAAGGGTTTCAATATAGTCTTTGCAATGGGGCCGGTCCGGGTGGCGGGCGACCTGGCATTTGCGCCAGGGCGTCAGGTCTTTGTACAGATCTTTCAGCATTGCCACGGCTTTTTTGTCCAAAGCGGCGGCTTCTTTTTCGACATCCATTTCTTCATTGGCGCGGGCCAATGCCCGTAATTCTTCGGCTTTGCCTTCAATCTCGGCCAGTGGTTTCTCAAATTCCAGGTAGTTTTTCATCAATGGCTCCGCGTGATCACCGTGCAGCCTATATGGCGGCAGCGGCACTGGTTTGCAATGCGGCAAAGTACGGGTTTCAACCCCGGGAAATTAACCATATCAATTGTGAAAGTCTAACGGTCGGGATGCAAATGATTACAACGGCAGAAATTCATTCGGCACAAGCGCGGGTGGCGGATTATGTGCGTAGAACGCCAGTTTTGGAGTTGGAAGCAGGGGCGTTGTTTGAAGGCGGCATTTGCAGCCTGAAACTAGAGCATTTTCAACATACCGGTTCATTCAAGGTGCGCGGTGCATTCAATGCGCTGTTATCCAGTGAGCGCCCGGCGGGCGGTGTTGCGGCCTATTCCGGCGGCAACCACGGGGCAGCGGTGGCCTATGCGGCCACCAGTCTTGGGTTGAAATCGACTATCTTTGTGCCTGATTTTGCCGGGCCGGTTAAGATTGGCCGGATGCAGAATTTTGGCGCTGATGTGCGGGTAATGGATGCCCCGGCGGCGGAAATTGTCGCGGCGTTTCAGAGGTTTGCCAGGGATAATAACGCGCTGGCAGTGCACCCTTACGATGATGCGCTGGTGCTGGCCGGGCAGGGCACACTGGGGCTGGAAATGGAAGAACAGCTGGCGGGCGTTGATACGGTGGTGCTGTCGGTTGGTGGCGGTGGATTGCTGGGCGGTATCGGGTCGTGGTTTGGCGATCGGGTGAACATTATCGCGGTGGAAAGTGAAGGCACAGCGACGCTGGCAACAGCGCTGGAAAAGGGCATTGGGTCTGAGATCACCCCAACCGGGGTGGCAGCCAGCGCGCTTGGGGCCGGGTCGATGGGGGTGATGCCGATGGAAGTTGTGGCCAACACCCGCACACAGTCATTTACGGTTTCGGATCAGGCAATTGTTGAGGCGCAGAAACGGTTGTGGGATCGCACCCGGGTTGTGGGTGAGCCCGGTGCAGCAACCGCGTTGGCGGTGCTGACATCCGGGGCTTATGTACCGGAAAAAGACGAACGTGTTTGCGTTATAGTTTGCGGTGGCAACGCCCAGCCGGGGTGGTTTCTGGACTAACCGCTAATCAGTTCAGACTGCTGCAAGATGACTTCGGCCTGTTTGATTGACGCGATATCCACCAGACGACCTTTGTACACAGTGGCACCTTCGCCGTTGGCTTTTGCGATTTCCATGGCGGCGATGATTTCGCGGGCCTCGGTTACCTGTTCTTCAGAGGGGGTGAAGACGTCATTGGCCAGTGTAATTTGTTTCGGGTGGATCGCCCATTTTCCAACCATACCAAGGGTGGCCGAGCGACGCGCCTGCGCAATGAAACCCTCGTCATCGCTGAAGTCGCCGAACGGGCCATCCACGGGCAATATGCCATGGGTGCGGCAGGATGCGACGATTGCGGCCTGGGCCCAGTGCCAGGGATCAGACCAATGCTTTTCACCCTCACGGGCCATGTAATAATTTTCCTGGGTGCCGCCGATACCCGTGGTTTGCATGCCCATGGAGGCCGCAAAATCAGCAGCGCCCAGTGACATGGCTTGCAGGCGCGGGCTGCTGGCGGCAATTTCTTCCACATGGGCGATCCCGGCAGCACTTTCGATAATCACCTCAAAACTTACAGGTTTTTTGCGGCCTTTGGCGGTTTCAATAGCCGTTACCAGCGCATCAACAGCGTAGACATCAGCGGCGCAACCGACTTTGGGGATCATGAACTGGTCAATGCGATCCCCGGCGGTTTCAAGAATTTCCACCACGTCGCGGTACCAGTGTGGGCCATCCAGCCCGTTAATACGGACGCTTAGGTATTTGTTGCCCCAGTCGATGTCGTTGATGGCGGTGATGACTTTGGCGCGGGCGCTGTCTTTGTCGCTGGGGGCGACTGAGTCTTCCAGATCAAGGTTGATCACGTCGGCTGCGCTGGTGGCCATTTTCGGGAACAGTTCATCGCGTGACCCGGGGCCGAAAAGCTGGCAACGGTTCGGGCGGGACGGGGGATTTGGTTGCAGGCGAAAGCTCATGAAAAACATCCAGTAGTTGGTTACGTTTTGGCTGGCCAAGGGGTAGGTCATTGCCCGCAATGCGGCAAGGGTATTTTGCAGGTGCAGCATAACAGAGATAAAATGTAGCAAGCCTGGTTCGGATATCATGCGTTGATCTTCTATAATTACGGCGTTTCCATCAAAAAATTACATTTTAACGAAAGAAACTTCGATTTACCTGTGGCGTTTACGTAGAAAACGCGAAGCCCTGTTTTTGCGAATCGTGCAATAAGGTGACAAGAACCAAAGCAGGGGTAGGACAATGATCAACACACCATATTTACTGTTTCTGGGTGATGCACCGGATCAACTGGCTGCAAAGGTGGCACAGGGCATCAGTGACTGGCGACCGGATCAGTCTGTCGGGCAGTTTCGCATGGCCGGGTGCGGCGCGGATGTCGACATTAAAGATATGACGCTGGCCGAGGCCAAGGCAGCGGGCGCCAAAACGTTGGTGATTGGGGTGGCCAATCGCGGTGGTGAAATATCATCCGCCTGGCGCGCCGTTTTGGTGGAAGCGCTGGAGATGGGTTTTGACATTGCCAGTGGGTTGCACAACCTGCTGCGCAATGAACCTGAATTGTATTCAGCCGCGCAAACCCATGGCTGTACTTTGCATGATGTGCGGGTGCCGACGGCGGCTTATCCGATTGCCAATGGGATAAAGCGGGCCGGTAAACGCTGCCTGGCGATCGGCACCGATTGCTCAGTTGGTAAGATGTATACCGGGCTGGCGATGGATGGGGAAATGGCCAAGCGCGGGCTAAGATCGACGTTTCGCCCGACCGGGCAAACTGGCATTTTGATCACTGGGGCTGGTGTGCCGTTAGATGCTGTTATTGCAGACTTTATGGCCGGGGCGGTGGAATATCTGACGCCGGACAATGACGCCGATCACTGGGACCATATTGAGGGGCAGGGCAGCCTGTACCATGTGTCCTTTTCCGGGGTAACGATGGCGCTGATCCATGGTGGGCAACCGGATGCTTTGATCCTGTGCCATGAACCAACGCGCAAACATATGCGGGGGCTGCCGGGATATGGTTTACCGACGCTGGTGCAGTTGCGCGACACGGCATTGCCGATTGCGCAAGTGGCAAACCCGGCTTGTCAGGTTGTTGGGGTATCGGTGAATACCCAGCATTTGTCGGAAACTGAGGCAAACGAATATTTGGCGGCGGTTGAGGCCCAGATGGGCTTGCCAACCGTTGATCCGTTCCGCCATGGTGCGGCGCGATTGGTGGATGCTTTGGCGGCAGTTTGAGGTTTTTGGGTTGGGGCCTCCGGCGGGGATATTTATGGAAAGATGAAGGTGGTCGGTGGAGATTAAGGTAGAGCGGGACGTTTTTCGGCTGGCTGAAGTTTTTACCATTTCGCGTGGTTCCCGGACTGAAGCACAGGTTTTGACGGTGCGTATCCGGGACGGGGCGCATCAGGGCTGGGGGGAATGTGTACCCTATGCGCGGTATGGTGAAACGCTGGAAAATGTTACGGATCAAGTACTTAGCTTGCCGGCAGATGTAACGCGGGCAGCTTTGCAAGGGGCGTTGCCTGCCGGGGCTGCGCGCAATGCGGTGGATTGTGCGTTGTGGGATTTGGCAGCGAAACAGGCGGGCAAGCGGGTATGGGAGCTGGCTGGTTTGGCCGAGTCGGGGCCTGAGATTACGGCGTTTACCTTGTCGCTGGCCGAGCCGGATGCGATGCAGGCGTCGGCGGCGAAGCATGCGCATCGGCCGCTTTTGAAGATCAAGCTGGGCACGACAGATGATATGGCGCGGCTGGAGGCGGTGCGCCGAGGGGCGCCGAAATCGCGTATCATTGTGGATGCGAATGAAGGGTGGACCGCTGAGGTCTACAGCGAGGTGGCACCGCATCTGATCCGGCTTGGGGTTGAGCTGGTGGAGCAACCCTTGCCCGCCGGGGCGGATGATATGCTGGCGGAAATTGCACGGCCCTTGCCGGTTTGTGCGGACGAAAGTTGCCATGATCGCGCCAGTCTGTCGGGGCTAAAGGACAAGTATGATGTGGTGAATATCAAGCTGGATAAGACCGGTGGGCTGACTGAAGCGCTGGCTTTGAAAGAGCAAGCGATATCAGAAGGTTACGGTGTCATGGTTGGCTGCATGGTAGGGTCATCCTTAGCGATGGCACCGGCAGTTCTGGTGGCACAGGGTGTTGGGTTTACTGATCTGGACGGGCCACTTTTATTGGCTGAGGATCGGGATAACCCATTGAAATATGATGCAAAAGGGGTGTATCCGCCCAGTGCACAACTTTGGGGTTAAGGAGACGATATGGGCCGGATTGTTTATGTGAATGGCGATTATGTGCCGGAAGAAGATGCCAAGATTTCGATCTTTGACCGTGGGTTTCTGATGGCGGACGGGGTCTATGAAGTGACTTCGGTTCTTGACGGAAAACTGATAGCGTTTGACGGGCATGCAGAGCGGTTGCAACGGTCGCTGGCTGAACTAGAGATGGCAGCGTCGGCCACCATGGACGAGCTGCTGGACATTCATCGAGAGCTGGTAACGCGCAACGAAATTGTCGATGGATTGATCTATTTGCAGGTGACGCGGGGCGCGCCGGGGGACCGGGATTTTGTGTTCCCTGATCCCGATGTTACGCCATCGACACTGGTGCTGTTTACCCAGTCAAAACCGGGGTTGGCGGATAATCCGGTAGCGAAAAAAGGTATTAAAGTCATATCGATAGAGGATATACGCTGGGGGCGGCGCGATATCAAAACCGTTCAACTACTGTACCCTTCGATGGGTAAGATGATGGCGCAAAAGGCAGGCGCGGATGATGCCTGGCTTGTGGAGGACGGGGTGGTAACCGAGGGCACAAGCAACAACGCCTATATCGTGAAAAACGGTAAGATCATTACCCGGGAATTGTCCAGTGACATCTTGCATGGCATCACCCGCGCGGCTGTTTTGCGCTATGCGCGCGAGGCACAAATGGAAGTGGAAGAACGCAGTTTTTCCATCGAAGAAGCGCAGGGCGCGGATGAGGCTTTTGTGACATCTGCATCAGCATTTATCATGCCAGTGGTCGAGATTGATGGCGTGAAACTGGGCGATGGGACGCCGGGGAAAGTGGCGCCGAGGTTGCGGGAAATATATTTGGAAGAAAGCCGGAAAACGGCGATTTAGCGGGTAAGGTTTAAAGAGTTTAAACTTTTCAGAGGGGCTTGTTTAAGCTCTTTAAAGTGGAAATTCCCGGGATTTGCTACGCGCGGTGTAGTTGCGCTAATTTTACCAATTTAAGCAGGGTGAGCCGCTGGGTCGGCTGCAAACATGCCGTGAAGTTTTGCCATGGATTTTCATTTGTTGGTCGGAGCGGCCCCTGCTGGAGCTGAGTAGATCCCGGACCTGACGAACACTTAGGCTGGGCCGCGCGGCTGGTCCGTTCAAGGGGACGCCGGGAACCGCTGGGGGAAAGATCCGGGCAAGCTGGATTTTTTCATACAGCGGCAGGGCATTCACCACCATTTTTCCCAAAAGCAGGCTTTCGGATTGGCAGCCATTGGCGGTGATGATCTGATGGTCAGCACAGGCAAAGTGCACCCAAGTTATTTCTGATTTTCCGTGCATGAACCGGATACGTGGCAGATCAGTAAGCGCCTTAGCCGGGACAAAAAACTGGGTCTGAAAATACCGTTCCAACTGACCAGAACCGCCAACCAGAATACGGTGCTGGGGCGATACGATAAGATCGTGGGTGGGCGTGTTGGGACCAAGTGCGTGGGACTGAATGAGAACTGGTTTGCCGTCTTCCGGGGAATCTGACAGGGCATGTTTTCCTGCACGAATCCATTTCACCGGCTGCACCGCGTGATCCAGCGTTAACACCGGATCACCGGGGCGCAATTTTTCGACAGGGCGATCCCCGGCTGGCGTGCTGATCATGGTACCGGGGGCATAGCAGGGGACACTGGTTAGGTCGCTATATTGCAGCGTGGTGTCGGCAGTGACGTTTCCAGCGCCGGTTTCAGCATAGGAGACACCGGGTTGAAGCGGTTCTGTAACCAGCCAGCCGACAACCTGGCCGCCAATTTCCATGGCTTCCAGATAGAATGAATTGCCGGTTGAATCCGTGAGCTTGAAATATGATTCATCATAGATCTGCCCGGATGCTGTCAGGTTGCCCAGGGTATCATAAACGTTGGCGGTTTGATTGGCATCGTTGCCGACCTCATTATTACCTGAGTCACCGTTTAACGTGCCATCATCGTCGGATATCTTGATATCAACGCGGTCGATTGTGTGGTCGTAGTCGGGTTTTAGGGACCATGAATTGCTGTTGGCATCATAGACCAAAGCATCAACCGTATAACCGTATGGCATGACGAAACCTCCTGCAAAACAGGGGCAATTTTAGATTTCAGGGTTGAAGCTTTGATAAATGCCGACGGGTGTATCAGGGCTTTTTATCTGTCACATTTTCAGCAAATGCGACCTTAAATTCCGCTTGTTTTTCGGGGCTGGCATTGGTTTGATAGGTGTCGCGCCATTGGGTGAACGGCATGCCGTAGAATGCCTGTCGACCTTCATCTTTGGACATCTCAACGCCGCGGTCGGCGGCGGCTTCCTGATACCAGCGCGACAGGCAATTTCGGCAAAACCCGGTCAGGTTCATCATGTCAATGTTTTGCACATCGGTGCGGTCAGTCAGCAGATGCTGTTGCAGACGACGAAAGGCGGCTGCTTCAATTTCGATTTTAGTCTGGGGGTCCATTGGCGCTCCGATCCTGATCATTAGGTTTATTCAGCATGGCTTGCACCCATTCGCAAGCATCCAGTTGTTTCCGGGTGGGTTATCGGGCATACCGAAAAGTGAGCGCTAACAAATATTTTGAACAGGAATTCTGGCCATATGAGACGCCTTCGCAATGTAAAAATCGTGGCCACTTTGGGCCCGGCCTCTGATGACTATAAGATGATACACGCCCTGTCTGAAGCAGGGGCGGATGTGTTTCGTCTTAATATGAGCCATGGCAAACATAGTGAAATCCGTGAACGCCACAAAATAATCCGCCAGATCGAGAAAGACACAGGACGCCCGATAGCCATTTTGGCGGATTTACAGGGGCCAAAGCTGCGGGTGGGCGAGTTTGCCAAAGGATCTGAGGATTTGGTTGAAGGCCAGGTGTTTCGCTTTGATCTGGATAAAACTGAGGGCAATAATAAGCGAGTGTGTTTGCCCCATGTTGAGATTTTTGACGCGCTTGAGCTAGGGTCAAACCTGTTAGTGGATGACGGGAAAATTCGACTTGAGGTAAAGGAATGTGGCCGGGACTACGCAGATTGCATCGTCAAGAATGACGGCACGATTTCTAACCGCAAAGGGGTGAATGTGCCTGATGTGATGTTGCCGATGGCGGCGCTGTCAGACAAGGATCGCAAGGATCTGGAATTTGTCTGTACTTTGGGGGTCGATTGGCTGGCGCTTTCGTTTGTGCAACGGCCGGCTGATGTGGAAGAAGCCCGCAAACTGGCCGCCGGGCGGGCGCATATCATTTCCAAAATTGAAAAACCAGCGGCTGTAAAGGCGTTTGCAGAAATTCTGGCTGTATCCGATGGGATCATGGTGGCGCGGGGTGATCTTGGGGTGGAATTGCCGGTACAAAATGTGCCCCCGATCCAAAAACGCCTTGTGCGGGCCTGTCGCAATGCCGCCAAGCCGGTGATCGTGGCCACGCAGATGATGGAAAGCATGATCGATAGCCCGATCCCGACCCGCGCCGAAGTGTCGGATGTGGCGGCAGCGATTTATGAGGGCGCGGATGCGGTGATGTTATCGGCTGAAAGTGCCGCTGGCAGTTACCCGGTTGAAGCTGTGACAACCATGAACAATGTCGCCGAAGAGGTTGAGGATGATCCAACCTACCGTGAAGTGCTTGATGCCAGTCGCGCTGGCAAGAAAGAAACTATCGCTGACGCTATTGTTTTAGCGGCGCGCGATATTGCAGAAACCACTGATATCAAAGCGATATGCTGTTTTTCGGAAAGCGGTACCACTGCGCTTTTGACAGCGCGTGAACGTCCACATGTGCCAATTATTGCGCTGACACCAAAGATGGGAACGGCGCGGCGTCTGGCCTTGAGCTGGGGCATGCATTGCGCCGTTACCCCGGCAGTGGATCGATTCAAAATGGCAGTAGTGAACGCGGCCCGGGCGGCGCGGGAAGGTGGATTTGCCCATGAAAGCGACCATATCGTGGTAATTGCCGGTATTCCATTCAGTCAGCCGGGCTCAACCAACATTTTACGGGTTGCGCCTTGCGAGGAAAGGTTGATTTTCAGCACTGATCCAGAATAAAGAAAAGAACAACTAAGGGAGCAGGGCTGATGAACAATGATCTAATACTGGTGTTTGGTGTGATAATCGCGGTGTTTGCCGTGCCCTCAGTTATCAGTGCGTTTTCTGCCGGAAGAGCGCCCAGAACCGCAACTATTTTGTTCATGGTCGGCGGTAGTATGATCGCCTGGGCGGTTTACAAACAGCCAAATTCCTACACCGCCGGGAATTTTCCGGATGTGTTTGTCAGCGTATTTAGAAGCCTTATGCGTTAAACAGCGACGTTTTTAACTTGCCAGCCCGCTTGCCCGGGCCTATACGCGCCAAGTTCAGGTGTACGGCCGGCCAAAGTGGCATGCCGAGTCGTGCAGAAACCGTGACTATGAAGGAGACGGAAATGCCCAAGATGAAGACCAAATCAAGCGCCAAAAAGCGCTTTAAGGTGACAGCATCCGGTAAAGTTATGGCAGCGCAGGCTGGCAAGCAGCACGGCATGATCAAACGCACCAAGAAATTCATTCGTAACGCACGTGGGACAAGCGAGCTGTCAGCACCTGACAGCAAGATCGTAAAATCCTACATGCCATATGACCGCTAAGGAGGGCCGGATATGTCAAGAACAGTAAGCGGCCCCGTCACCAAGGCGCGCCATAAAAAAGTTATCAAAGCGGCCAAGGGTTACTACGGTGCCCGCAGCCGGTTGTTCAAAACCGCGACGCAAGCCGTGGACAAGGCCAACCAATACGCCACCCGTGACCGTAAGGTTCGCAAGCGCAATTTCCGCGCGCTGTGGATTCAGCGGATCAACGCGGCCGTTCGTGCCCATGATGAAGCGCTGACTTACAGCAAATTCATCAACGGGCTGTCATTGCCGGTATTGAAGTGGATCGCAAGGTTCTGGCCGATCTGGCCGTGCATGAACCCGACGCGTTTACAGCCATTGTCGAAAAGGCAAAGGCCGCGCTCGCTTAACCCAAACCGGGTAGGAAAATTAGGAAGCCGCGGACCTGTACGGGTCTCGCGGCTTCTTGTGTTTAGGGGCCGGTGTGATAGCACGGCTGAGAATATTAAGAGGGGTCCGGGATGGACGGGTTGCGGCAGAAGTATTTGGATTTAGTGGCCGGGGCTGGCGATGAGGCGGCGCTGGAAGCCATCCGTTTGGCGGCTGTAGGCAAGAAGGGCGAAGTTGCTTTGGAGATGCGCAAGCTGGGCGGCATGACGCCTGAGGAGCGGCAGGTTGTTGGACCGGCGCTGAATGCCTTGAAGGATGAGATTACGTCGGCGCTGGCAGCCAAGAAGGCGGCGTTGGGGGATGCGGCGTTGGATGAACGGTTGCGGGGCGAATGGCTGGACGTGACATTGCCGGGGCGTTCGCGGCCTGCGGGAACGATCCATCCGGTGTCTCAGGTGACAGAAGAAGTTTCGGCGATATTCGCCGATATGGGGTTTGCCGTGGCCGAGGGTCCGCAGATTGAGAATGATTTTTACAATTTTGACGCGCTGAACATCCCGCCACACCATCCTGCGCGCCAGGAATTTGATACGTTTTATATGAACCGTGAGGATGGCGATAACCGCCCACCGCATGTGTTGCGCACGCACACGTCGCCGGTGCAAATCCGGCATATGGAAAAGCACGGCGCACCAGTGCGGATCATTGCGCCGGGGCGGGTGTATCGCAGCGATTACGACCAGACGCACACGCCGATGTTCCATCAGGTGGAAGGGCTGGCGATTGATAAGGACCTGTCGATGGCCAACCTGAAATGGGTGCTGGAGGAGTTCTTTAGTGCGTTCTTTGGGATTGAAGTCAAAACCCGGTTCCGGGCGTCGCATTTTCCGTTCACGGAACCGTCTGCCGAGGTGGATATTCAGTGTTCATGGGTTGGCGGGCAGTTGAAAATCGGTGAAGGCGACGGCTGGATGGAGGTTCTGGGCTCCGGCATGGTGCATCCGAAGGTTTTGATCGCGGCGGGGGTTGATCCGAACGCGTGGCAGGGGTTTGCGTTTGGCGTGGGCGTAGACCGGATCGCGATGCTGAAATACGGGATACCGGATTTGCGGGCGTTTTTTGATAGTGATTTGCGGTGGTTGCGGCATTACGGGTTTCGGGCGCTGGATGTGCCGACGTTGCATGGGGGGGTGTAGGGGGTGATGATATCGGCAGAAGAGCGACATCGTCAAACTATGGAAGCAAAGCTTTTGCTGGAAAAGGGCGTGAGGCGCCCCAAATCCGCAGGACCCGAGCTTCCATTTGTGCTTTTTGTCACTCTTCTTATTGGCGCTAATTTTGGGGCATTCACGCCCCTATGGTTTTCGCAAGCGGTGATCCCAGTGACTTTTTTTGTTATTTCTTGGATGTCTTGCCTAAAAACCCGGGACGATTTCGATCAGCGCTTGGATGAAATGACAGATGGCAATTGCTAACGCCATTGGTGGGCAGAATGCCCACCCTACGGATGAATGAGAATGATGGGATTTGATCTTGATGTTTTGGCCCGGTTTTCCGGGCCGCGCCTGACCTGCCCCACCGGCAGGCGCAAATGCGCCCTCCCAAGGTCAAGCGAGGCCCTCTGATATGAAAGAACAAAAATGACCATTGATCTGATCGAAAAATACCCCGGTGCGGGGATGTTCAAGTTTGGCGATAGCGCCGAAATGTGCGCGCGGCTGAATAGCCTCGTGCGTAAGGGTAAGAAAACCGCGACCTGTGGTGCCTTGCGGGATTTTGAGGCTGGCGGCGAAGACATGCCGGTGGTGGGACGCTGTGATATTGCGACGCACTGGGATGGCAGCCCGGCGTTGGTGATCCGCACGACCCATGTGGAACGCATGGCGTTTGATGAGATCGGTGAGGCGTTTGCCTTGGCCGAGGGCGAGAACGAGGATTACAAAGGTTGGCGGCGCGATCACATTGAGTTTTTCAAGCGCAATGGCGGTTTCACCGGCAAGATGGAAATTGTCTGCGAGCGGTTTGAGTTGGTTGAGGATCTGTCGGATATGGAGCCGGTGGAATGAGCGGCAACCAACAGCAATTTGACGCCATCATCGCCGGTATGGCGGTGCAGGACGCGGCGATTGCCCCCGGCAATCTGTTTGGCAAACCCTGCGCCAAGCTGGACGGCAAAGCGTTTCTGGCGTTCTTTCAGGACGACATGGTGTTCAAGCTGGACGCGGCGCGGTGTCAGGAAATTATCGCGGCCAACGGGGGCTGTCAGTTGTTTGATCCGTCCGGCAAGGGGCGGGCAATGAAGGAATGGGTTCAGGTGCCGGATGGCGCGTTGAACTGGCAGGAAATGGCGGATGAGGCTTTGGCCCTGATACGGGTAAGGATGGCGGGTTGAAATTTAAATTTGAACCGGCAACCGAACAGCGCCACTAGTTGCCTGAAACGTGTTTGCTAGTTTTTGATCGAAAGGAAAACAGCACCGCCGGCCGCTGTTCTGCGATTGGTGACCTTGGATGAATTTGCACAGCCCAAGCGGCCAAACATGGTTTCCAAACCGCGCGAGCTACAGCTGGCATAATCTTCGCCGACGGTCTTAATGCCATCGGAAGACGTTTCTTCGGTCTGGTTTTGAATATGGATCACAGCAACCATCGAAAAAACGAGGCTGAGCGAGGTTACTATCATAATCGGCCCACGGGTTTCCATTGGGTACTCCTTTCCAATTTTCACTAAATCATACGAAATTGTTTAAAATTTGCCGGATTTGGGGTTCTTTCGGCATGGAAATGACACAAGCCTTTCATGCAGGTTAATGATCGGATAAGGCAGTTATTATTGATAAAATGGCGGAAAAATTGCGATGAAATTCACCATGAGCTGGTTGCGGGATCATCTGGAGACAGATGCAAGCGTTGATGACATTTGTGAGGTGCTGACAGATGTCGGCCTTGAGGTTGAGGGCGTTGAAAATCCGGTTGATGCTTTGAAGGATTTTCGCATTGGCTATGTGAAATCGGCTGAACAGCACCCGGATGCGGACCGGCTGCGCGTGTGTCAGGTGGAAACCGATCAGGGGGTGAAGCAGATTATTTGCGGCGCACCCAATGCGCGGGAAGGCATCACCGTCGTGATTGCGCAGGCGGGCATGTATATTCCGGGGATTGATACGACGATCAAGGTTGGCAAAATCCGTGGCGTCGAAAGCCACGGGATGATGTGCTCCGAGCGCGAAATGCAGCTAAGCGATGAGCATGACGGGATTATTGAACTGACATCTGGCAAGGTTGGCGACAGTTTTGTTGACTGGCTGGCGGTGAATGATCCGGCCAAGGTGGACCCGGTGATTGAGATTGCGATTACGCCGAATAGGCCGGATGCGCTGGGCGTGCGGGGGATTGCGCGGGACCTGGCGGCGCGGGGGCTTGGTACGCTCAAACCGGCCAAAACGGCGGATGTGACAGGGACATTCAAAAGCCCAATTGGTGTGACGATTGATAAGGGTGCCCAAGTGGACGGCTGTGAAGTGTTCATGGGGCGGTTGATAAGGGGTGTGAAAAACGGGCCAAGCCCCGCATGGTTGCAGGATCGGTTACGGGCGATTGGGCTGCGGCCGATTTCGGCTTTGGTCGATGTGACGAACTTTTTCACCTACGATATGAACCGGCCTTTGCATGTGTTTGACGGCGATAAGGTTGCCGGTGATTTGCGGGTGCATCGGGCCAAGGGTGGCGAAACCTTCACCGGGCTGGATGAAAAGGAACATAGCTTAAGCGCCGGGATGGTGGTGATTTCCGATGATGAGGGCATTGCCAGTATTGGTGGGATCATGGGCGGTTTGCGCACGGGGTGTACGCCGGACACGGTGAATGTATTTGTCGAGGCGGCGGTATGGGAGACCATTCAGATTGCCAAGACCGGGCGCGCGCTAAAGATCAATTCGGATGCGCGGTATCGCAATGAACGGGGCATTGATCCGGGGTTTAATGCAGGCGCGATGGGGCTGGCAGCTGAGATGATTGTTGGGCTTTGCGGTGGTGAGGTTTCCGAGGTTGTGACCGCAGGTGCAGTGCCGGATGTAGTGCGGGCGTTTCAGTTGGATACGGACCGGGTGCAGTCGCTGGTGGGGATGGAAATCCCGGCTGAGACGCAGCGCGCGACGTTGACAGCGCTTGGGTTTGAGCTGGACAAAAACGACATGGCAGCGGTGCCAAGCTGGCGCCCGGATGTGCAGGGTGAGGCCGATCTGGTGGAAGAAGTGGCGCGCATTGCGTCCCTTAGCGGGCTGGTGGGTAAACCAATGGCGCGGCCTGTTGGGGTGGCCAAACCGATCCTGACGCCGATGCAGTTGCGCGAAGGTATTGCGCGCCGGACGGCGGCGGCGCTGGGGTATAATGAATGTGTGACCTATTCGTTCATTGATGGTGCTTCGGCGGCGCTGTTTGGCGGTGGCGCGGATGCAGTGAAGCTGGCCAATCCGATCAGTTCAGAAATGAGCCATATGCGGCCTGATCTTTTGCCGGGGCTATTGGCGGCGGCGGCGCGCAATCAGGCGCGTGGATTCATGGACATGGCATTGTTTGAGGTGGGGCCGGCGTTTAGCGGTGGCGAGCCGGATGAATATCAGACGCAGGTGGCCGGGTTGCTGATCGGGCAAAATCAGGGGCGCGAACCCCATGCAGGGCGTCGCGGTGTTGATGTGTATGACGCCAAGGCGGATGCGCAGGCGGTGCTGTCGGCGATTGGTGCGCCCGCCAAGGCGCAGGTATTGCGCGATGCACCCGATTGGTGGCACCCGGGTCGGTCCGGTCGGATTGGGCTGGGGCCAAAGAAAGTTCTGGCGGTATTTGGTGAGGTTCATCCAAAGGTGTTGGCGGCGATGGATGTTAAGGGCCCGGCGGTGGCGTTCACTGTGTTCCCCGCCGCGGTTCCGTTCCCGCGCAGTAAATCCGCCACGCGGGCAGCGCTGGTGGTGAATGATTTGCAGGCCGTTGAACGGGATTTTGCCTTTGTGGTGGACGCGGGCGTTGAGGCTTTGACGCTGGTGAATGCGGCGGCGGGTGCGGATAAGGCGTTGATAGAAGCGGTGTCGGTGTTTGACGAATTTGGCGGGGCCAAGGCTGAGGCGCAGATGGGTGAGGGCAAGAAATCCTTGGCGATATCTGTGCGTTTGCAGCCAGTGGATGCGACCCTGACCGATAAGGACATTGAGGCGGTGTCGGCGAAGATTGTGGCTGGCGTTGCCAAGGCAACGGGTGGAGTGCTGCGCGGCTAGGTCGGAGCCTCCGGCGGGGATATTTTGGGAAAGATGAAGGGGTGGCGATGCAGGTTTATTTGTCAGGTGAAATTCACAGTGATTGGCGTGAGCAGATCATTGAAGGCGCCAAGGGGTTGGATGTAACGTTCAGCTGCCCGGTGACGGATCACGACGCATCAGATGATTGCGGCGTCGCGATATTGGGGGCTGAGGCGGACAAGTTCTGGCATGATCACAAGGGCGCCAAAGTGAATGCTATTCGTACGCGAAACGCAATTGAAGCGGCGGAAATTGTCGTGGTGCGGTTTGGTGACAAATACAAACAGTGGAACGCAGCATTTGATGCGGGCTATGCGTCGGCGCTGGGTAAGTCACTGATCGTGATGCATGGGGCCGATCACCAGCATGCGTTGAAAGAAGTGGATGCCGCGGCGCTGGCAGTCACTGAAACGCCGCAGCAGGTTGTTGAGATTTTGCGCTATGTTTTGGACGGGTCTTTGCCCGCTTAACCGTCGCGCGGCGGGATGTCCTTGCCTTTTTGCACCGCAGGGCGGGCGTAAAAGCGATCAAGGTAAGCGACGGCGTTCTTAAAGTTGTCCCATTCCAGTTCTTCTTTGGCACCGTAGAAATCCAAAGCTGCCAGCCACGGTGCGATGGCAATGTCGGCGATGGAATAACTGCCAGTGATCCAGTCTTTGCCGTCCAGTTGCTGGTTAATCACTTTCAACAGGCGTTTGGTTTCACCGAGGTAGCGCTCCACCGGGCGCTCGTCTTCGATTTCCGAGCCTGCGAATTTGTAGAAATAGCCCAATTGGCCAAACATCGGCCCGACGCCGCCCATCTGAAACATCAGCCATTGCAGGGTTTCATAGCGACCTTTGGTGTCCTTTGGTAGCAACTGGCCGGATTTTTCTGCCAGATAAATCAGGATCGCGCCGCTTTCAAACAGTTCAATTGGAGCACCCTCGGGGCCATTTGGATCGATTATGGCTGGGATTTTGTTGTTGGGGTTTAGCGAAAGAAATTCGGGCGTGGTTACGTCACCTGACAGGCCGACTGTATGGGCCTCATAATCCAGGCCGATCTCTTCCAGCATGATCGAGGCTTTTACGCCATTTGGCGTCGGGAAGGAATAGAGCTGGATTACGTTTGCATCTTTGGCCGGCCAGCGTTTGGTGATTGGGTGGTTTGATAGGGAATTCATGGGGTATCTTTCTGTGTTCCTTGTGAGACACATAGGTGAGAATTCCCCAAAAAGTAAGGTGACCTGCCAAGATTTTATGTGTTAGTCCGCCTAAACATGCGCGAATGATTGCGCGATTAGTAAACGGATAGTGGGGAAATATAATGATCAATGAGTTCAAAGATTTTATCGCTAAGGGCAATGTCATGGACATGGCCGTTGGTATCATCATCGGCGCGGCGTTTACCGCGATTGTCGGATCGCTGGTAGCTGATCTGGTCAATCCGCTCATCAGCCTGTTCATGGGCGGGATCGATTTCTCGGGTCTGGGCATTCAGCTGAGCGACGGTGAAGACGGGGCAGTGTTTGCCTACGGTAAGTTCATCATGGCGCTGATCAACTTTATCATCATCGCGTTCGTGGTGTTCATGTTGGTTAAGGCAGTGAATAAGGCCAAGGGTCCAGAGGAAGAAGCACCGGCGGAAGATCCGGGCCCAAGCGACAATGATCTGTTGAAAGAGATTGCGGCGGCGCTGAAGAAGTAAGCGCTAAGCATCGCAAGATAGGAAGGGCTCGCCGGTTTGGCGGGCCCTTTTTTTTGTTACATCAGGATAATTTTTGAAGAACCACTTGCCTTTCGCGCCGCGTGGACATGGGCGATCTCTGGATCATTTATCCATGCCAAAGCGTGGCTACGATCCGGGAACGTCAGTATGACGGTCACGTCGGGGGCCGCGCCTTCGCCTTCGATCATTTGCGCTTCGGATGAAACGGAAAGCGGCTTGGCTTGGTGTTTTGCCATGGCCGGGCCAGCTAGCTCCCGGTAACGCTTGAATTCTTCCGGGTCGTTAAGTTTGATTGTGACTAGGGCGTAGGCCGTCATTTTTGCAATCTCCTGTGTTTTCGGGTTCAGATTATGTGCATTTTTCTTGAGTGAAAACGATCATTGCCGCGCGTCCGATGTGCGGTAATAATCGGGCCATGCTCGATTGGAATGATCTTCGCCATGTATTGGAAACCGCCCGCCAAGGCGGGATCAGCGGCGCCGCGCGCGTTTTAGGCGTGAACCATGCCACTGTTGCGCGCCGGATAACGGCTGCTGAACAGGCGCTGGGTGCGCGGTTATTTGATCGTTTGGCAAGTGGTTATGTGCCCACGGATGCTGGGCGCGATGCGGTGCGAGCTGCTGAAGAAATGGAACAATCAGGCGCACAATTGGATCGCAGGATAGGGGCGCGAGACGCCGAGATACGTGGGCCGCTGACCATTACTGCACCGCATTTGCTGATTGAACGGGTTTTGGCCACGATTCTGAACGAATTTGTGGCGACACACCCGGCTGTGGAACTGCGGATTTTGGCCACCAATGACAATCTGAACCTTGCACAACGGGACGCCGACGTGGCGATCCGGTTGTCAAAATCACCCTCTCCCACACTGGTGGGATACCGTGTGGCGGATCAAAAAGCCGCCGTTTACGCGACGCCGGAATTGATTGCCCGGGACAAAGGCGGCGATACCCCACTGGATTGGATACGGTTTTCCCATTGGCCTGGACCGCCGCCAGAAATATTGGCACTGCGACCGAACCTGAATGTCAGGCTATCGGTGGATGACATGGTGGCGGCGGTGGCGGCTGCGCGGGCCGGGACTGGGGCGACGCGCATGGCGTGTTTTTTGGGGGACACTGATCCATTGTTGCAAAGGGTTCCGGGGCTACCGGATTTCACCTATGTCCCGGTCTGGGTATTGACCCATGCTGATTTGCGCCAGGTCCCGCGAATTCGTACTTTCGTTGATTTCACGGTGACACGCCTGCGCCAGGTGCGTCCGCTGTTTGAGGGGCACGTGGGTTTGAAAGTCGGTTGAGTAGGCGAAAAGGATCCGCTGAGAAAGCGAATCTCTTTTGATTGCCTACTGCTTAAGCGCCAACGCCGGCGACAAAACATCAATGCCAAGCGCCTTGCCGACCGCATAGTAGGTCAGCTGACCAGCATGGACGTTCAGACCGTTCAGCAGGTGTTCATCATCTTCACAGGCTTGCCGCCAACCCTTGTCGGCAAGTGCCAGCATGAAGGGCATGGTGGCGTTGCCAAGGGCGATGGTGGATGTGCGGGCCACGGCGCCGGGCATGTTGGCGACGCAGTAATGCATGATGCCGTCGACTTCGTATATTGGGTCCTGATGGGTGGTGGCGTGGCTGGTTTCAAAGCAGCCGCCCTGATCAATGGCGACGTCCACAAGGACTGCGCCAGGCTTCATTTCCGATAGTTGCGCGCGGGAAATCAGCTTGGGGGCCTCGGCACCGGGGACCAGAACGGCGCCAATGACCATGTCGGCCTCACGCACCAGTTCGATGGTGTTGCCAGCAGACGCATAGCTGTTTTTGAAATCGCGCCCGAACACGTCATCCAGATAGCGCAGTCGGGGCAGGTAGCGGTCCAGCACGGTGACGTCCGCGCCCATACCTGCTGCGATTTTGGCCGCATGGGTACCAACAACACCGCCGCCGATGACGACAACACGGGCGGGGCCGACACCGGGGACGCCGCCCATCAGAACGCCGCGTCCACCGTTGGCTTTTTGCAGGGTCCAACTGCCGACCTGCGGGGCAAGACGCCCGGCAACTTCTGACATCGGGGCCAACAGCGGCAGGCCACCGCCCTGTGCAGTTACGGTTTCATATGCGATGGCAGTGCAACCGCTTTTCATCAGGTCACGGGTTTGATCCGGGTCCGGGGCAAGGTGCAGGTAGGTGAACAGAACCTGACCCTGACGCAGCATTTTGCGCTCACCAGGTTGTGGTTCCTTGACCTTTACGATCATGTCGGCCCATTCAAAAATTTCAGCGGCTGTATCGGCGACTCGGGCACCGGCGTCGACATAATCCTGATCCGGAAAACCCGCCCCTGTCCCACCGTTTTTTTCCACCAGCACATCATGGCCGTGACTGATGGCTTCGCGCGCTGCATTGGGGGTGAGGCCGGTGCGAAATTCCTGGGGTTTAATTTCTTTGGGGCAGCCGATTTTCATGGAGTTCTCCGATTGATTTTCCCCGGTATCGCGCAGGTTAGACGCAATTGTTTTGATTTCTGGGCTGGTAAGTTAACGATAACATGGTCATATCTTGCAAAGATTTAATAATAATTCGAAGAAAGTTCAGATATGCAGAAACTTGATAGTATAGATCGCCGTATTCTGGAAGTTTTACAGAAGGATGGCCGAATTACTAATGCCGAGCTTTCCGAAAGTGTAAACCTGTCCCCATCTGCCTGTCACCGCCGGGTGCATGGGTTGGAAAAATCCGGCTATATCAAAGACTATGTGGCACTGTTGGAACCAAAATTGCTGGGTCGTCCGACAACCGTGTTTGTGGAAATTACCCTGTCCGGGCAAGCGGATGAGGTGCTGGACGCATTTGAGCGTGAGGTGGCAAAAATTCCGGATGTGCTGGAATGCCATCTGATGGCGGGGCAGGCGGATTATCTGCTGAAGGTGGTTGCGTTTGATACTGAGCATTTTGCCCAGATACACCGGCGGTCACTGGCTAAACTGCCGGGGGTGGCGCAAATGCATTCAAGTTTTGCGTTGAAGACAGTTTTCAAAACCACCGCATTGCCGGTATAGGGCAGGAGCCTCCGGCGGGGATATTTGCCCGAAAGATGATGGGGGAGGTGTGCCCCTAGCTGTCCAGCCGGTCCTGCGCGAGAGTGGCGGCTTTTTTGATCGTTTGCAATTTGAAGTAAAAGGTCGCGATCAGGGCTGCGCCGCCAGCGATCATCCAAATAGGTTCAATTTTAGCAAAGTCCGGCCCCATGTCGATTAGATCGAAATAACGGGCGGTACCCAGGCCGATGATGATCACGCCGCAGATCATGCCAATGGCGGCAGCAAATTTCATCAGAGGTTGAGATTTTGTTACAAGCTTGTCCATCGTCATTCCTATGAGGTGTGGCTAATTAACATGTTAGCGGATACTTTTCAAACCGGCCAGCAGTTGCGGACGGGTCGGGTTTGCAGATTACCTGCTGATCAACCAATTGAATGCCGGCTTGTTTTGGCCGTTCAGGCTGCGCAGACCAAGGCTGGAAAGATAGCTTAGAAAACAGCGGTTGTTTGAGCCGTAATAGCTGGCGTAGTCCTGTAATTTAGCTTCTGGGATATCGTGCAGCCAGACCAGGTTGATCAGGGGAATGTCGCGTTTGCGGGTGTGCCATGCTGCCAAAAGGTGCTGGAAGTAGGCCTGTTGCAGGGCCGGATTTGAACCGCAACCTTCTGACGGATAGCCGGTTTCAAACAGATAGACAGGTTTGCCGTTCGCAGCGATAATCATAGCATCCAGTTGGGCCATGATATCTGCCGGGGGTAACACGTGAAAGCGGCTGTCCAAAGGGTAATAGTTGATTAGCGCCGCGTCGGTCAGGGCGTTTAGGCGCGCAGAGCGGGTGGCATTATTCCCCTGCATGCCCTGCCAGGTCATGGTGACGCCAACCGGCACATTGGGGCGTGTTTGATGGATGGTATCGCGCGCGGCGCTGAAGAAACGTTCGTAGGCCTGCCAGTCTTTGTCGCGTCTTAGGTGACCATCAATTTCATTGCCAACGGCGATTGCCAGAATGTCAGTGTCAGGCATCCGGGAAAGGATTTCGGTTAGGTAGGCGTTGAAACGGGCGATGACGATCGGATCATCCCAAGATTTTTTAAGCAGGTCTTTGGGGCGACGATCGGTGACTGTGTCGATGACCGACAGGGTGATGATCAGACTCAGACCTCTGCCGGGGTAATAGCCATTGGCGATACTGGGCCAGTCAAATTCCGGGGCGTAGGTACCATTTTGATCGGCCTCATCCCAAAACAGCGTTAAACTGGTGGCGCGGGCCCCGGTTTTGCGAACCTGTCTGACATCGGCGTCAAAGTCGTCGCCACTTGATTCAGTGATGGCAATAGACAGGACCGGGTCGGCATTTGCGACAGTAGGGCCAAGGAAGAAATACAACAGGGCAAGCAAGGCAAGTGCTGCCAATGGCGGTATTGCGAAAAAGTATTTTGGGGAAGTTTGCAAATTACACCATTGCCAATACCTGCCAGATTACGGAGCCGCGTTTCAGGGGAATTTACTGCTTTTGTCTGGAAACAACCAGAGTTTGCCGTGCCCGCCGGGGGCTTGTTGCAATTTATCATACAATTGACATATTTTTTTTGTTTACAAAAATTAACCTGTTGTCGAAGGGTCCTAGTACCGCTAGATATAGCGAAAATATAAATATAAATACTAAAAGTAGACTTAGTGAGTGGGGGATATCATGAAAAAATGTTCATTTAAGGCGCTGGCAACAGTGTCGGCGTTTATTGTGCCAAGTTTGGCAACAGCGCATACAAATTCGGTTGGATTTCTATCTGCGGCCAGCGCCGTAACAACCTGTGTTGGGGGGCCCCTAACACCGTGCTATGACGTTGAGATTTTCTATGGATCTTGGCACAATAACAATGGCCTTGCTGCAGAAGGTGATTTGGCATTGTTTCGCCAAGATGGTGGCGGCGGCGAAACCCAGGTGGTTGGGCAATCGTCACCGGGCGGCGGCGCAGAGATCCAGTTTAGCACAGCGCATAGCCAAACGGGGACAATTCCAAATACAACGACCACCCAACATACTTACGCAACTAACCCCTCGGCCGATTACAGCAATCTTCAATCGGTGTTTACACTGGGTACGAATTACTTTTTCCATACCCAATCGGGATTGGCCGCTGCACCGGGTTCAGGAACCAACCAAGTCTATGCACACCAATCCGCTGTGGCGGTTGGGCTGGCGCCGGGAACTTATCGCATAGATTATGACGGGTTATCCGGTGTTTTGTCGCAAAATTGGACACCAACAGGTTCTGTTGGTTCCGCGATCTTTACGCTTTTGCCCAATGGCACCGTCACGGTTCCATCGGCTGCCCCGCCAAGTGTGTCGCTTTCCACGTCAGCCACTGATAACAGCAGCCCGTTTACGGTAACTGTCACATTTTCAGAGCCGGTCAGCGGTTTGTCGTTAGGTGATTTTGCGGTTGGTAACGGCAATGTTTCGAATTTGGTTATGGTGTCTGCTGGTGTTTATACAGTGTTGGTTACGCCGACTGGTGGCCCGGTAACGCTTGATCTGCCGGCTAGTACAGTAATTGATGTGGATACCCTTCCGAATTCGGCTTCTAATACGTTGTCACTTAATGCAGCCCCTGCAGGGCCGACACCGTTAACACCGGCAGTGCTGACTGAATTGCAGCAGCTAATTATCGACGAAGCAGTCAAAGATTTGCAAAATCAATTGGTAGCCAATCAGCGGTTCACACGCGGTGCGCGGGATCGTTTCCTTGCCGCACGGCGCTGTCGTCAGCTGGAGGAAGAACGCGATCAGCTTGGGCGCACAGAACTAGAGCTAATTCCAGAATGCGAAGATGATCTGGTGTCGCGCAATAACATTCCGTTCGATATTGATGGCAGTCTGGTGGCGTCCAGCCGTGGTTTCGATCTGGCCGGTAAATTCTTTGGCCAGGAAGGCAATTATGAAGGCACGCACCGTCGCCTTGTTTATGGTGAGTTTGAGCTGACCGGATATGAAAACGGTTCTGTATTGGGTACGCTTTCGGGCCGTGTTGCCTGGGAGAAAATGACATCAGACACTACGATGCTTGGGTATTTTCTGGGGGCGGATCTGACGCGCTCTGACATAAACAGCTCATTTTCTGGTAGCCGGGATACGCTGGGGCTATCCTTGGGTGCCTATTATGTCGAAGAGATCGGCGAAGATCTTATCGGGGACGCATTTATAGCCTTTGGGGTTGGGATGAACAATCTGGATGTTGGCAATGGTACAGTTGATGTAACCAGCAATTACCTGACGGCTTCAGTACAGGCCGGTGCGACTATTTCTGGTGATATTGAGTATGAGAAATTCACCCTTAGCCCGGAATTTGGCGCGACTTACGGCATAACCCGGATTGGGGATGTTGGGGTAAGCGGCACGGCTGGCGCGGTTTCAGGCACGGATACCATCGCTGCTGGAACGGTTTCGGTCGGGGTGCTGAACTTTACACCGCGAATTGAAATTCCTCTGGAAATCAATCACGACACCTACGATGAAAAACAGTTTACGATATCGCCGACAATTCTTTGTCAGTATATTAAATCCACCACTTCTTCCACCAATTGTGGCGGCGGGCTGGAGCTTGAACTGGTCGCGAAAACCTATGATGGAACCCGGCGGGTTGGTGGGCGTATTGGCTACCAAAGTGTGGGTGGTTCAGGTCAGGGGAACATGAGCGTGTTTTACGAACGCTCTTTCTAAAAAACCTGTAGCGAAAGATTTTGACCCCCGGGCTGGCCCCGGGGGTTATTTTTTTGGTGGGTTGCCCTGATCAATATTAAGCTGGATTTATGTTCCGATTTCGCGCAAGCGAGGGCTACAAATCCTCAGGACTGCCGGGTTAGGGAGAATTCATGATGTCTACAAATACGGGTACTGATCGTGTCGGCGTCGTCGGGATGGGACGCATGGGGTCGGCCATTTTGGAACGGTTGGCAGCGCAGGGGTATAGCGTTAGTGGCTGGAACCGAACTGCCGTGTCACCGGATAAGGTAAGTTTTCCAATGCACAGCGCGATGGCTGACTTGGTGGCGGCGTCGGATGTGATCATCCTTTCGCTGTTTGATGATCGAGCTGTGGTTGAGGTTGTGAATGCGCTTTGTGCCTTTGATCTTAGCGGCAAGCTGGTGGTGGATACCAGCACCACCAACCCCAAAACTTTGCGCGGGCTTGAGGCCACCATATGTGAAGCCGGGGCGCGCGCGGTTGATGCGCCAATTTCCGGAGGGCCCGAAATGGTGCTGGCTGGAAAAGCCGGGGTTTTTCTGGGCGGGGCAGATGGGGATATACAGCGGTTTCGCCCGGTGGTGGATGCATTTGCTGGCCGGGTGACCCATGTGGGGAAACTGGGGGCAGGGGCAACGGCCAAAGTGATGAATAACATGTTGCTGTGTGGGTTTTGGCAGGTGCTGAAAGAAGCCATGTTGACCGGGCGTGCTGGCGGGCTGGGCTATGGGCAAATGCTGGATATTCTGTCTGGCAGCCCGGCGGCGCCACCGGCGTTTATTGGCCGGCTGCCGGTGTTGACGGGTGAAAGCGACAGGGTTGGGTTTGCGTTGGACGGGGTTGTCAAAGATGCAGAACTATTCAGTGAGGTGGCGCAATCCCTGGGTGTTGATATTACAGCTATCCAAGCGGGTTTGGACAGTTTTCGCGCGGCCAGTCAACAGGGCCTGGGCCAGGCAGATTTGGCTGTGATGGTGCGGGCGGCGGTTGCGCAGGAATAGTATAAACTTTGCAGGAAAAACTGTTCTGAGGTGATCGCCTTAGCCGCCAACGTACAACTGTTTGGCGGAGGCAACCAGATTAACGCCTTTGGTCGCGTCCAGCCGCTTCGTCAGCGCATGCAGCAGGGTAATGACCCGCGGCGGTTGATTTCCGCCTGTTGGGAAGACAACAAACAGGTCTTTTTCAGGAATTTTCCAGTCTGGTAAAACCACTTCCAGCTGGCCGCATTTCACGGCTTCGGCGACGATGAATTCGGGTATCTTTGCGTAGCCCAGATTACCGTGCAGTGCCTGAAAAACCAGATAAGGTGCCTGTGCCGTCAATCCGATTTTGATGGGGGCTTGAACAATTTCCGTACCTTGCAGCAGCGTTGTGGCAATCCGGTCGTCTGAAGATCTGTACTGAATATAATTGAGTTTTATCAAATCGTCCGGCGTCTGCGGTCGCCCGACCGCATCAAGATACGCAGGCGTCGCAACATGTAAAACCGTCTGAGCGCCAATTTTGCGCACAACACCGTTGCCTTCCCCGACCGTGCCAGAGCGCAGTGCGACATCAATATTTTCATCTTCCAGATCCAACATTCGATCATCGGCACGCACTTCAATTTTCAAGTCCGGGTGTAGTTTGCCAAAATCACTTATGACGTCGCTGACTATCTGATGCGAGAATGCAAGATTGGCGGTGATGGTGATCTGCCCCGCCGCCTGATCCGCCAAAGTTTCCAGTGCTGACCCCAATTTTGCGCGTTCTTCCAGTATTGAAACGGCGTACTTATAGGCAACTTCCCCGGCCAGGGTCATTCGCACGCCACCCCGCCCCCGGACGAGCAAGCGGGTTTCAAACTGGCTTTCCAGCGCCGTTATATGCTGGCTGATCGCGGGCTGTGACATGCGTCTCTGGCGGGCGGCACCTGACAGGGAACCCGACTGCACGGCAGACACATAGCTTTCCAACGCTCCCAAGGTATCCATAAGTTTTTCTTTTATTTAAATTCGTGAAATCCTGATCTAAATCAAAGTATATATTTTACCAAAGAAAACGCAACTCACGTAGATTCTGAAAGGACGAAACATGAAAATCTCTAAACGCAGCCTTTTGAAAAGCCTTGTGGCCGTGCCCGCATTGGCGGCACCTGCATTGGTTCTTGCCAGTGCGGGCAAGGCTGTTGCGCAATCCGCAATGCCTGGCGCGCAGGCCCCGGGCTTTTACCGCCACCGCGTTGGCGATATCGAAGTCACCGCGTTGCTGGATGGTTTCACTGACCTTCCGACAAGTTTTATCTTTGGATATGATGAAGCAGCTGCCAAGGAAGCCACGGCGAAAACCTATCATCCGTTCAACAACGAAGTGATCCGAATACCGGTGAATGCTTATGTCGTTAAGAACGACACTGATACGATACTGATCGATGCTGGCGGTTTGACGGCCTTTGTTCCAACGCTGGGTAAACTGGCGGCGAATATGGAAGCTGCTGGTATCAAGCCCGCAGATATCACCGCGATATTGCTGACCCACATGCACCCCGACCATATTGGTGCATTTCTCAAAGAAGATGGCAGCAAGTTCTTTGAAAATGCAACGCTGACAGTTTCCGAGGACGAATATAATTTCATGCACAACGACGACGTGCGCGCCGCCACGCCGGAAGATTTCCGCCCAATGATTGACGCGGCACGGGCGGTATTGGCGCCTTACGCAGATGGCCAAAAGATGTTCACCGGGGAACAGGAACTGTTCGCCGGTGTTACGTCCATGCCGCTGCCGGGGCACACGGCGGGTCAGATGGGATATATTGTAAGCTCAAATGGTGAGAGCCTGCTTTTCTGGGGTGATGTACTGCACTTTACGACTTTGCAGTTTGAACACCCGGAATGGGGCATCGTGTTCGATCTGGATGTCGATCTCGCGCGCGAAACCCGGCTTGCATTGATGGAGCGTGTCAGTGCCGAAAGAATGCCGATCGCCGGGGCGCATGTTGATTTTCCGGGCATTGGATATGTTGAGAAATCAGGCGACGCGTACCGCTATGTGCCGACGCCCTGGTTGCCGGTTTAAAGAAAAGTACCCCCGGGCTTTGGCTCGGGGGTTATTGTTGGGGGTGGTGCCTGCTTTAAAGGCAGTAATGCGGGACAAAGCAGTCATTCGCTGGTCTGAGCTAATTGGCTAGTATCAGTGTTTTGTGACAACCTCTCAGTTTTTTGGTGTGGCACCTACCAACCACGGCTTTCGGGAAATGCAATACATCATGGTAGCGAAGCTAGGAAAATAGGGGTAAACCTCAATCAACTGCCAGTAATTGTCAGTTGCAGTCGGCTAAGCGTGACATGTCTACAAAAAACCAGGAGAAAAGACATGACAAAACACACTATCGAGACAGTAACATTCAAGCTGAATAGCGGCGTTTCACGCGCTGAATTTGTTGAAGCTGCGCAAGCAATAAATGACTTTGCCAGCAAACGAGATGGTTTTATATCGCGTCGTCTTTCATGCGACGATGATGGCCTTTGGATCGAACACATTGAGTGGGCAACTCTCGAAGCCGCCAAATCTGCGGCCGCAGAGATCGGCAACGAACCTTCTTTGTTACCCTGCATGCAAGCGATAGATGGATCTAGCGTAAAGTTGCATCATACGACGCTTGAAATAGCACCGAATTAGGGAGCTAGATGCGCCGCAGCGACCGCCTTTCACAGATCATTGAGATCGTTCAAGACGGTCGTCTGCACCTCGCACGTGAGATCGCAGACCGCCTAGAAGTATCCATACGCACAATTTACCGCGACATTGACACGCTTGTTGCAAGTGGAATTCCTATAGATGGAGAGCGGGGCGTGGGGTATATTCTTCGGGAGCCTGTGTTCTTGCCCCCCATGAACCTCTCTTATACAGAGCTAGAAGCACTTCATTTGGGGATGGCGATTGTTGCGGAAGTCGCGGACCCTGAACTGCAAGTTTCTGCCGCATCTCTGATAAAGAAAATTGCCAAGGTTGCTACGGCAGGCGGAACCACTCCGAAACAGTGGGGCTTTGGTGTTTACCCATTCGCGCAGGCCAAACTCGGCTTTAAGCACATGCCCACGATCCGCAAAGCTATCCGTAACAAAGAAAAATTGAAGTTCGGCTACCTTTCTTTGGAAAACCAAACATCGGCGCGGGTCGTATGGCCTTTACAGATTGCATATTGGGGACGCGTTTGGACCATGACAACATGGTGCGAAAAGCGAAAGGACTTCAGAGCCTTTCGTGTTGACCGCATAATCAGCTGTGGGGTTAACGGCGACCACTTCACTGACATAACAGGGCGGACGTTAGAAGATTACCTAAAGAAGGTAAACGCTGAGATGCGTTAGATCGGGCCATAGGAACTGACCGCCACTAAGCGCTTTTCGCAACTTGTTGTCATATGTGCACCGAGCAGAACCGATCAATCTGGGCTCAAAGCAGCCATCCTGCCCACCCCCACAAAAACAACAAACCCCCGGGCTTTCACACGGGGGTTATCGCTGGCGGGTTGCCCCGCCCAGTATTAAAAACCGGATTTACATCCCGTTTTCGCGCTGGAGCTTTTTACGAGCGAGCTTGCGGGCGCGTCTGATGGCTTCTGCCTTCTGACGTGCTTTTTTCTCGGACGGCTTTTCGAAATGCTGCTTGAGCTTCATTTCGCGAAAGACACCCTCACGCTGGAGCTTTTTCTTTAAAGCGCGTAGCGCCTGATCGACGTTATTATCACGAACACTGACCTGCATGTGGTTTTCACCACCTCTCTAAGTTAAAGTTGAATAAATTACAGGAACGCGCCGTATAGCAGGGGGATCGGGCCTTGTCTACAGAGGTGTTTGCAGCAAAGGATTGTGAAAATGACCAATGATATAAGGGATAAACTGCTGGACGGCGCGCTTGCACATGTGGTGTTTGAGGGCTGGGGTGAGCCGAGTCTACTGGCCGCAGCGCAAGATTGCGGGGTTAGTGTGGACGACGCCCGTGTAGCATTTCCCCGTCCCGACGTGGATATGGCGGCATTTTACCATGGAAGGGGTGATGCGCAGATGGTGGCGCGGATGCAGGGCCAGCTGTTTGATGCCTTGCGTTATAGTGAACGTGTGGGCGCGGCGGTACGGTTTCGGCTGGAGGGCGCAGACAAAGAGCTGGTGCGCCGGGGCACAACGCTGTTTTCACTGCCGCAGCACGCAGGCAAGGGGGCACAGTTGATATGGGGAACGGCTGACGCGATCTGGATGGCATTAGGGGATACGTCTGATGACATCAACTGGTATTCCAAACGGGCAATATTGTCGGGAGTATATGGATCGTCGGTGTTGTTTTGGCTGGGGGATACAACAGATGGCGACGCAGCCACTTGGGATTTTGTCGAAAGGCGGATCGATGATGTAATGGGGTTTGAAAAATTCAAAGCCAAAATGCGCGAAACGCCAGGGATTAGCCAGTTGATGGATCTGTCAAATTCGTTTCTAAGCGGTATCAAGGCGCCATCCGGCAAACAGCGAAACGATCTGCCGGGGCAGTGGAACACTTAGCGGCAGGAACTGACATGACACTTCCCAATTCTATGCGGGCCATTGAAATTTCAACACCCGGCGGGCCTGAGGTGTTGCAGAATGTAGAGCGCCCGATGCCACAGCCGGACCCGGATCAGATTGTCATCAAAGTGGCCTATGCCGGGATCAACCGGCCTGATATTTTTCAGCGCAAAGGGGCCTATGCGCCCCCGCCCGGGGCCAGCGATTTGCCAGGGTTAGAGGCGTCGGGGACAGTTGTGGCCCTAGGTACCGGTGTAAGTGAACACGAAATAGGGGATAAAGTTTGTGCGCTTTTGCCGGGCGGCGGATATGCCGAATATGTGGCAACGGCTGCTGCCCAGGCGTTGCCGGTGCCAGACGGTATGGGGCTGAAAGAAGCTGCCTGTCTGCCCGAGACGTTTTTCACAGTTTGGTCGACGGTTTTCATGCGTGGTTGTTTGCAGGCCGGAGAACGATTTTTGGTGCATGGCGGGTCCAGCGGTATAGGCACCACAGCGATCCAGTTGGCTAGTGCGTTTGGAGCGCGGGTTTTCACCACAGCCGGCTCGGTCGCTAAATGTGCGGCCTGTATTGGGTTGGGGGCCGAACAGACGATCAATTACCATGAGGTCGATTTTGTTGATGTGCTGAAAGCAGAAGGCGGCGCTAACCTGATTCTGGACATGGTGGGCGGTGACTACATTTCCCGCAATGTGAAAGCGTTGGCGGATGATGGGCGACTGGTGCAAATTGCATTTTTACGGGGGCGCAGTGCTGAACTAAATTTTGGTACCGTTATGGCCCGGCGATTGACGATAACTGGCGCAACTTTGCGACCGCAGTCGGATATTGCCAAGGCGAGGATAGCGCAGGAATTGCGTGAAAAAGTCTGGCCTTTGTTGGCGAGTGGCCGGATTGCGCCGGTGATTGATTCAGAATTCGCGTTCCAGGATGTTGCCGCCGCCCATGAACGGATGGAAAGCAGCAAGCATATTGGGAAGATTGTAATGCGGGTTACCTAAGCGCTTCAAATTTAGCTAATTTCGGGGGTGTATGAGCTGATTCTGCATCGGATGGGGCATCAGAATAGCCTTTTGGACCCTGTTAACTAACGCTTAACCATGAATATGTAACCAAATTACAAGAATTTGACGGATAATGCGTCTTGCGCGCCATTTGCCGCCTAAATCGCTTGGTTGTACCGGGTGTTGGGTTGCCGAATGCGGCAGATGTTTGTTATAGACGTGGCCAGAACAAGGCATGTTTAAATGCAGTGGTGCAAGTTGCACATTTAGAGGCTTAAAATGTTAAACAGTATCAAAACAAGTATTCTTACCGCCACGTTGGTTACTGGTGTTATAGCTGGATCGGCGGCGTCCGCCGCGACCATCAAAGTTGGCTACCAGGGTCGCACCGTGTTTGGTGCACCCAACCATTCGCAAAATGTCAAAATTGTAGCACCACCAACAACAGCAATCGCCAATGCCGGCGCGTTTCGCCTGAATGGCAGCAATGGTTTTGGGGCGTTTGTGGCGTTTTGTGTGGACCTTTCAAAACATATTCGCAGTGGCAAAACCTATACCACAGCCAGTGCTTCCGCATATGGTGGCACCGTGGACAACGCCATTGATCGGCTATTCACCAGCGCATATTCGGGGGTTAATTCCGCAATTAAAGGCGCGGCATTTCAGGTGGCTCTTTGGGAAATTATTACCGATACCGGTGCCGGCTATAACCTGAGCCAGGGCCAGTTTCAGGCTCAGTCCAGTGTGGCGGTGCGCAACCAAGCTAATCTGTATCTTGCCGGGTTGTCCGGGGCCGCAACCGGCGGTTACAAAATGACGTATCTGAATTCAGGTGTCAGCCAGAACCTGGTAACAGTTTCTGCCGTACCAGTGCCAGCGGCGGCGGGTATGCTTGGTCTTGGACTGTTGGGTCTTTTCGGATTGCGGCGTCGTAAAACAGCGTAAGTTCAATTTGTTTAATAGCTTTTAGGGCGGTCCAACAGGGCCGCCTTTTGAGTATCTGGGGGGATCCATTAGCGCGTCTTGCATCTGGCAATCGCGAACAACGTCTGACCCGCAAATCCGGGGGTTAAGATCCTTGCCATAACAAATACGCGCTTCCTGAATGCGGGCTTGTTTGCAAGTTATAGTGATCATGTCGGCTGTTAGGTCCGGATTGGCCGCCAGAAAGGCCTGCTCGACAACATTTGCGGGTAACTTGACCGGGTTTTCCAGGTTTCTAAAAACTGCAGGCCGGTTGACCGACAGATAAACCCCAAGTGCCAGCGAGTAAAAATCTTCCGACGAAAGACCGCTACATCGGCCATGTTTTTTCCATTGATACCAGGCTGAACCAGACGACCCCATGATCGGGGCCATATCCTTTGTTTGGCGGCGCGACGGGTCACTTTTGTCAGTTCGGCAATAGCTGGGCCATCCTTGCTCATATTGCGGCCACAGCCCGTGTAGGACCCAACCAAAGCCATTTGTACTACACTGCGGTGAATTGCGATCATCCCCTTCCAAAGCACACCAGTTTGGGCTCCAGGACAGGGACAGAACGAAATAGTCAAAGTCTCCGGCCGGTTCACCTTCGGCGGCTGCCAGTCGGGACATTAGCAATAGGGCGAGCAAGGCACGCATTTGGTCTTTTCCTTTTGAACGAAGCGGACTATATGGGGCCTAACTTCCCCGAAAACGATACTATGTTCCACCCCGGAGCGGCCGTTTTCCCCGGCTCGGGGCGTATTTGTTAAAGGAGACCTGAACATGGCTAAACCATTAATGGCGAAAGCAACAGCCGTTTGGCTGGTGGACAACACCACTATGAGCTTTAAACAGGTTGCTGATTTTTGTGAGCTGCATGAATTGGAAGTGCAGGGTATTGCTGATGGTGATGTGGCGGCAGGTGTTAAAGGATTTGACCCGGTTTCCAATAACCAACTGACCCGCGAAGAAATTGAAACCGCGGAAAAAGATCCAAAACACAAACTGCAACTAAAGTTTTATGCCGCTGCAACCGGAGAAGAAAAACGCCGTGGTCCGCGCTATACGCCGCTGTCAAAACGCCAGGACCGGCCAGCTTCAATTTTGTGGCTGGTTAAATTTCACCCCGAGTTAACAGATGCGCAGATCAGCAAACTGGTAGGTACCACCAAACCTACCATTCAGGCATTGCGCGAACGCACCCATTGGAACATAAATAACATCCAGCCGATTGATCCGGTTGCCCTGGGCCTTTGCAAACAGACCGAGTTGGATGCGATTGTGCAAAAAGCTGCGGCCAAAAAAGCGGCCAGCGGTGAAGTGATGGATGACGATGCGCGGCGTAAGCTGGTGGGGACTGAAACCTCATTGGGCATGGATACTGAGCCGAAAATTCCGGCGGCAATTTCCGGGCTTGAAACATTCACCCTGTCCACAGATGTTGAAAAGGAAAAAGAAGAGCCGGTGCCAGATGCCGACAGTCTTTTCAATCTGCCTGAAGGTGATGATGGCGACAACGACAAGGATTAAGCGTGAAATCGGTTGATGCCGGTTTAGTTTTCACCTAAATCCCAGCGTTCACAAATGTAGAAATTTGATCGCGAGCGGCCGCTGATGGGTTATTCATACAGTTCAAACACGCTTGGCGTGGATTTTGGCACATCTAATTCAGCCGCCGGTATTTTGTTGGATGGTCGCCCCCAAGTGCTAGAGATTGAGCCCGGCCAAGATACTTTGCCAACGTCCGTATTTTTTGATTTTGCCAAGGGTAGAATGTTGGTTGGTTCACCGGCCAATCAGGCGCTTATTCAGGGGCTTGAAGGGCGATTCATGCGGTCGCTAAAAAGTGTTCTGGGCACATCTTTGATGCACGAAAAGCGCTATATCATGGGCGAGGAACTGACATTTGTTGATATTATCGGGCGATTTTTACAGGCCGTGAAGGTAAATGCCGAGAAAGCCACCGGGCGTCAGTTTGATCGGGCGCTGTCAGGGCGACCTGTTCATTTTCATTAGCGGATAACGGGCGTGATGCACAGGCCTTGGTTGATCTAAAACAATGCTACCTGGCGGCGGGGTTTGACGATGTTCGTTTCATGTTTGAGCCGGAAGCCGCGGCTTTGGCCAATGGCAACCTGGACGGGGCCGATGATTTCGGGCTGATCGTGGACATTGGCGGCGGTACGTCGGATTTTTCGCTGTTTCGCAACGATGACAACGGCGTCCAGATTATTGCCAGTCACGGGGTTCGGGTGGGGGGCACTGATTTTGACCGAAGTATCAGCGTTGATCATGTTATGCCGCTTTTTGGAAAAGGCAGCAAAATTGGCCGGGAAATGGGAGCCGGAACATTTGCTGCACCAAACGCGATATTCAATGATCTTGCAACTTGGCAGATGATCCCGTTTCTGTATTCCGGTGAAACCAAACAGGATGTCGCGCAATTGCGTCGCCTTTCGGTTCAGCCCGAATTGTTTGATCGCTTGTCCGAGGTTTTGGCGATGGAACTAGGCCATGATGTCGCCTTTGAAGTTGAGCGGGGTAAAATTGCAGCCAACCGGGATGGGGCGCAAGGCAGTTTGATTGACCTGAAAATTGTTGAACCTGGGTTGGCCGCACCGATAAATGGTGCAGATTTGGAATTGTCACTGGTGGATCACGCTGAAAAAATCCGGGTATGTGCGCTGGAAATATTGGCAATGGCGGGTTGCCCGGCGGAACGCATTAATAAGGTAATTTTTGTCGGTGGTTCCAGTCTGATGTCGGTGGTTGAGCGCATAATGTCTGGAATTTTTCCAAACGCCGTTTTGGAGTATTCCGACGCTTTTACGGCAATTGTCGATGGCTTGGCCATTGCGTCGGAAACGGTGTTTATCAGTGATTAACTAGCTGATATTAAAATGATTTACGCTCTTTTAGGGCTGCTGAAATAGTGCCGTCATCCAGATAGTCAAGTTCTCCGCCAATGGGGACGCCCTGGGCCAGTGACGTTACTTTTACCCGGTCCCCTAGTTCATCCGCAATGTAATGCGCTGTGGTGGCCCCGTCGATGGTGGCGTTCAGGGCCAGAATAACTTCGGTGATGTTTTCGGATGCCACCCGGTCCAGCAATTTGGGAATACGCAGCTGATCAGGTCCGACAGCATCCAGCGCAGACAGAGTGCCGCCAAGCACGTGGTAGCGGCCTTTGAAAACCGCTGCGCGTTCCATCGCCCAAAGGTCAGCCACGTCTTCAACGACGCAAATTTCACCGGTTGCGCGCTTTTCTGAAGTGCAAATTTCGCAAATGTCACTGGTGCCGATATTACCGCAATTCAGGCATTCGCGCGCGGTGGCGGCAACCGTGTGCAACACGTCAGCCAGCGGTGTCATCAAAGCCCCGCGTTTCTTGATCATGTGCAGAACTGCCCGTCGCGCCGAACGGGGGCCGAGCCCCGGCAACCTGGCCATAAGGTCAATCAGGGCGTCGATGTCTTTGGTGGCGTTGTTCACCGGCGCGCCTAGAAAGGCAGCTTCATATCGGCTGGCAGGCCCATGGATTCGGTCAGGCGGCTCATTTCCTGTTGGCTGCGATCGCTGGCTTTCATCTGGGCATCTTTAATGGCGGCAAGGATAAGGTCTTCCACCACTTCTTTTTCATCCGGATTAAAAATGCTTGGATCTATTTCCAGGGCCGTCAATTCGCCCTTTGCAGTAGCCGTGGCCCGCACCAGCCCTGCCCCAGATTCACCGACAACCGTTATGGCATTCAGGTCCTCCTGCATTGCCGTCATTTTAGCCTGCATTTCCTGCGCTGATTTCATCATCTTGGCCATATCGCCAAGACCGCCGAGGCCTTTGAGCATTGCAATTCTCCTGATTATTAAACCGTGTGTTAGGCAAGACAGATACGCCTTGGAAGGGGGCGCTTCAAGGGTCTGGCGCTAGTCCTCTTCAAACGGGTCCCATTCGTCACTGACTTCTGGCAGGGCCCCGTCGGCAGCTTCTAATGCAATGTCGGCGGGGGTGCGAATGGCAATAATCTTGGCCTTGGGAAAGGCTTGAAATACGGCTTCCACAAGGGGATGGGACCGGACATCTGCTTTTTTCTGGTGATCCTGCTTGTCCCGCGTTTCAGCAATTGTCGGGGCATCGCCCTTGGCAACAATGCTGACGCCCCAGCGAATCCCGGTCCAACCCTGCAGTCGGGCTGACAGTCGGCTGGCCAGATCGCGCGGCGCATTGTCGGTTGGTGCAAATTCAATGCGGCCGGGTCGGTAGCTGACCAATCGAAGGCAGGTTTCAATCTCTATCAACAGCTTTACGTCGCGATTGTGCCGGATCAGGGCGACAACGCTGTCAAAATCAATGAAACGACTTAGATTTGTTTCGGCTTGTGTTGCCAGAGCTGTGGCGGCACCGCCACCGGTTGGCGATTCCTGTGTTCTGGTGGCTGTAGGGGTTTCAACCTGTGAAACCATGCTGTTACCGCTGGGCCCGTTCGGGGCGGCAGTGTTTGCGTTTGAGGACGTCGGGGGGGCTGAAACCGATGGAGACGGGGCGTTTTGCAATTTGCGCAGCAGTTCTTCCGGTGAAGGCAGATCCGCAACATGGGTCAAACGTATTACTGCCATTTCAGCCGCCATCATGGCGTTAGGTGCCATAGCCACCTCTTCCAGCGACTTTAACAACATTTGCCACATTCGGGTCATGGCGCGCATGGGTAGTTTTTCGGCCATCGCTTGTCCGCGGGTGCGTTCATCGGGTGACACAGTTGGGTCATTCACTGCTTCGGGCGTAATTTTGATCACCGAAACCCAGTGGGTGATCTCGGCCAGATCGCGCAGCACGGCCATTGGATCTGCGCCGTCCGCATATTGTGCCGACAGTTCTGCCAAAGCCCCCGCCGCGTTACCCGACATGATCAGATCAAACAGATCTAAAACACGGCCACGATCGGCCAGACCTAACATGGCGCGCACCTGATCAGCGGTGGTTTCACCGGATCCAACCGACAGGGCCTGATCCAACAGCGATGTGGCATCGCGCGCAGAGCCTTCCGAGGCCCGCGTGATAAGCGCTAGCGCATTGTCGGTGATTTTGCCTTTTTCAGCGTTTGCGATCTTTTGCAGCAGCGCGATCATGTCTTCCGGTTCTATCCGGCGCAGATCAAAGCGTTGGCAGCGCGACAGGACAGTCACCGGAACTTTGCGTATTTCTGTAGTGGCAAAGATGAATTTCACATGCTCCGGGGGTTCTTCCAGTGTTTTCAGCAGCGCATTGAAGGCGTTGGTGGATAGCATGTGAACTTCGTCGATGATGTATATTTTATAGCGCGCCGAAGCGGCGCGATACTGCACGCTGTCAATGATTTCGCGAATGTCGCCAACGCCGGTACGGCTGGCGGCATCCATTTCCATAACGTCAACATGGCGGCCCTGGGCGATGGCAATACAAGGATCGCAAACCCCGCAAGGTTCTACAGTGGCCTTGCCATTGCCGTCCTTACCAATGCAATTCATGCCTTTGGCTATAATTCGTGCGGTACTGGTTTTGCCGGTACCCCTAATACCTGTCAGGATAAATGCCTGGGCAATACGATCAGTTTCAAAAGAATTTTTCAAGATGCGCACCATCGCATCCTGTCCGACCAGATCCGCAAAGGTTTCTGGCCGGTACTTTCGCGCCAGTACGCGGTAGCCAGTTTCTTTGGTTTCGCCCATCAGGTCCCCACAGTGAATCGTACCCCGTCAGGTTAAAGTGCTTTGCTCATATTTGGAACCGGCAGTTTGCCCTTTACGGTCCTTGCGGCAGGGCGTTAGTTTTATCCTTATTGCAATGGATGGGGCACAGGTAGTGGCGCAAAATAATCAGGAAGTTCGCAACATGCTATTGATGGTCTTGCTTGCGCTTTGGGTTGCGGCCTGGGGGTATTCAATTTTCTTTCTTACCCTGTCGCCCGATAAGGATGGTGGCATAACCCGGTCAGTTGGTTTCTTGGGTTGGCAAGGAGTTGCAGGAATTCTGGCCTTTGGCTGTTGGGGCATTGGCTGGTCGTTTCCCAAAGGATCTGGGATTCGCAGGGTTAGTGCTGTGCCATTGGTAATGGCACTGGCGCTGCTAGTTGTTGGGCTGGGCATGGCGATGTTTGGTAGCTAACCAATCATGTACACATCGAAACGGGTAGATTTGCCCAAAATCTGATGCGACGCAGGCCCTATCCCGGCCATCGGATCTGCGCGAAGCGGCCATTTTAGCACCACACGCTTGCGGGCAGTTTTCAGTGCGATCTGCATCAACGTGACTGAATCTTCGTCGGTTCCAACAATTTCTCGCAACAGGCGCATTTCCCGTTTCACAAGGGCACTGGAATTTCGGGGTGGGTGCATAGGGTCTACCAGCACAACTTGCGGGTTTAGCCCGGGCAGCAGATCGCGCGCATCCCCGTGCAACAGGGTCATACGATCAATGACATCTGCAATATCGCCACCCGCTTTGCGCGCATGGGCCAATGCACCTGCCAGCAAGCTGTGCATCTTTTCCGAGCGCTCAATCAGTGTGACACGTGTCCCAAGCGAGGCCAGCAAGAATGCGTCCCGCCCCAACCCGGCGGTGGCATCGACAACATCCACAACAGGCCCGGATTTCATGCCAACGGCACGAGGTAGTGCCTGGCCACGCCCGCCGCCAAAACGGCGCCGGTGATCCACAGCGCCGGTGGTGAAATCGATAGTGAGAGTTGCAGGTTTAGGGTTGATAAAAATCACCCTTTTTTGCTTTCAGGCGGGCTTTTCCCCCGGCGTATTTTTTATTAAGTGAACGGGTACGTTCACGGCCCTGCGCCAGGGTTTCGGTATGGCGGGCGTCTTCGCGTTGCAGCTTTTGCCAGCGGACCAGGCGCGCCGGGTCCAGGTCGCCGGCGGCAATGGCGCTCTGAATGGCACAGCCCGGTTCAGTTTCATGTTTACAGTCGCGAAATTTGCAATATTGCACCAGTTCTGAGACATCGGCGAATACCATATCTACGCCCTCGGCCACATCTGTCAGCCGCAGACTGCGCATACCTGGCGTATCAATCACCCAGCCACCCGTAGGCGTGCGATGCATCGAGCGCCGGGTTGTGGTGTGGCGCCCCTTAGCATCGTCCTCGCGGATGTCCTGGGTTAGTACGCCAGCGCCGGTAAGCGCGTTAATCAGGGTAGATTTGCCAACTCCAGATGAACCAAGCAACGCCACTGTCAGACCCTTGGAACACCAGGGCTCCAGTTGCTTGGCGACCTTTGGGTCAGTGGCAACAACAGTTTCCACGACCACGCCCTGCAGGCCAGATTGGGCCCGTTGCCGGAATTCTTCCGGTTCATCGCACAGGTCGGCCTTAGTTAAAACTATAACAGGCTCAATTTCGGCCTGGTGAGCCAGTGCCATATAGCGTTCTAGTCTTGCGATATTGAAATCAGCGTTACAAGAGGACACGATAAACAACGTGTCGACATTGGCGGCGATCAGTTGTGCCGAAGGGTCATCGCCAGACGCCCGGCGTTGCAGCAGGGTTTTGCGGGTCAGTACGCGAACCGGCAAGTCTGTATTTTTATCGGTCACAATCCAGTCGCCCACTGCCACGCCGTGGTCTACCAGCTCGCCCGTCATGGGCAGACGCGTCTGTCCGGACTGTCCAATGGTTTCAATGGCATTTCTGTGTACTTCGGTGACGCGCACCGGAGTTAATCGATCGTATTCTTCAATCTCAATTTGTGACTGAAAGAATTGCGTCCAGCCCATGTCAGGCAGGGTGGTTTCTGTAGGTTTCATTTTGGTAAGCCTCGGATAATGCTAAACAATCCCCCGTGCTCCCGGCACAAGGGTTAAGATCATCGGGCTATATGCGACATGGCTGCTTATGCGGCCCAAGGGCACGCCCGGAGGGTGTGAAAAACAATCATAACTGCCCTCCTGTGCTAATGGGCCTGATTTAGGTGAGAGGCTGGACAACGACCCAAACGGGACTCGTTACGGTTGCTTCCTTCCGGACCTGGCCGGGTTGGCGAGGCGTCCGCCCGCGCCAACCTCTCGGGCTTTTTAGGGGGTATAGGGTGGATTCGCAAGGTTAAGATGAAGGGGACGCCTGTTGGTGTCATTAGTTTTGCTGCGCCAAGGCATAGGCCGTGTCGCGGTGCCTCCGGCGGGTTATTTACTAAAAGAAGAAGGTTTTCTTCTCAAAAGCAAAATCGCCACCGGAGGCATTCAGCCAGCTTGGCACTACATTTGTATTCGAAAACGGGCAAAGCCTTCGGGTCCGTCGCCAGCTTCTTCGATATCTACACCTTTGACATCACCCATATATTGTTTGGCCGCAGGTCCGGTATCAAACAACACACTGGCCCCATCCAAGGGCGCAAATGTCCAGTTGGCATCAGCTGAAGGATTAATCGTTCCTTCCTGAACGATGTAGCGGACAATGACATCGCGGTTGGTATCCGGTGCTTCAAAGATAATCGTGTCGCCCTTGGCCCCGGGGAACGATCCACCGCCTGAAGCACGGTAATTGTTTGTAGCGATGACGAATTCCATGTCATCGGTCACCGGTTTGCCATCAAACATCAGATTAACAATACGGTTGGCATCCAGGTTCAAATCTTCGCCTTTAGGGTCATATTTTGAAGGCTGAGACAGGTCAATCTGGTAAGTTACTCCGTCCATTACATCAAAGTTGTAACTGGGGAAATCGTCATTCAGCAAAACCTGATCCGCCATACCCGGTGTGATCTGATTGAACATACCGGCCGAACGTTCCAGCCAGTCTTTGACCTGAGCACCATTGATTTTTACTGCCCGAACGGTGTTTGGATAGAGATACAGATCGGCGACGTTCTTGATCGCCACATCACCGGCTGCCACATCGGTGTAGTATTCTGGCCCACCCCGGCCACCCGCCTTAAATGGTGCCGCTGCGGACAAGATTGGCAGACCTTCGTATTCAGTACCTTTCATCATTTCCTCAATGTACCATTTTTGTGCAATGGACACGATTTGCACTGACGGGTCATCCGCCACCAACGCGAAATAGCTGTGCAATGGGGCTGAAGTTGTACCAACGCCGCGCCGTACATAGGCCAGTGTCGCCTCATGTTCCGCAGTTACGGAATCCAATACATCCTGCACGCTTTCAACTAAGGCGCTGGTTGAACGGTCTTCATTGCGTTTGGAAATTGGTCGCACCTCGGTGGATGTGGTCACGACACGCCATTCGCCGGCTTCCTGTTCCAGCATCAGGTCAATAACCCCCAAATGGCTGCCCCAAAACCCGCCCATAGTGGCAGGCTTGCCGTGGATGGTGCCACTGGCCACATCGACACCAGCAAATTCGTCATATTTTGAGGATGGGAAAACCAGGTGGCTATGGCCGGTCATAAGTGCATCGATACCGTCAACCTGTGCCAAGGGGACACTGGCGTTTTCCATACCATCGGTATGATCGGCCGAGCCAATGCCGGAATGGCTAAGGGCAATGATGATATCTGCCCCGGCTTCTTTCATCTGTGGCACGTAGGCACGCGCAGTTTCAACGATATCGCGGGTATTGACGCTGCCTTCCAGATGCTGGCGGTCCCAGTTCATGATTTGTGGCGGTACAAAACCGATGAGGCCGACCTTGATGTCATGCTCAACGCCATCGCCGTCAGTGACTTTACGATCCAGGATAACATAGGGCGGTAGCAGGGTTTCATCCTGAGTGGGATCAGACCCCATAGATTTGGCGATGTTTGAGCTTACAACTGGAAAATTAGCCCCGGCCAGAGATTTCATCAGGAAATCAAGACCATAGTTAAATTCGTGGTTGCCGACGGTAGAGGCATCAAAGCCAAGCGAATTCATCGCCAGAATGACAGGGTGCATGTCACCCTCTTTCATACCGCGCTCATAGGCGATGTAGTCGCCCATTGGATTGCCTTGTAAGAAGTCGCCATTGTCCACCAGCATTGTGTTGGTTGCTTCCGCTCGGATATCGGCGATATGGGCAGCGGTTCGGGCCAGCCCGACCGTGTCGCGCGGTTTGTCGGCGTAGTAATCGTAGGGGAAGACATGCACGTGCAGATCGGTTGTTTCCATGATCCGAAGATGGGCCTGATTACCTGCCGCAAAAGCAGAAAAAGGATGAAGTGCAATCAAAGAAGCCCCGGCGGTTGTGCTGGTCAAGAATCTGCGGCGCGAAATTGGGTGAGTCATTCGGATTGTCATACTAATTCTCCCTAGATTTATCGATTAAAGGAAGACATTAACATAATGGCGCGGTGTCAGGCAGGGTATTTGATCAACAGGTAAAACACCTTAGATTGTATTTAGATATATGCATACAAGCAAGGATTGAATTTTGTTTTGATTCAACCGTCTTCGCTGTTCGGGTTACACGCTGAGGCAGAAAGTAAGGGAAAAAATACCATGCGACTTGCAGAAACGGTGACATTTGGCGGTGGTGGTTTGGACCGGGCGGCGCATTTGCGCAGCGATTCAAATAGAATCGCTAAGCTGGTGAATAGTGGGTGCGCCATTGTCATCTGGCAGGGCAGGGTGCTGTTGGCGGGTGATGAACAGCCGTATGCAATAAGACTACCATTGAGCGACAGAATATTTGATCATGCCTCGCAAGATCCGGTTTTTCTGGGTTTTGTAAAATCTGAACCGGTCTTTGCTCATGATATTTCCTGCTGGCAACCTGTTGATCTACCAGATTTTGATGGCGGCATTAATGATACCAGCAGAACTCAACATCCCGACCTGCCATGCGACCATTGGTTCGGAGACTTACGCCAGGTCATGGCCCATCTTAGCCCGATGGACGCAGAACTTGCGGCCAGTGCATTAGCATTGTTCGCCTGGCATGAAAGCCACGGTTTTTGCGCTAGATGTGGGCAACCGTCACAGGTGACAGCGGCTGGTTGGCAGCGGCAATGCCCGGCATGCGAAACCCACCATTTTCCGCGTACCGACCCTGTGGTTATTATGTTGATAACAAACGGAAATAGCGTGTTACTAGGGCGCTCTCCAGGATGGCCGGGTGGGATGTATTCGCTGTTGGCCGGATTTGTTGAGCCAGGTGAAACGCTGGAAGCGGCGGTGCGGCGTGAGGTTTTGGAAGAGGTAGACGTTAAAGTAGGTGCTGTCAGCTATCTGGCGTCCCAGCCTTGGCCATTTCCAACTTCATTGATGGTGGGCTGTAGGGGCGAGGCACTGACTACGAAGCTAGAAATTGACCCGGTGGAAATTGAAGATGCAATGTGGCTTAGCCGAGAGCAAATGATGGCGATATTTGCTGGCCAAAACCCGGATATACATGCGCCCCGGGTAGGTTCCATTGCCCAATTTCTTTTGCAGAACTGGCTTGCGGATCGCTTAGATTAGCCGCAGAATCAACGGCAAGTGAATGCAGGTTGCAAATGAAGTTTTCCACCCGACAAGATATTGAAGCCCCGATTGAGTTTGTTTTTGATCGCACGGCTGATTTTGATGCGCTGGAACGTCAGGCTTTACGTCGTGGCATAGAAGTGGATCGCGCTGATAATCTGAATTGCAACGGTTGTGGAATGCAATGGAATGTCAGGTTTCCGTTTCGTGGGAAATCCCGTAAGGCAAAGGGTGAATTAACCGAGTATGATGTGCCCAACAGCTACTTAATCCAATCTGTTTCAGGCGGAGTAGAGGCGGATTTTGACGTTGAATTCCTACCTCTATCACGGGGTCGTACCCGGGTTATTGTCGGGCTGCAATTGTCGCCAAAATCACTGTCGGCCAAACTGTTGGTGCAATCATTAAAACTGGTTAAATCCAGTCTGGATGAACGCTTTGCCAACCGAATTAAGCAATTCGCCAGTGACATTCAGAACCGGTATTCAACACATATTAGTTAGCGTTTTCGATCCGCCGGATAGGTGCCAAGGACCGAAATTTCTGAGGTGAAATAGTCTAACTCCTCAAATGCCAGTTGAACGTTTTTGTCATCTGGGTGGCCTTCGATCTCTGCGAAAAATTGCGTGGCGGTGAAGGATCCGTCCACCATGTAGCTTTCCAGCTTCGTCATATTCACACCGTTGGTGGCAAAGCCGCCCATGCCTTTATACAAAGCGGCCGGAATGTTGCGGACCCGAAAAACAAAAGATGTGATCATGCCGTTTTCACCGCGCCGGGTCTGGTCTGGTTTGCGCGCCATAAGCAAAAACCGCGTGGTATTGTGTTCGTTGTCTTCAATATGGCGGGCCAGAATGTTCAGCCCATAGGTTTCAGCTGCCAGATCAGAGGCTAGCGCACCAACGGTTGTGTCGTCACTTTGGGCCAGATCAGCAGCGGCCCCGGCGCTGTCTGCCGCGGCTTCGCCTTTGATGCCGTTCTTGTCAAGAAACACACGGCACTGGGGCAGCAACACCAGATGCGCGCGTACCAGTTTCAGGTCTTTCAGTGACACACCGGGTTTGGCCATCAGGCTGATGTGAACCCGGATGAAAGCTTCATCCACAATATGCAGACCGGATTTTGGCAGCAGGCGGTGAATATCCGCCACCCGCCCGTAAGTGGTGTTTTCCACTGGCAACATTGCCAGATCCGCATCGCCATTTCGCACGGCTGCAATCACGTCTTCAAACGTGGTGCAGGGCAGGGGTTTCATGTCGGGACGATATTCAACACAAGCCTGATGCGAATAGGCGCCGGGCTCTCCCTGAAAGGCGATGGATGCGGTCATTAATCAAATTTTCTGCTTTTGGCCCCAAAAGAGGCGTTTCGTCGCGGCTCTTATACCTTGAAACTTGTGCAGGGAAACGGATAGATAGCGGCGGATTATGGATCATACAGGACGCGACATGTTCGACACAATGACATCTACCAAAGTAATCGGCGCCCTGTGCGGGACTTTTTTGATATTTTTGTTCGCAAACTGGGCGGCTGAAACCCTGTATCATGTTGGCCCCGAGGGCCACGGTGATGAGGTTCACAATGCCTATGTCATCGAAACTGACGAAGGCCATGGTGAAGAAACTGCTGAGGTTGAAGTGGATTTTGCGGCAATTCTGGCATCGGCTGATGTGGATAAAGGCGCTAAAGTCTTTGGTAAATGCAAAGCCTGCCACAAGCTGGAAGCGGGGGCCAACAGCACCGGGCCAACTTTGTTTGGGGTGCTTGACCGCGATATCGCGTCGATCGGTGGATTTGGCTATACCGGTGTTCTGACAGATTTGCCGGGCAACTGGACACCTGAAGCGCTGAACGATTTTCTGGAAAACCCGAAAAAATATGCGTCAGGTACAAAGATGACATTCTCAGGCCTGAAGAAAATTGGCGATCGGGCAAATCTGATCGCTTATCTGGGCACAATTGGCGGCTAGATCGTTTTGATATTATGAATGGGCCGCCTGGATTTGGGCGGCCTTTTTTGTTGCGTGTTGGGGTGCACCATTTGCTTAGGCCTTGGGGGCCGGATGCCTCCGGCGGGGATATTTGTTAAAAGAAGAAGCCGGGGCAGGAAATAATGGCTGCGAACGGGCTGTTCACCCAATCTTCACAGATTATCAACTTGATTGTTAACCATAGCGCCCTTTAGCTTGTTTCAGGTTATACAGGGTCAGACAGCGACCCGCGCTTTGGATAGAGGAACCCGAGATGAACAGACCAGCGACAGCAAACGCACCCGTTAAGAACGATCCAACTGTAATACGGATCGGGCTGGGCATTGGCCTTTCACTGATTTCGCTTTTCTGGGCGACAATGACGCTGGCGCAGGATGTGACCGTCACCCACGGGCTTTCAAATTTCGGTACACTTAAATATGGCCCCGATATGGAGCGGCTGGATTATGTAAACCCGGACGCCCCCAAGGGCGGTGAGATGGCAATTTGGGCGCCGGGCACCTTTGACAGCATGAACCCCTATTCCACCAAGGGCCGGGCCGGGGCCCTGTCGACCGTTCAATTTGAATCTCTTTTGGCCAGCACGGCGGATGAAATTGGATCGTCGTATTGTTACATCTGCACCACCATGGAATTCCCCGAAGATCGCGCCTGGGTGATTTTCAACATGCGCGACGATGTGACATTTTCCGATGGGTCACCACTGACCGCTGCCGACGTGGTGTTTTCCTATAATATCATGATTGAGCAGGGGCTGCCGTCTTACCGGGCCGGCATGACGGCGGTGATTGAAAGTGCGGAAGTGCTGGAAACTTACCGGGTGCGGTTCAATTTTCAAGAAGATGCGCCAAAACGTGACGCCATTGAAAACGCCGGATTCTCGGTACCGATCATGTCGCAGAAATGGTTTGAAGAAACCGGTGCGCGGGTTGATGAAAGCCGGATGGAAGTGGCCGTTGGCTCGGGTGCTTATGCGCTGGACAGCTTCAAAGTGAATGAACGTATCGTTTACAAACGCAACCCTGATTTCTGGGGTATCAACCATCCGTTTAACATTGGTACCGGCAATTTTGATTCAATCCGGGTTGAATATTTTGCTGACTCAAACGCCGCTTTTGAAGGATTTAAGGCCGGGGCCTATACGTTCCGTTTGGAAAATTCATCCAAGACATGGGCCACGGGCTATGATTTTCCGGCGCTGGAAGAAGGCACTTATATTAAGGCTGAACTGCCGGATGGCAACAAAGCCAGCACGCAAAGTTTTGTGTTCAATTTACAGCGTGAAAAATTTGCTGATCCACGGGTGCGTCAGGCCATTGGTATGATGTTCAACTTTGAATGGTCCAATGAATCGCTGTTTTACGGGCTTTATGCGCGAATTAATTCGTTCTGGGATAACAGCGAATTGGCGGCCAGCGGCACTCCGTCTGAGGGTGAACTGGCCCTGTTGCAACCGCTTGTGGATGAAGGCCTGCTGCCCGCATCAATATTAACCGAACCCGCCGTTCTGGCACCGATGTCATCGACCCGCCAACTTGATCGCGGCAATCTGCGAACCGCCTCGGCGCTATTGGATGATGCCGGTTGGCCGGTGGGTGACGATGGCATGCGCCGCAATGAAGCCGGTGAATTGCTGACGGTTGAATTTCTGGAACGCAGCCCGGCCTTTGACCGGGTGATCAACCCGTTCGTGGAAAACCTGAAATCGCTGGGGGTTGATGCCAGCCTGAACCGCATTGACTCGGCGCAGTACACCGACCGGACGCGCGGTAAGGACTTTGACATCATCACCGATAATTTCCGCGTAGGGTATGAGCCAGGTGGCGAATTGCGTCAACCGTTTGGGTCGGAAAGTGCCGACGAGTCGCTGTTCAATTCAATGACTTTGCAAAGCGCTGCCGTGGATAGCCTGATCGACACCATCGAGGCGATTGAAGACAAGGAAGAACTGAATGTGGCGGTAAAGGCGCTGGACCGTGTTTTGCGGGCCGAACGTTTCTGGGTGCCGCAATGGTTCAAGGATGTGCACACCGTGTCATATCTGGATATCTACGATTACCCTGAACCTTTGCCGCCCTATTCGCTGGGTCAGATGGATTTCTGGTGGGTTAACCCGGAAAAAGAAGCGGCGATGAAGGCCGCGGGCAAGCTTTAGGATCCGCCGAGGATGGGCGCATATATTGTCAGGCGTTTGCTACTGATCATTCCCACATTGCTGGGGATGATGATTATCAATTTCACGCTGACCCAGTTTGTGCCCGGCGGGCCGATTGAACAGATCATCGCGAATCTGGAAGGCGAGGGCGACGTGTTTGAAAGCATCGCCGGGGGTGGGTCCGAAACCTTTGAAAATGAAAGCGACGCTGTATCGGACTATGTTGGCGGGCGCGGGTTGCCACCGGAATTCATCGCCGAGCTGGAAAAGCAATTTGGCTTTGATAAGCCGCCGTTGGAACGGTTCTTAGGTATGATGTGGAATTACATGCGCTTTGATTTTGGCGAAAGCTATTTCCGAAGTGTCGGGGTGCTTGATCTGGTGTGGGAAAAGCTGCCGGTGTCAATCACACTGGGGCTTTGGTCGACGCTGATTGCCTATCTGGTGTCTATCCCATTGGGCATAAAAAAGGCTGTGCGGGACGGTTCCAGATTTGACACCTGGACCAGTGCAATCATTGTCGTTGCCTTTGCTATCCCGGGTTTTTTGTTTGCAATCTTACTTTTGGTATTATTCGCGGGTGGTTCATATTGGCAGGTTTTTCCCCTGCGCGGATTAACGTCTGACAATTTTTCAGAACTGTCGGTGCTGGGTAAAATCGGCGACTATTTCTGGCATATCACCCTGCCGGTTCTGGCTTCAACCATTTCGGCCTTTGCGACTTTGACACTGTTGACCAAGAACTCATTCCTAGATGAAATCAGGAAACAGTATGTGGTAACTGCACGGGCCAAAGGGCTTTCAGAAAGCCGGGTGTTATATGGCCATGTGTTTCGCAACGCCATGCTGATCGTAATTGCCGGGTTTCCGTCGGTATTCATCGGTGTGTTTTTTGGCGGTTCCCTGATTATCGAAACCATATTTTCACTGGACGGGTTGGGGCGGCTAGGCTTTGAAGCGGCTGTCTCTCGCGATTATCCGGTGATATTTGGCACGTTGTTTTTCTTTGGTCTGATCGGATTGATGATCGGCATTTTAAGCGATCTGATGTATGTGTTCGTTGATCCGCGCATTGACTTTGAGGTTAGAGAAACCTGATGGTCCTTGCCCCCCAAGAAGAACTGGAGCCGGTGGAAACTGCGATGCCGCCAGAGCCGCGCAAACGCCCGCGCTTGTCGCCGCTGAACCAACGCCGCTGGCGTAATTTCAAGCGTAACCGGCGCGCGCTATGGTCGCTTTGGATATTTTCCATCCTGTTCGGGTTGTCGCTGTTTGCGGAATTCATCGCCAATGACAAACCTATTCTGGTCAGTTACCGCGGCGAGCTGCGGATGCCGATTTTCAGCTTTTATCCTGAAACCGCCTTTGGGGGTGATTTCAAAACCGAAGCGATTTACCGCGACCCAGAAGTCGCCTGCCTGATTGTCACTGGTGGCATTCAGGACTGTTTTGACGACCCGGAAACCCTGATAACGGATGCGGGTGACAGCATCATAGATGGTGAGCCGATTGAAAAAGGCTGGATGCTTTGGCCGCCGGTCCGCCATTCATTCAACACCATCAGCAATGCCCCGGGTGTTGCGCCAAGCGCACCGGACAGTCAGCATTTGTTAGGTACAGATGACACCAAGCGCGACGTGGTGGCGCGGGTGATCTACGGGTTTCGGCTGTCGATCATTTACACAATCATGGTTACCGTCGCGACGTCTATCATCGGGGTTATTGCCGGGGCGGTGCAGGGCTATTTTGGCGGCTGGACTGACCTGATATTCCAGCGAATTCTGGAAATCTGGGGCTCAACCCCGTCGTTGTTTATCATCATTATCCTGTTTGCCATATTGGGTCGCAGTTTCTGGTTGCTTGTGGGCATTTCGATCCTGTTTGGCTGGCCTGCGCTGGTGGGGTTGGTGCGCGCCGAATTCCTGCGGGCGCGTAATTTTGAATACGTTCGCGCCGCCCGTGCGCTTGGCGTGTCCAACCGTACCATCATGTTTCGCCACATGCTGCCCAATGCCATGGTGGCATCGCTGACAATGATGCCGTTCATCATCACCGGCACCATCGGCACGCTCGCCAGCCTTGATTTTCTGGGTTTTGGCCTGCCATCATCCGCGCCGTCGCTAGGGGAATTGACGCTTCAGGCGAAACAAAACCTGCAAGCGCCGTGGCTGGGTTTCACCGCATTCTTCACCTACGCGATCATGCTGTCGCTGCTGGTGTTCATTTTTGAAGGTGTGCGTGATGCCTTTGATCCGCGAAAGACCTTTGTATGAGCCCGGTTCTTAAGGTCCGCAATCTTAACGTTGCCTTTCGCCAGGACGGGCAAACGCACCCGGCGGTGGTGAATGTTTCTTTTGAGGTGGGTAAAGGCGAAACCGTGGCCATTGTTGGTGAAAGTGGCTCAGGTAAATCTGTCACCGCCCTGTCAACGGTTTCGCTGTTGCCCGACAATGCCGATGTGTCGGGGTCGGTAACGTATAATGGCCGTGAAATGATCGGCGCGTCAGAATCTGACCTGCGTCAGGTGCGCGGCAATGATATCAGTTTCATCTTTCAGGAACCCATGACCAGCCTGAACCCGCTGCACACGCTGGAACGCCAGTTGGCTGAAAGCCTGGCCTTGCATCAGGGTATTGTCGGCGCGGCGGCACGCCCCCGGGTGCTGGAATTGCTGACCAAGGTTGGCATTCAGGATCCCGAAACCCGGCTTGGCGCCTATCCGCACCAACTATCGGGGGGCCAACGCCAGCGGGTGATGATCGCCATGGCGCTGGCTAATGGGCCAGAATTGTTGATCGCGGATGAACCGACTACGGCGCTGGATGTGACTATTCAGGCGCAAATTCTGGACTTGCTGGCGGATTTGAAAACCTCTGAGGGCATGTCGCTGCTGTTCATTACCCATGACCTGAACATCGTGCGCAAAATTGCCGATCGGGTTTGTGTGATGCAGAACGGGGAAATCGTTGAACAGGGGCCAACGGCGCAGATTTTTGACAACCCCAGGCACCTATACACCATCAAACTGCTGACAGCGGAATCCACCGGCACACCTGATCCGGTGCCTGCCGATGCCCCGGAAATTGCCCGCGCTGATAAGCTACGCATCTGGTTCCCGATCCAACGGGGCCTGCTGAAACGTACTGTTGGCTATGTGAAAGCGGTGAACGCCGCCACGTTCACTGTGCGGGCCGGGGAAACCATTGGTATTGTGGGTGAAAGCGGCTCTGGCAAGACCACGCTGGCACTGGCGATGATGCGGCTGATCTCATCCGAAGGGCCGATAATATTCCTGGGCAATGACATCCAGAAATGGAAGTCCAAGGCCCTGCGCCCGTTGCGCCGGGATATGCAGATTGTGTTTCAAGACCCCTATGGTTCACTGTCGCCGCGCATGACAGCAGAAGAAGTCATTGCTGAAGGTCTGGGTGTTCACGGTATCGAACCGGGGCAAAATAAACGCGACATGGTGCGAGAGATCATGGTCGAAGTCGGGCTGGACCCGGCCACCATGCACCGCTATCCGCACGAATTTTCCGGCGGTCAACGCCAGCGCATTGCCATTGCCCGTGCCATGATCCTGCGGCCCAAACTGGTGGTGCTGGATGAACCCACTTCGGCGCTGGATATGACCGTGCAGGTGCAAATCGTGCAGCTTTTGCGTGACCTGCAAAAGAAATATCAACTGGCCTATCTGTTCATCAGCCATGATTTGAAAGTTGTGCGTGCGCTGTCGCACAAGGTCATCGTGATGAAGCAGGGCGATATTGTAGAAACCGGGACAGCGGCAGATATCTTTAGCGCGCCGAAATCTGACTATACCCGCGAATTAATGAACGCAGCCTTTGGGGCCACTGTCCGCTCTGCCTAACTTTTATGCTGGCCCCAGGGCGGTGCATTGCACCTCGCGCGCATCAAGTCGACGACAGGCCAATGCCGCCAGTTCTTTGGACATGCCGACAAAATTTGCTTCAAATCCACGTCGGCTTTTCACCACTTTGCGCAGGGCATCGTCCAGCGTGCCCATTTCACGCAAAGCGGTTTTCAACAAAACTGATTCGGCCTCATGGCGGGTGGTGAAACTGCCCAGATTGATGCCCCAATGGCGCCCACCAGATGTGGATATCCGGGTCACGACTTCTGGTGCTTCCAATTCCTGGGGCAATATCACATTTGCGCCCGAGGCCAGGATCAGATCATCAGGTCGCGCCTGCGGTTCTTCGGTTTCATTTACCTGCAAAGACGCCAATGTGCTTTCAATCCCTGCAGCCATTGCCATCATCATTTCATCTGAAAGGGCAGGGGTCTGAGCGCCAGGTCGCGCTATGGGCCGCATGCTTTTGCTGACAGCCCGGATCAGTCGCAAAGTTTTGCCAGCTGTGCCGGGGGCCGCAACTGCGCCCGCATCGGCATAGATCGGCAATGAAGTTCTATGCACCGTCGCGCGGCTGGGGGAACGTTTAAACCCAAGGTTCATCAATTCGGATACTTTGGCATTGCGCGAAGCAGACGAAACGCCGCCAAAAACTGTGGTGATAATATGCTCACGTCCCCGATGAGCCGAGGCGACCAGATTAAATCCGGCTGCACGTGTATAACCTGTTTTGATGCCATCTGCGCCGCGGTAGCTGCCCAGAAATCGTCGGTTGGTGTTGGCTACTTCGCGCAACCCCGCGTCAGTCGTGCGCCGTGAAAACAGGTTGTAATATTCGGGGTAGTCAAAAAACAGGTGTCGCCCCATTGTCGTCATGTCGCGTGCTGTCGACATATGCCCGTTTTCGGTCAAGCCATGGGCGTTTTTGAATGTGGTGCGTGACATGCCAATGGCCTTGGCCGTTCGGTTCATTCTACGGGCAAATGCGGCTTCTGAGCCTGACACTGCCTCGCCCAAAGCTGTGGCGGCGTCATTGGCTGATTTTACTGCCGCCGCCCGAATCAGGTAGCGCAGTTTGATTTTTTGCCCGGCCTTCAAGCCCAGCTTTGACGGCGGCTCATTAGCCGCTTTTTTCGAAATACGCACAACGGTATCCAGCGTGATTTCACCGTTTTTAATAGCTTCAAAGGTTACATATAACGTCATCATTTTGGTCAGGGATGCCGGATGTAGCCGGGTGTCAGCATTGCGTGAATGCAAAACTTCGCCGGTGCGTGCGTCGACCACCACCGCTGCATAGGGCGCAGAATTAGCCTGCAAAGGCGGCAATAGCGCCAAAACAGTCATTGCCAACAAAAATAATCCAAAACGGGCAATCTGCCCCAGACGTTTTTCCACGTCGCTGCCCTTTATCTGCCTCACGAAGATGCCGGGATCTAACGCCCCTGACTTTCTTTCGTGCGCGGACACTAGCACAACAATTATTTTCAGAAAATCCCCTATTTTCAATAACTTTTATGACGGCGTTAAATTGCCTAAGCAATATGTTGTGGTTAATGATAATTTTCATACTAAATACGCGATTTTGATTTATCGAACATTGCTGCCTGCCGGTTGGTTTGGATTGTTTTGATGCCGGTGGCTATTGAGCGCTTTGGTTCAGATTGTCGCTGGAAACACCGTCATTGCCCTGACTTTTGTTGAAAACACAGCATGCCCCTTTTCACGGGACGACAACCGACTATATACTTTAGCCACACGCTAACGCTGCCCAGCCCGGAGCATCTGCTTTTGACGATCCCGACAATTTCCATGTCGCACAATAGTAACGACCCGGTTGATGACATCGGGGTCGTGACAAAGTCGCGGGCCAAGACCAAACGCCCGCCACTTTATAAAGTGCTATTGTTGAATGACGATTTCACACCAATGGAATTTGTCGTACATATTCTGGAGCGCTTCTTTGGCCTGAATAATGCGCAATCAATTGAGATTATGCTGACGGTCCACCAAAAGGGTGTGGCCCTGGTGACGGTGCTGTCCCATGAGTTGGCTGAAACCAAGGTTACACAAGTGATGGATCTGGCACGGCGTCACCAGCACCCACTGCAATGTACCATGGAAAAGGAATAGGGCGCGGTTTGCGCGCTTGGCCATGGCCCGTTCTCGCCTAACCTTTGCCATTGAAGCCGGATTGGTTGAATTTCCCGAAACGGGGGATATCGCTGTTTTTCACCCGACAGCATTAACGGACATTTCAGAGCTGCCCAAGCAGCGTGTGGTTGCTGTTCAGGGGTTTTATCCGGACCACCAATTGCTAGCTGACCAAGATTTTCGCACGCAAACTGATGTAAAAGGGGTTTTTGGTTCAGCGTTGGTGTTTTTACCCCGCTCAAAGGCCGAAGGTCGCGCAATGATCCACAGGGCGTTGGCCATTACCAATGGGGGGCCAGTGGTTATTGATGGCCAGAAAACCGATGGTATTGATAGTATTTTGAAGGCATGCCGCGCCCACGGCGGCCACATCGGCAATGTGTTTTCTAAAGCTCATGGAAAGATATTTATCCTTTCGGGCGGCGATTTTTCTGATTGGGCACCCTTGGGGCGGATTAAAAACAAAGATGGCTTTTTCACCGAAGCGGGGGTGTTTTCCGCCGATGCAATCGATCGGGGGTCTGCGGCTTTGGTTGCGGGTCTACCCGTCAAGCTATCGGGGAATGTTGCCGATCTTGGAGCGGGGTGGGGATATCTGGCGCATCATATCTTACAAAAAGACGGCGTTAGAGAATGTCATCTAATTGAGGCCGAGCATGCCGCCTTGGAATGCGCGCGGACAAACGTTTCCGATCCCCGTGCCCGGTTTCATTGGGCCGATGCGCGATCCTTTAACGTTGTATCAGATTTTGACCATGTGGTGACTAACCCACCCTTTCATACCAGTCGAGTTGCTGACCCGGATTTGGGGCGTGGCTTTATTACTGCGGCAGCCCGGCTTTTGTCGCGCCGGGGTGTAGTATGGCTGGTGGCAAACCGACATTTGCCCTATGAGCAGCACCTATCTGAAACCTTTAAAGAGGTTACAGAAGTAGCTGGTGACAAATCGTTCAAAGTATTTCGGGCAAGGTTTCCCCGCCCGAGGAAAAGCTAAATCGCCCGGATAGGGCCAAAGCAGTCAGGGCTTTCATGTCGTTTTCAGTTTCTGGAAAAACCGCAATTATAACTGGGGCAGCAAATGGTATTGGGCTGGCCATCGCACGCCATTTTGTCGCCCAGGGTGCCAACGTCATGTTAGCGGATATGGATGAAACGAAACTGGCCGAAGAAGTCGAGCAACTTGGCGGCGATGGCGACAGTAAGGCCCAGTTTTTTGCCGGTGACTTACGAGAAAAACTAACCCAAGCCAATCTACTATCAGCGACACTAGATGCCTTTGATCGGGTGGATATACTGGTCAATGCAAGCCGCCAGTTGGTCACCAGTGATCCGCTTGATCTGGACGACAATACGCTGGTCAACATGCTGGAGCAAAACCTGACAACCGGTTATCGTCTTAGCCAGACCGTTGCTCGTAAAATGATCTCGCAGGCTAAATCTTCCGAAGAGAAAAGCGGAGCAGTTGGTACTATCGTAAACATTTCGTCCATTGCCTCGCAGCGCATTCACCCGGATTTACTGGCCTATTCGGTTAGTACAGCTGCGTTGGATCAATTGACCCGTTCTATGGCCCTGGTGCTGGCCAAACACAATATTCGCGTCAATACCGTGGCCTTTGGCAGTATGATGAGCGAAAGCTTGCGTACAGCGCTTGTTGATCAAGATGTTAAGCGCGATGAAATTACTGAAAATACGCCCTTAGGGCGCATTGCCAGCCCGTCCGAGATTGTTGAAACGGTGCAGTTTTTAGCCTCGGATGCCTCTGGTTTCATGACTGGTCAGATCGTAACTGTGGACGGCGGGCGCACCCTTATGGATAGTGTTGAAACTGCGGCCCACTAATCGTATTTCAGGTTTGCGGGTAGCGAATTTGGCATTCTGCGACCACAGCATTCGCCCTTTGGCTTAGTTGCGCGTGTTTTTCCAATAGAGAATCCAATTTACTTTTTTCCGTGTTTAGGTCCAGGGCAACGGGCACCTGTCGGCTATCGGCGACGGCCACATCGCAAAATACCTCTTTGTCATCAATTATCCCGCAGACCTGCCTTTCATTTTCAAAAAACTCTTCAGTTCGTATGCCATAGCCGCGGTTAATATTGGCCCGGGTTGTGGCAATGAGCTTGGAAACCACCCGAATATCGTTGCCAGCGTTGGCAATGCATTGTTCTTGGGGTGAGGCACAGCCGACAAGCGGTAACAGGGCAATCATTAAAATTCGGCGCATTAATTCGTCCTTTCACAACATAGATTAGCTGCCTAAATAGGGCTAATACGCGGACATGGGAAGCAAACCGGGGTGTTATCAGATAACAAGGACACCTTTAGACAGGATGAAATTGGTAAATGAGCCAAAATTTTGACAACCGCAAATCCCAGGTCACCGTGTGGTTTCGCAGCCTGAGGGATGACATCTTTGCAAGCTTTGAAGCCCTGGAAGATAGGCAAACCATGGGTCCGTTTGCCGGCCGGCCTGCGGGCCGCTTTGAGGTGAGCGAAACCAAACGCGCCAGTGACGATGGGTCAGACGCCGGTGGCGGCTTGATGAGCGTGATGCGTGATGGGCGGGTGTTTGAAAAGGTCGGCGTCAATGTCTCGACCGTCCATGGCAAACTGGGTGAAAAGGCGCAAAAAGCAATGGCGGCGCGCGGTGTGCCGGGCATGGCGGATGATCCGCGGTTCTGGGCGTCGGGTATTTCGCTGGTGGCTCATATGCAAAACCCGCACACACCGTCAGTGCACATGAACACGCGGATGTTCTGGACGCCGGGTGCCTGGTGGCTTGGCGGTGGGTCTGATTTGAACCCGTGCATTGAATATGATGACGATACAGCCGAGTTTCATAGGGTACAAAAACAACATTGCGACCTGCATAATCCCGATTACTACCCGCGTTTCAAGGCATGGGCCGACGAATATTTCTACGTCCCGCACCGCAAACGCGCCCGCGGCGTGGGTGGCATCTTCTTTGATGACCACAACACCGGCGACTGGGACGCCGATTTCGCCTTTACCCAGGATGCAGGCCGCGCCTTTCTTCCCGCTTACGCCCCGCTGGTGGAAAAACGCCGCGACACACCTTGGACTGAGGCCGACAAAGATACCCAACTGATCCATCGGGGTCTCTACGCCGAATATAATCTGGTCTATGACCGGGGCACCAAATTCGGGCTGGAAACCGGGCATGACGCGAATGCGGTGTTGATGAGCCTGCCGCCCATGGCCAAGTGGGTTTAGGACTACCCCACCTGACGTCCATACTGGTTGAAGCGATTGTTGGCAGCAGAGACTAATGGCTTTCTATGTATGGTATACTTGACATTGTGTAATGTATTTATTGCAAAATGTCGGATAAATGCGACTCGCGTCGCGCGATCATACAACAGTAACTAGGACCCCAATGACTGAAACCTTTGATCCCCCCGTCAGCACCCGCATCAAAATCTCCGGCCTCTGGGTCAGCCTCCTGTTTATCTTCGCCTATGTTGACATACTTTCCCTGTACCGGCTGGATGTTGCCCAGGGCATTCTGGACGGAAAAATCCACATATTCGACGTTAGCCAGACATTCCTTGCGCTGACCACGGTCTACATCCTGATCCCCAGCCTGATGGTGTTCCTGTCGCTGGTGATGCCACCAAGGTTGAACCGCTGGGCCAACATCGTGGTGGCGCTGCTATACGCCCTGACTATTGTCGGCAGCTGCATCGGAGAGACATGGATCTACTTCCTGCTCGGCAGCGCGGTAGAGGTGATATTGCTACTGGTGCTGGTCCGGTATGCGTGGAAAATGCCGGGCTGAATTCGATGGGTTCCTAAATGAACGTCGCGCCCGGACTTCCTTACGAGAGGTTGAACTGTCCGGGAATCGATCCAGGGGACCAAACGGTCGGAGCGGAGCTTTGACTTACCCAGTGTTAGGCGCCGCTCACACGTTGGATCGCTCTATTTGGTGGTTATTCTTTGCTGTTAACTTTGGAGTAATCTTTTAGTTTTACTTAAAGAGTTGTCTTAATTTGCGAAATGTTTGGGAGATTATTTTATGCGCATTTCGGCTATTTTAGTTTCTATTCTTGCGGTAGCAGGGTGTAGCACCGCACTGACAACTCAAGCTCAACTTGTCCGTCAGATACCCACTGAAACAAAAACAATATGCAATTTTCTGGGGCCTGTTTCTGGTATTGAATTATTCGGGTTAACGACTGCACATGATGCAGACAGTGCGCTAAATAAAGTGCGGAACGAAGTAGCAATACGTGGTGGGAACGCATTCGTTCTAACAAACATGGTATCATCTGACGACGGGACAAATGCACTGGCAGATGCCTATTTGTGTCCCTGAAAAATAGCTGAGCCGTGGCAATGGCGTGCGTTAAAATTTGGGCCTAATTTGGTTAATTGAGACTGCCCGCTAAATACTAATTCCCACAAAGCTCTAGACCTCCCTTCAAACAAACTCCAACTTCGCCCCCTCAACCTTCATCTCCCACGCCGCATAGGGAAACTCCCGAACCACAACCGCGCCACCAACACGGAGCACAATCTTCCACGTCTGCCGCTCCTCAGGCGCGGCCCCCGCAAACGCAGCACAGTCCAGCACCGCGACATTCGCCAACCCCTCCGGGTGACGCACGGAACTATATCGGATCAACCCGGCGCCGATCTTTCGCGCTGTATCCGCCAGTTCAAGACACGCCGTATAGTCATCGGGGTTGTTCCACTTGACCGCCTCCGCCGACAACGGCCCAGCCATCAAATCAATCGCAGCCTCAACATCAACACCCACCGAAAACGCCGTAAACTCCGCCGCACCCTTTGGCAGCTCCGCGCCTTCAGCCACCGCGAAAAACCGCAGCCGCGACCACACTGTTTCAGCCGCAGCCGTGATTGCCGCCTCGCTTGCATAAAACACCCCCGGCGTTTGCCCGCGTCGGCGAAACCGCGAATTCACCGGGTACAGCCCGTAACGAAACGGCGCGGCCATCAGGTAATGCAGATGCTGGCATTCAATTGGAACAGGGGGTTTGGAGCGTTCGAGGATTTCTTCTAAAAGTTTTTGCTCTTGCAGACTATCCACCAGCGCCATGGTCGACACCAGATGCTGCCCTTCAACCATCCGCCAGACGGTGCCGGTATAAGGTTCAGAGTGGAGCGCGCTGCGCATCAAGATAATTCATCACATTGATCAACCCGGCGCTGTTGACTACCAGCCCCTTTGGCACGCCGCGCAGATCACGGTTATTGGCGGCCATCCAGGATTTCATTGCAGCCCGATCACCGCCGACAATTGCGTCAAGTGACCGGTAAATGCGGATCAGATAGCTGGCCAATTCAAACGGTTTGCCGTTCAGCGCAAAGCCGCCATCTTTCATTCGCGACACCGTGGCACTGCTGACCCCGATCACATCGCCAAGGGTTTTCTGGCTTAGCCCAAGTGCTTTGGCCGCACGAAATCCGGCCTTGGACAGGATCGCGCCCTCGGACGGGGCAGGGTGGAGTTGGGTGATAATTGCCATGATAACGCCTTTCTACAGAAATAATATAGGTGATATTTATCTGTAGATCAAGTTAATTGTCAGATCAGCGCTATGAACGGACCGCGTCAATCATCGCCTGCACGTTGTCCGGGTCGGCGTCCGGGGTGATGCCATGGCCCAGATTAAAGATATGCGGGCCGCCGGAAAACGCCTGGACGATGCGCTTGGTTTCGTCCACCAACGCCTGTCCGCCAGTGACCATGTGATGGGACGCGAGATTGCCCTGTACGCAGCCATCTACCTGCACATTTGCCGCGCCCCAATCGGCCGAAACCGAATTATCCAGCGCCACGCAGTCGGAACCGGTCGCCTTGGCAAAGCCGATATAGCGATCCCCGGCTTCGCGTGGGAAGGCGATGATCGGCACGTTTGGGTGTTTGGTTTTTAAAGCGCTGATAATTTGAATGGCAGGGGCCAGCGCGTATTTGTCAAAGTCCGTGCCTTTCAGTGAGCCGGCCCAGCTGTCAAACAGTTTCACCACTTCTGCCCCTGCTTCTATCTGCATGGAAAGATAGGAAATAGTGGCCTCTGTGATCCGCGCCAACAGCGCTTCAAACGTTGCGCGATCCTGGGCAATCAGCGCGTGAGCCGGCCCCTGATCCGGGGTGCCGCGCCCGGCGATCATATAGGTGGCGACAGTCCAGGGCGCACCGGCAAAACCGATAAGCGTGGTGTCATCCGGCAGTTCGCGGGTCAGGATTTTGATGGTTTCATAGATCGGTGACAGGGTTTCGTGGATTGCATCCACTGGCTTTAGCGCGGTCACACCACCGGGTGTGGTGATGGTGGACAGCCGCGGGCCTTCGCCTGATACAAACCACAGATCAGCCCCCAGTGCCTGGGGCACCAGCAGGATGTCGGCAAACAGGATCGCGGCGTCAAAGCCGTAGCGACGGATCGGTTGCAGGGTGACTTCGGCGGCCAGATCGGGGTTGTAGCACAGAGACAGAAAATCCCCGGCCTTGGCGCGGGTAGCTTTGTATTCCGGCAGATACCGCCCGGCCTGACGCATCATCCAGATTGGCGGCACCGGCAATGTCTCACCTGCCAGAGCCCGCAATATTGTTTTCGTTTCAGCCATATTCAACCCCTGTCAGAATACCCCGGTGGTCAATTGCCTGCAGCAATTTGTCAACCCATTGGGTGGTTGTCAGGACCATGCGTCGCAAGTATTCAGTCAGATATGACAATGAATTTACCGACACCAGATCAGCCGCTGAAAATTGGCACCCGTGGATCACCGTTGGCGCTGGTGCAAGCGCATGAAACGCGCGCGCGGTTGATGGCGGCGTTTGATCTGCCTGAAACGGCCTTTGAAATTGTGGTGATTTCGGTGACCGGTGACCGCGTGCAGGATCGCCCGTTGAAAGAGCTTGGCGGCAAGGGTCTGTTCACCAAGGAGATTGAGGATGATCTGCTAAGCGGCGCCATCGACATTGCGGTGCATTCCATGAAGGATATGCCGGTTGAACAGCCCAAAGGGTTGGCGCTGGATTGCTACCTGCCGCGCGAAGATTGCCGTGATGCGCTGGTGTCGCTGGATGGGCGCGGTTTTGATGATCTTGAAGCGGGCACTGTTGTTGGCACCTCAAGCATTCGGCGCAAAGCCCAGCTACTCAATCGCCGCCCTGACCTGCAAGTTGTTGAATTCAGGGGAAATGTTCAGACCCGGTTGAAGAAATTGCAGGACGGTGTGGCGCAGGCAACGTTTCTGGCCATGGCAGGTTTGAACCGGCTTGGTCTGGGTGAAGTGCCGCGCGCGCCAATTGACCCGGATGCCATTTTACCAGCGATCGCCCAGGGCGCTATTGGGGTTGAGCGGCGTCAGGGTGACGCCAGCGTTGCGGGCCTGCTGGAAGGTATTCAGCACTGTGAAACCGGGCAGGTACTGGCGGCGGAACGGGCGTTCCTGGCGGCGTTGGATGGATCATGCCAAACGCCCATTGCCGGTTTGGCCGACCTAATAGGCGGGCAGCTACGGTTGCGCGGCGAAGTCTTGCGCCCGGATGGGTCAGAAGTTCAAATCGACCAGATTACCGGGCCAATTGAAGATGGCGCGAAAATCGGGCAGGGGCTTGCAAAATTGCTGCTTGATCGGGCCGGGCCGGGCTTTTTTGACTGGCACTAGGGAAGGATTTTTCCCGGATTCATGATCCCATTCGGGTCCAGTGCTTTTTTGATGGTTTGCATCAGGGCATAGGCCACCGGGTCTTTTCCGGTCGCCAATGTCGCCTTTTTTGTTAGCCCCACACCATGTTCGGCAGAAAAAGACCCACCCAGTTCAATGGCCAGATCATCTATCATGGTGCGGATGGTTTTATGGTGCTTTGGGTCATCCCTACTGGGCCAGACCGTAAAATGCAGGTTGCCGTCCCCCAGGTGCGCCACAGTATTGGTTTCGGCCCTGGCATCAATTTTCTTTAATTGTGCCAGCGCAGTTTGCATAAAATTGGTGACCTGATCCAGAGGAACAGCAACGTCGGTATCCACATAGGGCATTCGCCCCAGGGTAATCTCTGCTGCAGCTTCGCGGATGGCCCACATCTTTTGGCGCTCATGGCTGGATTTTGCCACCGCCGCGTCGCTGGCGAGATCGGCGTCAATCATCTCCATTAGAATGCCTTCCAGCAGTTGAACCACAGGCACAGAACCATCTGAATTTGGCCCGATATCGCGGGGCGCCGTGGCACCAAGCTCAACCAATATTGTGGTGTCCTGGTCATAGCCAAGCGGCGGCACCAGATCGGGCCGGTTTTTCAGCAAACAGGCCATATAGGTGCGGGGCATATATTCAAAGCCTTCCACCATGCCTCCGGTGGCTTTTTGCAGGCGGTTCAACATTGTCAGTGCTGCGGGCAATGAGGTGGCGGCAACCATAGCTGTTGCATATTCACGGGGCCGGGGCACAAGTTTTAGAACCGCCGCCGTGATTACCCCAAGCGTACCTTCAGCCCCGATAAACAGGTCTTTCAGGTCATAGCCTGTGTTGTCTTTGCGCAGTTCGCTCATCAGGTTCATGATGCGCCCGTCGGCCAGTACTACCTCTAAACCCAGACAAAGCGCGCGGGTATTGCCGTATCGCAGGACGTTTGATCCGCCAGCATTTGTGGACAGGGCGCCGCCGATCATTGCAGAGCCGCGCGCGCCAAAAAAAAGCGGGAAGGTCAGGTCTTTTTCCTCTACGGCGGCATGTATGTTTGAAAGTATTGCGCCCGCCTGGACGATGGCGACATGGGAGTCAGGTTTTATTTCGACTATCTTGTTCAATCTATCTAACGACAACATCAGGGCATCCGGAGCATATGTACCGCCCACCAGGCCAGTATTGCCGCCGATCGGGACAATGGCGGTCCCTGTTTCATTGGCTAGCTTCAATATTTCGGACACTTCGGTGGTATCGGCTGGTCGTAATACAGCCAGGGGCTGGGAAACATAGACCCCCATCCAATCCTTGCCGTAAACCGCTGCATCGCTTCCGATTAGCACATATTTCGGACCGATCAGTCTTTGTAATGCAGTTAAAATGTTCAAAACGGTAACCCTGACATTTGTATCAATAGGTACTTTTAACACTTCATATAAATCGGAACCATAACTGTCTTCGGTATGAAAGTTGCCAAAACGTCTGCCAGCGCAGTCAATTAATATGCATAATAACAAACCTACTTTAAAAATTTCACTCTTGACCGCAGTGCTATGCTCGCATACCACGCCAATCGCTTCTGGCGGAGTAGCTCAGGTGGTTAGAGCAGCGGAATCATAATCCGCGTGTCGGGGGTTCAAGTCCCTCCTCCGCTACCAATTTCCCTGCATCTAACATGTTAATGAAAATACTTGCTGTTCTCAGCTGTAGTCCGTCCCCCATTTTTCCACCAATAAGATACACGGGCATCATTATTCAATTGCTGGCTTACTTAGGTGCCCCTAGATTTGTAGCAGTTTTGTGTGTTCACACAGCCCGCCCCTTTTCCTATGCCCGGGGAATTTCCCTGTGTCATTGTGTTCGCGGGATCTGGCATCGCGGCTCAATGGTTGCGGCTGGTGTGTAGTCATTAGCTCATCGGCATGAAGCAGATATTTGTTCGCATGTTATACACTGGGTTTTCGAATGGGGTGTTTCCCCCATAACGGCACGGCTTGCGGTTTGGCATTGTGAATTCATCAACAAGGGACATCCCGTTCCTAATCATCAGATGGAGAGAAACAATGAAAACCACAAAAATTTCCAACAATATCGTGAAATCCCTGACCGTTGTGGCACTTGCTGCAAATATGAGTTTTGGTGCGACGCAAGCACAAGCCGGTGAAAGAGAAATTGCGCAGATACTGGCAGCAATCGCGGCCGCCGCCATCGCGGCAAAGATTGGGAATAACCAAGCTTCAAGCGGGAATACTCAAACCGCTCAACCCATCCAAGTAAGCAACAACCGCACGGCGCTACCTTCATCGCTTCAGACTGCGGATAGCGATAGCATCCGGGTAGTGGGTTCCCCCGGTTCAGGTTCTGGTCCCACACTTTTGTGCCTGAAAACAACTAGTGGAATGTGGGCGAAGGCCCTGAATTTTTCAAACGGCGCGGTTCTGAACTCTGAGGGCGGCACCCGGGCTTGCACCAATGTTGCCGCAGGCAATGTCCAGTTCGATTTCATCAAAGCCAAGTTCGCCGGTGTTATGACATATGTTGGTTCCAGCAGCATGAACCTGACCGGTTGGGAAGGCGGAACGGTGACTATCAACTGGATGGCCGACTAGACGCCCCTGCTGACATCGCCTTAGAGCGGTAAGATAAATGCATCAATGTGGCAGGCAAAAATCGCAAGCCCATTGGTGCATTCAACGTGGCCAGGTCATGCAAAACAAGGAAGCTGAAATGTTCCGTACCAGTTACAAATGCCCGTGTTGTTCGATCAGTCCCTCTTGCAGGGCTTTGGACATCAACCCAACAACCGAATTCACCTCTAGTTTTTGCATCAAGGATGCGCGGTGCTTTTCAGCAGTTTTTGGGCTTACCCCCATCATGTTGGCAATCTCGGGGTTTGTTTTGCCGGCGACGATCATGTTCAGCGATTGGCGTTCGCGCGGAGTCAGGTCACCTATCGGGGCGGTATTTTCCAAAAGGGCGGTCAAGCTACTTTCGATATGCCTGCCGCCATGCAAGATCAGCGGCAGTTTAGCGAATAATTCGGTGTTATCCGAGGCTTTTGAGAACAAGCCATCGACACCAGCGGCGACAATGCTGCTTAGCAGACCCACGGATGTGACCCCGGTGATCACGACAATTTTGGTCTTCGGGCTCCAACGCTGGATGTCCAGTAATATTTCGGCACCAGAGGCCAAGGGCATGGATACATCCAAAAGCAACAGGTCTGGCTGGTGGGATTTCACCATCTCGATGGCCTCTAAGCCATTTACGGCTTCGGCCACCACCTTGATCTTGCGGGTGTCAATTGTGCCGGGGGTTTCAAGCGCGAAGCGAAAGCCCGCGCGAACAATTTGATGATCGTCTGCAATAACTGCGCTAAAACACTGCATAGTGAGAACCTAGTGCAAAAACCTTTGAACAAGAGGCTAGACCATGAAATGCGATCAAACAATCACAAGTTGGAAGCGATATATTGGCCGGCTTTCACCTAGCATAATCTTCGCGATCGCCAGTGTCTCGCAGGTTTTGGCCGGTACGGATGATGACGATTACGACGCCCTACCGGGGCGTAGTGAGGAACAGATATCAGCATTGATATTCAACTTTGACGAAGTTGTCGAAACCATCGTGCTTTACGCCGCATTTTTTTCAATCCTATTGATACTGTTAGTAATTTCACTGTCTCTACGTTTAAAATTATGGGCGGCTTATGTTGGCCTTACGATCCTTAGTTTTATTTGGTTCGCGTTCTTTGAACAGGACGCCACCGGGCTTTTTTGGATTGGCTTACAAATTGACTCTGTCACACTGATATATTCGGGATTTGCTCTGGCCAGCCTGCATTTGATCCTGTCGGGACTGTCGATAAGCAAAGGCAATCGGCTGGAAAAAATACGCGTGTTGCACTTTATCGCGGCCGGTTTGATCCTATTGTTGCCCTTCGCGCAAACGCAGGTAGCCATCCAAAATGTTCCGTTTGAATTTTATGCGGTGGCTGCATTTGCCTGTCTTTCACACGGCGTCCCAATCTTATCCTTTCGCGCGATGCATGGCCCGACGGTGCGGGTGGCGCGCAATGGCTTGGCCTTCGTCCTGGTCATGGCGCTGGCAGGGGTAGTGATTTTGGTTTTTGGCGAGCTAGATGAAGGGCTTGATACGATATTCATTGTTCGGATAGCGATGATTGGTGTGATCGGGTTTTTCATCCTGTTTTTCACCCGCTACATTCTCTCGATCCTGTCTGAGCGCGATAGGATTTTACGAAATTCTCTTAGCAGTGCCAAAAGCGAGGCAAAGATGAACCTGGCTTTATTGGAAAGCGAAAAGAAATACGCCCGTGCCCGCGAAGCGGCACGCATTCAAAACATGCGACTGGCAACAGCTTCACATGATATTCGTCAACCCATAACGTCGCTACGCGCTACAATGGCGGTCGTGACCAAGGATCAGCCGCGCGATGTGCAGGAGCAATTGAATTCAGCATTTGAATATCTTGACCAACTGGCGGCAAGTTATACTGGAGAACAGGACGCCCAGACCGGCGAAACACCCACCCAAAGTGACCAGTTTGGTGACCGGGAAATGGTCTCATCCGGAGTTATTTCAAGTACTCTGGAGCGGATGTTTCGAATGGAGGCAGAGAATAAAGGGCTGGGTTTTGAAGTTGCGATTCAAGAGGCGCAGCTTTGCGTACAGCCTTTGGTTGTCACGCGAATATTAAGTAATCTTTTGTCTAACGCGATTAAGCACACGGCAAACGGCAAAATTTCTTTTCACGCCGAAAATCAGGCACAAGGTTTTCAGTTTTCGGTGTCCAATTCAGAAAGCCTGCCGGAAACTGGCGATAGCCCGGCGATGTTTGAAGCTTATGTGAAAGGCGAAGCCTCGTCCGGTTCGGGGTTGGGCTTAGCGATTGTGAAAGAGCTTGCCAAGAATGTTGGGCTGAATCTGTCTTGGACCAGCACGCCGAATTTGGGCACCACATTTAACCTGTTTGTTCCGAGCTGATAGGATTTCTGCCATGTTTTCATGTCGCCGCTATAGGGCCAATTTTAGAATCCAAGATTAATACCCAACCAAGTTTACGACAATAGATGTATCAATTAACGCAGCTTCGCGATATCTGGGGCACAGAATTTGTTCGTGGTTGCTATTACCCATCCTGGATGGCCCCATTGAAAGGTATACTGTAGTTTGCTGGGGCCTTTGATAAAGCAATTTGTTGCGATTGTTCGCAACCCTGACATTCAGTTTATTCGCGATCTTTTCTATCTTGCTGGCGGACAGTTTATTTCAAAAGTCGTCGGCTTTTTTCTATTTGTTTACCTTGCCAGAATTCTGCCCCCAGAAGACTACGGCATGGTTGAATACTTATTAGCGATCACTGGTTTTGCTATTATTTTTGTGGATTTTGGCCTGGGTCGGGTGGGCGTGCGCGAACGCATGGTCTCTAGTGAGAACGACAATATTGTAAATGAAATCCCGGCCATTCGTGGGGTGTTTTCCCTAATAGTAACACCAGTTGTCATTTTGGGGATATTTGTCAGCACTGAGGACCAAACAGCCCGGATTTTGGGCAGTCTGTTTGCGACGACCATATTACTAAATTCCTATAAGCAGGAATGGCTAATGCAAAGCCTGGAAAGTCTGGACAATGTCGCTCTGGGGCAGCTTTTACGAATACTGGTCATGGCCGGTTTAACTGTGGTGTTGGTTGCAAGCCCAGACGATCTTATTTGGTTAGGTCTGGCCGAACTGTTGTCTGTGGCTGTATGGATGGCTTTTTTCGTCTGGTTTCAGACCAGGTCGGGTTTTTCAATACTATCCAAGGTTAGTTGGCCCCGGTTTAAAGTCTTGGTTGCTAAGGCTGCGCCACTTGGATTGAACAGTATAGTTTGGGGGGTAGTTCAATACTTCCCACCGATATTGATTGCCAATGTTTCGGGCCTGGAACAGGCAGCGTTTTATTCCGCGGGGCAGAGGATTGTTCTGGCACTACAATCAATTTCCTATACCTATCATTTCAACCTGTACGCAACACTGATACGTAGGTTGGAGCAGGGTGGCGAACAGTTAGTACACCTTAATCTTGCATCCATTAAAGTCGTGGCATGGGCTGTGTTTGGTCCGGTGATCTTTATTTCAGGTTATGGATCCGAAATATATTCACTTACATTTGGCGAAGCGTACCACCGATCGGGTGCCGTTCTTTCGATACTGATATTCGTGTTTCCATTGCATATTTTGTCGGGCCACCATCGCTGGATTCTTACCGCAATGGGTCAAACAAATGCAGTATTTATTTCTGGTGCTGCGGGATCGGCAGTTTCTGTGGTGCTAGGAAGCATTCTGATCGTGAATTTTGGCGCGACTGGGGGGGCTATTTCCATTGTGGCTGCCACTGCAACCGTTTGGGCGCTTGCGATTGTTTTGTGCAACCGCCATGGCGTGAAATTCAAATTTGTGTCCCAAATTGTACGCCCTATGACTGTAGCTGTGATTTTACTTGCCGTAGCAAAAAGTATCGGCAGTATCCCGTGGGAATTGAAACTTACCGCTGTATTTGTTCTGTATTATTTGATTGGGCTGATCGTGGATCGCAAGCTGGTGACTGAAATAAAATATTTAGCCTACTCAAAAATGGATTCAGGACCCAAGGAAACCCAAAAATCGGCTGCGCAAATTTCAGGCAATTGAATGTTAGAATAAGAATAACTGGCAATTGGATTGAATGATTCATTTGTTCCTGAATTGTGACAGGTGGGGGTGCTATATTTGCAATTTCTGGGCTTTTGCATTGCTTTTCAAGAAGTTGTGCTGGCTGTAACGGCCAAGAATGTCAAAATCATTGCAAAAATACCCATGTTTTCTGTTGATGTGAGACGATCCCGCAACAAAATACAGTGATTAGGCCTTATTGGCGACGGCCTGACAACTTCCCAAGACAAACTGTTGATCGGCAGCACCCGGCAGTTAAATTGGCGGCAAGTTGTGCTTTACAGTGGATATTAATTAATGCGGACAGTTCGAATTTTTGGCCTAGTTTCTAGCAAAGTGGATAAGTAAAAGATGGCAGTATTCTTGATAACAGGCGCAGCGGGCTTTATCGGCGGGCATCTGGCCGAGTACCTTTGCGGTTTAGGGCATGAAGTACGCGGTTATGATAATTTATCTACAGGCAATCGCGAAAACTTAGCGGCCTGCAAAATACAGCTGATTGAAGCGGATATTACGGATTCTGTTGCAATGCGCGCAGCTTTAAGAGGATGCGACGGCGTTTTCCATTTGGCGGCTGTTGCTTCCATTCAGGCGTATGCTCAGGACTGGGCCAGTTCTTCGCGAACAAATCTAGAGGGCTGCCTTACGGTTTTTGAGGAAGCCGCGAGAGCCAATATTCCAGTGGTCTATGCCAGCTCGACAGCCGTGTATGGAAACCCGATTTCGCTTCCGCTTACGGAAAATATGCCGACGCAGCCAATCTCAGGTTATGGAATTGATAAGCTGTCAAATGAGCTTCACGCAACAGCGATGCAGGATGCGATCGGCCTACAGGCGACCGGGTTGCGGTTTTTTAATGTTTATGGGCCAAGGCAAGTCAGCGGATCAATGTATTCTGGTGTGATTACAATATTTCTTGAACGCTGGCTGGCCAAACAACCGGTTACAATTTTTGGCGACGGATCGCAGACCAGAGATTTTATTTATGTTGGGGATATCGTGCAAGCGCTTGCGCTTGCGATGGAAAATATTGCGACTTGCAAGGGCGCTGTATTCAACATTTGTACGGGAAAATCGATTTCAATCAGTGAACTGGTAAAAACCATTTCCGAATGCATGAATACTGAAATCCAAGTCGAATTGGCCGCTGCCAAAGCAGGTGATGTTCAATCCTCTTCTGGGTCGGGCACTGCTGCGCAAAAAGCTTTTGGGTTCCTAGCTTATACTGATCTGAAAAAAGGCTTGGAACAAACGATTTCCTGGATTTCCCGACCGAATAAGCTGAAGGAAAACTAGCTATGGCCAATCCTAGGGTAGACATTTTGATGTACCATTCCGTGTCTACTGCTGAAGGGCCGACATCCATCCCACCGGATGTGTTCGCAAGTCAAATGGAACAAATCAGCGCCGCAAGATCAGCCGTGGTTTCTTTGGACACTTTGTTTGGCCGAAAGAATGGCGCAAGTATTTGCGACCAAAACCAGGTGATCATAACATTTGATGATGCTTTTGTTGATTTCGTTGATGTGGCCTGGCCGGTGATGAAGAATTTTGGATTCAAGCCGATTGTATACGTGCCGACAGCACATGTTGGCAAAAAGGAAAATTGGCGTGGTGCCAATAGCCCTGCGCGCCCATTGATGGACTGGCCCACCATCCGTGCCCTTGCTGATGAAGGTGTAATATTTGGGAGCCACACGGTGACACACCGCGACTTGCAATCATTGTCGCGAACGGATCTTGATTGTGAACTGTGTAAATCCCGGGAAGAGCTAGAGGATAGACTTGGCAGACAGGTTGTTCATTTTGCCCCGCCCTATGGCTTAACAAACACGGCTGTGCGAGGCGAAATAGCGAAGCAGTATAAAACGTCCGTAGGAACCCGGCTGGGACAGGCGACAGAAGGTTCAGATATTTTTGACTTGCCACGTCTGGAAATGTTTTATTTCCAAAACCCAAGTAAATGGCGACGTCATTTGGAAGGGCGTGGTTCTGTCTACCTAAAAAAACGGCAAGCTTTACGTAAAGCACGTGCGTTGATTGCCAAACCCTGGAGTCAGTTTTGATCCGAAACAGCACATCCAATTCATCTGCAGCGAATTGGGAATGTCGGAAAGGGCGTTCCAAATGAGCATGGATACATTCATACGACGTGCGGCGAAGGCAATTCTATCGCAACGCATGCGTGACCAGCTTACTTCGCAAAGGCGCAAGCACCGCTTGCAATGGCCCAGAGCCGGTACCATTGATTTTGGCGGGTTTGACAGGTTAAATCCGGTTTCCGATGTCTTTGGGTTTGATCGTGGGCAAGCCATTGACCGGTACTATATCGAAGCATTTTTAGATCGGCACAAAGCCGATATTACAGGTCGTTGTTTGGAACTTGGGGATCCGGCCTATATTGAAAAATATGGGCATGATGTCTTGCAGACCGACGTGTTGCACTACGTTGAAGGAAATCCCCAGGCCACTTTAGTTGGTGACCTGACAGATGCGCCAAATATTCCGGATAATTCCTTCGATTGTGTAATATTCACCCAAACTATTCAGATGATATATGAACCCCGCCGGGCACTAGAAACTCTGCACAGAGTTTTGAAACCGGGTGGCGTTGCCTTGGTGACAACGGCTGGAATAGCAAAAATCGGCCGCAGGTTGGGACGTGACCCTTGGGGCGAATATTGGCATTTTACATCACAATCTTTGGGGGCAATGGTTGCGGAATACTGGCCAAAAGCGGGCATAGAAATTGATACATTTGGAAATGTTATGTCGGCTTGTAGCTTTTTGCAGGGTTTGGCAGCTGAGGAATTGTTACCTGAACATCTAAACCATCGCGACGAAGACTTTGAAGTTCTTGTGACGGCACGCCTGCAAAAGGCGCTTACATGAAAAAAGTCACATTAACATGTGATCAAGTGGTGCGCGTCCACGACCACATCGCCGGGCGTAGTAATCCTTTAAGTGCCGCCCTGGCGGACCTGAAAGCCGGTGACGGAATTGTTGTTCCGGTTGAGCCGCAAACGGTTTTTCATTTGGAAGGCTTGTTTCGCCTGGCCCGTGACAATGGCCTGATTGCTGAAATGCAATCCTCACAGGGGCTGGATCCACGAGAAACTGAGTTTATCAATGATTTCAACCACTTTTTCTTGAAGAAAAGTCCGCCTTCTGAACCAAACCCTTCATCAGTATTGTCTGATTTGTTTGCTTTGTTGCGCCATGGTACGGGTGCATTATTGTCTCACGACAAGTCGACCCCAGTGCCCGATAGCTTTGCTTCAGCGACTCTGATCGGGGCTTATGGCGGTGAGCATGTGGGGGATGCTGCTATCTTGGGGGGAGTCCTGTTGGGACTAAACCAAGATTTTGGCACAACCCGCGCAACCATTATGAGCAAGCGACCACAACATACCCTGCGATTGGCAGCGAAACTTGAAACACCGGTTGAAGTAACCGTTGAGCCATACGGCCATAGGGAGATTTCGCACGCAGTGGCGCAAAATGATGCGCTGGTATTTGCCGGGGGTCCGCTAATGGATTTGCCTCGAATGTTGGTGATGCATTTGAAATCTGCACGTTTGGCTGCGGCTATGAACACGCCGTTTCTGGTACGAAATGTAGGAGTTGGACCATTTAAGCGTAAAACTTCCCGTTGGATTGCGCATCAGATAGCGGGTCACGCTAGCGTGTTTTCCGTACGAACAAAAAAGGCTGCTCAGGATTCCGTATTGGCGGGGTTGGATATAAATATTGGCCATGATCCGGCGTTTGACTATCTGGCTAGCCGAAAAGAGCTGACACTGTTGACTGAAAAAGAGAAATCAGCAGTTGATGGTATTATGGACACCACTAAAAAACCCCGTCTCATTGGGTTGAATATTCGCCCTATCCGGCATGATTGGGCTGTGAAGGGCGCTGATTTCTCCCAAAATGCCGAGACACAGTTTTTCAATGAGTGCGCGAAAGCCATGATTGCGATTGGTAAGCAAAGCGATAGGCCGGTTGTCTTCGTGTTCTTCCCGATGAATCCAATTCAACTGGGTGGCTCGGATCTGGAATCTGCTTACCGCTTGCAAAAGCTGTTACAGGGCAGAGCTGATATGCAAGTGCTTGAAGCCGACCCGGATGTGGACGGTATGCTTTACCTGCTTCGCCAGTTGGATTCAGCTATAACCATGCGATTTCACGCCTCAATATTTTGTCTTTCTCAGGGTCTGGGTACGGTCGGGATAGACTACTATCCAGGTCAGGGTGGAAAAGTTGAACAGTTATTTTCTGATCTGGGCAAAGAAGATTTGGTTAGACGGATGGATCAAGTGGATGCTGATTGGATGCATCAGAGTGTTTTGGACGTCCAATCCAAGGACAGGGTTGAAACCCATGTTTGAAACCAAACCACATTCCAATTTTTCAACTGTGGCTGGGCTCACTATTCTGGCATTGCTTTTGCGGCTGTACCATTTGAACGCCCCCCTTTGGTACGATGAGATTGCTACATTGGTACAATCACTTCGAGTCCCGCTCGTAGATATAGTATCCTCTTTTCCCAGTGATAATGATCACCCACTTTATTCGTTGTTGGCTAAAATTTCTATTTTGGTCTTTGGTGAATCTAATTGGGCATTTCGCTTGCCAGCGGCATTGTTTGGGGCGGCTTCCGTTCCAGCGCTTTACTGGCTTGGGTGCAAATATGCGCCGCGCCATGAGGCACTGGCTGCGTCTTTGCTATTGGCGGTCATGTACCATTCGGTTTGGTTTTCACAAAACGCCCGAGGGTATACGATTATGCTGTTTCTGACGCTGGTGGGTGTCGGAATGTTGCAAAATGCCTTGAACGAACACAGGCTAACGGCGCAGAGAATGGGTGTCTATGTGCTGTGTATAGCACTTGCTGCCTACACGCATATGACGATGGTTTTGGTGGCAGTATCCCATGCTATTGTGTTGCTAGGGTATTATTTGTTTTCCAAGTCTTCGAACAAAAAGGCGGCTGATCTGGCGCTGCCGGTGTTTGGGTTTTTATTGGCGGCACTGGTTACACTGGCCATGTACTACCCAATGTCCGCCGACGTACTAGAGTTTTTTGTAGAAGATGACAGTGCAGGGGTATCCGCCGGCAATGCGGCCACTAGTGCGACACCCAGAATTTGGGCAGCTATTGCAGCGGCAAACGAACTAAGCCGCGCCTATGGCGGCTGGATACCTGTGGCGGTTGCAGGTGTGGTGTTTCTGGTCGGTATATTTAGCTACGTGCATCAAACGCCTTGGTTTACAGCCATGTTTGTTCTGTCGATCCCGATATTTGTGCTGGTGACAACAATTTTGGAAAGACCGACAAGGCCAAGGTTTTTCTTTTTCATGGCTGGGTTCCTTTTGCTGGTTGCGGTCAGGGGTGTTGCTATTATTTCCAACACATTGCTTGAAAAATTTGATCGCCCTCAGGCAAGTCGCCCGTTGTTTTGGGTGCTGATACTTGCAATTTCCGCGGGTTCTCTGGGCGCAATTTGGCAGGTTTCAGACATTCCAAAACAAGACTATCAATTTGCAGAACAAACCATTGACGAGCTGCGAAATGGGGCACCAGTTTTTCTAATTTCAAAGACATCAGAACTGCCATTTAACCGCTATCTGGGAAACGAATGGGACAAGATCGAAACAGATTTAGATTTTTTAGCAATTCAGACCAATAACGACGAATTTGTTCTGGTTTATACTTTTCAAAGGTATGTAGAATTTGGCCGACGGGCTATATGGGCACTGATCTTAAAGTCCTGCATTGAAAAGAAAGCAATTCCTGCCACTGTTGCGGACGGTGAAATACACGTTTTAATATGCCGTGGTAACCCGGATGAATAAAGAAATGCGACCGTTAAAAATTGCTTTGGTTACAACATTTTATCCGCCATACAATTTTGGCGGGGACGGTATTTATATTAAGCGCTTGGCTTTGGCACTAATTGCCAGGGGACATTATGTAGAGGTTATTCACGATACAGACGGCTATCTGACCTTGGCCAAAGATAAACCTGAAATAATAGTCGAACAAGATGATGGAATTGTCGTGCGGCGGCTAACGGGGCGTAGTGCTTTACTATCTTCACTTGGGGTTCAGCAGACGGGTAGACCGACAACGCATCGAAACCAGTTGAAGGCGTTGCTGACGAATAGATTTGACGTCATTCATTACCATAATATTTCGTTGGTTGGGGGGCCTGGGATTTGGGCGGTCGGTACAGGAATAAAGCTGCATACAGCCCACGAACATTGGCTGGTATGTCCAAGCCATACTCTTTGGAAAAATGGACGTGAGTTATGTAAGAAAAAATCCTGTATTTCTTGCGTAATACGCAGTGGGCGGCCCCCCCAGTTATGGCGGGCAACAGGCTTGATTGAACGAATGGCTGACAATGTAGATGTCTTTATGACCCTTAGCCAATCTGCGGCGGATAATCATCGCCGGTTTGGATTTAAACGGCCAATGGTTGTCGTACCATCTTTCCTACTAGATGAAGCCAGCCCAACGTATCAGGAACGCCAAAATAGGCGGCCATATTTTTTGTTTGCTGGTAGGTTAGAAACGATCAAGGGACTTCAAGATATCATTCCGCAGTTTGTTGATGGCATTCAGGCAGATCTACTAATCGCCGGGGCCGGAGAATTTGAAAATGAGCTTCGGAAGATGTCGGGGGGGGCCAAGAACATTCGCTTCCTTGGCCGCCAGGATATGTCGCAACTGCGAACGCTTTATCGCGACGCGATTGCAGTCTTAACCCCGTCGCTTTGCTATGAGGTTTTTCCATTGGTTGTTTTGGAAGCTTTTCGAGAAGGCACGCCGATAATTGCCCGCGATCTAGGTCCATTCCCTGAAATTATCAGGATGTCCGGTGGTGGTCAGCTATTTAACGATCGGGGATCATTGAATCAGGCGCTAACTTCTTTTTCGCAAAAGCCAGAAATTGCAACCAATATGGGAAAAAAGGCGAAAGCAGCATATCTTCAATATTGGACGGAAAACGTAGCAATGGAAAAATATTTTGAGATTATTCAACAGGTGGAACACGCAAAGCAAGTTAAACACGGTTAGCTCAGGTCCTTCGTCAACAGTAGTTTGCCATAATATGGTCTGAAAATTGGCCTTTGATGGTCACTAGGCTGATTAATCAGTGGTTCAACAACAAAAAGAACCCAAAACCATAATTTTATTACATCAATCAGAGATTTTTTAATTGTACGTGGACAAAAAACTATAGGCAGGCAATGGATTTTCTCTATGTTTGCACATTTGCCTTTGTTGGCCAGAAAATTGATATAAGAAGCAGCGTTTGCGTAAGGAGGTGATCACATGGGTGTAGGACAAAAAATTTCGGCAAAAAATGCCAGTTGGACATTCGGTGATGACGTTCCCAATACGTTTGTTGACCATATCAAGTCTTCCGTGCCGCTTTATGAGATGGGGCACGAACTAGTGTGCCAAGTATCAGATTTCTTTGTTAAAAATGATAGCGTCATCTATGAGATTGGAACCTCTACCGGTGAGTTGTTACGAAAACTTGCAGAGCATAATGCCGGTAAACCTGATGCTAGTTGGGTTGGTATTGATGTCGAGAAAGCAATGGTGAAAGCAGCCGTCGAGCATTGCAAAGATATCCCTTCAATTCAGATATTACATGACGATGCCAGATTAATGGATCTGGAAAAATCGGATATGATTGTAAGTTACTACACCATGCAATTCATACCGCCACGCCATCGCCAGGAACTGTTTGAAAAGATATATGAGACGCTGAACTGGGGTGGCGCATTCGTATTATTCGAAAAGGTTCGCGGTCCAGATGCGCGTTTTCAGGATATTATTTCGCAGCTTTATAATGAATTCAAAACCAATAATGGCTTTTCCAGCGAAGAGATTGTTGAAAAATCCCGAAGCCTAAAAGGCGTGCTGGAACCTTTTTCAACACAAGGCAATCTTGACTTATTGGATAGGGCCGGTTTCGAAGATGTCATGACAATACAAAAGTACCTTTGTTTTGAGGGTTTCCTGGCAATCAAATGAGCAAAACAATGAAACGTATTCTGGTCACAGGTGGCGCTGGATTTTTGGGCTCGCATCTTTGCGAAAGGCTTATCAAAGAAGGCCACGAAGTTCTGTGTGTTGACAACTATTTCACCGGTCGCCGTTCAAATGTTGCGCATTTGCTGGAAAATAAACGTTTTGAACTAATGCGCCATGACGTGACCTTTCCACTGTATATCGAAGTGGATCAGATTTATAATTTGGCCTGCCCTGCGTCGCCGATCCACTACCAGCACGACCCAGTGCAAACCACCAAGACCTCAGTTATTGGCGCGATCAATATGTTGGGGCTGGCCAAACGACTAGATGCCCGAATTTTGCAGGCTTCAACTTCCGAGGTTTACGGTGATCCCACGGTTCATCCGCAAACCGAAGATTATTGGGGGAACGTCAACCCGATAGGCGCGCGGTCTTGCTACGATGAAGGTAAGCGCTGCGCAGAAACGTTATTTTTCGACTACCATCGACAACATGATCTTGAAATCAAGGTGGCTCGGATTTTCAATACATACGGCCCACGTATGGCTGAAAATGATGGCCGGGTTGTTTCCAATTTTATTATGCAAGCTTTGGCGAATGAACCCATAACAATTTATGGCGAAGGCCAGCAAACGCGTTCATTTTGTTATGTTTCGGACCTGATCGAAGGGTTGGTACAGTTGATGAATTCACCCAAGGAATTTATTGGCCCGGTGAATTTGGGGAATTCCGTGGAAATGACAATCCGTGAATTGGCCGAACAGATCATAGCGAAAACGGGTTCGAAATCTAAGTTGATTTTCAAAGAGCTACCGCAGGATGATCCGGTTCAGCGCCGCCCAGATTTAACTTTGGCCCGGGCCAATTTGAATTGGGAGCCAAAAATCAAATTGGCTGAAGGCCTGGATGCAACGATCAATTATTTTTCCGCCAGTAAATCCAATTCAGCTGTGTGAGCAGGTCTTATGCAAGAAAGCCCAGCAAATATCACGGATGGAAAGGGGGGGTCTTCCGCACCGGCATTTAGGGGTGGTGTTGCAGGAGTTCTCTGGTTTTTTGTTGCGTTAGTTGGATGCCTTTACATCTATTTTTTGAATGGCGGTCCAACGTTTTACTTTGACACCGGTTCATACATCGACAGGGGCTATGGTCTGCTTAGCCACTTTTTTGATATTCCGACAGTACGAAACGCTGCTTTAAATTTGGATGGTTCGGTGGTTGCCGAGCTTGACCCTAAGGAAACGGTTCGTGCAGTTGGGGGGACGCGCTCACCTGTCTATTCAGTGATTGTTGGTGGACTTGCTTCGCTTCGCCACCTTGAGGCTATTGCCTGGATTCATGCGGCATTGGTGCTGGCAGCTATCTGGTTGCCTATTCGCATCACAGCCCGGCATTTTTTCGCGGATATGTCTGTTGCAAAAAGTGTTGGATTAACAGTTCTTCTGTCGTCGCTGGGTTCTTTACCGTTTTACGTGGCATTTATTATGCCTGATATTTTTGCACCTATTTTGATTCTGATGCTGGCCACGCTTACAGCGTATTCAAGAACCATGTTGTGGTGGGAAATTTTATTTGCATTTTCGTTGGCTGGGTTAGCGATTGTTGTGCATATTTCCCATATTGCGATGGCGGTTTTGTTGTTCCCATGTATTTTGGTTTTAGCATTTTTGTATAGTCGAAAGATGTGGTGGTTCGCCCCGTTGTTGGTAGTGATGCTGTTGGGTGTAGGGGCTGGTGAACAGTTTGGATTTCGCGCCGCTGTAAGTTCAAATTCTGGCAAGGAAGTAACCATTTTGCCATTTCTGACCGCCCGTCTGATCCATGATCAGGTTGGTTATGATTACTTGGAAAGCCATTGCCCCAGCGATGACATCCCAACTTGTAAGCTGTTTCAGTCTTTGTCCATCTCGGACGATCCGATGCGGTTTACAGCGTCACATATTCTGTTTTCAAGAGAGTCCCACCTGGGGTCATTTCAGTTTATCGAATATTCTGAACAAAAAGAGATCGCGAACCGTCAGTTTGGATTTTTCTTTGATGTTCTAAAACAATACCCGTTTCGTACCGCAATTTCGTTCTTAAGAAATACATTGGTCCAGGTCAAAATGAACAGTGTCGACATGACGCTTCAGTCCGCCGAAATTATAAAATTTATGGACGCGCTAAATGGGTTGTCTGACGGTGGATTTGAAGACGGGCGTTTAACCAGCGATGTGTCCTGGCTTGGCCCGGTAAATATACTGCACCAATTACTGTATGGGATTTCATTCTCAGTAGCAGCTGTTTTAGTCCTGTGGCCGCGCCTTTTGCCGGGGCAGGTACGTATTTTGGTCATTGTGATTGGATTGGGTATTTTGGCGAACGCCTTCATTTTGGGTGGTGTTTCGCAGCCTGCCACACGCTACGGATCACGGGTAATTTGGCTTTTACCGTTTGCCGCAACATTTTGCCTAATTTTTACGCCATACTTTGCTGGGTCTTGGAATAACCAAAGCGCAGTTGCTAAGGACGGAAAAGTTGCCACAGGGCGAAAGACATGACTATTGAAAACAAATCAGGGGCAGCAGAGGCAAGATCTATTTGTGTAGTTGTGCCGGCATATAATGCTGCACATCTTCTGCCTCGTGTTTTACAGCCGTTAATGGCAATGCTTGAGGCCGGTGAAGTGCAGGAGGTGATCGTTGTCGATGATTGTTCGCCTGATAACACTGCGGAAGTGGCGCGGGAATTGGGGGCCCGTGTTATTGTTACGCCAGCCAATGGTGGACCGGGAGTGGCACGTAATTTGGCTGCCGAACAAACAAATAAATCTATTCTTTGGCTGGTTGATTCAGATGTTATTGCCGCCCTCGGTGGTCCTGAAAAAATCCGGGCAGCATTCTCGGAACCGGATGTCAAAGCCGTGTTTGGTTCCTATGATGAAACCCCGGATGGTACGCCTTGGTTTTCCCGGTATAAAAATCTGACACACCGATATTATCATCAGATAGCGCAGCGCGAGGCCACGACTTTCTGGGCAGGTTGCGGCGCGCTGGATGCTGAATTTTTCCGAAAAGTTGGTGGCTTTGATGTTGAAACTTACCGGGTGCCTTCGATTGAAGATATTGAATTGGGCTACCGTATTCGCCAGGCGGGTGGTCGTATTATTCTGGCACCGGATTTACTGGGAAAACATTTGAAAGTCTGGAGCCCACGAAATGCAATATTCACCGATATATTTCGGCGTGCATTGCCCTGGTCACGGTTGATGATTTCCAAGGGTCCAATACTGAATGACCTGAACACCAGCAAGGCAGAGCGACTAAAGGCTGCAGTTGCCGGGCTTTTTGTCGGGGGATTATTTAGTCTGATATTCGTTCCCAGCATTTGGCCAGCGGTTTTGGCATTGATGTTGCTCGTCCTATGGCTAAACCGAGATTTTGCGGCTTTTCTGGTACGCCATGGCGGGTGGGTATTTGCGGCTGGATCACTTTTGTACCACCAGTTTTACTATATTTATTCGGCAAGCGCCTTTGTTTGGTGCCTGTTTGAATATCATATACTTGGAAAAAAAGATCGGCTTCAGGTTCCCTAAATTAGGGATCGTTATAACAACATATTTTCGGCAATCGCGCCGAAGGAGAGATGATAAATAATGGCAGTTTCTACGAAGACAAAAGCACGTAAACGCAAGAAATCGGCCACAACCCTGGTTAGCCCACATGAGGGGCTTTCACTTAGCGTAGTAATTCCGGCCTTCAACGAGGAGGGCGCCGTTCGCGCCACTGTGGCCGATGTCGAATCTCACCTGGCCCCTATGGGTATTCCATATGAGATAATTGTTGTTGATGATGGTTCCGAAGACAACACCCGCGCAGAAGCCGAAGCAAGCGGTGCAACGGTGGACTTTAATGAGATCAATTCAGGTTACGGCGCATCGCTAAAACGTGGCGTTAAACGTGCCCAGTACGAATATGTTGCGATCCTGGATGCGGATGGTACCTATCCGGCTAAGTATCTGCCTGACATGCTTGAAAAATGCCGGACGCAGGACATGGTGGTTGGCGATCGCGGCGCAGGAATGCGCAATGTGCCAATGATCAGAAAACCGGCTAAATACTTGTTGAACAAATTGGCTTCATTTCTTGCTGAGCGTCGTTTGAATGACTTGAATTCCGGGTTGCGGGTTTTTCGCAAGAGCGAACTAATTCCGTTTTTACCGCTGCTGCCGCAGAATTTTTCATTCACCACCACAATTACATTATGCATGTCATGTAACGGAAAACGAATGATCTATACGCCGATTGACTATGGCAAAAGGGTTGGGAAATCAAAAATTCGGCCCATTGATTTTCTGAATTTCATCATTCTCGTGCTGCGGGTGACTGTTTTGTTTAACCCGCTGAGGTTTTTCATTCCGGCCGGGCTCGTGTTCTTTGTTATGGGATTTGTAAAACTGGCCTATGACATTACTCAATGGAATCTAAGTGAATCGGCCATCTTTTCATTCCTGGCAGCAATAATGATTTGGTCCTTAGGACTGATAGCGGACATGATTTCGCGCCTGCATTTACGGCCTTAGTAAACAAATGCTCGCAGATTTTGTCATAAAATACCGTGGTTGGTTGGTGCGATTGCTGGGCTCAGCTTTATTGCTGGGCGTCATCTTTTGGTTTTTGCCATTGGCGGATGTTGCCACGGCTTTTGCGTCAATTTCGCCGACTGTTTTCTTGTCCGTCCTGTGCTTGTTTGTTGTGGCTCATATTGCGGCTGCCCTGAAATGGTGGTTGCTGCTTGATCGCGGCTTACCAATGATCCAAGCGATACGCGCACATTTTGCGGGTCTGGCGGCGAACCTCTGTTTGCCCGGGGCGGCTGGTGGGGATGTGGTGCGGGCAGGCATGGCGCAAGCCGTTGTGAAAGACGGTTCGCGCATTGTTGCTGTTTCGGTTGTAGACCGGTTGATCGATATGCTGGCCCTACTGGCGCTTGCCGGGGTGGGATTTGTTCTGTCTGGGCAAAGTGAACAAAGTACAGTGATGGTGATACGGGCCGGGGGCGTGTTGCTGGCCGTAGTAGCTGGTTTTATGGCCTTGCCCTGGTTGTTGCCACTACCCTGGAAATTGGTGCCCAAACTTCCCGGCCGCAGCTTGGCAGATAAATTTGGCGGCGCTATTAAAATTATTGGCAAAAACCCTGGCTTGCTTGCTCTGCTTTTGGCTTTTTCTATGACGATACAAATGGTTCTGGTGTCGTTGTCCTGGTGGCTGGCACTTGGAGTTGGCGCCGACGTTTCGTTAGGCCAATGGATGTTTGCATGGCCCTTGGCCAAGGTTATTGCAGTGCTGCCGATATCATTGAATGGACTTGGTCTAAGAGAGGCAGCATTGGCTGCTAACCTGTCTGGTTTTGGCGCCAGTGCCGCACTAATTGTAGCGGCCGGGCTGGTTTGGCAGGCTGTATTATATATTGCCGGGGGCATCGGCGCTGTAGTGTTGGCACTTTCCAGCACGGCTGTAAAAATTCCGGAAAACTAAATTAAGGGACTATCCCAGTGACTGTATCTAAAAAGAATTCTGAGAAGAACACGCAAAACAGCGGGTGCAAAATTACCGTGCTTGGCGCGGGACCTGCCGGTATAGCCGCAGCCTATGCCCTAACCAAATCCAGCCAGGCCAAGGTTGATGTGATTGAACGGGCACCAACTGCGGGGGGGAATTCTGCTTCCTTTCAGATAGAGGGTGTACAGTGTGATTATGGTTCGCACCGTTTTCATCCCGTCGCAGATCCCGCCGTGATTGAAGATGTTAAATCATTGCTGAAAGGTGATCTGTTGTTGCGACCACGGCACGGGCGAATTCGGCTTGGGGGAAGTTGGATTGGGTTTCCATTGAAGCCGCTCAATGCTTTGATTCACCTGCCAAAACGGTTTGGATTTTCTTTGATGGCAGACAGTATTTTGGGAAAATTCCGACGTAAGTCAACTGATGAGCCATCTTTTTCTAGTGTCTTGTATGAAGGCCTAGGTCCGACTATTTCGGAAAGTTTTTACTTTCCCTACGTTCGAAAACTTTGGGGTTTGGACCCGGATAAGTTAGCGGTCACTTTGGCTGAACGACGTGTATCCAGCGGTTCGGTCGGGAAAATTCTTATGAAGATGATGCGCCTGTTGCCGGGGTTGCGAAGTGCAACAGCGGGTCGGTTTTACTATCCGCGAAAAGGATTTGGCCAAATTTCTGGTGAAATGCTTGAGGTTGCAAATACCAACGGCGCAGATTTTCGTCTAAATACTGAAATCACCCGGATCAGGCGTGAGGGCAATCGTGTTGTGGCAGTCTACACAAAAGACGGCAAGGTCGAGACGCGCGAGGAAAGTGATCTTATACTGTCGAGCATTCCCTTGACCACATTGGTAAGCCTGATGGACCCACCGGCACCCGCGGCCGTTGTTGAAGCAGCCAAAGCTATTAGATTTCGCGGTATGGTATTGCTTTACCTGGTTTTGGAAACGGACCAATTCACAGAATACGACGCACATTATTTCCCGGAAGTATCGACACCGATTAGCCGGATGTCTGAGCCAAAAAACTATTCAGCAACTTCTGAGCCCAAAGGGGTGACAGTCTTGTGTGCAGAGCTGCCATGTGATCCGGGCGAAAAGTGGTGGTCTATGTCTGACGAAGAATTGGGTGATCACTTTTGTGGCTGGCTTGGGGATCTTGGCTTGCCAGTAACTGCAAACGTAATCAGATGTGAAACCCGCCGGTTGGGCCACGCCTATCCGGTTTATGATCTGGATTATCAAGCTCGGTTTGAATTAATTGACGAATGGCTGCTTGGCTTGGAGGGGATATTGGTTTTTGGTCGCCAGGGATTGTTTGCACATGACAACACCCACCATGCTTTTGCGATGGCATATGGAGCGGCTGATTGCATTGATTCCACTGGGAAAGTGGACCGGGCCAAATGGGATCGGTATCGCGAAGAATTTGCGACTCATACGGTGGAAGATTAATTTTTTCAGTGATAGGGTGAATCCTCTTGGACGGTATTACGCCATGTATTTGGTGTAAAACCCTTTAAAATAAATAAGTTAGAGGAAACGCACCTACCAATTGAGCAATTTTAGGAGAGAATCGTAAAACAATGTTACAAGTGTATGGGTGTTGTTTCCCAAATTGGGCAATTGTTGCCTTTAACGGAACGTTATTATGACAATTTATTCTTGTTTGCTATTTGTTGATTAGGGTTGGATAATATTTTTTGCTTGAGGGCGATATTTTGACTGTTCCAGTTGTGATAATAGGCGGTGGGCCTGCAGGTTTGACTGCGGCTTATGAGCTTCAACGGCTATCTGACGATTACCAGCCTTTGGTATTCGAAGGATCAGATATGGTTGGCGGAATTTCCCGTACTGCCAGCCACAATGGTTACAAATTTGATATTGGTGGGCACCGGTTTTTTACCAAGGTGCGCGAAGTCGAAGACATGTGGACAGAAGTTTTGGGTGATGACTTTATTACAGTCGCCCGGCAAAGCCGCATTTTTTATCGGGGTAAGTATTTTGACTACCCGCTAAAACTTATGAATGCCCTGACCAATCTGGGCCTTTATGAAACCATGCGTATCGGGCTTAGCTATATTAAATGGAAAATTCGCCCCTACAAAGAAGAGAATAATTTTGAAGAATGGGTAATTAACCGCTTTGGCGGACGCCTGTATATGCACTTTTTTCGAACCTATACAGAAAAAGTCTGGGGAATTGCCCCTACAAGAATTCAAGCGGATTGGGCGGCGCAAAGGATTAAAAACCTGTCGCTGCCAAAAGCGGTTTGGAATGCTATTTCAGGCGCGAACGATACAACCAGTTTGATCGAAGAATTTAGATACCCGCGTTTGGGACCTGGCATGATGTGGGAAAAAACCCGCGATGCAATTCGCAAAAATGGTGGCGAAGTTTCGATGCAATCCGAAGTCATCGCCGTCAATCGTCATGACAATCGCATTACTTCAATAGATGTTCGGCACTGGAATTCTGCAGGGGACCCCGAAGAAATTCAACGCATTGAAGGTGACCACTACGTAAATTCAATGGCGCTGCGCGATTTAATTCGTTGCATGGCTCCGCCACCGCCGCCCCATGTAGTAGAAGCCGCCGAACGATTGAACTATCGGGATTTCCTGATTGTGACGTTGGTGCTGGATCATGCTGATCCATTCCCTGACAATTGGATATATATTCACACATCTGATGTGAAAGTAGGTCGCATACAAAATTTCCGTGCCTGGTCGGCTGAAATGTTACCTAATCCGGACACTGCTTCCATTGGTATGGAATATTTCTGCCAGGAGAATGATGGCCTGTGGTCAATGTCTGATGAAGACCTGCGCGAACTGGCAGCAAGTGAGCTTGAGATATTAGGCCTGGCCAAAGGCGACACTGTTATTGATGCTGCGATCATTCGCCAGCCAAAGGCGTATCCTGTCTATGATGAAGACTACAAAGAAGCGCTTGGTGTATTGCAGGAATGGATTTCTGGTTTGGAAAATTTCCAGACAATCGGGCGAAATGGCTTGCACAGATATAACAACCAGGATCACTCGATGCTGACCGCAATGTATGCCGCACAAAACATTCTCGGCAGTACCAACGATTTGTGGGATGTGAACGTCGAACGTTCTTACCATGAGGAATTTCAGGTGCCTCAAGGCAAAGAAAAGACGGCTGATGGCAAGGCCGGAAACAAGTTACAAGGCCAGACCTGATCGAATCTGGTATGGTGGCTGATTGGCCGCCATATCCATAAATGCCTGAATCGTTCGCACTTCAGACCTGTGCCGCACGCAAACCACTGTTTCTTCCATTGGAATTTCAGGGCCGGAAATTGGGATTCGAATTAGCCGTGCATCTTGGCCAAATTCGGCGTCTGACACAAAGCCAATGCCACCGCCAAAGGCAACAATTTCACGCACTGCTTCCCGCCCTTCGGCAACGATTGACGGATTCAGGCTGACTTTTTGCTGTTTAGCGGCCTCTTCCAGTTTCTGTCTGGTTTTCGATCCTTTTTCGCGAAACACCAGAGGGTATTTGGCAAGCTCAGCTAAAGGCATTGGCTTTTTGGAAGGCGTCAAAAAATTTCCTGACGCAAAGGCGACAATTGGTGAAGTGCCAAGGGAAATGCGTAAAAACTGATCTGTTTTGATTTGTGAGCCAAGTACGCCAATATCTGCGCGGTAGGCAGCAAGCTCTGTCTCCACTTCCACTGAATTTCCTGTGCGAAGGTTAATGTGAATATTGGGATATTTTGCGCGAAAACGACTTAGCAATTCGGTCAGATGGAAGGCCGAGTCAGCAATAACTTGCAAAGTACCAGTGGTAATTGTTCGAGCTTCGGTCAGGTACTCGACCGCTCTTGCTTCAATCTCAAACATCGGGCGGGCAATTGCTTGCAGTTTTTCCCCTTGTTCGGTCAGTGATATTTGCTTTCGTTGGCGGTTAAAAAGCAAAATATCGTATTCCTGTTCAAGACTTAGAACCTGATCAGAAACGGCGGGTTGGGTCAGGCCCATGGCTTTGGCGGCAACAGAAAATCCGCCATGTTCAGCCACATTCAGGAAAGCGCGCAGTTGTACATATTTCATCAAGCAAGCTTTCTGTAGAAGGTATCTGTTCATTCTATCGATAGAACTGATGTAATGATATTAAATAACGATTTTACATATAATTACTTTCAAGTGTACTCAGCATCAGGTTCGACCATCAAAAGGTGTCAACATGTCTAATATTGAGACGAAAATTGCGCCCCCGAATTTGGGTGAACCTTATCTTTTGACGCCCGGCCCACTGACCACCTCTTACGTTGTAAAACAGGCTATGTTGCGTGACTGGGGTAGTTGGGACGGCGAATTTCGCGCGGTTACCGCCGAAATGCGTTCTATGTTGCTGGATCTGATTAATGACACAGACGGAGTGTTTGATTGCGTGCCAATGCAAGGTAGCGGGACGTTTTCGGTAGAGGCTTTGCTGGCGTCTTTCACGCCGCGTGACGGTAAGGTTCTGGTGTTGTCAAACGGTGCCTATGGCAAGCGGTTGGTGGAAACGCTGGAATATCTGGGCCGCGATCATGCCGTTATCGACAAGGGTGATTACATGCCGCCGCGTGGGGATGAAGTGACCGCGGCATTGCAGGCTGATCCTGACATTACCCATGTTGTTGTGGTGCATTGCGAAACCAGCTCTGGAATTTTGAACCCGGTAGTTGAAATTTCCGAAGCGGTGTACGCGCAAGGTCGAAAACTGTTGGTGGACAGCATGAGCGCCTTTGGTGCGATCCCGCTGAATGTAAATGAAATTCGCTATGAGGCCATGGTGTCATCCGCCAATAAGTGCATCGAAGGCGTACCGGGGTTTGGCTTTATTATTGCGCGCAAGGATGAGCTGGAGGCGGCCAAGGGGCGCAGTCATTCGCTGTCTTTGGATGTGTATGCTCAGTGGTCGCATATGAACAAAACCGGGCAGTGGCGGTTCACCCCGCCAACCCATGTTGTGGTGGCTTTTCTGGAAGCATTGAAGGCCCACAAAGCCGAAGGCGGCGTGGCAGGGCGTGGCGCGCGTTATGCCAACAACCGTGATGTGATTGTTGCGGGGATGCGCGAACTGGGTTTTGAAACCCTGCTGAAAGATCGCTGGCTGTCACCTATAATCGTGACATTTTTCTGCCCAGACAGCCCGGCGTTTGAATTTGAAAAGTTCTATGAACTGATGAAGGTCAAAGGCTTTATCATTTACCCCGGCAAACTTACCGTCGCCGAAAGTTTCCGTATTGGCTGTATTGGCCAGATGGACGGGGACGTGATGCGCGCTGTTGTTATCGCGGCGGGCGAAAGCCTGTCTGAAATGGGGGTGAACGATGCGTCGCCACCTAAATCTGCACTGATCGAACGGGCCAAATTGGCCGCTTAACCTTTTACCGAAACATGAAAATCAAAGGAAACCTTCATGGCTGGACCATCTGAATACACTTTCGAGCGCACTTATCGTGGCAAGATTAAATGCGCCGTTCTGGACTGGAGCGGCACCCTGGCCGACGCCTATGTGATCGCGCCTGCGGTTGTGTTTGTTGAGGTTTTCAAATCTCAGGGCGTTGAGATCAGCATGGAAGAGGCCCGTGGCCCCATGGGTCTGCGCAAAGACATCCACATCCAGATGCTGACAAAAGATCCGGTCATTGCAGCACGTTGGGAAAAAATCAAAGGCAAGCCGCCGACACAGGACGATGTTGACGCGATGTTTAAGGAATTTGTGCCGGCTCAACTGGCCTGTTTGCCCAAATACACCACCCTGCTGCCCGGTATCAAAAAGGTCTGCGATGGCCTTCAGGCTGACGGCATTAAGATCGGTGTGTCCACCGGTTTTACCCGCGTGATGGTTGATGTATTGTTGAAGGACGTGATTGCACAGGGCGTTATACCTGATGCGACCGTTGCCGGTGACGAAGTGGTCAACGGCGCGCGCCCTTCGCCACATATGGTTTTCAAGAACCTTGATCTGCTGGGCATCGATGATGTGAAATCCGTGGTCAAATGTGATGACACGGTTTCCGGGATTGGCGAAGCCATGAACGCCGGGTGCTGGGGTGTTGGGCTGGTTCGCTATTCCAACTACATGAACATCAACACGCTGGACGAAGAAGCAACATTGTCGAAAGCAGATATTGCTGCGCGCATGGCCAAGACCCGAAAAATTCTGGAACAGGCGGGCGCTCATTACGTGATTGACAGCCTGATTGAATTGCCAGCGGTGATTGAAGATATCAATGCCCGCCTGGCACGCGGCGAAAAACCATAACCAACTTTTCAAAAATGCCATAACCAACCTCTCAATTTGACGCCCCGGGTGGATTCTTCCGACCGGGGCGTTACTCATTTTAGGCTTTTGGACCTATTGTTTGTCCAGTTTGGCCTTAGACATACTTTGAAAAACCATTTTTTTACTGAATTTTGATCGTGCGATGCACGTCGTTGTTGACAGAGACGTTGGCTTGTACAAGTCTGGCCAAGCGCTTTGATCGTAAAGCCAAGGGTTTATAACCGTTTGTGGCTGCGAGATACTTGGGAGGGTACAAAAAGCAATAAACACGACAAAACACCTGTGCGATGTATCCCAACAATTGGTCGTGTTGCACACGGTTTGAAAAAATTATCAATAATTGGGTCGAGGTAAATATGCCCGGAATGATCCAAAAAATGTCCAAATGGAGAGGAACTATAATGAAGAAAATACTTCTTTCAGGAGTGGCACTTACCGTGCTTGCAGGGGCTGCGAATGCAGCATGCCCGGCAGTAACGGTTGCCGATATGGCCGGTGTGGCCGAAGGCGAACACCGTCAACAATTTGAGCTGGCTGCGTATGAAGCTGCTGCCGGTTGTTCAATGGAATTTTCCGCAAACCCAGATGCTGCTGCTATGAACGGCCGTATTCAAGGTAACCCGGAACTTGGCGATCTGGCTTCGCGCCTGCCAAGTGAACCGCTCGTGGTTGTGCCTTACGATCAGATTGGTACATACGGCAACACGCTCGACATCATTTCGAACGCGACCGAGGCCGGCACATCAGACATGATGTCCATTCGTCACGTGAATCTGGTTCGGTATTCGGATGATTTGGAAACCATCGTTCCAAACGTGGCCAAAAGCTGGTCCTGGAATGACGACTTTACGCAGCTGACTTTTACGCTGCGTGAGGGACACAAATGGTCAAATGGTGAGGCGTTCACATCTGCTGATGTGAAATTCTGGCATGACAATCTAATGCTGGACGAAAACGTCATCGCATCTACCAAGGACTATGTATTGGTTGGTGGCGAACAAATGACCGTTGATGCGCCTGACCCGCTAACAGTTGTGTTCAACCTGCCAGCACCAAAGCCTGGCCTGTTGTCACACTTTGCCAACCACTATGCGCAAGGTTTTCAGCCTATGCACCTTCTGGGTCAGTATCATCCGGAGATCAATGCCGATGCCGACGCCAACGCGCAGGCCATTGGATTTGATACAGGTTACGACGTGATCAAGGCCTACTTTGGTTCGTCTGACTGGATGGATACGCCGACACCGATGCTGGCGCACCCAGACAAAGTTGCCGGTATGCCATTTGCAGCGCATCCAACACTGGAAAGCCACATCGTGATTTCTGAAAGCACTGAAGGCCGTCACTTTGTAGCCAATCCTTACTACTTCAAGGTGGATACAACCGGTCAACAACTTCCGTATATCAATGAGCAAGATGAGACCTTCGTGACAGAAACCGAGGTTCGTGTTCTGAAGATGGTCAACGGCGAAGTTGACTATAAGACGCAGTCGTTGCTGTTGGAACAGGCACCAATCCTACTCGACAGTATGGAAAACGGTAACTATTTCGTTGAAATGCGCCCGGTTATTTCTAACCCAAGCTTCTCATTCAACGTCACAAGCGAAGACGAAGAAAAGCGCGCGTTGTTCTCGGACATTCGTTTCCGCGAAGCCATGTCTGCGGCGATGAACCGGGATGAAATCAACGAAGTAGCCTTTTTCGGTCTTGGTACACCAACACAGTATGTTGGCTTTTCGCCGGCACCTGCTTGGATCAGCGAAGATCTGTTGAACTACAACATCGCGTTTGATCAGGACAAGGCCAATGGTCTGTTGGACGAAATCGGTCTGACTGATCAGGATGGTGACGGTTTCCGTGATCTGCCATCTGGCAAGGCACTGGTTCTGAACATCCAGTTTGCAACGCAAGGTATGTCAGTGAAAGTAACTGAACTTGTTGCGCAGCATTGGTCGGATGTTGGTGTGAAAACGACAGTGAAAGAAATCACTGCGGATGAATACCGGTCTGCACAATCAGCGAACCAACTGGATGTTGGCGCCTGGAACAAGAGCCAACCGCTGGCTGTCGTGTTGGGTAACAACGAACTGTTCAAAGCTCCGTTCGAAAACTACTTTGCGCACCGTTCTGGTATGCTGTGGGCGGAATTCATCGAAACCAATGGTGCAAGTGGTGTTGAGCCGCCTGCGTATGTTGGCGAAATGTCGGCAGACATCGATGCGTTCCAGTCGGCTGTACCGGGTTCGGATGCAAGCGCCGAAGTTGGTGCTCGCATGGTGAAATCTATGGTCGAAAGCCAGTTGTTCCTTGGAACGGTTATGGCTGTTGCGCCAACGTTCCACCGCAACGCGCTTAAGAACGTACCGCAGTTCCAGACAGCGTCTTACGACTACTATTGGGCCTACCCTTATCGGGGTGACCAGTGGTCGTTGGAAGAATAAGCGGTCTGAACTAACAATACTGAATTTGCTGCGGGCAGGGCTTGCTTTGCCCGCAGCACAGATAACAAGACCAAAAATGGTCATTTTGAATGCCGATGGGGTCGACACATGTATCTATTCGCAAAATTTGCTGTAACCCGTGCTGTACTGGCAGTTCTAACACTGCTTTTGGTTTCCTTCATCGTATTTTCATTGATGGAGTTGGTGCCGGGTGACTGCGCCGAACGCTATATTGCATTTAAAAACACACAAGGTGCTGTGATTACTGCCGCTGATGTGGATGCAGAGCGTATCCGGCTGGGGCTGGATAAACCTTATGTTCAACGGTGGGCCACATGGGTGGTCGGGGCGTTTCAAGGCGATTTTGGTGACAGTTGCATTCTGCGCCTTAACATTTCCCAGCTGCTAGGCGAAAAATTCTGGATCAGCTTGGGTCTTTGCCTATCATCGCTGCTTTTAGCTTACATTATCGCCATCCCGGTTGGCATCTACGCCGCCACATCCAAAAATGCGGTTGTAAACAATTCGCTGCGTCTGATTTCTTACCTGGGTCTGGCATTGCCTAACTTCTTACTTGCCTTGATGATCATGTTATTTTCAACGGTCATGTTCGGCAATTCATTAACCGGCCTATTTTCAAAGGAATTTAGGGATGCGGCCTGGTCCTTTGAAAGGGTCATGGATTTCCTTGGTCATGCCTGGCTTCCGATCTTTATCCTTGGCTGGTCGGCCACGGCCTTTGCCATTCAAACGGTGCGGGCATTGATGTCGGACGAGGTGGACAAGTTATACGTTACTGCCGCTGCCGCACGTGGTGTTACAGGGCGACGATTATTGATGCGATACCCGGCGCGACATGCGCTTAGTCCGATCATCAATTCGCTGGGGTTCGATTTGAACCGTATCTTCAACGAGCTCCCGGTGGTCGCCCTGATCCTGACCCTGACCGAGGCTGGTAAGTTGCTGATTGACGCGCTGGCACGATCCAATGACCAGCAGTTAGCGGGCGCGATAATCTTCCTTTTGACCGGGTCCATCGTCACCATCAACTTTGTGACAGATATTATCCTGGCATTGACCGATCCGCGCATTCGGCGCTCGATAGTAGGGTGACCGATATGACAGACCAAACAGCAACTATGTCGACGTCCGATCAGAAACTGAAAGAAGCGTATTTTACGGCTTCGCAACGACAGTTGATCTGGCAACGGTTCAAAAAGAACAAATCGGCGCTGTTTGGCGCCTGGGTTCTGATTTTCCTGATCCTGTCGGGACTGTTTTCGCCGTTCCTGACGCCATATGATCCAAGCATCGCAGGGCGTGACGAATCCTATATGAACGGCGCACCGCAGCTCCCGAAATTCTGGGATGACAACGGGTTTTCGGCACGGCCATTTGTTTACACAACGGAACGAACTCGCAGCATTCAGACCAACTTCAGGTGGGTCACGGAGGTTAAATCAGAACTGGAAGATCGCCGGTATGTGGAGTTTTTCGCCGAAGGCAGCGAATACAAACTGTTCGGTATCAAGATGAATACGCACCTGTTTGGCACCGATAAGGGGCAGCTGCACCTTTTTGGTACTGACAGCACCGGCAAGGACATCTTTTCGCGAACGTTTGCAGCGATTAATACGTCAATGGCCGTGGGGACAATCGGGGTTTTCATTGCTTTTGTCCTGGCGCTGATCATTGGAGGAGTGGCCGGTTATTACGGCGGTTGGATCGATAGTGTTTTGCAAATGATCACCGACACCATTCGAACGGTACCGGCAATCCCGCTATTCATGGCGCTGGCAGCGTTTATTCCGCCTGAATGGAGCTCGGAAGCGCGGTTCTTTTTCATATCAATCATCTTGGGCTTTATTGGTTGGCCAACTCTTGCTCGAAGGGTGAGAACGCACTTACTGACAGAACGAAATCAGGAATATGTGCTGGCGGCGCAACTGTGCGGAGCGACACCAAGCCACGTCATCCGTAAACACCTGTTGCCCAGTTTCACCAGTTATATCATCGTCGATCTGGTGATTTCATTTCCTTACATGGTGCTGTCTGAAACGGCGCTAAGCTTTATCGGGCTGGGGTTGAAAGACCCCGTAAACTCGCTTGGGGTGATGTTGCAGAACGTGACCTCGGCCGATGTCTTACTGAACTACCAATGGTATTTTATCCCGGTGATATTCTTCATAATTCTGGTGCTTGCATTCGTATTCGTCGGTGACGGATTGCGTGATGCGGCTGACCCTTATTCGGATAGCAAATAATGACGCGCCTTATTGATGTAGAAAACCTGACACTGCAATTTGACACTGACGAAGGTCGGATCACAGCGGTGGATAACGTGTCGTTTTCACTGGATCAAGGCGAGGTCATGGGGCTGGTTGGCGAAAGCGGGTCAGGTAAATCGGTGACTGCTAAATCGCTGATGCGGTTGAACCCGTCAAATGCGGTTTACGGACCAGATACCAAGATCACATTGCATCTGGAAGACGGTCCCGTAGACGTCATGTCTCTTGATTCCGGGCGTGGAATGCAGGTGGTTCGGGGTGGGGCAATTTCCCTGATTTTCCAGGAACCCATGGCCAGTTTTGCACCTGCAATAACCATCGGAGAACAGATGGTGGAACAGCTGCAAATCCACACAGATATGAACCGTAAGCAGGCGATAGAGTTATCGGTAGAGATGCTGAACCGTGTGGGAATTTCCGATGCCTCGCAACGATTCAAGCAATATGCGTTCGAACTGTCGGGTGGTATGCGTCAGCGAGCGATGATCGCCATGGCGCTATCGACGAAACCAAAGCTGCTAATTGCAGATGAACCGACCACGGCGCTGGATGTAACCATTCAGGCGCAGGTGATTGACCTAATGAAGGATCTGGTAACCGAATTTGGCATGGGGATCATTTTCATCACCCACGATCTGGGGGTAATTGCCCAGACGGCCGATAAGGTGGCGGTGATGTATCTAGGACGTCTGATCGAACAGGGACCTGTTCGTGATGTTTTGCGGAACCCGTCGCACCCTTACACGCGCGGATTGTTGGATGCGCTGCCGGATCTTGATGATCTGGACACACCGCTAAGCCCTATTCCCGGCGACATTCCTTCGCCCTTGGAACGGCCAAGCGGTTGCGTTTTCCATACACGGTGCGGCGACATTATCGAAGGGCGTTGCGCTGCAGAAATTCCGGTGTTTCACAATGTTTCGGATGGCCATGCTGCGGCCTGCCATTTGGTGGATAAAAAGGAGAGCGCAGCATGAGCGACAAACCCCTGATAAGCGCACGCGACCTGTCGGTCCATTTCCCACTGCAAGGTACATTGTTCGGCCCCAAGCCGGTGGTGAAGGCCGTCGAAGGAGTCAATATTGACATAGCCAAGGGCAATTTTTTCGGGCTGGTGGGTGAATCCGGCTCTGGCAAAACCACATTGGGTCGCGCCATGTTACGCGCCGTGCCAATCACCCGCGGTGATATCGACTATAACGATGGCGAAGTCAGTTATGATCTGCCCAACATCAAGGATGCAGAACTGAAGGATTACCGCAGTCGCGCCCAGTTGATATTCCAAGATCCCTATGCCGCCCTAAGCCCGCGCATGACGGTGCGCGATATTATCGCGGAACCTCTGGAAGTCATGGGCCTGACGAAATCCCGTGAGGAAACTGATGCGCGGGTGCGCGAGATTGCCGAGAAATGCCGGTTGAACCTGGAACATTTACGCCGCTATCCACATGCATTTTCCGGAGGTCAGCGGCAACGGATTTCCATTGCCCGTGCGCTGGTTTCCAAACCTCGGTTTGTGGTGGCTGACGAAAGCGTGGCTGCGCTGGATGTTTCAATTCAGGCGGACGTGCTGAACTTGTTGAAATCAATTCAGGAAGAAATGGGCCTGACGTTTTTGTTTATCAGCCATGATCTTAGTGTCGTAGCACATGTCTGCGATCATGTTGCAGTGATGTATCTTGGTCGTCTGGTCGAGACGGCACCTACGCGCGAATTGTTTGCAGCACCACGTCACCCTTACACCAAGGCGCTGCTATCAGCGATCCCGTCGCTGGACCCGGATGACCGTGGGAAGGCCGAAAAGTTGGAAGGTGAAATTCCGTCGCCGACAAACCCGCCGCCCGGTTGCAAATTTCAGACCCGGTGCCGCTTTGCCCAGGACCATTGCCGCAAGGTTGAACCAAAACTGGAACAATCCGGCAGCGAACACGCCGTTGCCTGCCACCGCTGGCAGGAATTGATGGAAAGCCACGCGCTGGAAACGGCCTAAGCGGTCAGGGCTGGTATTTCTTAATACCATCCGGATCGATCTTCATATCCGACAGCTTGGTATCCGCATGGGACATGCGGTGATTCAGCAATTTTTGCGTCAAGCGCAGCAATGTGCCTGCATGGGCCGGGTCATTCGCCAGATTGACCATTTCATGGGGATCAGCGTCCAGATCAAACAGCAGCGGCGCCAGTCCGCCGTTGAAATGCACCAACTTAAAACGGTTTTCGCGCAGTATCGCCAGATTTGCCTGATGAAACCCAACCCCGGTTGCCTGTTGCCAGACGGTTGGTGTGTCTGGCTCGCCAAAATCAAGTTCCAGATACACATTGTCACGCCATGTCTTGGGCGGTGTGCCGTTCAGAAAGGGCACCAGCGATGCACCATCCAATGACGTGGGCGCGGCTTGCCCGGTAAGGTCAAGAATTGTCGGCATCAGGTCGACCGATTCAGTCAGCGCATCAATGTCAGTTCCATGTTGGCCCGGCTGGTCCGGATCACGGATAATCAGGGGCACCCGAAACGACGTGTCATAGGGGGTTTCCTTGCCCCAGAGGTAGTGATCCCCCAAAGACTCACCGTGGTCGGCGGTGAATATGATGACTGTATCGTCAAACTGCCCTGTGTCTTTCAGGTGGTTGATGACGTGGCCGATATGGTCGTCAACTTCGCTGGCAAGACCCAGGTAAATTGCGCGCAACGCCTGAATGGCGGTGTCATCAGACGGGTCCAGTTGTCCGGCAAAGCCCTTGACCACGCGGTCAATCGGGGGCTTTTTCATTGAGCCTTTAATGAAAGGATGAACGGCCAGTTCTTGTTGGATATCGTTCAGGCGCCGGGGCAGTGGCAGATCAGCCGGGTCATACATCCGGTTATAGGGGGCGGGGGCAACCAGTGGCGGGTGCGGGCGCAAAAAGGTAAGCAGGCTCAGCCAGCTGGTTTCACTGTGCTTCGGAATTTGGCGCAGAAATTCATTGGTCAGGAACGCTGTATCACTGTCTTGGGCGCGGTAAAATGGCGGATCAGCAAGCTGTGGTTTGCGGCTGGGGTCGTCTGAAACCGGTGCATAAAAATCGTCAGGATCGGGTAATGTATAGCCCTTGGCCAGCAGATCAGCCCGCCAGGGTGCAGAACCATAATCCATGCGCATTTCAAGGCATTCATCGAACCCCGGCATGACCTGTTCATAGTTCTGCAACACCGGATCATCGGGGTCACGCCCGCGCGGATCGCGGCTGGTGTCGGTGTAGCCAAACAGCAGCGCTACATAGCCATTGTCGCGCATTTCCAGCGCCAGATTTGTGAAATCATCGGCCAGCGGCGCACCGTTGCGCACCGAGCGGTGGTTCATGGCATAAAGCCCGGTCAGCAGGCTGGCCCGCGCCGGGCCACAGGGGCTGGCCACCGAGAAATGTCGGGTGAAAGTTACAGCGTCGCGCCGCAGCGCCTGAATGTTAGGCATCTGGACATGGGCGGACAGCGCCCCGACCACACAATCGGCGCGCAACTGGTCGCAGACTATGAAAAGTACATTGCGTTTTTCTGGCAATTTGGGCCCCTGAACGGATTGGAATCAATACCTAATTCCGTGATACTGGATCACCAGTTTTAAGCGGGTTCAACACCAAAATCGTCATTTGGTGGCCTGCTTGCGGCACGCACTTAGCCGTAGTGGGAAACCGGTGTGCCAGCCAGTGCGGCCATGTTCAGCAAACCGCGTGCCGTGATTGATGGCGTTACAATATGGGCGCGGTTGCCCATGCCCATCAGTATCGGCCCGACCTCAAGACCAGATGCCTTTTGTTTCAGGATGTTGCGAATGCCGCTGGCCGCATCAGAGCTGGCAAAGATCAGCACATTGGCAGCCCCTTTCATCCGTGAATTGGGAAAAATTCGACCCCGCAATTCCACATCCAGTGCCACATCCACCTGCATTTCACCCTCATAGCAAAAATCACGCGGTTCAGCGTTCAGAATATCCAGTGCCGCGCGCATTTTGCGACCACTGGCGATGTCCAGATTACCGAACTGAGAATGACAACATAGCGCTATATTGGGTTCCACACCAAAGCGGCGCACATGGCGCGCAGCGCCGCAAATGGCATGGGCAATCTGGTCGGCTGTGGGTTCTGGGTTGACCTGAGTGTCGGCAATAAACAGGGGCCCGTCTTCCAGTATCATCAGGCTAAGGGCACCGACGGGGCGCAGATCGTCTGTTCCAAGTACCTGATTTATATAATTTAAATGCCATAAATATTGCCCGAACGTACCGCAGATCAAGCTGTCAGCCTCACCCCGATGCACCATCACCGCACCAATGGCCGTAGTGTTTGTGCGCATGATTGCCTTGGCCAGATCGGGGGTTACGCCTTTGCGTTCAGCAACTTCGTGGTAGGTTGTCCAGTAATCGCGATAGCGGTGGTCGCGCTCGGGGTTCACGATCTCAAAATCTTTGGACGGGCGGATCGACAGACCGGCGCGTTCACAGCGGGCATCTATGACTTCGGGTCGACCAATCAGGATCGGTTTGTCTATGGTTTCCTCAAGCATTGCGTTTGCAGCGCGTAAAACTCGCTCATCTTCGCCTTCAGCAAACACGATGCGACGCGCAGCTGTTGCCGCGGCTTCAAAAACCGGGCGCATGATAAAGGCCGACTTGAAAACCGAGCCGTCCAGTTTTGCTTTATAGGCCTCCAGATTTTTCACCGGGTTCTTGGCAACACCGGATTTCATGGCCGCCCCGGCCACTGACGCTGCCACAACCCCCATCAGGCGCGGATCAAACGGTTTTGGGATCAGATAATCGGCGCCAAATGTCATCTGCTCACCGCGATAGGCGGCAGCGGCTTCGGCGCTGGTGGTGGCGCGGGCCAGTTCCGCAATTCCGGCGATGCAGGCCAGTTCCATTTCATCGTTAATTTCGGTGGCGCAGACATCCAGTGCCCCGCGAAAGATGAATGGAAAACACAGCACGTTATTCACCTGATTGGGATAATCAGACCGCCCGGTGGCGATAATGGCGTCGGGCGCAACCTGTTGCACCTCTTCCGGCAGGATTTCCGGGGTTGGGTTGGCCAATGCAAAGACAATCGGCGTGGCAGCCATTTTCTTAACCATCTCAGGTTTCAAAACACCGGGTCCGGACAGGCCCAGGAACAGGTCAGCGCCACCGATCACATCATCCAGAGTTTTGGCGCCACCGGGTTGGGCATAGGCGGCTTTTTGCGGGGTCATATCTTCAACCCGGCCCTCATACACCAACCCCTTAATGTCGCAAAGCCAGACATTTTCTCGTTTCACCCCAAGTTTCAGCAACATGTTCAGACAGGCAATTCCCGCCGCACCACCACCCGTGGACACAACTTTGATATCACCCATCTTCTTGCCGGCAACATGCAGCGCGTTGGTTGCAGCCGCCCCGACAACAATTGCCGTTCCGTGCTGATCATCGTGGAAAACCGGGATGCCCATGCGCTCGCGGCAAATCTGTTCAACGATAAAGCAATCGGGTGCTTTGATGTCTTCCAGATTGATCGCGCCAAAGGTTGGTTCCAGCGCGCAGACGATATCTGCCATCTTTTCCGGATCAACCTCGTTCAGTTCAATATCAAAGCAATCGATATTGGCGAACTTCTTGAAAAGAACGGCTTTTCCTTCCATCACAGGTTTTGACGCCAGCCCGCCGATATTGCCCAAACCCAGCACCGCCGTGCCGTTGGTCACCACCCCAACCAGATTGCCACGGGTGGTGTATTTGCGCGCCAGATCAGGGTTCTTTTCGATCTCTAAACAAGCCTCAGCCACGCCGGGGCTATAGGCTAAGGACAGATCGCGGCCATTGGCCATGGGCTTGGTGGGCTTGACTTCCAACTTTCCAGGTTTGGGAAATTCATGGTAATCCAGCGCTGCCTGTTTATTGGCATCAATTGGTTTTTTGGTCATTTCAAAGCCCTTGATTGAAAGTAGTTTAATACTAAACTAAAATATTTCCCTGTCAGCTTACGTGCGATTGCCAGGACCATCAAGTATGGCTTGAAAACCCGTCAAAGCAACGGCACTGTGGTATCTGAAATGAATGAGGCGATTATGAACACGATCCAGGCCGAAATGCGTATTCCGACAAAAGAACTGCGCGATGACATCCCGTTTTTCACCAAGACCCTGAAAATGCGGCTGGATATGATTTACCCGGCTGACTACCCGACGGTGGCGGTGTTTTCCGGCCACGGGTTGCGGGTGCGGGTTGAAAAAGGTGCACCCGAAGCGCCGGGAATGATCCGCATTCTGACGGATGACCCGGACGGTTTTGCCGATGGCGAACGGCACCTGGCTGCGCCCAATGGTACGAGAATCGAAATCGCAGAGCTTGATCCACCGGTTGTGCAGCCCATCACCGACCATGCCTTTGTGGTGCGCCGTTTGGCGGATCAGGCCCCTTGGGTGATTGGCCGTGCGGGCATGCATTACCGCGATTTGCTGCCAACCCGGTTGGGCGGTTCAATAATCGCCAGCCATATCCGCATTCCCGATGGGGGGCCGGTGCCCGATATGGTGCATTACCATAAGGTCGGGTTTCAGTTGATTTTTTGCTACAAGGGTTGGGTTGATGTTCTGTACGAAGATCAGGGTGGAGCGATCCGCCTGACCGCTGGCGATTGCTTTATTCAACCGCCGGAAATCCGGCACCGGGTTTTGGAAGCCTCCGAAGGTATTGAAGTCATCGAAATCGGCGTTCCGGCCGAACATATCACCTACATTGAACACGACATCACGCTGCCCACAGATACCCTGAACACCGATCGGGAATGGCAGGGGCAGAAATTTGTGCACAACGTTGCCGCCAAGGCCGATTGGACGCCGTTTCGCGTGCCGGGGCTGATCGCGCGCGACACCACGATAAATAATAACACCAAGGGCGTGGCGTCGGTTCAGGTGGTGCGGCGCGGGCAGGGCGATGTGCCCTGGGCCAGCCACGACACTGACATTCTGTTTGGCTTTGTCATGGAAGGCGGCGTGACGCTGCAGGGTGACGGGCAGGAACCGACGGTGCTTGAACCCGGTGACGCCTTTGCCATTCCGCCCGGTATGAACACCCGTTTTGCCGATCCAAGTGATAATTTTGAACTGTTAGAGGTTTCATTGCCCGGTGAATTTGCCACCAAGATTGCCGCAGACCTTGCATAAGCCGTTCACTGGCCGCACTCTGATCCTGTGGTGATGTAGGAGCACGTGAATGGACCTGAAACAAGCAGCAACAGATGTGCGCGAAAACGCATACGCGCCCTATTCAAAATTCAAGGTAGGGGCAGCCGTACGCGCGGCATCGGGCACCGTTTACACCGGTTGTAATGTCGAAAACGTCGCCTATCCCGAAGGCACCTGCGCCGAAGCCGGGGCCATTGCTGCCATGGTAGCCGCAGGTGATACCGAAATTGTCGAAGCATTCGTAATTGCCGGCAGCCCGACTCCGGTAACACCCTGCGGCGGTTGCCGCCAAAAGCTGGCGGAATTCAGCAAACCCGGCGTTGTGATCACCATGGCGACAACTGGCGGTGCAACCCAAAGCCAAACCTTGGCCGACATGCTGCCCGGCGCGTTTGATAGTAGCCAAATGGATGAAACCTGAACCGTGGATGCACCCACCATCATAGCCAAGTTGCGTGATCGCACATCGCCAACGCCCGGCGAAATAACTTGGTTTGCCAAAGGCTTATCAACCGGCGATGTCACCGATGCGCAAGCCGGGGCTTTTGCCATGGCGGTCTATCTGAACGGTATGTCAACCGATGAACGGGTGGCGCTGACACTGGCCATGCGCGACAGTGGCGACGTTATGGCATGGGATCTGCCCGGTGCTGTAATCGACAAACATTCCACCGGCGGGGTGGGTGATTGTGTGTCGCTCTTGCTGGCCCCGGCACTGGCCGCACTTGGGGCCTATGTGCCGATGATATCCGGGCGCGGGCTGGGCCATACCGGGGGAACGCTGGATAAGTTGGAGTCAATTCCCGGCCTGAATACCGAAGTGTCAGAGGCCAAATTCCGCCAGATCGTCGCCAATACCGGCGCTGCGATTGTGTCGGCCACAGGCCATATTGCCCCGGCGGACAAACGGCTTTACGCCATCCGCGATATCACAGGCACGGTTGACAGTATTGACCTGATCACCGCCTCGATCCTTTCCAAGAAACTGGCCGCCGGGCTGGAAGGGCTGGTGCTGGATGTTAAGGTTGGCTCTGGCGCTTTCATGAAAACCATGGATGACGCCACTGCGCTGGCCCAATCACTGGTCACCACGGCTAATGATGCGGGTTGCAAATCCGCCGCACTGATAACCGATATGAACCAGCCTTGCACAACATCCGTTGGTAATGCGCTGGAGATTATGGAAGTCATGGCTGCCCTTACCAGCGGCGGCGCGGGCACCATTCTGGTGGATCTGACGGCTGAATTGGGCGGTGAGCTATTGTCACTTGCCGGCATGGCAGACACGGCAAAAGCCGGTTCAAATCAGATACTTGAAGCAATATCAGACGGCTCTGCCGCTGAACGGTACAGCCGAATGATTGCCGAATTGGGTGGCCCCCATGATTTCGTTGAACACTGGCGTGATCGTTTGCCAGCAGCACCCATCATGCGTGAAATTTCAGCAGATCGCACCGGTTACGTGTCAGCAATTGACGGGCAGGCATTGGGAATGGCCGTTGTCCATCTGGGCGGTGGTCGCCTGCGCGGGTCTGACAAAATTGACCCCTCGGTTGGCCTGTCAGATGTTGCATTGATCGGTGACGCCGTGGGCCCCGACGCGCCCCTTGCCACCATCCACGCAGGTAGCGAAGATGCAGCAGACAGGGCGGCAAAATCGGTGCTGGCGGCCTATTCCATCGCCGAAACCAAACCTGACCAGCCGCCATTAGTTCACAGGAGCATTCGCTGATGCCACGTTGTTTTTTGATTGTTATGGATTCAGTTGGCTGTGGCGGTGCACCGGATGCCGACAGGTTTTTCAATGGCGACACCCCGGATACCGGCGCCAACACATTGGCCCATATTGCCCAGGCATGTGCGGCCGGTCAGGCTGAACAGGGTCGCACCGGTCCGCTGAATTTGCCCAACCTGAATCGCCTTGGCCTTGGCGCTGCAATTCGCCTTTCTACAGACGATGCCGCGCCCGGATTGGATGCCGAACCAACCGGCGCCTGGGGTGTTGCAACCGAAGTGTCCAACGGCAAAGACACCCCGTCAGGTCACTGGGAACTGGCCGGTGTGCCAGTGCCATGGGACTGGACATATTTTCCAGACACCGTGCCGGCGTTTTCCGATGAGCTGGTGGCACAGGTCTGCAAACTGGCGGGAACTGAGGGTATTTTGGGCAACTGCCACGCTTCCGGCGTTCCGATTATTGAAGAACATTGCGCCGAACATGTGCGTACCGGTTGGCCGATTTGTTACACCTCAGCCGACAGTGTTTTCCAGATTGCGGCCCATGAGGAAAGCTTTGGCTTAGAACGCTTGTTAAAGCTGTGCAAAGACCTGTCCCCAACCCTGCACGCCATGAAAGTCGGTCGCGTCATCGCCCGCCCTTTCATCGGCACAGAAGGCAATTTCAAACGCACAAAAAACCGCCGAGATTTCGCTATTGCACCGCCCTCTCCAACCCTGAATGACTGGGTGAATGACGCGGGAAATCATGTCTATGCCATTGGAAAGATTGGTGATATATTTTCCATGCAGGGTATTAATGAAGTGCGAAAAGGCACCGACGTCGAACTCATGAAGCATCTGAATGATCTGATTGATGAGGCGCGTGACAATAGCATGACATTCGCCAATTTTGTCGAATTTGACAGCCTTTTCGGCCACCCGCGCGATGTATCCGGTTATGCCCGCGCACTGGAATGGTTTGACGCTGAAATTGCGCGAGTTTTGGGCCGTGCCCGGTCCGATGATTTGATCATATTCACCGCGGACCACGGCAATGATCCCAGCTGGACCGGCACCGACCACACCCGCGAACGGGTACCGGTATTGGTGCATGGGGCAGGTACGGGCAGTTTTGGACAGGTCGGGTTCGTTGATGTTGCTGCCAGCGTTGCCGCCCATCTTGGGGTTGAGAATTTTGGACCCGGCAAAAGTTTCATTTGACGCCGGATCGTGCCAAACTTACCAACCAGAAAACCGGGGGCATTATGCAAAACCACCTAAATCTCGTTGAACATCCGCTGGTTCAGCACAAGCTGACCATCATGCGTAAAAAAGAAACATCGACCAATTCATTTCGTCGGTTGTTGAAAGAAATCAGCCAGCTACTGGCCTATGAAATCACCCGCGAACTGGACATGACCACCTGCCAGATCGAAACCCCGCTTTGCCCGATGGAAGCCCCAACAATTGGTGGTAAGAAGCTGGCGCTGATCTCAATCCTGCGGGCCGGAAATGGGCTGCTTGACGGGGTGCTTGAACTGATCCCGGCAGCGAGGGTTGGCTTTGTTGGGCTGTATCGCGACGAAAAAACCCTGCAACCAGTGCAGTATTATTACAAGGTGCCTGACAATTTGGCCGAACGGTTAGTGATCGCGGTTGATCCGATGTTGGCCACTGGAAACAGCTCGGTCGCGGCTATTGATCTGTTGAAAAAATCCGGTGCCAAAAATATCCGCTTCATGTGCCTGCTGGCCGCGCCCGAAGGCATCGCCCGGATGAAAGAGGCGCACCCGGATGTGCAGATTGTCACGGCTGCAGTGGATGAGAAACTGAATGAGCTGGGTTATATCATCCCCGGCCTTGGCGATGCCGGCGATCGGATGTTTGGCACAAAATAACGGCGAATCGCTTTACAGTTTTTTAACCATCCTGCATTCTGTCTTGGTACATTGTGTGGGGGCGCAAATCGAAAATGGAACAGTTTTCAGTTAAAAAAATTACGGCGGTATTGATTGTTGTGGCTGGCGTTTCTTCAGCGACGGCGCAAAACCTTCGAAGTACCGACGGACCTGCAGAAATCCCAGGATCGGATTTCACCCAAAGCCAATATGTTGACAGCCAAGGCTGCGTTTTTGTGCGCGCGGGTTTTGGAGATGACGTGGTGTGGGTGCCAAGGGTCACGCGCGACCGAAAACTACTATGTGGTTTTGCCCCATCTGTTGTGGCCAATGAAACTGCAGTGACGGTTCCAGCTTCGCAAGTTGCGCCCGCCCCTGTGGCCGTCGCGGCGGTTCCAGAAACTGGTACGACTACCAGTTCAATGGCAACGCCTGTTCGATCGCAATCGGTTCGACCTGCTGTTAGCAATCAAATGTCGTCAGGCTTCCGGCCCGCTTGGACCGATGGCCGATTAAACGATAGCCGTGGTCCGCGCACGCAGGCAGGGGACGCTGAAATGGCGTTGGTTTGGACAAATACGGTGCCACGTAAACTGGTTGTTGCGAAGAACTAAGCGAATGGCTACTCGGCTAATTAAAAGGTCATTCGCCACATATTCCCTGTAGGCTAACCCAGTCGCTATCATCCAGTATCGGGGCGAATTGTTGCACGTCAACAGTATCTGATTCTATTAGCGCAATGGTGGTTTCACCTGAAATATCAACGGCGTATGCATAGGGTGATGTGCGAATATTTGCCCTACTGAACTGATCAATGATTGTATTGTGGGCAACGGAATCGGGCGCTGTTACCAAAAGTGTTTCTGCGTATGTCCCAAGGCTATTTTCCGGAATATTGCCTGTCGTCAATAACCGAAAAGATGTGGAAAATCCTGCATTTTGTAACAACTGAACCAGCGGATCTTTCTTTTGCATGCGCAATTGTTCTACCAGCAAAAATCCAGCAACAACGTCAACTTCCTCATGATCTTCAACTAGGGAACGGTTCAACAGAATAATGTTGCCCGGTAAATGTTGTACCGTTTTCACCCCACCCGAAAGAATAGCAATATCGGGTGCGGAATCGCCAAAAAGCCGGATACGTAACCGTTGCAGGGCTTGCACCCCCAAAACTTCGTTGCAGGGTTTTCCCGAAATCCGTCTGATATTTGTCAAAAGACTTTCGCCAATTTCACTGCGCTTGGTGTCTGGAACCACGGACGCTGTGTAACTGATCATCGCGCCAGGCAGCCAAAATATCGCCAGGGCGCTGAATAGGACGACGCTACTGACAACCACAGCTAACCGGAGTCGACCGGGATGCGGGCGCTGGCGTTCAATTGCCGTCTGAACCTGGGCGATCGCTTGGATCATGGTTTCATCGTCAATTTCAAGGATGTCATCGGCGTCAGGGCCAGGGCGGTAAATCGCGGGCCGAACTCCGGGGTTAATCCGGTCAATTGCGGGTAGTGACCAATGGGCTATGGCAGTTTCCTGGTGATCAGAGATTGTCAGAGTCGCGTTGCCGACGGCCAGAATAACGTTCCGGCGCTGCGCCTTCGCTGTAGGTTGCCAGATACCCGTACTTTCCAGCCGATCGAAATCTTTTAATGCTGTCATTGGCCTTTTGGCCCTGCCCATTCATTTTAATTGTTCAAAGGATAGCTTAGCCAACAGGTGCCGACAATATCACAAAGCCTTTGCAGCCTTGCGCAGTTCAAATTTCTGAATTTTTCCGGTGGATGTTTTTGGTAGTTCTTGAAACACGACCAGTTTTGGGGTCTTAAACCCGGCTAATCGTTTGCGAACAAAGGTAATTAATTCAGTAGAATCAACCTTTGCACCGTCCTTTAACTCAACAAATGCACAGGGTACTTCGCCCCATTTTTCGTCTGGCTTTGCAACCACGGCGCATAACATCACCGCCGGGTGGTGCATCAGTGCGGCTTCTACTTCGACAGAAGAAACATTTTCACCACCCGATATGATAATATCCTTAGCCCGATCCGATATCTGGAAATAATGATCAGGGTGCTGAACAGCGATGTCGCCGGAATGGAAATAGCCGCCCTGAAATGCCTCGGCCGTTGCCTGCGGATTTTTAAGGTACCCCTTCATCACCGCGTTGCCGCGCAGCATTATTTCACCTTGGGTTTTACCATCCATGGGGATTTGGCCCATATTGGTGTCCATCACTGTGACGGTATCCATCATCGGAGATGCAACACCCTGGCGGGCTTTGATTGCTGTTTTTTCGTCCCCAGGCAATGCGCCCCAGGCGGCCTGGTTCCAGTAGCATTCGGTGACATGACCGTAGGATTCAGTCAGCCCGTAAACATGCATCACATCAAAACCGCAGGCTTCGATTTTGGTCAGGGTTGCCGGGGCAGGCGGGGCACCGGCGGTCAGGACACTGACGCGGTGGCTAAACGGAATGCGATCAGAATCCGACGCGTTAACGATCATGTTCAGCACAATAGGAGCGCCGCCAAAATGCGTCACTTTTTCAACGCCTACCGCATTATATATTGCCTTGACCGTCACGTCGCGACAACAAACTAGAGTTCCCCCCAGCACTGGCATCATCCATGTGTGACACCAGCCATTGCAATGGAATTGCGGCACAATTGCCAGATAGCGGGGGTGCAAAATCAGCTGCCAACTGACAACCATGCCCATGGTTTGCAGGTAGGCGCCACGGTGGTGATAGACCACGCCCTTGGGTCTCCCTGTTGTGCCGGATGTGTAATTCAACGACAGGCTTTCCCATTCGTCTGCGGGCATGTGCCATTCAAAATCTGCGTCGCCCTCGTTCAGCAGGGTTTCGTACTCAGAGTGATTGCCAGAGGCGGAGTATCCCGCAGCTTTGTCAGCGACTTCGATAATAGTTGGCGCAGCACCTTCCATCTTAGCAATGGCTTCTTCGGCAAGGGGCAGAAACTGACTGTCGACCAGCACCATTTTTGCTCCGCCGTGATCAAAAATATAGGCGACAGTATCGCTGTCCAGACGGGTATTAATGGTGTTGAGAACACCGCCCATTGCCGGGACGCCAAAATGCGCTTCGGCCTGCGCCGGGATATTTGGCAAGATGGTTGCGACCACGTCGCCGGGGTTTACCCCCCGAATTGTTAATGCTGAGGCCAGTTTTGACACACGGGCGTGGTATTCTCGGTAGTTGCGGCGAATGTCGCCATAAACAATCGCCTCATGATCAGGATACACATTTGTAGCGCGGCGTAGATGCGATAGCGGTGTGAGCGGCACAAAATTAGCAGCGCATTTGTCCAACCCAGTTTCGTCAGCCAGCCAGCCCATGGTAATTCTCCCTGAAAACTAGGTGAATATTGCGGGATTGGCGAGCATTTGCATAGGGGGTTTATGGCTATCCGATTGAATTTCGATTAGCGTGAACCCATGATAATTTCGCGCAAACGTCGCTATATTTTGGTGCATATCCCCAAGACCGGTGGCACGGCGCTGGCTTTGGCGTTGGAATCCCGCGCCGCCGGCGATGATATCCTGATTGGTGATACGCCCAAGGCTGTGAAACGTCGGGGTCGGGTAAAAACGTTGCAAGGTTCCGGGCGGCTGTGGAAGCATTCGGGTCTGTCCGATATTCACGGGGTTATCAGCAAGGCTGAAATGGCCGAATTCTTCGTGCTGACGCTGGTTCGTAATCCGTGGGACAGGCTGGTAAGCTATTACCATTGGCTGGGTGAACAGGGGTTTGATCATCCCGCTGTTGAATTGGCTAAGGCGTTGGACTTCAGTGATTTTCTAAAAGAACAGCACTTACAAAGCTCAATCGGAAATGCCCCCTATGGTAGCTATGTCACCGATTGTTCCGGCGTTGAAAGGTGCAATCTGTTCGTGCGTATCGAAGATTTTGCAACAGATATACAGCCATTTGAAGCCCATCTGGGGTTTCAGATTGATCCGCTGGAACGGGTGAATGCATCGCCGCGCGACGCGGATTACCGCGGGTATTATAGCGACGCAGACGCCGAAATCGTCGCCCGCATCTGTGCCGACGATATCGACCGTTTCAACTATAGTTTTTAGGCGGCCTTGTCGGTCTTTTCACCAAAACGCCCGTAAAATGTGTCGCCATTTTCGGCCATGTCGCGCAATAGGTCCGGGGTGGCAAAGCGCGCGCCGTAGGTTTTGGTCAGTGCATCGCAAATTTCCACAGCCTGCCCGGCACCCATCATATCCAGCCAGCTGAACGGGCCACCTGACCACGGCGCAAAACCCCAGCCTAGTATTGCGCCCACATCACCTTCGCGAATGTCCATCAGCACGCCGTCTTCCAGCGCGCGAACGGCTTCCAAAACCTGGGAAAATAACAGGCGGTGCTGAACATCACTAAGGTCCGGCTGAGCGTCTGAAACTGGATACTGCCCGGCCAGCCCGTCCCATAGCCCGGTGCGCTTACCTTTGTCATCATAGGCATAAAATCCGCTGGCAGATTTGCGCCCCAATCGGCCCTGTCCTTCCATCCAGAACAGCACGTCATCCACCGCACCATCAGGGTAATCATCCCCCATGGCGGCCTTGGTTGCTTTGGCGATTTTCACGCCCAGATCAATGGATGTTTCGTCAACCAATTGCAGCGGCCCAAGTGGCATGCCCACCAGACGGGCGGCGTTTTCAACCAGCACCGGTTCCACGCCTTCGGCGACCATGCGGATGCCTTCGTTAATGTAGGGAATGATGCAGCGGTTGGCGAAGAAGAAGCGCGCGTCATTGACCACGATCGGGGTTTTGCGAATCTGGCGAACAAAATCGAGGGATTTGGCGACGGCACGGTTACCGGTTAGTTTTCCTTTAATAATTTCCACCAGCAACATTTTGTCTACGGGGGAAAAGAAGTGGATGCCGATGTATAGTTCGGCGTTATTTGACGCCTTGGCCAGTTCAGTAATAGGCAGGGTGGATGTGTTGGTTGCAAAGATACAATCCTTGCCGACAACGGCCTGAACGCGCGCGGTGACTTCGGCCTTGATGGCGACGTCTTCAAACACCGCTTCAACAATCAGATCACAGCCCTTTAGAGCCTCATAATCGGTGGTGGCATTAATCCGTGCCAACACTTCTTCTTTCTTTTCGGGCGTGACTTTCTTGCGCGAAATACCCTTGTCCAGAATGCCCTCGGCGTAGGTTTTGCCCTTATCGGCGGCGTCCTGTTTCTGGTCGATCAGCACCACGTCAATTCCGGCATTGGCCGACACATAGGCAATGCCAGCCCCCATCATTCCTGCGCCCATTATGCCGACTTTTTTGACAGTTTGATCAGGTTCGCCAGCCGGGCGAACGGCGCCCTTTTCCAGCGCCCCCTTGTTGATGAACAGACTGCGGATCATCGCGGCGGAACTTGGGTTCATCAGCACATTGGTGAACCAGCGCGCTTCGATCTTCAGGGCTGTGTCAAACGGCACCAACGCACCTTCGTAGATAGCCGACAGCATGGCCTTGGCGGCTGGATAGACCCCCATGGTCTGGCTGTGCACCATGGCACTTGCGCCAACATATGTCATGAAACCAGCCGGGTGATACGGCGCGCCGCCGGGCATTTTGTAGCCCTTGGCATCCCAGGGTTTGATGATGTCAGCATCGGTGGCCGACAGCACCCAAGCCTTTGCTTTTTCAAGCAATTTATCGGCCGGAACGACTTCGTCAATGATGCCAGCCGCCTTGGCCGCCTTTGGATCCAACAGTTTGCCTTGCAGTAAATACGGTGACGCGGCCATAGCCCCCATCATCCGAACCAGACGGGTTGTACCGCCCGCGCCGGGGAAAATTCCGACTTTAATTTCAGGCAGCCCGATCTTGGCCTTGGGGTTGTCGGCAACAAAGCGGCGGTGGCACGACAGCGGGATTTCCAGACCAATCCCAAGCCCGGTACCGGGCAAGGCGGCAGCCGTTGGTTTGCCACCCTTTTTGGTTTTGAAATCCATGCCCGCCAGTTCAATCTTACGCTCAAAAGCGTGGAACTTCATGATGCCGTCAAACAACCCACGCGCGGGATCATCCCCGGCGGAATTCTTCATTTCGGCGATGACATTTAAGTCCATCCCGCCGGCAAAATCGGCCTTGCCCGAGGTGATAACGATGCCCTTAACGGCGTCATCGGCGTGGGCCTGATCAATCAGCGCGTCCAGTTGTTCCAAACCTTCTAGCGACAGCACATTCATCGACTTTCCGGGTACATCCCAGGTAATCACAGCGACGCCATCGGCGTCTTTTGACATGGTGAATTCAGTCATTGGGTTTCTCCCTTGTGGGTAAAAATCGGGTGTCGGAATAACGTCAGATTACCGTCAGACTTTTGTCGGACAGAAATTGCGCCGGAATTCATAGGGATGTTCCGTCGTTGCGGGTGAATTTGAAGCCATTGGTGTCAAATTCCACCATCATATCCACATCGCTGTAATGTGCTGTTTCGGTTTGGGTTCGGGTGCCAACCACCAGAAACCGTGCCTCGGTGTCGGTTTGATTGATAAAGTGGTGACCGTTTTCGTCACCCGCTTTGAAAGTGGCACAATCGCCGGGATGCATGGCGGTTTCACCGGTGTTGTCGATCAGGCTGCATTTACCTGACATCATAACCACGAATTCATCCTGTTCCAGATGCCAATGGCGCAGAGATGATTTTGCGCCGGGGGCCAGTATGATGATATTGGCGCCAAACTGGGTTAAGCCACCGGCGTCTCCGACGCGGAGTGAGATTCGCCCGGCCATTTCCGCGTCGTGGGGTGCAGGATAGATCGACCCGGTTTTGACCGGCACAGTGCTTAGATCAACTTTCGGCATCTGATTGCTCCTCTGGATAAGGCGTGCCGTCTTTTTGGCTGTACACGCGCCCGTCGCTGGTGCGCTCATAATGCAGGTCAATATCCGGGTAATGCACGGTCTCACTGTCAGCGCGGGTGCCAACGATCAGCAGATAGGCCGGATCTTGCGAGCGGTTGAGTATGTGGTGTGCTGTTGGCTCGCCAGCTTTCCAACCAACGGCAACGCCTTCTTTCAGTACGGTTTCAACGCCGTTTTCCACCAGCACCACGACACCGGTCAGCACATACAGAAATTCATCTTCATTTTCGTGCCAGTGCTGTTGCGATGTCATGCCGCCGGGCAGCAGTTTTTCAATGTTGACGCCAAACTGGGTCAGACCAACAGCGTCACCCAATGACACAGCTTCAAACAAGTCACAGTTCTTATCGAAAGGGGCCGGGTAGCCAATACCATCGGACCCCTTGTTTACAGGCAAGTTGCCAACATCAATAACTGGCATCAGACGCGCTCAATTATAGTTGCCGCACCCATGCCCGAAGCAATGCACAGCGTGGCCAGCCCCAGCTCCTTGTCAGAGCGTTCCAGTTCATCCAGCAAGGTGCCGATGATCATCGCGCCGGTTGCCCCCAGCGGGTGGCCCATGGCGATTGAGCCGCCGTTGACGTTGACAACATCCTGATCAACATCAAACGCCTGCATGAAACGCAGCACCACGGATGCGAAGGCTTCGTTTACCTCAAACAAGTCTATATCGCTGATATCCATGCCATTATCGGCCATGATTTTCTGGGTCACTGGCACCGGGCCGGTCAGCATGATGGTGGGATCGGTACCGATCTTGGCGGTCGCACGAATGCGGGCGCGGGGTTTTAGATCATTAGCCTGACCAAATTCGCGGCTGCCGATCAGAATCGCGGCTGCACCATCAACGATGCCCGATGAATTGCCAGCATGGTGGATATGGTTGATCTTTTCCAGATGCGGATATTTCATCATGGCGATCTTATCAAAACCGGGCATGACTTCGCCCATGGTCTGAAACGCCGGGTTCAGCGCGCCAAGGGCCTGCATATCGGTGCCGGGGCGCATGTATTCATCGGTGCTTAGGATGCCAAGGCCGTTTTGATCCTTGATCTCAATGATCGATTTAGCAAATCGCTTGTCTTTCCAGGCGGCTTCGGCCCGGTTTTGCGACTGCACCGCCAGCGCGTCGGCGTCGTCACGACTGAAACCATATTCAGTAGCGATTATGTCAGCCGAAATTCCCTGTGGCACGAAATAGGTTTTCATTGCCAGTGATGGATCAACCGCTATCGCTGCCCCGTCGCTGCCCATGGCCACACGGCCCATCATTTCCACGCCCCCGGCGATGTAGCCATCACCGGCACCGCCCTTTACCTGATTGGCGGCGATATTTACGGCTTCCATGCCGGATGCGCAAAACCGGTTAATTGCCAGACCGGGAATGGATTCATCCAGATCAGATGCCAACACGGCCGAGCGCGCCAGACAGCCGCCCTGTTCGCCCACCTGGGTGACATTGCCCCAGATCACATCTTCCACGGCGTGGCCCTGTAAACCGTTGCGTTCCTTAACGGCGTTCAGGATTTGCGCTGACAGGTTCACCGATGTGACTTCGTGCAACGAGCCATCTTTGCGGCCCTTGCCACGGGGCGAACGTACAGCGTCGTAAATATAGGCTTCACTCATAACAGGTCTCCTTTAAGCGCGATCGGCGGGTGAGCCGGGCATCAGGTCATAGGGGTGTTTCCAGCCGGGTGTCTCGGATATCCGGGTCAGCCAGTCGTCAATGTTGGGCCAGTCGGCGCGCACGAAACCAAAAGGTTCCGGGTAAAACAGATAGCCGCAACATGAAATATCAGCGATGGTAATGGTGTCACCCACCAACCAGCTATGGTTGGCCAGCGCGTTATCCAGAATTTTGTATGCATTTTTCAGGCGCGCCTGAGTAAAGGCGATAACTTCGGCGGGGCGTTTGTCTTCCGGCAGGAAATTTGCCAAAAATCGAGTCATGCCCGCGGGCGATGACATCTTGTGGTTATCCCAGAATTGCCAGCGCAGGATTTCACGGCGTTCGGCAGCGCTTCGTCCGCCCAGCTTGCCCGATTTGGATGATATGTAGTCCTGAATGACACCGGATTGGCTTAGCGTTATGTCGCCATCCTGCATCACCGGCACTTCGCCCATGGGGTTCATTTCCAGAAATTCCGGGGTGCGACCGGCGCCATTGAAGAAATCCGTAAAGACCGGTTCCCATTCAAGGCCCGAAAGTTCCAGAGTCAGGGCGGCCTTATAGGCATTGCCGCTTTCGCCAAAGCAATAGAGTTTTATCGTCATGTCAGTTCCTTTTGAAACGCAGCAACGGGGGTTTCACCCCCGCACCCCCAAGGTATTTGTAAAAAGAAGAAAGCGGTACGTAAGTGTTTGTTAACGATCATTGGTTCTTGTTTCGCTTGCGGTACAGGCTGAGGAGCCGATGGCCGTAAAAGGAGAAGGCCCTGCACCAGTTGGCGAAACGTGCCAGATGGTGTGGGGCTGCCTATTTCTTCTTTTGTTAAATACCTCTGCCGGAGGCATCCTGAAATCACCAATCATACAGGCCCTACCTTTTTCGTGCATCGAGTTCTGAATTGAACAGCCGCAGTTTCGCGGTCAGGTTTTCCTCGTCAATCACGCTGCTGAAGTTTTCAAACAGAAACGACAGCGCTTCGCCCTCATCCAGCCCGGCGTCAGAGGCAAACCGTTTCAGGCGGCGGTAACCGTCTTCGGTCATAGCGGCCGGAAAGCGGCGGGTTAGTCGAAAGCGTTTGGCCATTTGATCCCCTTAAAGATGCGTCCCCGGACCCTCCCCGGCCCGGGGACTGTCCGTGAGCGGACCCTCCCTTAAAAACTGTCGGCTGCCAAGGCCATAACCGGGTCAGCACCCGACGTTATGCGCACCAGATGCATGCCCGTGGCGGGCAATTGCCGGGCCATATAGTATCGGCCCGTGGCGACCTTGGTTTCGTAAAATTCGGTGTCCGTGGCGCCGTTTTCCAGTGCCGCCAGCGCCGATTTTCCCATGCGCGCCCACATCAGCCCCATACAAACATGGCCAAACAGGTGCATGAAGTCGTAGGAACCGGCCAGCGCGTGGTTTGGGTTTTTCATGCCATTTTCCATGAAATACATAGCCGCGGCCTGCAAATCTTTACTGGCGGCCTTCAGCGGATCAAGAAAATCTGCTTTCAGCTTCTTGTTGTCTTCGTTGTCTTTAATAAAGCTTTTTACCAGATCAAAGAATGCCATCACGTGTTTGCCGCCATCCAGCGCCAGCTTGCGGCCCACCAGATCAAGCGATTGTACGCCGTTGGCGCCCTCATATATCTGAGTGATCCGCGCATCACGGGCGAATTGTGACATACCGTGTTCTTCGATATAACCGTGGCCGCCAAAAACCTGTTGGGCCTGAACGGCCATTTCAAAACCCTTGTCGGTTTGAAAACCTTTGACCACAGGGGTCATAAGTGAAACCAGCCCTTCGGCATCTTTGTCATCAGAACGGTGTGCCTGATCTATCAGCATAGCCGCCCAAAAAGTGAATGCCCGTGCACCTTCGACAAATGATTTTTGATCCATCAGGTTGCGCCTGATATCAGCATGCACGATCAGGGGGTCCGCTGGACCATCCGGGTTTTTCGCGCCTGTTACATCGCGCCCTTGCAGGCGGTCATTGGCGTAAGTCACAGCGTTTTGATACGCTACTGAAGCCTGGGCATAGCCTTGCAGGCCAACGCCGATGCGGGCCTCATTCATCATGGTGAACATGGCGCGCATGCCTTTATGTTCTTCGCCGATCAGATAGCCGGTGGCGTCGTCATAGTTCATCACACAGGTTGAATTGCCGTGAATGCCCATTTTTTCTTCCAGAGAGCCAACGGAAACGCCATTGGCTGCGCCAAGACTGCCGTCGTCCTTGACAAGTACTTTAGGTACGATGAACAGGGATACGCCTTTAATGCCTTCAGGGCCGCCGGGAATTTTGGCCAGAACCAAATGGATAACATTGTCCGACAGGTCGTGGTCGCCTGCGGAAATAAAAATCTTTTGCCCGGAAACTTTAAAACTTCCATCATTTTGCGGCTCAGCTTTGGTGCGCATCAGGCCCAGATCAGTGCCGCAATGGGGCTCGGTCAGGTTCATGGTGCCGGTCCAGCTGCCTTCGACCATTTTGGGCAGGAATTTTGCTTTAAGTTCATCGGATGCGTGTGCATGGATTGCCGAATAGGCCCCATGGGTCAATCCTTGATACATGTTGAAGGACATATTGGCCGATACGAAAATTTCTCCGACCCCGGTGCCCAAAAGGTAAGGCATGCCCTGGCCGCCATATTCCGGATCGCAATCCAGACCCATCCAGCCCCCGGCCTGCATTTGCTTATAGGCATCTTTGAAACCCGTAGGCGTGCTGACCAGGCCGTTTTCCAACTTGCACCCTTCGCGGTCGCCGACCCCATTCAGGGGGGCCAATACATCGGTGGCCAACTTGCCGGCTTCTTCAAAAACGGCCGAAGTAAATTCTGGTTCCAGATCACTATAGCCTGGAATGCCCGACCCGGCGACGTTCAGAAACTCGTGCAAAACAAACTGCATGTCTTTAGTCGGGGCGGTATATTCGGGCATTATTTAATCCTTGCTTGGGTTTCTCAGGCAGCGGTGTCCATAAATTGTGCGACATCAGCTGGATCACATTGGTCAAGTTGGCCTGCCAGTTCTTTGATCACATCGTCCAGCCGATCGCGCTCTTGGCGCATTTGGTCCAGACGTATCATCGCCAGTTTGTAGGCTTGCGCCATTTGCGCCCTTCCCTGATCGTGTGAGGTATACAGATCAAGCAATTGGCGAATATCTTCCAAAGAAAACCCAAAACGTTTGCCACGGAGGATAAGCTTTAGCCGGGCGCTGTCACGTTTGGTGAAAAGTCGTTTTTGACCATCCCGGATAGGGTGCAATAGCTCTTTTGCCTCGTAAAACCGAAGTGTTCTAGGCGTAACATTAAAACTGTCGCACATTGCTCTAATTGTCATTACATTATCAGTCATAATTGCCCTCCTTTTTGCGCTGGACAGTGCACAAATGAGGGTTACAGGCTGAACTCTACAAGTATGGTTTACCCTAAGTTAAGTGTAACGTGGCGTCACAGGCCGTTTTGCGAAATATTGTACAATTTGACGCCACGGCAGGCGCAACATTATTTGGGCGCCAAATCGAATGTTTGCAAATAGGCCAGTAAATCAGGGGTTCAGGTCAGACTTTTTACAGATTCATTCTTTAGGTCTTCAAGTTCGGTGATGGTTGAATTCAATTCAACGCTTTGTTTCTTTAGTTCAATCAATTGCCGCTCAGCCCGCTCTATCCAGTATTCCATCTGTATATCCGAGCTGTCAGGCTCATACATTTCCAGCCATTGGCGGATTTCTTCCAAAGAAAACCCAAACCGTCGGCCCCGCATGATTAATTTCATCCGACCAATTTCGCGCGCGGTATAAAACCGGCTGCGGGCCTCTTTGTCAGGTTGCAGAAGCTCAATGTATTCATAGTACCGCAAGGTACGCGGTGTTACGTCAAATTCGGCGCACATTTCTTTGAATGTTAAACGGTCGTCGTTAGCCAAAATTAGTCTCCTTGCCATCAGAGTAACCAAATCATTGCCGGGGTTCAAATAACATCGGTGTTGGCGGATGCGTGTTTCAAAGAATCGCTTGCGATGGCCAGGGCCAGGGCCAATAACTGGCAAAAGGGCAAAGGATGACGCGGCATGCAAGATCAGCAGGAAAAAATAGGCCGCATTTTTTTGGAGGCTTTGCCTTATTCGAAAGCGCTGGGTCTGGAATTAGTGGATTATGCGCAAGGGACGGTTGAACTGCGGCTGCCTTATCGCGCCGATTTGGTGGGCGATCCCGAAACAAGCGTTATCCATGGGGGAGCAGTCTCGGCGCTGATGGATACCTGTGCAGGTGCGGCCGTAATGAGCCACCCAGATGGCCCGCAGGGTACGGCAACACTGGACCTTCGAATTGACTATATGCGTGCGGCCACTCCCGGGCAGGCGATTTGTGCGCGGGCTGAATGTTATCACATTACAAAATCAGTCGCTTTTATTCGGGCAACGGCCATGGATGATGACCGAGACCGGCCGGTTGCTACGGCGACCGGGGCCTTTACTGTGGGGAAAAGTAAATGAGCCGTGCGCGCCCGGAAGCCGTTCAGGTTATAAAGCAACGGCGCGACGCCGCGTTGAATGCGCTAGTGTCAGGGGTGCCGTTCATCCAGTTTTTAGGCATTGATTTTGCCCGGCGCGGCGATGAATTGACGGCGACGCTGCCGTTTGACAAAAAACTGATAGGAAATCCAATGTTGCCGGCTTTACATGGCGGGGCGACGGCGGCTTTTCTGGAAGTAGCTGCGATAATTGAATTAAGCTGGTCCTTTCTTTGGGAAGATATTGAAGCCGGGCGAATTGATCCCGCCAGTCTGGAAGAGAAACCGCTACCAAGACTACCCAAAACCATTGATTTTTCTGTGGATTATCTGCGCACGGGCCTGCCAAGGGATGCCTATGCACGGGCGCGCGTCAATCGTTCAGGGCGGCGCTATGCAAGCGTGCATGTGGAGGCGTGGCAGGATAACAGATCGCGCTTGTTTGCCCAGGCGACTGGCCATTTTTTGATGCCCAACCGGGATGGTTGACGTTGCGCCAATAACCCATAAACGAGTTCTGAAAATTGCCCTGCCGATCGTGTTGTCCAATGCCACTGTGCCAATTCTTGGGGCGGTGGATACCGGTGTTGTGGGACAGATGGGGCTGGCGGCGCCGATTGGGGCGGTTGGCATTGGTGCGATAATTCTGGCGGCGATTTACTGGATATTCGGATTCTTGCGGATGGGCACAACTGGGTTAGTGGCGCAGGCTGTTGGGGCGGGGGATGAGTCCGAAAGCGGTGCGTTACTAATGCGCGCACTGATGATTGGTGCCACAGCGGGGGTATTTTTTGTTCTGACCCAGGGTCTGGTGTTCTGGCTGGCGTTTGCAGCAGCCCCGGCATCACAAGAGGTCGAAAACCTGGCCCAGACTTATTTGGGCATCCGTATCTGGGGAGCCCCGGCGACAATATCGTTGTTTGCGGTCACCGGGTGGCTAATTGCCACCGAGCGCACCCGAGCGGTTCTGGTTTTGCAGTTATGGATGAACGGGCTGAATATCGGGCTGGATCTGTGGTTTGTGCTGGGGCTTGGCTGGGGGGTTGGTGGGGTTGCGGTGGCGACATTGATCGCCGAATGGAGCGGGCTGTTTTTGGGTTTGTGGCTGTGCCGATCTGCGTTTCTGGGGGACCAGTGGCGCGATTGGCCACGGATTTTTGACCGGGTTCGTATTAAGCGGATGATGTCGGTGAACAGCGATATCATGTGGCGATCGATTATCTTACAAGGCAGTTTCACAGCGTTTCTGTTTTTGGGTGCGCGGTTTGGCGATGTGACACTGGCGGCCAATCAGGTGATCCTGCAATTTCTGGAAATAATGGCCTATGCGCTGGACGGGTTTGCCTTTGCTGCCGAAGCCTTGGTGGGCATGGCGCTGGGAGCGCGCAACCGGGCCCAATTGCGCCGGGCGGCGGTGATCACGTCACAATGGGGTGTTGGCTTGGCGGTTCCGATTGCGTTGTTTTTTCTGATTGGGGGGCCATGGTTGATTGATGTGATGAGCACCGCGCCTGAGGTGCGAGCTGAGGCGCGGGTCTACCTGCCCTGGGTGGTGGCGGCACCGCTTATTGGCATTGCGTCCTGGATGCTGGACGGAATTTACATTGGAGCGACCCGGTCACGGCAGATGCGCAATGCTATGGCGCTTTCGGGGGTGGTTTATGTGGCGGCGTTATTTTTGCTAGTGCCAGTTTACCAAAACCACGGGTTGTGGATGGCGCTAATGGTGTTGAACATCACCCGGGCTGTGACATTGGGTTGGGGATATTTGGCGCTGGAGGCGCTGGCGGATAAGAAATGAGCGCCCAATGGGCGCAAGAGATTCTTAGGGGTCACCAGAGGTGACATCCGCTCCGCTAGGGAGGTGCTTTTAAAAGAAGAATAGCTTTAGAGAATAGAAAGCACGGTTTCAGGTGGGCGGCCGATGGCGGCATTGGTTTTAGACACAACAATGGGGCGCTGCAGCAGGACCGGATGGGCGGAAATTGCTGCGGCTAAAATGGTATTTTCGCTGGTTTCAGCTAATCCGAGTTCACTATAAATAGCCTCATTGCTGCGGGTAAAGCTGCTGACGGGCTGGTTTAGCTTTTGTTGGATATCATTGATTTCGGCAACACTGGGCGGGTCTGTCAGATACAGCCTTACTACTGGATCACAACCGTTTTGTTGCAATAGTTCCAATGCTTTGCGGGAAGAAGAACAACGTGGGTTGTGCCATATTGTGATGCTCATAACCATTTTCCTGTTTCAGTACCGACTGCGTCTATTACATTGTCATAGCCATCCCGGGCCAGCAAAGAATCCAGTTCCTGTGCAATCCGGGCGGCCAGTGAGATGCCTTGAAAAACCATCGCGGTATAGAGCTGAACCGCGCTGGCACCGGCTTTAATTTTGGCATAGGCATCGGCTGCAGAGCCAATGCCACCGACCCCAATCAGGGGCAGTTTTCCGTCGCTTAACTGGTACAGCCGAGCCAGAACCCGGGTGGATTTTTCAAATAATGGTGCGCCAGACAAGCCACCCTTTTCCAAACGCCGCGGGCTGTTTAGCTTGTCGCGCGACAGGGTGGTGTTGGTTGCGATAATTGCGTCAATATTGCTGCTAAGGGCAACATCCGTAATTTCTGCCAGTTCTTGATCTGTCAGATCCGGGGCAATTTTCAGAAAAACCGGGATGCGCTTTGGCTGCGCGTTACGAGTGTTGATGACATCGCTTAGCAATGCGCTTAGGGCGGCTTTGCCTTGCAGTTCGCGCAACTTTTCGGTGTTTGGCGATGATACGTTGACAGTCACAAAATCCACATGCTCAGCGCAGCATTGCAGCACCTTACTGTAATCGAGCGCGCAGTCTGTGCTGTCTTTGTTGGCCCCCAGATTTAGCCCGACGGCAATGCCGGGTTTACGTTTCGATAAGCGATCTACTATGGCGTCCATACCGTCATTATTAAAGCCAAAGCGGTTGATTGCGGCGCGGTCCTGGGGCAGTCGAAACAGCCGTGGACCGGGGTTGCCCGGTTGCGGGTACGGCGTGGCGGCCCCCAGTTCAATGAACCCGAACCCGGCGCGTGACAGCTGGTTTGCTGCGGTGGCGTTTTTGTCGAACCCGGCGGCCAGCCCGACGGGGTTGGGCAAAGCTATGCCCGCTAATGTGGTGGCCAGGCGCGGCGTTGAGATCGGGCCGGGTAGGGGCAATATTCCGGTGTTCAGGGCTTTCAACGCCAGGCCATGGGCAGTTTCAGGGTCAAAACAGCGCAACAGTGCAAGGCTGACATTTTCAAGCCGGCTCATACGACGCCATCGGGAAAGACATGGCCATTCTTGCCAAGTGGCAATTGGGCATGCCACATCACGTCTTGCATCCGCAAAGCGCGGTACAGATGCGGGAACAATACGCCTTCGCGCGCCGGTTCCCATTTCAGGTATTTACCGAAATCTTCAGAATCAAGCACTAGTAGGACCAATCCGTCCACACCGGTAAAATATTTCTGCGCAGTTTGTGCCACCGTCGCGCCGGTGGAAAAATGAATATAGCCGTCCTCAAGATCAATCGGCGCACCTCGGGTACTGCCAGCCGCCTGAAATTGGGCCCATTCAGATCCGCGAAATATCTTGTAGATTAACATGGAGGTCACATGCCTGTTGGGACATTGTTGGTCAATAGCGGTCCGGGGCATATGCCAGTAAAATTCCCTATAAATTTATTGCGCTTGGCTTTGACTCTTGCCGCAAAAAGCGCAAACATGGGCGATCAACAGCCAGAGGGGACTATTTGATGAACCGCCTTACAAAACAATTCGCCGCCGTGCTTTTGGGCACCGGCATGCTAGCAACACCCGTCCTTGCCCAGGACGCCGAAACAATCAAACTAACAATTCTGGGTATCGGCGACGTTTACAATTTTTCTGATGAAAGAGGCCGCGGCGGGTTTGCCCGCCTAAACGCGGTTGCCCGCGCTGAACGCGCCAACAACCCGAACACGCTTTATGTTTTTGACGGTGATATGTTGTCACCCTCAGTGCTGTCGGGTTTTGATAAGGGTCAAAACACCATTGATCTGACCAATCTGGTGCCGTTTGACATTGCCGTTCCGGGCAACCACGAATTTGATTTCGGGGTCGATAACTTTCTGGAAAAAATGGCCGGGTCCAATTACCCGTGGGCTGCGATCAACATCACCAATGGCGATGGATCCGCTGTGGATGGCCTGGGTGGCACTATGTTCAAGGAATATGGCAGCCTGAAAGTTGCGCTTATTCCTGTGGCACAGGATACGACGCCAACTGTAACCAGCTCGGGTGATCTGAAATTTGCCGGAACTGTGGATAGCGCCATTGCGGCCGCCGGTGCGGCGCGCGACGAAGGCGCTGAGTTCATTGTTGCGGTGGTTCAGACCAATCAGGCCAATGATGCCCTGCTGATCTCCAGTGGTGCGTTTGATGTGATCATGTCAGGCGATGACCATTCCTATGCCACGTCATATGACGGGCGCACGGCCTATGTGGAAACATCCATTGACGGGCGTTTCCTGTCACCCGTGGACATCAATATCAGCATCACCGTGCGCGATGATGGTCGCCGGCGCATTCGCTGGACGCCAAACTTTCGTTTCATTGATACCTTGGATGTGACGCCAGACCCTGAAAGCCAGGCCATGGTGGATGCGTTTCAGGCGCAACTTGATGAAAGCCTGAATATTGAAATTGGCACCACGGCCAATGCAATGGATTCGCGTCGCAACGTTGTGCGCGGTGAAGAAAGCGCCATGGGCAACCTGATTGCTGACGCCCTACGCGATGCAACCGGTGCTGATGTGGCTATTTCCAATGGCGGCGGTATCCGGGCTGACCGGACTTATGAAGCCGGTGCAATGCTGACCCGCAAAGACATCATGACAGAGCTGCCGTTTGGCAATGCAACCGTGGTGACAGAGCTGACCGGCGCGCAAATCCTGCTGGCCATAGAAAACGGTGTTAGTGCTGTGGAAGAAGGCGCGGGTCGTTTCCCACAGGTGTCGGGCATGTCCTACGTTTATGATCCAACTGCACCTGCCGGTTCGCGTGTAGCATCCTTGATGGTTGGCGATGCTGAGATTGACCAGAACGCGGTCTACAAGCTGGCCACTAACAACTACATTCTCGGTGGTGGTGACGGGTATAGCGCCCTTGGTGGTGGCAACGTGCTGATCAATGCCGGTAACGGCAACCTGATGGCCAATGACGTGATCGATTACATCATCAAATCAGGTGGCGTGACTGTCGGTGTTGAAGGTCGGATCAAAACTGTTGGCAACTGATCCTATCCGGATTGGGTAATAAAACCGGGCCGTCCCATTGGGGGCGGCCCTTTGGTTATTGTGGTGTTTTTTATAAGGTTGAGTAGATTAAAAATTTTCTGAAATAGGGTGATTTGATTTGGCATTGGATATTGGGACGGCGCAACCTGAACCGCCACTAAGCTTTCAGGAATTGATAAACCTTAGCCTACAGCTGAATACTAGGCTGGATGCATTGTGGTTGCGGGTTTTGTATTCGCATGCAGCGATAGTCGGGGTAATGGTGTTTTTTGCCAATTCTGCCAATCCGTTCTTGATTCCAAGGTTTCTGGTGTTTGGGTTCTATTCAGTGAACACGGTCATTACGATTGTCGCCTTTCGGGAAGTATACCGAGGGTTACGCGCTGCAGTTTCCGATCTTAGGGAAATGTCGCAGGATAACCAAAAAACCCATGTTCAAAATTGGGTGTTTTCCCGCGATTATGATAACCATTCTACTTTCCGGGTTTTCGTATTGGTGACCACCTGGGCAATTTTAGGGTATATATTAATTTATCCGATGTGGACCGGTGAGATTTAGGTCCGGTATTATTGTTTGACGGAGGTTTTATGAGGGGATTTTTACAGATAATACTGTTCGTTGTTGCTGGCCTGTCGGTGGGTACGGCATCGGCTGAGGCGATGAAGCAATACAAAATCATGGACAATCAGGGTTTTGGACAACCGATTGCCGCTTACACTGTTAATGTTCCGCAAAGCTGGGCTGTTGAAGGGCAAATAGTCTGGAATAAACCTTGCAGTGGCAAAGACCACTATGAGCTGGTTTTTACAGCCCGTTCAGCCGATGGGCGCACCGGATACCGGATAATGCCGGGGCATCAGATACTTTGGATTGATTCAGTTGTTTCGGGGTTTGATCCGCAATTGGCCCAAATGATATTGGCCCAGGATGAGGCAAGTCGCAACGACCTGCGCACCCAATTTCGCAATTCAAATTGCCATGTGGGCAAAGTGTCCGGAACCCAGCAACTGTTGCAGGAATTGGTTTTGACAGATCGCCCTGCAGGCACAATTGTTGATAGTTCAATGCCTGATCAGGCACTGATGACATCTTTCAAAAGCACCTTTCCAACAAGCGAACCGGGGATGAAGATTTTTTACGATGCGGTGATCGTTGAATTGCGTTATCCGCTGGCAGGTCAGCCGGTGGAAGAGTCCCTATTTCTGTCATGGTATATGTTTCAGCTAGAGCCACTGGACCCAACAATGGGTACATTACACCAACAAACGGTTGTGGATTCTTTACGCTTTGCCTGGATTGCACCGGAACGACGGGAAAGCGACCGCGCCGATCTTCAGGCTATTGTAGGGTCTTTCAAAATCAATCCGGAGTGGGACGCAAAAATTCAGGAATTTCGACGGAAAATAGCAAGTCAGAACCAAGTTAGCGCGGCCGAGCGTGAACGCCGCAGACTGGAAGATGAGGCGCGGCGCGATGTGCAACACCAGCAGTTTCTGGATTACATCCAACAGTAGGATTAGTTGGCAAGTATCTTAAGGATCACAGGTTGGATTTCAGCCAACACGTTCTTGTTCTCGGTAGTTTTGGCCAATAGTGACCTAGCCTGGGGAGCTGTTGTTACGTTTGCTCGCTTCATATGCACGAGCACATCAATCAGATTTTTGCTGGCGCATTGCCCACGCTCATATTTCCAGAACCTGGTAGCCGTTGTATTGTCTTGGCTGGGCACAAGACCACAACGACTTTGTGGGGCGGCGTTTTGCCAAAACAGGGACATCATGTCTGCCAATGCAGAACTGTCCTGGGCAAAATAGCTATGGGCCAACATATCTTCCCCAAGTTCGGACATATCAATGCTGTCTATGCTGCCGTTGACCAAAGTATCCTGTCCGCCTTGTCCAGCCCTTGGGGCATTACCGTGCAGTTTTCGTGACGATTGCAGGGCCCAATCTTCCGAAGAAGCATAAAGGGTAAGGCGGCGGGCAATCGGGCGAATTGTTTCGATCATTTTCACAAACAATCCGGCGTCAACGTCTGGGGCGGCAAATAGAATTTGGTCAAAAATTGGTTCAGAGTTTTCGTCTAATCCGTGGCGCAATGCCATGAGTTCCAATGCGTCCGTCAAGGCCCTGTTTCCCATGCTATGGGCAATGATGTGGATGGTTTCGGCACCTGATTTTTCAACCAGATCATCCAAAAACCTAGACAGGCGCCGCCCGCTTAAACGCACAACAGCGGTGTCAGGAATATAGCCAATGGTCGAGCCACGCGACGGCCAGGAATATAACACCGGAACGCCGGAATAGTTCATGTCATAGGCCAGCTGAGCGGCGCGTCGGGCGGCCTTTTCAAAACGGACGTTGTAGCCATGTATGAAAACAAAGGCTTCACGCTCTAGCCGGGTGGCAAATTCTGATTGCATCAGGTCAAAGAATTTATCTTTGCCAACGGGTGTAACGCTTTGAAGAACAACGTGTTTTGCGGCAGATGGGCCGAATTCCAGCCGCCAAACTGAGGGCGCTTCCACGACGCCAGGCTGGTGTGTGTTTGGGATAGTTACACGGGCGATTCCCAATTCCAACTCACCTCGGTCATAGCCATAAAATTCACTAGGTTCCGGATCTCCGGTTCTGGCCCGGTCGGTGGCATAGTAAACATCAACCTCTCTGTAGCCTTCGCCATTGCCGCGAACCCCAATGTTTTCGGGTTGGCGTGCGTGGATTGCTGCTAACCGATAATTCTGAGCATCATCAGTTCTGCCCAGTTGCTCTGCCCGGTCTGCCAAAAGTGTAAGCGTGTTTGCTAATACGTCCCCACTGCGGCCTCCATCTCGCTGCAATTCCAAAATTGCCTGTATTTGGGCGAACGAAGCCCGAGGATCGTCCAGTTCATCAAACAGTGCCGCCGCTTCCCTGTGCAACGAAATTGGGTCTTGGTAAAGAATACCCTGAAATTGTGTGGCATGGTTTGCCAGGGCAATGATGACCTGTGCTGCACCAGCATTTTGCCCGGTTGCCAACAATAAATCAGCTTTGGTTCGGAAAAGATCAAATGTCGTGCGTGGGTCAGGTTCGGGAGTTGATTGTAGGCTCTGGATAAGCAAATCAACTTTAATCAAAGCGGCATCTGGTTCATCAGTGACTAGAAACCCCAGTTCGACCAATCCTAAGTCAAAAGATGCAGAATCCTGGGCGCTTGAGCGCGTGCTTAACAAGGTTGTCGAAAGCAAAAAAATCAGGAAAAAAAGGCGAAGCAGTATTTTCATAAATATATATTCCTAACGGACAATTAGCACGTAACTTACTTTGCCCGAACATTATGTAAATACGGTCAAAGACATTTCTTTTGGACCTTCGCAAAAGTTCAGCTAGTGTGCGGGGGATTTTAAGAAGATATTTTAAGTCCTGGGGGGGAAATGTTTCGAGGTTTGAAAAGCGCATTTATGCTGCTTTTTGTATGGTGCAGTTTCGGGTCGGTCGCCCCGGCTGTTGGTGAAACACGCGCGCTGTTGGTCGGGGTTTCCGACTATGACAATAGGTTCGGTATCACCGACCTGAAAGGTCCAGTGAATGACGTAAAATTACTGACCAGGGTGTTGCAAGCCCGTGGAATAGAAGACATTTCAATTTTGGCTGACGGAGTTGACGGTAGTAAAAGACCGACCCGAAATGCGATTTTACAGGCCCTAAAACACCAGGCTGAAATTGCCCAGGAAGGTGATTTTATTTACATTCACCTTAGCGGTCACGGGACCCGACAACCGGATGAGAACGGCGACGAAACTGATGGTTTGGATGAGGTATTTTTACCGGCGGATACAGAGCGGGCCGCGTTAGGAATCGGGGCAATTCCAAATGCAATTTCGGATGATGAAATTGGAGCCGCCGTGCGCGCCATCCGCAGCACCGGGGCCAATGTTTGGTTGGTTATGGACAGTTGCTATTCTGGTTCGGGCTTGCGGTCGGTGGCGTCTGGCACCGCAACCCGGTTTGTAGATCCGGCGGTACTTGGTGTTAGTGCAAACCCTGCGCAAATAGCTGAGATCGATATTTTCTCTGACCAGACGGGCACCCCCAAAGGCGATTTCCTTGCATTCTATGCAGCCCGTTCAACCGAAGTTGCCCGAGAGGTGAACATGGCATCCAGCGGTGAGCCAGAGGAATGGTATGGACTTTTCACTGCAAAACTGGCGGCTAGGTTGGAAGGCGGCAATGCCCATAGTTTTCGCCAGCTTTTTCAATCAGTGCTTAGCGATATGGGCGATCGTTCAGTCCCCGGGGGGGCAAGATTGCAAACGCCTTTGTGGGAAGGCACCTTAATAGATGCTGCGGTGTTTGGTGGGCAATCAACTGTTGGTGTGCGTCGATTTGGGGTTGATGGCGATGCCTTGGCTGCTGGAACTATCCATGGGATAGGCGAAGGGACACTGATGGCATTGGTTGCGGATGCGGCTGACCGACCAACGGAAATTATCGGATACGCGCAAACAGAAGCAACGACTGCGACAAACAGCTTTCTTAGGATTGTTTCAAACACCTGCATTCCAAGGTCAGATGTCCCCTGTGAGGCGGCAGGAGCATTTCCGGAAAATGCTGACTTTGCCCAAGTTGTGGCGCGGCCGATTGATCAGCGTGTACGCATTGCCTGGCCACGCGCTCTGGAAAGCGGCGAACGGCTAGCAACAGATTCCCCAATGGTCGTGGCTTTAAGGACTGCCATCAATGCAGCCAACAAAGGCACCAACCATGGTATCGAATTATCCGAAACTGATTTTTCAATTACTTCCATATTTGATGGGCAATCCCTTTGGCTTGGGGCGCGAACCATTGAAGGAGAGTCACCGGTTGGACTTGTTTGGCGACCCGGACAGGATGATTTGACCGCTTTGCTGGTCCGAATTTCCAAAGCAGAAACGCTGGCCGGGATGTTGGGGGCAGTTGCTGGGTCCGGTTCAATTCTTTCACCCAACCCTATTAATGTGGATACAAATTTCAGACCTGTAAATATCAACGATCTAGCGGCCTTAGGGGAACCGGTCGCGCCCGCCCGAGAATGCAGCGTTGCGCAATCGCGGGTTCATCAGGATACGGCCACCAGTTTACCAGATAATGCTGAGATTAAGCAGTGCGATCAAATACGACTTTTTGTTCAGGGCAAAAGATCTGGTGCGCGCGATGTTAATCGTATCCATATAGACGCGCAGTTTTGCGTCACGGCTGAATACGAACGGATCGAAGGCATGCAGGCAGCCCAGCAGCTTGGTCCAGATATGACCATGTGTTCTGATTGCCAACCCGGAGAGATATCAGCAGGTGAAGAGCGCCTGTTTGTCGTGATCACCGAGGGAACCACCAATCAGGAAGTGCTTAACCTAACCGGATTGGTGGAAAATTGCGGTGCCCAGGCGATTACAACGCGCAGCGTAACTGCTAACCGCGCAATTTCATTTTTATCGGATATCGCAAAACGCCCGGATACCCGTGGCAATTTGGGTGGTGTAGGAGTTTCCGGTGTTTGGGTGCAGCAATATAATTGGCGAATTTTACCCCGTCGAGAAGCCTTTTTGAAGGCAGGCAGAAGTTTGGATTAGCAAGAATATTTAGGAGAAAATATAATGAAAACAGATAGAAACAGACACAATTTTTTGTCGATAATAGCGACGGCAGTACTTATTTCAACCAGCCCGGGATTGGCGCAGCAATCCAGCGGCCTTTCCGGGGTGGCCGTTGTACAAGGGTCGGACCAGGTTGCTGTTCGCAGCCATGTCACCAGCGTTAAAGAAAGTTCTGCACCCATGGATGCCCTGGCGGCGTCCAGAATATTTGGCGGACGCGCGGCCCAGGAAGGCGCCTGGCCGGCGCAGGTGTCGTTGCATTCAGCAAAAGATTTTCAGGACACAACAGAAAAACGGTTTCAGTCGCAGTTTTGTGGCGGAACGTTGATTGCGCGCCAATGGGTTTTGACGGCAGCCCATTGTGTGGTCGGGCAGGATGGCCGGACCTCTGCGCCTGATAGTATTTTGGTGCGCACCAGTTCCATTGACCTAAGCAAAGGTGACTTGCGTGCAGTTTCCCGGGTTATTGCCCATGAAGCCTATGATCCTGTGATTATCGACAATGACATCGCACTGATACAGCTGGCGCAACCGGTTCAGCAATCCACGGGTCCAATCGGTGCCATACCCGTGTTGCAACAGGGGGCCAACCTGCCTGATGGACCAGCGGTAGTTGTCGGTTGGGGAATGATGGAAGAAGAAAAATTCCCAGCCAGCCTGATGGAAACGGATATTGATATCGTTTCCAATGCGACCTGCAACGCTGGCATGGCGGAAGTGACCAAAAGGGAATTTGGCAGTTTCCTGCTGGGAATGGGTGCAACAAACAGAATTCCACGCGAAAAACTTGAAGAAGCCTATGAAATATTGACGTCAAACATGGGCGACGCCCTGTCAGGGAATATGATTTGTGCCGGAATAGCATCGGGTGAAAGGGCTTCGTGCAACGGCGACAGCGGTGGCCCATTGATGATCAGGCAAAACGATGGAGCATGGCTGCAGGTAGGTATTGTCAGTTGGGGCCGCGAACCTGCTGATGCCACCCACAGATGTGGCCATAAGGATCTGTATTCTGTGTACACCCGGGTCTCAAATTACTTTGATTGGATCGCCGGGCATCTGGGCGGATAGGGCATTGTTTTAGGAGGGAATTTATTATGAAGTTAATATCTATAGATCATTCGCTGCTATCATTTTCCTTGGCTGTGACGGGGCTATTGTTGGCGCAACCAAGCCTATCACAGTCAAGTTTTGAAAGTAGTAGTTTTGGCGACGGCTCATTTACCAGCCAACCACAACAACCGGCAAATCAACCGGATGCAGGAAATACTGGTGGCGGCTTTGGCGGCAGTTTTGGCGGTGGCGGTAATGCGACAACACCGGCTCAGCAGCCCCAGCCAGAAGTCCAACCGGCGCCAACTGTCGGGGGATCAGATTTTAATGGCGGCGGTAGTTTTGGTGGTGATTTTGTGACCCCCAGCCCGGGCGTACCAGCGCCAGAGCCAGCAGTGCAACCGGCAACGCCCACTTCCCCGCAAATCCCGAATACGCAACTTGATCCACAGATACTGGCTTTTGAAAGCCGAGATTTTGGGGTGCCGCCAACTCAGGAATTACGCCAAGGTCAGTTTCACGGTCCTACCCCGACAAGCCTGCCGGGCGGTAATGTCGTGTCGACCGAGGGGTTATCATCTGCCTTAAATGACAACTTGCAGATGGTGCTGATTGATGTGTTGGGGACAAATTACAGTTTGCCAAATGCCTATTCGGCCCCCGACCTGTCATCCCCTGGCAGCCTGTCAGATCGCACCCAACAACGGGCGGTTCAATGGCTTTCTCAGATTACTAATGGCCAAAAAGATATGCCGATTGTTGTGTTTTGCAGCAATCCGCAATGCTGGCTTAGCTATAACGGTTCCCTACGTGTGGTGGCTGCTGGCTATAACAATGTGTACTGGTATCGCGGCGGGCTGCAGGCCTGGCAAATGGCCGGGTTTTCCCTAAGCCCGACCGGATACTAGGTCGCATCGATGCGCTTTTTTAACTGGCTATTACTGGCGATGTTTTTATCCACCATAGCACCGGTCCAATCCCAGGATTTGCGAATTGAGCAGGCGTATGGGCTAATGGAGCAGCAGGATTGGGACGGCGCGGCGGCGCTTGCCGCCTTAGCATTGGAAGAGGCTGCGGACGACAATGCCCGGTATCTTGCGCGCGAGGTGAAAGCGACGATCAACTATTACCTGGACGATAGTGATGCGCCCTTGGCTGAGCTCATAGAACTTAACCATGACGCAATAATTTTGTTTGGGCTGATAGATGAACGCCGTCTGCCGGTGTTGGAGCTGTTGGGCAATATGTACGCATCCCAAGGCAACGAGACCGAAGCGGTACGCAGTCTGACTCAGGCGGTACGAATTGAGCGCCAAAAAAATGTAGACCCTGAAACTCTACATTTTGGGCTACTTAATTTAGCGTGGACTTATCTGGAAGCAGGTCAGCCCGAAACGGCAGCGATAATAGCTTCAGAACTGTCAGCGATCACTGCTTTTGCATATGGTGAGGATGATGAAATAGCGCTGGAAGCAGGGCTGATCCGGGCGTTTTCGCATCTGGAACTTGGCCACCCGATAGAAGCGGTGGTCCATGCTGGCCCTGCGCTTTCGGTTGATCTGGATTGGCTGAATGACACCCTGCCGGATGTGTTTGATTTATTGCAACAATTTTTTGATGAACTGTTTGAACATGCTGTGCAACAGGGGGTGGACCCTGAGGGTATTCTGGATGAATGGACGCGGCAGGCCATTGAATTAACACAGATACGGACAACAGCTGATGCTGATTTGTCGGGCATCGAAAATTTTCAAAAAGCCATACTTGCAAAGAATGTGTCTCAGTCAGATCGAATTGCGCGAAATTTGACCGAACGGGTTTTGTCTGACGATCCGACAACCGCGCAAATCTATGACGTGATTATCAAAGCCCATCTTATAGATAAAAACCCAAGTGCGGCATTGGCCTGGGCTCAACGATTGGCGAGTTTCCCAATTGGCTATCTGGCTGCGGTGGAATTCGACGCAATTGTCAATTTTGTGGATGTTGCGCAGTGGCTTAGTGAAAACGGTCGCTATGATGAAGCGCTGGATTTTATCAATACGGCAATTTTGATTGCAGACTTGCAAAATGGCCCAAATGCAAAACCTGTCCAGCGGCTTTGGATTGAGCGGATAAATTTGCTTTTTAATGCCGACAGGTTGGCAGAGACGGGTTTGGAAATTGATGTGGCTTTGGCTGCAAATCTGGCTAACCCAATTTCCGCCCCAGAACTAAGAGCGGAAATGTTCCTGCTGCTTGGGCAGTTGCGAATGACCCAAAAAGACATGGAAAGTGCTGGAACTCAATTTCTTGAAGCGGCTGACTTGTTGCGGCAGGAAAACCTAACAGATGATAGCCGTTGGGCTGATCTATTAGGATCCTGGAGCCTGGTTCAAACTCAATTGGGCAAGCATGAAAATGCTGTGGATTTGGCGCGCAAATCTCTGGAACTACATATACAACAGAACGGTTTAATTAACGAGAAAACTCTGGTTGCTCAGGCTAGCTTGGCAACGGCATTATTTCGTTCAGGGCAAGACCGCGAGGCATTGGAGGTTATTGAAAATGCGAGAACCACATTAGAAGACAACACCGAGCCAAATTCACCCTACCGCCTTCCCATCATGTTGGCGCATGCCAAACTACTGGAACAGGTTGGTAGCGGAAATCAGGCCGAAAAGCTGTATGCGCAGGCTGCAAATACCGTCGCAGGCTGGGAAGAGCGACCGAATTCTAACGTCACAACAGGTTTCGCTTATACGACATTGGCCTGGAATGCCTGGTCAGAGGATCGGCTTGCGGAATCAGAAAAATTTGCCGGGTTGGCTGTTTTAGGGCTTGGGAAAGATGATCCGGTGCAAACGGCAATGCAGGCACTTAGGGGGCGCATTGAACTTGAACGTGGGCGCAATAAGGCAGCCCTAGCCCTTTTTAGAGAGGTGTCGAATACAATCAACAGACCGGGGCGTCTGGAATTGTTGGACGCGCGCGATCATTTCCCGCTGCACATTGAGGCGGCATTGCGCCAGGCAGCGCAGACAACCGGAAACACGTCTACGGACTTTATCAATGAGGCATTTTTAATAGCGCAACAGGTAAATGGTCTTAGTGTTGGAAACACCCTTCAGCGTGCGTCATCCCGGTGGGAATCGGCACCGGCGCTGGCGGAAATGATACGTGAACTGCAAGATATTGAGGCGAATATTGCTAAACTGAACCAGGAATTCACCGAGGTGATAGCCAGTGGTGGCGACGGTACAAAAATAGATGCTCGCTTAGATATTGCCCGCGAATTGTTTGTACAGGTTCAAAACCGTATTCAGTCTGTGTCACCAAAATTTAATAGTGCAGCATTTCCGACGCCAGTGGAATTGCGTGATGTTGGCGCGATGCTGGGGCCTGACGAAGTGTTGGTGATGTTTGCCACAAGTAACGAAGACTCGGTCGCGGGCCTGCAAGGTAGTGCCATAATGGCGGTCACCCGAGAAAGGGTTGCGACTGGCAGCACTGTATCGCGCGCGACTCTGCAGCAAATTTCTCAGCGATTGCGGTGCGAAGCTGCTCTTACTGACCCAAACTGTAACCAGGGTGCGGGTCAAACGCGCGGATCATTTTCGCTGGACACACCTGTTGCTGATACTGCCAAATCCGCGGTGTCAAAATTTGATACGGCGCTTGCCCATACAGCTTATGAAACGGTTCTGGGACCTGTCGCCGAAATATTTGAAGGTAAGTCAAAATTAATAGTAGTCCCCGATCAGGCATTAATAGCCTTACCCTTTCATCTGTTGGTTCGCAGCCCGCCGACAAAAGATGCACCTTTGCAAAGTGTCGATTGGTTGATCCGGGACATGTCGGTGTTTGTCGTGCCGACAGTTGCCAGTTTGCAAGCCTTAAGGTCAGCGCCGGATCGAAAAAATAATCAGGTAAACAGGTTTCTAGGTATCGGTGATCCTTTGATCGGCTCGCAGGTAGATGGAGCAATTGAATTTGAATGTGACTTGGGGCCGTCGGAAACGGTATTTGTAGCGTCTCTAAGTTTAAATGATGACCAAAAACTGCTGCGCGGCGACGTTGTAGATTCCAAGGCTCTGGCATCCTTAAGGGCCTTGCCGGAAACGCGCTGCGAATTACAACAATCTATCCGACATTTTGATGAAAGCAGCCGTTTGCTTTTGCAAGATATGGCAACAGAAGCGCAATTGCGTGATATGAGCGAATCCGGTGAACTTGCCGGTTTTCGAACTCTATCCTTTGCCACCCATGGTCTGATAGCGGGGGAAATTGGTGCTGAGAATGCTGGTTTGGTTCTTTCGCCAACAAATTCAGCGGAACCGGGCGGGGATGGCTTGCTGACAACAGGCGAAATAGCGGAACTAAAGCTGGACGCAGATATTGTGTTGCTATCCGCCTGCAATACCGCTGCAGGAAACCGCGACAGCTCCGAAGGACTGACCGGACTAGCAAATGCGTTTTTTTACGCGGGAGCGCGCAGCTTAATGGTGTCCCATTGGCCAGTTTATTCCGACGCATCGGCAGAAATAACCACGTCCGTATTGGCACGGGTAGATAGCCAACAGGGCCTTGGGTTTGCTGAAGCTTTGCGTCAAACAATGCTGGCAATATTGGATGATCCGACATTGGAAGCCCGAAAACAACACCCGTCCTATTGGGCCCCATTCATGATCGTTGGTGAGGGCGCAGGCTGAACACAAGCGAATTTGTGGCTTTGGCGCGGAAATTTGAAAAGGTACTTTATAGATGTGTGGGCGACTTGCTGTGACCGTGCCAACCGAAGCCATGGCCCAGTTATTTGCGGCGACCCCGGCAAATAATCTGCCTGAGGTGCCAAATTTTAATGTCTGCCCCACCACGCAAATTCATATTGTTTTTGCAGATGAAACCGGACGCCGTTTGGTATCGATGCGCTGGGGGTTTATTCCAAAATGGTACAAGAAACCTAATGGCGGCCCCTTGCTAATCAATGCCCGCGCCGAAACCGTCGCTGAAAAACCGGCGTTTCGTGATGCCTGCCGGGCGCGGCGTTGTCTGATTGTTGCCAGTGGGTTTTATGAATGGACCAAGGGCGCGGATGGCAACCGTCTGCCATGGTATATCACCCGCGCTGATGGGGAACCGATTGTTTTGGCCGGTATCTGGCAAAGCTGGGGCGGCGACGATGAACCGGTGAACGCTTGCGCTGTCGTGACAACCGGTGCCAATACCGCAATGTCCAAAATCCACCACCGGATGCCGGTCATCCTGTCGCCAGCTGATTTTGGGCTTTGGTTGGGTGAGGTAGGCAAGGGCGCGGCCACTCTGATGAAATCCGCGCCGGAAAACGCTTTAAAATTCCACCGGGTCCGCCCGACAGTGAATTCAAACCGGGCAAGTGGTCCAGAGCTTATTGAACCGTTTGATGACTAACAATTAGGTACGTTGACGGCCAAACCACCCAAGCTGGTTTCCTTGTAATTCGTGCTCATATCCACGCCGGTCTGGCGCATGGTTTCAATGGCCGCATCCAGCGGTACCAGATGCTGCCCGTCGCCGCGCATCGCCAATGACGCGGCTGACACTGCCTTGATTGCGCCTAGGGCGTTGCGTTCAATACACGGCACCTGCACCAGCCCTGCGATGGGATCGCAGGTCATGCCCAGATGATGTTCCAGTGCGATTTCAGCCGCGTTTTCAATCTGTTCCGGACTGCCGCCAAGCACACAAGCCAAGCCAGCAGCCGCCATTGCTGAGGCTGATCCGACTTCGGCCTGACAACCGCATTCAGCGCCCGAGATCGACGCATTATGCTTGATCAGCCCGCCAATTGCCGCCGCCGTCAGCAGAAAATCCCCAACACCAGCTTGTGACGCCCCGGGCACATGGTCCAGCCAATAGCGCAGGGTGGCCGGGATCACCCCTGCGGCGCCGTTTGTGGGGGCGGTTACGACCTGCCCGCCAGCGGCGTTTTCCTCATTCACCGCCATGGCATAAACGCCCATCCAGTCGTTGATGGTGTGGGGTGCGCTCATATTCATGCCGCGCTCGGCCTGCAACTGATCATGGATCGACTTGGCACGGCGACGCACTTTCAACCCGCCGGGCAAAATGCCGTCGGTGACCAGCCCGGTATTGATGCAATCATTCATCACCTGCCAGACCCGGGCCAAACCACTTTCCAATGCGTCGTGACCAATTCGCGACAGCTCATTCGCGCGTTTCAGTTCGGCGATGGATTTGCTGGACGAGGCGCACATCAGCAACATTTCAACGGCAGAATGGAACGGGTAGGGCACAGGCGCGCCGTCATCGGTGTCTTTGCCGGCGGCCAATTCGCCATCCGTCATGACGAAACCGCCACCGACCGAATAATATACCTCTTGCAGAATCACATCGCCCTGACTGTCAGTGGCCATCAGGATCATGCCATTGGCGTGGTCGGGCAGGGGAGGGCCGAAGTCAAATTTGATGTCGGTTTCCGGGTCAAAGGCCAAATTGCCAAGCCCCTCGGGCGACACGTGCTTATCCGACTTAATTTTCACCAGTGCCGTATCTGCTCTGGCCTGATCATAGGTTTCTGGCAAAAACCCGGCTAAGCCCAGTATTGTGGCGCGATCCGTGGCATGGCCAACCCCGGTAAAAGCTAAGGATCCATGCAACGAGGCACGTAACCCGTGGGCGCTAAATGGGGATGCCCGCAATTTGTCCAAAAACCGTCCTGCCGCAACCATTGGCCCCATTGTGTGGGATGAAGACGGGCCAATGCCGACTTTGAACATTTCAAAAACAGAAAGAAACATGGGTCGCTCCAAAACGGTTACCGTCAATTGCACGGTGTTGTGTTCTGGTTCAACGCTTAATACGACGTCTCTTGCGTCACTTGCGCAGTATTGGGCGATTACCCCTCGCGCCCCGCAGTCAGGTTTTCTATAAGGACCCAACAAACGGAGTTGTTGTAATGACTGCCAATCTATCCCCCATCGATACCGCAAAGTTTGTCGCTGCCAAACGCGCCAGTGAATTTGTCGAGGACGGAATGAAAGTTGGCCTGGGGACGGGTTCCACCGCCGCCTGGCTGGTGAAGTGTCTGGGTGAAAGGGTGCGCGACGAAGGGCTGAAAATAACCGGCGTTCCGACATCTAACCGAACTGCAGAACTGGCCCGTGACGTTGGCATTAAAGTGGTAACTTTGGCCCAAGCCCGCTGGCTGGACCTGACAATTGACGGTGCGGATGAGTTTGACAAGCATCTGACCCTGATCAAAGGCGCAGGCGGCGCGCATTTGCAGGAAAAAATAGTCGCCACAGCCAGTGATCGAATGATTGTCATTGCCGATGCTTCCAAACGGGTTGAAACGCTTGGAAAATTTCCGTTGCCGGTTGAAGTTATTCCGTTTGGTTGGCAGGCAACCCAGGTATTGCTGGAAGAAACCTTGATCAGTATGGGCGTGCAGGGCCATTCAACCATGTTGCGCATGAACGGAGATCAGGCGTTTGTCACTGATGAAGGCAACCATGTGCTGGATATGCATTTAGAGCGCATAGATAACCCCCGCCGATTATCGATGATACTGAATCAGATCCCCGGGATTGTGGAAAATGGTTTGTTTATTGACATTTGTGACGCGGTTGTGATCGGCCATGGGGATGGCAAGGTTGAAGTTGAAGAACTAGTTAGTGTTGGCACCAAGCCTGATAGCGAACAGGATGATGGCACGAGTTAGGTTTGCGGGTGCCAATTGCGCACCTGAAATAAGGGGGCCACATGGCTTTTGACTATGATCTTTTCGTAATTGGTGGCGGCTCTGGCGGGGTGCGTGCCGGGCGCGTGGCGGCTGAAACCGGGGCGCGGGTGGCGTTGGCAGAAGAATACCGCATGGGGGGCACCTGCGTTATTCGCGGTTGTGTACCGAAAAAGCTGATGGTGTTTGCGTCGGGTTATTCCAGCGCGGCGACCGAGGCGGTGGCCTATGGCTGGGATATCAAGATTGGTAGCTTTGATTGGCCAAAATTCCGCAAAAACCTGCACGGCGAACTGGACCGGCTGGAAAATATCTACCGCACCAATCTGGGCAAGCCGGGGGTGGATATCTTTGATCAGCGCGCGGTTCTAACCGATGCCCATACCGTGCAGCTGGCAGATGGCAAAAGCTATACCGCCAAACACATCCTCGTGGCGACCGGCGGTACGCCCTTTGTGCCGGATGTGCCGGGGCGCGAACTGGCCTGGACCTCCAACGAAGTCTTTCTGATGGACCAACTACCCAAACGCGCACTGATCGTTGGCGGCGGTTATATCGCCTGCGAATTTGCCTGTATCCTGAACGGCCTTGGCGTTGAAACCACGCAATATTATCGCGGTGCGCAAATCTTGCGCGGCTTTGATGATGAGGCTCGCGGCCATATCGCTGAACTGATCCAGCGCAATGGGATCACCCTGCATGTGGGCTGTGATGTGGAACGGCTGACCAAATCAGATGGCGGTATTACGGTAAAATCCACCGATGGGCGCGAATTGGAATATGACGCGGTGATCTACGCCACCGGGCGCATCCCCAACAGCGCTGATCTGGGGCTGGAAGACATCGGCGTCAAACTGGGCCGGGCGGGCCAGATTGAGGTTGACGATTATTCACAAACCGCCGTGCCTTCGATCTTTGCCGTCGGTGATGTGACCGACCGCATTAACCTGACGCCGGTGGCGATCCGGGAAGGTGCCGCATTCGTGGAAACCGTGTTCAAAGGCAACCCGACCAAGCCGGATCATGAACTTGTCGCGTCGGCCGTTTTCACCCAGCCAGAATATGGCGCCGTGGGCATGACCGAAGAACAGGCCCGCGATGATCGCCCGATAGAGGTGTATTCAGCTGCCTTTCGCCCCATGCAAAATTCATTCATCGACAAGAACGAACGGGTGATGTTCAAACTGATCGTGTGTACGCAAAGCCGCAAGATATTAGGCTGCCACATCATTGCGCCGGGGGCCGGGGAATTGATCCAGATGGTGGCTGTCGCCATCAAGATGGGGGCGACCAAAGAAGATTTTGATCGGACTGTTGCAGTTCATCCAACAATGTCCGAAGAAATTGTGTTAATGAAACAACCGACAAGAACCGCTTGAACTTTGGGCGAAAAATACACAGATAGCTAAGCAAGAAAATTGTCTGAGAGGAAAGACACAAAATGGCCAGTAACAACGGCGGACCATGGGGCGGCGGCGGCGATGATCGCGGTGGCCAGAACGGCGGCGATGATAAACGCCCTGGCGGACAACGCCCAAACGACCCACAAATCCCTGATATCGACCAAATCGTCAAAAAAGGTCAGGAACAACTGCGCGTCCTGATGGGCGGTCGTGGTGGCAACGGCAAAGGTGGCGGTCCTGAGGGGCCCAAATTAACCCGTGGCACTATTGGCCTTGGCTTGCTGGCAGTTGTTGCGCTTTGGCTGTTTGCCTCTTTCTACCGGGTGGATACATCCGAACAGTCGGTTGAGCTGCTGTTTGGTAAATATTCCCAAACCGGCACCGAAGGGCTGAACTTTGCGCCCTGGCCGGTTGTGACGGCGGAAATTCTGCCGGTGACCCGTGAAAACACCGAAGATATCGGTGTTGGTCGTGGCAGTCGTTCTGATGAAGGGCTGATGTTGACAGGCGACGAAAACATCGTTGATATTGATTTTCAGGTTGTCTGGAACATCAATGACGCGCAAAAATTCCTGTTCAATATTGCTGGTCCGCAGGAAACCATTCGCGCTGTGTCAGAATCGGCCATGCGTGAAATTATCGCCCGCTCCAATCTGGCACCAATCCTGAACCGGGATCGTGGTGTGATTGCCCAGGAACTACAGGACCTGATCCAATTAACGTTGGATGGTTACGAAAGTGGCATCAACATCGTGCGCGTCAACTTTGATAAGGCTGATCCGCCGCGCGAAGTGATTGATGCGTTCCGTCAGGTGCAGGCGGCTGAACAAACCCGTGATACGCTGGAAAAACGTGCTGATGCTTACGCCAACCAGGTGGTGGCGGAAGCCCGTGGTACTGCTGCGCAATTGCTGGAACAGGCCGAAGGTTACCGCGCCCAGGTGGTCAATCAGGCCGAAGGTGAAGCATCACGTTTTGTGGCTGTTTATGAAGAATACGCCAAAGCCCCGGAAGTGACGCGCAAGCGGCTGTATCTGGAAACCCTGGAACGGGTTCTTGGCAGCGTCGATAAGATCATCATTGATCCATCAAGCGAAGGCGGGCAGGGCGTTGTGCCCTATCTGCCGCTGAACGAGTTACGTCGCAACGACACATCAGGCGGGAGCAATTAAAATGCGTAAAACAACATATATCCTGCCCGTACTGGCCGTTATTCTGGCGGCGGTTTTTTCATCCCTTTTCATCGTTGATGAACGGGAAAAGGCGCTGGTGTTGCAATTTGGTGAAGTCAAAAACGTTATCACCGAACCGGGCCTGTCGTTCAAAATTCCACTGATCCAGGAAGTGGTGAAATACGACGACCGTATCCTGCCGCTGGACACCCAGCCGCTGGAGGTCACACCTGCCGATGATCGCCGCCTTGTGGTCGATGCATTCGCCCGTTGGCGGATCAAAGATCCGGTTCAGTTTCGCCGCGCCGTTGGTGCCGGTGGCATTGAAACGGCCCGCCCGCGTCTGGAACGCATTCTGAACGCTGAATTGCGCGAAGTGTTGGGTAGCGTGGATTCCGGTGCCGTTCTGTCTGCTGACCGTGCGTCGCTGATGAACCGCATTCTGATCCAGTCGCGCGCCCAGGCATCCTCGCTTGGTGTGGAAGTCGTTGATGTTCGCATCAAACGCGCCGATCTGCCGGAACAAAACCTGGAAGCAACGTTTGAACGGATGCGCGCAGAACGCGAACGCGAAGCAGCGGATGAAATCGCCCGTGGTAACGAAGCCGCACAACGTGTGCGTGCGCTTGCAGACCGTACCGTGGTTGAAACCGTGTCAGCGGCACAAAAGGACAGCGACATCGCCCGTGGTGAAGCCGATGCTAAACGCAACGCAATATTTGCCGAAGCGTTCGGGCGTGACCCGGAATTCTTTTCTTTCTATCGCTCACTCACAGCCTATGAAAAATCGCTTCGCGGCAGCAACACCACCCTGGTTATGCCACCGGATAGCGAATTTTTTGACTATTTTAAAACCGACACACCGCTTGAATGAGCATTGTCATTTTGGCAGTCGGATTGGTTCTGACATTAGAGGGGCTGGTGTTCGCACTGGCCCCTCAACGTCTTGAAGAAGTGCTTGAACAGCTTAAAAACATGACCCCAGAGGGCCGTCGCGCCATCGGCCTGGCCGGGTTGGCGGTGGGTGTCTTTCTAATTTGGTTGGCCAAAACCATGGGAATATGAAAAATTATCACATTTTATTCAGATTTCTCACATCCTATTGATAATAGCGCATTTGGGTTTGCGGTTCGCTTAATTGTTCCTATCTTGTCTGTAAGCAAACGCGACCCGATCTCAGCCGCCATCGGCTGACACAATAATCCAAGGAGAATGCCGTGAATATTCAGGCGAAGACATACCCGGTACAGCAAACCAATATCGTACGAGGGCTTACTATACTGATGCTGGCAACCGCTCTGTTGTTGGGTCAGGCCCTGACTTCCCGTGCTATTAGCGCGCCTGACAGTTTCGCGGATCTTGCCGAACAAACCAGCCCGGCGGTGGTAAATATAACCACATCCACAACTATTGCCTCTGCCACCGATGGTGGCCCGTCCGTTCCAGATGGGTCGCCTTTTCAGGATTTGTTCCCGGACCAGCAAAACCCTGAAGGTCGCCGCCCTAGGCGCAGTCAGGCGCTTGGCTCTGGTTTTGTGATCTCTGAAGACGGTTTTATTGTCACCAACAACCACGTCATTGCTGGTTCAGATGAAATTCTGATCGAATTTTTCTCGGGCGAAGAACTGCCCGCCACCGTCGTTGGTACAGATCCCAACACCGACATTGCGCTGCTAAAAGTGGAAAGCGATACACCGCTGCCGTTTGTCACATTCGGCGACAGCGACATCATGCGCGTGGGCGACTGGGTCATGGCCGTTGGTAACCCGTTGGGGCAGGGATTTTCTGTCTCCGCCGGTATCGTGTCGGCCCGTAACCGGGCTCTGTCTGGAACCTATGACGATTTCATTCAAACGGACGCGGCTATCAATAAAGGCAATTCCGGTGGTCCACTATTCAATCTTGGTGGCGATGTTGTTGGTGTGAACACAGCCATCCTGTCGCCAACTGGTGGCTCGATTGGTATCGGCTTCTCCATGGCGTCGAATGTGGTCAGCCGGGTGGTTGATCAGTTACAGGAATTTGGTGAAACCCGTCGCGGTTGGCTGGGCGTTCGTATTCAGGATGTCAGCGAAGATGTGGCTGAAGCGATCGGCCTTGAAAATGTAGCCGGTGCGCTTGTTACGGATGTGCCAGATGGTCCTTCAAAGGACGCCGGAATTCTGGCAGGTGATGTGATCATTTCTTTTGACGGCGAAGATGTCACCGATACCCGCGAATTGGTGCGCATTGTTGGATATGCCCCTGTTGGCAAAGCCGTGCGCGTCGTGGTGTTTCGTGATGGTGGCACCCAAACATTGCTGGTGACCCTGGGTCGACGTGAAGATGCCGAAGCCGCGGTTCCTGCCTCAGCACCTGCTGACGAAACCCCGACCGAGCAGGACCTGTTGGGCTTAACCATCGCTGAAATGACCGATGAGCTGCGTGAACAATTGGGGCTATCAGCAAGTTCTGATGGTCTGGTGGTCAAAGAGGTTGTCGAAGATAGTGAAGCTTTTGAAAAAGGTCTGCGCGCCGGTGATGTGATTACTGAAGCTGGCCAGCAAAAAGTTGGCACTTTGGAAGATCTTGAAGCCCGGATAGCTGATGCAGAAGAAGCAGGCCGCAAATCCCTACTATTGCTTGTTCGGCGAGAGGGCGAGCCACGATTTGTTGCGCTTGGCTTGAACTAACCTAATCAAAAATAATCCGTTTGGGGCGTTCCGAATGGGGCGCCCCAATTTTTTTTTGAACGCCTGCTTCAACCGGGGGCTGGAAAACCCTAACATCTTCCCCTATCTCCCTTCTCGACAAGGCAAAGGAATACGAAATGGCTAAAATTACCTACATTGAACATGGCGGCACCGAACATGTGGTCGACGTCCCCAATGGCCTGACCGTAATGGAAGGCGCACGCGACAATGGCATCCCCGGCATCGAAGCAGATTGCGGCGGTGCCTGTGCCTGCTCGACCTGCCATGTCTATGTTGATCCAACTTGGGTCGAAAAAATTCCGGCCAAAGAAGCCATGGAAGAAGACATGCTTGACTTCGCCTATGAACCAGACCCGGCCCGTTCACGCCTGACCTGCCAGATTAAGGTGACAGACGCGCTGGAAGGCCTGATCGTGCAAATGCCTGAAAAACAAATCTGATGGGTTGGCGTGGGTTTGCCCTGGGGATCGCCGCGCTTATAGCGCTGACCCTGCCGGCATCCGCCACGCCCCCCAACATCATCACCAAAGCGGCCTATGAAGACCCGACCACGCGCTATGATCATGGCATCCTTGGCGACGCCATTGAATGGGGAACTTTGCGCCTGACCGTTGACATGTGTCAGGGGTGTGAAACCTCCCAAATCCGCGATTTCACCATCCGCTTGCCAGAAAGCCGGGTTTTTGAGGACTTCTCGCCCCGCCTTGTGCCGCTTGACGACGAAGCAGGCCCTGCCGCCATGGTGGTGGAAACCGACCTGAAACTTGGCGCGCGACTGGCCCTGTACGACGAAAGTGGCCTGATCGCCGCCACGCCGTTCATTGGTCGCACCCACCGTTGGCTGGCGCCCATTGGCGCGGCTGATCTGGATGGTGACGGCAGTATTGAATACGCCTATGTTGATCGCCCACATCTGGCCAAAACCATTCGTATCTGGCGGCTGGAAAATGGCGCGCTGGTTAATGTTACCGACCTGCCCGGCTTCACCAATCACCGGATCGGCGAAGATAACATTGCCGGAGGTATCAGAAACTGTGGCCAAGGGCCGGAAATGATTGTTGTGGACGCAAATTGGCAAAGCATCATTGCCGTCAGCCATACCGGGGCGGGCTATAGTGCCCAGATCCTCGGCCCGCATAAAAACCGCCGTTCATTTGCCCGCGCGCTGGAGTGCCAAAACTGACACCGACCCTTATTTTTTGGTGCGCTTGTCAAACGTTGCCTTGGCCTTGGCATGGGCTGAATCCAGCAATGGCAAACATTTCTCAAACGTCGTCGCACTTGGGTTCAACACCGACACCCAGGACATCCAGCCATAGATAGGATGCGGGGTCAGCCTGTCCAATGCGGTGAAATCCCAATCGCCCTCAATATGCTGACCCTTGCCGGGGCGCGGTGGCGGTGGTCCGAAAAGTTCCAGAAAATGCGCCCGGTCCGCGCCGATGTTCAGCCGAAACACCCCTGGCCGGTCCAGATCAGAGGCACGATCATTATCACCGTTCTTTTCCTTTACGGTGGCAAAATACGTGCCCCGCGCCAGCAGATGCCCCGGATTGTAAAATAACGTCGCCTCGCCCCAGGCGTCCACCTTATTGGTGCCGCCATACCGCGCCAGCAAAGTCTCTAATATTTCCACGGGTATCAATTCCGCCATGTTCTACCAATCATCTTTCCAAAACATCCTCGAGGGACGCCCCATGGGGCGGGGGGCTGACAGCCCCCTCCGACATATCTGTTTACAAAGCCCGCCAACCAATATCGCCCCGGTTAAACCCGCCGGGCCAATCCACCTGATCCACCATTGCGTAGGCCCGGTCCCGCGCGTCTTTCAGATCATCGCCCCGTGCGGTCACGCCCAAAACACGCCCGCCACTGGCCGTTACCTGACCATCGACCAGCGCAGTTCCCGCATGGAAAACCATCTGAAAACTATCTTCAATGATCGCGTCCAGCCCACCAATCACCGACCCCTTTTCATATGGCCCCGGATAGCCATCGGCCGCCATCACAACGCATAATGCATGGTCATCAGCAAAATTCACCTGTGCATCCGCCAACCGACCTTCTGCGCAAGCCAGCAGCAGGTCCAGCACTTGCCCCCCCAACCGCATCATCAAGACCTGACATTCCGGGTCCCCGTGGCGCACATTATATTCGACCAAACGCGGCTGGCCGTCCAAAATCATCAGCCCTGCGTAAAGCACCCCCTGAAACGGTGTGCCGCGGCGCGCCATTTTCGCCATGGTCGGGCGGATGATCTGGGCCATAGCCTTTTCAACCACCGTGTCATCCAAAATCGGTGCGGGCGAATAGGCCCCCATACCGCCGGTATTGGGGCCGGTATCGCCGTCAAAGGCGCGCTTATGGTCCTGCGCCGTGCCAATGGGGAGCACAGTTTCCCCGTCAACCAGCACAAACAGCGACGCCTCTTCGCCCTGCATAAATTCCTCAATCACCACCTCGGCCCCGGCTGCGCCAAATTCGCCACCAAACATGTCATCAATCGCCGCCAATGCCTCGGCCTCATCCATGGCCACAACCACGCCTTTCCCGGCTGCCAAACCATCGGCCTTGATCACAATCGGTGTCCCTTCGGCGCGCACATACTCCCGCGCCGCCGTGGCATCTTCAAACCGCGCATACCGGGCTGTTGGCGCATCCACCGCCGCGCATACCTCTTTGGTGAACCGCTTTGATGCTTCAAGCCTTGCCGCTGCCGCACCGGGCCCAAAACATAACACCCCGGCAGCCCGCACCGCATCTGCCACCCCGGCCACCAGCGGTGCCTCTGGGCCAACAATCACAAAATCAACGGCGTTCTCAACCGCAAACGCCGCCACGGCAGTGCCGTCCATAATGTCCAGCGCCACACACTCAGCAATCGGCGCAATTCCGGCATTGCCCGGGGCCACGATCACTGAATCACATTTGGGGTTTTGTGCCACCGCCCAAGCCAGCGAATGTTCACGTCCGCCGCTGCCCAATATCAATATTTTCATTGTCACACGCCCCCTTGGCCTTCGCTCACCGGCGTTCTAAACTTGCCCCGGACAATCCACAAGGCACGCCAAATGTCAGACCTGTTTGAAGACCCCGAAACCAGCGATAACGCCCATGAATTTACCGTTTCCGAAATTTCCGGCGCGGTCAAAAAGATCATTGAGGGCGAATTTGGCCATGTGCGGGTGCGTGGTGAAATCGGCCGTGTGTCGCGCCCGGCCTCGGGGCATTTGTATTTTGATCTGAAAGACGACCGTTCGGTCATTGCCGCCGTCAGTTGGAAAGGCCAGGCCGCGCGCCTTGCCACCCAGCCCGAGGAAGGTATGGAAGTCATCGCCACCGGGCGTATGACCACGTTTCCCGGCCAATCGCGCTATCAGCTGATCGTTGAAAACATCGAACCTGCCGGTGCCGGGGCGCTGATGGCCATGTTGGAGAAACGCAAAAAAGCGCTGGATGCCGAAGGGTTGTTCGCCCCGTCCCATAAAAAACCCATCCCCTACCTGCCGGATGTGATCGGCGTCATCACCTCACCCTCTGGCGCTGTGATCCGCGATATCCTGCACCGGCTGCGTGATCGGTTTCCGCGCAAGGTGCTGATCTGGCCGGTGGCTGTACAGGGGCAGAAATGCGCGCCCGAAGTTGCTGCCGCCATCGATGGTTTCAACGCCTTCACCCCCGGTGGTGCACTGCCGCGCCCGGACCTGATCATCGTCGCCCGTGGTGGTGGATCAGTCGAAGATCTCTGGGGTTTTAACGAAGAAATCGTCGCCCGCGCCGCTTTCGCATCCGACATTCCGCTAATCTCGGCGGTGGGGCACGAAACCGACACCACGCTGATTGATTACGTGTCCGATAAACGCGCGCCAACGCCCACGGCGGCTGCCGAGCTGGCCGTACCGGTGCGCCTGGAACTGCTGGCCTGGACATCAGAACAAGACGCTCGCTTGTCGCGCGCCCTGACCCAGGGCATAGCACAGCGCCACCAGCGCCTGCGTGATCTGTCCCGCGCCCTGCCCAAACCCGCCAACCTGACGGAAAATGCCCGCCAACGGCTGGATCGCGCCCATGAACGCCTGCCAGCAGCATTGCGAATGGTTGCGCAACAAAAATACCTGCACCTTAGTAAATTCAGTGCCGGAATTCGCCCAGAGGCGCTACGCCAGTTGACCAAAACAGCGGCGCGCCAATTTCACGACCGGGCAGGCCGACTACGGCCGGAACTTTTAGGCCGGGATATAAGTCGCAAATCAGACGCGCTTTCGACGCGTTCGCAACGTTTCGCCACTTTGGCCCGAACCCAGATTAACAGACAGCGCGATCGCCTGAATACATTAGAACGTGTGCGCCAAAATCTTGGGTACACCGAAACCCTACGCCGGGGCTACGCTGTGGTGCGCGGTGATAATGACGTGGTTACAAGTACAAAAACGGCCAAAGCCGCCCACGCCCTAGAGATCGAGTTTTCAGATGGGCGTTTAGATATTACATCGGGAAAATCAGTCGCTAAAAAGACCAAATCTGATGCCAAGAAAACCAGTGACCAGGGCTCTCTGTTCTGATCCTCAGTTCTTTGCGAAAGTTTATCCCGTTTTCAAAAGTCGCCGCTACACCCCTACCTGTGGTCCCAGACAAAGCAGCGGCAAACGGCTGCGTTGTGCTTCGTACAGTTCGCGTCCGTTTGTGGCCCCGATAAATTTGGCCCGCAACCCGGTATCAGTACGAAAAAAGTTCCAGCATTGCTGTCCGGCATCTGAGCCCAGGTAGACAAAACAGATCATTCCTGCTTCTGGCTCAAACCAATGTCCTTTTTGGCAGTCGCCATTGTCAAACGCCCAGGTTACCTGCCGCCCGGGCAGATACTGTTCGATACCGTAAGCCTGACCATTTTCCATGAAAGTCAGGGTATTTCCCAGGGTATAGGTGTCAAATTCTTCCCCTGACATTGCTGACTGGGACTGGGCGGCTGTGCTGGTAAACATCAAGAATACAATTAATCTAAGCATGGAACCTACTTTTGCAGAAAATGCCTGCTTCCACCAATCACAAAATTCGGATTAGGCATCTAGTACTGCAACTTTTCGGTCCATGATCCGGCGCCAACGCCAGGGCAGCAGCGCAATCACCCCCATCACCGCCAGACTGCGGGGCAGGGTGGGCACCCCATCCGCCAACCCCAGTGCCGGAAAGGCCCGCGCAGGATGGGCGTGGTGGTCGGAATGGCGCGGCGCGTTCAGCATGAGCAGGCTGGAAAACCGCTGCGGGGCATTCCAGGAATGAGCCGGTGCAATCGGTTCAAGCTTTCCCGTCGCCGAAATCCGCCGCTGTAACCCGTAATGTTGTACATAATCCGACAACAGCAATTGCATCGTCGCGTAACTGGCAAGCCCTATATGCCAGAGCACACCAGCCCAACCGCCGATCATTGCGGCCAGAGCCAATATGATAATCGCCCCGGATATATAGACAAAATAGGGGTGCAGCCTATTGCCTTCGGCCGCCCGGCGCACCCGGTTTTCAGCGCTTAATCCGGCCCGAAATGATCCCACCCAAGCCCGTCCGGCGAAACTGTAAAACCCCATACCCAGGGGCGCGGAATTGGGGTCGCGATCTGTACCGACATAGCGGTGGTGCACCAGACGATGCGCTGAATTGTGGTGCCCAAACAGCAGGCTGATAAACACCCATTTTCCCAGTTGATACAACGGCGCGCGCGAGCGGTGGATAAGTTCGTGGGCATTGGCATTGGACACCTGACCAAAAAACAACCCAAAGGCAAAAAAAGCGGCGGTTTTTTCGGTTCCAGACAGCTCTGTGCCCCCAGACAGCGCGAATACCGCCAGTGCCAACAGCGGAAAATGCAAGATTGCCAGTCCGGCGCAAAGTCCGTCGGCCAGCGGAAATTCCCGGTCAGGCGTGCTGGCACGTGCCGCCACACCGGCCAATTCGTCCACGGCGAAGGCAAACACTGTCAGATAGGCCAACGCTGCGATGATCCACGCCCCACCCCAAAATCCGCCGGCTACCAGCAGCCCCAAGGGAGTCAGCGTTGCGACTGCAAACAATATTTCTGGTGGTTTCAAATACGCCCCCGACCCAAACAGTGCCACTTTTTATACCCGAACACTATTCCACTGCAAATATTGTTCTGGTTAAATCGGGTATTTTCGCCATAATTGCACTACGATTACCGGGGCAAATATGGACCAGATCAAATATTTCGACCACATTAGTTTTGGTGCTCTGATTGTTGCTGTACTGGCCACCTTGGCCTATTTTCCCATGATAAGTGCACCCTCTTCTTGGCTGCGAAGTGGCCTGAAAACCCTGCCGCTGGCGTGTTTTGCTATGATTGCGTATTTTGAATTTGATCCCAAGTTTTTTGGACCACTTCTAACAATACCGTTGGTTTTCTCGGCAATCGGGGATTTTGCACTTTCGCGAAATGGGCGTAGCGCCTTTCTTTATGGGCTTGCGGCTTTTGCGTTGGCCCATCTTCTATTTGTTATTCTGTTTCTGGCGATCACCGGCCTGACCCCGATTTCAGCCTTTGAGAAAACCCCCCTGTTGGCCATTGGAACAGTAGCGCTGGCCATTTCAAGTGAGCTTTGGCTGGCCCCTTATACCGGAAATTTGCGCTGGCCGGTGCGCATCTACATCGCTTTGATAGCGGTGATGGTACTGGGCGCGCTGACGCTGCAAACCCAGTTCTGGCCCGTATCTTACGGTGCGGCGTTGTTTGTTGGTTCAGATATTTTGTTGGCGATGGAACGATTTCGCCTGCCTGAAAACAGTTCCTGGAAACCCTGGATCAAAGCTGCGATTTGGGCGCTATACGTTGTCGGTCAAGGAATTATCCTTTTTGGGTTTATTGGTTCCTGAAAGCCTTTTAAATACTGGTAAAACCAATTAAATAGGACATGTTAGCCGGAGTTTCGCGCATGTCATTCTTCAAAAAGCTCAAGGACCGCCTTTTCCGGTCCTCTAAGAAAATCGACGAGGGTCTGGATGCTATCGTCGGTGATGGTGGCGTTGAAGAACAGCTGGTGGTGGAAGATTTGACGCCACTTGAACCCGAAATAGAGGTTGCGCCAGAACCGGCCCCCGTGGAACCTGCTCCAGAGCCAGAGCCAGAGCCAGAGCCAGAGCCAGAGCCAGAGCCAGAGCCAGAGCCAGAGCCAGAGCCAGAGCCAGAGCCAGAGCCAGAGCCAGAGCCAGAGCCAGAGCCAGAGCCAGAGCCAGAGCCAGAGCCAGAGCCAGAGCCAGAGCCAGAGCCAGAGCCAGAGCCAGAGCCAGAGCCAGAGCCAGAGCCAGAGCCAGAGCCAGAGCCAGAGCTTCTTGCGGCATCAATGGAAGATGGGGTTTCGGAAGTAATTCCGGAACCTGAAGTCGTTGTTGACGGTATCGCGGAAGTGGTGGAGCTTTCACCTGAACCTGAACCTGAACCTGAACCTGAACCTGAACCTGAACCTGAACCTGAACCTGAACCTGAACCTGAACCTGAACCTGAACCTGAACCTGAACCTGAACCTGAACCTGAACCTGAACCTGAACCTGAACCTGAACCTGAACCAGTTGCACCTGCGCCCATTGCTCCGGCACTGGCTGCTCTGGATGCGGTTCAGGATGCTGCCTCAAAAGAAATCAAAAAGCCCGGCCTGATGGGCCGTCTTTTGGGCCGTAAGGAAAAGAAAACCGTCATCCGCCGGGAACTGGATGACGACATGCTTGAAAGTCTGGAAGAGTTGTTGATCAGCGCTGATATGGGTGTGGATACAGCCCTGCGTGTTACTGCGAACATGGCCGAAGGGCGCTTTGGTAAGAAGCTTTCCGCCAATGAAATCAAACAGTTGCTGGCCGCAGAAATCACCCGAATTTTGGAACCCGTTGCCAAGCCGATGCCGCTTTATCCGAAGAAGCCACAGGTTGTTTTGGTGGTCGGCGTCAACGGCTCGGGTAAAACCACAACCATTGGCAAGCTTGCCAGCCAGTTCAAAGCCGCCGGAAAATCGGTGATCATCGCCGCCGGTGACACATTCCGTGCCGCCGCTGTTGAACAATTGCAGGTCTGGGGGGATCGCGCCGGTGTGCCGGTGCTGACCGCGCCAGAAGGCTCTGATCCGGCGTCGCTGGCCTATGATGCCATGCATCAGGCTGAACGCGATGGCGCTGATCTGTTGCTGATCGATACCGCCGGACGGCTACAAAATCGCACGGATCTGATGGAAGAACTGTCAAAAATTGTCCGCGTCATCCGCAAAAAGGACGAAACTGCGCCCCACAACACCCTGTTGGTACTGGATGCCACAACTGGCCAGAACGCGCTGAACCAAGTGGATGTGTTTCAAAAAATTTCCGATGTGTCAGGGTTGATCATGACCAAGTTGGATGGCACCGCCAAGGGCGGCGTGCTGGTGGCACTGGCCGATAGGTTTGCCTTGCCGATCCACGCTATTGGGGTGGGTGAGCAAATTGATGATTTGGATGCTTTTGATCCGGAAGAGTTTGCGCGTGCCTTGACGGGGCTGGTGGATTAGCCAATAAATGTAGGCTGGGGGCGGTTGAGAGAGACTGAAATGATTTTCAAAAGAACCCTTGCGACAGTTCTAGCCAGCGTATTTCTTATGGCAGCTTCGCCAGCGATATCCCAGAAAATGATCCGTTTGGATGGCGATAAATGCGCCAGCGGGCTGAGAATGCTGGCGTCCTTAATTGATGCTACAATCACCCCAGCCAGTCCGCCACGTCAGTTTGCCGGCAAGTGTCAGGCCAGTGGAGTAGTGGTATCTGACATATCTAATGATATTGAATTACGGTTTAAACAACTGCGTTGGAACAGTGGCGGCCTGACCCCGTTGATTGAAGAACTATTACCCGTACAGCTGGATATAGATATCAAAGGTATCACTTTGCAGAACGCCCCAAAAAATGATCCGGTATGGGGTTTTATTCGCCAACAAGTCAGCGCTGCGCGCAGTGTGGACAGTGAAATCCGCTGGTCCTTTCAAGCCGGTGAACGAAAACTTGATCTGAATAGTTTGATGCTTGATTTTGGCAACGGAAATAGGCTAACGGCGGCAATTAAGCTGATCAATGTCAGCCCAAAGCTGTTATCGCAACCCGAGGTGTTTGGGCTGGCGATAGCTGCCAGTGACGCGACTGTTTCAATTGAAGGCAATCGTCGGTTTGGCGATGGTATTGTTCAGGCGATTTTAGCTTCAGTTCCCGCGACAGATCTGCCGATAGAAGGTATGTCAGAGCTTCGATCAAGGTTAAGGCAGGCTGCCAGGGATAACTATCAGGGTTTGCTTGATAGCGCGTCCTGGGGAAAACTTGGTCAAATGATAGATGATATACCGCACCCTTCGGGACTGGTTTCGCTGCAATTTCAATCTGAAACCGGTATTTTACTTTTGCGCCTAGCTGCTGTTAAAACCAGTATTGGAGTCAAAAAGCTACTTGACGGGGCGCATGTCAATTTTGATTATTCCCCTGTTGGTTCTGGTTGACTCGGTGAATCCAGCCAATTGCAACCTTGATGCTAAGTGATTGGCTGATTTCCTTAGAAGGTACCGATGCAGGTCACCGCGTTGCACTGGCGTTGGCCCTACTGGCGGCAGTATTGCACGCCCTGTTTGGCGCGTTACAGAAAGGCCGCCATGACCCTTGGCTGACACGGGGCGCGGTTGATATTTGTTATATGGCCCTTGCCGCACCGTTTGCCCTGTTTGTTGTGCCCTGGCCCGAGCAGCATATGTGGCCGGTATTCGCCACCGTTATGCTGATCCATGTGGCGTATAAGCTGGCCCAGGCTCAGACCTATACCAAGGGGGCCTATACGGTGGTTTATCCGGTGGTGCGTGGTACCGGGCCGGTGTTTACGGTGATTGGCGCATATTTTCTGTTTGGCGAAGTATTTACACTATATCAATGGCTTGGCGTGCTAACACTAGTGTCAGGCATCTTCGGTCTGGCGGCGTATAATTTGCGCTATACCCAGTTAAATCGTGACACATTGGTTCCGGCGCTGTGGATGGCGGTGCTGACCGGGGGCTTTGTTGCGCTGTACACCACATATGACGCCTACGGCATCCGAGCGACGGCTGATCCATTTACCTTTTTAGCCTGGTTCTTTTTTCTGGACGGTATGGTGCTGCCGATCATTGCGTGGCGGCGTTGGCGGAGGATGGATGATCCGCCCACACCCGGCCCGCTTTTTGCGCGCGGCCTGTTAGGGGCTGTGGTTGCAATTTTCAGTTTCGGTTCCATTTTATTGGCAACGCGGCTGGATAATGTTGGTCAGGCGGCGGTGTTGCGCGAAACAAGTGTGGTTTTCGCGGCGCTGATCGGCTGGATACTGTTGAAAGAACGGGTGGGCGGGGTGCAATTGACTTTAATGATATTGATTGCCGCTGGCGCTGTGATAGTTGAGCTGGGCGGTTAAAGGGGCCTGAAATGAGCGAAAAACAAATCAATCCGATAACCAAGATGGTGCTGGAAATGGGACCGGTGGTTCTGTTTTTCATCCTGTATATCCGCTTGCGTGATCGCGTGTTTGATATCAATGGTACTGAATATTCCGGCTTTATCTTGGTCACCGCAATTTTCATTCCGCTGATCGCCATTTCCACCTTCATTCTGTACCGCCTGACCGGCAAGTTGGCGAAAATGCAAATTGCGACGCTGATTTTGGTAACTGTTTTTGGCGGGTTGACGGTTTATTTCAATGATGAGCGGTTTTTTAAAATGAAACCCACAATCATTTATCTACTGTTTGGTGGCGCGCTTGGTGTCGGGTTGCTGCGCGGTAAATCCTATATGGAATATATGATGGGCGAGGTCATGCCCTTGCTGCCTGAGGGCTGGATGATCCTGACCCGCCGTATGATGATGTTTTTCTTTGCGCTGGCAGTGACAAATGAAGCCATTTGGCGCAATTTCAGCACCGATGCCTGGGTAAGTTTCAAAACATTTGGCCTGCCGCTAGCGATTTTTGCGTTTTTCATCACCCAAGGCGGATTGCTGACCAAATACGGTGTGGTCGACGAGAAAGAAGAAAAATCCTAAGCTAAGATTTTGGCCTCCGGCGGGGGTATTTAGGAAAAGAAGAAAGCGGCAGTGATTAGCCTTTTTGGCCAAACAGAAGTTTTTGGGCGGCTTCTTTTTCTGCATCTGTTTGTTTGCGATCGCGCAGTTCCGCACCAACCGCGCGCCCGGCGATCACTGCTTTGCGCGCGCTTAGTTCTTCCAGCCAGCGGGCCAGGTGTGGTTTGTCATCCATAACCTGTTGCTGACCTTCCCAGCCAACTACCCAGCCCCAAAGCGCCATATCTGCGATGGAATAGAATTCCCCGGCGACATAACGATTGTCGGTCAGCCGTGTGTCCATGACCCGGTACAGGCGACCAACCTCATTGCGATAGCGGTCTTTGGCATAGGGCAGATCATGGGGCGGGGTCATGGAAGGCGCGTATTTCAGGAAATGATGTGCCTGTCCGGCCATCGGGCCAACGCCGCCCATTTGCCACATTAGCCATTCATCCACCGCTATCTGGTCGCGCTCTGTTTCACCGTAAAATTGCCCGGTCTTTCGGGCCAGATATTGCAATATCGCCCCACTTTCAAAGATCGCAATCGGCGCACCGTCCGGCCCGTTCGGATCGGTAATCGCCGGCATCCGGTTGTTGGGGGCAATGCGCAGGAAATCCGGTTCAAACTGTGCCCCGGCGCCAATATCAACGTAATGCACCTTATAGTGCAGGCCCATTTCTTCCAGGGCGATGGATATTTTCCAACCGTTTGGTGTGGGCCAGTAATACAGGTCAATGTCAGCGGTCATTGCAGTCTCCCTTTTGCTGGCCATGATGCGCTTTCCAACCCAAACGGCAAGGCCAAAGCCCGAAGATTTCTTGACCGCACGATAAATTGACGCTAACCAAACCGTCGTGGCGATTTGTTACCGGATTGCGGGCCACGTTAAATATGCTGCTAAAAGGGTCAGGGTCGTTTGATGCCCCGATACCCAACGGTGTCGGGGTTTTTTAATGCGCTAAAGGGGCATGACATGGCAAAAAAGTGGAACAAACGCACACAATTGGTGCATGCGGGCAGCCGACGCAGCCAGTATGGTGAAGTCTCTGAGGCAATATTTCTGACCCAAGGTTTTGTTTATGACAGCGCCGAGGCCGCAGAGGCCCGGTTTGTCGAAATTGGCGATGACGAATTCATCTATGCCCGCTATGGCAACCCGACCACGCGGATGTTTGAGGAACGTATTGCCACGCTGGAAGGCGCCGAAGATGCCTTTGCTACTGCTTCCGGCATGGCGGCGGTGAATGCCGCGCTGATGTCGGTGCTGAAGGCAGGCGATCATGTGGTGTCGTCACGGGCGCTGTTTGGGTCTTGCCTGTATATTCTGGAAGAGGTGCTGCCGCGTTTCGGGGTTGAGGTGACATTCGTTGATGGCGCCGATCTGGACCAGTGGCGCGCCGCCATGCGTCCTGATACCCGCGCGGTGTTTCTGGAAACCGTGTCCAACCCAACGCTGGAACTGATTGATCTGAAAGCAGTTTGTGACATCGCCCATGGCGTTGGTGCGCTGGTGATCGCCGACAATGTCTTTGCCACGCCGATCTATTCCACGGCCATTGAATGCGGTGTGGATATGGTGGTGTATTCCACCACCAAACATGTGGACGGGCAGGGCCGGTGTCTGGGTGGTGTGGTGCTGGGCAGCAAGGAATTGATCCGTTCGACCGTTGAACCCTACCTGAAACATACCGGCGGCGCGATGAGCCCGTTTAACGCCTGGGTGATGTTGAAATCCATGGAAACCCTTGACCTGCGGGTGCGCGCCCAAACCGCCACGGCTACGGTGGTGGCGGATGCGCTGGCGGGGCATGAAAAACTGCAGCGCATGTTGTATCCGCACCATGCCAGCCACCCGCAGGTCGCGCTGGCCAAGTCGCAATTGGAGGCCGGCGGCACCGTGTTGGCGATCGATCTGAAAGGCGGCAAAGACGCCGCGTTCAGGTTTCTGAATGCGTTGGAAATATTCATCATTTCCAATAACTTCGCCGATGCCAAAAGCATCGTCACCCACCCGGCCACAACCACCCATCAGCGGCTGGGCGAAGACCAACGTGCAAGTCTTGGTATCACTGATGGGCTAGTGCGGGTGTCTTGCGGGCTGGAAGACGCGGGCGATCTGATCGGTGATCTGATGGCGGGACTGGCGGCGGTTTAGGCCGCCGTTCGCCTAGGCTTCCGGCAGCCCCGCCAACAGGCGCGCCAGCAGCTGCCCCAGTTGCTGTTGCTCTGCCTTGGTCAGGGCCGCTGTCAACCGTGTTTCATTTTCCAAATGCGCCAGCAGCGCCTGTTCAACCAGCGCCGTGCCCTTGGCCGTTAACCCAACCTGGGTGCTGCGCCGGTCTTTGGGGCAGGGGCTGCGCATCACCAGCCCGGCCGTTTCCAACCGGTCAAGCCGTGCCGTCATTCCGCCCGATGACATCATCGTGGCCTTGAATAATTGCGTTGGCGACAGCCGGTAAGGCGCACCGGAACGGCGCAGTGTTGCCAGGACATCGAATTCACCCGGTTGCAGACCAAACCGGGCGAAAACCGGGGTCAGATGGGTCTGATTGATCACCTGTGCCACCTCGGCCAGGCGCCCCAGAACTTCCATCGGGCCATAGTCATGCCCGGGTATTTCCTGTCGCCATTGGGCGGTGGCTGTTGCGGCTCGGTCCATGGGCACCTCATTTAACTTGACATCAAGATACTTTATGTCGAGATATATATCAACCCCCAATTGGAGCCCAAATATGCCCCGAAAAACCGCCCCATCAGGCAACAATTCACCTTTAGTGCCAGTGGTACTGCTGTTTTTGGTCGGTTCAATGATCGCACTTTCGGTCAATCTGTCAAAACTTGTGGCGGATGCAGGGGCACCGGTACTCTGGTTGGTATCGCTTTCGCTTTTGGGGGCCGGGGCTGTGATACTGGTGTTGGCTGCGGTACTGGGGCAGCTATCGACACCAATGAAAAAGGTTCTGCCCTACACTGTGGGCGCAGGCGCGTTTCTGGCCATACCGACCGTGCTTAGTTTTTTGGCGGTCGCCCATGTGGGCCCCGGGTTCATGTCGCTGGTTTATGCCTTCCCGGTGCTGTTCACTTACCTGCTGGCAGTGTCCCTGAAGATGGAGCATTTGCAGACCCGCAAAGCGCTTGGTGTGGCCAGCGGATTGCTGGGCGGCATCCTGTTGGCATCGTTAAAACTGCAAACGCTTGGGGTCGGCGGCTGGCTGGCCATCGCGGCATGTATTCCTTTGATAATCGGATTTGGAAACATCTACCGCACACGGTTTTGGCCGGAATCGGCCAGCGCTATTTTCCTGTCCGCCATTACATTGATCATGGCCGGGGCGATGATCGGCGTTCTGGCCACCCTGACCGAAGGTGTGAATATCCAACACCTTTGGCAACGGCCATACCTGTCGTTGTTGCTACTGGCCAATCTGGCGGTTTTCGCCATTCAGTTCGTGTTCTATTTCATCTTGCAACGCCTTGCCGGGCCAACCTATCTTAGCCAGATTGGCTCGGTTGGTGCTGCCCTTGGGGTTGGTATTTCGGTGCTGGTTTTTCAGGAACCGCTGCCGGGTAACTTTTGGCTGGCGATCCTGCTGATTGCACTGGGCGTGGTGCTGTTTCAGCGCAGGATTGCAGGTGTAGCAGCCCCCTGAACAGGTGGTATATGGCTGAAATTGGTGGAATGCGCCGTCTTTGGATTGGTAAACCACCGCCAATACCCTATTCTGGTGTGGCCAGTTGCAACCAACGGAGAGCGCAGATGAATATCCAGCCCGGTAAAATTCCGAACCGTGATGCGGCCGAAAAAGCGCTGGAAACCATAAAATCATGGGCCACAGACGCGACAGCCACCGAAATAGCGGAACTGCACCCGGCTATTTCGCGTCTGCTGCCGGGGCATGAGCTGGCGAATTATCCGGCTCTGATCCGCGCCTATCCGGAAGAATTTCAGGTGGACGAAGCCTATCGCGCCAGCCTGCCGGACCTGCAAAATGGCCCCGAAAGCCTGATCAAAGGCGCCAAGCGCCATATCGAACATGTTGGTATTTCCAATTTCCGCCTGCCGATCAGCTTTCACCGGCGTAACAATGGCGATGTAACGCTGGAAACTTCGGTGACCGGCACCGTTAGCCTGGACGCTGGCAAAAAGGGCATCAACATGTCCCGGATCATGCGGACATTTTACAAACACGCCGAAGAAACCTTTAGCTTTGAAGTGATTGAAACCGCGCTGGACGCCTATAAAACCGATCTGGACAGCTTTGACGCACGCATTCAGATGCGGTTCTCCTTCCCGATGCGGGTCAAATCCCTGCGCTCAGGTTTGACCGGGTTTCAGTATTACGACATCGCGCTTGAGCTGGTTGAAACCGGCGGCGTGCGTAAGAAAATCATCCACCTTGATTATGTCTATTCCTCAACCTGCCCCTGTTCGCTGGAACTGGCCGAACATGCCCGCCAGCAGCGCGGCCAACTGGCCACCCCCCATTCGCAACGCTCAGTGGCGCGCATTTCGGTGGTGATGGATTGCGATGAACCCTGCCTGTGGTTTGAAGACATCATCGACCATTGCCGCGCTGCAGTGCCGACGGAAACACAAGTGATGGTGAAACGTGAAGACGAACAGGCGTTTGCCGAACTGAACGCCGCCAACCCAATATTCGTGGAAGACGCGGCGCGGCTGTTCAGCGAAGCATTGCAAAACGATGAACGCATCGGCGATTTTCGCATCATCGCCAGCCATCAGGAAAGCCTGCACAGCCATGATGCAGTTTCTATTCTAAGCGAGGGAGAAACTTTCGCCGATGAAAGTTTGGACCCGAAATTGTTCAACACGCTTTTCCATGTGGGTTAGGTCAGTCCCGCTCGATTAATCCCGAAAAACACCCCCGCTTGGCATTATGGGCGTGAATATATTTTATGGCCGTGTTCTTAAACAGCGTGTGGATCAGTGGCTCAATGTCATCCCCTTGGGCGATATCAGCATCAAGAATAAACCCCTGCACGTCATAACCACGCAGCGCAATCAGGCGCCGTTTCATGACTTCCGGCACCACCCCAACCTGATTATAGGCACAATCAGCACCTTCCTTTATGAAAATCGCATGGCAAGCGCGGTAAGGCGAATTGATGGGCAGGTGTTCATAATTAAGCAGTAGCGCCCTTTCACCCACCGCCATGTCCTGCATGCCCACCCGGTCCGGGAAGCCGGGGTTAGTGTCAACCGTATATCGGGTGATCCCTTGATCTGCTAATTCGGCCTCTGAAAGGCCGTAGAATTTCCTGAAAATGCCCGGGTCCAGCCCTTTTACGCGGTAGGTCATTTGGTTTTCCTTTTTCCATTTCGAATATTTACGATGCGAAGGATGGAAGGGTCTAAAAGTTAAAGCAGCCCGTTTCTTGCGCATTGTTCAGCAACCAGGTTGCCACCGCGTCGCTGGGTTGCGACCCAAGGCGACTGATGCGCAGGCTGCCCCGTCGCTATTTTCGCAGATTGCTTGACACTGCGCACCCACCTCGCCAAGCCTTCACACATGTTAGATTTGCGCCCAGTTGGATACGTTATTGGCCTGCTTGTCGCAGCTTTGGGGGCAGCGATGCTGTTTCCGATGTTGATCGACTATGCTGAAGGCTCAGGCCATTGGTCGGCCTTTCTTGAAGCCGCAATAATTTCAGTAGTTGTAGGCGGTTTGATTGCCCTGGCCTGTGCCAATGGGGTTAAAGAAAACCTGTCAATTCAGCAGACATTCTTGCTGACTACCGGGGTCTGGGTCGCGTTGCCGGTATTTGGTGCCATACCTTTTATCACCGGTTTTACCGAAGCACGGTTTGTTGATGCGATGTTTGAAGCAATGTCAGGTCTGACAACAACGGGTTCGACAGTTTTCACCGGATTGGAAGGTTTTCCTAAGGGCATGTTGTTTTGGCGCAGCCTATTACAATGGTTCGGCGGTATCGGTATTATTGTTGTGGCAATGGTGTTTTTGCCCGAACTTCGGGTTGGTGGAATGCAGATATTTCGCTCGGAAGGGTTTGATACATTTGGAAAAATTTTGCCACGCGCCACAGAAATAGCTTCCCGGATTTCGGTGGTTTATTTCGGACTGACAATCCTTTGCGCCTTTACCTATCTAGGGTTCGGCATGACACCATTCGATGCAACCACCCATGCCATGACAACAGTGGCGACAGGTGGGTTTTCCAACTATGATGCTTCTTTCTTGGCCTTTGGGCCGGGCATTGAATATGCCGCAGTGTTTTTTATGCTTTTGGCTGCATTGCCATTTGTACGCTATGTGCAGTTGCTGGCCGGTACGGCCAAACCGCTGTTTCAGGATAGCCAAGTCAGGGTGTTTTTCGGAACAGCGGCGGTTGTTGTTCTGGTGATGGCGCTTTGGCAATGGAATATTTCAGACGCCCCAAGTGAACAGTCGTTTCGTAAAGCACTGTTCAATGTCGTCTCAATACTAACCGGGACGGGCTATGCCAGCGCGGATTACATGACATGGGGCGGGTTCCCGGTGGCTGTGTTCTTTTTCATTGGCCTGATTGGCGGCTGCGCGGGATCAACGTCGTGTTCGATTAAAATATTCCGCTATCAGCTGTTGTTTTCGTCGATAAAGGCCCAGGTTCGGCGCATACATTCCCCCCATGGATTGTTTTCACCCCGCTATGGTGGGCGTTCGGTGGGTGATGATGTCTTGTCGTCGGTAATGGCGTTTTTTGTGCTGTTTGTTGTGTCCCTGGGCACCATTTCTATTTTGCTTGCCCTAACCGGGTTAGATTTTGTCACGTCGATATCAGGGGCATCTGCAGCGCTGGCAAATATTGGCCCCGGACTGGGGCCGATCATCGGACCTTCGGGTAATTTCGGCCCCCTTAGCGACAGCGCAAAATGGATACTGATCGCGGCTATGCTTATCGGACGGCTTGAGTTAATGGCCGTTTATGTTCTGTTTACCCTTAATTTCTGGAGAGCCTAATGTCTGCTGAATCCCTTGGTTCGCGCCTTGCTCAGGCACTGAAAACACATGGCGTCGATACCATTTTCGGTATTCCCGGTGTGCACAATGTTGAATTGTATCGTGGTATTGAACAGGCCGGGATCAGACATATTCTGGCGCGCCACGAACAGGGCGCGGGCTTTATGGCGGACGGCTATGCGCGGGCGACTGGCAAGCCTGGCATAGCTTTTATTATTTCTGGTCCCGGCGTCACCAACATTATGACGCCTATGGGCCAAGCCTATTCTGATTCCGTCCCGATGCTGGTGATTTCATCTTGTTTGCCATTGGGTCCTTCAATGCCAGGCAGGTTGCACGAAATGCGTGATCAGACTGGGGCGGCAGCTGCAGTCTGTGACTGGTCAATATGTGCGGAAGATGCGGAATCAGCTTTTATCCTGATTGACCGCGCTTTTAGCGAATTTGAAAGCGGTAGAGCGCGTCCAAAACACATAACAATTCCAATAGATGTTTTGGGCGAACTGGGAGCAATGCCCAAGTTCAAGCGTGATAAAGCTTCAAGTTCCAACCCCGATACGAACACAGTTTCTAAAATTACTAATATGTTAAACGCAGCCAAAAAACCGCTGTTTATTTTTGGCGGGGGTAGTGTAGGCGCCAGCCAGATTGCTAACGCACTTGTTGAAAAAAGCGGTGCCGCAGTTTTCACCACCTATGCTGGGCGCGGTGTTGTCAGTGCATCTTACCCGCTGAATTTTGGGGCCACATTGTCACGTCCCGATAGTGCACGGGCTATTGCACAGGCCGACCTTGTTATCGCGGTTGGAACGGAATTGGCCGAGGTTGATCTTTGGCGCGATAAGCTGGGGCATCGGGGGGTTTTGGTGCGTATTGATATTGATAACATGGTGCTGGATGATCTTCACGGGGCATCAGTGAAAATATGTGCTGACGCGAATGCAACGCTTTCGGCAATGACAGCTCTGGCACTTGCTGCCCCGGAAAAATGGAATGCAAAAGAAATCGCCCAGACCAAAGCTGCTTTTCGGGCCGAGGCAGATAGTGAAAGACCGGGAATAGCGCCTTATGTCGATGCGTTACAACGCGTCTTGCCGAGTGATTGCATGTTCTATTCGGATATGACCCAGTTCGCATATGTGGCGAAAGAACTTTATGCGATGGAAAAGCCGGGCCATTGGCATCACCCATTTGGGTTTGGAACGCTTGGGTATGCTTTGCCGGCAGCCATAGGGGGCAAACTAGCCCGACCGAACCAGCCAGTCGTCGCAATTGCCGGGGATTATGGGTTTCAGTATACGATACAAGAACTTGGAGTTGCAGCTGAGTTTGGATTAAATTTACCAATAGTTTTGTGGGACAATGGTAAACTGAAAGAGATAGAGGACTCTATGATCCAATCCCAGATTGCCCCCAATGCGGTCGTTGCAAAGAATCCCGATTTTGGAAAATTGGCCGAGGCCTATGGCATTGGATTTGCTGCCCCAAAATCGCCAGAAGAATTTGAAACCGAGATTGCAGCTGCCCTAGTGGCGAAGCGGCCTACCTTGGTGCATATCGGACCGGATTAAATTTTGAACTGAATCGACCAAAAATTAATTCCAGCAGCTAACCAGTACGGTCATGTCTGCGGCAATTACAGTCAGGTCTTCCGGGGCCAGACCCTGGCTGGCATCTGATGCCAGTGGGGCCACGCCATTGGCGGATAAGAATTCAGCAAGCGAAATTGAACCTGCGGCAAACCTCACCCCGTCAGGCAGGCGCTGGCCACTGTCGGTAGCGGTTGGCAAAAGCATCCCCAGAACGGCACCGCCCGCGGAAAAGACTGGCCCTCCAACATCGCCAGAAGTTGCGGCAATGGCCAACCTGTTTAAGGAGGTATCACCATTCAGCCCACGCAAATCGGCCAGGGTACCATATGTAAGAGTGGGGGACCCCAGCAGCCCGCCGTAGGAATACCCGGCAAGGGCAATTTCCGAATTAATACGCGGAGAATTGGTTAACAATTGCGCCACTGAAATTGGTGCCAGAGCATCGATTGGGCGAAGCAGGGCGTAGCCGTGCGTGTTATCTGTGGCGGTTACTTGGGCGTCGTAGTCCAAATCTATTGTCACCCGGGTACAGGCATTCACATTGCCCATTGCTGTCAGGATGGCGCCGGAAGAATCCACATAGAACCCAGACCCGGTTGCTTCCGGCTGGCGAATGTCCAACCCGGCCAATAGATCAAGTGACTGGGCAGCATTGGGATCGCCATAAACATCAGGTAACACTGCATCCCCAAAGGGCTTAAAACTGCTTTGCATCGCGTTGACGACCAAAGCGCTGCGCCGATCCGATTGCCCGGGCCAGATGACGGTAAATCCCTTCACATGACCATCCGCTAACGCGGCATAAGTATAGGACGATAAATCGCTATTTTCGCCCGCCAACGTAAAATTTCGTTTGCCAAATTTGCGGGGACCGTTCAATGGCACAATTTCCAGTGTTTGCATAATGTCATACAACCCGCGCAGTGTAGCTTCGTCGCCTGTCTGGCTGATCAACAGAACTTGAACTCCGTCGTCATCACTGGCTTTGAAATGTGCGAAAGGCGGATCATAGCGATCAAACGTGACCATCGCTGTTGGCAGATCAATTTGGATGCCTGCGGTGTTGTCGATAATGGGCGCAATGCCAAGGGATGCCAGCATTTCCTGATACCGGCCGACCAAATCGCTGCGTTGTTTCGTTGAAAGAACGCCTGTTGGTTCAAAGCCTTCCTGGGTTTGCCAGGCGGCCATTGAATTGCGTGTACCTGGGCCGATGGCCCCGTCGATAGCCGATGAATAGAAGCCTTCCCACTTTAGCGCTGTTTGCAGCAACATTCGTTCTTCACGGTTTAACTGCCGTTCTGCACTTCGCGCCTGTGCCACAGTTTCCTCGGCAGGAATTAGTGGTTGAACCACAACTGTTTCCTGTTCCTGCGGATTTTCGGGAACGACAATTGGGGCAGAGCCCGCCACAGCACCGATCGGCCAAAATTGTTGGCCAAAGCTGGAACCGTCAACAACATAACTGTCGCCTGGAATTTGGCGCGTTACCCGCAGTTGTTGTAGTACATCTTGAGCATCCGCCGGGCTAAAAGGTCCAATCGCAATGGCGTACCATCCAGAGCGCATGGCAAAGCCGCTAATCTGTTGTATAGTTCCGGCATAGCGCCGTGCCACTTCCTGCGCGCCATTTAGGGAGCGTTGGGCTTCAATCTGGACCCATACGGATTGTTGGGCGAATGCAAAACTACCCAGACCTGATGTTACCAAAAACACCACGCTAAAAATAAACCTGCGCATACTAAATATCGTCCACTTCCAAAGTTGCGATTCCCCGGCCGAACTTAGCCGCGTCGGTCGGGGATTGCACGTTATGTTTGTTGCCCGGATTTGTCAGGTTGTATGGCTGGCTTCATGGCGAAACAAGTACACCGACGCCGCCAGTATCAGCATGATCCCCAGCCACATTGTGCCCTCTGGCAGGAACCCGAATGCCAGCCAGCCCAGCACCACATTCAGCGGTAGCTTTATGTGGTCAAACGGCTGCAAATAGGCTGCATCGGCCACTGAATAGGCCCGTGCCAGCGCGTATTGCGCGCCTGCCGTTAGAATGCCGGCGAACAGCACCAGCCACAGGATGTTCCCGTTGCCCAGTGAAAATCCGCCGCTAAAGGCCAGCAACCCGTTGATCGGCGTCAGCAATATCAGCAGATACAGCGTTAACGTATCCGCCCCTTCGCTGCGGGTCAGCCGCTTGGTCACCAGCGATGACAGCGCCCAAAGCAGGGCGGCACCAATGGGTAGCAGCGCCCACAGGCTAAACGTATCCGACCAGGGTGCCAGGATAATCATGCCGCCGACAAACCCTATCGCAACTGCCAGCCAGCGCTCGGGGCCCACCTGTTCACCCAGAAAAACCCGCGCCCCGAAGGTGACGAAAAACGGCGATGTCATGATCAATGCAATGGCCTGCCAGATCGGTACATGTGCCAACCCCAGCACCCATAACTGCACCCCGGCAGCGGCCAGAATGACCCGGCCCATATGCAGGGGCAGTTGATCCGTCGCCAACGCGCTGCGTAATCTGGGCAACACCCATGGCAGGCTGAACAAAAGCGCGATGAAATATTGCCAAAAGGCCACCGAGGTAGAAACCACCCCGTATTGCATGGTCAGTGATTGCACCAATGTATTGACCACAGCAAATAACAGCCCGGCCCCAATCATATAAGCCGCCCCCAAAAGGGCCGCAGTATTTCGTGTTTCTATCGTCTGAGTCATGGCGTTGTCCTTTCTGTTTACACCTGACCCAAGGCAAACAGGACAACTCTGGGCGCAAACGCGACCCAAATCCCCGTTCTCTTCCATCCGGACTATGACCGTCGGCCCCGGAATTACACCGGATCTGCTGGCCCCCCGTTGCCGGGGGCGCTCGCGGGCTTTCACATGATGTGATTTACCGCCGGTGGGGAATTGCACCCCGCCCTGAGAACTGCCGCCCCAAATGGGGCAGCCGACAAAGGCTAGTTCAGGGCGCAGGGCTATGCAATACCCTTGGTGCAGTTCGATTGCGCAAGGAACATCACCGATGACCGACACCACGCTTGACCCCGTTGATTGGGATGCCTTTCGTAGTGATGCACACGCATTGCTTGATAAGGCGTTGGATCAGATGCAATCGGCGCAGGGTGGCCGGGTCTGGACGCCGCTGCCTGAGGCGATGAAAACCGATCTGAATGCACCGCTTCCTGCGGCTCCGATGGATTATCCTGAAATCACCCAGCGGCTGTCCGCCCTGCTGCCCTACGGTGTCGGCAATACCCATCCGCGGTTTTTCGGCTGGGTGCACGGGGCGGGCAACCCCGGCGGTATCATGGCCGATATGGTGGCTGCCGCGATGAATGCTAATCTGGGCGGGCGCGACCACGGGGCAATTTACGTGGAACGTCAGGTGATTGACTGGGCTCGTCAGATGATGGGTTTTCCTGAGGGGGCCAGCGGGCTGATCACGTCGGGCACCTCCATGGGCACGATCGTTGCGCTTAAAGTGGCGCGGGACCGGGCGTTTGGGTTTGCCAGCCGTAAATCCGGGGCAGGGACCGGTCTGGTGGGCTATACATCCGAGCAGGCCCATGCCTGTGTGGCCCAGGCGTTTGATATGCTGGGGCTTGGATCGGACGTCTTGCGAAAAATCCCAACTGATGCCGATTTTCGCATGGATATCAACGCCCTGAGCGACCAGATCAACGCTGACCGTACTGCAGGCCTGACCCCGTTCGCGGTGATCGGCACCGCCGGATCGGTGAATGTTGGTGCTGTTGATGACCTGACCGCCATCGCCGATATCGCCGCCCGCGAAACCCTGTGGTTCCATGTGGACGGGGCCTTTGGTGCCACTGGAATCTTGTCAGATCATGTCCGCCCGATGCTTGCGGGGATGGAGCGCGCAGACTCACTCGCCTTTGATTTCCACAAATGGTTGCATGTGAATTATGCGGCCGGTTGCGTGCTGATCCGCGACGCGGACGCCCATTTGCGCGCCTTTTCCGACCGCCCGGAATACCTGACAGGTGCCACCCGTGGCCTTGCCGCCGGTGCCCCATGGCCGGTGGATTACGGCCCAGAGCTGTCGCGCGGTTTCGCTGCCCTGAAGATCTGGACGCATCTGATGGAACACGGCACGCAAAAACTTGGCCGCTCCATCACCGCAAACTGTGAACAGGCGCAATTGCTGGCCACCCTTGTGGATCAACATCCAAAACTTGAACGCCTCGCCCCCACAGCTCTGAACATCACCTGCTTTCGCTATGGCAGTGATGACGCCATCAATCAGGAAGTTGTGCTGCAATTGCAGGAACAGGGCCTCGCCGCGCCGTCAACCACCCGCATTAATGGCGCGCTGGCAATCCGCGTGAACATCACCAATCACCGCACCACTGATGCCGATATGCAGTTTTTGGTTGATCATGTGGTGGCTATTGGTGACGAATTGACCGCTTAAAACTTGCGGGCAATTATCTCGGTCGGGGCGATCCGGCCATCGGCAATGTTGCTGATCATATTTGCCACCTTTTCTTTGGTCTGTGCGCCAAATACCAGATGCAGACCAATCGGTGGTGGCGTGCCGCCTTTGGCCGCGGCGGCTTTCATTTTGGCGAAAAATTCGCCGGCGAAATGGGTGCGGTCATTGGTGCCGGTGACTTCAAAACCAGCACCTGCCAATGCCTCTTTGTAAACGTCCAACGACACCGCCGCGCAGGTTTGCGGCCCGGCGGCCCACGGCACCGGATAATCCAGCGCGCGATCAGAACCTGTGACAATATCATACAGCGCAAACTGCCCGCCGGGTTTCAGAACCCGCGCAACTTCAGCAAACAATGCCGCTTTGTCGGCAATGTTCATGCCCACATGCACCATACAGGCGGCATCATATGCGCCGCTGTCAAACCCGGTATTCAGAGCATTACCATGTTTCAAACGCACCCGGTCACTAAGCCCCAACCACCCGGAGATCGCCGTGCCTGCCTCAATAAACTCAGCCGTCAGATCAATGCCATCGACGCGGCTGCCATAGGTCTCGGCAATGAACCGCGATGTGCCCCCCAGCCCGCAACCAAAATCGGCAACCCGATCATCAGGCCCCAACCCGACCTGATCCAGCAACGCCCGACTGGCCAGCTGCCCGCCGATATGAAACTCATCCACCGGTGCCATATCGGCCAGTGTCAACGTAGCCAAACCCTTACCCATGGCCTTGGCGCCATCCTCAATCGATCTCAATAACGTCCCCGGGCTGTAATGCGCCGCCACATCTTCAAAATTTATCTTTTCCATAAAACCCTCTGCCCCTGTTTCATTCCTGTCTACACCACAATCATTGTTCAACAAATATCCCCGCAGGAGGCATCCCGCCAGTTGAAAAACAGAACCCAAACCGCAATTGACCCCAAACCCGTCAATGCCTATGCAGAAGCCGCAATATCCACAGGGTTCCAGATGACCAAAACCACCAAACCACGTTCTTTTCAGGAAATCCTCCTGCGCCTGCAAAATTACTGGGCCGAACAGGGCTGCGCTATCTTGCAACCCTATGACATGGAGGCAGGGGCTGGCACCTTTCACCCGGCCACCGCCCTGCGCCCGCTTGGCCCCAACCCATGGGCTGCGGCCTATGTGCAACCCAGCCGCCGCCCAACCGATGGGCGTTACGGTGAAAACCCCAACCGTTTGCAGCATTTCTATCAGTATCAGGTGGTCATCAAACCCAGCCCGCCGAATTTTCAGGCGCTGTATCTTGCGTCCCTCGCGGCCATCGGCATCGACATGGCCCAACACGATATCCGCTTTGTCGAAGATGACTGGGAAAGCCCAACCTTGGGCGCCTGGGGTCTGGGATGGGAGGTTTGGTGCGATGGTATGGAAGTCAGCCAGTTCACCTATTTTCAGCAACTGGCGGGCTATGACTGCAAACCGGTGACCGGGGAACTAACCTACGGCCTTGAACGCCTGTCCATGTATATCCTGGGTGTTGACCATATCATGGACATGCCGTTCAATGATCCGGACGCGCCCGTGCATCTGACCTATGGCGACGTGTTCCGACAGACCGAGGCCGAATATTCCCGCTGGAATTTTGACGTTGCCGATACTGACATGCTGCTGCAGCACTTTAAGGACGCCGAGGATGAATGCGCCCGCATACTGGCCCAGCCCGCGGATGACCCTAAAACCGGCAAACGGATCATCATGGCGCACCCCGCCTATGACCAGTGCATCAAAGCCAGCCACCTGTTTAACCTGCTGGATGCGCGCGGGGTGATATCTGTCACCGAACGCCAGGCCTATATTGGCCGCGTCCGGGCTTTGGCCAAGGCTTGCGCCGATGCCTTCCTTGAAACCATAGCTGGGGGCAAAGCAGCATAATGGGCAAATTTCTGGTCACCCTAATCGTTCTGTCGGCGGCCCTTGGCGGGGCGGGCATGTATTACCTGCAGGTCTACGGCTATTACGACCCGGTCACCTTGTCCGGCGAAGTCGAGGATCAAACCGAAATCCGCCTGACCTCGCTGATCAGCGAGGCGCCTGAACCTATCCTGATCTCCGATTTTGAAGGCATCGATGCTGACAGCTCTCCGGTGCGGTTTCGCGCCTGTTTCACCACGCCCCACAGCCTGGCGCTGCTGACCGAAACCTATTTCACCTACGAAAACCCGGTGCCGCTAACCGGCCCCGGCTGGTTTGAATGCTACGACGCCGAAACTATCGGCGCTGACCTTGAGATCGGTACCGCCATCGCGTTCCTGTCAGAATTCAATATCGCCTACGGCATTGACCGGGTGATCGCGGTTTACGATGACGGGCGCGCATTCGCCTGGCATCAGATAAACCATTGCGGCGAAAAGGTTTTCAACGGTGAACCGGCCCCCGAAGGCTGCCCGACACCCCCTGAAAGGTCCGAATAAATGCCCGATCTGCTGATCGAACTTTTCTCCGAAGAAATCCCCGCGCGCATGCAAAAACGCGGCGGTGAGGATTTGCAAAAACTGGTCACCGACGGGCTGGTTGATGCCGGGCTGACCTATGCATCTGCCGGTGCCTTCACCACACCGCGCCGCTTGTGCCTGACGGTTGAGGGGCTGACGGCCGCAAGCCCGGACACACGCGAAGAACGCAAAGGCCCCCGCGCCGATGCACCCGAAAAAGCACTGGAGGGGTTCCTGCGCTCTACCGGTCTGACCAAAGACCAGTTGGAAGTGCGCGCCGACAAAAAAGGTGATGTGTTTTTTGCCCTGATTGAACGGGCCGGTCGCCCGGCATCTGACATTGTGTCCGAGGTTCTAGAAAAAGCCATCCGCAATTTCCCATGGCTCAAATCCATGCGCTGGGGGCAGGGCAGCCTGAAATGGGTGCGGCCGCTGCATTCAATCCTGTGCATCCTAAGCGATGAGGCGGGCACGCAAATCGTGCCGCTGGACATTGACGGCATTGTCAGCGGCGACACCACCCACGGCCATCGTTTCAAGGCTGCAAAACCGTTCAAAGTCATGGACTTTGACGACTACGCTGCCAAGCTGAAAAAGGCCCATGTGATGTTGGACCCGGCGCAGCGCGCCGATCACATCTGGGCCGACGCCACCAATCTGGCCTTTGCCCAAGGGTTGGAAGTAGTTGAAGACAAAGCGCTTTTGGCCGAAGTCGCAGGCTTGGTCGAATGGCCCGTGGTGCTGCTGGGTGACATCGGTGCCGATTATCTGAACCTGCCGCCTGAGGTTTTGCAAACCTCCATGCGTGAGCACCAGAAATTTTTCTCGGTGAAGAACGCCAAGACCGGTCGCATCGAAAAGTTCATCACCGTGGCAAATATTGAAACCGCTGATAACGGTGCGATGATCCTTGCGGGCAACCAAAAGGTGCTGGCAGCGCGGCTGGCGGATGCGAAATTCTTTTGGGAAAATGACCTGCGTACTCCATTGGCGAACATGGCGAAGAAACTGGAAAACGTAACCTTCCATAACAAGCTCGGTTCGCAGGCTGAAAGGGTGACACGCATCGCCGCACTGGCTCGTGAAATTGCGCCACTGGTGGGGGCTGACCCGGATGAAGCCGAGGCGGCGGCAAAAGTGGCCAAGGCCGACCTGATGTCGGAAATGGTCTATGAATTCCCCGAATTGCAAGGCGTTATGGGCCGGTACTACGCAAAAAGTGCTGGGTTAAGCGATGGTGTGGCGAATGCGGCACAGGAACATTATTCGCCTTTGGGCCCGTCAGACACCGTCCCAACCGCGCCGGTGTCAGTCGCCGTGGCACTGGCCGACAAAATCGACACATTGGCCGGTTTCTGGTGGATTGTGGAGAAACCTACCGGGAGTAAAGACCCTTTCGCTTTGAGACGAGCAGCGTTGGGAGCAATCAGAATTGCTTTAAAGAATGGATTGCGAATAAGTCTACTCGAATTTTTCCTTAAAGCTTACGACCCATTCGAGCGCTCGCTTTTCGAAGAAATTAATCGTGATGAGTTAGATAGTAAGATTGCCGCAGCGAGATGGCTTGGAGTTTCACCCGTTGAGGCTGACAAAGTTTACTCCGCCGTATATGAGGAGCGAAAAAAGCTGGGACGTGTAGCTACAAGCCTTGTACAGCTAGATATAGATTGGGATAAAATTCCACACCCTGGAGCCGATCTCCTCGCCTTCTTCCATGACCGCCTCAAGATCTACCTAAAAGACCAAGATATCCGTCACGACGTCATCGACGCCTGCATCGCCATGCCAAACAACGATGACCTGACCCTGCTGGTCAAACGCGCCACAGCACTTTCGGATTTTCTTAAAACCGATGACGGTGAAAACCTGCTGCAGGGCTTCAAACGCGCCAACAACATTCTGACCCAGGCCGAGGAAAAAGACGGTGTTGAATACAGCTACGGGGCCGAGGAGAAATTTCTGAAGGACCCAACCGAAAAAGCTCTTTTCAAAGCTCTTTCCACCCAAGGTGGGGCAATATCCACGGCCATCGAGGCTGAAGATTTCGCCTCAGCTATGGGGTCCATGGCGGACCTGCGCAAACCCATTGATGCGTTTTTTGAAGAGGTGCAGGTGAATGACGATAGTTCGGTGATCCGGCGTAACCGGCTCAACATGCTCAGCCAAATCCGCAAAACCTGCCTGTCTGTGGCCGATCTGACCCGGATCGAAGGCTAACAAATCACCGCGGCAACGTCATAGTTGCGCCAAATCTTTGCGGCGTTATGCTGCAAGCGCAATTCAAAACGGTGCTGCAGTGCAGAAAATAGTTGAAATTCATGGGTTCACAAGAATCAGGCGTGTCGCGCCGATTTCTGATGACACCCATGGTGGCCGGGCAAAATGCCTGCAACGGTTGATCCGACTGGATTTGCCGGTGCCGCAAACCGTAGCGCTGTCTTTTGATACGGTTCATAGTATTGCTGCTGGTGATATGCCGGATGTGGCAGCTGTGCTGAAAGCCTTTGGAACAGAACCGCTGGTATCTGTGCGCCCATCCAGCCAGGACCCGGACTGGGGTGGCCCCGGCGCGATGTTGAACATCGGCATGAACGATGCGCGCCACGCTGAGTTGGTGATCAGCCACGGGGAAGAGGCTGCCAACGCGCTGTACCTGCGATTTGTGCAGTCGTTTGCCATTAATGTTGCCCGACTTGATCCAGAGATGTTTGAAATTGACAAGGGCCTTGGTAATGATGCCCTGCGCGCCGCCCTTGATGCCTATGAGGCCGAGACCGAAGAATATTTCCCTCAGGATCCAGTTTTTCAATTGGGTGAGGTGCTGCGTTCTATGGCGCGCAGTTGGGAAAGCACCAGCGCGCGTATTTTACGCCAAGCTAAGGGAGCGCCTGTTGACGCCGGGCTGGGGCTGGTTGTGCAGCAAATGGTGCTGGGGGTCGGACCGGGTGAAAGCGGTGCCGGGGTCATTCAGTTTATAAATTCTACCACCGGTGCGGCGCAAATTACCGGCCGGTTTTTAGGGCAAAGCCAGGGGCGTGATGCGCTGCGAGCGACAACTGGCGCGATCTATCTGACCAAGGATAAACGCGGCACCTCGCTGGAAGGGAAATGTCCGGAACTGTTCCAGACGCTGAAAGATTACGGAGATATTTGCCGCCTGAAGCTGCGTGAAGAAATGCAGATAGAGTTTACTGTTGAAAATGGGGAACTGCATGTTCTGGATGCCGTGCGGGTAGCGCGCAGCCCCCGCGCGGGCGTTGAGATCGCGGTTAGCCTGGCCGATAGCGGGGTTATCAGTAAGGGCGACGCGGTTTTGCGTATTGAGCCCAGGTCACTATCTGAATTGTTGCACCCCCAGGTCGACCCGGAGAATAAACCCGAAACGTTCCTAAGTGGCATTGCTGCCAGCCCGGGCGCTGCTGCGGGAAAAATTGTGTTCACTTCAACGGCGGCTCAGGCCTCAGAATCCCGGGGTGAGCCTTGTATTTTAGTGCGTCGGGAAACCACGCCTGAAGATATCCGCGGCATGCATTCAGCCGCTGGCGTATTGACAGAACGGGGCGGTGTGACCAGCCATGCGGCCGTTATAGCCCGTGGTCTTGGCCTGCCCTGTGTCGTTGGTGCAGGGGATATGAAGCTGAATATTAAAGGAAAAACCCTGACCACAGTAAATGGTTTGGTTTTTCATGAGGGCGATTTTATTACCATTGATGGTACTGCTGGCGAAGCATTGATGGGCGCCGCTAAAATGGTTGACCCGGGTCTTGGCGATGCTTTTCAAACATTGCTCGGCTGGGCGGGCGAAGCCAGTGATATTGAAATTCGCGCCAATGCAGATACGCCGGCTGATGCGCAGGTTGCACGCAACTTTGATGCGCATGGGATTGGGCTATGCCGCACCGAACACATGTTTTTTGAAGGTGATCGTCTGACAGTGATGCGTGAGATGATTTTTACCGATGATGCGGATGACCGAGCCGCCGCCTTGACGCGACTATTGCCAATGCAACGCGCTGATTTCGCCGAACTTTTTAAAATAATGCACGGTTTACCGGTTTGTATCAGGCTGCTTGATCCGCCTTTGCACGAATTTTTACCCCGTGGTCGCAGTGGTATGCGCGATCTGGCCGAAGCCATGAATCTGCCCCTGTCTGATGTTACCAGCCGAGTCGAAGATCTGGCGGAATTTAACCCGATGCTGGGAATGCGGGGGGTACGGTTGGGTATTACTGTGCCCGAAATCTATGACATGCAGGCGCGCGCAATCTTTGAAGCAACAGTTGAGGCAAGTCAGGCTGGTGCTCCTGTTGTGCCGGAAATTATGATCCCGCTGGTTTCAGCTAAAAAAGAGGTTGAGTTGGTGAAGTCACGCATAGACGCGGTGGCTGCTGCTGTTCGCGTTGAAACCGGATTTGATTTTGATTTTCGCCTTGGTGTCATGGTGGAAACCCCCCGGGCAGCGCTTCGTGCCCATGATATCGCCCAGCATGCTGCTTTCCTGTCTTTTGGGACCAATGATCTGACCCAGATGACATATGGCCTGTCGCGCGACGACGCCGGGCGGTTCATGGGGGATTATGTTAATAAGGGTGTGTTTGATGAGGACCCTTTTCACATACTAGACACCGACGGAGTGGGCGAGCTTTTGAAGATTGGCGCTGAACGGGGGCGAGGTTCGAACCCTGATATTGTGTTGTCGATGTGCGGTGAACATGGGGGGAATCCCGAATCTATTGCTTTTTGTAGGGCTGCTGGTTTTGATTATGTTTCATGTTCGCCCTACCGTGTTCCGGTGGCTAGGCTAGCTGCTGCGCATCTGGTGCTTAAACAACACGTTTCGTAACAGTCAACAATTAAGCAATTGATTTTAGGCAATATTAATTTTTCCGCTTCACCTAAATGCCCTAAAGATAACACTTTTTGGTCCTATTTTGGGGCTGTATATCGTACCGTTGCCTAGACCAGACAGACATTTTGACATAAGCCGAGGGCTGTTCGCACCCGGGCTGCCCCGGGTGTCTGTTTGTTTGGAGGGGACGATGTCACAGCAATTGCTGGCGAAGTCTATTTGTGTTTTCGCAATTCTATTTTCGACGGGGTCGGCAAGTGCCGACATGTCGCTTAGTCAATCTAATGCCCCTCGCGCCATTCTTGATGCAGAGCTGATTCAATTATTTGGTCAGGAGCGCGCTGCCTTTAGCGCAGTCGACCCCGAACAGTTTACCAGATTGCAGAACGTTCCGCAGCCGCGCAGCCGGCCCAGTTCTGTTAAGGAGTTTTCCTATAGCCGGGAGTATCTGGCAACTTTGCCGACAGCTAAAGGTGATGCTCAGTGGCGTTGTCTTAGTGAAGCCTTGTATTTTGAAGCCCGTGGCGAAAGCGTCAGAGGCCAGTTTGCAGTGGCTGAAGTTATCCTGAACCGGGTCGACAGTGTCAGCTACCCTTCTACAATTTGCAGGGTTATTCATCAGGGCACCGGGAAACTAAATCGCTGCCAGTTCACCTATACCTGTGACGGTATTTCTGATCGGGTCAATGAACGGGACGCTTGGAACCGGGTGTCCAAGATCGCCCATATCATGTTGACAGGTAAGGCGCGCGAACTAACCAGTGGTGCAACGCATTACCATACAAAGGCTGTAAATCCACGATGGGCGCGGGTGTTCCCACGTACTACAACAATTGGGGCGCATCATTTCTATCGCCAACCAGTGCGCACAGCTTCAAACAGTTAGACACGTTTCCCCAACGATTGCGCAAAAAACCCATCTGGATCGTCCCGTTCGATCAACTTAGTGCCTTCTATTATCCAGAACCGGTTACCAACCGCGCGCACAAAAGCGCGATCATGCGAGACAAGCAGGCAGCTGGCGCCATGGGCCTGTAGTTCCTTTTCCAGCGCTTCCTGCCCCTCAATATCCAGGTGGTTTGTAGGTTCATCCAGCAGGTAAAAATTTGGCTGTGTTAGGCGCAGTACCAACATCGCCAATCGGGCCAATTGACCACCGGACAGGGCGGCAATTTTAGCCTGCTGCAGGTCTATCCCGATCCCCGCACTAACCAGCATGTTGCGGGAATTTTGGTCACCTGCCTCAAAGCGACTGGCGACGGCGTCAAACGGGCTGGCGTCGTTTTTGAATTGACTAAGGCTCTGATCAGAATACCCTAATATGGTTGTTGGCGTGACTTTGATCCGCTCAACCCCATCCGAAATCGCGCGTTTAACCAGGGTCACCATCCGGGTTTTACCAGAGCCATTTGTCCCGAGCAGTACAATACGATCCCCGCGGTTGATCCATAGTTTGCCGGTCTGAAACAACGCCCGCCCTTCCGGTGTGGTAACGGGCGCGTTGTCAAACGCCACAATTGCCTTGGCATGGGTGCCACTATTGCCCAGACGGATTGCGCCTGCGGACCCCTGTTGGTGCGCCGGTCGAGCGATGTTTTCTAACCGTTCGGCGCGCTCATTCAACTGTTTGGTCTTCACGACCAACAGGTCGGAACCTGAATTGATGCCGATGTTTTTTAGCTTAGCGGCCTGACGACGCAGTTGGCCCACCTGTTTCATATCATTGTCAAACTGACGTGCCTGAGCGGCGTCGGTTTCGGCCAATGCAGCGCGCGCATGTGTATAGGGCAAAGCGTAATCCTGTGATTGGCGTTCCCGCAAAAACAGCGTTCGATTGGTTGCCGCGTCCAGAAAGGCGCGGTCATGGCTGGCCACCAATATCGCCACACCACGTGCCACTGTTGCCAGCCAGCTCTGCAAAATGCCAATGCGTGACAGGTCAAGGTGATTTGTGGGTTCATCCAATAGCAACAAATCCGGTTCAGTTACCCAGGCCCGTGCCAACAGCGCGACACGCTGCCAGCCACCGCTAAGTTCAGCCAAAGGGCGCGTGCGAAATTCATCAGGTACGGCCAAATCATCCAACGCAATATCTACCCGCCAGCTTTCGCTTTGATTGGGCAACGCACCTAGAATTACGTCAAACATTGACATGTACAACAGATCAAGCGGAACATCCTGTTCCACATGACCCATGCGCAGTCCCCGCGCACGGGTGACATCGCCTGATGTTGGTTCAATTTTACCTGCCAAACATCGTAGCAGGGTTGATTTCCCTTGTCCGTTTGCTGCGACAAGGCCGATGCGTTCGCCTTTATTGATGCTTAGGTTCAGGTTGGTGAACAGTGGTTCGCCAAGGGTGATAGACAGGTCTTTTAGGTTGATAAGTGTCATCTGATATCTCGTGATCTGAAAATGTGGCCAAATGGCCGAATAGGGCAGATCAGGAAATCAGTGTTTGTCCTGGATCAGCCCCGCAAACTTATTTGCAGGGCGCAGACAGGGCCACGGGTTCGATCATGGTAGAAATAGCGCATCATAACCCCCCTTTGTTGGCTGCTTCAGTCAACCTTAGGACTTGCCCGTTTCCTAGGCAATAGCATGCAGACAATGGTGGTTAGGCGGTGACAAATCCGCTATGCCCGGCAAAACACTTGGAATGCGCTTATGACCAGCGACCATAACACAGCCTTTGACAGCCTGGATGCCCGTGTTGGTGCGGATGAACTGCCGCTGGATCGGATATCGCTGCGCGACCATGTGGTTAAGGTTGATATTGGTGCGTTTCAGGTGGAACGTGGCACCACCCAAAGGGTGACATTTGATGTTGTGGTTGAGGTCGCGCCGCCGCGCGCACCGTTGGATGATGATGTGGATCGCATCCTGTCCTATGAGACCCTGGTGGAAGCCATCGCGTATGAGTTGGCGGCCGAGCGGTTGAACCTGCTGGAAACCCTGGCTGAGCGTATTGCTGATCGCATTTTGCACGCACCCCAGGCCATTCGTGTGTTTTTGCGTATTCAAAAACTGGATCTTGGGCCTGGCGCTTTAGGAGTGGAAATTGTGCGCAGTAAGGATGGCGCTGATCCCCATGAACTGGCGGAAATTGATGAACCGGTTCCCCATCCGTTGGTGGTATTTCTGTCGAATGAAGCGGTTGCATCGCAAAACTTTCCCAATTGGCTGGATCAACTACAAGCCACCAAAAAACCTGTGATACTTTGTGTTGGTGTGGCTGATATTGTGGCCCCGATCTCAGCCGTTTCACCGGCGCAGCGTAGAATTGATCTGTTGGCTATTGAACAAAACGCCTGGGTGCTGGCAGGCCGTGATCCCCGCTGTCTGGTGGTGGATACTCGGGCCGAATTTGAATGGGCCGCGCGCAAACACCGCCTTTCGGTCTGGGCCCCGTCAAAAATTGTGCTGGATGCAACTGATGGTCCAACAGCGCTGCCAAGTGATTCCGTCGGGCTGACCCAATGGTTTGCTGATCAGATGGAGGCTGAGCTTTTGATCTTGATTGACGCCACCGTACGCACGGTTGGCGACATTCCGACCCTTTGTCTGACGCTGGACCAGCAGATTCCAAAACCATGACCTGTTATTATCGCCCCCTTGTCCAAAACGGCACCAACCGACCAATCGCGGCACATGCAATTGCCGGGGGTTGGTGTTGGTTCACCCATGGGGAGCGGTTAGAGCGAGGGAGACCCGGCGAAATCATACCTGCCGATGAATTTCCTGCCGACGTTTTGGCGGCAATTACAAGGTCACGCGCACCGGTTTCCGGGCTGCAAATAGACCAACCACGCCTGATGGGTATCCTGAATGTCACCCCGGACAGCTTTTCTGATGGTGGTCAGTTTGACTTGGCAGCCCGGGCGATTGCTCATGGTCTTGATATAGCAAATGGCGATGCTGACATCATTGATATCGGTGGCGAAAGCACTCGCCCGGGCGCGGCATTCGTACCAGGAGAAACGGAAATCATGCGCACCGTTCCGGTGATCAATGGGATACGCGCTGACAGCTCAGTACCGATCTCAATAGACACGCGAAAAGCGACTGTTGCAGGCGCTGCGATTGCGGCTGGGGCAAGTATTATCAATGATGTGTCAGCCCTTACATATGATGCGGAACTAGCTGACATTGCATCACAATCCGGCGTACCAGTGTGTTTGATGCATGCCCAGGGCGACCCGAAAACCATGCAGGATGATCCCTGCTACACCGATGTACTGCTGGATGTTTATGATCACCTTTCTGCCTGTATCAGCCATGCTGTTTCCAAGGGAATTACGCGCGAGAATATCATTGTTGATCCCGGAATTGGCTTTGGCAAAACAGTTCACCATAACCTGACGCTTATCGGCAATATTTCCCTGTTCCACGCGCTTGGCTGCCCGATTCTGCTGGGGGCATCGCGCAAGCATTTTATTGGCGAAATAGCCAAGCAACCCGAAGTATCCCAACGCTTACCCGGTTCACTTTCTGTGGCTTTGGCCGGGATATCTCAGGGGGTGCAGATCAGCCGAGTCCATGATATCGCTGAAACACGGCAGGCGTTAGACCTGTGGATGGGCATAACCGGTATGAGGCAGTAAAGAATGACGAAACTTTTCGGAACAGATGGCGTGCGTGGCACCGCCAACACACACCCGATGACGGCCGAGATGGCGATGCGCCTTGGCGCTGCTGCGGGCAGATATTTTCGCCGTGACGGAACCAAGGATCACCGGGTTATCATCGGTAAAGACACCAGACGATCTGGTTATATGTTTGAAAATGCGCTGACGGCTGGATTTGCCTCTACTGGTATGAATGTTTTCTTGCTGGGCCCGGTGCCAACCCCGGCTGTGGGTATGCTTACCACGTCAATCCGTGCGGATGTTGGGGTGATGATCTCGGCCAGCCACAATCCACACCATGATAACGGTATTAAATTCTTTGGCCCCGATGGATTCAAATTGTCGGACGAGGCCGAGGCGGAAATTGAGCGCTTGGTCCATGAAGGCGTGCAGCCGGTTAAGGCCGAAAATATTGGCCGCGCCAAACGGATTGATGACGGACGGTTTCGCTATAACGAACGGGTTAAGGCCACGCTGCCGACCGGTCAGCGCCTGTCAGGATTGAAAGTGGTAATCGATTGCGCCAATGGGGCCGCCTATAAAACCGCGCCCGAGGTTCTATGGGAATTGGGGGCCGAGGTGTTCGAAATTGGCGTGTCGCCCGACGGGTTTAATATCAACGATAAATGCGGTTCTACCCATACCAAACTTGCAGCTGAAACCGTTGTTGCGCGCGGGGCCGATGTGGGTATCTGTCTTGATGGTGACGCGGACCGGGTGATGATTATTGATGAAAAAGGTCGGGTGGCGGATGGTGATCAGATCATGGCGCTGTTTGCCACACGTTGGTCGGGGCAGGACCGCCTTCAAGGCAATGCGCTTGTGGCGACGGTGATGTCCAATCTGGGGCTAGAAAGGTATCTGACAGGTCAGGGGATTGGTCTGGAACGCACGGCTGTTGGCGATCGGTATGTGGTAGAGCGGATGCGCACTGGCGGCTTTAACCTTGGCGGCGAACAATCAGGCCATATCGTGATGACGGATTATGCCACCACTGGCGACGGACTATTGGCAGGGCTGCATTTTCTGGCAGCCATGGTGGAAACTGACCGGCCTGCATCAGAGCTGGCGAATAGTTTTGAAACGGTGCCGCAACTGTTGAAAAACGTGCGCTATTCGGATGGGCAGGCGCCGTTGGATGACGCTGCGGTAAAGGCAGCGATTGCTGATGCTGAACAAAAGTTGGCTAAAAACGGCCGTCTTCTGATCCGAAAATCTGGCACCGAGCCGCTGATCCGGGTGATGGCGGAATGCGAAGACGAGGCGGTGTTGAACGCCGCCGTTGATCAGGTTGTGGATGCGGTGAAGGCGGCAACTAAGGCCGATTAACCCCGGCTAATTAGCCGCCGGATCGCCCCCCATTGGCTTAGAAATACACCGCTTAGGATCAGGACAAGCGCGGCTAACATACTGCCCGGTAACGGTTCTTTCAGGATAAGCCAGCCCAGCAATACCGACCAGACCGGCACCTGATAATTTGTCAGGCTCATAAACGTTGGCCCGGCACTTCGGATCACCATGACCCGCAACATATTGGCTCCGGCTGTCGGGATCAGTGCCAGAACGATTAGGGCTATCAGTGCATCGTGCGGTGGCCATGTGGGCGGACCTTCGACGATGAACGCGAGCGGTATGACAATCGTCGCCCCGATATAGAGCAGCACCGACGCCAATACGATAGGGTCCATTGTCGGTAGTTTTCGCATCAATACTGAACTGACGGCGTAACATGCAGCCGCCCCCAAACAGGCAGCGCGGCCATAAATTTCAATAGAATTACCTGTGCTTTCAAACGCTTGCCCGCCGATTAGCAGCAGCACACCGGCAAAACCAACCGCAAAGCCAAGGGATTTGCGCCAGGTCATCTGTTCGCCGGGGATCAGGAAATGCGCCAATGGTAAAACCATTAACGCCACCGCCGCCATCGACACGCCGGCGAAGCCCGAGGTTACGAATTGCTGTCCCCAACTAAGCAACATGAACGGCAGGGCGGAACTAAGGATGCCTATGAATATCAGCCCGCCCCAGGGCCAGCTAGAGTCGGAAGTTAGCATCAAGGACCGCCTGCGAAATATCTGAATCAATGCCATCAGAACCGACGCCATGCCGATCCTTCCGGCGGCCAGCCAGAAAGGTGTCAGCCCCTTTAGCGCCAGCTCGATCCCTAGAAACGTCGCCCCCCAGATCATGCCAAGCGCGGCGATCATGCCCCATGATTTGGCTGTGATGTCAGGTGACTGGTTCATTTTGGTCCTTGGTGGGTTAACTATGGAAAGACCCCAGCCATTGGCCAGGGTCAATCTTAAACGCTTCGGATCTGATCAAAGTGTCGGGGGCCCCGACGGCTTTAGTTTTTGGCTTTATCAACCATCTTGCCGGCGGAAATCCACGGCATCATACCGCGCAGTTTTTCACCGATTTCTTCGATCTGATGGGCGTCATTGATCCGGCGCGTGGCCTTGAACGATGGCTGACCAACGGCGTTTTCAAGCATGAAATCACGCACGAATTTGCCGTTTTGAATGTCAGTCAGGACCGCCTTCATGCGGGCCTTGGTTTCATCGTAAGGCAGAATGCGTGGGCCGGAAACGTATTCACCATATTCTGCCGTGTTGCTGATCGAATAGTTCATGTTGGCGATGCCGCCTTCATAGATCAGATCAACAATCAATTTTACTTCATGCAGGCATTCGAAATAGGCCATTTCAGGTGCATAGCCAGCCTCGACCAGTGTTTCAAAACCCATGCGGATCAATTCGACCAACCCGCCACACAGAACGGCCTGTTCACCAAACAGATCGGTTTCGCATTCTTCTTTGAATGTGGTTTCGATGATACCGGAACGTCCACCACCAATGGCTGAGCAATATGATTTGCCAATTTCCAGCGCTTTACCGGACGCGTTCACATCAACAGCCACAAGGCATGGAACACCGCCGCCTTTGGTGTATTCGCCGCGCACGGTGTGACCGGGGCCTTTGGGGGCCATCATGATCACGTCGATGCCCGCCTTGGCTTCGATCAATTCGAAATGGATGTTCAAACCGTGGGCAAAGGCAATCGACGCGCCGTCGCGGATATTGTCATGCACGTATTTCTTGTAAGTCTCTGCCTGCAATTCATCAGGCATGGTAAACATCATCAGATCACACCACTTGGCGGCTTCGGCGATGCCCATGACTTTCAGGCCCTCGCCTTCGGCCTTGGCAGCAGAAGCCGAGCCTTCACGCAGCGCCACAACGACGTTTTTAGCACCACTGTCGCGCAGGTTCAACGCATGGGCGTGGCCCTGGCTGCCATAGCCCAGAATGGCGACTTTCATTTCTTTGATCAGGTTAACATCGCAATCGCGATCGTAATATACACGCATGGTGGCGGTCCTTTTGGTTGGGTTGTTTTGCATTAATATAGCGATTTAATTGGAAAATAGATTGCAATCGTCGGGTTGTCATCTGATAACAGCTAAGTTCAATTCGCACTATTAAGTAAAATAGAAATAATCATGCTTGATGATCTTACCCGCCGCCTGATCCGGCATCTGCAAAATGACCCGGAATGCCCGATTTCGGAGCTGGCCAAACGTGCCGGAATGACGGCCGCGACGGCGGCACGTCGATTGGATAAATTGGCGGAGCAGGGGGTGCTGAAGGGCCAGCATGCGGTGATTGACTGGAAGGCGCTTGGCTATTCGGTGGAAGTATCCTTGCGTTTCACCCTGGATAAAACCACGCCGCGCGCCTTTGATGAGTTTTTAGCGGCGGCTCGAAAAATCCCGGAAGTTACTGAAATTCAAACGTTTCTGGGACGTGTTGACGTGCGCCTATCGGTGATTGCCCGCGATATGGCGCATTATCAGGACATCTACCGGGGACGCATTCTGAACCTGCCCCATATTAGCGAGCTTGAGGCACTGATGCAGGTGTCCAGCATCAAAACTGCAAAAGCGTTGCCCATATGACTGATCTGGATGGTCTTGATCGCAAACTGCTGCACGCCCTTGTGCAGGACGCCACGACCAGTGCCGGGGCATTGGGGCGACGGTTTGGTCTATCGCAACCTGCCACCTGGCGCCGGATTAAGCGCCTGACCGATGCCGGGGTGCTGGCGGGGCGGCGTATTGATCTGGATCTGGAAAAGCTGGGCTTTGGGGTGACGGTGTTTCTGGGTGTGAAACTGGCCACCAAGGGGCGGGTTTCGCTGGATGATTTCGAACGCGCGGTAACGGCGATCCCAGAGGTGCAGACAGTGGAGCACGTGCTGGGCATGTATGATTACCGGCTGCGGGTGGTGGCGCGCGATCTGTCAGACTTTGAACGGGTGCTGCGCCGCCGGATCATGACATTGCCGGGGGTTGGCGATGTTGAGGCAAATGTGCTGCTGTCTGAGGAACGTCTGCCGGGCCCCATTGGTGCAAACCCCGTTGACTAGCCGCTGATAACTGGTGATCAAGGGGCAACCTAATTTCCAAAGGATGCGCCCATGACTGCCCTGCTCGACACCATAGACCCCGATGGCATGATGGAGTTTTCCGTCGTTTTCACCGACCGGTCCCTGAACCACATGAGCGCGACATTTCAACAGGTGATGCGCGACATTCATGGCACGCTTTGTGAAGTTTACAACGCTGACACAGCGGTCGTGGTGCCCGGTGGTGGCACCTATGCGATGGAGGCTGTGGCGCGACAGTTCACAATGGGTAAAAAAGCACTGATCATCCGAAATGGTTGGTTTTCGTTCCGGTGGAGTCAGATTTTTGACGCCGGATCAATGGTTTCCGATGAAACTGTGATGAAAGCTCGCCGGTCCGGAAATGCCCAGGGCTCGCCCTTTGCGCCGGCGCCGGTGGAAGAAGTGGTGGCGCGGATACTGGCGGACAAGCCCGACGTGGTGTTCGCCCCCCATGTTGAAACCGCATCCGGCATCATCCTGCCGGATGATTACATCGCCGCCGTAACTGACGCCGTGCATCAGGTTGGCGGCATGTTCGTGTTGGATTGCATTGCGTCGGGTTGCGTCTGGGTTGATATGAAAAAACTTGGCGTTGATGTGTTGATATCCGCGCCGCAAAAGGGCTGGTCCGCCCAGCCCTGCGCCGGGTTGGTGATGATGAATTATACCGCCACGGCCCGCTGTAAGGATGCACAGTCCAGCAGCTTTGCTGTCGATCTGGGCAAGTGGCTAACGATTATGGAGGCCTATACCGGCGGTGGCCACGCCTACCATGCGACATTGCCCACAGATGCATTGCGGATGTTTCGCGATACCATGCTGGAAACCAAGGCATATGGGTTCGAAAAGCTTAAAAATGCGCAATGGGATCAGGGCAACCGGGTGCGGGCACTGCTTGCGGAACGCGGGATTAAATCGGTGGCTGCGGACGGGTTTGGCGCGCCGGGTGTGGTGGTTAGTTTCACCGATGATCCTGACATCCAGACCGGCAAAAAATTCGCCGCGCTCGGCATGCAAATCGCCGCCGGGGTGCCGCTGCAATGTGACGAAGGCCCAGACTATAAATCGTTCCGGTTGGGATTGTTCGGGTTGGATAAACTGTATGATGTGGACGCCAGTGTTGCCCGGCTGGAAAGCGCGCTGGACAGTGTAATCCCGGCTTAAGTTGGCCCCATACCGGCGCGCATTAATGCCTGACGGATCGGGGCGATGTCATGCGCGGCTTTCAGGCCGAACAGTCGCAGGGTTTGCGGACCAGTTGCGCCAGAGCGGGTTACCCGATTGAACAGGTCAATCGCTTTAGCTCTTTTCTTAATGTCGGGCAGTCGCGCGTGCGCATAGCTATCAAGCATTTGCCGTTCTCCTAAAGCATCAGGAAAAGCTTTGGCGGCATGTAGCAACGCGGAAATATCATTGAGCGAAGTGTTCAACCCCTGTGCGCCAATGGGGGGCAAAACATGGGCGGCCTCTGCAACCAAAGCTGTCCGTTCAGTCGCCAGTTTGTCGGCCAATTGGGTGACAATAGGCCATACAGCCCGTTGGCTTATCAATTCCATCGGGCCAAACAACCCGGCGGAACGGCGGTTCATTTCAACGTTGAATTCTTTGACAGGCATTTGAGCCAACTCAAGGCTACGTCGGCCATCATTCATCCAGACGATTGCGGAAGCAGACTGGCCTTTTACATCGGCCAAAGGAACTACAGTAAAAGGACCACCCAAATGGTAGATTTCCGTACTTACGTTGTTGTGGGGGCGTGTGTGGCTGGCAGTAAAGGCTAGAGATTTTTGACCGTAGCGGGTTGTTTTAACACCAATTCCCACGCTTTTGCGCACGGTGGAATCCCGACCATCAGCCCCGATAACCAGTTTGGTGGATACCTGGCTGCCATCAGTAAGGGTAACGATTGCAGCGCTGGTACGGGCCAAAAGGCCTGAAAACCCTTGGCCAAGGCGCATTTCAACATTGGGTTGTTTAGCCAGGTAGCTTCGAAACTTTTGTACTGTCAGCCAGTTTAGCAAATTCCAGCCAAGGGCGGCATCACCCAATTCAGCCGCTTGAAAGGCCCTTTCTTCGCGCAGTTTGGGGGGCTCTCCGATGCAATCAACTATGCGTAAAGTTTCAAGGGGTACGGCAAAATCCGCCACGCTTGACCAAAGTCCAATTTCTTTCAATAAGTAGCGGGCCGGTTGCAAATACGCAGTGGAACGCAGGTCAGATGTGTCAACTTCATTTGGTTTTGCCGGGGGTGCGGGATCAAGCAATAATACTGAATACCCGGCATGCCCAAAAGCCGCAGCCGCCGTTAGGCCAGCCAACCCGCCACCTGATACAACAATATCAAATTGTTCCTTTGCCATGGCGCTAACTTAAGCACCGCAATCAATGGGGAAAAGGGCTGTCAGACCAGTTGCGACAGAAAAGCCGTCAAATCATTGGTGTGATGGTGGATATGTTCGGCAGGCATAGCCGTAGCAGCCACGTGGATTGTACGCATCCCCATTTCGTGGGGGGCGGCCAGATTTCTGGTATCATCTTCAAACATCGCAGCTTGAGTGGCCAAAATACCGTCGGAGCTGAATATCTTTTCAAACGCTTCTTTTTGCGGTTTGGGAATAAAATCCGCATGTTCGACGCCGTAAACTGCATCAAAAGCTGCCGTTAACCCCCGGGCCTCCAAAACCCTTTGGGCATAGGGGCCAGATCCGTTGGTATAAACAATTTTTCGCCCAGGTAGGGAATTGATGCCGGCACAAAGCTTGGGGTCTTTAGCCAGATGGCTCAGATCTATGTCATGCACTTCATCCAGATAGGGGCCGGGGTCAACGCCATGCTCGGCCATAAGTCCAGCCAGGGTTGTTCCGTATGAGTGCCAGTATTTTTTACGTAACCTGTCTGCTTTTGGTCGCGACACGCCAATGGTCGACATAACCCAATCTGTCATCTTGATTTCAATCTGGTCAAAAAGCGCGGCCTCGGGTGCATATAGCGTGTTGTCCAAGTCAAAAACCCAAGCCCGGACATGCGAAAATTCATTTAAAAGCATGGGTTTTGTTTAGCTGTGAATTACCTGGGTGGAAATAGAAAATGAACTTGATCCACGGTTAAGTAAAAGTGTTTGGGCGCTTGAATTATTTTCTAAACTGGGACAGTTTCGATTGGACCGGGGGAGGAGCCCAAATGCAAGGTAGAAAAAGAGACCAAAAAGACGCTTACCAATTGGTTTTGGACGCTATTGATATGGGCAATTATAAGCCAGGTGATCGGTTGGTCGAAAGTGACCTGGCTGAACGCTTTGGTGTGTCGCGAACCCCGATACGCGAGGCGTTGCAAAGGTTGGAAACCCAATCGCTGTTGTCGCGTGATGGGCGTAGTCTTATTGTTGCTTCCTTGGACCACAACCAATTGGCCGAACTTTATGTGGTTCGCACCGAACTTGAAGGGCTTGCCGCCCGCTTGGCGGCTAAACACGCAACCCCGGAGGAGGTGCGCGTTTTGCGCAACCTGCTGAAAGAAGATCATTCATTGGTAAAAAAACCCGCAGCTCTTGCCCGGGCCAATCGACGGTTTCACAAGCAAATTCATCTTGCGTCCCATAATCGCTATCTGGTGCAACAACTGGATATCGTTCATCGCACAATGGCACTTATGGAATCGACTTCGCTGGCGGTAAAAGGCCGGGGGGTAGCTGCGCTTGAAGAACACGAGAAAATTGTTGCGGCAATAGAGTCCAGCGATGGTGATAGTGCAAATGAAGCACTAAAGGATCATATTTCAAAAGCTTATGAAACCCGTCTTAGACTAGAGGCCGAGCGGGAGTCAGACTAGCATTAAGGGATACTTGCAAACTGATATCTGGGTCATCAGTACGCGGTTCTAATTGGCCATGGGTGGTTTTATCCCAATAAAACGGTTTTGAAACCAGTTCCCAAATACCTTTATAGGCCGCTATGGTGGCCAGTGGAAAATAAAGATGTAAAGTCGGCACCCAGTACCAAAGTCTGCGGTGCTTTGACGGGGCAAGGGCGAATAATCCAACGGCCCAAGTCACTATTTCCGATATGAAAAACAGTGCGGTTAATAGATAAAACACGGTCGGCGACAGGATAGATTGCAACGGGTGATAAATTCCCAATGGCAAAGCCCAAAATGTCCAAAGAACCGGGGCCAATAAAAACTGTGACAGGGTACCTAGAAACAATATCTGCATACCAAAAAAACGCCACGTACCCAATTCCTTTAACAATTGCCTGGGGTTTCGCATATGCACAATCCAAGTAATGGCATAGCCTTTCAGCCAGCGGGATCGTTGTCGGATCCAGGGCCAGAATTTACAGTTAGCCTCTTCCTCGGTCCGGGTTGCGATAAGTTCAGTTTTGTATCCGCGTCTGGCCAAACGAATTCCAAGGTCAGCGTCTTCGGTTACGTTATGGGCGTCCCAGGCACCAACGTCTTCCAATGCATTTCGGCGGAAGAATATAGTTGTTCCCCCCAAAGGCATGACCAAGCTAAGCCTTTCCAACCCAGGTAAAACAATGCGAAACCACGTTGCATATTCTATTGTAAAACAACGTGATAGCCAGTTTTCCCGTGGATTATAAAAGTCCAAAACCCCCTGTAAGCAGGCTACATTTGGCGCGCATTCACTGAATTGGCGCGCCACTTTGAACAACTGGTCAGGTTCGGGGGCATCTTCGGCATCAAACACGCCGACAATGCTTCCGCGACAAAAATTCAAGGCAAAATTTAGCGCCCGCGGTTTTGTTTTCAGCTCGGCTTCCGGCACAGTTATTTGGTGCATCCAACGGGGCAGGTTGGCAGTCGCTAGCGCTGTCTGGGTGATGGTATCGTTTTGTTCGACAATTAGGTGAATATCCAAGAGTTCCCGTGGGTAAGACAACCGGTTTAAACGCTGCACTAACCGGGCAGCGATCTGGGATTCCTGGTATAGGGGCACCAGAATGGAAATTCTGGGCAGACGCGTCAGGGCAGGAAGGCCACGGCGGGTTACGAACTGAATTGCCGAATTTTGATTGGATCGCATGATCGCCCAGGTCGCAGCAACCTTCAGGCCGGTGTTTAGAATAAGGGATATGGTGGCCAAAAGTGTTAATGCAAGTAGTGTCAGAATTGGAAAAACCAAGACACTAGAAGCCAATGTAAACAGCAACGCCAGGGCATACCGGGTGGCAAACCCGCGGTTCCAGTTTCGACAGCTTTCGGTTGGCACGACGCGTGTTTCAGCCTGTTTTACCAAGGTTTCGTGGCGCATGTTGGTCAAGATCAGCTGAATTTGGCTTTCCGGCGCAATGACCATCATCGTACTGCCAATTTTTGGATTTAGCAGGGGATCAAGTTTGGAAAAATCCCCGGGATAAGCCGTGGCTATTAGTGTCATAGCGCCAACCCGTTTCCACGGGATAATGCCATAGCGCAAACAAAAAGCGGGATCGATTTTATCCAACAGGCGACTGTCTGGCGCATCGTCCGTCAGGTCCACTAAATCACAACCATATTGAATTGCGAGGCCACGACATATACCACCTTCTGAAACCATGTTATGGGCCAATAGAATTTCGTCAAAACGCACATCTTCGCGCCGGTGGATGGCAATAGCTTTTACCAGATTACCGGGTGACAATTCGCCGATATCCACCAGTATTTGACCAATGGGTAACCTGCCAGATCTAAGGATTGGTTTGGTTAATAGCAGTGGTTCTAATGAAGGAGTCGGATCGGGTAGGGGAGAACTGAAAATATTCATACAGGTAAACAGCCGTTTATTAACTGCTTTCACCATCGGATGCCTTGGTTAAAGCAATGTTAACCGCACAGGATTTCAGGCTGCTTTTCAACAGCTTCCATGAAACGGTCAAAAAGATAATTGCTGTCCTGTGGCCCCGGAGATGCCTCTGGGTGGTATTGAACCGAAAAAACTGGCCGATCAATAACCCGAATTCCGCAGTTTGAACCGTCAAATAGGCTGACATGGGTTTCTTTCACGCCCTTGGGTAAAGACTGGCTGTCCACGGCAAATCCGTGGTTCATAGAAGTAATTTCCACTTTGCCAGTTTCATTGTCTTTGACGGGGTGGTTTGCACCGTGGTGGCCGTGGTTCATTTTGACGGTTTTAGCCCCAAGTGCGAGGGCCAGCATTTGATGCCCCAAACAAATCCCGAAAATCGGTAGGTTATTTTCCTTCAATAATGTTTGAATAGTTGGAACAGCATATTGGCCAGTGGCCACCGGATCGCCGGGGCCATTGGACAGGAAGATGCCTTTTGGATTATGGGCCAAGATTTCTTCTGCCGTGGCCGTGGCTGGAACCACTGTAACATCACATCCGGCCGAATTCAGGCAGCGCAAGATGTTGCGTTTGGCTCCGTAGTCGACAGCTACAACTTTGGGCCCTGATACGGTGCGTTTCTTGTAGCCATCAGGCCAAGCCCAACGGGTTTCATTCCAATTGTATACTTGTGCGCAAGTTACGTCTTTGGCTAGATCCAATCCCTCTAACCCAGGAAAAGCCCGGGCTTTGGCCACCAATGCTTCAATGTCAAAGTTACCATTTGGATCATGGGCTAGGGCAGCATGGGGCGCGCCTTGTTTGCGAATGGCCCGGGTTAGGCGGCGGGTGTCTATACCACCAATGCCAATTCGGCCCTGTTTGGTCAGCCATTGCATCAAGGGTTGAGCCGCGCGCCAATTGGAAGGATCGGTTGGCAGCCATTTAACCACCATGCCTTCGGCTACGGGCAGGGCGGTTTCATCATCTTCAGGATTGGTGCCTACGTTACCAATATGGGGGAATGTAAAGGTTACGACCTGACCGGCATAAGATGGATCAGTCATGATTTCCTGGTAGCCCGTCATGGCGGTGTTAAAACAAAGTTCTGCTACGGTTTGCCCGGTAGCACCAAAGCCTTTGCCGTAGAAAATTGTGCCATCGGCCAATGCAAGGCAAGCGGTCGGCGTATCGTCGAGAATTTTTGACATATTTCGAATCCCACGCACAAAATTGCTGGGAAAATAAGGAAAGCATGCCCAAGGGTCAAGGGCAGCAACGATTTTAACTTTTGCAATTAAAACAGCATGTTATCAAAAAAATCGACTGTTGCCACGTTATATTTGACGGGGTATTATTAGGGCTTCGGAATGCTTTTGGGGATAGGACTGCCGATGGACTTACGCTCACGTGTGAATGACTCATTAAAAGAGGCCATGAAGGCCCAGGATCCGGACCGTAGATCGACATTGCGATTGATCAATGCCGCCATAAAGGACCGCGATATTGCGCTTAGGGCAACTAGCGGCGACGCCGAAGTGGGGGATGCGGAAGTCCTTGGAATTTTAGGGAAAATGGTTAAACAGCGTCAGGAAAGCGCGCGTGCCTATGAAGAAGGCGGACGCCTTGAGCTGGCTGAAAAAGAGCTTGCAGAGATCAAGGTGATCGAAGATTTTTTACCTCGACAGTTGAACGAAAAAGAGACCGAAGCGGCGATACAAGCCGCTATCTCCGAAGTGGGTGCTGACAGTATTCGCGACATGGGGAAAGTCATGGGCACGTTGAAAAGTAAATATACCGGGCAGATAGATTTTGGTTCTGTCGGGGCCCGGATTAAAGGGATTTTGGGGTAAATTTTAAAGACTTTAACCAAGTTTTACCCCTGATTTTGAAGAGTTTAAACAAAAGAAACGGGTATTTTGGCGCAATTAGTAAGAGCTTAATTTTTTATCTGCTGTCGCGTGCTGGACGCTGAATTTATCAAACTAAGTTAACAATCGGATAATCGCAGGCGCGCAGGGCGTTGCGCCCAGTGATTTGATAGGTTGCATTAATTTTTGGCGACTCGACCAAAACCAGATTGTGTGGTCGGCGACTTAGAGTCCAATTACGAAAATTGATTCAGCGGAGTTGTTAGTTAATCGCCCCAAGGCAGCTTTGCCCCGCTTTTTGCAACCCAGAAATCTACCCAACCCATCTGCTCAGCGTGCTATAAAGCTCACCCCGCTCTTTCGGGCTAAGAAACGCACCAATCTCAACCGTGCGTTCATTGCCGCGCAGGGTGATGTAGTTTTCCACAGGGCCGCCTTCGGGTTGCAGTTTGATCCGAACCCAATGTGGGTTGGCGTGCCAGTTTTGATCGGGCTTACGAGGGTTGTGGCGGGTTAGGTCTATATGGTCGTGCCAAAGCGTCAGGATCTCTTGCAACTGGCCGTCCGCTGTGTTCCGGCGCAAGAAATACCACACCAATGCCAACGCACCCATCAGGAATGGCAACAACCCCCAAAGTGCGGTGGTGCCAAGCAATGCCAGAAGCGGGAACATGAACATTACAAAGGTGATGGCGATGAACCAGACAAAACCCTTGGGTGGTAGGGATCGGTACGGCCACAAAGTCACCTGCAGTGCCGGATCGTCGCCGTTGGAATATGAAAAGGCCCCGGTGTTTGCCGGGGCCCCATTCGTATTGTCATCCCATTCTACGGGCATGGAAATGTTCCGTTAATGGCTGGAGCCGTGATCCCAGTCAGACTGTTTGGGAAGGATTTCAAATGTGTGCTCTGGTGGTGGGCTTGGCAGTGTCCATTCCAGCGTGTCGGCACCGACGCCCCAGTAGTTATCCTCGGTGATCTTTTTACCGTAGCGCAGGGTGTAAAACATTACGCCGATGAAAAACAGGAACGATGCAAAAGACAGGAACGCGCCCCAGGATGATACCCAGTTCCAATAAGCAAACGCTTCCGGGTAATCGATGTAGCGACGTGGCATGCCCTGACGGCCCAAAAAGTGCTGTGGGAAGAAGGTCACGTTTGCACCGATGAACATCATCCAGAAATGCAGTTTGCCGGCCCATTCTGGGTACTGGCGGCCAGACATTTTACCGATCCAGTAATAGATGCCGGCGAAGATGCAAAACACGGCGCCAAGCGACATCACATAATGGAAGTGGGCCACAACATAGTAGGTGTCATGGTAGGCCCGGTCGATGCCAGCTTGCGCCAGCACGATGCCGGTCACGCCGCCAACGGTGAACAGGAACAAAAAGCCAAATGCCCAGAGCATGGGTGTTTTAAATTCAACCGAACCACCCCACATGGTGGCGATCCAGCTGAACACTTTGACCCCCGTGGGCACCGCAATGACCATCGTGGCCAGCATGAAATAGCTTTGCTGGGTCAGGCTTAGGCCAACCGTGTACATGTGGTGCGCCCAGACAACAAAACCCAAACCACCAATGGCGATCAGCGCCCAGACCATTGGCAGGTAGCCGAACAGGGGCTTTTTGCTGAAGGTCGCGATGACGTGGCTGATGATGCCAAAGCCCGGCATGATGATGATGTACACTTCGGGGTGGCCAAAGAACCACAGGATGTGTTGGTATAATATTGGATCCCCACCACCGGCGGGATCAAAGAACGTGGTGCCAAAGTTTCGGTCGGTCAGCAGCATGGTGATCGCGCCCGCCAGAACCGGCAGGGACAGTAAGATCAGCCAGGCGGTGACGAAGATCGACCAAGCAAACAGCGGCACTTTGAACAGGGTCATGCCGGGGGCACGCATGTTCAGGAAAGTGGTGATCATATTGATGGCGCCAAGGATGGACGACGCACCGGACAGGTGTACGGCAAAGATAGCAAGGTCCATGGACATGCCGCCCTCGGTGGTGGACAGGGGGGGATAAAGTACCCAGCCAACGCCGGAACCCAGTTGATCATTACCGCCGGGGGCAAGCAGGGATGCCACGCCAAGGGTCGTACCCGCAACATACATCCAGTAGGACAGGTTGTTCATCCGCGGGAACGCCATGTCAGGCGCGCCAATATGTAACGGCATAAAGTAGTTACCAAAGCCGCCAAACAGCGCCGGGATCACCACAAAGAACATCATCAGGATGCCATGATAAGTGATCATCACGTTCCAAAGGTGGCCGTTTGGCGTACATTCATCACCAACACCGGCAGCAAACATACGCGCGCCTTCCAGGCACATATATTGAACGCCGGGTTCCATAAGTTCCATCCGCATGTAGACGGTGAAACAGATCGAAATGAAGCCAACAAACGCCGCTGTAAAGATATACAGGATGCCGATGTCTTTGTGGTTGGTGGACATGAACCAGCGCGTGAAAAAGCTGCGCTCGTCGTGGTGTTCTTCGGTGTGGGTGGCTGCGTCGGCCATCTGTGATCTCTCCTGAAGCGTATTGGGCAAGCGCGCCTGCCAATCATTCCTGCTTCGTTTAGCTGAACAAAAGCGGCGGCTCAACCGCCCCATATGCCGCAGGGGTTAGGAATCGTTGTTTTCGTCGGTTGTTTCAGTTGAATCTGTGGTTTCCCCGCCAGTTTCGGCCATTTCAGGCGAAACACTGGCCAGATATGCGGCCAGATCCTCGGTGTTTTTCTTGGCCTTGAACGTCATTTTTGATTTGGCTTTGGAATCGCCTGTGATTTCTTTCAGGTATGCGCTGGGGTCCGCAATGTAACTTGCAATTGCTTCTTCATCCCAGATTAACCCGGTTTCCCCGGCTGCCAGCATTGACTTGGAGTATTTGAAATCTTCACTACCCGCTGCGCGACCAACAATGCCATACAGGTTGGGACCGGTTTTGCCGCCCTTAAAAATAACCTCATCGCCATTTGTAATGGTGTGGCAGGCCTTGCATTTTTTAAAGGCTTTTTCACCGGCGGCAATGTCGCCAGTTGCAAGCACCGGGGTGGTCAGAGTTAGAAACGATGCAAAAGTTAATGTTACTAGTGTTTTCATCTACAAGAATCCTGTTTTAGGTCACCAGAAATGTTGGCTGAATACTACCGGTTCATCCCCTAAATACGAGAGAGTAATTGTCGCATCATTAAGCTTGGTAAAATAATCCAGATTTTGGTCTGATTTTATTCTGCTTCCAACGCGATCCGGTAACCAGCGTGACAAGCTGTGCAAGCCCCTAGAATTTCCGACAATTCCTGAACCACCTTATTGCTGTCGCCGCTATCACGTGCGGTGGCGGCCAGGCTGTCAAAGGCGGCGTGAGCTGCAAAACCATTTGTCTTAAATTCCAGTGGTAGTTTGGCAATCAAGGAAGGGCTTTCGCCACCGGCCAGCGCCATACCAACGGCGGTGGCACTACTGGCAACAAGTTCCATGTCATTGGCACCCAGTCCTTCGGTGATGGATTGAACGGCCTCTAGCAAGCCGCGCATTTCACCCAAAACGTGGTTGCGTTCACCGGCCGATAGCAAAATCGCTGTGCGCCCGTCTTCGGCATGGGTGACATCGCCCCGTATCAGGAATGTGTAGGCCCCATAGGCCAAAACACCGGCCAACACTAAGCTTACCGCCCAGCAAAACTTGCATGTTTTTTTCATAATCTGATACCTGCTTTAGGATTGGGATAACTTGGCAATGACTTAGAAGATTTAGCAGGACTAATCAAAGACTTTTGAAAAACTGCGCTTCAGTGCCGCATCCACATCCGCCATCGTTACCGGCAGGCCCAGATCAACCAGACTGGTGACGCCGTGTTCCTGAATGCCGCACGGAATTATACCGTCATAATGGCTAAGGTCGGGATCAACATTGATGGAAATGCCATGAAAGCTGATCCACTTTTTCAGGCGTATGCCAATGGCTGCAATCTTATATTCGCGCGGTGATCCATCGACGTTTGGCGGCACTTCGGGGCGGACGACCCACACCCCAACGCGGCCCGGGCGCCGCTCACCTTTCACATTGAATTCAGCCAGCGTTGCTATCACCCAATCTTCCAGCTGGCGCACAAAGGCGCGCACATCGCGACCCCGATTGGCGACGTTCAACATTGTATAGGCCACCCGCTGGCCGGGTCCATGATAGGTATATTGGCCGCCGCGATTTGACGGGAATACCGGAAATCGGTTCGGTTCGATCAAATCCCGTGCTTTCGCGCTAGTACCGGCAGTGTATAGCGGCGGGTGTTCCACCAGCCATATCAGTTCATTGGCCTGGTCAATTGCCATATCACGCGTATGGTTTTCCATAAACTCAATTGCCGCTGCGTAGGGTGTCTGGCCGCTGGAGATTTTCCAATTATCCATGCCTTGATATGATCATATTTCTGGCCGACAATAAATAAATTGTTCCACCTGGGTTTTTGCCTATGATTGTAGCAATAAACAGATATTTATTTTTAGGAGTTTCGCAATGACTATTAAACAAAACCTGATGGCTGGCATTGTTCTTAGTCTGGTATTGGGGCCACTACCGGCCGCAGCAAACAATCACGGTTTATTGCCGGGTCTGATTATCGGTGGAATCATTGGCAGCGAACTCCAGCGTAACAATCGGCAAAACCGCCGCCAAGTGCAGCGTTCTCGGCTGCCCAGCACGGTCCAGGGCCAGCAAATCCAAACATCGTTGAATTACTTCGGATTTCCGGCGGGAGTGGTTGATGGACAGCTTGGGCGTAAATCCCGGGTGGCGATGTCAGGCTACCAGGCCCATATGGGTTTCCCTGTCACCGGCCAGTTGACAGTTATTGAAAGAGACTTTCTAGTCAATTCGTATGAGCGTGCGATTATCGGGGGTGCCGCAACGGCGCAATTGTTGGCGTCAAGTCCGAACGGTCCCCGCGGCCTGTTGACGGCTTATCGGAACGAATTGACCGGAGTGGATACAACAGTAGCGCCGGCCAACAACCAAGTAACAGTACTGCAAACTGAACCTGAGGCAGATACCGCCTTGCCGGATTTCTTTGGCGGCAACGGTGCGGTTTCGCTGGCATCTCAATGCAACAAGGTTAGCCTTCTGACCAGCAGCAACGGCGGCTTCACCACTGAAGTGTCGATGGTCGATCCGGTTTTCACGCTGAACGAACAGCTTTGTCTGGCACGCACATATGCAATTGCTCAGGGCGAGGATCTGGCCCGAAAAGTGCAGGGTTTCACACCGCAGCAGATCGCTGCTCAGTGCGAAACATTTGGCCCTGCAATGCGTGAATATGTAACTGCCCTTTCGCTTACCCCTATGGATGCAGTAATGCAGGATGTCAGCGGATTTGTATTGCGCACTGGAATGTCCCCAGCCCAATTATCTGGCACCGCACGGATATGCTTGTCAGTGGGATATCGTACAGACGATCTGGACGTCGCAATCGGATCGGCGCTGTTACTTTCAGTGCTGGGGGAAAAACCCTACGGCGAAGTGATTGGCCACCATTTGGGGCTAGGTTATGGCACCACTGAACGGCCGGATCTGGCACTGGCCTGGTATGAAATGGGCCTAGATGCAATTGACAATGGCGCCGACGCGGTTTTTGCCCCCGGCCAGCCAGAGCGAAATTCACTGATCCGCAAGGCGGCGTTTTCAATGAACGGGCAGGGTGACAACCAGAACGCTAGCGGTTTGCAGCCAGTAGCGTTGCCCGACTTTTCCAACGACGATGGATGATTGAATAGGAATGGCGCGCGTAAAGTCGGCGCGCCATTACCAGCCGCGCTAATCGACGGTTAGGGCTTCACAAGCTGAAACCGCTTCGCTAATAAGCGGCTCACCAACCCTAAGACTGTGCGGTCGTGGCGGAATGGTAGACGCGCAGCGTTGAGGTCGCTGTGGGGTAACACCCGTGGAAGTTCGAGTCTTCTCGACCGCACCAGATTGTTGGTAAGTTTTTTCAATAATCATCCGATCTCGGTAGACACGCAAGTTTCATCTCTTCTGTGAAAAGCCGCATTCTCCGGTTTAAGCGCCGGTTTTCAGCGTGAACCAGATATATTCCCAAATCCGGAATGGTCATGTGGGAAAGTACAGGAACGAGGCGGCCATCTGCTTGTGCATGCGATGCCACAAAATCAGGTAGGCGAGCAATTCCAAGGCCTTTTAGCGTTGCCTCCAGTAAGAATACGCCACTGTTTGAATTGAGGAAAGGCTGGAACTCAAACGATTGCGGTTTGCCCTTAGCGTTTACGAAATCCCAAATTGCCCGGCGGGCGGTGCGAAAATGTAAAAGTGGATGGTGACGAAGTTCATCAAGGGATTGGGGGACTGAATGCGCTTGAATATAATTCGGGCTGGCAAACAACCGATGCTGAACCGTGCCGATGCGCACCCCCGATACACCGCTCTCAAGTTCAGAGGTAATTCGGACCGTAAAATCATAATTCTCGCGGGCCAGATCAACAGTACGGTCATCAAAATCGACGGCCAACTGAATTTCCGGATTGCGGGTTTTGAATTTGATCAGCACATTGTTAAGAAACGCGATCCCAAAATCGCGGGGCACGGATAAATACAAAGGCCCGCTGAGGTCAGCCGACGTATTGGCGAAATCGTCTTCTATTTCGTCAACATCACTTACCACCCGCGTGGCGCGCTGATAAACTTCAAGCCCGGTTTCTGTGACCTCCCAAACGCCGGGAACCCGATCAATCAGTCGTGTGTCATAGCGGTCTTCCAACAGGCCAAGTCGACGACTTACTGCGGATTTGGCGATCCGCAGTTTTTCAGCAGCTTTGGAAATGCTGCCGCTTTCAACGACAAGGACAAATAGTCGAAGGTCTTCAATCTGGCCCATTGATGTTCTCCATTTCAGAACGGCGACGCCTAAAGTTTGCATCTGGTTCCAATACTTAGAACGCATTAACTGTGGAGTCCAGATTGAATGACAAAGGAAAGAACATGAAACATTTCGTATTAAGTGCAGCCGTCACAATCGGCCTAGCCGGGGCCGCTCTGGCCCAGGATCCGGTCTGGGATGGCAACACCGTTATCCTTGAAAGCCAGAAACTGGCCGATGGTGTATTTGCCGTTATTCCGACCGGCGCCGATGATATGGCCGCGGCCGGATTTCCGATTGCAACTACGGGCGGTTTTGTGATCGGTGAAACCGGCGTTCTGGTTGTGGAATCGATGCTGAATGAGCGTTTGAATACGCAGCTGTTTGATCTGATCGCTGCTGAAACTGATCAGCCGGTGCGCTATTTGGTGAACACCAGCCACCACGGTGACCATTCTTATGGCAACCAATACTTGCCTGACAGTATCGCCATCATCCAACACGCCAATTCCGCTGCCTATATCGCGGAATACATCGAACCGGATAAAGCGTTTATGATCCAAAACTTTGGTGAAGGTCGCGGTATTGAAGAAGTGGTGGCGACTGATGCGGACATACTGGTCGGGGCCGGTGGAAGCATGACGGTTGATCTCGGCGGTGTATCCGTCGACATCACGGATTATGGGTTTGCGCAGACCGGAGGCGATCTGTTCGTATCGGTCGCCGGTGCGAATGTTTTGTGGACAGGCAACGCAATTGTTGCGCAGGCGCCAGCCGTGCCATGGTTGCTGGACGGTCATTTGGTTGAAACCCGTGACACGTTCCAGGTTGTCTATGATGCGTTTGACGCAAGTACCAAAGTTGTTCCGGGCCACGGGCCGGTCACGGATATTGCAGCCATCAAATGGGGTGTGGATTATCTGACGGCGATCGAAACTGAAGTGTCGGCGGCGATTTCGGAAGGATTGAGCGTTGAGGACACTGTGGCGCGCGTTCAATTGCCAGATTTTCAGGGCTATGCCTTGTTTGGTTGGGTCCATCCCAACATGAACGTACCGGCGGCTTACAACGATTTGAAGTAACCGCGACAAACATATGAAGGAGCCGCCCATAACGGGGCGGTTCCATTTTCTGTCCGGTGCTGTTCTAATAATTAGCACAAAGGTGCCGAATAAATGCACCTCTCGCCACAAAAACAAACAGGCTAGAACGTTCATCCAACCCAAAAGGAAATATCATGGGACTTCTTCAAGACGGTAAGTGGGTCGATCAATGGTATGACACCAAGGCCGCGGATGGACGATTTGTACGCAAGGCACCACAATTTCGCAGCTGGATCACAGCGGACGGTTCCGCCGGGCCAAGTGGGGATGCTGGCTTTAAGGCCGAGGCCGGGCGTTATCATCTTTATGTGTCACTAGCCTGCCCATGGGCGCATCGAACGTTGATTTTCCGTGCCTTAAAGGGGCTGGATAAGATGATCTCGATCTCGGTCGTGCATTGGTACATGGCTGACGAAGGTTGGACGTTTCAGGCTGGGGACGGCACAGCGCCAGACACCGTGAACGGGTCTGAATTGATGCATCAGGTCTACACGGCAGCGCGGTCTGATTATTCCGGCCGGGTGACGGTTCCAGTTCTATGGGACAAAAAAACAAAAACCATCGTGACCAATGAATCCTCAGAAATCATTCGTATGTTCAATTCCGCCTTTGACGGGATCGGGGCGACGCCGGGGGATTATTACCCGGAACCGTTGCGTGAAAAAATCGACACCGTGAATGCCCGGATTTATGACACGCTGAATAATGGTGTCTACAAGGCCGGATTTGCGACCACGCAAGAAGCCTATGAAGAAGCGGTGATGCCCCTGTTTGACACCCTCGACTGGCTGGAAGAGCGCCTGTCAAAACAGCGCTATCTGGTGGGTGACGCGATCACCGAGGCGGATTGGCGGCTGTTCACCACGCTGGTGCGGTTTGATCCGGTCTATGTCGGGCATTTCAAATGTAACATCAGGCGTATTGCCGATTACCCGAACCTGTCGGGTTATGTTCGCGATCTTTTTCAGCAGCCAGGTGTCGCCGAGACGGTGGACATGAAACATATCAAAAATCACTATTACGGCAGCCATGAAACTGTGAACCCATCCCGCGTTGTGCCGGTTGGGCCAGAGATTGATTTTGCAGCACCCCATGACCGCGCGCGGTTTGGATAAGGAACCCTTGGAATGACTGAAAAATCTGTCCCGATTATTGCCGCGACTTTTCCTAAAAAGGTCGAGCTTGAGGCAGGCAAAGAATATTACTGGTGCCGATGCGGCAAATCCGCGAGCCAACCATTTTGTGATGGTTCCCATGCTGGGACTGGAATCACACCGTTGAAATTCACCGCGGAAAAAACCGGTTATGCGATGCTTTGCCAATGCAAATCCAGCGCCAACGCGCCATTTTGCGACGGTACTCATGCAAGCCTTGGCGATCTTAGTGCAGGTGATCCTGCCCCAAAACCAAAATCAAAGGTACCCGCGGCTGTGCCTACGCCTGAGGAACCAACAGTTGCGCGCATCCACGAATTGGCGCGCGATGGCTTGTCCAAGCTTGGCCACCACGGCGAAATGGGGTCAATGGGTGTGCCACGCAAAGATCTACCGCACTGGGACGATATTCAGATACTACCCGCGCAACTGGCGCGAAAACCGCTGTTGGATGATGTGTCGGTAGCGACATCGGTCACCATCGGTCCGCGTGCCGAGAAGCCGTTGCAATTGGATATTCCTCTGTTCGTCTCAGATATGAGCTTTGGCGCTTTGTCTGAAGAGGCCAAGACGGCCTTGGCCCGTGGCGCGGAAATGGCCGGTACAGGCATCTGTTCCGGTGAAGGCGGTATGTTGGCCGAGGAACAGGCGGAGAATTCAAGTTATTTCTACGAGCTGGCGTCCGCGCGGTTTGGCTGGAAACCTGAACTTGTTGAACAGGTGCAGGCCTTCCATTTTAAAGGCGGCCAAGGTGCGAAAACTGGTACTGGTGGGCATTTACCCGGTGACAAAGTTATGGGTAAAATCGCTGAAGTGCGCGGGTTAGAACCGGGTCAGGCTGCGATTTCACCGGCAACGTTTCCGGACCTGCACACGCCCGATGATTTCCGCAAACTGGCTGATGAAGTGCGTGAACGCTCGGGCGGTATCCCGATTGGCTTTAAGCTGTCGGCCAACCACATTGAGGACGACATTGATTTCGCGTTGGCCGCCAGTGCGGACTATATCATTCTGGATGGTCGCGGTGGTGGCACCGGTGCTGCTCCGCTGATTTTCCGTGACCATATCTCGGTCCCAACCATCCCGGCACTTGCGCGGGCCCGAAGACACCTGGATGCCAAAACCGGACGCGAGGTTACGCTGGTGATCACCGGCGGCCTGCGCGTTTCCGAAGATTTTTCCAAAGCCATGGCTATGGGTGCCGATGCGATTGCGCTTAGCAATTCTGCTATGCAAGCCGTGGGCTGTATCGCGGCGCGCATGTGTAATTCAAACAACTGCCCAGTTGGCGTCGCCACGCAAAAACCAGAGCTACGCAAACGCTTGGATGTGCAGGTTGGTGCCGAAAAACTCGCGCGTTATTTTGGGGCGTCGGTCGAGTTGATGCAAGTTCTTGCCCGCGCCTGTGGCCATGCCAGCCTTTCGGACTTCTGCCCCGATGACATCACCACTTGGAAACGAGAAATGGCAGATCTTAGCGGCGTACAATTTGCAGGCCTGAGGGGAAGGGACTGACGTGCATGGCCCAGGATTTCGAAATGCGCAGCGAAGGCATGCCAGCAGAAATGCAGGTCCTGCTGGATTCCTATCCCCGAGATTCTTGGGAGGCCCACCCCGGTTTCAGGGAGAAAACAAAAAACTGGTTGGGGGCGCATCAAATGTTTCGCCAATTGGGTGGCATCATCCGGACCGAAACCGAGAAATATCTGGATGGTTCGCGCAGCTCAGACGATTTCGCGACGCGCCTTTCCTATTACGGGGATATGATGGTGCGAAATTTGCACGGTCACCATGGGTGGGAAGATCACAGCTATTTTCCTGAATTGTCGGCGGCTGATCCAAGGTTTGACGCCGGATTAGAGATTCTGGAAAAAGACCATCAGGAATTGGACGTTGTCCTGGAAAGATTTTCCCAATCGGCCAACCGTGTCATACAGCTGGCGCAGCTGGATCAAAAACAGGTGCGCGATGAGGTCGGCGATCTGCACGGGATTGCTGAGGCGATCGAAGCATTTCTAAAACGCCATCTGAGTGATGAAGAAGAACTGGCAGTGCCGATAATTCTACATCACCGGTTGCGGGGATAATGGGACAAATATGAAAAAACCGGTGACCGATACGTCAGTCGAGGAAAACCAGAACGACGCTGTGAAGCGCCGGGCCAAGGGCGAGTTTGTGCGCGGAGTAAGCGGTTTTCGCAGCGTTTTGGGCGATGCCGATTTTCCGGCAGAACCCGGACGTTATCATTTATTTGTGGCGCTGAATTGCCCGTGGTGCCACCGGGTGACGCTGGCGCGAAATGTGTTGGGTCTTCAGGACAGCATATCGTTGGACATTGCGTTCCCTAGCCGGACCAGTGACGATGACCCCATTGCGCCGAACCTGTGGGAGTTCAACCCCGAGCGCATTGCTACGCTAACCAGCGCGCCCCTACCGGAATGCACGCCTGAAACCGGCACTGGCGAAAATTACCGGCTTGTGAAACAGATTTACGCGGCAGAAGGGTCTAATGAGGGCTCAGTTCCAGTCCTTTACGACAAAAAGGCCAAGCGGATCGCTAATAATGAAAGCGCGGAAATTATCCGCATGCTGAACGATCAGGCGGGGGCTTTGGGGAGTTCCTATTCGGATGCTGATCGCCTTGATTTGTACCCAAGCGATAAGGAGGTTCGCAACGAAATTGATATCCTGAACCAAGAGGTTTACACCAACATTAACAATGGTGCCTACAAAGCAGGGTTCTCATCGGATCAAGCTGTCTATGCAGCCGCATTTAGTGCTTATTTCAGCATGCTGTCCGCCCTTGAGGCACGTCTTGCGGACGAGCGACCATTCTTGACCGGCGATACATTCACCGAATGTGACCTGCGTCTGTTCCCGACGCTCTATCGACATGACCCGGTTTATTATTTGCGTATGAAGCTGAATGGTGCCCGAATTCTGGATTACCCGCACCTGTGGCGTTGGTTGTGTCGGGTCTATGCGCTGCCGGGCGTTGCTGAAAGCAACGCGCTGGATCATTGTCGGCAGGGATATTTCGGGCGTTCTTGGAATAATGTTGTGCCGCTTGGGCCCTTTAGACCGATGACTTTCCCAAAGGCTTACATGCACCCCGAATTGGTCAAACTGCCTTAGTTACCCATTTGACTTAACAGTTTCTCAAACTGGTACAGTTTCAGACTTGGAATGGAACACCCGGACCATTACATGCGTCATAGTGAATATGAAAGAGGTAGGTGATGGCGGGATTGAAAGTAACATGCTTGGATTGTGCGCAAGTAAATCGTGTTCCGGCTGATAAGCTGGCGAACGGCGCGAAATGCGGCACCTGCGGCACCCCCTTGATTTCAGGTAAACCTAAGGAAGTTGACTTGAATTGGCTTACAAAGGCCGCTCGCTATGACGATGTGCCGTTGGTGGTGGATTTCTGGGCGCCGTGGTGTGGGCCTTGCCGGATGATGGCACCAGAGTTTTCCAAAGCTGCCGCCCAATTAAAGGGGCGGGTCAGGTTGGTTAAGCTGAATACCGAAGATTATCCAAAAGCCAGCACCAAATACAATATCCGAGGCATTCCAATGTTGGCGATGTTTAAGGGCGGACGTGAAATGGCGCGCAAGGCTGGCGCAATGCCATCGACGGGAATTATTGGTTGGGTTAACGGGGCTAAGGTTTAAGCCGTCAGGCAGGGGTGCTGTTTTGGGGCTGAACCCAAATCGGGTGTTTTTCCATGATGTTCAGAAACCGCTGAGATGCTTTGAAAGCAGCCAGCCAGTTTATCAAATTTGGCCAAGGCTGGGCGGTGAACCAATCAATATCAACATGGGCGAACTGACGCACGAATGTAGCGATTGCCATGTCAGTGATCGCGGGTTTTTCGCCCATCAGGAATGGTTGACCATCCAGCAACTTGTTCAGTTTCATCAGGTAAGAACTGGCCTCGGTACGGGCGATTTCGGAAGGTGTCTCGGGGTGGCGGCTTGCGTATTTATAGAGATCCAGCGCGGGCTTAAAAACGTCATCGCATTCGCTGATTAGTTGATGCCCGTCGGGGGGTATGTCCAGCCAGTTTTCAGGGTCGTTCCGGTTCAGTGCCCAGTGCATGATATCAAGGCTTTCGTCGATGATTTGGGTGTCGGTCATAAGCACCGGAACCGTCGCCTTGGGCGATGCATTCAGCATGGCGGCGGGTTTGTCACGCAACAGAATTTCGCGATGTTCGACGGTGATTTTGGCCGAGTGCAAGGCAAGACGAGCACGCATGGCGTAGGGGCAGCGGCGAAAGGAATAGAGGATCGGAATTTGGTCTGGCATGGCCGCAGAATTGGCCATTTTTAAGTGCTTTGCAAGGGGCGGTTGGTCGTGGAGATTGGGTATTCCCAAGTGGCACAATGCACTGTCGGAATTCTATCGGACTTTCGTCGGAATTCCATCGGACCCCCGTTCGCCCCGATAACGGCCCGGAAACCCGCCTTTGACAGGATGCGACAACCACACAAGCAGGAGACCGAAAATGTTAGGCACGACACGCAGGGGCACCAAACTGGAACGGCTGGCCAATGACCGGATGATCCGCTGTCTGAACAAGCTGGATGAAGAAGACCGGCTGGACTATGCGGTGCGCGAGAACATCCCCGCCGAATGGACGACGCTGGAGGAAGACATTGACGTGGAAGAACCCAAGGTGAAGGTCACGCTGCTACTGGATAAAAGTGTGGCTAATTTTTACCGGTCCATGGGGCGAGGCTATCAGGCGCGGGTCAACCGGGTGCTGGCGACGTTTGCGCAGATGCGTATGTCGCAGGTTAAGACCGACTGGGACCGGTTACATGCGCTGAACCCTCGGTTGTATCTGGTGGATCGGTTTACCAAGGATTTGGGCGAGGGGTAGGGGCGCGTTTACTGTTGCGCGCCAGCGCGCAATAAAAAAGGGCAGCCAAAGCCGCCCTTTTCGTCGATATTTGTCGGACAGCTTGCAAATGCAAGTGCCCTGAATGCTTAAACCAGAACGATGTTGGTCGCGCTTTCGCGGCCGTCGCGGCCAGCTTCGACGTCAAAAGTAACTTTCTGACCGTCGTTTAGACCTGTCAGGCCGGAACCTTCGACGCTGGATACGTGAACAAACACGTCCTTGCCGCCGCCATTTTCAGGCTCGATAAAGCCGAAGCCTTTAGTTGCATTATACCATTTCACGGTGCCATTAGCCATCGTGTTTACTCCTATTATGCTGCCCACGTTGTGCGGCAGCCCGGCTATGTCAGTGCAATATCGAAAGACTGTAGCCGTATTGGAGAACAGTGGGTCGAGACAGAAATAACGTCGCAAGGGGGATATGACGGTTGTTGGGTGGAATTACAAGGGGGAGGTGGGATTGTAGGACGGGTGTTAGCCCACCGTTTTTTTCAAAATGAAATTGCGGTTGGTAGTAAGGTAGCCGGGGTTGGTGCGTGTTGAGAGTGCGGATGGTGAGTTGACACTCACGCTACGGCTTGCCTTGCCCGGATTTGATTTGACATGGCTCAACGTAGAAACCAGCATTTTGGGCTATAATTGGCGGGAAACTAACAGGAGGCTGCAATGACTATTGAACAACTGACCACATTTTTCGCCTGGAACAGCGCCATCAATATCGCTTTCTTGCTGATTGCGACGCTGGCTCTGGCTGTATTTCGCGGCTGGGCGATGGGTATTCACAGCGCTATGACGGGGGTGGCGCAGGAGGCTTTGCCGAAGCTCTATTTTCAGTATCTGTCGGCTTATAAGGTGCTGACACTGGTGCTTAGCGTGGTGCCATATCTGGTGCTGCGGTTTGCGATGTAGCGCCGTTTAGCTGTGCGGGCGGTAGATTGGCCGCGTTCGTCGATCCATCGGGATATCCACAAGGGTCGGGTTGATGCGGAATGGTCGGGGTTTGTGCTGGATGGAGCGTTTTAGCGGGGAACGGGCGGAGCCCCGGCAGGTGGTTCCGAGGCCAAAGGCCACGGGTTCACCCACCGATGGTTCGTAAACGCAATTATTGAGCGCGCAAAATGTTTTGTTGAAAATTGGCGGGACGCCCGGTTGATTAATACGAATGGTGGGTGAACCCGCGCGATGCGCGGAACCAGCCACTCTACGGCTTGCTACCAAAAATAATCATACATCCTTTTTGCGCCGTCAACCAACAACAATAAACCAAACACCCAAAGAACCGCGAGTTGCAATCCGCCAACAATTAGCCATATTTTTGATGGTTTAGATACACCAATTGGTTTTAAAAAATCTATTCTAAATTTTTTGTCGACGAGTGCAGAAACTCCCAATCTTCCAAATAGGTAGACTATGAACCCACCGAACAGAATCCGAACGAATCCGATTAAAAATTCTGTCACTTTTGGGTCTCCCTCACCTCACAAACTTCTTAAACTTCACCCGCGTCGGCGCAGCCGCATCCACCCCCAGTCGTTTCTTCTTATCTTCTTCGTAATCCTCAAAATTGCCCTCGAACCATTCCACATGGGCGTCGCCTTCGAACGCCAGGATATGCGTACAAATGCGATCCAGGAAAAACCGGTCGTGGGAAATGACCACGGCGCAGCCGGCGAAATCCACCAGTGCGTCCTCCAATGCGCGCAGGGTTTCGACGTCGAGGTCATTGGTGGGTTCATCGAGTAGCAGGACGTTGCCGCCAGACTTAAGCAATCGCGCCATGTGGACGCGGTTGCGTTCGCCGCCCGACAGGATGCCGACCTTTTTCTGCTGGTCGCCGCCTTTGAAGTTGAAGGCAGAGCAGTAGGCGCGGGAATTAACCTCAGCATCCCCTAGGTGGATGATGTCCTGCCCGTCGCCGATGGCTTGCCAGACAGTGTCGTCCGGGTTCAGCGCGTCGCGGGATTGGTCGACGTATGACAGTTGCACGGTGTCGCCGTATTCAACCGTGCCTTCGTCGGGGGTTTCTTGCCCCGTGAGCATGCGGAACAGCGTGGTTTTACCGGCGCCGTTGGGACCGATAACGCCGACGATGCCGCCGGGTGGCAGGGAAAACGTGAGGTTTTCAATCAGTTGTTTGTCGCCCATGTGTTTGGCGAGGCCTTCGACTTCGATCACTTTGGACCCCAGACGTGGGCCGTTGGGGATGATGATCTGGGCGCGTGACAGTTTTTCACGCTCGGACTGGCCGGCCAGTTCGTTATAGGAATTGATCCGGGCCTTTTGCTTGGCTTGCCGGGCTTTGGCACCCTGCTGCATCCATTCCAGTTCGCGTTCCAGCGTTTTCTGCTTGGATTTGTCTTCGCGGGCCTCCTGTTGCAGGCGCTTGGCTTTTTGTTCCAGCCAGCTGGAATAGTTGCCTTCCCACGGCACGCCGCGACCACGGTCGATTTCCAGAATCCACGACGTGATGTCGTCCAGAAAATACCGGTCGTGGGTGACGACCAGAATGGTGCCTTTGTAATCCATCAGGTGCTGTTGCAGCCAGGCGATGGTTTCGGCGTCCAGGTGGTTGGTGGGTTCGTCCAGCAACAGCATGTCGGGGGCTTCAAGCAGCAGTTTGCACAGGGCGACACGGCGGGCTTCACCGCCTGACAGGCTGTCGATTGCCGCGTCATCGGGGGGGCAGCGCAGGGCCTCCATCGACACGTCGATCTGGGCGTCGAGATCCCACAGGTTCTGGGCGTCGATCTCGTCCTGAAGCTGCGCCATTTCATCGGCGGTTTCGTCGGAATAGTTCATCGCCAGTTCGTTGTAGCGGTCAAGGATGTCTTTCTTGGGTTTCACCCCCAGCATGACATTTTCACGCACGGTCAGGGTTTCGTCCAGCTTGGGTTCCTGTGGCAGATAGCCGACCTTGGCACCTTCGGCGTGCCAGGCTTCGCCGGTGAAATCGGTGTCGATCCCGGCCATGATTTTCAAGAGCGTCGATTTACCCGAGCCATTTACGCCGACGACGCCGATTTTTACGCCGGGCAAAAACGACAGACGGATGTTTTCAAACAGCTTTTTGCCGCCGGGGTAGGTTTTTGCGACGCCGTCCATGTGGTAGACGTATTGATAGGCTGCCATTTTGTGTTCTCCGACGGGGTTAGAATTTTGTCTGCTTTTAGCGGCTTGGCCGGGGGCGGGCAACCGAGCTGTTATCCAGTCAATGCGGCCGCCAGCCGTTCCCGCATTTTATGACCACGGGCGGGGTTAACACGCTCGACCCACGTGATGCGCCCCGATAGAGAAACAAGGAAGGCCGGGTTAATTCTGCGGGGGTCGTCGGGATTTTTCAGATGATGGATCGTGGCTTTTAACTGGTCATAGGCGGGCCTTGGGATGTTGATCTTTTGGTTGACCACAAGACCGGTTGTGAATTGGCGGCGCGCGCTGTGTTGGGCACGGGTTTTGCTCGGGTTCAGGGTAAACCCTTCGGCGCGAACGATCTGGGGAAGGATATGCAGCAAGGGGCGAACAATGCTTGCCGCGCCGGAAAACGTCATGTCATCGGCGTAGCGGGTATAGTGGGCGTCAAACCGACGGGCGAGGCCGGAGAGGCGGCGATCAAGGTTGAAGGTGGCAAGGTTAGCCAAAGCGGGCGACGTCGGTGCGCCCTGCGGCAAATGGCGGTGAGCCAGAAGATTGCGTTGCTGAAATGCATGTTGGGTTAACACGTGTGACGGCGAGGCAAGTGTGGTCAGTCCGGTCAGGTCCTGCGCCACCGCGTGCGGGTAGCCCAATGTGCGAAACAGGCCAAAGATGCGGGCATGGGACACCGAGGGAAAGAAGGATTGCAGATCAAAACACACCACCATTTCTTCACCCGCGTGGATGGCGGCGGCGGACAGGCAATCGCGCCCGATGGTGAAACCATAGGCCGCCGGGCTGGGGGGAATCAGGTTTAGGAGGTCGGTAAGAATGCGGCGCTGGAGCTTTTTCAGCATGGGTTTTGGTTCTTCGATCAGCCGAAGGTCGCCGGATGGTTTGGTGTGGATGTGAAACCGGTAATGCGGGGCAAAGACATTGTTGGTGCGGTTTGACAGGCCTTTTTTGTCGGCAAGCCGGATCAACATTTCCGGGGTGATCCCCAGCCAATCGGCAAGCTCTTGGGAGTTTGACAATTTGGGCAGATCAAAATCGACAAAAGGTGTCGCCGGTGCAAAAACGGCTGGGGTCAAGTTCGGGCTGGTGTCGGGCCAGACGTTATGTTCTCGGGCGTAGGCCCAGATTGTGTGGGCTTCGGGAAGTTCAGCCAAGCATCGGGAAATCGCGGCCACAGAAGGGGCGTAGGTTTTTGGGAATTCCAATTGCAGCGCATCGGCCATTGTCGCGGCCTGGCGCGCAAACCGGCGGGGCAGTTTGGTCTGCAGAGCCATTTCAATGCTGTCAGCCGACCATTCCAAAGGCACCAGAGTTACGGCCAGTGTTGTTGTGAAATTTTTGAAATTCATAATGAAATGCGGATGGGGCTTTCTTTCAACCTGTCTTTGTCTGGCAATACCAGTCCTGGGTGCAGCCCAGTTACGGTTTTGCGCCGAATGGCACGGGTCATGTATTACACGGTGGGGAAGCCCCACCCACTGAAGGAAACCTTCAGATATCTTGAGAGAGGCCCCATCCTTAAGGAAAGAAAACAGCTTGGCCGCGAGCTGTCAACATTCGATGAATGTGGCGCTCGGGTTTTCGGGCTTACGCAAATGTGATTGTGAACAAGGGCAGGGTACGCATTATGCTGGGGCCGTAAGCAATGTGGGTTATATTTGTGGGCAGAGTTAGAATTCTTTTGGTAGGCGCGTTTGCATGGATGCTTGCCGGTCCGGTCCATGCCCAATTCAACGACATGTCCTGCATCACACTGGCTGAGTTGCAAACCACTGACACGCCGCCGCGTTTGGCGCGCTCGGTGCGCGATTGTATTGCGCAGGAACGTTACGGCGACGCGATGCAGGTGTTTCTGGCCTATTCGGTTTACGGCACGTTTGATCAGCAGCGGGTGCGTGATGAAAGCGGGCATGCAGCATTTGTTGAGCTGAACAGCTGGATATTTGGCGGCTATCGGCGTGAGATTGTCGATGAATTGAAACTTGTGTCGGCAAAGCTGCGTGAAAAGGGTGAGTTTTTTCTGACCACCTGCGGGGCAATCCGGCAAGCGGGGTGGCCCGAATATCGGCCGACTTATATGATTGAGCGCGGGATTATGCCGCGCAAGACCGAGGATGATTGGGTTACGGACGGGTTCGTGGCGGCGGTGGCCTGGGAGACTGCATTGGTTGAGGTGAATGGGTGCCCCGGGGGCTGACCTGGCGATGGGTTGCCCCTATCGCTGGATTGGCGCAAGGTAACCCAAGTGCCGGTAATTTGACTGGCCCATTCACCAAAAAGGTACTGCCATGACCAAACCTGCGCGTCCCGTTCGAACATTTCCGGCCCCCTACCGTGCGGCCGAAGATCGCTATGACACAATGGTGTATAGGCGTTGTGGCAATTCTGGCCTGAAATTGCCTGCGGTGTCGCTGGGTCTGTGGCACAATTTTGGCGGCGACACCCCGCATGATACCAAGCGGGCTATTTGCACCACGGCGTTTGACCTGGGAATCACGCATTTTGACCTGGCGAATAATTATGGCCCACCGGCGGGGTCGGCGGAAACCGCGTTTGGGGAAATATTGCGCACCGATCTTGCCGGCTACCGGGATGAGCTGATCATATCAAGCAAGGCCGGGTATGAGATGTGGGACGGCCCCTACGGGGAATGGGGTAGCCGTAAGAACCTGATTGCATCCTGTGATCAATCACTGGGCCGGATGGGGCTGGATTATGTGGATGTTTTCTATTCGCACCGGTTTGATCCGGATACGCCGCTTGAGGAAACAATGGGTGCGCTGGACAGTATCGTGCGATCCGGTAAGGCGCTTTATGCCGGAATTTCATCGTATAATTCGGCCCGGACCCGTGAGGCTGTGGCTATACTGGAAGAGCTGGGCACCCCCTGTCTGATCCATCAACCCAGCTACAACATGCTGAACCGCTGGGTTGAGCGGGACGGATTGAAAGAAACATTGGCAGGGCTTGGGATTGGATCGATTGCATTTACGCCGCTGGCACAGGGCATGCTGACGGGCAAATATCTTAAGGGCGTACCCAAAGACAGCCGGGCGTCACAGGGTAAATCACTGGACCCGGGAATTTTGAATGACGATGTGATCGTGAAAATCCAAGGGTTGAACGATATTGCCGAAAGCCGCGGACAGACGCTGGCGCAAATGGCGATTGCCTGGGTGCTGCGCGGAGGTGGTATCACCACGGCTTTGATTGGGGCGTCCCGGCCCGAGCAAGTGGTGGATTGTGCCGGGGCTGTGAATAACCTGGAGTTCACCGAGGCCGAGCTGGAAGCCATAGATGTTTTTGCTTTGGATGAGGCGGTGGTGAACCTGTGGGAAGCGTCGTCGCGGGAATAGGCGAGGGAATAAAGCCATTTTTTGAAAATGTTTCTGAGCTTGATCCAGCTGTGACTCGCAGTTGTGGGAGTATCGGCTAAGCGGACAAAGCCGCCCTATAGTTCGAAGCCGAATGTGGTGTATTAGTCTGACCATTGCGAGTTATGGTTCATAAACAAAGTGTCCGAACGGAGTCCGATATGACCGAGCCTTTGACGTCCGCACCAGTCCTTGAAACGGAACGCCTAACCCTACGCGGACCACACCAAAGCGACCTGCCCGAGTTTACCCGATTCATGACGAGTTCGCCGAGGATGCAGGCTCAGGGAGAAACGGGCAGCAAAGAACAAGCTTGGTTTGGCTTCTTGACCGGGATTGGTCACTGGCAATGGCACGGGTTTGGGTTCTTTACGCTAGTTGAACGTGGACGGAGCCTTCCTATAGGTCGTGTTGGGCTGCTTAAGCATTCAAATTGGCCCGAAGTTGAGTTGGCGTGGCACCTTTTTGAAGGAGCCGAGGGCAAAGGATACGCAACCGAAGCTGGGCTGGCAGTTCGTAGCTGGGCGTATCAGGCCCATGGATTCAACCAATTGGTCAGCTACATTGATTGCGAAAATCATCGTTCGCAAGCGGTTGCAAAACGTCTGGGAGCGCAGACCGAAGGTGCGCGTGCTGATCACGAACCAGATGCTGAAGTTTGGAACCACTTACCTGAACCCATATGATCAATTTGGGCTTTTGGCTGCCGTTTACAGGAATCTAAGAAAACTGTTCTCAGACCCCGGCTTCTTAAGCTTCCCCAGCCTCAAGCTTTACCGGCTGGCCATGGGGCGTTGCCAGATAGGCGCGTTCCCATGTGGCTTTGCGTTTGGACATCATCACCGGGTCAATTGATGTGCCGCTTGCCACCAATTGTTCCAAGGCGCTGATGGCACAGTGGTAATAGGTTTCGGTATTGTCCGGCTGGCCGCGTGCGTCGGCGTCTTTCAGGGCGCCGCCAAGGGTGCTGGCCCAATCGTTCGCGGTGAAATGGCCTGCTTTTACCATGGTATCTGCCAGTGCGAGGGTCTGGGCGTGCCAGGCTTCGTTGAACGCCGGATCTCGGGGCTTAAGGGGGTCATCTGGCTTAAACAAGGTAGCTTTCCCATAGTTCCAGGGTGACAGTATCAATAGGGTTGGCGTCTTCCCCCCAAAGTTCCGTTGCCATGAAGGATACTGTATAAAGATGTTGGGCTTGGTGGATACCTTCAGCGCCAAAATCAGCTAGCAGATGCGCGCCATGATGGGTGATCACGGTGCCGGCGGCGTTGCGGGCGTAGCCAGGCAGGCGGGTGTGATTGGCGGTAATACGGCGTTTGGTGGTGACGGTATCTCCGATTGCAAAGCGAGGTTGAGCGTCAGTTGGTTCGGAAAAATCCGTGACCAAAGCCCGTTGTGCTGCAACCACCTGATCCAGGGACAAAGTTTTCGCAGGATCCGATGGCGTGTCGCAATGGCCGTTCAGAACCTCATCATTCGTGAAGGTGCCGGCATTCAAATAAAACATAAAATAGTTCGCACACCATTTGTTGAAATAGGCGAAGGACAGGTAATCGGTGGGCACCATGCGTTCCAGACCGTGGCGAAACTGGTCTATGGCGGTACCCGGGGGCAGGATGCCACAGCGCGCCATCGCCCACATGCGTTCTTCCCAATCATGGTGAAAACCTTCGTTGTCGCCAATGGGGATGGGACCAAAGCCCTGTTTGCCGCCAAGATCATGGATGCCGTCCATTATGTTTCCCCAGCTGAAAGGATGCGATCGGTACCAATCATAGAGTTGCGTGTGACAAGGGCAGCCAGAGCGGGTTCGTCCAGATCATCAGTGCCGGTGGGGCGCTGGGAAATGACGATATATCGGACTTCGGCGGTGCTGTCCCAGACGTTGACAGCGATGTTATCGTCTAATTCCACACCAAATTCGGCCAGCACGGCGCGGGGTTCGCGCACAGCGCGGGCGCGGTATTGGGCGGATTTGTACCAGCTGGGAGACATGCCTAGAATTGAAAACGGGTAGCAAGAACATAGCGTACAAACCACTATGTTATGGGTGCTATCGGTGTTTTCAACCGCGATAAGGTGGCCGGTGGCGTTGCCTTCAAAGCCGAAATCTTTGATCGCATCGCCAGCGTTTTCCAAAAGCCGGGCCTTGAATTCAGCGTCCAGCCAGCTACGCGCTACGACCTGTGCGCCCCGCATTGGACCGATTTGTTCGCTATAGGCTTCCACCCAGGCGTCAATGGTTTCGCTGGACACAAGGCCACGTTCTACCACCAGACTTTCAAGGGCTTTTACCCGCAGGGCCGGGTCAGAGGGCAGATGGCTGTGCAGGTGCCGGTGAATTTTTGCAGCTGTTTCAGAATCAAATTTTGCCATGGCACCCTCGTTTTGCCACATATTGCCGATAGATTTGGCAGCAATCAACACTGGTTTAATGAAATCTGTAATCCGCAACATTTGCTATGGAAATACCTATGAAACGATTTGGATTGCTGGCGTCGTTAGCCTTGGAGTGTTCTGCGCATGTCAGCTGCAAATGGCAGGACTTGTTGAGCAGCTATCCGAAATGTTAGGCGCTGGGGATGAATGCGTTTAAAACATATCCTGTGGCGCGTCCGTTTCTAAGTGTTGGGCTGTTGGGGGGATCGTTCAATCCACCCCATGGCGGGCATGTGCATATAACCCTAGAGGCGCTGAAGCGATTTCAGCTTGATCAGGTTTGGTGGCTGGTATCGCCTGGCAATCCTTTAAAATCTGAGGAACCGGCGTCAATGGGGCGACGTATGGCAGCTGCCCGGGAACTTATGGATCATCCAAGGGTGAAGATCAGTGATTTTGAAGCCAAAATAGGTACCCGGACAACTGCAGATACGCTGGCTGAACTGATGAAACGCTATCAGGGGATACGGTTTGTCTGGCTGATGGGGGCAGATAATCTGGTACAGTTTCACCAGTGGCATCGCTGGCAGTGGATAATGGAAAATGTGCCGGTAGGTGTGCTGGCCCGGCCGGGGGACCGGATATCGGCGCGAATATCTGTGGCAGCAAATCGTTACGAAAAGTATCGGCTTCGTGGTCGACAATCGGCTTTACTGGCGCATAGTTTAGCGCCTGCATGGTGTTTTATTAATTTACCCATGGTGAATTTGTCGTCCACAGAGCTGCGGCAACGGGGCGACTGGGCAGTCTAGGCTTGCTTGAAACAAAAAAGAGACGGATTAATAGGCGCGTATGGCAAATAGATTTCTTTCAAGACGGACCGTGCTGGGCGGTTTGTTGGCGGGTGCGGGTCAGTCGGCCTGGGCTGGCGCGCCTACGACTTCTTTGTATCCGATTGCCCGAACTGAGGGCGTTCGTCAGGCGTCTATTGCGGCAGCCGATGCCCTAATCAACAAAGCTGGTTTGGGTGGAAAAATCAGCCTAGTGGTCGCCAATGCGTCCGATGGGAAGATTCTGGAAAGTGTGAACCCCCTGTTGGCCTTGCCGCCGGCCAGTGTGGCAAAGGCGATCACGGCCCAATACGCCCTGGATGCCTTGGGGCCGGAGCATAATTTTTCGACGCAATTGATTGCCGTAGGTACAATTGTTGCAGGTCGTTTAGAGGGGGATCTTGTATTGATGGGTGGGGGTGATCCAACCCTGGACACTACCGCCTTGGCAGAAATGGCTGCGCTGCTGAAAGCCACAGGATTAAGAGAAGTGTCAGGCAGGTTCTTGGTGCAAAGTGGGGCCTTGCCCCATGTTCATCAGATTGACGCCGGGCAACCTGGGCATTTAGGTTATAATCCAGCGGTTTCCGGCCTGAACCTAAATTACAACCGGGTTCATTTTGAATGGAAAAAGAACGGCGGTAAGTACAAGGTCACGATGGATGCGCGTACGGCGAAATATCGCCCCGAAGTTTCATTAGCCAGCATGACAGTAGTGGACAGGCGCGGCCCGGTTTTCACCTATGCCAATGGCGGCCAAACCGAACGCTGGACGGTTGCCAAAAGTGCCCTTGGAAAAGGCGGTAGCCGTTGGTTGCCCGTGCGCCAGCCAGAACTTTATGCAGGTGAAGTGTTTCAGATATTCGCGCGCTCGCATGGGCTTATTTTGAAAGCGCCCAGTGTTGGATATGGATCGCATGGCGGAACAGTTTTGGTGGACCGCGCCAGTCCCGACTTAAAGCTGATCCTTAAGGGCATGTTGAAACATTCAAATAACCTGACTGCGGAAGTGATGGGGTTAAGTGCAAGTGTTGCGCGCGGGCACACCGTGTCAGGGCTTAGCCCGTCTGCACGGCAAATGTCGGGTTGGATGGAAACACAATTGGGCGCGCGTCGTCCAAGGTTTGTTGATCATTCGGGACTGGGTGACAAAAGCCGGATAACGTCTTTGGATATGGTTAAAGGTATGGTCAGTGTCGGCCCCAACAGTATTTTGGCTGGAATGTTGAAACCAATTCAGCCACGCGATGGCAAAGGTAATTTACGACTGGGTTCAGATATTACGCTAAAGGCTAAAACCGGAACCTTGAATTTTGTCAGTGGCTTGTCCGGGTTTATTAATACCGGCGAAAACAAGGATTTGGTTTTTGCAATATTTTCCGCAGATACAGCCCGGCGAAATGACATAGCGCTTGCGGATCGCGAACGCCCCAGGGGTGCGCGCAGTTGGAGCAGGCGGGCGCGCGCCTTGCAATGGGCCCTGATTGACCGATGGGTTGATGTATACGGCTAGAATTGGTGCCAAGTATCGGGCGTTTAATTCACCATATGTCGTGCTCTTGCACCGCGCTCAATGGCGGCAGCGTATAACCTGTCAATGGCCAATTCATGGCGAATTTCTTCCAGCAGGCGCAATTCTTCTTCCAAAAGCTGACCATCCGCAGCCGCGACATCACAGGCCAAGGCATAGGCAGTTTCAAACAGTTTCTTAGGTAGGTTTTCACGGATCAACCCAAACAGTGCATCCAATCCGTCTTCCACGGCAAACAGATCAAACACGGTTTGCGACACGAGTTTAATACGGTCGGTGTCGTAGTTGGCAAATACCGGTAAGTGGTTGACCACGGCTTCGATGGTCACCAACTCTGAGGTGCGGATGTTCTGGTCTGACGCTGAAACGGCGACCATAACGGCGATCAGGCAATCTTGCGGAGTAAGTGAATGGGAAATGTCGGTCATGGCTGATCCTTTGAAGTGATTTTGTTGAAGCGCAGAATATTGACCCGGAAGTCATACGGCAATAGGGGTTGGCCTTGCATGGGAAAACCCCGGTTTCATATGGAAAATAACGATGTCTGATCTGCGTGATACAGCGATGAATTCAAAAGCCTGGCCGTTTGTTGAGGCCCGGGCGCTGTTGAAACGATTTACGGATGGACCACCCAAAAAAGGCTATGTGCTGTTTGAAACCGGCTATGGGCCAAGTGGTCTGCCCCATATTGGCACGTTCGGAGAGGTTGCGCGCACGACCATGATACGCCGGGCGTTTCAGGTGTTGTCCGATATCCCAACCCGGCTGATTTGTTTTTCTGACGATATGGATGGCATGCGCAAGGTGCCGGGCAATGTGCCTAACCCGCAAGCGTTAGAGGAACATTTGCAAAAGCCATTGTCGGTGGTGCCCGATCCGTTTGGCACGCATGACAGTTTTGGTGACCACAACAACGCCATGTTGCGCCGGTTTCTGGATACGTTTGGGTTTGAGTATGAGTTTTATTCAGCGGCTGAGTTTTACAAATCCGGGCAGTTTGATGAAGTGCTGCTGCGTTGCGTGGAAAAGTACGATGAGATCATGGAGGTGATGCTGGCGTCATTGCGCGAAGAACGCCGGGCGACATATTCGTGCTTTTTGCCGATTTCGCAAAAGACCGGGCGGGTGCTTTATGTGCCGATGAAGTCGGTTGATGCGGCAGCTGGCACCATCACGTTTGACGAAGATGGTGAAGAGGTCACCATGCCAGTCACCGGTGGCCGCGTGAAATTGCAGTGGAAGCCGGATTTTGGGGCGCGTTGGGCGGCGTTGGGTGTGGATTTTGAAATGTATGGCAAGGACCATTCGACCAATACCCATATCTATGACCGGATTAGCCGGATACTGGGTGCCCCGGCACCGGCGCATTTTGTCTATGAAATGTTTCTGGATGAAAACGGTGAGAAGATATCCAAGTCATCGGGCAACGGTATTTCGATTGATGAGTGGCTGACCTATGCCAGTGCCGAGAGCCTGTCATATTTCATGTATCAAAAGCCAAAAACCGCCAAGCGGCTGCATTTTGACGTGATCCCGAAGGCGGTGGATGAATACCATCAACAATTGCGGGCCTACGCCGATCAGGACACAGCGGCGCGGCTGAATAACCCGGTGTTTCATATCCATGGGCATAATGTGCCCGCGTCAAACATGGTGGTGCCGTTTGCGATGTTGTTGAACCTGGCGGCGGTGTCGGCGGCGGAAGATAAGGCGCGGTTGTGGGGGTTTATTGGCCGCTATGCACCGGAGGCGTCGCCCGAAACCCACCCTGATCTGGACGCGGCGGCCGGGTTTGCGGTGGCCTATTACAATGATTTCGTAAAACCGACCCGGGAGTTTCGATTGCCGGATGATCAGGAGCGGGCGGCAATGGCGGATTTGTTGGAACGCTTGAAGGACTGGGACGAAGGGGCGGACGCTGATGCGTTGCAGTCGATGGTGTTTGCTGTGGGTAAGGACCATGGGTTTGATCCGCTGCGGGCTTGGTTCAAGGCGCTGTATGAGGTATGTCTGGGGGCAAGTCAGGGGCCGCGCTTTGGTGGGTTCATTGCATTATACGGTGTGGATGAGACCATAAAGCTGATTGAAAAAGGTCTGGCGGGGGAATTGGCCGGATAGGGGGATTTCATGCGTGACCGGGTTGTTGAGATTTTTGCAGAGCTTGTGAGCGCCCATGACGGGCTGCAACTTAAGGGTAAGAAAATGCCCTACACATCCATGAACGGAAACATGTTTTCTTTTGTCGATCCGAGAGATGTGCTGTGCCTGCGACTGTCTGAAACGGATCAAGCCGCCTTTGAGGTTGAGCACGGAACCGGCGATGTTATTCAGCATGGTTCGGTGATGCGGGGCTATGTGCCGGTTCCGGGGGCGATGTTGGAGGATATGGATGCATTGCAGGCTGTCTTTGCGAAAAGTGTTGCCAATGCGAAGGCGTTAAAGCCGAAACCGACGACCCGGAAGAAATAGAGCGCCTGACGGCGCATTTTTATAAGCCCTGCGGGCGAATTTGTGCGCCGCACGGGGGTATTTTTGAAAAGAAGAAGGGGTTTTGCGATGGTGCGTTCTCTAATTCTTGCAATTATTCTACTGGTGGGACCGTTGGGTGCTGGGGCTCAGGACAGGGCGGTCAAGGGTGTCATAGAAAGCCAAATTGAGGCGTTGCAACGGGATGATTTTGCCGCTGCTTTTGGCTTTGCCAGCCCGACCATTCAGCAATTATTTGGAAATTATGAGAATTTTGGGGCCATGGTACGGGGTGGTTTTCCGATGGTCTGGCGCCCGACTGATGTGCAGTTTTTGGGGCAGGAAACGCAAGGTACGCGAGTGTTACAGCGGGTGAGAATACGGGATTCTGCCGGAGAATTTCACCTGCTGGAATATGAGATGGTTATGGCTGGGTCCGGGTGGCAGATTAATGGTGTGCGCCTGCTGGAGATGCCGGATGTTGGGGTTTAACATTTCCGGGCGGCGCGCGGTGGCATAAGCTGCCGTTAAATCCGCGCTGGTACCCCTTGCGCCCTACTGGGCAGATACCTGATTTTTTTCGACGATAAGCATTCGGGGACTGCATGGCAGTCAACCACTACAGGCATTTGCGACCCGGTACGGTATTTGAAAAGGGCGCATAATGAACAAAGCAATTACGGATGGGTTGGTGTTTATGCCGCCCGCATTTGCAGGCGGGTTGGATGTTTGGTCAAGCGAGGACGGAACTTCGGGTTCTACCACTTACGAGTTTGACCCCAATGCGTCGCTGATCGCGGCAGATCAGGATTTTGGCGGGTGTGTTGAAATACTAAAGGCAGGAACGACACAAAAGCTGCGTTATATGGGCCAGACCACGATATTGCCGGGGTGTTATTTGCGCATAACGGCGCGGGTCAAGGCGATCAGCGGCAACCTGCCATCGCTGCAGATTGCCGCCTGGGCCGGGGGCGCGGGCAATGCCCATGTGCCGGGGTTGGTTGAGGTGGGCCCAAGCGTGTCGCTGACCAACTACGGCGATGTAGTTGAGATCAGCGCCATTGTCGGCACTGGTGCGCGCGGCGGCGTCGACATGGTGTGGGATCAAAACACGATCTACGGCCATTTCGGGTTGGATATGACCGGGGCCAGTGGCGGTTTGGTGCGCATTGATGATCTGGTGATTGAGGATATCACCAGCGCCTTTCACCGCAACATGATGAACTGGGTGGATGTGCGTGATTATGGCGCTGTCGGTGACGGGATCACCGATGATCGGGTTGCGTTTGAGGCGGCAGATACTGCGGCTGCCGGGCGCGATGTGCATGTGCCGGGCGGTATATATTTTCTGGCGGATCATGTGTCGATGCTGAACCCGGTGCGTTTTGAGGGCACGGTCACAATGCCCACTGATAAGCGGCTGGTGTTGCGGGGAAATTACGACCTGCCATCCTATATTGATGCCTTTGGTGATGAGGTTCTGGGGTTTAAAAAGGCGTTTCAGGCGCTGTTGAATTTTAGCGACCATGAGGGTTTGGACATGGGCGGACGCCGCATTGAGGTGGACGGCCCCATTGATATGCAGGCGGCTGAAGGATCAAAAACCACGTTTGAGGTGCGCCGGGTGTTGCGTAACGGGCAGCTGAACGCGGTGGCGTCAACCAATTGGGACCCTGTGGTGGCGACATCGCAGGCAACTTATTCGACGGCCAGTCCTAAGGTGCTGACCGCGGTGGCCAATGTGGCTAATATCGATGTTGGGGCAATGGTGACTGGCAATGGCGTGGGGCGTGAAGTTTATGTGACGGCCAAGAATGTCGGGGCAGGGACGGTGACGATCAGTCAGGCGCTTTATAATGCGGCCGGGACGCAGACCTACACGTTTACCCGATTCCAATATATTTTGGATTTCTCGGGCTTTACCAAGTTCTCAAAGTTCACAATTTCGGATGTTGAATTTCAATGTGCGGGCAATGCCAGTGGTGTCTTGCTAGCACCTGCTGGTCAGACCTTTCATCTGAAGGATTGCTTTGTCACCAAGCCCAAAGATCGTGGGGTGACCAGCCACGGGCGCGGCTGTCAGGATTTGCAACTGGATCGCTGTCATTTTGTGTCCAATGAACAGCAAGTGGCGGCGACGGCGCGCACGTCAGTTGCGTTTAACGTCAATGCCAATGACGGCAAAATTCGCGACAACCGGTTTGAACGCTTTGGCCATACTGGTGTGCTGTTTGGCACCGGGCATTTGATTGTCGGCAATCACTGGTTTCAGGGCGATGATCTGGTGGATGCGCCGCGTGTTGGTGGCATGATCTTTACCTACCCGAATGTGAAATCAGTGATCACCGGTAATTACATCGACAATTGTTCCATTGAATGGACCAATGAGCATGATGAAGCGCCGGATTTTGGCGTGGAATTTTCCTTTGGCGGGCTGACCATTACTGGCAATATTTTCACCGCCAGCGATGTGGCCAGTTGGTTTAACTGGTTGGTGATTAAGCCCTATGGCAGTGGGCATTTTGTGCAGGGGCTAAGCGTGATTGGCAATACGTTCAAGGCATTCAACGGTAATATCGATCGGGTTGAAACGGTGGACAATTCCATTGCCGGGCTTGATTTCGGCCGGTCGCGCAATGTGGTGTTTGAGGGCAATACCTTTAACAGCGTTAGTCAGGCGACCATCAATCCTGTGACGCTGGAATTCATTCAGGGCTCGGACGCGGTGAATTGGTCGCTTAACCCAAGCGGGTACCTGCCGTTTGGTGGTTGGACGCGCAATGTGACGTCCGTCGTGGCTGAGAATGCCATCTCCAATGGAGTCGGCGCAGCTGTGTTTGCAAACCCATACGCAACCACCAATTATGGTGCGTCCAATAATCTGGTGCAACTGACATGGCCTGAGGCCTGCAAAGGGCGGGTGATTGTGACCACGCGGATGGATAATCCGTTTTAAATAGTTCTGATTGTTACAAAGCCGGGGTATTTTGCCCCGGTTTTTTTATGTCAGATCGGTGCCGGTCAGGGAAAAGGCTTTGCCGAAACCGCCGTTCAATGCTGCGGCGTTGACGGTGAAGCGCACAAAGTGGAAATCGGTAAAATCAATGTAGAGTTTGGCCTTGGGGTGGCAGCTTAGGTAAGTGTCGCGCAGGGTCGGTTTTTCGTCAACTGGCAGAATTTCGGCGTGCGCGCTTAAGGTCATGCGCGGGAATGCCAGCGGATCACCCTTGGCCGGTGGCTCGCCGATCAACAGAGAGCAGGCCGGGTTTTGTTGCAAAGCGGTTGTATGAAATGCCAGCGTTGAGATCAGGGTGATCGGTTGGTTTGTGGTGTCCATGGCAAAGCTGATGCGGGTGACGAACGGTGCCCCGTTGTTCGGGTCAATGACGCCAAGAGCGGCGAATTTGGCGCTGCGCATAAGGTTCTGGGCCAGGGTGCGCGCGGTGTCATCGGTGGGGCGGATCGGGGAAAATGCCATGGCAAGACCCTATCCAATTCAGCTATATAGTGAAACATGAATGCGACGGATCGACCCGAATGTTAAACTTAGCTTATGAAAACTCACAAAAATCCCGTAACCTATGAGTCCAACAGCGCGGGCGGGGCAAAAATATGATGAATAAGCGGGTCTATCTGGTCGGCATTGCTGCCCTTGTATTTTTGGTTTTGGGTTGGAGTCTGGCCAGTATTGCACCGTCGATTGAAATTGCCTGGGTGCTGTCGCTGCTGCTGCTCACCGTTTTCCTTTTTGCTTTTGAAGTCATACCAATAGATGTGGCCGCACTCACCATTATGGTGATGCTTGGACTGTCGTCGATTATGGCCCCGGTGATGGGGCTTAGTGAAGGCCTGGTGGATATAAACGGGCTGTTTGATGGGTTTTCATCCAACGCGGTTATTTCAATCATCGCGGTGATGATCATTGGCGCCGGATTGGACAAGACAGGTATCATGAACATTGTCGCCCGGCGGATGATGAAGGTTGGCGGCACCACAGAAAAGCGGATCATTCCGCTAATATCGGGTACTGTTGGCGTCATTTCCGGGTTCATGCAAAACGTTGGCGCGGCGGCATTGTTCCTGCCGGTAGTGCAGCGTATTTCAACGCGCTCACGCATCCCGATGTCGCGGCTTTTGATGCCGATGGGGTTTTGCGCCATTCTGGGCGGCACCATTACCATGGTCGGTTCCAGCCCGCTGATCCTTTTGAATGATCTGATTATAAACGCCAATTCGGCGCTGCCGGCGGATCAACAGATTGATCCGTTTGGACTGTTTGCGGTAACGCCAATCGGGCTGGCCCTGATCGTGTCGGGTATCTTGTATTTCGTGCTGCTGGGTCCGTATGTTTTGCCAAAGGGCAAAGACGTCTCCCACGCTGAACGCACCACTGGTGAATATTTTAAAGACGCCTACCATATTGATTATATTTTCGCGGAAATTTATGTGCCGTCTTCTTCCGGGTTGATCGGGAAAGTTCTGGATGGATTTGAAACCGAACACGGCGTGCGAACCATTGCTGTGACCTCTGGTCGCAAATTGCGGATGGGGTCTGGCGGGTTGTCGCCGTTGCTTGAGGTTCAGGCGGCGGATGTTCTGGCGCTGGTCGGGGAACGCGGCGCGGTGGATGCGTTTTGTAAAATTTATGGGCTGGACCTTAAACGGGATCTGGACGCGTTCGCCGAATTACTGTCGCCCACAAGTTCTGGTTTGGCGGAAGTGGTGATCTCCCCGACTTCACCACTGGTGGGTGAAAGTGCCCGTACTTTCCGACTGCGGGCGCAACATGGGGTTTCCACCCTGTCGATCATTCGCGGTGGCGAAGTGTTTCGCGAAGGTCATGATGTGCGCAGTGTTAAGTTTGCCGCCGGTGACACGGTTTTGATATTTGCCGACTGGACCAGCCTTGACCGGTTTCGCAATAATAACAACATCGTCGTTACCACTGAACATCCCCATGAAGAGGTTCGCACCAATAAAGTGGTGCATGCGCTGGTGTTTTTCGCCATCGCCATGGGGCTTGTTTTGTTCACTGACTTGCGCCTTTCGGTGGCGTTGTTGGTTGGTGCTTTGGGTATCATTATCAGTGGTGTGCTGGAGCCGGACGAAGCCTATTCAGCCGTCAGTTGGAAAACTGTGTTCCTGTTGGCCAGTCTGATCCCGCTGGGGCGTGCCGTTGAAAGTTCGGGCACGGCGGCATGGATCGCTGATCAGATATTAGGTGCATTGGGTGAAGTTGCAATTTGGCAATTGCAGTTGGTTATCGCTGTGCTTGCAACAGCGTTTACGCTGGTGATGTCCAATGTCGGGGCGACGGTTTTACTGGTGCCACTGGCGATTTCCATCGCCATTCGCGCCGGGGCTGACCCGGGGGTGTTCGCGCTGACTGTGGCGCTGGCAACATCAAATTCGTTCCTGTTGCCAACCCATCAGGTGAACGCGCTGATCATGGGGCCCGGTCATTACAAAGTGGCAGATTTCTTTCGGGCAGGGGGCATTATGACAGTGATCTTTCTGACCGTGTTGATGGTGATGATGCAGCTGTTTTATTGAACAGGGATTCTGTGTTAGATTGCGGATATCAGGAGGCGAAAGATGCTGAATATTTCCAAAGATCACAGCCACCAAACCGTTATTACCACTTTTGAAGTGACACCGGCGACCTGCCAAGAACTATTGGATGAGCTGGCCAGCGCCTGTACGGATGTGATCAGCAATCAGCCGGGTTTTATTGGATCGGCCATCCATGTGAACGATGCGCGCACCCGGATAGCCAATTATTCGCAGTGGCGCGCGCGCGAAGATTTTCAGGCCATGTTGCGCAGCGATGAGATGATTATCCGCAACCAGCGCATCAATGAGCTGAGCAAAAGCTTTGCGCCGGTGATGTATGATGTTGTGACCAGCTACAGCTGAAAAAAAATCCAGGCAGTTTGACCCATCTCAAAGTGGCGTAGTCGGAGTACTGCTATCCTAAGTTCATAGAGAATGGAGGATACACAATGTATAAACATATTCTTGTGCCGATCGCTTTAGATCACCGGCCAAACACCACTATTGCCCTGAAGACAGCCCGGTTTTTGAAAGCTGAGGGTGGAAAAATTACGGCGGTGCATGCGATTGAACCGATCCCAAATTATGCTGCCCATGCCGTACCAGACGAGTTGCGGGAAGTGGGTCGCAAGGAGGCCCAGGCAGCGCTGGTAGCAGAGTTGGGCGGTGTAAAGGATGTTAGTGCGGAACTGATCAATGGTTCAGCCGGGCGTGCGATCACCGATTTTGCCCAAGCAAACGGGGTCGATTGCATAGTGGTGGCGTCGCATCAACCGGGAATTCAGGACTATTTTCTGGGCTCCACAGCAGCACGTGTGGTGCGCCATGCAAAATGCGCGGTGCATGTTGTCCGATAGGGTAGGTTGAAATCACTGACGGGCATGCTAGGCAAAGGCAAGCCAACACTTAAAGGGAAACCCAAAATGCGATTTTTGCTAAGTCTTGCCGCCTTAATATTCATTTCCATGCCAGCCATTGCCCAAGAGGCGGTTAATATCAGCCGTGATGTGGCCGGCGTTTCGGTGCCTACGGCCAAAGGCCCGGTTGAAATATCGCGGATTCAGGACAACGCCAATGTCATTTCACCTGATTGGGCCCGCACGTCGCGCCCCTGTCCGGCATTTTGCATTCAACCCATGAGCCCGGCCGAAGGCGTTAGCACCATTGGTGAGCTGGAAATACTGGCCATGTTGCAGGACCCGGATGCGATTGTCGTAGATAGCCGAACGCCAAAATGGTTCCAGGGCGGCACCATTCCTGGCGCGGTTTCCATCCCGTTCACCGAAGCTGCTGACCGGATGGGTGAACTGGGTTGCGAGATAGATTTTGATGGTTGGGATTGTGAAGATGCTAAACCTGTGGCGCTGTTTTGTAATGGCATGTGGTGTGGCCAATCGCCAACAGCGATCCGGCGGATGATTGAAGCTGGCTATCCCGCCGAGCGGATTTCCTATTATCGCGGCGGCATGCAGGTTTGGCGGATGCTGGGGCTGACGGTGGTGGGCGGATGAACATGAATATGTTGCGGATCGCTTTGACTGTTGGCCTGGGTTTATTGCTGGCCGGGTGCGGTGTGCCAATTGTGCCGCTGATTTAGGGTGGCACTAAGCAATTTGACCGATGAAGTCTGTAAAACTCTGACATGGCCCTGCAAGACATACTAATTTACGCAATTGTTCTTGGCCTTTTCTTGTATTTGATCTGGCGGTTGTTACAGCGCTCTGCGCCGCAACTGGATGCGCAGATCCACATCGTCGTGGACGGTTCAAACGTGATGTATTGGGGCGGAGAACCGTCGGTTCAGGTGCTAAACCGGGTGCTGGTGGCACTGGAGGAGCGGGGCCTGAACCCGATGGTGTTTTTTGATGCCAATGTTGGTTACAAACTGTGGGATCGTCACGCAAACGCGCGCCATGTAGCGCCGAAAATTGGTGTAGCTGTTGACCGGGTTGTCATCGCGCCCAGTGGGACGACGGCGGATGAATTGCTGTTGGATTTTGCGATTAAGAACGGTCTGCGTGTGGTGAGCAATGATCGGTTTTTGGATTGGCGGGTGCAGTTTCCGCAGATCCTGGGGAAGGGGTTTTTGGTCAAGGGACGCTGGCAGCAGGGGAGTGTGATGTTGCAGGGGGTTGAAAGGGGTTGAAAGGGGGTTGTGACCCTTCTTGTCCTGTGCCCCGTATGAACAGCGCCCGGACCTCTGCCAGGGGGTGGCAGTTATGCGCCCTTCCCAAGTTCTTGGCGATGCACTTTGTTGCTGCGGATGGTGGGTTGAAAACCCACTCAACGGCTTGCTATGATGCTGGAAATAGCAAGGACCGATATAAAAGTGACCGATCCGTGGCGTGATCTGACCCAGCCGGAACAGATGGGCACAGTAGATAAATTAGCCAATGGCATTGATGCAAATCCACCAAATCTGACCCAACGGATACTGATCGCGTTTGCTCGCAATTCGTTATTATCGCGTGGCAATATGCGAAAAATCCTGACACGTCTTATTGTTGGGTTGGGTGGCAATAAACCACTTGATATACAATTTCGTGGCTGCACTTTTCGCATTCAGGGACGAAGCAATTTGGTTGAATATGGCCTTCTATTGCGCGAGGATTATAATCAGCCTGACCTCGAATTCTTGCTTAAAGGATTGAATGCTGGCGATACCTTCGTCGATATCGGATGCAATATAGGTCTTTATGCCTTGCCGCTTGCCAAACGTGTCGGCCCCAAAGGGAAAACAATTTGCATTGATGCAAACCCCAACATGACTGCGCGCCTAAAATGGAATGCGGAGGCGTCAAATATTAAAAACATCTCAGTTTATACCTCTGGAATTTCGGATAAAGCGGGTCGGGCGAACCTGAAGATTCGGAAAAATGATCTAGCAATAGTACGGCTTGAAGAAGCTACCGACGGGCAATTTCCGGTCCGCACATTACAGTCGATTATTGAGCAAGAGCGGCTAACAAAAATCAGTGCATTGAAAATTGATGTTGAAGGCCACGAGGATAAGATTTTGGTACCATTTTTTGAAACCGCGATACCGGAAATTCTGCCCAAGAGGATCGTTATTGAAAGCGTTCAGCCGGGATGCCAGCGAGTGTTCAAGCAAAATGGCTATGTTTTGGTTGGGCAATCGAAAAACAATCAATTTTATTTGAAGCACGACTAAGATTGATTGACCAGTTTACTGGGAAAGATCAAAGTTTGATTGAAGTACTGAAAAATAATTTCAACCTACTCTATCTCTTCCCCCATCTTCCCCTCTGCCCGGCCTTGCCACCCTTACTCCGACCGGCGCCTTTCACTGCAACCTCACTCGCCGCTGCTACAGCGTATTGCCGTGCCATCGGGTCATCGGCCACGGCCAGTTCCACGGCCTCCAACCGTTTCACTTCATCCCTTAACCGCGCGGCTTCTTCGAATTCCAGGTTCTCGGCGGCTTTCAGCATGTCGGTGCGCAAGCCGTCCAGATGGGTTTGCAAATTCTCCCCGAACAGGGGCTTGTCGATCTTGGCGGTGACGCGAGACTGATCAGTGTCGCCTTTGTAGAGGCCGGACAGTACATCATCGACATTCTTCTTGATCGTGGTCGGCGTGATGCCGTGTTCGATATTATAGGCCTCTTGCTTTTCCCGCCGCCGGTCAGTTTCGGCCAGAGCGCGTTCCATCGACCCGGTTATGCGGTCGGCATACATGATGACGCGGCCGTCAACGTTGCGCGCAGCGCGGCCGATGGTTTGGATGAGCGAGGTTTCGGAGCGTAAGAAACCTTCTTTATCGGCATCAAGAATGGCGACGAGGCCGCATTCCGGGATGTCGAGGCCTTCACGCAATAGGTTGATGCCAATCAGCACGTCAAAGGTGCCAAGGCGCAAATCACGCAGGATTTCGATGCGTTCCAACGTGTCTATATCGGAATGCATGTAGCGCACGCGGATGCCCTGTTCGTGCATGTATTCGGTCAGATCCTCGGCCATGCGTTTGGTAAGGGTGGTGACGAGGGTGCGCATGCCTTTGGCGGCGACGATGCGGACTTCATCAAGCAGATCGTCCACCTGCATTTCAACCGGACGGATTTCAATGGCCGGGTCCAAAAGACCGGTGGGGCGGATCACCTGTTCGACGAAAACGCCGCTGGATTGTTCCATTTCCCATTTTTGCGGCGTGGCAGAAACGAACACCGATTGCGGGCGCATGGCGTCCCATTCTTCAAACTTCAGCGGTCGGTTATCCATGCAGCTGGGCAGCCGGAAACCGTGTTCAGACAGGGTTAATTTGCGTCGAAAGTCACCTTTGTACATGCCACCGATTTGCGGGACGCTGACGTGGCTTTCATCGGCGAAAACAATGGCGTTGTCGGGAATGAATTCAAACAGGGTGGGCGGCGGTTCGCCCGGTTGGCGACCCGTCAGATAGCGTGAATAGTTTTCGATACCGCTGCAAAACCCGGCCGCATCCAGCATTTCAAGGTCAAAGTTGGTGCGCTGTTCCAGGCGCTGAGCTTCCAGCAATTTGCCCTCAGAAACAAATTTATCCAGTTGAATTCGCAGTTCTTTCTTGATGCTGACAAGGGCCTGTTTCAGTGTGGGTTTTGGTGTCACATAGTGGGAATTGGCGTAGATACGGATGCGTTCAAACGTGTCGGTCTTTTCGCCGGTCAGCGGATCAAATTCGGTGACGTTTTCAAGTTCTTCGCCAAAAAATGACAGCCGCCAGGCGCGGTCATCCAGGTGGGCAGGCCAAACCTCAAGACTGTCACCACGCACCCTAAACGATCCTCGTACAAAGGCCGCGTCATTGCGTTTATATTGCTGGGCGACCAGATCGGCCATGATCTTGCGCTGGTCATATTCTTTGCCGGCCTCCAGATCCAATGTCATGGCACCGTAGGTTTCTACCGAGCCGATGCCGTAAATGCAGGAAACTGACGCCACAATGATCACGTCATCACGCTCCAAAAGCGCGCGGGTAGCCGAATGGCGCATACGGTCAATTTGTTCGTTGATCTGGCTTTCTTTTTCGATAAAAGTGTCAGATCGTGCAACGTAAGCTTCGGGCTGGTAGTAGTCGTAGAACGACACGAAATATTCCACGGCGTTGTCGGGGAAAAAGCCTTTCATTTCACCGTAAAGTTGGGCGGCCAGGGTTTTGTTGGGGGCTAAAATGATGGCGGGGCGCTGGGTTTCTTCTATCACCTTGGCCATGGTGAAGGTTTTGCCGGTACCGGTGGCCCCCAATAGCACCTGATTTTGGTCGCCGTCATATATGCCTTGTTTCAGTTCCGCTATTGCGGTGGGTTGGTCGCCTGCTGGCGTAAATTCGGTATGCATCACGAAACGCTTGCCGCCCTCTAGCTTATCGCGGGGCGGCACCGGTTTTTGTGGCACTGGTTGAGTTGTCTCGGGCATGGGCGATTCCTGACTGGGTGTTAACTTTGACCCCTTTTTGTTCTTTTGCAACCAATTGGCGGATTTATTTGACGGCGAGCAGAACTCTGCTGACAAAAATCAGAATACTTGCAGTACCTTAGCCAGATGGCATAGGCTGGCAATGTTAATGATTTCGGAGCACCCTAATGCTGACCAGGCGTGAGTTTCATAAATCCCTGACCGGATTGGCGATAGCCAGCCTTGCCAGCGGACCTTTGCGCGCGACTGCGGCTACCGGCGACGGCTTGTCGGATCAGGTATTTTTGAATCGCCTGACGCATGGCACGACACCGGATGCACGGGCGGAATTGGCACAGATTGGTCAATCTGCCTGGCTGGAAAAACAATTGCAAATGCCAGCCCAAGACGCGGATTTGTCCGCCCGATTTGCAGCAACCAAATTATGGATAGAATACGAGGCGGGCGACGAAGGTGACGGCAAGACCTGGCCGGCACTTGCCGAAGGGCGCGGCCTTGAGTGGCTGGACAGGCTGCCGGAAGATATGGTCAAGCTGCTGGATTGGGACGTGGCCATGGATTACAGCGAGCGCGAGCGTCCGGCACATGAAGTTATTGCTGCGTCATTCATACGGGCCGTGCACGCGCCAGCCCAGTTGCGTGAAATTATCACCCAGTTCTGGCATGAACATTTTAGTGTCAACGCCCTGAAAGATGAAACCACTGCGGCGCTGTATCCGGCCTATGACAGCATGCTTCGCGAAAACGCATTCGGTAATTTTCGCACCCTGTTAGGGCATACCGCGCATGCCCCGGTGATGCTGCATTATCTGAATAACGACGAAAGTTCTGCCAGCCCGGCCAATGAAAATTATGCCCGCGAATTGTTGGAACTGCACACATTGGGGCAAGATAGCTATTTCAATGACCTGTATGATCGCTGGGATCAGGTCCCCGGTGCCCTGGAGGGCGAGGCGGTCGGCTATATTGACAGTGATGTCTATGAAGTGGCGCGCGCATTGACTGGTTGGTCGATTGGCGACGGCAGGGAATTTGACAACGGCGAATATACCAAGACTTCTGGCGAATTTGACTATGTCGAAGCCTGGCACGACCCATATCAGAAACGCATATTGGGCCGTGAATTTCCTGCGTTCTCAGGCCCCACAGAAGATGGTGAAGGGGTTTTGGATATATTGGCGGCGCATCCGGGCACAGCCCGGTTTGTAACCAAAAAGCTGTTGCGCCGGTTGGGTATCGAAAACCCTTCCAAGGAATATCATGACCAAATTTTTGCGGTGTTCTTTGACAACCAAACAGCGCCGGACCAAATAGCGATGACCTTACGTGCGATTGTACAACATGAAGAATTTGCAGCGACGCCGGCCAATAAGCTGCGGCGTCCGTTTGAATATGTTGCCGCGCTGTACCGCGCCACAGGTGCTGAAATTTCGCCCACTGGTTCGGAAATGGACTGGCGGCTGGGCACTTCAGGTTGGAACCAACATCAGGTTCGTCCGCCCACAGGCCACAGTGATAAAACCGAAGACTGGGCCGATACCCGGACCATCAATGGGATGATCGGTTTGGCAAGCTATTCCCATGACGACTGGAACGGAGTGACCGAGAATATATTAGCGACACTTGCTGATGGCGTGAATACCATCGGCGATATGGTTGGCCACTGGGCCGAAAGATTTGATATTTCGACCGACAGTTTTGACGCCGCTTTAAGCGTGTTGGATGTTGATGCCAGTGATCCTGCTCCGACTGATAAAGATGGGATTGATTGGACCAACCAGATTCTTGTGGCCAGTGCAGCACTTGGCCCTGATTTTGTATTCAGATAGGGGATCAGATGCCTGAACCGACCCTAGTAGTAGTTTTTCTGCGCGGCGGCGCGGATGGATTAAACATTATTTCGCCCACAGGTGATGCTGATTATGCAGCGGCGAGGCCGGAAAGGTTGCGTGTGTTGCGCCATGGCGATGAGCCTGGTCTGGAAATGCCCGGGGCCGCGGCTGACGTTGATTTTCGGTTCCACCCGCAGGCTGCTGGATTTTCCGAACTGTATAATGCCGGTGAATTGGCGGTGGTACATGCGGCGGGCCTTACGGACGGGACACGTAGCCATTTTGACGCCGAAGACAGAATGGAGCGGGCGTCAAAGAATACCGGAACCGGCGGTTGGCTTGGTCGATGTTTGAAGGCGTTGCAACCCGAAGGAATTTTACCTGTATTGTCGGTTGGTGGGTCAGCGCCCGAAAGTGTTCGGGGGTCAAAGGACGTGGCCGTGGCATCTGAATTGGAGCAGTTGATAATTGCGGGCGGCGGTGATTTGGCCCCTTTGCTGAACAAGAAGTTGCGCGAAGGTTTTGGCACGCACCCTTTGTTGGCGGCCCCCGTAGACCGGCTGATCACCTTAAGCGAAGTTCTGTCCAAACGACTGACGAATAGCGAAACGGGTGAATTTGAAGTCTATTCGCCAAGTGTCGAGTATCCGGAATCATACTTGTCTGGAGAATTTCGCACAGTGGCGCAGGCGATAAAGCTGGATTTGGGAATGCGAATTGCAACTGTGGATTTTGGGGGTTGGGATACCCATGAAGACCAGCCAGCAGAATTTAGCACAAACCTGAATACATTATCGAATTCGCTTTTGGCGTTTTGGCGTGATCTGGGGGATGCGCGTGATCGCGTGACCGTGGTTGTCATGAGCGAATTTGGCCGCCGACTTCGGGCAAATAAAACCGGGGGCACAGATCATGGCTTTGGCAATGCCATGATGGTTTTGGGCGGGGAAGTGAAAGGCGGGCAGATGTTTGGTGAATGGCCCGGGCTATCAAATGACGCTTTGGACGACGGTGCAGATTTGGCGATTACCACAGATTATCGCCACGTTCTGGCAGAAGTTTTAAGCCATCGAATGCCGGGATTCGACCCGGCCATCGCGTTTCCTGACTTTGTTCCCGAAGGGCGCGGTATATTTGGCTGATATCCAATAGGAATGGGCGCTGTTGTTGCTTAATTAAGTTGTTGTTATCAAATGGAATTTCCCTAAGGGCGAACTTTCAATTAATTAATACAACCTAAAGTTGATTATTTTCTTGTCTTGCTGAGACTCACAAACTATCCTGCCATGACAAGCAGCAGTATCGGTTGCCGACCTAGCGCACAGCACCACCCACCCTCGCTCCCTTGTGCTTTGGTCGGCAACCACCCTTCCATCATAATATTGGCAAGTGATGTGGCTGGCTTGTTGGCTTGCTAACAAATAATGTGTATGGCGGTGGTAACTTGTAACCAAATGGGGCGGATCTGATGCGCGCACGTATTTTTAAACCTGCACGAACAGCAATGTCCTCTGGAACCGCCAATTCCAGGTCGTGGGTTCTGGAATATTTCCCAACTTCACGCCGCCAACTTGATCCGTTGATGGGCTGGACGTCGTCTGATGATACCCAAACGCAGGTGCGAATGTCGTTTGATACTAAGCAGGATGCCCTGGACTATGCGAAAGAAAACGGGATCACGGCAGATGTTGTTGAACCAAAATCGCGCAAACAAAACATCCGCCCAGGAGGTTATGCAGATAACTTTGCCACCAACCGGCGCAGTGTTTGGACCCATTAGTTTTAAACGCGGGGAATTATACCTTCCTATTCTTCACGAAATGCCCGGCGAAAGTAGTTTTCGAAGGGCTGAAGCAGATAGGATAATGGGGTACGTTCCGAGGTTTTGATAAATACTTCAACGGGCATGCCGGAGCGTATCGATTGTATCGTTTGGTCATCCAGATCTTGCATATCCGGGGCCAGGATCACTTCGTAAAACGCGAAACCGGTGACTTCATCAAAGGATGTATCGGGGGAAAGCCGAATGACATGACCGGCAACTTCGGGAGCGGTTTGGCGATTGAAAGTTGGGAAACGTAATACAGCGTCCTGACCAGCGTTAATCTGGGTAATGTTTATCGGGTCGATGTGTGCAGAAATGTGCAGTGGTTGATCGGATGGAATGATCAACATCATAGGTTCCGCCGCGATAACCACAGTTTTGGCAGAGGAGATTGATGAGCGGTGTATGATACCAGTTATCGGCGCGCGCACTGTCAGCCTGTCCAGTCGTTTCAGCAGGCTGGTGCGGGTTTCTACCAGTCCGATTTCACTGTAGCGAAGGTCGCGAATTCTGGTTATGGCCTCTTCACGCCATTGATCTTGGCGTTTTAATGCTTGGATCGACAATCCTGCGATTTTCTCGCTGGCCTGTGCCTTGGCCGATGTTAACTGCCCCAGCTCTCCTTCCAGATTGGCGCCGCGGCGCTGTAAATTTCGAATGACCGAAACAGGAACAAGCCCGCGTTCCCGCAGGGTTTGCTGGTCAGCCATTTCCATGTTGATCAGGTCCAACTGTTTTAACAGGGCGTTGCTTTGCGCGTTAAATCCCTGGATTTGATATTCTATTTGCGTCTGTTGTTGCGCCACGTGTTGGGCTTCTTTGGTTCTGGAATTTAGTCGGGCAATAAACAGGCGATTTTGCCCGTCAATTTGTGATTGCACCCAAGATTGATCAAGATTTGCAAACAACAAAGGAGATGGGATTTCCAGGATCTTACGCTGATCCCTTTCCGCCGCCAGCCGCAGTTTTCTGGCATATATCTCAAGCAATTGTTGTTCGGTAATGGCAAGTTCTGATTGTAGGTAGGTGTCATCAAATCGCAAAAGAACGTCGCCAGCGCGCACCGCAGAGCCATTGCGGGTAAAAATTTGGTCGACAACGCCGCCATCCGGGTGTTGCACAACATGGTGATCTGTTGCCAAGGCTACTGTTCCCTTGGCAATGATTGCGCCAGCGATTTGGGCGTTTACACCCCAAAAACCCAATCCCGCAAACAATAGAGCAATGGCAAGAACACCAACGAAAATTGGCATTCTGGCGTCAGTATTTGCAGGACCATTTTGTGATTTCACAAAGTGCTCCCCCGCACAATGCGCAGGGAATCTTCTGCGTTTTGGGTGGTCTGGTGAAGCACAGTATCGCGGGGGCCGTAGGCTGTGGGCTTACCGTCCTGTAGCACCAGCAGTTTGTCGCATTGTGATAGCGCAGAGGGACGATGCCCGACAATTATTACCGATTTTCCATTGGCTTTCATATTGGATATTGTGCTTTCCAATGCCTGTAAACCCAGGGCATCCAGAGATGAACTAGGTTCATCCAGCAGCAGGATCAGGGGTTCATGAAACAAGGTGCGGGCCAGGGAAATCCGTTGTTTTTGGCCCCCCGATAGTTGGAATCCATGGGGCGTAATCTGTGTGTCATAGCCTTGGGGAAGGGCCATAATAGTTTGGTGTATACCGGCCTGTTGGGCGGCCGCCGCCACCCTCTTTGGGTCGGGTGACATTGACATATGGGCTATGTTTTCAGCAACGGTGCCACCAAATAGCTGGGTGTTCTGGGGCATGTATCCCACCATCTTGCCCAATTGATCTGAACTGTATTGCTGCAAAGTTGCCCCGCCCAGGCGCACATCACCTTGGGTTGGTGCCAGCAATCCCATGAGAACCCGTAAAAGCGTTGTTTTACCCGACCCGCTTTTGCCGATAATTCCAAGTACCTCCCCGGTGTTCAGTTCAAAACTGACATTTTGAAGAACAGGTTTTTCGCCGGAAAGGGAAAACAATGTAATGTTTTTGGCCGTTAAATTGGCGTCGGGCGCTGGTAAATCCATAGGGCTGGACGTTTCGGGGTGTAACCGCAGAAAATCTGAAAGATTCTTCCAGCCTATGCGGGCTTTTTGGGCAATTTTCCATTGGGAAATGCCTTGTTCAATGGGGGCCAGCGCCGCGCCCATCAGGATTGAGCCGGCAATCATCGCCCCGGCCGTGATTTCGTTTTGCAAAACCAGCCATGCGCCAAGGGCTAACATGGCTGATTGTAATAACAGGCGGAAGGATTTGGTAAATGCAGAGAAAAGCCCATTGATATCACTGGCGCGCAAGGAATTGCTATTGCCAGTTTCCAATTCATTTTGCCAGCGTTGGGCCATTGCTGTCCCCATTGCCTGGGAAAAGATAATATCACTTCCAGCTTCGATCTGGCCAGCTATGGTGGCTGCGGTATTTGATTGCTGCTGGGCCAGAGATATCTTGCGAAATGTAAGGAATTGGTTGCTTAACGCTGCCAGAACCAACACCCCACCCCCGCAAACCGACAGCCAACCAAGCAGGGGGTGAAATGTAAAGATTGCCAGAAAAAATATGGGCGTCCAAAGGGCGTCAAAGAATGTTAGAATGACCGGTGACGCGAAAAACGTAGCGATTGCCGACAGGTCCTGTAGTGCCGAACTTGCCCCGAGAGTGTTTTGTTTCTTTGCAAAAGCCCGTAAAACCGCATTGAATACAGGGATATTCATGGCCGTTTGAAGGCGTACACCAATTCTGGCGATCACCCGGCTGCGGGCAAATTCCAAGGCCCCAAACAGAATGAACAAAACCGTGATCAAGGTAAACAATGCTGTCAGCGTCTCGACGGAACGAGAGCCAAGCACCCGGTCGTAGACCTGCAGCATAAACAACGGGCCGGTCAGTTTCAGCAGGTTTGAGAAAATGCTGAACCCAAAAGCTATCGACAACAGGTTGCGATATTTTTCGTTCAAAAGTGAAATCTGATCCGCCAAATTTTAGTGGCCCCTGTTGATGATTAGCGCCAATAATTTTTCGCCACATTTGATCAATGAAATTGATGAAAGCAGGCAAAAGATACTTTTTCGTGAATTTTAGCTAATTTGGCGAAAAAGGATTTGGTGAATTGACCCGCGGCAAAGGACAAATTTGATTGATATCCTTGACCATCCAGCGCCATTCAAATAACCGGTTAAAGCTTGGCGGGTATGGTGAAATGGTATCATACGAGTTTTCCAAACTTAAGGTGCGGGTTCGATTCCCGCTACCCGCTCCAGCATTCCAATCCCACAGTATTCCCCGCAGACGCCGTTGCTGTTCCTGCGGTGCTTGAAGCATGCCGCCTGCAAAGCTATGTGGAGCACAGACAGGGGAACAGTGCATGGCGCAACCAAATATTCAACGGGAAGAAGAACGGCAAAAATCCAAGCAAATTGGAGCGGTAACCGGGCTTTGGCCATTTGTACGCCCACACCGGAAAATTTTGGTACTGGCCTTAGTGGCCCTGGTCATAACCGCGGGTATTTCACTGGTGTTGCCGATCGCTGTTCGCCGCGTCGTGGATGGGTTTCAGGCATCACAGGGTGGCCTGTTGGACGCCTATTTTACTACGGCACTTGGTATTGCAGGACTTTTGGCGGTTGGCACCGGTTTGCGCTATTATTTGGTTACCCGGTTGGGTGAACGGGTGGTGGCCGATATTCGAAAGGCTGTGTTCAACCGAATGATAGGCATGAGCCCGGCATTTTATGAAAAAATTATGACGGGTGAGGTTCTAAGCCGGATAACCACGGATACCACGCTTATACTTTCGGTTATTGGATCGTCGGTTTCCATCGCGTTGCGCAATGTGTTGATATTTTTGGGCGGGTTGGTTTTGATGCTGTTCACTTCGGTGAAACTAAGCCTTCTTGTTTTGCTGATTGTACCCGCCGTCATTGTTCCGATAGTATTTTTAGGGCGACGACTTCGAGTACTTAGCCGTGAAAACCAGGATTGGATTGCAGCATCCAGCGGGTCAGCGTCTGAGGCATTGTTATCGGTGCAGACCGTTCAGGCATTTTCCCATGAAGACGCTACAAACGAAGAATTTTCCAAGGTGACAGAGCTTAGCTATGACGCGGCTTTGAAACGGATTGGCACCCGCGCTTTGATGACAGTGATTGTTATTGCTCTGATATTTTCCGGGGTGGTTGGGGTGTTGTGGATCGGGGCGCGTGACGTGGGGACGGGTACCATGAGCGTGGGCGCTTTGGTTCAATTCCTGATTTATGCCATTATGGTCGCCGGTTCTGTGGCGGCGCTGTCTGAAATCTGGGGAGAGCTGCAAAGGGCGGCCGGGGCCACCGAAAGGTTGGTTGAATTGCTGAATGCCCGGGACACCGTTAGCGATCTGGATGAAAATACCCCGGTCAGCCAACCGATGACTGGTGAGATTGTTTTTGAGAATGTGACGTTCCACTACCCGTCTCGCCCGGAAACTGCAGCACTGGATGGGGTCAGTTTTAGCGTTAAACCGGGTGAAACCGTAGCCTTGGTCGGTCCATCCGGGGCAGGGAAGTCGACAATTATACAGTTGTTATTACGGTTTTACGATCCGACCTCAGGTAACATCAGCATTGACGGCGTGCCGTTAAGGGAAATGGAGCGTTCTGAGTATCGCCGGGAACTGGCATTGGTACCCCAGGACGCGGTAATTTTCGCCGCATCTGCGCGGGAAAACATACGGTTTGGACGCCCTTCGGCTACTGATCAAGAGATTGAGGACGCCGCGCGCGCCGCCGCCGCCCACGATTTTCTGGGCGCCCTGCCAGAAGGGTATGACACCTATGTTGGGGAACGCGGTGTCATGCTTTCGGGGGGCCAAAAGCAACGCATCGCCATTGCCCGGGCTATCCTTCGCGACGCCCCGATTTTGCTGTTGGATGAAGCGACCTCGGCACTGGATGCTGAAAACGAACAGGTGGTTCAAACCGCAGTCGATAGATTGGCCGCAAACCGAACCACTATTATCGTCGCCCACAGGCTTGCGACCGTCAAAAAAGCCGACCGTATTCTGGTGTTTGAAGAGGGCGAAATCGTCGCCGAAGGCAAGCATGATGAACTGGTGGCGCAGGGGGGACTATATGCCCGACTGGCCCGTCTGCAATTCACAGCTGACATCGCGGCTGCTTAATTTTTCAGTCAATTGGCATGAAAACCCAGAATTGCGGCGCCCTAAAACACCGCAATTGCCGCCAATTGGTGTTAGGTTTCCGCAAAAGCTTGCGATAATCACAAATTACCCGCATCTTTGTCCCAACAATAAATTCCAACAACGGAATAAAGTGGGAGAATACGGGAATGGGTTTTGCTAAAAATGCGGATTTGCGCGCGATTGAAAATGAAATGCTTTGGGCGCAAAGAAAACCCGCCGAAACGCTTTATCATTTTTTAAGCCAGACCGCCGCAAAACATGGAGATGGCAATGCCATCACTTTTCAGATTGAAAGTGGGCCTAAAGCCAAAGCGGAGACCCTTACCTGGGGACAGTTTCACCAAAAATCCACTCAGGCTGCCAACCTGTTTCGAGGTCTTGGTATCGGTGAAAAGGACGTTGTCGCCTATATCCTTCCAAACTGTAATGAAACAGCCATAACCCTAATTGGTGGAGCCGTGGCTGGGATTGTAAACCCGATCAATCCGTTGATGGACCCGGAACAGATTGGTTCTATCTTGCGCGAAACGGGTGCCAAGGTGGTTGTAACCTTGCGGCCTTTCCCAAAAACCGACGTAGCCCAAAAAGTGGCCGAAGCGGTTGCTTTAGCACCGAATGTAACGACCGTGCTTGAGGTTGATCTGCATCGCTATCTGACGCCGCCGAAATCTTGGATTGTTCCTTTGATACGGCCTAAAAATCCGGTTGCTCACAGCGCTAACGTGTTGAATTTCAATACGGAAATGGATCGTCAGTCCAAAACTTTGGATTTTGATGATAGTGATGGCGACAGGGTGGCGGCATATTTTCACACTGGCGGCACCACCGGAATGCCGAAAGTGGCACAGCATACCTATGACGGGATGATTTATAACGGATGGTTGGGGGACGAACTTTTGTTCTCTTCGGAAGATAATATTATTTGTCCGTTGCCGTTGTTTCATGTTTTTGCCTGCCACGTAATTTTCATGGCGATGATCGCATCGGGCGCACATGTGGTGTTTCCGACACCTGCCGGGTATCGCGGCGACGGAGTGTTTGATAATTTCTGGAAACTGATCGAACGCTGGAAAATCACGTTTGTTATCATTGTACCAACAGCAATTTCAGCTTTGATGCAGCGCCCGGTTGATGCCGATATCTCATCTATTAAAACGGCGTTTTCTGGTTCGGCACCTTTGCCGGTGGAACTGTTTAAACGGTTTGAAAAGGCCACAGGGGTAACCATCATAGAAGGTTATGGTTTGACCGAAGTGACTTGTCTGGTCGCCTGTAACCCTACTGGCGGTGACCCAAAAATCGGGTCTGTCGGTTTTCCACTGCCTTATACTGACGTTAAAATCCTGGATTGTGCCCCCGATGGTGGTGTGAATAAAGATATGGCTGTGGATGAAGTGGGTGAAATTTGCGTTTCTAACCCGGGCGTTTCCCCGGGGCATACCTATACCCAGGGCGAAAAGAACATCGGACTGTTTGCCGATCAAAAATACCTGCGCACGGGTGATTTGGGGCGAATTGATGATGATGGCTTTTTATGGATCACTGGCCGCGCCAAAGATCTGATTATTCGCGGCGGTCATAATATTGATCCGGCCGAAATTGAAGAAGCGCTTGCCGGCCACGAAGCGGTGGCTTTTGCTGGTGCAATCGGTCAACCCGATGCATTTGCTGGCGAATTGCCCTGTGCCTATGTGGAGCTGGTGGACGGCGCTGAGATAAGCGAAGATGAACTGCTAAAATTTGCCTGTGCAAACATTCATGAACGCGCAGCGCATCCTAAATACCTTGAAATCATGCCCGAACTTCCGAAAACAGCTGTTGGGAAGATTTTTAAGCCTGATCTGCGCAAATCCGCAATTACGCGCGTGTATAACGCGGCTTTGGCCAAAGCGGACATCAATGCCAAAGTTGTCGAAGTCGTCGAAGATAAGAAACGGGGCCTTGTTGCCCGTATTTCAAAATCCGGTTCCATTGACGAATCTGCACTGAATTCCTTGCTGGGTGAGTTTACCCGACCGTGGGAATGGGCGGACGAATAACGCGTTCGGTCGCGATCTAGGCGATTTATTGCGCAGCGGGTCCTTGGTGCAATATTCACTATTAATAAGCAAATATATGCTTTGATCACGCTGTTGCAGGCATCTTTAGCAAGTTGTCACTAAGGCAACGACGAAAAGCCCCAATCTTGCCACAAACTGCTGGTGGGATGAACGGGCTTAATTCTGGGGATTTATCGAGGAACACATGGTAATTATATTTTTGGCCAGCGGGACGGTTTTTGGTGCAGCTGCTGCATCTTTGGCCCTTATGTCCGGCGGCTCTGTTTTAATGGCTCTGCTAAGCTATTCATTCATCGGAACAACTACTGCGCTACTATTGGCCTATGGAATGTTCTTGCTTAGCGAAGCCAACAACAATTCAAATACTTGGGGCGATGGCCAAGAAAACGACGAAGCCGTCTCGGCTTAAGTAAGTCCAAAATTGTATTCAGGCTGAATGCCTGACTTGTGGGCTTTCGGTGTTGCACAGGGCAAATAGCCCAAAGTGCCATCAAGCCAAATACCGACAATTTTCTTAAAAATGGTGCTGCCGAGAGGATTCGAACCTCCGACCTCTCCCTTACCAAGGGAGTGCTCTACCCCTGAGCTACGGCAGCATGTCTCAAGGGCGGCTGAATAGGCTTTTATCACCCCTGAAGCAAGCCAAATCTGGACCCATGCCGTGCCCTGCGCTAGACAAGGGCCTATGGAAGAAAAATCAATCGATAATGCGCGAAAGAAACCGGCAGCGATACGTCAGGACCGGCTGAAATCTGCGTTGAAAGCCAATCTAAAACGGCGTAAAGCACAGGCCCGCGTGCGTAAATCCGCAGATCAGCAAAAGGGCTAACACCAGATGGATTCAATTCTTGTCAAAGGCGGCAACGCGCTGCAGGGGAAAATTCCGATTGCCGGGGCGAAAAACGCCTGTCTGACATTAATGCCGGCAACCTTGCTTGCCGATGAACCCTTGACGCTGACCAATGTGCCACGCCTGTCTGATATTGCGACAATGACGCAATTGTTGCAATCACTTGGCGTCGAAGTCACCAGCTTGCAGGATGGTCGCGTCGTAGCCATGTCCAGCCAAAGCGCTGAAAACCCGGTGGCGGATTACGATATCGTGCGCAAAATGCGGGCATCCAATCTGGTACTGGGGCCGCTGTTGGCGCGCCACGGGCATGCGGTTGTGTCCATGCCGGGGGGCTGTGCCATTGGTGCGCGGCCGATGGATTTACATATTGATGGCCTTACCGCTTTGGGGGCCGAAATCGAGCTAAAAGACGGATATCTGCATGGTAAAGTCCCCGGTGGTCTGAAGGGTGCGACCATTGAAATGCGCTTTGCTTCCGTTGGGGCCACAGAAAATATCCTTATGGCGGCAACTTTGGCAAAGGGCACCACGGTTTTGAAAAATGCCGCGCGTGAACCCGAGATCATTGACCTGGCCACATGTTTGCGGGCCATGGGCGCACAGATATCGGGCGATGGCACCGGCACGATCGAAATTCAGGGGGTTGATGCCTTGCACGGCGCGACCCATCCGGTGGTGGCCGATCGTATTGAACTGGGCACCTATATGCTGGCCCCGGCCATTGCCGGAGGCGAGGTCGAACTGATTGGCGGGCGCATTTCTCTGGTATCGGCTTTTTGCGAAAAACTGGAAGAGGCCGGGATATCGGTTAGCGAAACCCGTGATGGAATAAAGGTGTCGTGCAAAAACGGGCGAGCATCGGCGGTTGATGTGAAGACCGAGGTTTTCCCAGGTTTCCCCACAGACCTGCAGGCCCAGATGATGGCGCTTCTTTGCACCGCTAAAGGTACTAGTCGGCTGGATGAGACCATTTTTGAGAACCGTTTCATGCATGCGCCGGAATTGATGCGCATGGGGGCAAAGATTGATGTTCAGGGCGGAACTGCAACGGTAACGGGTGTTGATAAGTTAAAAGGCGCGCGAGTCATGGCAACGGACCTACGGGCATCGGTGTCACTGATCCTTGCGGGGTTGGCGGCCGAAGGTGAAACCGTGGTCAGCCGGGTTTACCATCTGGATCGCGGCTATGAGCATGTGGTGCGCAAATTCAGTGCAGTGGGCGCTAAAATTGAACGGATTAAAAGCTGATGGTAGAAGACGCGCGATTTGAAGACGCCGGTGGCGGGCCGCTACATCTTGCGGCCAGAGATGTTGATGATTTGCAGGTCATTTCGACATTGGTTCAGGATGCGGTTTTCCCGGTAACTGAAATGAACTGGGACCAGAGAGGTCGCCGCTTTGCCCTATTGTTGAACCGGTTTCGCTGGGAAGATGTTGGGGCTGACCAAAATCGAAAGCGCGACTATGAGCGGGTGCAAGCTGTTTTGGTAGTCAATGATGTGCTGACCGTATCCAGTCAGGGTGTGGATCGCAAAGATCCGGACATGATTATGTCTCTGTTGTCATTGTCGTTTGAACCGGGAACTGAAGGCATGGGACGGTTAGAGCTGACACTGGCGGGGGATGGGGCCATCGCACTGGATGTTGAGGTGCTGGACATCACGCTGAATGATGTAACCCGCCCCTATATTGCGCCGTCGCGCCACAAACCCAGCCATGGCTGATACGCAACCTTAGTGCTTTGGCGACAGGAGAGTCCCCATGCCCCAGTTTTTGTCCACGCTTGACGCCGATTTCGAAAGCCGTTTCGCAGATTTGTTAGGTCAAAATCGTGAAGATGCGCCAGAGGTCGATGATATTGTCGCTGAAATAATCCAAGATGTGCGCAACCGTGGCGACGGCGCCGTTATTGAGCTGACGGCGAAATTTGATCGCTTTGATCTGACCCCGGAAACCATGGCGTTTTCTGCGAATGAAATCGCCAGTGAATGCCAAAAGGTAAGCGCGTCTGAGCGCGACGCACTGGTTTTGGCTGCTGATCGCATTCAGGCATACCACGCGCGCCAAATGCCCGAAGATGCCAATTGGGTGGATGACACCGGTGCTACACTAGGCTGGCGCTGGACACCGGTTGCGTCGGCTGGTCTTTATGTGCCGGGCGGTTTGGCATCCTATCCCAGCTCGGTTCTGATGAACGCCATCCCGGCCCAGGTGGCGGGGGTTGAAAATCTGGTGATCTGTGTGCCTACACCCGACGGGCTAGTGAACCCGCTGGTGCTGCTGGCGGCTGAACTTGCAGGGGTTAAAACTGTCTACCGGATTGGCGGGGCGCAAGCGATTGCGGCGCTGGCTTATGGTACGCAAACCGTTTCGCCGGTTGATAAGATCACCGGTCCCGGGAATGCTTATGTTGCAGCCGCTAAACGCCGGGTGTTTGGCCATGTGGGCATTGATATGATTGCCGGGCCGTCGGAAATTTTGATCATAGCAGATCGGCACAATGACCCGGACTGGTTGGCGCTGGATTTGCTAAGCCAGGCCGAGCATGACGAGAATGCGCAATCCATCCTGATTACCAATGACGCTGATTTTGGACAGTTCGTCGCCGAGGCCGTCACCGCCCGTTTGCAAACGCTTAAGCGCCGCGACATTGCTGCCGCGTCCTGGCGTGATTTTGGAGCCGTTATTATTGTGCGTGACATGGGCGAAGCTGCGGCGCTGTCAGATCGGATCGCGCCAGAACATCTGGAACTATGTGTGCAATATCCAGAACCTTTGGCCGAAAACATCCGCCATGCCGGGGCGATATTTATGGGCAATCAAACCCCCGAAGCCATAGGCGATTATGTCGCCGGGCCGAACCATGTTTTGCCAACGGCGCGTTCTGCGCGGTTCTCCTCGGGCCTGTCAGTTCTGGATTTCATGAAACGCACTACACTGACCAAACTATCCCCCAGCTCAATGGCCGCTATAGGACCGGCTGCTGCAATCTTGGCCAAATCTGAAAGCCTGCAGGCCCATGGGTTGTCAGTGCAGGCCCGGCTTGACCGGATAAATTCCGGGGGCAAGCGATGAAACGTTTATACGATGTTCAGATTGACGACAGTAATCTGCCCGCCCCGACGCCTGAGATTGAACAGGAACGAAAAGTCGCAATTTTTGATTTATTGGAAAATAACAGTTTTACCTTGCCGCCCCGGGATGATCGCACGGTCCCTAATGGGCCTTACTGCTTAAATCTGGCGATCCGGGATCGGCGTTTGGTGTTTGATCTGACAGTAGAATCCGGTGACAAAGCTGGGGAATTTCACCTGTCGCTTGGCCCGTTTCGCCAGGTAGTCAAAGACTATTTTCAAATTTGTGAAAGTTATTTTGACGCCGTTAAAAAGCTGCCCCCCAGTCAGATCGAAGCCATCGATATGGGGCGGCGCGGTATTCATAATGAGGGCGCGCGGGTGTTGCAGGAACGGCTGGAGGGTAAGGCGGTTGTTGATGCCGATACAGCGCGTCGGTTGTTTACGCTGATTTGCGTCTTGCATTGGGGCGGATAGGAATGGGCGCACCACTTCCCAGTTCGGTGCTGTTTTGCTGTGACCATAATGCTGTTCGTTCGCCAATGGCCGAAGGTTTGATGAAAAAGTATTATGGTCAAGCCACCTATATTCAGTCGGCCGGAGTGCACAATGATCTGGAAATTGACGGCTTTGCCATCGCGGTATGCGAAGAACTGGACATTGAGCTGTCGCGCCATCGGTCGCGCTCATTTGAAGAAATGCAGCAATGGGGTGATGACCTTTCCGGCTTTGATCTGATCGTGGCCCTGTCCCCGGCATCGCAACGTCAGGCGTTGGAATTTACCCGTTATTACCACCTGGAAGTCGAATATTGGCCGATCATGGATCCAACTGGCATTGGTGAAAGCCGGGTTGCAAAACTGGATAGCTATCGCCAGTCGCGGGACCAGATCAGTGAGCGGATGCTGGCGCGCTTTGGGGCTCCAAGCGTAAATGCCGACTAATCCACCGGTTGAATTGATAGCCAAATTCGTGGGCAAAACCGGTCGCCAAACAAAATATGTGCCTGAAGCAGTGAATTTTCCAGCAAACAACCCTTGAAAATCAAAGCGTTTGGGCGCATTTAAGCCGCGCCTGCAGTTTGGCAGGTGTTAAACAAGACGGAGACCACATGGCTAAGGAAGAAATGCTCGAATTTCCCGGTGTCGTTAAAGAACTTCTGCCTAATGCGACGTTTCGGGTCGAGCTGGAAAACGGCCATGAGATCATTGCGCATGCGGCAGGAAAACTACGCAAGAACCGGATCAGGGTTCTGGCGGGCGACAAAGTACAGGTCGAAATGACCCCCTATGATCTGACCAAGGGGCGGATCAACTATCGTTTCAGGTAAATATCGATGCGGCTGATCCTTGGATCAGGCAGCCCGCGCCGCCTTGAATTGCTGGCGCAGATTGGCGTGGTGCCGGATGATATCCGTGCACCTGAAATTGACGAGACACCGCTGAAAAATGAACAGCCGCGCCCCTATTGCAGCCGCATTGCTTTTGAAAAAGTTCAGGCGGTTAAGGCAAATGCGGATGATCTAGTGCTGTGTGCGGATACGACAGTGGCCCTTGGGCGGCGAATATTTGGCAAACCTAATGATGCCGGGCAAGCGGCCGAGTTTTTACTTCAGCTGGCCGGGCGTCGCCACAATGTCATCACCGCAATTGCCCTTAAGCGGGGCGATAAAACCTGGCGAAGGGATGTCGTGACGGCGGTGAAAATGAAACGCCTGTCGGACAGCGAAATTAACGCTTATCTGGCCAGCAATGACTGGCAGGGCAAGGCCGGGGCTTATGCCATTCAGGGGCCCGCCGGGGCGTTTATTCCGTGGATACAAGGGTCTTTTAGCGCTGTAATGGGCCTGCCTGTGGCTGAAACCGCTACATTATTGGTGGCTGCTGGCTATCCGCTTTATAGGACGACAACACCGTGAAGGGCCGGGTCGTGGCGCTGGATCACTTGCAGGGGCGGCAAGCGGCAGCATTGTTGGTTGACGGGCGATTGGCGGATTTCCTGATTGATCCAGAAAAGGGCGCTGGACCCGCGCCGGGCACAATATTTCGCGCCATCTGTGATCGTCCGTTAAAAGGCCAAGGCGGCATGATGTTGCGCCTGCCGCAGGGGACCGGGTTTCTGCGGCACGGGAAAAACCTACGTCCGGGGCAGGCGATTATGGTGCAGGTCACCGGATATGCGGAAGGTGGCAAAGCCACGCCAGTCACTCAAAAGATTGTCTTTAAGGGCCGCTATATCATCGTAACGCCGGGGGCCCCCGGTATTAATATTTCTCGCCGCATCCATGATGAGGATGAAAAACTTCGGCTACTGGAACTGGTTGATTCCGTTGCTAAAAGTGATCTGGAACTGGGTATTATTGTACGTTCGCAGGCACTTGGTGCCCCGGCAGACGATATTGCCGAGGATGTCGAAGCGATGTTGCAAGCGGCAGGTGAAGTGATGTCTGACACCGGCACTGATGCGACGTTACTGCAAAATGGTCCCGGCGCGCACCAATTGGGCTGGCGCGAATGGGATGCCCCTGATCTGGTGGCCAGTCAGGACGGATCATTTGAAGAACATGGCGTTTTGGATGCGATTGAGGCCCTGTCAGATCCTCGGGTTGAACTGTCAGGCGGTGGATTTATTTTCATTGAACCCACCCACGCCTTGGTGGCTGTTGATGTGAACACAGGTGGCGACATGTCGATGGCAGCCGGGCTAAAGGCCAACCTGGCCTGTGCGCGTGCCTTGCCCCGTCAGCTATGTTTGCGCGGGCTGGGCGGGCAGATCACGCTGGATCTGGCGCCCATGCCCAAGAAAGACCGCCGGTTGTTTGAAAGCACCCTGCGCAGCGCCCTGCGCGCCGATCCGATAGAAACCGCTTTGGTAGGCTGGACGCCGCTTGGGCATTATGAATTGCAGCGAAAACGCGAACGTTTGCCGGTTACAGAAGGTCTGATCCAATGAATTGCCCAATCTGTGAAAAAGACACTGTTACAAAGTACCGCCCATTTTGTTCCAAGCGTTGCGCCGATGTGGATTTGGGCAAATGGCTGACCGGGGCTTACGCCGTTCCGTTGGAAGAAGATGATGATCTGGATGAGGCAGATATGGCGGAACTGGCGGCCACTAGAAAACCTCACTAAAAACACGAACTTCCTCTGGACAGAGCGTGGGCCCAAGTCTAGAACGACCGCCACCCGAACGAGAAATTTCGTTCACCCGTGCCCGGGTAGCTCAGGGGTAGAGCAGTGGACTGAAAATCCTCGTGTCGGTGGTTCAAATCCGCCCCCGGGCACCATTAAAACTTAACGATATGATACACTTATAGCCTTAGTCAACATGAGGGCGAGCTTCTGCATTTTTGGCTGGGTGTCGATTGGGTGCTTTGTGACCGCTCCAGAAATTCCATCTACTTTTCTATTTTTTGATTTGGCGCAACGAATGCCCGCTTTCGTCGCGCTGGAAGCCTAGCTTTGACGAACTTCCCTTCGAGTACTCGAGTGTAAACTCGTTCATTCCTGTCGAGTTCATCAAGTAGATGAAGTTGATCGAGTTTGCGTTGACGTCTGTATCTGAATAGCCCCTAGAATTGTAGACACCTTGCCGCCTAAAAACGAGGCAAGGAGATCACTATGACACGACCCCATTTTACTGACGACTTTAAGATTGATGCGATCAAGCAGATTACCGAGCGCGGGTATTCTGTGGCGGATGTTTCTAAGCGTTTAGGTGTGAGCACGCATTCGCTTTACGCTTGGATGAAGCGGTTTCCCAAGCCGCCGGTTGTCGCTGAAGATGCCGCCGAGATCAGGCGGCTTAAGCGGGAATTGGCACGGGTCACGGAGGAGCGTGACATCTTAAAAAAGGCCACCGTGTACTTCGCCAAGGATGCAAAATGAGGTACACGTTTATCGAAGTGCATCGGCCAGTATTTTCGATCCGCGCGATGTGTCGATGCCTTCGTGTTCACCCGAGCGGATTTTACGCATGGCTGAAGAACCCGCTATGTAAGAGGGACAAAGAAGATGCCCGCCAGACCGATCTGATCAAAGAAGCATGGAAAGAAAGCGGTAAGGTCTACGGATATCGCAAACTGCATGACGACCTGAGCGAACAGGGTGAGACCTGCTGCCCGAACCGTGTGGCCCGTCTGGCAAGGTTCGCGGGAATCAAGGCCCAGATCGGCTACAAACGCCGCCCTGGCAAGTATGGTGGCAAGCCATCTGTGGCCGTGGATAACACGCTCGATCGTCAATTCGATGTCGGTGTCCCAGATCGTGTTTGGGTCACCGACATTACTTATATCAAAACCTATGAGGGCTTCTCATATCTGGCGGTTGTCATCGATCTGTTTTCCCGCAGAGTTGTCGGCTGGGCAATGCAATCGCGCCAGCCAACTGATCTTGTTCTGCAGGCTTTGCTAATGGCAGTCTGGCGGCGAAAGCCGACAGGAAAGGTGCTGATACATTCGGATCAGGGTTCACAATTCACCAGCCTGGAATGGGCGTCATTTCTAAAACATCACAATCTGGAACACAGTATGAGCCGCCGCGCAAACTGTCACGACAACGCCGTGGCCGAGAGCTTCTTCAACTTGCTGAAACGGGAACGCATCCGGCGTCGTACTTACAAAACCAGAGCTGATGCTAGGAGCGACGTCTTCGATTACATCGAATTCTTCTACAACCCAAAACGCAAACACGCTAGAAACGGCATGCTGTCGCCAGTCGAATTCGAAAGGCAGCAAAAACTGAACCGGCAAGGCGTCTAGAAAACTAGGGGCTATTCATTGAGCCAGATCGCACGATGTAGATATATCCCGGGTCCTCAGGTACTGACCTGCCCCCGAGGCTCCCTCATTCATAACGAGAGTTTGCGGGTTTGGATTTCATATTCCTTGGTTTCGATAATGAACCGATAAGACGTGCCACAAGGTCATGTCAGGGATAATCCCATAGATCTGTGACTAACCGCTAGCAGGCAGAGACATACGCGTGCGCGGCGGCGTTGTATTGAGCCAGTAGGGCCAGTGCGCCTGCGTTTCGGACATTCCCTCGGCACAACTCGCCGCTTGCGTCAGTGGTCGCTACACGCGCCGATCAAACCCGATCCTTTCAGGGAAAACCCTGACACGATGGCAGAATGGATCTGTCGCGGAATTGTTCCGCTCCTATAACCGCATATTATGCGCAAAAGGAGAACGACTATGGGAACGAAACACACAGCAGGATTGGAAGAACCCTGAAAATGCTTCGGTACAAACTAATTTTAAGCGCGAAATAGCAGAACTCCGCAAAGAAAACCGTCTTCTGCGAGAGGAGAGGGAGCTGTTATAAAAAGCAACAATCTTCTTCGCGGACCAAAGCAAATGAGGTTCGCATTTGTTGAAAAGCACCGCAAAAACATCCCCACCGAGCGTCTTTGCCGGATCGTCGATGTCTTCCCTCCTAGCTACCGTGCCTGGCGCGGCCGTCCTGCCAGTCGCCGTCGACGTGAAGACATGGTTTTACTGGCCCCTATCCGGGAGCAGCATCGCCTGAGCTTGAACAGTTATGGTCGGCCGAGGATGACTGAAGAGCTGAAAGAGATCGGTCTTGAAGTCGGCCACCGGCGAGTCGGTCGTTCAATGCGCCTGAACGGAATATCTGTTATCAGAACGCGCAAACACAAGGTTACGACCGATAGCAACCACAGGTTCAATATTGCACCCAACTGGCTGAACCGTTACTTTTAAGCGGATCGGCCAAACCAGAAATGGGTGGTGGATATCAGTTACATCTGGACCCGTGAGGGCAGGCGTTATTTGGCAGTAGTACTGGATCTGCATTCCAGGCGTGTGATCGGCTGGGCCGTGTCGAACCGAATGAAACGCGACCTTGCAATCAGGGCGCTGAATATGGCCATTGCCATGCGCAGGCCGCCCAAGGACTGCATCCCTCATTCCGAAAGGGGCAGCCAGTATTGCTCGCACGACTATCAGAAAATCCTGCGCCAACATGGGTTCAAAGTATCGATGAGCGGCAAGGGTAATTGCTACGATAATGCTGCGATGGAAACCTTCTTCAAAACAATCAAAGCCGAGCTGATCTGGCGGCATTCCTGACAAACACGCCAAGCGGTGGGGTCGCTGTCTTCGAATATATTAATGGCTTCTACAATCCTAGCCGTCGACATTCCGCGTTAGGCTGGAAAAGGCAATTGGCATTCGAAAGGATCGCCGCTTAAATGAACACCGGGAGCAGCATTAAACCGCGACAGGTCCATTTTGCGCTGTAATGTTTTCAACCACCAGTTCTTTGTAAAATGCGCGCAATAGCCGGGTCACCGGACCTGCGCCGGCGGCCTCTCCGATGGTTTTTCCGTCAATTTCGGCCACAGGCGTCTGTGCGCCAAAGGTACCAGTCAAAAAAGCTTCGTCAGCGCCGTAAGCCTCATAGAGCGAATAGTTTTTTTCAAAGACCGGAATGTCATTCGCGTGGCACAGGTCGATGACTTTTTGGCGGGTGACACCATTCATGCAGTAATCCCCCGTCGACGTCCAAACTTCGCCCCGGCGCACGATGAAAAAATTACAGGCGTTGGTCGTGTTCACAAAACCATGGGGATCCAGCATCAGGGCTTCGTCCGCCCCAGCCTGTTCGGCCTGAAGGCAACCGATCACGCAATTTAGTTTTGAATGACTGTTGTATTTAGCATCCTGGCTCATCGGCAGACCGCGAACCTGTGGCACGGTAGCAAGACGAATACCATTTGCGGAAAGGCTTTCAGCAGGTTTCGAATGCTCAACAATCGCGACGATTGTTGGTCCAAACCGGCTAAGGCTTGGGTGCTGAAACGGTTTGATCTTGCGCCCACGCGTGATCATCAGCCGGCAATGCGCATCACTTGTCATCCCGTTGGCGGTGGCTGTTTCATCCAGCAAATCACGGATTTCTTCCTTGGTCTTGCCGATGTCGATGGAAACGGATTTACAGGAATTGAACAGTCGATCCATGTGTTCGTCAAAAAACCCCCATTGCCCGTCATAAAGGCGCATGCCTTCCCACATGCCGTCGCCAAGCAAAAAACCGCTGTCATAGACCGAAACCATTGCCTCGGCTTTGGGCACGATCTGCCCATTGACGTAGATCATCAATGCGTCGTTTCGAACATCATGTTCGGCGTCATGGGTCGTGTGGGACAAGTCAGAATTCATCTGTGGTATTCCATTTCTAGGCCGTCAGCGACCTGTAATTTGGTTAAGGAGTTCCTTGTTTCGCTCTTTATTTGGGTTGCAAACGAACTCGGCCGGCAGCCTTGTACAACAACTTCACTATTTGCCATGAAAACGAAGCAATCCGCAACCGGCGGGCGAACTTGATCTTAGGGGGGACGAGTGGTGCAGCGACGACCGCAGTCTTGCAGAAAAATCTGCCCGATGTGTGCAAAACCAAAGCAATGAGTAGATTTCAGCGAAACTGACTCAGAAAATTTCCCGATACTTTGTCCAGCTTCAAGCCATCGGGAAATTCTGACGCAAGCATCCAGTACGACCCAAAATTCCCACAGATTTTAACTGGTAAACCACACAAATTATAGATTAAATTGAGGGTGCTGGGGCAACAAAGACGCTGAAAGTCGCACCTATGTTGGAAGCGTATCGGGTGTACAGTTTTAGAAGGATTCCCTTGGTGGCTAAAACTCGCAAGTTTTTTTCCACCAGCGCCCTGATCGGAATCGCGGTTGCATTACCCGGGGCCATCTATTCCACCAGCGATTTGGCTTCCTGCACGACTTCTTCAGTTGGGACGGTGGACACGATGCTGTGTGTCGCTGGCGGGCCGCAGCTCAATGGCAAGGTCGAGCGGTCACACCGATCTGACCAGCAAGAATTCTATCAGCACTAAGCTACAAAGGCGATGTCGACCTGTTGGCAAAACTCGATGAATGGGAACGCTTCTACAACTTCGCCAGACCACACGGCGCACACAACGGCCAGACCCCTTACGAAGCGCTCAGAGACAAGCTAATGTAACAACACAAGTGTCCCGAGAGTCCGTACATATCTACAGCCTCAAACTCGGTCATGGGGCAGTAGCCGAAACGCTGCAACTTAGTCCTGAGCAAATCGATCCAGATCAGCTCGTGAATGAAACATGCTTAAGGATGCGCCGCAGAGGAGTTGAACTGAAACTGCATCTGGGTGTTGCACCCACAGAGATCGACTACACGCTCATCCAGAACGTCGTCAAAGCCAGGCGCTGGCTGGCAATGATCATCGAAGGTAAAACTTTCGCTGAGATTGCCGAAGCAGAAGGTACTTCAAAGCGCCGAGTCCAGGATGTTATTGATCTGGCGCTCCTTGCGCCTGATGTGAGGAGCGCGATCACAATCGGTGAGCAACCCCATGGCCTTACCACTGACTATCTGATCAAGACAGGCTTCTCTGCCATCTAGGCCGAACAGAGCGAGAAGTTCGCAGCCCAATGATCCCGCCTGTCGCTTAAATCTTCAAACTCGTACCGTGGAAATGGCGAACTGAGACTGGAGGCCTGAATCGCTACTATTGTAGCAAGTGAAGGTGTCTCAGTCAGGATTGGCAGAGCCCAAGCCCCCGAAAACTCAAAATAATTGCGCTGCAAACTAACCGCGTTTTGAATATGAGAAATGCGTGGCTGTGTGCCCAGTCCTGAGCGAACCAGTCTCAGCTCAAAATTCCCTGTTAACAGGGAATTTACAGGGAAAAACACTTGTTTTCGGGTGTTTTGGGGTACCCTTTGTCAAAACACTCAGTCTTTAGGGGCGTTTTGCGGTATACTGGTAATTACCTAACAGGGAAAATATTTTGCCATAACAAGGAAATGAATTCCTGAACAGGGTAATGGAATGTCCGCCTTGCGGGACAAGACCGCTACCAGTGGCCAACTTACAAATGGCCGGTTGTGCTGCATCGCGACACTATCAGCGTAGTGCAATATTGGCTCAGAACTCACAGTTTTTCGCCTCGACCAGATGTGTGCAAATTGCTAATAAATTTGCGACTTAATGGACGGAGGAACGCTATTATGGCTTCAACTGATAGTAGTAACTGGAACAGAATTGAGACCAGTACCGAATTCGCAGATGCATTTGCGGATAAGCCTTTGATTGGTGAAGGTATTCAGTTTGTCATCCACGCAGACGGTCGGATTTCTGGATCAATTGGTGAGCTTCCGTTCTCGGGGAACTGGTATTGGTCTGATGGATATTTCTGCAGAACCGCAACTTTTGAGGGCGAAGATCTAGGCTTGGACTGTGAAATTATAGAACAGCGAGGGCACCAGATGCGCTACACGCGCGACAAGGGACGCGGAGATGTCTCGGTTGTAGATATCATGTTGCCGTAACTGCAGGCGTCTGCGGCGGTTTCTTTCGCAATTGAACCTATCAAATGCCAGGAAATCGGGCATCGATTTTCGGACCTGTCTAAATACCCAAAATCCCACTAATGCGCGAAAGTAACACGCTTTTTTCGATAAGCCGTGGCGGGCATTCCGACGTGTCGGCGAAAGGCATTTCGAAAGCTTGATGTTTCGATATAGCCCACTTCGGCGGCAATATCCTCGATTGAATCATTTGTCGTTTCAAGCATCTGTTTCGCTTCTTCGATTTTCAGTGTCTGAATATAGTCCACTGGGGATTGCCCGGTTGCTTTACGAAAGCGGCGCAGCAGGCTGCGCTCAGTCAAACCAAAGCGGTTCGCCATCGCGGCAACCGGTGCTGCATGGGCATAGTTATCGGCGGCCCAAACCTGTGCGTCGGCAACCAGCTTATCCTCGGACTGGCTACCGGCGATAAGAGACGCATAATGTAACTGGCCCTCGGTGTGAGGCTGAAGCAGATATACTTTGGCCAGTTGGCGTGCTTCATCCTGACCGGCAAGCCGACCAATCAGGTATAGCATCAGATCACCCCAGGCCGAGGCGCCGCCAGCCGTGATTATCCTGTGCCCCTCACCTGCGGGTACCAATATACGTTCGCGCCGGACCCTGATTTCAGGGAAATTTTTTGAAAGCACGTCACAGAACGCCCAGTGGCTGGTTGCATCCAGACCGTTCAAAAGGCCGGCGGCTGCTAGAAGTAATGCGCCCGAACAAACCGATGAAACAATTGCGCCATTTGCATATGCGTCGTTCAACCATGGTATCAAACGCGCAAAATCGTCTGGCAGTGGTGCGCTTGGGTCAAGATGTAAATCAGGAACGATGACAAGATCCGGTTGGCCAAAACCACTGAGAGCGCCGTCCGGCGTAATGCGCCGCCCGTTGATATCAAGATATGGCTTGCCATCCGCCGACAATAGCGCTGCATCGAAAATTGGCGATGTGGGTTGCGTGCCGTGGAGCATTTTCCAGTCTCGCCCAACAGAGGCAAGTACATCGACAATACTAAATACAGTGGAAGTGCCCACACAGGGCATTGTGACGACAGCAACCCGATAGGGCGCGCTATTCAGTTTTTTTAGTTTCATGTCCGAAAATCACCGTTTTGACCTATTCCCCGCATATCATGACTCAACCACATCCGGCAATACCGTCCCAAGAAGCGCCATTATTCGGATATGGAAAAATGACCTGTAAAGATCAAAAATCGACTATAGTAATTGGTGCCGGTCTTTCCGGTTTGGCAGCGGCAAAAGCCCTGCGTTCGCGCGGCATCCCTGTGACCGTTCTGGATGCATCGCCACGCATCGCCGATACATGGCGCGCACGTCACCCACAGTTGCGCCTGAACATTCACCGCCATTTCGCCCGGCTGCCCGGACAGGAAATGACCAAGACGGACGGCATCTATATCCGCCGGGATACCGTTGTGGAATTCTTGACTGAATACGCCGAAAAACTGGATACGCCGATTTTGCACGACACCAAAGTGACGGGGTTAGAACGTGACAGTGATGGCTGGTGTGTAACTTCAGACAAGGGCGAATTTCGTTGCTCCAATGTGATCATTGCAACCGGTCGTGAGCGGCTGAAAACTATTCCGGATTGGCCTGGTATTGAATGCTTTCAAGGCCAAGTCATCCATTCCGCCGATCTGGGCGATGTCACACGGTTTGACGGCAAGAATGTACTTGTCATCGGTGCGGGAAATTCTGGAACGGATGTGCTGAACCATCTGTCGCGCAGTAACCCGGCGCAGGTTTGGGTGTCGGTGCGCCACGGACCAGCCATATTGCCGTCGCGCATATTCGGCTTTCCATTACAACGATTGGCCAATGTGTTTTCTGCAATTCCAAGAATGATGCTGGACCCGGCATTTGCCATAATCCAACGATATTTCATCGGAGATTTGCGTCGCTATGGTCTGCGTAGGCACACGGATGGTGGCGGCACAAGAATGCTGCGTGATGGCATTACCTTCGGAATGGATGACGGCTTTGTCCAAGCATTGAAAGGTGGTCGTTTTTTGGCGGTCAGTGAAACGGTCAAGTTCTATAGGGATGGTGTTGAGCTAAAAAGTGGGCGCATTGTTCACCCCGATGTCGTGATATGTGCAACGGGTTACACACCTGGGTTGGGTGAACTCCTGGATGGGCTAAACGCTCTGGACACCAAGGGTTATCCGCTGTGTCCGATGGGGCAAGCAGACCCCGATAATCCGGGTCTTTGGTTCACTGGCTACGGCGTCATTTTCCAGGGTTTCTTTCACGCCGCCGGGATTAGCGCGCAGCGGATCGCCACTGCGATCGACGCGCAGCCCGCGAATTCCGAAGTCGCATATCTTGATCTAAAATCCAAATCTGGTCCACCCCTTTCGAGCCACGAGGCAGCTGTGTGACCGAAAATGAAATGAACGAATTACCTGAAACTAAACCTGATGAAGCGTTCGAAAGCACGAACGCAAAACAACAAAACACTATTGATTGGAAACTAAAATGAAATCCGTACGACTACCCAATGAAGGCGACCAGATGTTCCTGACCGATGCCGGTTTTGAAACATGGATGCTATTCAAAGAAGGCTTTGAGATGCCCCATTTCGCCGCCTTCCCGCTGTTACGATCGACAAGAGCTCGCGCCGCCGTTCGCGAATACTTTGAGCCATTGTTTGACCTGGCGCGGCAACACAATGCAGGATTTGTGCTTGATACAAACACCTGGCGCGCCAGCCCGGATTGGGGGCCACTGCTTGGCTTTGATCCTGATGATTTGGCCAAAATCAATGCAGAAGCCGTTGAAAGCGTCAAAGTCCTGAGGGATACCATGGGGCACGGCGTGAACACCCTTATTAATGGTGTGGTTGGTCCGCGTGGCGATGGCTATGACCCAAAAACCATCATGACGGCGCAGGAAGCCCAAGACTATCACAGTTTTCAGATCGGTGTATTCGCACGCAGCAAAGTGGACATGATTTCGGCGCTGACGATTACGAACATTCCAGAGGCGATTGGCGTGGCCAATGCGGCGGCTGAATTCGGCATTCCATGTGTCATTAGCTTTACTCTGGAAACCGATGGCTGTCTGCCGACAGGTGAAAAACTGTCGGATGCGATTGCCCAGGCTGATGCCAACACGATCATCAAACCAGCCTATTACATGATTAATTGCGCCCATCCCGATCACTTCAGTCATATTGCCGCCGAAGGTGGTGGCTGGATCAACCGTTTGGGTGGACTGCGGGCCAATGCATCGCGGATGTCACATGCTGAACTGGACAACAGCGAAGAGCTGGACGATGGCAATCCGGTGGAGCTTGGCCAACAATATGCTGATATGAAAGCAATCTTTCCGGCCATGAATGTCTTTGGTGGGTGCTGCGGCACTGACCATCGCCATGTCGCCCAGATTTGCGGGGCGCTGAACCCCGCAACCTAAACCCAAAATCAGTCAACCCGACTGAACTATCCGCTTCGATTATCTGAGCGGCTCTCTCTCTGTACTCAAATGAAAGAAAATACCATGATTAAGAACCTGATACTCAGCACAGCGATCACCGCCATTTCTACGCTTGGCGCGATGGCTGGCAATGCAGTTACTAAATTCGATGTTGCCGAAGACCATACTCGTTTCAGCTTTGCAGCAGCGCCGGTGCATGACAGCGGCATGCCCGCCGCAGGTAATCCGTTTATCACCCAGGGCTACGTTTACCCCGCCGGAACCTTGACTGGAAACATCACCGGCGTCCTGGAAGATGGCAGTGCTGCATTCCCTGACAAAGTCTTGGGAACCTGGACTTGCGACGGCTGGTTCGTCGGCGAAGGCGGCGACGCCACAACCGGCGTCTGGCTGGTTAGTCGCCAGATTATTCAGTTCAACGACGGTGATGTGATCATCACCCAGGGCACTGAGCTGGCTGATGTCGGAGTGGGAAATATCCGCCCGATTACGGGCGCTTCGGGTGACTACGCTGAATTTGATGGAAGCATGCAGCAGACCATGCTCGGTTTCACAGAATTCATGGGTGTCAACGCGACTTTCAAAATTCTGGAAGAAACCGAAAACACCTACAACTAGTGGGCAATGCGCGAGGGGGCAAATCCCCGCTGTCCCCATATGCGCCATTACTCACTGCGCTCGCCGTTCAGTTTCAGAACTGACGGCGAGCAAATTATTTCACAAATCATTCCAAAGATCGGAAAACACATGACTACAGATTGCAATCACATAGCTGCGCCGAAACACAAAGTTCTTTGGCACGAATTATCGCTGGTACGACGAATGTTCTTTGCTTTACGGGAGCGTGGCCGCCGCTACCAACTGCGTCGGGCAGCGATGGCCATGAAAAACCTTAACGATCATCTGCTGAACGATATCGGGTTAACGCGTGAAGATGTCCGGCGCATTTCTGACAACGGGTCCGACACGATATTGGTCAAAGACATTTCAATGGCAAGAGATGCCCAATCCGAAGAATTAAATCATCCGATTGACAGGAGCTAGAGTAGCAATGTTTTTCCAAGTGAAAACAGATCGCCCAGATGCAACGGCTGATCAAGTTCTGGCATTTGATGCCATCGCCAAAGATAAAAATCCAGGTGCAGAAAAATATGTAAATGAGCGCGCTCAACGCTCTCGTATATGCCCGGCGCTTGCTGCGGAGGCGTCGGATATTGCGCAATTGGTTTGGGCGGCGGGTGATGCTGCGCTAAAGCAGTCCTGGAATGCGCAAAGCAACACGAAAATCAGTGCAATGGAAGTTGGCACGAAGTTTGTTGCACACCCACATGGCATCTATTCTTACAAAAACATTGATGTAGCTTATCAGAAACGAAAAATTGTGGCCTGTATTGTAGGTTCGCTCTACCTGCGCTCACAATCGCGACCTCTACTTGCATCCACCGATGAAACTGCCTGGATGGATGTTCTGGATCGGCGTGCACAGGGAACGTGGTTGATTAGCTCAATTGCGACACAGTACGCGAACCGTCGACAAGGCATCGGCAGTGCGCTTTTGGAGGCTGTTGAACACCGCGCCAGATTGGCAAATGTTGAGACCGTGAGCGTGGCTATCGATGGCAAAAACCCGGCAGTTGAGTTCTTTCAACATCAAGGATTCCGAATGGTTTGGCGGGATAAACTGTCTAACGGTTCTAAGGTAGGCATTATTCAGGGTTGGGGACTAATGACCAAGCGGATCGAACAAAATACGACAATCTCTCGCCGCCGTTGAACCAACCGGCCCCACCATTGCACTTCTTAATAACATTCAAAAACCATTGCCTGATTTCGTGACCGGGCATTAGCCAACTAATTACGCAAGGAAGCATGTAATGAAACTTCTGACTGAACATCGACAATATATCTATTCACCCTGCGAAGTCGTCTGGAATGAAACCATCGACATAGAATCCTGGCCTGAATGGGCACCAACGATCAACAAAGTCCAGCGTTTGGATAGTGGCCCATTTGGCTTAGGTAGTCTGGCAAAATTGAAGCAACCGGCGCAGCCCGAAACAGTTTGGAAAGTAACCGAGTTTTCGGACGGAAGCTATTTTGCCTGGGAGGCAACCGTTCGCGGGATCCACATGCGCGGCGGGCATCTGGTATTACCGACAGGAGCCGGATGTACCAGTCACATGACCATCCATGTTTCCGGGTTAATGGCAACGATCCTCGGGCCCTTGATCAGAAAGCCGATCGCAAACGCAATCAAAATGGAAAACCGAGGCTTGAAATCATGGTGCGAGGCTGCGTCTGTGATTGGCCAGAAGGAAGGTTAAAATGATTATCAGGTCACCGAAGCTCCTGTTGATCAACGGGATTACTCTTGCAGCAATAGGAATGCTTCAGTTTGTGCTCGATTTTCTGGGTTACTGGCATGGGATTGGCCCCACCGGCAACACGTTGCACGGAAACTTGGATGCAATTGGATTTGTGGAGGCACACGGCCTGGCGGCAATTTTGGGAATGCTTTTGATACTCCACCGAAACGCGGGCGCACGTTGGCACATCGTTGCTTGTGCAGTTCACTTGCTGCTCGGAGGGTCCAACCTGATTTTCTGGCCGATATTTTTCCAAGCCGGATTGGTTGAAATGGGAGTCGGTGCCACGACTCTGCACGCTGTGTTTTTCGGCCTGAATGCCTTAATACTGATAAAACCCGACCATTCGGATGGGCAATAAACCAAATTTAGAATATTTACTAATGGTACGTGTTGCTGGGGATAATTCCATCATATCTAAATGCCACAGCATATTGCTGCATAAGCGGCGATGCAGGCCTGCAAAGAGCCCGCACCATTTATATACCGAATAAGGCTATCCCGCTAATTTCTCCCTGTCGGGTTAACCAAATGACTTAGCCGCTTTTCGATCTGTTTATGCTCCCAACTGCCCCCTATGCGACGTTCCGGTCCGAACACCCTTATAGCCTGGAAAAAGCTTGCCATTCCCATGCCAAGTGCTGGCCAAATTACCCATAGCGAATCCGGGTTGGTCATGATGTTCAAAATATACAGAAACCCAAGGGTGCCCAAATATGTTACCACTTGGACGTAAAATCCCCGTTCGCGGCGTACCTGGCGTGAAACACTGTTTTCCTCTGGTGAAAGGTTAGGGTCATCCGGTTGGTCGCCGCGGTTCGAACAATGTATTTTTTCCGCTCTCCGTCGTTGATTAGGTTCGTCACTTTCCACTGGTTGGTCTTTATTGGTCATGTCTTTCTCCATTTTCATTTTCATTTTGGTTATGGTTGTATTAATTGCTTTTGCAGAACGCTTTAGGGAGTGCAGGCAATCGCGTTCGCCCCGCTCAATGCGCAAAATGGTGCGCATGGAAATCCCCGACATTTCTGCCATCTGTTCCAGGGACCAGCCCCGGTATTTGCGAAGGGTATGTAGTATCATTATGTCCTCTTTGAAGTGTTGCATTACGATGTTTTCTTTTCCGAAAAACCTTTGTTTTAAGGAGCTTCTTAGCCGGGAATCCCAAATTTCCCTCTTCTCCCTTCCACAAATCCGAAGGGTGTAATCCGGAATAACAACAGCCTCATTCCTGCGGGCACAGCAAATCCGCTGCGCAATATCGGAAATAACAGCGCAGTGATCGCCAGTGTCAGAAATGGCAAGGTTGCCAGATTGACCGCTGTCCAGCCTTGGACAACTGAATTGCCCGAGCAATTCATCAGTGAACCAGAGGCAAAAGAAGCAAGCGTGACGCAAGCCGCGACCAGCATATCATTCAACCCCTGAACTTTGCCCTGTTCAGCTTTGCTGTGGGCACCTGCCAACATCGCCGTTGCGCCGATGAAACCAAAGTTCCAGCCAAGGCCCAAAAGGACCAACCCGACATAGAAATTTAAGACTTCCATCCCCGAAAGGTTTACGGCACCGGCGGCGGTCAGCAATATCAGGCCCAGGGTGACGATTTTCTCGGTGCCATACCGGGAAATCAGGTGGCCGGTGAAAAATGACGGCAGGAACATTGCCAGCACATGCGCCATGACTATGTCGGCGGCCATGGCCCGGCTGCACCCGACGCCAACCACGGCCAATGGTGTAGACGTCATCACCAGGATCATCATCCCAAATGACACCATTGCACACATATATGCGCGCAGGATCAGTGGGTCTTTCAAAAGCTGGAAATAACCGCGCACTTTGCCGGACGCCGTGCCCTTGGCCCCTGACGTCGGGATCCTGAGGAACAGGAACAGGATTGCACCGATAGCATTGATGGCGATCACGGCTATGTAGGTGCCCAGGAACGGGACAACCATTAATTCGGCGGTCAGTTTGGATACTTGTGTACCGAATATGGCTGCGGCCAGCCCGCCGGCCAATACCAATGACATGGCCTTGGGGCGGTAGCTTTCGGCAACAGCGTCCATTGCTGCAAAACGGTAAAAGCCCTGTGCCGACGCATAAATGCCGGTGAAAAAGGCGCCGATGACAAACAGTGGAAAGGACGCGAGTACCAATCCGCAGGCGGCAATGCTTGCCCCAGTAGCGCCCGCAAGTGTGCCCACCAGAAACCCGGTTCTGCGGCCGTATCGCTGCATCAGGCGTGACATCCATATGGACGAGGTCATTGAACCAAACCCCTGCGCCGTCACGGGTAAAGTTGCCCAGCAGATATTGGTTGCCAGTGTTTGCCCGGCAAGTCCGCTGAGGACCGTCATCATCGGCAGTTGAGCACCCAGAAAGGCCTGAGCCACCACAAGAACAATGATATTCCGGTGCTCAAACGCCTGCCCGGACAATTGGGTAGAGGCCAGTGTTGACGATATATCGTGACGGGACATTGTTTCATTTCCAAATTGAACTCGTTGCCCCTGTAGTGAGGTCTGGGCGTCAAAGCGCCGTCACGCCGTCAGGTTTTCGGGCGTTAGGAAAATGTGAAACATCGTGAAATTGCAGAAAATTTGTCCGTGTCTCAGAAAGAAAAATCGGGGGGCTGGGTTTCGCTTACCCATAGAAAACCTGGGCAATCGCACAGGAATTCACGCTGTTTGATGGCTTTTTGACAGCAAAAAATCGAACGCATTGACTGTCACGTGACGGCGGCAATGGAGTGTTGGTTCAGGAATTCAACCAATCAAGGACTAGGAAAAATGACTGCGATTAACACTGAACTGGTGCACACCAACATTCAAAACCGGGAGCGCCATTTCCTGAGCGGCAACGACGGCCCAATGAAACCTTCTAACATTCAGCAAGCACGGACATGATGCATACAATTGATATTCGCCCCGCCAAAGCCGGGATCTACCTTGACCACAATGCCAGCACACCGCTGGCATTAAAGGTTCGCCATGTCATGCATGATGTTCTTGAAGCTGATTATGGCAACCCATCCAGTGGTCATTGGGCCTCGATCAAGGCGAAAGACGCATTGGAAGATGCCCGTGACCGGGTGGCGGCATTTCTTGGCTGCGCCTCGGATGAAATCTATTTTACCAGCGGCGGCACCGAAGCCAATAACATGGCGCTGAAAGGCATATGGTTTCATCCTGATCGAAAAGGTGACCATATCATCACAAGCCCGGTCGAGCATGACGCGATCCGCGCCCCGATCCAGTTTCTGAAACGGCAGGGGGCAAAGGTGACAGTGTTACCAGTTGATAATTTTGGCCGGGTTGATCCGGAAGCGGTTGAACGCGCCATCCGGCCGGAAACGGTGCTGATCACTGTTATGCACGCCAATAATGAAACCGGCACAGTGCAGCCAATTTCGGAAATTGCCCGAATTGCACATGCCAACGGGGTAACGTTTCACACGGATGCGGCCCAATCAGCGGGCAAGATTGAAACCAAGGTGGGCGTGCTTGGCGTGGATATGTTGTCACTGGTTGGCCATAAGATGTACGGGCCCAAGGGTGTCGGTGCACTGTATGTCAGGCGCGGCACGAAACTTGCCCCCCACAACCACGGCGGCGGCCATGAAAGTGGGCAGCGCGCTGGTACCGAAAGTGCCTTGCTAACGTCCGGACTGGCGGCAGCGTGTGATGTGGCGAACCATCATCACTATCAGACGGTTGGTACCTTACGCGACCAGTTCTGGGCGCTGCTAAAACAAGCATTTGGAGACATTGTCCATCGCAATGGCAGCGTTGAACATTGTGTGCCAAACACGTTGAACGTTTCATTTGAAAACCAGGTTGGCGCAGACATTTTGGCAGCCCTTGGCAATGTTGCCGCGGCGACAGGTTCTGCGTGCCACGCTGGTTGTGTGGACATGTCGGCGGTTTTAGTCGCGATGCGGACGCCTATGCATGTGGGTATGGGGGCGATCAGATTTAGCCTGGGCCATCAGAACACGCTGGAAGAGATGAGTGATGTTGTGGAGCGGCTAAAAGCCATTCTGTGAGATCAAATCGCCCAATAATAACTTTGCGGCCGGTCATTTCTTTGGCCGGCCGTATTTTTTTTGCCCATTCATCATGTTCTTGAATTTTGACGCCAAATTACTTGGTTTTCACGTCGGCTTGACGTGAATAAATGTTTTCAAACACACCAAGCTGACGGCGGGTGCAGATAACGGTTCTTGTCAAGACGACATAACAACAACCCAATCAAGGACCCAAGAAAATGACAAATATTCTGATTAACAGCTCTTTCGGAAAAGACGACGCAGCCAAAGCATCAGTGCCTTTCATCATTGGCGGCGCTTCGGCGGCACGCGATGGTGATACGCGCATGTTCCTGACACATGCGGCTATCTACATGGCAACCAAAGGCGGCAATGACGGTGTTCAGGCAGATGGTTACAAACCACTGGGCGATCTGGTTCAGGCCTATATAGACAACGGCGGCGTGCTTTGGGTCTGTAAGGCCTGTGCTGACGCCAAAGGTGTCACAGCTGAGGACCTGATCGATGGTGCCGAAATTGCCGGTGCGGGTCACCTGTTTGCCTTTGTTGATAATGGTGCACAGGTTCTGATGTAAGAACCGGTTCTCACATCCCGAAATCTGGGGCGTCCGTATTCCGGGCGCCCTTTTTCGTGCTTTGAAATTAGTCCGCTTCGCAGGGCACACCGGCCAGTTTCAGCCCTTGCACGTACCGGTCGATCTGTTTTTCGTCGCGCAGGTAAAACAGCCGCTCGCGTGCAAAATCGCAGGTGAAATCTGGCTTCAGCTCTAGCAATTCCTGAACTGCATCGCGGGCCGCATCTGTCCGGCCCAGATGACCCAGAACCGACACCATGGCGGCATTTGCCAAATAGTGCGAATTTGCTACCCGGACGGATTTTTGGGCCCAATCCTCGGCCTGTTCATATTCACCGTTGAAAATACAGGCAATCGCTGCATACATCGAAAATGCCCAACGGTGCGGATCATGGGGGCTAAGGCGTACTGCTTCTTCAAAATTGGGTATCGCTTCTTCAGCGCGCCCCAAATAGGCCAGTGAATCCCCCAACCCACAATGGGCCTGGGCCATGCTGGGATTAAGTTCAATTGCGTATTCCAGTTCGGTGATTGATCGGCGATATTCACCGCGTGCCAAATGCGCGCGACCCAAGGCAAACCGGGCCACTGCATCCTGATCATCCAGGCGCGTGGCCTTGTGGGCAAGTTCAAGTGCCTCATCCAATAGACCAGAGGTTTCATCGGCTTCAAAATAAACGGCGCTCAACACCATGGCATATGAAAGCCGGGCATGGGCGGCGGCGAACATCGGGTCTTGTGCGATGGCGCGGCGAAACAGTGATTGCGCCTTTGAATTGCCTTCAATGCTAAATTCATACTGAACAGCCAATCCCAGATGATAGGAATCCCAGGCATTAAGCGCGTCGCTGCCAAGTGACTTTACCCTTTCCCCTTCATAGGCCACCAATTCGCTTTCGATGGACGCGGACATGACCTCGGACAATTCGTCCTGCATATCAAACAGATTGGTTTTGGGCCGGTCGTATCGTTGGACCAGTACATACTTTCCGGTTTCAATATCCACCAGTTGAAGCGTTATGCGCAGAATTTCGCTAAGTTCGCGCACGCTTCCCTGAACCACATAACTGACATTTTGCGTCGTCGCCATTTTTCGCAACTGCGGCAATGTCGGCACATCCGCATCAGACGGCGGCTGGGCAACTACCTCCAACCAGCGAAACCGTGTCAGCGAACTGTTGACTTCCCAAGACAGGCCGTCAGCAAATTCTGCGATTTCTGATCCATCAGCAGAGCAGATAAAGTTCAGGACTGAAATTCGCACACGAGAGGATTCAGCCCCAACCTTCGCGACGTTACTTGTCTGGTCCTTTTGGGCTGACTTATCCGACGTGTCCGACGGCACCGGTGCCGGGTTCTTGATATCCGCAAGCAACTGCTGGGTTTCCGGATCAGGTTCTACCTCCAGTTCCCGTTTCAGTAATTCTGCACAATTATTATACTGTTTGATTGCCGCTGCACGTTGTCCGCTTTGGGCAAGAATACGCATGAGCAACCGGTGTGAACTTTCCCGAAGTGGATCAATTTCTATTAACTGGGTCGCAGTCGCCTGGGATTTTGCCTGATCAGAATTTTTCAAATGAAAGGCTGCCAGGCGTTCAAATACCGGAAAGGCAACCTCGCTCATCCGGACACGTTCCGCTAACAACCATTCGTCAAACGCGGCTTCACGAACGTACAATCCGTCAAGCAATGTGCAGCAGAATAGGTCGACGGCCTGTGCATCTGCCTGGGGTGTGCTTTTTGCGGCGGCGAGCTGAAACTTTACCCAATCCACATCCACAAGATCGGGATTAATTGCCAGTCGGTCATTTTCCGTAACGATGATACCGATGCCGTCAGGGTCAATGGCCTGGCGTAATTTCGACAATCCCTGACGCAAGCTTTGGCGTGCCTGATCGGTAAAACGATCCCCCCAAAGCAAGGTCATAACCCGGTCGCGCGACGGCGGATTGTCAGTATTCATTACCAAATACGCCAGCAACGCCTGTTGCTTATTGCCCGACACAGCAATGGACGTACCATCCGGGCCTGTCACATCCAACCCGCCAAATACACCAACACTAATTTCCGACATTAAGTCCCCCATCCGCCGTCACAGACTGGCATTGCTGCCTGAAGTGGTAAAGTTATTATTGTGTGCGGTAGTTTCAAATTTGACTGAATCCAAGCACCATGCTGCCAATAATATTGATTTTGACGGTTTTTTCACGCACAGCCAGTGCTAAGATGACAGTCCGCTCACGACCATCGGCGCATAACGGGGCAAGAAATTCATACATCTGCCCAGGAGACACCCGAAATGGCAAAACTATATAACAACATTCTTGAAACCATCGGCAACACGCCGGTGGTCAGGATCAGCAAGCTGGCCCCGGATCACGTCGATATGTACGTCAAGGTCGAAGCATTTAACCCAATGGCGTCTGTAAAAGACCGCCTGGCACTTGGCATCATTGAGGCGGCTGAAAAAGACGGTTCACTAAAGCCCGGCCAAACGGTGGTTGAAGCAACCAGCGGCAATACCGGTATCGCACTGGCGATGGTTTGCGCACAAAAAGGCTATCCGCTGGTCATCACTATGGCGGAAAATTTTAGCGTCGAGCGGCGTAAGATGATGCGCTATCTTGGTGCCAAAGTCATCCTGACCCCGGCGTCTGAAAAAGGCACGGGCATGTTGGCCAAGGCGATGGAACTGGCAGAAAAGCACGGCTGGTTCCTGTGTCGCCAGTTTGAAACACCGGCCAACCCCGATGTTCACAGCGCCACCACGGCGCGTGAAATTCTTAGCGATTTTGATGAACGCGGGCTGGATTACTGGGTGACCGGTTTTGGTACCGGCGGCACCCTGAAAGGTGTTTCCCGGGTTCTGAAAGCTGAAAGCCCAAACACAACAATCGTTGCCTGTGAGCCAAACAATTCTGCGATGCTTAGTTCAGGCATCGCACAGCAATTTTTGGATGATGGTCTGCCCAGTGTCAGCCACCCGAATTTCCGCCCGCATCTGATGCAGGGCTGGTCACCTGATTTCATTCCGAAACTGGCGGGCGATGTTTTGGAACAGCGACTGGTGGACAAAATAGTCGGTGTTGATGGCGCCGAAAGCCTGCGGTTGGCGCAGGAACTGGCCCGGAAAGAGGGCATTTTTTGCGGAATTTCAGCCGGGGCAACCTTTGCGGCGGCACTTGAGGTTGCCAGGGATGCCCCGGAAGGTTCGTCCATCCTGTGCATGCTGCCGGACACTGGCGAACGTTATTTGTCGACCGCACTGTTTGACGGTGTGTCTGCCGAGATGAACGAGGCTGAAGTGACCGTATCGCAATCCACGCCACGTTTTCGCTTTGATGTTGCTGCGGCCCCTGCGGCGCAAACCATAAAATTTGCCGCGGCCAAGCCGGAAGCGATTGATTTTGTTAATGCTGCCATCAAAGACCCCAAGACCCCGGTTGTCATGTTCGCGCTTGAATGGTGCGAATTCTGCTGGTCGGTGCGTAAGATGTTTGGCGAAGTGGGTATTCCGTTCAAATCCATCGATCTTGATTCAGTAGCCTTTCAGAAAGACAACCTTGGCGGCGATATTCGGGCAGCTTTGCGCGAACTGATCGATGCGCCAAAGATCCCGCAGATATTTGTCGGTGGCAAACACATTGGCGGCTGTACCGAAACTTTTGATGCTTTCAACGATGGCAGCCTGAAAAAGCTGCTGACAGAAAACTCGGTCACTTACGATCAGTCCAACACCCCGGACGCATACGGGTTCCTGCCAACCTGGTTGCATCCACGCTAAGGGGCTGATCCATCGGCTGAAACCAGGGCCAGCTACCCTGGTTTCAGCCAAATTCACAATTTCTGGCAGGAATTATTTCAAATGACTGAACAAGACTATCTGCAACTGGCGGCGCAACGCGGAATGGCATATCGCCAAACCGTTAATGAACAAAACCCGTACCCACGTGCCAATACCGAAGAATTGCGCGCTTTGTTTGACACAGGGCTACCTGAACACCCGCGCCCCGGAAACGAAGTGCTAACTCAACTCGCCGATGCAGCAGAGGCCGGGTTGGTGGCCGCATCTGGCGACGCTTTTTATGGCTGGGTTATGGGGGCGTCTGACCCGGTGGGTACAGCTGCTGATTGGCTGACGTCAGCCTGGGGACAGAATTCAGCAATATACCAAACGGCCCCATCTGCGGCAATTGCCGAAGAGATAGCCGGCAAATATCTGATCGACCTGCTGTGCCTGCCAGCCCAGTCGTCTTTTGCATTTACAACCGGTGCTACTGTGGCGAGTTTCATCGGTCTGGCAGCTGCCCGGTCCGAAATTTTACATCGTCAGGGCTGGGATCTGGAAAAACAGGGTATGTTTGGTGCCCCCGAGATCCCGGTATTACTTAGTAAAGAAGCACATTCAGCCATATCTGTCGCACTTCGCTATCTTGGATTTGGTTCAAATTGTCTGCATCGGATCAAGGCAGATGCCGACGGGCGTATGCGCCCTGATGATCTGGCGGAAAAACTGGCCAAATTGAACTGCCCGTCAATTGTAATTGCCCAAAGTGGCCACATCAATACCGGCGCCTGTGATAACCTGGACGAAATCGGTGACCTGACCCTGAAACATGCGGCGTGGCTGCACGTTGATGGCGCTTTTGGACTTTGGGCAAGTGCAAGCCCAACCCATGCCCACCTTTGCGCCGGTGTTGAAAAGGCAGATTCCTGGGCGGTGGATGGCCATAAATGGTTGCAGGTGCCGTTTGATTCCGGATTTGCATTTGTCAAAAATAAAGATGCCCATTGCCGGGCCATGGCGATGACGGCAGGCTATCTGAATGAGACACCTGAGGACGGGCGCAATCCCACATACTATTCGCTGGAATTATCAAGGCGTGCGCGCGGATTTTCTGTTTGGGCTGTGCTTCAGTCATTGGGGCGAGCCGGTGTACGTGAGATCGTTGATGGTAACTGCAATAACGCCACCCGATTGGCTAAAATATTGGTTGCGGTCCCGGGCATTCGCTTGCTGCACAATGTTGTCCTTAACCAGGTATCACTGGTGTTTGAGGACCCGGATTCCGGTGTGGCGCGCACCGTAGCAGTTGTAGAGGCATTGCAAAAAGATGGGCGCTGGTTTGTGAAGGAAGCGCAGTGGCGCGATGAAACCATCATGCGGCTGTCGTTTTCATCAACCACGAAAACTGACGCCCAGATAGATGAATTTGGTGCGGCAATACTTGCCTGCTGGGAAGAAGTTATGCTTTGGACGGGTCGCTCTTGAAGTTTTGAAAGTGTCCATACTGTCCGTCATCAAATGAAGTGGACATACAAGACAATTGCCCTGCAAGCTAACCGCTTCTCAGCTACTGGAGGTGCGTGGCTGGGGTGGTAGGATTCGAACCTACGATACATGCTACCAAAAAGCATTGCCTTACCACTTGGCTACACCCCAACTGTGAACGGGTAGTTACGGGTTCGGGGCGGTGCAATCAAGCCCCGTTTTTGCAATTTTCAAGTGTTTTCGCACCCCAATTTATCACAGCTGTTGGTCATATTCCCCAACAGATGACTCGGTTCGGATAAAGCCGTCAATTTCTTTGAAAATCTGACGTAGCTCGTCATCGCTTTCCGGGCTTTCGCAGACAACAACAAGGTTGGGCGTGTTGGACGATGCGCGCACCAATCCCCAGGCCCCATTGTCCAGAATGACACGGGCTCCATTCACGGCGACGATTTGATCGATTGTACGGCCAGCCAACTTACCACCAGAAGCAAAGTGGTCCTGAAGTCGCTGCACGATGCGGGCCAAGACATCATACTTTTCGGTGTCCGGACAGAAGGGCGACATTGTCGGCGAGGAATGGGTAACCGGTAGTGCACGGCGCAAATCCGACATGGATTTATCTGCGTTGCGGTCAAGTAGTTTGCACATTTCAACGGCAACACGCATGCCGCAGTCATAGCCGCGGCCAATCGGTTCAGCCAAAAAGTAGTGGCCTGATTTTTCGAAGCCGGCCAATGCACCAATTTCTTTTACGCGGCGTTTCATATGGGAATGGCCAGTTTTCCAGTAATCGGCCTTGGCGCCATGTTTCTTCAGTTCAGGGTCAGAGGCAAACAAGCCCGTGGATTTTACGTCCGCAACAAAAGTTGAATCGGGATAAAGCCGAGCGAAATCTCGGGCCATGATTACACCGACTTTGTCAGCGAAAATCTCTTCCCCGGTGTCATCTACCACACCACATCTGTCCCCATCGCCATCAAAACCAAGTGCCAGATCCGCGCCTGACGCCCTCACGGCGTCGGACATGTCATGCAGCATTTCCATGGCTTCGGGGTTTGGGTTGTAATGGGGGAAAGTGTAATCAAGCCCGGTATGCAAAGGAACAACTTCGACACCGATCCGTTCAAATATTTTTGGTGCAAATGCCGACGCCGTTCCGTTTCCTGTGGCACAGACTACCTTTAGCTTTCGGGTCATTTTGAAATCACCCACCAGGTCGTCCAGATAGGCGTCCATAACGCCCTCGACAAATTCGTAGCTACCGCCAGCATGGGGTTTGCCGTGGCCGCCAAGTACGATGTCCCTCAGTTCGTTCATTTCGTCGGGGCCATGGGTTAACGGGCGTTCAAAACCCATTTTAACACCTGTCCAGCCATTTGGATTGTGCGAAGCAGTTACCATGGCGACGGCTGGGGCATCCAGATGAAACTGACTGAAATAAGCCATTGGCGACAGGGCGGGGCCGATGTCCTTCACATGTATTCCGGCCTGCATCAGGCCCAGCATCAGTGCGTTTTTGATAGAAAGTGAATAATCCCGATAGTCGTTTCCCACAGCAATAACGGGCTCGATACCGCGGTTGCGCATCTGTGTCCCAAGCCCCAAGCCCAAGGCGGTAATGCCGGGCAAGTTAATGTCATCAGGGTACTTCCAGCGGGCGTCATATTCGCGAAAGCCGGTTGGTGTAATCATCGCGTCGCGTAGAAATTCCCAAGTATTTTGTGAAACATTGTTTTGGGGTTTTGTCACGGAAAAATCCTTTGATATCAAATACTACAGACGTACCGGATCTGTCTTGGCAAGCCGATCAAATGCCATTAACCCGTTAAGTATGGCAGGCATGTGGTGCAAATGAATCATATTTGGTCCATCGCTTGGGGCATTGTCCGGATCTTGATGGGTTTCGACAAAAACTGAAGCAATTCCCAGTGAAACGGCTGCTCTGGCAAGCACAGGCGCAAATTCCCGTTGTCCGCCAGATGAGGCCCCCAATGCGCCGGGTTGCGCCACGGCATGGGTCGCGTCCATTACCACGGGGTAGCCTGATTTCATCATCTCCGGCAGGCCGCGCATGTCGACGACTAAGGCGTTGTAGCCAAAGGAAGTTCCGCGCTCGGTCAGCAGAATTTTATTGTTCCCTGTGCTTTCAATCTTAGTAACAATGTTTGGCATTTCCCAGGGGGCCAGAAACTGACCCTTTTTGATGTTGACCACTGCGCCGGTATTTCCGGCAGCGAGCAACAGATCAGTTTGGCGGCACAAGAAAGCCGGTATTTGCAAAACATCCACAACATCAGCTACTTCATCACATTGGTCGGGTGAATGAATGTCGGTTAGTACCGGGATATCAAATTGTTCTTTAACCCCGGCCAAAACCTTTAGCCCTTCTTGGATACCCAACCCCCGTTCGCCGTTAAGGGATGTGCGGTTGGCTTTGTCAAAAGAACCTTTAAATATCAGCTGGGCACCCGCGGTCTTACAGGCTTCTTGCAGCTGCCCCGCTATCATTTGTGCGTGGTCTGCGCTTTCCAACTGACAGGGGCCAGCGATCAACGTCAGCGGTAGATCATTGCTGACAGATTGTTTCCCAATCTTTATGGTTTTCATCTAGGCAGACACCTGTTCACGCAACACCGAGGCCGTCAAAGATGCCATCAAATAGAGACCGCTGAAAATAAAGAAAGCCACGAGTGTATTTTCAAATTTCCGCGGGTAGCTGGGTTCGTCCGGTGCAATCGGACTGACCCCAAGCGATAGGTAACGCACCTGGCGGTTTGCCGCGATTCGTGCAGTTTCCAGTTGTTGCAACGCCTGTTGCATCATCAGTTGGCGGGTTTCCAAATCAATTTCGGCGATCCGCATCTCACCGCTGATACGGGCAAGCGACGCGGTATCATTGCCGCCCTGTGTCAGTTGCGCACGCAATTCAAAAACCAATTGCCGTAACCTGTCGATGTCGCCTTTCACACCGTCTACCCGAGCTTGATTGGGGCTAGCGTTATCAAGTAGTTGTTGTAACTGGAGCCCCTTTTCCTGCAGCTGAGTTTCAAATGTGGTGATCTGGCCCATCAGGGCGGCGGCTTCTGTTGCGGCATCTATAACGCCCAATTTTTCTTGCAGTTCAAGCACCCGGTTTTGTGATTCCAGCATTTTACTTTCAGCGTCTTCAAAGCTATCGCGTGAGCCCTGCATCTGATCCGCCCTAAGTCGTTGAGTCAGGTTGTCCACCTGTTCTTCGGCGTAGGTAATTAATGCGCGCGAAAATTGTTCACTGACCTGTGGATCGGCAGCGATCACTTCCATCTTCACAAGGCCTTCGGTCGCGTCATAGCCGATTTTCACCATGCGTTTGTACAGACGATAGGCAGCTTCATTGGTGCTGTCTTTATCCAGCCTTAAGAACGGGTCTATGTCATCTTGGGCAAAATGACTTTTGAAACCGATATCAGTTTCAAGTCTTCGCAACGCTTCCCTGGATTGCAGGTAGCTTTGAACAGTTATTGAATCCTGCGATGTCGCAAAACCGGTGCCCGAGAACAACCCCCCCAGCGAGCCACCAGCCTGGGCATCAGCCTGTTGGATCAGGAATTCGGACTTGGTCGCATAAAGTGGCGTTGCAAATGTTTGGTAAAACAAGCCCACCAGAAATGTTGGGAGAAACACAAAAACGGCCAACCTTGAGAACAACAACATTGTTTGGCGACGCCGACGTTTGGCAATATCGCGTTGAATAATAAGGATTTCACGGGCGCGAACGTCTTCAGTCATGACATCTGTGGAAGGCAGATTATCTTTATCGACTTTTTTGGGCAGGTTCTTGTCGGCGTCACCCTCTTTTTGGTCTGGAACCACCAATTCCAGATTTGAGGATCGCTTGAATGGATCTATGCCTTTCAATCGCAAAAGACGCACGGCATCAAAATCGGAACTTGGTTCCAATCCATGTTTAATTGAAACACGACGTGCCATACGTAACTGGCGGCCTGTTAATTTTTCTTCTTCAATTGCCTTAATATCACGGGCAATTTCTTTAGGAGTTTGTTTTTCTTGCGGCTTGGCCGTTGGAAATTTTTCGCTGCCAAAGCCGTCTTCCGCCTTGGGAAACATTTCACTGCCATCGGATACTGGCTTACCGGTTTCAGCTGTCGCTTTTGGGGCGTCAGTGCTGTCATTTTTTAGGGGCTCAGCCAATGAGCCGCCTCGACGGATACGGAACTTTTTGCCCTTAGGTTTCGTAGTCATAAAGTGCCTTTGCTTCTTCAAGAGTATCGAACATGTAAAATTGCCCGTCTTTCATTACCGCCGCAGAACGGCAGAATTTTTCTAAAGTTGAAGCCTGATGTGAAACGATAACCACTGTCGCATTTTCCAGACGTTCGCGCAGAATAGTACCTGCTTTTCTGTTGAATTCGGCGTCCTGCGTTCCCGGCATGCCTTCGTCAATTAAGTATATATCAAATTCCAAGGCTAACAGAAGCGAAAGGCTGAATCTGGAACGCATGCCTGCGCTGAATGTCCCCACTGGCATATCGTAGTATTCTTCTATGCCCGTCAGCCACCTTGTAAAGGCTTCCATATAGTCCGGATCAAGCCCGTAAAGGCGCGCAACAAAACGCGCGTTTTCACGAGCAGTGTGTTTATTAACTACGCCGCCCATGAATCCCAGCGGAAATGAGATGCGGCAAGACTTACGAATTTCGCCTTCATCGGGTTTTTCCAATCCTGCCATCATGTTGATAATGGTAGATTTTCCAGTGCCATTAGGGGCTAGGATGCCAAGAGAATTACCCAATTCAACACGAAAAGAGGCGCGGTCAAGAATGACCTTCCTTTGTTTGCCGGTCCAAAAGGACTTGCTGACGTTGTTGAATTCGAGCATTCAAATGCCCCTGCGCGGTTTTAGCCTCATTATCCCTTAAGTGGGATTAGTTAATGATGACCTTTAATGGCCATTCTGCCTGCACTATGTGTCTACATGACAATAGGGTACAAAGACAATTGGTACTGTAGGCAATAATTTGCGTAATTTGGGTCTGAAACCAGCCGGGGTAGGCTGTTTTCGTTTGATTGACGTCCAAACATTAGCGCGATAGGACCGGCCAAAGAGCAAAGGGATGGCGGCTTGCGAACTCTTGGAACAATATTGATCCTGTTTGCATTGTGGTTGCTTATGTCGGGTCTGTTTGAGCCGCTGTTGATCGGCCTTGGACTGGCATCGGTTTTGTGCGTTGTTTTTGTTATCAGACGTATGGATATGTTTGATGGCGACCAATTTGTTGTCCAGTTGGCTCCATTGAAATTTGTTGGATATTTATTTTGGCTGCTGGGGGAAATCGCTAGGGCGAATTGGACTGTCACTAAGATTATTCTGTCACGGGATATGCCCATTCGCCAACATCTTTTCAAAGTGTACAATACCCAAAAATTCGATCTGGCACAGGTTACATTTGCAAACTCTATCACGTTGACACCGGGTACAATTACCGTGGAAACGGAGGGCGATCATTTTCTGGTTCATGCATTGGCATTTACTGACAATGATCTGGTGGCAATTGCCGACATGGACGCTCGAGTAACGGCGACCGAATTGGGCGGAGGTTCCTAGTGTTTGTCCTGGTAATTGTTGCCCTGTTCGTCGCAATGGTTCTGGTGTTGATCAGGTTGTATTCCGGCCCGACGCTATATGACCGGGTTTTAGCAGTGAATTCTTTTGGCACCCATACAGTTCTTTTCATCGGCGCACTTGGGTTCCTAAATGGTAGGCCTGATTTTTTGGATATTGCATTGCTTTATGCGCTTATTAATTTTGTCGGAACCATCGCGATTCTAAAGTATTTCCGATACCGCGCTATTGGCGATATCTCCCAGTTTCAAGATGATCAGGAAGCGTCGCAATGATAGAAACCGCTATCCTGATCCTAAGTTGGATTTTCATAGTCTCGGGTTCTGTGTTCGTGGTCATAGGAGCAGTCGGGACGTTAAGGTTCCCGGATTTCTGGTCGCGTTTGCATGCCGCATCCATCACAGATTCTGCGGGTGCAATACTACTGATTGTTGGCATGTGCCTGCAGGCCGGTACAACATTGATTACTGTCAAGCTATTGATTATTGGCGCCTTTCTATTCATCACCGGTCCCACATCAACGCACGCGATTGCCAATGCGGCGCTGGTAACCGGACTTCGCCCAACGGAAAGTAAAGACCTTTCAGGTGCATTGCCGGATCAACTTGATGGCGAAGATACTGTTAGGTCCGAGGCGCTAGATGATTGAAACACTAATCAATTTGGTTTTGTTCACAATGTTGGTGGCTACTGCCATTGCCGTTGTCACCATTCGCCGCCTGTTTGCCATGGTGATGCTTTCCGGGGTTTTCAGTCTGTTGTCCGCATTACTATTTGTAACGCTGGATGCGGTCGATGTGGCCTTTACTGAGGCTGCGGTTGGCGCGGGGATTTCGACCGTTTTGATGTTGGCCACGCTTGCCCTGACATCGCGCACCGAAAAACAGTCCAGTCGTTCCATTGTGCTGCCTCTGACAGTTGTAACCATCACGGGTGCTGCGATTATTTATGGCACGCTGGATATGCCAAATTTTGGTGACGCCAATGCGCCCGCTCAGTTGGGTGTGGCTGCCCAGTACATGGAAAACAGCCCCCATGACATCGATGTGCCAAATGTTGTGACAGCGATATTGGCCAGTTATCGGGGCTATGACACGCTTGGTGAAACGGCTGTTGTTTTTACGGCTGGGGCAGGCGTGTTGGTACTGATATCTGGGTTACAAGGACGCCGCAGACGTGAAGATGAGGAAGATGAAGACCCGGAGGTAAACAGTTGATGCGACACCATTTAATCCTAAGGGTTGTGACTAAGCTGTTGGTTGGTGCTATAATTCTGTTTGCTTTTTACGTTCAATTTCATGGTGACTATTCACCGGGCGGGGGCTTTCAAGCCGGGGTGATTATGGCTGTCGCATTCATTTTGTATGGCATCGTATTTGGTCTGCGAAAGGTTCAGGCGGTGTTTCCGACATGGATGGTTCATCGGCTAATGGCATTGGGCGTTTTGGTCTATGCGGGCACAGGTATTGTCAGCATGCTTTTTGGCTTTGATTATCTGGACTATGGTGCTTTTTCACCCGAGCACCCATCCCATGGCCAGCATACCGGTATTCTTGCTGTAGAAGCAGGAGTAGGTATCACAGTGACAGGCGTAATGATCGCGATTTACTATGCCTTTGCCGGTCGACCTCCGCGTATTAGCGACGAGGAATGGTGATGAGCTGGGAATTTTTTATCGGCCACCTGAATTACTGGCTGTTCACCGTGCTCATGATGACTGGGTTGTTCATTGTAGTAGCCAAGGGCAATCTGGTGAAAAAGATCGTGGGTCTGAATATTTTTCAGACCGCTGTGTTCATGTTTTACATCTCGCTTGGTAAGATCACGGGCGGGACTGCGCCGATTTTTCCGGCCCATGGCGACATTGACCCGAATGTAATCTATTCCAATCCTTTGCCCCATGTTTTGATCCTGACCGCGATTGTGGTGGGTATTGCGACGACGTCTTTGGGGTTGGCATTGATCCTGCGAATACGTGAAGAATTTGATACCATTGAAGAAGATGAATTGTTGGGCATTGAATTTGCCATGGTACAGGATGAAAACCGTGCCCATGGACAGTCTATGGGCGGGCGCGCTTAATGTCGGGTGATACCGCCCACGTGGCCCGAACTCTATCGGATCACTTGCCAATTTTACAGGTGATCGTGCCATTTATTGCTGCGCCTTTGATTGTGTTAATCGGTTCGCGAAAACTTGCCTGGGGGATTGCGTTTATCGCTGCCCTAAGCGCCTTTCTGATTGCGCTGTCCTTATTGTTAACAGTGCTTGATAGCGGTGTAATTTCTTATGAAATCGGGGGTTGGGCACCGCCCTTGGGCATTGAATACCGTATTGATGCGGCCAATGCATTTGTGTTGTTGCTGGTGGCAGCTATAGGTACGATTATTCTGCCTTTTGCTCACCAAAGTATCAAATCAGAAATACCAGCGCGCCATCATACGCTTTTCTATACTATGTATTTGTTGTGCCTTTCCGGCCTGCTGGGGGTTGTGGCCACCGGCGATGCTTTCAATGTTTTTGTGTTTCTCGAAATCTCTTCGCTATCCACGTATGTCTTGGTCTCCATGGGGGCCAAGCGCGATAAAAGGGCCCTGACCGCGGCCTATGATTACCTGATTTTGGGCACCATAGGGGCGACGTTCTTTGTCATAGGTATCGGTTTTTTGTATGCGGGAACCGGCACCTTGAATATGGCAGATATTGCCAGTTACATTTCGATCCACGGCTCGGACAGAACCACCCAGACGGCATTCGCGTTCATTGTTGTCGGTATGGGTCTGAAGGCCGCGATTTACCCGCTGCACCTGTGGTTGCCCAATGCGTATACCTATGCGCCATCTGCGGTGACGGCGTTTTTGGCGGCAACGGCTACCAAAGTCGCGATCTATGTGCTGATGCGGTTCATGTTCACGGTGTTTCAGCCGGAATTCCTGTTTGGGCTGTCGGCATTGAAATATCTTTTGATCCCGTTAGCGGTGCTGGCCATGTTTGCAGCGTCACTGATAGCGGTTTTCCAGAACGATCTGAAACGTATGCTGGCCTATTCAAGTGTTGCCCAGATTGGGTATATATTGCTTGGAATTGGCCTGCTGTCACAAACCGGATTAACTGCTGCCATTGTGCATCTTTTCAACCATGGGATCACCAAAGCCGCCTTGTTCATGGGGGTCGGAGCGCTGGTGTTTCGGTCTGGCAGCTCTTTTTATGGGCGGATTGAGGGCATGGGAAAAACCATGCCGTTTACCAGTTTTGCCATCGTCATTGCCGGACTTAGCCTGATTGGCATCCCAGGAACCGCAGGTTTTATCAGCAAGTGGATATTGGTGCAGGGGGCATTGGAAAAGGGTTGGTGGCCCATTGCTTTGCTTATCGTAGCTTCATCATTGTTGGCGGTTATTTATGTCTGGCGGGTGGTTGAAACGCTTTACATGAAACAACCGGCAACCGGAGCGATCCGCCAGGAAGTACCGCTGACCATGTTGATCCCGCTTTGGACAATGGCCGTTGCCACGATATATTTCGGTCTGAATACCAAGATCACACTGGCCGCTGCACAGGCGGCGTCTGCAGGTTTTCTGCCGGGAATTGGGGCAGGGGGGCCGTAGATGGATACGAACACTGCGATCATCCTAAGCATACTTATCCCGACCGGGGCGGCTGTGCTTAATCTGTTGCTGCGAAATGCGCCGGATTTGCGTGATGGCGTCACCCTGGGGGCGGCGTTTGCTACTTTTGCCGCGGTGATGACGATCCTTAGCAATGTGGGCAACGGGACGACCGCGCCGCTTACCCTGTTTGAAGTACTGCCGGGGCTGTCGATTGCCTTTAATGTTGAACCGCTTGGCCTGCTTTTTGCACTGGTGGCATCGGGGCTGTGGATACTAACCCATATTTACGCCGTGGGCTATATGCGCGGCAACAATGAAGAAAACCATCCCCGGTTTTTCGCCAGCTTTTCATTGGCCATAGCGGCCGTTATGGGCCTGACTTTTTCGGCCAATATGTTCACACTGTTTTTGTTTTACGAGATACTGACACTTTCAACATATCCACTGGTGGCCCATAAGGGCACGCCTGAGGCGATACGCGGCGCGCGCACCTATCTGGGCATTTTGATGGGTACCTCTATCGGGTTGCTGTTGGTGGCAGTGATCTGGACATACACAATTGCCGGAACGTTGGATTTTACCCGCGGTGGCATTTTATCAGGCCATATTGCCGGGCCGATGGTGGCTGTGCTGTTGGGGTTATATGCATTCGGGATAGGCAAGGCGGCGCTGATGCCTTTTCACCGCTGGCTACCTGCTGCCATGGTGGCTCCGACGCCGGTGTCGGCGCTGTTGCATGCAGTGGCAGTGGTGAAGGCGGGCGTGTTTACCCTACTTAAGGTGGGCATCTACATCTTCGGAATTGATTTTCTGGCTGAAACAGGTGCGTCTGAATGGTTGATGTGGCTGGCTGCCTATACCATCATTGCTGCGTCGGTTGTGGCGCTGACAAAGGACAACCTGAAAGCCCGACTGGCCTATTCAACGATTTCTCAGCTTGCCTACATCACTTTGGGCATGGCCTTGGCCACAAGCATGGGTGCCCTTGGTGGCGGAATGCATATTGCTACCCATGCTTTGGGAAAGATCACTTTGTTCATGTGTGCAGGGTCAATTTATGTAGCGACCCACAAAACCCTTGTCAGCCAAATGGACGGGCTGGGCCGTCTTATGCCAATTACATTTGGGGCGTTCCTGATTGGGGCGCTTTCAATCATAGGGCTACCGCCTTTAGGGGGATCATGGTCAAAATGGTTGCTGATCCTGGGGGCCGCTGACACCGGGCAGCAGATAATGATTGCGGTGCTAATGGTTAGTTCCTTGCTGAATGTGGCTTACCTTTTGCCAATTATTGGACGTGGATTTTTCCTGCAATCACCTGACCCGGATGTTCGCCACGGTATATCAGAGGCACCTTTGCTATGCTGGCTACCCCCGGCGATCACTGCGTTTGGTTGTTTCTTGCTGTTCTTCTTTGCTTCCAACGTGCAGGAATTTTTGCAACCAATTGTTCAAACGCCATGAAAGGGGAAAGAATGCCAGATGATCCAAATAAGTTCCCTTTGATTGGACGCCTGCTGCTATGGGTGGATCGGCCCGGAAGTGCCAATAAATTGTTCTGGATTCTGGGAGCGATTTGTTTGGGCCTGTTTCTGTATGATTTCACTTTTGAAAAACACGGTCACTTCGAAATGGAACATCTACCGGGCTTTTTCGGTGTCTTTGGCTTCATTGCTTTTGCGGCTGTGATCTTTGGGGCCAAGGCGCTTCGCGTTTTGATAAAACGCCCCGAAAATTTCTACGCTGACAAGGCAATTGATTCTGAGGACTACCCGGCATCAGGTTTGGACAAGGTCGACCATGATGCTTGACGGGGTCCCCACCGCATTCCTGTTTTTTGCTGCTGCGTTAGTTGTGCCATTTCTACCGGCTGGCAAGTTCCGGTCCAGCTGGATGTTGTTCGTCCCCATCATTGCGGCCTTGCAAATATGGGGCGCGGCGATGGATGTCAGCCCGCTAACCGCTTTCTTTGGCTTTGATATCGAACTGATGCGGGTTGATAAGCTGTCACGCATTTTCGGGCTGATTTTCTGCCTGGCGGCGTTTTTAGGCAACCTTTACGCTTGGCATTTACGCGATACAGTGCAGCAAGTCGCGGCCCTGTTATATGCGGGCGCGGCGATCGGTGCTGTGTTCGCCGGTGATCTGATTTCACTGTTCTTTTACTGGGAAGGCACGGCTATTGCGTCGGTTTTCCTGATCTGGGCACGTCGAACACCGGGGGCCTATTTCACTGGTATGCGCTACCTGTTGATACAGATTGGTTCGGGGGTGATCCTGCTTGCTGGTGTTGCCCTGTTCTATCGTGATACCGGATCAATTTCGTTTGAGCTGATGACACTGGGCAGCCCGGCCACATGGCTGATTTTCATAGCCTTTGGCATCAAGGCGGCGTTCCCACTGCTGCATAACTGGTTGCAAGACAGCTATCCGGCGGCGACGGTAACCGGCACCGTGATCCTGTCAGCCTTTACCACAAAATTGGCAATCTACGCGTTGGCGCGTGGTTTCGCTGGTACGGAAATTCTGATCTATATCGGTGTGGTGATGACGTTGTTTCCGATCTTTTTTGCCGAGATTGAAAACGACCTGCGCCGAGTGTTGGCCTACAGCCTGAACAACCAGCTGGGCTTTATGGTGGTTGGCATCGGAATTGGCACGGAAATGGCGATCAATGGCACGGCAAGCCACGCCTTTGCCCATATTCTGTACAAGGCCCTGTTATTCATGGCCGTTGGATCGGTTCTGTTTCGAACCGGAACTTCAAAAGCATCCGAACTTGGCGGGCTGTATCGCACGATGCCACTGACAATGATATTTTGTCTTGTCGGAGCCGCCTCCATTTCAGCCTTCCCGCTTTTTTCGGGCTTCGTCACCAAATCGTTGATTTTGGATGAGGCTGCGGGGGCAGGGCGCTATATCGTTTGGGGGGCATTGATTTTTGCTTCAGCAGGGGTCTTGTCACATTCCGGCATTAAAATCCCGTTTTTCATGTTCTTTGCCCATGACAGCGGTAAACGTCCGGCCGAAGCCCCAACACATATGCTGCTGGCCATGGGGTTGACGGCATTCCTGTGTATAGCCATTGGTGTCTACCCTGCGCCGCTATATGCTTTGTTGCCTTATGAGGTCAATTTTATCCCCTACACCACCAGCCATGTTATTGGCCAATTGCAACTGCTTTTATTTGCGCTGCTGGCCTTTGGTCTGTTGATGCGCACTGGTATCCATCCGCCGGAAATCCGGGCGGTGAATTTGGATACGGACTGGAGTTACCGTTGGTTTTTCCCTCGTGTTATCGCCAAAACGGCCTTAGTCGTAGCCGCTGTTTGGACCGCTAAGTTGGGGTTTTGGAAACGGCGCATGAACAATATCGTTGCGGGTCTTTACCATAGCCACGGGCCTGAGGGGCGTTTGGCCAGTGTTTGGCCGACTGGTTCAATGGTGATTTGGATTGCGGTGCTATTAAGTGCGACGCTGATCCTGAATTTTCTGGGCTAGCAGAAACACCAGTCTGTTAGGCAACCGCTGCCCAGATTGTTCCGGCGATCATTGACCCTACAAAAGCAAACCCAAGATACGAAATAAATATTCGCGGCTTCACCAATGCCCAGACGGCCACCGCCGCCGGGATACAGCTGACACCACCCGCCAGCACAAAGGACATCGCTGCACCCTGACTCATGCCTTGTTCAAGCAAACCAGCAATCAGGGGTACGGCTGCATAACCATTCAGATAGGCAGGCCCGCCCAGTAATGCGCCCAAAAATATTGGCTGAAATCCATCGCCGCCCAGCACTGAAGAAATTAGATCAGCCGGAATATAGGCCAGCATCAGGCTTTCCAATGTGTAGGCAAGTATCAGCCATTTTGTCAGGAACAGACCATTTTTAAGGGATTCACGGCGAAACACTTCACGGCGTTTCTGTTCCTGCCAGAACTTCCAAACTGGTTGGCCATCAAAACTATTGCTGCCGCAACCACAGCCCGTGGCTGTAACTTCTTTCAAAGGGTTGGCAAAGAACCCGGTGGGGGTCATGGCTTTGACCCCAAAGCCCCCCAACAGGCCCAGTCCGACCGCTGCCAGAGTTTTGGCAATGGCGAATTCCACACCCAAAGCGCTGGAGGTGATTAAGAACATTGCTGGGTCCATCAGCGGGGAAGCCAGCCAAAATGCCATCACTGCCGATAGCGGCGCACCCATGGCTAACAATGCAGCGATAAAAGGAATGACTTCACAGGAACAAAACGGGGCTATACCACCGACCAAAGCCGCAACAAAAATCATACGGACCTCGCGGCCCTGAAACGCCTTGGCAACCACGGCTTCTGCACCGCTGGCCCGCAAGTAGCCAATCGCCATAACGGCAAAGGCAATAAAAACGAAAGTTTGGGCGAATGCGCCGATGGTGAAACTTAGTGTTGGCCAAAATTGGTGGGTGGCGAAGATTGCCACCAGCAAATAGATTGCGCCCGTCACTAGCCAGGTTTTGTCGATTGACCCTAAAAACCCAGATTGCGGGCCGTGGGAATGGGTATGTGAAGGGCTAAGGTCAGACATTATTGATCCCTGTGATGGTCATGGCCATGTGCGCCCGCATCGGCACAACATTCTGACAGTAAAAATTCACTAAGGCGCTGAACCGTGTCATAGGCCACAGCGGCGCAGATGACCGAGCGGCCCTGTTTAACCTGCTTTACAAGCTGGGCATGGGTCAGGAATTTTACATGGTGGGTTAGTGTCGCCCCGGTGATCCCGGTGGCAGCGCCAAGTTCGCCAATTGACAGGCCTTTAGGCCCCGCACGCACCAGGGCGCGCAGCACCCCCAGGCGTTGCTCTGAACCAAGGGCGGAAAATGCCAAGGCGGCGTCTTCCAGCGAAGAATCATGGGTGTCATTCATTTTCATATTTCTAGAATATTAGAAATATAGAAATACTGTCAACTAAAATTTATTACCAGTATTCAGTACCCGGATTTTCTATTCACCAGAAACTTCATCTTTTGCCCGGCCTCGTGACGTTGAATATTGTCGGCGATAACTGCCGCGGCAGTATCGGCACGGGTTTCGGAGGCCAGGTGCGGCGTGACAGTAACTTTTGGATGGTGCCAAAAGAAATGATCTGCAGGCAGCGGTTCAACCCGAAAAACGTCCAAAGTTGCATGGGCGATATGACTACTGTCCAGGGATGCAATCAGGGCATCATCATCAATCAGTGCGCCGCGCCCGGGGTTTAAAATGTGCGACCCTTTTGGCATCAGTGCTAGAGCGCGAGCATCAATTACGCGATCGGTGTCGGCTGTTAAAGGTAACAGGAGCACTAGAATCTCACTGGTTTTCAACACCTCATCCAATCCGTCGCGGCCAGAAAGACAGCGAATGTTGTCCAACGTTTTTTGCGACCTACTCCAGCCTGTTACTTGAAAGTTTAGGGCTGCCAGGGCAGATGCGCAGGCGCCGCCCAATGCGCCCAATCCAAGAATTCCAATCTGCCTGTGCCGCGCCAAGGGTGGATAAACCCGATCCCATACGCCATTTTGGTCAGTGATTTGGGCGTCCATGTTTAAATGGTACCGCAGCGTATGCCCGGTGACCCATTCCACCATACCTTCTTGCAGGCCACTATCCACCATCCGAGCGAGTGGAACTTGCAGTGTCGCGTTATTGACAATCCGTTCAACCCCGGCCCACAGGCCAAGAACAGCACGCAGATTGGGGAAAATACGAAAATCCATTTGTGGCCCGGATTGTGGAGCGTAAACCACGTATTCTACGCTGGCTGGGTCGTGGTCACGACTAAGGGCAACGTTCAGGCCATGGCCAGCAAACGCGGTTTTCAGGGGTTCCCTGAAATAATCCCAACTGTCAGGGCGGGCGCTGAACTGAACGTTTATCGTCACCTTTTCTCCCGCGGTCTGTGGACATGGGCGCTGTGTGCCAGGCCAAATGCGCCCAGCAACACCAGCATTGCCGTTCCACCCCAGCTTACCAGCGGAAGGGGAACACCAACCACAGGTGCCAATCCCATCACCATCGACATGTTTACTGCGAAAAACAAAAAGAAAGTGACGCCAACACCAAGGGTGATCAAAGCCCCAAAGCGGTCACGGTTTTGCAGTGCCGAAGTGATACAAAAAAACAAGATCAACCCATAAAGCGTCAGCAGTGATATGGCGCCAATGAACCCGAATTCTTCGGCCAAAGTTGTGAAGATAAAATCTGTGTGTTTTTCAGGCAAGAAATTCAGCCGACTCTGGGTACCCTGCATAAAGCCACGTCCTGTCCAGCCGCCAGAGCCAAGTGCAATTTTTGACTGTGTAATGTGGTAGCCTGCCCCAAGAGGATCATTCGCCGGGTCGATAAAGGTGTCAATACGGCGGTATTGATAGTCGTTAAGAAGTTGATATTCCGTGCCCCGTGTTGCCAGAACGATCCAGACCGCCGCAATACCAAGAATGATAACAATCGCAAAATATATCCAATGAACACCAGCGAGAAACATCATGATGCCGCCGCCAGCGCCCATTAGAATTGCTGTGCCCAGGTCCGGTTGTTTTAAGACCAGAAACGTTGGGACCAGGATCATGATGACCGGTAATAGCACCCATTGGGGGCGCGAAGTCTTTTCAATATTCAACCAGTCATAGTAGGCGGCAAGAGCCATAACCAAAGTGATTTTTCCAAGTTCAGAAGGCTGCAGTCGCATGAAACCAAGATCAATCCAACGCTGAGCCCCCATGCCGGTCACCCCGATATATTCCACCAAAATCAATAAAAACAACGACAGTCCATAGGCCAACCCGGCGATGTTGCGCCAGAACCAAATGGGCACCATGGCCACCGCAAACATCATTACCATGCCCAATGCGAAACGTTTCATTTGCGGCTCTGCCCAAGGCAGATAGGAACCGCCTGCCACCGAGTACAGCATCAAAAAGCCAATGCAGGCAACGGCCGTAACCAAAATCACCAGCGGCCAATTCATGTACAGAATTTTGCGCAACCCGGTGGGGACCGTTCGCATTCTGTATTCCAGATAGCTCATATCTTTAACCGGCTGTCGGAAACTTCGGTGGGATCGCGCAATTCTAAATTCTCATGCAGTTCCTGGATCGTACCGCGTTGGCTGGAAGGGTAGGCGGTTAGCGGCGGCAAGCCTTTGAAAAGCGCTTGCAGCACAATATCACGCGCAATTGGCGCCGCTGCGGTTGAGCCACCGCCACCGTGTTCAACCACGACCGAAACGGCGATTTTTGGTGCTGCGTGGGGGGCAAACGCCACAAACAATGCGTGATCGCGCCGGTTCCAGGGCAGATCGCGGTTGCGGGTAACGCCCCTGGCCCGTTCGGCGGCGGTAATGTTACGCACCTGGCTGGTGCCAGTTTTTCCGGCCATCTGCATGCCTTCTTCTATGATCCGAGAGCGGAAGGCGGTGCCGCGTTGTTTATTTGACACCGCAATCATACCATCGCGAACAGCCTTTAGATGCACGGGATTAATGTCTAATTCAGCCGTTTCCAAAATATCGGTTTCTATACCATTAATGGTTTTGATCAGGCGTGGCACGACCGCTTTTCCACTGGCGATGCGGGCGCTCATAACAGCCAGTTGCAGTGGAGAAGTCAGTACAAAACCCTGGCCGATGCCGGCATTCAGCGAATCCCCGACCAACCAGCTTGCAGTGCGATCTTCGGCTTTACTGGCCCAATCGCGTTTCCAGGCTTTGGTGGGTGTTATGCCGCTATGGATGGCCGACATTGGTAGGTCGTGGCGAATGCCAAGACCAAGTTTGTTGGCCATCTTGGTGATGTTTTCAATGCCAACCCGTTCGGCTGTTTCATAAAAGAATACGTCACAGGACTGAAAGATTGCTTCCATCAAGGGGACTTTTCCGTGACCACCGCGACGCCAGCAGTGGAAGCGACGATTGCCTAATTGTTTGTAACCGCCGCAGAAAATACGTTCTTCCTGATTAATTACCCCAGCTTCCAACCCGGCTAATGCAGTAACCATTTTAAAGGTTGATCCGGGAGGGTAAGCGCCTTGAATTGATTTATTTGCAAGCGGGCGAAATTCATTTTCTGTCAGGTCGGCATAGTCAGCGACTGAAATACCGCGCACAAATTTATTCGGGTCAAAACTGGGGGCTGAACCGATGGCCAGGACGTCACCGTTGTTCACATCCATAACAACGGCGGCGGCGCTATCGTTTCCGATGCGGGCTTGCACAAAATTTTGCAACATTGCGTCTACAGTCAGTTGAAGGTTGTCGCCGGGAATGCCGGGTCGGCGATCAAGTTCTCGCATCACCCGACCGGCGGAATTCACCTCAATTCGCAGGGTTCCGGCGCGTCCGCGCAATTTGGATTCCAGCTTGGTTTCAACCCCGACTTTGCCAATCTGAAATTTGGGAATCTGCAATAGCGGATCCGGGTCTTCCAGTTTTCCCAAATCATAGTCACTGACAGGGCCGACATAACCGATCACATGTGCGAAATCAGCGCCCTGGGGATAATGGCGCGAAGATCCAACCTCGGTTGTAACACCGGGCAGGGCCGGGGCGTTCACGGCTATTTCCGAAAAATCTTCCCAGTTTAAACGATCTGCGATGGTTACTGGGACAAACGGGCTGCGTCGCTTCAATTCTTTGGTGGCGCGGTCCAGATCATCCGGGTTCAATTCGACCAGTCGGGCCAATCGGGCAATCGTGGCCTCAATGTCATCGACGTCTTCTCGTACCATGACCACACGGTAATTTTGTTCATTTTCCGCGATGATGTCGCCAAAACGGTCGTAAATTAGTCCGCGTACCGGGGGGATCAGGCGGAGGTTTACGCGATTTTCCTCGGCCAAAAGGCGAAACTGGTCTGCCTGTTCGACCTGCATGAAACGCATCCGCAGGCCTAATATCCCCATAAATGACAATTGAACCCCGCCCAATATTAACGCCCGGCGCGATACCACACGATTGCTGGCTTGGTTGTCATTAGGCTTGTTGTTCATATGGGGTGTCCGAACTGGTCAACTTCGCCTGGGGCAGCCTGTCGAACGCCCAACAACCGCGATGAAATCATAACAATAAGCGGGTAAGTGGCGATTGTGATCACAAAGTAAATAATATCAAGAGCAAGCGATGGTTGCGTGATCACAAAGATAGAAAGTAAAAGCCGATGAAGTACCATTAGCCCAAAAATAGTGGTAGCGACCATGCCCCATTCAAACATAAACGGCAGTTCACGGGAAAATTGTGCCCGTCCACGTAGGAACTCTAGCCCTATTAATCCCAGCCCGGAAGCAAGGCCAGGGGGGCGCATGAAAATCATATCTTCAATCAGAAGAACTATTGCGATTAACAATACCGGTACAAAATTAGGACGGCGCAATACCCAGGAAAAAGCCAGTAGGATGGTCCAGTTTGGCCCTGGCCAACCTCCGGCCGAAATGTCTACGGGCAAAACACGGATCAACAAAATAACAAGCCAGATCAGAACAAATAGCCCCCAATAGCTGATACGGCGTGCGGTGATTGGATCAACCATCATCGGCCTCGTTAGTTTCAGCAACAACTGGTTCAGTATTTTCGCTTTGATTGGCGGGGATAAGTAACCCGCCCGGATTTTCAACTTTTGCAGTCGTTTGGTTGCGCAGCACACGTAGGAATTCTAACTGACTATAATCGGCGGACAAAAGCACGCGCAGCCGTCGATTTGGTCCCAGTTCAACTTGTCCGACCAGTAATCCGGGTGGAAAAACAGCGCCGTCACCGGATGACACTACCCGATCACCCGGGCGAATAAGTTCAGGGCTTTCCAAAAATTCGATCGGAGGGCTATTAGTATTGTCACCAAAAAGCATGGCCTTTTGCCCGGAAGGTTGAATGGTGACTGGTATCCGACTGTTTGAATCTGTTAGCAGGATCACTCGGGATGAATTTTGCCCAACACCCGATATCCGACCCACAAGACCCAACCCATCCGTGGTGGCCCAGCCATCAACGATGCCGTCCCTTGCGCCAATGTTTAGCAGCACAGATTGGCGAAATGGCGAACCGCTATCGGCAAGTACGACGCCCGTTATGAATGTTAGTTTGGGGTCCAGTCGAACGTTGTTCAGGTCTAACAGTTTGGCGTTTTCCTGTTCTAATTGCAGGGCAGCTTCTTTCCAGGCCTTCATTTGTAGTAGTTCGCGCCTAAGTTCTTGGTTTTGCTCGTATATGCGATTGTATGATTGAAAACCCTGAACCATGCCTGACAGTTTGGTAACCGGGACCAAAGCCCAATCAAATGATGGCACGACCCGATCCACTAGCGCAGCGCGAAACCGTTCCACCCTTGGGCTGTCAATCCGCCACAATAAAAACAGGGCAAATAACGATAACACCAAGCCACCGACCAGAATACGCCTGATCGGGCGGGTGAATTGATCGTTGGAATTTCGCTCTCTTGCCAAAAAACCTCCGCGGACCAGCGGTGGCTGGTCGATTTAGCTGTCGTAGTCTATCACATGGCGCAGCTGTTTTTCATATTCTAACGCTTTGCCTGTCCCCAGTGCTACACAACTTAGTGAGTCGTCCGCCACCGAAATTGCCAATCCAGTTTGTTCACGCAAAGCCAGGTCAAGATCGCCCAACAGCGCGCCGCCCCCAGTCAACATAACACCCCGGTCCACAATATCCGCCGCCAAATCTGGTGGCGTGGCCTCAAGCGCTATCATAACAGCTTCACATATTTGTTGAACAGGTTCAGCCAGGGCTTCCGCAATCTGAGCCTGATTGATTTCAATTTCTTTAGGAACGCCGTTTAGCAGATCACGTCCACGAATTTGCATACTTGCACCGCGCCCATCGTCGGGCATCCGGGCCGTGCCGATAGAGGTCTTGACGCGCTCGGCTGTACTTTCACCAATCAGCAGGTTCTGCTGTCGCCGCAGATAGCTGATTATAGCCTGATCCATCCGGTCACCGCCTACGCGAACCGATCGGGCATATACAATATCCCCCAGAGATAAGACCGCAACTTCGGTAGTTCCGCCACCAATATCCACCACCATATTTCCGGTGGGGTCAGTGATTGGCATGCCTGCACCGATGGCGGCTGCAATTGGTTCAGCGATCAATCCGGCGCGTCGCGCACCTGCTGAAAGAACCGATTGGCGAATGGCGCGTTTTTCTACGGGTGTGGCCCCATGGGGGACACAGACGATGATCTTTGGTTTGGAAAATGTTGTACGCGGATGAACTTTTCGGATGAAGTATTTGATCATTTCTTCAGCTGTATCAAAATCTGCGATCACACCTTCACGCATAGGCCGGATGGCTTCGATAGAACCGGGTGTGCGCCCCAACATAAGTTTTGCGTCCTCGCCAACTGCGAGAACCTGACGGCGACCTTCCTTTACATGATAGGCCACAACCGAAGGCTCATTCAGAACAATGCCTTTGCCTTTTACATAGACCAGTGTGTTTGCTGTCCCAAGGTCGATCGCCATATCGGATGTAAACAATCCAACAATACTTACCATTCTGCCGCTGTCCCATTCCAGTTAACTGCGAGGGCCCGCGATTCAGTCCGCCGCGAGCCGTTTTTTCTTATAGACGTGCAATGTGTATTACAAACGCCTTTCGTATTTAGCGCCAATGCGCTGGGGTGTTCTGAAATACTATTCCAACTAAAAATGTTCGATTTGTGATTGTATTGAGGCGCTATGGCCATAAGTTGCGGCCGGATAGCAGGGCAGATGTTGGAATAGTCCAATATCGGCTATTTCTTGCTTCCCGCAGTCTGGCAAAATGACCGCGGGAAATAAGGCTGCTATTTACTCAGAATCGCGAAAATCCACTGTCTTGATATCCGCATCAGGTGCCGATTTCAGGCGTCGCACAAGTAGCTTATTTAGTGCCGTTACGTAAGCTTTGGTTGAAGCTACGACAGTGTCTGTGTCCGCTGATTGGCCGGTAACAATACGCCCGTCTTCTTCTAGCCGTACGCTAACTGTAGCCTGGGCATCGGTACCTTCTGTGACCGCATGCACCTGATAAAGCTGCAGGCGGGCAGAGTGGGGAAAAAGGTGTTTCACAGCCTTAAAGGCGGCATCAACCGGGCCATCCCCAGTTGCCTGAAACTGGGTGTCCTTGCCATCAACAGTCAGGATCAAATCGGCTGTCTGCGGCCCCTGCGTCCCACAGACAACTTTCAAAAACTTCACTTGAATACGGTCGTATTCCGCATCGGTTGAACTGTCACGCATCAGCGCCACTAGATCGTCGTCAAAGATTTCCTTCTTACGATCAGCCAGCGCTTTGAAACGCACAAACACATCTTTTAGCTGGTTGTCCCCCAGATCATGGCCCAGTTCTTTCAGCTTGGCGCGTAAGGCTGCCCGGCCAGAATGCTTGCCCATAACCAGATTGGTTTCGGACAGCCCCACATGTTCCGGGCGCATGATTTCAAAGGTTTCGGAATTTTTCAGCATGCCGTCCTGGTGAATACCGCTTTCATGGGCAAAGGCGTTCTTGCCAACGATGGCCTTATTATATTGTACAGCAAAGCCGGAAATTGTAGCTACCCGGCGGCTGATATTCATGAATTTTGTGGTGTCTATACCGGTGTGAAACGGCATGATGTCATTTCTGACCATGAGCGCCATCACCACTTCTTCCAGGGCGGTATTGCCGGCCCGCTCGCCAAGGCCATTAATCGTGCATTCAATCTGTCGTGCCCCGCCTTCAACTGCGGCCAACGAATTTGCCGTCGCCATGCCCAGATCGTTGTGGCAATGGGTGGCAAATACCACCTCATCCGCGCCAGGAACTTCGGCAATCAACATGCGGATCAGATCGGCGCTTTCGCGTGGCGCTGTGTAGCCGACTGTGTCGGGGATATTTATCGTCGTTGCCCCGGCCTTGATGGCGATTTCTACCGTGCGTTTCAGATAGTCAATTTCGGTACGGGTGGCATCCATGGGGGACCATTGCACATTGTCGCAAAGATTACGGGCGTGGGTGACGCTTTCGTGGATGCGGTTGGCCATTTCATCCATGCTAAGCCCCGGAATGTCGCGGTGCAGGGGTGAGGTGCCAATGAATGTGTGAATGCGGGGGCGGCGGGCGTGTTTGACTGCTTCCCAACAGCGGTCAATATCCTTGGGAATAGCGCGTGCTAGGCCGCAAATTACTGAATTTTCAGATATTTTTGCGATCTCCGACACAGCTTCAAAGTCACCTTCACTGGCAATAGGAAATCCGGCTTCTATAATATCAACGCCCATTTCATCCAGCAGCCCGGCGATTTCGACTTTTTCGTCGTGGGTCATGGTGGCGCCAGGGGATTGTTCTCCATCGCGCAAAGTTGTGTCAAAAATCAGGACGTGGTCCTGTTTGGTTGTATCTGTCATTGGATTGTCTTTCTTATTCGTTCTTAGCTTTTTGACTGACGCTGTTCACCATCTGAGCGTTCGCGCCAAAGGCACGCTCAGGGGTGGCTAAGAAGAAGAAGCGCAGAAAGCGGCATGGCGAACGAAAGTTCGCAAGTAATATTATTAAAAGCCGGTTTCATCATGTCGTGGACTATATCGCCCCGATCCAAGATTGGAAGCCCCGAAATATTGACACCAATTAATTGTGCCATAGATGAGCACCAGTTCCCTAAAGCGGTTAATTACTGTCTGTAGCCCCGGCGTCAGTTTCATTCAGGGCCCCGTTTGTCCATTCGCCACTGGTTTCTTGCCCAGTTGCATAACGAATGGTGCCCTGACCATTACGTTTTCCGGCCTCGAACATGCCCTCATAAACATCACCATTTGCGTAGGTTGCGACGCCTTCGCCAGCGATTTCTCCGGCAATCCATGCCCCCACATAGGTAAACCCATCCGGCATGGTGATTTTGCCTTGGCCGCTGCGCTTGCCGTCGGCGAAAACGCCCTCATATATTGACCCATCAGCGTAGTTCGCCCTACCTTGGCCACTACGCTGCCCGTCCAGCCATTCCCCCACATAGGTATAGCCATCGGGGAAAGTCATGGTTCCCTGGCCGTGGTTCTTGGCGTTCTTGAATTCACCTTCGTAGGTCAAACCATCCCCGTAAGAGGCAATGCCTTTGCCATCAATAACGCCGGCTTTCCAATCGCCCTCATATGAATTTCCGTCAGGGTAAATGATCTTTCCAACGCCATCGGCAAGATCATCGCGAAATTGCCCTTCGTATACAGAACCATCAGGGTAGGTCACTTTGCCCTGGCCCTCTATACGTCCTTCAGTCCAGTCACCAACATAAAGGTATCCGTCAGTTCCAGTGAATGTGCCCTGTCCATCGCGTTTGTCGCTCTTGAACTGGCCGTTATAGACATCCCCATTGGCATAGGTCACCTGACCATCGCCCTGGCGCTCGCCGTTCACAAGACTGCCGGTGTAAACGTCGCCGTTCGGCTGGGTTAAAGTGCCAGTGCCGTTTATTTGGCCGGCTTTCCATTCGCCGACAAATTCCAACCCATCTGGCATGATCAAAGAACCAGTGCCGTCGCGCTCACCTTTTTCCAACGCGCCATCATAAACAGCCCCGTCCGGGTAAGTGATTTTGCCCTGGCCTTCTTTTATCCCGTCGACCCATGAACCTTCGTAGATATAGCCATTCGGACTTTCCATACGGCCCTGACCGTGGTGCAGAGCGTCCTTAAAGCCGCCTTCGTAAACCACGCCATTTGCGTATGTAGCCAGGCCAGAGCCGTTGATTTTTCCGTCCACCCAACTGCCTTCATAGGTCCCACCATCAGCAAATGTTATTTTGCCAACTCCTGCTGGTTTACCCTTTATAAACGCGCCAACATATACCGAGCCGTTGGGAAACCGGGCGACGCCTTGTCCTAGAATTTCACCATCAACCCAATCGCCCTCGTACTCATAACCATTTGGTAGCTGGTAGGTACCGGTACCGTGCTGTTTGCCGTCTTTAAAGGTGCCTTCATAGACACCGCCGTCGTCATATTGTTTGGTAATGACTTCGCCCGATTGTTGGGCCGCTAAGGGTGTTGCCAACAGCAACATTCCTGCAAGTCCCACACCGATAATGTTCGCACGGCTTTTGTTATCTGCCACGTTGGCCCCCGGTTGTTTGAAATCCTAAATTAAAACGGATGTTTGCCCGAACCTAATTGAGCCAGTTGTGACTGACAACGCTTTTTGCGTCACTTGGGTTTCGCTTGCGCGTACTTCTGCTAAGACATTGCGGTGGAAAAGGGAATGATTTTGGAATGGCCGATAGTTTTCGCCTGACTTTAGCACAATTAAATCCGACTGTTGGCGATCTTGCCGGCAATGCTGCGCTGGCGTTGGACGCTTGGAAAACCGGGCGCGATGCCGGGGCGAATTTAGTTGCCCTGACGGAAATGTTTATCACCGGGTACAATACTCAGGATCTGGTTACTAAGCCTGCATTTGTTGATGCTGCGATGGTTGAGCTGGAAAAGCTGGCCGTTAGTTGTGCTGATGGTCCAGCGCTGGCAATAGGTGGGCCTTACCGTGAAGAGGGCAAACTGTATAACGCCTATTACATTTTGAAAGGCGGCAAGATTGTTAGTCAGTCGCTTAAGCACCACTTGCCCAATGAAACTGTATTTGATGAGGTGCGAATTTTTGATGCCGGGCCATTGGGTGGGCCTTACAGCGTGTCAAACACCCGCATCGGCAGCCCGATATGTGAAGATGCCTGGCATGAAGATGTGGCTGAAACTTTGGCGGAATCGGGCGCGGAATTTCTTTTGATTCCAAATGGTTCGCCCTACTATCGCAACAAAATGTCCACCCGGATTAGCCACATGGTGGCCCGTGCTGTGGAAACCGGATTGCCGGTTGTCTACCTGAATATGGTGGGTGGTCAGGACGATCAGGTGTTTGACGGGGGGTCTTTCGTTTTGAACCCGGGTGGTGAACTGATGGTGCAATTGCCAGTGTTTGATACGGTGATTTCCCATGTGGATTTTGAGCGTGGTGACGATGGGTGGCGTGCCCAAAAAGGTTTGCTGGAAACGCTGCCGGATGAATGGGAACAGGATTATCGTTGCATGGTGGAAGCCCTGCGTGATTACATGGGTAAACACGGATTTACCAATGTTTTACTAGGGTTATCGGGTGGAATTGATTCAGCAATTGTGGCGACAATCGCGGCGGATGCGCTGGGGCCGGATAATGTGCGTTGTGTGATGTTGCCGTCTGAATACACGTCACAAACGTCACTGGATGATGCCACCGAGGTGGCGAAAAATCTGGGTTGTTTGTATGAAACTGTGTCGATAGCTGAAGGGCGACAGGCGATAACCAACACATTGGCGCCGGTGTTCAAGGGGTTGAAACCGGGGCTGACGGAAGAAAATATTCAGTCGCGCCTTCGCGGGTTGTTATTGATGGCTATGTCCAACAAATTTGGCGAAATGCTGCTGACCACGGGCAATAAATCTGAGGTCGCGGTGGGTTACGCTACGATTTATGGTGACATGGCAGGGGGCTATAACCCGATAAAAGATCTATATAAAACAAGGGTTTTTGAGACATGTCGCTGGCGCAATGCCAACCACCGCGACTGGATGATGGGCCCTGCGGGTGAGGTGATACCACCCCGTGTGATCGACAAGCCACCCACGGCTGAGCTGCGCGAAAATCAGCGCGATGATGACAGCCTGCCGCCCTATGATGTGCTGGACGTGATCCTGACTGAACTGATTGATAATGAAGCATCAGTGGCGCAAGTTGTGGCGTTGGGGTTTGAACGGGACGTGGTGAAAAAGGTGGAGAACCTGATTTATGTTTCCGAGTTTAAACGCTTTCAATCGGCCCCCGGCGCGCGGCTGACCATGCGCAGTTTCTGGCTGGATCGACGCTATCCGATGGTCAACAAATGGCGCGATCCTAGCTAGGAAATGGCGATTTCTTTAAAGAATGTAACAGTTTTGAAGCGCCGATTCTAAGAGTTTAAAGACGAAATTGCCCAATGTTGCGCGAAAAACGGGTAACGTTCGGTCATGTGGCAGATTCTTTGGGAATAATGTCGTGGAACGCGAAGAGAGGGTGGCAGATTGCCCGCCCTACGGCGTCTGATAATTTGGAGGATTGAGAATGGCGGAAAATAAAACCCAACAGACCGAGGTAAATCCCGAAGATTTCATTCGCCAGATTGACTATGCCGGAAGACGGGCTGATGCGTTGGAACTGAACCAGCTATTTGGCCGCATCACCGGATTTCAACCGCGGATGTGGGGGCCGACGATTGTGGGCTATGGGCAATACCATTACAAATATGAGAGTGGCCGTGAAGGCGACATGCCGGCCACTGGGTTTTCACCTCGCAAGGCTAATATGGTGGTCTACGTGGTTCCGGGATATGACGGATTTGAGGACCTGATGCGAGACCTAGGCAAGCATAGGACTGGTAAGTCGTGCCTTTATCTTGGGGCGCTAAAGAATGTTGATATGGATGTTTTGGGCCGATTGATCCGGGCCGGTCTGGATGATTTGGCGACACGCTGGGTGATTAAACCAAGCTGATTTTGGCAAAGCTGTCTTGCCCCCGGCGGGGATATTTGTGGATCAATGAATAGGCGGATATGGACAAAGCCGGGTTCCTGTGAAAAATGAAGTTTCTCAGGAGAGTTGTCTATGACCGTCACACGTTTCGCCCCATCGCCAACCGGCTATTTGCATATCGGAAACCTGCGCACGGCGCTGTTTAATTATCTGATTGCGCGCCAAAGTGGCGGACAGTTTATTTTGCGGCTTGATGACACTGATCCGGAACGGTCTAAACAGGAATATGCCGACGGTATCATGGCTGATCTGGAATGGCTGGGCCTGAAGTGGGACCGGGTTGAGCGCCAGTCAGAGCGGCTGGAACGTTACCGTTCGGCGGCGGATGAGCTGCGGGCGGCGGGGCGGTTTTATGAGTGTTTTGAAACCCCGGTAGAGCTGGATTTGAAGCGCAAGAAACTGCTGAATATGGGCAAGCCGCCGATCTATGATCGTGCGGCATTGGCGCTATCTGAAACCGAAAAAGATGCGCTGCGGGCCGAGCGAGGCAATGGCCATTGGCGGTTTAAGCTGGACCATGAGCGTATTGAATGGACCGACGGGATATTGGGTGATCTGTCGCTGGATGCCGCGTCTGTTTCGGACCCGGTTCTGATCCGTGGCGACGGGCAATTTTTGTACACACTGGCGTCGGTTTGTGACGATATTGATTACGGGATCAGCCATGTTGTGCGGGGTTCTGACCATGTGACCAACACGGCGACTCAGATTCAGATCATCCGCGCCTTGGGTGGGCAAGTGCCTGAATTTGCACACCATTCCCTATTGACCGGACCGCAAGGCGAAGCATTATCCAAGCGATTGGGCGTGCTGGCATTGCGGGATTTGCGGGGCCAGGGTGTTGAGCCGATGGCGATGCTGTCCCAAATGGCGCGGCTGGGATCATCTGATCCGGTTGAGCTGCGTGGCGATATGGACGGGCTGGTTGCAGGCTTTGATATCGGGCGATTTGGATCAGCGCCAACCAAGTTTGACGAAGCCGATTTGTTCCCGCTGACAGCGCGGTATCTGGCCGGGTTGCCGCTGGCGGATGTGGCGGATCAGGTGGCGGAAATTGGTGTGCCGACTGGTTTGGCTGAACGGTTCTGGGGGGCCGTGCGTGAAAATATTACCGTGCGGGCGGATATGGCCGGATGGTGGGAATTGTTCAGGGACGGGGCGACCCCAGTGGTGGCCGATGAGGATCGGGATTTTGTGGCGGCCGCTTTTGCAATGTTGCCTGATGGGCCCTATGACGGCGACACATGGGCGGCATGGACGGCGGCCGTAAAGGACGCGACCGGGCGCAAGGGACGCGGGCTGTTCATGCCGTTGCGATTGGCAGTAACTGGCAAACAGCGTGGGCCGGAAATGGCTGATGTCATGGCGTTGTTGCAAAAGGCGCCGACACTTTAAGGGGACGGTTATGGCAGATGCACAGGCAAAGTTTCTAGAGGGCAGCCTGCTGCGCCACATTACCGTGATGTCGCTGACCGCATCAGTGGGTCTGATGGCGATTTTCATCGTTGATCTGGTTGACATGATTTTCATATCCATGCTGGGGCGCGCCGAACTGGCAGCGGCGGTGGGGTATGCCGGGGCGATCCTGTTTTTCACGTCAAGTTTTGGTATCGGCATGTCGATTGCGGCGGGGTCTTTGGTGGCGCGGGCTCTGGGGGCCGGCGATGAACATTTGGCCACGCAACGGGCCACCAACACGCTGGTTTTCGGGGTTCTGTTCAGCATTTTGTTTGCCGCGGTGGTTTGGTTTAACCTGGATTTTCTGGCGGGGCTGTTGGGGGCAACCGGGGAAACGCTTGAATTATCAGTGCTTTACCTGTCGATCATTGTGCCCAGTCTACCGTTCCTGTTAATCGGCATGGTCGGCGGCGCAATCTTGCGCGCCCATGGGGACGCGCGGCGCGCGATGATGTCCACAATCATTGCCGGGGTGGTCAATGCAGTGTTGGACCCGATCCTGATTTTTGGTTTCGGCCTTGATCTGACCGGAGCGGCGATGGCATCGGTGGCGTCGCGTGTAGCCATTGCATTTGCCGCACTTTATCCGGTGATCCGGTATTATGGCGGGCTACATTTGCCGCGACCTGCGGCCCTGATCGCTGACCTGGGACCAATCCTGACCATTGGTTTCCCTGCAATTCTGACGCAACTGGCCACCCCGATTGGGCAGGCCTATGTGACACGATCCATGGCTGAATTTGGCGAAGACGCGGTGTCGGGCATGGCGATTATCGGGCGGCTGACGCCGGTGGCATTTGGGGTGATGTTCGCGCTGTCAGGCGCCATTGGTCCGATCATCGGGCAAAACTACGGGGCCGGAAAACAGGAAAGGGTCAGGGGTGCGCTGCGCGATGGGCTGATCTTTACCACAGGGGTGGTGATAGTGGTGTCGGCCCTGCTGTTTGTGTTCCGCGAACCCATTGGCGGGCTTTTTAATGTGGAAGGCTTAAGCCGCGAACTGGTGTTCCTGTTCTGCGGGCCGCTTGCATTAACATATTTCTTTACCGGCCTGATTTTCCTGTCAAATGCCGCGTTCAATAATCTGGGTCACCCATTCTATTCCACCTGGATCAACTGGGGCCGTCACACCCTTGGCACCATCCCGTTTGTTCTGCTGGGGGCCAGTTGGTATGGCGCTGCCGGTATCCTGATCGGGCAGGCGGTGGGGGGCATGATTTTCGGACTGCTGGCCATCTGGCTGGCCTGGCGGGTGGTGGATAAGGCAGGCAAAACCGTGCAAACGCCAAGTGCCGGGTTTAGCCGTCAGGCGCGGCTGATGCAGCTATTTCATTTGCGCCGATAGTGAATTTAGCCAGTGATCGGTCAGGGCAGATTCCTGTTTGCTTAGGCGTTGGTGGCGCGGATAGCGCGGATCGTTTCGGTCATCTAAAACATCCACATCCCAACCCCAAGTGGTGTCAAAGAACCCCTGCACTCCAGCTTCGCCAAGTTGCTGAAAATACCCCTGCACCACCACATCCAAATAACTTCGCAATATGACACTACCTGCCATCGGTGTGATTTGGCGCTCACTGGGAATCGCGTAGGTATTGACGACAGAATTGGTATCAACAAGCGGGGCGATTTTCGGGCTGACAAGGACACGATCATAGGCGGTTTCGCGTTGATCAAGTGCCGGGTCCACTGGTGGCGTTGGTAATATCAAGCCGTCAATTGTGCAGTTCTGATCTGGAACGATACTTAGAAAAACAGCGTTTTGCGCGGCCGAACTGACCCAAGCCCGGCGCCAACCCCTTAACGTGGCAATTTTGGAATTTTCATAATCGTGCGTCGCATGGTTCACCAGTGACCCATAGCCAAATATGTAATGTTTTTTCATAGCGGCTTTGTGACTGACGGCCGAAAAATTGACAAGCCACCGCATGAATTCATCTTTCCGTAATTATCCCCGCTGGAGGTAAAATTGCCGTAAGGCAAAAAATAATGTGCCGCAGGTATTCAATTTCGCAGTGCTGCATACCATCGCACACTGGGGTTGCCTGCCCGGATTACCTGCCCTAATGTCGCGGTATCAGCGTAAGGGAGAATCTGGTTCAAACCAGTGCCGAAGGAGCATTTGCCCCATCAAACTCTCAGGCATCAGGACCTGCGCTGATACGACACTCTGGAGAGAGGTGCAGCTAAACGCACCCGCCGAAGGGATAGCGATCTCAGGCGAAAGGACAGGGGGGGCATCACCGGGCAGTTTCGCTGCCCGATTGGTGCCGGGTGGATCACTGACCGGCTGAAAATTTGGGGGCTGAGATGGCTGATCTGAAACGCACCGCGTATTATGACACCCACATTCATTTCGGCGCTAAAATGGTGCCTTTCGCCGGCTACGATATGCCGGTGCAATACCCCATGGGGGTGATGAAGGAACATCTGCATACCCGTGAACATGCCGGATTGTTTGACGTCAGCCATATGGGGCAAGTGATTTTACGGCCCAAATCCGGGGTGCTGGCAGATGCCGCACTGGCGCTGGAGACTTTGGTACCGGTGTCGGTTCTGGGGTTGGCCGAGGGGCGGCAGCGTTACGGGATATTCACCAATGACACCGGCGGTATTCTGGATGATCTGATGATCGCCAATCGCGGCGACCATCTGTTTCTGGTGGTCAATGCCGCCTGTAAAGACGCCGACATTGCCCATATGAAACAGCATCTTAGCGATAGTTGTGAGATTGCAGTAATTGAAGACCGGGCGTTGATTGCACTTCAGGGGCCAAAGGCCGAGGCGGCGCTGTCGGCGTTAAACCCGGCGGCTAAAGACATGCGTTTCATGGATGTCGCCACGATGGAACTGGCCGGGGCCAAGTGCTGGGTGTCACGTTCGGGCTATAGCGGCGAAGACGGTTATGAAGTATCCGTGCCCAACCAGTTTGCGGTGCCGCTGGCAAAGGCGCTGTGGGCCGATGGTGATGTGCAGCCCATTGGTTTGGGTGCGCGTGACAGTTTGCGGCTTGAGGCCGGGCTGTGCCTGTATGGCAATGATATTGACCAAACCACCAGCCCGGTTGAGGCCGGTATTGAATGGGCCATTCAAAAGGTGCGCCGAAACGGTGGTGATCGGGCCGGGGGCTTTCCCGGGGCCGACCGGATATTGGCTGAACTGGACACCGGGGCATCCCGGCGACGGGTTGGTATATTGCCCGAAGGCCGTGCGCCAATGCGCGCGGGGACCGAACTTTTCGCAAGTGTTGAAGGCGGCGCGGCGATTGGCACTGTCACATCCGGTGCATTTGGCCCGTCAATTGAGGGGCCCATGTCCATGGGCTATGTATCCATTGAACATGCCGGGGACGGCACACAGATTTACGGCGAAGTGCGCGGAAAACGACAACCTGCCAAGGTCGCACCAATGCCGTTTCGACCCTCAACCTACAAACGATAAATCAGGAGATTACCACATGAAATATACCGAAGAACACGAATGGCTACAGGTTGAGGATGATCTGGTGATCGTCGGCATCACCGCCCATGCGTCCGAGCAGTTGGGCGATATTGTCTTTGTCGAATTGCCGGATGCGGACATCACGGTTTCCAAAGATGATGAGGTTGTCGTCATTGAAAGCGTCAAGGCGGCGTCTGATATTCTGGCCCCGCTGGACGGCGAAATTGTTGAAGTAAACAGTGCTTTGGAAGACGCGCCGGCCACCATCAATGAAGACCCCACCGGCAATGGCTGGATTTTCAAAATGAAGATCGAAGACATGTCCGTGCTGGATGAGCTGATGGACGAAACTGCCTATAACAAGCATATCGCTTAGATATTGCCATGGCTGTTCAGCGGATTGTTGCGAATATTCAGACGGAAGACCCGGCGCAGTTATCAGCGTTTTATCGGGATTTGCTGGGGATTGAACCCGTCATGGAATTTGGCTGGATTGCAACCTTGCAAGAACCATCTGGCGACGGACAGTCAATTCAACTGAGTGTAGCGTCCGAGGGTGGTTCAGGCACGCCAGTGCCCGCGCTGTCGATTGAGGTTGATGACCTTGACGCAATTTATGCACGGGCCGCCGACCTTGGCGCAAAAATTGAATACGGGCCGGTTGATGAGCCCTGGGGCGTGCGGCGGTTTTACGTCCGTGATCCAGCAGGAACGCTTTTAAATATTCTGACCCATACAGGTGAAAAAATCACCAAATAATCGGAGCAATTCATGCCTTTTACCCCCAATGATTACCTGCCCTATGACTTTGCCAACTTGCGCCATATTGGCCCGTCAGAGGTGGAAATTGCCGCGATGCTTAAGGTGTTGGGGGTGGCGTCATTGGATGAGCTGATTGATCAGACCGTCCCCAAAAGCATTCGCCAAAAGGAACCGCTGGATTTTGGTAAAGCCAAGTCTGAGCGGGGTTTTCTGTATGAAATGCGGCAGGTGGCCAAGAAGAACAAAGTCTTCACTACCATGATCGGGCAGGGGTTTCACGGCACGGTGACGCCGCCTGCCATTCAGCGCAATATTCTGGAAAACCCCGCCTGGTATACGGCTTACACGCCCTATCAGCCGGAAATTTCCCAAGGCCGCCTTGAGGCATTGTTGAACTATCAGACGATGATTTGCGATCTGACGGGCCTTGATATCGCCAATGCATCCCTACTGGATGAAGCCACGGCAGCAGCCGAAGCCATGACCATGGCGCAGCGTGTTTCAAAGTCAAAATCAATGGCGTTTTTCGTTGATGAAAATTGTCATCCGCAAAATATTGACGTGATGCAGACGCGCGCGGCACCGTTGGGGATTGAGGTGATCGTGGGCTCACCCGATACATTGCACGCCGAGGAAGTGTTCGGGGCGATATTTCAGTATCCGGGCACCTATGGGCATCTGACGGATTTTTCCGCCGAGATGGAGGCGCTGCATGAAGCAAAGGCCATTGGTATCATAATTGCGGACCCACTGGCGCTGACCATACTTAAAGAGCCAGGCGCCATGGGGGCCGATATTGCGGTGGGATCGACCCAGCGGTTTGGCGTGCCCATGGGGTTCGGCGGCCCGGCGGCGGCCTATATGTCGTGCAAGGACGCGCTGAAACGCAACATGCCGGGGCGTATTATTGGCGTGTCAATTGATGCCCGTGGCAACCCGGCTTACAGGCTGTCCTTGCAAACACGTGAGCAGCATATAAGGCGCGAAAAGGCCACGTCTAACGTTTGTACGGCGCAGGCGCTACTGGCGGTAATGGCGTCGCTTTACGCGGTGTTTCACGGGCCCGAGGGGCTGCGGGCCATTGCCCAGCGGGTGCATCGCAAAACCGACCGCATGGCACGTGGGCTAGAGGCCGGGGGCTTTAAGATAGAGCCGGATTTTTTCTTTGATACCATCACTGTAGATGTCGGACCCATGCAGGGCGTGATCTATAACGCAGCGCTGGATGAACAGATTAACCTGCGTAAAATTGGTGACACCAAGCTGGGCCTGACGGTGGATGAAACTATGCGCCCGGCGACGTTGGAAGCCGTTTGGCGGGCTTTTGGATTGAACCATAGCCGTGATGACTTTCCGGCCGATTACCATCGGATCAGGCCCGAACTGGCGCGCACAAGTGATTATCTGACCCATCCGGTGTTCCACATGAACCGGGCGGAAACCGAAATGATGCGCTATATGCGCCGCTTGGCCGACCGGGATCTGGCGCTTGACAGGGCGATGATCCCGCTGGGGTCCTGCACCATGAAACTGAATGCAGCGGCCGAAATGATCCCGATTTCTTGGCCGGAATTTTCCAATATTCACCCGTTTGCCCCGGCTGATCAGGTGACGGGTTATTGTCAGATGATTGATGATCTGGGCGATAAACTGTGCGAAATGACCGGCTATGACAGCATGTCGATGCAGCCAAATTCGGGCGCACAGGGCGAATATGCCGGGTTGCTGACGATCAGCGCTTATCATCGGTCGCGTGGCGATACTGAACGCAATATTTGCCTGATCCCAAGTTCGGCCCATGGCACTAACCCGGCCAGCGCGCAAATGGCGGGGATGAAGGTGGTGGTGGTGAAATCGGCGGAAAATGGCAACATTGATCTGGATGATTTTCGGGAAAAAGCGGCGGCTGCCGGGGATAATCTGGCGGCCTGTATGATCACCTATCCATCGACCCACGGGGTCTTTGAGGAAACTGTGCGTGACGTGTGTGACATTGTGCATGACAACGGCGGTCAGGTGTATCTGGACGGGGCAAATCTGAACGCGATGGTCGGGCTGGCGAAACCGGGTGAGATCGGTTCGGACGTGAGCCACCTGAACCTGCACAAGACCTTTGCAATTCCGCACGGTGGCGGCGGGCCCGGCATGGGGCCGATTGGCGTGCAGGAACATCTGGCGCCGTTTTTGCCAGGGCATGGCGTTTTAGGCGGGCGCGAGGGGCCGGTTTCGGCGGCGCCTTATGGGTCGGCCTCAGTGCTGGCGATCAGTTGGGCCTATGTGCTGATGATGGGTGGTGCCGGGCTAACGCAGGCAACCAAGATCGCCATATTGAATGCCAATTATGTGGCGGCGCGGCTGTCTGGATCGTTTGATATATTATACAAGGGTGCGCAGGGCCGGGTGGCCCATGAATGCATTCTGGACACCCGCCCGTTTGAAGAAAGCGCCGGTGTGACGGTGGATGATATTGCTAAGCGGTTGATAGATAGCGGTTTTCACGCCCCCACAATGAGCTGGCCCGTGGCCGGTACGCTGATGATGGAACCCACAGAAAGCGAAACCAAGGCTGAGCTTGACCGGTTTTGCGACGCGATGCTGTCAATCCGCGCGGAAATAGACGCGATTGTTGCCGGGGACATGGACGCCGAAAATAATCCACTGAAAAATGCGCCCCACACCGTGGAAGATCTGGTTGCCGATTGGGAACGGCCCTATTCGCGCGAAGCGGCGTGTTTTCCGCCGGGCGCATTTCGGGTGGACAAATACTGGCCACCAGTGGGCCGGGTGGACAATGTGTACGGGGATCGCAATCTGGTCTGCACCTGTCCGCCGCTGAGCGATTATATGGACGAAGATTAGGCGTTAGCCACTGGCGGCATTTGCTGCAATTACTGGCAAATCGAATTCTGAAACTGACCCTAAATCTGGCTGCAGGACCATTAAATTTGCGGCCAGATCAGGTTTGAGAACACCGATTGTGTCGGCAATTCCCATTAAACTGGCCGGATTGGTTGTGACCATTCGCAAAGCAGTTTCCAAAGGGACGCCAATTTTATGCACCATGTTACTTAGCTCTTGCAGCAGGGTGACATGGGCCCCGGCCAAGGATCCCTCTTGGTTTATGAGTTTGCCACCGTCTAATTTAACGCGGGTCCCGTATAGTTCAAATTCATCCGGCCCTCCGACTGTAGGCATTGCATCGGTAACAATAATCATTCTGTCAGCTTTTGGGCGTGCTCGGACAGCCAAGCCTATCAATTCCAGGGCAACGTGATGTTCGTCGGCAATTATAGAACAGTATCGGTCGCTGTTGATGGCCGTCCCAACCACGTTCAGGGCCCGGCTTTCAATTTGTGACATTGCATTGAACAGGTGGGTAAATAACTGGGCACCCTCAGCCAATGCTGCTTCGGTTTGCGCGGAATCTGCGTTGGAATGGCCAATAGAAACAACCGCGCCCAGTTTAACCAAGGTGGCGATGTCTCCGGGTTGAACTGCTTCGGGTGCAACGGTGATCAGCACCGGAATTTTGGCTTTTCGCATTCGGGTAACTTGGGCCAGGGTGTGATCATCAAACGGTCTGATCCAACGGCTTTTGTGCGTGCCTTTCCTTTCAAGTGCAATATGCGGGCCTTCTATATGGATACCAGCAACGCCAAATTTTCTATGGGATTGCAGCACAGCGTCGCAGGCTTTCACCAGGGTTCCGGGGCCGTCGGTGATGACTGTTGGCAGCCAGTTGCTAGTACCAAACTTTCGGTGCGCCCGAGCAATTTTCTGCAACCCGTTGGCTGAGGGGCTGGTATTGAACAATGCTCCGCCACCGCCATTGATTTGAATGTCAAAAAATCCGGGTGTTAAAATGCCATCGATTTTGTGGATCGGAGCAGAGGCAGGAATTTCGGAAGTGGGCGAAATTTCGATTATAAGCCCATCTGCAATTTTCAGAGCTTGCCCGGTGGATAAAGTGTAGCCGTCAAACAATTGATTTGGCCGCAGCCATATGCCCTTGGTTTCAGTCATTACTCGTCCCCGGTTCACCCTGCCCACCCTGGAGCGACAAATCTTGTTTTGCCGCAAGAGCTGCGCCGCGTGTTCCACTGCTGTCGCCATATTTAGCAACAAGAACCTTTGGTGGCATTGTTTCGCGCAATACAGCATCGGGAAGGGACTTACTAATGATCATGGCAATACCCGGTATGTTTGACAATCCGCCGCCTATAACCACGCAATCCGGGTCAATGGTAAGCTGCAAGACGCCTATCAATTCAGCAATAAGAGACGACCAAACATCCATGATATGGGTAGCGTCGGTTTCCCCGGCCGCTGCCTGGGCTGCAATATCGCGCGGTTCCAGTTGTTTTGCGGTCAGATGCTGCGCCAATCGCGCCAGTCCCGGGCCTGCGCCAAGAGTTTCATAACAACCGCTACGTCCACATCCGCAAGTGATCATCGGCAGGTCGTACTTTTCGGCCAGCGTCGCGGAAATTGGTAAATGGCCGACTTCACCTGCGGTGCCATTTGACGTTTGGAACAGGGTTTTTTGGTGGCAAGTACCGCCACCAATGCCTGTTCCCAAAACCAACCCGAACACGGTTTTATAGGGTTGGCCTGCCCCTAACAAAGCTTCTGAATATGTGAAGAGATCGCAATCATTACCAAATTGAATTTCGCTGCCTGTGGCGGCCATAAGATCACGGCGCAAGGGGTGCCCGCTTGCGGGCAGGTTGGCTGTGAAGGCCAGACCAGTATCAGGATCGCAGCGCCCCGGAATGCCGACGCCAATAGGCAGGTTTTTCCGGCCAGATTTTTCCACTAGCCAATTGGTTTGCGCCACTAATGCCGCCAATAAGTCTGGATAGTTCTCACGCGGTGTGACCACGCGGTTACTTTCCAGTGGCTGATAGTCAGCGTCAAAAATGGTGGCTTCTATCTTGGTGCCGCCAAGGTCAATACCTCCTGCTAAGTCCAATTAAACAGCCCCCTGTTTGGATTGGGTGGAATGGGGCATGATCACGATGAAAATACCGGCAATCCAGTTATGCCAAATAGCAGATTGGTGTTGGTTATTTCCTGGTCGATTTTTCACGCTACCCCTATTCAGACTGTATCGGTGATTTTGGCAAGAGTTTCCGGGGTGTCGGGGTCCATGCCAAGGGCGATTGTGACGTTGTGAACCACCGAATACAGCGCGTAAAGCAACAAGGCAGCGGCGGCAGGGGGGGCTATGTTTTGCACGCCCAGATCGGCTGTGCTGATGCGAAATACCGGTGCATTGATGGCTTTGAAGCGGGCCTCGGCGATGTTCAGGCTGTCTTGTACGGCGGCTTCACCGGTATCAAGGATCAACACTGTCAGGGGTTTGGTGGCCAGTTGCAATGGGCCGTGCAGGACTTCGGAGGCGGAAAAGGCTTCGGCGTGCAGGGCGGCGGTTTCTTTTAGTTTCAGGGCGATTTCCTGGGCCGCGCCGTAGCCACAGCCGCGACCAATGACGTAGATGGAATCTGATGCCGCCAGTGCATTTTCCAGTTTGGATTGGTTCGGCAGGGGTGTAACCTTGGCGGCCAGCATGGCAGCGGCAGCATCGATACAGGTTTGCTGGTATTCCGGCTTGATGGCCGCCAGCACGACCATGCCGGCGCCGATGGTGCAGATCACCGATTTGGTGGCCGGAATGGCCAGTTCTGGGCCTGCGCCCATGTCGATGGTTACATCGGCGATCTGGCTGGCAGGGGAGCCTGCGGTGTTGGTCAGAACCAGGGTTTTGCCGCCATTGGTGCCGATGCCATCACAGGCCTTGAGCAAATCACTGCTAGCGCCGGATTGGGATATGACCAGACCGGTCGCATTGGCCATGGACACACCGTTTTGCAGTGAAAATGCCGATGGGGGCAGGGATGTCACGGGCAGGTTAAGGTGGGCCATATACTCATAGGACAGGATATTGGCCGCGGCGTCTGAGCTGCCACGGGCTATGGTGTAAATAGCGCGGGTATCTGGCAGGTTCAGGGGGGCCACCAGATCGGACAGGTCGCGGCTGACAATAGCGGCGAATTTTTCGGGGGCTTCCCTGATTTCAGACTGCATCAAAGCGCCGGGTGTTTTTGTCATAATTTTCAACCTTTTAAGACGTAGTCAGCGCAATTCGTAGCTGTCAAATTTTTCCCAATAGGGCGTGAGATCAACCACACTTCCGGTTTCACGGGCTTCATCAATGGCCATGGCGGCGATACCGGCGATCAGCGCGTCCACAACCCCAACCGGCAATTTTTCGTTGCTACCGCGCAGATGCGCAATGATATCGTTGCACATCATTTCATCCGCCCCGTAATGGGCGCCCTGTAGTTTGGTGCTTTGGGTGTAATCAAGGTCTTCCAGCCGTTCGCTGGTGCGCGCATCAGTGACGCGCAGGTAACCGCGCACAAAGTCGCCTTCAGCCATGCCTTTGGCACCCATGACGCAAAACCGGCGATGTTCATCGGGCACGTTGACGTTGGTGTGGAACGTCATTTGTGCGCCGGTTTCATATTCGATTATGGCGGTCTGGTGGTCGACCACGTCGCCGTCGACGTTAAAGGCGTTGTCCTGGCTTTCCCAGCGGGTGGTTTTGCGGTGGTAAACCGTGTCATCGACACCATCGGCGGGGGCGTGCCTGGGGAGGAAAGAACGCCGCCCGCCAAAACTCGCGACCCGATTAGGGCGCGAGCCGGTGACCATGTTGTAAACGTCCAGGTCATGACAGCATTTTTCCAGCATAAAGCCGCCGGAATATTTGGAATGACGCCGCCAGTCACGCATGAAAAATGCGCCGTGTTCGGGTTCTATATATTCGGATGCTTCGATCGAGGTGATGTCGCCGATCTGGTTGGCATCCAGTGCCTTGGTCAGGTCGCGGACATGTTGGGAATAGCGCAAAACCAACCCAATGATGACGCGGTCAGTGCCGTATTTGGCCAGCAGTTCGGCCAGCGCGAATGTATCTTCAATTGTTGTAACCACCGGTTTTTCGGCGAAAATTCTGACGCCCGCTTCCAGCCCGATGCGGATATGTTCAAGGTGCATGTGGTTGGGCGAGGCGATGAACAGCAGGTCGGGTGTGGTGGTGTCCAGCATGTGCTTGAGCTCGTCAAACTTTGGCATATCCGCATCGCCCACGCTGAACGGCGGCTGGGCGACCGGATCAAGGTAGCCCACGAATTCGATCTCGGGCATGTTGGATTTCATGATCGACAGGACGTGATTTGCCCGCAGACCCAATCCGCATATGGCGATGCGCATGGCGCTGTTTCCTAGACGAGTTCTGGCAGCTTTTGGCGTGCAAGTGCATCACCAGAAGCTGTGAAAACGTGGCAATCGGCGGGGTCAACTTTTAGCGACACGGTTTGACCTTCGGCGATTGGAGTTTCGCCATCCAGTGCGGCGCAGAATTTTTCACAACCCGCGACGTCGCCATAGGTGATGGAGACACCGCCAAGACGTTCAAGGATTTTGATCCGCATGCTGAGCGTGGCTTTTTTGGCTGAGAAATGCACATGTTCGGGGCGCATCCCCACCTCTACCTTATCGCCCTTTGACACGCCGGCGGTGGCAACCGGCAGGGTCATGTCAACATCGCCTGACAGGCGCAGTTTAAGGCCCGCCTTGGAAATGCTGGTAACCGTGGCATCAATAAAGTTCATACTTGGCTGGCCAATGAAAGAGGCGACGAATTTGGTTTTGGGCTGGTGATACAGTGCCAGTGGCGTGTCAAATTGTTCAACGCGGCCAGCGTTCAAAACCACGATACGGTCGGCCATTGTCATGGCTTCAATTTGATCGTGGGTCACGTAAACCATTGTTGCGTCAAGGTTTTTGTGCAGTGTAGACAGCTCAACCCGCATGTCACCGCGCAGGGCGGCGTCAAGGTTTGACAGGGGTTCGTCGAACAGGAAAATCTTGGGTTTGCGCACGATCGAGCGACCAATGGCGACCCGCTGACGCTGGCCACCGGACAGTTCACCGGGTTTGAACTGCAGGCGCTCTTCCAGTTTCAGGATGCGCGCGGCATCCATGACCTGACGGTCAATTTGTTCTTTGCTTTGCTTTTGTACGCGCAACGGGAAGGCGATGTTTTCATAAACGGTCAGGTGCGGGTAAAGTGCGTAAGATTGAAACACCATTGATATGCCGCGATCTACCGGGTGTAGTTCTGAAACGTCGTCACCATCGATGACAACATGGCCATCGGTGGCCATTTCCAAGCCGGAAATGATGCGCAGTAAGGTACTTTTGCCGCAACCGGATGGCCCGACAAACACCACGAATTCTTTGTCCTGAATTTGGAGGTCGATGTCATGCAGTACTTGGGTTGCCCCAAATGATTTGTTGATGTTTTTTAGGTCTAGCGTGGCCATCGTGGTCCCCAGTTCTTTAGAAAAACGGGCGGCAGAAATCTGCCGCCCGTTGGATTGATATTACTCGATTGCTGCCAGCTCTTCGCCAGCAATAGTTACCAGATTGTCCACTGTATCGTCGTTCAGCAGGATGCCCTGGATCATGTTCACGAAAACAGCCTGAAGCGACTTGAATTCAGTGACCATAGGCTCTGGTCCACCGGTAGCGATACCAGCAGTGTAGATGCCCCAGAAGTCATCGTTCAGGTAGTATGGCTCTGCAACGCCGAGGTTTTCGTACTGCATGATCGGTGTCAGGCCCCAGCTGGAGTCAAGATCATACTGTGCGTCACCTGTTGACAGGGCTTCTGCCAGCTTGATGGCCAGCTCTTCGTGGCCAGTGCCGTTGAACACAGCGATAGAGTCTGTGATCAGGATCGTACCGGAAACACCGCTTGGACCAGCCGGAACAGGCACTGTCATCTGGTTGATGTCTTCGTTGATCTGACCACGGGCCCAAGGACCGTCAATGTACATGGCGATCTTGCCGTCATTGAACAGGTCTTTCAGCTGGCTACGTTCCCAAGCAGTTGGACCTTCCTGGGAAACTGTCGCCAGTTTGCCATAGAATTCAAGGGTTTCACGTGTTTCCTTGCTGTCCAGCAGGGCTTCACCAGTTGTAGTGTCCAGAACTTTACCGCCGTTTGAGTACAGGTAGTTCAGGAACTGGTGCATGGTGTTGTCAAAGTCTTTACCTGTAAGACCAACACCTGCAACACCTTCGCTGCCCAGCGCGTCTGTAACGCCTTTGGCCATGTTGTACATGTCGTCCCAAGTTGCCGGCGCAGCACATGTCTGACCGGAAGCTTCAATAACGTCACAGTTCAGATACAGCGCTTTGGTTGAAAACGCGTGTGGGTAGCCCCAGATCTGGCCGCCATTGGTCACAGTTGCCAGAACGCCAGGTTGATATTGTGCCTGGGCTTCAGCAGAAAGTGTGATTGGTACGATCAGGTCATTCTTGGCCAATTGCGCCAAAGTCCGTGAACCCATGTAAGCAACCGAAGGTGCGTCACCTGCAGCAGCCAGTGTCATGGACTTATCCTGACATGTGCCCCATGGCACAGCTTCCATGTTGACAGTTACGCCAGCGTTGTCTGCGATAAACTGATCAATAACTGTTTGGTCAGCTTCGCGGACTTCGCCGCCGCACATGATAAAGTGCAGTTCCTGTGCATAGGCACCGGTACCGGCTGTCATAGCCGCCCCTGCAGCAGCCAGTGCGATTAGTGTCTTTTTCATTCTACTTCCTCCGTTTGAACGTCGTTTGCGACCTGTGTGGTCACGCTTGTTGTGCGACCGGTCGGTCACTCTTTGATTGCCCCAGCTGTTAATCCTGCAATCAGATATTTCTGCATGAACAGGAAGATTAACATCACGGGCAACACCCCTATTAGGCTCGCGGCCATCATCTCATTCCAGATGACTTCCTGGTAGCCTATGAATTCGAACACACCGGCGGGCAGCGGCATGTAATCGCGGTTTTGGTTAAAGGTAATGGCGAACAGAAATTGCTGTGCGTAGGCGCCGATAAAGATGGCAACGCCGACCACGATCAGCCCCGGTTTGGCCAGTGGCAGCATAACGCGACGCAGGGTGTAGACCCGGCTGGCCCCATCAACATAAGCAGCTTCTTCCAGCTCGCGCGGGATTTTTTCAAGGTAGGATTTCAGCAGCCAGATGCCCATGGGTACAAGAAATGCGGCACCGGGAATGATCATGGCAAAGTAAGTATTTAGCAGGCCAATAGCGCGCAACAGTCGATACAGCGGGATCAACAGAACCGCGCCGGCAAACATATTCACGGCCAGAAACAGACCCAGGCTGATGGTTTTGCCTTTGAAATCAAATCGGGCGTACCCATAGGCGGCCGGGATTACAAAGGTCATACACAGGATCGTTACCGTGGTGGCAATGAACACGCCATTGAAAATGTAGCGTGGCAGTTTTGGTACCGTGGTCCACATATCGCGATAGGCCTGAAATGACATTTCGTCCGACCAGAATTGATAGGGCGCGTGGCGCAGGTGCTTAAGCGGGCGCAGTGACGTCATGAACATTTCAAAGAACGGCAGCAGGATAAACGTCAGGAAAATTGCGATCAAGAAATAGAGACCGATCTTTTCCAGCAATGTGTAGCGGTCCATCATGTCACTATACCCCGTACTTTTTCTCTAGCTTCTTCAGCACCAGCATGTAGATGATTGAAAACGCAGACAGCAGCACAACGATGACCACGGCGCGCGCCGCGCCTTTGCCGAATTTAAAGTTGGCGATGGCGGTTTTGTAGGTGTCGATGATCAGGGTCGTGGTTGCACTGCGGGGCCCGCCCTCGGTCAGGATCCATACAATTTCAAATGAATTGAACGTCCAGATGGCGGAAAGCAGCGCCATGGAAATGATCACCGGCAGGATTTGCGGCAGGGTGATGCGGCGAAACCGGTACATACGTGATGCGCCGTCAACATAGGCGGCTTCATAAAGGTCGCGCGATACGCCCTGCATGGCGGCCAGGAAAAAGATGGTGACCATCGGCGTGCCGACCCAGACATCGGTGACGATGGCGGAATAAAACGCACTGTCCTTATAGGCAAGAAATTCAAACGGGCCGTCGATGATGCCGATTTTTTGTAACACACCGGACAACACGCCGAACTGACCGTTATAGAGCCAAAGCCAGCCAATACAGCCGATGGCCACCGGAATAATCCAGGGTGGCATGACCAGTACCCGAAAGATGCCTTTGCCAGGTAGTTTTGCGTTCAGCAACATGGCGCCGAACAGGCCCATCACCAGCTTGAAGGTGACTGAAATGAACATCCAATAGAATGTGCGGCCTATGGTGGCGTGGAATTTGCGGGAATTTGCCAGCTTTTCGTAATTTTCCCAGCCGACATAGGTTTCACCACCCAGATCAGCATCAGTAAAGGAAAGCCGGATTGTTTCAAGTAGTGGCCAGGCCACAAGGATCATCAGGTAGATTGCGGCGGGGGCGATTAAAAGCCAGGCAAAAGCAGATTTTGATTTTGAGAATTTTCTGAGCTTGGTCAGGAAAGAATCGGCATGCGCAGCTGAAAGCATGGTGTCCGCTGCGGAATTTACATCTGCTTTGATCGCCATCGTCCCCCCGATGTGGCTTGCCCACAACACTACCGAAATTTAATACCACTTCGAATCGAAGCTAGGCCATCTTAGCACCAGTTAAGAGTTTGTTGTAAACCACTTTCATGCCAATTATTAAACTACTGAAAATAAATCATAAAAATACATATATTGCGAATAAATATAGGACAACAGATACACAATTAGCCAAATTCGAGCAAAAAACTGCAAGAGGTATCTTGAATTGGTATTGTTTCCGTCTATACTTACCCGAACCTAGGGGAGACAGTAATGGACATTGCAAATAGTGGCGTTGCGGAACTGATTGGACAGGATGCCTGGCGTCAGTCCAATGGCGGCCCACGCTATTTGCAACTGGGACGGCATCTGGCGCGGGCAATAAACGACGGGGTTTTGGGGCCGGATTCTTCATTGCCGTCGGAACGCGAAATGGCCGAGATTACCCAGCTGTCACGGGTGACGATCCGCAAAGCGATTGAGGTTCTGGTCAATGATAATCTGGTGGTGCAGCGGCACGGCTCAGGGACGTTCGTGGCACCAAGGGTGCAAAAACTGGAACATTCACTCTCACGGCTGACATCGTTTACCGAAGACATGCAGCGGCGCGGTAAATCATCCAGTTCGGATGTTCTGAGTGCCGGTTTTTATGATCCTTCCCCGGAAGAAATTGTGACATTGGGCATGCGGTCCGGTGAAAAAGTAGCGCGCATTGTACGGCTGCGGCGCGCTGACGGGGTGCCATTGGCGCTAGAGCACAGTTCATTGCCGCCAGACATTTTACCGAACCCCGAAGATGTTACGACGTCGCTGTATACTGTTTTGGATAAACGCGGCATGCGTCCGGTGCGCGCCATTCAACGGATATCAGCGACAATTTTGACGCCAGATCAGGCCGAGCATTTGGGGGCCGAAATATCTGACCCGGCGCTGACGATCGCACGAACCGGGTATTTGGCGTCTGGGCGGGTGATTGAATATTCTAAAGGTACTTATCGTGGTGACGCCTATGATTTTGTCGCCGAATTGCAAGTTTAGGAAGATAGCATGAGCAATGAACTGGTTTGGGCCCTGAGCATTCAGGATGGGCGTATTTTTGCGGGTACGATTGACGGGTTCCCGGCCAAAGGGGTGCTGTGTTTCAGCATGGTGGCACCGGTGCGTGCGGTGGCAGGATGCAGTAAGGTTCTGGGTGTTGCCGGATATACCGAAGTTGTGCTGGATGATCCGGAGACCGGGGCGTTTTCTGTTGGGTTTGTGGATGAGCGGTTTGAAATTTTTAACTACAGTTGGATACCAGAAGGGCCCCATGTAAAGTTGCCTGATGGCAAGATTATTGGCGTTCGGATTGAGTTTTCCGGTCAGGAAGTTGTGATTGCAGAGCCGGATTACGGGCCGGTTTCTGACGGGTTGCAATTGGTTCCGGCACCCAGTGATTGGGTGGCTGCCACAGGGACGCTGGATTGTCGTGGCGGGTTTGAGCTGGCGACGGATGCAGGCTTTTTCGGGGCTTTGGGTGCCGTTGATGCGCTGACCTTGCGCAACAATCTGGGGGATTTTCTTGGGGCAGGTGTGGCCCTGACGGTGTCGTCAGAATTTGACGGGCCGAATGAAGGATATGAACTGACGATTGCGCCTGATGGTGTGGTCATTCGGGCAAATAGCGATGCCGGGGCGTTTTATGCCGGTGTAAGCTTGCTAAGCCTGTGTGTGAACCATGGCGGTGATGTACCTTGCGGCACGATCACCGATCATCCACGATTTGGCTGGCGCGGTCAGCATCTGGATTGCGCGCGGCATTTCTTTGAACCCGAGACTATTATGCAATTTCTGGATATGATGGCGCTGTTTAAGCTGAACCGGTTCCATTGGCACTTTTCCGATGATGAAGCGTTTCGTCTGGAGGTGACAAGTTACCCGGAAATCTGGCAGCAAACCCGGATGCGCGGGGCAGGGGAGTTGGTGCCAGGCGTATTTGGTGGTGGCAGCGGGCCGTCTGGGGGCAGTTATTCGCTGGAATTCACCGCTGAGCTGATCGTGCGCGCGGCTGAGTTGCAGATTGAAGTGTTGCCGGAAATTGAAATTCCGGCCCATGCCTATGCGCTGACCCGGATATTTCCGCAAATGCGCGATCCGGGCGACAATACGGCAGAAGAAAGCATTCAGGGCTATCTGGCCAACACCATGAACCCGGCGATGCCGTTTACCTGGGAATTCATCGAAAAGCTGACAGCCGAAGTGGCCACGATTTTCCCGTTTGCGCATTTGCATCTGGGCTGTGATGAACGCCCGCCTGCGGCATGGGAACATTCACCGGCTGCCAAGGCGTTGATGGTTGAACATGGGCTGGACACGCTGGATGATTTGCAGGGGTGGTTTATGGACCGGGCAGCCAAAATTGTGGTTGCCAAGGGGGCAACACCCTGTGCCTGGGAAGAGGCTGTGAAGGGCAAAAACGGTGGCATTGGCAATGGCGCGATCCTGTTTTCATGGACCGGGCAAGGCCCGGGACTGGATGCGGCGCGAGAGGGGTACAAAGTTGTCATGTGCCCGGCGCAGAACGTTTATTTTGATATGGCCCATTCGGAAGGCTGGTCTGAGCGGGGAACGCGTTGGGCGGGGACGGTTTCACTGGAAGACACGGTTGAATGGTTGCCTGTTCCAGCGGATGAGCCAGAGCTTGAGGGTAATATCATCGGCGTGCAGGGCCAGTTTTGGAGCGAATTTTCCATTAAGGACGCCGATATGTGGCCGATGATGATCCCGCGGATATTAGGGCTAAGTGAAAGTGCATGGCGTGCAGTCGATGACCGGGCAAGCGCGGCGTCGATCCGGGCGTCAGTGGCCGGGTATCAGCCAATGTTGCGGGCTTTGGACCGGGGTTAGGGGGCGTTAACTGGTGATTGATTCGGGGTTTTGCCGGATGGATCAGCATATCTGTCATTCAGGTTTTGGATATGGCCGGCGACGGTTTCGCGTATTTGGCGCAAGTTTTTAGCCGCGCGCTTGCCCCAACCTGTTGGTTCTACGCGGAAAATTGACTGGAACAGGCCGGTATTTTTCAAAAATGCCTGACGCAGTTTCAGGTCTAGTTGACCATAAGAATTGCTGAGCCCGGCGGCGATGCGTTTGGCAGCAAGACCGCGTATCCAATAGTGCAGTGCGAGGATCAGGACTACACCGGCCAGTGCAGCAACTGCGGCATCGATCGGGTTGGCTTTGATCCAATTTGTTGTTTGCATAGTTGATGGTAGCGACCAGCCGAAATACTGGCACAACGCGACACCCACAGCAAGTATTGCAGCCCCTACCAAAGCATCACCCAGCAGAACCAGACGACGCCAGCGGGCACGGGCATCGCGTAGATTTGGCAGGATATCGTTTTCCAGCTCGCTTGCCACGGTTTCCAGCATGCTAACGATGCGATAGTTGCGCTGCAATTCCACGCCGTCCATACGCTGGATGATCTGGTCAAGATCATGGTCACGTTTTGTGCGAAAGCGTTCGCGCAGGGAAATATCTTCAATTGGAACGGCTGCCGTTTCATCATAGATTGTGAAAAACTTGCCTGCCGACAGCCCGGCCTGTGCAATGGCGCGCTGCCACGCGGCGACGATTTCTTCGGTGTTGTCGTCCTTGGCGGCGGTGTCTATCTGATTGAGAATATAGATGAATTTTGATGCATCGGTACGATTTACCGTGCGCGCGACCAGATGTTCCAGCGTATCCTGCATTGCACCCGGTTCCGGGTGACGAGCATCAAAAAACACCAGCACAAGATCAGACAGGTCGATGATATGGTCGGTGATCCTCAGGGTTGAGCGGCGCTGATCATCAGCGTCAAATCCCGGTGAATCGATGATAATTTTGTTTTTAACACTGGCTTGGTTGGTGGTACGCAGTTGCAGGTAGCTTTCGATATGTTTGCCCTGGCCCTGCGCGACTTTCTCGATCTCATGGCTGATGCGAAAAAACGGAAAGCGCGGGTCGGCGTCAAGGGCGGTGCCGGGCAGGGTTTGGGTGCCAGTCGCGCCGGTTGCGCTGTGGCAGATGACGGTGAATTTATCATCAACTGCCTGATTGCCGGTGCTTTGCAGGTCGTCGCCCACATAGCTGTTGATAAACGTGGATTTGCCCGATGAAAATGTGCCCAGAACTGCGATTAGCGGCCACCAGGAAATCTGGGAAGCCAGCGACGTGTCTTTGTCGAGCAACCCGGTTTTGGTCAGTAATTTGTCAAACCGGTAATAGGTGGGCAGGACATCAAGCAAGGCTGGGTTTTCAGCCTTCAGGTGACTTTCCAGTCTGGCAAGGCGATTTTTCAGGTAAGTACCCATAGGTGTGTCTCGTTTTTATAAGTGCCGGTTATTGGGTAAAGAGTGCGCGTAATTGGTCGGCCTTGTCGGGTGCCAAGGATTGAAGCACGCCAATTAAGGGGGCGGCGCGCTCGGATTGGTTGTCTGCAATAAGCTGCTGGCCCGCCAAAAGGTAAAACTTTGCGGCTTCACCGAATTTTTCTTGGGCATACAGAATATTTCCCAGTTCGCCTGCAGCGTCGGCATCTGTTGGGGTTTGCATGGCCAAGGTGCGGTAAAGCTGTTCGGCCAATTCAAGATCACCGCTCCAATAGGCGTCACGGGCTTGGGACAGTGTTGTTTGCATTGGAATAAAGGTTGCATCTGCGGCGGGTTGTGCCGGGGTCTCAGTTTGTACGGATGCTTGCATAGGAAGCGGTGTAAAAAATGTCACCAAAGCGTCGCGCTGGAAAAATGCGGTGACGGCAAGGATCACGAAGGCATAGATCGCCAAAAGTCGTACAAATGGCAGTATCATCGCGATTATCCCCGTTGTCGATTCTTGATGTGACATCATCCGCCCCACTTAAGTGCGGGGCGGATGATTTGCTTACGAAAGTGTCAGCTTAGTTGCTGGCGGGCTCGGCAGGTGCCGCTGGTGCGGTAGCCGGTGCTTGGGCCGTAGCCGGCGCCTGGGCCTGGGCTGAGGCAGGTGGTTGCTGAGGTGCACCATATGGGCCCTGTGGACCCCAGTTACCCTGGGGCTGACCCCAAGCGGGATTCCAGCCATTAAAGCCCTGGCCCTGACCATAGCCCTGACCTTGGCCTTGACCCTGGCCCTGTGCGGAATTCTGGCTTTGACCATCGGCATTACCGGAGAAGCCAAAGTTGAATGAACCAGTCCCGTTGCCGTTGCCATTGCTGTTATTGTTGCCATTAAACGGACCCCAGTTGTTGTTCCAACCGTTGTTGCCGCCAAACGGGTTGAAACCGTTGCTAGCGCCATTGTTGCCACCGAATGGATTGAAGCCACCGTTGTTGCCGTTGTTGCCGTTGTTATTGCCGCCGAACGGATTGAAGCCACCGTTGTTACCGCCGCCAAATGGATTGAAGCCACCGTTGTTGTAACCGTTGTTACCCCAACCGTTGTTGTAGCCATTATTGCCCCAACCGTTGTTTCCGCCAAACGGGTTAAAGCCGCTGTTGCCGTTGAAAGGGTTCCAGCCATTATTGCCCCAGCCGTTGTTGTATGGGTTGTAATAGCCCTGTGCAGGTGCGCCGTAACCTTGTGGGGCAAATCCGCCCTGAGGGGCGTAGCCACCCTGCGGACCATAATATCCAGGTGCAGGTGCCGGACCCCAGCCCTGAGCGCTTGCAGAAAGCGCCATTACACTGCTCAAGCCGGCGGCCAGAGCTACTGATTTAATAGATATACGCATTGGTAGTCTCCTTTAAAATGTCCCGAAATCGTTGGGAACCTGGCATCGGGACGTTTGCCGGTCTCCGTTTGTTGCGTGTCCCAATTTGGACGCGCAGGAATGGGTTGGATCAGGTTAGAAAAACCCGAAGGGTGAAAAATTAAATCCTGGAAAGCCGCCGTTAGACTGGCCGCCGGGGAAGGATGGCATGCCGCCGAAACCGCCGGGGAAACCGAAAGAGCTGAAGGGGTTGAAGCCGCCGGAATTGGGATTGGGCGCCGGGTAGTTTTGTGGGCCGCCACCGTAGCCTTGGGGGAAGTAGCCATAGGGCTGCGGAGCAAAATTCTGGAATTGTGGAAAATACTGTGGACCTGTCGAAAGCTGTTGGTCCAATCCGGGGGGGGCGTAACGGCTGGGTTGTTGGGGCTGGGCTGGTGGACGTGGCTGCGGTGAGTCTTGAAAATACAAAGGTGCTGGTGCGCGCTGCACAGGGGCAGTTGCATAGGGGTTCCATGGGTTGCCATTTGATTGGGCTACCAATGCCAGCGGAAAGACCGCCGTCACAGAGATCAGTGTAATGATGGACAGGTTGATTTTCATCACTTTTGCCCCTTTGCCGTGGGTTTGCGCCGTGTGCTGGTATTAGCTTTGGTCGCAGGCATTTTCTTTGGACCGGGTTTGCGGCGCGCGCGCTTTTTCGGTTGCGCTGGAATGGCTGGTTCAGGGGCCGGGGTGTGGTTGTTTGCCATGGCCATTGTCGCAGGTGCGGTGTTCGCAAATGGTGCACGGGCCAATCCAATCAGCCGTTTGATTAAGTCGTTGAGCACAAAGACCGTTGCATCAACCACCACCATCACGGTTTCAGTGATACCGTCAAAAATACTGCGGGCGGTTTTCGCCAAACGTCCGTTTGGTGGATCAAGGATCGGCGCGGGCATATCCGGTGTGTCCGGTGTTGGTGCGCCGACGGTAATTTCCGCACCTGGCTCAATCAGCGCATTGCTAAATTTCACGCATCCCAATGGGATGACGATCAGCGTTAGCAACGTTGAGACCAGCCCCCCCATCATCAGTGAGATTGCCATGCCTTCAAATATCGGGTCAGACAGGATAACCGATGAGCCCACCATCAACGCAAGCGCTGTAATGATGATCGGGCGGGTTCGTGTACAGCAGGCATGGAGAACCGCATCCTGGGCGGACATGCCTTCCTTCACGGATTGACGCGAAAAATCGACGAGCAGGATAGAATTGCGCACGATGATACCGGCAAGGGCGATAAATCCGATCATTGATGTGGCGCTGAACGGCGCACCAAACAACCAGTGCCCTGGCACAATGCCGATCAATGTCAGCGGGATAGGGGCCATGATAATTGCGGGCAGCGTGAAATTGCCAAATTCCCAGACCACAAGGATGTAGATCAGGATCAGGGCCACGCCAAAAGCGATGCCCATGTCGCGGAATGTGACGTAAGTGACTGTCCATTCGCCGGTCCATTCAAGGGCTGATTGCAGGCTGGATTGGGGAGGACCTACATAATTAGTGTCCAGCCGCACACCATCGGGTGAGGTGTAGTTGTCCAACAGGCCCTCAAGTTCCAATATGCCGTAAATGGGCGCGCCTAGGCGGCCTGTGACCTCACCCGTCACGTATTCAACGGCGCGCAGATCCTTGTGGTAGACTGGATCATCCTGACGGAATTGTTCAAATTTCCCAAGTGTTGTCAGGGGCACCAAAACACCGCTGGCGGATGGGATAGGCAACTGACCAAGGCGGCCAAACTGGCCACGCAATGCAATGGGCATTTGTAGGTAAATGAATTTAGGTTCAAGCGAATGCGCGTCTTTGACATCGCCTAGTTTGTAACCGCCAAGGGCCATTTCCAGCTGCCGGTTAATTGTATCAATCGAAACACCCAAACGCGATGCTTTTTGGCTATCTACAGTGAAACGCCAGCTATCATAGGGCATTTGCAGGTAGCTGTCAGTGTCGACTATTGTATCAGCCTGGCGAAACAGGTCTTCGACATCGGAGGCCACTTGACGGCGGGTTGCGTTATCGGGGCCATAAATCTCGGCGACTATGGTTTGCAAAACCGGCGGGCCGGGCGGCATTTCCACAATTTCTATGCGCGCACCCAGTTCCTGGGCCATCGGGCTAAGGGCATTGCGGGCGGCTACGGCCAGTTCGTGCGAAGAACGATCGCGCTCATGTTTATGGGTCAATTGCACCTGTATATCGCCAACCCAGCTTTGATCACGCAGGTAGGTGTGGCGCACCAGGCCGTTGAAATTGAACGGCGACGCAGTGCCTGTGTAGGATTGTAGTGCAGTGACCTCAGGAATTTTGGTCAGCTCATCAGCCAATTGCGACACGACATTTGCGGTGACCGGCAGGGCGGTGCCTTCGGACATGTTTACGGTGACGTTAAATTCGGGCTTATTGTCATTGGGCAGCATTTTTACGGTGACGGCCTGGGTGTAGAACAGAGACAGGCTTAGGAAAAATACCAACCACATGGCCAGCCGGAAAATGCGGGCTTTTGTCTTACTTTCCAGCAAGGGGACCAACAAACTGTTGTATAGTTTCTTAAGTGCCTCGGCCTGGCGATGTTCTTTGTCTTGCGAACTGGCCAGTTTTTCCATAGACGGTCGAATGCGCTGGGCTAGCCAGGGTGTGAAAATGAAAGCCGCAAACAGTGACAGGATCATGGCAACAGATCCAAGTGCTGGAATGGGCTGCATGTAAGGGCCCATCATGCCGGTGACAAAGCCCATGGGCAGCAGGGCGGCGATGACAGTGAAGGTGGCCAGAATGGTTGGGTTGCCAACTTCGCGAACAGCGTCAACGTTGCAATCTTCGCTACATTCTTCGTTGATCAACCAGCGGCGGTAGATGTTTTCAACCACTACAATGGCATCATCCACCAAAATACCGATGGAAAAGATCAACGCGAACAAGCTGACACGGTCAATGGTGTAGCCCAAAAGCCAGGCGGAAAAGACCGTTAGCAAAATGACAACGGGAATGACAATCAAAACAACAACGGCGGCGCGCACGCCCAGTACCAGCCAGATCAGCAGGGTCACGGCACCCGTCACGACGAACAGTTTGAAGATCAGTTCATTGACTTTTTCATTGGCAGTTTCGCCGTAGTCCCGGGAAACCTCCACATGCACGTTGTCGGGGATCAGGCTGCCCTTTAGGCGATCAACTTGGGCCAGAATATCGCTGGCAACTTTCACACCGTTAGAGCCGTTTTTCTTGGCAATGGCGATTGTCACTGCGGGCGCACCCAGATCGGCGCGTTCGGATGGTTCGTTATGGGCTTCTTCGTTGCCATGTGCGCCGTAGGCGGGCCCGGTAAAATAAGTGACCAGATCAGATGGATCGTCGGTGCTTTCGGTGACCAAAGCGACGTCGCGAATATAGATAGGCTGGCCGCCTTTGACCCCGATCATCAGGTTTTCGATGTCCTGACCTGTGCGCAGGAATGATCCGGTTTGCAGGGAAAACGAAGTTGCGCCCAGTTCAACCGTGCCCACAGCGCGTTCTGTATTGGCGCTGCGAATGGTTTGGGCAAGCTGGTCAAGACCGATGCCAAAACCAGCCAGACGCTCGGGGAATATTTCGACACGGATCGCGTCGGAACGCCCACCAACGATGAAACTTTGCGAGGTGCCTTCTATTTCCTTAAGGCGCTGCATGACATCAAGGCCAAGGGTGCGCAGTATGGCTTCGTCCACTTCATGGGACCACAGTGTCAGGGTGACCACGGGTACATCATCAACGCCTTTGGGGCGGATCAGAGGTTGCGAAACACCGGGGGGAATTCTGTCCAGATTTGACTGGATTTTGTCATTGAGTTTGACCAGCGATGGGCCAAGTTCTTCACCAACGTCAAACTGAACAGTGACCATGGCCCCGTCACGTTGGGTAACCGAATAGACGTGGTCAACGCCCGGAATTTCGGACATCAGCCGTTCCAGCGGATCTGTGGCCAGCGATGCAACTTGATCAGCAGACGACCCGTGATAGGCGAAAAATATGTCCACCATGGGCACGGAAATCTGTGGGTCTTCCTGACGCGGTGTCAGGATTAGCCCCATTATGCCAAGGCCAAGACAGGCCACCAGCAACAGGGGTGAAAGGGGCGATGCGATAAACATCTTTGCCAGATTGCCAGCCAACCCCAGTTTGGAGGGCGCGTCATCGGCTACAGCGGTGTTTGTGTTGTCTTGATTTTTCATGGCGGCCTCCCTTCCGTTTGAATGTGTCTGGCGCTAGCCCCCAGAGACTAGATTTGCAGGCGGGTTCAGTATGACTTCTTCGCCACCAGATAGACCTGAGACGACAGATATTCGGCCATCGGCGAGCGGATAGCCCACCCGGACGATACGCAGCGACGGCTGGCCGTCTTTCAGTACGAATACCGAAGGCAGGCTGCCGCGCCAGATAAGTGCTTCGGCGGGAATGGCTTGTTCGGTGCGCATGGGCACTGACAGGTCGGGGATGGTGACTTCGGCATACATGCCGGGGCCGCCAGGTGTGTCAAATGGCAGATCAAACTTGACGCGAACAGTGTGGCGGGCGGTGTCGGCAACCGGGAATATCTGGGCGACTTTTGCTTCCACCTGCACGCCGCCAATATCCAACAGGGCGCTGACGATCATGCCTTCAGTTAGCCCTGCCGCCAATCGCACGGGCACGTCCGCATCGATACGCAGATACTCGGTATAAGCATAGGTGATCAGCGGCATACCGGGTTGAACCGTGTCGCCAACTTCCACCATTTTACTGATGACGATACCGTCGAACGGGGCCACGGAACGGGCGTCGCGCAGGCGGGCATTCAAACCTTGCAAATTTGCCTGGGCCTGAAGCATGGCACCCTGGGCCTGATTGATGCCAACGCCGCTGGCGTAAAGATCGGCCTGACGTTCGAGGCCGGTATTTGACTGACCCATGCCGCTGGATAAACTGCGGGTGAAAAGCTGATCAAAGGTTGACGGAATGCCCATGCCCGGAAAGCCGGAAATGGAATTGACGCGGGGTGCGTACAATTCACGCGAATACTGCATCTGTGAATTTCTAAGGGCGGCATCGGCCTGAGATATCTGAGCGAGGGCCGCCTGACGTTGGGCCTGAATGTTGTCGTCACTGATTTGAACCAAAACCTCACCGGCGGTGGCCCGGTGGCCTTCAATACCAGGAAGGAACGTTACCCGGCCGGGAATTTGAGCGGTAAATGTCACTTGTTTATAGGGAACAACGGTACCCCCGACAGTTGCCTGACTACCGGTTGTGTTGGTTGAAACGCGCGCAGTTTGAAACTGGTGGCTGGACTCTTGCGCCTGGGCAAAAGAAGCCAAGCTAAAGTTTGAGATTGTCAGTGCAAACGCAATAGACAACGCAAAATGTAGTCGGAATGATCCCGGCATTGTTCTCCCCTTTTTATCGAAATTGCTTTTTGGCAGCAAAAGCAGAATGTCCCCGATTGGTCGGGTTGTGGGACCACGTTAATATAATTGTATGCAAAAATCTACATATAAGAATATGTTCAATAAATATTGGCAAACCGGCCCCTTTCCGGCCGCAGTATTTCCGATCAACCACGGCTATCTATTGGATTTAAATCTTTGAGAGTCATATGGTTAACAAAAACCCGAAAGCGAACTAATTCGCCAACCGGCGACTGCTTTCGCAGGCTCGCAGCACCTGACGTTTCTACGCGCGTCAAGTTATAAATTTTGCCGAATGGCGCATTTGTCGCATTCCAATTGCCACCTGATTCGCGGGTCAGGCGGTAAACATGCAGCAAACAGTAAAGCCTAGGCTAGCTATGTGAGGCAACAATACCCGGGAGATCGGCGAAACTGGAGAATACATAAGTGTGCGGCAGCTCTGAAACCGGAGTTTTGCGATATCCTTCGGTAAACAGAGCAAAGGGAACAGCCGCGTTCTGGGCGGTTTCAGCGTCAACTTCGCTGTCACCCACATATAGGCGTGTGCCATCGCCCAGTTGTGCAAACACATTTAAAAGCGGCGCGGCATCTGGTTTGGTTTGGGGTTGGCTGTCACCGCCGGATACTGCGTCAAAGAACCTGCCGATTTCAAAATGCTCCAGAACCGCCTGAGTTGGGGCCATCGGTTTGTTAGTACACAGGCCAAGCTTGAAACCGGCGTCTTTCAGAGTGGTAAGGACTGCGACCACGTCGGGATAGAGAACTGAATGCTGGGTGGCGGTGCGGTAGCGGGTTTCGAAGTCCTTTAGCAAGCTTGCGTGTAACGCTGGGGTATCAGAGATGTCTCGGGCTCGCATCATGCGTGACACAAAAACCCCGGCACCATTACCGATAAAGTCGCGGGTCTGGGCTAGCGTCAACGGGGCGGCGCCTTGGGTAGCTAATACGGCGTCAGCGATGACGTTGATATCAGGGGCTGAATCGACAAGCGTGCCGTCTAAATCAAAAACGATTGTGCCTTTTGACATATTAATTTCCTAGCATGGTGTTGAGTTTTTTGACGGTATCAATTTCAGTGAAGCATTCGATGACGGCGGCGGCTTCGGAAAAATCTGAACCCAGCGTGTAGACACCGGGGGAAACAATGCAGGGCACGTTCGCGCCCGTGCAAGACAACAGGCCGTTGCGGCTGTCTTCCAGGCCGACGCATTCGTAGGGGTCAAGACCCAGGCCTTCGACTGCCAAATTGAAGACATCGGGCGCGGGCTTTTTGTTCTGCACTTCATCGCCTGCGGCAATGACTTCGAAAACTTCGCCAGCGGGCCGCCCGAAACAAGCCTCGGCCAGCTTGTCAACATTGGGGCGGTTGGTGGTGGTGGCGACGGCGACGCGGACGCCGTGGCGCGCGGCATCTGTGATCAGATCTGCAATTCCAGGGCGCAGAGTGGCGGCACCGCTTGCGATTAGCTCGCCATACACCGCAGTTTTGCGCTTGTGGATTTCGGCGATTTTGGTGGGGTCTGCGACCTCTCCCCTGTTGGCCATAAACGCTGTCATGCGTTCTTTACCACCGGTCGTTTTTAGCAACTCACCATATAATTCCTGCGACCAGACCCAACCAAGCCCGAATTCCACAAACGTCTGATTGAATGCCTGTCTGTGCGCTTCTTCGGTTTCAGACAGAGTTCCGTCAACGTCAAAAATGATAGCTTTCAGGGTCATGTCAGCTTTCTTGCGGGATGAATTTATAACTGTCGCCAGATTTTTCTGCGCGACCAAATCCACCACCCGGCAGGTGATAGCCGATCAGCGCCATTTGTTCATGGGTGATCTGGTCCAGCAGATTGGCACGGGTTACAGCGGCGGTTTCGGGGTCTTGATCCGAAGCTGCCAACCACTGGGGTCGTTCAAAGCCCACATGCGGTGTGGTGATGGCGTCGCCCAGCACCATAACGCTTTCGCTGCCTGATCTCAATTCAAACGACATATGCCCGGGGGTGTGGCCATAGGTGGCGCGTGCCGCGACACCGGGTAGAATTTCCTGACCCGCATCAAACAGGCTGATGGCATCCCCCATCATTTCCATGCGGCGTTTGGCGCCAACGGCCATGGTGGTGCGGGCGTCGCCAATGCTGTTCACGGTGTCATCATTCATCCAGTATTCCCAATCAATACGGCCCATCAAGTGTTGGGCTTCATAGAAATACGGTTCGTCAAAATCATCCAATACACCCCAGAAATGATCCGGGTGGCCATGGGTGAAAACGACGTGGGTGATGTCTTCCGGCGCAACACCAGCGGTGTTCAGCGCGTCGGCCAACAGGCCCGCAGATGGCACGAAACCGGTGCCGGACCCGGTGTCAAATAGCACCAGATCGTCGCCGCTTCGCAGTAATGTAACGTTCAGCGGCGATTGGAACGCCCCGGCTGTCAGGCCATGGCCGTCAAGGATCACGGCCAATTCGTCCTTTGGCATATCGGCGAATATGAAATCACCGGGCAGGCTTAGATGGCCATCGGAAAAGGTCTGCACTTGCATGTCGCCAAATGATAGTTGGCTTTGTGACCAGGCGGCGCGGGTGCCGGTGGCGGCAAGTGCGGTGGCAGCGCTGGCCGTCTGTAAAAGGGTGCGTCTTGTTAGTTTCATGGTCGTTCCTCCCGGCCGGTGCGCAAATGTCCAGCTTAGGCAAGCGCGCCGTTTGCTGCCTCACGCAGGGCCTGGATATTGTTGCCGTAAATCTCGGGGGTTTCAACCGATCCGCCATTGAACACAGCGGAACCTGCTACCAGAGCATCCGCCCCGGCCTTGGCCACCAGAGGCGCGGTTTCTGGCGTGATGCCGCCATCAACCTGAATATGGATCGGCCGATCACCGATCATGGCACGCATATCGGCGACTTTCTGCACCATGGAATGGGTGAATTTCTGGCCGCCAAAACCCGGATTAATGGTCATGATCAGCACCATATCAATGTCATCCAAAATGTGTTCGACCGTGGATATCGGTGTGGTCATGTTCAGCGCCACCCCGGCCTTGGCCCCCATTCCGCGAATGGATTGCAGGGACCGGTGCAGATGCACCCCGGCCTCGGCATGCACGGTGACCATATCAGAACCCGCCTTGACGAAATCGCCAAGGTAGGGATCGGCGGGTGAAATCATAAGGTGAACATCCATGAACGTTTTCACATGCGGGCGGATCGCTGCCACAACATTTGGCCCAATGGTCAGATTGGGCACAAAATGCCCGTCCATGGGATCAACATGAATCCAGTCACAACCCTGATCTTCCACGGCGCGAATTTCAGCACCAAGATTGGCGAAATCTGCGGACAGGATAGAAGGGGCGATTTTTATGGAACGATCGAAAGCCATGGGCAGCACCTTTTGTTTGTGGGGTAAGGCGGGGTTAACCTCGCCCTCCATAGTTTTCAAGCGGTAGGTGGGATTTCGCACCACCGCCGTCATTGGTCACAGTCCCCTAGTAGTTCAGGACTATTCTGCGGCCTGGGCCATTGCTATTTTTGGATCAAGCGATCCGTCGGCGTAACGCTTGGCCATATCATCCATCGGGATGACCTTGATCGAACTGGCGTTGCCTGCGGTGCCAAACCGTTCAAAACGGTCCTTCACAAGCTTTTCCATTTCATCCATGGCCGGGACCAGGAATTTGCGTGGGTCAAACTCGGTTGGCTTGTCCTGCGCCACTTTGCGGAACTGGGCGGTCAGGGCCATGCGGTTGTCGGTGTCGATATTCACCTTGCGTACACCCATTTTGATGCCTTTTTCGATTTCCTCGACCGGCACACCGTAAGTCTGGGCCATTTCGCCGCCATTGTCGTTGATCAGATCCTGCAGGTACTGCGGCACGCTGCTTGAGCCGTGCATCACCAGATGCACATCGGGGATCTTGGCGTGGATTGCAGCGATGCGGTCCATTGCAAGGGTTTCGCCAGTGGGTTTGCTGGAGAATTTGTACGCGCCGTGGGACGTGCCGCAAGCAATCGCCAGAGCATCAACCTTGGTTTTCCTTACGAATTCAAGGGCTTCGTCGGGGTCGGTTAGCAATTGTTCCATCGACAGTTTGCCAACCGCGCCAGAACCGTCTTCTTCGGCGGCTTCACCGGTTTCCAATGAACCCAGAACACCCAGTTCACCTTCAACCGATGCCCCAACCCAATGGGCCATACGCGACACTCGTTCGGTAATGGTGACGTTATAATCGAAATCAGCCGGGGTTTTCATGTCTTCATGCAACGAACCGTCCATCATTACAGACGTAAAGCCGTGGCGAATAGCGGATGAACAGGTGCTTTCGTTATTGCCGTGGTCCTGGTGCATACACAGGGGCACATCCGGGTACATTTCGGCCAGTGCCTGGATCATATGGCGCAGCATGATGTCACCGGCGTAGGATCGAGCTCCACGGCTGGCCTGCATGATAACGGGCGCGTCCACAGCGGCGGCACCCTTCATGATGGCGAGGCCTTGCTCCATGTTGTTGATGTTGAACGCTGGCACGCCGTAATCGTTTTCGGCGGCGTGGTCCAGCAATTGTCGAAGTGTTATCAAAGCCATAGTGGTCTCTCCTAAGGTATTAAGTTGTGCGGGAAAGTGCCGCGATGCCGGGTAATTCGCGACCCTCAAGCCATTCCAGAAACGCGCCACCAGCGGATGACACGTAGGTAAAATCATCCGCCACACCGGCCCCGATCAGGGCGGCAACGGTGTCACCCCCACCCGCCACGGCAACGGCGGAACCGTCTTTGACCAGCTGCGCGGCGGCTTTCGCCAGTTCGGTTGTGCCGGTGTCAAAGGGCGGGATTTCGAACGCCCCAAGCGGGCCATTCCACAGGATGGTTTTGGATGTTTTCAGAACCTCGATGAAATCGGCGATGGCCTGCGGGCCGGCGTCCAAAATCATCTGATCGTCAGGGCAGGCGTCATTCGCAGTAACCGTGGCGTTGGCCCCGGCCTTGAATTCCGGGCTGCACACGACGTCGGCCGGCAACAGAACCTTGCAACTGGATTTCGCCGCCATGGCGCGGATTTCACGAACCGTTTCGCCTTGGTCGTCCTCATGCAGCGAAGTGCCCATGGGCGCGCCGTCTTCATAAAGGAACGTATTTGCCATGGCGCCGCCGATAATCACAGCGTCGAGTTTGGATACGAGGTTCTTAAGAACCGGGATTTTCGACGATATTTTCGCACCACCAACAATCGCCACGCTTGGCCGTTTCGGTGCTTCAAGGGCGTCCGTCAATGCATTGATTTCAGTATTCAAAAGTGGCCCTGCTGTGGCGGGCAGGAACCCAACAATTGCCGAGGTTGAGGCATGCGCCCGGTGCGCCGTTGAAAACGCATCGTTGACGTAAATGTCGCCAAGGGCAGCCAGCTCACTGGCGAAACCGCTGTCGTTCTGCTCTTCGCGCGGATCAAAGCGCAGGTTTTCGCACAACATCGCAGTGCCGTTGGTAAGGTTTTTCGCTGCCGCTTCGATATCCGGGCCTACGCAAGCCATGCCAAAGGCCAAAGGGCAATCCAGTGCGTCGGCCAGTTCATTTACGATGTTACTTAGGGAATATTCCGGCATGATTTGCCCTTTGGGGCGGCCGAAATGCGACAGGATGACCAGACGGGCACCCCTGGCCAGCAAGGGTTTCATACCTTCGGCGAACCGCGTGATACGGGTGGCGTCACTGACGCGCCCGTCTTGCATCGGTACGTTCAGATCAGCGCGCACCACCAGGGTTTTGCCGGCAACGTCCAGATCGGTAATGGGGGTTATGGCCATCAGATCAACTTCCCCATAGCGACCGCAGTATCGCCCATGCGGTTGGAAAAACCCCATTCATTATCATACCAGGTCAGGATGCGGACCATATTGCCGCCGATCACCTTGGTTTGATCCATGTGGAAGATTGAGCTGTGCGGATCATGGTTGAAATCGCAGGACACATTGGCGACGTCGGTGTAGGCAAGGATGCCCTTCATCGGGCCGTCGGCCGCCGTTTTGATCAGCGCATTTACTTCCTCAATAGTGGTGTCGCGGGCGGCTTCAAATACCAGATCAACCACCGAAACGTTTGGCGTTGGCACCCGGATCGACATGCCGTCCAGCTTGCCGTCCAGTTCGGGTAGCACCAGACCCACAGCCTTAGCTGCACCCGTTGTGGTCGGGATCATGTTCAGGGCGGCGGCGCGGGCGCGGTACAGGTCGGAATGCATGGTATCCAGCGTCGGCTGATCGCCGGTATAGCTGTGGATCGTGGTCATGATGCCCTTGTTGATGCCGATGCTGTCATTCAGCACTTTGGCCACAGGTGACAGGCAATTGGTGGTGCAGGAGGCGTTTGATACGATGGTATCCGCCGCTGTCAGCACATCGTGGTTCACACCGTAAACAATTGTTTTATCAGCGTCTTTTCCGGGGGCCGAAATCAGCACGCGGGATGCACCACTGTCCAGCAGCAGCTGCGCCTTATCGCGCGCGGTGAAAATCCCGGTGCATTCCAGTGCGATATCGACGTCGGCCCACGGCAGTTCGGCCGGGTTGCGAATGGCGGTGACTTTGATCGGTCCACGGCCCACATCGATGGTGTCGCCGGCAACGGTGACAGTGTGCGGAAAACGACCATGCACGCTGTCAAATCGCAGCAAATGGGCGTTGAAATCAACCGAGCCCAGGTCGTTAATGGCGACAACTTCTATATCTGTGCGCCCGCTTTCAATAATAGCGCGCAAGATGTTGCGCCCAATGCGGCCAAAGCCGTTGATGGCTACTTTTACGGTCATGTGAATCTCCTGACATCACTAAGGTTACGCGCGGCTTCTACCACCGCTTTTGACGTGATGCCAAAGTGTTCGTAAAGCTGGTCTGCGGGTGCGGATGCGCCGAAACCAATCATGCCAATAAAGGCGCTATTGTCGCCCAGCAGGGCATCCCAGCCTTGCCGGATCGCGGCTTCAACCCCGATGCGGGGGGCGGTGCCCAGAACATCCATGCGGTAGTTTTGCGGCTGTTTGGCAAACAATTCAAAACACGGCGCGGATACGACGGCGGCTTTGATGCCGCCCTTGGCCAACTCGTCGGCCGCTGTCATGGCGATTTCAACTTCGGAACCGGTGGCGATCAGGGTGATATCGCGTTTGCCAGATGTTTCACGCAGAACGTAGGCGCCTTTGGCTGTCATATTGGTGTCGGTGTGGGTGGTGCGCAAGGTTGGCAGGCCTTGCCGGGACAGGGCCAGAATGGATGGCGTGCTGGTTGAACCAGCGGCCAGTTCCCAGCATTCAGCGGTTTCAACTGCATCTGCCGGGCGAAACACATTGAGGTTTGGCATGGCGCGTAAGGACGCAATGGTTTCCACCGGCTGGTGGGTAGGACCATCTTCGCCAAGGCCGATGGAATCGTGGCTCATCACATAGGTAACAGGCTGGCCCATGAGGGCGGACAACCGGATCGCGGGGCGGGCATAGTCAGCAAAGACCAGAAATGTGCCGCCGTAGGGCACGAAACCTTTGTGCAGTGATAACCCGTTCATGGCAGCAGCCATGCCAAATTCGCGCACGCCGTAATTGACGTAATTGCCGGCATAGTTGTCGTTGGTGACGTTGGTCATATCGACGGTTTTGGTCAGGTTCGACCCGGTCAGATCGGCCGAACCACCAATGGTATTGGGCAGAGTGGCATTCACCACCTCAAGTGCCATTTGGCTGGCCTTGCGGGTGGCGACCTTGGGGGCGTCTTGTGACAGACGTTTGCGATAGTCGGTCAGGGCGTTACCCAGTTTGGCAGAGTCGGTTGGTGCGATGCTGGTGGTGAAATCCACGGTATTATCAGACGCTTCCAGCCGGGTATTCCAGCTGGCATGCATGGCTTTGCCGCGCGCCGCAACGGCAGTCCAGGCACCGTAAACGCTGTCTGGAATTTCAAACGCCGCATGGGGCCAATTAAGGGTGGTGCGCGCCGCTGTTATTTCATCATCCCCCAGCGGCGCGCCGTGAGTGGCAGAGGTGCCTTGCTTGTTCGGAGCGCCAAAACCGATGATCGTTTTGCAGGCAATCAGGGTTGGGCGTGGGTCATTTCTTGCTGCTTCAATGGCTGCTGCGATTTCTTCGGTGTCATGGCCGTTTATGGCCAGAACGTGCCAACCGGCCGACGCAAAACGGGCGGGTTGGTCGGTGGAGGTGGAAATGTTCGTGGCACCGTCGATGGTAATCTCGTTGTCATCCCACATGACGATCAACCGGCCCAGCCCCAAATGTCCGGCCAGATCAATGGCTTCGTGACTGATGCCCTCCATCAAACAACCGTCACCGGCCATGACATAGGTGTAGTGATCCACCAGATCATCGCCAAAGCGCGCATTATGCAGGCGTTCGCCCAGTGCCATGCCGACAGCCGTGGCCACACCTTGCCCCAAGGGGCCGGTGGTGGTTTCTATACCCTGTGCATGACCATATTCCGGGTGTCCGGCAGTGCGATAGCCCATCTGGCGGAAATTGCGCAGCTGGCCCATGTCCATATCGGCGTAACCCAGCAGGTGGTGGATCGAATATAGCAACATTGAGCCGTGGCCAGCGCTAAGAACAAAGCGATCCCGGTCCGGCCAGCTGGCATCACTTGGGTCCACATTCAGGAACCGGTTGAATAGCACGGCGGCGACATCGGCCATGCCCATGGGCATGCCGGGATGGCCGGAATTGGCAGCCTGAACGGCGTCCATTGTCAGGGCGCGAATGGCATTGGCCATTTGCGTTTCTGTACCCGCGTCAATGTTGCTTTGTTGGTTCATGAAATTTCCCCTCAGGCGCGTTTGGCGTGGCTGACCAGGCGGTGGATCAGCGGTGTCAGGATCAGTTGCATGGCCAGATCGGTCTTGCCGCCCGGAATGACGATGGAATTGGCCCGGCTCATCCAGGAGCCATCAATCATGTTGGTCAGGTACTGAAAATCAATGCCGCGCGGGTTGGCAAAGCGGATGACCACAAGGCTTTCATCCAGCGTTGGAATGGCGCGCGAAATGAACGGGTTGGATGTATCCACCACCGGCACCCGCTGAAAATTGATGTCAGTCTGGGAAAACTGTGGCGTGATGCAGTTCACATAGGCATCCATGCGGCGCAGGATCACGTCTGTAATTGCCTCGGTGGAATAGCCGCGCACGTCACGATCGCGGTGCATTTTCTGGATCCATTCCAAGTTGATCACCGGCACAACGCCAATTTTCAGGTCTGCGTGGTCCGCGATTTTGATGTCGTCGGTGTTTACCGCACCGTGCAGGCCTTCGTAGAATAATAGGTCTGAGTCTTCTTCAAACGCGGTCCAGTCAGTGAATTCCCCGCTTGGCACACCCACTTCGGCAGCTTCGGCATCGCTGTGAACATAGATGCGGGTTTTGCCAGCACCGGTTTCGCCATATTCGCGAAACACCCGTTCAAGTTCGCCCAGCTCATTGGCATCAAGGCTGAAATGGCTGAAAGAATGGTCGCCTGCTTTCAGGCGTTTATCCAGTTGGGCCTTCATGTCGGCGCGGTTATAGCGGTGGAATGCGTCGCCTTCGATGGAGACAACTTTCACACCCTCACGGCGGAAAATCTGATCAAACGTGGTTTTGACGGTGGAAGTACCTGCGCCAGATGACCCTGTGACAGAAATAATGGGATGTTTCTTGCTCATATCAGCAGTCCTTAGGTTCTGAACAGTCCGCGGCCGCCAAACAGCGCCGAGACTTCGTTTTCGGGTAGGTCGTGATAGGTGGCGACGCGGTCGACCATGTCGGCAGAGCCAAACACAAACGGGGTACGCGCGTGCAGGGCAGGGGCGCTTTGGCCCAGGATTGCATCCTGACCATCGGTTGCTTTTCCGCCTGCCTGCTCAATCACCATGGCGACAGGCGCGCATTCATAAACCATACGAAGGCGACCACGCTGATAACCTTCGCGGTCATCGGACGGGTATAGGAATACACCACCGCGCGACAATATCCTGTGGGTCTCTGCGACCAGCGAGGCGACCCAGCGCATGTTGAATTCCTGATCCCCCGGTCCCTCGGCACCGGCCATGCAATCGTCGATATAGGCGCGCACAGGTTTGGACCAATGGCGGTAGTTTGAGGCGTTGATCGAATATTCGTGGCTGGTCGGGGTTATTTGTACGGCCTTGTTAACCAGCTCAAATTTTCGGGTGTTCGGGTTCATCACATAGTGCTGCGTGCCGTTGCCAAAGGTGACAACCAGCGCGGTTTGCGGCCCGTAAATGAAATACCCGGCGGCGATCTGTTCATTTGTTGGGCGAAGGAAACTTTCAACCGGGTCATCCATAGCGGGAAAAATGGAAAATAACGTGCCGATGGAAACGTTCACGTCGATGTTTGACGATCCGTCCAGCGGATCAATCGCCAGCGCAAATTCACCATCCGGATCAATGCCAACAACGTCTTCCTGTTCTTCCGAGGCATACCAGCGAATGGATTTGCCTTTCAGGGCGGCGGCGAATTCATCATCGGCCATGACATCCAGTGCCTTTTGGCCGTCGCCGTCGGAGTTTTCGCCAACCTCAACTCCCAAAGTCTGACCAAGCGGTCCAAGGGCGATGGTAGTCGCCAGATTGTCGGCCACTTCGCACAGGGCAAGCATTGGCGCGTACAGGTTGTCCGGTATTAGATCTGGCTGAAGTATCGGCGTGCTGTCTGTCATGGATCCTCCCGGTCACCGATTCTGACGATTGGCGTTGAAAGAACAGGTTTGGGGAGATAAAAGAATTTAAATAAACGTAATGAGGATTAAAAATATTTTAATGGGTGGAATTACCGGGATCACGTTGAAACAGTTGCGCGCAGTCGATGCCGTGGCACAAACCGGGTCGATCACCCAGGCTGCGTCACTACTTGGTCTGACGCCGCCTGCTGTCCATACCCAGCTGCGCGCATTAGAGGCGCAACTGGGCTGCACGATTGTCGAAAAGGGTGATAAATCGGGCATGGTTTTGACGGCTGAGGGGCAGCTGATCCACCGCGCGCAGGGATCCATTGAGGTGTGTTTGAAATCCTGCGTGAACCAGATTGACGCTATGCGCAAAGGCCTGGCGGGATCGGTGGTTTTGGGGGTGGTTTCGACAGGAAAATACTTTGCGCCTGCTTTGGTGGCTGGTCTGAAGAAGTCGTTTAATAACATTGATGTAAAGCTATATATCGGTAACCGACGTGCGATGATTGAGGCGCTGAATGAGCGTTCAGTTGATATGGTGATCATGGGCCGCCCGCCACGCGAACCGATGGTGACAGCCAAGGCCATTGGCGCGCATCCGCATGTGATGATTGCGGCACCTGATAACCGGCTGGTGCGGCCGGGTTTAATTGAGCCCGAGGAAATACTGGATGAAGTGATTATTTCGCGCGAACCGGGATCGGGAACCCGGATATTGATGATGCGATATCTGGACAGAATTGGTGAAGGTAAGCGCTATGAAACCATTGAAATGGATTCTAACGAGACCATCAAACAAGCGGTGATTGCCGGGCTTGGGATTGCCTTGATCAGCCAGCACACGGTGACGGAAGAGTTGAAAGCGGGACGTTTGGTCGCAATCCAGACCAGCGAATTGCCAATCCAGCGGCAATGGTTTGTGCTGCTCCGTGATGATCAGGTGCTGACAAGTGCGACCCGTACTGTATGGGATTTCATTAATGAAAACTCCGAGCAATTTTTTCCACGACTGGGCAGTTAAGGCTATTCAGGGCAGTTTGTGATGAATAGGGTTAGAAAACGTTCTAAAATAAGAGGTCAGGGATGCCAAAAGGTTATTGGATTGCGCATGTGACGGTTACAAATCCGCAAGAATATGCTGAATATGTTCGGCTTGATACGCCTGTCGTTGAACGGTTCGGTGGCAGGTTCATCGTACGTGGCGGGCGCTGTGAAACCCCCGAAAGCCCACAAAAAGACCGCCATGTTGTTGTTGAATTCCCGGATTACGAAACCGCACTGGCTTGTTTTCATTCCGATGATTACCAAGCGGCTGCAAAAATCCGCCAGGCAAATTCCGAAAGTGATATCATGGTGATTGAGGGGGTTTAATCACGGTAAAATGGCCAACCATACCCAGACGGTAAAGATTGAAAGCGCTGTGGCAATCAATACAGACGAGGCCGCGATCCGCTTGGCAGCGCCATACATGTTGGCAAACAGGTAGCCGTTGATACCTGGTGCCATGGCGGCCGTTAAAACGGCGGCGCGAAACTGTGCCTGATCCAACATGAACACCCATTTCCCAAGAACGTAGGTAATGCTTGGATGTAGGATCAGGGATATAGCTGTCACCCAAAGGATCGTCATTTTATCGCCTTCCGGCCGGTAGCGAACCAGTGTTCCACCAAGGCCAAATAGTGCAGCAGGCAGGGCGGCGGTGGACAAGGTAGTGATGGCGCCGGCCAATGCGCCGGGCAACTGAATACCCGTTACATTCACAAGATATCCCAGCAAGATACCGATCAGGATAGGGTTTGTAAGCATTGAGCCGGAAATCTGCCGCAACAGCGCGCCGCCAGAACCAGAATTGCCAGCCCGCGCAAGCTCCATCAATGTTACACCGAAGGCGTAAATCACCAAAGCGTGGACAGATACGATGGCGTAAGTGCTGGTAAGGGAACTGGGACCATAGGCGCGGTCAACGATGGGCAGGCCCAGCAGGACTGTGTTGGAAAACAGGGCGCAAAACCCGATGGAGATACTGTCTTGCAGGTTGCGTTTGAACAGGTATCTGGCACCCAGGAACCCGAAAGCAAAGCCGCAAAATGCGCCGATGTAAAAGCTGGCAAAAAGCGCGATATTGAAATCGGCGGCAAGGTCAATTTTTGAGATGGCCAGGAACAGCAAGCAGGGTATGGCAAAGTTGATGGCAAATCGCATCAGCCCGTCAATGGCGGTTTCTGAGATCAATTTTCGCCATGCTGCTAGGTAGCCAAAGCCGATAACGATGAAGACCGGCAGGATGACATCGATCAATATGCCCAAATCAAACCTCGTAAGTGATTGTCATGCCGTCATAAGCCGGGGCGATGTGATCCGGAGTTTCGGCCTCTAGTGTGGCGTAATCCAGATCATTATGCATGTTGGTCAGTACGGCACGTTTTGGGGCGATGCGACTGATCCATTCCAATGAGCGTTCCAGATGGAAATGGGTCGGGTGCGGTGTACGGCGCAGGGCGTCGATGACCCAACAATCAAGGTCGGCCAGACCTGGTACAGTATCGTCGGAAATGTCAGATACATCAGGAAGATAGGCTAGGCTATTGATGCGAAAACCTAAAGCGTCCATCGAACCGTGGCGCACCTTAAGTGGGGTCAGGGTAATGGTGCCACCTGGACCGTCTATATCCACATCTCCGTCAATGGTGTTTAGGTCCAGGATCGGCGGATAGGGCGAACCCTTTGGCTGCACAAACGCATAGCCAAACCGCGACAAAAGCGCGTCCTGTGTCGGGGCATCCGCCCAGACCGGTAGGCGCTGTTTTCTATTGAAAACAACCATGCGTAAATCATCAATGCCATGCATGTGATCGGCGTGGGAATGCGTGTAAACCACAGCGTTTAATTCACCCACTTTGGCATCCAGTAGTTGGGCGCGCATATCCGGGGAGGTGTCGATCAGCACCCGGGTGGTGCCTATTTTGTTCTGACGTTCGACCAGCATAGAACAGCGCCGTCGGTTGTTTTTTGGGTTGTTTGGATCACACGCGCCCCAGTGCCCGCCCAAACGCGGTACTCCGCCCGATGAGCCGCTGCCAAGGATAGTGAAAGTCAGGTTTGCCATTAGACGTAGGGTTTCCAGACCGCGGCTTTGGTGAACAGACGATCAAAATTCGTCTGAGTTTGTGCAGCGAAATCTTTGTAATCCATTTCGAAAGTCTCGGCTGCTTTGGCGGCTGTGTGGGCTGTGAATGCTGGTTCATTTCGTTTGCCACGGTGGGGAGGTGGCGCCAAATAGGGTGCGTCTGTCTCCACCAGAATGCGATCAATGGGCGCATCTTTGAAAATACCCCGCAGTTCACTTGATTTGGGGAAGGCGGTGATGCCCGACATTGAAAGGTAAAAACCCAGATCCAACGCCGCTTGGCCCAATTCGCGACTGGAGGAAAAACAATGCATGACGCAAGTATAGGCCCCGGCGCGATGCTCTTGGGCCAGAATGCGCGCCATATCTTCATCGGCGCCGCGGGCATGGATGATCAGCGGCAGGCCGGTTTGGCGCGCAGCTTCTATGTGAATTCGCAGGCTTTCTTGCTGAAAGTCTTTGCTGTCGGCGGTGTAATGGTAATCCAGCCCGGTTTCACCGATGCCAACAAATTTCGGGTGATCAGCCAGTTTTACCAGTTCTCCTATCGATACCATTGGTTCTTTGGCGGCGTGCATCGGATGGGTACCGGCCGCATAGAAAACCGGATCAAACTCATCAACAATTGCGCGTACCTGCGGTTCTTCGCGCATTTTGGTACAGATCGTCAACATCCGGGTGACACCGGTATCTAAAGCACGGGCGATAACCTCTGGTAGTTCCACCGTTAATTCTGGAAAATCCAGGTGACAATGGCTGTCGGTAATTTCGTGAACTTCTGGCATTTAGCCCCTTAGCGCGCGGCTGTTTTTGCCGCCGTTTCATTGATTTTAAAAAACATATCAAGGATGAGCGCTGCAGGGTCAAGGTTAACTGCCTGCCCATGGCGCGCCCGTTCACTTAGGGTTTGTTGCAACTCAGCCCAAATGCGCCCGGCTTTTGCGTCAGGCGCCAGCCGTTGCATCAGAGTGCTTTCACCCGGTGATGCTTCGACCAAAGCTGGCCCCGAAACACCGGTTCTCGCGGTCCTTGCCAAGAAAATATCCATCAGACGCAAGATCAGGTCAAATTGGTCAGATTTGGTTTTGCCAACAGCGCTTTCAGCCAGTTTCAAGGCCTTGGGCCGGTTCATATTTGGCAGATCTGAAAAAAGGTTAATAATATCGGCATAGGTCTGCATACCGCCGAGATTTCGCAATCGTACGGCTTCACCGGCTGAACCGCCAGAAAGTTCTGTCAGTGCCCCGGTGTTGGAACCACTATCAGCGCCAGCCGCAGTCATGGCATTTGCCATGTCTTCTGTTGGCAACACCGCGCAACGTAATTCCCGGCACCGGCTGCGGATGGTCGGTAACAGGCGGCTAGGTTGATGGCTGACCAGTAACAATGTGGCATTTACCGGGGGTTCTTCCAATATTTTCAACAGAGCATTTGCGGCATTTGTATTCATATCATCGACGCTGTCTACGATAACCACGCGCCGACCTCCATCAGCGGCGGAATGGTTGAAAAAGCCCTTCATTTTACGCACTTCGTCAACGGTAATTCCGTTCTTAAATCTCTTTTTCTCAATGTCCCAAATAGGGCGCAATAGAAACAGCGCCGGTTCCGACAGGGCGGCTACGCGCCGGTTCACCGGGTGGTCAGGCGGGATATCCAGCGACTGAACAGGCGGGGGATTTTCAGCGAAAAGCCCGTCAGAACCAGGGGGCGGCGTCGTCAGCAACAGTTTAGCGATGCGCCAGGCCAATGTTGCCTTGCCGATGCCGCGTGGACCAGTGATAAGCCAACCGTGGTGCAGGCGCCCCGTGTTTAAGGCTGTCAGGAAAGCAGCTTCAGCCACGGCCTGCCCGTATAATTGCTGGGTTTCTCGAGGGTGGGGTGCGCCAACCACACGATCATATTCCGGGACCGGGGCGTCGTCGTTCATGCCAGACGCGCTAACGCCAGTGCTTCAACTTGATCTGCTACATATTTGGCGTTGCGGTTGCCGTCTATCACAATGCAACGGTCAGCAAATTCTTTTGCCAGGGCCAGAAACCCTGTGCGCATTTTAATCTGCATATCTTCGCCAAAACCTTCAAAGCGCTCTTCTAAGGTTTGTCGTGACAGGGCCCGTTTCAGCCCAATGGCCGGGTCCATATCAATGATAAAAGTCAAATCAGGTTCGCGCCCGATCATCAGGCTGTGCAGCTGGTCCACCGTGGTACGCAATTCACCGCGGCTGATCCCCTGATACATCCGGGTTGAATCAGCAAAACGGTCGCAGACCACAACCTTGCCCGCCGCCAATGCCGGTTCAATGGTTTTTTCCATATGGTCCCTGCGCGCAGCTGTGAACAGTAAAATTTCGGTTTGCGCCGACCAGCGATCTTGGTCACCTTCCAACACAAGGGAACGTATTTCTTCGGCTCCGGCAGAACCCCCAGGTTCACGGGTAAGGATCACATCAAAGCCACCGGATATCAGCCGTTCAGTCAATATTTTGGCCTGGGTGGATTTCCCAGAACCATCAATACCTTCAAAGGTAATAAATAGTCCGGCTTTCATTAAAAGAGGCCCTGCACGCCCCCGGCGTACCGGCGATAAAGAACATTTAGTGCCGTGCGAATACGGGGTAAGAAACCGCCGCGTGCCACGTCCCTGTCTGAATATAGCGGGATACGGGCATCGGGTAATTCCTGTAGCGTGACAACCAGTTCAGCCACTTGCTGGCCCTTGGTAATGGGTGCTTCTATGGGGTCGCTATAGACGACTTCCCCGCCTAAGGAGTCCCGTTCCAACGCCGGTAGTAATAGGCTTATTTCTTCGGATGAAACCAGTCCAATTTCGTCGTGATCCCCCATCCACACCTTGGCACGGGCTACTTCCGCACCCTTGGCGATAACAGATTTCTCTACGAATTGGCGAAACGCCCAATTGACGATGCGCTCGGCTTCTTCCGCCCGTTCTTTTTCGGAATTCATCCCGGTTATAACAAACACAATGCGGCGTGTTCCTTGGGCTGCTGATCCAACGATGCCATAGCCCGCTTCACTGGTGTGGCCGGTTTTAAGCCCGTCGGCACCGATACCCAGCTCTAGCAGTGGATTTCTGTTAAAGCGGTTGTCGGGGGTACGGCCATCGTAGCCAAATTCCTTTTGTCCGAAATAACCATAATATTCAGGAAAAACAGTGATCAGCCGCGAGGCAAGCACTCCGAGATCATGCATGCTCATCCGTTGATTTGGGTTGGGCCATCCACTGGCATTGGCAAATGTTGAACCGGTCATGCCCAGGTCTTTGGCGCGGTCGTTCATCAGGCGGGCAAAGGCGTCTTCGCTGCCGGCCAGTCCTTCAGCCACGACAACGCAGGCGTCATTGCCTGACAACACAATGATGCCCTGGATCAGTTCAACAACAGTGGGGCGATCATTTTCGTTTAAGAACATGCTGGAACCGCCCATTGCACGGGCACGGCTGGAAACCCCAAATTGAGTCTCAAGGGTAACGCGGCCATCTTGCAATGCTTCAAACAGCATATTTAAGGTCATTAGTTTTGACATCGATGCCGGGGGCAGGGGCACCTCGGCTTCTTTTTCCAACAATACGGTGTTTGTTGTAAGATCAACGACATAAGCAGCGCGCGCCAGCGTGTCATACCCCGAAATTGCGGGTACCGAACACGCCACCAGGGCCGTTAACATAGCGGCAATACGTAATATTAGTTTGAGCATTTGATGCACCGCCTTTTTAGATCAGTTGGTAACCGCATAGGCATCGGGAAAGCCTAGCCCTTTTACTTTGGAAATCACCGTTGCGCGATCGTCAGGGTTTTGCATGGGTCCAACGACAACACGCCAATAGGTTTTACCACTGGACTGCGAAACCTTGATTGTCGGAATAATCCCAGAAGACCGTAGCAATTTGGAGGTGTCATTTGCATTGGATTCAACACTGAATATTCCAATTTGAACAAACGGTTTGGTCAAGACCGGTGCAGCCGGAGCTACAGGAGCTGCAGGAGTCTGAACTGGTAAATTCACCGATAATGTTTCGGGTTGCAAGGTCGTGGTGACGGGACCGTCGGCTTCTTGGGCAGCCTCTGCAGCGCTTGAAGGTCCCGGCAATTGTGCTGTCGGGTTTTGCGCCGTGGCTGCTTCTATCGCAGAGGCGGCAAGAGCTGCCACCGGGTCAATTGATTCAATCGATGCGGCTGCAATGGTTTCGGCAGTGCCGATGGTGGCGACGGTTTCCGCCACAGGGGTGCCGGCTTCGGTCACTTCAAAAAAGTCGGGGGCTTCTTCAAATGTTGGCCCGGCATCAACGACAGGCGCTTCCACACGGCGTAGGGCGACAACACTAAGATTATTAGGTGCACCGGCCAGCATGCCTAGCTCATCCGCTGCATCAGAGGACACTTGAAACTTTGGTCCCGGATTTTCGCGTTCGCGTCGAAATAGCGCGCCGATAATAGACTTTCCGTTATCTTCGTTGCGGATCATTACCCGCTCTGGATCAACAACATTCGGGTGTGCGATCCAAACGCCGCCCAGAGACGGGCGCCCGTCCCACAGGCCGGAATCGGTTTGCTCAAACACTTCTGGGGATTCTATGTCTTGCTCAATTGGTATGCCATTTCCGACAGTTAGGTTGTTTTCGCCCCCATCTGCGGAATTTCCAGCGCCAAATAAGTTGATTTTTTGCCCGTCTTCGCAGGCTGTTAAAAACATGCTGCCTGCCAGTACCAGAGCCAGCCGCCCAGTGTGCGCGCTTACCATACCTTGCCCTTTAATATCTGCGGCAGTTGCCGCTTGGATTGCTCGATCTGCCGGACTGATTTGCCCGGTCGTAAGCGCACAGTACCCTTACAATCGCAACATGAAAAGGTGTGCTGATAGCTTCGGCAAAAATCGGCCCTAAAATCGGCCCTTTCAAAATCAAGATTTGGCAGCTACACCCGCCGCCAGTCGGAGGAGTGGCAGAGTGGTCGAATGCACCGGTCTTGAAAACCGACGTAGGTGAAAGTCTACCGTGGGTTCGAATCCCACCTCCTCCGCCAGCCAGCTATTTTATTGGGTTGCATTGTGTCGCCTTGTGGGGCTTTTCCAGCCTGATGCCGAATGTCTGCGGCTAGGATTGTAGAAGCCATTAATATATTCGAAGACAGCGACCCCACCGCTTGGCGTGTTTGTCAGGAATGCCGCCAGATCAGCTCGGCTTTGATTGTTTTGAAGAAGGTTTCCATCGCAGCATTATCGTAGCAATTACCCTTGCCGCTCATCGATACTTTGAACCCATGTTGGCGCAGGATTTTCTGATAGTCGTGCGAGCAATACTGGCTGCCCCTTTCGGAATGAGGGATGCAGTCCTTGGGCGGCCTGCGCATGGCAATGGCCATATTCAGCGCCCTGATTGCAAGGTCGCGTTTCATTCGGTTCGACACGGCCCAGCCGATCACACGCCTGGAATGCAGATCCAGTACTACTGCCAAATAACGCCTGCCCTCACGGGTCCAGATGTAACTGATATCCACCACCCATTTCTGGTTTGGCCGATCCGCTTAAAAGTAACGGTTCAGCCAGTTGGGTGCAATATTGAACCTGTGGTTGCTATCGGTCGTAACCTTGTGTTTGCGCGTTCTGATAACAGATATTCCGTTCAGGCGCATTGAACGACCGACTCGCCGGTGGCCGACTTCAAGACCGATCTCTTTCAGCTCTTCAGTCATCCTCGGCCGACCATAACTGTTCAAGCTCAGGCGATGCTGCTCCCGGATAGGGGCCAGTAAAACCATGTCTTCACGTCGACGGCGACTGGCAGGACGGCCGCGCCAGGCACGGTAGCTAGGAGGGAAGACATCGACGATCCGGCAAAGACGCTCGGTGGGGATGTTTTTGCGGTGCTTTTCAACAAATGCGAACCTCATTTGCTTTGGTCCGCGAAGAAGATTGTTGCTTTTTATAACAGCTCCCTCTCCTCTCGCAGAAGACGGTTTTCTTTGCGGAGTTCTGCTATTTCGCGCTTAAAATTAGTTTGTACCGAAGCATTTTCAGGGTTCTTCCAATCCTGCTGTGTGTTTCGTTCCCATAGTCGTTCTCCTTTTGCGCATAATATGCGGTTATAGGAGCGGAACAATTCCGCGACAGATCCATTCTGCATCAATGAGCCAAATAGTGAGTAAATTAATATCCCAATTTGCTTTTTAGGCGCAGGCGAGGGCAGCTTTTGGGCTGTCAAATAGATGGAACAAATGTTCGGATGGCGGCAACCATTTTGGAACCACGGGAACTATTGATAACTGGCGAGCCTGATTTCGCGATGTCGAAACGGTTTTTGCACGCAAACACATCTGGTCTTTTGTCAAAACCAGGGCACCCAGTTGTTTGACTTGGGCTTCCCCAGCTTTTTCCGTGTCTGGAACATTTTGGGCAACTTGCAGCGACATAGTGATCTTCCCTTATCAATTCTTGCGGATTATTTCTCATTGCCGTCCTGCAAATTGAAATTTTCTCACCAGTGATTCTTCTTGTCCCAAATATGGCAAATTCGAGTTGAACCGGTGGCGAACACCTTGTTCATAATCAGTTAACTTTCGGGAGGGCGAATGGGGCAAAGGCAAGCAGCATATAGGACGTCATATTGGAGAGGAATATCTATTACTTTATGCCTAAATAGGTTTATATTTCAATATATTAGAAAATATTACAAGCCAATCAATGGCTTGACGCGGGACGTTGGAATAGCCAAAATTATACGTAACCCACCCAATTCTTCGGAATGTGTCAAATCCAGTTTACCGCCATATGCCTGCAAAAGATCAGAAGCAATTGCCAGCCCAAGGCCAGTTCCAGGCGCAGAAAGGTCAAGCCTGCCGCCCGATTTTAACGCCTCCCGCCGTTTGGAGTCTGGAATACCCGGGCCGTCATCTTCGATTTCCACCCGCATTTCATCCCCGTGCCTCTTAGCGGTAATGCGCACATTTTTACGACACCAGGAAAATGCATTCTCCAACAAATTTCCCAACACCTCTTCAATGTCCTGAGAATCCATGGGGATTGAAATTTCCCCAGTGACGATCACTTCCAGGTTTTTATGATCGGTTTCGGGCATGCATTTAAAAAGCCTCGCCATTCGATTAATAGATACACCCAAATCGGTTTTGACCTGTGACAGCCCGCTGGAATTAACCGCGCGGAACCGCCCCAAGGATCTTTTTATTTGGGCATCAATCATGCCAAGTGCATTTTGGGCTGCCCCTACATCTACGCTTTCCTGATCGAGTGCCGAAAGTTCATTTCGAAGAACCGCGGACGGAGTTTTTAGCGCATGCGCCATATCAGCCGCCTGCCGCCGCGCGCGTTCAACAATTTCTTTGTTTCGATCCAGAAGTGTATTGATATCAGAAACCAGTGGCGCGACTTCCTCTGGATACTGGCTACTAACCAACCCATCAGTACTATCCCACCTGTGAATAACGTCCTCTCGCAGCCTATTGAGAGGCTGTAAAACGACCGAAGCCTGCAAGATTGCCCCGGCTATTCCCAAAGCCCCAACAAAAGCAAAAGTTAAGAACAGACCTTTCTGAATTTCCTGACGTTCGGCATCAAGGGCGGCTACAGATTCTGCCACCGACACCACCCAAACGCTGTTATCATCTAGGCTGATTTTCTGGGTGAGCCCGCGGATCGGATTAACCGGACCTTGCCCTGACCAAGCTGTTGACGTTGTTGTTGCCGCCTGCGTTTCGTTAAGAAGTGCATCGAACAAAGAATGCGATGTCAGTGTCAATTCTTCGGGCCCGGTGATTTGCCAGTAGTGACCGGAATAAACCTGCGCATAGGCCGGATCGATCAGGAATTGATAAATTTGTTCCGGGTTCGCGCTGCTGTTTCCAAGGGCGACAGCAACCTGAAGGTGCTGCAATTGCAAAGTTTCATCGAAACGTTTTTGCGCAATTGAATCAAAAATAGATTGCAACGCAAAACCACCAAGAAGGACAATCATCACAGCCCAGGCAAGCCCACCAAATATTGCTCGTCGCCGCAGGGATCGCATTATACGGCTTCGATCGTGTATCCCCGTCCGCGGATAGTTCGGATCAGGTCATTTCCAAGCTTCTTTCGAAGGCGCGTTACAAAAACCGCGATTGTGTTGGAATCCCTGTCGCCATCATATTCATAGATATGCTCGGACAACTCAGTACGAGAAATCAGTCGGCCCGAATTATGCACCAGATAGGATAGAACCGCGACTTCCTGTGCCGTTAAGCTTACCGGCATCCCGCCGATTAATACCTGTCCGGTTCTTGTGTCGAAAATGACGTTCTCCCGCTCAAACAGCGGATTGGTTTGGCCAGTTCTGCGGCGTAACATCGCGCGCACTCGGGCCGACAATTCCAGCATATGAAAAGGTTTCGTCATGTAGTCATCAGCACCAGCATCCAATCCGTCTACACGTTCAGACCAGCCATCGCGCGCCGTAAGAATCAACACTGGCACATCGTTGTCTTCACGACGCCAATCTTTCAGTACGGAAATACCGTCCCTTTTGGGAAGGCCAATGTCCAATATTACCAAATCATACGGTTCGGTTGATCCCATGAAATGAGCTTCTTCGCCATCATGCACTACATCAACCACCCGTCCCTCCGCTGAAAGGACTTTCTTGATTTGCTCACTTAGGGTTACATCATCTTCGGCTAATAAAATACGCATGACAGCAGGCGTAACCGCCAATCAGGCCTAAATTGTGGAAGAACGGCGACTATTTATTCGGGTTGCCACCACCGTTGCCGTTGCCATTTCCACCACCATTGCCGTTGCCGCCAGAGTTACCGTTGCCGCCGCCATTGCCACCAGAATTTCCATTCCCGTTACCTCCGCTATTCCCATTTCCATTCCCGCTACCACCACCGTTACCATTTCCGGAATTCCCGTTACTGGCTGATACGGATTGGCCCGAACGGGCAACCACACGAATCTGTTCGGCTATGGCGGAATTCCGGCGCAAATATTCTCCGGTTTCGGCGTCAATGATGATGCTTCCAAACTTGCCATTCGCCTGTTTGATCAACACTCGGTAGTAAAATTTATCCGAAAAGAACGCGCGAACATCAACAGGCTGTCCATCTACTGATTGTTGCAGTGAATCTACAATTTGCGAATAGGCGATACAGCCACGGGAATTTACACATTTACGCAATTCAGCCTGGCCGATTTCGCGCAGGTCAGCACCTTTCACGGGACCGGCGGACAAGAGTAAAGCCGCTGAAAGTATGTAGAATCCTGTTCTCATTCGACAGGTCTAACAAATCGCAGATGAATGCAGCGTGAACAAACCATTCCCGTCCGATTAAACATGGGTGTGTTCAGGTTCCCCATCGAGAGCCAAGCAATTCTGCCATGGCAATCCGAAAATTAATTCGCTGATCGCGAACCCTTGCGTACAAACGAACAGGAACCAAAGATGTATAAATCAACGAACAATCTCCTTAGAACCTGCTGCTTTGCAATTGCGACGATTGGTGGTGTGGCCGTTGTTTCAACCGCTTTTGCACCACAAGCCGCATATGCAAAAAGTAACAAGGCATCTTCCAATTCGGGGAAGGGCGGCGGTGGCCGGGAAGCCCGTGGAAACCCGAACCGTGATCGTACTACACAGACAAGCCCAGGCAATCGCCCGGCGGCAAATCCGCGCCGATCAGGGCGTCCAACCGCAACCCCACTCCGTTCACAGCCCCCTGCGGCAGTCGTTGTAGAAACGGCCCCCGTGGTTGCCTTGGCTCACCCATCTGAACTAGGAGCATTGAATGCTGCCCATGCAAATGAAAATGCTCTGGCCAACGCATCACCAAATTCACGGGTCGGAAGAATTGCGATCTACCGTGACACGGTCCTAGCTGGCCAGCAGTTGGAAACTGACTTATCATCGGCGGAAGAAACACTTGCGGCAATGGTATTGCCGACTCGTCCTTCTGATGAAGTTTCGGACGAAATTTCACAAACAATGATAAATCTCAGCGATGCCGAAATAGCACTGATGGGTCTATTAGCATTGCAAGCCGAAACACCCGACGATCTGACGGTCGCCGACAGCATTCTAGCCGCGCAGCAGGAAGTGGATGATCGGGCTGCCACCCTGATAGACCTTCAAACGGAGTTGGGTGAAACCTTTGCCTACGAATCTCAGCAAGATGTTGTTTCAGACATAAACGACCAACTTACCGAACAACCGGCGCTGGAAACCGCGACGCTGGAAGCAGCAGCCAACAAACCTGTGACCGAAGCAGTTGAGCTGGCGGTGAGAGAACTACTGGGTCTGAACTAATCTAAAACGAAAACCAAACACCCTCCTGGTTTTCTGTAACCGGTATGGTGTTTGGTTTTGCTCGGAGACATCCCGTTAGCGGATAATCGTGTTCTCGTTTGCGTTGAAAGCTTAACGTAGCCGGATACACCGAGTGAGAATGTTTCCTAGTATAGACATGCACTCCGTGCTTCCTTTGTATTTTAAGGCCAAATACTAGGGAGTCGCGTGAATATGTGGGCTTTGACTGCCAGCGATTTGATATGAACAATGCGACGGCAAAAGCAAGTTTTCCAGAAATTTACATTACGCGAATCAATTCGAACCAGCCGCTTTGCTGTCTCGAAAGCAGTCAAATTCAAATAGTAATACAACCTTATCGTGCAAATCTCATCTATATCGACGATGCAAACCGCAAATCCTTAATAAATGATGAACAGGAGCCGAGGGGACCCTTTCGGTTTCTATTTGGTCGAAGCTGTTCGGCCGTTTTGTAAACGAATAAGGAGACTATTATGCGGGACGTACTTTTGAAGAAATGGATTGCCTTTCGTCATTGTGATGAGGGCGTGACACTGGTTGAATATGGGATTGCCATTACGCTGGCCATTTTGGTTGGCGGCGTTGCTTTGACCGCCTTGGCCACTGCAATCTCTGGCAGCATGGGTACAGCAGCCGGCGCAATGCCTTAAATGAGTGTTCCGGCAATTTTGCCGGACTCAGCGTCGGGGCAATCAATCTGCCCCGACGCATTTTTCTATTACCCGAAATAACTGCAGCTATAAAGAAACTCACCGAATTCGGTTGCGATATTCTGGCTGCGCACAGGGAGAATTCCAATGGGAATGCGTTCGGTTCTTGTCGCGATACTGGGTATCGCTGTCGCCGGTGGTTCGGCCTACGGCGCACGTGAATATCTGACTGAGTTAAAACAAAACGCCGCAGCCGAAACCCAGCCCGGGCTTGTCAGCGTTGTAATCGCTGGCCGCGATATTCCTTTTGGCAATGCCATTCAGCCGCAAATGCTGCAGGTCATATCCTGGCCAAGCGCGGCACTCCCCCCCGGCGCTGTAACCACCCTGGCAACATTGGTTGCCGATCCGGGCGACCCAATGCGCCGTGCCAAACGGACCATTTCACAGGGTGAATTGATATTGCTATCCAAGATTTCCGAATTTGGTGAGAAAGTTACGATTGTCCAAGGCCTAGGCGCGAACCTGCGTGCCATGGCTGTCAAAGTGGATGCCGAAACCGCCGTGGGTGGTTTTGTGACCCCGGGCGACCGTGTGGATGTAATCCTAACGCAAGGCCGCGATGAAACATTGCGAGCCGTGACTATTTTACAGAACCTTCGGGTGATTGCTGTTGATCAGGACTTTGACGAAAACACTGATCAGCCCGAGGTTGCGCGAACTGTCACGCTGGAGGTCAATCCAGCAAGTGGGCAAAAACTGGCACTGGCCCAAAAAGCCGGAACCTTGAGCCTGTCATTGCGCACTTTAGATGGCGCTGTCGATGAACCGCTTGAATCGATCAGGCTAAGTGATCTGCTACGCGAAGTTTCCCCAATCGAAGAAGAGATTTCTGCGAACACTGTGCTAATCCGACGCGCAATCGAAACTGAAGTCGTAGAAGTTAACTGATCCAGTATCGGAGAATTTGTAATGTCAGCTGGCAAGGCCAAAATAGGATTCCAACAGGACGAAGACGGCGCCATCTTGGTATTTTGGGCGGTGTCAATTGCTGTCATTCTGGGAATTGTTGCGCTGTCATTTGACTTTGGCCGTATGGCAGCCACCCAATCAGAATTGCAATCCTACGCCGACAGTGTTGCCCTTGCGGCCGCGGGTGAATTAGATGGCCGACCGGATGCGATCACGCGGGCCACCGGGGCCGCGTCAAATCTGATTTCGGATACACAGACCTTCGGCAGTGGCTCTAATACATTATCAGGCAGTTCTGATTACACGCTTAGTTATTACAGCACACTGCCTGCCAGCGACCAATCAAGTGTTGCCGGGGGTGTCACAACAGTGGCTGCGAATGCGCGCTATGTTCGTGTAGTATCCATCCCCCAGATTGTTAATTTCACCTTCGCAAACGCTTTTAATGGTTTGACCGGCAATGCCCCTGCAAACAATCAAGTGGGTGCAGTAGCGATTGCGGGTTTTACCCAATACGCCTGCGATATCACCCCGCTGATGTTTTGTTTGCCAAATGTAAATTATAAAGCCAGCGCGCATGTCGGCGATCTGATATTGCTTCGCTCTGGCGGCGGCGGCAGTTCTGCCTGGGGCCCAGGGGATTTTGGATTTTTGGACCCAGCCAAGATCAACGTTGATCCGAACGGGCCTTGTGCCGGTAAAAACGGTGTGCAACTTGATGCCTGTTTGATCGGTGCAATCGGCAGCATAACTCAGTGTTTTCAGCAACGCGGTGTAGACACCGAACCTGGGCAAAAGGTAGGAATTGAAGACGCAATCTTTAATGTTCGCTTTGATATTTACAAAGCGATCATGAATGGCAAAAAGAACAATCCACTATACGCTCCAGCGCCAAATGTCATAAAAGGTATTGTGCCAAATGGGGGGGGCCAGTGTGTTGGCGGTAACCCGCAACAATCACCTGATACTAAGGGATTGCCCCATGATGATTGTTTCCCCGGTTGTGGCCGGTTTGGCGATGGAGACTGGACAGCTGGAAGGTCCACGTATGTGAACTGGAACTACGCGGGAACGGACCCACACCCCTCAGCAACAACGCGGTTTGAGTATTATAAGGCTGAAATCGCTGCAGCCGGTGGCGGCGGGTCATCCACAGATATTTTGACTGGTTTAGCTGAAACCGGTCGCCCTAGGTGTTCCAACAACCAATCGCCGGATCCGCATCGACGTGTCGTTATCGCTGCCGCTATTGATTGCACAACAAACCCGGTTGTAGGTCAGACAAACAACGTACCGGTGGAAGAATTTTTTGAACTGTTCCTGACTGAACCTGTCGGCAATGACGGTACTTCTCCCCCGACACTTGATCTATGGGTTGAAGTTGTTGGTTCAGCTGGCGGACCTGGTGCGGGCAGCGGCGGAACCGGCGGTGTGTTCCACGAAGTCGTGCAGTTGTACCGGTGATGGCAATGAAATTTTTCATACCCATAATCCGAAAGTTCACTCGCAATCAAAGCGGCGCGGCGCTGGTGGAGTTTGCAATAATTTTACCGATGCTGCTTATCATCTTTGCGGTAATCATCGAAGGCAGCCGCCTGATGATTTCCTACCAAAGCGCAATATCCGGCGTGCGGGATGCAACGCGCTATTTGTCCCGGGTTGTTTCGGCCGATATCTGCACCACAGGTGCATCAATTTCCGGATACACCACCCAGCTTCAATCCATTGTCGGTCAAAGCGCAACCGGCAATTCGGTTTTCCCTTCCTATGTCACAATAAACTCTGTGACGCCCAGCTATAACTGTGTTGCAGGAACTTATCGCATCAGCCCGGCACCAATCGCGCAGGTTACAGCCAATGTTAGCATCAATTTCCCCTTCGCCGGGCTTTTCTCGCTGGTCGGTTTAACCCAGGGCACGATCACCACAAACGTCACCGATTCATCAAGGATATACGGGATATGAAGGCGGGCATGCATCATATCAAAACTTTCCAGCGCGAAACGGCTGGCACCACATTGGTTGAATTGGCTGTGGTATTGCCACTGTTCCTGTTGATTTTTTTTGGGCTGATTGATTTTGGTCGGATGGGTGCGGAATATGTGATGGCTGAAAAAGCTATGCAACGGGCCGCCAGAATTGCTGTGGTCCGTCCACCGGTCTGTGTGGGTGTACCAAACGTACACCAGCGTGGCCCTGTCCCGAACAATACAATCGCGCCCCGGTTTGGTACAATGTGCAGAACCGGCAATAGTATTTGTGCCAACGTGGCCACTGTCACATGTTCCGGCAGTGTCGCTGATCCCACTGCCAGCGAGATTTGGAATTCAATCTCTGCCTGGATGCCAACAACTGCAACCCCGGCAAACCTAAGTTTCAGCTATGCCTATGACAGCCAGCTTGGCTTTCTTGGCGGGCCCTACACACCTATTGTAACGGTCGAAATTCAGGCGCTGAATTTTCAGTTCACATCACCCCTTAGCGGTTTTGCTGCATTGGCCGGGTCAACAGCCACCAATGTCCCCAGTGGAACGATACCGTTCCCCAGTATGAGCGTATCGCTTCCCGCTGAAGATTTAGCATTGGGAAACAACGGATGAAACACACCAGTAAACAGTCAGCCCGTTTTGGAAAGATAGATTTATGACCTCATCACCTAGTTCAGTTCTTTTAATAACACCGGATGCCAAAGTGGTGGAAACCATCGGTGCAGCGTTGCAGGGTTCGCCCGATGTTCGCATGGACACAGAAGTTACGACATTGGCGAAAATGAACGGCAACGCGGTAAAACTTGCTTCGAATTATGATGTGGTTGTTTTCCAGACCGGGCCGGATGACGCGGCAGATATATACGCTATTAAAAACCTGGCCGCGAACCGACGCGCGGGAACATCACTGTTGGCACTAGCCGACGGAAATATTTCGCTGACTCAGGCCCGCGCGCTGAACCACGCCGGTGTTGATGAAGTCCTGCCAATTTCCAGTGCAGGTACAGAAATTTGTGAGCAAATTTCCCTGTTGTCTCGGGTACCAGAGGCGGAAACTTCCGGTGCGATAGGTATCGGAAAAGTCATTGCCGTGGCTCAGGCACGTGGCGGTGTCGGCTCTACAACCGTTGCGGTTAATCTGGCTGATCAGCTTGCTGGCAAAACGAAGAATCGAAAGACACCAGAGCACAAGGTGGCGCTGGTTGATTTGGATATTCAATTCGGCGCCGTGGGTACTTTTTTAGACTTGGACGAACAAGAAACGTTATTTCAACTGGCATTAGACGGGACAATTCCGGACGCTACTTTTCTGGAACAATCTATGGTCAAGATGCCAAACGGGCTGTCGGTGCTGGCTGCGCCGTCAAAATTTGTTCCGCTTGATGCACTGCGTTCTGACCAAGTAACTGCCATTTTGGAATCTTTGGCCAACACCCATGATTATGTGGTCGTAGATTTGCCACGTGCCCTAGTCGGATGGATTGAACCGGTGATGCAAAACGCTGATGAGCTGATTGTGGTCACCGACATGTCGATTTCTTCTGTCCGTACTTGCCGACGACTAATTGACTTTTTCACTGCTGACAATGTTTCCTTACCGGTGCGGGTTGTGATCAACCAGGAGAAAAAACCTTTGATGAAATCTGCGATTCATCGGGAAGCCGCGAATGTTCTAGAGCGCAAGCTTGAACATTGGTTACCCAATGACCCCAAGGCTGCAAATAGAGCCTCGGACCGGGGAAGACCATTGTCTGCCGCAGCTCCGAGATCACCTCTAAACAAAGCTATTGCCCAACTCGCAAAGTCTACACAGGCCAAGAATCCGGTAACGCACCAGAGCGCCCAATTGCAGGAGAAATAAGGTGTTTACTCAATTTTCAAGATCCAAGAAACCTGCGACTACCAATGTAATTCGGTTTGACACTAATGAAGTCGCCCAAGCACCGGTAATTAATGTACCCAACCCGGAGGACCCAGTACTTGCTGAACGCTTGGAGCTGAAAAGCCGATTACACGAAGTATTGCTGGAACGTTTGAACCTATCTGTAATTGACAAGGTCGATCCGGAAGAGTTGCGCCGTGAAGTGGCCGTATTGGTTTCAAGTGTTTTGGCCGAAGAAGGCCAACCTATGCGCTCGGAAGAATTCAAGGTTTTGATTGATGAGCTTTTGGCGGAAGTGCTTGGATACGGCCCTCTTGAACCATTGCTGGCCGATCCGACCATCGACGATATCTTGGTGAACTCACATCGTAGCGTATATATTGAAAGATACGGGAAGCTGGAAAAAACAAGTGTGCGTTTTCGGGATGAACGGCACCTTCTGCGGATTATTGACAAGATAGTTTCGAAAGTTGGCCGCCGAGTGGATGAAACAACCCCATGGGTAGACGCACGACTGGAAGACGGAAGTCGCGTCAATGCCATCGTCCGCCCCTGTTCGATAGATGGTCCATCAATGTCGATCCGAAAATTCTCAAAAGTCCCGCTTACAATGGAAAAGATGTCCGAGATCGGATCCCTTTCGGAATCTGCCTCGATCCTTTTGCGCGGGTTGGTAAAAGCCCGGATCAATGTTTTGATTTCAGGCGGGACCGGTTCTGGCAAAACGACAATGTTAAATGCAATGTCGGCCAATATTGGTGTGTCAGAACGAATTGTTACAATTGAGGATGCGGCGGAACTACAATTGCAACAGGAACATGTTGTCAGGCTAGAAACACGGCCACCCAACCCGTCGGGTGGAGGGGCAGTTACCCAACGCGACTTGGTTAGAAACGCCCTGCGAATGCGCCCTGACAGGATCATTGTCGGTGAGGTTCGCGGCGCCGAAACATTCGACATGCTTCAGGCGATGAACACCGGCCATGATGGTTCGATGACTACCGTGCATGCCAACTCGGCCCGCGATGCGCTGGGTCGAATTGAACAGATGGTGACGATGATCGGTATGGATTTTCCAGTATCGGCGATCCGAGCCCAGGTTGCATCTGGTATTAATGTTGTCATTCAGCTTAGTCGCCTTAGCGATGGCTCGCGCCGGGTTATGAGTGTTTCCGAGATTTCCGGGATGGAAGGCGACACTATCACTATGCAGGATATTTTCGTTTTCCAGAGAACCGGTGTTAGCGAAAGTGGTATAGTGCAAGGTTCCTTTATTCCGACCGGTGTTCGTCCAAGTTTTGCAGAAAGGCTGGCACATGCAGGCGTCGATTTGCAAAGCGGCATGTTCACCAGAGAGGGTGTGTCTTAATGAACAATCTATTGGATATAGGCATTGAACCGCTAATATTTGCTGGTATCTTCCTGGGTGTACTTTTGGCGTTTGAAGGTTTTCGGCAAATTCTTTCTCGGAGTGAAAGTACCAGCGAGGCCAAGAACCGGCGTATGAAGATGATAGCGGGTGGCGCTACCACAAAAGAAACACTGCGCTTGTTAAACCCAAAATCGCGCACTTGGCCGCTGACCGGAATACCATTTATTGGCAAGCTTCCAGCCACTTTGCGGCAAGCCGGTATTATCGCCAAACCCGGAACTTTCCTGACCATTTGTATTTTCTTGACTGTGGTTATTAGCGTTTTGGCGTCGGCCGTAGTGCCAATTATTGTAGCTGTGGGTTTTGCTTTGGTGATTTGTTTCCTTGCTCCAATGATATTCATCAACATAAAGAAAAATTCCCGGCTTAGCGCATTGGAACGGCAACTGCCGGATGCTCTAGATTTGATGGCACGTGGGCTTATTGTCGGTCATCCATTGAACACAACCGTTGCAAGTGTTGCCGAAGAATTGTCCGATCCGATTGCATCGGAATTTGGGACAATGATCGACCAGATAAGTTTCGGCGATGATCTTGTTGATGCATTCATGGATTTTTCCGACCGAACCGACGTTGAAGATGTCCGATACATGGCCGTCAGCGTTGCGATTCAAAATGGCACCGGCGGCGATCTGGCCCAGATTTTACAAACACTAGCTAGCGTCATTCGAGATCGAAGAACAATGCGCAAACGGGTTTTGGCAATTTCTTCGGAAGGGCGCTTAACCTCGATATTTTTGTCATTCCTGCCCGTTTTTATTTTTGCTACTACGTCATTTTCATCGCCAGAATACTACAGCGGTGTTAGCGATGACCCGCTGTTCAGACCCTTTGCGCTTACCATTGGATTCCTGGTCGTGGCCAACTATTTAATTCTGCGCCGCCTTGTAAACTTTAAATTCTGAATTGGAATTGTCATGCTAGAAACTCTGGAAGCACTGTCTCATGGTTTTGGACTAAGCGTCGAAATGTTTGTTTGGATAGGCGTTGGATTGGGGGCAATGCTGCTGTTCTTTGGTTTGTTTGGTGCCATTGCCCAGGGCAACCCAGAGCTGGAGCGCATGAAACGACAATCCAACCAACGTCGCGCCACCGCGGCTGAGAACGGCATACTTCGACATGCTGCTTCAGATCCAAAGGGCTTGATGAAGTCACTAATCCCCACCGATTCAAAAGAACGCACTGATGTACAGCGCCAGTTGGAATATGCCGGAATCAATTCGCTTCATTCGGTGCGGAACTACTATTTGGTCAGGTTGTGCTTTGGCGTCCTATTGCCGGTCTTAACTTTTGTTGCGATTTTCTGGGCCCGCGCCGGCGTTTTCGCGTTACCTGAAAATTTAGACCAGATTGTCACGGATTGGGGCGATCTGCAGGTTCTCCAACTGCTTAGTGTAATGGTGGCGATAGGATTTTTTGGGCCTGTCTATTGGCTACGTGCTCGGGCTGCGAAACGTAAACAGGCCATTCAGGAACATTTTCCGAACGCCCTGGATCTCATTCAAATTTCAGTTGAAGCCGGGCTTGGTTTTGATGCCGCGATGATACGTGTTGGCAATGAGCTTACCGACATTTCACCGGAAATCTCACACGAATTTTTGACTGCTCAGCGCGAAATTCACGCTGGCAGAAGCCGAGATGGCGCTTTGATCGATATGGCCAACAGATCAAATGTTGAAGAAGTTCGGTCGTTCTCAAATACAGTTTTGCAATCGCTGCAATTTGGAACAAGCATTTCTGAAACGTTAACGAATTATGCCAAAGAGATGCGCCTGCACAGAGAATTAAAAGCCCAGGAAAAGGCTAACAAGCTTCCAGTCCAAATGTCTGCTGTGCTGGCCTCAATTATGTTGCCCGCGTTGATATTGATTACTTTAGGCCCAGTAATAATCCGATATGTCCGATTCTTTGCCGCATGATTCTGCGGACTATATTCAACTTGGTTAAATCTAAATTAAGTTTTCGGAAACAGTTCAGTTCGATCACTTAAATAGACGAGGGTAAGTCTTTCGAAATTGCAACCTATAGGGGAAAAACAACAATTTAGGCGAAAAGCCGCCATTTCCTTGACAGAATTGTGATGAGACTCGAATGTGTAAAGGCGAATTTGGTGCCAGGGGTTGGCGCATCGCGACGATTCGGAGGGGGCTCGAACAAAATAGTGGGATTTTACCACGTTGTTCTGGGACTGGGTGGACTAATGAATGAAATTTTCAAGCAAGATACAGCCTGTAATTTTCAGGAAGACGACCTACAGCAAACTGATATTGTTGATGCAATTACAAGCTGGTGCGAAGCGCTATACGGAAGCATTTCTTTGGAAACCGCGCTAACCAACCTGGTGCGGGGACTGGGTGCCGAGGCCGGAACATTGGTCCGCACACATATGAATGAAAGACATCCGATCCGCATCGCTACATACGATGCAATGAAGAATGTGGCCGTTCGTCCACTTGATTGTTCATTTGCGGATATTTTTTTCTGTAGGCATATGGAAAACCCAAAGCCTGCAACAATTTGGCTTGGGTCCAACTTTGCCGAATATGCCGTTGACCCATTGGATGTTACCTTTGAAAACTGGCAGGATTCGCGAAAACTAAAAGAATTTGCGGTCCTTATTCTTGCCGCGGGTCCAGTTACACGTGATCATATTGAGTTGCATTTTCGCAGTCCTTTGGCATCAGGCAATTTAGCAACGCTTGGAACAATATTACCCGCGGTCTCCCGGACCTGGGCAACACGCCAGGTTGGACTGATTACCCGAACTGTGATTAATCACAGCGAGACCTTCCAGGAACAGTTGCCGAACCAAGGCAAAGTTTCTTTGCTTGCAAACGGCAACCCGGCAAATCTTAGCCGCGCCGAATTTCGGGTATGTCTGTTACTTAGTCGCGGCCTTTCAATATCTAATACGGTTATTGAATTGGGCGTCACAGAATCAACAGTTCGCACGCATTTACGAAATATTTATGCTAAGTCTGGCACACAAAATATTGCAGAGTTGATATTTTGTTTGATCGCACCGCAGAAAACTGAATCTACCCAAGAAATCCAATGCGCCTGACCTTTACAAAGCAATCCAGGTGAGCATGACGGAGCCACTGCTTATTCTGATTCCGACATTAGTATTGGTTGGTTTCTTTGACCTGCGATATATGCGCATTCCAAATGCACTAAGTTGGGCCTTGCTGGTACTATTTGGCGCAACTTTTTTGTTCACGCCAACCAGTGAATTTTTAATGCATATCTTAGCGGGACTAACTGTCTTTGCCCTTGGGTTTACCGGGTTTTGTTTTCGCATTCTGGGGGGGGGCGATGTAAAAATCCTGGCAGCTTTGGTCCTGTTCATTCCCTTGCACGAATTTTTAATTTTTGCCAACGTCTTTTCTGTGGCGATGATACTTGGCATTGTATTTGTGTTAACTACGCGGCGAATAGTTTCCTCATCGGGGCAAACATGGAAATTTTTGTCCGAAGGTGCAGGTTTCCCAATGGGGATTTCAATTGCGTTCGCCGGTATCGCGCACCCAATTGCGGCATTGCTGTTTTCGGGTTCTCTAAACAATATTATTCCTTGATGCCGATGTCGGGGCACGAATTCTTTCTTGAATACCGTGAAATGTATTGGAACTGATAGGTAACCTTCAGAAATTTGGGTAAACAGAACTTGCCGACAACGAACTGGCGGAGAATGCCGGTTGGGATTCCGAATTTTTGGCGCTTGAGTTTCAGTACCTGAATGATCTTGATCTCGACTTTGATTTGTCGCTGTCGGGGTTTGAGTCGCCTGAGATAGACGTGGTTTTGCAAGATCTTGCGCTGGATCGCGACGCTGACTCAGAAGATCCGGCCGATCGGATTCCGGCGGTTGTTCCGGAGATGTCGGTAACGCGGCCCGGCGATGTCTGGTGTGTCGGGAATCACCGCCTGATTTGTGGTGACTCAACCAAAGCGGAAACCTATGCCGCACCGCAGGGTGACGAGCGCGCTCAGATGGTCTTCACAGATGCGCCCTATAACGTTCCGGTTTCCGGCCATGTCTGCGGCTCGGGTAGAACTAAACACCGTGATTTTGCAATGGCGCTGGGAGAAATGTCAAAAAAAACAGTTTACTGACTTTCTGACGAAGGATTTTGAGCATCTGGCCGGATTCAGCCTGACGGTTCTTTGCATTTCCAGTGAGCTGGGAAAGCATGGCCGTTACTGCACGAACGTCTGGTCATATGCGGGTGTAAGCAGCTTGGGATCGGGGCAGGCTGATCTTACGTTGCATCCGACGGTAAAACCGAGGGCGATGGTGCTTGACGCAATCCTGGATTGCTCGCGCCGTAAAGGTATGGTGCTTGATGGGTTTAGTGACCTCCTTGCCTCGTTTTTAGGCGGCAAGGTGTCTACAATTCTAGGGGCTATTCAGTCGGCGCGGCCGCAACGAAGTCCATTTTCGTCCACACAGCAGACGTTGGTGCAAATCATGGCGAATGGAAGATAGACCATAGTGACCGGACCGATTGCAGGGTACTTTTGATGAGTTGCAGCGTTTCGGCGGAAAGTCTGCTCATTTTCGAACCCTGCCTGACCTTCAAAAGCTACTTTGCAGTCGCCTCAGGTTACTCGCCCTTTCTGGCACGAAACTATTCACATTCGCAGGCGTCTTGACAATTCAATATTATGTGCGATAATTCGCACATATAAAATGTTAGGAAACGCCATGGACGCAATAATCACGATCAATGTATTCGCCCTGCTGGCAGCGGCGTTCGCATCATTCATGATTGGGTTCCTTTGGTTTAGTTTTCTTTTCACCAAACCCTGGATGGAAGCCATGGGCGTCACGTCAGAGGATGTGCGCTCGTCCGGCATCTCAATGTCACGCGCGATACTCGCCAGCCTCGCGGCGTCGCTTGCAACAGCGGCCGGGGTTGCCATTCTGTTTGCGCTGATCCCAAACCTTAACTGGGCGACAGGCCTGTCCGTCGCACTGGTTGTTTGGATCGCCTTTAGCCTAACGCCAACTTTCAAAATGGTATTCTGGGAAGATCGCCCAGCCACCCTGTTCATAATCGACGGCGGATATGAATTCTTCTCTATATTGGCCATTGCAATCATACTTTTGGTCTGGACTTAGCCGCATAATATGCCCCGCAATCCATCAACTGAACGCCCCTGGCTGAACCGCGCGTTTACCGCCCTGGGCAATCCGCTTTGTCGGGAAATTATTGAAATGATAGTCGCAAAACCGGGGCTAACTGTGAACGATGTATGCGCGCAATATTCGGTCTCAAGATTTTCGATAATGCGGCATCTGAACCTGCTGGAAGACGCTGAAATTCTGTCCCGCACACGGGATGGGAAAACCAAAAGATTATTTATCGATCAGGCGAACCTGTCACAGCTTTCAGGCGGCTGGCTGGCCAAAGTCAGCACAGTGAACGCAACTGTAAAAAAAGGCTCAAAATGACAAAACCGCCCTATGTAACATCCCAGCAAAACAAGTGGTTTAAGTCCGTCCAGCTTGGTCTGGAAACGGAAACCAAAAAGAGCCTTGAAGACTGGATCAAGATCGCTAAAGCCTGCCCCGAAACGAAACACAAAGCCCGGCTGGAATGGTTCAAATCAAAGCACGGCCTGGGGATTAACCGCGCTTCATTGATCCTGGGTGCGACGTTCAAGACTGGGTTAGGCTGGGACAACCCAGATGCGTTGCTGGACCAGTTGTGGAAAACCCCGGAAACCCGCGCGATTTACGATCAGATAGAATCGATTGCGAATGAACTGGGTGACGACGTCATAGTCGCGGCACGCAAGAACTTTTCAGCATTCTCAAGACGGGTTCAGTTTGCGGCACTTCGGCCAACCCGTTCGGGGGTTCGGCTGGGGTTGGCAATCCCCTTGGCAGATGCACCAAATCTAACGGCATCGCTTTCAAGTGACAGTTGGTCGGACAGGCTGACCGCCGTTCAAATATTAACAACACTTGAGAATGTAGATGGTGCGGTAAGGGATCGCCTTAAAGAAGCCTATGTCAAGAGCGGGTGATTATTACGCGCCGCCAAAGGTTTGCATAAAAAAATTTCTCCAAAGAAACAGCATTTTCGCAAGTAAGCCTAGCGGCAGCTTCGTCCGCGTAGCTGACTTTGACACCTAGAAATGCTGTGAGATGGTTCAATGACCGCTTTGGGCGATGCGCTAGTATCAAGTTTAGACTTATCCGATGTCACCTCGTAGTACATATTGTGGTACTAAGCAAAAATGTTTTGGGATTGTGTTATAATATCAAATTGTTACCGGAAATACTCGGCGGACACCTCCTCCGCCATCAACCCGTTTTTTGATTCCCCCTGTGGATATGGCGTACACTTTTCAGATGATAACAGGGGCTAAAGAGATTGATGGCGCGAAAGTCAGGCACAGCAATAAATGATCTCTTTGCAAAAAAACACGTAAGTCTCAGTTGCAGTCTCGTTCGAATAAAAATAGCAATGAAGAAGTCAATAAATGGCAATCAGATTCAGCCAAGAGCTGCAAGGGTAAGCCGTTCATAATCGTCTGACAGAACCCTTTAACGGGTCATTTCACACAGCCGGCCAAAACGTGGGGTTAGGCTGAAAAGCCGATTGGCCCTTGAACCAAGGAAGGCGTATGTAAGCACCAGGAGCAAAACGAAGCCGTTTGACCCTGATCCAATTGATAAGAGATTGTAACGGAAATTTTTGATTCCGAGGTCAAAAAGCAGTTGGTTTCCTTGTATGCAAATCATAAAAGGTTGGTAGGTTCGCTGCCTAATTCTAGGAAAAGTCCGTGGGGTTTGAGCTCATAATCCTAATATTCAAACGTGTACCGGTGGTGGCTTTGATATGCTGCTTTGGTTTTAAGGCGATAGCGTTGGATACTGCGACTTTGACGGCGCCCGGCGCTCCTAAGAACTTGTTAGAAGCATTACGCGCTTCTTCGTTAAGTATTGCTGCAAAACGTGACGGCGTTAACAGTGCGCAGGATATTCTGGCGGCGGCCCGGGCGGATTATACCCGACTGGTCGGAGTACTTTACGCCAATGCACGCTATGGCGGCGTCGTTCATATTTATGTTGACGGTCGCGAAGCCGCGTCGATAGCGCCATTGGCAGCCCCCCGGCAAATCCGTGACATTCGGATCAGTGTCGATCCGGGCCCGGTTTTTCGATTTGGAACGGCTTTGATCGCCCCGATGGCACCCCAGGTAATTTTGCCCGATGGCTTTGCCACGGGCCAGCCGGCAAACAGTGGCGTGATCGGTGACGCCGTTTCGGCGGCAATAACCGGCTGGCGAGATGCCGGATTTGCCAAGGCACAGGTGGCGGCACAGGATCTGCGCGCTGACCACCGTACACAACGTTTGGACACGTCGGTTCGCCTGTCGCCGGGCACACAGTTACGTTTTGGCCAGCTGATCCTGGAAGGCGAAAGCGCTGTGCATGTGCGGCGAATTCAACAGATTGCGGATTTGCGGCAAGGTGGTGTTTTCTCTCCTGCTGATGTGGACGCAGTTGCGACACGGTTGCGGCGAACCGGTGCCTTTCGCTCGGTTGCAATCAGTGAAGCTGAAAAGCAAAACGCGGATGGCACATTGGACATCACCGCACAGCTGGTGGACGAAAAACCTAACCGTTTTGGCTTTGGCGCGGAAATTTCGACGGGCAAGGGTGCAACGCTGTCGGGGTTTTGGCTACACCGTAACTTATTTGGCGGTGCTGAGCGGTTGCGAGTTGATGGCGAAGTCAGTGGCATAGGTGGCATATCCGGGGGCGCAGACCTGAAATTTGGTGCGCGGTATGAACGGCCGGCAACGTTTGGGCCGGACACGTCGCTGTTTGTTGTGGCCAAAGCCGAACAACTGGATGAATTGGATTTCCTGTCGACCCATTTCGGACTTGGCGGCGGAGTAACCCGGATTTTTTCCAAAGAACTTAGCGGCGAACTGGCGCTTGAATGGCGTCAGGCCCGGGTTGAGGACAAATTTGGTGTGCAAAAATACGATCTGGTCAGCCTGCCGCTCAGCCTGACATGGGATCAGCGAGATAAAGCACTTAACGCCAGCTCAGGGCATTATCTGCAAACCGAATTCCGGCCATTCCTGGGGTTCGGAAATATGTCATCGGGAGCACGGTTTTATGCAGATGGGCGGATATACCGATCAATGTCTGATCGATTGGTGCTGGCGGGCCGATTACAGATGGGATCGGTCTATGGGCCAGGCGTTGCCGTAGCCCCGCCTGACTATCTGTTCTATTCTGGCGGCGGCGGATCCGTGCGAGGGCAGGGCTACCAATCATTGGGGATCGATTTAGCCAGCGGCCAGCGACGCGGTGGCCGTTCTTTTTTGGGCGTATCAGCCGAAGCACGATTTGAAGTGACCGACACGATCGGGATCGTTGGGTTTGCCGATACAGGATATATTGGCAGCGGGTCAATTTTTGACAACAGTGGGAATTGGCACAGTGGTGTAGGGCTGGGCCTGCGGTACAATACCGGTATTGGGCCTATCCGTCTGGATGTTGCGGTTCCGGTTGGCGGCACAGGCATTGGCGCGCAGATTTATATTGGTATTGGACAGTCGTTTTGAGGCGGTTCATTGCAACAATTCTGCTTTTGGTACTGGTCACTGTTGCGGGTGCCCAGGACGATCAGAACCGCGATGATCGCAGCTATCTGACGGCCCTGTTAGAGGACAATCTGTCAGGGGCCGGGCGCGATATCAGGATCATCGGGTTTTCAGGGGCGCTTAGTTCGCGTGCATCCATCCAAGAACTGACAATCGCTGATGAAGACGGAATTTGGCTTGTGCTGAAAGATGTCGTTCTGAACTGGAACCGCGCCGCGCTTTTACGGGGCCGTTTAGAGGTGAATGAACTGACCGCCGGGGTGATTGAATTGCCGCGTTTTTCGGTTTCAGAGCCGTCAGGCCCATCCGCGCAAGCCCGTGATTTCAAGTTTCCTGACCTACCGGTTTCCGTCGATATTGCCCGCATCAGGGCGGATCGCGTCTTGCTTGGTGCGCCAGTGCTGGGGCGCGCGGTACAGGTGAAACTGGACGGCAGCCTTGTTCTGGATGGTGGCAGTGGCAACGCCAAACTGTCCATAATCCGAACCGATGGTGCGCGTGGCAGTCTGAAACTGGACGCAACATTTGATGGTACAAAGGGTGAGCTGTCGGTCGACCTGTCCCTGAGCGAGGAAAAAAACGGCATAACGGCGGAATTGTTGGGACTGCCCGGTCGCCCGGGCGTTGAAATGACCATTGCCGGAACCGGGCCTTTGGCTGATTATTCAGCTGATATTACTCTGGCGACGGCTGGTCAGAACCGTTTGTCAGGGCGCGTTTCGCTGACCCATCAGGATGATATCCGTCAGGTTCAGGCCAGGATCAACGGTGATATTGCACCGTTATTTGCCCCGGACTACCGCGAATTTTTCGGCCCCAAAGTGGCACTTTCCTTTTCGGGTTGGCGTGATGCGGAAGGGGCGATGCGTCTGGAAGAATTGACACTGGAAACCGCGAGCCTGAACCTGACAGGGACCGGTAGCATTGGAACGAATGGCTGGCCCGAAAGGTTTTCAGTTTCAGCAATAATTCGTGACAACGATGGTTCCAGCGTTATGCTGCCTTTGTCTGGGGCCCAGACACGGGTAAGTTCCGCAAAATTTGACCTCGAATACGACGAATCCAATAGTGATGGGTGGACCGGGCGTTTGTTGGCTACGGAGTTCGAAAGCGAAAATCTGGGGATCAATTTGCTCGAATTGACCGGGGGCGGTCAGATCGGCCATGCGGGTACAACCAGTATTGGTGGCGCCACCGGAGTATTCAAATTTGAAGTCACCGATATCAAACCGGTCGATCCCAAAATCGCACGGGCCCTTGGTCAGGAAATGAACGGTAGTGCCCGGTTTGACTGGCAGCAGGGCAAACCCGTGACGATCGAAGAGATGGTATTCAGCGGGGATGATTTTGACCTGTCAGGCAAAGCAACCTTGTCCGGATTTTCGCAAGATTTGGAAATTGACGGCCACATTCTGGTCGATACCGGCGAACTGGCCCGGTTTTCAGGGTTGGCCGGAACTGAATTGGGCGGGGCTGGTAAACTGGATATCGCCGGGCAGTATGCGCCACTTGGTGGTGCTTTTGATCTGACCCTTGCAGCAAAGACACTTGACCTAAAAACCGGTCAGACTGAAATCGACAAATTGTTGGGGGGAAGTGGCGAACTGAACATCGAAATTGCCCGAGATACCAACGGAACTACGCTGCGCATGTTTGATCTGGTGATGCCGGAAATCAACGCCAGTGTCTTGGGAAAAATTAGGCAATTGTATACTTAACAAACCCAAGGTGATTTCCTATCTATAATACATAGAGTTAAGGAAAACCCAATGTCTGTTCTGTCCAAGCCATACATGCACGATGAAGCCGCAGCCTTTGCGCACGTTGAGGCTATGCTTTGGGGTGACGAACCAGTTTGCCCCCATTGTGGCAACTGCACGGGTAACTACCCGTTGAAAGGTGTGTTTTCCAAACCATCCAAAAAGAACCCAGAGGGCGTTGAGCGCCACGGCCTGAAAAAGTGTTCCGGCTGTCGCAAGCAATTCACTGTGCGCCACAACACAATCTTTGCAGAAAGCCACATCCCGCTGCATAAGTGGCTACAGGCTATTTACCTTATGACCAGCAGCAAGAAGGGTATCAGCAGCCACCAGCTTCACCGTGTGCTTGAGATAACCTACAAATCTGCGTGGTTCATGTCTCACCGTATCCGCGAGGCTATGCGCTCCGACAATACGGTAGATTTTGGCTCTGGCGGCGGCGTTGTCGAGGTTGACGAAACCTTTATTGGCCACAAGCACAAGAAGGCCGAGGGCGCACGTGGCTACGCCCACAAGAACGCTATGCTGACACTGGTTGACCGCACCAGCGGCAAGTCCAAGTCCTTTGTTGTTGAGAACGTCAAAGCATCCACCCTGCTGCCAATCTTGCGCGAGAACATCGCCAAAGAAGCAATCGTTTATACGGATGAAGCCAAGCAATACAGCAAGGTTGGTATGGAATTTGCAGAGCATGATTTTACCACCCACAGCAAGGGCCAGTACGTGCGCGGCAATGTCCACACCAACACGATTGAGGGCTATTTCAGCATTTTCAAGCGCGGAATGAAGGGCGTTTATCAGCATTGCGGTAAACAACACCTTCACCGTTATGCCGCAGAATTTGAGTTTCGGTACAACAACAGGATCAAGAATGGCACTGATGATCAATCTCGTGCGAACATTGTGTTGCAATCAATTGCAGGAAAACGCCTGACATATCGCGGGACTGACGTGTGAGAAGAGTAAGAAGTGAGAGCGAAGGAGTGGCAAGTGATGTTTCGCAAGACTGAAATATGATGTTTTTGCAATTCAGCCATTGTCACACTGATCTAGATGGAGTACCAACGAATAAACCCGCCACAATTTCTCGTGGCGGGCGATTCGGGACCTAGTGTTGAAGCACTGTAATGGCCCAAAGAATGTGAGATTATTATGTCGGAATATGTTGACTCCGTCAAGGAGGCTTTGCACCTAATTCGCAAGTCCGCTGATGCCCTTAAGGACCGTAAACCGGAGGTTGCTACAGAGCGTTCCGTTCTTGTGGGGCGCTTAGAGAGCACGATTGAGTATATAGGCAGCCTTGAAGCACTAACCTCGGCCATCCCCCCAGAACTTGGTAATATCAACGACATACCGCAGGAACTACGGGACGAACTTTTGGTCGGAAAAACAGATGAGATTGAGGATCAAATTGTCACGGTTATCAACGCCTATGGCGGTGAAGCATCGCTTGACCAAATCCTAGTTGGACTGTTCCGGAAATTCCAAGTTGTCCAGAAGCGCAAATTTCTCATGAATAAACTATACCGCATGTCAATGATCTGGAGCGTGCATGGAAGGAAAGGCGTCTACACAATAACCAAACCAGAAGAACCAGATGAATCGGGTAGTTACCAATTCGAAGCTGCCACCGATATGGACTCAGAGATTCCATTCTAGCAGAAAACCGCCCTGCGCTAACAGGGCGGCTCAGTGAGCGGGCGTAGTTTAATGGTAAAACGCCGTTTTTCCCAATCTGGCAATGCGGGTCCGAATCCCGTCGTCCGCTCCAAAAAAAGAAACCCACCAGCCGGAGCCAATGGGCTGCTGGCTAAGAATAGCCTAGCGATGTGAGGTACAAATAGACCCAATGGTTGAAGAAAACAATACCGAATCCACTCCTTTACGGGCTGCGCTCTACATTGACGGGTTTAACATCTATCATCCGTTGCACGAATTTGGCGAGCCATTTTTGAAATGGCTAAACATTTGGAAATTAGGTGAAACGATCATTCCATCCCTCAGTCAAAGACTAGTAATCGTTAAATATTTTTCGGCTTTACGACCCGACAGAGGTGGATCAAAGGACCGGCACAATGCCTACATGAATGCCCTCGTTGCTAGTGGCGTTATCGTGCAGAGGGGGCATTATGTCACACAGCCGAGAAAATGTAACGATTGTGGGATGACCAGTGAAGAGAATTCAGAAAAGCAAACCGACATCAATATGGCGTTGGCCAGCGTTACTGACGCTCAGGACGATCTGTTTGATGTTGGATATCTTATCACTGCGGATTCCGATCACGCGGCCTCGTTTCGGGTTCTGAAAGAGCGCCATCCCGATAAGCGTTTCGTTTCTGTACTACCACCGGAACGCCCCTCGTCGGAGAGGATCATGCAGCACGCAGACACCAAAATTCACCTTAACAAATTACATATTGAAAAATGTCTTTTTCCAGCCTTTGTCAAAGGCGGAAAAGGATTTATCAAAAGGCCTTCTGAATACGACCCGCCAAACTGGTGGGTTCCACCGAACGAACGTAGGTGATATATAGGCGGCATGAAAAGTCAGAAAATCCAACTGGATAAATTCAAAGAAGCTGCCCGTGAACTGGAATGCGACGAAGACGAAAAGCGTTTCGACAGCAAACTAAAGCGGGTTGCTAAGGCGAAGCCTGAAAAGGACGCCAAAAGCGATAAGTGAGATACCGGCCTGTCAGGCTGGATATTCAGCTTTCAGGTGTGGGTTTGTCAAGTATACAGTCGCCAAAAATTAGCTCGGAAGATGGCAGTTTAGTAGGCAAGGTGCGGCTGACCAACCTTGGGGTTTTCGTCGCGGGTCTGAATGGTCCGGTGACACTGGAAGGCACGGCGTCACAGCATGGGGCAAACTGGGACCTGACGCTGAACGGCAATGGCCCGGTGGCCACAAAGCTGTCGATTAACGGAACGGTGTCTGGGGATGGCGGGCACGCAGATGTTCGGGCAACCGGTACAACGTCACTGGCGCTGGCCAACCCGTTCATAAAGCCCCGTAGCCTTGCGGGTGCGGCAATTTTTGACGTGTCACTTAGCGGCCCTTTGGCCCTGTCTTCAGTGTCCGGCAACATAAACGCCAGCAATGGACGAATGGCGTCACCCGATCTGCGCCTGTCGTTCACCGATTTAACCATGTCAGCGGCAATCAACGGCGGGCAGGCGGCTGTAAACTTGGCGGGCGGCATTTCGTCGGGCGGGCAGTTTAGCGTTACGGGGCCGGTTTCCCTGTTGGCGCTAAACAATGCGTCGCTGTCAGTTGATCTGCAAAACCTGCGGCTGGTGGACCCGGAACTTTATGAAACTGTGCTGGGTGGCATCATCGCCCTTGAAGGTCCGCTTGCAGGTGGCGCGCGGATCAGTGGCGGTCTGACCTTAGCGCGAACCGAGATTTCGGTACCATCAACGGGGTTTTCGGAAATTGGGTCTTTGCCGGGGCTGGTCCATGTCAACGAACCGGCGGATGTGCGCGCAACCCGGTCGCGGTCCGGTCTGTTGTTGCGTCAATCGGGAACCGGAATCGCCGGGCCTGTCTATCTGCTCGACCTGGCCATAAATGCGCCAGAAAGGATTTTTGTGCGGGGTCGCGGACTGGACGCCGAACTGGGTGGGCAACTGCGCCTTGGCGGGAGCACGACCAACGTGCAACCTGCCGGGCGCTTTGAACTAATCCGTGGGCGATTGGATATTCTGGGGGAACGGTTGAACCTGACCGAAGGGATGGTCCAGATGCGCGGTGACTTTATTCCTTACATCCGATTTGTGGCAACGACATCTGCGGATGCCGCCACTATTACCGTAACCGTTGAAGGCAAGGCCGATAATCCAGCAGTTACTTTTTCTTCCCAACCCGAATTGCCGGAAGATGAGGTGTTGTCACAGATGCTTTTCAACCGCTCGATCACACAGATTTCACCGTTTCAAGCGGCCCAACTGGCCGCGGCTGTTGCAACGCTGGCGGGCAAAGGCGGCGGAGGTATTATCAGCGGATTGCGCGAAGATTTTGGTCTGGATGATCTGGACATTACCACCAGTGAAACGGGATCAACAGGTGTTCGGCTGGGGAAATACATTTCCGACAATATATACACCGACATAGAAATCGACAGTGACGGAACCAGCCAGATCAACCTTAATCTGCAGTTGTCGCCATCACTGGTGGTCAAAGGCGGTGCCGGGTCCGACGGAAATACGGGTATCGGCGTGTTTTTTGAAAAAGACTATTAATCCGAGCAGATTGATCAAAGACATTTCAACCGAATAATCTGTTGTTGGGCTGGCTATGCCGGGCTTGCAGACCCAACTGTGCTGGTGGGAATCGATGCGATGGCTATAGTCGGCATCGACGTAAGCTGTTGTTTGTCATCTAGGAAAAATTCAACATCATCTTGCGAACGGAACCAGTTTCAAACACTATCTTGCCGAAGAAAATCAAAAAGGAAATGCGATGAGCGCCTGGATCAAAATGGTTGAGGACGATGCGGCAGGTCAGCGCCTAAAAGACCTGCTGGACAAGGCCCGTACACCCCACGGTACAGTGGATACGGTGATGCGAGTGCATTCCCTTCGGCCGGAAACCATGAACGGGCATGTTACGCTTTACCGGTCGGTTCTGCATTCCAAAGACAATGTTTTGCCATTCTGGTTTCTTGAAATTGTTGCGAGTTATACGTCGGTCCTAAACGATTGTACTTATTCCCTGACCCATCATTTCATGAATGTTCGCAATCTTTTAAAGGCCCAACCTCGCTCGGACAGGATATTTCTGGCGCTAAAAGCGCACCGCCCCGAGGATGAATTTGAAGGCAAAGAACTTGCACTGCTGCGATATGCTGAAAAACTGACAATGCAGGTTGGAAAAATGGTGAAATCGGATTTTGAAGCCCTCAAAATTGTCGGTTGTGATGATGGTGAAATACTAGAGGTCAACCAAGTCTGCGCATATTTCAACTATTCTAACAGGTTGCTGAACGGGCTCGGGGCGACAACAGACGGTGATGTAGTTGGGTTTTACAAAGAATAAACACGACAGGCGGTATGGTTAAACCCGTTAGCATGCTCGATTTCTAGCTTGATTTCGGGAAACCAGACTGATGGCCTAGCAAGAAAATTTTTGTGCCGGAGATGCTAACGAGTTCAATCAACCCCCGCTAAACAACATTTCCGGCTACGTTTTGTTCAGCGTCGATTGCTTTGCCAAGTGAACGGCGGAACAATTTTGCACCGGCATCCAGCCCCAGATCAATATTAGGTGTTATCAATTCGTTCATTCCCGCGTGAACTTTTTCCAGCACCAGTCGGTCTTCTTCAAAGGCCATATGTGCCCCGGCATTCATTTTTTCGGATATAGCCTGATCGGTTGGATCAGTATTGCGGTGTTGGAACCAAAAGTATCGCGTGCGATCCCCGTCAATTGGCGTCATGAAATTGTACGAAATGTTCACATATGTCAGATCGACATGGGGTTTGTCCTGCCCGCCAGTTCCGACAGGTGTGTAGATGGATTTGTTAAGCCCAATTCCCGGCAGACACATTTCATAATGTTGTAAGCGGTCGCAATTTCCGGGAAATTTTAGCAGATCGGCGTAATAGGGCGAGGGCGGTTTGCCGTGTATCCAACGCGATACCACAACCCCGCGTTCGGTCTTTTCCACATCAAGGGCTTCATCATCTGTACCGGCACCGGCAAATGAGGTGACATGCACCCAGGCAACATGGCTTGGGTCCAGCAAATTGTCGCAAATCCACAGGTAATTACAGTCGATATCCAGCACACCACCATCGGTGCATCCCCAGGTCGGGTCATCATAGTTTTCCACAGGAAAAATCAGGTCAGGGTCCGCTAGTTTTGGGTCACCCATCCAGATCCAGATTAGGCGGTAGCGATCAACTAATGGATAAGATTTCACCACTGCGCGGCTCGGGATTTGCCCCTTTTGTGTTGGTGACGCGACGCAGGTACCTTTGCAATCAAATGTCAGCCCATGATATCCACACTCTACAGTGTCGCCGATCAGATTTCCCTCAGACAATGGTAACTTGCGATGCGGGCAGGCGTCTTCCAGCGCTACTGGCCTGCCATCTTCGGTTCTGTAGATGACGATGTTTTCGCCCAGGAAAGTTTCGGCTTTTAATTCGCGCCCATAGTCCTTGGACCAGCCCGCGACATACCAACAATTTCTCAAGAACATCTGCGATCCCTTATCTTGGCGTGTACTTGGGCATGAAAAAACCGCAAATAACTTGGTAGATCAAGCCGGAACTGATTATGTATAAAATTAGTAAAGCTAATACTTTTGTTGCAACTCGGGGATTGGACGCTGGGCCAAAGCTTCGCTTTCGATCCAGTCGAAAAAGAGCTGAACATTAGCAGAATTGCGCATTTTTGTTGAGCATACCAGCCAATATTTATACTGCGACCTTGCGGTTTCGGCAAAGGGCTGCACCAACTTACCATTGTGTAGCGCATCAATCACCAGTGGTTCGCGTCCAAGCGCCACCCCGATACCATCAATTGCCGCCTGAATAACCATATTGGATTGCCCAAACCGGCGTTGACGCATGATAGTGGGCAATTCAGTTCCGTTTTCCAGGGCCCAGTATTCCCAGCTTGGCGGCGTGCCCGCACTGTTCATCAATTCATCGCGCAAAAGCGTATGGTGTGCCAGATCGGCGATGCAGGTAAGGGACGGGCCGGTTTCCAGATATGCAGGTGCACAAACCGGCAACAATGCTTCACCCATCAAAAATTTGACGTGACAACCAGGGTTGTTTCCAACACCATAACGTATCCCGATATCAGCGTCCGTCGCCGAGAAATCAGATATGCCAATATCCGTGGTAATGGAAATCGACAGGTCCGGATGCGCTAAATCAAATCGCAACAGTCTGGGAAATAACCATAAAAATGCAAACCCCGGCAGGCAGCTGATTATGATGCTGTTGTCGGCACGGTTCTTGTCGCGGATTTCTTCGCAGGTATCTGATATCTGGCCAAGACCCTTGGCGATGGATCGGGCAAGTATTTCGCCTTGCTTGGTCGGAACGGATCGCCGGGCGCCGCGCTGAATAAGTTGATGCCCAAGCCATTCCTCCAGCTGTTTCACATGTTGACTAACAGCGCTTTGACTTACCCCCAGTTCATTCGCTGCTGCGCTAAAGGTTTCATAACGCGCAACCACTTCGAATGTCCGCAAAGATGTATAGGGAAGGTTCAGTATCATATTAGTTAGGCTAATATCTTTTATAACGCCATTCAATTGGCTCGTTGCAACGAATCCTCATAATCTAATGGCTATGAACCAAGAGAGTCGTTTGAACGCTGTTGTTGGGGCCACAAATCTGTTGCTGAACTGTGCAGATGCCAAACCCGGCGAACGCCTGTTGATCGCCTATGAAACTGCAGAATATGGGTATTATAGTAGCGAGGCGTTTGACTGTGTTTTGACTGCGGCCAACGATATTGGTCTTGAAACCCAATATCTGGATGTGGGGTTTTCGCCGGATGATCCGAAACTTACCCCGCAGTTGATGCTGCACCTTGAAAGCGCCGATATTATCTTGTTCCTCGCCCGTTTAGGGGACCAGTTACGGTTTTCTGATATGCCACAGGGCAAGCGCATTATTGTTAGTTTTGCACTGGATGGCATTTTATTTGGTTCTGGTTTTGGACGGGCGGACCATAGGGCTATGCTGGCGATCAACAACAGTGTCAAAAAAGTTTTGGCTGGGGCCAGTTTGGTACATGTCACCTGTTCCAAAGGCACTGTTTTTTCGGGTCGGCCAGAAATGAACCTGAAACCGGAGGGGGACACATCAATTTTACGTTTTCCGATGTCGGTTTTCACCCCTTGTCCGGCAGGAACTTTCAGCGGGAAAGTTGCGCTTTGCGGATTTTTGACGGGCACTGGATCAAAGTATTACGATGACTACACAATTAACTTTGAGGGGCCCGTGTTAGCACTTTTTACAAATGGCCGCCTTAAGGGATTTGAAGGCTCTGCAAGTGATGTCGCGGCTGCTGAACGTCAATATGACCGGGTCTCGGCGTTATTTGGTATCGACAGAAATTCCGTACATTCCTGGCATGCCGGAATACATCCCGGATGTGGTTTCCCTTGGAACGCCAGTGACGATTATAAACGTTGGGGCGGGTCAGCATTTGGCAATCCGCGGATACTGCATTTTCACACCTGTGGTGCATACGCTCCAGGCGAAATTTCCTGGAACGTTGTTGATCCGACCATCGTGATCGATGGAGTAACGTATTGGGAAAACGGCATATTTTACGCTGACCGTTTGCCGGGCGGGGCTGACATACTAATAAACCATCCCACGGTGGCCGCAGTTTTTGCCAAACCGGACAGCGCTATTGGCCTGCCGGAATATCGTCGGGCAGTGTGATTAACGGGAAAGTTGAGAAACTCGAACCAAGTAACTGGCTAGCTAACGGGTAGTGAATTCGCATCAGCCGTCACGATAGGGTGCGTTTTCCTTGGGCATCAAAAACCATCATGTCATCAACTCCCCAAGATATAGCAAATCGCTGGCCGTTTTCGGGTAGAGGTAAATGCCCGCTTTGGCGGATGGTCAGGGCTTCACCGCTATCCAGTCGGCCGTGCAACAGGGTTTCGGCCCCCAGTGCCTCGGTGTAGCTAATTTTCATTGCCAAACCGTCAGAGTTTTCGTCACCTATTTTCAGATGTTCGGGCCGAATACCGATCATGGTTCCAGGTTTCCCAAGGGCGGTGCGCTCGGCCTCACCCAGCCTGGACGTAATTTTGTTGTGGCTTTCTCCGGATACCAAAGTTGAATCGAAAAAGTTTGTGGCGGGGGAACCGATAAAGCCTGCCACAAAAGCCGTGGCCGGGTTTTCGTAGACTTCCAGTGGTGCACCGATTTGATCCGCCACGCCACCATTCATCACAATCATTCGGTCGGCCAGTGTCATGGCTTCCACCTGATCGTGGGTGACATACAGCGCCGTCACCCCCAGCGATCTTTGCAGTTCTTTGATTTCCAACCGCATCTGCACTCGCAGTTTTGCGTCCAGGTTAGACAGCGGTTCATCAAAAAGGAACACATCGGGTTTGCGCACAATGGCGCGACCCATGGCGACACGCTGGCGCTGGCCGCCGGACAATTCGCGCGGTCGGCGTTGCAGGTATTCTTCCAATTGCAGTAGTTTGGCAGCCGAATTGACCCGTTCTTCGATCTCGTCTTTCGGAGTTTTGGCAATTTTCAAACCGTAAGCCATGTTGTCAAACACGCTCATATGCGGATAAAGCGCGTAATTTTGGAACACCATGGCGATGTTGCGATCCATCGGTTCCATGTCGTTGACCATGACTTCATTGATGTGGACCTGACCGGCCGTCACGGTTTCCAGCCCCGCCACCATGCGCAGTAAGGTGGATTTACCACAGCCTGACGGCCCGACGATGACAATGAATTCCCCGTCTTTGATATCAATGTCGATGCCGTGGATAACATCAGTTTTTCCAAAGCTTTTCTTAAGGCCGTCCAGTTTTATTGTTGCCATGGTTTATTTCTCACTGTCCACAAGGCCGCGGATAAATAGTTTTTGCATTGAAATCACGATGATTACCGGGGGCACCATAGCCAGAATGGATGTGGCCATGATCACCGGCCAGTCGGCTACGTCGTCGCCTGACGGGAACATTTGTTTGATGCCCATAACGATGGTGTTCATTTCCGGATCGGTGGTGATCAGCAGTGGCCACAGGTATTGGTTCCAGCCGTAGATGAACAGAATAACGAACAATGCGGCGATGTTTGTGCGGCTCATTGGCAGCAGAATATCCCAGAAAAACCGCATGGGGCGGGCACCGTCGACGCGGGCGGCCTCGGTTATTTCGTCGGGCACTGTCATGAAGAATTGGCGGAATAAAAACGTGGCGGTGGCAGAGGCGATCAGCGGGAATATCAGGCCCTGATAACTGTTCAGCATGCCAAAGCGGGCGATGACTTCAAACGTGGGAACGATGCGCACCTCAACCGGTAGCATCAGGGTTAGGAATATCATCCAGAAAAAGAATTTGCGTCCCGGAAAGTTGAAATAGACGATGGCAAAGGCGGATAGCAGCGAGATCGAAATTTTGCCAAACGCAATGCCAAGCGCCATGACCATTGAGTTGAACAGCATCTTTGCCACGGGCGCGTTGACGCCTGATACCAGCGCTGATTTGTAGTTTGCAAAGAACTGATCCCCCGGCCAAAGCGGCATCGGTGGCTTAACAATTTCCGGTTGGGTGAGGGTTGAGGCGACAAATGCCAGCCAGATCGGAAAGAATATCAACAGCACACCGATGATCAGCCCCACATGGGTTAGATAATGACCAATGCCGCGTTTTTGAACCATACCCGACATCAGTAATGCACCCGACGCTCAATGAACTTGAATTGTACGATGGTCAGGGCACCAACGATGATCAGCAGAATCACAGATTGTGCGGCGGATGACCCCAAATCTTGCCCGACAAAGCCGTCCGAAAAGACCTTATAGACTAGTATGGTGGTGGCCTGTTGCGGCCCGCCACTGGTGATAGTGTGGATCACCCCGAAGGTTTCAAAGAAGGCGTAGACGATATTGACCACCAGTAAAAAGAACGTAGTGGGGGACAGCAGCGGGAATACAATGGTGCGAAACCGGGTCCAGAATTGCGCGCCGTCAATGGCAGCCGCTTCGATCACTGATTTTGGAATGGCTTGTAGCCCGGCCAGAAAGAACAGGAAATTGTAACTGATCCGCCCCCAGCTTGAGGCGACGACAACAAGCCCCATGGCCTCGCCGTCGTTCAGAACGTGGTTCCAGTCATAGCCCAGATTGCCCAGATACCACGACACCACGCCAACGCGGGTGTTGAACATGAACAGCCACAGCACACCGGCTACGGCTGGGGCAACGGCATAGGGCCAGATAAGCAATGTGCGATAGGCGCCAGAGCCCTTGATCAACCGGTCCGCCAGCACTGCCAGATAAAGCGCGATGCCCATGGAAACCACTGTGACAAGGATTGAAAACACCGCCGTTGTGCCAAATGCGGCGCGATAAAATTTGTCTGCTAGCAGGAATTCAAAATTGCCCAGACCGACGAATTGGGACTTCAGTCCAAACGGGTCGGAAATGAACATCGATTGCCAGATCGCCTGACCGGCGGGATAGAAAAAGAACGCGACAGTGATAATGACCTGCGGCAACAGCAGGCACATCGGCAATAGCCAGCCTTTGAATTTTACACGTTTTTCCATTTTGTCAGATGTGACGCAGCCCCGGTTTCAGGGGGCTGCGTCCACTATGCTTAGCCGTTGGCCTGTTCAAAGCGACGCAGCAGAACATTGCCACGCTCAACCGCACTGTCCAGCGCTTGCTGGGCGGTTTTGTCACCGGACCAGACGGCTTCCAGTTCTTCGTCGATGATGCCACGGATCTGGTCAAACGAACCCAGACGCAGACCTTTGGAATTACCCGTTGGCGCGTTGGCTGTCATCTGCATGCCAGCAATATCGGTGCCGGGGTTTTCGTCATAGAAGCCCTCAGATTTTGTCTGAGCCGCCGCATCCAGCGTGATCGGCAGGTAGCCGGTGTTCTGGTGCCACTGGGCCTGAATGTTGGACGATGACAGGAAGCTTAGGAATTCAGCAACGCCTTTATATTCCTCGGCTGTTTTGCCTGCCATGACCCAAAGTGATGACCCACCAATAATGGTGTTTTGCGGAGCTGCAGCCACATCACCCCAATAGGGTAGGGGGCGGATATCAAAGGCAAATTCAGCGTTGGCCTTAACGCCCGCATAACCGGCAGAGCTTTCAGTAAACAACGCGCATTCACCAGCCCGGAAGTTTGCGCCACCTTCATTGCGACGTCCGGCGTAGAAGAATTTGCCGTCTTTCGCCCAGTCACCCATGGTTTGGATGTGGTTAACCTGAACGGGGCCGTTAAACGACAGCTCTGTGTCCAGCCCGGCAAAGCCGTTGTCTTTGCTGGCGAATGCTACGTCGTGGTAGGCGGACAGGTTTTCCAGATGCACCCAGCTTTGCCACGCTGTTGTCAGCGGGCATTCATGGCCTGCAGCTTTTAGCCCGTCAAGCGCTGTACCAACACCACCCCACGTGGACAGGTCCATATCCGGGTCAAGACCGGCATTGGTGAATGCATCGCGGTTAACGTAAAGTACCGGGGTGGATGAGTTATAGGGCAGTGACAGCATCTTGCCGTCGGTGGTTGTGTAATAACCTTTGACCGCACCCAGATATCCATCCGGGTTAAAGGGTGCGTCGCCTTCTGCCATGACTTCGTAGACGGGTTTGATTGCGCCCGCAGCGGCCATCATCGATGCGGTGCCAACTTCGAACACCATCAAAATATGGGGCTGTTCGCCAGCGCGAAACGCCGCGATGCCTGAATTCAGCGTTTCTGAATAGTTGCCCTTGTTTGAACCAACGACGACATAGGCGCTTTGGCTGGCATTAAATTCTGTGACCTGTTCGGCCAGCAGATCGCCCAGACGTCCGGTAAAGGCATGCCACCACTGAATTTCGGTTTGCGCGCTGGCGGCGGTCGACATTATTGTCATAGCACCAGCCAAAGCAGTACCAATAAATAAGCGTTTCATTATTATTTCTCCCATTATTCTTTTGTGCATTAGGCAGAGCAGCGGCGCATTTGCAGCACGCCCCATTATTCCTGCTACCGTGATGAACGCACGATTCTGTTCATAATTCAATTGAAATAATGCCGTAAGATTTATAACATGATGTTATAGTTTGGAATATTTGGAATTTTGCTGACATGGCAGTTCGGCTACGACAATTAGAGGCGTTTCGCGCCGTTTCACAACTGGGCAGTATGACCCGGGCCGCCAAGCAACTGGAAATTTCTCAACCAGCGGTTAGTCGGCTGCTCAGCAGCTTTTCGGCATCTATCGGGTTCAAACTTTTTGAACGGCATAAGGGCCAACTTATTCCGACTCAGGAATCGCGGTTTTTGTTACGCGAGGTGTCCCGGTTATTGGACAGCCTGGACCACATTGACGATCTGACCCACAGCCTGACAGCGCGCAAAGCTGGACATTTACGCATCGCCTGTCTTCCGGGGTTTGCCACCAGCCATATGCCAAGAGTATTGGCCGGATTTCTGAAAAACCGCCCCGCCGTTACCGTGACGCTGGAACCGGACCGTCCTGAACGGATATTGGAATGGATTATTGGCGAACAATATGATTGCGGCATCACGGATGGGTTTTCTGACCACCCGGCGATAGACAGCGAAGATGTCGCCATGCGGACGGTTTGCATTCTGCCCAAGGGCCATCCGCTTGGGGCCAAGTCAGAAATAGCGCCATCGGATCTGGTGGATGAACAGTTCGTCTATGCGCGACGCGACAGCGTATTTTTCCGCAAGTTGAATGACGTGTTCCGGGCAGAAAATCTGACAATGAACTATCGCATAGAGACCCGGCAGTTTACGGCTGCCTGTATGATTGTGGCGGAAGGGTTTGGGGTGTCGGTGGTTAGTGAAATGGATGCGATGAGCCATCGTGATAAAGGCTTGTTGATCCGCCCTTTCAAACCCATGGTGCCCCATGTTTTGTCCCTGCTGCGCCCGATCCATGCACCGGCGTCAATGATCGCTTTGGAGTTCTTGGAATATTTTCAGGACAGTTTACGTCCATATCGAATGGATGGCGCCTGAAACTAAGAAGGGATCAATTACGAACTGGATTCTTACCCAATATTATCATCGCCAGTATCTCGTCATCAGTCACATCGGCAACGTTTTGCGTCCCCACCATCTGGCCGTTTTTCATCACGCTGATCCGGTCACATAGGTCCATAACATCGTGGATGTCGTGGCTGATCAGGAATATCCCGATCCCTTCGGCCTTTAGCTGGTGGATCAATTCGGCCACCATTTCGGTTTCCTGTGGCCCCAGGGCGGCAGTAGGTTCGTCCATGATCAAGATGCGAGCATTGAAATAGACCGCGCGTGTGATGGCGACGGATTGACGTTGCCCACCAGATAGCGCGCTGACGGGGGCCGAGAATTTTGTGAAATTTGGGTTCAGGCGGCCCATGATCTTGCGGGTTTCGGCCTCCATCGCTACATCATCGACCATGCCCATTTTGGTCACCAATTCACGCCCCAGAAACAGGTTTGAAGCTGCGTCCAGATTATCGGCCAAAGCCAGGGTCTGATAGATGGTTTCGATGTTATATTTACGGGCATCACGCGGGTTATTGATGTTGGCCTTTTCGCCGTTCACGAATATCTCGCCGCCATCCGCCTTGTAGGCCCCGGAAAGCACTTTGATCAACGTAGATTTGCCGGCACCGTTGTGGCCCAGCAATCCGACGACTTCGCCTGCATAAAGATCAATACTGACATCATCGACGGCTTTGACACCGCCAAAGGCCAGCTCAATGTTTTTCATTTCAACTAGCGGGGTTTGCTTGTCCATGATCCTGCCCCTAAACCGATGACCGGCGACGATAGATTGAATCTACCCAAACCGCGGCAACCAAAACGCCGCCAACAACCATCTGTTGGATGGCCGCATCAAAGCCGATCAGCACCATGCCGGTTTGCAGCGACTGCATCACCAATGCGCCCAGTATCGCGCCGTAAATCGTTCCAACGCCGCCGGAAAATGACGTGCCACCAATAACTGCAGCGGCAATGACATATAGCTCGTCCAAAGTGCCAAGGTTGTTGGTTGCTGAATTCAGTCTTGCGCTGGATATTACCGCTGCCAATCCGCTTAGGGTGCCCATCAGGGCGAATATTTTAACAGTCACCCATTTGGTGTTGATGCCCGATAGGTCCGCCGCTTCCGGGTTGCCCCCGATGGCAAATACATAGCGGCCAAAACGGGTGCGGGTGGTCAGGATGGTCATAAGCACGCCGACGCCTATCAGGATCAGCACCGGGATAGCAAAGCCGTGGCTGATGAATATTTCCTCAATCGGGGTTTCGATATTATTGGCGGTGACATATTGTTTTACGATGCCCTTGGGCCAGGGGTAGGAATTTACCAGTAATACGAAGCCTAGAATAAACCCGCATCCGGCGAAGGCCAAAAATGATTCTGCCCAGAGAGGTCGCAGGGGGAATTCGAACTTTTTGCGCTGGCGTCGGCCCTGCCAAAGCAGCCAAAGAACAGCAAGACAGGCGATAAGTCCAACAGCCCAGCTTGCCGTGGCCCCAACGGCGCCGTAGGGGCCACCGCCAAGGCGTGAAAACGTCACATCCACCGGTGATATTGTTTCGCCGCGTGCAAGCAAAAACGCCGCGCCGCGCCAAACCAGCAGGCCACCCAGGGTTACGATAAACGCCGGAATGCCAAGATAGGCGATTAGATAACCATGGAATGCTCCAATAAGTGAGCCAATGATAAGCCCGCAAATTGCAGCAATTATCCAGATTAACGGATGACCCAGCCCAATAAGGTCAGGCAATATCCAGACTTGGATAATTGCCATGGACATTGCGCAGAACCCCAGGATTGAGCCAACGGAAAGATCAATATGCCGGGTCACGATGACCAGCACCATGCCGGTTGCCATGACCCCTACAGAAGCTGTTTGTACAGACAGGTTCCACAGGTTTCGTGGCGTCAGGAATGCGCCAAAATTGTTGACGACCTGGCCGTAAACATGGAAGCCAACCCAGATAACAATTAGGGCTGCGATCATGCCTAAAAGGCGCGCATCTATTTCTGTTGCCCGCAGAAACCGCGTGAAAGCGCCTTCATTCTTGACCTTCGCGGCACCTGTATTTTCAGGGCTACTCACATCGCTCTCCTGGGGATTGAATGATTTATGTGGCCTTGGACTTCACTGTTCCAAGAAATCCGCGCCAGGTCAAACCAGGCGCGGACTTTAGTTTAAGGGTCAGTATTAGCTACAGCCAGCAACGCCAGCCATTGCGCCTTCACAAACCTTGTCTTTGGCAATGTGGCCCGCATCGATCACAACACTGATGTTGTCTTTGTTGATCGGGGTTGGTGCCAGGAAGATCGCGTTCATTTCAACGCCATTCGCTCCACCAGACCATTTCACAGCTCCTTCGACAGCATCCAGCATCGAGCCACCCGCAAGGGCAGAAGCGATGTCACCAGCAGCTGCACCCAGTTGACGGGCATCTTTCCAGACGGATGTATTTTGCGAACCCCGTGCAACACGGTTCAACGCAGCGTGGTCGCCGTCCTGACCGGATACAGGAATATCCAATCCCTGCGCAGCCAAAGCCGCAATTGCACCACCGGCCATGCCGTCATTTTCAGACAGAACCGCATCAACATTGTTGTTGTTGGCGGTCAGGATCTGTTCCATGTTTTTCTGCGCGTTGTCAGGCTTCCAACCATCGGTAAAAGCTTCACCAACGATTGTGATTTTACCCGCAGCAACATCAGCACCGATCACGTCCATCATACCTTCCAGCAAGAACAGAGCGTTCGGATCTCCCTTGTCGCCTTTGATGATGGCATAGTTGCCTTCGGGCACAACGGCCAGAATGGAACGTGCAATCACGCGGCCAACTTCTTTGTTATCAAAGGTCAGGTAAAAAGCGCGATCGTCTTCGATCAAACGGTCATAGCCGACAACCGGAATACCTTCGGCTGCAGCGGCATCAACAGCGGCGCCAACGGAACCGGAATCAACCGACAGAATAATCAGCGCGTTTGCGCCCTGTGCGATCAGGCTTTCAACGTCTGACAACTGCTTGGACGCAGATGACTGCGCATCAGCAGAAATATATGTGTCGCCATTTGCTTCAATGGCGGCCTTCATTGCGGCTTCGTCTGTTTTCCAGCGTTCTTCCTGGAAATTTGACCAGCTGACGCCGATAATTTGATCAGCGGCGAAAACTGATGTCGCCAAACCCACGCTTAGCGCTGCAGCGGCAATTATTCCTAGTTTTTTCATAGTAGCCTCCCAATTGGTAAATCAATGCACAGCTAGCAGTAGAATCGCCGTGTCTGGAGCAGTATGAACCATTTTAATTTACTAATCAAATTAAATCACCTAGACTCTAAACTACTATAGGATTGGGCGCGCAAAGACCGCCAGCAGATCTATGGATTTGAAACCAAGGATGTCGGAATGAACAGTAATCCTCCAATAGTGGACGTGCGAGAAACCGGAACCAGTCTTGTTTTTTCCGCAATTCGCCAGATGTCGCCTGTGCCCCGAATTGATATAGCCAGCGCGACCGGGTTTAGCCCAGCTACTGTTACAAGTATCACAGCCGATTTGATCAACCGCGGCCTGATCGAGGAAGTGGCGGCGTCACCGCAGTTAGTAAATGCAAAAAGGGGGCGACCGCGGGTCAATTTGAAAATCCGGGGGGCGGCGCATCTGGTGGCTGGAATGAAGTTGTCAGATAAGTTGGCAACCGTGACAATTGCTGATTTCGATGGCAAGCGAATTGCTGATTTTTCGAACCCTTCGGATGTGACAATTCGTTCGGCGGCGCAGGTCACTGAATTTTTAAGTGAGACACTTAGCCTGGCATTAGAAAACGCGAAATTGAAACAGCAGAATTTATCGGGTGTAGGCATAGGTTTACCGGGGGTTATTGACGCAAATACCGGCCATATTTTTTGGTCGCCAACTCTTTTGGAACGCGACGTGCCATTAAAGAAAATGCTGCATGGAAAACTGGGCCTGCCGGTGTTTTTGGACAATGATGCTAATCTCGTGGCCATTGCCGAGCAACGTTTTGGCCTTGGAAAAAATGCACGCAATTTCATCGTTGTTTCGGTTGAACAAGGCGTTGGCATGGGCATTGTGATCGACGGTAAGTTGTACAGGGGAAACCATGGTTGCGGGGCAGAGTTGGGGCATACCAAAGTGCAGTTGGATGGTGCATTGTGTCGATGCGGACAGCGGGGATGTCTTGAGGCCTATATCGGTGACTATGCCCTTTTACGAGAGGCCAGCACATCGTTGGAACTTCCGGCATCCGCAACCTCTGAGGAACAAATGGAACAACTTTTGGCCAAGGTTAAATCCGGGGATGTTGTCGCTAAAACTATTGTGCGAAGGGCCGGTAGAATGTTCGCCGTAGGGTTAGCGAATGTGGTTAATATATTCGCCCCGGAATTGATTATTTTGTCGGGTGAACGGATGCAACATAACTACCTGTTTAATGAGGAAATGATCAATGAGATGAAGAAATCAATTGTGCAGACCGGTGGTCCGCCGCCAGAGGTCGCAGTTCATGAATGGGGCGACCAAATGTGGGCCATGGGGGCTGCCGCCTTTGCAATAGATGGCATAACGGACGGAATTTTACGGGATACCGCGTCTTATGTTGCTTAAGATTACTATGACCGTTTTTCTTTGTGGAAACGGAAGCGCAATTTCTGGCCCGTCATTTGAAAATCGCGTACCGGAACTTGGTCTTAGCCAGCAATACACTGGCGGTTGGGAACATTTTGTAGGCGGCGGTGTTGCCAGTTTTGACTGTGACGGTGATCTCTTCCCTGAACTGTTGTTGGCAGGTGGCGCGTCCCCGGCGACACTTTTGCGCAATGTCACAACTCAGCGTGGTGCAGCGGTTGGTTTTGTAGCGGAAACCGCTGATGATTTGGCACTTACACAGGTGATTGGGGCCTACCCGCTGGATGTGGACAGCGATGGTATTCTTGATTTGTTTATCCTGCGCGTTGGCGAAAACCGCCTGCTTAAAGGTGGCGCAGACTGTAGCTTTTCAAATTTTCCCGACTTCGGGTTCAAGGGAGGGCAAAAATGGACAACTGCTTTTTCTGCCACTTGGGAAGGGGAAAACAAATTGCCAACTCTTGCAGTTGGAAACTATGTTGATCGCGATGATCCGCAGGGACCGTTTCAAACCTGTGATGAAAACTATCTGTTTAGGCCATATGCCGGGCAATACGAACAGATCACCCTAAGCCCGGGACTTTGCCCGCTATCAATGCTGTTTTCAGACTGGGGTCGCCAGGGTCGCCAGGACCTTCGGATAAGTAATGACCGGCACTACTATGTCAACGATGGTGGTGAACAGTTATGGGCGATGGAAAATGCCCCCAGACCATACGGTAAAAATGACGGCTGGGATGCCATCAGTATCTGGGGAATGGGTATCGCCAGCCGAGATATTTCAGGCGATGGGGTACCTGAGATATTCCTGACAAATATGGCTGATCAAAAATTGCAATTGTTGGATATTGCGTCTGGGGGGCCGCGTTTTCAGGATGTCGAGTTTGATCGCGGTACAACTGCGCATCGCCCTTATACTGGCGATGATACCAACGCCTCTACTGGCTGGCACGTGGCGTTCGGGGATATTGATAATGATGGTTTAGACGATGTGTTCATCGCCAAAGGTAATGTAGAAGACATGCCGGGTAGCGCAATGAAGGATCCCAACAACCTGTTGATACAATCAGCCGATGGCACATTCGTTGAAAATGGCTTGGAGGCAGGTGTCGCAAGTATGGAACGATCGCGCGGCGCTGCGATGGTGGATATGAACCTGGATGGACGCCTTGATCTGGTTGTCGTTAATCGCAATGCTATGGTCGAAATTTATCAAAACACAACGCCAAGCAAAGACAACTGGTTGCTGGTCGATATCCGGCAGGACGGTGTGAATACCAATGCGGTTGGGGGATGGATAGAAATCTCCGACGGGTCCAAGACTTGGCACCGTGAGATCACAGTTGGTGGTGGTCATGCCAGCGGCAATGCCGCGTTGATCCACTTTGGGCTAGGAACATCTAGGTATCTGAAAATTAGGATGATCCGTCCGGGCGGAATGGTTTCCCCTTGGGCGGATGTCAGCAGTAACAAAATTGTTGAAATCAATTTTTCAGGGGACGAATTGATCGTTAGTGGGTTGTAAGAAACATAATAGCGAAAAGTATTGGCCGGATTTGGGTAAATGCTCCTACTTGTCAGTAGTATAAGGTGTGGCATTCCAAAAGAAGTGACACTGTGCACGCTTTGGTATTCTGCAAACAAAGGAATGCAGCATGTATCTCGGACTTGATCTTGGAACTTCTGGACTGAAAGGGGTTTTGATTGATCAGGACGGGGTAATCGTTGGCTCGGCATCAGCGCCGCTAAAGGTTATGCGGCCAAATGACGGTTGGTCTGAACAGGACCCCAATGACTGGATAATTGCCGCCGAAAACGTATTGGACAGACTTTGCGCAAAATACCAATCCGAAATGCGGGCCCTACGCGGGATTGGTTTATCAGGTCAAATGCACGGCGCGACGGCGCTGGATGCAGATGGCAAAGCCATTCGGCCCTGTATTTTATGGAACGACACGCGCAGTTTTAAAGAGGCCGCGGAACTTGATGAAAACGCGGAGTTTCGGGCGATTTCCGGCAATATTGTATTTGCCGGGTTTACAGCGCCAAAACTACTTTGGATGCAACGCCATGAGCCCGCCAATTTTGACCGTGTGTACCGGGTGCTGTTGCCAAAAGACGTATTGCGGCTTTGGCTGACGGGAGAAGCCATTTCCGATTTATCCGATGCCTCGGGAACAAGTTGGCTGGATGTGAATAAACGCGATTGGAGCGACGATCTGTTGACTGCCACAGGTATGAACCGGGGCCAGATGCCGGAACTGGTGGAAGGGAATGCTATTGGGGGGCACCTGCGCGAAAAGCTGGCAGTCCGATGGAATATCCCTAGGCAGATTCCTGTTGCCGGGGGCGGCGGGGATAATGCCGCTTCTGCCATTGGTATGGGTGTGGTTCAAAACGGTCAGGCGTTTGTTTCACTTGGCACTTCGGGGGTTTTATTTGCGGCCAGCGATGCCTATCAGCCCAAGCCAGAAAGCGCAGTGCATACCTTTTGCCATGCCCTTAGCGGGACCTGGCATCAGATGGGGGTCATCCTGGCGGCAACAGATGCCTTGGAATGGTTCAGCACGATTTCTGGTAAATCGGCGGCTGATCTGACTGGTGAACTGGGCGATGAAGTGCGCGCGCCGGGCAAGGCCCAGTTTTTACCCTATCTGGGTGGCGAGCGCACCCCACACAACGATACCGAAATTCGCGGTGCTTTTTTGGGATTATCCCACGGGGATGATCGCCCGGAGTTGACCCATACGGTTCTTCAGGGTGTTGCCTTTGCTTTTCGCGACAACTTGGCCGCCTTGCAATCGACGGGAACTGATATTCAACGGCTGTTGGCGGTCGGGGGTGGCGCGCGATCTAACTATTGGTTGCAGCTTTTGGCAAATGTGCTGAATGTGCCTGTTGATGTTCCGGCTGATGGCGATATTGGGGCCGGGTACGGGGCCGCCCGTTTGGGCCTTATGGCGGCGACTGGTGCCGACCCGGCAACAGTCGCGACACCGCCCGAAATAGTCAGAGTGATCGAACCAAATACCAGTTTGGTTCCGGCCTACAATGACGCCTATGGAACGTATACCGGGCTTTACCGATCCATCAAAGGAACCTGAAATGACCGATTTTTTTGGCGAAATTCCCCAGATAAAATATGCTGGCGAAAGCAGTAATAACCCACTGACCTTTCGCCACTATGATGCTTCTGCAATAGTCATGGGCAAGCCAATGTCCGAACATTTGCGTTTTGCAGTTGCCTATTGGCATTCCTTTGCCTGGCCGGGAGGTGACCCGTTTGGCAGCGAAACATTTCAGCGCCCGTGGTTTGGCGACAGTATGGACCACGCGCGCTTTAAGGCGGATGTCGCCTTTGAAATGTTCGATATCCTGAATGTTCCATATTTTTGCTTTCACGATGCGGACATGCGCCCGGAAGGCGAAAACTTTGCGCAAAGCAAACGTAATCTGGAAGAAATGGTTGATTATTTTACGCTTAAAATGGAAGCCACTGGCACACGCCTGTTGTGGGGTACTGCCAATTTGTTCTCAAACCGCCGGTTTATGGCCGGTGCGGCAACAAACCCGGACCCGGAAGTGTTCGCCTATTCCGCCGCCACAGTCAAAACCTGCATGGATGCGACCCATCAGTTGAACGGTGAAAACTATGTTCTTTGGGGCGGGCGGGAAGGGTATGAAACCCTGCTAAATACTGACATGGGTCAGGAATTGGACCATATGGGACGGTTTTTGAATATGGTGGTCGATTACAAACATAAGATCGGGTTCAAAGGGGCAATTCTGGTGGAACCGAAACCCCAGGAACCGACGAAGCACCAATATGATTTTGACGCCGCAACTTGCTTTGGGTTTTTGCAAAAATACGGCCTAGAAAATGAAGTACAACTGAATCTGGAGCAGGGTCACGCTTTTTTGGCCGGGCATTCGTTTGAGCATGAAATAGCAACCGCCATTGCCTTAGGGTCATTTGGCTCAATAGATATGAACCGAAATGACATACAGTCGGGCTGGGACACTGACCAGTTTCCAAACAATGCTGGCGAAGTCGCATTGGCCTACTACCACATATTGAAGGCGGGTGGATTTACCACCGGGGGTACGAATTTTGACGCGAGGTTGCGACGGCAATCTCTGGACCCTGTAGATCTGATCGCTGCACATATTGGGGCAATGGATATCTGTGCCCGTGGGTTGAAATCGGCTGCTGCAATGCTTGAAGATGGTGGATTAGAACAGGCCTTATCGCAACGTTACGCTGGCTGGCAAAGCGACAGTGCGCAGGAAATGTTAAAGACGGCGACACTGGAAAGCCTGACAAAGTCGGTGCTGGATAACAATACCGACCCACAGCCCCGGTCGGGTCAGCAGGAAATTCTGGAAAATTATGTAGGTCGCTTTGTGTAGTACTTGCATGAAACTGGCAGACTAATACAGCCTTTATATTTCGGCCCCCAAGCCGCGCGAAAGGCGTTTACCGGCCTGACTCACCAGTTCACCAATTTGCGCAAACCTGTCTTCGGTCATTCGATGGGTCGGGCCAGATACGGAAATTCCGGCAATTGGGTCGCCAAAGTTGTCAATAATCGGTGCTGCAATGCAGCGCATCCCCATTTCACGTTCTTCGTTATCTATCGCGTAGCCTTTAGTACGGATAGTCTCTAGATCCGCTATTAATTTCTCCGGCCCAGTAATTGTATTGGGCGTGTATTTTTCCAATGGGATTTTTGCAATTAATTGTTGCAGACGCTTTGGCGAATATTGTGCCAAAATAGCCTTACCGATTCCAGAAGCGTGCAGGGGTGATTGGGTGCCGGGCGGGAAAAAAGCCCGAATGGTTTCGGCGGCTTCAACCTGGCTAATAAACACAATCTGGTTGGATTTTTCGATCCCCAAATTTGCGGTCTCGCCAATTTTTTCCATCAAACTTCGCATAACCGGGCGGGCGCGTTCCAAAATACTACTGCGGCGCAAAAAAGCCGAGCCAAGCCGAAAGCTCGCCGGCCCAATGTGCCAGGTCTGCTGAACCGGATCGATCTCGACAATCGAACGTAATGAATAAGTATTGAGTATCCGGTAAATGGTAGAGGGTGAGCGCGACAGGCGCACCGACAGTTCGCTAAGTGTCATGCCATCGGCGTTGGCCAAAACGTCCAAAAGATCCAAAGCGCCTTCTAGCGACTGAATGGTGTTTTGTTGTGCGGCTTTGCCGTCAAAACTCTTGGGGCGGCCACGCATTCGTAGGGTGTCAGGCATTGGATAAATCCTATCAAATAACCAGTCCATTCTTATACGGAAAATATTTTTCATGATACGAAAAAAGCTAACTACCGGAATTTATATCTTTTAAATGGATTTGTTTCGTTTTCTAAGATGCTTACGAAAAAATTGTGACCAAGCCTGTCAGAGACTAAGTTGGTGTGAAAGAACCCTTTACAAGGCTCACCATGTCCATTCAAAATCCTGTTTTCATTCCCGGGCCCACAAATATGCCCGAAGCATTGCGTCGCGCCGTTGACATGCCAACCATGGATCACCGATCTGCTGGGTTTGCCGATATTTTGCATCCGGCGTTGGACGGTGTGAAACAGGTATTGAAATCCAAAACAACCGAAGTTTTTATTTTCCCGTCCACCGGGTCCGGCGGCTGGGAAACTGCGATTTCCAACACGCTTAGCGCAGGCGACAAAGTTTTGGCCGCAAAGAATGGTCTGTTCAGTCAGAAATGGATCGACATGTGCAAGCGCCATGGGCTGGAAATGGAAGTGGTAAGCGTACCTTGGGGGCAGGGTATTCCAACAGACCGTTACGCCGAAATTCTGGCTGCAGATACGGATCACCGGATCAAGGCGGTGCTGGCCACCCATAACGAAACTGCCACGGGGGTTCTGTCTGACATCGCCGCCGTGCGCGCGGCAATGGATGCCTCAAACCACCCGGCATTGTTGTTTGTCGATGGGGTCAGTTCCATCGGTTCCATGGATTTTCGAATGGACGAATGGGGTGTCGATGTGGCCGTGACTGGATCACAAAAGGGTTTCATGTTGCCCGCCGGTCTGGCGATTACAGCGTTCAGCCCCAAGGCGATTGCCACGCTGGATAGTGCGACTTTGCCGCGTTGGTTTTTTGATGTGCGGGATATGCGTGCCGGTTACGAAATCAACGGTTTTCCCTACACGCCACCTGTTGGCATGTTAAGCGGGCTTAAAATGTCCACTGAAATGCTGCTGGAAGAGGGTCTGGAAAACGTCTTTGCCCGGCACACGCGGATTGCAACGGGAATAAGGGCGGCAATTGCTGCTTGGGGGCTGGACCTGTGCGCGGCCTCGCCTGATCTGTATTCCAATTCGGTCAGTGCGATCGTCACCCCCGACGGATTCAACGCCGATGACATCGTGAACCATGCCAGCGAAAAGTACGGCGTGTCCTTCGGCGCGGGCCTTGGCGAAGTGGCGGGCAAAGTATTCCGCATTGGCCATCTGGGCAGCTTGACGGATGTTATGGCACTGTCCGGTATTGCCACGGCGGAAATGTCTATGAAAGACCTTGGGTTGGATGTAACACTGGGTGCTGGTGTTGCCGCCGCACAGGAACATTTCCGCGCGACGGCATAAGGGGGCGAAAATGTACATACCAACCATTGACGACGTGCTGGCGGCCCGCGAACGTATCGCACCCTACGTGCATAAAACCCCGGTTCTGACGTCTTCATTTTTGGACGAACTGACTGGCGCGAAATTGTTTTTCAAATGCGAAAACCTGCAAAAAGCCGGGGCGTTCAAGGTGCGCGGGGCCTGTAATGCCGTTTTCGGCTTGGCCGACGACATGTTGGCAAGGGGAGTGGCAACGCACAGTTCCGGCAACCATGCGTTGTCGCTTTCTTACGCTGCTGGTCGGCGGGGCATTCCCTGCCAAGTGGTGATGCCAAGAACCGCGCCGCAGGCTAAGAAAGACGCGGTGCGCGGCTATGGCGGGATCGTCACGGAATGTGACCCATCGACCAGTTCACGCGAAGAAACATTCGCCAAAATTCACGCAGAAACCGGCGCTGATTTCGTGCATCCCTATAACGACCCGCGCGTTATTGCCGGGCAGGGGACGTGTTCCGCCGAACTGATTGAACAGGTGGAGAATCTGGACTCAGTGATTGCCCCCATTGGCGGTGGCGGCATGATTTCCGGCACCTGTTTGAGCCTGTCCAATCTGGCGCCTGATGTGAAAATCTATGCCGCCGAACCGGATCAGGCCGATGATGCGGCACGGTCATTTCGGGCGGGATATATCATTGCAGATGATGCGCCCAAAACCGTGGCTGACGGATTGTTGGTGCCGCTAAAAGAACTGACATGGCATTTCGTGCAAAAACACGTGACCGATATTCTGACGACCAGTGATCCTGAGATTATTGAAGCGATGAAACTGATCTGGAAGCGGATGAAAATCGTCATGGAACCCAGCAGCGCTGTGCCGCTGGCGACCATATTGAAAAACAAAGAGATATTTGCCGGCAAACGTGTCGGCGTAATAATAACCGGCGGCAATGTTGACCTTGACGCGCTGCCATGGATGAATGGAGAAAACACATGAACGCACCAACCAATCTGAATGACTTTGAGGTGGGCTATGACATCCCCGCCAAGCCCGGCATGGATGAGGCTGATATTCAAACACCCTGCCTTGTGCTGGATCTGGATGCGCTGGATCGTAATGTTAAGAAAATGGGTGATCTGTGTGCCGAAATGGGCGTGCGGCATCGCGCGCATGGCAAAATGCACAAATCTGTAGATGTGCTGAAATTGCAGCAAGATTTGGGGCGCGCTGTTGGTGTGTGCTGTCAGAAAGTATCCGAAGCCGAAGTGTTCGTGCGCGGCGGCATCAAGGACGTGATGGTGTCCAACCAAGTGCGTGACCCGGCGAAAATTGACCGTCTGGCGCGGATGCCAAAACTGGGCGCGCGCATTCTGGTTTGCGTGGATGATCCGGAAAACGTAGCGGACTTGCAGGCGGCGGCTGAAAAGCACGGGACGAAACTGGAATGTCTGGTTGAAATCGACGTGGGCGCAGGGCGTTGCGGTGTTACGACGTCCCAAGACGTGGTGAACATTGCCAAGCTGATTGATGCGGGTTCGAACCTGAAATTCGCCGGCATTCAGGCTTATCAAGGCGCTATGCAGCACATGGATCTGTACACGGACCGTGAGGCTAAGATCGTTATCGCCGTTGATATGGTGCGCGATGCGGTGACGGCACTCAAAGCCCAAGGTCTGGAATGTGACATCGTTGGCGGCGCTGGCACCGGATCATACTATTTCGAAGGAAATTCAGGCGTTTACAATGAAATGCAATGTGGTTCCTACGCCTTCATGGATGCGGACTATGGCCGTATTCTGGATAAGAACGGACGCCGGATAGATGACGGCGAATGGGAAAATTCACTGTTCCTTCTGACCTCTGTCATGAGCCATAGCAAAGAAGACAAAGCCATTGTTGATGCCGGGCTAAAAGCACAATCGGTGGATAGCGGTCTGCCTACGGTTTATGGGCGCACGGACAAAGTCGAATACCTGAAATGTTCTGACGAACACGGCGTTGTTGGTGACCCTGATGGTGTGCTGAACATCAATGACAAACTGCGGCTGGTGCCGGGCCATTGTGACCCGACCTGCAACGTCCATGACTGGTATGTCGGTGTGCGAAACGGCAAGGTCGAAACTGTATGGCCGGTATCTGCACGCGGGCGGGCGTACTGATATGATCATTGTTCCAGAAAGTGAAATCGCCGGGTTGATCGGGCGCACCGAAAGCTTTGATGCCGTTGAAAAAGTATTCGCCGCTATGTCCCGTGGTGACGCCTACAATTTCCCGGTGATCCGCGAAAGCATTGGCCATGCGGATGCTTTGTATGGCTTCAAATCCGGCTTTGACCGGGCGGGGTTGGCACTGGGGCTGAAATCCGGTGGCTATTGGCCGGGCAATGAAGCCAAGGGCCTGACCAACCACCAATCGACCATTTTCCTGTTTGATGCCGACACTGGCAAGGTCAACGCGGTAGTGGGCGGCAACCTGTTAACGGCCTTGCGCACGGCGGCGGCGTCTTCGGTTTCCATCAAACATCTGGCGCCGAAAAACGCCAAAGTTCTGGGTATGATCGGGGCCGGGCACCAATCAACGTTTCAGATGCGGGCTGCGGTTGAACAACGCGACTTTGAAAAGGTTATCGGTTGGAATTACCACCCGGAAATGCTGTCACGACTGGCGGATCTGGCGAAAGAACTGGACCTGCAATTTGAAGCCGTGGAACTGGATCAACTGGGGGATGAGGCGGATGTGATCATCTCAATCACCTCGGCATTCGCGCCAAGCCTGATGGATGCGCACGTCAAAGGCGGCACCCATATCGCCTGTATGGGCACCGACACCAAAGGCAAACAAGAGGTCGAGGCAGCACTGGTAGCGCGCGCCACCGTGTTCACTGACGAAGTGGCGCAGTCGATCAGCATCGGCGAGTGTCAGCACGCGATTGCCGATGGTTCACTGAAAGAGGCTGACATCAAGGAGCTGGGATCGGTGATCAACGGCGACCAAACCGGGCGCAGTTCTGATGATGAACTAACGCTGTTTGACGGCACCGGCGTTGGCCTGCAGGACCTTGCGGTTGCTTCAGCCGTGGTTGATCTGGCGGTTGCGGCTGGAGTGGCGGTTGAGGTTGATTTTTAGACCTTCGTGCGCTCTGATTTTGGATCATACATCGGCTTTAGCGACACATCGGCTTTGATACGAGTGCCCGCAATTTCAATCTCATAGCCAGAAGCCAGAACATCCGCCGGTTTTTCGCCCTTGCACGGCACATAGCCCAAACCAATCGCTGCCCCCAATGTGTGGCCATAACTGCCGGAACTTAAGTACCCGACAATTTCGCCATCCCGCAGGATAGGCTCGTGGTGGTACAGCAATGGTTCCGCGTCAGTCAATTTGAACTGCACCAGCCGTTGTTCCAATCCGGCCTCACGCTTGGCCAATACCGCATCGCGGCCAATGAATTCCGGCTTGTCGGTTTTCACCGCAAACCCAAGCCCGGCCTCAAGCACATGGTCATCGCAGGATATATCATGGCCGAAATGGCGGAATGCCTTTTCAATTCGGCAGCTGTCCATCATATGCATGCCGCACGGCGTCAGGCCCATATCCTGCCCGGCCTCTTGCAGCACATCGAACACATGCGCCGCCATGTCGGATGATACATAAATCTCCCAGCCTAGCTCACCCACATAGGAAACCCGGTGTGCCCGCGCCAACCCCATGCCGATTTCAATTTCCTGCGCCGTGCCAAACGGGTTCACCGCGTTGGAAAAATCATTAGGAGACACCTTTTGCAGCAGGGCGCGCGAATTGGGTCCCATCACCGCCAGCACGCCTTCGGCCGCTGTCATATCGGTGACCACGGCGCGAAAATCGCCCTGATGGCGGCGCAGCCAGGTCTGTTCGGCCAGTCGCGTTGTGGATGGTGTCACCACCAGATAGGCGGTTTGCGACAGGCGGGTGACGGTCACGTCGGCCTCAATCCCGCCGCGGGTGTTCAGGAACTGGGTATAGACGATCTTGCCCACGGGCACCGACATGTCGGCACCGCATACGTGGTTCAGGAAGCTTTCGGCATCCGGGCCTTCCACCCGCAGTTTGCCAAAACTGGTCATGTCATACATACCAACGTTTTTACGCACTGCCCGGTGTTCGCGGGTTGAATTTTCAAACCAGTTCTGGCGTTTCCAGCTGTATTCATATTCCCGCGTCTGGCCCGGATCGGCAAACCAGTTGGCCCGCTCCCAGCCGCCAGTTTCACCAAACACCGCGTTCTGGGCGTCCAGCAGTTCATGGAAGGGTGAACGCCTTATGCCGCGCGCCGTGGCTTTCTGGCGAAACGGGAAATGGTCGGCATACAGCAGGCCAAGGGTTTCTTTGGAGCGTTCGAACAAATACGTTTTGTTGCCCTGAAACGGCGACATGCGCGAAATATCCACATCCCCCAGATCAAACGGCTTTTCGCCTGTGTCCATCCATGCTGCCAGCGCCATACCGGCACCACCCGCCGATTGAATACCAATGGAGTTGAACCCAGCTGCAACCCAGAAATTATCCAGTTCCGGGGCCAGACCTAAATGATAGGCATCATCCGGCGTGAAACTTTCCGGGCCATTAAAGAACGTATGAATACCCGCCTCAGCCAGCATCGGTAGACGGTTCACGGCGTTTTCAAGTATCGGCTCAAAATGGTCAAAATCCTCGGGCAATTGATCAAACTCGAAATCCGCAGGAATGCCGTCCATGCCCCATGGCTTGGAAACCGGCTCAAACGCCCCCAGCAACATCTTTCCGGCGTCTTCTTTGTAATACGCGCATTCATCCGGCACCCGCAGCACCGGCATTTGGGTCAGGCCCGATATCGGTTCGGTGACAATGTAAAAATGTTCGCAGGCATGCAGTGGTACGTTCACCCCGGCCATGCGGCCAACTTCATGGCCCCACATACCGGCGCAATTCACCACCATGTCGGCGGCCAAAAACCCGGTTTCCTCGCCCTGCTGCCAATCCACGCCGGTCACCTGACGCCCCTCACGCCGGATGCCACTGACGCGCGCCCGTTCCAGAACTTGCGCGCCCATCTGACGGGCGCCTTTGGCCAGCGCCAGGGCGATGTTCGCCGGGTCAGCCTGACCGTCACTGGGGATGTAATTTGCCGCCAGCACACCCTCAATGTTCAAATATTCGTAGCGTGCCAGCGCCTCTTTTGGATCGATGATCTCGACATCGACACCAAAAACCTTTGCCATTGATGCCTGACGCAACATTTCTTCCTTGCGGTGCTCGGTCAGGGCAACCGAGATCGACCCACAGGCCCGCATGCCCGTGGCAACGCCGGTTTCGGCCTCTAAGGACAGGTAAAGATCGGCGCTATATTTGGCCAACCGTGTCATCGCCGCCGTGGCCCGGACCTGTCCGATCAACCCGGCAGCATGCCAGGTGGTGCCGCTGGTCAGCTGTTTGCGTTCCAGTAAGACCACGTCTTTCCAGCCCAGCTTGGCCAGATGGTAGGCCACCGAACAACCAATGACGCCACCGCCGATGATAACGACGCGGGCTGAGGACGGGATGTTGCTCATGCCCTTAACCTTTCATTTTTTGGATCCCAAAGCGGCTGATCCTCCTGCACCACCGCGCGGTGCCGTTTTCCATAAATTTCAACCTCTAGCTCGGTGCCCGGCTTGGCCAGATCAACCTGCAGCATTCCCAAAGCAATGGATGCATTCACCCGGTAACCCCAACCGCCCGATGTGGTTTCGCCTACAATTTCCCCGTCATGCCACAGCGTTGACATATAGGGTGCATCCGCCGCCCCGGCGTCAATGATCAGCGTCACGAACCGCTTGGAAACCCCGCGTTGTTTTTCGGCCAGTATCGCCACCTTGCCGGGGAAATCTTGGGGCTTGTCCAGTTTGATGAACCGATCCAGCCCACCCTCAAGTAGCGAATAATCGGTGGACAGATCACCCTTCCAAGCCCGATAGCCCTTTTCCAGCCGCAATGAATTCAGCGCCCACATGCCAAACGGTTTGGCGCCAGCGGCCAGCACTGCGTCATATACCACCGGCATATCGGCGTTTTCAGCGTGGATTTCCCAGCCCAGTTCACCGGCAAAACTAACCCGCAGCAAAAACACAGCCTGTCCGGCAATCACCCCGGTCAGATTACTTAGCCATGGCAAGGTCAGATCGGCGCTGTCCCCCACCAACCCGGCCATCAGGTCGCGCGATTTCGGGCCGGTGACAATCAGCGTGTCATATTCGGTGGTGTAATCCGCCAGATGCACGCTGCCGTCATCGGGCAGTGCGTTATTCAGCAGGTCCCAGTCATGCCACTGGGCCGTGGCGGCAGTGATCAGGGTAAACAGATCGTCGCCGTGGCGCACCACCGACATTTCCGTCAAAATTCGACCGCGACTGTCAGAAAAATACGCCAGATTCATGCGCCCCACCTTGGGCAACCCGCCTGTGATCAGGCCGCGCAGCCAGTCCGCCGATTTTTCGCCCGACAGGTTGAAGCGTGAAAATCCCGGCAGGTCCAGCACGCCAACGCCGTCGCGCGCTGCTTCGCATTCCTCGCGAATGCGCGCCTCCCAAGGCCCGGCGCGGTCCCAGGTCTGGGTGCTTTCCTTGGACGTGTCATCACCGGGTTTGGCAAACCAATTTGCCCGCTCCCACCCCGCATAGACGCCCATCTGGCCGCCAAGTTCTTTGACGCGGTCATGCACCGGCGACAGCTTTTTATCGCGCCCATCCGGCCATTCGTACCAGGGGAAATGCATGGCGTATTCATAGCCATAGATTTCCTTACCCTTAGCCACACAATAATCTTCATCGGTGTAATCGGTGTAACGGCGCGGGTCGAGTGACCAGCAATCCCACTCAGTTTCGCCCTGCATCACCCATTCGGCCAAAACCTTGCCAGCACCACCTGCCTGGGCAATGCCAAAGGTGAACACGCAAGCCTCAAACGCATTTTTCACCCCCGGCATCGGCCCCAAAAGCGGCATACCATCGGGTGCATAGGGGATCGGCCCGTTAATCACCCGCGAAATTCCGGCCTGACCCAGCAGGGGAACTCGCGCCATCGCGTCTTCCATATGCCATTCCAGCCGCTCCAGATCATCGGGATATAACTGGAAACTGAAATCATCGGGCATCGGATCATCCGGTGTCACCCAGTGGGCCTTACAGTTGCGTTCATAGGGGCCAAGGTTAAAGCCTTTCTTTTCCTGGCGCAGGTAATAGGAACTATCCACATCGCGAAGCAGCGGCAGTTTGCGCCCTTCGGATTTCGCATATTCCACCAGTTCCGGGATTTCATCGGTCAGCATATATTGATGGCTCATCACCATCATCGGCACTTGGCGACCACCAAAGGGGCGGAACCATTCGCCTACGCGTTGCGCATAGTACCCGGCGGCATTCACCACAATTTCACAGCGGATATCGCCCTTATCCGTATGCACAATCCATTCGCCATTTTCGCGACTAACACCAGTGGCTGGTGTGAAGCGGTGGATTTGCGCCCCCAAATCGCGGGCCCCCTTGGCCAGCGCCTGTGTCAGTTGCGCTGGGTCAATGTCACCATCGGCGGGGTCATACAGCGACCCCTTCAGGTCATGTAGTTCCAGAAACGGATAACGGTCGCGCGTTTCATCCGGCGTCAGGATTTCTAGGTCCATCCCCTGTGACAGCCCCATGCCGCGGGCGCGCTCAAATTCCTGCATGCGCTCTGCCGAATGGGCCAGCCGGATCGACCCGGTCACGTGATAATTCATCGGGTAATCAACCGCTTGCGCCAACCCCTGATACAGCTCAGTGGAATAGCGTTGCAGGTTCATCGCCGCCCAACCGGTGGCAAATGTCGGCACGTTCCCCGCCGCGTGCCATGTCGATCCGGCTGTAAGTTCGTTTTTTTCCAGCAGCACGCAATCAGTCCAACCGGCGCGGGCCAGATGGTACAGCGATGAGGCACCAATACAGCCGCCGCCGATGATGACAACACGGGCCGTTGTGGGAAATTCAGCCATATCAGGACCTTTCTAATAAACCGGGGGTGAAATAACCCACACTGCAACGGCGGGGGCATTATAGGGGTTGGCCCAGCGCAAAGTCTGGCCGCGAATGCGAAAACTATCGCCGGTAAATATTTGATAAAACTCATCATCCAGCCAGATATCCAGCTGGCCGGAAACCAGATAAGCGACTTCCTGTGTCGGCCTTGCGGTCGGGGTCTTGTTGGCGGACCCGGGCATGAATGTGGAATGCACCATTTCAAAGCTATCGGTCAGGTCGGGGGAAATCAGCGCCTCTACCAGCCCGGCGTCCTGCTCACCAATATGGCGGCGATTCTGGGCCCGAACAATGCGCCCGACCTCGGCCTCTGGCCCGTCAGTGGCACCAAAAAACAGAGATATCGGCACGCCAAAGGCGGCCGCCATCTTTTTCAGGGTCAAATTGTCCGGGGTGGAAATATCGCGCTCTACCTGGCTGATCCAGCCAACCGACATGTCCAACGCCGCTGCCATATCTTCCAGCGTCAGTCGGCGCGATTTTCGCAGGGCGCGCAGGTCAGCCCCTAGGGTAGAAGTGTTGGTCATTGGCGACTCGCGTGAAAAAGTACGCCCAATTTTCACGATGTTTACGTGAAAAAGTCAAAGCTTTTTTCACGCCCCATTTCTTCTTTTCAGAAATACCTCCGCCGGAGGCATGATTTTTCGCCGAAAAATCGAACTACCTTTGATCGTAATACAACCCAACCACATGTTCGGCCTCGGCGAAAAACAACCAACGTGACACAAACAACCCGGCGATATGCAGCAGGACCGCGATAAGCGCGCCGATATGGCCCAGCCCGGTTAGCGACAGGATCAAGGCTGGCAACACAAACGCGCCCAGCAGGGCGATGATACGCAAGACCTTGGCATGTTTGCGGCCGATCACGTGGACCATTTCGTGTAGCAGATAATTGGTGCCGGTATGGGGTGGTTCATATTGGCGGACTTTGCCGATGTTGCCCAATCCTGTGGCAGTTTCGATGGTGCTGCCAGCGGCCTTGAAACGGGTGTCAGCATAAGCCCAGACCAGTAGTTGAACTGCGCCGGTTATCAATAGTAGCACTGTGGCAATTGAAACCTGACCAACCAATAATGCCCCGCCCGATATCGAATAAAGCAGGAATATCAACGGCGTGGCCGGATGAGACCAGCGCGGGACGGTTTTCATCTGGGTGTACATCATCGATGTGGTAAACACTGTCACCATACACAGGGCGGCGGCAATCCATCCAAGGACCGGCAGTTTCACCCCAAGGAATATGGCTGATGCGGCGTATATACCCATAGCGGAAAGCGATATGACCGCCATCCAGGCTTCGCGCGATAACCAACTGGTGCGCCATTGGGTGAAGGCCTTAAGCGCACGTTGAGGATTGCCCAAATGAAACGTGGAGGCCAGCAGCCCACCAACAGCTAAGGCATAGGAAACAAAGAAGAAATAGAATGCCGTGCGGCCGCTGACGTCGGGCAGGCCGATGCCCAACCAGGCCAGCATGCCGAAACCAAGGCCAGACAGAACGGTGAAAATAATGACGGAAGGTGCGGGATGCATCAGTTTGTCCCTTTCTTAGCGCCGCCGGGAAGGGCGTCCAGAGTTTTGTCGAGCCAGCCCAAAAAGCCGGTGGCTTCCACAACCGGATCAAGGAAAGGTGCAAGGATATCAATGGCATCCACCGTGTCCTTAGGGCGAGGTGGCAGGTATTTGTTGACCGGTTTGGTGCCCTGTTCCGGCATCAGATCCATGCCGCCACGTTCTGCTGTCAGGCGTGACACGTTGCTGTCCGGATCAGCGAAATCACCAAAGTGTCGCGCGCCTGCGGGGCAGGTGCGCACACATGCTGGTTCGCGGTCTTCTTCCGGTAGGTTTTCGTTGTAAATCCGATCCACGCACAGGGTGCATTTCTTCATCACGCCTTCGGCTTTGTCCAGTTCTCGGGCACCATAGGGGCACGCCCATGCACAAAGACCGCAACCTATGCAACTGCTTTCATTGACTAAAACGATACCGTCTTCCACGCGCTTGTAGCTGGCACCGGTCGGGCAAACGGTGACGCAAGGAGCGTCTTCGCAGTGCAGGCAGGACTTGGGGAAATGGATGGTTTGGGCCGGGGCGCCCTTGGGGGGCTGCACCTCATAGGAATGCACCCGGTTCAGAAAAGTGCCTGTTGGATCAGCGCCGTAAGCGTCCTGATCCGACAGTGGCGCGCCGTAGTTTTCGGTGTTCCAACCCTTGCAGGAGATCACACAGGCATGGCAACCGACGCAGGTGTCCAGATCGATGACCAGGCCGAGTTTGCGGGCGGTGCTGGTGGGAAGCTGGGTCATTTTACGGCCCTCAGAACGGTGAAAATTGAGTGTCGGAAAACCGTCAGACTTTTGTCGGAATACCGTCGGACACGGATTTGGGGAAAACAGCCGTTCATTTCACTGCCTCCACATCACCGCGAAAGGCGATGGCAATTGCTGCAATGATCAATCCGATGCCAGACACAATGCCGAACCACTTTTCCAGTTTGGAGCCGAGTGCGGCCACCAGCCGGGTGGCGGAAGTGCCCATGGCGATCAGAATTGCCCCATCGATCAGCAAATAGGTGATGCCAAGAATGGCAACCTGCGGTGCGATGCTGGCGTTCAGGTCAATGAACTGGGGGAAAAGCGCCGCAAAGAATACCACGGCATAAGGGTTGGCGGCGGACGTCATGAAGCCGCGCCGGAAAAGTTCGGAACCGCTGGGGGCGGGTTTGGCAGTTCTTGGGCGGCTGGCGTCGCGGATCATGCGGATGCCAATCCAGATCAGGTAGGCAACGCCGAGATATTTGAACACGGTAAAAACACTGGCCGAGATTGCGATCAGGCTGGCCAGACCAAAGCCCGCAATCATAATTTGAATGGCATTGGCGCTAAGGTCACCGACCAGAATGGGCAAGGCCCGTTTGACGCCGTTTTGCAATGAGCTGCCGATGAACAGCAACTGACTGGGTCCGGGAGGGTGCGCGAAAAACAACAGCACGGTGCCCAGATAAATTATGTAGGTTTCAATGCTCATTTGCCGACCTTCCATGTCAGGTTTTTCGGTCCGCGACCTACCGGGGATTTGATCGGCGGCAAGGCCGGTTGTGCTTCGGTCGGGGCGGCGATCTTTTCGATTTTTACCCGTAGATCAAACCATGCGGCTTGGCCGGTGATCGGATCGGAATTGTTCCAGCGCAGACCGTCGCCTTTGGGTGGCATCAATTCGTGGATCAGGTGGTTTAGCAGGAAACCCTTGGTGGCCTCGGGCGCGTCGTCTTGCAGCGCCCAGGCGCCTTTGCGTTTGCCGATGGCGTTCCATGTCCAGACGGTATCGGAATTCAGCGCCGCCTGATGGGCGACCGGCACGGTGATGTTGCCGTGGGGTGACGAAACCTTGGCCCAGTCGCCATCTGTGAAACCGTTGGCTTCCCAAATTTTGGTGGGCACATAAAGCGGGTTGGTGCCATGCAATTGGCGCAGCCAGGCATTTTGCGTGCCCCATGAATGGTACATCGCCATGGGCCGTTGGGTCAGGGCGTGGATCGGGTATTCGTCGGCACTCTTCGGACGCACTTGGATACCAGATCGGCAGCGGGTCCATGGTGGCCTTTGACCCGTTCACGCAGGTGTTCAGGGGGCTGCACATCACCATGACCTTCGGCGGCCAGCTGGAATTTGCGCATCGGTTCGACGTAAAGCTGGAACAGGTAGGGGGCCGGGGCGTCAAACAGACCGACCTTTACCGCCCAATCCTGATAGGCCTTGTTCCACGGTTTATAGTAGGCCGCTTCTTCGGGCATGTGTTCCTCAAAGAAACCGCCATTTTCGATGTAACGATTCAGCTGTTCAGGGTTCACCTCACCGCGTCCTGCACCTTTGCCATCCTTGCCACGGAAACCCGCCAGCGGGCCAACGCCCGGACGACGTTCGTGGTTAACGATGTAATCGGCATAGTCTTTGTATTTGGCGGAACCGTCTTCATTCACAAAACCTGGCAGGTTCAGGCGGTGCCCAAGATCGACGAGGACGGATTGAAAGCCGCGCACGTTGCGATCGGGTTCAATCACCGGCCAACGGATACTGTCGGCCATGGCGTCGGCTTCGCAAATCGGGCGATCCAGCATGGAAATGCAATCGTGGCGTTCAAGGTATGTGGTGTCGGGCAGGATCAGGTCGGCGTAGGCGACCATTTCTGAGCTATAGGCATCGGAATAGATGATGTTCGGGATCACATAATCGCCGTTTTCATCTTTATCGGTCAGCATTTTGATGACGCCCGACGTGTTCATCGACGAATTCCACGCCATGTTGGCCATATACATGAACAGCGTGTCGATCTTGTACGGGTCCCCAGCGTGGGCGTTGGAAATCACCATATGCATCATGCCATGGGGCGACATGGGGTTTTCCCAGGTGAAGGCTTTGTCGATGCGTTTGGCACTGCCGTCATCATTCAACAACAGGTGTTCCGGCCCCATGGGATAGCCCAGATGCGGACCGTCCAGCGGTTTGCCGGGCTGCGCGCCTGCGTGTGGTTTCGGGTGGTTTTCGGCGGCCTTGGGGTAGGGTGGTTTGAAACGGAAACCGCCGGGGACCTCGACGCTGCCAAGCATGATTTGCAACACGTGCAGGGCGCGGGCGGTCTGGAAACCGTTGGCATGGGCCGATATACCGCGCATGGCGTGGAAGGCCACCGGGCGACCGGTCATTGATTTGTGTTTATGGCCGCGAAAATCTGTCCATTTGATCGGCAGTTCGAACGCCTCTTCAAACGCGGTGTGCGCTAGTTCGGCGGCAAGGCGTTTGATCTGGGCGGCGGGGATGCCGCAGCGTTCAGCGACCGCGTCGGGCGCGTATTCCGGTGCCAGATAGCGTTCGGCCATTTTCTGGAATACGGTTCGATATGTGATACCACCTTTGCGGAAATGCCCCGATAGGTCGGGGTAAATGCCTGATTTGTCAAAGGCGACTTGCTTACCGGTCTTGCGATCAATGACCAGCGGCTTGTCATTTTTGTCGCGCAGAAACAGGCCGAAGTCCGGGCTGTTGGGGTCTTCGTTCATCAGAACCGGGGCGTTGGTGAATTGGGCAAGGTAATCCAGATCGATCTTGCCAGCTTTCAGCAGTTCATGGACGAGGGCGAGGATGAACAGGCCATCGGTGCCGGGCGTGATGCCGACCCATTCGTCAGCGATGGCATTATAGCCAGAACGGATTGGGTTGACGCCAACGATCTTGGCACCGCGTGCCTTTAGTTTGCCAAGGCCCATTTTGATCGGGTTGCTGTCGTGGTCTTCGGCGACACCAAAGATCATGAACATTTTGGCGCGGTCCCAGTCGGGTTGACCAAATTCCCAGAACGCGCCGCCCATGGTGTAGATGCCTGCCGCCGCCATATTGACGGAACAGAAACCACCGTGTGCTGCGTAGTTTGGTGTTCCGTAGTTTTGCGCCCAGAATCCGGTGAAAGATTGCGATTGGTCGCGGCCGGTGAAGAACGCCAGTTTCTTGGGGTCGGTTTCGCGGATGCGCGACAGGTGGCCCGTGGCGATTTCCAGCGCCTCGTCCCAGCTGATTTCTTCAAATTCGCCGGAACCGCGGGGGCCGGTGCGTTTTAGCGGGGCGCGCAGGCGGGATGGCGCGTTGATCTGCATGATCCCGGCCGACCCCTTGGCACAAAGCACACCCTTGTTCACCGGGTGATCGCGGTTGCCCTCGATATAGGCGACTTTACCGTCCTTCATATGCACGTTGATGCCGCAACGGCAGGCGCACATGTAGCAGGTGGTTTGGCGGATCTCGTCCGAGACTTTGGGGGAGGTGTCAAGGTCAGGCTGTTGGTGTTTGGTCATGTTCGTTTTCTCCCCGAATGGCCGTTACCCGGTTTATTATTCCGTTTTTTGCATATGAGCGAGGGTTTTTTTTAATCCGCGGCGCTATCGCGCATGCAGTTCACGGCGTTTTGGGCAATCTGGCGCTCTTCGTCGGCGGGGATGATGTGGATTTGGGCGGCTGGGATTTGTGCCCAGCCCAAAAGACCGGCGATTTGATCGCGGATCGGGGCGGCGTTTTCACCGATGCCGCCAGTAAATGCAATGGCGTCCACTCCGCCCATGGCGGCGATCATGGAACCGGCGTGACGCGCAGCCCAGTAGGTGAAATGTTCGATGGCGAATTTTGCGGCTGGGGTGTCGGATTCAGTGAGCTCTTTCATGTCGGAGATGCCGCCAGACAGGGCAAATAGGCCGGATTTTTTGTTGAGGGTGTTCAGCGTGGTTTCCGGGTCCGAATCTTGCGCCATTCTGAGGACAGCTGCGGCATCAATACTGCCCGATCTCGTGCCCATTGTCAGACCTTCCAGCGGTGAATATCCCATAGTGGTGGCGACGGATCGACCATTCAGGATAGCGCAGATGCTGGCACCGTTTCCGAGGTGAAAAGCCAGTAATTTTTCGGGTACTTTGCCTGGAAAATTTGCCACCAATGCCTGAAAACTGATGCCATGGAAGCCAAATCGGCGAATGTTGGCTTTGTGCCAGTTGTTAGGCACGGCGTAGCGGGTGGCTACATCTGGGTTAGTGCTATGAAATGCCGTATCAAAACTGGCGAACTGCGGCAGGTAAGGGGCGATTTCAGCGATTTTTTCGATCGCCAGTATATTGTGGGGATTGTGCAAGGGGGCCAGCGGTGTGCAGGCGTGAATTTGCGCCAGAATACCCGGGGTAATACGGGTTGGTGCGGTTAGTGCTGCGCCACCATGTACGACGCGGTGCGCGGCGGCGGAAAGGGAGGTAATCGGGCTGTCATTTTGCGTCAGGTTTTCGAAGATCTGGGCGAGGGCATCCTGGTGGTCATTGGCACCTTTAGGGCCGACATTGATTTGACCTGAAAAGAGCTGGTTTAGTCCATAATCAAACAGCGAATATTTGATCGACGAGGAACCGGCATTGATCACCAGAATGGGATGGTTGCCGGTTCCTGTCATTTGTTTCAAGCGCCCTTTTGTGGGCGCATGTCTGCCGTGGATATCCCGGCGACCTGCACCGGGGTTGTCATCGCGTCGCGCCGGAACGGTTCACCCATTTCCTGATTGAGTATGACTTCGATAAACGTGGTTTTACCGTCCTGCATCTGGGTTTTGACGGCCACGGCCAATGCGTCGGTCAGTTCATCCATGGCAGTGACGACCACGCCGTTCACGCCACAAGCCTTGGCGATACCGGCGTAAGAGACCTTGGTGTCAAGTTCAGTGCCGACGAAATTATCGTGATACCAAAGCGTGGTGTTGCGTTTTTCGGCACCCCATTGGTAGTTGCGGAAAATTACCATGGTGATGGCTGGCCATTCATCGCGCCCGCAGGCGGTCATTTCATTCATAGAAATGCCAAACGCGCCGTCACCGGCGAAACCAACAACCGGAGTATCCGGGCGGCCGATTTTTGCGCCAAGGATGGCCGGTAAGCTGTAACCGCAAGGGCCAAACAACCCGGGGGCCAGGTATTTGCGGCCATTTTCAAAGGTTGGATAGGCATTACCAATGGCGCAGACATTGCCGATGTCGGAACTGATGATTGCGTCCTTTGGCAGGCTGGACTGAATGGCGCGCCATGCCTGTCGGGGAGAAATGGCATCCGGCTTATCGTTACGGGCCCGGGCGTTCCAATCGGTGCCTTCGTCGTCGTCTTCGTGGTCCATGCTAGTCAGGGTTTGGGCCCATGTGGATTTCGTTTTTGCAATAGTATCAAGGCGTTGTTGGCGATCTGTGTCGCCTGCCGTGCCTGAAAGTTGTTCCATGATCTGAGTGGCAACCTGTGCGGCATCACCGGCAATGCCCACTGTGACCGGTTTGGTCAATCCGATGCGATCCGGGTTCATATCGACCTGAATGATCTTGGCATCTTTGGGCCAGTAATCGAGGCCATAACCAGGCAAGGTGGAAAATGGGTTCAGGCGAGTGCCAAGGGCCAACACGACGTCGGCCTGTTGGATTAGTTCCATTGCGGCGCGCGAGCCATTGTAACCAAGCGGGCCTGCGAAAAGTGGGTGACTGCCGGGGAACGCGTCGTTGTGTTGGTAGCCGCAGCACACGGGTGCATCAAGGCGTTCGGCGAGGGCTTGGCTGGCGGGGATCGCGCCGCCGATAACCACACCTGCACCGTTCAGGATAACCGGAAACTTGGCGCTAGACAGCAGTTTTGCGGCCTGCGCGATGGCGTCGGTGCCACCCGATGGCCGTTCAAATTCGACAATCTGGGGCAGAGCTATGTCGATCACTTGCGTCCAGTAATCGCGCGGAATGTTGATCTGGCACGGGGCGGACAGGCGTTTGGCTTTGGCAATGACGCGGTTCAGCACTTCGGCCATGCGCGAAGGGTCGCGTACCTCTTCCTGATAAGCCACGCAATCGGCGAACATGCGCATTTGCTCTACTTCCTGAAAGCCACCCTGACCGATGGTTTTGTTGGCGGCTTGCGGGGTGATCAGCAGCATTGGCGTGTGGTTCCAGTAGGCGGTTTTCACGGGTGTCACCAGATTGGCGATGCCGGGGCCGTTCTGGGCGATGGCGATGGCCATTTTACCAGAACTACGCGCAAAACCGTCGGCCATCATGCCAGCGGTATATTCATGGGCGCAGTCCCAGAATGTGATGCCTGCCTGGGGGAACAGATCGGATATTGGCATGAAGGCAGAGCCGATGATGCCAAAGGCGTTGTCGATGCCGTGCATTTGCAGGACCTTGATAAAGGCTTCTTCAGTGGTCATTTTCATTGGGCAGGTCCTTTGCTGCAGGCGCTAAGATTACTGGGTTTCTGTAGCCTGTGAAAGCAAGGGACGAATAGGGCCAATTTGACGATGTTCATAGGTCCAAATTTTGAATGGCCTTGGCGATCCGATTGATGCCTTCGGGGATACGTTCGGCCGGGATAGAAGAATAGGCGAGGCGGTAGAACTGGTGGTTATCATCGTTTTGGGCAAAAAATGCGCGCCCGGGCTCAATGATGACCTGATCCGCACGCAAGGTTTCGGCCAGTTGAGTGGTGTTGATACCTTTTGGCGCCTTCATCCAGATGCTGGACCCACCGGCGGCTTCAGGGCAGGCGATATGCAACCCGTGTTCAGCAATGGCGGCATCCATCACAGCGCGCCGCCGTTTATAGGCGATGCCGGTTCGATTGATCTGGGCATCGTAATGACCAAGGGACATGAAATAAACCACGGTGCGTTGGATGTGGCCCGGCGGGTGACGCAGCACCAAAGCGCGCAGGGCCCGGGCCTGGCGGATGAAAGGTTCTGAGCCAACGATATAGCCCAGCCGCAACCCGGGAAAAAGAGATTTGGAGAATGAACCGATGTAAACAACCCGGCCAAACTTATCCAGAGATTTAAGGGCGGGCGAGGGTGAGTGGCGAAATGAGATTTCAAATTCATAGTCGTTTTCAACTATGATAAAATCATCGCGTGACGCGCGTTCCAACAACTCATTTCGCCGGGCCAGCGGCAGGGTAACATTGGTGGGGGCGTGATGACTTGGGGTCGTAAAAACCACGTCCGTATCGGTGGGGATAGAAGCTGGTGGCAGACCGTTTTCATCCACATCCAGAGACAGGGTATTGCAACGGGTCTGGCCAAGAATTTCGCGCAAGCCCGCATAGCCGGGATTTTCCATGGCTGCGGTGCGACGTTGGGTCAATAGAATCTGGGCCGAAAGCCACAGGGCGTTTTGTGCCCCAAGGGTCAACAGAACCTGCTCGGGATGGGCCGAAATGCCACGTCGCGGCAGTATGTGTCGTGTGATGAATTCAATCAAACGGGGATCATCACCATCGTAATAATCCGAGGTTAGGGAAATAAAATCTTTTTTACCAAGGGCTTGCAGGGCACATTGACGCCAGCTTTGATGGTTGAAAAGTTTGATATCAGGCTGGCCATATATGAATGGATAGCGGTAATTGCGCCAATTTTGTGGGCGTACAAGGCCGGAATAATTGCTGAAATGCTGGCCAACGGTACGTTGCCAATCCACATCATCCGGTGTTTCGGGGGCAGGCAAGCCGGATTGCAGGGGGCTTGGGGCTGTGTCCGAGACGAAATAACCGGAGCGGCCCCTGGAGGTTAGGTAGTCGTTTGAAACCAGTTCTGTATAGGCCAGGGTCACGGTGATCCGGCTGATACCAAGATGTTGGGCCAGTTTTCGGCTAGAGGGTAGCCGCTCTCCGGCTTGGTAGCGTGCTGCCAGGATGCCTTGGATGACGGCGCGTTGTATCTGCTGTTGCAGGGTGCCCTTGTCGTTGGGGTCTAAGAAGAATGTTTCAGCGGATATGGCCATGAGTGGACTTATATCCGGACAAAACTGGACTTAAAAGGGGTAGCGCCACACTGGCCAAATCGCCATGCCATCGGCTGAATACTTGCAAAACTGTAAATGACTTTATTTTGTTCTGCAAATATCCCCGAGCGGCGCGCAAAGTCGCCCGAAGTGCTAATCTAATTCGCCCCAGGAACTTATTTAAATACAGTGCTAAGGGCGATGTCGATGGCATCGGTAATCTGGTCGATATCATCGTTGGTGGCAATGAGGGCCGGACTGAGGCAAAGCGTGTTGTTATAGCCTGGGACTGAACGGTTGGTGACGCCGATAATCACACCCTGAGCCATGCAATTGGCGACCACAGCCTGAGCCTGTTTTTCATTAATTGGTTCTTTGCTGGCGCGATCTGAAACCAGTTCGGCACCGCAGAACAATCCCTTACCGCGCACATCGCCAATGACAGTGTGCTTTTCCTGCAAAACACGCAAATTGTCCGTAAGGCGTGCGCCCATACGCGTTGTGTTGTCCAAAAGGTTTTCGTCTTCAATGATGCGCATATTTTCCAATGCTGCAGCAGGGCCAGCGGTGCAGCCGCCAAAGGTGGAAATGTCGCGAAAATAGCTAAGCGGGTCACTGGCGTCGTCTTTGAACTGTTCAAACACCGCTTCTGTAGTCACGGCACAAGCAATGGCGGCGTAGCCAGAAGCGACGCCCTTGGCCATGGTCACGAAATCAGGTTTGATGCCGTAATGCTGGTAGCCAAACCATTCCCCCGTGCGACCGACCCCACAGACGACTTCGTCTATATGAATCAATATGTTATGCTTTTGGCAAATTTCCTGCACCCGATCCCAATACCCCTGCGGTGGCGGGATGACACCGCCCCCAGCTGTGACTGGTTCCAGGCAAATGGCACCGATGGTATCGGCACCTTCGCGCAAGATGACGTCTTCTATCGCATTGGCCGCGGCGACGCCGTAGCTTTCTGCGTCCGGGTATTGGTTGTGGTATTCCAAGCAATGGGGCACTTCGATAAACCCTGGCGTAAACGGACCGTATTGTGCGCCGCGTTCTTTTTGGCCACCTGCGGAAAGGGCGGTTATTGTGGTGCCGTGGTAATCACGGTCGCGAAACAGGATCTTAGATTTCTTACCACCATGGTGGCGATGCGAAATCTGGCGCACCATTTTAAAGACCTTTTCATTGGCTTCAGATCCGGAATTTGTGTAGTAAACCCGGCTTAGGCCGGGCATCTTTTCAATTAAGCGCTGGGCAAATTGTGAGCCGGGAATAGACCCGGCGGAACCGGAGAAAAAATTAATTTTGATCAACTGGTCGCGCACTGCATTGGCAATGCTTTCACGCCCATAGCCGACATTTACTGTCCATACGCCACCTGAAACCGCATCCAGATGTTCGCGTCCGGTCGCATCCCAGACACGCATACCTTTGCCTTCCACCATGATTTTTGGGTCAATAGTTTCAAACGGTTTATGCTGTACAAGGTGATGCCAAAGGTGGGTACGATCAGCTTCAATTACGTCCGAAATATCGTTGGGGCTAAGGTGGGTGTCCATGGCGGCGTCCTTTTGGAATTGCTGCGGATTTTGTACAATGGAAAGGTCCAACCCGCCGTTTTATGACACCATATCAAGAACCCCTGAGATAGGGCCAGAAATAACCGGAAGATAGGGCCAGAAAGTGGGAAAACTGCGGGAATCTATCAGATGTTAGTTCTATATGAACTAACTATTAGCGTTTTTCCCACCTGTCAGCTCTTTACCATTTCAGATTTGGAAATAATGCCGGTACCCGACTGGTATTGCTGCACAAATAGCACCATTGCTCGGTCAGAACCTTGCCCAAAGGCATGGGTGGGTGACAGTGCCAAGGTCGCTTGTTAGGCAGTGCACATAGAAATTTTGTAAATACAGGTGCCGCGTGGAAATAGCAGATACCCGGTTGGCGGGTTTGAAAATTATAACCCCAGCAAGGTTTGGGGATGCGCGCGGGTTTTTCAGCGAAAGCTATAGTATGGCCGGGTTGGCCAAACAAGGAATTGTGACTGAATTTGTTCAGGACAACCATTCAATGTCAGCGTCCGTTGGCACTGTTCGTGGTTTGCATTTTCAATCCCCGCCCCATGCGCAAGCCAAACTGGTGCGCTGTGGGCGCGGTTGTATTTTTGATGTAGCCGTGGATATCAGGGCTGGGTCACCGACCTATGGGCAGTGGGAAGGCGTGGAACTTTCCTATGAAAACGGCCGACAATTGCTGGTTCCAGCCGGCTTTTTACATGGCTTTGTTACCCGGGAAGAAAATTCGGAAATCATTTATAAATGTTCGGACTACTATGCGCCTGAATGTGATGGCGCGGTACGCTTTGATGATCCAGCCCTGGCCATTGAATGGGGAATTACGGCTGCGGACGCCATTGTGTCGGACAAGGACGGGGCGGCGGGGCTGCTGGCCGATCTGGACAACCCGTTTGTTTATGAACCTGACGCGCCATGACAGTATTGGTGTTTAGTAATTCGGGGCAGGTAGGGTTGGAGCTGGCAGGTCGGGCCGGAGTGACGTCATTGGGGCGCGGTATGGCTGACCTGACAGATCCTTTGCAATGCGCCGCCAAAATAATAGAAATTCAGCCCAAAGTTGTTGTCAACGCTGCTGCTTATACGGCAGTTGATCGGGCCGAAGAAGAAGAAACCTTGGCCCAGGTGATCAACGGTGATGCTCCGGGCGAAATGGCCAGGGCCTGCGCCCGGATTGGCGCGGTTTTTCTGCACATTTCAACTGATTATGTATTTGATGGCCGTGGAAATACCCCCTGGCAGGTGGATGATGAAACCCGTCCCATTGGGGCCTATGGGCGTACCAAACTAAATGGTGAAATGGCAGTGGCTAGCGCTGGTTGCACCTACGCAATTTTACGAACTTCCTGGGTGTTTTCGCCACATGGGGCAAATTTCGTTAAAACCATGCGCCGGCTTGGGGCGGAACGACAGGAATTATCTATTGTGGCTGATCAAATTGGCGGCCCGACGGCGGCGCGCGACATTGCGGATGCTTTGATGGTGATGGCGGATAAGTTTCAAAACGGCACGGGCACCAGCGGCATGTATCATTTTAGCGGCGCCCCCGATGTCAGCTGGGCGGATTTTGCCCGCGAAATATTTGATCAGGCCGGTTTGGCTGTGGAGGTCACAGATATTTTGTCAGAGCAATACCCGACACCAGCGGCCCGGCCTAAAAACTCACGGCTTTACTGCGGTGACATTTTGCGGGATTTTGGTATCAAGCAGCCGGACTGGCGCCAAAGCCTGCGGCGGGTACAGGAAAGACTAGCATGAAGATATTGGTGACAGGGGGGGCCGGGTTTATTGGTTCGGCCGTGGTGCGACACGCGATAGGCATGGGGCATTCAGTGGTTAATTTGGATGCGCTGACCTATGCAGCCTGCCTTGAAAACCTGGCTGATGTAGCCGACAGCCCGCTGTATCATTTTGAAAAGGCAGATATTTGTGACGCCGATGCGCTGGACAGAATTTTTGCCGATCATCGCCCGGATGCGGTAATGCACCTGGCTGCTGAAAGTCATGTGGATCGTTCAATTGACGGGCCGGGCGCATTTGTTGAGACCAATGTGACGGGCACTTACCGGATGTTGGAAGCAGCGCGCAGCTATTGGCTGGCCAGCGGGCGACCTGCGGATTTTCGGTTTCATCATATTTCCACAGATGAAGTTTATGGCTCACTTGGGGCCAAAGGTCAGTTCACCGAAGCCACCCCCTATGCGCCAACCAGCCCCTATTCGGCGAGCAAGGCCGCCAGTGATCATCTGGTGCGGGCCTGGTTTGAAACCTATGAATTTCCGGTGGTGATTACCAATTGTTCAAATAATTATGGGCCTTACCACTTCCCCGAAAAACTGATTCCGGTGATTATTTTACGGGCCTTGGCGGGGCAAGATATTCCGATCTACGGCACCGGTGAAAACGTGCGCGACTGGTTGTATGTGGAAGATCACGCTGATGCGTTGCTAACGGTTCTGGCCAAGGGAACGGTGGGGCGTACATATAATATTGGCGGCGAAAATGAAGCCACTAACCTGGATATTGCGCAGATGATTTGTACAATATTGGATGAAAAGCGCCCGGCGAAAAAACCCTATTCGGATCAAATTAAATTTGTGCAGGACCGGCCCGGCCACGATTTGCGCTACGCGATTGATCCCAGTCGGATACGCGATGAATTGGGTTGGCGTCCTTCTTTAACTTTGCCGGAAGGTTTGGAAAAAACTGTAACCTGGTATTTGGAAAACGAAGATTGGTGGCGGGCGTTGCAAAATCGCGCCGGGGTTGGTCAACGGTTGGGTGCCAATAATTTGGAGAAGAACAGTGACACAGCGTAAAGGTATTATATTGGCGGGTGGATCGGGCACGCGTCTGTATCCGGTGACCATGGGTGTATCTAAGCAATTGTTGGCGATTTATGACAAGCCAATGATTTATTTTCCGCTGACCACGCTGATGTTTGCTGGTATTCGAGAGATTGCGGTCATCACCACGCCTGGGGATCAGGATCAGTTTAAACGCATTCTTGGGGATGGTTCACAATGGGGGCTGCGGCTGGAGTATATCATACAACCGTCCCCGGACGGATTGGCGCAAGCCTTTATTTTGGCTGAAGATTTTCTGGATGGTGCACCAAGTGCATTGGTGTTGGGCGATAACATCTTTTTTGGTGATGGTTTGCCGGAGTTGTTGCAAACTGCGGATGAGAAATCGGCTGGTGGTACGGTGTTTGGCTACCGGGTGTCTGATCCGGAACGCTACGGGGTTGTGGGGTTTGAAGAGGACGGATCGGTCAGCTCAATCATTGAAAAACCGAACGCTCCGGCGTCAAATTATGCGGTGACAGGGTTGTATTTTTTGGATGAAACCGCGCCACAAAAGGCCCGAATGGTAGAACCTTCTTCGCGTGGTGAGTTGGAAATCACGACGTTGCTAGAGATATATTTGCAAGCCGGGGAGTTGACGGTTGAGCGGATGGGGCGCGGCTATGCCTGGCTGGATACCGGCACCCATGACAGCCTGTTGGATGCGGCAAACTTTGTGCGCACCATAGAAAAACGACAGGGGTTGCAGGTGGGGTCACCCGATGAAGTGGCTTTTTCCAAGGGTTGGATTGATACCGCGCAACTAAAGGTGCGGGCGGACGAATTCAAAAAGAACCACTATGGCGAATATCTGTTGGGTCTGGCCGAAGGATAAGCAAGGCGGCGAAATATTGACGTCAGACGAAAATGAAGGCGTCAGAAATATCGGACAGGGCATTGATATGGTCAATGATCAGCGTATCGCCGTTGCCAAAATCCAGCGTTACAGTGGTGCCGGTGATGCTGGCATAGTCGTTCAGAACTGCGTCGCCGGTTTGTGCGGTTGCCCCCAAAAGGGCGGTGTTTAGCTCAATGAGATCGCGCGAAGTTTCAAAATCGTGGATTCTGTCAGTGTCAAAACCATCTTTGAACACAAATATATCGGCGCCGCTGTCGCCAAATAAATTGTCGTCTCCTGCTCCTCCGTTCAACCTGTCAGCACCCCGACCGCCCAGCAACATGTCATTGCCCGATAGGCCGTTTAGCACATCGTCCCCGGCATTCGCGATAAGGCGATTGTCGCCGCTATTGCCTTCTATAAGGTCGTCAAAACGCGATCCGGCCAGATCTTCGATTGAAGAATAGCTATCCCCGGCAGCGATGCCAGAGTTTAGACTGCTATTGCCTAGACTGGCCGTAAGTCCCTGTTTTGAATTGTAATAATTTACCCGATCCAGACCGGCGCCGCCATCCAGAAAATCAGCACCCAAACCACCATCCAGCACGTCATTGCCATTGCCGCCATATATAACATCATTGCCAGCGCGCCCGATCAGCCAATCGTCGCCGCCATTGCCGTAAATGGTATTTACACCTGCATCGCCATAAACCGCGTCGCTAAAATCTGAACCTGCCAGGTCTTCTATTGAGGCATAGGTATCACCGGCGGCCTGGCCAGTGTTGCGGTCGCCATAAGATAGGTCGATGTGTAGACCTGACAGAGCATCAATATAGCTGGCGGTATCAATCTGGTCGCCGCCATTCAACGCGTCGGCCCCGTCGCCGCCGTTCAGGATGTCATTGCCAAAGCCGCCATCCAAATTATCGTTGCCAGCCCGACCGTTCAGGGTGTCGGCGCCGTTGCGGCCAAATAGGGCATCTGCGGCATTGCTACCACTGATATGGTCGTCAAATCCGGTGGCCAGGATTACCTCTATTGATGTCAGAGTGTCGCCGGCTGCATCGCCGGTGTTCAGTGCGCTATTCAGCCAGTCAAACACGATACCGGTGGTGGCGGTACCATAGTTTGCGGTGTCATATCCAATGCCCCCAAACAGGGCGTCCGCCCCGGCACCACCGATCAATGTGTCGTCACCGCCATTGCCGCTAAGCATATCGTCGCCCGTTGTGCCCACCAGCGTGTCATTTGCCCCGGCACCAATCTGTGTCTGGCCGTTGCCGGTGCTGCCATTGCCCAACACAAGGGCGGGCCGATCAACGTTGAACGGATGAATGGCGGTTAGTTCGGCAAGTGTTAAGGGGTTGAAATCGCTGGATTGAATGAAAATGGTTTCACCCTGAAAGGTCAGACTGGCCCCATAGGCAGTTGAAATGAACCCCAGGGTATTTGGGTCGTAAAGCAGAGGGAAATATGACAAGTCAAGTGCATCAATGCCGCGCTCAAAATCCTGGATTGTGTCGTCATCGCCGTCGGCTTCAAAGGTGAATACATCGGACCCAGCGCCACCGATCATGGTATCAGAACCAGCGCCATCAACCAGAATATCGTTGCCTGCGCCGCCTATCAGGGTGTCGTCGCCAGCCCCGGCTAAAATAACGTCATTCAGTGATGTACCATTTAGAACGTCCGCCGTGGAGGTGCCGTTGATATTAGCGCCAAGGGCAGACAGGTCATAGCTGAACTGGGAAATTCCGACCTCGGTTCCGGAAGCGAAGAACATGCGCAGATCTGTACCGTCCATCCCCATGGCTGCGGCCGAAACATTGTCCAGTGAATAAAGCGCTGTATCTGCTACGGTTGTCAGGTGGTGCAGGCGTCCGTCATTCAGAAGCTGGAACAGGGAAAACCCGTCATCAGAGCCAGCTGCCAACACGAATGTTGTATCGTCGATTGTGATTGTTTCAAGGGTTGTTACCTCGGCAAACCGGGTGTTCAGGTCGTCCAGGATATGGTCGGTCGGGGTAAAACTGCCGTCTGCTTCCAGTCGCAGCACGCTAAGGGAATTGCTGTCGCTGCTGGCCAGAACCACATGGGGCTGCCCCTCAAGCATCACAATATTCAGGTCCGTTGGTGTATTTATCCCCAGTCCTTCAAATGCGCCAAAACTGAATTGTGGTGTCAGGGCGCCGACTGCATCAATTGTGTAGCTGACCACATTTTCACCGGTCAGCGAGGTGCCCAATATCCAAGTCTGACCATAGGCGGTCACGGTGGCCAGATCGGAAAACTGCCCGACGCTGGGGTCAGGGGCGGGGTCGATCGGTATCAGCCCGCTTCTTTGCGACATCTCAAATACCTGTAGCCCATTTTCACCCGGGCGCGAGGAGACCAGAAAGCTGGTGGCATCAGTTGTGACACCAACCATTGCCACCTGATCCGCCGCCAACCCGGTATTGGCATTCGTCAAGTCGGTGGCATCCTGCATGTCGCCCGGTGCCACATTCAGGATGGCATCGGTGCGGTCATTGGACAGGTTCAGGGTTACGGTGCCGTAATCCAGCGATAAAAACCCGTCAGTGGCTGCCCCCAGAAAGCTTTGCCCGGCAAACGACGCCGTGCCGGACACATCAAAATTGACCAACCGTGCAGAGCCATTGTTGCCGGCAAAGGCCTGTAATGTCATGCCAGAGCCGCCGACGGACAAATTTAAATCAAGAATATCAGCGCCGTATGGCAAAAGCGGTCCGGTTACGGTTTCGATGAATTGTGCTGTGCCCATGGTCCTGCTTGTGCTGCCTGCATCAAATCAATGCAGCGCGAGTTTCCAGCAGCGAGGTTAATGTTTGGTCGATAAATAGTGGCGAAACCGGGACAATTGCCTAAAATTGAGGATAGTAACCCTATCTATTTACCCCGCCAAACCGGATCACGTTTTTCGGCAAATGCTAGGGCGCCTTCCAGTTGATCATCTGAGGAATACAGTTTTTTCACCGTCGGAAACAAGCTGCCGGTGATCTTGTCCATAGCGTCCTGGAATTTCATGTTCTCAGCCTCTCGTACCACTTCTTTGATGGCGGCAAAAACCAGTGGTGGGCCAGATGCCAATTGGGCGGCCAGTTCGTGGGCCTTTTCAAGCAGTTGGGTGGCAGGGTGGATGTAGTTTACAAATCCCCATTTATGGGCTTCGGTTGCGTCCAGCCAGCGCCCAGTGAGCAACATATCCATGGCTACGTGGTAGGGAATGCGTTTGGGCAGTTTCAGCGATGCGGCATCGGCCACAGTGCCGGAACGGATTTCGGGCAATGCAAATGTGGCGTGTTCAGCCGCCAGGATCAGATCGCATGACAGCGCCAGTTCCAGCCCGCCACCGCAAGCGATGCCGTTAATGGCAGCGATCACCGGTTTGTTCATGTTGGGCAGTTCCTGCAGGCCACCAAAACCGCCAATGCCATAATCACCGTCAACCGCGTCACCGTCAGCGGCCGCCTTCAAATCCCAGCCGGGGCAAAAGAACTTTTCGCCGGCACCGGTAATGATGGCCACGCGCAGGTCAGGATCATCGCGAAAATCGGCGAAGGTCTGGCCCATGATCCGGCTGGTGGCCAGATCAATGGCGTTGGCTTTGGGGCGGTCCAGAGTGATTTCCAGCACCTTTCCAATGGTGCGGGTTTTGATCGGGGATTCAGTCATTTGTGTCTCCTGTTCGGATCAATGCGTCGGCGGCAATGGCGGCGTCTGGCAGGCAGAGCAGGGGGTTTACCTCAACCTCTGCAATGGTGCCATGGTTGGCGATAACATAGGCCTGAATGGCCAGTGTGGCGTCAAGGATGGCCGGAATATTGGCGGCGGGCTGGCCGCGGTAGCCGGATAGAATTTGGTGTATTTTTAAGGTGCTGAGCGCGGTTTCGATATCCTGTCGGCTGGCTGGGATCATCAGCGACGCGGTGTCTTGCAGAATTTCGGTCAGGGTGCCGCCTGCGCCGATGGTCAGCACATAACCATGGGCCGGATCCAGCACCACGCCGATCAGCAGTTCTGCCACCGTGCCGGTGACCATTTCTTCCAGCAGATAGGTGGATGTGGGCATGGATTTGGCGGCGCGGATAATCTGATCAGGGGTAGTCAGGTTCAGCGCCACCGCCCCCGCCTCGGTCTTATGGGCGACGCCCTGACCCTTTAGCGCAAAGGGCGGTTTCAGGCTGGCGGCCAGTTGCGGCAGGTGGGCGGCGCAGGTGGCCAAAGCGCTGCGCGGGATGTTCAGCCCGTGCGTGGCGAGGGCGGCTTTGGATTGGGCCTCTGTCAGGTTTATTGGGTTTTTTGGCGGGCGCGGTGGCAGGATCGGGGTGGCGTTTGGCGCGGTGTTGCACTGGGCGGCGACGCGCGCGGCGGTTAGCGCTTCGGGCAAGCCACACAGCGGGGTGATGCCCTGTTGGATCAGTCGATCGGCGACGTTTTCCGGTATGTTTTCCGGCAGGCTGGCGGCGATGGCCATGGGGATATTTCGCTGCCTGGCGGTTTGGCTCACGGACGTGATAATACAGTCCCAATCGGCCGGTTCACAGCGATCAGCGCGCGGGAAATCGGATACCACAATACCAAGGGCAAGCCCCGGATCCATCATGGCGCTGAATGCGTCGGCCATTTTGTCGGCGTCGTTCCAGATATAAGTGTGGTAATCCAGCGGGTTGGCGAGATTGACCATCGGGCCAAGCGCGGTGCGCAGGTCGGTTTTCTGGGGGGCGGTCAGCGGCGGAAAGGTGACACCGTTGGGCTGTGCCAGATCGGCCATCAGGCTTGCCTCACCGCCCGAGCAGGAAAGTGATGCGATACGGTTGGATTTCAGCGGGCCGGTGACGTGGAGCAGTTTCAGGGCCTCTAGGAATTGCGGCAAGGTGTCGACCTGCGGAATGGCCAGGCGCTTAAGCAAAGCTCGCGCGCCCGCGCCACTGCCGGCAAGTGATGCCGTGTGGGAAATCGTGGCGGCCTGAGCCTGTGTCGATGAGCCGACTTTCAGCGCGATAACAGGTTTGTTCAGGGCGTGAGCTTGTTGCGCCAGGTTTTCCATCGCAGCGAGTTCACCGATGCCTTCGATATGCAGGCCAAGGGCAGTGATGCGGGGGTCCTGTAGCAGGTGCTCGCCTATCTCGGCCAGACCGGTCTGGGCCTGATTGCCTGCGGTAACGATCATGCCAATGGGCAAGCCGCGGTGCTGCATGGTGATGTTGATGGCGATGTTGCTGGATTGGGTGATGATGGCGACACCGGTGTCGGTTTTGCGCCCGCCATGTTGATCGGGCCAGAGCAGGGTGCCATCAAGGTAGTTGATGAAGCCGTAGCAATTGGGGCCGAGTATTGGCATTTGACCGGCCGCTTTCAGTAGTTGTTGTTGCAGGTCAGAACTGGATTTGTCTTCTGCGGCGGCCTCTTGAAAGCCGCTGGCAAAACAGACGGCGCCACCAGCAATGATTGCTGACAGGGCCGCCACAGCTTCGATGGTGGCAAGCCGGTTGATACCGATGAAACTGGCATCTGGTACTGCAGGCAAGGCTTGAACCGTCGGGTAGGATTTTTCGCCCGCGATCTCTGGTTTGTTCGGGTGAACCGGCCAGATCGGACCCGTAAAGCCAAAGGCGCGCGACTGGTTGATTACATTGGCGCACCAACTGCCGCCGCCGATGACGGCGATGGATTTTGGGCGGAACAGTTTTTGTAGGTCGGTCGTCATGGCCGGGTTTCCGTCCCGGCGGCAAGGCCGAATGCCTCCGGCGGGGATATTTGGAAAAAGAAGAAACGAAATTTTAATAAAAATGTCAGCAAATGGGTGTGCGGTACAGGCGGGGACGCCGATGGCCGTAAAAGGAGAAGACGCCCTATCCCGGAAAATGGGGTAGGGTGTTTACGTTTTCTTCTTTTTCTAAGTATCCTCGCCGAAGGCATTCTTTTAGGCCCCCAATGGCCGCAGCAGATCGCGGCTGATGATGTGGCGCTGGATTTCTGATGTGCCGTCCCAGATGCGTTCCACGCGGGCATCGCGCCAGAAGCGTTCAATCGGGAAATCATCCATTAGACCCATGCCACCAAAAATTTGCAAGCTGGTATCGGTGACACGAGCGAGCATTTCGGATGCGTAAAGCTTGGCCGATGCGATTTCGCGGTTGGCAGGCAGGTCCTGATCCAGCCGGTCGGTGGCGGCCAGCGTTAACAGGTTGGCGGCATCAATTTCGGTGATCATGTCGGCGATTTGAAAGCTGACGCCCTGGAACTTGCCGATCGGTTGTCCGAATTGTTCGCGTTCGGCGGCGAAGTTTAAAGCCAGATCAAAACAGCGGCGGGCGCGACCCACGGCCATGGTGGCGACGGTTATGCGGGTGGCGTACAGCCATTCGTTCATCACCGCGAAACCACCGTCAACCTCGCCCAGAACCTGCGCGTCTGCCAGCCGGCAATCGTCAAATTCCAGGATCATGTTCTTATAACCCCGGTGGCTGACGGATTTGTAGCCGTCGCGGATGGTGAAGCCTGGTGTGCCCCGATCCACCAGAAATGTAGTGATGCGTTTTTTCGGGCCACGAGGGGTGTCATCTTCGCCCGTAGCCGCGAAAACAATAATGAAATCAGCGTGATCTGCGCCAGAGATAAAGTGTTTGGAGCCGTTTAGCAGCCAGTCGCCTTTGTCGCGGCGAGCCGAGCATTTCATACCGCGCACATCTGATCCCGCGGCGGGTTCCGTCATCGCCAGCGCGTCCATTTTTTCGCCTTTGACAGCCGGGGTCAGGTAGCGTTCAATCTGGTCACCCGAACAGGCCATCAGGATGTTTTGCGGACGACCAAAGAAATGCGTCAACGCCATGGATCCGCGCCCCAACTCGCGTTCTACCAGTGCGAATTCCAGATGGTTTAGGCCCGCGCCGCCAACGCTTTCAGGGAAATTACAGGCGTAAAACCCCAGATCAAGGGTTTTTTGTTTGATGGCAGCGGCCACGTCCGGGTTGACCTCACCACTGCGTTCTACGGCGTCCTCGTGCGGGTAAATCTCATTTTCCACAAAGCTGCGCACTGTCGAAACGATCATTTCCTGTTCATCGCTCAGCGAAAAATCCATCAGCTATCCCCCATCAATGTGGCGGCTTTTGCGACCATGGCATCGGGCATCGGGCTGGTACGGCGGGTTTCCAGCGAAACGTGCAACAACAGCTGATCGCCGGTGGCCAGAACCGTTCCATCCGCGGCAATCATTTCATGCAGCAGACGCAGCTTTTTGCCCACAGCCTCGGTCACACGGCTATGCACGGTGAATGGATCACTAGCCCGGCATTCGCGCAGGAATTTGATGTCGATTTCCACGGTAAAAAAACTGTTTCCGGCATCAATATACGCCTGATCCGCCCCGATCATCACCATCACTACATCGGCGGCATTGGAAAACACCTGGCCATAGCGGCTTTCGTTCATGTGGCCGTTATAGTCGGTCCAATCAATCGGAATGGTGCGGTTTTGCGTTTGTAATCCGCCACCGGGTTTTGCGGCCGGGACAGGGCCAAGGCTGGCTTCGTGATCCGACAGAAGCGTCCCGGCCCCGGCCTTGCGGGACTTGAGCGCCCGCAAAATGCCCACCAGATTTTCATCGCGCTGGCGCTCCAGCTCGCGGATGGTGACGGCCCCGGATTGGGCATCTGACTGGCTTGCGATCTTGTCGATCAATTCTTCGGTGAGGTCTGGCACGTCCATCAGCTTGGTCCATGGCCAGCTTAGGCAGGGGCCAAATTGTTCGATGAAGTGGCGCATTCCGGCTTCGCCGCCAGCGATGCGATAGGTTTCAAACATGCCCATTTGTGCCCATCTAAGACCGAAACCATAGCGGATGGCGTTGTCGATTTCTTCGGTTGTGGCGATGTCGTCTTTGATCATCCACAGGGCTTCGCGCCAGACCGCTTCCAGGAACCGATCGGCGATATGGGCGTCGATTTCGGCACGCACATGTAGGGGGAAATGGCCCAGGGATTTCAGGATTTGTGAGGCTTGTTCAATGAGTTCCGGGGTGTTCTTACCGCCTGGGACCAATTCGATCAGCGGCAGCAGGTAAACCGGATTAAACGGGTGTGCCACCAGAATTTGTTCGGGGCGTGCGGCACCTTCTTGCAGTTGCGAGGGTTTGAACCCGGAGGTCGAGGAGGCGATGATCGCGCCTTCTGAACAATGTTCCTGGACCCCATGAAAAATCTTGTGTTTCAGCTCCAGCCGTTCGGGCACGCTTTCCTGAATCCAGTCCGCCCCGGCAACAGCTTCTGCCATGGTTTCGCAGAATGTCAGCACCCCTTCGGCGGGCAGTGCCACATCGTAGAGCATCGGCAGCGCGTAACGGGCGTTGGCCAGAACCTCGTTGACTTTGCGTTTGGCGTCCGGGTCCGGATCATAGACATTGACATTCCAACCGTTCAGCAGGAACCGCGCAGCCCAGCCGCCGCCGATGACGCCACCGCCGATGATTGCTGCTGTGTGGGTCATTTCGGCACCTGCTTGGTCAGGCCCAGCTTTTTGCGCACGGCGTCGGGGCCGATCACAGTTGCCCCCATGGCCTCAATGATCGTGACCGCACGCGCCACCAGCGCTTCGTTGGTGGCCAACTCGCCCTTGGCGAGCCACAGGTTGTCTTCCAGCCCGACGCGCACGTTGCCGCCCGCCAGAACGGCCGCCGCCACATAGGCCATTTCATCGCGGCCGATGGAAAAGGCCGACCAGTTCCAGTCACTTGGTACGTTGTTCACCATGGCCATGAAGGTGTTCAGATCATTGGGTGCACCCCAGGGGATGCCCATGCACAGTTGCACCAGTGCGGGGGATTTAAGTACGCCATCGGCGACCAGTTGTTTGGCCAGCCACAGGTGGCCTGTGTCGAACGCCTCAATCTCGGGTTTCACGCCAAGTTCGGTCATCATTTTGCCCATGGCAGCCAGCATGCCCGGGGTGTTGGTCATGACGTAATCGGCCTCGGCGAAATTCATCGTGCCGCAATCCAGCGTGCAGATTTCCGGCAGGCAATCGGCGATATGGGCGACCCGTTCGGCGGCGGATACCATGTCAGTGCCAGGACCAAGGGGCAGCGGAGCGTCGGGGCCACCAAACACCAGATCACCGCCCATGCCCGCCGTCAGGTTCAGCACAACATTGGTATCAGACGCGCGGATCAGGTCGGTGACTTCGCGGTAAAGCGCGCCGTCGCGTGATGGCACGCCGGTTTCGGGGTCGCGCACGTGGCAGTGGACCACGGCGGCCCCGGCACGCGCCGCGGCAATGGCGCTGTCGGCGATTTGCTGGGGCGAACGGGGTACATGGGGGGATCGGTCTTGCGAACTGCCCGAACCGGTGACGGCGCAGGTGATGAAGACTTCAGTGTTCATTTGCAGGGGCATGACGGGCCTTTGTCGGTGTGATTCCTGGGCTTAGGATAGGGTTGTCATTGCGGGATATCATGCGGTAACCAGTAATAATCATGCGAAGTTGGAAAAAATCGAGCGGTAAAACCCAGACAATCGGTATTCTGCTGTTTGAGCGGTTTTCAAACCATTGTCTGGCCAATGCGGTTGAACCGCTGCGGGCGGCAAATGGTTTGTTGGGGCGCGCGGCTTATGTCTGGCAGTTTCTGTCACTGGACGGGGCGCCAGTAAAGTCATCCAGCGGGTTGCCGGTTGCGGCGGATACTTCGCTGTCAGGGGCGGCGGGTGGCGACGTTTTATTTGTGCTGCCGTCCTATGAATACCGCGAATTTGTCACCCCGGCGAATGTGCGCAGTCTGCGGGCGGCGGCGGCCAAATTCCCGGTTTTGGTGGGCATGGATGCGGGCAGTTGGCTGTTGGCAAGTGCCGGGTTGCTGGACGGGCACCGCGCCACGATCCACTGGGAGGAAACAGACGGGTTTCGTGAGGCATTTCCCGATCTGGATGTGCGCCGAAGCCGGTTGGAAATTGATCGTAACCGCTGGTCCTGCGCCGGGGCGCTTAGCGCGTTTGATCTGGCGCTTTGGATGATTGGCGACGCCCATGGTGAAGCATTGCGCCTTGAGGTGGCAGCGCTGTTGATGTCGGGGGAAACCGATATTGGCGGGCAGGGCGTGCGGGCGAAATCGCGCGGGGTCGGGCTGGCGTTGGCGCTTATGCGCGAGCATCTGGAAGAACCGCTAAGCGTGCCGGAACTGGCGGCGCGGCTGGGGCTAAGTGCGCGTAAGCTGGAAGGGCTGTTTCGCGTCGATCTGGGGGCAGGGCCGCAAAAAGTGTACCGGCGTATTCGGTTGCTGGCGGCGCGTCGGTTTGTCGAGCAGACCGGGCTAAGTGTTGCCGAAATTGCGGTGCGCAGCGGTTACCGCGACCCGGCGGCGATGACCCGGGCGTTTCGTGAAGAATTCGGCACCACGCCGCAGAAATTGCGCGCGGGCACGACTTTTTCTGATTGACGGATCAGTAAAAAACCAAAACACTGGATTTGTTGCCAATTCAGGAGAATCGCGTGCCTAAGGTCGGACAGGAACCCATTCGCCGTGCTGCTTTGGTATCGGCCACCATCAGTGAAATTGGTCGCGCGGGGTCGCTGGACGTGACGGTGGGGCAGATTGCCAAGACGGCGGGCATGTCGACGGCACTGGCGCATTACTATTTTGACAGTAAATCGGCGCTGTTTCTGGCGGCGATGCGCCATGTGTTGGGGGAGTTTGGCACCTCTGTTCGGCGCAATTTGGTACGGGCGAATGGCCCCCGGGATCGGCTATGCGCCATTATTGAAGCGTCTTTGGGCGATGATCAATTTGCCGAACATGTGGTGTCGGCCTGGCTGGTATTTTATGTGGAAGCACAGCGATCGGACGGCGCGGCGCGGCTGTTGAGGATCTATACGCGTCGGTTGCACAGCAACCTGTTGCATGAGCTGAAGCAACTGACCAATGCCCCCAAAGCCGCACAGATTGCACGCGGCATGGCGGCGATGATTGATGGGATTTATCTGCGGATAGCGCTGCATGATGATCAGCTTGATTTTCGCGGGGCGGACGTTTTGGTGCGCGATTATCTGGACCTGGCGTTGTCAGGTCCGGGTGCAAATTTAAAGGAAATAAACTGATGCGGGCACAGCCAAAAGCCAGCCATTTCATTGATGGAGAGTATGTTGAGGATACTGTCGGGGACGAGTTTGACTGCGTCTATCCGGCCACCGGCGAGGTGATCGCAAAGCTACACGCAGCGACGCCCGCGTTGATTGAAAGGGCGGTGGTCTCGGCGACGCGGGCGCAGGCGGATTGGGCCGCTTGGAAGCCGGTGGAACGGGGCCGGGTGCTGCGCCGGGCTGCCGATATGATCATGGCGCGCAACCGGGAATTGAGCGAGTTGGAAACGCTGGATACCGGCAAACCGCTGCAGGAAACGCTGGTGGCGGACGCTACATCGGGTGCCGAGGCATTGGAGTTTTTCGGCGGAATTGCCGCGACGATCAATGGCGAAACCATCAATCTGGGCGGTGATTTTGCCTATACAAAGCGGGTGCCTTTGGGCGTCTGTGTGGGCATTGGCGCGTGGAATTATCCGACGCAGATTGCGTGCTGGAAAGCGGCCCCGGCGCTGGCCTGTGGCAATGCGATGATCTTTAAGCCAAGCGAAACCACGCCGTTATGCGCGTTGAAAGTCGCCGAGATATTGCATGAAGCCGGCGCGCCTGCGGGCCTGTTCAACGTGGTGCAGGGCATGGGCGCTGTGGGCGGAGCATTGGTCACGCATCCCGGTGTCGCCAAGGTTTCGCTGACTGGATCGATTCCGACTGGGCAAAAAGTTTATGCAGCGGCAGCGGCGGGTTTGCGGCATGTGACGATGGAACTTGGCGGGAAATCCCCGCTGATCATATTTGATGATGCCAATCTTGAGGACGCGGTTGGGGGTGCCATGTTGGGGAACTTTTATTCCAGCGGGCAGGTCTGTTCCAACGGTACACGGGTGTTCGTACAGTCTGGCATTCGGGATGCGTTTTTGAAGCGGCTGGTGGAGCGCACCGATGCCATTCGCATGGGCGATCCGATGGATGAAGACGTTCAGATGGGGCCGCTCGTGTCGCTGGCGCAATTGGCCAAGGTTTCGGGATATGTCGAGGCCGGAAAGGCGCAGGGCGCTACTTGTCTGACCGGCGGTGGGACGCCGAAAGTGCAGGGGTTTGAGGATGGGTATTTCATCGAACCGACGGTGTTTTCCGGGGTGAAAGATGGGATGACGATTGCGCGGGAAGAAATATTCGGCCCGGTCATGTGCGTGCTGGATTTTGAAGATGAAGATGACGTAATTGCGCGGGCCAATGACACAGAATTTGGGTTGGCGGCCGGGGTTTTCACCAATGATCTGACGCGGGCGCATCGGGTATGTGACCGGTTACAGGCCGGGACTTTGTGGATCAACACCTACAACCCGGCACCCGTAGAAATGCCGTTTGGCGGCACCAAGATGTCGGGTGTAGGGCGCGAAAATTCCCGCGCGGCAATCGAGCATTATACTGAGATCAAGACAATCTATGTCGGCATGGGGCCGGTGGATAGCCCGTATTGATTGCGCTCCCTAACATATTGATCTTTATGGTCGATCAGCTAAATGGAACGCTGTTTCCTGATGGGCCGGCGGATTGGCTGCACGCACCGAACCTGAAAAGGCTGGCGGCGCGGTCAACGCGGTTCGCCAATGCTTACACGGCGTCGCCCCTATGCGCGCCCGGACGGGCGAGCTTTATGTCCGGACAGTTGCCGAGCCGCACACGTGTCTATGATAATGCAGCCGAGTTTGCGTCAGACATTCCAACCTATGCGCACCATTTGCGCCGGGCGGGGTATCAGACCTGTTTGTCGGGCAAGATGCACTTTGTCGGCCCCGATCAGTTGCATGGGTTTGAGCAGCGGCTGACCACCGATGTTTACCCGGCAGATTTTGGCTGGACGCCGGATTACACCAAACCCGGTGAGCGGATTGACTGGTGGTATCACAATATGGGTTCGGTCACGGGTGCAGGTGTGGCCGAGATCAGCAATCAGTTGGAATATGATGACGATGTCGCCTTCCAAGGGGTGCAAAAAGTATACGATCTGGCGCGCGGTGCGGATGAGCGGCCCTGGTGTTTGACGGTTTCGTTCACCCATCCCCATGATCCGTATGTGGCACGGCAGAAATATTGGGACCTGTACGAGGATTGTGAACATCTTTTGCCCGAGGTTCCGGCATTTTCGTATGACGATCAGGATGCCCATTCAAAGCGGATATTTGATGCGAATGACTGGCGGTCGTTTGATATATCCGCGGAAGACATCAAACGATCTCGGCGGGCGTATTTTGCCAATATTTCCTATCTAGATGACAAGATTGGTGAGGTTCTGGAGGCGCTTGAAACCACTGGGCAAGAGGCGGTGATCCTGTTTGTATCAGACCACGGCGACATGCTGGGTGAGCGTGGGCTGTGGTTCAAGATGAATTTCTTTGAAGGTTCGGCGCGGGTGCCGTTGATGGTTTCGGCACCGGGGATGGCGGCGGGCTTAGTCAAAACCCCGGTTTCAGCGCTGGATGTCTGCCCGACCTTGGCTGAACTGGCTGGGGTTGATCTGGGCGAGATTGGGCCTTGGGTCGATGGTGAGAGCCTTGTGGGATTGGTAAACGGGGCAGAACGAACTGCACCTGTGGCAATGGAATATGCGGCCGAGGCGTCAGAGGCTCCGTTGGTCTGTCTGCGCTATGGCAAATGGAAATACGTGCATTGTGAGCTTGATGCGCCGATGCTGTTTGATCTGGAAGCGGACCCGATGGAGCTAACCAATTTGGTCAGGGTTAAGGCCCATGCCGGGACTGTGCAAGTGCTGGCCGAAAAGGTGCGGCAACGCTGGGATATGGCGGCATTTGATGGCGAGGTTCGCGCGTCACAGGCGCGCCGGTTGGTGGTGTATAAAGCCTTGCGCAACGGGGCGTACTATCCGTGGGATTATCAGCCGTTGCGGGATGCGTCTGAACGCTACATGCGCAACCATATGGACCTGAATGTGCTTGAAGATCGTCAGCGGTTTCCAAGGGGGCGAGGCGAATGATCACCGTTTACGGACGCGCGACGTCCAGCAATGTGCAGGCTGTCATGTGGGGCATTGGTGAGTTGGGACTGAAATATGAGCGGCTGGACTATGGGCATGTGCATGGTGGCATGGATACGCCTGAATTTCGCGCTATGAGCCCGCATGGGGTCGTGCCAGTGATGCGTGACGGCGATGTGGTGATCTGGGAAAGTTGCGCGATATTGCGGTATCTGGCGGCGCGGTACAGCGATGGCGGGGCGTTCTGGCCAAGTGATCCGGGCGCGCGGGCGGGCGTGGATATGTGGGCGGAATGGGGGAAAACATCGTTTGCGCCTTACTTTACGGTACCGATTTTCTGGGCGCGGGTGCGGACGTCAGCAGCAGACCGGGATGAAGTTATTTTGGCGGCGGCAATTGCAGACTTTGAAAATCGGTTGGATGTTCTGGAAGGGCAACTGGAGGGGCGAGAATTTGTCGTCTCAGATGATTTCACATTGGCGGATATCGTCATCGGGCATGTGCTGTTTCGCTGGTTTGATATTGATATCCCGCGCCAAGCGCGACCGGTGGTTGAGGTTTATTATCAGCGGCTTATGGCGCGAACCTCCCATGTTGCACATGTGGCGATATCCTATGAGGCCCTTCGAGTGGAAAGCGCCTGATGGAGGCTGATTTTGTCATCATCGGATCGGGCTCGGCTGGGTCAGCTTTGGCGTATCGGCTAAGCGAGGACGGCAAGAATTCGGTGCTGGTGCTGGAATTTGGCGGCTCAGACGTGGGGCCATTTATTCAGATGCCGGGGGCGTTAAGCTTTCCGATGAACATGGGGATGTATGACTGGGGGTTTAAATCTGAACCCGAGCCGCAGTTGAACAACCGCCGGTTGGTGGTGCCGAGGGGCAAAGTTATTGGCGGCTCTTCCAGCATCAACGGTATGGTCTATGTGCGTGGCCATGCGCGCGACTTTGACCATTGGGCCGACTGTGGTGCGACGGGCTGGGCTTACGCTGACGTGCTGCCCTATTACAAGCGGATGGAAAACTGGGACGATGGCGGCCATGGCGGTGATGCAACGTGGCGCGGCTCGGACGGGCCGATGCATGTGGGGCGTGGCAAGCGGGAAAATCCGCTGTTTCAAGCTTTTGTCGATGCGGGCGCGCAGGCCGGGTTTGAGCGCACGGATGACTATAACGGCGAGAAACAGGAAGGTTTCGGGCCGATGGATGGCACCATCCATAACGGGGTGCGCTGGTCGGCGGCGAACGGGTATTTACGACCGGCGTTAAAGCGGCCAAATTGCGATTTGGTGCGGTGTTTTGCACGGCGCGTGGTCATTGAAGATGGTCGCGCAGTTGGGGTTGAGGTGGACCGGAAAGGCCAGCGAGAAGTGATCCGGGCCCGGCGCGAAGTGATCGTGGCGGCGTCATCGATTAATTCGCCGAAAATCCTGATGTTGTCCGGGATCGGGCCGGGGGCACATTTGGCGGAACATGGGATTGAGGTGGTTGCCGACCGCCCCGGTGTGGGGGCGAATTTGCAGGACCATCTGGAGGTTTACATCCAGCAGGCCAGTATTCAGCCGATCACCCTGTTCAAGCATTGGAACATGATCGGAAAAGGCACGGCCGGGGTGGAATGGGTGCTGAAACATACCGGCCTTGGGGCCAGCAACCATTTTGAAAGTGCCGGGTTTATTCGTTCGCGTGCTGGCGTGGAATACCCGGATATTCAGTTTCATTTCCTGCCAATAGCCGTGCGTTACGATGGTACAGCGGCGGCAGAGGGTCATGGCTATCAGGCCCATGTGGGGCCAATGCGGGCAAAATCGCGGGGTGCTGTGACGCTGGCCAGTGCCGATCCGGTGGACAAGCCGGTGATCCGGTTTAACTATATGTCTGAGCAACAGGATTGGGTTGATTTTCGCCATTGTGTGCGGGTCACGCGCGAGGTTCTGGGGCAGGAAGCGTTTGTGCCCTATCGGGGGCGCGAAATCCAGCCCGGTGAAGATGTGCAAAGTGACGATGAAATTGACGGGTTTATCAAGGAACATGCTGAAAGCGCGTTTCACCCCTGCGGCACCTGCCGGATGGGTGCGGTAGATGATCCGGCATCGGTTATAGACCCTGAAGGGCGGGTAATTGGCGTAAACGGCCTAAGAGTGTCGGATTCGTCCATATTTCCGCGCATCACTAATGGGAACCTGAACGCACCATCGATAATGGTTGGGGAAAAGATGGCAGATCATATACTTGGGAAGGTCCCGCTGGCGCCAGAAAATGCGCAGGCGTGGATCAATCCCAGATGGGAAATTTCTGATCGGTGATAAATGCTTAGCTATAATTGCTTTTGCGCGTATCCTGATCAGGAAGAATCAGAGGGCCCGCTGTTTGGCCCCGAAACACTAGGGAGAACTAACATATGTCAAAGGAACTTAACTACTTAAGTAAACGGGTTGTGGACGGTCTGATGGACCGGCGCGCCTTTATGGGTCGCGCGGCAGCTTTGGGTGTGTCTGCATCCATGGCGTCCGGGATCATGGCGCATGCAGCGTCACATGCCAGCCCGGTTAAGGGCGGCACGCTAAAGGCCGGTTATCAGGGTGGGGCATCGTCCGACACGCTGGATTCCGCGCTTTGGGCGTCTGACGCGCCAATTGGGTTTGGCCGCACATGGGCAGAAACCATTGTAGAAGTTGGCCCAACCGGTGAAATTGAAATGCGTCTGGCCGAAAGTGTCGAAGCTTCTGCCGATGCGAAGACCTGGAACTTCAAAATCCGCGAAGGTATTGAATTCCACAACGGCAAAACCCTGACACCTGATGATGTAATGGCAACCTTGCAGCGCCATTCGGATGAAAATTCGCAATCTGGTGCATTGGGCATTGTTCAGGGCATCGACAGCATGGCTGTAGATGGTCAGAACGTTGTGATCACCTTGAAAGAAGCAAATGCCGACCTTCCATTCCTGATGGCCGATTATCACCTGATGGTCTTTCCAAATGGTGGCATGGATGATCCGGCGGCGGGTATCGGTACCGGGCCTTACAAGATCGTTGAAAACGATCCGGGTGTACGCCACGCGTCAACCCGTTTTGAAAACTACTGGGACGCCGACAATCGTGGCCATGCCAACGATGTTGAAGTTGTCATCCTGAATGATGCAACAGCCCGTCTGGCGGCATTGCAATCGGGCCAGGTTGACGTGATCAACCGGGTTGAGCCCAAGGTTGTGAACCTGGTACAGCGTGTGCCCGGTGTGACCGTGCACAATGTTTCGGGCCGTGGTCACTATGTGTTCATCATGCACACAAACACCGCACCGTTTGACAATCTGGACCTGCGTTTGGCGCTGAAATATGCGATTAACCGTCAGGAAATGGTTGATAAAATCCTGCAAGGGTTTGGGTCTGTCGGCAACGATTTCCCGATCAATGCGTCCTATCCCCTGTTTTCAGATGATATTGAGCAGCGGGTTTATGACCCGGATAAGGCGGCTTTCCACTATAAGAAATCCGGCCATGACGGACCTATCGTGTTGCGCACATCTGATGTTGCGTTTCCGGGTGCCGTTGATGCGACCCAATTGTTTGAACAAAGTGCGGCTGCCGCTGGTATCCCACTGGAGATCAAGCGCGAACCGGGTGATGGTTACTGGTCAGAGGTCTGGAATGTTCAGCCGTTTTCTGCGTCATACTGGGGTGGACGTCCGGTGCAGGACCAGATGTATTCGACGGCCTATCTGTCGACTGCTGACTGGAACGACACCAAGTTCTTCCGCGAAGATTTCGATAAGCTTATCATCGAAGCCCGCGCCGAACTGGACCAGACCAAGCGTAAAGAACTGTACCGCGCTGCGGCCGTTATGGTGCGCGACGAAGGCGGCCTGATCCTGCCGATGTTCAATGACTTTATTGATGCGGCTGGTCCGAATATTGGTGGTTACGAAAATGACTCCAATGGTGGCATGATGAACGACAAATCGCTGATCAAAGCCTGGTCAACGGCTTAATCAGATATGTCATCACTACTAAAACTTGTGGCCCAGCGTTTAGCGCTGGGTCTGCTTCTTTTGCTTGCGGTGTCGGCCCTGATATTTGCCGGTACGCAAATTTTACCCGGCGATGTGGCGCAAAGTATTCTGGGCCAATCGGCGACACCGACCGCACTGGCGAACCTGCGGGCCGAACTGGGGTTGGATGAACCGGCATTGTCGCGGTATTTCAGCTGGCTTGGTGGTGTGGTGACCGGTGATCTGGGTACGGCCCTGTCAAATGGCAAAGATATTGGTGAACAGATCGGCAAGCGGCTGGGTAACACACTGTTTCTGGCGTCTACCGCTGCTGTTGTTGCCGTGCCGCTGGCGATTTTTCTGGGGCTGATGGCGGTGCGGTATCGCAACCGCTGGCCGGATAAGCTGATTTCCGGGCTGACGCTGGCGTCAATTTCGCTACCTGAATTTTTCATCGGCTATGTGCTGATATTCTTTTTCGCGGTCAAGCTGCGCTGGTTCCCGTCGGTGGCGACGGTGTATGACAGCATGAGCTTTCTGGACAAGCTGAACGCCATTGCCCTGCCGGTGGCGGTGCTGGTGATGGTGGTGCTGGCGCATATGATGCGGATGACGCGCGCCGCGATCCTGAACGTGATGCAGTCGGCCTATATTGAAACGGCAGAACTTAAGGGTCTGTCGGCGTTCAATGTGATTTTCAAACATGCGTTTCCAAATGCGATTTCACCGATTGTGAATGTGGTGATGCTGAACCTGGCTTACCTTGTGGTGGGCGTTGTAGTGGTTGAGGTGATCTTTGTTTACCCGGGCATGGGCCAATATCTGGTGGACCATGTGGCTAAACGCGATGTGCCGGTGGTTCAGGCCTGCGGGCTGGTGTTTGCCGCGGTATTTATCGGCCTAAACCTGGTGGCCGATCTGGTTGCTATTATAAGCAACCCAAGGCTGAGGCATCCGAAATGAGAATTCCAATATCAGCCCTGATCGGTATTTTCATGACCGCTGCGTTTTTCCTGATGGCAATATTTGCACCATGGATTGCGCCCTACGGTCTGGCGGAAATCGTTGGTGATGTGTGGGAGCCGCGCAGTGCCGAGCATTGGCTGGGCACAGACAATATTGGCCGCGATCTGCTGACCCGGATGATTTACGGTGGGCGTACAACGATTGTTATCGCCACGGCGGCGACCATCCTGTCATTCACTTTGGGGTCCATTCTGGGGCTGACAGCGGCAGTGATGGGCGGCTGGATCGATCAGGTTATGTCGCGTAGCGTTGATCTGATTATGGCCATTCCGACGCTGATTTTCGCGCTGGTGGTGTTGTCAGTTATGCCGGTAACGATGTTGGTTTTGATCCTGGTGATGGGGTTTTTGGACAGCACGCGAGTATTCCGGCTGTCGCGCGCGGTGGCTGTGGATATCAACGTTATGGATTTCGTTGAGGCGGCCAAGCTGCGGGGCGAAAAGCTGAAATGGGTGATATTCCGGGAAATCCTGCCCAATGCTTTGTCGCCTTTGGTGGCCGAGTTGGGGCTGCGGTTTATTTTTGCGGTACTGTTTCTATCAACGCTGTCGTTTCTGGGATTGGGCGTTCAACCGCCCGCATCTGACTGGGGTGGCATGGTGAAGGAAAACAAAGAGGGCATCGTGTTTGGTATCGGTGCGGCACTGGTGCCTGCGGCGGCGATTTCGGTGCTGGCGATTTCAGTCAATCTGGTGGCTGATTGGGTGCTGAACCGCACCTCTGATTTGAAAGGCGGGCGCGGTGGCTAAGGACATGGCAGAGAGCAAAGAATTCCTGGATATTCGCAACCTGAAGATTGAGGCAACGATTTTTCCGGACGGCGAACCGGCGCAAAACCTGGTGATTGTAGAAGATGTATCGCTGACCCTGGAAAAGGGAAAAGTGCTGGGTCTGATCGGTGAAAGCGGTGCCGGGAAATCCACCATTGGCTTGGCGTCCATGGGCTATGGGCGCGGTACAATCCGGCTAAGCGGGCAGGTTTTTCTGAACGGACGCGATATTTTACAGGGTGGGGTGTCAGGCTTTCGCGCATTGCGGGGCAAGGAAGTCACCTATGTGTCGCAGTCGGCGGCGGCGTCGTTCAACCCGGCCAAACGATTGATGGAGCAGGTCATCGAGGCCGGGCTGGAACATGGTGTCGGCACTAAGGCCGAGCTGGAAAAACGCGCAGTGCGGCTGTTTGGCGAGCTGAACCTGCCGGACCCGGAAAACATCGGTTCGCGGTTTCCGCATCAGGTGTCGGGGGGGCAGTTGCAGCGGTGCATGACGGTGATGGCGCTGGTGCCGGAACCGGACTTGATTATCTTTGATGAACCGACCACGGCGTTGGATGTGACCACGCAAATTGACGTGCTGGCGGCGATCAAAAAGGCCATTCGTAACACTGGCGTTGCGGCGCTGTATATCACCCATGATCTGGCGGTTGTGGCGCAGGTCAGCGATGAGATCATTGTGCTGCGTGCGGGCGCCAAGGTGGAACGAAACACGGCCGAAAATATCATCACCAACCCGCAGGAAGAATATACCCAGGCGCTGGTGTCGGTGCGTTCCATTGACCATGAGGAAAAGAAACCCACCGATAATCCGGTGCTGGTAGCGCGAAATATTTCCGCCGCTTACGGCAATAAGGTACAGGTTCTGACCGATGTGACGGTGGAGGTGCATCCGGGGCAAACGCTGGCGGTTGTCGGCGAAAGCGGGTCCGGAAAATCAACACTGGCACGGGTCATTACCGGGCTGTTACCGCCGTTTCAGGGCGAAGTTCTGTTTGGCGATCAGACATTTAGCCGGGATTTGGCCGGGCGAAGCAAGGAAGACTTGCGCCAGTTGCAGATGATCTATCAGATGGCCGACACTGCGATGAACCCGCGTCAGACTGTGGGCACGATCATCGGGCGACCGTTGGAGTTTTACTTTGGTCTGCGTGGTGCTGAAAAGCGTAAGCAAATCATTGCGTTGCTTGACGAAATTGAAATGGGCGAAGAATTTTTTGACCGCTATCCGGCGGAACTGTCAGGCGGACAAAAACAGCGGGTTTGTATTGCCCGTTCGCTGGCTGCAAAGCCCAAGCTTATTATCTGTGATGAGGTAACAAGTGCGCTTGATCCACTGGTGGCGGACGGGATATTGAAGCTGCTGTTGCGGTTGCAAAAACAGGAAGACGTGGCCTATCTGTTCATCACCCATGATCTGGCGACGGTGAAGGCCATCGCAGATTCAATTGCGGTGATGTTTCAGGGTAAGCTGGTGCGCTATGGGCCAAAAAGCGAGGTTCTGGCGCCACCGTTTGATGATTATACCGACCTATTGCTAAGTTCCGTGCCCGAGATGAAAATCGGCTGGCTGGAACAGGTTCTGGCAAGTCGTAAAATGGAAAGTGCTGGGAACTAGGGGCGATTTTTCTGCGAAAAATCAATGCCTCCGGCGGCGGTATTTTTGAAAAGAAGATGTGTATTAGTAGCGTAGCTCTGCCACCACGGCGTAGTGATCGCTTGGCCATGTGCCGTTGATCGGCCCGGTGCCTTTGATTTCGCAATCAACGATATGACCCAGACCTTGTCCCCGGGCCCAACCTGTAAAAATATAGTCGATCCGGCGGTTTGGTTCAAAGCCATCAAGCACATGGGGGTTGGCGTTGTCCCAGGTGAAACCCGGCTCGGTCGGATGTACAAATGACCAGGCATCATGGAAGACCAGGTTTTTTACTGGCACCGATGTTTGTCCGGTGAGCATACGAATTTCCTTCGCCTGCGGATCAGCATTGAAGTCGCCACACAGGATTGGCGGGTATTTACCGGTACCTTTGTCGTCAATAAATTTTGCCAGCTCAGCCACCTGTTTCTGGCGGATATGGCTATCTTGCTGGCGCCAATTCAGGTGGGTGCAAAACACCGGCAACTTACCGCGAGGGCCGTCAATTTCGGTGTGAATTGCTACCCTTAATTCCGGGGCTTTGGGGTCGTCATAGAGGGCTATGATTTCATGCTTGCTAATCGGCCAGCGCGACAGGATTGCGTTGCCCAGGTGGATGCCGTTGGGGCGTGCACCCGGTGCATAGATGTGGTGATATCCCAGTTCAGCGGCCAGTTGGGCGGCGAAATTATTGTCGCCATCATCCCAGACTTCCTGCAGGGCGATGATGTCGGCGTCGATTTCCTTAAGCGTGGCAATAATCGCCGGGGCGCGGTCCTGCCAGGGGCCAAATTGCCACCAGAGGTTCCATGTCGCCACACGCAGGCGGGTTTCAATTGCCGATGAATTCATTGGTTCCTCAGAATTTACTGCTTGTCCGCTAGATGATGCTAATTTGCGACTATTTCAAGTCGCAATTTGGGATAGCTTAGGATTTGCAAAATAGGTACAGATTGGGGAAAGGTATCTATAGTTTGGAAGCATAATGGCACTGAAACGCAAAACCCTTTTGATTATCATTGATGGCCAACCGTGGCGTGCAGCGCGCCGCTTGAACGGCAACCTTGAAGGCTGGGTGCAATCTGGCGCGGCAAGGGTGTGGAAGATGCGTTCGGTTTTGCCGTCAACATCAGCGTCGTGTTACGCCAGCATCCATACCGGTGTGACGCCGCAGGTGCATGGCGTGGTTTCGAATGAAGCGATATCGCGGCTGCCGCAGGCGGATATTTTCAGTCAGGTTGTGGCGGCTGGTGGTAAAACCGGGGCGGTGACGCATTCATTCTGGTCGGAATTTTTCAATCGTGCGCCGTGGGATTTTGTGCGCGATATTGAATATGATGAACCGGGCGGCCCCATCACCCATGGCCGGTTTCACACCATGACGGCGGCGGGTGGAGACAATCAGATGACACCGTGCGATGCGGATTTATTTGCGACGCTCAGTATGCTGATCACGCGGTTTGGCATTGATTACGGCATCTATCATTCCTGCACTTTGGACAGTATGGGGCACCGGTTTGGCCATGATAGCACGCCAATGGACAGTGCCTGCAATAAGCTGGACGCGATGTTGGCGCATTTTCTGCCGATGTGGCTGGAAGCGGGGTATGAAGTGGCGGTGACATCCGATCACGGCCAATCGGATCGCGGCCACCATGGCGGGCGCGGTGAAGATCAGCAGGATGTGGCGTTTTACTGGTTTGGCGGTGGAGATGGCCCGGCGGAAGACGTGGTGTTGGATCAACTGGCGCTGGCGCCGACTTTGCTGGGGCGGATGGGGGCCAAGGTGCCCGACACCATGCAGGCCGCGCCGTTCCTGAGTGCGGATTGATGCCGGATTATGACACGCTGATTGATGCCGAAACATGGGCGTTTATTCGCGAGACCGAAAAGTGGTATCCGCCGGAGACATTTCACAAATGCATTGCCGAGCAACGGCGTATTTATGACGCCATGTGCCGGGTGTTTTTTCAGGGCTACCCGGCTGGGGTGAACGCGGCAGATAAAGACGCAAACGGCGTGCCGGTGCGGTGCTATCAGGAATCAGGGTCCGGGGTCACTGTTCTTTATGCCCATGGCGGCAGTTACATGCTGGGCGGGTTGGACAGCCATGATGACGTCTGCGCTGAAATCTGCGACGCCACTGGGTTTGATGTGGTGGCGGTTGATTACCGGTTAATGCCGGAACATGCCCGCGCCGATGGTATTGATGATTTTCAGACAGCGCTGGATTGGCTGCGGGCAAGCCGTGGCGGTAAGATTATCACGGCGGGCGATAGTGCGGGGGGCTTTATCTCGGCTAGTGTGGTTCACGCCAATCGGCAGGTTGGCGATATTATCGGGCAGGTGCTGATCTATCCCGGACTTGGGGTGATACAAGACGGCGGGTCGATGGAAGAACACGCATTTGCACCAATGTTGACCAGGGCTGAAATCATGTCGGTAAGCGATGCTTTTTCCGAGGATCAGCGCCCGGGTGGCGCGGAACATATGATCCCATTGTCGGATAATGACTTTTCCGGCCTGCCGGTTACGGTGGCAACCTCGGCGCAATGTGACCCGCTTGCGGACCATGCAGAACGCTATGCTTTGGCAATCAATGGGGCAGGCGGGCAGGCGTTTTGGCTGGAAGATAAGGGGTTGGTGCATGGCCATTTACGTGCCCGCCATACGGTGAAACGGGCGCGGGTCAGTTTTGATCGGGTGTTGCGGGCGATTGCGCTGATTGGCGCGGGGCAGCCCATCAGCCCAGCTGATATTGAGAGCTGAACAAGGCTTACACCAGATCGCGTGGGATGGAATTTGAAAAATCTCTTTCGAAGATCAATTTCTCACCTTCGTAGGCCTCAATACGGGCCGTAAAGTGGAAGGCTTGCACGTCTGACCACATTTCTGAAAATGTTTCGGTTCGAACGCTCCAATCGCCGCGCGCATTGCGATAGCTCCAATGGGCACGGGCCCGGGCGGACAGGGGATCATAGGGGTGAATGTCCCACCATTCCCGCGCAACTGTGCCGTTGATCAATCCGTGCTCCAGGTCTTCGACCTCGCCGGCGTCGTCCACGCAAGCCACTGATAATAAGCCGGTTTCAGGGTTTGTCGTGATGTCGCGGCTTTGGCTGGCGTCCCTGATGGTTCGCACATTCATGGTTGGCGGTGTTTCAGGAGCCGTGAATTCCACAGGATTATCTGTATTTTCGTGCAAAAGCGGCAGGCTGATCTTTCCGGCACTCAGGCCCAGTTTCGTGTGCCCTGGCGCGGGCCAGATCAGTGGCCAATAGGCGTTGGACAGGGACAGGCGCAGGCGTGACCCGGCGGGCAGTCTGTAAGCGATCTGGTCCAGGTTCAGGCTGGCGGTGAATGGGGTGTTAACCGGCAGGGGCGCCGGGTTTTGGGCGCTTTCACGGTGGGTCAGGTTCAAAACGCCAGTTGTTATCAGATGGGATTTGCCTTGCGCATCAACCTCGCACAGACGGGCGGCTATCTGGGCAACCGGGGTAGTGCTGGTCAGGGTCAAATCCACCCGAACTGCACCAACTATAGACAGATCCGCGTCCAGTTGGTCGGTGTCAAAACAGATTGATTGGGCGTCGTCGGCCGATTGTCCGGCCGTGAACGCGCCACCGGGCCAAACCGTAAAGATTTCTTCGCCAGACAATCCCGTACTGGCGGGGCAATCAATATTGACTGTGAAAGGGGTTGCGATTTCGCCCAGACCTTTGGCCCCCAAATGCAGCACCTTTTGTGGCGCATTGCGAAAGTCCTGATTGATCCAACACCCGTTGGCTGCGTCGGTTGAAGTGGCCCCCTGTTCCAGCATGTACAGCCGCAAATCCGGGTCAGTTTTTACGCCAGTGTCGAGGCCTTTCAGCCAATGATCCCACCAGCGCAAGGTTTCGCCGATAAAATCAATGCGTGGTTCAGGTGCAGCGATATGTGGGTATTTGTGGATCCACGGGCCAATGATGGCTTTGGTGGGGGCATCCAGATTTTCCAACAGCGATTGTGGCGCATTCTTGTAGCCATCTCGCCAGCCGCCAATGGTCAGTGTGGCGGCTTTTATGGCAGAATAATCTTCGCAAACCGAGCCATGTTTCCAATAGGCGTCGCGGTGTTGGTGGCTGGCCCAAAGGGTGGTCAGGAAGGGCTCGTCGTTCAGCCGTTCCAGCCACATTTCGCGCCATTTATCACCGACCAGCGCCGGGTCTGGCGCGCGGGATGAATAGCACAGCATCGTCGCCCCCCAGCCAAAATTGGCGTTCAGCAAACAGCCGCCTTTATAGTGGATGTCATCGGCGAACCGATCGACGGTGGAACAGACAGTTACAATTGCTTTCAAGGGCTTAGGGGCAAGGGCCGCCACTTGCAGCGCGTTAAACCCGCCCCAGCTGATGCCCATCATGCCGACATTGCCACTGCACCAGTCCTGCGCGGCAATCCAGTTGACCACATCAACACCGTCGGCCAGTTCCCGGGGCGAATATTCGTCATCCATCACGCCTTGGCTGTCGCCATTGCCACGCATATCGACCCGCAGGCAGGCATAGCCGTGTCTGGCAAAGTGCGGGTGCGTTGTGGCGTCACGCGCGGCTGTGCCGTCGCGCTTGCGGTAAGGCAGGAATTCAAGGATTGCCGGGACCGGGTTGTCGCGCGCATCGTCTGGCATCCAGACCCGCGCGGACAGGCGGGTGCCATCAGGCAGTGTGATCCCCATGTCGGGGATCTCGTGGGTTTTAAGTGGGCCTTGGGGCATGGCGGTTTCCTTTACGGTTCAAACCTGCCCCAAGAAAAGGGCGGCGTCACGCCATTCCTGACCGATTCCGGGAAGAAAACGACCTGTTTGGACAGGTGCTGGTGTCGGAACTGATTATACCGATGTCGTGCTTGATCATTGTTGTTGCTGTGAAAAAGCGTAGGTTTTGTTTTGTCAGCTATAGGAGACCTGAAATGGGTGCCGATTTACGTTCCAAATCTCAGAAACGCGATGTCAGTCTTCCCAAAGGGAGGCAGGTGGAAGACACCGCGCTGGCCGAGGTGGCGATGCTGCTTGGCGACATGGAACGTCGGTCGGATTTGTTGATCGAAGCGCTGCATTTGATCCAGGACGGTATCGGCTGTTTGCATGCGCGCCATTTGGCGGCTTTAGCCGAGCTGTTTCGCATGGCACAGGTGGAAGTCTTTGAAGTTGCAAGTTTTTACCACCATTTTGATATTGTGAAAGAGGGTGAAGATGCGCCTGCTCCGCTAACTGTGCGTGTCTGTGACGGGCTAAGCTGTGCCATGGCGGGGGCTGTCGGTCTGATCGAAAAGTTGGAGGCTAGCACAGACCCAACACGCGTGCGGGTGCAACATGTGCCTTGCATCGGGCGCTGTGATCACGCGCCTGCGGCGCAGGTGGGTAAGCGGGCTGTCGATGATGCCAATGTTGAAAAGATCATCATGGCAACGGCTGCGGCTGACACGCCAGAAATTCCGGATTACGAAACGCTGGAGGCCTATCAGTCTGTTAACGGATACCAGGTTTTGGCGCGCATTCAGACGGGCAAAATTTCCGGTGATGATGCGATAGCCACCATGTCAGATGCCGGGTTGCGCGGTCTTGGCGGGGCCGGGTTTCCAGCCGGTAAGAAATGGGGATTTGTGCGGGGGTATGAAGGCCCGCGGCTGATGACGGTAAACGGTGATGAGGGCGAGCCGGGCACCTTCAAAGATCGCTGGTGGCTGGAAAGCACGCCGCACCGGATGCTGGAAGGCGCGCTGATTGCGGCACATGTGGTTGGGTGCGAACGGATCTACATCTACATGCGTGATGAATACCCGGCGGCGCTGGAAATCTTGCGCCGTGAGGTGGCGGCGTTGGACAAGGCGGGTTTGCTAAGTACGCCGATTGAGCTGCGGCGCGGTGCTGGCGCCTATATCTGCGGTGAAGAAAGCGCCATGCTGGAAAGCATTGAAGGCAAGCGCGGATTGCCGCGCCATCGCCCGCCTTATATCGCCGAAGTCGGGCTGTTTGGGCGGCCCACCCTGAACCATAACATCGAAACGCTGGCCTGGGTGCCGGATATTCTGGCCAATGGGGCAAAGTGGTTTTCCGACCAGGGGGCCGGTGACGGGCATAATGGTTTGCGGTCCTATTCGGTGTCTGGGCGGGTTGCGGATCCCGGCGTCAAACTGGCCCCGGCGGGCATCACCCTGAACTGGTTGATTAGCGAATATTGCGGCGGCATGGCGGAAGGCCATGAATTCAAAGCGTTTTTACCGGGCGGCGCTTCGGGCGGAATATTCCCCGCTTCCATGGCGGACCGGGCGATGGATTTTGGCACGTTTGAGCCGGATGGTGGTTTTATCGGCAGCCACGCGGTGGTTATTCTGGGGCATCAGGATTCAGTGGGCGAGGCGGTTTTAAACACCATGGAATTCTTCAAACATGAAAGCTGTGGCCAGTGTACGCCGTGCCGGGCCGGAACCGACAAAATGGTTCGATTACTGCAAGAAACAGCGCCGGATCAACCGCTGATTGCGGATTTAATGCAGGTTATGTCTGATAGTTCTATCTGCGGATTGGGGCAGGCGGCACCCAATTGTGTGGCGCATCTGATCAAATTCTTCCCGGAGGAACTGACATGAGCGGGTCGGTAAAATTCACGCTGGACGGCGTGACGGTTGCGGCCGCAGCGGGGGAAACCATCTGGGCCGTGGCCAAGCGTCATGACACCAAAATCCCGCATCTGTGCTTTAAGGACGACCCGGAATACCGCAGCGACGGAAATTGCCGGGCTTGCATGGTCGAAGTGGAGGGTGAGCGAGTTCTAGCCGCCAGCTGTGTGCGGATGCCAAGTGCCGGTATGGTGGTGAATACTGGTGGCACCCGCGTGGAAACCAGCCGACGTTTGGTGTTTGATCTGCTGGCCAGCGATATGCCGGCGCGTGATGTCAGCCCGGACCCGGATGCACATTTTTGGGGTCAGGCGGAGCTGGCCGGGCTGGGCGAGACGCATTTTCCGTCTGGTCGGCCCGGCGCGGGGCTCGAAATTCCGGTGGATAGTGTCTTTCGTGATGCCAGCCATCCGTCGATTGCTGTCAATCTGGATGCCTGTATTTCTTGCACCCTGTGCGAACGGGCGTGTCGCGATGTGCAGGTGAATGACGTGATCGGCATGACGTCGCGCGGCACGGGTGCTGTGCCGGTGTTTGATATGGCTGATCCCATGGGTCTGTCATCCTGTGTGGGCTGTGGTGAATGCGTTCAGGCCTGCCCGACCGGGGCGCTGATGGAAAAGACGCTGCTGAATGATGATGCTACCAAACGTGAGGTTTACGCCGATAAAACGGTGAATTCCGTCTGTCCATTTTGCGGTGTGGGTTGTCAGACTGAAATATCGGTGAAGGACAATCACATCGTCAAAGTTGATGGCCGAAACGGCCCCGGCAACCGCGGTAAGCTGTGCATCAAGGGACGGTTTGGCTATGATTATGTGCTGAACAAGGATCGGCTGACCAAACCGCTGATCCGACGCGACGATGCGCCCAAGCGCGGTGATATGCGGCTGACACCTGACACCATGCTGGATGTGTTCCGAGAAGCCAGTTGGGAAGAGGCGATGCAGGTGGCCGGTGACGGGTTCAACGGCATCATCGGAAGCGATGGCGGCGGGGCGCTGTGTGGCTTTGGCTCGGCCAAGGGTTCTAACGAAGAAGCGTATTTATTTCAAAAGCTTATCCGCCATGGGTTTGGCACCAACAATGTCGATCACTGCACCCGGCTGTGCCATGCGTCCAGCGTAGCGGCGCTGTTGGAAGGCATCGGTTCCGGCGCGGTTTCCGCCCCGTTCACCGATGCGGACCATGCCGACTGCATTATCATTATCGGCGCGCGCCCTGAGCAAAACCATCCGGTGGCGGCGACCTATTTCAAGCAGGCGGCGAAACGCGGGGCCAAGCTGATTGTGATTGATCCGCGCAGCCAGCGGTTGGGCCGACATGCCAGCCACCCTGTTGTTTTTAAACCGGGAACTGACGTGGCGCTGCTGAATTCGATGATTAATGTGATCATCAGCGAAGGCCTGACAAATGACGCCTATATCGCGGCAAATGTGAATGGGTTTGAGGCGCTGAAAGCCAAGGTTGCCGATTTCACGCCCGAGGCGATGCAGGATGTTTCCGGGGTTAACGCAGAATACGTGCGTGAAATTGCGCGGCTTTATGCGACCAGCAAGAATTCGATCATATTCTGGGGCATGGGGATTAGCCAACATGTGCACGGCACCGATAATTCGCGCTGTCTGATTGCGCTGTCGCTGATTACCGGGCAGGTCGGGCGCCAAGGCACCGGGCTGCATCCGCTTCGCGGGCAAAATAACGTGCAAGGTGCGTCTGACGCCGGTCTGATCCCAATGTTTTTTCCGGATTACAAATCAGTGGAAGACGCTGACATCAGGGGGAAATATCAGGATGCATGGGGTCGCTCGCTTGACCCTGCGCGCGGGCTGACGGTGGTAGAAATAATCCACGCCATCCATGACGATATGATCAAGGGCATGTATGTGATGGGCGAAAATCCGGCGATGTCGGACCCGGATCAGACGCATGCGCGCGCTGCTTTGGCCAAGTTGGATCATCTGGTGGTGCAGGACATCTTCATGACCGAAACCGCCTGGCATGCCGATGTGATTTTCCCGGCCAGCAGTCAGGCGGAAAAGACAGGCACATACACCAATTCCAACCGTCAGGTGCAGATTGGGCGCCCGGCAATTGATCCACCCGGGCAGGCGCGCCAGGACTGGGAATTGATTGTTGAGCTGGCCGCAAGGGTGGGTGCAGATTGGAAATACGGTGATATTTCAGATGTTTACGCTGAAATGGCCGCGATGATGCCATCGCTGAACAATATAAGTTGGGATCGGATTGTGGCCGAGGGCGCGGTAACCTATCCGGCGAAAGGCGCGGATGTTCCGGGCGATGCAGTGATTTTTACCAAAGGTTTTCCGACGGCCAGCGGGCGGGCGAAAATCGTGCCTGCCGACCTGCTGCCGCCTGATGAATTACCAGATGAAGATTTTCCGCTGGTTCTGACCACCGGGCGGATGCTGGAACATTGGCACACAGGATCGATGACGCGGACTTCGAGCGCTTTGAATGCGCAGGAACCGACAGCTGTGGTGTCGATGCATCCGCGCGATATTGGACAAATGGGGTTTGAGAGGGGTCAGCAAGTGACGGTGGAAACCCGTCGCGGCGCGATAACGCTGATGTTGCGGGCGGATCGGGATGTAACGCCGGGCATGTTGTTCATGCCGTTTTGTTACTCAGAGGCCCCGGCCAATGTGTTGACCAATCCAAGCCTGGACCCGTTTGGTAAGATACCGGAATTTAAATTCTCTGCTGCGCGGATCGTTTCGGCAGCAATTACGGCAGCTTAAGGCAGGTCTTAGGCTTCTTCACCGCAAGTATTTACCAACCAGCCACCTGGGCCGGCAATGGTGTCTGGCAGGGTCAGGATCATGACTTCGCGCAATGCGATACATGCCATTGTTGCCAGGGCGATCTGGTCGAATGTGATGGTTGTGAATTCCATGTTTCTTCTCCAACAAAAATCTTGATGCTGTTTTTCCAGCCAATCGGGGCAGAAAAAGGGCAGCAGCGTGTAACGGCGTTTATGGCTAAAAACTGTGTGATTTTTGTCGATAATGATTGGATTATGGTTAACACTGTTTCCAAGCGACCGAGGAAACGTCTGTAAAACATGGCTGCAATCAAGGCAGTGGCGAGTGCAGTATTAAGAATCACTTAACCGTAAAAGGGTCCGGATCATAGGAAACTCCGGCCAAATACAGGCCTTGGGGCGGAGAAACGGTACCACATTCGGCCCGGTCCTGGGCCTGTAAGGCGCGTTTCACATCATCGGGTTGCCAGCTGCCAGAGCCCACATGCTCTAATGTGCCGACAAAACTGCGCACCTGATTGTGCAAAAAGCTTTTAGCCCGAACGGTGAACCTGTACTCCATGCCGCCGGGGTAGGGTTTAGCCGCGATATCCAGTTGATCAAGTGTTTTTACCGGACTTTGCGCCTGACAATCGGTGCTGCGAAAGGTAGTAAAGTCATGCTTGCCCAGTAAATGCGCCGCCCCTTGTTGCATGGCAGTCAGATCAAGCGAATGGGGCACCTGCCAAACAAGGCCTTTGTCATGGGTGACGGGGGCACGCCGGGCAATCAGGCGAAACATATAGCGCCGTTCCTTTGCGGAAAACCGGGCATGAAAATCATCCGCCACACGGGATACGTTAACAATCGCAATGGGTTGCGGTTTCAGGTGATAATTCAACGCTTCGCTTAGGCGAAACGGATCCCAGTCTTTTTCCAGCTCGCAATGGGCCACCTGTGCCAGTGCATGAACCCCGGCATCGGTGCGCCCGGCGGCGGCAATGTCAGGTGCGTTAGGTTCAAGCTTACGCAGGGCGCTCTCCACGGCCTGCTGTACAGAAGGGTGCGATTTTTGGCGTTGCCAGCCGTGGTAGGGCGAGCCGTGGTATTCAATTTTTAGGGCGTATCTGGGCATGGGGCCGGGATAGCGCGGGACGTCGCGTCGCGCAATGTCCAGTTAATCGAGCTCCATTCGAAGAGAGAATTCGCAAGGAACCGGATGCCGGGCTAAAGGCCGCCCGCCAATTGACGCAGACTTATTCGCCCAGAAACACGCCGATTTCAATTCCGTGGACGCCACTGATCCCGGTGTAGACCTTATCGATCTGGACTGCACCGGCAACCTGATTGCCCGTAGAACCCCCAATTAAACCAGAATAGCCAGACGAAACATCTGTTGTACTACCGAAAGAACTGACGGCACCGCCGGTTACAGTACCCGAAAAAGCGCCGGTTCCATCAATGGCAGTTGTGTCCAAAGTGGCATTCTGCATGTGGCTATATAGGCTACCATTGGCAAAAAGCATTTTGCGGTCAGAGATTGAACCGGATATGGTTGAAGCACCGAAATCCGCAGACAAGTCGGCATTACCCGTGACCATGAATGTACGGCCAAACTGAATGTTTCCTACGTATTGGCCTGAAAAATTGGCGCTGCCCACTGTGGGCATCGCAGTATTGTTTATTCGGGAAAAGGCTGCGCCCTGACTTTGGGAACCACCGATGGATTGCGCCGCGACAGAGGCTGTCATAGCGCCGTTAGAAGTTTTTCCGTCAAGCGCTAAGACAAGAAATCCAGCGCCTGAAGTGTTTTTGCCGGCGCGAAACACACCGTGGTCCAAAGAGGAGTCGCGGGTTACCGTATAGGCTGTGCCGTCTATTGTTACGTCAAACGCTGTACCGTCGTGGGCAGATGCCAATACTGCACCGCCAATTGTCACGCCTGCCGTACCAGTGGCCGGTGCCAGGTTGGTTGTTGGGGCGGGAAAATCTGTGCAGGCCGTCAAGGCGGCCAGGCTGATAAGGATTGCTGTCTTTTTCATTGTTTTACTCTCATGTACCGGATCAAACGCCCTGTTGGGCAAGCGTGTTTTTCAAGTGAGGGATTAATTTCCAAAAACGACCTAATAGTGGCAATTTTCTGGTATTAATGATTTATTAACACTCCGCTGGGGTAGCGAAATTGATGGGCGGATAAATAGACCCCTACCAAACGCTGCCCTGCCGCCTTATGTTCCAGAGAACGACTAAAGGGGCAGGGGTTTTGGTATTTTCCGACATGGCGGACCGGTTGGTGCGCGGGGTTGATACAGTACAGGTTTCGGTATCTGAGGCGCTGTTTGAACCGGTGATCCGGCTGGGCGTGACCGGGTTGTCGCGGGCTGGCAAAACAGTGTTTATCACGTCGTTGGTGGCTAATCTGATTGATCGTGGGCGGATGCCACAGCTTCTGGGCGCGTCCAGCGGGGCAATACGGGCGGCGTATTTGCGCCCGCAGCCAGATGATACTGTGCCAAGGTTTGACTATGAAGCGCATTTGGAGGCGCTGTTATCGGACAAGCCGGTTTGGCCGGAAAGTACGCGGGCGATTTCTGAGTTGCGGTTGTCATTGCGGGTTCAGCCCGGCGGCATTTTAGGTGCGGTGTCGGGGCCGCGCACGGTGCATATTGATATTGTCGATTATCCGGGCGAGTGGCTGCTTGATCTGGCGTTGATGGATAAAAGCTATGGCCAGTGGTCGGATGAAACATTCAAACGGTTGCAAGGCCGTGACATGGCGGCGGAATTTCTGGCACTGGCGGGTAAAACCGATGGCGCGGCGAAACTGAATGAACCGGTAGCGCAAGGGTTGGCGGCGGCGTTTGCGGGTTATTTGGGGGACGCGCGCGAAGCCGGGTATTCCGATTGCACGCCGGGGCGATTTTTGCTGCCTGGTGATCTGGCGGGTTCGCCGGTTTTGACGTTTGCGCCGTTGCTGGGTTCTGAGGGGGCCAAGCGGGGCAGTTTGCATCGGGAAATGCAGCGCCGCTATGAGGCTTATAAATCCAAGGTGGTGCGGCCGTTCTTTAGGGATCATTTCGCCAAGATCGACCGGCAAGTGGTACTGGTGGATGCGTTGGGGGCTATCCATGCGGGGCCACAGGCGGTTGAGGATTTGCGCCACGCCATGGGCGATATTCTGTCGGCGTTTCGTCCCGGCACTAACAGTATTTTGTCGCGGCTGGTGCGGGGCAGGCGGGTGGAAAAGATATTGTTCGCCGCCACCAAGGCCGACCATTTGCACCACCATCAACATGCCCGCCTGACCGGGATTATGGAAGCTCTGGTAAAAGAAGCACGCGGGCGGGCCGATTTCAGCGGTGCGGAAACGGCGGCGATGTCAGTCGCGGCGCTGCGGGCGACCGTAGAGGAAACGATTGATCACAAGGGCACGGCGCTGGATTGTGTGCGCGGCACTTTGATCAATGGCAAACGGGCAGCGTTTTACCCGGGTGAATTGCCGGATGATCCGGCGCGAATATTGGGCCCGGCGCGTGAGGGGGCGGAAAAATGGCTGGATGCGGATTATCAGGTGATGCGCTTTGCCCCTGCAGCGATCAGCCTGAAACCCGGTGAGGGCCCGCCCCATATCAGGCTGGATAAGGCGGCGCAGTTTTTGTTCGGGGATCGGCTGTGAGCGTGGTGATTGAACCGGGGGTGGCGGCGGATGCGGGGGTAATTTCCGACATTTTGACCGGCTGGATTGATGAAACTGACTGGATGCCGCGCATTCACAGCCCCAGTTCATATCTGGGGTTTGGGCAGATGTTATTGGCGATAAGTGACATGACAGTCGCGCGCGACGGCCCGGTTGTCGGGTTTTTGGCCCGCCAAGGGGCGGATATTCAGGCGTTTTATCTGGCACCGGCGGCGCGCGGTCGGGGTGTTGGAACGGCTTTACTGGATCATGCCAAGGGGCAGGCGGACCGGCTGGAGCTGTGGACATTTCAGGCGAATACCGGGGCGCTGCGGTTTTACGCCCGCCACGGGTTTGTGGAAGACCTGCGCACGGATGGCGCTGAAAATGATGAAAAGCTGCCGGATGTGCATATGAATTGGAGCGCGTGAAATGGCTAAACCCCAAGGGCCGGTTCTGATCGATCTGGACGCTGAAAAGCCCACGAAAACCCGCAAGAAACCAATGCGCCCGGATACCGCGCCTCCGGTGCCTGAGGTCGCGGAGATCGTGCCAACCGGGCGGGCGATGCAGGCGGTGGTGCAACTGGGTGCGCGGCCAAAATCGCGGCTGGGGCGCTGGTTCTTTGGCCTGCTGGGGATGATCATCAGTTTCGGGCTATCGCTATGGGCGTGGGATTTTGTCACTGGGCTGGTGGCGCGAAATACCACGCTTGGATACATCGCGATTGCACTGGTGGCGGCGTTTTTGCTGGTCTGCCTGGGGATCATAGTCCGCGAATGGGCGGCGTTTTCGCGGCTTCGCAAGATTGATGGTATTAAAACGGCCGCAGCGGCGGCGCTGGCATCGGGTGATCTGGGGGCGACGCGGCGGGTGACTGACCGGCTGTTGGCGCTTTACCGTGGACGGGCAGAACTGGAATGGGGCCGGGCGCGGATGGCAGAACGCATTGGCGATGTGTTTGATGCGGATGGGCAGCTGGGGCTGGCTGAGGCAGAACTGCTTGCACCACTGGATGGTCTGGCGCAGCGAGAGGTTGAAGCGGCGGCGCGTCAGGTGGCCACTGTCACGGCGATTGTGCCGCTGGCGCTGGCTGATGTGGCCACCGCGTTGGTGGCCAATGTCCGGATGATCCGGCGGATCGCGGAAATTTACGGTGGTCGGGCTGGGGCGCTTGGCAGCTGGCGGCTGGCGCGATCTGTTATGGCGCATCTGGTGGCCACAGGGGCCGTGGCGGTGGGCGATGATATGATCGGGTCAATTGCCGGGGGCGGCGTGTTGTCAAAACTGTCGCGCCGCTTTGGCGAAGGTATTATCAACGGCGCGCTGACCGCGCGCGTCGGTGTGGCGGCGATGGAAGTTTGTCGGCCCTTGCCATTTAGGGTGCAAAAACGCCCGGGCGTGACCGGGCTGGTCAAGCGAGCGCTGGTTGGGTTGTTTGGGGTGAAATAACCGTTAGCGCGGCAATCCGGCGAAGGGTTCTATCAAGTCGCCACAGACCAGCCGCGACAAGATCCACGGTGCTGGAAACACCAATGACGCCGGTGCAAACAGTTGGTCGCGTATTATTGGTAAAATCCGGCTGTTGGACTGGTATTGCGGGGTGAAAGCCCAGCTCATGCCCTGATACAGGCGAACATGCCAACGCCGCAATCTAGCATATAGTGCCAAAGCTTCGCGCCCGGATGTCTGGCGCAGGGCGGCGGCCAGCGCAAAAGCATCCAACAGTGCCATATTCGCCCCCTGTCCCAGTTGCGGGCTGGCACGGTGCGCGGCGTCGCCGATATGGGCGATACCGTCCTGCCAGGGTTTGCGCATGGTGGCGTGGCTGTAATGGGCCATGGTCATTTGGTGATGATCGGTAATCTGGCTGATAAATGGTGCCATTTGCGGCCAAAGTACCGTGGCCTCATTGATCCAGGCGGCCAGTGGTTGGGCGCGCCACCGGGCGTAGCTGTCAGCAGGCAGAGACCAGAAAATAGTGGCTTTATCACCGGATTGCCCCGGCAACTGACCAATGGGTAAAACCCCCAGCATGCGGTCGGCGCGACGATACATTTGCGATAATTGGTCTTTGGGCAGCTCGGTTTCCTTTGGCCAGTCAACCGTTCCCCAAAGTGCGCCAAAAGGCAGCGGTTTGCCGATAAGTGGTGACAGGGGGGACGTGGCCCCGGCACTGTCGATGATCAGACCATAAGTGGGCGAGCGGCTGCCATCGGCAAATAGCAAACGTCGTGGGGGCTGTGTCACCCCGGTAATAATATGACTCGTGTGCAAACGCGCCCCCGCGAAAATAGCACCTTGCATAACAGCTTCAAACAGGGCGGAACGGTGCAGCGCCAACCCATACCTGTCTGCCCCGGCCCGGTTGTAGGAAACATCCAGTACGCGGCGGCCGCTATTGGACTCATGCCCCAGCATCCGGGTGATGCGCCGCCCAGATTTTTCGGCGATTTGGCCGGTTCCTATATGGTGCAAAACCGCCAGCCCGACAGGTTGAATAACCAGCCCGGAGCCAACAGGCTCAGGTTGATGAAACTGATCATACAGGTCAATCTGGTGGCCGTCCGCTGCCAATAGCGCCGCCGCTGCCAACCCGCCAATTCCGGCACCTGCGATTGCAATTTTCATATGGAACGACCGGGTTTAGAATTAAGTGGCTGCCTTGCTAGCCCGGATTGTCACAGGGTACCATAGCCAGCAACACAAAGCCTTGTCGGATTGTTCGCGGTGAAAAACGCAGGCGCCGGTTGTTCAGTTTTCAAGCAGTTCTTCTGACAAAGCGGACAAAACTTTCTTCAAAAATTCGACGTCAGTTCGGTAAAGCCAGAATTTCCCCTGCTTTTCAACATGGGCAAGGCCGGTTTTGCGCAGGACCTTAAGATGCTCGGACACCGAAGCCCCGGTCATGGCGGAATCCTTTGCCAGGTCCCCGGCGGTTCTGGGCCGGTCGCGACAAAGGACCAGCAAGCGGCGACGTTCGCGGTGCGATAAGGCGCGCAACAGCTCATCAGGATTATCCAGCATTACATTTGAATAAGCGTGATGATATTTCCGTCAATGTCGGCGATCTGGGCCTTTTTGACCCAGCCATTATCGGTGACTGGCATCACCACAGAACCACCGGCGGTTTCTGCCCGCGATAGGGCGGTGTCGAGGTTTTCCACCGCTACTCCGAGCGTTATGCCAGTTTTTTCCATTTCAATCACCGCGCCATCGGGGCTGCTATCAGGTGTGGCGATGCTGGAATATCCGGGGCCTTTTGGTTGAATTTCCCAGCCGAAAACCGCGTGATAAAAAGCGCCAAGCTGCGCGCCGTCCGCACCGGTAATATCAAAATGTGCCAGATCGCCATGTGTGTGTTTAGACATTGTATGCTCCTATGGGAATCATTTAGGAGTTTCCCTAAATGTTATATGCCTGTCAAGACGCGGGTGACTTGCCGGAAGACGCGCCACAGGGTAGTTTCATGCCAAAGCAGGCCAAGACCTGCGCAGCAGGGATACTGGACAGATGTTTGAATTGATCAGCCTGGGGCTATTGATAGCCATTGTTTTTCTGTTTGTAGGTCAGTCGCGGCTAAAGCGGCGGATGCGGGGGCTTGAGGACGGGTTTCGCGGGTTAAGTGAAGCAGGAAAACCAGCCGAGCTCGCACCTGAGAAACCCAAGAAAGCTGCCGCCTTTGATCCGTGGGCGAGGGCCAAGGGGTCAAAAATTGCCGCGACATTGGTGGACGAGCCCAGTGAAGAACCTGCCAAGGGGCCACCGAAAACCTTTGTTTTCAAGGCGGGAACCTTTGAAAAGGTGGCGAGTTGGCTGGCGGCTAACTGGTTTTTGGCCGTGGCGGCGTTGTCTCTGGCGTTGGCAGGTGTATTTCTAGTGCAATACGGTGTGGAAAATGGCCTTCTAAGCCCGTTCTGGCGGGTCATGGGGGCGGCGTTTTTTGGCGTGGCATTGATCTGGGGCGGTGAATTTATTCGCCGTCGATCCGGGGACGGGGCGGACAGCCACACCGCCTATTTGCCATCCACATTTGCCGGGGCCGGGCTGGTGGCGCTGTTTGCTGCCGTGTTGTCAGCGCGCCAGCTTTACGGGCTGATCGGGGCAGAAGCCGCGCTGGTCTATCTGGTGATGGTGTCGGGCGTGGCTGTTGTATTGGGCTGGTATTACGGGCCTTTTTTGGCGGTGGTCGGGATATTGGGGTCCGTTGCAGCGCCATTTCTGATAGGTGGCCAAAGCGATGCACCGCAGTTGTTTTATTACTATTTCGCACTGGTTGCGGCCACTGCATTGGCGGTGGATGCTATAAAGCGCTGGGCCTGGGTATCGGCGCTGGCGTTGATCCTGGCCTTTGGCGCGGCGTGGATGATTTACGTGGCAGGGGCGGCGGGCGAGCATTTTCTGGCGTTTGGACTACTGGTGACAGTGGCGGCGATTACGCTGCCGCGGATGTCGGTCTGGCCAAGCCATATTGGCGCGACGGCCAGTGCGGGACTGATGTCGGGATTTGGAGTATTTGGCAAAGGAAAAGCCGGGGTCGTTTGGCCTGAATTTCCAACCCGTGTGGCGGCTGGGTCGTTTGCGGGGGCAAGTGCAATTGCCACGTTGGTGGCGCTGGACCATGCCGGGGTGGCCGAGGTTTGGTTGGCGATATTCAGCCTGTGTTTTCTGTATATGATGGCGGCGTTGTGGTGTCGGGGGGCTGAGGCGCTGGCCGATCTGGCGGTTTTGCCCGCAGTTTTGTTTCTGGGCATTGTGGCGTTTCAGGCGCTGGATTGGGGCAATCTTTATCAGCTGTTTGACGCGGGGCTTGAACGGCCACCGGAAACCGGACCGCCTATGACAGTGTCAGTATTGGCCGGGATTGGGGTTGTTGGGTCTGCGATTGCCCATTGGCGGGGATTGTTTGGCGGCGCGCGGGCGCATCTATGGTCAGGCGGGGCGGCGTTGCTGGCGCCTTTGACTTTGGTGGTGCTGGAATTTTTCTGGGGGCCGGAACCGGTGCTTGGTGCCGGGCGCTGGGCGGCGCATGGGATCATTATTGCCGCGCTGATGGTGTTTTTCGCAGGGCAAGTGGCGCGCCGGGATGGGGCTGATAAGCGCCGGGTGGCGTATTATGCGCTGGCGGCGCTGACGATGATCAGTTTTGCGCTGGTGATCATTCTAAGCTCAGCGGCGTTGACCATTGCGCTAGGGGTAATGGTTGTGGGTGCGGCGGCGATTGACCGGCGGTTGGGTCTGCCATTGCTAAGCCTGTTTGTGCAGGCGGGCGTGGTGGTGATTGGCTGGCGGTTGGTGCTTGATCCGGGGGTTTTCTGGGCGGTTCGTGCACCCGTTTGGGAAGTGATGCTGGCCTATCTGGGCAGTATTGGATTGTTAGCCGCGGCCTGGATCATTCTGGCCGAGCGGTCGCGCGAGACTGCGCGCCTGACAGTGGAAAGTGGTATCTGGCTGACAGCGGGTGTTTTGGCATCGGTGTTGCTAGAGCGGGCATTGGGCGGCGGGATCGAATCCCATTGGGGAGTGTCGTTGTTTGCCTCAATCTGGCTCATGTTGATGTTGGTTCAACTATATCGGCTACAGGCCGGGGGGTGGTTGCGTTGGGTGCGTATTGGGCTGGCGTCTGTCTATGGCCTGTTGGCGGGGGTAGGTTTTGGCGTGCTCTATATTGTGGTTAATCCGTTGGATTTGCTGGGAATTTTTCCCCGCGATGTGGTGGGCCCATTGGTGTTTGATAGTCTGTTGGTGGCCTTTGGTGTACCGGCGTTGATACTGGCTATCGGGGTTTGGAAACTACCCCATATCCACCACCGGTTGCGTGGGTTATTTGTGACCTTGTCTGCTATTTTTACCTTCAGCTATTTCGGCTTTGAAATCCGGCGATTCTGGCAGGGGCGTGATCTGAGCGTGCCGGGGGTCACAGCACCGGAACTGTATACCTATACGATTGCCATGTTATTGGGTTCGGTGGCGCTGTTGTTCTTTGCGTTTAACCGGCGCTCATTGCTGTTGCGCCGGGTGGCGATGGTGGGCATCGGGCTGACCATCGCCAAGGTGTTCATGATCGATATGGCCGGGCTGACCGGGTTGCTTAGGGTTGCGTCGTTTCTTGGGCTGGGTCTGTCCTTGGCTGGGTTGGGCTGGGTGTACCGGCGCATGGCGGATCAATGGGATCAGGAAAAACCCGCGCCCTAACGCAGGATCGGCACGCTGCCTGCAGGTTGGCGCGCCATTGCTACGCCGCCTTGCATGGCGTCACCGATGCGCCGGGCCAGTGCCACCCACGGGGTGGCGGCGGTTTCGGGCAGTGTGCGGATTGCTACATCTTCAAACAGGTCCAGCCAGATCGGGAAATGTTCGGGCTGCACCGATGTGGTGGCCATATGCACCTGTTGCGGACGCCCGTCATAGCCGCGTTCATGCAGGATAGCGTTGCGCCAGAAGCTGGCGATTTTAGCTTCATGTTTGCGCCATATGTCGGGATCACGGCCCAGCCGGTCAATGAACACCGGACCAAGCACCGGATGGCCACGAATTTCCAGATAAAACACGCGCATCTGGGCGCTGATCTGATCAGGTGTGATGTCAAACCTTGGGGGCATTGCGGTCATCGGGCGGGCTTTCGTGTTGCTCTGGTATTATTTATGCATCTTGGGGCGGCTTTACAGGGGTGGCGGTGTCGCAGGCTCTGGACCATCGCCGCAGGCACTTCTATAACCGTCCCTATGGCTTGCATATGTGCAATTATCATTCGAATTATCACCCCGGCGCTCTGATAATGGGCCGCCGGGACAGGGCGTATGGGCTAACTGCGCCGAAGCTTTCGCAAATTTTCTGACAATCGAACCGAGGGACGCCAAAAATGTGCGCCGAAAAGACAGAATACAAAGATACGCTGAACCTGCCGAAAACCGATTTCCCCATGCGCGCGGGCCTGCCCAAGCGTGAGCCGGGCTGGCTGGAGCGCTGGGAACAGATCGGCGTTTACGACCGGTTGCGCGCGGCCAAGGGGCGGCCAAAGTTCACGCTGCATGATGGTCCGCCTTACGCCAACGGGCATCTGCATATTGGCCATGCGCTGAACAAGATCCTGAAAGATATGGTGGTGCGTAGTCATCAGATGATGGGGTTTGATGCTGGCTATATTCCGGGCTGGGATTGCCACGGCTTGCCGATTGAATGGAAGATTGAAGAGCAATACCGCCAAAAGGGCCGCGATAAAGACGCGGTGGATATCGTTGATTTCCGTCAGGAATGTCGCAAATTCGCGGCCGGTTGGGTGGAAGTGCAGCGCGAGGAGTTTAAGCGTCTGGGCGTCACCGGCAACTGGGCTGACCCGTATCTGACCATGGATTTCCACGCCGAAGCTGTGATTGCGGCTGAGTTCCAGAAATTCCTGATGAATGGGACGCTGTATCAGGGGTCTAAACCGGTGATGTGGTCGCCGGTGGAAAAAACCGCGCTGGCGGAAGCCGAGGTGGAGTATCATGACAAGGAAAGCTTTACCATTTGGGTGAAGTTTCCGGTTGTGGGGGCAAAAAACAAGGATATTGTTCGCCAAGGTTCGCATAAGGACCCTCTTCTGGGGGATAGCGTTGTCGCTGGTCACGACTTGATTGGTGCAAAAGTAGTAATCTGGACCACCACGCCCTGGACGATCCCATCCAACAAAGCCGTCGTATTCCGCAATGACATTTCCTACGGGGTTTATGAGGTTACCGAAACGCCCGAGCAATCATGGGCAACCATCGGAGAGCGGTTCATTCTGGCCGACAATCTGGCAGACGACGTGATGAAATCTGCCCGTCTGGAAGAGGGCATGTACCGTCGGGCGTCTGATGCCGCGGGTACCGAGTTGGCGAATTTGCAACTGTCCCACCCGCTTTCCGGGTCCGAAGGTTCCGACGGCGAATGGGATGATCCGCGTGATTTTCGCCATGCGCCCTTTGTCACCGATGAAGACGGCACCGGGTTTGTGCATTGCGCGCCTTCGCACGGTATGGATGAATTTGAGCTGTACCGCGACGCTGGCATGCTGGAGCAGGTGATCACCTATAACGTCATGGAAGACGGCTCATTTCGCGCCGATCTGCCGTTCTTTGGCGGCAAGATGATTTTGAAGCCAAACGGCAAAGAGGGCGACGCCAATAAGGCGGTGATCGACAAGCTGGTTGAGGTTGGCGGTTTGCTGGCACGCGGCAAGATCAAGCACAGTTATCCGCATTCATGGCGGTCCAAAGCGCCGGTGATTTACCGCAATACGCCGCAATGGTTTGCCGCTGTTGACCGGCCCGTGGGCGATGGGCAGGACCAGTTTGGCAAGACAATACGTGAACGCGCGCTGACCGAGATTGATAACGTAAACTGGACGCCGAAATCTGGTCGCAACCGGCTGTATTCGATGATCGAGGCACGCCCCGACTGGGTGCTGTCACGCCAACGGGCATGGGGTGTGCCGCTGACCTGTTTTGTGCGTAAAGGTGTATTGCCAACGGATGAGGGATTTTTACTGCGCGACGCGGCGGTGAACGCCCGTATCGTTGCGGCGTTTGAGGCCGAAGGCGCCGATTGCTGGTACCTGGACGGCGCTGCGGCGCGGTTCCTGGGCGATGATTACAGCGCGGATGATTACGTGCAGGTCATGGATGTACTGGATGTGTGGTTTGACAGCGGCTCAACCCATGCCTTCACTCTGCGTGACCGGGCCGACGGGACAGATGACGGCATTGCGGATGTGTATCTTGAAGGCACCGATCAGCATCGCGGGTGGTTCCATAGTTCGCTGTTGCAATCGGTGGGCACCACTGGGCACGCACCCTACCGCAACGTGGTGACGGCGGGGTTCACACTGGATGCCAAGGGTATGAAAATGTCCAAATCCATCGGCAACACCATCGCACCCGAACAGGTGATCCGCCAGTATGGTGCGGATATTTTGCGGCTGTGGGTGGCGCAGGTGGATTACACCAGCGATCAGCGCATTGGCGATGAAATCCTGAAAGGCGTGGCTGACAGTTACCGGCGATTGCGCAATACCATGCGTTTTTTGCTGGGCAATCTGAACGGGTTTTCCGACGCGGACCGGGTTGAAGCGGGCGACATGCCGGAACTTGAACGCTGGGTGCTGCATCGTCTGGCCGAACTGGATGTGGTGGTGCGTGACGGTTACAAAGCCTTTGATTTCCAAGGAGTTTTTCAGGCTATATTCACCTTTGCCACCGTTGATCTAAGCGCGTTTTACTTCGATATCCGCAAGGATGTTTTGTATTGCGATGGCGATACGGCGGAACGCCGGGCGGCGCGCACGGTGCTGGATATGGTCTATCACCGGCTGACAAAATGGCTGGCACCGGTGCTGGTTTTCACCATGGAAGAGATTTGGCTGGAACGATTCCCGGGCGATGACAGTTCGGTTCATCTGCTGGACTTTGATGACACATCCGCCGGTTGGCTGGACGTGGATCTGGCCGCCAAGTGGGACGCCGTGCGCCGGGTGCGCCGTGTGGTGACCGGGGCGATTGAGGTTGAGCGCACGGCCAAGAATATTGGTGCAAGCCTGGAAGCCGCGCCGGTGGTCTATGTTCAGGATGACGCGACCCGAAAAATCATCGAAGGCGTCGATTTTGCTGATCTTTGCATCACGTCGGATATTGCGGTGTCTGGTAATGTTGCCCCAGAAGGGGCGTTTGTGTTGCCGGATGTGGACGGTGTGGCGGTTGTTTTTGCCAAGGCAAGCGGCGAGAAATGCCAGCGCTGCTGGAAAATCTTGCCGGATGTGGGGACACACAGCCATGGCGATATCTGTGGGCGGTGTGAAAATGCGCTTGGTTAGGTCAATCTGATGCCAGTCGCCCTGGTGGACAGCCCGTTTGGGCAGTTGGCAGTGCATGAAGATGCCGGGGCGATTGTGCGGCTGTTGTGGAAGGGTGTGGTTGAAGGTGCTGAGACGGAATTACTGACCGAAGCGCGCCGTCAGTTGGAAGCGTATTTTGAGCATCGACTGGACCAGTTTGATCTGCCGATGCGCGTTGCCGGGTCGGATTTTCAACGCGATGTCTGCGACGCCATGTCAGCGATACCGCTTGGCGAAACACGCACCTATGGCGATATTGCCAAAGACGTGGACGCCTCGGCGCAGGCTGTGGGCAATGCTTGCGGTGGCAATCCAATCCCGATTATCATCCCGTGCCACCGGGTGCTAGGGGCCGACAGCCTTGGCGGTTTTTCAGGGGCTGGGGGCGTGGAAACCAAGGTCGCACTACTGCGCCATGAGGGCGCGGCGGGGCTGTTGATATGACGCTGACCGTGTTTTTCGCGGTGCTGTTGGCGGCGCTGTTGCATGCGGTTTGGAATGCGTTGATCAAGACCGGTGCAAGCAAGATGACTTCGATGCTGTTGCTATCAATGGGCGACGGAGTGATCGGGCTGGTGGTGGCGCTGTCGCGGCCGTGGCCTGAGGTAAATATATGGCCATGGATCATCGCATCCGGGCTGATCCGCACCGGCTATCAGCTGTTTTTGACCTATGCCTATGAGCAGGGCGATTTAAGCCGGGTGTATCCGATTGCGCGCGGTGCAGCGCCGTTAATGGTGCTGGTCGTCGGGGCATTTGTGCTGACTGATGTGGTCAGCACCAGCGAAGTTCTGGGCATCTTGGTGTTGGGGGCAGGCATATTACTAATGGCGCGCGGCGTGTTCACCAGCGGCGAAAGTCGGCGCTTGGTGCCGTTCGCATTTGGATCAGCCATGGCCACGGCGGGGTATACCTTGGTGGATGGCACCGGGGCGCGGCTGATGGGTGACCCGATTGCGTTCGTTGGCTGGGCGTTGTTCATAACGTCGATTTTCTTTGCGCCAGTGGCATTGATTAGCCGTGGCGCGGGGATATTGCGCGCGGATCGGCGCACATGGCTACTGGGCGGTATCGGCGCTGTCGCGTCCTATCTGGCCTATTCCATCGTCGTTTGGGCCATGACCCAAGCACCGATTGCTTTGGTTGCAGCGTTGCGCGAAACCTCAATCTTGTTTGCAGTGTTAATCGGCTGGTTGTTCTTTGGTGAGCGGATGGGCTGGGGCAAGGGGCTGGCGGCGGCTTTGATTGTCGGTGGGGTGGTACTGACGCGGGTTTAGTGAGAATAGCAGCGCGTTATTTTTTTAAGAAAACCAACTGAATCATCGCAATAAGGACCACCATCGCACCAACAATGGCAACGTAAACGGCTGTGGCATCTATGGACCCTTCGCCAGGACCTGTCAGTTTAAGGGCAGTCGCAACCATAAGTAACATGACTCCGACTACCAGCTTAATTCGCGGGTCAAGTTCACTTAAATATGTTCTGAGAATCTGTATCTCCAGTTCCTGTTTCGTCTATGTTGGCGAACAAAGGGTGATTCATCATTCAGACGACCATAAATCTTATATCCAGCAAAACTTGGAGTAATTAGAGGAGAGAATAAGGCGTGAAATGTATGTGTGGTTATGCAAATATTTGAATAGTGAACTGCATATTACGACTATGAGCGGTTGTTTCAGCCCCAACGCACTAGCCCGATAATGGCACTGGTGGCATAGAAAAATTGCAAAGTGAAAAACGCCCAGCGCCGGTCTAAAAACGCCCAGCCGGCGAACAGGCAGGCCGAGCTAAGCAGCAGGCTGAAGCCCAATATCTCACGTCCGGTGTTTGAGGCGATCAGCAGCGCATAGAGGATGGCAAGGGCGGAACCAGTGACTTCAAATACAGTAGTTAGGCGGCGCTTATCCATTAGGGTGCGCACGCTCTGGTATGATCTGCTGGGCCACCCCAGCAAATACGATATAGATTGAAGTAACAACTAACCCCCAGAGCGCCCAGCTTTCTGGGTGGAAATCCACCCAGGCGGCCCAGCCGGCAAAAATTGTCCAGCCAAATGTCATAGGTAATGAAATCCAGCGCCAGCGTTCCGTGCGCACAGGGTGGATGAACTTGAACGGGATGAACATGGACGCCGCCAGCACCACGACGATGGCCAGCATGACCCAGAAATTTGGCGTCAGCGCGAACAGAACCAACACCACCATGTTCCAGCATCCGGGAAAACCGGAAAAAGAATTATCTTTTGTTTTCATACGAGTATCGGCGAAATACATGGCGCTGGCAAAGGTGATAATTATGATGGCGATCCAGCCGGTCCAGCCGGGTAGCAGGCCGGATTTGAACAAAGCGTAGGCGGGTACAAACACGTAGGTCAGATAATCTATGATCAGATCGAGCAGCACCCCGTCAAATTGTGGCGCGTTCTTTTTGACGTCAAAATGCCGGGCCAGCGGGCCGTCAATGCCGTCTACCGCGAATGCCACCACCAGCCACAGGAACATCAGGCTCCAGTTTTCATCTACGGCAGCCAGCATGGCCAGCATGGCAAATACTGCCCCAGTGGCGGTGAGAAGATGGACCGCAAGGGCGCAGGCTTGTTTTGTCATGGGAAGGTCATGGCGGAATTTGCAAGCGGGCGCAACGAATGATCTCGGGTGATCGGTTATGCCCGCGGATGGGCGTTTTGATAGACTTCCATCAGGCGTGCTGTATCCACGGCGGTATAGGCTTGGGTGGTGGATAGGGACGCGTGGCCCAGTAGTTCCTGAATGCTGCGTAAGTCGCCCCCGGCATTCAGCAGATGGGTGGCGAATGAATGGCGCATCGCGTGCGGCGTTGCCGTGGCGGGCAGGCCCAGTTGGGCGCGCGCGACCTCCATGACTTTGGCAATTGAACGGGGGTTCAGTTTCCCACCCCGCACACCGCGAAACAGCGGTTCTGGCGCGGCCAGATCGTAGGGACAAAGGGCGGCGTAGCGGGCAACGGCGCTTTTGGCCACCGGGATCACCGGGACGATGCGTTCTTTTCCTCCCTTACCCATGATGAGTAGCACCTCGGGCAGTTCAGCGCCGGCACCGGTCAGGCCCAAAGCTTCAGAAATGCGCAACCCACAGCCATATAGCAGGGTCAGCACGGCGATATCGCGGGCTGCGACCCAATCTTCGCGTGCCAGATCGCCGACCCGTTCAATCATTGCGCGGGCGGCGTCTTTTTCCAGCGGGCGGGGCAGCTTGCGTTGGAATTTAGGGGACCGTGTAGAAAGCACGACGGTGGCGTCAAAGCCTTCTTTTTCGGCCAGCCAGCCATAGAATGTTTTGACGGCAGATAGGGACCGGGCCAGCGAACGGGCGGAAACACCGCGGCCCCGCTCATTGGCCATCCAGGCCCGCATATCGCGAATTTTAATTGATTCTAGCGGCCCAAGGCCGGTGCTCTCGCCAAAATGGTGGCCCAGAAATGCCAAAAACCCCAACACGTCGCTTTGATAGGCGTTAATCGTGTTTTGGGCGGCGTTTTTAAGGGCTTTTTCCCGGGTCAGCCATTTGGCCAGCGCGTCCGCAGCCGCAGGGGATATCTGGGTTACGCCAGCCAACGCCGCATTGTCCGTTCAAACACGCTAGCAAAGAAGGCCATCAGATCAGTACCCTGTGTGGGTTTGAACTGATGAGGGTCTTCCGAGCCAAAAACCAACATGCCGGGCAGGGTGCCGGGTCCAAAATCAAGTTTCAGGCAGGCTTCTGATCTGATCCAGTCGGCATTCTTGCCGTAAATATCGTCATTTTCAGGGTGTATCTGGCGCAGGGTTACAACCCTGACCGGGGCGTTGCGACCTTGGGAAATATAGCCGTCGACCATACCCTTTTTTGCGCGCACCAAAATTTCATCTAACGGGCGCAGGGCGGCCTCGTCGTTTTCCTGAACGCTTTCCAAGACCAAACGAACCGTGTCCACCCGCATGGTATCAGCAACTTCAGCCAGGTTTTTCATGAACTCGGTGAAATCTGTGGGTTCCAGCAATTGCAAGATTGAGCGGTGAATAACATTTGTGCCTGCCAGGTTTTCGTAGGCGGCGGAAATGACACTTCGATGGGTGTCTTCAAGCCGGTCCAGTCGGGTTTCCAATCGGTTTAGGGCAATGCCGCGTAAATCAACAATATTGTCGCCCAAAGCGGTTGGGTCAGCCCCTACCAACGCCCGCATGACGTCGGGATCTTCCAATATCAATTCCGGGTCGGAAATTATCTTCTTACGAATATCTTCAAGTGCCTCAGTCGAACTGCCCATGCCTGATCCTTTTGCCCCGTCGCCGGGTACATCCCCGATCTTACAGAATTTTCTGACCTGTTTTTGCCCAGTCTTTCATGAATCCGTCCAGCCCTTTTTGGGTTAACACATGGTTTGCCATGGCTTTTATTACCTTTGGTGGCGCGGTTGCCACATCGGCACCGATCAGGGCGGCGTCTTTCATGTGGTTGGCCGAACGGATGGAAGCGGCCAATATTTGGGTTTCAAAACCGTAATTGTCGTAAATTGCGCGGATGTCAGCGATTAGTTCCATACCGTCGATGTTGATGTCATCCAGTCGCCCAATGAACGGTGATATGAATGTCGCGTCAGCCTTGGCGGCCAAAAGCGCCTGATTGGCGGAAAAGCACAGGGTGACGTTAACCATGATGTCGTCAGCCCGCAGCGCCTTGCAGGTTTGCAAACCAGCCCATGTCAGGGGAACCTTAACGGCGATATTGTCGGCGATCTTGGCCAGCTTGCGGCCCTGTTTCAGCATGGTTTCAGCGTCCAGTGCGGTGACCTCTGCAGATACCGGGCCATCAACGATGCTGCATATTTCCTTGGTGACTTCCAGAATGTCGCGTCCGGACTTCAGGATCAGCGAAGGATTGGTGGTGACGCCATCGGCCATGCCCAGATCGTTCAGCTCTTTGATGTCATCAACATCGGCGGTATCAACAAAAAATCGCATTTTTTCAAACCCTCTGCATTTTAAACTGTTTCGAGATAAGTTTTATCGTAGGTCAGGTGGGTCGGAAAGGGCAAAAGGCAAGGCATGGGCGATATGTCATTTTTTGATGCGGGTGATCTGGTTGGCGTGCTGACCACGCAGCCGCTTGGCCGTTTGCTGGATTATAAAGCGCCCGATGGCGGCTGCATGACCGGTGCGTTTGTTGAGGTGCCGCTGGGGCCGCGCAAAGTTCTGGGCGTGGTCTGGGGGCCGAGGGCCGGGGATTTTGACATTGCCAAGGTGCGCTCGGTCAATCGGGTGCTGGATGCGGTGCCGATGCAAGGCAGCATGCGTGAATTTTTGACGCGCGTTGCAGATTACACGCTGACGCCGATGCCAGCGATGTTGCGTCTGGCAACACGTTCGCCGGGGCTGGGCGATCCAATGTCGATGCGCAAGGTTTACCGTTTGGGCACGGGCGCCCCGGATCGTGACACCGATGCGCGCCGGCGGGTGCTGGCGGTGTTGGGCGATTATGGTGGTTTATCGTTTACTTTGAAGGAATTGACGGAAACGGCAGGGGTATCGACTTCGGTTGTTAAGGGGTTGGTGAAACAAGGTGTCGTGGCCGAGGAAGAAAGCCCGCGTGACGTGCCCTATCCGCGGCTGGATGCAGATTTCGGCGGGGTTGAACTGTCGGCCGATCAGGCGGTAGCGGTGGATCGGTTGCGGGAAAAAGTGGTGGCCGGGGACTATGGGACCACATTGCTAAAAGGCGTGACGGGGTCGGGCAAGACGGAAGTGTATCTGGAAGCGGTTGCCGAAACATTGCGTCGCGGCCGACAGGCATTGGTGCTATTGCCGGAAATCGCCCTGACGGCGGAATTTCTGGACCGGGTGCAGGCGCGATTTGGCGCGCGCCCTGCCGAATGGCATTCTGGCGTGACCATGACCGAGCGGCGGCGCTGTTGGCGGATGGTCGGGGAAGGCGGAGCGCAATTTGTCGTGGGCGCGCGTTCAGCTCTGTACCTGCCTTTTCGCGATCTGGGGTTGATTGTGGTCGATGAGGAACATGACACATCCTATAAACAAGAGGATGGCGTGGTTTATTCGGCGCGCGATATGGCGGTTTTGCGGGCGTCAATTAATTCAGCACAGGTGATATTGGCGTCTGCCACGCCAAGTTTGGAAAGCTGGGCTAATGCCGAGGATGGCAAATATGAAAGGCTGGAGCTGACAAGTCGCTTTGGAGTGGCGGAATTGCCTGAAATGCGCGCCATTGATATGCGGGCCGAAGAATTGCCGGGGTCCCGCTGGATATCACGGACCTTGCAAAAAGCCGTCGCGGCGCGTCTGGATGCGGGTGAGCAGGCGATGCTGTTTTTGAACCGACGCGGATTTGCCCCGGTGACCATTTGCCGGGCCTGTGGGCACCAAATTGGCTGTGATCAGTGTGACGCGCGCATGGTCGAGCACCGGTTTCAAAAGCGTCTGATGTGCCACCAATGCGGGGAAACTAAGCCGGTACCGCAGGTGTGCCCAAGCTGTGAGGCCGAGGATCGGCTGGCCCCGGTTGGCCCCGGAGTGGAGCGTTTGGGCGAAGAGGTCACGGCACTGTTCCCGGATGCGCGGGTGGCGGTGTTAAGTTCGGACCTGTTTGGTTCGGCTCGGGCGTTGAAAGAACAAATACTGGCCATTGCCAAGGGGGCAGCCGACATCATCATCGGCACGCAACTGGTTGCAAAGGGGCATAATTTTCCGCTTTTGACACTGGTCGGGGTGATTGATGCTGATCTGGGCTTGCAGGGGTCCGATCTGCGGGCGGCTGAGCGGACGTTTCAGCTGATGCGCCAGGTATCGGGGCGGGCCGGGCGGGCCGATAAACCCGGCGTGGCGTTGTTGCAGACCTATCAGCCAGAACATGCCGTTATCCGGGCGATACTGGCGGGTAATGAGGAAGAGTTCTGGGCGGCGGAGGCGGCTGAAAGGAAGGCGGCGGGCGTGCCACCCTATGGACGGTTGGCGGGGATTGTGCTGTCGAGCCCGGATGTGGCGGCGGTGTTTGATCTGGGCGCGGAAATGGCGCGCCATGATGGGCCGCTGCAAAAAATCGGCGCGCGGGTTTATGGCCCGGCTCCGGCACCGATTGCGCGTATTCGCGGACGGCACCGGGTCAGGTTGCTGGTGAAAGCTGAGAAAACCGCGCCGTTGCAGGGCGCGCTAAGCGCCTGGGTGGCGCAGTTTAAACTGCCTAATAACCTGCGGCTGACCATCGATATTGATCCGCAGAATTTCTATTAAATTTTTATAGAACAGAGGCGGGCAAGGGCCCGCCATTATATGAGCCAGTACCGGGCGACTTGCGCTCCGCTGGGGATATTTATTGAACAAAGAGGACGAACGGATGATTGAGGCTCGTAAGGCCGATGATTTGGGCCTATGGGGAAGTATGCGTATCGTTTCCACAGTGAATGCCCATGAAATGCCGTTTTGGCGCCGGCCAATTGCACTGCTGTTCCTGTTCGCATTTGCCATGCCGATTGCGTTTAACACCTGGTCGGCCCTGCTGAATAACTTTGTGATTGAAGCGGCTGGTTTCACCGGGGTCGAAATCGGCTGGCTGCATACTGTGCGCGAAATACCCGGATTTCTGGCCGTTGGGGTGATCGCGCTGATCATGTTTATCCGCGAGCAGGTGTTGGGTATTGTGGCGCTGTTGATGTTGGGGGTAGCTACAGCGATAACGGCGTGGTTCCCCAGTTTTGGAGGCTTGCTGACGCTGACGATGTTAAGTTCGATCGGCTTTCATTATTTTGAGACGGTGAACCAGTCATTGCAATTGCAATGGATCGACAAGAAACGCGCGCCACAGGTGCTGGGCTGGATTGTGGCCGTCGGCTCGGGCGCGTCTTTGCTGGCTTACGGCTTGCTGGTATTAACCTGGCAAACCTTTGATCTGTCATATAATTTTGTATATATGGTGGCAGGCGGCGTGACGGCGGCGGTGGCGCTGTTCTGTCTGTTTGCCTATCCGCAGTTTGAAGCGCCGCATCCGCAATTGAAAACCTTTGTGCTGCGCCGCCGTTACTGGCTGTATTATGCGCTGCAATTCATGGCAGGTGCGCGCCGGCAGATATTTGTGGTGTTTGCCGCCTTTATGATGGTGGAACGCTTTGGCTTTGAAGTGCATGAGCTGACGGCGCTGTTTTTGATCAACTATGCTGCCAATATGGTGTTTGCCCCCTTGATGGGCAAAGCCGTTGGGGTTTGGGGTGAGCGTCGGGCCTTGATGTTTGAATATGCCGGGTTGATCGCGGTGTTTCTGGCTTACGGTGGGATTTACTATTTTGGTTGGGGGGTGCTGCTGGCGGCGGTATTATATGTGATTGATCACATGTTTTTCGCCCTGGCGTTTGCTTTGAAAACCTATTTCCAGAAAATCGCTGATCCGCAGGATATCGCACCTACAGCGGCGGTGGCATTCACGATCAACCACATTGCGGCAGTGTTTTTACCGGCTTTGCTGGGTTATCTATGGGTGACTAGTCCGGGGGCGGTGTTTGGGTTGGCGGCCGGAATGGCGCTGGTGTCGCTGCTTCTGGCCATGCTGATCCCGCGCCATCCAGAGCCGGGGCATGAGACTGTGTTGTCACGGCGCAACGGCGTGCCGGCACAATAGGGGGGCAAATGGCGACATTCACCGCATTTACCGTTTTGGCAGGAGAATCCGAAGCTGAACAACTTGGCCTGGCATTGGAACGGCTTGACCCGGAACCCATGGGGATCGGGGTTTTTGTGGTAGAAGACGGGTCTGGCCTTTGGGAAGTGGGGGGATACTTTACTGCCGCGCCGGATGAGCCAGCATTATTGCTGCTGGCGGCGGCCTTTGGTGCAAAACCGTTTGTGGTTTCAGAATTGCCGGAAACGGATTGGGTCAGCCATGTGAAACGCGAATTATCACCGGTAGAGGCAGGTCGATTTTATGTCCATGGCAGCCATGATGCTACAAAAGTTCCCACAGGGTCTGTTGGCCTTTTGATTGAGGCTTCGATGGCTTTTGGAACCGGGCACCATGGTACCACGCTTGGGTGCCTACAGGCCTTGGAGCAATTGATGGCGGGCGGGTTTGTTGCCAACTCGGTTGCGGATATTGGCAGCGGTACGGCGGTATTGGCAATGGCGGCGGCCCATTGTTATGCGGGCCCGGTCTTTGCCAGCGATATTGACCCTGTGGCAGTGGATGTGGCGCGTGCCAACGTTAGGGCCAACAGATTGGACCACAGAGTGGTGTGTCTGCGGGCTGGCGGCTTTGATCATGCAGAACTGAAAGCAGCTGCGCCGTTTGATCTGGTGTTTGCGAACATATTGAAGGGACCGCTTATAGAATTGGCTCCGGCAATGGAAAAAGTAACAAAAAAGGGATCACAAGTGATTCTATCCGGGATTCTGACCACCCAGGCAGATGCAATTGTGTCCGTTTATGCGAGATACGGCTACAATCTTGCGAACCGTAGGGACATTGTAGAATGGACAACGCTGACGCTAGAGAAAATCCGCCCATAACTTGCTAATTATGACCGATATTTGGCATCTGCCTTACTAACGCCCCATTTCGGCAAGAGTTTGAATGGCACGGGCAATGGGTGCAGAGTAAGAGGTTATTATGGCTGATGCGAAACAACTGCAATTCGGACAACGTTTGCACAATATAGATCGTAACCACCGCAAGCTTGCGAAGGGTTATGTTACGTCAATGAATCATGACGGTCTTCTGGTTGCGCGTCCGCGTCCAAAGGAAGTGCGTCTGACATGGCGTGGTGTTGCCTATGTGGTAATCATCATGATGGCGTTCAAAGTGTTTCTGTATGCTCAGATTGGTGCAGAAGCTTATCAAGAACGGGTCGTGGCGCTGCAAAACGGTTCATTCGCGCAACAAATTGGGGCCTATGCGATGGCCGCTGATCCAATTACTGCAGGACTGGCAAATGCAATTGGTGCTTCAGTTAAGTAAACCTGTATTAAACTAAACCGACTATTTGGCAAAAAGGGCCGCCCAGATTTGGGCGGCCCTTTTCGGTTAAACAAAAGCTGGATATTTCAAAGCTATCTGAACATATCGTCAATATCGCCGCGACACAGGCCAATATCTTCCAACTGGCGTGTGCTGAGATTGTTCAGCGCTTTTCGGGTTTGATTCTTTTCGTTCCAGGCAAAAAGTGTTGCCAATGGAAAGCTTGCCAAGCCTTTCAGTCTGGCAATCAAACCATGACCGGTAGTGTGAGTTGTGGTTGAATAGTTCATTTTCGTATTCCTGAGTCCGGTGCTTAGCGGGTGATTAAGTCTATGTCGCCGCGGGTTAGTCCGATGTCGTCAAGCATCTGGTCGCTTAACCTGCCAAGGGATTTGCGCGCGGCGCGGGTGTCATTCCATTTGGACATTGCGTCAAAGACAGCCGTCAGGCGGGTGCCAATACCGGTGCCAAATGTGGTTGGGCGGTGTAATACTAAAGTAGCCATCGTGGTGATCCTCCGAAAGTTTATAGGGCGCAATATCGCGTCTCAAATCCGCATTTATGCCTGCGCGCTTTGCACGACAAGTCATTATTTTTGCATGCCTTCTATGCAGTTTTTGCATAGCGGAAGAAACATGGTAACAGTCTGGTAAATAAGATAAAAATCAGATTAATTTTTGTCGCAATTAGGCCAGCTAATGACGGATTCCGTCGGTTTTAAGGGGGCAAGTCAGAAAATTTCTGAAAATTGAAAGTAGCAAGACACACTGGCAGATGTTCGCGTTTCGTGCTATTTGGCAAAAAAACACTTAGAACGGGGCAGGCAAATGCGTATTTTAGGGATCGATCCCGGTCTTCGTAATATGGGTTGGGGTGTCATTGACGTTGAAGGATCACGCCTTAGCCATGTTGCCAATGGTATTTGCAAGTCCGAAGGCCGTGATCTTGCCAAACGCCTGCTAAGCCTGTTTGATCAGCTTTCCCAAGTCACCAGCCAGTATCAACCCGACACCGCAGCGGTAGAACAGACATTTGTGAACAAAGACGGTGCCGGGACTTTAAAACTGGGGCAAGCGCGCGGCGTGGCAATGCTGGTGCCCGCGCGCCTGGGTATAACGGTTGGGGAATACGCGCCTAACACTGTCAAAAAGGCGGTCGTAGGTGTTGGACATGCGGATAAACGTCAGGTGGAACATATGGTGCGGTTGCAATTGCCGGGGGCGGATATCGCCGGGGCGGATGCGGCGGATGCGCTTGCCATTGCCATTTGCCATGCCCACCATGCCCAATCTGCCGGTCGCCTTGAAGCGGCCCTGAAAAAGGCCAGCGCATGATAGGTAAAATATCCGGGCGCTTAGATTACCGTGCCAGCGATCATGTGCTGATTGATGTGCGCGGTGTCGGGTATGTGGTCTATGTTTCACAACGCACCTTGGCCGGATTGCCGGGGCCCGGCGAAGCAGTGGCGCTATTTACTGAATTGCTGGTGCGTGAAGACAATTTGCAGTTGTTTGGCTTCACCACCTTAGTGGAAAAAGAATGGCACCGGCTGTTAAACAGTGTGCAGGGGATTGGTGCAAAGGCGTCCATGGCAATCCTAAGCACTTTGGGTCCAGAAGGCGTGTCGCGCGCCATTGCGCTTGGGGACTGGAACGCGGTGAAAGCAGCGCAAGGTGTTGGCCCCAAGATCGCACAACGGGTGGTGAATGAATTGAAAGACAAAGCGCCAGCTGTCATGGCGATGGGGAATGCCGCCCCGTCTAATGTCGGGCAAAGTGATGATTTTGATGTGATCGAAACCGAGCCAGAGGTTGCGGCTACTGAGACACCGGTTGAAAATACCGGTTCCGCCCAGGCGGACGCGCTATCAGCCTTGCAAAACCTGGGCTATGGTCCGGGGGATGCGGCTGGGGCAGTGGCCCAGGCGGCGGGGCAAGCGCCGGATGCGGATGCCCGGGCATTGATACGCGCGGCGCTTAAGCTGTTAGCGCCGAAAGGCTAGGGAATGAACGAACCTGATCCCACATTGCGACCTGAGCCGCGGCCGGAAGATGCTGACCGGGCGTTACGCCCTCAGGTGCTGGACGAATTTATCGGCCAGGCTGAATTGCGGGCCAATCTGAAAGTTTTTATTCAAAGCGCCCGGATGCGGGGCGAAGCGATGGACCATACGTTGTTTTACGGCCCGCCCGGGTTGGGGAAAACCACGCTGGCGCAAATTATGGCCCGCGAATTGGGGGTAAATTTTCGCATGACCAGCGGCCCTGTTTTGGCTAAGGCTGGTGATTTGGCGGCGATCCTGACCAATCTGGAAGCCCGCGATGTTTTGTTTATTGATGAAATTCATCGCCTAAACCCGGTTGTGGAAGAGGTTCTGTATCCGGCGCTTGAGGATTTTGAACTTGATCTGGTTATCGGTGAAGGTCCGGCGGCGCGCACGGTGCGTATAGAATTGCAACCCTTTACGCTGGTGGGGGCGACTACGCGGTTGGGGCTTTTGACGACGCCTTTGCGCGACCGCTTTGGTATTCCGACACGGTTGCAATTTTATACAGTGGAAGAATTACATGAAATTGTAACCCGGGGGGCGCGTCTGCTGAATATTCCGGTGGATGATAATGGTGCGTTGGAAATTGCCAAACGCGCGCGCGGTACACCGCGTATTGCGGGCCGGCTGTTACGCCGGGTGGTTGATTTTGCGCTGGTGGAAGGCGACGGAAAAATAACCAGTGATATTGCCGATAATGCGCTTACACGTCTGGGGGTGGATCATTTGGGTTTGGATGGGGCGGATCGCCGGTATCTGACCTTGATCGCCGAAAATTATGCTGGGGGACCCGTGGGAATTGAAACCATGTCTGCCGCTTTGTCGGAAAGCCGGGATGCATTGGAAGAGGTGATTGAACCGTTTCTATTGCAGCAGGGACTGATCCAACGAACGCCCAGGGGGCGGATGCTGGCGCAAAAGGCCTGGACACATCTGGGGCTCAGGGCGCCGAAACCCGGACCTCAGGGCGCATTGTTTGAAATATGAAGACCCGGATAGTTCGGAATGTTTGACTTCGGCGTGGATATTTTTGGAAAGATGAAAGGGCAGGTTTGTGACACCTGAGAATATTCAGGCGCTTTTTTCAGACAAACAGGGCGGCTTTCATTTCGCCAGGTGGGCGCGCCCGATTGTACCGGTTGTGTTTGGGGTGGACGACGCTACGCTGTCAGTCGTTAAAGGGGCGATTGAAGCTGTGGCGGCGCTGGCTGGGCATTCAATTGGCGAAACTGATCCGGAAATGGGTGCCAATCTAATGGTGTTTTTCCTGCGTGACTGGGATGAACTGGCTGCCGTTCCCGATCTTGACGGGTTAGTGCCGGAACTGAATGGGCTGCTGGAAAAGCTAAAATCCCGGGGTGCTAATCAGTATCGGTTGTTTCGATTTGAATCGGATGGGTCGATCCGGGCGGCGTTTGTCTTTTTGCGGATGGATGTAGAATTGACCAAGTTGGCTGCACAGGATTTGGCATTGTCGCAGATGGCGCAGGTCATTTTGTTATGGGGAAGGGGTGCATTTTCAAAAACCTCACCGATTGCGATGGCGCAGGGGATAGGTGTGTTGCGGGTAGAAATTGCCGGACTGATCCGGGCAGGGTATTCGCCAATGTTACCGGCTGCGAGCCAGAATCCGGCGATGGCTTACCGGCTGTTTGCTCGGTTGGATCAGGGCGAAGCCGCGGGTTAATCCTGTTTGGATTTGGCAATCAACAGTGTTAAAAAGTACCCGCCAAACCCCACCAAAATTAGCAGATACGAGACTGGCAGCAAGAAAAATGCTTCATGCATAACGCCGTCTGCATCGATGGTTGAGCCGATGACGCTAAAAGCAACTCTACAGGCAACGCCCAGCAGGCCGATTAGGATTAAGAGAATTCTTGGTTTCATCAATTCAAATCCTAACGCTCAATATGGGCAAAATCAATTTTGGGTTGGAAACAATTGTAAAGCGTGCCTTATCAAGGGGAAAGCGGCAAACAGCGGGTTGGGGAAGCCATGGAACATCGGTTTGAATTGCGGGTCTATTATGAAGACACCGATCTGGCCGGGATAGTTTACTATGCGAATTACCTGAAATTCATAGAACGCGCGCGCACCGAATTTATACGGGACCTGGGTTTTGATCAGGTTGAACTAAAGGAAAAGCACGACATTGTTTTTGCCGTGCGCCGGGTGGAAGCGGATTATCTTCAACCCGCGAAGTTTGATGATCAATTGACGGTTTTCACCCAACCAAAGGCAATTACCGGGGCGCGTTTGGTTTTACTGCAAGTTGTGAAGCGCGGTGCGGAAACTTTGTTTTCGTCCTCAGTAACATTGGTGGCACTGCGCGCGAACGGGCGCCCGGCACGATTGCCAGCAAATATTCGCTCAGAATTTCAGTGAAACTGCAAGAATTGGCCGTTGATAACGGGCTTGTGTTGGCATTCCCTAAAAACATCGGATAGCTTGCATGGCAATCAGAGCCGCCAAAGAACGGCCAACAAATGAGCAGGTAAAATGGAAACTGAAACCCTTGCATTGGCGCGGGAGATTGATTTCTCTTTTTTAGCGCTGTTTTTACGCGCAACTTTGACCGTCAAGCTGGTGCTGATCATCTTGATCATTGCCTCTTTTTGGTCCTGGGCAATCATCATTCAAAAGCACATCAATTACCGCAAGGCGCGGGCGGCTTCGTCCAGTTTTGACACGTCGTTTTGGTCTGGTGAACCACTGGATGAATTGTATGATCAGATCGGTGCTGACCCGTCAGGCCCCTCTGACAGGATATTTGCAGCTGGTATGCTTGAATGGCGGCGAAGCCACCGCGAAGATGGTGGTCTGATCGCCGGAGGGCAGGCCCGTATTGACAGGTCAATGGACGTCGCCATTGCCAAGGAAGTTGAAGAAATGAATGGCGGGTTGTCATTTTTGGCAACGGTGGGGTCTACCGCGCCATTTGTTGGGTTGTTTGGCACGGTTTGGGGCATCAAGAACGCCTTTGAAGACATTGCCACCCAACAAAGCACTAATCTGGCCGTTGTGGCCCCCGGCATTGCCGAGGCATTGCTGGCCACAGGAATGGGGCTATTGGCGGCAATTCCAGCGGTGGTGTTTTATAACAAGCTCTCATCCGACAGTGATCGGATCGTATCTGGGTATGAGGCATTTGCCGATGAATTCGCCACGATCCTAAGCCGACAGATGGACAGCTGATATGGCGGGCGGTGTCATACAACGCGGTGGCAGTGGGCGTCGGGGACGACGTCGGCGTAATTCGCATGTCATGTCTGAAATCAACATCACCCCGTTTGTCGATGTGATGTTGGTGCTTTTGATTATTTTTATGGTGGCGGCGCCGCTGATGACGGTTGGCGTGCCGGTGAAATTGCCTGAAACGGCCGCCACGGCGCTTTCATCTGAGCAAGAAGAGCCACTTACCGTTACTTTGACGGTCGATGGACGGTTGCTAATACAGACAACAGAAACCGAGCCCGACGTGCTTATTGGCAAATTGCGGGCCATCGCGTTGGAGCGATCTGACAACAAGATATTTCTGCGTGCCGATGGTGCAATTCCCTATGAGCGCGTGATGCAGGTTATGGGCGCGCTAAATGCCGGGGGTTTTCGTGACATAGGCCTGGTGACAGATTCCGGCGGGCCCAGTTTTGATGGCTCGGACGGATAGGGTGGCCGCGGGTGACACGGGGCACATATATTTCTGGCATTGGCCATGGTGGGTTTATCCTGTGGGCATTGTTTGGCGGAATTTTCCTAAGTTCGCGTGATCCATTGCCTGTGCAGGCGTCTGATGTGTCGCTGATTTCCAGTCAGGAATTTGCTGCCCTGACCTTGCCAAATGATGCACCGCCGGTGCCGTTTGATGCCCCTCAATCCGTGGAGCCGGGGGCAGAAGACGATGCGCCGCAGATCAGCCCAACAGTTGAAGACATACCAGAGCCGCCAAATCCACCAGAAGTTTCCCCGCCACAAACTGATGAAACCCCGGTTTTGCCGAATGTCGTTCCTGAGTCTGTCCCAGAACTGATAGATCAACCACCGGTCGTCCCGATACCACCCGCCATCGAAACGCCACCCGATGTTGTTCAAACTGACGATCCACCACAACCAGCGCCAGCGCCGCGTGTAGCACCAACCCCGGCAGCGCAACCCGAACCTGATACCGAGATCGCCGATACCGTTGCCCCAGAGGTGGTGCCAGATGAAACAGCGGATACCGTGGCCGAAGAATCCCCGGCAACAGCCCCGCAAGAAGCTGCCAGTGAAATTGTGACCGAAGCCGAAACCCCGAGTGCGGCGCCGGTTGCATCTGCACGCCCAACCGCGCGCCCGACGCCGCCGGTTCAAGTGGCCCAACCCGAAACGGTTGAAAGTGATCCGGTGGCTGATGCAGTAGCCGAAGCCTTGGCCAGCACAGACCCGGACCCAACGCCCCCAACCGGACCGCCATTGACAGGAAGCGAAAAAGAGGGCTTTCGGGTGGCAGTTGGCAAATGTTGGAACGTGGGCTCCCTTTCAAGCGAAGCATTGGCCACCACGGTGATAGTGGGGGTTTCAATGGGCAAGGACGGGCATCCAAACACCCAGAGTATCAAAATGTTGTCTTTTTCTGGCGGTACGGAATCGGCAGCGCAAAGAGCATTTGAAGCTGCGAAGCGGGCGATAATCCGCTGTGGGGCCAAAGGCTTTGATTTACCGCTGGAGAAATATTCCCAGTGGCAGGATATTGAAATGACGTTTAATCCCGAAGGGATGAGGATGAGATGAGAATAATTCGTACTGCTGTAATGGTTGTTGCCTGTGTGATGGCGGGTTTACCAAGTGTCGCTCAGCAAAGCTCGGGCCCATTGCGGATAGAGATTACTGATGGTGTGATCGAACCGTTGCCAATTGCTGTGCCTGATTTTATTGCTGAAAATTCGGCCGCGTCACAGTTGGCGGTAGATATCGCGCGGGTGATTGCGGCTGATTTGATCGGTACCGGGTTGTTTCGCGAAATTCCGCAAGGGGCGTATATTTCGACACCCACCAGTTTTTCCAGCCCGGTTCAGTATTCGGACTGGAAAGCAATTAATGCCCAGGGGTTGGTGACTGGGGCAGTTAATGTGGCCAGCGACGGCAAGTTGAATGTGAAATTTCGGGTGTTTGATGTGTTTTCAGACGCTCAGCTTGGCGACGGGTTGCAGTTTGGTGGCTCTAGCAACAGTTGGCGACGCATGGCCCATAAGGTGGCGGATGCGGTCTATAGCCGGATCACGGGTGAGGGCGGCTATTTTGACAGCCGTATCGTTTTTGTGTCTGAAACCGGCCCAAAGAACCAACGTGCCAAGCGTTTGGCGGTTATGGATTATGACGGGGCGAATGTTCAGTTTTTGACCGATGCCAGCGCGATCGTGCTGGCACCGCGGTTTTCACCCACGGGCGACCGGGTGCTGTATACCAGCTATGAAAGCGGATTTCCACGGGTGAATGTACTGGATGTAGGAACCATTGAACGCCGCGCCCTTGACGTGCAGGCGGAAGCCCTGACATTTGCGCCGCGCTTTGGACCCGATGGCAGCACCGTTGTTTTATCGCTGTCACAGGGTGGCAATACCGATATTTTCAAAACTTCTGTTGATGGCGGGACGCTGGTGCGCCTGACCTCAAACCCGTCCATCGAAACCGCGCCCGGGTTTTCACCGGATGGCAGACGGATTGTCTTTGAAAGCGATCGCAGCGGGACGCAGCAGTTATATGTGATGGGCGCAAATGGCGGCGAAGCCACGCGGATCAGTTTTGGCAAGGGCCGTTACGGCACCCCGGTTTGGTCGCCGCGTGGTGATTTGATCGCCTTTACCAAACAGGCCAATGGCCGCTTTCATATAGGTGTGATGCGCATCGATGGTTCTGAAGAACGCCTGCTAACGGCGTCATTTCTGGATGAAGGACCCACCTGGGCACCCAATGGTAGGGTGATCATGTTTACCCGTGAAAGCCGGGGCGAAGCCGGGGCGCGTGCGCTATATTCGGTCGATATCACCGGGCGAAACCTGCGTCGGGTACCAACTGATCTATCCGGATCTGATCCGGCCTGGTCACCGCTATTAAAATAGCGCCCGTTTCCAATGGGCGCATGCAATGTTAGACTACGAAAAAATGAGCAGTAAAACGGGAAAACCCAAATGAAAAACAAAAGTAAACTACTGTTGATAGTGGCGGCTATAATTCTGGCTGCCTGTTCAAATTCAGATCGTTTTGGCGGCAATGGGCGCTTAGGTGGTGATAGTGCAAACGCGGCAGGCGAGGCGTCTGACCCTACAAGCGTTGCATATTTCCAGCAATCGATTGGGGATAGGGTTTTGTTTGTTGTCGATCAACATACGCTAAACCCGCAAGCAACGGCACTGTTGGACCAACAAGCGGTCTGGCTGATGGACAATGTTGAATTCACCGCTGTGATCGAAGGCCATGCAGATGAGCAAGGCACGTCGGCTTATAACCTTGCCCTAAGTGGACGGCGCGCCAATTCAGTTATTGAATATCTGGTCAGCCGCGGCGTTGCCTCTAATCGGTTGCAGCCATTACCTTTTGGCAAAGAACGCCCAATCGCCATTTGCAGCGAAGAAAATTGTTACACCCAAAACCGTCGTGCAGTGACTGTGGTTGCGGCTGGCGGTCTTGGCTAGGTTAGGGATGAATATGCAGCGTTTCATCGGATTTTTGGCAGCATTTTCACTTTCCCTGCTGGTCAGTTCACCGCTTCACGCCCAAGATGAAACACTGGCAGATATCCGTCAGGAACTGTCATTTCTATTCGTGGAACTGCAACGCCTGAAACGTGAATTGTCCACCACAGGCGGCGTGGGCACGGGAATAAGCGGTGGTACGTTGCTTGAACGTGTCGATCAGGTTGAGGCCGAGCTTGTACGCTTGACGGCCAAAACCGAACAGTTGGAAAACCGCATCAACCGTGTGGTGGTGGATGGTACCAACCGGGTTGGTGACCTGGAATTTCGACTGGTGGAACTTGAGGGCGGCGATGTCAGTAAGCTGGGTGAAACCAGCACCTTGGGGGGCGACATTGACAACCAGTTGACTGCGATCCCGATCCCGACTGAACCAAATAATGAGCCAGAGCAGGCTATAGGGGAGCAAAGTGATTTTGATTTGGCGCTGGCGGCTTTCGAAGCCGGGGAATTTTCGGATGCAAATGTCGCTTTTTCGGCCTTTACCGAAACCTATACCGGTGGCCCCCTGACCGGTGAAGCACATTTTTATCGCGGGGAAGCCCTGTTTGCCCTTAGCGATACGGCCAACGCCGCGCGGGCCTATTTGGAAAGCTTTTCGGGCTCCCCAGGTGGTAAACACGCACCTAACGCGCTGTACCGTTTAGGGGTGGCTTTGGGCGAACTGGGTCAGGCAAATGAAGCTTGTATTTCCCTACATGAAGTTGGTGTCCGGTTTCCCGGGGCCATTGTTGTTGCTGATGCCCAGGAGGCAATGCAAGAACTGAACTGCCAGTGACTCTGGCGGCAGATTTCAAGGAATTTCTCACGGCACAACTGGCCAGTAAACCGGCTAAAAAGCTGGGTGTGGCGGTTTCAGGGGGCAGCGATTCAACCGCCCTTTTGCACCTGCTGGCGGATTGGTCTTCGCAATCAGACTGCACAATTCATGCTGTCACGGTAGATCATGGGGTTCGCCCCGAATCAGCGATGGAAGCTGAAATGGTCGCGCGGCAGTGTCAGGCTTTGGGCATCTCCCATGACATTTTAAATTGGACCAATCGAAAAGAGGTCGGAAATTTTCAAGATCAGGCGCGCCAGGCAAGGTATAGGCTGATCGGGGATTGGGCCAGTGTGCGCGAAATTGGCACGGTCGCATTGGGTCATACACAGGACGATCAGGCGGAAACGGTGTTGATGCGTCTGCTGCGGGGTTCGGGTGTCGATGGCTTGTCGGCTATTCCTTTGCGACGTTGTGTTGGTGATGTCTGTTGGATTCGTCCCGTGTTGGATGTGGCGCGCGAAACATTGCGCGAATATTTACGCGCAAAAGCTATTGGTTGGTCGGATGATCCCAGTAATCTTGATCCCAAGTATGACAGGGTGAAGGCGCGAAATTTGATCCGGGATTTTCAATCGCTTGGTTTTTCAACAGGCGATTTTGCGGCCACTGCCGGGCGGATGTCAGAGGCTCGCCAAGTTTTGCAACAGGTTACCCAAGGCGCGCTAAAAGCTATTTCTAAGGTTGAAGCCGGTTCGGTTGTTGTTGAAAGAAAAGGGTTATTCGACTTGCCGAACGAAACCCGCCGCCGTGTGCTTGCCCACATTTTGCGTTGGATTTCCACAAGCCACTACGGACCACGCCATTCAAGTTTGGTTGCCCTATTGTCGGCAATCAATGAAAATACAACATCAACACTGCATGGCTGTCTTGTCACAATTAAAAAGGATCAAGTCATATTTGGGCGGGAACCTGCTGCTGTTGTTGAAATGGTCGTAAAGCCATCTGAGATTTGGGATGGGCGGTGGCGGTTAAAAGGGCCCGGTCTGGCAGGAATTACTATCCGGGCAACTGGTGATAAAGGCTTGAAACTATATCCAAACTGGCGTGATACCGGATTGATCCGGGCCACTGTTGTTTCGGCCCCTGCGGTCTGGAAATCACAACAATTAGTTGCCGCTCCTGTGGCCGGTTTGTCCAATGGTTGGCGCGCAGAATTGATCCATCCGGAAAATCATTTGTTCACATCTGTTTTATCGCATTGATCTGGCTGAAATCATGCCTATTTTAGACGGTGAGCCGCTTAAAGCGGATTGATCCGATTTTACGAAGGAGAGTTGCCTTGGGTAACGCACGAAATATCGCTTTTTGGGTGGTTCTGTTTTTATTGATTTTGGCGTTGTTCAATGTCTTTAGCGGCGGGCAGTCTTCTATCAGCTCTCGCTCCATTGCTTTTTCCGAGTTCATTGACCTGGTGGATGATGGTCAGGTGCAAAGTGTTACGCTGGACGGCGAAAATGTAATGTTTCGCGGAACTGACGGGCAGGAATATATTACCATACAGCCCCGTGACGCCGAACTTACCGGTCGTCTTATTGACAAGAACATTCCAATCAACGCTAGGGCACAGGAACAATCTGGCCTGTCTTCAATCATCATGACGTTCCTGCCGTTTTTGTTACTGATCGGGGTTTGGATTTATTTCATGAACCGGATGCAAGGCGGCGGCAAAGGCGGGGCCATGGGCTTTGGTAAAAGCCGGGCCAAGCTGCTGACCGAAAAACAGGGTCGCGTGACTTTTGACGATGTGGCTGGGATTGATGAAGCCAAGGAAGAATTGGAAGAAATCGTTGAATTCCTGCGCAACCCGCAGAAATTTTCGCGCCTTGGTGGACAGATACCCAAGGGTGCGTTGCTGATTGGCCCCCCCGGAACCGGTAAAACCCTGCTGGCGCGCGCCATTGCTGGTGAGGCCGGGGTGCCGTTTTTCAACATCTCCGGCTCTGATTTTGTGGAAATGTTTGTCGGAGTAGGTGCAAGCCGGGTGCGCGATATGTTTGAACAGGCGAAAAAGAACGCGCCCTGTATTGTGTTTATCGACGAAATTGACGCTGTGGGCCGATCACGTGGGGCCGGGTATGGCGGTGGCAACGATGAACGCGAACAGACGTTGAACCAGTTGCTGGTGGAAATGGACGGTTTTGAAGCCAACGAAGGCGTCATCATTCTGGCCGCCACCAACCGCAGTGACGTGCTGGATCCGGCACTGTTGCGCCCCGGTCGTTTTGACCGTCAGGTTCAGGTGCCAAACCCGGATATTAAAGGCCGCGACCAGATTTTGCAGGTGCATGCCCGCAAGGTTCCGCTTGGGCCGGATGTTGATCTGCGCATTATCGCGCGCGGCACACCCGGATTTTCTGGGGCCGATCTGGCCAATCTGATCAACGAAAGTGCGCTTGCTGCTGCCCGGGTTGGGCGGCGCTTTGTCACCATGGAAGATCTGGAAGGTGCCAAGGACAAAGTGATGATGGGGGCTGAACGCCGATCCATGGTCATCACGCCTGAGCAGAAAGAAAAGACCGCCTACCATGAAGCAGGCCATGCCATTGTTGGTATTTCCCTGCCCAAATGCGATCCGGTCTATAAGGCGACGATCATTCCTCGTGGTGGGGCTTTGGGCATGGTGGTTTCCTTGCCCGAAATTGATCGGCTGAACTGGCATAAATCAGAATGCGTGCAAAAACTGGCTATGACAATGGCCGGCAAAGCCGCTGAAATCATCAAATACGGTGAAGATGATGTGTCCAACGGCCCCGCTGGCGATATCCAACAGGCATCCACCCTGGCGCGTGCCATGGTGCTGCGCTGGGGTATGTCTGATAAGGTTGGTAATATTGATTATCAGCAGGCCCATGAAAGCTATATGGGCAACGGCGCTGGCGGATTGTCGGTTTCAGCGTCAACGAAAGAGCTGATTGAATCTGAGGTGAAGGCGCTGATAGATGAGGGCTACAAAACTGCATTCACTATCATCAAGAAAAAGAAGAAAGAGTTTGAGCGTCTGGCCCAGGGCTTGCTGGAATATGAAACTCTGACCGGCGATGACATCAAAAAGGTCATTAAAGGTGAGCCGCTGACATCACGTGATGACGATGACGATAAACCGGATGAAGGCAGCGCCCCTTCGGTTACGGCAATTCCGAAGACCAAGCCTAAACCCAAGCCCAAGCCCAAAGGTGGTCTTGAGCCAGTGACTTAGGTAAACAATTTTAGCCCCGCTGCCAAAAGCTGCGGGGCTTTTTTTGTGCAAAGGGGCGATAAATGCCGGCACTTTTACCCACTTCTTACAAGGCAACAGCAATTTGGCTGGGGCAAGTTCTTGATCGGGGCAAACAACTGGCATCGGTACCAGCGGGCGAATTGAAGTTAACTTTCGCAGGTCCTGTAGGGGAAGATCACGGCGGGCTGACCCGGGCGGCCTGTTCGCGAGTGGCATCGCAATATGACAAGGGGTCGGAAATCAGAAACACCCGGCAGGTTTCAATTGTCAGCGCCGAAGAATTGGTGGTGATTGCCAGCAATATGGGGCTGGAAACCATTGATCCGGCCTGGTTGGGCGCCTCAATCGTGTTTCGGGGCATCCCCGATTTCACCCATATACCACCGTCGGCACGCCTGCAGGTGGCTGGGGGCGCATCGCTGGTGGTGGACATGGAAAACCGCCCCTGCCAATTGCCCGCCCGGGTGATTGAGGCGGCAAAGCCCGGCTTTGGAAAAGCATTTAAATCAGCCTCCAAAGGTTTACGCGGGGTGACCGGCTGGGTTGAACAGGAAGGTTCAATCCGATTGGGGGACACATTGGTGTTGCACGTGCCTGACCAAGACCCGTGGCCACATTTGGCATCTGCAAGGGTGCCGGGTTAAGCGAACCTTACAACTAAAGACAAATACGACGATTCCAACGTGAAAGATGTCGGAATTGCGCCGGGGTATGCGATTGTCTACCGTTACATCCAAGTAAGAAGAAAATTCATTGTTCGGGGACCCCCATGGCCTATTTAAGCGATATCGAAATTGCCCGCGCGGCGACCAAACTGCCCATTCAGGAAATCGGCGCAAAGATTGGCATCAGCAGCGATGATTTACTGCCCTACGGGCACGACAAGGCCAAGGTCAGCCAGGATTTCATCAACTCGGTTCAGGGCAAAAAGGACGGCAAGCTGATCCTTGTCACTGCGATCAACCCGACGCCAGCGGGTGAGGGTAAGACGACCACGACGGTGGGGCTTGGTGACGGCTTGAACCGCATCGGCAAGAACGCGGTGATTTGTATCCGCGAGGCGTCCCTTGGCCCATGTTTTGGCATGAAGGGCGGGGCGGCCGGTGGTGGCTATGCGCAAGTAATCCCGATGGAGGAAATGAACTTGCATTTTACCGGCGATTTTCACGCCATCACATCCGCCCACAATCTGCTTAGCGCGATGATTGATAACCATGTTTACTGGGGCAATGCGCTGGATATCGATATCCGCCGGATCAGTTGGAAGCGCGTCGTGGATATGAACGACCGTGCCTTGCGTCAAATCACTGCGTCGCTTGGCGGCGTGGCCAATGGTTTCCCGCGCGAAGGCGGGTTTGATATTACCGTGGCGTCGGAAGTCATGGCCTGCCTGTGTCTGGCAAATAATCTGAAAGACTTGCAAAAGCGTCTGGGCGATATCATCGTCGCACAACGGCGCGACCGTACACCGGTTTACGCCCGTGATCTGAAAGCTGACGGCGCTATGACCGTTTTGCTTAAGGACGCGATGCAGCCCAATATTGTGCAAACGCTAGAAAACAATCCGGCGTTTGTGCATGGCGGCCCATTTGCCAACATCGCCCATGGCTGTAACTCGGTCATTTCCACCACCACGGCGCTTAAGCTGGCGGATTATGTGGTGACAGAGGCCGGGTTTGGCGCCGATCTGGGCGCTGAAAAGTTCATGAACATCAAATGCCGCAAAGCCGGGCTTGCACCCGATTGCGTGGTGTTGGTGGCCACAGTGCGGGCCATGAAGATGAATGGCGGCGTGGCGCGGGCTGATTTGGGGCCGGAAAATGTGCAGGCGGTAACTGATGGTTGCCCGAACCTTGGGCGTCACATTGGCAATCTGAAATCATTTGGTGTGCCGGTGGTGGTGGCGATCAATCATTTCGTCACAGACAGCGACGCCGAAGTGAAAGCCATCAAAGATTACGCTGAAGGGCAGGGCGCTGAAGCGATCCTGTGTCGGCACTGGGAACTTGGCTCTGAGGGCACTGTTGATCTTGCCACGCGGGTGGCAGAAATTGCTGATTCTGGTGTCAGCCAGTTCGCCCCGCTTTACGCTGATGAAATGCCCCTGATGGATAAGATTGAGCGCGTTGCAAAATCTATCTACCGCGCTGACGAAGTTATCGCCGATAAGAAGATCCGCGATCAGCTAAAGCAGTGGGAAGAACAGGGCTACGGCAACCTGCCGGTTTGTATGGCAAAAACTCAGTATTCCTTCAGCACTGACCCCACCTTGCGCGGCGCGCCAACAGGCCATTCCGTACCGATCCGGGAAGTGCGCCTAAGTGCGGGTGCTGGTTTCGTCGTTGTGGTCTGCGGTGAGATTATGACCATGCCGGGACTGCCAAGGCTGCCGTCGGCTGAAGCGATTATGCTGAATGAGGCAGGCGACATCGAAGGGTTGTTCTGATGAGCGCGAAAATCATTGACGGTAAAGCATTTGCAGCGGTCGTGCGGGCAAAGGTGGCCACCCATGTTTCAGCGTTGAAATCGGATCATGACATCACCCCGGGCCTGGCCGTTGTGCTGGTGGGCGAAGACCCCGCAAGTCAGGTTTATGTGCGTGCCAAGGGCAAGATGACCCAAGAGGTGGGGATGAATTCCTATGAGTATAAGCTGGACGTCGACACCGATGAAACGACATTACTGGCGCTGATTGATAAGTTGAATAACGATCCACAAGTGCATGGAATACTTGTGCAATTGCCGCTTCCAAAGCACTTGAACGAAGATCTGGTGATCAATTCGATCGACCCGGCAAAGGATGTGGATGGGTTTCATATATCCAATGTCGGCATGCTGGCCACCGGGCAAAAATCAATGGTGCCGTGCACGCCGCTTGGCTGCCTGATGATGCTGCGCGATCACCACGGGTCACTTTCCGGGCTAAATGCGGTGGTGGTCGGGCGCTCAAACATTGTTGGCAAGCCCATGGCGCAATTGCTGCTGGGCGATAGTTGTACGGTAACAATCGCCCATAGTCGGACCAAGGATATTGAGGCGCTGTGCAAAGGCGCCGACATTCTGGTGGCGGCTGTCGGACGCCCGGAAATGATCACCGGGGATTGGATCAAACCCGGTGCAACAGTGATTGATGTGGGCATCAACCGCCTGGATGCGCCGGAAAAAGGCGAAGGAAAAACCCGACTGGTCGGTGATGTTGATTTTGCGTCTGCTTCTAAAGTTGCCGGGGCGATTACGCCAGTTCCAGGCGGCGTCGGGCCAATGACAATTGCCTGTTTGCTGGCCAATTCAGTGACTACTTGCTGCCGGGCCAACGGCCTAATGGAACCTGAGGGATTGACGGTTTGATTTCGATAATCGCTAAGTATCTGTAGATATTGATAATTAGCCTTTTATTTGCTATATACATATTTGAATTTATGGGTTGGTCGGGTTGAAATTTTAAATGAATGATTTCTTCAATCAGTTTTGGGCGCATCTAACTGCGCCATTTCGAATCTTTGCAAGTCTGGCCGCTGCCATTTTCTTAAGTATAACCGGGCCGTTTGGCACATTCGTCAGCCTAAATTTATTTGAACGGACCTTGTATTGGTTCACCATTGTAATCGTTACGGTGATTGTCGTTCAAATTGTCAAAGTTTTTGTGAATATCTGGTTTCCTAATTTTTGGCTTGGAAGAAAAGCCTTCATTGTTTCAGCCGTATTGGTTGCTACATTAGCGCCGATTTTACTATTGATTACAAATGCCGTGGAGGCAGCAGGAAACCCGATATTTGCCCCTTTCTGGTTAATTGCTTTATTGACATTCTTTTTAACAATGATCGTCATGTTTTTGCAGAATTTGGTAGGGGTCAACGCTTTTAAAGAACGCCCCTTACTTTATAAACGATTGAAAAATCCTGAAACCAAGGATATTTATCGCCTGACGGTGCGGGACCACTATGTTGATGTCTATTCCGACAAAGGCAAAGAAACATTGCTAATGCGGTTTGCTGATGCGCTGGCTGAACTAGAGGGTCAAAATGGTCGACAGGTGCACCGTTCCCATTGGGTTTCCTGCGATGCTGTGGATAACATTCGAAAAGAAAACGGGCGTATGTATCTGGCAATGGTCGATGGCTCTAAAGTACCAGTAAGCCGTACCAATGAGACTGGTTGCCTGGCAGAGTTCGAAAAATTGCGCGGCAGGGCCGCCGTAATGGCCGGCTAAATTGGCAAAGCTGCGCCTTTTAAAACAGGGTTAGATGGCCAACCAGGGCGTAATTTTGGTGGAAAACCCGAAATTTGGTTCCCCACCAAAATTGTTAATGAACGATAGCTTCTTCTTTGACAAACATGTTGGCCCAGGCCCGGTCAATCAGTTCAGGTGACATTTGGTAGGGGATGCCTTCAAATTCGCAGATCGCTATCATCTGGTCGATCAAGAAAACCGGCTGATAGTTGGCGTATTCATTGTCTATTGTCGGGTATTTTGTTTTCATCAGATACACCAACGCTTCTTCGCTCAAAGGAATCTTACGTTTGCGCGCCATCATGGCAAAGATTTTCAAGTAGTCTTCCTGATTTGGCCCGTCGATCTTGATTTTAAAGAAAATCCGACGCAGGGCGGCCCTATCGAAAATCTCGTTCGGGTGGAAGTTGGTTGAAAAGATAACCAGCGTGTCAAACGGTACTTCAAATTTTTCACCCGATTGCAGTGCCAGAATATCTTTGTTTTCTTCCAGTGGCAAAATCCAGCGGTTAATCAGGGCCTGTGGCGGTTCAGCCTGTCGGCCAAGGTCATCCACGATAAAGATGCCGCCGGTTGATTTCATTTGCAAGGGCGCCTGATAGGTACGCGATGTCGGGTTATAAACTAGATCCAACATATCCAGTGACAATTCACCACCGGTTATAACCGCGGGACGTTCGCACAGAACGTAACGGCGGTCATAACGGTTTGAAGTCCGGCGCAGGTTATTGGGATCATCCACCAGTTCTTCGGCGATATTGTGAACGATCGGATCATATACAGTGATCACCTGACCAGAATATTCGATGGCACGGGGTACGAAAATATTGTCGCCGATCGCGTCCCGGATACCGTTGGAAATTGAAGATTTACCGTTGCCCGGAGGGCCATACATCAAAATTGAGCGACCGGCGGAAACCGATGGCCCCAAATGGTCAAGCAATTCATCCGGTAGGATCAAATGCCCCATGGCCCCTGTCAACATGTCACGCGTTACCTGAATATTACGGATCGACTGTCGTTTCACCTGTTCAGCATAGATAGCCATCGGAATCGGCATCGCGCCAAAATATTCCGACTGGGACAGGGCATCCAGAGCACGGGCTTTACCCGCATCGGTCAACTGATAGCCCATTTCGTTGCCTGAATTGGCGTGCAGGGTACCGGTTGACTGCAAAAGTGCCTGTTCACGGGCCAAATCGACCAATTCCTGGACAACATTTACCGGCAGACACATAACGCGCGAAAGTTCAGTGACCTGATCAAGGTTCATGCGAAAAATGGTTTTCAACAGGATATCGCGCATCATAACAATTGATAGGCCTGCATCTTCAAGTGAACGGGGTGCGGGCGGCTCCATCACCGGTCTGTTTTGCATATTCATCGGCTTACCTCAGCTTTTCGTGTCATTTTCGCGGTTTTGTGCTGATTCTACCGCGACCGCGAGAATTGAACCACCAAACCGCCAAAGGGTTTTTACTTTGCCCATATCAGCCCGCTATTGTTCCCAAAAAAAGAACAACAGGTGACAGGTATGAACAAAGCAAATCCTACGGTTTTATTAGGCTTTTTTGTGGCGGTTATCGTTGCATTGTGTGGAGCTGCGCTAATTATGGGCGGTTTTTACATTGGAAAGCATGAAGGCGACACTTTTCATCTGTTACAGATCGTTTTGCGCATCGCTGATGGGCAGGTACCGCATCTGGATTTCATGACGCCAATTGGGGTGATGGCCTTTGCCCCTATCGCACTATTTGTCAAATTGGGCTACGGCATTGGCATGTCGATTTTACTAAGCCAAACCCTAATGGCTGTCGCATTTTTACCGGCAGTTTGGTGGGTGGCCTATAGTAGGATGCGCGGGGTCTTACCGTATCTATTCGGGCTGGTGATCTTTGTTCTGTTGACCGCATTAGTCCACGGAGAATCCCAGCCAAGTGTGTCGATTTCGATGCATTATAACCGGTGGGCCTGGGCAGCGGCGTTCATAGCCATCTGTACCGCTGTCATCCCAGCCAAGGAACCAGTACGCCCAATGGTCGACGGTGTGATCATTGGATTGGCCATGGCCTTTTTGTTGCTGACCAAGGTTACTTACTTTGCTGCTTTTGCCATTCCGGTTCTGGTTGCAATAATTGCTAACAAAAGCAGCCGAGCAATCCCTGCAGTATTGGTCAGTGGATTGGCCGCGATGGCTGTTGTGACATTGCTTATGGGCACGGGGTTTTGGTTAGCTTATCTTGGCGATTTATTGACAGTAGCGGGGTCTGAAACCCGGTCACATCCCGGAGAATCCTTTGGTGCTGTTGTCGGAGCTCCTGCCTATATCGGGGCGAGTTTGGTCTTGATTGCCGGGGTGGTTTTGTTGCGTCAGGCGGGGCAGGCGAACGGAGGGCTGATACTATTACTGCTAACACCCGGTTTCTTTTTTGTGACGTACCAAAATTTTGGCAATGATCCACAATGGTTGCTGCTGCTCGGGGTGCTTTTGTTGGCCTTTTTACCTGAAGCTGGTATTCGCAACGGCTTTGGTTGGGACATGCGAAATGCCGTGAAAATTTGCGCGCTTGCAGCATTTTCAATGACGGCACCTTCGTTTTTGAACATGGCTTACAGTCCGTTTCGCCACCTTAATACCGAAGTGGAAGACTACACCGAACTGTTGCCCAAATCGCAGAAGCATTCCGATATTTTTACAGTTTCCATCCGGGCGATACGTGCTGACAGACAAATGCTGATGCCTTTAGAAGGCAGTGGGCTTGAGGAATACGCCGAGTTGCTGGAAGAAAAGACCGAACCGACGGTCTTTAAAGGCGAAACTTTGCCGCAATGTGAACTGATGTTGGGTCTGACGGCCTGGTTTGACGTCATTGTAACGGATCTGGAACAAGCTGGGTTGGCTGACGGGAAGTCGATATTTGCTGCTGATCTGTTTTCCAGCCATTGGCTATTTGGCAGTCTTGAGCCTTTGAAAGGGGGGTCTCCCTGGTATTACGGTGGATTGCCGGGGCTTGCGGACGCTGACTATTTGTTAGTTCCGTTATGTCCTATTTTGCCAAAACTGCGTGACCAGATACTAACTGAAGTCAAAGAACAGGGGCTGGAATTCGACGAAATCCGTCGAACGCCGCTGTATATTTTGTTTGAACCGGCTTAGTGGACCTATCATCAAGCGCCGTATACAGCGCCAGCTATCAAATAGAATGCCAATGTACTGCCCAGGGCTAGCCCCATAGGGAAGTCTTTTCTGGTCCAGGATTCCCAATCGGGTGTTAACTTGCGGATTGCTTTGCTTTTGCGAAAAGCCCGGTGGGTTATAACAGCCGCGACGATAACGGCGGCAAGAAGATACAACAGTAAACGTATATCACCTGGCGCTATCAAGGGTGCCATGGCGGCGGCGAACTTTGCGTCCCCTGCACCGATTGCCCGGATCATGTTCAGCAAAAACCCAATGAGTAAAACCACAGCGAACTGCAGTAATCGCCAGGGGTATTCAGCCAGTGGAATAGCTACTAACCCCACCACAAGGAACACGATAATCAAAGCCATAACCGCCTTGTTCGGGATTTTCATGAACTTCATATCGTTCCACGCCACCCATATTGAAATGGGCAGCGCGAATGGCAAGAACCAGATGGCGGACCAGGCCGTAATGGCCATGCTTAATTGGTCACGTTGTTTTCAAGGGCGCGCAGTGAACGTACCGCAGCCTCAAAATGCTGCGGATGGGTGTCGATGCTTTCCTGTAGCAGGCCTTTGCCAGTTACAACGTCACCCTGCTTAATCGCGGCCAGGGCCAAAGTATGCAACAGTTGCGCCCGTTCAATCTGGGTCATGGGCATGATAGGCAGATCATAATTTCGCTGAGCGCCGCGGGCCAGGACCATGTTGTTTTTAGCTGTAAACATAGAGCTGTTGTACTTTAACGCTTCGCTAAACAATTCTTCAGCGGCCGAATAATCGCCACGCGATAGTTTGGAATAGCCCCAGTTGTTCAGAACACTTGAAGGCTGGGTTGTTAGCCCAACCGCAATTTCATAAAAACTGTCGGCTTTTTCCCATTCCTGATTACCGTCTGCGACCATTGCTTCCAGGCGGTAACGTTTGAATGTTTCATGGGTGGGGGGTACGCCATCCAACACTGTTTCGGCTTGCTGCCATTCACCAGCTCGGATCAGGCCATCGGCATAATTTACCCGATCTTGGTTTGTGGCTTCGGGATGGGCAACAACACTGGCCCAGACAGTATTTGCTTCTATCGCCTTTTTCGCCCGGATCAGGGAACTGGCAAGGCCACGCATGACATCAATTCGCTGAGGATTTTGGGCAAGGGTGCGTTGAAAATATCCAACGGCCTCGTTTGGATCGGCAGAAGTCAACATGATGTCATTCAGGTTGCTTTCATCAATGACATTCACGCCCTGCAGGGCGCGATTAACATCTGCATCAGTTGATTTTGGTTCGCATGCTGACAGTGCAACAGCACTGCCCAGACATAGGGGTATAAATATGGATTGGCGCATTTGCCTGCGTCCTTTTTTCTGCTCTCATGTGTCTTCGCTGGTTTTAATTTGGCGTCGACAAAAGCAGGTAATCCCCCTGACCCCGTCGCACCAGTGCGAAGTTATAATTATTGGCTTCAGAATAGTCCGGTGTTTCCAAATTTTCGAGTGCTAAGCGCAAATTGTCTCGAATTTCGACACTTTGGCCACTGTCCAGTGCAAATGCGGTACGAAAGACACGCTCTGCTTCGCCAAATTTGCTACGTTCCATCAAAACTACGCCCAGATTGTTCCATGCAGGCGCGAAACTTTCTTCGGCTTTGACAGCTTGACGTAAAATTGTTTCGGCCTGACCCAGGCGCCCAAGTTTTAAGTTAGCTGATCCAAGGGCGGATAAAACATCGACATTCAGCCCCTGTTCTCCGCCCGCACGAAGATAGGCTTTTAGGGCCAGTTCGTATTCGCCGGCGGCCATCAGGCGATGACCAACCAATAATCCATCAACTGAAACCTGGCGCTGGTCAAATCCTGTGGGGGCAAAGGGGTTGCCATCGCGCGCAGCAAAGCCGCCTGCGTTATCGCAAGCGGCTAAAAGCCCTAAGGCAACTGTGATCCCCATCCATTTTAATTTGCGCATTACATTAGAAATTCGCTGTTTTGAAGGTTTCGATGATCTGGTAGATTGACGGGCCAATCAGGATGATCAGCAATGGCGGTACTGTAAGCATCATTGTGGCCAGTGTCATCTTTGTTGGCAAGGTGTTTGCCTTTGCTTCGGCACGCATCACCCGTTTGTCACGCATTTCACTGGAATAAACCCGCAAAGCGTCTGCAACCGAAGTACCAAAACTGGCCGATTGGATTAACACCGTTACAAAACTGGATACATCTTGCACGCCGGCGCGTTCAGACATGTCGCGCAATACCTGAATGCGGTCTTTACCGGCCTTCATTTCGTGGGCCACCATTTGATATTCATCGGCAAGGGCTGGGAAACCAGCGCGGATTTCTGCGCCGACACGTACAATTGACTGGTCCAAAGACTGCCCGGCTTCAACACAAACCAGCATCATATCCAGGGAATCTGGGAAACCGTTGATGATTTCTTCCTGGCGCTTTTGCTGGCGTTTTGTGACCCAGTATTTGGGTAACATGTAACCCGTTACCCCTGGTCCCAAAATGGTAAGCAAAGTTGTTTGGGTGGATGGTTCGCCGGTTGAGGTTTGATAAATCGCGACAATCACACCGATCAATAGCAAAATTATCCCCAGTGCAAACTGTAGGAAATGATAGGTTCGAACAGAATTTTTGCTCCGATAACCGGCCTGCAACAATTTCAACTTGATGGCAGAGTATTCTTCTTCGTCCTTTGGCTCTAGGAAGTCGCTGTATTTTTCCAGCTTGTCCTTACCATTGCCCTGGCGCAGTTTAACATTATTGGCGGTTTTCTTTTCGGGCTGAGCATTACCTGAACGTAGTTTATCCAGCGGATCTACGCGCTTTTTCAGCAGTATAGGCAAGGTCAGCAGGATCAGGAACATACCCACGATCCCAATGGCCAGAAGCGGCCCAAAAGGCCCTAGCTGCTCTGTTAGTAGTGTTTCAATTTTCGCAAGCATAGTAGCCCCTTAAACTTTGATGTTCACAAGTGAACGCATAACAAAAACGTTGACCACCAAGAATCCGGCCACCACCAGAGCGGCGGGGATGAAATAGGCGGTTTCTTTGACGTCATCAAAATAGGTTGGTTGAATAACATTGATCATGACCAACGCCCCGACTGGGAAGATGGACAGGAACATACCCGACCATTTTGCTTCCGCAGTAATTGCAGCCACGCGGCGAAACAGTTTGAAACGTGAACGGATAACCTTAGCCAACCCGTCAAGAATTTCCGCCAAGTTACCGCCTGATGTCTGTTGGATGGTTACAGCCACTGCCAAAAACCGCATATCCTGCAGGTCCAGGCGCTGGGCCATTGATTTCAAAGCTTCGCCAACGTCGCGCCCATAGGCGGCTTCGTCTGAGATTACGCCCATTTCTGAACCAAGTGGGTCAGGAACTTCGTTTGAAACGATGGTCAAAGCGGCCGAAAAAGGGTGACCCACACGCAGGGATCGCACCATAAGTTCAACAGCGTCAGGTAGTTGCTCTTCGATCATAGAAAGACGTTTTTTGGCCTTATTATTAACCCAGACATAGATGCCACCAACGCCCATCAGCACCGAAACGGCCACGCGTATAGGAAGGCTGGCGGCGGTTCCAAATGTTAGTCCAACATAGGCAAAGACCCCCAAAACACCCATCATCATTACCAACTGAGCCGGGGTGAAGGCGATGTTTGCCTTTTGCGCTTTTTCAGCAAGAATTGAAAACAGCGGGATAGATCGGGATTTCAGATGTTGACCCATTTCCTTGCGGAGCTGTTCCAAAACCTGTTCGCGACCGGCACCTTTTTCAAGCATATCCAACCGGCGATTGATCCGGTTGTTAAGGCTGATAGATTTCCCGAATACCGTAAGATAGATGCCTTCGACCAGCACCAGCACGGCGATAAAAATCAGCCCATAAATGAGCGGTTCTGCACTGATAACCATGGTTTCTAGTTCCCTTCGAAGGGTTCAAAGATGTTGGCGGGCAAGTCGTAACCCCACATCCGGAAACGTTCCGAATAGTGGCTGCGCACGCCATTAGCCGTAAAGTGGCCGATGATTTTGTTGTCTGGTGTCAGGCCGACACGCTGATAGCGAAACACTTCCTGCATGGAGATGACTTCACCTTCCATGCCGGTGATTTCTGTGATCGACGTCATGCGACGCGAACCATCCTGAAGTCGGCTAATCTGAACGATCAGGTTCACAGCAGATGATATCTGGGCACGAACGGCCTTAAGCGGCATTTCAATACCTGCCATCGCGATCATGTTTTCCAAACGGGAAACACCGTCTCGGGCGCTGTTGGCGTGAATAGTGGTCATTGACCCGTCGTGGCCAGTGTTCATGGCCTGCAACATGTCGATAACTTCTTCGCCACGGGTTTCACCAACGATAATTCGGTCTGGACGCATCCGCAGGGCGTTTTTCAAACAATCACGCTGGGATACGGCACCTTTGCCTTCCACATTTGGCGGACGGCTTTCCATCCGGCCAACATGGGTTTGTTGCAGTTGAAGTTCCGCCGTGTCTTCTATTGTCAGAATGCGTTCATCATCATCAATAAAGGACGAAAGCGCGTTCAGCGTGGTTGTTTTACCGGAACCCGTACCCCCTGACACGATGATGTTCAGGCGGGTTGACACTGCGGCCTGCAAATAGGCGGCCATTTCCTCGGTAAAGGCACCAAAGGTGACTAAGTCATCAACCGCTAGTTTTTCTTTCTTAAATTTACGAATGGAAACCAATGATCCATCCACCGCAATAGGTGGCACCATGGCGTTGAAACGCGAACCATCGGCCAAGCGGGCATCCACATAGGGGTTACTTTCATCAACGCGACGACCAACAGCCGAAACGATTTTATCAATGATTCTAAGTAGATGGCGTTCGTCTTTAAAGATTGTATCGGTCAGTTCCAATTTACCGTCACGTTCAACAAAAACCTGTTGGGGGCCGTTGACCAAAATATCGTTGACGGTTTCGTCTTTCAATAGCGGTTCAAGCGGGCCAAGGCCGGTAACTTCGTCATACAGATCCTGGTTTAGCGTAGCGCGTTCATCCCTGTTCAGGACGACGGCCATTTCTTCCAGGGCTTCCCCGGCAATTGCGGAAATTTCAGCGCGAAGATCCGATTCTGCAGCCCCATCCAAGGCGGCCAGGTTCAAATTATCCAACAGCCGTTTGTGCAGTTCTAACTTAACTTCACCAAGGCGTTCTTTACGCTTTTTTTCCTTGTCCATAGGCACAACCCGCGCCGCAGCTTTTTGCGGTGTAGCCGATTTTGGGGCAGTTTTCTTCGGTGCCGCAGTTTCAGACTTGGGTACTTCCACCAAGTTTGGCTTGGCGTCATCTGGTTTTTTGTATCGTGAAAACATTATTTAAAATCCCTTTGCTTAGGCGCCCTGGGCGACCGAAAGGTTAAGTTCGTGAATAGAAACAGCGAGTTTGTTAATTTCTTTGCGGGTCGGGTTTTTTGCCGCTGACTCGGCCAGTGGTGAACCGTTATCGCCGGCTTCCATAACCTGTTTGCCGCCATCGGGGATCAATACTTCGATATCGATGTCCAGACTTTCAGCCATGCGTTTAACCCGGCTTTTGCCGTTCATGTCTGTGAATTTTGGTGCACGGTTCATGACATAGCGCAGTTTTTCAAACGGTAGTTCTTCCGCTTTCAGGGCACGTATCATCCGCAAAGCGTTTTGCGCGGAACGCATATCCAGCTCTAGCGGTGCGAAATAGACATGTGCGGCGTGCAACATAACTTCGGTCCATTGCACTACGGTTGATGGCATATCCACCACCACATAGTCGAAATTTTCCCGTGCTATCGCAATTAGTTTCTGCACATCTTCGGAACTGATAATATCCAAAGGTAACATTTCCGACGGTGCGGTCAGTGCATACAGTTTGTCTTCAAAAGTTGTCAGTGCTTGCATGAACGAGTCATTATCCATGCTTTCCGTGTCCGACAGCAATTCGTAAACGGCTTCGCGACGTGGCAAATCCAGATAGGTTGCAACTGATCCGGCCTGTAGATCCAGATCCAATATACAAACCCGGGCCGGATCTTTCTTATCTAGCGTGGCAAGTTCCCAGGCCAAATTTACGGCGAATGTCGTTGAACCAACACCTCCGGCCAGGCCCTGAACGGCCAAAACCACACCATCATGTCCACCACCGGCTTTGGTCGTGGTGTTTTGTTGGTTAATTTCCGGCTCTGGGGCGCGCATGCGTTCAATTGCATCATGCAAAGCACCATCCGGAAGCGGGTAGGGGACAAATTCTTCCGCACCCAGTTTTAACAACTGGTGCAGGGCTATCGGGCTGACTTCTTCCGCGATAACAAGCACTTTTACTTTATGCTCGTTAGCCATTCGGATCAGGTCAGAAATTTTTGCTAAGTCAGCTTCATCTTCTGCATCCATCGCGATTGCGATGAATTCCAAAGAATTCGCATCTGGTTGCCCCAGGAATTGCTTTGCATCCTCAAAAGACAGATCGCCCCAGCTCTCACCAAGTTCACTTTCCATATCTTCGATTAGAAGATCAAAGTTCTGAACATCCCGCGAAACCGTACAAGCTACGATTGGGGCTGGTTCTGGCTGCAATGCTGCACTGCTCGTCATTGCTTATTCGTCCTTCCACTTTCCAGCACAAGTGGCGGAGGGACTTTCTAGTATTTACTCGGGTCCCACCGCCGGTGCTGCGTGCGACTCATTTGTACGCACTGCTCCTGAAGTGGAAATTGAAGGGTAATCTAGGCAAGATTGGGGCCAAAAAACCGTATTTGTTCGGTTTTTTGGCCCCAATAAGAGTTTATTTCAGAAACTGTTATTCGCCACTGCCTGCAGAGTTCGTTAAGGAATCTGTGCTTGTTTCCGTTGAGGGCTTGGCCGCTGCACTTTCAACATACTCTCTGAAGATCACTTCAGCGTATTTACCGTTTAGCAGGGCAGGGTTCTTTTCAACCAGGCCTGATACTTCGGTTACTGTGCGTCGGTTTCTCAACTCGCGTTCCTGGGTAACAATCAATGGCTGTGTTTCGCCAAATGATGCAACTGCTTGCAAACGTGAACGGCTGATCCCCTGTCGTGTCAGATAGGAGACAACTCTTTGGGCACGTCTTAGACCAAGGCGTTTGTTATACGCATCGGAACCAACCAGATCGGTGTGACCAAAAACCTTAAAGCGAACTTCAGGGAATTGGCGGATCCAACCAGCTTGTTTGTCCAGGGCAGCGCGTGCGTCTGCATCCAGAACCGTGCTGTCAAAAGCAAAGTTGACCATCGGTGTAACGTCGCCTGAAAACCTTAGGTTCAAGTCAACCACGAAACTGCGTTGCCCGGTCTGGATCAGGGTATTGTGCATTGTTGGATTGCCAAACTGGCCCTCATCCACAAATGATCCTGCTTCCCGGGTCCAGCTGTCAAATAGTGGACCGTCGCCGAAGAAATCCCGGCCTTCACAGGCGGACAGCGCAACTGTGCTAACTGCCGCCAATAGTAGTTTTTTGTTGCCAACCATGTCGATCACTCCATCACGTAGCCGTAGGACCCACTGAAGTCTTGTCTTGCGACTTCTCCGGCTCCGCCGGTTGTTGGGCGATTGTTTGAGGCGGATTTACCGAACAGGAAGAACTCTGCTTCGGTCGGCGGGCGAACCCGATCCGTTGGCAATGCCAAGGCCTCACCCCGGGTAGGGGTCACCAGATGCGGTGTTACAATGATTACCAGCTCTGATTGCTCACGTTCATATTCAGAACTACGAAACAACGCACCAAGAATGGGAAGATCCCCAAGCCATGGCACCTGTCCAGCAAGGTCTCTGAAATCATCCTGTAGCAAACCAGCGATTGCAAAGCTTTCACCGTCGCGCATTTCAACAGTTGTTGATGTTTCACGACGCTTAAAGGCGTTGATCGAAAAGCCGTCTGCCGTAAATGCGTTTGTGGTATCAATGCCAGAAACCGACGCCGTCAGTTCCAGATTGATCACATCGCCATCTACAACACGTGGGGTGAAGTTAAGTTCAACACCAAACGGTTTATATTCAACCAGGATTGCGCCGTTAGTCTGGCGTACTGGTATTGGATATTCGCCACCGGCAAGGAATTTCGCAGTTTGACCAGACAATGCTGTCAGGTTTGGTTCTGCTAAAGTTCGAACCATGCCCTTACTTTCAAGCGCTTCAAGCATGACTTGCAATTGTACAGCACCGATATCAAAGCCAAATACCGCGCCACCTTTGGCGTTGCTGTCCAAAGAAAGTGCAGAGGAAATAACACCCAATCCACCAGGAACAGCAGGGGGAAGGCCAAACAAGCCGCCACTACCGCCACCTGTGGCAAGATTTAGGTTTGGTCCACCGAAATCAGCGGTTAAACCACCCTGCAGGCTTTTGGATACTGAACGCTGCATCTCTGCAAAGCGTACTTTCAACATAACCTGTTGCGTGCCGCCAACCATCATAAGGTTAGACACACGATCTGGCGCATATCTGTTTGCCAAATCCAAAGCACGATCAAGCCGGGCTATGCTGGAAACGGTACCAGAAAGTACGATGCCGTCATTGGCGGTGCGTACTTCTATATGCTCATTGGGTAGAATTTGCCGCAAACGCTCTTTGAATTCAGCGATATCGGGTGACACATGTATTTCTACATTGGTGATCAGCCGTGCATCCGGCCCCAGAAGGGTAAGCGTTGTACGCCCCGGTGCTTTGCCCAACACATATAATGTGCGATCCGAAAGTGTGGAAATATCCGCAATTCCGGGATTGGCGATTGAAACCTCTGCAAAGGGTTCGTCGGATTCGACGACCACTGCTCGGTTCATGGATACATTCAATGCGCTTGACGCAGACCCTTGCATAACACGCAAGGTTTCAGCGCTAGCTACAGGAGCTGTACCAATGGATAATGTTAAGCCGACTACAACGGCTTTTAGGAATCTGTCGATTTTCATGTGACCTGCCTCTCCGATCACGCCTCGTTATGGGTCATTTAAACGCCCATTTGTCGGCACCATGCGTGAAACTGATTTTTATTGCAAGAATCAATCCACTGCGGGGGGGGCCTTATGTGGATAAGTCGCAACACCTGCACCAGATGTTGCTGGATGGTCGGGCAGGGCGAACCAGATTTGGTCCGCCCTGTCCAAATTATTAATTTTTGGATTTAGTTTTCAACGTTACAGGCGATCGGTGTTTCAATAATTTCCGCGCCCTTACGTGTTCTAATCGTACAGGTGCGTTGAGCCTGTGCTTCGACAATTTGCTGGCGTTCGATGCCAAGCAGATCAAGACTGTTGATCGAAACTGCTTCGGCAGCTTCAACTTCTTCGGCGCCGACCAGCGACAGGGTCAACCGCCCCGTGGCCTGGGCCTGGGCGAAAGCTGCGACCTGTTTAGGTGTTGCTTCAACTGTCACAGTTCGGGCAATGGTTGCTGTATTTCGATCTTCATCGGCTATCTGGTCAATAGCCAACAGTTTTACCGAAGTTTCGATAAGTTGTGTCAGCTCTTGCCCACGACGTTCATTGTCTGCCGAAAATGCTTTACCGGTCCAGTAAACATCAACCCGGTCACCCGGGCGCAAGAAGCCCGAAACACCAGAAGATACATCGACTTTAATGGCAAATGCGCGCATGCCTTTACCCAACCGGGAAGAAACGCCTGCATCTTCGCCGGGGCCGGTAACCTTAACCGCCAGAACTGCTTCACCAATTTCCATAGCCCGTACCACAGTACGTAGGTCTTGGTCACCTGTACCATTGGGGAATATATCTTCTGACTGATGGAAAACGCCTTCCGGCAGAGATTCTGTTGGCCAACGTACTTCGCGAACGTCTTCTTCGCGTAACCGTTCGCCGTAGCGTAAGGCGCGGGTTGAAACATAAACACTAACGGTTTCGATCATTTGTGAACGTGCTTCGCGCTCTAATGCCAACGCCGCATTTTGTTCGCCTATATATCCACGGGCCATATAGACGGCAAAACCTGCCAGTCCTACGCCCAAAATTAAAACCAGTCCAAAAACCAAACGCATTTTACAGCCCTTTCAGATTTTGATCGGCAGCCTCTTAAGTCGAATTTCTGCAGACCAATGATAAATTACTGCTGTGTTGGTAATCCCGAAATGCGGCATAACCTTGAACAAAGCGTGTCTGGTCAAAGAATATTAGGGGATTTGCGGACAATGCGGTTTGATTGTTCCGGCATAAAAAAAGGGTGCCAGGTTTTGCCCGGCACCCTTTTTCGTTTTCGACTTATCCAGGAATTGTAATTGAACGGGCACCCAAGTTAGCGCCAAGTCCACTTGCAGTGTCACGTGCACCGCCGCTAACAGAAGCGATGACTGCAATGCCAAGGCCAACAATAGCGCCAGTCAATACAACCCAGTCAACGGTGACAGCACCGTCTTCGTCTTTTTTAAAGTTTTTAAACATGCTGTGCATGATGTTTCTCCAAATAAAACCACGTTGTTGAGAACGTATGATCAAAACTTGGCCAATACTTGCCCACGATTAGGGCTAGAATTTGTCCGAAGATAGGGGAAAAATGTACTTCGCAAAAACAATAAAGCGTAAAAGCAAACACTAGACAGAAAAAGGGCCGCGCTATTTTCAAGCGCGGCCCTTAGGTCGTCTAAAAGGCTTCGAATTAGCCTGTAGCAACGCTCATAGTAGCCAGGTTGCCGCTGATTTTGTCGGCCAGGCTAGTTGTACCACCGGAAACCGATGTCAGAACTGCAATACCCAGGCCAACGATGGCTGCGGTCAGAACGACCCAGTCAACTGTTACGGCGCCGTCTTCGTCATTGATAAAGTTAATAAGTGTCATTGTATTTCTCCAGATTGTGTTGTGACGCGGGATGCGTCTAGTAAGTTACGACAGTGTGAGCAGACAGGTATGAACTGTTTTGTCAGCCAGACTTGAAGTACCGCCGGAAACCGGCATTTGTACGACATTGATAAGGCCAACTTTGGCAGCGGTAAAAACATCACAGTCAAAGGTTGCTGCACCATCTTCGTGTTTGAAGCTTTGCATCACATTCAACCGTTTCATTTCGTCCTCCGAACATTAGTTGCTCATTTCAAGTTACCCTGTCAGATCTCGTTGGGCTAAATCGTTTGCCCTGTCACCGACTTGGTATGACGCTAATAAGCCGGTTGATTGGGGCAGGAGTGCGGCGTGAGTCGTACAATTTTGTAGTCCATTGTAATTCAAGGCAGTTAACCACTTAACTTGTTGAAATATAATGATTAAAAAGTTTTTTGGTGCCTTTGGATTGATGTCAATCTGAAAACAATAAACGGGAATAGCGATTGTTTTATCGAATTTCAAAACAGACTTCTGGATTTCTGCTTAAATTTTTGCGAAAACCTTAGGAAAAAATAGTACTGGGGTAGGTGAATTCGATATGAAGCATGTAATTTTCATTACTTTGATGTCCGTGACTGGGTTAATTCCTGTTTCCCTTCTGGCTCAGGATCCAGCGCCTTTCCCTGAATTTACATTTCGGCGGCTCAAAGTCCCGGCTGCAGGGGCGAAAAACCTAATCGACGTACAGATTGATCCGTCCCAGCAGATCGCTACACCAGCCCCAAAGCCGGCCGACCCCCCGTCAACGCCTGAACCATCGCCTGATGCGTCGGCTTGGTTTTGGGAAGAACTGTCACCAGATTTGAACCAAGCCAGTGCGGGCCGTCTGGAAGCCGCCGTTAACCATTTGAATAATGTCGGTGCACAAAACGGCGTGGTCGGGCCAAGGTTGCAAGTCATGCAAGAGTTGGCGCAGATGTTTGGCACCGATATATTAACGGCGACGGTGGGGACAAGCGTTTCACCAGCGCTGGTTCTGGCGGTCATAGGTGTGGAAAGCGGCGGCAATATAGACGCGCTCAGTACGGCAGGGGCGCAGGGCCTTATGCAGCTTATCCCGGCCACCGCCGAACGGTTTGGTGTTAGTGATGCCAACAATGCGCAAGAAAATATTCTGGGCGGGGTTGCATATCTGGACTGGCTGATGAAAGAATTTGATGGCGACCCATTACTAGTATTGGCCGCTTACAATGCCGGAGAAAATGCCATTAAGACACGGGGCAAAGTTCCAGACTTCCCGGAAACACGGGCCTATGTGCCAAAGGTCCTGGCAGCCTGGAGCGTGGCGCGCGGCCTTTGTATAACGCCACCGCAGTTTGTTTCGGACGGATGTGTGTTTGCTGTGCAAGAGGCCCAAAATTAACATGAGTAAATCTAAGCCACTGGTTCTGGATGTAGACGGAACATTCCTGAAAACAGATATGTTGTTTGAATGTTTTTGGGCTGGGTTGGGCAATAATCCAACGGAAACGCTACGCGCTTCAGCGAAACATATTACAAAACCGGCCGTACTAAAGGCCAAGCTGGTAGAGCTGGCCGACCTTCGCACCGATCTTTTGCCGGTGAACGATGAAATAAAAGACTTTGCCGACGAAGAGATCGCCAAGGGTCGAGAGGTTGTATTAGCGTCAGCATCAAATATTGATTTGGTTCGCAGGTTGGCTGCGGATCACGGGCTTTCGCAAAACGTGTTGGCCTCAGAAGGCAGCGTAAACTTAAAGGGCAGCAAAAAAGCGGATGCCTTGGTTCAGCGGTATGGCGCGGGCAAATTTGACTATGCAGGCAACGAAAAGGTTGATGTCCCGATTTGGGAAGTTGCTGATCAGGCGCTGGTCGTCGGTAGTCACCCGGAAATTCGCCGGGATCTGGAAAGCCAGGGGAAGAAAGTTTCTGAATTTCCAGGCGATTGGAATTTTCGCGATCTCATCAGGGCCCTGCGCCCGCATCAATACGTAAAGAATATCCTGCTATTATTGCCGCTATTGGCCTCGCATGATTTTACCATGCAGGCGCTGAGTATGGCGTTGCTAGGCATGGTGGCGTTTTCAGCGGCTGCATCATCTATATATATAGTCAACGATCTGCTGGATCTTGAAGCAGACCGACTGCATGCCACAAAACACCGTCGCCCCTTCGCCAGCGGGGCCGTGCCCATTTCTGTGGGCATGGTTACGTGTTTTATTCTTGGGGTGGTGGCCTTGGGGTTGGGCGCTTGGCTGGGAACAACATTTCTGATGGTTGTTATGACCTACATGCTGTTGTCGCTGGCCTATTCATTGCGCCTGAAACGAATGCGTTGGATTGATATCGCTGTTCTGGCTACACTTTATACTTTGCGTGTCATCGCCGGGGCGGCAGCGACACAGGTTGAAGTTTCGATTTTCATGCTGATCTTTATTTTCCCGGTATTCATTAACTTGGGTTGCGTCAAACGACTGACAGAGCTTTCGCAAGCGACCTCAGACGAAAACCTGCCCGGGCGGGGCTACGGGCGAAATGACAGAGGTGATCTGCTTAATATCGCAGCACTGGGTATTGTCGGGGCTTTGGTCATCTTTTTTCTGTATTCGCTATCGGATCAGGCCCGCGAGTTATATCCGACCCAATGGATTTTATGGGTGGCGATGGTGCCGATGGCACTTTGGCTGGTGCGAATGCTGCGCCTTGGATATTTCGGCAAACAGGATTACGACCCGATTGTTTTTGCCCTGCGCGACCGGCGCGGTCTTGGGCTATTGTTCCTGGTGCTGTCGATGATGTTTTATGCAGCCGGCATCTGGCAGGAATGGTTTGGGTTGGTGGTGTCGCCCTAGACTGACAGTTTCTTGAAAATAAATTCCGGGATGTGGGTGATGATCAACATGATGTAACGCCAAAAGAACGGCGTATAGATCGTATTTTTTTTCTTTTTGACGGCTTTCAGGATATCCTCGGCCACTTTTTCCGGCTTGGCGACCAGGAACATACCTTCGATCCCCCAGGTCATAGCCGTGTCAACAAAACCCGGCTTTACCGTTACAACATGGCCGCCCGATCGGGTCAGGCGGTTGCGTAGCCCGGCCAGATAGGTGTGAAACCCTGCCTTGGCTGATCCGTAGACATAGTTGCCAATGCGTCCGCGATCGCCAGCAACAGAGCCTACGCCAACGACAGTACCGCCGCCGCGTTCTTCCAGAACCGGGGCCAACATTTGCAAGAACCGGGCGGGGCCAGCGTAGTTATCAATGACAGTGCCATCGATCAAGCTGGGATCGGCGTCAATTTCGTCTTGCGTTGGCATAGAGCCGACAAATACAGCAGCATTGATCTGGCCTTCCAGAGCCTGAGCACGTTTTATGATTGCGGCAAAACCTTTGGCATCGCGCGCATCAAACTTTATTGCCTCGGCCAATTCAGCACCCTGTGCCAGGCAATCAGCTGCAATATGTTTGATATCAGTCATATCACGACCGGCTAGCAATACTGCGTTGCCTTGCTGGGAAACAGAACGGGCGAAAGCGCGCGCCATTGAGGACGTCGCCCCAAGTATGATCCAGGTTTCAGTCATGTTGCGTCCCTTAATTTTAGGCGTCTTATTAAGTCCGTTATTAGTGAACCTGCAGGGTCGGCCTTACTAACCGCTTTCAGCCATTTGCTGTGTTCGGGGTACATGGCGCGGACATGGCTGGCTGAACTGGTGGCATCTTTAGCGAAATAAATCCGCCCACCTGCATCACTGGTCATGCGCTCCAGTTGTTCGATCAAGGCTACAGCGCGGGGGCGGTTAGGAAAATCCACCGCCAAAGTGTAACCTTCCATTGGAAATGAAAGATATCCAGCACGCCCCTTACCCATGCGTTTTAAAACAGCCAAAGGCGAAGCCAGGCCGGAATTTGCGATAATTTCCAACATACGGCGTAGCGCTGGAGCCTGATCTATAGGCACCACACATTGAAACTGATGAAATCCGCGTTTGCCGTATAGGCGGTTCCAGTTGTGAATTTTGTCCAGTGGAAAAAATGGCTCAGATATCGGTTTTACGCTGGTGCGGCCGGTGGCGGGAACCCGGCGAAAATAGGCAGCGTTAAACATGCGAACCACAGGCGCGGACAGGGCCCAGTGCGGGGCGTTGAACGGTATAACACGCGACTTTCCTTTGGTGGGCGATACCCCGGAAGTGATTTCACTTTCCTCAAGAATTCCGCGCCCCAGATTGTCGCCCCTTGCTGTGGCATCAATCCAGCCGACATTGTATTCGGCCGAAGATGTGTCAAGCACGGACAGGAATTCATCCCAGCCATCTATACGGCGTTCGGTCAAAACCATCATGTCACCCTTGCAGGGAAGCATTTTAATTTTTGCGCTGGCGATTATTCCTGTTTGGCCCAAACCACCGATTGTTGCGCGAAAAAGGTCAGCGTTTTTCGCCAACGAAATGAGTTTCGTTTTGCTGTTCTGGATCAGGGTAATTTCGGTGACGTGTTGGCCAAAAGAACCGGCCACATGGTGGTTCTTGCCGTGGACATCATTGGCTATGCAGCCGCCAACAGTTGCAAACCCAGTACCCGGCATTACCGGGGGTATCCAACCTTTATTGGCAAAAGCACGGCCCAGATCACCAATGCTAAGGCCCGCCTCAACCGAAACGATGCCGGTTTTTTCGTCAAAATTGGTGATCCGATTAAGCCGGGTCATATCAATCGCACGCCCGCCATCATTTAGGGCGGCGTCACCATAGGAACGACATTGGCCGATTGCCGGTGCCGGCGTGTCAGCGCATAGGGCTTTTAGCCCGTTTTGACGTTCCGGACGCGCAACTTCGGCTTTGGCACGCAAGGCGCGGCCCCAGCCGGAATATTCAACTGTTTTCCAGTGCATTTACAGCCCTCTTTGAAATACGTTCCGCAAACGGAAACACCAGTAAACCAATCGCAATGCCAAACCAAAGTGTTGTCACCCGAATTATTGCTGTGGCAGCCAGGCTGATATCCAGTGGAACACCTTCGATTGCCAACAGGGCTATCATAGCTGCGTCGGCTCCGCCAACACCACCGGGTGCGCCGGAAAATCCACCAACCACTATGGCAAAAACAAATATTGCCGTTGCTGTGGCCAAGGTTATGTCTGCCCCCATCCAATCCAGCAAAAGGAAAAATGCGTAGGCTTCGGCGAACCAACCAATGGCACCAATCAGGGTGGTGCCGGTCAAAAGGGTAGAGTTTGAAAACTGACCTAATGAACGGGCGGCGGTTCTGACACGGACAAAAAGCCGTGGCCAGCGGCCGCTAAATTTATATCCAATCTCAGCGACACCTGCCAAAAGACGGGGCCGAGTAGCCACAAGGGCAGCAATCAGCGCCAGTAATGCCACGGGGACTGCACCCGGAATGCGGGTATTTGCAAAGACTACTGCGATACCCAAAATCAGCGCCATCGCCGCCAAATCAGATGCCCGATCCATCAGCACCAGGGGCGCAGTTTTTTCGTGTGTCCAACCCGTTTCGCGACGTATCCAGCGCATTCGCACAAGTTCACCAACCCGGCCAGGGGTGGCGATCATGGCAAAGCCACCCAGAAAATGGCGCATGTTTTGTAAAAACCCAGTTTGTAGCCCCAGCTGTCGGGCAAAAATGTGCCACCGAAAACCGCGTATCACATAGTTTGCGACGCTGAACAAAAGCAACCCGGCAAATTGCAACCAGGACAGTTTTTTGATCTGCGCCAGTGTATCTTCCCAGCCTGTGGCCCCGGCCAATGCGATCAGGCCAAACAGAACCACCGCAAAGATAACAGCGGGTACAGCGATCCCACGCCAACGCCCGGTCGGGCGGTTGTCAGGTTGAAACTTGCGCTGTGGATTCGTGCTGCTCATTGTCATTGGCTGATCTGCTAGCGTCGAAATCTGGCGACAATGTGAACCTGTTTAGGCAAAAGGTACAGGAAATTTCTATTGCCTGAAAAACTGGTAGAAATAACACATTCCTATGTATTAAAGGTTATATCAGGGTCGCTTCGGTGGCAGATTCAATGTCCTCTCGGGTCACTCCGGGGGCAAGTTCGCTAACTTTAAGGCCAGCTGCCGTTACGTCAAGAACCCCAAGATTGGTCACTATCATATCCACCACACCGGCACCGGTCAGCGGCAGGGTGCATTCTTTCAAAATCTTGCTGTCGCCGTGCTTGTTGGTGTGGTCCATCACCACAATCACCCGGCCAACACCGGCCACCAGATCCATGGCACCGCCCATGCCCTTGACCAGCTTGCCCGGAATCATCCAGTTGGCCAGATCACCGTTTTGCGCCACTTCCATAGCGCCCAGAATGGCCATGGCGATCTTGCCACCCCGGATCATGCCAAAGCTGGCCGCGCTGTCAAAATATGCGGTTTGCGGCAGCTCGGTTATGGTTTGCTTGCCGGCATTGATCAGATCGGCGTCAATTTCATCCTCGGTCGGAAAAGGTCCCATGCCCAGCATGCCGTTTTCGCTTTGCAGTGTCACGTTCACACCGTCGGGGATGTGGTTGGAAACCAGCGTCGGTATGCCGATGCCAAGGTTCACATACATGCCGTCTTGCAGTTCCTGCGCGGCGCGGGCGGCCATTTGATTGCGATCCCAAGGCATATTCTAACCCTCCCTTACCGTGCGCTGTTCAATGCGTTTTTCGTGATCACCCTGAATGATGCGGTGCACATAAATGCCGGGCAGGTGGATGCTATCCGGGTCCAGGCTGCCGGTGGGCACGATTTCCTCAACCTCAACCACACAGGTCTTGCCGCACATGGCGGCGGGGGGGTTAAAGTTACGCGCGGTTTTGCGAAACACCAGATTGCCGGTTGGGTCGGCCTTCCAGGCTTTGACGATGGCCAGATCGGCAAACAGCCCGGTTTCCAGAATATAGGTTTCGCCGTTGAAATCCTTGTGTTCCTTGCCCTCGGCGATCACCGTCCCCACGCCGGTTTTGGTATAAAACCCGGGGATGCCACAACCGGCAGAGCGCATACGTTCGGCCAATGTGCCCTGTGGGTTAAATTCAAGTTCCAGTTCACCCGACAGAAACTGGCGCATAAACTCAGCATTTTCGCCGACGTAAGAGCTGATCATTTTCTTGACTTGGCGGGTTTGCAGCAGGATGCCGATGCCAAAGTCATCCACCCCGGCATTGTTGGACGCAAATGTCAGATCCTTGGTTCCGGCCTGTTTGATGGCCTCAAGCAGCAATTCAGGAATGCCGCAAAGCCCAAAACCCCCGGCTGCAATGAACATGCCGTCATGCAGCAGGCCATCAAGGGCCGCAGCGGCTGAGTCAAAAACTTTATCCATATTCGTCCCCGGGCAATGTATTTTCTGATTACTCGGAAATTAGGACGGGTAAGTCAATTGGGCTGGGGCGCTAAGGCGCGAATTTTCCTGATTTCACAGCTCAGGCTTTTTTCTTTGCCGCTGGTTTTTTCTTGGCAGCGGTCTTTTTCTTCTTTGGGGCCGCTTTTTTCTTGGCGACTTTCTTGCGCCCGCCCTTTTTGGCAGCCCGCGCGGCGATCAGTTCGACCGCCAGTTCCATTTTCACATCGGCCGGTTCGGTTTCTTTCGGGATGGTTGCATTGACCTTATCCCATTTCACATATGGGCCATACTTGCCGTCCATCACATTGACTGGGCCGCCATGTTCCGGGTGTTCACCCAGTTCAAACAACGGCTTAGCCGCCGCTCGGCCACGCCCGCCACCTTTGGCGCGCTTTTCAGCAATTACTTCCACGGCGCGGTTCATACCGATGGTGAACACCTCTTCCACGTCAGAAATATTGGCGTAAAGTTTCTGTTCTTTGCCATCCTCATTCACCGTTGTGTGCATGACATAGGGGCCATAGCGCCCAAGGTTGGTATGCACATTGCCGCCTTCGGGATGCTCACCCACAAAGCGCGGCAGGTCCAACAACGTCAGGGCTTTTTCCAGATTGATCGTGGCGGCATCCCAGCCTTTGGGAATGCTGGCGCGGGGTGGTTTTGGGATGTCTTCGGTTGCTTCACCCCGTTGCACATAAGGGCCAAATCGCCCGGTACGCAGGGAAATTTCATCGCCCTGATCCTGGCCCAATACCCGATCACCGGCTTCATCTTCATCGCCTGTCGGGGCCTTAAGCGGGCGGGTAAATCGGCATTCCGGATAGTTGGAACAGCCAATAAACGCACCACCAGAACGGGCGGTTTTCAGGCCCAGACGACCCTCGCCGCATTTTTTGCAAATACGTGGATCAGTGCCGTCTTCATTGGGTGGGAAGACATGCGGTTCAAGAACTTCGTCGATTTTGTCCAAAACTTCACGGATGCGCAGTTCGGATGTTTCACCGATTGCGGCGGAAAAATCGCGCCAGAAACGCCCCAACACATCCTTGTAATCACGGTTGCCGGCCGACACGTCATCCAGTTGCTCTTCCAGATTGGCAGTGAATTCATAGCCGACATACTGGCGGAAATAATTCAGCAGGAATATCGTCACCAAACGCCCTTTGTCTTCCGGGATCAGGCGGTTTTTCTCACTGCGCACATATTCGCGGGTTTGGATCGTGGTGACGACTGACGCATAGGTGGAGGGGCGACCAATGCCCAGTTCTTCCATGCGCTTGACCAGCGACGCCTCGGTATAGCGCGGCGGCGGTTGTGTGAAATGTTGCTCGGGCGTAACGTCGCCTTTTTCGGCCGCCTCACCTTGCGAAATCTGCGGCAGGCGCTTGTCGTCATCATCGACAACCACATCATCGCGGCCTTCCTCATAGACCCGCATGAAGCCGTCAAACAACACAACCTGCCCGGTGGCACGCAGGGTGATCTGGCCGTCTTCGCTGCCGATATCAACCGTGGTGCGTTCCATTCGGGCGGCGGCCATCTGGCTGGCGATGGTGCGTTTCCAGATCAGATCATACAGCTTGCGCTGGTCGGCATCTGCGATTTTCAGGTCCGCAGCGGCTTTGGTCAGGTCGGTCGGGCGAATACATTCGTGGGCTTCCTGGGCGTTTTTGACCTTATTTTTATACATGCGCGGGCTGGCGGGCACATAATCCTTGCCATAGCGCGCATCAATGGCGCCGCGCGTGGCAGTCAACGCTTCGGGCGCCATATCAATGCCGTCGGTCCGCATATAGGTGATCAGCCCGGCCTCATACAATCGTTGCGCACTGCCCATGGTTTGGCGCGCGCCAAAGCCAAATTTACGGCTTGCTTCCTGTTGCAAGGTTGATGTCATGAACGGCGCCGACGGGTTGCGGTTGGCTGGTTTTGCCTCAACCGATTGGACGCTTAGGTCGCGGCTGTTGATCGCCTGTACTGCCAGTTCGGCCTGGGTGGTGTTTTCAATGTCAAATTTTTCCAGCTTTTTGCCAGCCAGAACCGTCAAGCGTGCCTCGTAAGACTGGCCGCGCGGTGACGATAGCATCGCCTTAACGCTCCAATATTCACGGTTCTTGAACGCCTCAATCTCCATCTCGCGCTCAACGATCAGGCGCAGAGTTACCGATTGTACCCGCCCGGCAGATTTAGCGCCCGGCAGTTTGCGCCACAGCACAGGCGACAGGTTGAAACCCACCAGATAATCCAAGGCACGGCGCGCCAGATAGGCGTTGACCAACGGCATATCCACCTGACGTGGGGATTTCATCGCTTCGGTCACGGCCGATTTGGTGATGGCGTTAAATACAACCCGGCTGACAGGGGTGTCTTTTTTGATGATTTTGCGTTTGCGCAGGGCCTCTTCCAGATGCCAGCTGATGGCTTCACCTTCGCGGTCCGGGTCAGTCGCAAGGATCAGTTCGTTGTCTTCTTTCAGCGCATCTGAAATGGCTTTGACATGCTTTTTACTGTCGCTGCCGATTTCCCATTTCATCTCAAAATCGTTGTCGGTATCGACGCTGCCGTCTTTGGGCGGCAGGTCGCGGACATGACCAAAGGACGCCAATACGGTGTAATCATCCCCCAGATATTTGTTTATTGTCTTGGCCTTAGCGGGGGATTCGACTACAACGACGGGCATAAATTTCCTCTCGGCTCGGGGTCAGGTAATATGGCGGGCACAAATGCGGCGGTATTGGGTGGGATGTCAATGCACTGGTTTCAGGAAATATTTTAGCCCGTGATCATGGCAGAAATTTGCTTGCTGATAGGTGCGCATATCCGGGCTATGTCGCCGAGACCGGGGCTTGGCCTATTCTGACAGATTAAGCATACCACCGGGTTGGCGGCTGATCTTGCCTTCAAGTTCCAGGTTCACCAGCGCCGGGGCGACAACACTTGGTGACAGTTCCAGATCGCGGATCAACTGGTCCTCGGCCACCGGGCAAGACCCTAAACGCGATAGTATTTCACCGTGCAATTGCGCCATGTCGCGCAAAGATCGATTTGGTTTGGTGGGTTTGGATTCCACCGCTTGCGCCGACGTAGGGGACGCAATTTCAGGGCTTAGGGCCGCAATAACGTCCTTAGCACCGCGCACCAGTGTTGCGCCGTCGCGGATCAGGATATTGCCACCGCTGGCGCGGCCATCAAACGGATGCCCCGGCACCGCCATAACATCGCGCCCCTGATCAAGGGCCGCGCGTGCGGTAATTAAACTGCCGGACCGCATCGCCGCCTCAACCACAATAACGGCGCGACAAAGCCCTGAAATGATCCGGTTGCGTTGTGGGAAATGCCGGGCAATCGGGCGCAATCCCATGGGGTGTTCAGAAATCCGCAGGCCATTATCCAGAATTTCCTGGGCCAAAACCGCATTTTCGGCCGGATAGATCACATCAACGCCGCCAGCCATCACTGCCAAAGTGCCATTAGGTGTCGCCGCTATGTGAGCGGCGGCATCAATACCGCGCGCCAGTCCTGACACCACCACGAAACCGGCTTCTCCCAGTTCAGCCGCCAGTTTGCGCGCCATTCGGGTGCCAACGCTGGAAGCATTGCGCGCCCCGACAATGGCGATCATCGGGCGTTTCAGCAATTCTACCTGTCCAAGGGTCCAAAGAAATGGTGGTGCATCGCTGATACTGGCTAAAGGGGTGGGAAAATCCAGTGATCCGCTGGCAATCAGTTTTGCCCCGGCCAGTTTTCCGGCCTGCATTTCGGTGCGAACCACGGCTTCCGGACAAATCTTGTAATCCTTAACCCCGGCAGCGCGGGCAATTTCGGGCAGGGCGCGCAGGGCTTCATCCGCGGTGCCGTGTTCTGCCATCAATCTGAAAAATGTCGCCGGACCAACCCGGCGTGAACGTAAGAGACGAAGCCAGGATAACCATTCTTCCTCGTGGTGGGGTGGGGTGAGGGGGGGTGGGGAAGGGAATAAATCCTTGGTCATTTCTGTTTCCGTCTCTTACAGGAATCACCATGCCCTTGCTTTGGTTAACGCCGGGTGAACGGGGCTTCATCTTTCCATAAATATACGCGCCGCAGGCATATCCGAACGCGCATTCAGCGCGTGAGACATCATAAAAGTCCCGTCAGGACCCAATAAAATAACGCTATACTGCCGAACCACCGATGGTCAGCCCGCCGATTAACAATGTTGGTTGGCCCACCCCAACAGGCACCCATTGTCCGGCCTTGCCACAGGTGCCAACCCCGGGATCCAGCGCCATATCATTGCCAATGGCGCGGATATTGCGCAGCGCCGTGGCCCCGTCGCCAATTAGTGTCGCACCCTTAACCGGGGCCCCGGCCTGGCCGTTTTCCACCCGGTAGGCTTCGGTGCAGCTGAACACAAACTTGCCATTGGTAATGTCCACCTGACCGCCGCCAAAGCCAACGGCGTAGATCCCGTCTTTCATATCGGCAACAATTTCTGCCGGATCAGCATCACCGCCCAGCATATAGGTGTTGGTCATGCGCGGCATGGGTGCGTGGGCATAGCTTTCACGCCTGCCATTACCGGTGGGGGCCACGCCCATCAACCGCGCGTTTTGGCGATCCTGCATGAAACCCACCAGCACACCGTCTTCAATCAGAACATTTCTGGCTGACGGCGTGCCTTCATCATCCACAGTTAGGGACCCGCGCCGATCGGCAATGGTGCCATCGTCAACCACCGTCACGCCTTTGGCAGCCACCTGTTGCCCCATCAATTCGGAAAACACCGAAGTTTTCTTGCGATTGGCGTCGCCTTCCAGCCCGTGGCCCACGGCTTCGTGCAACAAAATACCAGGCCAGCCGGGACCAAGCACCACATCCATCATACCGGCAGGGGCGGGCACCGATTGCAGGTTGACCAGCGCGATGCGCAGGGCCTCGCGCGCCGCGCCTTGCCAATGGGCAGGTTCAATCAGCCCGGTCAGCGCCGCCCGGCCGCCAGCCCCGTGGCCGCCACTTTCGCGCCGGCCGTTTTCTTCGACAATCACTGACACATTCACCCGGCTCATCGGGCGGGCATCACGCACCAGCGTGCCGTCGGGGCGCAATATTTCGACCTCTTGCATTGACGCGGCGATGGTCGCCGACACCTGCACCACCCGTTTGTCCAGATCACGGGTAAAGGCGTCTATGTCGCGCAAAGTGTCAATTTTCACCGGAAAACTGGCCCCATCCAAGGGGTTTTCGTCGGTATACATCTTACGATTGGTGGATATTGGTGCATCAGCCAGCGTGCCGCCACCGGTCCCCACGGCCAGACGGGCGGTTTCAACGGCGCGCTTTAGGGCGGCTTCGCTAACTTCAGTTGAATGGGCGTAGCCAGTGGTTTCCCCCAACACAGCGCGCAAGCCAAAACCTTCGGAAGCATCATAGCTGGCGTTTTTAACCCGCCCGTCATCAAAGGTCAGTACCTCTGAGCGGCGGCGTTCGATAAACAGCTCACCATCATCTGCACCGGCGACGGCGCGGCGCAATAATTCAAGTGAACGGTCTAGATCCAGCGTGTTTTCAAACGGGCGGAATTGTTCTGAAGCCAAGGGGCACCTCATGAAATATTAATAAATCCCCCATAAGCGGCTGTTTGCCGCAAGGGATTAGCTTGTCTACTGTCCCCTAATATGGTTTCAAACCGCCAAGACACAACGGGATTCCCTTTAATAGTTTGGAACGCCCGCAGCATGGCGAAATATCCGCCGCTCGAACAGGAAGTTAAAATGCGCTTTTTCACGAAACTATCGGCCTTTTGGGCATTCGCAATTGCAACATTGACCGGCGGCCTTGCATTCGCTCAGGACGGGATCACCGGCTTGGAAAGCATCGGTAAACCAGTGCCAAAGGGCACCGGGTTTCAACCTGCGGTTACAGAACTGTCGCGTGATATAGCATGGTTGGACTGGTTGTTGCATTCGATCAGCGGTGTCATTGTGGCGTTTGTTACTGTGCTGATGTTATTTGTGATTATCCGCTATAATGCAAAATCCAACCCAACCCCGGCGAAATTCACCCACCACACCCCGGTTGAGGTGGTTTGGACCATCGCGCCAATTATCATTCTGGTGTTTGTTGCTGCCTATTCGATGCAAGTTTTGTTCAAGCAGCAGGAAATCCCAGAGGCCGATATCACCATCAAGGCCACCGGCTATCAGTGGTATTGGGGCTATGAATACCCGGACAGCGAGTTTGGTTTTGACAGCTTTATGTTAGCCCGCGAAGAGCTGGAAGAATACGGCTATGCCCCGGATGAATACCTGCTGGCAACCGATACAGCGCTGGTTGTGCCGATTAACAAGACTATCGTGCTTCAGGTCACTGGCGCCGACGTGATCCACAGCTGGGCGATGCCCGCCTTTGGTGTCAAACAGGACGGTGTGCCGGGCCGATTGGCAGAGCTTTGGTTCAAAGTAGAAAAAGAAGGCGTGTATTTTGGCCAGTGCTCGGAACTGTGCGGCAAGGATCACACGTTCATGCCGATTACTGTTAAGGCCGTCAGTCAGGAAGTTTACGACGAATGGCTAAAGGGCGCGATTGAGGAATATGCCGGTGTGCCTGCGGGCGTTACCGTTGCTTCAAACAACTGATCCGGCACCTTGCCGGTCAACCAACAAGGGTAATTGATGTCTGACAGCACTGATATCAGCTATGAAAACGAGGCGCAGTTTGGCGATTACTTTGCCCTGCTCAAGCCCCGTGTCATGTCGCTGGTGGTGTTCACGGCATTGGTCGGTCTAGTGGTTGCACCGGGCGGGGTTAACCCGGTGGTTGGTTTTGCCTCGATCCTGTTCATTGCCATCGGGGCCGGGGCCTCGGGTGCGCTGAATATGTGGTATGACGCCGATATCGATGCCGTGATGAAACGCACGGCCAACCGTCCGGTACCGGCGGGCAAGGTCGGGGCGGATGAAGCCTTTGCCATCGGTATCACGCTATCGGTCATGGCTGTGATCATGCTGGCGCTGGCTGCAAACTTTGTGGCTGCTGGCCTGCTGGGTTTCACAATCTTCTTTTACGCCGTGGTTTACACTATGTGGCTAAAACGCTGGACACCGCAAAACATTGTTATTGGCGGCGCTGCCGGGGCATTCCCGCCGATGATCGGTTGGGCCGTTGTAACCGGTGGCATTTCCATGGAAAGCAGCCTGATGTTCGCCCTCATCCTGATGTGGACACCGCCGCATTTCTGGGCGCTGGCGCTGTTCATGAAGGAAGACTATTCCAAAGCCGGTGTGCCAATGTTGACCGTGACCCATGGGCGCGCCGTCACCCGCAAACATATTCTGGCCTACACACTGATATTGCTGCCGATCGCCGTGGGGATTGGATTTACGTCCATTGGCGGGCCGTTCTATCTGACGGCCGCAGTTTTGATGAACTTTTGGTTCCTGAAAAGCGCGTTTGAAATCCTGAAGCGCGGCGATGCTGATGCCAATGCCGACGATTACAAGATCGAAAAAGCTTTCTTTCGCTTCTCAATAGCCTACCTGTTCTTAAGCTTTGGCGCGCTACTGGTTGAAGCGACGCTGAAATCCTTTGGCTTGGGGGGCTGGTAATGGGGCTGACCCATGAACATGAAATTCACAAACGCCGCTTTAGCCGCAACCTTGGGGTTGGTCTGGTGTTGGGCGGTTTTGTGGCGCTGGTGTTTGCCCTGACGGTGGCCAAAGTTACCGACGGTCGGCCTACGCAGGCGTTTGACCATTCGGTGCGCATCGAACAATTACCGGTAAGCGAATGAGCACAGCGGCAAATATCAAAACCCTGCGCATGACCGTTGGTGTCGTTGTGACCATGGGCGCGCTGGCCTGGGCCTCGGTGCCGTTTTACAACTGGTTTTGTAGCGTCACTGGATTTGGCGGCGTCACGTCCGTAGCTGACGCGGGTTCGGATGAGGTGCTGGATCAGACCATCACCATCCGCTTTGATGCATCCCTTGATCGCGACATGCCCTGGACGTTCAAGCCAGTGGTGCGCGAGATGGAACTAAAGATCGGCGAAACCGGGTTGGCGTTCTATGAGGCGTATAACCCAACCGATCGCCCGATTGCCGGCACGGCCAGCTATAACGTCGCGCCGTTTGAAGCGGGCGGGCATTTTACCAAGATTGATTGTTTTTGTTTTGAAGAACAGATTCTTCAGCCCGGCGAAACCGCGCTGATGCCAGTCACCTTCTACGTTGACCCCGACATCACCCGGGACCGGGATGCAAAGTTTGTAAAACACATCACGCTGTCCTACACATTCCACGAAACTGATCTGCCCGAGGAATTTGCCGAACTAACGGCTGATACCGCGGACGGGTCCAACTAAATCCCAGACAGGGGAACGCAAATGGCGCACGAAAAGAACCACGACTATCACATTCTGGCCCCTTCGGTCCTGCCCCTTATGGGGGCGGTTTCCGGTGCCTTCATGCTGTTTGGTATTATCATCTGGTCGTCGCCGCAGATTGAAAGCAACCATCCCTGGTTCTTTGCCATCGGTTTGGCTGGTGTACTTTATGTCATGTATGCTTGGTGGTCTGAAGTGGTGGGTGAGGCCGAAACAGGTGATCACACACCAGTTGTGGCCATAGGGCTTCGCTACGGCGTTGTACTGTTCATCATGTCAGAGGTGATGTTTTTCGCCGCCTGGTTCTGGAGCTTTTTCAAGCACGCGATGTACCCGATGGGCCCGGATTCCCCCAAGATCGATGGTGTCTGGCCGCCTATTGGTATTGAAACCTTTGATCCCTGGCATCTGCCGCTGATCAACACGCTGATCCTGCTGTGTTCTGGGATGGCAGCGACATGGGCGCACCACGCGCTTGCCCATGAAAACAACCGTAAAGATCTGCAAAACGGGCTGATCCTGGCGGTTGTTCTAGGCATTATGTTTACCGGCTTTCAGGCCTTTGAATATTCCCACGCGGCGTTTGGGTTTTCTGGTAATATTTACGGCGCTAACTTTTTCATGGCCACGGGTTTCCATGGTTTCCACGTGCTGATTGGCACTATCTTTCTGGCGGTTTGCTGGTTTCGCGCCCGGGCCGGGCACTTCACCCAGGAGCGCCATGTGGGTTTTGAAGCGGCGGCTTGGTATTGGCATTTTGTCGATGTGGTTTGGTTGTTTCTGTTCGCTGCCGTTTATATCTGGGGCGGCTAAAGTTTCTTGCCTTCGGCGAAGGTATTTTGAAAAAGAAGAATGGGCGCGGAGGGTAACCTTCGCGCCATTTGTTTGGGGGATACAATGACCAAAGCAATGATAGGGCCGCTGTTGCTGGGGGTGCTTGGGGTTGGCGTTTTGCTATGGCTGGGAAATTGGCAGGTTCAGCGGCTGGGGTGGAAACAGGAAATCTTGGCGGAAATTTCGGAGAAGATTGGCGCAGATCCCGTGGCGCTTCCGGCAGTTCTTGATCCCGGCACAGATAGGTTCTTAGCAGTGGTTGCGGAAGGTCAGTTTGGCAGTTCAGAAATCCATGTATTGGCTAGTAACAAAGATACCGGGGCCGGGTATCGGTTGATCGGCGTTTTGATTAGCAACGGTCGCCGCATCATGGTGGATCGCGGCTTTATAGCATTAACCGCCAAGGATGATCTACGCGGCGGGGTCAAGATTTTGGTGACAGGAAACCTGCACTGGCCGGATGAGGTGGACAAATACACGCCCAAAATCGATACGGCGACCAATATCTGGTTTGCCCGCGATGTGCCTGGGATGGCAGCGGCGCTAAACACGGAACCGGTGTTGATCGTAGCCAGCCAGGCGACCGGCGACGGGGTCGTTCCGTTCCCGGTGAACACATCAAGTATTCCCAACAACCACCTGAATTACGCCATTACATGGTTTTTACTGGCAGCGGTCTGGTTTGGGATGACAGTCTATCTACTGTGGCGTATCAAACGCCAAACAAACTGAAGAAGCACCAGAATATGCGCTATATCTCCACCCGTGGATCGGCCCCAAAGCTGAATTTCGAAGAAGCCATGCTGACCGGGCTGGCGCGTGATGGCGGGCTGTATCTGCCGGATAATATTCCGACCCTTACAGCTGCTGACATCAAGGCACTGGCCGGGCTGCCCTATGAAGAAGTGGCTTACCGGGTGATGCGCCCCTTTATTGGCGACACCTTCAGCGACAGTGAATTTGGCGATATCATTGCCCGCGCATACAAAGGGTTTCGCCATGACGCCCGCGCGCCGCTGAAACAGCTGGACGCCAATCACTTTCTGCTGGAATTGTTCCACGGCCCGACACTGGCGTTCAAAGATTTTGCCATGCAGCTGATCGGTCAGATGTTTCAGGCGGCACTGGCCCGGCGCGGTGAACGGGTAACGATTGTCGGGGCCACATCTGGTGATACCGGGTCGGCAGCGATCGAAGCCTTTGCCGGGCTGGACGCGGTGGATGTGTTCATCCTGTTTCCTGATGGTTTGGTGTCGGATGTGCAACGTCGCCAGATGACCACGCCGGATGCCAGCAATATCCACGCTCTGGCGTTGGACGGAGATTTTGACGACTGCCAGGCCCGCCTGAAAGACATGTTCAATGATTTTGAGTTCCGCGATGGCGTGCGGCTGGCCGGGGTCAATTCGATCAACTGGGCCCGGGTACTGGCGCAGGTGGTGTATTATTTCACATCGGCTGTGGCGATCGGTGCGCCGCACCGGGCGGTTAGTTTCACTGTGCCAACGGGTAATTTTGGCGATATTTTCGCCGCCACTATTGCCCGCAAAATGGGCCTGCCAATTGATCAACTGGTGATCGCCACCAACCAGAATGATATTTTGCACCGCACATTGATCAGTGGGTCCTATACCAAAAAGGGGGTTGCGCCCTCTATCAGTCCGTCGATGGATATTCAGGTGTCATCCAACTTTGAACGCGCCTTGTTTTATGCCTACGGGCAGGATGCCAATGCCGTGGCCCAGCAGATGCAGGCGCTTGGGCAGGGCGGATTTGATATTTCGCAAGGCGCGATTGGCTGGCTGCGCGAAATGTATGCCTCGGGCCGGGCGTCCGAGGCGGAAACCACCGCCACCATTGCCGACATGTTTGCACGCACCGGGGAAATCCTGTGCCCCCATAGTGCGGTTGCGGTGAAAGTGGCGCAGGAACATATCAACGCCACCAGCCCGATGATCACGCTGGCCACGGCGCACCCGGCGAAGTTCCCGGATGCGGTGCAGGCGGCCACGGGGTTGCGCCCGGACCTGCCGCCCCATATGGCCGATCTGTTCAAGCGCCCTGAGCGCATGACAAAGGTGGCCAATGATCTGGCCAGCCTTGAAACACTAGTACGGGATCGGATTAAAACTTGAGCGTTAACATACACACACTTGCCAACGGATTTAAGATTGTCACCGAAAATATGCCGGGGCTGAAATCGGCCTCAATCGGGGTATGGGTCAAAGCGGGTGGTCGCCATGAGCGTCTGTCGCAAAACGGCATCGCGCATTTTCTGGAACATATGGCATTTAAGGGCACGGCGCGGCGCAGTGCGTTGCAAATTGCCGAAGCAATTGAAGACGTGGGCGGCTTTATCAACGCCTATACCAGCCGCGAGACCACGGCCTACTACGCCCGGGTGCTGGAAAATGATGTGCCACTGGCGCTGGATGTGATCGCTGATATCGTGCTGAACCCGGTGTTTGATCCGGCTGAAATTGAAATTGAGCGCGGCGTGATTTTGCAGGAAATAGGCCAGTCGCTGGACACGCCGGATGATGTTATCTTTGATTGGCTGCAGGAAGCCGCTTACCCGGATCAGCCCATGGGGCGCACAATTTTAGGACCAAGTGAGCGGGTGTCCAGCTTTGGGCGCGATGATCTTTCGGGATTTGTTGCCGAGAATTACAGCCCGGACCGGATGATCCTGGCGGCAGCCGGGGCGGTGGATCAGGATGCGATTATCCGTGAGGCCGAAGCCCTGTTTGGTGGTCTAAAGAAACGCGCACCTGCACCGTTGGAACCGTCGCGGTTTCAAGGCGCGGAAAAGCGCGAAATCAAGGATCTGGAACAAGTACATTTTGCGCTGGCTTTGGAAAGCCCAGGTTATCTGGATGATGATATTTACACTGCGCAGATATTTTCCACGGCCTTTGGCGGCGGCATGTCATCGCGTCTGTTTCAGGAAGTGCGCGAAAAGCGCGGGCTTTGTTATACGATCTACGCCCATGCCGGGGCTTACGCCGACACCGGCATGACCACGATCTATGCTGGCACCAGCGCCGATCAGATCACTGATCTGGCCTCCATTACCGTGGATGAATTGAAACGCGCCGCCGATGATATGTCCGAGGCAGAAGTGGACCGCGCCCGCACGCAACTAAAGGCGGGCATGTTGATGGGGCTGGAAAGTGCCGCATCGCGCGCCGAACGTTTGGCGCGGATGGTATCAATCTGGGGCAGGGTGCCTGACCTGGACGAAGTTGTAGCGCGCATTGACGGTGTCGGGCGGGGTGATGTGCGTACACTTGCCGGTAATCTGGCCAGTGGTGGTATGGCCTTGGCGCTATATGGCCCGGTTGAAAAAGCCCCGCGCCTGCAAGACCTGCAATCCCGGCTGGTTGCCTGATGTTATTGGGGTCACGCAAGGTCCGGATTGAGACCGAACGGATGGTCCTGCGCCCGCCCCAGCATTCTGATTTTAACAATTGGACCGGGCTGCGCCGTTCAAGCCTTGAATTTCTGACACCATGGGAACCCACCTGGGCCCCGGATCATCTAAGCCGTAAATCGTTCGCCAACCGAGTTTATTGGGCACAACGATCGATAAAAGCGGGCACGGCGATGCCACTGTTTTTGACCCGGCGGCAGGACGGGGCATTTCTGGGCGCGATCACGCTGGATAATATTCGACGTGGTCCGTCACAGGCGGGCACTTGCGGCTATTGGGTTGGAAAAGATTTTGCCCGTCTGGGGTATATGCGAGAAGCCTTGAATGCCGTGGTGCATCATGCATTCACCAGTCTTGATCTCAGCCGGGTGGAAAGCGCTTGCCTGCCGGAAAATCATGCCTCGCGTGGGGTTCTGGAAAGATGCGGTTATAAATATGAGGGCGTGGCGCAAAGCTATTTGCAGATCAACGGGCGCTGGCGCACCCATGTGCTATATGCGAACCTGCGAAATGACCGGCGCGGCAAGACGGAAACGCGCTAATCGATCCTTTGGGGATGACGCGAATGGACACCTGGATAACCCTGCTGAAAGGCGTGAATGTCGGCGGTAATAATAAGCTGCCGATGGCTGATTTCAGGGACATGTTGGCGGGGCTTGGGTGCCGCGATGTGGTAAGTTACATTCAGTCTGGTAATGGAGTGTTTCGGGCCGAAGGTACGGCGGATGAAATTTCGCGTGCCATTGGTGACGGAATTGAAAAGACATTTGGCTTCAGGGTGGATGTGTTTGTTATGCCGCTGTCGGATTTACAAAATGCCCTTGATGCCAACCCATTTCCACAGGCGAAAGCAGATCCAAAGGCCCTGCATTTGTTCTTTTTGGCGAACGCGGCCGTTGAATTCGATCTGACGGGAATGGCAGAAGTTGCCAAAAATGATGAAGAATTCAAACTGATCAACGGCGTGCTTTACTTCTTTACACCGAACGGGTTCGGCAAGTCGGCGCTGGCGGGCAAACTGGCGCGCTTCATCAAAACCTCAATGACCGGGCGCAACCTGCGTTCTGGTCAGAAAATCCTAGAACTGGCGCAATCAATATGACGCTGACCCCGGTGACAGAGGCGTTTCTGGCGCAGCTTCGAAATAAAATTGATCCGACAGCGTTTCGTGAAACTGCGCCGCATTACCTGCAGGAACCGCGCGGAAAATATCAGGGACAGGCCGGGCAGGTGCTGGCCCCGGATAATGTTAACGATGTCAGTGCGATCCTGCGGGCGGCCAATTCTGCGCGCATTCCGGTGGTTCCTTACGGCGGGGGCACCGGGCTCGTATACGGGCAGGTGATGCCAAATGGGCCTTTGCCGGTTGTATTGTCGCTGGAGCGGATGAATAAAATCCGCGCCATTCACACCGATGAAAACGTCATCATCGCCGAAGCCGGGGTGATCCTGGAAAACCTACAAAATGTCGCGTTGGACGCTGACCGGTTGTTTCCGCTGTCATTGGCATCGCAAGGCTCTTGCCAGATCGGCGGCAATCTGGCCACCAATGCCGGCGGGGTGAATGTGCTGCGCTACGGTAATGCCCGCGACCTGTGTCTGGGGCTGGAAGCGGTGTTGCCAAACGGCGACATCTGGCATGGTTTGAAGCGCCTGCGCAAAGACAACACCGGCTATGATCTGCGCAACCTGTTGATTGGGGCCGAGGGCACGCTGGGGGTGATCACCGCTGCATCACTGCGGCTGTTCCCGATCCCGGCTCAGGTGGGGGCGGCGATGATGGTGGTGCGCGATCCGGCGGCGGCGATTAAGCTATTGGCGCTGGCATCGGCCCATGTGGGCAACTCGATTTCGGCGTTTGAGCTGATCCACGGTACCGGGCTGAATTTTCTGAACGAAACCATGCCCCAGATTGCCCAACCGTTTGAACAGCCACCAGAATGGTCAGTGCTGATTGATTTAGGGCTGGCAGGAGGGCCGGACCCGGTTGAAAAACTAAGCGAGATTTTTGAAATGGGCATGGCGGCAGGGCTGGTCAGTGACGGGGTGGTGGCGCTAAATCTGGCACAGCGTCAGGAATTTTGGACCGTTCGTGAAACCATACCAGAGGCTAATAAACGTATCCGGCCGATTGCGTCCCACGATATTTCGTTGCCAATCAGCACTATCCCAGAGTTCATTAACAAGGCCGGGCAAGCCATTGCTGCAAAAGGTAATTACCGGATTAACAGTTTTGGACATTTGGGTGATGGCAACCTGCATTACAATATTTTCCCGCCCAAAGGTGGCAGTCGGGATGACACCCCTGAAATGGGCGATGAAATACGCCGGTTGGTGCATGATCTGGTGGCTGAATTTGACGGTTCCTTCAGCGCCGAGCATGGGCTGGGGCGGATGAAGGTGGATGAGCTAAAGCGCTATGCTGACCCGGCCAAACTGGCGGCGATGGCGGCAATAAAATCTGCGTGGGATCCAAATGGCATCATGAACCCCGGGGCGGTTCTGGCCTGATCATTCGCCTTCAAAATCGCACAGAACATGCACGTCATAGCCGAGTTTTTCAAGTAACTTACGCCCGCCAAGTTCCGGTAAATCAATGATAAAAGCGCATCCGATGATTTCCGCCCCAAGGCGTTCGATCAGGCTGATCCCGGCCTCGGCCGTGCCACCTGTTGCCAGCAAATCATCCACCAGCAGCACCTTTTCACCGGGTTGCAGTGCGTCTGAATGCAGCTCCATAATTGCTTCACCATATTCCAGTTTGTATTCCTGGCTGATAGTCGCGCCCGGCAGTTTGCCCTTTTTGCGCACTGGTACAAAACCAACCGTTAACTGGTGGGCAATCGCGCCGCCCAAGATGAAACCCCGGGCCTCGAGTGCTACAACCTTGTCAATCTGCATGCCTGCATAGGGGTGCAACAACTGGTCAACCGCCATGCGCAGACCGCGCGGGTCGGAAAACAGCGTGGTGACATCGCGAAACATGATGCCTTCATGGGGGAAATCGACGATGGTGCGGATGTAATCTTTGACTTCTTTTTTCGCCATGTCTTAGCCCTTTGTCATTTTCCGCATCAGCCCTTCCAGCGGGCCCCGGGACACCTTAGTGAACCACGCCCGGGCAAACAACGCGGCAATTAGGCAAAATGTTATGGCATAGGTCAGGATTGTGGTGTTGCTTAGGGACCCGCCCAACAGACCAAGTGCTTCCAGCAGGCCCATGCCCAGTAAGATATGGGCAATATAGAGTGTCAGGCTCATTTTTCCGGGGGCGGTTAGCCAGTTTTCAACTCCAATGCGTTCTAACATTGGAAAGATTTGTAAAAACAGCCCAATCATGGCCACCGCACTGCCGCTAGCGGCAATGATATACAGGGGGCCCGGCGGGATGGGGCTGGTACCAAACAGGTCCGCCAATTGCGGATCAAGGGCAGATAGCCAGCGGCTAAGCAAACCCGCAAGTACGGCGACCACTATTCCACCAATGATCAAACGTTTTTGGGTAACGGATTGTTCCAACGCCATTTTTCCAACCCACATGCCGATGAAAAAGAAGGCGATCCACGGCAAAACCGGGTGCCATCCATTGTAAAAGCTGTTGCGAATAAACCCGGAAAACGACCAGAAATCAGCATATTGCAAGGTGTCCCAGTCCCAGCCTTGTTCATAATCCAGTCCAATCAATGCAGCTGTGCTGATTAACAGTGTAAGCCCGGCCAACACCAGCAGCCCGCGCCCTGACATCCCGGTAAATGGCAAGGCGACGACAAAATACAGCGCGTAGAAATGGATGATATCGGCTTCAAATATGGTTTGATTTAGCATCCCCAGCACGAATAGGAACAAGGCCCGTTTCAGGGTTATGATCGTGTCAAAACGGCCAAGAACGAACCCTATTCCTGCCAGCACCACGAACAGAGCGGCGGCGCGACCCTCAAGCAGATTAATAAACCCCGAAGCATAACCGCCATCAGCTGACACCCCGGCGGCAATTCGAAAATTGACCAGAACCATGCCGACAAAGGCGGCGAAACGGGCGGCATCAAGACCGCCCAGCCTCATTCCAACACTCGCCCGGCCACAGCGTCCAGTTTGGCAAGGATTTCCTGGTCGCGCGCGTCTGGCGCGGTCATGATGGCGTATTCAAGGGCGCGGTCACAGCCGTGCGGGCATGGGGTGCGGCCGGCGTTTAACAGGGCAGGTAGACGGGCCACCAGCCCACGGGCATTGGCTGCGTTGCCGGTTAAAACCTTAATGATTTCAGTGACATCAACTTCGCCGTGGTCTGGGTGCCAGCTGTCGTAATCGGTGACCATGGCGATAGATGCATAACAAAGCTCTGCCTCTCGGGCCAGTTTGGCTTCGGGCATGTTGGTCATGCCGATGACATCCGCGCCCCAACTTTCGCGGTACATTTTGCTTTCTGCCAGCGATGAAAATTGCGGGCCTTCCATGGCCAAATAGGTGCCGCCCGGATGAACAGTGACGCCCTGGGCTTTGGCGGCTTTAAAGGCGGCTTCAGATAGTCGGGCGCAGGTGGGGTGGGCCACCGAAACATGGGCGACGCAACCTGTGCCGAAGAACGATTTTTCACGTGCAAAGGTTCGGTCAATGAATTGATCTACAACGACAAAATCCCCCGGTGCCATTTGTTCGCGAAACGAACCAACGGCGGAAACTGAAAACACATCTGTTACCCCGATGCGTTTCAATGCATCTATATTGGCGCGGTAGGGAACCGTGGTTGGTGAATGCACATGGCCGCGCCCGTGGCGCGGTAGAAACGCCATTTTGAAACCGTCCAGAACGCCCGTCAGAATTTGATCGGATGGTGCGCCCCAGGGGGTTTCAACCGTTTGCCAACCAGCGTCTTTCAGCCCATCTATTTCATAGAGACCAGAGCCGCCGATTATACCGATCATGGTTTGCATTCACTGCCCCTTGGGAAGAAATTTAGACCAAGACTAGGTCAAGATTTGCGGTGATGAAAGCCCGGAAATCATTGATTTTTCAGCTTGGGGTTGTTGTTATTGGTTCGATCCGGTGTATATCGCTAAACGGTGGTTCAAACGGTTCATTCAAAGGACAGGCAACATGGGGTTTAGGTTTACAACGTTGGTATCAGTGGGCGTTGCTTTGTTTCTGTCAGGCTGTAGCGAAAACCTTAGCAAAGTAGTTTATCAAGGCCGCGCGCAGCCCCATAGCGCGGCGGAAGTAACTTTTGTAAAAGCGTTTCTTTCAGACCTGCAAACACGCTCAATCCGGGAAAACCGGGAATACTGTGGGTTTATTGTACTGAATGGGGCGGGTGAACTGGCTGCCAGTGCGCCGCTGCGGGGGCAAGAGGCCGGGTGTCGCCCGGATGAACCTGCTGAAGGCTCGTCTATTTTGGCGTCATACCACACCCACGCCGCCTATTCGCCGGATTTTGACAGCGAGGTTCCGTCGGTTGATGATTTACGGGCGGATATTTTGCAAGGCATTGACGGCTATATCGCCACGCCAGGCGGGCGGGTCTGGTACAATTCCGCCGAACTGAAACGCGCGACGCTATTATGTGGCGAAGGCTGTATCATTTCTGATCCAAACTACCGCGCCGAAACAGATTATCCGGTTGCCCAAACTTATGATCTGCGAGCCCTGAAATTTCGACAATAGACTGTCGGTTATACATGTGTCACATGGCAGCATCCCGATTCAGGTGGTTCATTTCTTAACATGGGCCTGTTAGAAACCGGCAAAATAGACGAAACCTTTAACGATCCGGAAATTCCCAGTGAAAAAATCCCCGCTGGCGTCCTTAGCAGGGCGCCTTTCTGTTCCAGAAATCAAATTGACCCGCAACCGGCTTAGCCCGGTGCAGATTAAAACCGAAGTGTTGTCGGGTTTGACTGTGTCGCTGGCGCTGGTGCCCGAAGCCGTGGCGTTTTCGTTTGTCGCCGGGGTGCACCCCTTGGTGGGGCTGTACGCGGCGTTTATTGTCGGGTTGATTACCGCGCTGATAGGTGGGCGACCGGGGATGATATCCGGGGCGACGGGGGCCTTGGCTGTGGTCATGGTTGCATTAGTGGCGGATCACGGGGTGGAATATCTGTTTGCCACCGTTGTTTTGATGGGTCTGATCCAGATTGGTGCTGGGGTATTTAAGCTGGGTAAGTTCATACGTTTGGTGCCGCATCCAGTGATGCTGGGCTTTGTGAACGGGCTGGCGATTGTTATTTTTCTGGCACAGCTTAGTCAGTTTCAGGTGCCCGGAACCGGCGAAGCCGGGAGCCATGGCATGGCCGGGGGAGACTGGATGACAGGTTGGCCGCTGGCGATCATGTTGGGGCTGGTCGGGCTGACCATGGCGATCATTTGGCTAATACCGCGCCTGACCAATGCTGTTCCGGCCCCCTTAGCCGGGATTGGAATCGTCGCTGCTATCGTAATTGTCTTTGGCATTGAAGTGCCCCGGGTAGGGGACCTGGCGTCGATCAAGGGCGGTTTGCCTTTGTTTCATATTCCGACAGTGCCAATTAACCTGGAAACGTTGGAAATTATTCTGCCCTATGCGCTGATACTGGCCGCCATTGGCTTGATCGAAAGCCTGCTGACGCTGAACTTAGTAGGTGAAATTACCAACAAACGCGGTGGGGCGTCGCAGGAATGTATCGCCCAGGGCGTGGCCAATACCGTGACTGGCGTATTTGGCGGCATGGGCGGTTGCGCGATGATTGGTCAATCTATGATCAACGTGAAATCGGGTGGGCGCACCCGGCTGTCGGGTGTGGTGGCGGCGCTGTTTTTACTGGCCTTCATTTTGGTGGGTTCATCGGTGATTGAACAAATTCCGTTGGCCGCATTGGTGGGGGTGATGTTCATGGTTGTGATCGGTACATTCGCCTGGAATTCGCTGACAATTTTGCGCCGGGTGCCGCGTACCGATGCCTTTGTGATCCTGCTGGTCACTGTGGTAACGGTGGCCACTGATCTGGCAACGGCTGTTGTAGTGGGGGTGATCGTTTCAGCGCTGGCCTACGCCTGGCAAAATGCCGCCCGTATCCACGGTGAAACCTATATTACCAAGGACGGGGCCAAGGTTTATCGCATTGTCGGACCGCTGTTTTTTGGCTCGGTTGAAGGGTTTAATGAGCTGTTTACCCCGGACGATGACCCCGAACAGGTGATTATCGAATTTGCCGAAAGCCGGGTTGCTGATCAGTCGGCATTGACCGCAATTGAAGCCATGGCCGCAAGGTATCAGGCGGCGGGCAAACGCTTGCAGTTGCGCCACCTAAGCCGGGATTGTCATGAATTGCTGGCCCGCGCCGGTCAGTTGATGGTGGATAGTGATGATGATCCGGATTACGAAATCGCAGTGGATTACACGGTGCGCACCGGAGTGTTGTCTGGCGGGCACTAAATTGGGGCTTAGTCGTCTGGGCGAGTTAATTCAAAAATGTTGTCGACGACGGAATAGTCCCGGTAACCCAGGCGCGACAGTGGTCGGAACGTGCTGATGTCAAAGCGCCCGTCAATGATTGTGTCGTCGCGCAGATAAATGCCAGTTACTTCGCCGAAGATGACAAAATTGGTGTCGCCCTTTAATTTGATGATCTGGCTCATTTTGCATTCAAGTGCAGCCGGCGCATCCGCCACCCGGGCGCAATTGATGGTTTCACATTGCACCCGTTTCAATCCGGCCATATCAAATTCGTCAATATCGGCATCGACGCCCGCCGAGCTGGAATTCATGGCGTCGCGCATGGCGAATTCTACGATGTTCACACAGAACACACCGGTGTCCTGAATGTTGCCAAGGCTGTCTTTTTGCCCGGTAGAGGCAAACATCACCTGGGGCGGGGCAAAGGCAACGCCGTTAAAAAACGAATAGGGGGCCAGATTGTCAGATCCACCCTTTGCGCGGGTTGAAATCCAGCCAATGGGGCGCGGTGTTATGATGGCATTAAACGGGTTGTGGGGCAGGGGGTGACCGTTTTTTGGTTCATAAAACATGCGCGCGTTCCTTCATTCGTTGCCCCTGAGTTAGCTGCGTGCTAGCTGGCTTTCCAGTGCAAAAGCGACACAGGGTTTTGTTAATTTGGTTACCCTTTCTCAAGAGATACCCGCCGACTGGTGGGAGGTTGAGGCGCTTTATGACCTGTGTTTTGCACCGGGTCGTGAGGCGCTGTCATCTTACCGGCTGCGCGATGGCGTCGATCCGGTGGTCGATCTTTGTCTTGTGGCGCGCGATGATCTGGGTGTTTTGGCCGCTGCAGTACGGTTTTGGCCGGTGCGGGTTGGCAGGGACGCGGCCTTGCTTCTGGGACCAATTGCGGTGCACCCCACACGTCAGGGTGAGGGGCTGGGCGCAGTTTTGATGGCCGACAGCCTAAGTCGGGCGACTGAGAATTGGGACCGGGTGATACTGGTGGGGGACGCGCCCTATTATGGGCGGTTTGGGTTTAAAGTGCTGAACGGCGTTGAGATGCCGCCGCCAACCAATCCGGCGCGGGTGCTGGGGTTTGCCATGGCGTCGGGAGCCTGGGATGGTGTGGCGGGCACAGTAGCACGCTGGTAACGTCGCTATTTCTGGATGCGCAAGTAATCCAACACGGCCGGTCGCACAGATTGGGCGCCACTGTCGCAGGCATCTTGAATGACCTGACGCAATTCTTTCAAATCAGTGCGTCGGATCAGTGATTTGACTGGCCCGATGGATGCAGGGCGCATGGACAGCGTGGTCATACCAAGGGCGGCGAAACAAGTGGCTTCCACCGGACGGCCAGCGTCTTCGCCACAAAACGACAGCGGCGTTGCGGTTTCCTGACAGCGAACAACAATCTGCTGGATAAAGGTCAGAAAGCTGACATTCAACGTGTCATAGCGGCGGCGCACCCGCTCATTTTCCCGATCAGCCGCAAAGAAAAACTGTTTCAGGTCATTACCGCCGATGGAAATAAAATCGGCCATTTCAAAGAACTGCTTAGGTGCGAAGGCTAGGCTAGGGGTTTCCAACATGGCGCCAATTTCCACGCTTTCGGGCACCACATGGCCCATGTTCATTTCGCGCACAACTTCGTTGTTAAGCTGCGTCCGTGCCTCGCGAAATTCATCAAACTGGGCGATAAACGGGAACATAACTGTCAATGGGCGGCCGTTGGCGGCGCGGATCAGCGCCTGTAGCTGCATGCGCATGACGCCCTTTTTTTCCAAAGAAACCCTAATGGCGCGCCAGCCCATGGCAGGGTTGGGTTCATCCTGGGGGGTCATGTAGGGCAAGACTTTGTCAGAACCTATATCAAGCGTGCGAAACGCCACCCGCTTACCGTCAGCGGCATCCATTACGCTGGCATACAGGGCCGCAAGATCGCCCCGGCGCGGCACCGTGGTGCGGGTGAGAAACTGCAATTCGGTGCGAAACAGTCCAACACCTTCTGCCCCGGAACTGGACAGCGACGGCAGGTCAGCCATCAGTCCGGCATTCATGTGCAGTGTGATGTTGGTGCCACAAAGCCCTGTCGCCGGTTTGTCACGCAGGCCGACATAGCGTTCCTGGGCCTGCGCGACCATGGCGATTTTATCGCGAAACGCGGCAGCGACGGTTTCTTCCGGGCGCAAATGCACAACGCCCTGTTCTCCGTCCAGCATGATATGGTCGCCGTTCAATGCTTCGGAAGTGATTTTATTGGCGTGGATCAGCAATGGAATGGCAAGTGCGCGTGCGACAATGGCTGCGTGGCTGCCAACCGAGCCCTCTTCCAGTACAATGCCCTTAAGAGTGCGGCCATATTCCAGCAACTCGCCGGGGCCGATATTGCGGGCAATCAGGATCGGATCAACCGGCATTTCAGCCCCGGTTTCACTGCCTTGCCCGGTTAAAATACGCAGTAGGCGGTTGGACAGGTCATCCAGATCATGCAGCCGTTCGCGCAGGTAAGAATCGCTGGATTTTGCCATTCGGCTATGGGCCAGAGATTGTTCTTTTTCCACTGCTGCCTCGGCCGACAAGCCTCGCGCGATGTCTTCCTCCATCCGGCGCATCCAGCCTTTTGAATTGGCAAACATGCGGTAACTTTCCAGCACTTCGGTTTGTTCTTTGTCACTGGTGCCAGCAATTGTCAGCATTTCATCGACCGAAATCCGCAAAGTGTTTACCGCCTCTTGCAGACGGATTAGTTCTGCCTTGGGGTCATCAGCCACCGGATTGGTAACAACGACGCGGGGTTCATGTAAAAACACATGGCCCTCGGTTACGCCCTCCTGGCCGATGCCAGCGTGCAGCATTACCGACTGTTGGTGGCGTGCTGACAGAGCAGCACCTTCGCCGACAAAAGCGCCCAGTTCGGTCATTTCTGCTAAAACCATGGCCACTACTTCCAGGCCATATACTTCATCACTGGAAAATTCCCGGGCCTGCTTGGATTGCACCACTAAAACACCCAGGGTTTCGCCAAGGCGCTGGATGGGGACGCCCAGAAAGGAAGAAAATACCTCTTCCCCTGTTTCGGGCATAAAACGAAAACCTTTTGCATGGGGGGCATCGGCTGTGTTGACAGGATTGCCAGAGCGCGCGACACGCCCCACCAGCCCTTCACCAACCCGCATCCGGGTTTTGTGTACAGCGTCCGGGTTCAGGCCTTCAGTGGCGCAAAGTTCCAGTGTATCACTGTCGCGAAACAAGTAAATTGAACACACTTCCGATTGCGTGCTGTCGGCGATCAGATGGGTGATCCGGTCAAGCCGGGTCTGGCCGGTGCTGTCCTCAGCCAGGGTGTCACGCAAACGGCGTAAAAGTTTGCGGCTTTCGCTTTCAGTCTGTTCGGCCATATTGCATAGACCTTAGGCTGTTTTTTCCAGTTCAAACACATCATGCAATGCCTGTACGGCAAGTTCTAGGTATTTTCGGTCTACGAGAACTGAGATCTTGATCTCAGACGTGGTGATGACCTTGATGTTGATGCCTTCGTTGGACAGGGTTTCAAACATTTTCGCGGCCACGCCTGCATGGCTGCGCATGCCAATGCCAACAACGGACACTTTGGCCACGTCGGTATCTGCCAGCAGATCATGGAAATTTATTTCACCGCTGGTCTTGGCGTCGTCCATGGCTTTTTGGGCGCGCGCCACCTGATCCACCGGGCAGGAAAACGTCATATCCGTGCGACCCTCTTCCGAGATGTTTTGCACGATCATGTCGACATTTACCCCGGCTTCAGACAGCGGCACAAAGATGGCAGCGGCAATGCCGGGGCGGTCGGCTACCGATATAAGCGTCATCTTTGCCTCATCGCGGGAATAGGCGACCCCGGCCACGACATTGCTTTCCATGATATCCTCCTCTGCGCACACCAAGGTGCCGGCGTTTTCATCATTGTCTTCAAAGCTGGACAGCACTCGCAGTTTGACGCCAAATCGCATGGCCAGTTCAACCGAACGGGTTTGCAGCACTTTGGCACCTAAGGATGCCAGCTCCAGCATTTCTTCAAAGGCGATCTTGTCCAGTTTGCGGGCCTTGTCACAGATGCGTGGATCGGTGGTATAAACCCCATCCACATCGGTGAAAATATCGCAGCGTTCAGCGCCAAAGGCGGCGGCAAAGGCCACGGCTGTGGTGTCTGATCCACCGCGCCCCAGCGTGGTGATGCGTCCCTCAGGGGACACGCCCTGAAAACCGGCGACCACGGCGACACGCATGCCTTCGTCAAACTTGGCGTTGATATTGTCGGTAGGAATTTCTTCGATGCGGGCGGCGCTGTGGGCCGAATTGGTTTTCAGCGGCACCTGCCAGCCTTGCCAGCTGCGCGCCGGCACGTTCATTTCCTGCAATGTCAGTGCCATCAGTCCGGCGGTGATCTGTTCGCCCGACGACACCACGGCGTCATATTCCCGCGCATCATAAAAGGCGCTGGTTTCATCCACCCAGCCCACCAGTTCGTTGGTTTTGCCAGACATGGCTGAAACGATAACGATGACGTCATAGCCATTGGCCACCTCACGGCCCACACGTTTGGCAGCGCGGCGGATGCGGTCAGGCGTGGCGACAGAGGTGCCGCCAAATTTCATGACGAGGCTGGGCATTTGCGTGGCAGGTGTCCTTGGGGCAGGTATTGGCGGTTTCCTACGGGGTGGTGGAAAAAAGGGCAAGGGTGGTTGCGCCGCGCCTTACGCGTTGCGGTGCGATTTTTCTGAAAAAATCGGACACCTCCGGCGGGGATATTTGTAGAAAGATGAGAGGCTAATAGGTTTGGGCGCTGCCATCCCAGTTGAGGAAGCAACCGGTTGTTGCCATCGAAAGGTCGGCAAATCGTGCTGTGAGACCTGCGACGGAGGCATCGACGGAAATTTCTGCACCGCTGCCTCCCATATCTGTAACCACCCAGCCGGGGTGGTAGATGCCAACGGCGATACCGTCGTGGCGCAGATCGGTGGCCAGATTGCGCCCCAGGTTGAGCGATGCGGCCTTGGAGGCCCGGTAGGCGTAAGAGCCGCCATTGGCATTTGTGTGACTGGCCATCTGTGAAGAAATAATCGCGATTTTTGCGTGTTTGGCTTGGCGCAGGTTTGGCAACAGGGTTTGCACTGTCTGAAAGACCCCGGTGACGTTGGCGGCGAATGTTTGGGCCCACTTGTCCGCCGTAAAACCGGTGTCCAGGCTGTCTGCCTTGTCCAGATACACCCCGGCATTGCAGATCAACAGGTCAATGGGTGTGTCTTGCAGGCGATCGGCCAATGCCGCCAGTGAAGCGTCATCACAGACATCAAGATGTTCAAACGGGGCCGCCCCTTTTCGGGAGGTGCCGATAATCGGTGAACCAGTGGCGTGGTAGTGATCAAATATTCCCCGTCCGATGCCGCGGTTTGCCCCGGAGATCAACACGGCCATCAGTTGGTTTTCCGGGTGGGCAGGAAAGGTAATGGCGCGACAGGTACGCCATCATCCAGCAGTTTTTTCGCATCACTTGCTTCGGCCTCGCCATAGATTGAGCGTTCGGGTGCGTCACCATCATGGATGGCGCGGGCTTCGGCGACAAAATCGCTGCCGACATATTCAGAATGTTTCTGGATTTTCTTTTTCAGCTCTGCAATGGCGGCTTCTGCAGGTGAAGCAGGGGCGGTCAGGGCGTGCATTTCACCACCGGTGTCGGACAATGGCGCGGTGGTGTTTTCCTTTTTTCGTGATCCGGTAACACGCGGTGCCATGATGGCCTTGTCAATATCGGTTTCCCCACATACCGGGCAGCCGACCAAGCCTGAAGCCTGCAATTTTTCAAAAGCATCCCCGGACTTAAACCAGCTGTCAAACCGATGATTCTGGGAACATTTCAAGGTGAATTTGATCATACTGCTCTCTGATTGTACTGGCTAGCGGGAAACCTATGCCTTTTTTTTGGCTGACTTTGCTGGTTTTCGCAACTTGGATTTGGGTGAAAAATCCTTAATCATCTGGCTAAGTTCCGGGTTTTCAACCAGAGCGGCGGCCTTTTTACGGTTTAGCCATTTGCGCTTTCGCAGGCCTTTTTCGGGATATATGGCATGAATTCTTTTCACTTTTAGCGGAAACAGCGCGACAACACAGGGTAAATCATCGCCATCCAGTTCTTTTTGGTAGGAAAATATACCTAGGCATTTGCTGCTGACTTTACCTTCGACGCCGGCCTCTTCAAAGGCTTCGCGCGCAGCCGACTGGGACGGGGTGGCGCGATCAACCGGCCAGCCTTTGGGTACGATCCAGTTTTTTCGCGACCGCGTCGTGATCACCAGAACTTGTATTCTGTCGTTGCGAACCCGGTAGCAAAGAGCGCCAAATTGTGTGCGAATTTCACGTTTACCTGCGGCGGGTAACTTGATTGGTTGCTGTTTTTCTTTGCTCACGCTCAATGTCTCTTGCCTGATTTTAAAACCGGTATCTTCCAGATTACCTTAAATTTTACTTAATCTAACAGGGCTGAAAATAGTTTTCCACCGCTCAAATCATCAAGCTGGGCCAGTAGCCTAGCCGGGGTGGGGTTGTTTGGTGTCATATCTTGCAAAGCGGTGTCGGCGCGTTTGGCGATTTTGGCGGCGGCCCCATTTGCCGTCATTTGTAATATGGCAGATGTCAATTCTACGGCAGTAGTAACCGTTATAGCAGCATTGCAAGCGGCCAGCGCCATATAGGCCAGTTTGTGATTTGAAACATGTGGGCCATGCAAAATTGCGGATTGGAATTGCGCTGGTTCAATGGGGGTGTGTCCACCCTTTTCCACCAGTGAACCGCCAACAAATGTGGCGGTAGAAAGACTGTACCAAAGTGACATTTCACCAATTGTATCAGCTAGGTATACTGGATTATTGATGTCTATTTTGCCGTCCAATGTGCGTTGTGAAAAACCTAGGCGGCGTTGCTGAATAAGTTTTGCAATCTGTTGCGCCCGTTTGGGATGGCGTGGTGCCAAGATCAGGCGTAGTTGCGGCGTGGTTTCCAAAGCTTTGCTAAATGCTGACAGGATCAGATCTTCTTCGCCCGGGTGGGTCGAGGCGGCAAGTATCGTGGTGGATCGTTGAAAATATTTTTCCAATCCCTGCAAAGTTTTCGCATCCGGATGGGCAAGTCTTACAGAAGATTTCAGGTTTACCACAGGGCTGATTTTTTCGGGTGAAACCCCAAGTTCGACAAATCGCGCGGCATTTTCGGCGTCCATCGGGGCCAAGGCGGTTAAGGATGCCATTATCGGGTTGGCCAGTCCCGGCCAGCGTTGCCAGGACCGCAAGGATTTAGCAGAAATCCGTGCGCCAAGGACAACAAAGGGAATGCCTGAATTGGCGCAGGCGACAATGCGTGTTGGCCAGATTTCATTTTCCAATGTAAAAGCTATTTTTGGTCGCCAGCGGTCTAAAAACCGGGCAATAATGCTGGGGCTGTCCAGCGGAGCCAGTTGCACGCTAATTCGGGCAATTTTCCATTGCGCCACCATGTCACGCCCAGCAATGCTATTCGCCGTTACCAAGACGTGCAAATTCGGGCGGCTATCAAGCAGGTGCTCTATGAAAGGGCGGGCTGCCGTTAGCTCACCTAGTGATGCACCATGCAGCCAAACCAACGGGCCCGGTGGATTGCGGGAGATGCCAAGCGCCAGTCTTTCGCCCAGACTTGTGCGGCTTTCTTTGCCCGCCATTAGTCGCAACACCAGCCAAATGGCAACAAACGGTGACAACACAAAGACTATCAGTCGGTAGATGCGCAATTTTTGTCCTGCTCGTTTGGCAAGGTGACCCTATTGCCAGCGGGCAGGCGCGACAAGCGTTGCAGCCTTATTAATGCACCATTTTCCCGGTGGCCATGCCAAGGTGGTGTTCGGTATGGTGAAAGCCGGTAGACATCAGCCCGAAAAACCCAAGGGCACGAATTTGATCGCTATGGGCGTCAGACGTGATCGTCCAGATCAAAGTATCGCCGTTATTTTCCAATCCCGTGTCCCAGCCGGTTTCAGCCGCAAGAAACGGTGCGTGTGCGGGCACCATGCGAAGAACTGCGCCGCCGCCGAGACCATCGGTTGCCAGTGTCATTTCCAGGCCGCCGGGAATATCGCGTGTTTCCACCTTTGCGTTGGTTACCAGCATATCCATATCTACCAGATGATCGCGCAGGGCGCTGATATTCACCTGTGACCAATCGGTGTGGGGATCAGCGACCAACAGGGCAACAATTTCAGACAGGGCGGCGAATGCACCTTGGCCGGGCTCCGTTGGACCGGCGGATGCCTCCATCGCGCTATGGTTCATACCATCGCTGTGCTGCATTCCATCTGTGGATTGTGCTAAAACACCTTGGCCAAGTAGGAAAGACGCGATTACGCTGCTTAATCCCAAAACTGACAATTTCTTTTGCATAGTGCGTTCCTTAACGGTTTCCTATTTCATTGCGGGGTTCTGGACCTATCCAGCGGTTTTGTATATGATTGAAATCATGAATTTTCCGCCACCCTTTGATAAATTGCCCGATAATGCCTGCCACTATTTTAACCTGAATAAGGGTGAATTCGCATTTTTGCAGGATGACCCTGCCAGGGGGCCGTTTTTCGTGCGCAGCGGTGGGGTTGAACTTAACCGCCATACCCAGGCCGGAAACCGGGTTATCTTACACAGGGCCAGCGCAAATGAAACATTTGCCGAGGCCAGCCTGTTTTCAGAACACTACCACTGCGATGGCATCGCCACCAATGACAGTATCCTCGTGAGGTTTGATAAGTCGGCCATTTTGGCGCGGTTACAGGAAGACGCGGTGTTTGCAAATCAGCTGTTAAATCGGTTTGCCAGTCAGGTGCAGGGATATCGGCGTCATTTGGAATTGCTGGCCATCCGCGGTGCAAATGAACGGGTGTTGGCGGCCCTTTCTGACGGCCTGCAAACCAGTACAGTCATGGCGTTTTCAGCGGCAATTGGGTTGACCCATGAAACCACTTATCGCGCACTTTCGCAACTGGTGAAATTCGGCGAAATCAAACGGATTTCGAGGGGGCGATATCAGGTGTTGAATGCGCGGCGTTAGATTTGTTTCGCGCGGATTAGCATAATATTTTTAGTCGATCCGGGTCGTAGGCCGAACCTTTGATCCGTGTTGCCCGACTGCGTTCACCAAAGGCTTCCACCTCAAATTCGCCTGCATCGACCAGTTCTGCCGGCAAGTATCCCAGCACCAGACTTTGACCAACTGTGTACCCATAGTTTCCACTGGTGGTTTGGCCAATGGCTTTGCCGTCTGCAAATATCGCTTCGCCGCCAAAGACCGGCAGCGGCTTATCCAGCGCCAGGCAGACAAGTTTGCGGGCCGAGCCTTGGGTTTTAATCTTCGCCAGTGCCTTGGCCCCGATGAAATCACCCTTGTTCCAGTCGATCAGAAACTGCAGGCCCGCTTCAAACGGATTGTAATCCGGGGTGATATCCACGCCCCAGGCCAGATAACCCTTTTCCAGCCGCAGACTGTCAATTGCCCGGTAGCCGGTATTGCAGACGCCAAATTCCTGACCGGCCGCCTGCAGGACCTCATAGGCGTACTGCATGTACTCGGTCGGGATATACAGTTCCCAGCCCAGCTCACCAATATAGGTCACGCGGTAGGCCAGGGCAGGGGCGTAGCCAATGCGAATATCTTGTGCCGACATGAAGGGAAATCCGGCGTGGCTGACATCGGTGTCACAGATTTTTTCCAACACTTTGCGCGCCTGTGGTCCGGCCAGGTTGATCACGCCGTAAGCCGATGAGATATCAGCCAGTCGCACATCTGCACTGCCACCTTTGTAGTCACGCAGGTTGGTTTCAATCCAGTGGCGGTCACGAATGCCAAGGGCGGAACCAGTCATCAGCCAGAACCGATCCTGTGCGCGTCTGATGATGGTGACGTCGGCCTCAATGCCGCCGCGCGCGTTACATAGCTGGGAATACGCGGCCCCGCCGATGGCTTTGTCGATATTGGCCACCGCCAAGTATTGCAAAAATTCACAGGCATCGGACCCGGTTATTTCAAACTTGCTAAAGGATGACATGTCGATAAGCACAACGTCCTTGCGCGCGGCCCGGTGTTCGCGCCCGACTGTGGCGTCGTAGCCGCGCCGGTCCCACGAAAATACGTCCTGTTGGGCGATATCGCCATGGGCAAACCAGTTGGCCCGCTCCCAGCCGAATTTGGAACCGAACACAGCGCCCTGATCCTTTAGCGTCTGGTAAAGCGGGCTGCGCCGAACACCCCGGGCGCTGTCCATTTCTTCGCCGGGCCAATGGATGTGATAATACTTGGCATAGCTTTCCACCGCCCGGTCGTGCAGAAAATCCGCACCTGCCTGTAACGGGCCAAAGCGGCGGATATCAAAACCCCAAAGGTCCAAACCCGGATCATTGTGCATGATCCAGTTCGCCGCGGCTTTACCCGCGCCCCCCGACGCCGCAATGCCTGAGGTAAAGCCACAGGCCGCAAAGAAATTGTCGAGCCCCGGAACCGGCCCCATGATAGGTTCGCCATCAGGCGAAATAGGGATTGGGCCGTTGATGATGGTACGCACACCCAGCTTGCCCAGGATCGGTAGCCGGTGCAGGGCGGGTTCGAAAATTTCACTAAACCGGTCCATATTTGCATCAAACAAGTGACGTTCCCTGTCCCAGGGAAAGCCTTCCTTCGGGTTCACCTTTCGGGTGGCATTTTCCCAACCTCCGATTGCCAATGCGCCGGGTTCTGATTTGGCGTAATAGCTGCCATCGGGATCGCGTAATGCCGGCAAATTATTGGGAATCTCGGAGGATTTTTCGGTCACCAGATATTGGTGTTCCACTACACCTGCCGGTATTTCAACCCCCGCCATCCAGCCCACCTGACGCGCCCATAACCCGGCGGCATTGACCACGGTATTTACGATTATGTTGCCGTGATCGGTGACAACTGCAGATATCCTGTTGCCGTCGCGGTTCAGGTCTTTAACCATCACGCCCTCAAAGATGCGGCCGCCATTTTTGCGAAAGCCCTTAGCAAAGGCTTGGGTCAGGCTGTTGGGGTCGATATGGCCGTCATCGGGCACAAAGGCTGCTCCAATCAGATCATCAATTTTCATAAGCGGGTATATTTTCTTGGCCTCTGGCGGGGTCATCATATGGACCTCTAACCCCACGGCCTGCGCGGCTGAATAGGCTTTTAGCAGCTCTTTCCAGCGATCTGGTGTGCTGGCAATGCGCATACTGCCAACTTTGCTCCAGCTTGGATCTTGCCCGGTTTCTTCAAACAAGCTGTCAAACAATTTGACGCTGTCGCTCATCAGGCTCATCAGGTTTTGCTGGGAGCGAAATTGGCCGACCAGACCGGCTGCGTGCCAGGTAGCGCCTTCGGTAAGTTGGGATTTCTCCAGCAGTATCACATCTTTTACGCCTGAGCGGGCCAGATGAAAGGCAATACTGGTGCCAATGACGCCGCCGCCAATAACAACGATATTCGCAGAGGTGGGAAATGGTTTTGACATTAATTTTCCTAACGGGTCAATGGTGGTGCGCAACCTTGCCACGCCTGTTTACGCGGCGCTTACGGGGCGGCTTTTCGGGTCCGATCTTTTGCCATTCCCAGCCGTCGGGCACATGGCTTTCACCGGCTACCAGCCCAGTAAATTCTGCCCTGACCCGTTCATCAATTGTTTTGTCAAAGGCCTTCGAATTGGGGGTCGACAGGATGTCCAGGGCCTGATTTAGCGCCCGTTGCTGGATTGTTGATGACCCTTCCATTTCCCATTTTTCGCGCAGGTTTCGATCGGCAAGGTCCGGCATGAACGTAGCTGATTGCATGCGATCAAGCGTGGTTGGATTGTCGGCAAACATGCCGGCTGCCCCGGTGTCTTTGATCTCCTGAACACTGGCGGCTTCTTTGGAAAACCCAAAACCACTGCGTACCCGTTTGATCATGCGGGCAATTTCATTGTCGATCATCAACTGGCCAAAATCAAACGACATCAGCGCGTCCTGCAAGCCACCCATAACGATGAAATCCGCCCCCGACAGCGCGCCCATCAGCGGTGACATGCCCTTTTCAAAGCCTGATTGGGCATCCGCCACCTTGGAATTTGTCAACCCCAGATAGCCGCCAGCGGGCACGTTATAGAACCGGGCCATCTGGCAGACTGCGGAATTCATCATGCCTATCTCAATAGCCCCCGGCGCATAGGCGCCGTCGCGCATGTCGGCAAATACCGGCAGAAAGTTGTAGATCTGCGCGGTGCCGGGCTTGGACATCTGCGCCAATATGGCTACCGCCAGCCATTCGGCATTCATTATCACCAGCATACCGGGCAAGGACAGGGGCGTACTTAGCCCACCCATGGGGGCAATGGTGCCGTAAGCGGTGATGTTGTTCTCGGCGAAATACATCATGGTATCGGTACTGTCGAAATCCAGCGTTAGCGGCGACACTGCGGCGCAGTAGCCAAAATTGATGAAGGGACGTTCCCAGAACGCTTCTTTTGACCCGGCGATCAATTCGCCCAGCCGGATCACCTGCTTGGCCTCGCGAATGTCATAAACAGATGTGCGCACCGGTTTGGTGCAATTTTTTAGAGCGGTGTAGAATCGCGTCAGGCTGAACTGATCCTTGGGCGCGTCATCAGCCAGTGTTGAAATGGAAAACAGATCAAAGCCTGGCAATTCATTGACGATATGGGCGATGCGGGCGATGTCTTGGGATGTGGAGCGGCGACAAACGCCAGTTACCGGATCAACGATATCAGGCGCGGAACTGGCCGTGGCTATCACCGGTAATTTGCGCGGGAATGTAATGTCATATGCCGGATCGCGGCCGCGTAAGGTGATGGTTGGCGGAACCATCTTGCGATATTTTTCCACGATATTGGCCGGGATGCGCACCATTTCGGTTTCGTGGTCCACAATGGCGCCATGTTCAGCAAACCGGTGGCGGGCTTTTTGATTGCGCACCAGTAGGCCGGTTTCTTGCAATATCTCCAATGAACTGTCGTGGACGTATTGAATTTCGTCGTCATCTAAGAATGAAAAATAGTTCACCTGCGTCCCTTGAATGTTTGGGCCATAGGGAATGTGTAGGCAGAATAGGTGCTTGCAACAAACAATCTTTAGCGCCACATTGCATAAGTAAACCTTATTCGAAAGTATCTATTGAAACGTCCCCGATTGAATATGTTGCGCACTTTCGAAGTTGCTGCCCGCAAGATGAGCTTTTCGCTGGCGGCGGAGGAGTTGAACATTTCCCAAGCCGCCGTCAGCCAGCAAATCCGTAACTTAGAGCGCTATCTTGGCAACCCGCTTTTCGTGCGCAATCACCGAAAACTGTCGTTTACCAGCGTTGGCGCTGACTATTATGGCGCTGTTCACAAGGCACTGTCCGGGCTGGATAACGTCACCGATAGGCTGTTTCCCGACCGGCCCAACCAATCGGTAACTATTATTTGTAGCTCAAGCATCGCCATGCTTTGGTTGGCCCCTAATATCGGCGCTTTCCACCTGACGCATCCGGCAATTCAATTGCGCATTCAGACGTTGGATAGTGATATGAAAACGGCCCAGCCACTGGGGGCGGACCTGGAAATCTTCGTGTCTGGCAACAGGGAAAGTGCCGCCGATACTCAGTTGTTGTTTAGGTCATCAATTTCGCCCGTAGCTGCCCCGGCCTTGCTGGAAAAAGGTCGTCATCCCAAGAAACCGAACGATATTCTTGCTTATGATCTGGTTCATGTGACTGGATATGACGAAGATTGGCATACGTGGTTTCAAGAATTTGGATTGGATGCCGGTTCGGTGCCAGTGGGGCTAAGTGTTGACGGATCACTGATTGCCCTGGAAACAGCATTGCACGGCGATGGTATCGTACTGGGCCGACGACCCTTCATTGATCAATACTTGCGTTCTGGCCAATTGGTTGAGGTGTTTGCAAAGAGTTACACGCTTTCAACAAACTACTATTTGCGCCGCTCCAAAGTGAAAGCAACCCGGCGGCCAGTGGATTTGGTTGTGTATTGGCTAACTCAGATGGCGCAAGATGTACCTGCTGTAATCGCGCAACGGAATTGAAATTGGGAAATGTCTTGAATAAGTATCCTGTTCATCATGTATGACAAGTTGCCGTTTGATTACCTTAGCTGCGCGGGTCATTCGCACCTGCATACGCCAAACTTTAATCGGGTCGCGACAATCTGAATAGGGCTTTGACAATTGGGTGCGCGATGATGGGTTGTGGGCCGAAGGGTTGGGTGGTTTTTACAGCGAAAAACGCAGCCCCTATAACGAGTATCTGAAATCCAAAGGCTACCCGAGCGAACACCCCTGGGCCGGTTCGGCAAATGTTGGATGACAAATGAAATTGTACAGAGGTCTGAACTGCGCGCCCGGTTACCTGCCAGATTTAAAAGCCGCTCGCCAACCTACAGTTTTTCCCATAACTTAAAGTTATAGTTCGTGTACTTGAATGGGAGAAAAAAATGAATTTTGTTAAACCTATTGCCCTTTGCGCCAGTCTTTTTGCGTCAGGATCATTTGCCGAGACTGCCACAATCAACGGCTCAGAAATCTACTATACCACTGTCGGTGAAGGCACGCCGATATTGATGATGCATGGCGGACTTGGGCTGGATCACAGCTATTTTCGCCCCTATTTTGACCAACTGGGTGATCAGGCTCAGGTGGTTTATTATGATCATCTTGGCAACGGCCAGTCAGCCCGCCCAGAAGATTATTCGGTTCTAAGCTTTGAGCGTTTCATCGCGGATGCAGATGCTTTGATGACGCATTTAGGTCATGACACATTTGTTCTGGTCGGCCATTCTTGGGGCGGTTTCATTGCTCAGGAATTTGCCGCAGCTCACCCAGAACGCTTGAAGGGGCTGGTTCTGGCCAACACAGTGCCGGTTTTTGACTACGCCCCCACCCTAAGCGGTGCTGACGAACAAATGGCCGCACTTGGTGAAGCGTTTTCGCGCCCCATGGTGGATGATGCGGATTTTCAAACCATCTGGACCACGATATTGCCGATGTATTTCAAGGACTATGACCCTGAAATCGGAGCGGCTATGGATGGGGAAACGCATTATTCCCACGCGGCCTGGAATGCGGCTGGACCGTTGTTAGGGGGGTTTAATGCCCTGGAAAAACTGCCAGAAATTGCTGTTGCAACCCTGGTTATTGGTGGTGACCATGATGGGATCACTCCAAATGAACCTGGCGCGATCCGGTTATCCGGGCTTTTACCAAACGCTGAACTGGTCACGTTTGAAAATTCAGGACACTTTCCTTTTGCCGAGCAAGAGGCACAGTTTTTTGATGCATTCCGGGGGTGGTTGAACGGACTGGAATAGCCCGTTACTGCTTTTAACGATGGTTCAGATGTTTCCGCGGACGTAGCCGAGAAACTTTGCGGGCGGGCTCAGCCAATTGCGGATGATTAAGAAAATGGTGGGCGACCCTGGAATCGAACCAGGCGTGAGTCGCCTCGAGGGAGTTACAGTCCCCTGCCACACCTTGCGGCCTGTCGCCCAACACTGGGGGGGAATAGCTGCCGGTCTGGCATGCGTCAAGGTGAAATCGGCTTGCGGGCGCGCTGCTTGGGGGGCATTGTCTGGCGCGCAGTAAAATCAGGATGCCAGAGCAATGAAAAAACCCAAATGGGTCGTTAAAAAAGAACAGGATCGTCGGGCCTCGGCGGCGCAAACCATATGGCTGTTTGGGCTGCATACGGTGCGCGACGCTTTGTTGAACCCGGATCGGGAAAAACTGCGGCTGGTGGTGACCAAAAACGCGCTGGATAAACTGGGTGAAGCCGTAGACAGTGCCGGCTTGGAACCGGAAATTTCGGACCCGCGCAAATTTGCGGCCCCGCTTGATCCGGGGTCAGTGCATCAGGGCGCAGCGCTTGAGGTGAAAGCGCTGAACTGGGGGTCACTGGAAGAACGTTGTCTGGCCGCTGAAGGGCAGGTACCGTTGGTGGTGGTGCTGGATCAGGTGACGGACCCGCATAATGTTGGCGCGATTTTACGTTCAGCCGAAGTGTTTGGTGCCCGCGCAGTGATTGCCACGGCTCGCCATGCAGCACCCGAAACCGGGGCATTGGCCAAATCAGCGTCAGGGGCTTTGGAACGTCAGCCCTATCTTCGGGTGCGCAATCTGGCGGATGCCATGGGGAAACTGCAGGGCATGGGATACACATTGCTGGGCCTTGCCGGGGAAGCCGAAACAACGCTGGAAGTGGCGCTGAACCCTCTGGCTGGTCGGCCAGTTGCGCTGGTGCTGGGGGCCGAGGGGCCGGGGCTGCGGGAGAAAACCCGCGCCACCTGTGATCAGCTGGTGACAATTTCAGCAGCTGGTGGGTTTGGTTCATTGAACGTTTCTAACGCAGCGGCCGTGGCGCTGTATGCAGTTGGGCGGGCCTCGGCAGCGAGTAAATAATTCAGACTGTCACATTTGCGGGAGGGGGGTATTCAGGTTGCCCGAACCCGGCGATAGTAAGCGGCGAAACCAATGCCGGAGAATTAACATGGCCCCCCCGATCAACCGCCGATTGATTTTGGCTACCGCAATCGCTGCACCATTTGCGGCGGTTCTGCCCAATCTGGCGATGGCCACGTCACCGCCTGTTTTCAACAAGGACGGGCTGGCAATCAATGGATATGACCCGGTCGGATACTTTGATCAAGGCGAGGCTGTGGAAGGTTCAGACGCGCATATGTTAAAATGGATGGGGTCCATGTGGCGGTTTGCGTCGGCGCAAAACATGGCGACTTTTGAAAGCGATCCGCGCGCTTTTGCGCCGCGATATGGTGGCTACTGTGCGTTTGCGATGGCCAAGGGCGCTATTGCGCGTTCGGTCCCGACTGCCTGGACAGTGCACGAAAATAAACTGTATCTGAACCAGTCAAAGATTGTTCGTGCCTTGTGGAAGCGTAACATTCCTGAATTTGTTCGTGATGCAGATATGCATTGGCCCGGTATTTTGGACACCTGACATTGCGCGTCTCTGATCACAACTTGCTTACCAGCCCTTTCGTTTGATCAGCGATGCCCTAACTGAAATGTATGGGTCGGGATTGGAACCCCCGTCCTAATTTCACTGTCCCTCGTTCCGTAACTGGCGCCCGGTCCTGTTGATCGGGCGCTTTTTTCTTGTGGGCAAGGCTGTTAGGCACAGCAAATGGAATATTCAGCCCAATTGCTAACAGGCATACTTACCCGTACCAAAGTGATTGCCTGCGTTGGGCTGTCGCTTAAACCGGACCGGCCAAGTCACATGGTGGCGGAATTTTTGCAAGAACGGGGATACCGGGTGATTGGGGTTAACCCCGCCTATGCCGGGCAGACGTTGTTTGGCGAAATAATCTATGCCGATTTGGCTGCAATTCCCTCAGGTATTGTGATCGATATGGTCGATATTTTCCGACGCTCTGATGCTGTGCCAGAGATTGTAGACGATGCAATAGTGGATTTGCCAGGTCTTAAAACCATCTGGATGCAGATCGGAGTGGAGCATTCGGGCGCGGCTGCGGTGGCCAAAGCTGCCGGAATTACCGTGATCCAGAACCGATGTCCGAAAATCGAATATCAGCGGTTAGGTCTGGGATGAGGACTGATGCCTTAAGCCGCGATATTTTGAAAAGGAGAGTTTGATGACTGACGAGATTTTGACGCTTGGTTCTAAAATTGTTTACGAAAATAATTGGATGAAGCTGCGCGAAGACAATATTCGGTATCCAGACGGTCATGAAAGCATTTACGGCTATGTGGACAAGCCGAATTTCTCGCTGATTGTCGCTGTGCATGCTGACGGTTCGGTGCAAATGGTGGAACAGTTCCGATATCCGGTGCGATGTCGACAATGGGAATTTCCTATGGGGGTTTGGGACGGCAAACCTGGTGCTACGCCGCTTGAATCAGCCCAAGCTGAGCTGCGCGAAGAAACCGGGTTGCGGGCGAAGCAGATGGAACTGTTTGCAAATTTTTTCCCGACACCAGGATTGGCAACGCAGACCTGTCATATGTTTTTGGCAACTGAATTGACCACTGGGAAACCGTGCCGAGAGGTTGAAGAGCAAGGGATGATTACCAAGGCGTTCATGGTTGATGAGATATTGCAGATGATCACAAGCGGCTTGATCAAAGACGCGACAACCATCTCCGCGATTGGGTATCTACGGCTTTTAGGTCGTATCTGAGTTGGGTGGGGAAATTTAGTCAGGGCGTGATGCTTTTTCGCTAAACCCGGATACCCCTTCACGTCGTTGCAGTTCAGCCAGAACATCCGCCAGTGGCACGCCCCGTGATGCCAGCATAACCAGTAAATGATATAGCACATCAGCGGCTTCGGCTGTCAGGGCTTTGTTGTCGCCTTTGACGGCTTCAATGATCGCCTCGACGGCTTCTTCACCGAATTTTTCCGCGCATTTTTCTGGCCCGGCGGCTAAAAGTTTTGCGGTCCATGATGAACTGGGATCAACGGATTTTCGGGCCTCTATGGTGGTGGCCAATTTTTCAAGTGTGTTCATGTGATCCTCATGGGTATGCCAGCGGCGGCCATATGTTGTTTGGCCTGGGTAATGGTGAAATCGCCAAAGTGAAAGATTGAAGCCGCCAGTACCGCCGATGCGCCGCCTTTGGTCACGCCTTCGACCAAATGATCCAGCGTGCCAACCCCGCCCGAAGCAATGACCGGGACGTTGACGGCGTCAGATATGGCGCGCGTCAGGGGGATGTTAAAGCCAGATTTTGTACCGTCACGGTCCATGCTGGTCAGCAGGATTTCTCCGGCGCCCTTGGCGGCGACGGTGCGGGCAAATTCAACAGCGTCAATGCCAGTGGCGCGCCGCCCGCCATGGGTGAAGATTTCCCATTTTCCCGGCGACACGGTTTTGGCGTCGATGGCAACAACAATGCATTGGCTGCCAAAGCGGTTGGCGGCCTGTGCCACCACATCGGGGTTGGCGACAGCGGCGGAATTGAATGAAACCTTGTCGGCCCCTGCCAGCAGCAGGGCGCGCACATCGTCGTTGTTGCGAACGCCACCGCCAATGGTCAGCGGCATGAAACACTTTTCGGCCGTCCGGGTGACCAGATCAAACATGGTGCCACGGTTTTCTTCGGTGGCCATGATGTCCAGAAAACACAGCTCATCCGCGCCGGCGGTATCATAGGCGCGCGCGCTTTCCACCGGATCACCTGCGTCAATCAGATCAACGAAGTTTACGCCTTTGACAACACGGCCATTGGCGACGTCCAGGCAGGGGATGATGCGGGTTTTTAGCATGTTAAGTCTTTGACTCCCGGCGTTTGCGGATGGCCCCAAAGAGCAGCATGATGGCTATCACCAAAAGCGCGCCAAGTCCCACGGGGATTGTGATCAGAGCAAACCAGCCACTGATGAACGCGGCTCCTAATGTGTGGCCCCAATCGGTGCCGTTGACGATGCAGGGGTGATAGTTTGCTTCGTTCAGGGTACAGCCGTGTTTTTCGGCGAACCATGAAGACCAGACGATGCCTAGAAACGGCAAAGTGCAGACGAAAACGATGATCCCCAGTAATATGTAACCAAACCGTTTCAAGCACTATTCCTTTAGCACGGCGAGGGCCGCTGCCAGATCAATCGCCCCGTCATAAAGCGCGCGGCCTGATATGGCACCATCGAGCGGGGCGCTGGATTGTTTCAGGGCGCGCAGATCATCAAGCGATGATACGCCGCCCGATGCAATGACCGGGATGCTGACAGCGCTTGCCAGAGCCGCCGTTGCGGCGACGTTTGGCCCTTGCATAGCGCCGTCACGATTGATGTCGGTATAAATAATTGCAGCAACGCCTGCGTCTTCAAAGGAACGCGCAAGATCGGTGACGTTGATGTCGGTTTCGCGCGCCCAGCCACGGGTGGCGACCATGCCGTTTCGTGCGTCCAACCCCACGGCGACCTGTCCGGGGAAATTGCAGGCCGCATCGCGCACTAAATCGGGGTTTTCAACGGCGACAGTACCCAGAATAACACGCGCCAGACCCTTGGACAGCCAGCGTTCGATCGTTGCCATGTCACGGATGCCGCCGCCAAGCTGGGCTGGGACGGATGTTTGCGCCAGAATTGCCTCAACCGCCGCGCCGTTTACTGGTTCCCCGGCAAAGGCACCGTTCAAATCCACCAGATGCAGCCATTCACAGCCCGCATCCTGAAAGGCGCGGGCTTGCGCTGCCGGGTTGTCATTGAACACAGTTGCTTGATCCATTTCACCTTTGTACAGGCGCACACATGCTCCGTCTTTCAGGTCAATTGCAGGGTATAGGATCATGTGTGTGACCTGTTGCTTTGCTAAGGCGGTCTTTGGCAGGTTGCGCGGGAAATTGCAAAGCGGATGTGTGATCCTACGTCAGGCTTGCTAGTTTTTGGTGACGTGGCGCATAACGGGTGTACCGAAACTGGGAGACAGATATGAAAAAGACAATTTTGGCTGCGGCAATGGCGCTGGGCTTTGCAGGGACAGCATCTGCGCAAGATGCCGTTGAAGGCATCTGGCAAACACAGGTTGATGACGGGGCGTTTGCCTATGTTACCATGGCACCTTGCGGCGCAGCATTTTGCGGCGTGATCAGCAGGACGTTTAATTCAGAAGGTGAATATGCCTCTGAAAACATCGGACGTCAGTTGGTTTGGGATATGCAAGCCGCTGCCAGTGGCCGTTATAAGAATGGTCAGATATGGCAGCCTTCCACCGACAAGATATTCAAATCAAAGATGAGCCTGTCGGGTGACGTTTTGAAAGTATCGGGTTGCGTGGCAGGCGGGTTGATCTGCAAAAAGCAAACCTGGAACCGGGTGAACTAGGGCTTCCACCCTAGAAAGTTGGAAATCAGCCGCAAGCCAGCGCTTTGGCTTTTTTCCGGGTGGAACTGAGTACCAATAATATTATCGCGGCCAATAATGGCCGTGATATCGCCGCCAAATTCGCAGTGCGCCAGCCTGTTAACCGGGTCCGCCATGCGAAAATGGTAGGAATGCACGAAATAGGCGTGATCACCGGTTTGCAATCCGGCCATAACCGGGTGCGGCTGGTCAATCACCAGATCGTTCCAGCCCATATGCGGCACTTTCAAGTTCTTTTCTTCGGGCTCTATCTTGATCACATCACCTTTGATCCAGTCAAATCCTGGGGTGGTTTCGTATTCCAAGCCGCGACTGGCCAGCATTTGCATGCCAATGCAGATGCCCAGAAACGGGCGCGCCTTTATTTGTACAGCCTCAGCAATTGCATCAAACAACCCGGTATGATCCATAAGCTGTTTTTTGCAGGCCGGAAACGCCCCGTCGCCGGGCAAAACGATGCGATCCGCACGGGCCACGTCTTTTGGATCGGTACTAACAATGACCTGCCCAAAATTGCCCTCTGCCGCCATGCGCTGAAAGGCTTTCTCAGCCGAATGCAGATTGCCACTGTCGTAATCAACCAGAACCGTCAGCACTAAAGCGCGCCCTTGGTGGATGGGATGGCGTCGCTTTTGCGCGGATCGGTTTCCACGGCCTGACGCAAGGCTCGGGCCACGGCCTTAAACGCGGCTTCGGCGATGTGGTGGCTGTTAATACCGTGCAGCTGATCGATATGTAGGGTGATACCGCCATGTGTGGCCAGCGCAGTGTAAAATTCGCGCACCAACTCGCTGTCAAACGTACCAATCTTGGCTGTTGGCATATCAACATTCCACACCAGATAGGGGCGCCCGGACAGATCCAGCGCGCAAGCCACCTGCGCGTCATCCATTGGCAGATGGCATTCGCCGTAGCGCCGGATGCCGCGTTTATCGCCCAAAGCCGCCGCAAGCGCCTGACCTAGCGCGATACCAACGTCTTCAACGGTGTGGTGATCATCAATGTGTGTGTCGCCCTTGGCGCGGATTTTCATGTCTATCAGCGAATGGCGAGCCAATTGATCCAGCATATGGTCAAAAAAACCGACGCCAGTCTGGTTGTCATAGGTACCAGTGCCATCAAGGTTCAGTTCGACGGTGATCGCCGTTTCCGCCGTTTTTCGTTTGATCGTTGCTTTGCGCATGTTGCGTCTCCGGCTGAATTCGCCTGCCTTATAGAATAACGGGCGGTTGATTGCCAAGCATGCGGGTTACAGGATTTGATATTGTTGCCGGGCGTGTCTTTGTGCCAAGTGGGCTACACAAGGTTGGGCAGGCAATGATAACAGGGCTTACAGATCCGGCGACAATAAATGACCAGCACGATCGACGCATGCTGTGGCGAATTCTTGCGCTGTCGATGCTTGTACGGGGTCTGTTGGCCACTTTCACGCCACTTGGGGTGGATGAAGCTTATGCCATCGCCGTTGCCCGCGAATTTTCCTGGAGCTTCTTTGACCACCCGCCGCTGGCATTCTGGTCACCCGTCGTTGCGGCCAATCTGACCGGGGTGGAACACCAGCTGGTGTTTCGGGCCCCGGCATTATTGTATGGATCAATTACAACTTGGCTGATTTACGCCATTGGGTCCGAGTTGGGTGGTAGCCGTGCCGGGCTTTGGGCCGCTTTGCTACACGCCACTACACCGGCGTTTTTACTGGCAGGTTTGATTATTTTACCCGATGGGCCCTTGGGCGTGGGCAGTGCGTATTGCGTGTTGTGGCTGGTGCGGATTGCCAAGTCATCGGAACCGGTACCCATGACCAATTGGGTGTTAATGGGGGCAGGGTTGGCGGTTGCGCTTGCGTCAAAATACCAGGCTGCGTTTATTCCTATTGCCACACTTAGTTTCATGCTGATTTCGCCGGTCGGCAGGCGTTGGTTTCGGCTGCCCGGACCTTACGTAGCTGCCTTGATTGGGTTGATCGGGCTGGCCCCGGTTTTGCTTTGGAACGTTCAAAATGATTGGGCGTCGTTTTCGTTTCATGGTGGGCGTACGGGCAAGGGGCTGCATCCTGAAAACCTGACACTTATGCTGGTAGGGCAGGTGTTGTACTTGTTGCCACCGGTAATCGTTATGGCCGCAGTTGCGCTTTGGCGGGGTTTGCGTTCCGATCAGGCTGAACGACTGTTGCTTGCCCTGATTGCATTTGGGCCTATCATAGCGTTCAATATCGTCTACTTGCTTAGCGCAAAAAGTTTTCCCCACTGGACCATGCCGGGATGGATTTTCGCATTGCCGTTGATCGGCGCTATGCTGTCGCATGCTTCCCCGATGAATCTGCGCAGAACCCGTCGGTATTTAATCGGTTTTGCAGCCCCGGTTATTGTGCTTTTGTTCGTTTTCTCACTGCATTCTGTTACCGGGTTTTTGGGCCGTTATTCGGACAGCCCCCCGGCCTGGGACCAAACGGCGGATATGTTTGATTATAACCCATTGTACCAGCAGCTAATGGAACGGGGTGATCTGGAAAACATTGACTTAATAGCTGCAAATACCTGGATCAGCGCCGGGTTTATGTCCGGGGCTATGCAGGGAAAGTGGCCAGTCCGGGTGCTAAGCGGGCCCAAACATCATTTTCAATTTATGACCGGGCACACGAAAACCGGCAGGGCGTTGGTGCTGGACCCGGTTCTGATCGCGCAGGGAAGTGAAAACTTGGAAAAAATGTTGAAATTAGCTTTGCAAATCGACCCGTCAGCCAAAGCTTTGGAAAGTGTGGTGCTGAACCGCGGGAGCAAGCCGTACATCACGGTTAATGTTATCCAGCTAACGATTGAGAATTAAGTAACCACACAATGCCGAGCTACCAAATCTGGAAAACAAGCTCGGCCGGCTGCAGGCAAATTTCATCGCTGCAAGCCTGTAAAGTCAGCGATATCTGTCCGGTTTCGATAGGGCCAGACAGGGATATTTGACCCTCATATAGCGCCAGTGGTTTGCTGTTAAAGCCCAGTGTTTTAATGGTCGGGTCCGGGTAATCGGCGGGGGCGATGGGGCTATCTGCGATTGTCAGCTCCATCGGAATGTAAAAATCTTCCAACGGTTCATGGGCGTTGATATGCCAGCCATCGGCGACATCAATATTCAGCTCCACAAGGCCCGCATTGCGGTTGATGTCCATTTCCACGCGAACAGCCCCGTTTGCCACATAGCGCACGGGTCCGATCTCACCAAATTGCAAATCCTGTGAAGCGGTTAGGATTGCCGCCCTTTGCCGCGGGATTTCAGCGGCATGGCCCGATAATGCCGCCGCCAGTCGGGTTGCTTCTAAAGTCAGTTCCGGGTTCTCGCTACGTTTGGCAAGTCGTGCGAACAAATCCAGCGCCATGGCATTTCCAGATGCAATTTCTCCGTCTTCAACCGGGATGATTGTACTGATGCCGTCCTGTTTCGCCGTCATACGAAAACCATCCCCGGCGGCCCCAAATTTGGCACGGATGGCATCGGCCAGTTCCTGGGCCTGTTGCAGCCAGAACAGCTGTTTTGCCGGATCGGGGGAATAATCATGCAGGGCAACAAAGGCCAGCCCCAGCGATGCATAGTCTGACAACTGCCCGTCAACATGGGCGTTTGAGTCGAAAAATATCCGAAAAAAACCATCATCCGATTTCATGTTTTCCAATATAAAAACAGCGGCTTGTTCGGCCAAATTAAAGTAGCCAGGTTCATCAAATGTATGGGCGGCCTCGGCCAGGGTTGCGATCATGACACCGTTCCAGGCAGCTACGATTTTTTCGTCAGCAAACGGGGCCGCGCGCGCCGCCCGTGTCAGGCGCATTTGTTCCAACAATGGGTCCAATCGCGCGTAAAACCCGCCCTCATCCAAGCCTTCGCTATCGGCCAAAACATCGGCAAAATCCGGCATGTTCAAAACATTCGCCCCGTCCAGTTCACCATCCTGGGTTATTTGAAACGTATCGGCCAGAAAGCTGGCGCTTTGGGTAAGACTATTCAGGTCTGCTGGTGTCCAGGTGTAAAACGCACCCTCTAGGTATTCGCCATCGGCGTTGTTGGAATCTGCATCCTGTGCTGCAAAAAACCCGCCTTTATCGTCACGCATATCGCGCAAAACATAGGTAAACAGCCGCTCTGCAGCGCGGCGGTAGGCCGGTTTGCCGGTGGCTTGCCAGGCCCGCACCAACAGACGCCCGGTCAACGCCTGAGTGTACAGCATCTTTTCAAAATGCGGCACATGCCATTGGGGATCAACGGCATAGCGATGAAATCCACCGCCAACCTGATCATGGATGCCACCAATAATCATACCATCCAACATGGTTGTGACCGCTTCCAACAGTTCGGTGTTGCCGGTTCGTTCGGCCTGATCCAGCAGGAACAAAAACAGCGGCTCGCGCGGGAATTTTGACGTAACCCCAATGCCACCATAGAAAAAATCGACATCCGGCAACACCGAGAGGGCAAATTCATTGATCAGTTCCGGCGTCAGTTCCTGCGCTTCGGCTTTACGGGTTAGGTAATTCGTCAGCATCTCTGTCAGGCGCTGGCCCTCAATTTCTATGGTTTCCGGTTCGCGCAGGCGCAGATCAACCACCTGGCGCAAAACGGCTTGAAATTCCGCCGGGGGAAAATAGGTGCCGGCGTGGAATGGATCACCGCCAGGGGTCAGGAACACCGAATTGGGCCAGCCGCCGCTACCGGTCAAGGCCTGTGTGGCCAATAGAAACTGTTCATCCAGATCAGGGCGGCGTTCGCGGTCTACTTTGATCGACACGTAATGTTCGTTCAGATAGGCGGCGATGGCGTCGTTCTCAAAGCTTTCTTCTTCCATCACATGGCACCAGTGACAGGCGGAATAGCCGACGGACAGAAAGATCAGCTTATCTTCATCGCGGGCCTTTTGCAGGGCCTCATCCCCCCAGGGATACCAGTCAACCGGGTTGTACAGGTGCTGGATCAAATAGGGGCTGTCTTCCCCCAGCAGGTGGTTTGGCGCGCGCTCTTGTGCAAAGGCGGCCGGGGCCAGTAATAAAAGTATCAGCCCAAGTTTTTGCACAGTGTTTCCCTTGATCTATGTCGGCTGCTCTTTCTTGCCAGTCACCAGCTTATAATAGGAATAAAGTGGCGGTAGCAGCAGAACCAGTATGATTACCCACATAACCTTGGCGATGGAACTGTCAAAGAAAATCCACGGCGAGCCTTTACCAATGATCATCCCCTGGGAAAATCCGCTCTCGGCAATCGGTCCTAAAATAAGCCCTAGAATCAACGCCTCCAGCGAGAATCCAAGCTTTTTCAATATCAACCCAAACAGCGCAAAAGAGATCATCATATAGATGTCAAAAATCGCATTGTTCAATGCGTATGAGCCCAAAACAGCAAACGCACAGACCACCGGAACCATGATAGCGGGGGGTATTAGCGCGATGCGGGCCAGATAGGGTGCAAAGGCCAGGCCGACGACCAGAAACACGCCATTGGCCACAAACATTGAGATAATGAACGGATAGGTCCGGTCGGCATATTCGTTAAACAGTTCCGGCCCGGGGATCATGCCATGGATAATAAACGCCCCCATCAGGGCGGCAGCCACTGAATTGCCGGGAATGCCCAATGTCAGCGTGGGTACAAGTGAGCCCCCGACACAGCCATTATTGCCGGCCTCAGCCGCGGCAATGCCTTCCGGGTTGCCTTTGCCGAATGTGTCTTTGAATTTGGAAATTCGCTTTGAGAAATTGTATGAAATAAAGGCGGCGATTGTAGCGCCTTCGCCGGGTAACACACCAATCAATGTGCCTGTTCCCGATCCAAGTGCGATATGTTTGCTGATACCCTTGGGCATCGGTTCTTTCTTACCCGCGGTTTCCATAAAGGACGTATCGATTTTGCCGGTATTGCGCGCACCGGCCAATTCCAGCATCTGGATCATCGAAAACAGACCAATCAGCGCCGGCATAAAATCAATGCCGTCGATCAATTCAATCATGCCCAGGGTATATCGCAGGCTGCCGGACATATCGTCGGTGCCAATCACCGCGATGATCATGCCCAACAGGCCGGCAATCAAAGCTTTGACCAAAGAACTGTTTTCGTCGGCGATCGATATGATCCCGGCCAGCCCCATCAATGCCAAAAGAAAATTCTCAGGGGGGCCAAAATGCAGGGCCTGTCGCGCCAGTACCGGCGCAAACAATAGTAATATGAAAATCGAAAAGGTTCCGCCGACAAATGAAGCAATAACTGAGACCTTCAGCGCCAAAGCACCGCGGCCCTTTTGACTCATTGGATAGCCTTCAATGGCGGTAGCAACGGCGGCAGGTGTGCCAGGTGTATTTAGCAGGATCGCCGGGATTGAGCCGCCATACATAGCACCGCAATAAATTCCGCCCAGCAGCATAAGGCCCGCCGTCGGATCCATGGTGAAAGTAAAAGGCACCAGCAGGCCAACAGCCATTGTTGCGGTCAGCCCGGGCATGCCACCGATGGCCACGCCGGCGATGGTGCCAATAGCAATGGTCATCAGGGCGTTAAAGTTAAAAACTATCGCAAGATATTCCATGTCTGAACCGCCCGCTAAAAGTTAAAGCCGGGCAGGCCGACCGATAAAAGTTGCACAAAAACCAGGTACACGAACAGCAAAACCCCCACTGTGGTAAGTGCGATCGTCCCAAGGCGGCGATATCCCAGAATGTAGGCCATAACCGGAATGAAGATTGCGGCAGGAATGAAAAACCCAAGGGTTTCAAAGACCGATGCAAAGATGATCAGGCCGATCAAAAGCGCGGCAAACCGTCCGAAATTATGGGTCAACACCATTTTGTTGGTGGATCTGTCAACCAATAGGCTGAATGCCAGCTGACCAAGGGCTAATACGCCAATGAAAACTGAAAGGAACTGCACGTATTTCGCCGAAGTTTTTAAGGCAATTCCCGTGTAATTGGCTGTGCTACCGTAAAGCAGCACAGCCATTAAGATGAACAGCGCCAGAACTGCGCGATCAACATTTTTTTTGGTCATTACCAGGGTGCTGCGTCAAATACAGCCTGAGTTTCCGCCTGCAATCCTTGCAGGTAGGAAAGGTAGTCAGGACCAGATTGCGGTAACAGAAAGATAGAACCTGTCGACGCATTGGCCTGGAATTCTTCACTGGCCATAATCTCGGCAAGCATAGTGTCCAGTTGTTCCTGGATGGCAGCATCAACCCCAGCTGGGGCGACAAATCCACGTGTGGCACGCATCAGAACTTCGATACCCTGCTCACCACCTGTGCTCATTTCCGGCATATTGCTGTCGCGCTCTTCAGACAGGACGGCGATGATTTTTGCATCCCCCGCCGCGTGCTGTTTGATCATTTGCGACAGGTTCATGAAGGCAGCATCAAAATGCCCGCCCAGAACACCGGCTTTTTGCTCGGTTGATCCGTTGGTTGGCAGCAGGTTGAAAGTTACCCCGGTGGCGCTTTCAAATGATTTAGCGGCCAAAAAGTCATCCGAGCCAATACCATTCACTGCCACGGTAAGTGCGTCTGCAGCGGCTGCATCCTTCAGATCTTGCAGGTTGTTAATTGCACTATCTTTAGGCACAGCAACGATTGCTGGATCCTGAGCTACGTTGCCCATGATGTGAAAACTGTCCAACGTGTACTGGGCGCGGCCCGAAACGACGTGGGCAACCAATTGAGGTGTAAACACCAGACCAATTGTATAGCCATCAGCCTTGGCCCTTGCGATGGATTCAAAACCTTTTTGTCCGCCAGAACCGGGAACGTTTTTGATTACGAACTCAAAGCCGTCATAGTTCTTCTCGGCCAATTCGGTGAACAGCCGCGCTGTTCGGTCTGTTGAGCCACCCGCTTTAGAAGGCACAACGATGGTAATAGCTTTTGAAGGATAGTCCTGGGCAAGCGCAGCGCCTGACAGGCCAACTGATAATGCAATACCAGCAAGAAGTTGTTTCACGAACACAATTAATCTCCCAATTATAGATTACGATTTTTGGGACATTGCCCAATTCGCAACTTTTCATTTTTATATTGAAACTGAAAAGCTATGGCTGAATTCTGAAAAATGACAGAAAATTATTGTTATTGGCGTCAAAAACCAAATACTCTTAGTGAGGATTTGGCGGTAATAAGTTGATAGTAAACGATTATACCAAATCATCATTTTCTGTATGTCCACTTGACGGCAGCGTGGTTAAATGAATGCTTCATAGCAGCATTTGAATTAATTCGGGTCAGCAGATGCACCTGTTCAAAGTCAGGGGCCACCCAGCAGTAGGGGTTCATCAACAGGGTTGGTGCCACAACCTGCCACAGGGCACCTAGTACTGGTTCGATATTATGGCTTGCAGCGCGCTATTTCCTGTGGATCGGTCAACCCTAGTTTGCCCCTGATGTCACGGTTTTTGAACATACCAGCGTAATCCGTAATTTCCGCGGCCAGTAGGTAGACTGCCATCGGCAATTTGTCCGGTTCTTGTGTGCCAATTCGGCAGGGTACGGCGGCCACCGAGATTGAGCCGCCGCGGTCCGCCGCCAGCGCCCTGCCGCGAAATTCCTGAAAGTCGGCCAGATCCGTAGGGGCAATGCGAAAAGCCAGAATATGGTGACCCGGCTTCACGTCTTGCGCCAACCTTTGTTCCGCCGGTCCGTTGGGAATTTGCTCAAAAGCAATGTGATAGGTTTCGCCGGCCAACCCCGGCGCAAAATCCAGCTTACCGGTGACCTGAATTTGTCCGCCAACCGTTTGCAGGTTGGCCGGCAATTCAACCGCAAAACGCAAAGCGACAGGGTCAGTTGTTAGCGGATCAACCTTAGAAAGGCGGGCCGCATCCATACCCAAAGGGGCACCACTGCAGCCCGCCAAACCAAGTGCTGTAAGCACGGTTAGTACTTTTCCAAACCTAATCATCTAGAATTTTCTGCTTATGCCAAGGGTGATAACATCTGATTTCAGGTTGGTTTTCTCACTGCTGCCGCCAAAGCTATAGCTGCGCCCGCCCAAATCATACCGGCTGAACTCAACTCGCGTTGACCATCTTTCACCTAGGGCGAATTCTGCGCCAACCCCGTAGGCCAGGCCCCGATTCCAGTCTTTGCCCGTGGCACCTGCCGGTTTAATTCCGGCATCGCTAAACCCATAGCCAAGGGTGGCGTAATATAGCGCTTTATCCGTTGCAAAACCGGCCCGTATCTTTGGCGTGATCAAAACCCCACCGCTGATATTTGATGTTCCATTGGCCGCGTCTGTCCTGCTGCCCGACAGATCAAAGGGCGCCAGAGATATTTCTGGCCCCCATACGAAACCCGAAGAACTAACAAAGTTACGCCCGGCATACAGGCCAACAAGGGCGGTTTTGTCAGTATAGGTGTGGTTGGCATTGCCGCCAACCGAACCCTGTGTGTGTTTTGCGTCCAGGCTGATGCCGGCATAGTAACCGTCCCACCGATCCTGAGCGCGTGATTGCAATGCAAAGCCTGCGACGATTGCGGCTGATAATATTAATACCCGCTGTTCCATTCGTTACCTCATTTGTTATAAGTTAAGTTGAATAGGTTATATTGATTGCATTTATTATTGTTTTACGATAATTAAATCAAGTTTTAATTTTAAACTGGGAAATACCATGCACACAACGGATACCACCGGCAAAGTCAAAAGACTGGCCTTGATCGGAGAGATAACAATCGCAACGGCACTGATTCTATTGTTGGCGGCAACCGGGGTCGTATTTGCTATGGCGGTGATGGATCAGGATTTTGCGCGCACGCAACTAGCTGATGGCTTTCAGAATCTAGTCAGGCTGAGCAATGGCCAGACAGCTGGCGCTATGGCATTGGGATTTGCCCCAAATCTGATAGGCGCGGCCATGCTGTTCTTTGCGTGGCGTCTGTTTCACGGGTTTCGCCGGGACGGCGTATTTACCCAAAAGGCTGGTGCCCGTTTGCGCATGATGGGGGGGCTGTTGATGATCTTGGTGCCTGTAGGCATGTTGTCCGAATTGGCGGTGACGGCTTTGCTGTCGATGAACGAAGCAAGTGACCAACGCCATGTTTCGGTGTCGTTAGATGAAGGTGATATCTATGCAATCTCTATTGGATTAACGATACTGGCGGTGGGGCATATCATGGCGCAAGCGGCGCAGCTGGCGGATGAAAACCGCAGTTTCGTATGACCGGGGCAGGGGAATAGAAATGGCAATTGTCGTTACACTTGATGTCATGTTGGCCCGACGCAAAATGCGCTCAAAAGAGCTGGCGGTGCATGTTGGCATCACCGAACAGAACGTGTCGTTGTTGAAATCAGGCAAGGTCAAAGGCGTGCGCTTTGAAACGCTGGCCAAGATATGCAAGGTGCTGGACTGTCAGCCGGGCGATATACTGGAATATGAAAGCGACAGCTAACCGGCGGGCCCACCCAAAAAGCAAAAAAGCACCCCGAAAGGTGCTGATTTGCTGTTCCAATTGGAGCGGGCGAAGAGATTCGAACTCTCGACCCTAACCTTGGCAAGGTTATGCTCTACCCCTGAGCTACGCCCGCGTCCTATTGGGTGTGGCGATATATACCCCCGGATTGCTGCGCTGCAAGGGATAAATTGTCACCAGCGAATATTTCATGACCTATTGCGCTGGATCAGATTTTAGCAGCAGTTTTGGCAGGATATCGTTAAAATCCGGGATCGGTCCAAATGGGGCCTGCGACGTTGTATTGGTGCTAAATAACATGGCGTAGCCGTGAACCAGCGACCAGACCATGGTTTCCGTACCCAGATTGCCACCGCGGTCATGTTCAAACGGCGCACAAGCGTCGCGTAAAACCCCGTAAGACGCCATTGAAGCGCGAGATATTTCCATGCCAGTGGTCGTATCAATACTGTCTGGTAATGCCCCGTGTGGCTGAAACATGAACTTGAATAGGTCAGTGTGCGTGGTGGCAAATTCCAAGTATCCCTGACAAATTGCATTTAAACGTGCGTGCGGGTTCTGTTCAGCCCTATCGCGGGCACGGTGCATCGTATCGGCGAACATATCGTGGCCGCGGGCGATTACTGCAATTTTCAGGCTAACCAACCCATTAAAGTGATGCGCCGGGGCGGCATGCGAAACACCGGCACGGGCAGCACATTTGCGTAAAGTCAGGGCGTCAGGACCACCGGCCCCTAAGATGTCGATGGCTGCGGTGATCAGCGCTTCGCGCAGATTGCCGTGGTGGTGGCGTTTGGCTTGGTTTTGCTTGCCCATGGTTGTCGGTAAACCTCTAACTTGACACTGTCAATTTAGAATGCAATCTTGACACTGTCAATTTAACAAAGAGATCCCCATGACCCGTATCCGAATACCTATGTTCCTGATGGTGTTGCTCAGTTTTTTGGCTGCACTATTATCGTACCGATTTTTATTCATCGGTTTGGATTATTCGTTTCCCGAAATGCCCGGCCATATTGCCAACCGGCGCTTAGCATTCTTATTGCACATAACCTTTGCCCCAATGGCGTTGATGGCAGGGGCCCTGCAGTTATTGCCCCGACTGCGCGCTAGGTTTCCGGTAATGCATCGCTGGAGCGGGCGGTCTTACGCCCTGTTCGTTTTGATCGCGGGCGTGTCTGGTATTGTTGTTGCCTTAGGTGCGCAGGGCGGGCCGTCAGCTACATATGGCTTTGTCCTGTTGTCAGTCATATGGTTGATAACAACGTTTCAAGGCGTGCGTTTCGCGCGCGCGCGCCAATTTTCACAGCACCGAACCTGGATGATCCGGTCTTTCGCCCTGACATTTGCCGGGGTCACCCTGCGCTTATACCTGTTGGGGTTTATGCTGTCGGGCTTTACCTATACCGAAGCGTCAATCTATCTGGCCTGGATATGCTGGGTGCCCAATCTTTTGGCGGTAGAATGGTGGCTAGCACGTCGGTCTTAAAAGAGGGACAGGACGACATTGCTGATCGCCATGGTCATTATCATACCAATGGTAAAATACATGCCCCACTGGCGCGCTTGAACAATTTGCGGCGTGCTGCCCAGTCCATAAGCATGTAACAACCGCCCGCCAAGTAGAACGATACCGGCAAGGTGGATTGCCCAGACAGGCATGCCTTGCAATTCAGCCAGAACCAATAAAATGATACCGATCGGAGCATATTCGGCACAATTGGCCTGAACCCGCATTCGTTTGACCATGTCTTCGTTGGCTCCATCGCCAATAGAGACTTTGTGGGAATAGCGCCCCAGCACAACGCGAAAACTAAGCACAAGAAACAACAGCGCAATCAGTCCGGCATATAGGGGTGAATTCAGTTGCAAAGCGTTTTCCATATTATCCTTCCAGTTCCACTAACAAATCCTTGGCGTCAATTTGGGCCCCGGTTGCAACATGAACAGCCTTCACAGTTGCATCCCGGTCCGCATGGATCCCAGTTTCCATTTTCATGGCCTCAATCGTCAACAGCAGATCGCCTTTTTTGACATCCACCCCGGCCTGAACCGTGACACCAGCTACAACACCCGGCATTGGCGCGCCAATATGATCCGGGTTGCCAGCATCCGCCTTGGGCCGGGCGGCGGTTGTGGCCTTGACCTTGTAATCCGTTACCCGGATTACACGGGGCTGGCCGTTCAGTTCAAAGAACACCTTGGCCTCGCCCTCATCATTGGTTTCACCAAGGGCCTGACAGCGAATTTCCAGGGTTTTACCGGGGTCGATCTCTGCCGATATTTCTTCGCCCACTTCCATGCCGTAGAAAAAATTTTTCGTGGGCAACGTGCGCACAGGGCCATATTTGCGGTGCCGGCCCATGTAATCCATGAACACCTTTGGATACATCAGGTAGCCGTTCAGATCTTCGTCATCAATTTTGAAGCCCTCCAGCTGTTCACAAATTTCACGGCGTGTGGTTTCCGTATCAACGGCTTTCAGGTGTTTGCCGGGGCGGGTGGTGGATGCTTTTTTGCCCTTCAGAACCTTCTTGACGATGCATTTGGGCCAGCCACCGGGGGGTTGGCCGAGATTACCGGACATCATGTCAATCACGCTGTCGGGAAACGCTACATCAGTGTCGGGGTCTTCCACATCGGTGCGGCTTAGTCCCTGAGACACCATCATCAGCGCCATGTCACCCACGACTTTTGAGGACGGCGTGACCTTAACGATATCGCCAAACATCTGGTTCACATCGGCGTAGGTCTGCGCCACTTCGTGCCAGCGTTCTTCCAGCCCCAAACTGCGCGCCTGCGCTTTCAGGTTGGTGAACTGGCCGCCGGGCATTTCGTGCAGGTAGACCTCGGACGCTGGCGCTTCCAACCCGCTTTCAAAGGCAGCGTATTGATGGCGTACCGCTTCCCAGTAATTGGACACTTCGCGGATGGCGCTGACGTCCAGCCCGGTGTCACGGTCGGTGTGTTTCAGCGCCTCAACCACGGACCCCAAACAGGGCTGCGAGGTGCCACCAGAAAATGCATCCATGGCCAGATCAACCGCATCCACCCCGGCGTCAGCCGCCGCCAGAACCGTGGCCGCTGCCAAGCCAGACGTGTCATGGGTGTGGAAATGGATCGGCAGACCGACCTCATCCTTTAGCTTTGAAACAAGTTCGCGGGCCTGCGCTGGTTTCAACAATCCGGCCATGTCTTTCAGGCCCAGAATATGGGCGCCAGCGGCCTTTAATTCCTTGCCCATACCCACATAATATTTCAGATCATACTTGGCACGGTCCGGGTCAAATATATCGCCAGTGTAGCAGATGGTACCTTCGCAGACTTTGCCTGCATCACACACAGCGTCCATCGCCACGCGCATGTTTTCCACCCAGTTCAAACTGTCAAACACCCGGAACACATCAACACCAGATGCCGCCGCCTGCGCCACAAACCCCTGCACCACATTGTCCGGGTAATTGGTGTAACCAACCCCGTTGCTGGCCCGTAGCAACATCTGGGTCATCAGGTTTGGCATGGCACGCCGTATGTCGCGCAACCGCTGCCAGGGGCATTCCTGCAAGAAACGATAGGCCACATCAAAGGTAGCACCGCCCCAGCATTCAACGCTGAACAGTTGCGGCAGATTGGCGGAATAGGTCGGCGCGATCTTGATCAGGTCAAGACTGCGCATCCGGGTGGCCAACAAGGACTGGTGCCCGTCGCGCATGGTGGTGTCGGTGATCAGCAGTTGCGGTTGCGCCGCCATCCAGTCAGCCACGGCTTGCGGGCCATTTTCGTCCAGTATTTGCCGTGTGCCGGGGGCACCGAATTTTGAACGTGCCTCAGGAATACGCGGTGTGCGGGCTTCGGCGTGGGGGCGGGGGCGGTCAGCGGTTTCAGGGTGACCGTTGACGGTGATATCGGCCAGATAGGTTAGGATTTTGGTGGCCCGGTCCCGGCGTTTTTTGAATTCAAACAGTTCCGGCGTCTGGTCAATAAATTTGGTGTGGTAGGTGTTGTTCAGGAACATTTCATGCTTCAGCAGGTTTTCCACAAAGGCAATATTAGTCGACACCCCCCTGATCCGAAATTCACGCAGGGCCCGGTCCATCCGCGCAATCGCGCCCTCGGGTGTTTGCGACCACGCCGTCACCTTTTCCAGCAGACTGTCATAATACCGGGTGATCACAGCGCCGGAATAAGCGGTGCCGCCGTCCAGCCGGATGCCCATGCCGGTGGCGCCGCGATACGCGGTGATGCGGCCATAATCGGGGATGAAATTATTGGTTGGGTCTTCGGTGGTAATGCGGGTTTGCAGGGCGTGGCCAAACAGCTGAACCTCGGCCTGACTGGCAATGCCTGTAGCTTCGGCCAGGGTTTTGCCTTCGGCGATTTTGATCTGCGCGGCGACGATATCAATGCCAGTGACTTCCTCGGTGACGGTGTGTTCCACCTGTACCCGCGGGTTCACTTCGATGAAATAAAACTCGTCGCTGTCCATATCCATCAGGAATTCGACGGTGCCAGCGCATTCATAACTCACATGCTGGCAGATTTTCTTGCCAAGATTGCACAGGGTTTCTCGCTGCTGTTGCGACAAGTACGGGGCAGGGGCGCGTTCCACGACCTTCTGGTTGCGTCGCTGCACCGAACAATCGCGTTCCCACAGGTGGTAAATCTCACCATGGCTGTCACCCAGGATCTGCACCTCAACATGGCGCGCCCGGATGATCATCTTTTCCAGAAAACCCTCATCATTACCAAAGGCGGCGTCGGCCTCGCGCCGCCCCTCCAGCAGTTTTTCCACCAGCTCATCCGGGCCATTGATGGCGCGCATACCGCGCCCGCCACCGCCCCAGCTGGCCTTAAGCATCAGTGGATAACCGACCTTGGCCGCCTGCTTGGCCACCAGTTCCATATCATCGCCCAACACTTCGGTCGCCGGGATCACCGGCACCCCGGCAGCAACGGCCACTTCGCGGGCCATTGCTTTGTCGCCAACGGCGCGCATAGTTTCGGCTTTTGGGCCGATGAATGTAATACCGGCAGCCGTGCAAGCATCAACAAAATCCGGATTTTCCGACAACAGCCCATAGCCCGGATGGATGGCATCAGCGCCGCTTTCACGGGCGACCCGGATGATTTCGTCAATGCTCAGATAGGCGTCCACCGGTCCCATGCCAGCGCCAATACGGTAGGCTTCGTCGGCCTTAAAGCGGTGCAGCGACAGCTTGTCTTCCTCGGCGTAGACGGCCACCGTGCGCTTGCCCATTTCATTGGCGGCGCGCATGACGCGGATGGCGATTTCACCGCGGTTGGCGATCAGGATTTTGGTAAAGTCAGACATGGCAGGCCTTTTGGTCAGGTGTCACTTGCTGCATTGCAGTAAACCGGGTGGATCAGGGTTTCAACGGCGCGATGCCTCCGGCGGGGATATTTAGCAAAAGAAGAAAGCCGTTCAGATCAGCCGTGTTTTGGTTTTTCGCGGGTGGTCGATACCAAGCTGGCCCATATTTGCCTGCATATCCGCCTTTAAAATTTCCACCACATGGCTGGCGCCAGTTTTGCCGAACGCCCCCAGACCATAGTGAAACGCCCGCCCCAGCATGACGAAATCTGCGCCAAGCGCAAATGCACGCAGGATGTCGAGCCCGCCTTCAACGCCGCTGTCAAAGATCAGTGGATAATCGGTGCCGACGGCGGTGCGCACCTGAGCAAGCGCATCAATTGAGGCGGGGGCGGCGGCAAACTGCCGGCCGGCATGGTTAGAAACCCAGATGGCGTCTGCGCCCAGCGCGACGATTTTTTTAGCGGCCTTGGGGTCCAGCACGCCTTTGACAATCAGCGGCCCATCCCAGACTTGCCGCAAATGTGTCAGATAGTCCCAATCGGGCGAGGTACGCAGTAAATATCCGGCATGGGCAGTTGAAGACAGACCCTGGCTTAGCTCGCCAAAATCATCAATGAACCGCATTCGCGGCAGGCCATGTTGCAGGGTGCCCAATGCCCATGCCGGGCAGCGCGCAACCTGAGCCAGCAGGCGCGGTGTCAGCACCGGCGGCGTGCGCAACCCTGATCGGGTCTGGCGTTCGCGCCGGCTGGCCACCGGCACATCCACGGTCAGGACCAATGTGTGAAATCCGGCCGCTTTCACCCGCCCAAGCATGGTGTCTAAGATGCCCGGATCACGCGGCGGATACAGCTGAAACCAGCCCATATCGCCCATATGCGGGCCAACCATTTCCGGCGTTTGGGTGGCAACTGTGGACAGGCAAAAGGGGATGGAATGTTCGCGCGCCACCTGCGCCAGCAATCGTTCAGCGTCCGGCCAGATCAGCCCGGACATGCCCACAGGCGCGATGCCAAACGGGGCGGCGAATTTTTGGCCCAGAAATGTGGTGCCTAGTTCTGGAACCTGCTCCCCGTGCAAAACCGACGGGCGCAACAAAACCGCATCAAGTGCGGCCCGGTTGCGCCGCGGCGTGGCTTCGTCACCGTCAGCACTGTCCAGCAGCTCCCAAACGAAATGCGGAATACGTCGCCGCGCGCGGGTGCGCAGATCGACAAGGGCAGGGTAACGGGCGTGCAGGTCCATGGGTTGGTTCTAGGGGATTGGGCGAAATTGGCAAATAAAACGCGCAGAACATTCTGTGAACACCCCTTTTCCTTTGCGCCCCGTGCCGGTAAGGTCACCGACATGAGCGGGATTGACGAAAATGATGCATTTGAAGCGGCAGGCACGCCGTCGCTGTCGGCCATGGCCATGGCAGCGCGACCGACGGGGTATCTGGACGGGCTGAACCCGGCGCAGCGCGATGCGGTTGAAACGCTCGATGGCCCGGTTTTGATGCTGGCGGGGGCGGGCACTGGTAAGACCAAGGCGCTGACCACCCGAATTGTGCATTTGCTGAATACCGGGCGCGCGCGCCCCAATGAAATTCTGGCGGTGACGTTCACCAACAAAGCGGCGCGCGAAATGAAAAACCGTGTCGGCGGTATGCTGGGCGAAACGGTTGAGGGCATGCCGTGGCTGGGAACGTTCCACGCGATCTGTGTAAAATTGTTGCGCCGACATGCGGAACTGGTGGGGCTGAAAAGCAATTTTACCATTTTGGATACTGACGATCAGGTTCGGTTGCTAAAGCAGTTGATCATTGCCTCTGACATCGACGAAAAGCGCTGGCCTGCACGGCAACTGGCGCATCTGATCGATGCCTGGAAAAACCGCGCCTGGACACCGGAAAAGGTGGCAGGGTCCGAGGACGGGTTTAATAACCGCGGCATTGAATTATATGCGGCGTATCAGGCCCGCCTGAAGACCCTGAACGCGGCGGATTTCGGTGACCTGCTGATGCACGTGGTCACCATATTACAAACCCATGACGATATCCTTGCCCAGTACCAGCGCTGGTTCAAATACATCCTGGTGGACGAATATCAGGATACCAATGTCGCCCAGTACCTGTGGCTGCGGCTGCTGGCGGCGGGACATAAAAATATCTGCTGTGTCGGCGATGATGATCAGTCGATCTATGGCTGGCGCGGCGCTGAGGTGGGTAATATCCTGCGGTTTGAAAAGGATTTTCCGGGCGCAAAAGTGGTGCGTCTGGAACAGAATTACCGCTCCACCCCCGATATTTTGGCGGCTGCTTCAGGGATAATTTCCGGTAATTCGGACCGGCTGGGCAAGACCCTATGGACAGCGGCGGAAGACGGCGAAAAGGTCCGCCTGATCGGCCATTGGGATGGCGAGGAAGAGGCCCGCTGGATCGGTGAAGAAGTCGAATCCATGCAGGGCGGCACCCGTGGGATGGCCCCTAAATCACTGGACGACATGGCCATCCTCGTGCGTGCTTCCCACCAGATGCGCGCCTTTGAGGATCGGTTCCTGACCATCGGTCTACCCTACCGTGTGATCGGCGGCCCACGGTTTTATGAACGCATGGAAATCCGCGACGCGATGGCCTATTTTCGCGTCGCCACCAGCCCGGATGACGATCTGGCGTTTGAGCGGATTGTGAACACGCCTAAACGCGGGGTCGGCGGTAAGGGTTTGCAAACGCTGCAAATGACCGCCCGCCAAAACGGTATTTCGCTGCTGGAAGGCACAAGGCTGGCGCTGGAAAGTGGCGATGTGAAGGGCAAGGCCAAGACCGAACTGGTTAAACTGATTTCCGGGTTTGATCGGTGGCGGGCGCAGATTACCGATGCCCAGACCTCTCATATCCAGCTGGCCGAGATTATTCTGGAAGAATCCGGCTACACCGAGATGTGGCAAAACGATAAAACGCCCGAGGCGCCGGGGCGGCTGGAGAACCTGAAAGAACTGGTCAAGGCGCTGGAACAATTCGATAATCTGCAAGGGTTTCTGGAACACGTTGCGCTGATCATGGACAATGAAACTGACGCCGATGAACCCAAAGTGTCGATCATGACGCTGCATGGCTCAAAGGGTCTGGAATACCCCGCCGTGTTTCTGCCGGGTTGGGAAGATGGTTTGTTTCCCAGCCAACGCAGCATGGACGAAAGCGGACTAAAGGGGCTGGAGGAAGAGCGCCGCCTTGCCTATGTCGGCATCACCCGCGCCGAAGAAATTTGCACCATATCATTTGCCGCCAACCGCATGGTTTACGGCCAGTGGAATTCACAATTGCCATCGCGGTTCATTGATGAGCTGCCCGCCGAACACGTTGATGTGCTGACCCCGCCGGGACTATATGGCGGGGCTTATGGTGCCGCCGCCCCCGATTTCGGCAGTGATATGAATGACCGGGTCGCCAATGCCGACGGTTACAATTCACCCGGCTGGAAACGCCTGCAGGCCCGTAGCCAGCAGCGCGGTTTGGGGCAGCCTGCCGAGGCCCGCAACACTGTGATCGACATGAACGCAGTGTCATCCTTCAAACAGGGCGACCGGATTTTTCATCAGAAGTTTGGCTACGGCGCAGTTATGAGCGTTGATAACGACAAGCTGGATATTGAGTTTGAAAAAGCCGGGGCGAAAAAGGTGGTGGCGAAATTTGTGGTGGCAGCCGGGCGCGAAGGTGATGTGCCGTTTTAACAGGTACCCATTCAAAAGATAACAATTATGAACACTCAAAACACCCGATCCACTGACACCCCGCACCATATCGTAATTGTTGGTGGTGGCTTTGCCGGCATTCAATGTGCCAAATCGCTAAGAAAAGCTGGCGTTCGCATCACACTGATTGATCAGCGCAACCACCACTTGTTTCAGCCGCTGCTGTATCAGGTGGCCACAACTATTTTGCCAACCAGTGAAATTGCATGGCCGCTACGCCGTCTGTTTAAAACCCGCCGCGATGTGACCACGCTACTGTCGCAGGTGACAGGCATTGAACCCGCGACCCGGCATGTGGTTCTGTCGGACGGGGTTCGCATTTCCTATGACAGTTTGGTGTTGGCAACTGGCGCCCGACATTCCTATTTTGGCAATGATGGTTGGGAACCTTTTGCACCAGGCCTGAAAACCATTGAAGACGCGACCCGTATCCGACAGCGTATTTTGCTGGCGTTTGAACGCGCTGAAACGGCCAAAGACGCGGATCAGCGGCGCGCCTATTTGACATTTGCTATCATTGGTGCCGGGCCAACCGGGGTGGAACTGGCTGGGATCATTGCCGAGCTGGCACAAAGGGTTTTGCCCCTTGAGTTTCGCCATATTGACACCCGAAAGGCACGTATTTTGCTGGTTGAGGCCGGGCCAAAGGTTCTGCCCGCCTTTGCTGACAACTTGTCAAAATATGCGCAAAAAGCCCTGGAAAAGCTGGGCGTGGAAATCATGTTAGGCAGCCCTGTGACCCAATGCAGTGCTGATGGCATTGAACTTGGCGGCGCAGACATAGATTGCAAAACCATCATCTGGGCGGCAGGTGTGCAGGCGTCCCCGGCGTCAGAATGGATTGGCGCCGAACGTGACCGGGCGGGCAGGGCAGTGGTTGCCGATAATCTAAGCGCGCCGAATTACCCTGAAATATTTTTAGTCGGCGATACCGCAAGTGTGGTTGACCGCGCAGGCAACCCTGTGCCCGGCATCGCCCCTGCCGCCAAACAAATGGGCGCATACGCAGCCAAGGTTATCCGCGCCCGGCTTGCCGACAAACCCGCCCCGGCGCCGTTTCGCTATCGTCATGCCGGTAATTTGGCCACCATCGGGCGGCGCGCTGCCGTGGCAGATTTTGGCAGGCTCCGGATCAAAGGCCCGCTCGCATGGTGGGTCTGGGGTATCGCCCATATCTATTTCCTGATCGGTACCCGCAGCCGCTTTGCCGTCGCCTGGAGCTGGCTGTGGTCATTTTTCACTGGCCATAACAGCGCGCGTCTGATCACCGGGGCACAAATGCCGGATTAGCCTATGACGCTCCCGCAACCGGGGCCCGCGCGGCTGTTTGTGCGGTTTGACACTGATGATTAGCCCGCCCAGCCATACATGGTTTCAGAAAAATATCAGACGAAACGCCGCCACCAGCACGGCCATCCGGATCAGTGCGGTAAACACCTGCGGGTTTATAAGTCGCAAGAATACATAACCCGAAACTGCACCCAGCAGGATCATCGGGAAAGCCATCGCATCCAATGTCAGCGTCTGCGGTGTCACCAACCCAAGCCCAATGGCAAAGGGTAGTTTGGCGACATTCATGATCAGAAAGAACCAGCTGCGGGTGCCGACAAATTCAACCTTGTTCAGCCCCATTTGCAGCAGATAGATGCCAAAAACCGGCCCTGCGGCATTGGCAATCATTGAAGATGCCCCGCCGACAATCCCAAAACCCGCCGCACCTCCACCCCCGCGAATGAACTGTTTTGCAGCACTGGTTAGGGTCAAGTCAAACACCAACATCGCCAGAATGATCCAACCGATGACCCTTTCGAAGTTCAGATCCGGCAACGCCCAAAGTATGACCGCCCCAGCCAACACCCCAACGGCAGAGGCCGGGATCAGTTTGACCAGCACATGCCACTGACAGGAGCGGCGATAATAAATTACCGCGATGATGTCAGCGGCTATCAGCATGGGCAACACAACACCGGGCGACGCCTTGCCCGGAAACACCATGGCCAGCAGCAACACCGCCAATATCCCTACCTCTATCGAGGTTTTGGAAAACCCGATCAGGAATGCGGCCAGGCCGATGTAGATATATTGCAGGGTTGAAATGTCCATTGCCGCTTGCTCGCAGGTTTATAGCAGCAGGTGAAGCAACAAAAAACGCCGATGCCCAGGGAGGAGGACATCGGCGTCTCTTTTAACGCGGGCTTGTTATCGGGAGGAAAAACAAGCGGCGTATCAGGGTGGGCCAAACTGGCCCGGTATTAATGCGGCGACAATCGGGAGGAAATGTCGCCGCTTTCGTTCAGATGTTCCTTGGGAGGAAAGGCATCTGAATTCGAAATCTTAGCGGTTAAACGCTGCAGTGAATGCAACAGTTTTGATGTTCTTGCGGGCAATGCCCAGGTCGTCCAACTCACGTGTGCTTAGGGCGTTCAGTTCGCGCATGGTGCGCCGGGCCAGACGGTTCTTGGCAATGTCGCCAAACAGGCCCTGAAACGAATTCGCAATCCGGTTCGCTAGGTCGATTTCAATTGTGTTCACTGTGTTAATGTAGGTCATATCGTGGGCCTTTCTATTGGCTAATCTCGGTGAAGCGTTATTGCTTCTGTGGACACTACATACGCCTGAAATCTGCTGGGACAATCCGGTGTTTGATCAAACCCGATATGCACGCTGTGCATGCCTTGGCTGATGCCTTTGGTCGCGGGTGGTGTCAGTGTCCGCGGTTGTTATTTGGTTAGAAACAACGCACATAATACCCGACAGAAAATCTAAGGCGTGAACAGATGGCGATCACAGATACCCAAATAATGACCGAACTGGCAAAGATTGAACTGCCCGACGGCAAGAACCTGATGACCAGCGATATGGTGCGGGCGCTGAACGTGGACGGGGGCAAGGTAAACTTCGTCATCGAAGCAGAGACGCCGGAAGAGGCTGGAAAAATGGAACCCCTGCGCGCCGCGGCGCAAAGGGCGATTGAATCGCTGCCCGGTGTGGCGTCAGTGTCGGTGATCCTGACGGCCCATGGCCCTGCTGCACCCAAAGCCCCGCCGCCCGATCTGAAAATCGGCGGCCACCCCAAACCCCAGGACGGGCCAACGCGGGTGCCGGGTGTGAAACGTATCCTGGCTATTGCGTCAGGCAAGGGCGGCGTGGGCAAATCTACCGTATCATCCAATCTGGCGGTGGCGCTGGCCCGCGCTGGTCGCCGGGTTGGCCTGCTGGACGCCGATATCTACGGCCCCAGCCAGCCGCAAATGATGGGCGCCCATGATCGCCCCAAATCCCCCGACGGCAAAATGATCATTCCGTTGAAAGCCCACGGCGTCACCATGATGTCGATCGGCCTGATGACCGACCCCAATCAGGCGCTGGTCTGGCGTGGCCCGATGCTGATGGGCGCGTTGCAACAGATGCTGGGGCAGGTGATGTGGGGTGAGCTCGACATCCTGATCATCGACCTGCCGCCGGGCACGGGCGATGTGCAGCTGACGCTGTGCCAGAAGACCGAACTTGACGGCGCGCTGGTGGTGTCCACCCCGCAAGACGTCGCCCTTCTGGATGCGCGCAAAGCCATCAATATGTTTGAAATGCTGAAAACCCCGGTGCTGGGCCTGATCGAAAACATGTCCACCTATGTCTGCCCGAAATGCGGCAATGAGGAACATATCTTCGGCCAAGGCGGGGTAAAGGCCGAAGCCGACAAGATCGGCGTGCCGTTTCTGGGCGAGTTGCCGCTGTCGCTGGATGTGCGCCTTGGCGGGGATAGTGGTACACCCATTGCAGCCGGTGACGGGCCAATTGCGCAGGCTTACGGCGATCTGGCTGCGCGGTTGGTGAAGGATGGGATTGCCTGAGGTCGCGGGCAGCAGGTGTTGGTTGAACACCATTGAAATGGGTCGGTTATGGTCGGCAATGCGGACGAAGTGAGCTTTCGCTTCAAGTGCACCATTGTCGGCTTTAGGGAAGCTTTCGGTAAACGGACGTCTACTTAGCCGAATTGTATGTTGGCCTACCATAATGCAGCAAACTCGTTGTAATAACATAATTTCCTGAAAGGAACACGCAGCATGATTGCCTATGTCACTGTCGGTGCTGATGACATCGCGCGCGCGAAACGGTTTTACGCGGCGTTCCTGCCAGACCTTGATTACGGGCTGGAGGAGAGCCCTGAGGGCCTAAGCTACACACTGCCCGAACAACCTGGTCAATCCTCTGCTTTGCCGGATTTCTACGTTAAACCAACCTTCGATGGACAACCGGCTTCGGCTGGGAACGGTACTATGATCGCATTTGAGGCGCGCAATCAAAAGCAGGTTCGTGACCTTCACGCGGCTGCGCTTGATGCAGGCGGTTTAGACGACGGCCAGCCGGGCTTTCGTGCAACGTATGGACCTCATTTTTATGTTGGCTACCTTCGTGACCCACAAGGCAATAAGATCGCACTGTTTTCCAGCGATCCGATTGAGCCCGGAAGAGAAGGTTAACGCAGCAAATTGCTTCCATTGAAGATGTTTTCCGCAAAACGCACTTGAAAATACGGGCAAACCCATAGCCGTGGGTAACGCGCCGATTGCACAGGCTTACGGCGTTTTGGCAGTGCGGTTGGTGCAGGACAGGATTGCCTAGACCGGGGCCGCTACGGTTTGGAAATCCAGTATGATTGCCCGGCAACCCAGACATTCGCCCCATCCATCGGTGGTGCCCCCAAATGATAACACCCAATGTCGGGCGTATTTCCGGCGGAAGCTTTCATAGCCTGCGTAATTGCCCGCGCCTCGGCATCGAAACGCGCACCTGCGCAATGATAGGCCCCAACGGGTCCCAGTGACTTTACGGGCAGATTTCCGACCAGCTTCGTCAGATGCAAAAGAAACCCCCACTGGTCAGACCCGGTATAGGGCAAAACCAGTTGACCGCTTTCATTCAGACTGTCCAACCAACGCATTGGCACATGGGTAACGCCTGCACAGGCAAATAACGCATCCAGATTGGGGAAGCTTGCCGCCTTGGTGGCGTCACCGCAAATGACTTCGACATTCGTATAGTGGCGCAGGTTTTTCTTTGAACGCTCCGCCAGATCGCTTTCAATTTCGTAGGCTATTACTCGGCCCTCCGGGCCAACGATTTCGGCCAGAATTGCGGTGTAATAGCCAACACCAGCTCCAACCTGCAAAACTGTCGCACCGGGCTTGATATCCAGATTGTCAAATACCCGCGCCCAAAGCGACGGCAGCCCGTTATTAATGCCAGCATCCTCATCAATCGCAATCAGCACGTCATGATACAGGTGATGTGGGCTGGCGGTTGCACTTTGGTGGATATCCCCGATCGCCAATCGTGAATGCACACCCCAAGGCCCCTCACCAAGAAAATGCTCGCGCGGGGTAGTGGCGAAGGCGTCCACAATTGCCTGATTGTGCAAAACCGGTGCGACCTCGCGGATATCTTCGGCAAACCATTTGCGGGCCATATTAATATCGATGTTTAAGTCGGTCAGCACAGTGGCTCTCCTGATTTTAGCAATCCCATTCTGTCACAGCATCTTTAGCTAAGACATCCTGTTCACCGTCTTTATGCCCCCTGTTTTGCGCGTTGTTTTCATGAAATCGCGCCTTCAATGGGTAAAACCAAATCAATTTCCAGGAAATTGCAAAAAAACTGTCTTTAGGGCGGCTCTACATCTTGTGGGTACAACTGACAGAGCCCGCTACAGATTGACAAAATCAAAGCAAGTACGCAAGTGGCGGCATGTTTTCCCAAATTAGATCTAAAAATAGTGCATTTTTTTATTGATATGCCATGAAATGTCAGATAGATACTTGAATACGAAAAGGATGGGTAACGGGGCAACGACCCCAAATTCTCCCAATAAAAAGCAGGTTTCATACAGGCGCCCACCTTTCAGACGATGAAGACAACGAGATCCGGCGCGCGGGCGAGCAGACATCCCCCCAGGTGGCGCGCGCAGTCGGACATACCCCAGAAATGGGACGAGGGCGGCGGATTGAACAGTGGCAGCAGTTCAATCCGCCGTTTCCATTTTAAGGGTCAGATGAGGCAAGTTAGTAAAGAGAGGCCGCAAGGCAGATAGTGGCTAGAAGTTTCCGAGGTCGGTTTCCACAAAAGATGGATGTGAAGGGCAGGGTGTCAGTCCCCGCCCGGTTTCGTCGTGTCTTGGAAGCAGGTGACCCGGATTGGAAAGACGCCGTTGCCGATGGTCAGACAGATGCCCGCGCCCAATTCACCATTGTATATGGTGAGCCGGATCAAAAGTTTTTTGAATGCTACACCGTAGACACCATCTATGAGGTCGATGACATGATCTCGGAAATGTCGCGCGGTGACCCGGATCGCAAAGATCTGGAAGACCTGTACCACCTGAATTCAGTTGAAGTTGAAATTGACAATGACGGCCGTGTCATGCTGTCAAAGGAAATGCGCGCCAAGCTGGGCCTTGAACCCAAGGAATTGCTTTTGTTCACTGGTGCTGGTGATACTTTCAAAATCTGGAAGACTTCGACATTCGACGCTGACCAGAAATCCCATGCCAAACGAATTTCACCCGATCGGCCCGATGATTTTGACGCGCGTTCATTGTTACCGCCGCGCAGACGACGCACTGCCCCTGATGTCAACCGGGACGGGGAATAGTCAATGTCTGCCGCTGCCGCTGCTCCCCCATCTAAATCCAAGCATATTCCCGTACTTCTTGGCCCGCTTCTGGCCGCGACTGCACCCGTGTCAGGCACTTGGCTGGACGGTACATTTGGTGCCGGTGGCTATGCGCGTGGCTTGCTTGACGGCGGGGCTGAAAAGGTCATTGGAGTTGATCGCGATCCTTCGGTATTTGATATGGCCACTGAATGGGCCGGTGAATATGGCGCAAGGCTAGAATTGGTTCAGGGCGAATTTGGCTCGCTGGACGACATTGCCACTAATCTGGACGGTGTCGTGCTGGATATTGGTGTGTCTTCCATGCAAATCGATCAGGCCGAACGGGGTTTTTCGTTCATGCGTGACGGACCCCTTGATATGCGGATGAGCCAGAGCGGCGAAAGTGCAGCCGATCTGGTGAACAATGCCGATGAGGGCTGGCTGGCCGACATTCTGTACCACTACGGTGAAGAACGTGCTTCGCGCCGGATCGCCCGTGCCATTGTTAGGGCGCGTGAAGAAAATAACATTCAATCAACCCTACAACTGGCTGATATCATATCTAAATGCTTGCCACGCGCTAAGCCTGGCCAATCCAACCCGGCCACCCGTAGTTTTCAGGCGCTACGTGTGGCGGTGAATGATGAATACGGCCAGCTGGTGTCCGGGTTAGAGGCCGCAGAACGCGCCCTTAAACCCGGCGGTAAACTGGCCGTCGTCAGCTTTCATTCACTGGAATCGCGCATCGTTAAACGGTTTTTTCAATTGCGCAGCTCAAAAGGCGGCGGTGGCAGTCGCCATGCCCCGGTAAAAGCCAGCGAAATTCCGGCCTTCACAAAAATTAGTAAAGCAATCGGGCCAGATGCCGACGAACTGGTGCAAAACCCGCGCGCGCGTTCAGCAACTTTGCGCGTGGGTCAGCGCACTGATGCGCCTGCGGCATCGGTTGACCGGGCAGCCGTGGGTTTGCCGGGTTACAAGTTCCTTGAAGGGGAAAACTAATGCGTACCTTATTATACATCCTGTCGGGATTTGGCGTCATGGGTTTGGCTTTTTGGGCCTATCAGGAAAACTATGAAACCCAACTGGCTTTGCGCGACGTTGATGGATTGCAAAGCGAAATCGGACAGTTACGCGAAGAACTTGGTGTACTTCGCGCCGAATGGGCCTACCTGAACCGCCCTGATCGTATTCGCGAACTGGCTGATATTAACTTTGATCGGCTTGGCCTGTTGCCACTTGCCCCGCGTCAGTTTGGTCGGGTTGACCAAATAGGCTTTCCCACGGCTCAGTTAGGGCCGATCACCAATTCCGTAGATGTTGTCGGTACTATAGAGGCCAACCAATGATCCGCACGCCACTTCGCCCACTTGCCCGCATCCTTTCTGCCCGTCAAAACGGTGAAAACCCGGATGTGATTGAACGCGAAAACATCCGCCAGCGCCATGAGGATATGCGCGATGGCGCCCGTGAACGCTCAGAGGGGCGGTTGCTGGTGCTGGGGGCTTTCTTTTTACTGGCTTTTGTCACAGTTGGGGTGCGTATGTCGGCGCTGGCGTCCTCTGATCCGGTTGAACCGCGTTCGGCAACCACACGGGCGGCAATAAATGCACAGCGCGGTGATATTGTTGATCGAAACGGCCGGATACTGGCCACCAATCTGGTGACCCATTCGCTTTACGCCAAGCCGCCGTTTATGGTGGACAAGGCCGCATCCGCGCGCGAACTGGCGCGTATCTTCCCCGACCTGGACGCCGAAAATTTATTGGCCCAGTTCAACGGGGAACGTAAATTCCTTTGGATCAAGCGCCGGATCAGCCCGGAACAACAACAACTGGTGCATGATATTGGTGATCCCGGGCTTGAATTTGGTCCGCGCGAAATGCGCCTGTATCCCAATGGTCGCCTTGCAGCCCATGTTTTGGGCGGGGCGTCTTTTGGTCGTGAAGGCGTGCATTCGGCCGAAGTGATCGGTGTTGCCGGGGTTGAAAAAGCCTTTGACACCTACCTGCGTGACCCCGCCACCGGTGGTGAGCCCTTGCAATTGTCCATTGATCTGACAGTGCAGGCCGCCGCAGAACGGGTCTTGGCGGGCGGCATGAAACTAATGAACGCGCGCGGTGCGGCCTCGGTTTTAATGGATGTTCAGACTGGCGAGGTTATCAGCCTGGTATCCCTGCCTGATTTTGACCCCAATAACCGGCCAAATCCATTGGCAGCCGGGTCGCCGTCCGACAGCCCGTTGTTTAACCGGGCTGTGCAGGGCGTTTATGAACTTGGGTCTACCTTCAAAACATTTGCGATAGCCCAGGCGCTGGAACAAAATATGCTGGATGCCAACACGTTGATAGATACCAGCAGCCCACTAAAATGGGGCAAGTATAACATCCGCAATTCGCACCGGATGGACCCGATCATGTCGGTGACCAATGTTATGGTAGAGTCTTCAAATACCGGCACGGCGCGCATTGCCCAACAAATTGGCGCGCAACCACAACAGGATTTTCTGGCCGGTCTGGGTTTGCTACAGGCAACCCCGGTTGAATTGGTGGAAGCGCCGGGCACAAAACCGCTATTGCCGCGCAAATGGTCGGAAATTTCGGCGATGACCATATCCTATGGCCATGGTTTGTCAGTCAGCCCGATGCATTTGGCAGCGGCTTACGCGACAATCGTAAATGGCGGCACAAAAGTTTCACCAACCCTGTTAAGCACGCCTGATGTGGCGCCGGGTCAACGAATTGTTTCGCAGGAAACTTCGGCCAGCATCCGATCAATGTTGCGTCAGGTTGTCACCGATGGCACTGCCAAATTTGGCAATGTCGAAGGCTACGACGTAGGCGGAAAAACCGGTTCCGCCGATAAGCCCAAGGCAACTGGCGGCTATCACGAAGATAAGGTAATCGCGACATTTGCCAGTTTTTTTCCGGCGGATAATCCGCGCTATGTGCTTGTTGTAATGCTGGATGAACCGGTTGAAACCTCTGGCACAAAGCCCCGTCGCTCGGCCAGTTGGACAGCCGTGCCTGTGGCGGCCGAAATGATCCGACGTACGGCCCCCCTATTGGGATTGCGCCCGCAGATTGAAACCGGTGCTGAAGATGGGTTAACACTGATCTCAAACTAACCCAAAAGAGCAAACGTCAATGGCAGAACGCGCAAAAACATCTTCTCTGGCGGCGCTGGGACTAACCGCACTGGGCGGGCGCGAGGCGCAGATCACAGGTTTGTCGGTGGACAGCCGCGATGTGCAGCCCGGGCATTTATTTGTCGCATTGCCGGGGGAAAACGTCCACGGAGCGCAATTTGTTACTTACGCTTTGCGCATGCAGGCGGCGGCGATCCTGACCGATCGCGACGGCGCCAAGATTGCCAATTATGAAATGCAGGCTGCGGATGTGCCGCTGATAATAGCGCAAGATCCGCGCCAGACACTGGCCTATGCGGCGGCGCTTTGGTTTGAAGCACAGCCTGAAACCATGGTTGCGATTACCGGTACCAATGGCAAAACCTCAGTCGCTACATTTTTGCGTCAAATCTGGATGATCCTTGGCCTGTCGGCTGTGAACCTTGGCACCACCGGGGTTGAAGGCGCGCATCAGGCGCCACTGGCCCATACCACGCCGGAACCAATCACCCTGCACCGAACTTTGGCCACCTTAGCCGGCGCTGGTGTGACGCATTGCGCAATGGAGGCATCTTCCCACGGTTTGGCCCAACGTCGTCTGGACGGGGTGCAGCTGGCGGCGGCGGCTTTCACAAATTTTTCGCAGGACCATCTGGATTATCACACCAGCTTTGAAGACTACTTTACCGCCAAAATGGGCCTGTTCACCCGGGTGCTGCATCAGGACGGGGTGGCAGTGGTCAACCTGGGCGATGCGCGCGGTCAGGAAGTTGCCGACTATATCGGTGAGCGCGGTCAGGATCTGATCAGCATTGGGCGCGGGGCGGCGGCCAATCTGCGGATTTCCGGGCAACGCTATGACGCCACCGGGCAAGACCTGCGTTTTACCTGGAATGAACGCGCCCAGCAGGTGCGACTGGATCTGATCGGCGGATTTCAGGCCGAAAATGTTTTGATGGCCGCTGGTCTGGCCATTGCAACCGGTTCTGACCCCGCCGACGTGTTTGCGGCGCTGCCCCAGCTGTTGACGGTTCGGGGACGCATGCAACTGGCGGCGACGCGCACTAATGGTGCATCGGTTTTCGTCGATTTTTCCCATACGCCCGATGCCGTTTCGACGGCGCTTCGCGCGTTGCGTCCACATGTTTTAGGCCGTTTGATCATCGTATTTGGGGCAGGTGGCGACCGTGACCCGGGTAAGCGCATATTGATGGGGCAGGCAGCAGCAAAGCATGCTGATCTGGTGATTGTCACCGATGATAACCCCCGTTCAGAAGACCCGGAAGTTATCCGCAAAATGGTACTGGCTGGCTGTCCGGATGCGACGGAAGTTGGGGACCGCGCCGAGGCAATTTTACGCGGCGTTGACGCGCTGCAACCAGGGGACGCGCTGTTGATTGCCGGTAAGGGCCATGAAACCGGGCAGATTGTTGGCGAAGATATTTTGCCATTTGATGACGCCGAACAGGCCAGCATTGCTGTCAGTGCACTGGACGGGTTGTTAACGTGACGCCGCTTTGGACATCCGGTGACGCCGTAATTGCCACGGACGGCACAACGACTTGCGACTGGCTGGCCAGCGGTGTTTCTATTGACACCCGAACCCTGCAAAAGGGTGATCTGTTTGTTGCGCTAAGTGACGCACGCGATGGCCATGACTTTGTCGCGCAGGCATTGGAAAAAGGCGCATCCGCCGCTCTGGTCAGCCGGGTTCCTGTCGGTGTCGCCAATGGCGCCGCCTTGCTTATTGTCGAAGATGTGCTGGCCGCCCTTGGCGATCTGGCCCGCGCCGCGCGCGCCCGCACGCAAGCCCGCATTGTTGCAGTTACTGGCTCGGTTGGCAAAACATCCACTAAGGAAATGTTGCGCACTGTTCTGGCCAAACAAGGCCGAACCCATGCGGCTGCTGACAGCTACAACAACCATTGGGGCGTGCCGCTGACATTGGCGCGCATGCCCGCCGACACCGAATTTGCCGTCATTGAAATCGGCATGAACCACCCCGGTGAAATTGCCCCGCTGGCGGCGATTACCCGCCCGCATGTGGCGCTGATCACCAATGTGGCGGCGGTGCATATGGAAGCATTTGATGATCTGGAAGGCATCGCACGGGAAAAAGCTGCGATATTTGCAGGGCTTGAAAGCCACGGCACTGCCGTGATCAACGTGGATCAACCTACAACCAATATTCTTACTGATGCCGCCCGGACTGCCGCTGCTGAAATTGTTAGTTTTGGCAGTGATCAAAGCGCGAATTTTCAACTGGACACTGTGCAGCTGACCGGGGGCAGCACTATTATTCACGCCCGCTCGCCCAGTGGTCCGCTGTTGTTTAAGCTTGCCGTTTCGGGCCGACACTTTGCCCTCAATGGTCTGGGGGCTTTGGCCGCCGTGCAGGCCCTTGGCGCAGATATTGCCGTGGCCGCCCTTGATCTGGCCGTCTGGTCGCCCCCACCTGGACGCGGTGCGCGCGAGGTTATTAGCCTTGATATGGTTGATGACCACCTTAGCCTGACCTTGATAGATGATGCCTTTAACGCCAGTCCCCTATCTATGGCCGCTGCCCTTGATGGTCTGGCCACCAGCCAGCCCAAAGAACCGGGTCAGCGCATCGCCATTCTTGGCGACATGTTGGAACTTGGTACAGATGAAAACAAACACCACATCGATATTGCCGGTCTGTCTGCTCTGGAAAATATCGATATTATCCATTGCGTCGGCCCGCGCATGGCAGCGTTGTATGCAAAATTGTCCGCCAGGCAAAAGGGCGAATGTTTTGATACAGCACCCGAACTGGCCGGTGTTGTCCACCGACTGATCAAGGCAGGGGATGTCATTTTGGTCAAAGGCTCTAAGGGGTCCAAAGTCAGCCTGGTTGTTGACGCCATCCGAAAACTGGGCCATCCGCAGGGTCAGCAACTACAAGGAACCAACTAAATGCTATACTGGCTTGCAGGGCTTTCTGACGGCGGCGATGTTTTCAACCTTTTTCGCTACATTACCTTTCGCGCGGGCGGGGCGTTTTTCACCGCCTTGATGTTTGGCTTCATCTTCGGTCCACCCCTGATACGGTTGCTAAAACGCAAGCAGGGCAAAGGTCAGCCAATCCGTGATGACGGTCCACAAAGCCACATTTTGGATAAGGCTGGCACCCCCACCATGGGCGGCGCGCTGATCCTTGGGGCAGTACTGGTTTCCACCGTGCTTTGGGCGCGCCCTGACAATCCGTTCATCTGGATCGTGCTGTTTGTAACGGTGGGTTTCGGGCTGATTGGTTTTTTGGATGACTATTCCAAAGTCACCAAACAAAGCAGCAAAGGCGTGTCCAGCCGGGTGCGCTTTAGCATCGGGCTGGTGATCGCCGGGATCGCCGCTTACTGGTCATCAATGTATCATCCCGACGCGCTGGCCTTCCAGCTGGCGCTGCCAATATTCAAGGACACGCTGATCAATCTTGGCTTTTTCTTCATCCCGTTCTCGATGATTGTCATTGCCGGGGCGGCCAATGCGGTGAACCTGACGGACGGTCTGGATGGGCTGGCCATCATGCCGGTGATGATTGCCGCGGGCGCGCTGGGCGTTATTGCCTACGCCGTTGGTCGGGTCGATTTTACCGAATATCTGGACGTGCATTATGTGCCGGGAACCGGTGAAATTTTGATCTTCACAGCTGGGCTGATTGGCGGTGGCCTGGGTTTTCTCTGGTATAACGCGCCCCCGGCAGCGATCTTTATGGGCGACACCGGATCATTGGCGCTTGGCGGCGCTTTGGGGGCTATCGCCGTTGCCACCAAACACGAGATTGTACTGGCCATCGTCGGCGGGTTGTTTGTGGTTGAAGCGCTGTCGGTCATCATCCAGGTGCTGTATTTCAAAGCCACCGGCAAACGGGTGTTTCTGATGGCGCCTATTCATCACCATTTTGAGCAACTGGGTTGGAAAGAACCCCAGATTGTCATCCGGTTCTGGATTATTTCCCTTATCCTGGCGCTGGTGGGTCTGGCGACGCTAAAGGTCAGATGATACCGGTAACTGCATACCCCGGCCAAAAAGTCGCCGTGCTGGGCATGGGCCGATCTGGCCTTGCCACGGCCATCGCGCTAGAAGAGGGCGGGGCCGGGCCCTTGGTCTGGGACGATACAGAAGCTGCGCGTGATTACGCCAAATCCCGTGGTTTTCCGGCGACCGATCTAAGCCGCGTTGACTGGGGCGATATCGCCGCCCTGATTGTGTCCCCCGGTATCCCACATTTATATCCCGAACCACACCCGATCATCACAGCCGCGCAGGCCGCAGGCGTGCCGGTGGACAATGATATCGGGTTGTTTTTCCGATCCTTTGCAACACTGGACTGGGAAGGCTTTGAAAACCCACCCCGTGTGATTGCAGTCACCGGCTCAAACGGTAAATCCACCACAGCAGCACTTATCCACCACATTTTGGAAGTGGCGGGCAAACCCTGCCAGCTGGGCGGCAATATTGGGCGCGGTGTGCTGGATCTTGACCCGGCCCATGACGGCGAAGTGGTGGTGCTGGAACTGTCCAGCTATCAGACCGAACTGGCCCGATCCTTAACGCCAGACATCGCCGTGTTCACCAACCTGACCCCCGACCATCTGGATCGTCACGCCGGTCTGGGCGGCTATTTTGCCGCCAAACGCCGCCTTTTTGCCGAGGGCGGACCGGACCGCGCCATCATTGGTGTGGACGAGCCTGAGGGCCAGTATCTGGCCGGGCAAATGGGGGAAGGGCGCGCCGATGACCGGGTCATACAGGTGTCAGTAAACCGCAAATTGCAGGGCCCGGGCTGGTCGGTCTTTGCCCGCAAAGGATACCTGTCAGAATACCGTAAATCCCGGCAAATTGCATCGATTGATCTGCGCGGTATCACCGGCCTTCCCGGTGCCCATAATCACCAAAACGCCTGCGCCGCCTACGCTGCCACACGCAGTCTTGGGCTGGCGCCAAAGCTGATCGAACAGGCTTTACGCAGTTTTGACGGATTGGCACATCGCAGCCAATATATAGGTGAAAAAGACGGCGTGGCATTTGTGAATGACAGCAAAGCCACCAATGTCGATAGCGCCGCCCAAGCCCTGCAGGCGTTCAAATCCATCCGCTGGATCGCGGGCGGGCAGGGCAAGGATGGCGGCATCGCCGCACTGGCCCCGCATCTGAAAAATGTCGCCAAAGCCTATCTGATCGGTGAAAGTGCTGCTGATTATGCGGCCCAGTTGGGCGGTACCCAATACGAGATCTGCGGGACCATGGCCCAGGCAGTATCCAGCGCCGCTAAAGATGCCAAGCCCGGTGATACCATCCTATTGGCCCCCGCCGCTGCCAGTTTTGATCAATATGCCGATTTTGAAAAACGTGGCGAAGATTTCATTGAATGCGCCATGCGCATTTTGTCATAACTATCCCCATTTTTCTGCGCAAAATTTCCTGAGAAACAAGGCCAACCCCCCTAGCCTAATCCACGCCGATTCGTTACACTTATCCACAGACCCGGATAACGGGCGATGATTTGGGCAGTAATGGACAGGCAACCATGACAGAGATGGTTTATGGCACAGTGCCGCGCGCAGATGGCGAACCCATTTTGCCGCGTTGGTGGCGGACAGTCGACAAATGGTCGATGTCAGGTGTTTTTATATTGTTTGGCATCGGGCTGTTGTTGGGCTTGGCCGCATCTCCGCCATTGGCCGAACGCAATGGCTACGGCGCGTTTCATTATGTCCAACGTCAGGCGCTGTTTGGCGGCATTGCCATGGTGGCCATGATCGCCACCACCATGATGACGCCCAGTCTGGTGCGCCGCCTTGGGGTGATAGGGTTCACCATCGCCTTTGTGGCTGTGGTGTTGCTGCCGGTGTTTGGTACCGATTTTGGCAAAGGTGCGGTGCGCTGGTATTCGCTTGGTTTTGGCAGTTTTCAGCCTTCAGAATTTTTGAAACCCGGTTTTGTCATTGTTGCCGCCTGGCTGATTTCTGCCAGCAGCGACATTAACGGCCCCCCCGGTAAAACCTATTCACTTGCCATCACTCTGGCTATTGTTGGCATGCTGTCGATGCAACCTGATTTTGGCCAGGCGGCGCTAGTGCTGTTTGGCTGGGGGGTGATGTATTTCGTCGCCGGCGCGCCGATCTTGCTTCTGTTGCTTTTGGCTGGCGGTGTCGTGCTAGGGGGATCATTTGCCTATAAGAATTCAGAACACTTTGCCCGCCGGATTGACGGGTTCCTATCCACAGAGATCGACCCGACCACGCAGATCGGCTATGCAACCAATGCCATTCAAGAGGGTGGATTTTTTGGTGTGGGCGTGGGCGAAGGGCAGGTTAAGTGGTCACTGCCAGACGCCCATACTGATTTTATAATTGCTGTGGCGGCCGAAGAATATGGGCTGTTTTTAGTGCTGTTGGTTTTGGCGTTATTTGCATTTATCACCGTGCGTTCCCTGCTGCGCCTGATGCGTGAACGCGACCCGTTTATTCGATTGGCGGGCACCGGCCTGGCCTGCATGTTTGGTATTCAGGCCCTTATCAATACCGGGGTGGCGGTACGTTTGCTGCCCTCCAAAGGCATGACGCTACCCTTTGTAAGTTATGGCGGTTCGTCGCTGGTTGCTGGCGGTATCATGCTGGGCATGTTGCTGGCCTTTACCCGGTCACGCCCACAGGGTGAAATCGGTGATCTGTTTGCAGGCCGGGGGCGCTAGACATGGCCAAACCACCGCTTCTGGTGATCGCGGCGGGGGGCACCGGCGGGCATATGTTCCCGGCCCAGGCCCTGGCAGAAGCCATGTTGCGCAATGGCTGGCGGGTGAAACTTTCTACGGATGCACGCGGAGCACGCTACACCAGTGGCTTTCCCCATACGGTACAGATTGAACAGGTGGCCAGCGCAACATTTGCGCGCGGTGGATTTCTGGCAAAACTGACAACCCCGTTTCGAATTCTTGGTGGTACGTTCAGCGCGGTTTGGGCCATGTTGTTAGATCGCCCGGCCATGGTTGTGGGTTTTGGCGGCTATCCGTCAATTCCCGCACTCTCAGCGGCGACCCTTTTGCGCTGCAAGCGCATGATCCACGAACAAAACGGTGTGTTGGGTCGGGTTAATCAGATTTTCGCCAAATGGGTAAACGGCGTGGCCTGTGGCACATGGCCGACTGAATTACCCAAGGGCGTGCAGGGCCACCACACGGGCAATCCCGTGCGAAGTGCTGTGATGAAACGCGAAGGGGCGCCCTATATCCCGCCCGGTGATTACCCGATGACCCTGCTGGTGATGGGCGGTTCGCAGGGGGCAAAAATTCTGTCAGATATAGTACCACAGTCTATCGCTGATTTACCTGAAGATATTTTGTTGAACCTGCGCGTGTCGCATCAGGCCCGCCCGGAAGACCATGATCGGGTCAGTCAGTTTTATGCCAGCCACAGCGTGAATGCCGATGTGCAACCGTTCTTTCAGGACCTGCCACGTCGGATGTCTGAGGCACAACTGGTGATCAGCCGCGCCGGGGCATCTTCGGTGGCGGATATCAGCGTCATTGGTCGCCCCGCAATATTGGTACCCTTGGCTGCGGCCATACGCGATGAACAAACTGCCAATGCCCGCGGTCTGGTTGCAGCCGATGCTGCCATTTTGATCCCTGAAAGTCTGTTGCAGGCCGATAGCCTGACGGCCCATATCCGCGCGGTGTTGGAAAACCCACAGGCGGCGGTGAAAATGGCCCATGCAGCGCTGGCCACAGGGCGCCCGGATGCCACTGACAGGCTGGTTGAAATGGTGTTGGGGCTTTCAGGACCGGGGCAAGACAGGTGAATGCAGCCGCCACCAAATTGCCCACAGAAATGGGCCCGGTGCATTTCGTCGGCATCGGTGGCATCGGTATGTCAGGCATTGCCGAGGTACTGTTAAACCACGGTTATTTAGTGCAAGGCTCTGACCTGAATGTCACGAAAATCACCAAGCGCTTAGAAAAACTTGGGGCAACTGTGTTCAAGGGCCAGCGCGCCGATAATCTGGAAAACGCCGCAGTTGTGGTGATTTCTTCGGCCATCAAACCGGGCAATAGCGAACTGGACGCGGCGCGCGCGCAAGGCTTGCCGGTGGTGCGCCGGGCCGAAATGCTGGCCGAACTGATGCGGCTTAAATCCAATGTGGCTGTGGGCGGCACCCATGGTAAAACCACGACCACTACGCTGGTGGCAACGCTGCTGGACGCAGGCGGTTTGGACCCGACGGTGATCAATGGGGGCATCATCCACGCCTACGATTCAAACGCCCGCATGGGGCAGGGCGAATGGATGGTGGTGGAAGCCGACGAAAGCGACGGTACCTTTAACCGCCTGCCTGCCACCATTGCCATTGTCACCAATATTGACCCCGAACATATGGAACACTGGGGCAGCATGGAAAACCTGCGGCAGGGTTTCTTTGATTTTGTTTCCAACATCCCGTTTTACGGGCTGGCTGTTTGCTGCACCGACCACCCCGAAGTGCGCGCACTGGTGGGCAAAATCACCGATCGCCGGGTTGTCACCTATGGTTTTAACGAACAGGCCGATGTGCGCGCCACTGGTCTGACCTACCAAGGCACCGTGGCACATTTTGATATCATTCTGGCCGACGGGGTGGTGATCAAAGATTGCACTCTGCCGATGCCGGGCGACCATAACGTATCCAACGCGCTGGCGGCTGTGGCCGTGGCCCGTCACCTTGGCATGAAGGCCGCCGAAATCCGCGACGCGCTGGCCAGTTTCAAGGGCGTTAACCGGCGTTTACCCATGTGGGCGATGTGAACGGCGTCACCATCATTGATGACTACGCCCACCACCCGGTGGAAATTGCCGCCGCCCTTAAGGCCGCGCGTCAATCCAGCAATGGCCGCGTCATCGCTGTGCATCAGCCGCATCGCTATTCGCGTCTGGCCAGCCTGTTTGATGATTTCTGCGGCTGTTTCAATGACGCCGATATCGTTGCCATCACCGATATTTTTGCCGCTGGCGAAGCCCCGATCAAAGGCGCCACCCGCGATGATCTGGTGTCCGGACTCACCAGGCTTGGGCACCCAAAGGCATTGGCCATCTCAGGCGCTGATGACCTGGCCGATTTCATCCGCCAACACGCGCGCCCCGGTGACATGGTCATCTGCCTTGGGGCCGGGTCCATTTCGGCCTGGGCCAATGATCTGCCCGGCCATCTTTTGGGCACAAAACCATGACCATATGCAGGCCAACCCTTGAATCACCTAATACCGGAGTCCGGTCATGAGCCTGTCACTGACCCTTGCTGCCATCTGGGCGATATTGGCCAGCTTTGTCGCCCTAATGCCCATGCGTCGCCAATATGCGCCCGGCGTGACATTGCTGGCACTGGCACCGCTGATGATCGGCTTTATCGGTGTTCAGCACGGTTTTTTACCGGCCGGGCTTGGCCTGCTGGCTTTCCTTTCAATGTTTCGTAACCCGTTGATTTATTTTTACAAAAAAGCAATGGGCAAACCAGTTGAGTTGCCAAAAGAACTGCAAGGAGACAGTTAATGAGCGCCTCACTGATTGCCGCCCTACTTTGGCTGATCCTGGCCAATGTTATCGGCATGTTTCCATCCCGCAAAAACCACTGGCCCGCGGCCTATGTGCTGATCACCGTCGGCGTGCCAATACTGGGCTGGGTCACCTACCAAAACGGCCCGTTCGTCGGGCTGGTGGCAATGATCGCCGGGGCGTCAATCTTGCGCTGGCCACTGGTCTACCTGTGGCGCTGGCTGCGTCGCGGTAAGGCGAAACTGCCGGAATAGACTTGCGGGTTGGTCCCATGGCGGACAAGATGCCGGTATGGTTGAGATTTCAGATATTAAGGACCGCGAAAGCCTGAGGGCATGGCTGGAGGCACTGCCGTTTGATGAAGATGAGAACCGCCGGATAGCGGTGACCATCGCGCATAGGGCAGCGATGCGGGTGTTGCCACAGTATTGGCAGTTGTCGATTTCAAGCGCATCTGCACGTAAAAATGATTTGACGGCGCTGCCTATATTGCGCTGTAGTTTGATCTCTGGGGTTGCGGGCACCATGCCAACCCCGGAGATCAGAAGTGCCGCCTTTGCCGCCAATGCCGCCGCCGCCTTTGCCGCCAATGCCGCCGCCAATGCCGCCGATTTGCCGCCAATGCCGCCAATGCCGCCGCCGATGCCGCCTTTGCCGCCTTTGCCGCCGCCAATGCCGCCGCCGATGCCGCCGCCGATGCCGCCGATGCCGCCTTTGCCGCCAATGCCGCCGCCTTTGCCGCCAATGCCGCCGCCAATGCCGCCGCCGCTTGGAAAATGATCCGCGCCGACTGCACCGCTCTTGCAACGGGCGATGTTCGGCTTGATCAAACGCCGCTTTGGTCGGGTGCAAACCCGGTATCCGAAAATTGGGTGCAAACCCGTGAAACCCTGCCCGAAGGCTGGGATTTCTGGCGCGATTGGTACCAGAACGCGCTGGACGGGGTGAAGCCCAACTGGGACATGTTGACCGAGATTGCGTTGATAGAGCCTGCGGATTGGGACAAGGGTGCGGATCATGTGAATGGGGTGATTGCGGGGATTGTTGGTGAAGCCCGTTTGGACCGAAGTTATTGCCGACGATCCGTACGCATTACGTGTTCCACGTTCGATGGAAAGCATCGCAAACTAACCGCCCATGCGGTTGACAGATGTTGATGCCTCGAATTCAGCGCGACGGCACGCCAAGCGATGAACCAGATTTCACCGCTGGTGTCGCAGGACCAGTCACCAAATGGAATGCTTCAAATTCTTGGCTCGGCCTGCAATGATGCATCAAGGATTTACGCCGTGTTTACGGCGATATCCGGACAATGTTGTTGCACTTTACGATGCGTTTCGATGTCTGCCCAGAAGTCAACTGCATCAAGCGGCAGCGGGTGAATAACATGGAACAGTGCTACGCCGATAATGAAGCTGACCGAAGTCTTGGACAATTGTGCCGCAGTACTTTGCCGGTTCGTCGCCTGCGCTATTGGAGCACTGAAAGCCGATCTTGTCAAGGCTGGTGCGGAAGCCGATCCGCAACAAATCGCGATTGGTTCAATTTGCAGATGGAATGATGGGAAGATGCATTGAAGTGGTGTCTGGAGTTACATGTCAGATTGCCAAGTCACCAATTTGTTGTCCCCTGAAGCCGATGAGGTTGACCGGCAGTGGGCATTGCAGTTTATGAAAGCAATGCTGCCAAGCATAGGTGCCAAGGCTGGTCTTGTCGCAGGAAAAAACTGGCAACTTCGGATGCAGGGGCAGAACCTGCAGTTTCAGGCGCTTAAAGGATCTGTGGCAGATTATTGGTGAACGCGGATAAGGCTGTGGATTGGTCCAAGAGGCAGCAGCCGAAAAATTGGACCATGGGCGGCCGATTTTTTACACGTTTGGATTCAACCTGCCCTTTTCATGACTATAGACCCCATGACCAACCAACTCCCCCCCGTACGCGGCACCCTGACGCCAGATAAAGACCTCTCAGCCCTCACATGGTTGCGTGTCGGCGGCCCGGCGGATTACCTTTTCCAACCGGCTGACCTTGATGACCTCGCCGATTTCCTACGCAATCTGCCCGCCGATATCGCGGTCTTCCCCATGGGCGTTGGTTCAAACCTCATTGTGCGCGATGGCGGCATTCGCGCCGTGGTCATCCGCCTTGGCCGCGGCTTTAACGCCATCGACATCAGCGGCAATACTGCCGTGGCAGGCGCCGCCGCCCTTGACGCCCATGTGGCCCGCAAAGCCGCCGATGCCGGGGTTGATCTGACGTTCCTGCGCACAATTCCCGGCGCGATCGGTGGCGCTGTGCGAATGAATGCAGGGTGTTACGGCACTTACATCGCTGACAGGTTTCAATCGGCGCAGGCGGTTACGCGCGCCGGCGATATCATCACCCTGAGTGCCAAAGACCTGAATTTTCAGTACCGCCAGTCTGATCTGCCCGAAGGCGCGATCATTACGCAGGCCACGTTTATCGGTGAAACAGCCGACCCTGCCGCCCTAAACACGCTGATGGAAACCCAATTGGCCAAACGTGACGCGACGCAACCCACCAAAGACCGCACCGCGGGCTCGACATTCCGCAACCCCGCCGGGTTTTCCAGTACCGGGCAGGCCGATGACAGCCAGGATATGAAGGCCTGGAAAGTCATTGATAACGCCGGCATGCGCGGCGCAAAACAGGGCGGCGCGCAGATGTCGCCGATGCATCCGAACTTTCTGGTGAACGCTGACAATGCCAGTGCCGCCGATCTTGAAGGGCTGGGTGAAGCGGTGCGAAAAAAGGTGTTTCAAAACAGTGGTATTACGTTAGAATGGGAAATCATGAGGGTCGGTGAACCGGCCCCGAAATAGGCAAATAAATTGAGGGCTGGAAAACTGGCCCCGGCAAAGGCACCAAAGTGGGTAAGTCGAGCAGACAACCCCTGACAGTGGCGGTATTAATGGGTGGCCCCTCGGCTGAGCATGAGGTGTCATTATCTTCGGGGCGCGAATGCGCTACGGCACTGCGACAGGCAGGGTACGATGTTGTAGAACTGGACGCCGGTCCGGACCTTTACGCACGCCTGACTGACCTTAAACCCGACGTTGCATTTAACGCCCTGCATGGTCGCTGGGGCGAAGATGGCTGTGTGCAGGGCTTGCTGGAATGGATGAATATCCCCTATACCCATTCCGGGGTGCTGGCTTCTGCCCTGGCTATGGATAAACAGCGCACCAAAGATACCTATCTTGCCGCCGGGTTACCCTTTGTTACCAGCGTGTTAGCGCCGCGTGATGACGTGCAGGCCAAACATATCATGCCGCCCCCCTATGTGGTGAAGCCAAATAACGAAGGCTCTTCCGTTGGCATCTATATCGTCAATGAGAACGCCAATTCTCCGCCCAAACTGGCCGATACGATGCCCGATACCGTGATGGTGGAAGCCTACGCACCGGGTCGTGAACTGACTACAACCGTCATGGGTGAGCGCGCCCTGACCGTCACCGATATCATCACCGACGGCTGGTATGACTACCACGCAAAATACGACGAGGGCGGTTCCAGTCATATCATCCCGGCGGACATCCCAGCCGAGATTTTCAACGCCTGCATGGATTACGCCGAACGCGCCCATAGCGCCCTAGGCTGTCGCGGTATCAGCCGCACTGATTTTCGCTGGGACGAATCCCTAGGGCTAGAGGGGCTGATTCTGCTGGAAACCAACACCCAACCCGGCATGACCCCAACATCGCTGTCCCCGGAACAGGGCGTTCACGCAGGCTATGCATTTCCGGAATTTTGCAGCTGGATGGTAAAGGACGCATCATGCAATCGCTAGGTGCCCGCCGCCGCGATCCGGCCCCAACACGCATTGGCTACCGTCTGCGCCGCCTGTGGCTGACGCCGGTATTTCGCCAGACTATTCGGATTGGCTTGCCTATGGTTATGGTCGGGGCTGGCCTGGCCTGGGCCGTTACTCAGGAAAGCTTTCGGCTGGCTGTGCATGATAAAATTGCCGAAATCCGCCTGTCCATCGAAGAACGTCCGGAATTCAGTGTGAAACTGATGGCGATTGATGGCGCTACGGATTCTATAGCCGATGATATTCGCGAAATTGTGCCGGTGGATCTTCCTATTAGTTCTTTTGATCTTGATTTGGCCGGTATGCAGGATCGCATTGCCGAGCTGGACGCGGTGCTGCGGGTGGATATCCGGGTGCGCCGGGGTGGTGTTTTGCATGTACAAATCGAAGAACGGGTGCCCGCCGCTGTTTGGCGGTTGGGGCGCGATCTGGAACTACTGGATGCTTTGGGCCACCGGGTAGCGGTTATTGGCGCGCGCACGGAACGTCCGGAATTGCCGCTTTTGGCGGGTTTGGGCGCTGAAAAACAAGTGCCGGAAGCGCTGGAACTTCTTGCCATTGCAGGTCCGGTAGCGTCGCGCATTCGTGGGTTAGTGCGTATTGGGGAACGGCGTTGGGATGTTGTTCTTGATCGTGGCCAACGCATTTTACTGCCTGAAAACAACGCGGTACAGGCCCTTCTTCAGGTAATGGCGCTTAGTGAGGCCAAGGATTTGTTGGCCCGGGATATCGTAGCTGTTGATATGAGAAATGAAAGCCGCCCAACCATTCGCATGGCCCCGCAAGCCATAGAAGATCTGCGCCAAATCCGCGATACCAGTCAGGGAGACGACTAAAAAATGACCGACCTTTATGCCACGCAACGCGCCATGCGAAAAATGCGAAACGCCGCCATCCAGCGCGGTGTCATCGCTATTTTGGATATAGGTACGTCGAAAATCGCCTGCCTGATCCTGCGGTTTGACGGCACAGACCGGTTTAACCCAACCGATGGCGTTGGCTCGATGGCCGGGCAAAGCCAGTTTCGGGTGATCGGGGCGGCGACCACACGTTCACGGGGGGTTAGGTTTGGTGAAATAGACGCCATGCCAGAAACTGAACGCGCCATTCGTACCGCCGTACAAGCGGCGCAGAAAATGGCAAATGTTCGGGTGGACCATGTAATTGCCTGCTTTTCAGGGGCTGAACCGCGTTCTTACGGACTTGCGGGTGAGATAGCGCTGGAAGAACCAGTGGTGACAGACGCGGATGTCAGTCATGTTCTGGCGGCTTGCGATGTGCCCGATTACGGGGAAGGGCGCGAAGCTTTACATGCCCAACCGGTGAACTTTGCCCTGGATCATCGCAGCGGTTTGGGCGATCCGCGCGGTCAAAACGGTAATCGGTTGGCGGTAGATCTGCATCTGCTGACGGTGGATACCGGCGTTATTGAGAACTTACTATACTGTATCAAGCGTTGTGATCTTGAATTGGCAGGTTTGGCTTCATCGGCCTATGTGTCTGGCATTTCAGCGCTGGTGGAAGATGAACAGGAACTGGGCGCGGCCTGCATTGATATGGGCGGTGGCACCACCGGGTTATCAATTTTCATGAAAAAGCACATGATCTACGCGGATTGTGTGCGTATGGGCGGCGACCACGTAACGTCAGATATTTCCAAGGGGTTACAGGTGCCGTTGGCCATGGCCGAACGGATTAAAACATTTTACGGCGGCGTGGTTGCCACCGGCATGGATGATCGCGACATGATCGAAATTGGCGGCGACACTGGCGATTGGGAACATGACAGGCGCACGGTTAGTCGTGCCGAACTGATCGGCATCATGCGGCCACGGGTGGAAGAAATTCTGGAGGAAGTGAAAACGCGCTTGGACGCCGCGGGTTTTGAACATCTGCCCAGCCAGCAAATCGTTTTGACCGGCGGGGCCAGCCAAATTCCCGGACTGGATGGATTGGCCCCCAAAGTTTTGGGCCAGCAGGTTCGTATCGGTCGGCCCATGCGGGTTCAGGGATTGCCACAGGCGGCAACCGGGGCGGCGTTTGCGTCGGCTGTTGGTCTTTGCCTGTTTGCCACACACCCTCAGGATGAGTGGTGGGATTTTGAATTACCCTCAGAGCGACTTCCGGTGCAATCACTTAGGCGCGCCGTAAAATGGTTTAAGGAGAACTGGTAGCCACAACATATCGGGATATAGGCAATATCCCGCCGTCCAGAGCAAAATAACCCCCATATTTTGTGTCTTTTTTCTGTTTTTGGGGTGACGAAACCCGCGACTCCCTTTAGGACTTATCGCGAGTAGGGAATTTTCGGCCCGATTTAGGCTGACAATAATAGTAGGTGGATACACGCATGACATTGAATCTGATGATGCCCAAACAGGACGACCTGAAGCCCCGTATTACTGTATTTGGTGTTGGTGGTGCAGGCGGAAACGCGGTCAACAATATGATCGAGAAGCAGCTTGAGGGTGTGGAATTCGTAGTTGCGAATACCGACGCTCAGGCGCTGCAACAGATTAACGCGACTCACAAAATTCAGATGGGCGTGAAAGTCACCGAAGGTCTGGGGGCTGGGGCGCGCCCCGCCGTTGGGGCGGCGGCTGCCGAAGAAACCATCGAAGAAATCGTTGACCAACTGGCGGGCGCACATATGTGCTTTATCACCGCCGGAATGGGCGGGGGCACCGGTACGGGTGCCGCGCCTATTATTGCGCAGGCTGCACGTGAACTGGGTGTTCTGACCGTCGGTGTTGTTACCAAGCCGTTTCAGTTTGAAGGCGCAAAACGTATGCGTCAGGCAGAAGACGGCGTAGATGCCCTGCAAAAAATGGTCGACACGCTGATCATCATCCCGAATCAGAACCTGTTTCGTCTGGCGAATGAGAAAACCACGTTTACTGAAGCGTTTTCCATGGCCGATGACGTTTTGTATCAGGGCGTTAAGGGTGTCACCGATCTTATGGTTCGCCCCGGCCTGATCAATCTGGACTTTGCCGATGTGCGCGCCGTCATGGACGAAATGGGCAAGGCGATGATGGGTACTGGCGAAGGCACCGGCGAAGATCGCGCCATTCAGGCCGCTGAAAAAGCCATTGCTAACCCACTGTTGGACGAAATCAGCCTTAAGGGCGCGCGCGGTGTACTGATCAACATCACCGGCGGCCATGATCTTACATTGTTTGAACTGGACGAAGCCGCCAACCGCATCCGCGAAGAAGTGGACGCAGAAGCCAATATTATTGTCGGTTCTACACTGGATGATAGTATGGAAGGCGCCATGCGGGTTAGCGTTGTTGCAACCGGGATTGACGCAAACGAAAAGATCGACGAGGTCCCGGTACCCCGTCGTCGGATGGCGGAACCTCTGGAAGCAGAACAGGTAGAAGTTCCAGCCGCCGCAGCTTCAGCAACACGTGCAGCAATGTCGTTTACTGCAAAACCAGAAATACCAGCGGCCGCACCAGCAGCGGCAGTTGCTGAAAACACCGCAGAACCTGGTCTTTTTGGCGGCTTTGAATCACGCCGAGCCCCGGTGAATACGCCCGAAGTGGCAGAAGACGTTGTTCCGGCTCCGGTGTATCAACCACAGGCTGAGGCCCCGGTGGCAGAAAGCCCGGAAATGGGTTTTGTTGCGCCAAAAGCGCCCTCAGCAGGAACGCCAACACCGCAAGCCATGGAACGTTTGCAAGCCGCGGTTAGCAAAGCGCCGCGTCAGGGCGCCCTGAATGTTAATGCGCCAGAGCTAACACCTGCGGAAAAGCCCCGGTTTGGTATCAACTCACTGATCAACCGGATGACCGGCCAGGCGCTGACACCTGGGGTGGATCACAGTGCGCAATTGGCCCGTCAGCAGCCGACAGTTTCCGCTGAAGAAGCTGAGCAAGAGACAAACCCAGAGCAGGAAAGAATTGAGATTCCAGCCTTTCTGCGGCGACAAGCCAACTAAATCGGTAACATTTAAAATTTAAAGGGCTGGCATTTGCTGGCCCTTTTTGTTTGTTATCAACAGGTTGTACTGAGAATCGGCCAGACTCGGCGAAACTCTGCGCAAATCCAACAGTTATGTTTCAGAGCGTTACAAAGTTTGAGTTGAGTGGACGGCCAAGCAAAGCTAGGGACATGCAAGCCGATAAGAAAAATAATACGGCACCCCAAAAATTTGAGGCACTTAGTGCAAACAACGATAAAATCACCAATCTCCTTTCGGGGCATCGGCCTGCATACGGGAAACCGTGTGACGTTGACGATACACCCGGCATCGGCCGAATACGGTATCTGGTTCCGGCGGACAGATATTGAATTGGGCGATAACCTGATTGCGGCGCGCTGGGATTCGGTTGTGCCGTCAAAGCTATGTACAAAAATCGTAAATAATGCTGGTGTTTCAGTTTCAACAATTGAACACATCATGGCAGCCCTTATGGGGTGCGGTATTCAAAATGCTCTGGTCGAAATCAATGGACCGGAAGTTCCGATCCTTGATGGTAGTGCTGCCCAGTTCGTACGCGGCATTCTTAGCCGTGGTTTACGTCGTTTGGATGCGCCGGTGCGGGTCATTGAAATATTAAAAACTGTAGAAGTGTCCGAGGACGGCGCCGTTGCCCGTCTGACACCCCATGACGGTTTTGAAATTGATTTCCGAATTCAATTTGCCGACAGCGCCATCGGCACGCAGAACATGCGTCTGAACATGGCCAACGGCACCTTTGTGCGCGAGTTGTGTGCCAGCCGTACTTTTTGCCGCCAAAGTGATGTGGATATCATGCGCGCAAACGGTTTGGCTTTGGGGGGAACCCTGAATAACGCTATCGTTGTGGATGGTGATCAAATCCTTAGCCCGGGTGGCTTTCGCTATAAGAATGAGGCCGTGCGCCATAAAATGCTGGACGCTCTGGGTGATCTGGGACTGGCCGGTGCCCCTATTGTTGGGCGTTATACCGGTGATCGCGCCGGGCACGCCCTGACCAATAAATTGCTGCGGGCTTTATTTGCCGATGTTTCGGCGTTCAGGATGCTGGATTGTACGCCAAAACTGGCCCGCAATCTGCCCGGTGTTGGCGTCCATAGTGCTGACATTCCCGCCGTCGCCTAAACGGGCCCTTAAAAACAGCTTCTAAGACGTTTTGCCCCGGAAATATCTGTGTTAGGACAGGGCAACAGGGTGGCATCACATGTTCACCAAAGAATTTGTAAAGGTAGGGGCTCTATGGCAATGGCCAGCACAGTCAATAAATGGATCACGCCCCTTGTGGCCACTGTATTTCTGGCGTCCTGCGGTGGCGGAGCCCCAAATAATGTCCCGCTTGAAAACTTTACGGCCGCAGAGATTTATCAGCGCGGTGAATTTGAGCTGTCAAAACGCAACCCCGATGATGCCGCGCATTTTTTTAGCGAAATTGAGCGCCTGTACCCCTATTCGGAATGGGCCAAGCGTGCTCTGATAATGCAGGCGTTTTCCTATCACCGTGACCGCGATTACCCCAACAGCCGTGCCAGCGCTCAGCGCTATCTGGATTTTTATCCGGCGGATGAAGATGCCGCCTATGCGCAGTATTTGCTGGCCCTTAGCTATTATGACCAAATCGATGACGTGGGCCGTGATCAGGGCCTGACATTCCAGGCTCTGCAATCCTTGCGGGCCGTTATTGAGCGGTATCCGGACAGCGAATATACCAGCTCGGCGGTGCTGAAATTTGATCTGGCTTTCGATCATCTGGCCGCCAAAGAAATGGAAATTGGCAGGTTTTATCTGAAACGCAACCATTTTACCGCCGCCACCAACCGGTTTCGCGTGGTTGTGGAACAGTTTCAGACCACCACCCACACCGCCGAAGCGTTGCACCGTTTGGTGGAAAGTTATCTGGCACTTGGTTTGACCGCAGAAGCCCAAACTGCAGGGGCCATATTGGGCCATAATTTTCGCTCTACCGAATATTACCAGGACAGTTTTTCTCTGCTAAGTGGTCAGGGTTTGCATCCGGAAGCCGCCCAGGGCAATGGCTGGCTGTCAAAGATTTACCGCCAGGTTGTCCGCGGCGAATGGCTGTAGGCTAAGGGCCGGGCGATGCTGCTAAGCCTAGAAATCCGCGACATGTTAATTATTGAACGGCTGGATTTGGATTTTCAGCCGGGACTGAATGTGTTGACGGGCGAAACCGGGGCCGGGAAATCCATTTTATTGGACAGTCTGGGCTTCGTTTTGGGCTGGCGGGGGCGGGCCGAACTGGTGCGTGTCGGGGCCGATAGTGGTGAAGTGACTGCGGTTTTTGATATCTCCGGCGATCATCCGGCTCGGGCGGTTTTGACGGCGGCGGATTTGCCGGTTGCAGATGAATTAATCCTGCGACGAACCTGCACCGCTGACGGGCGCAAAACAGCCCGGATCAATGACCGGCGCGCTGGCGGTGATGTATTGCGGGCGCTGTCAGACTGTTTGGTGGAACTGCATGGTCAACAGGATGACAAGGGGCTTCTAGACCCTGCCAACCATCGTAAAATATTGGATGATTTTGGGGGTTTAAGTGGCGACCTTAATGCGGTTAGACAGGTCTGGCAGGCGCTGTCCAAAGCGAATTTGGCGCTGGACACAGCCCGGGCGGCATTTGCAGCCGCACAAAAAGACGAAGAATTTTTACGCCATAACGTGGATGAATTTACCAAACTTGATCCGCAAGTCAGCGAAGAAGCACAGCTGGATGCCAGCCGCCGTCTGATGCAGGCCGCCACCCGTATTCGTGAAGATATCACCAAGGCTCAAAGCGCCATCGGTGCCAGCGGGGCCGAGGCACAGTTAGGCGATGCGATCCGCTGGCTGGAAGAGATCGCGACCCAGGCCGAAGGTCAACTTGACGCGCCACTTGCAGCCCTCGGGCGTAGCTTAAATGAATTGGGCATGGCTCAGCAGGGGGTCGATGATTGCCTTTCGGCGATGTCCTTTGATCAAAATGATCTGGAAACGGCGGAAGAACGGTTGTTTGCCATCCGGGCGTTGGCGCGAAAACATGAAGTTCAGCCTGACGAACTGGCGCAGTTTGGCCGTGATTTGCAAGCGAAATTGGCTGAAATTGAAGGTGGAGAGGCCGATATTTCGACCCTATCGGATGCGGTAAAAGCCGCCCAGTCAAACTATGACAATGCGGCGCAAAAGCTTAGCACCAAGCGTCAGAAAGCAGCGAAAAAACTGGATAAGGCCATGGCTGGTGAATTAGCGCCGTTAAAGATGGAACGCGCGGTATTTGCCACGGAAATAGCGGCGGTGGACCCCGGGGCCAGCGGTTTGGATCGTGTCGTTTTTCGCGTGGCCACCAATCCGGGCGCGCCGTCAGGGCCGATAAACAAAATTGCATCAGGCGGTGAGCTGTCGCGGTTTTTGCTGGCTCTCAAAGTCTGTTTGACCAGCGGCGCAACTGGGCTGACCATGATATTTGATGAAATTGATCGTGGTGTTGGCGGTGCGACGGCAGATGCAGTGGGGCGACGTTTGGCGGAAATTGCCAGCGGCAATCAGGTGCTGGTTGTCACCCATTCACCCCAGGTGGCAGCCCGTGGTCAGCACCATTGGCGGGTGCAAAAAACGGTAGCCAAGGGTGTTACCCTGTCTACGGTGGTGTCCTTGGGCGGCGACCAGCGGGTGGACGAACTGGCGCGCATGTTGGCGGGGGACAGCATCTCGGATGAAGCCCGAGCGGCCGCTCGGGTGTTGCTGGAAGAATGAAAGCCCAAAGATGTCACGAGGGTGGTGTTTGACGGGCGAAATGCCTGCGGCGCGGATATTTATGGAAAGCTGAAACTGGCTAGTTTAAACGGACAACCTTGCCCGGGTTCATGATGTTTTTGGGGTCCAGCGCGCGTTTGATTTCGGCCATAACAGGCCATGCAGCACCATGTTGGGCATCCATAAAGCCCAGTTTGCCCATGCCAATCCCATGTTCGCCGGTGATGGTTCCCCCCAATTTCAGGGCGCGGGCGCTCATCTTTGCCGACAATTCATGGGCGGCGTCCATTTCGGCGCGGATATTCGGGTCAACCAACAGGATGGCGTGGAAATTGCCGTCACCCACATGGCCCAGGATTGGACCGTCAATCGATGAGGCCGCGATATCATCCTGGGTTTCGCGCACGGCCTGCGCCAGTTTGGAGATCGGTAGGCATATGTCGGTGACCAAAGCGCGCGCCCCTGGGCGTAAGGCCAGACAGGCGTAATAGGCATTGTGGCGCATGGCCCAGAGTTTGGCGCGGTCTTCGGGTTGGGCGGACCACTGAAAATCTGCGGCGTCATAGTCTGCCGCCACCTCGCCAAATTGCGCGGCCTGCTCAGCGACTGCATCAACAGAACCATGAAATTCAACCATCAGGTGCGGTTGTTGGGGCAGATCAGTCTTTGAATAGGCGTTGCAGGCGGTAACGGTGGCGGCGTCGATGAATTCTATCCGCGCCATGGGGATGCCAAGCTGGATGGTGGCAATCACGGCGTTCACCGCCTGATCAATGGTTGGAAAGGCACACACAGCTGCCGATATCGCCTCGGGTTGTCCGTGCAGGCGCAGGGTGATCTCGCTGATCAGGCCCAATGTGCCTTCTGAGCCAACCATCAGTGCTGTCAGGTCATATCCGGAACTTGATTTGGCCGCCTGTGAACCAGTGCGGATGATCTGGCCAGAGGCCAGCACCAGTTCCAGCGCCATGACATTGTCGCCCATGGTACCGTAGCGCACGGTTGTGGTGCCACTGGCACCGGTGGCCACCATGCCGCCAAGGCTGGCATTGGCCCCGGGATCCACCGGGAAAAACAGCCCGGTATCGCGCAGATGTGTGTTAAGGTCTTCGCGTGTCAGCCCGGATTGCACCACCACGTTCATGTCGGCGGCGTTGACCTGTAACACCTTGTTCATACGGCTGAAATCAACGGTGACACCGCCCTGAACGGCCAATGTGTGGCCTTCCAGCGAGGTGCCAGCCCCCCAGCCGATCACCGGGCAGTTATGTTTGGCGCAGATGCTGACGATCTGGGCGAGCTGCCGGGTGTTTTTCGGATAAGCCACGGCGTCTGGTGGCGTGACCGGGAAATGACTTTCGCTATGGCCATGGATTGCAAGATCAGACTTGGAACGGACCAGATGTTTGCCTAAAAGCAAAGAGAGTTCGCTGATTGCGTCGCTGATGGCCATGGGTGTCCCCGTTTGTAGTTGCACATGTAAGCCTAGGCTACGTAGGCAGCTGGCGCAAAGCGATAGGGTTGGCTTTAAACAGGGAAAAAATGCCAAAGCCAGAAGCAAATATGAAGGCCGGATTGGGCAAGTTTACCCAAAGCTGCCGGAACGGCTGGGGGGTGTTGTGCCAACGCGGCCCCGGGCAGGTGCAATTCTGGTTTATCGCGCTGGCAATCGGCGTGGCATCGGGGCTGGCGGCTTTGTTGTTTCGCAAGGCCATCACCGGCTTGCAGGGGCTGCTATACGGTCAGGACGGGGTGCCGGGTGTGCTGCATCTGGTGGATCAACTGGCGTGGTATTGGGTCTTGATCATCCCGATCCTTGGCGGGCTGAGTGTTGGCCTGATCCTGCATCATTTCACTGATGATGGGCGGGTGCGCTCAGTTGCGGATGTGATTGAAGGCGCGGCCCTGCATGAGGGTCGGGTGGAAACCCGCGCCGGGATCGCGTCGGCCTGTGCGTCGCTGATCACGCTTGCGACAGGTGGGTCCGCCGGGCGCGAAGGCCCGGTTGTGCATATGGCGGCGGTAATATCGACCTGGGTTTCCAACCGGATCAGTGCCAGTGGCATCACCGGGCGTGACCTGTTGGGATGCGCGGTGGCGGCGGCTGTATCGGCCAGTTTCAATGCGCCAATTGCCGGGACGTTATTTGCGCTAGAGGTAGTGTTGCGCCACTTTGCCGTGCATGCATTTGCACCGATTGTAATCGCGTCAGTGGCGGGCACCATAGTCAGCCGCTGGCAGTTTGGCGATGTCACCGAATTTATTCTGCCGGTGGGCAATACGCTGGAATTTTATGTGGAATTGCCGGCCTTTGTGATCCTGGGTTTGATTTGCGGGTTGGTGGCGGTGCTATTGATGCGCTCGGTGTTTTGGGCTGATGATCTGGGTAATTTTGTGCAGGGCAAACTTGGCTTTCCCCGGTATCTGCGCCCGGCTATTGCCGGGGCGTTGCTGGGCGGCATCGCGATCTATTTCCCGCATATAATCGGGGTGGGATATGAAACCACGTCGGCCGCGTTAAGCGGCGAATTGATCCTGTCGCAGGTGTTGCTGTTTGTGGTGCTGAAAACCGTGGCCGTGGCCATCACCCTTGGCGGGCGCATGGGCGGCGGTATCTTTTCACCGGCGCTGATGGTTGGCGCCCTGACCGGGCTGGCCTTTGGGCTGATTGCCACGCCGCTGTTCCCGGAAGTGTCAGGTTCTGAAACCCTATACGCATTGGCCGGCATGGGGGCGGTGGCGGCGGCGGTGCTGGGCGCACCTATTTCCACCACGCTGATCGTTTTTGAGCTGACCGGCGATTGGCAGACCGGGCTGGCGGTTATGGTGGCGGTGTCGCTGTCTTCCGCACTGTCATCGGTTTTTGTGGACCGTTCGTTTTTCCTGACACTGTTGGAGCGGCGCAATGTGCATCTGGCTGCGGGACCGCAGGCGTATCTGTTGGCTACATTTTCATGCGCCAAAGTGATGCGGGGGCGCGATGCTGAAAGCGCTGCCCCCGAAGATACCTGTTGGGATCTGGTGGAGCAGGGCATCTATATTGACGGCAACGCTACGCTGGAAAGCGCTATGCCGGTGTTTGAGCGCACCGGCGTGGATTTCATCCCGGTGGTGACATTGGGCGGTGAGGATCAACCGCCGGAACTGTGGGGGGCGGTGTTTCATGTGGATGCTTTGCGGGCGTTTAACCGGGCACTGGCGGCGACAGCGGCTGAGGAACATTCGTAATTAGTGAGGGGTTGCGCCGCGCGTTGCGCGTCGCGGGGTGATTTTTCTGCGAAAAATCGGATGCCTCCGGCGGGGATATTTTCAGAAAAATGAAACTCAGAGCTTTGAGGTGGCCAGTTTCAACCCAAGTGCCACCAGTAGCCCGCCCAGTGTTCTGTCCAGCCACAGCCCAAAGCGTGGGTTACCGCGCAAGGCCCGGGTCAGGCGTTCACCCGCCAGCACCAAGGGAGGTTCGACAAATGCTGCCACCACAATGATTAGGCTGCCGTGCAGGAACAGCTGCGCCGGCACCGGCCCGGCGCCGGGCACGATGAATTGCGGCAAAAACGCCAGGAAAAAGATGGCCACTTTCGGGTTCAGTACTGCCACCAATACACCCTGTTGGAAAATACTGCGAAAGCTCTCGGATTTTTTGGCGGTGTCGCCGACGAAACTGCCGCCGCCAGCGCGAATAGTCTGGATGCCCAGCCAGATCAAATATGCTGCCCCGGCCCATTTTACGATGGAAAATGCCACGGCTGATGTGGCCAACAGCGCTGACAACCCGATTGAAGCCATCAACACATGGACAAACGCGCCGGCCCAGATACCGAACATGGCGGCGAAACCCGCCTTTGTGCCACCACTGATGGTGCGCCCCAGGATAAAGGCAATGTCTGGGCCCGGTGCCAGGTTCAAAAGGACAGCGGCGGTTAGAAAGCTGGTCCAATGTAAGAGGGAGTAATCAAACATTCCCTAAACCTCTTCCACCGCCACCTTATCCCCATAAAATGCGATATGCCCGGTGATCTGTTTCATATCTTCCAACGGGGCTTCGTATGACCAGCCAGCATCCTTGATCAGCACAGATTTGGTCTGGATCGAATAATAGCTGGCGTCGCCCTTGTGCGGGCAATTGCTGGTGGTGTCCGAGCCATCCAGAAACGCCATGGCGATATTGTCGCGCGGGAAATAGATCACCGGGGGGTAATCGCCTTCGGACAGTTCCAGTGCTTTTGTGGTTTCACCCAGCACAGCGCCGCCAGCGCGCAACACCCAGGTGCCGGGGATTTTGCGAATTTTGATGTGGTCGGCCATGGCAGTGTCTCCTGAAATTCATGCGTCCGATCAGCCTAACACCCGGGCACGGGTTTCACCAAGTCAGATCGGCGCGGCAGCTTGTCCCAGCCAGGTGCGCGCAGGGTCGCTGAGCCGCGGCGCGATTTTTTCAATGACTTCAAGGTGGTAGGCGTTCAGCCAATCACGTTCCGCAGGGGCCAGCACGCTTGTGTCGATCAGATCGCGGGCAATGGGGACAAAGGTGATGGTCATAAAGGCCAGCATATCGCGCGCATCAGCCCCGGCCAGATTGGGGGCATCTTGAACCACACACAGATTTTCGGTGCGAATGCCAAAAGCGCCTTCACGGTAATATCCCGGTTCATTTGACAGGATCATGCCGGGTTCCAGCGGTACGGTGCCAGAGCGCGCAATGCGTTGCGGGCCCTCATGCACACACAGGTAGGTGCCCACACCGTGCCCGGTGCCATGGTCAAAATCCTTACCTGCCGCCCAAAGCGGAAAACGCGCAATCGAATCCAGATCGCGCCCGGCCAAGCCACGGGGCCAGCGTACGCGCGACACAGCAATCATGCCCTGCAACACCCGGGTAAACGCGGCGCGTTCATCTGCGCCGGGCGTGCCAACACAGACCGTGCGGGTAATGTCGGTGGTGCCGTCAATATACTGGCCGCCGCTGTCGATGACGATCAGATCGCCATCCTTTAGATTGCGGTTGCTGGCATCCGACACCCGGTAATGGGGCAGGGCGCCATTGGGCCCGGAACCGCAAATGGTTTCAAAGCTGATATCCAGCAGCACATTGGTGGCGCGCCGATACCCTTCCAGTTTTTTGACGATGTCGATCTCTGAAAGCCCGGGTTTCTGCTTTGCCCCGTCCAGCCAACACAGGAATTCCACCATCGCCGCACCGTCGCGCAGATGCGCCTCAACCGTGCCGGCGATTTCGGTGGCGTTTTTGCGGGCTTTGGGCAGGATGCAGGGATCGTCTGCGTAATCAATTTCAACGCCTGCCTTGGTCAACACGTCGCTGACGCGGATCGGGGCGGAGGCTTTATCCACCCGCACCGGGCCGGTAAGTGCCGCCAGCGCGCCTTCAAACGCATCCCAGTCCAGCACTTGAATATTGGGATCAGGTCCCAGTTCCTGAACCTTTTGCGGGTCAGTGAAGAATTGCATCTTGCCTGTGTCAAACAGGATAGCAAAAGCATGGGCCACCGGGTTGCGTTCAATGTCAGAGCCGCGAATGTTTAGTAGCCAGCAAATGCTGTCAGGCAAGGTCAGGACAGTTGCGCGGTGCCCGGCATCCGCCAGAATTTTCGCAATCCGCGCCCGTTTAGCGCCCGATTTTTCACCGGCGTATTCCAGCGGATAGGCGGTGACTTTGCCACGTGGGCGTGCCGGTTGGTCATCCCAAACCTGATCCACCGGATTTTCATGGGCGAGCAGTTCAACGCCGCTGTCTTTCAGACCCTCGCGGTAGCCGTCAATTTCAGACACCGTATGCAACCACGGATCAAAGCCGATTTTCCCACCGTTCGGCAAGGCCTCAATCAGCCAGTCCCAGGGCTTCACTTCCGGCCAGTCCACCGGGGTGAACTTGTCCAAGTCAATTTGCGCCTTTACCTGCACCCGGTATCGCCCGTCAACAAACACCCCGGCGCGATCGTGCAGCGCAATGCAAAACCCGGCGGAACCGGTGAAACCGGTCAGCCATGCCAGACGGGCATCATGTTCAGAGACATATTCGCCTTGATGGGCGTCAGCGCGCGGGATCAGGAAACCGTCCAGACCGGCATTTTTCAGTTCAACGCGCAAGGCCGCCAAGCGGGGTGGGCCGTCCTGTGGGTTCGTGCTTTCGGTGAAAGTCTGAAACATGGGATGCCTCCGGCGGGGATATTTATGAAAAGAAGAAAATCAGGACGCGCGTTTTATCCCAAACATGCGGGCCTTGGCACGTGGGTCATTGTCAAACAGGCTGGCCAGTTGTTCGGTCATCGCCCCGGCCAGTTGTTCCACATCGGTAATGGTGACGGCGCGGTCATAATATCGGGTAACATCATGGCCAATGCCGATTGCCAGCAGTTCCACGGCGCGGCGTTTTTCCACCATGGCAATGACATCGCGCAGGTGTTTTTCAAGGTAATTGGCCGGGTTCACCGACAGGGTGCTGTCATCCACCGGGGCGCCGTCGCTGATCACCATCAGAATTTTGCGGGCTTCCTGACGCATGCAAATACGACGATGCGCCCATTCCAACGCTTCACCGTCGATGTTTTCCTTTAGCAGGCCCTCTTTCATCATCAGACCCAGATTTGGGCGGGTACGCCGCCACGGCGCGTCGGCGGATTTATAGATGATGTGGCGCAAGTCGTTCAGCCGACCCGGTTGTTGTTCACGCCCGGCACTTAGCCATTGTTCGCGCGCTTGCCCGCCCTTCCAGGCCCGGGTGGTAAAGCCCAGAATTTCGACTTTGACGTCACAGCGTTCCAGCGTGCGGGCCAGAACATCGGCGCAGATGGCGGCAATGGAAATGGGCCGCCCGCGCATAGAGCCGGAATTGTCCAAAAGCAGCGTCACCACCGTGTCTTTGAATTCGGTGTCCTGTTCCATCTTGAACGACAGCGGCGTGGTTGGGTTGGCGATGACCCGGGCCAACCGACCGGCATCCAGCGTGCCCTCTTCCAGATCAAATTCCCAGGCTCGGTTTTGCTGGGCTTGCAGGCGGCGTTGCAACTTGTTGGCAAGGCGCGACACCGCGCCCTTTAACGGTTCAAGCTGCTGATCAAGATAGGCGCGCAGACGCTCCAGTTCGGCAGGTTCGGCCAATTCTTCGGCTTTGATTTCCTCATCATATTCCGACAGGTAGACCTGATAATTCGGGTCGGCATCTGAAAACGGCGCCGGGGCCGGGGGCTCCATTGGGGCCTCGCCCTCAGGCATTTCGGTTTCATCGCCCATTTCGGCGTCGGCCATGTCATCCAGTGACACTGTCGCCTCAGAACTTTCCTGAGTGTCTTCCTGGGATTGCTCGGGGTTGGCGTCGGCCTCATCACCTTCGCTTTGGTCGTCCTCTCCGGCATTGTCCGGGTCTTCATCTTCGGTTTCAGCACTTTCATCCTGATCCGGGTCCTGCATATCAGGGTCATCACCCAACTGGTCGCCGTAGCCCAGATCTTCAATGATCTGACGGGCAAAGCGGGCAAAATCGGCCTGATCGCTTAGCGTCGCATCCAGATTTTCCAGGGTTTCGCCGCAGCGGGTTTCAAAGAAATCACGCCACAGTTCCACGACGGTATCAGCGCCCTTGGGCAAGGGCTGCCCGGTTGCCAGTTGGCGCACCAGATAACCAGCGGCCACAGCCAGTGGCGCGTCCGTTGATTTCTTGATGTCGGCGTAACCTTTACGCTCGGCCTCATGGGCGATCTTGGCGTCGATATTGCCGTGGGTGCCGGGCATGTCGCGCGCGCCGACGGCTTCGCAGCGGGCAGTTTCCATGGCTTCATAGATGTCGCGCGCCAGCTGGCCCTGCGGGGAATAGCGGTTAAACGTGCCCTCATCGCGGTATTTCTTTTGCAGCGCGAACGCATCCGCTGTGCCACGCGCCAGCAGAACTTCTGCGCGTTTCATCCGCCGCGATACCTGAGGCAGGCGGATGGTGTCAGCCGTCAGCCCTGGTGGATCGACCGTGAACGTTACCGCCAGTTCCGGATCATCGGCCATGACTTTGGTGGCCTCTGTCAGGGCCTTTTTGAACGGATCAGCCGGGTTGTCAGATTGGGTCATGACCGGGCCAGTCTTTGGCACCAGTTGATGCGGCGGCCACCATCATAGGGAACGGCCAGGCCTTCGGCGATCATAATTTTGGCCAGCGAGCGATCGTCAATGATTAGACGCAAAAGCAGGCGGTTATAGCGGTCATTGCCCTGTGCCTGGGTGCGAATGTCGCGGGCATCGTGTAAAATAGCCTGCAATCGGCGGGTGGCCTTATTGCCCAGTGCCAATTCCTGCGGACAGCCTGAATCACGGGTTTCCGGCGTGTCATAACCCACCAAACGCACCCTGATTTCCTGTCCCGGAGCAGGGCCGGCGATGTCGATCGTGTCACCGTCAATAACATCAAGCACCGAAATACTGTTTGGTATTGGCGACCCGGATGGGGCCTGCCCACCCGTGCCTGTACAGGCTACCAGTACTGGTAGAAAAACTATTGCAAATGCGGCTCTGATCACGGGTCCCCCTACATCAACGCCGCACTGGCCGCACTTTCCGGCAGTTCTTCGTCAAAACAGCGCTGGTAGAATTCGGCCACTGTCTGACGTTCCAGTTCATCGCATTTGTTCAGGAATGTCAGCCGGAACGCATAGCCAACATCACGAAAAATCTGCGTGTTCTGGGCCCAGTTGATTACTGTGCGCGGGCTCATAACTGTTGAAAGGTCGCCGTTCATGAACGCTGTGCGGGTCAGGTCGGCGACAGTAACCATCTGAGCGATCTGTTTGCGGCCTTTGTCGTTGTTGAAGGTTGGGTTCTTGGACAGAACGATCATGGTTTCCGCGTCGTGTGACAGATAGTTCAGCGTTGCCACCATCGACCAGCGGTCCATCTGCGCCTGATTGATCTGCTGCACCCCGTGATACAAGCCCGTGGTGTCGCCCAGGCCAACGGTGTTGGACGTGGCGAACAGCCGGAAATATGGGTGCGGTGTGATGACTTTGTTCTGGTCCAGCAGGGTCAGCTTGCCGTCATGTTCCAGCACCCGCTGGATCACGAACATCACATCAGCGCGCCCGGCGTCGTATTCATCAAACACAATGGCAGTGTTGGTGCGCAGTGCCCAGGGTAGGATGCCTTCCTGAAACTCAGTGATCTGCTTGCCGTCTTTCAGTTTGATAGCGTCCTTGCCGATCAGGTCAATGCGACTGATATGGCTGTCCAGATTAACCCGAACGGTCGGCCAGTTCAGGTGCGCTGCCACCTGTTCAATGTGGGTGGATTTGCCAGTGCCATGATAGCCCTGAATAATCAGACGACGGTTATGGGCAAAGCCGGCCAGAATGGCCAGGGTGGTGTCGCGGTCAAATTTGTAGGTGCTGTCAATGTCAGGCACCCGGTCGGTTTTGTCGGCAAAACCCTTGACCACCATATCGCTGTCAATGCCAAAGGTGTCGCGAACCGAGATTTCTTCCGTTGGTTTCACCTGCATGTCTGAATTTCCGTCTGCCATATCAATCCTTGGGGTGTGGGTGGTGTCGATTGCGGGTAATTACCGCTGCTTACAGGTGTTTTGCGGGATATTTTGGCCAAGGTCAACGCGCGAAACCGGTGGCTGTCAAAATGTGCCCCTCATGGGGCAAGAGATCGTTAAGGTTCACGCGTGATTGCGCGTTCAAAGTGCCTCCGGCGGGGATATTTGAAACAAAAGAAGAAGACAGGGCCGGATATTGCAACAAATTGCGCTGTTTTCTGTCATAAATCACGCCCCAGGTTGAACAATTATCACGAAAGCCTGAGTGCTATATCCAAAACCTGCCCTGTTGGTTAGATTTTGCTTAAGACGAATTGAACGATATTTAGGAGACGCGACATGAAACGGCGCAATTTTTTGAAACTATCCACCGCGGCCATTGCCTTGCCAGCAGTCACAGGGACGGCGTTCGCTGCTGAAACCTTCGAAATCACCCGCTCCAAGGCGGAATGGAAGGCGCTTTTGACGCCGATCCAATATAAAGTGATGCGCAAAGGCGGTACTGAAAAAGCAGGCTCAAGCCCACTGGATAAAAACTATGCCGCCGGTACTTACCATTGTGCGGGCTGCGATTTGCCGGTTTATGAGGCGGCTGTTAAATTTGACAGCGGTACAGGCTGGCCGTCGTTTTGGGACGCTATTCCCAATGCCATTCGCACCATGGATGACCGAATTTTAATCCGGGTGCGCACCGAAACCCATTGCCGTCGCTGTGGCAGCCATTTTGGCCATATCTTTGATGACGGCCCGGCCCCCACTGGTAAGCGCCACTGTCTGAACGGCGTGTCTCTGGTGTTCAAATCCGCCTGACACCCTTGTAAAGCGCCCCAGCTGGGATAGGTTTGCCAAAACCAACCGGTATGGGGCGCGACATGGGCATAATAGAAGCACGAATTGACCAGCTTGGCCTGGTCCTACCCCCTGAAATGCAAATCCCCGAAGGCATGGTTCTGCCGTTCCCCTGGGTTAATATTCGCGGCAACCGCGCCTTTGTATCTGGCTGCGCGGCTTTGGACGCTAAGGGGCAGTTTTCTGGCCCATTGGGGCAGGTGGGCAGCGATGTGACTGTTGAACAGGCCGTTGAACTGGCCGCCGGAACCGCACTTTGCATGATTGCCAGCCTTAAACGTGAACTGGGTGAACTGGATCGGATCACCGGTTGGTGCAAAGCCCTTGGGATGGTCAATTCCGCCCCCGGGTTTGCCAATCAGCCGACGGTGATCAACGGATTTTCCGATATGATCGTGCAGGTTTTTGGCCCCGATATTGGCCGCCACGCCCGTTCGGCTGTGGGCATGGCCGCATTGCCCATGGGCATAGCCGTTGAGATCGAGGCAGAAGTGCTGATTGACGGTTAGCCGCCCTGTGGTTTCACCGGACCGGGTTTACTCAGACCACCCTCGCCAAGCCGGCGTCCGCTGGCCATCAGGTAGTAGCCCAACCTATGAATTTGCGCATGCACGCCATAAATAATTAAACGGAACTTAAGCCGAACTCTTAGTTCGTCGTGTGGGCCTTGCTGTCCGACAGTATCCCAAGAAAGAGATAGCACTTGCCAAGACATGAAATCATCCTGATCCGGATTAGAGCTATGGAATCCGTTAATTGTTACTGATGGCACAACGCTTTGCACGTCCTGCCAATATGGCCCAACCAGCATCTGAACGGCGTATGATTTCGGAAGATAATCTTCCACGTGCCCCATCAGGGTTTCACGAGGCAGTATCACGTTGCCCTGTACGATCGCACCCTTATGCGCAGTTGGGTCCGGCGTGTAGCTCCCCCGATGTTCAGCTTCAAAATAGTCCGCATTTGGTTCGTATAGAACTGGTGTCAAATCTTCTGGCATGGAAAATCCTTTTTACTAGAATTCATGGACCACTTGTCGAAATCCCTAAATGCGCGAAGTCCGACAAAATAACTTGATAAAATATTTATAGCCGCAGTCTATATATGACTTTCGCGATACTTTCCAGTTTGGGTGCCAATTGCCAAATTTCGATTACAAGACATCGGCAACCCGCGCCATTCCAGCGCGGATTGCCTGATTTTAGACCGCAGATTGGTTCAAACGGTTGCGGTTTCCATCTCGTCCGCGGCCCCCTTTGGACGTATCCACAGCAACAGCACAATGAACAGAGCCGCATCAAACATGGCAATGCCGGATATGGCCAGCCCGACGACACCGGTGAAAGTGTAATACAGCCCGCCCAGCAGATCGATGGCCTGAATGGCGATCATACCGTCCAGCCAGACCCGGTATTTTACCGGTTCGCGCGCGATCAGGATCATGCCAACCCCGTAAACCAGGAACCGACCGGCCAGCATCGACAGCGTATAGCCGATGTCTTTGCCGATGGGCGAAAATCCCTGAAGCTCCATAAAAAATTGCGGCGTGAACAGGAACAATGCGCCCAATATAAACTGTGAAGCGGCGATGATGTAGCAAACGATTTTTGTTTTGGTCATGGTTCTTTCCTTTGTCAGATGTGCCGAACGCGGCACTTGACCAAGAGATAGAATTTACACTATAAAAAGGAAAGTACGTACCTTTTGGAAAGTATCATTAAAATGAAAGCGATGAACAAAAAAGAAACCCGGACCTATACCGATAAGGTGTCGCAAGGTTGCCCGGTTCGGGTGGCGGCCGGTATTTTAGACGGAAAATGGACCACCCGTATAGGGCTTGAACTACTGGGCGGCAAAAAACGCTTTTCCGAATTGCAGCGGGCACTAACCGGCATCAGCCCGAAAATCCTGACTTCGCGGCTGAATATGCTGATAGATAACGGACTTGTGGCAAAAACAATCTACCCGGTGGTGCCGCCAAAGACCGAATATGAACTGACCGATCTTGGCCAAAACCTGCGCGATATTATCATGGCGATGGCGGAATTTGGAAAGTTGGTAAGTGCTGGGGCAGAGGCGCAGGTGGTGGAGTCGTGAGGCCTAACGCTGGGGGGGCACTAGACCTGCCGCCTCAAACGCATCAATTTCATTCCATAGTTCCTTGCGCCTTAACATGTTTAGAAACTTGGCATCAATTTGGACCTTATCTGAGCGCATCCATCCACAAATTTCGCCAGCGGTGGTAGCATTCGGCGCAATCCCAATAGTTTGCCCATATGCGATCACATCAGGTTTGAAGCCCATCGTTTCGCGCATACCTTTCAGAAATCCCCGGCGAATTTTATAATCCCTAGTTTTTCGCACCATGACTTGAATTGTGAACGCATCAGGTTGAATGCCTGCGCGCGCCATGATGCGGAAATACGTCATGGCATCAGAAAATTCCGTTGCCAGATGGATCATTTCGGTCAGCACATCCTTGTCCGGCGAAATGTCAAACCTGCGTAATTCGCCATAGTGGCTTTTTGCACGGCTAAAATCTGAGGATTTGACAATCAGGGCCGTGATCGTAAAGACGTTGGGCTTCAACCCCAGAGTCTCTAGTTCGCCGTAATGGTCCAGCGCTTGCGGATAGTTGTCGGTTTTGGCGATCAACGAGGAGAGGGTGAAGATTGTGGGCTTCAGCTCCGGTGGCTCCATTTCGCCATAGTGGTCCAGTGCCTGCAGATAGGTGTCGGCCTTGGAGATTAGTGCGTTGAGGGTGAAGACTTCGGGCTTCAGCCCCAACGGTTCTAGTTTGCCATAGTGATCTAGTGCCTGCTGATAGTTTTCGGTCTTGGCGATGAGTGCGTTGAGAATGGAGATAGTGGGCTTCAGCCCCAGCGGCTCCAGTTCGTTGTAGTGATCCAGTGCCTGTGGATAGCTGTCCGCTTTGGTGGTGATCGCGTTTAAGATGAAGAGGTTTGGATCCAACCGCAGCGCCTTCAGTTCCCCATAGTGGCGAAGTACATTCTGATAACTGTCGGCCTTGCTGATCAGCGAGCTAAAGGTGAAGAGGTTGGGTACAAGCGACAGCGGTACGAGTTCCCGATAATGGTCCAGCGCCTGTTCATAGGTGTCGGCCTTTTTGATTAGTGAAGTGAGCGTGACGATGTCGGGCTTCAACCCTAACAGTCCTAGCCCCCGATAATGCTCCAACGCTTGCTGATAGTTATCGGCCTTATTGATCAGGATGGTAGAGGCATAGATCTGCCATTGATAGGGTGGGTTATAGCCATCCTCAAATACCGAAAGTGCATCGTTGTGGCTTGGTTTACTTTGGCCCAACGCGTGGATCAGATGGTCACGCGCTTCCAATGCAGCGTTTCGGTCGTTTTCAGGAATTCCGAAATTTATTGCAAGGGCGCATCCGTAAATTTCAATTGCGCAATAATCACGTTTTTCGCCTTTGATCGCGGCTAGCGATACGAGGTCGGCGAATTGCGTATGTCTGATTTGCTCTAGACGTGTCTCTAACGTTGCGGCATCAGGGTCTGCTGCTCTTACCAATTCTGCCGCTATCATTTCTGCTTGGTCAGTTTGTCCGGCATCCAGCGCGGCGTCGCGTTCACGCCGTTTGTTTGCGTTGATTGTTTCAAAATTAGCTGTCCGTGCCGACAATGCCCGCGCTACAGCCATATCATGGTCGATCTCTGGTTGGATGGCTTCGATGATTTGCCTAGTGTGTTCAGCTATTTCAGTACTGGTGGCCACAGCGGCAGGTTGCTGTGGGGTCAAAGCAACGTGCATCGGTCCTGAGTAGGGCGGTAATTTCGCCATCATTTCATTGTTGATCTTCAAACGTCGGCAAATTTCAACAACAACTTCGTGTGCTGGCTGGCCCCTATTACCATTGATATAAAGACCAATAAAACTGCTGGACACATTCATATCTTTGGCAAGTTTCGTTTGAGATGAGTTGTGGGTGCGAATTTGGTCAACCATAAGATTACCAAAAGCAGCTCTCCAAGTTGCCTTTTGAGTATTTTTTGTCATTTTTTGAATTTTTTTGAGTAATTACAACGCATTGTCGCACACCCTATATTTTCCCTAGCGCTCGATTGTGCGGCCGGGGCGCCCCGGCTTGCACGTCTCAAGACAGGAGGAACGATATGTTCCGGATTAACCACCGTACGATTCACCTGATGCTGGCCTCAGCACATTTGGCCGTCTTCTTGGGCTGGATCGACCACATCGATGTGATGATGGTAGTAGCCTACACATTGCTGGGCCTTTCAAAACACTAATAAAACAGCCGATCCCCGGGGCAACCGGGGGTCGGCACAAGTATTCACTTACTAAAATTCCGGCTGTCCTTAATCTGATCCCAGGCCCAGACAACTTCCTGCAACTGTTCCTCTTGCGACCGGTCGCCGCCGTTCATATCCGGGTGCAGCACCTTGATCAGCAACTTGTACTGTTTGCGCAATTCCACCTTCGTCCAGTGGTCCTTGGCCTCTAAAATATTGATGGCCTTGCGCTCAACGGCGGGCAGTTTGCGTGTCCCGGTGATGGATCTCCCGGGGTTTTGTGTCGCGTTTGCCCCCAGCACCTGATGCGGATCATCAATGCCAAGCCGCGACCAGGCCTTGGCCTCTTCGCCCTTTTTGAACGGTTTTGTTTCGCGCTCCCAGACCCGGTCCTTGTCAATCTGGTCCTGCATTTCTTCTTCCGTGGCGCCGTTAAAAAAGTTCCACTTCAGATTGTAAGCCCGCACATGGTCTTTGCAAAACCACAGGTAGTCATCCAGCACATCGGGCGATCTGGGCGCGCGGTATTGCCCAACCTCTTTGCACTCCGGATGTTCGCAGGCCCGGGTGGACGTTTCAAACGCCCCCGACATGCCCCGCTTGCCGCGTGTTCGCTTTTTTTTGTCGGTCGACACTGACATGTCAAAACCGAACGGATCTGATTTATCCATCACTCTTACCTTTTCGACTCGGCCACAGGAGTTTAGACCATTTGCGAACGGATAGAAGGGGCGAGTGTAAAAATATGTCAGTAACTGACGAAATCCACGATAAATTAGCGGCGGCTTTTGGTAAGGACGCCTATGAATTGGTCGATGACAGCGAATCCCACCGGGGCCATGGCGGCTTTCGCGAAGGCGGTGAAAGTCATTTCAATATCGCCGTGACATCCGCCAAGTTTACCGGCCTTAGCCGGATAGAACGCCACCGCCTGCTGCATGACACCCTGGGCCGTGGGCTGCTTAGCCAAATCCATGCCCTGTCGTTGGATTTACAGACCCCGGATCAATAGCGCCGCTGGCTAATCGCGGCTGTGATCGCGTAGCACCACAACTTCGGGTGTGGTTTCGCGCAGCACTGGTTCGGGCGCAACTGCCGGTGCCTGCGGGCGTTCAACAGGCGCATCCCGCGTCACACCAGCAAAGGCAGGCGCGATCGACACAGGTTCTGGCGCAACTTCTTCCGCCGCTTCAACTGCCCGGCGAAACACCAGCAGGTTTTTGTAAACGGTTATGCGCCCGCGCAAGCCCTGACGTTCTTCGCAAGGCAGCGTATCTGTGCGCAGATATTCCCAACCGTCACCCGCCTGATCGTTCATTGCGCTTTGAATGGCGTTGGCAAACCGAGCCTCGGTGCCCTTAACGCCCTTCACCCGCACCGCGCGGTTGGGGGCGGGAATGACTTTATACTCATAGGCTGACATGGGGCGGCTCCTGATACTGATCGGGTGGTTCTACGGGGGCAGAGCAGAATTTTCAAGCGCCACAGATGTCAAATCGCCCGTGCCCGCACGGGCAGCGCCCGGACCTCCCCCACGGGGAGGGCGCTTCTCGCCCACCCCGAGGTCCGGGCGCTGCCCTGATGTAGTGGTAAACAGATCAGTCGACCTTCAATTTTCTCCGCCGTACTTTAATCTGCGCCGCCAGCCTATCCGATATCGCCAGATACTGGCTGGCCCCGTCCGCCCCAAAAACTTCCCGCGCATCCGCCAGATACGCCGCCGCCGCGTCCAGATGCGCCCCGTCGCCATCCTTATCAAATAACGCCAGTTCCAGATTGGTCAGGTTTCCCTGTGTGGCTGCCCAGTCCAGTGGCGCCGCTTCGCGGATGTATTCCAGCAGGGCGTTCTCATAGGCTTTGACGGCGGCTAACAGACTGTCTGCCCCCGCTTCGCGCTCGCCAAGGTTCTGCAATGCACTGCCCAAATTGTTCTGCGTCTTGGCCCAGTCCAGCGGCGCCGCCTCTTGCGTCAATTCCAGCAGAGCATTCTCATAGGCATTGACGGCGGCCAACAGAGTGGCTGTTCCGGTCTCGCGCTCGCCAAGGGCTGCCAGTGCGGTGCCAAGATTGTTCTATGTCATTGCCCAGACTAGCGGCACTGCCTCCTGCGTAAGTTCCAACAGGGCAGCGTGAAAGGCGTCCACAGCGCGAAGCAAGGTGTCAGTCCTGGCCTCGCGCTCGCCAAGGTTCTGCAATGCACTGCCTAGATTGTTCTGCGCCTTGGCCCACAACAGTGGCACTGCCTTTTGCGAAATTTCCAATAGAGCGTTCTCATAGGCGTTGACGGCGGCCGACAGATTGTCTGATCCGATCTCGCGCTTACCAATGTTCAACAACGCGTTGCCCAAATTGTTCTGTGTTACAGCCCAAAGCCTGGCATCCGCCTCGCGTGTCACCACAGCCAAAACCACCTGCAACATATCCACCGCCAGCCCCAGCCCGGCCCCACCAAAGGCCAGCCCGTGATCATAGAGCGGCTCATAATACCGCGCCCGCCGCCGCGCCGGTTCCAGTGGATCGATCGACGCAAAACTGTCGGCCGCTGCATTCAGGATGTCGCTGGCCTGCTGCACATCCCCCATCAGGATCAGCGCCCTTGCGTCAACCTCGACCAGATCGGCATCCTGTTCCAGAGATTTTTGCAGAGTCGAGTCACGCAGCGTTATTCGCGCATCGGCAATGATCGCGCGCACGGCATTGGTGTCGCCAAGCTCGAGCTGCGCCATCGCATCGGAGATTACATTGTCAAGCTGGGGCAACTTGTCCTTTAGTTCTGCTAGCGCGGCTTTCAGCCCCCGATGTTCCTTGGCCTTCAGGGTCAGCAGCTCCAGCAACTTTGCATCACTTAGATCAGCGGGGTTTTCGATTTCAAAGTCATTTGCCAATTTTTCCCATTCATTTCTGGAAAGATTATTTAGTTGGTCCAGTCTGGCAGTTATCGTTGCAAGCTCATCCAATTGCTTGCGCGCGATCTTCGGATTGAGCACCGCCATCATTCGCGGATCGTCCATCAAATCGCTCAAAACGGGTAGGCAAAGGAAACGGTAGGCCTCAATCATTGCCGGGTTTTTGTGTTCAGCTTCCTTGAACCGTGTGATCATCAGTTCAACAATCTTTGTTGCATAAAGATTGCAGTCGACAAATTCGGCCGGTGTGGACAGCCCGGCCTCCATCATCTGCGGCAGGTGAATCTTCGCGCCAGTTGGGTAATGGTAATTAGGTGTGTTAAGTTGGGTCTTCAGTTTTTAGCAACTTCCTTTTCCAACTTTTTCAGATCGGGATGGGTTGCAGTTTTCACATCATAATAGGTCAGCACTGCGTCCAAGCCGACCGCACCCGCAGTCAACCCAGTGGGGTCGGCTACAACGATCGCTGCCGAGGTCAGAAGTTTCGCAGATTTGGTCAGATCTTCGCCCGAAAATACTGGCACAAAGTTTCCCCTAATTCTGCGGAAGGCTAAGGGATTCGGATCGTTGGATCAATGGGTCACAAATTAACCGTTTGCTAACCTTTCACCCCACCAAACGCTGTTTAAAGAGTTTAAACAGCGGCCTCTGAACTGTTTAAAGACTTTAAAGACCCAGCTTTTTGCTTACCAATTCGTTAACCGCTTTCGGGTTGGCTTTGCCGCCCGTCGCCTTCATCACCTGACCGACAAACCAGCCCGCCAGTTTTGGGTTGGCGCGGGCCTTTTCTACCTGCGCTGGATTGTCGGCAATCACCGCATCCACCGCTGCCTCAATGGCACCTGTATCAGTCACTTGTTTCAGGCCTTCAGTATCCACAATTTCAACCGGTTCACGCCCGGTTGTATAAGCAATTTCAAAGACTTCCTTGGCGATCTTACCGTTGATGTCGCCGCTTGAAATCAGGTCCACAATCGCCCCCAGATGCACCGCCGAAACCGGGCTGTCGCTGATCGAATGATCCTCTTTTTTCAGCCGTCCAAACAGCTCATTGATCACCCAGTTCGCCGCCAGCTTGCCGTCGCGCCCCTGCGCCACCGTTTCAAAATAATCCGCCGCGTCCAACTCTGCCGTCAGCACCGAAGCATCATAGTCCTTCAACCCGAAGTCATTGATAAACCGCGCTTTTTTGGCGTCCGGCAGCTCGGGTAAACTGGCCGCAATATCATCCACCCAGCCCTGTTCAATCTCTAATGGCAGCAGGTCAGGACAAGGAAAATACCGGTAATCATGCGCCTCTTCCTTGCTGCGCATTGACCGTGTTTCGTCCTTATCCGGGTCATATAAACGGGTCTCCTGATCAATGCTTCCACCGTCTTCCAGAATGCCAATTTGGCGGCGCGCTTCGTGGTTTATCGCGGCCTGAATAAACCGCATAGAGTTCATATTCTTGATCTCACACCGTGTTCCCAAGTGCTTGAAATCATTGCTTTCCCGGAATTTTTCATAGTCCCCGGGACGGCACACCGACACGTTCACATCGGCCCGCATATTACCGTTTTGCATGTTGCCATCACAGGTGCCAAGATAGCGCAAAATCTGGCGCATCTTGACCACATAAGCCGCCGCTTCTTCCGGCCCCCTGATGTCGGGCCGTGACACGATTTCCATCAGCGCCACCCCGGTCCGGTTCAGGTCAACAAACGACATGTTCGGATCCATATCATGGATCGATTTCCCGGCGTCCTGTTCAATGTGAATTCGCTCCACCCGAACCTGCCGCGCAGTGCCATCACCCATCTCAACCAGCACTTCGCCTTCGCCGACAATGGGTTGATATAATTGACTAATCTGGTATCCCTGCGGCAAGTCAGGGTAGAAATAGTTCTTGCGATCAAAGGCAGATTTCAGGTTGATTTCCGCCTGCAAACCCAGCCCGGTACGCACCGCCTGTTCCACGCAAAACTCATTGATCACCGGCAACATCCCCGGCATCGCCGCGTCCACAAATGCGACGTTCGAATTGGGCTCAGCGCCAAATTTCGTCGACGCCCCGGAAAACAATTTCGCCTTTGACGCCACCTGTGCATGCACCTCCAGCCCAATCACAAGCTCCCAATCGCCGGTGGCCCCGGCGATGGTTTTGGCGGTTGGTGCTAACATTGGTGTGTCTAACATGGCCGAAAACCCCTTATCAATTCAGCGGGGTTTTACGGCAGGTCAGGGGGCGGGGCAAGGGCGGTTGCCCGGGCGTTTATTTGACGTGGAAGGCCCGTTTGATATCGCCCAGGGCTTCAACCTGACGGTCATTCAGATCAGAACCGGCACTGTCGGTGATATCCTGAATAATTGCCATTGTTGGTTCCAATCCGGCAGCACCTTGCAGTTTCCAGACTTTCTTGGACAGCCGTGTCACAGCAGGGGTTGCACCTTTGCATTCCTGCACGAACCAGTGACCAAGGGTCATGATTTCTTCGGCATCGGTCAGCGACACGCGCAACTGGTTTTGAAACGCCACCAGCAGGGCCGTTTTCTGTTGTTCTGTGGGCATGGTGCCAAGTTGGAAAAACGCCAGCGTTAGCGAACCAATGGCCAGGCTTGGGTCTTCTATGCATTCAACCGGGTGTTTGTTGGCCTGGCGGCGAAAGCCAAACCGACGCGCAGCCCCAAGGGCGGTTTGCGCCGCATCGGCCAGATCCCCGGCCATATGGGCGGCGTTTCGGGCGCGATTCATCCAGAAATAGGCGCCACCAAGTATTCCAAGCAGGGCAATTAATATGGGCATTTTACCAGCCTTATCCATTAAAATCTGGCTGCAAATACCTTTGTAAACCGGCGATTATTTGGCGAAACCTTGCAGGTTTTGCCACACTTGAATGGGCGGGCAGGTCTATCCTGCGCGCAACCTTGCCACCATTTCAGCCGTGTCTCTGGACAAATCAGGTGACTCCGCGATGCGCGTTAGCTCAGACTGGATTTTTTGCTGACGCCCCTTGTCATAGTGTTGCCAGGTGCCAAATCCATTGGCCCACCGCGCTGCCACCATGGGGTTTTTGGCGTCGACCCTGATCATCCAATCGGCGAAATACCGGTATCCCGCACCATCAGCGGCGTGAAATGCGGCCGGATTTCCAATGCCAAACCCTGACACCAGCGATCGCAAGCGGTTTGGGTTTTCGGTATTAAAATCAGAATGTTGCGCGAGTGTTTGTGCAACGCTTAAAGCGTTTTCAGGTTTGGCATAACAGATTTGGGCACTGAACCATTTATCAATCACAAGGCGCTCATGCTGCCACTGGTCATAGAATACCTGCACAGCCTTTTCCCCGTAACCTGTTGGGATAAGCGCCACAAAAGCGCTAAACTGTTCGGTCATGTTTTCAGCAGTTCCAAACTGCGCATATGCCAGATCGCCATCATCCAACCGGCTTTGCAGCGCCAGGACTTCACTGCGCAAGGCGCGTTTGGCGGCCGGTCCGGCATCTGGCCGATAGGGCCCAGGGGTTGCCATATCTGAATGCAGTTTTGGCAAATCAGCGCCCAGGCGCTGCGCCAGTGACAGCTCCAACGTCTCACGGGCCACATGAATGGCGCTGGGGTCAGGCACATGGCCGGCATCAAACAGGGTTTGGGCCATGTCATCTGGCCCCGGAATTTGCAAAACACGCGCCCGAAACGCGGGATCAAGATCGCTATCCACGGCAATACCTGCCAATGCATCCAGATATGCAGGGTCTGGCGGCGCGTCTTGCGTTAGCATTGCCGTTAAAGTTGATTTTCCAAGCGCAAGGCCCGCTTCCCAACGGTTAAACGGGTCGGTGTCATGGGCCAGCAAAAATGTGAGGTTATCCTGTGAGCAGCCGCTCAGGATCACGGGTGCTGAAAATCCACGCAAAATTGAGGGGATCGGTTTATTGGCCAGATCAGTAAAGGTAAAACTTTGCTCGGCCTGGGTCATTTCCAACACCTGTGTTGGCAGTACTTCGTCGCCGTTTGGGTTCAGAAGGCCAACAGAGATCGGCAAAACCTGAGGGAGCTTTTTATCCTGACCGGGGGTGGGCGGCGTTTCCTGTTTGAAATTAAGCGTATAGATGCCATCCTTAAAGTCATCAGAAACAGCCAATTTTGGCGTGCCCGCCTGATTGTACCACCGCTTGAACTGGACCAGATCGCGCCCCGATGTTTCTGAAAACACCGCCAGCCAATCTTCTATCGTGGCCGCGTCGCCGTCATGGCGCTTGAAATACAGGTCCAGCGCATCCGCATAGCCTGCATCGCCCACCAGTAATTTCAACATCCGAATTACTTCGGCGCCTTTTTCGTAGACAGTGGCGGTGTAAAAATTGTTGATCTCAACATAGCTTTCAGGGCGTACATTATGGGACAGGGGGCCGGTATCTTCGGTAAACTGACCGGCGCGCAAATCTGCAACATCATCAATGCGTTTTACCGCGGCTGATCGCATATCTGCAGTGAATTGCTGATCACGAAACACCGTCAGCCCCTCTTTCAGACTTAGCTGAAACCAATCTCGACAGGTGATGCGATTGCCGGTCCAGTTGTGAAAATATTCATGGGCAATGATGCCTTCGATCCGTTCAAAACTTGCATCCGTTGCAGTGGCGGCACTGGCCAGAACGGCGGATGAATTAAAGATGTTCAAACCCTTGTTTTCCATCGCTCCGGCGTTGAAATCATCGACCGCAACGATGTTGAACACATCCAAATCATATTCGCGGCCATAGACATCTTCGTCCCATTTCATGGATTTGATCAGCGCTTCCATGCCAAAGGCGCATTTGTCCTCGTCGCCTTCGCGCACCCATATGTTCAGCTCAACCTGCTTGCCCGACGCCGTGGTGAATTCGCCCGGATAGTTCAGCAAATCACCCGCCACCAGCGCGAACAAATAGGCCGGTTTGGGCCATGGATCATGCCATTCAACCCAGCCATTGCCCGATTTCCCCGCGTTGCCGTTGGACAATAGAACCGGCGCATCACTTTCAATGCGCACATCAAAAACCGCCATCACATCAGGGCGATCCGGGTAATAGGTGATGCGGCGAAAGCCTTCGGCTTCGCATTGGGTGCAATACATGCCGTTTGACATATACAGCCCCTCAAGCGCAGTGTTGGCCGCTGGGTTAGTCTCAACCTCGGCCTCCCAAACAAAGGGGGCATTGGGCACATTAACTGTCAGGCCAGCCTTGGATAATTCGGGCGAGCAGGGGGTTCCGTTAATGCTGGAACTAATCAGCGTCAGGCCATCGCCATGCAGGAAAAATACCTTGTCCACAGCGTCCGGGTTAGGGCGAAATTCAATGCGAGACAAAACCCGGGTCTTGGTTGGGTGCAGCCGGAATGTCAGCGAAACCTTGTCGATCAGATAGGCGGGCACTGAATATTCAGCCAGAAAAACTGTGTTTGACGTTTGCGCAGTCATGGTAATTTCCCCTGTCTGTGGTTCTTGGGACAGAGTTACGCTGGCGCACCGCCGGATACCAGATGCCAATGGCTGACATTGGCCTTTTGTAGCCGGTATATTCCCGATATACCCTTCGCAACCAAGGATCAGAATTATGGCGCGACCGACGATAGGAATTATTGGCAATTCATCCCTGCTGGATGGTGAGTATCCGGTGCTGTTTGGCGGTACGATGAACATCCAGGCGATTGCTGCGGTGTCCGGCTGCATGCCAATGCTGATCCCGGCTGACCCCGATTATGTTTCTGTGCCGGAATTGATGGAACTATGCGACGGGTTTCTGCTGACCGGCGGGCGGCCCAATGTTCACCCGGAAGAATACGGCCACGCTGAGACCGAGGCGCATGGTGCATTCAACCGCTCGCGTGATGCCATCACCTTGCCGCTGGTGCGCGCCTGCGTCCAAAGCGGGCAACCGTTTTTCGCCGTTTGCCTTGGCTTTCAAGAGGTGAATGTTGCCATGGGTGGCACATTGCACCCGGAAATTCGCGACATTGACGGACGTATGAACCACCGAATGCCACCTGACGGTACGCTGGAGGAAAAGTTTGAACTGCGCCACCGTGTGCAGTTTGAAACCGGCGGGGTGTTTGACAACGTGCTGGGTTCAGACAATGTCATGACCAATACACTACACGGGCAGGGTATCTGTCAGCCCGGTGACCGTATCGTGGTGGATGGCCGCGCTGACGATGGTACAGCTGAGGCGATTTACGTGCGCGACGCGCCGGGGTTTACCCTGTCGGTGCAATGGCACCCGGAATGGAATGCAGCAAATGATCCGGTGTCGCGGCCTTTATTTTCGGCCTTTGGTGACGCTGCAAGGGCCTGGTCAACCGGGCAGGTTCCGACAAAGCTGAAAATCGCTTGAACACGGCTATTGGCGCTTGACCTTACCCTTGCAGGAAGCCCCATCATAGCGGTCTGTGAATCTATTCGGGGCGCTTTATCGCATGCAAAAACACTTCATTTGGACTGGCCTTTTAGCAGTTGCAGGCTTCGCCGTTTGGGCGTTGCTGACTCCGGCTCCGGTAAAGGATGATGCACAGCAATCGGCCGCACCGGCAGGTGCGCCACTGGCAACAGTTGTGGTGCCGGAACTGGTGGGAAATGCTGCCATTGGCAAACAAATATTTGATGCCAAATGTGCTGCCTGCCACGGGCCCCACGCCGCCGGGCAGGACTGGGTCGCCCCGCCTTTGGTGCACCGGATTTATGAGCCTTCACATCACAGCGATGTGGCGTTTCTGCTGGCGGTGCGCAATGGCGTGCGCTCACACCACTGGCGGTTTGGTTCCATGCCGCCGGTTGAAGGGCTGACAGACGGCGATGTGGCAATGGTGGTGGATTATGTGCGCACTTTGCAGCGGGCAAACGGGATTGAGTGATAGGCCCTAAGTCACCTTAGACTTGGTTTTGAACTCTACCGTGTCCCAGGCATCTGTCGCCATGATATCGGCCAGGATTTCCACCGCACCACGTACATCATCGGCATCTATATAAAGCGGCGTAAAGCCGAACCGCATGATGTCCGGGGCGCGAAAATCACCAATAACGCCGCGCGAAATCAACGCCTGCATGGCGGCATAGCCTTCCTTAAATGTGAAACATACCTGTGATCCGCGCAGATTCGGGTCGCGCGGCGATGCCAGCGTTAACATCGGGCACGACTTTTCCACCAGATCAATAAACAGTTGCGACAGGTTGATCGACCCGGTTCGAATATCGGCCATATCCACCTTGTCCCAGATGTCCAAAGACGCCCCCAGACTGGCCAGTTGCAACACGGCGGGCGTGCCCACGCGCATGCTTTCGATGCCAAGGCCCGGGCGGTAATCCAGATCAAAGGCAAAGGGTGCTGCGTGGCCCAGCCAGCCGGACAGGGCAGGGCGGGCGACATCGGCGTGTTCTGGTGCCACATAAATGAAGGCCGGTCCGCCGGGGCCGGAATTCAGGTATTTGTAGGTGCAGCCAACGGCGAAATCCGCCTTGGCCCCGGTAACATCTACCGGAATCGCACCCGCTGAATGGGCCAGATCCCAAACGGTAATTGCGCCCGCACCGTGGGCCAGCTTGGTCAGCGCCGCCATATCGTGCATCCGGCCGGTGCCATAGCCGACCTCGGTGATCATCAGAACGGCGACGTCATCGTTGATGTTTGCGGCCACATCTTCCAGTGCCACTGTTTTTAGGACATGGCCCTGTTTTAGCGACCGTATCAGACCGTCGGCCATGTACAGATCGCTTGGGAAATTACCGGTGTCCGACAGGATCACTTTACGCTCCGGGCGCAGTTCCAGTGCAGCGGCCAGTGCCTGATAGACTTTTATCGACAGGGTATCCCCCAAAACCATGGTGCCTGCCGGTGCCCCGATCAGCCGCCCGATCCTGTCGGCATATTTTGTGGTTTGTTCCATCCAGCCGGCCTTATTCCAGCCGGTGATCAGCATCTCGCCCCATTCGTCCTGCATGGTAGTGCGCACACGTTCAACGGCGGCCTTGGGCAGTGGGCCCAGTGAATTCCCATCCAAATAAATCATGCCCTTGGGCAAATGAAACATGGTCTTTGTCTTGGCGAAATTTGTCATACCTGACCCCCGGCAATTTCGATGGCCTGTCCGTTGATGCTGTCAGACCCCGGCGCACACAGCCACAGGGCGGCGGCGGCAACTTCGGCTGGGGCGATCAAACGCCCATGCGGGTTTTGATCCACCATCAGGGCGCGGGCATCGGCGTCGCTCATGCCGGTACGCCCGGTGATTGATGTGACGTTTTGTTCAATGATCGGCGTGTCCACATAGCCGGGGCAAAGCGCGTTACAGGTGATGCCTTTGCCCATGTAATCCTCTGACATGGCGCGGATCAGCCCCATGACGCCGTGCTTTGACGCGGTGTAGGCGGCGGTGCCATTGGTGCCGCGCAGACCGGCGATGGACGATACCGCAATCACCCGGCCCCAGGGCAATTCATGCATAGTTTTCATACATTCCCGGATGGTCAGGAATGCACCGTCCAGATTGGTGGTCATGATCTTGCGCCAAAAATCAAGATCGGTTTTGCCAAAGCCGCGCCCCTCGGCGATGCCTGCATTGGCGACGCAGATATCAACAGGACCATTGGCTGCAACGGCTGTGGCAACGGCATCTGTCACGCTGGCTTCAACGTTTACGTCCATGCTGATGCCGTGCAATCCGGATATGTCACTGGCCGCTAGCTGCAAGACATCCAATCGCCGCCCAGTGATGGTTACCTGAGCACCAGCCCCGACCAGTGCCGAGGCAATTGCCAAGCCGATACCAGAGCCACCGCCAGTTACAATTGCGTGTTTTCCGTCCAAGATTGCCGTCATCAATTTCTCCTGTCCTGGTGCAAACTGACCCGCCTACGCCCCGGTCGCAACCCTAATCTGTCCGGGTTTCTCTGGACATTCACATAGCCAAAGGAGAATATGAAAGCGGGAGGAACTGAAGATGAATTTTCTGCGAAAATTCGCGGTCGCGATATTGGTCATGGCGGGGCCGTTACTGGCCAATGAAGACATCCCCGACCAATATCCGGCAAGCGCGCTGTATTCCAAACCGGTTGAAGTTATCCCAAACGTCTATTCCGCCATCGGTGCTACCGGCCCGCCGACCTACGAAAACACCGGCCACAATAACAACCTGTCCTTCATAGTGACGGGCGAGGGCGTGGTTGTGTTCAACGGCGGTGCGGCGGCGATATTGGCCGAGGCGCTGCACGATGAGATCAAGATTATCACCGATCTGCCGGTTGTGCTGGTGATCAACGAAAACGGGCAGGGCCATGCCATGCTGGGCAACAGCTATTGGGCTGATCAGGGGGTGCCGATCCTATCCCATGTGGACGCCGCCCATGAAGTCGCTGAAAATGGTGATTTTATTTTGCAAGGTATGCAGCGCTACAACCGCGACAAAGCCGACGGCACCCGAGTTGTCGGGGCAACCATCACCTTTGAAGATCAATACGATATTGATCTGGGCGGCCTGCATTTAGAGGTTCTGCGCCTTGGCCCGGCCCACGGCCCCGGTGACATTCAGCTTTGGTGGCCGGATCAGAATCTGGTGATCTCAGGCGATATTGCTTTCCATGAACGCCTGTTGCCAGTGTTTGACGAAACCTGCACCAGTTGCTGGCTGGAAACCTGGGAAAAGTTTGAAGCCCTGGGCGCAACCTATGTCATTCCCGGCCACGGCCACCCGACCAATATGGCGCAAGTGCGCCGTTACACCCATGACTACCTGGTTTACCTGCGGGAAAAAATTGGTGACCATATCGACAATGGCGGCGAGCTGGACGACGCCTATTATGTGGATCAGGCAAAATACGCGCATCTGGATACGTTTGAGCAATTGGCCACTCGTAATGCGGGCCGGGTTTATGCAGAAATGGAATGGGAATGAAAAATCTTGATTACCCGCCGGTTTGGCTGGCCTTGTTTCTGGCCATAGCCTGGGCGATGGCGCGCATCTTTACCCAAACCGTATACTTGTTGCCGCTGCGGGGTTGGATAGCTTTGGTATTGCTGTTGGCCGGGCTGATCCTGATGGCGCTGGCCGTCTATGAAATGACGCGCGCCAAAACTACTATCATCCCGCGCCATGATCCAAACGCACTGGTCACATCCGGTATTTTCAAGCGCACCCGAAACCCGATTTATCTGGGTGATTTGCTGGTATTGGCCGCTGGCGTCATTTGGTGGGGTTCGATTTCATCCATCTTACTATTGTGGATATTTCCCATGCTGATCAACAGACGCTTTATCGACGGAGAAGAGGCCAAGATGCGGGAATATTTTGGCAAAAGCTTTGACGATTGGGCCGATAAAACCAAACGTTGGTGGTAGATTAGGGCGTCATCACCGCATTCAGGCGCGGTGTGATCTCTGCGGCTGTTCCCACGTAGGTCGGCAGGCCGCGTTTGATCCAGCCCTGACCATTTCGCCCCCCCACCATACCTTCGCTGACATCAACCAAACCAGGAAAACCCTGAGCGGCCAGTGTCGAAACTACATTACCCGACCGATTGCCGGTGCGACATATCAGGGCGATGGGGCGGGTCGGGTAAAGTTTGCGCAGCTCAACCAATGAGGCGACGAAGCTTTCCTCGCGCATATCCAAGGCCACAGCACCTTCGCCAATACCCGTGCCGGACCATTCGTCAGGGCGGCGGATATCAACCAAAACAATTTCATCGGCACTGACCGCGTCAAATGCGGCCTGGGCATCCATTATTTCATATCCATCAGGGCTGGTAGTCTGCGCAGAAACTGGGAAAAATTTCCAGGTTGCCCCGGCCACAAGCAGGGCCCCGGCGCCAACCAACACGTTGCGGCGGGTTTTATGATCCGTAAGACTGGTGAACTGTGGGCGCATCTGATCTACTCCGGTAAAGTTGCTGTTTGTATCATATGGGGCGCAACTCAGATATTGCAAAGGCTGAATATGTCGTTAAGCAATGACAAAAGGTCACATTATGGCTTTTAGGCCAATTTTTGGGCTTGGCACACAGGAGATACGGTTTTGAAAATCGGAACACCGACAGAGATTTTCGCAGGTGAAGCACGGGTGGCAATGACACCGGAAAGTGCGCTGCAATTGCAAAAACTGGGCCATGAATGTCTGATCCAATCCGGTGCGGGCCTTGGCGCGGGGTTTTCGGATGCGGCCTATAAGGACGCCGGGGTAAAGATAGTGAAAACCGCCGTGGCGCTGTGGAAAGCTGCCGATATCGTCGCCAAGGTGCGCCCGCCCGAAGCGGTGGAAACCAAGCGTTTGCGCGAAGGCCAGACGCTGATTTCATTTTTTTATCCGGGTCAAAACGAGGCCTTGATGAAAAAGGTCAATGCCACCGGCGCCAACCTGATCGCCATGGACATGGTGCCCCGGATATCGCGGGCCCAGAAAATGGACGCGCTTAGTTCCATGGCCAATATCGCAGGCTATCGGGCCGTGATTGAGGCTGGTAATAACTTTGGTCGCTTTTTCACCGGACAGGTCACTGCTGCCGGTAAGGTCCCGCCCGCCAAGGTGTTGGTGATCGGGGCCGGGGTTGCCGGGTTGGCGGCTATTGGCACGTCAACGTCGCTTGGCGCGATCACGCTGGCTTTTGATGTGCGCCCGGAAACAGCCGAGCAGATCGAAAGCATGGGTGCTGAATTTGTGTTCCTCGACTTTGATGACGATCAGGCAGATGGCGCTGCCACCGGTGGTTATGCCGCGCCTTCCAGCCCGGAGTTTCGTGAAAAGCAACTGGCCAAGTTCCGTGAACTGGCACCGGATATCGACATCGTCATCACCACCGCGCTGATCCCGGGCCGTGATGCGCCCAAGCTGTGGCTGAAAGACATGGTGGCGATGATGAAACCGGGTTCCGTCGTGGTTGATCTGGCGGCTGAACGGGGCGGCAACTGTGATCTGACGGTGATGGACGAAAAGATCGTTAGCAAAAATGGTGTCACCATCATTGGCTATACCGATTTCCCAAGCCGGATGGCGGCGCAATCGTCCACGCTTTATGCAAATAACATTCGCCACATGGTGGATGACCTGACGCCGGGTAAAAAAGGTAAAATCAAGCATGATATGAAGGATGACGTGATCCGCGGGGCCACGGCGAGTTTCAAGGGCAAAGTCACATTCCCGCCGCCGCCACCGAAAATTCAGGCGATAGCGGTGCAAAAACCAACACAGGTTGCGCCGGAACTAACCCCAGCTGAAAAGCTGGCGCTGGAGGACGCTGAGTTTAAATCGGCCACCCGTAGTCAGGTGATCCTGCTGGCTATAGGCGGCATGCTGATGCTGTTTGTCGGGCAATATGCACCGCCGGATTTTATGCAGCATCTTATCGTTTTTGTGCTGTCGGTGTTCATCGGGTTTCAGGTGATTTGGAATGTCAGCCACGCGCTGCACACACCGCTTATGGCGATCACAAATGCCATATCGGGCATCATCATATTGGGGGCGCTGTTGCAGATCGGGTCGGGCGGTTGGATCATCACCATCCTGGCGTCGATATCAGTGCTGATTGCCACCATCAACATTGTCGGGGGCTTTATGGTCACCCGGCGGATGTTGCAAATGTTCCAGAAATCTTAGGGCGAGGGGTTTAAGCCATGTCAATCGGTATCCAAACCGCCGCCTATATCGCGGCATCTGTTCTTTTCATCCTGGCCCTTGGCGGATTGTCCAATCAGGAAAGCGCTAAACGCGCAGTCTGGTATGGCATCACCGGTATGGGCATTGCGGTTGTTGCTACAATATTCGGGCCACAGGTTGGGCTAAGTTTCATTCTGGTCTTAATGCTGATTGCCGGGGCAGTTGTCGGCACCATGGTTGCGCAGCGGGTCGAAATGACCGGCATGCCGGAACTGGTGGCGATGCTCCATTCATTTGTTGGCCTTGCGGCGGTGTTCATCGGGTTAAATTCAGACCTGAGCCCAGGGCATCTGATTGGTGCCGAAAAGATTATCCATGAGGTTGAGATTTTTCTGGGCGTGTTTATTGGCGCGATCACTTTTACGGGGTCAATCATCGCCTACGGTAAGCTGGCCGGTAAGCTGGACGGCAAAGCGCTGATCCTGCCGGGGCGGCACCTGTGGAACATCCTGATGGTGGTTGCGACGCTGATCCTGCTGGTGATGTATGTGAATGGTGCCGGCAGCTGGGCACTGTATCTGATGACACTAATCGCCTTTATCGTGGGCGCGCATTTGGTACTGGCTATTGGTGGTGCTGACATGCCGGTCGTTGTCAGCATGCTGAATAGTTATTCTGGTTGGGCTGCAGCGGCGACCGGGTTTTTGCTGGGCAATAACCTGTTGATCGTCACGGGTGCGCTGGTCGGTTCTTCCGGGGCAATCCTGAGCTACATCATGTGCAAAGCCATGAACCGAAAATTCCTGGCCGTCATACTGGGCGGCTTTGGCGGCCCCACCGGCCCGGCGATGGCAGTTGAAGGTGAGCAGGTTTCGATTGACGCTGCAGGTGTTGCCGCGGCTTTGAATGACGCGGACAGCATAGTTATCATTCCGGGTTACGGCATGGCTGTGGCGCAGGCGCAGCAATCAGTTTCTGAGTTGACCAAGCGGTTGCGTGACAAAGGTAAGACGGTGCGTTTTGCGATCCATCCGGTGGCCGGGCGATTGCCAGGACATATGAATGTGCTGCTGGCCGAGGCGCGGGTACCTTACGACATCGTGCTGGAAATGGATGAGATCAACGATGATTTTCCGGATACTGATGTGGCGATTGTTATTGGCTCTAATGACATCGTGAACCCGGCGGCGCAGGATGATCCCAACAGTCCCATTGCTGGCATGCCGGTGCTGGAATGCTGGAAGGCTAAGCAGGTTTTCGTGTCTAAGCGCGGGCAGGGGACCGGGTATTCCGGTATCGAAAATCCGCTATTCTTTAAAGACAACACGCGGATGTTCTTTGGTGATGCCAAGGCCAGCGTCGATAGCCTGTTGCCGTTGTTGAGCTAAAGGAAAGCCCCCGGGTTCCGGGGGCTTATTTCTTTCAGCCCGTGCCGGGCGATATGCCTGCGGCGCGGATATTTATGAAAAGAAGAAAAGGTTAGCGGCCGCGAATGCGGGGGTCGAGCGCGTCGCGTAGTCCGTCGCCAATGTAGTTTACCGACAGCACCGTCAGCGAAATTGCCAGGCCGGGCCAGATCACCCGTTCGGGGTATTGTTGTAGATAGTCGGTGGCGTCAAACAGCAGCCGGCCCCAGGTGGGGAAATCTGATGGAAAGCCAAGGCCCAGAAAGGACAGCGCGCTTTCGGTGATGATGGCGTTGGCGATACCCAGGGTGGCCGAAACCATGATCGGGCTCATGACATTGGGCAGGATGTGGCGGGTAATCATGCGGTTGTTAGGAGTGCCAATGCTCCGCGCGGCCAGCACGAATTCCCGTTCTTTCAGCGCCAATACATCGCCGCGCACGATACGGGCGGTTTGCATCCAGCTGGTAATGCCGATGACAAAGACGATCAGGATAAAGATACCGGTTTCCGGGCCAAAGGCGGCGCGCAGCGGATCACGAAACAACAGGATGATGACCAGTAACAGTGGTAAAAGCGGCAGCGCGAGAAACAGGTCAGTGAAGCGCATCAGCGGGCCGTCCAGACGTTTGAAATAGCCAGCCAACACGCCGATACCGGTTCCTAAAAACAGCGACAGGCCCATGGCCGTCAGCCCCACCGCCACCGAGGTTTGACCACCCTTCAGCATGCGTGCAAAGGTATCTCTCCCCAGCTGATCAGTGCCAAACGGATGGGCCAGTGACGGCCCCTGATTGCGGGAGCGAATGTCAATGAAGGTGGCTTCGATCGACCAGATGAGCGGGCCAATAAATACTGCCAGCACAATGAAAAGGAAAAACGCTGCCCCGATTAGCGCGCCTTTGTGGGTTTTGAACTGGTCCCAGACGTCCCACCATTGGTTGCGCGGGGCGCGGTGGCCAGAGCCATCATCAGCAGGAGCTGCGGTTTGGGCTGCATCAGTCATAGCGGATCCTCGGGTCCAGAACGCCATACAAAACATCGGCAATCAGATTGAACGACACGATGAGCACGGCGAAAATGAATGTGATGGTCTGAACCATCGGAATGTCATTGGCGTAGATTGAGGTGATAAGCAATTGGCCAACGCCGTTCACCTTGAACACCTGTTCGGTGATGATGGCACCGCCAAAGATGCCGGGCACACCAAGGGCAATCACGGTGACCACCGGGATCATTGAATTGCGCAACACATGGGTCATGACCACCACGCTTTCGGTCAGCCCCTTGGCGCGTGCTGTGCGTACGTAATCCTGATTAAGATTATCCAGCATGGATGCGCGCATGAACCGGCTGATCTGCGCGGTGGTTTGCAGGGCCAACACCATCACCGGCATGATCATTTGTTTTAGCTGGGTAACGAATGTGCCCCATGAATTCACCACCAGCGTGGTGTCATAGATTGAAGGAAACCAGCCAAGGTTTACTGAGAATATCACAATAATCAACACCCCGGAAAAGAACGGCGGCACCGAATAACCGACCATGGAAATGAATGTGCCGACCTGATCAAACACCGAATACTGCCGGTAGGCTGAGATTATGCCGATGGGCAGAGCAATCAGGATGCCGACGATGTAGGACATGCCAACAACCCAAAGTGTTTGCGGAATACGCTGGGCGACAATGTCCATCACCGGGCTGCGGGTCTGCCAGGAAATGACCCGCTGTTTGCCCTCGGCAAATGCAGTGCCAAATGTGTTGTCCAGAAAAACTTGTGGTTCGATAATAAAGAACTGCACCAGCCATTTGTAGAACCGGATATGTGTGGGTTCGCCTAAGCCCAATGCTTCGCGCATTCTTTCTTTGACTTCGGGGGGAACGGTCAGAGGTACTTGGCTCATGGGGTCGCCGGGTGCCAGTTCCAGCAATAGAAATATGATCAGACCAATGAACAAAAGCGTCGGGAATGCGACCAGCAAACGGCGTATTGTGTAGGTGAGCATAAGCGGCGCCTCGGTTCAGGGGTCGTTGGGTGTGTGCAGCCCCGGTAGTGTCCGGGACTGCACGATTTTCAGGTCCGCTTACTTGCGGCTCCAGTCAGCAATGTTCCAAAGCTCACTATCCCAGGTGTTTAGTTTGACACCTTCAAGTGAGTTGGAATGGGCTGACACCCGGCCACGGTAAACCAGCGGGATGATGACAAATTCCTGCATCAGCATGTCATTCATCGCCTGGGCCAGTGCGGCACGTTCATCAATGTTTGCTGTGACGGCCATTTTGGCAACCATCGCATCATATTCTGCATTGACGAAACGGGGCATGTTGTTGCCCTGCCACTGTGTATCCGGGCTAGGGATCTTATCGCTTGCCCAGTTGGCCATGTAGCTTTCCGGATCGGAACCAGAGAAGTTGTTGGCATACATTTCAACATCTGCCCACAGTTTCTGGTACGTGTCAGGCGAACCTGGATCAGAACCAAAGAACACGGACGCATCGATGTTGCGCAGCTCGGTTTCAACACCGATTTCTGCCCACCACTGCTTGATCAACGCCTGGAAATCCTGACGTACAGCATTGGTAGATGTCTGGTACAGCATGCTTAGACGAACGCCGTCTTTCGCACGGATACCATCACTTCCGGCGACCCAGCCGGCAGCTTCCAACATCGCATTCGCACCAGCGATATCCTGCGTCATGCAGGCATCGTTAGCAGTTGATGCATAAATTGCCGGAGCCGGCAGAACGTTACAGGTAACTTTACCAGCAACGCCGTAACCGATTTCAACCAGCAGTTCCCGATCAACAGCCATCGACAGCGCCTGGCGCACATTGATGTCCGTCAGGAACGGGTGCGGATGCGCAAGTGTGGCGCGTTCGTCACCCAGATCAGCGCTTGGATCGGTCAGGTTGACCATGATACGTTCAACCAGTGTTCCAAAACCGGAAACTGTCACGCCTTTACCAGCGGCAGCCATACCGGCCAGCACATCGGGTGCCAGTTGCAGGTTCCAGGCGTAGTCAAATTCACCTGTTTCCAGAACCGAACGGCCAGCAGCTGTTGCGTCGCCGCCGCCTTTGAAGGTCACGGTTGCAAAGGCTGGTTTGTTTGGATCACGGTAGTTTTCGTTCGCTGCCAGTGTAATCACGTCATTTGGACGAAATTCTGTGACTGTGAACGGACCTGTGCCAATTGGATTAAAGTTGGCTTCAGTACATTCCGGTGCCTTTGGCCCAAGACAATCAGCAAATTGTGCTGCCTGAATAATAGGGTTTTCAAAGGATACAAACGGGTTGTACGGGAATGGTTTGGCAACGCTGAAATTGATCACGATTGTCAAATCATCCGGTGTGTCAACGCTGGTGATGTCGTTGAAACGCTCGGCCTGAGCACAACCGCCGCCTTCTGCGGTGCAATACTCATAGGTGAACTGAACGTCGCGTGATGTAACAGCTGTGCCATCTGACCAAAGCAGCCCGGATTGTAGTTTCCAGGTTATGGTTTTCAGGTCTTCGCTAACGCCGCCGTTTTCAACGGTTGGAATTTCTTCCGCCAGCCAGGCAACCAGATTTCCGTTTTCGTCGTAACGGGCCAGTGGTTCGATCACCAAGGCTGCCGCCTCAAGATCTTTGGTACCACCAGACAGGTACGGGTTCATCAGGGATGGAGCTTGCCAAAAAATCAGTTTGACCTCGCCATCCGAGCCGCGGGAAGAATGCGACCCTGCATTGGCCATAGGGGCCATTGCAACAGCCGCTGCCGCGCCCATTAAAAAATATTTTAACTTCATGTTAGTTCTCTCCTTGTTGATTTAGCTCGATTTCTCCATGTGCCGCCATTGCATTGGCGAACTCATCTTCGGTTTCATTGAAACGGTGACAGGCCACAAAATGCCCTGTCGCCACTTCTTTGAATTCCGGGTCGTCCTGTTTGCAGATATCCATCACCACCGGGCAACGGGTGCAAAAGTTGCACCCCTTGGGCGGGTTGGATGGCGACGGTACATCGCCCTGCAAAATTACGCGTTCAGTTTGTGTGTCGGCTGTTGGGTCCGGTTCGGGAACCGCCGATAGCAACGCCTGAGTATAGGGGTGAAGAGGCGCGCGGTAGATCGAATCGCGTGGTGCCAGTTCCACAATCTTGCCCAGATACATCACCGCAACGCGGTCCGCGATATGGCGCACCATCGACAAATCGTGGCTGATGAACAGATAAGTCAGCCCTAGCTTTTGCTGCAAATCTTCCAGCAGGTTGACCACCTGCGCTTGAATAGACACATCCAGCGCTGCAATTGGTTCATCGCAAACTATAAACTTCGGGTTCAAAGCCAAAGCGCGGGCAATGCCGATGCGTTGCCTCTGGCCTCCGGAAAATTCGTGCGGATAGCGGTTCGCAAAATCGCGGTTCAGGCCAACGGCGTCCATCAACTCATATATCCGAGCCTCGCGCTCAGTCTTTGTGCCGGTCGTGTGTTCGCTTAACGGTTCACCAATGATGCTGGCCACGGTCATGCGTGGGTTCAGGGACGCTTGCGGATCCTGAAACACCATCTGCATGGCAGGGCGCATCAGGCGCAGTTCTTCCGGCGTCGCCTCGGCTATATTATTGCCATCAATAACAACCGTGCCGCCGGTCAGTTCATACAGCCGAAGCAAAGCCCGCCCACAGGTGGATTTGCCACAGCCGCTTTCGCCAACCAACCCCAGGGTTTCGCCGTCAAAGATATCAAATGACACCCCATCCACAGCCTTTACGTCGCCCACATGGCGGCGCAACAACCCGGCATAGATCGGGAAGTGCATCTTTAAATCATGAACTTCGACCAGTTTTTTACCCTGTGGTGGATCGTCAAACATGGCGTTCTCCCCCACTTGCCGGGTCCCAGAAACAGGCAACGTCATGGCCGATGTCTACGGCAACGCGTACCGGATTTTCGCGTCGACAGCGATTAAACGCTTTGGCGCATCGTGGCGCAAATGGGCAGGATGTTGGCGCGGCACCCATAATCGGCGGTTGACCCTGAATGACCTGCAAACGATCGGCACGTTCACCGCGCACCGATGGTACGGTTTCCAGCAAGGCCCGGGTATAGGGGTGCTGGGGATTGCCAAACAATTCTTTAACCGTGGCATGTTCAACGATCTGGCCGCCATACATGACCACCACCCGGTCAGCGATACCGGCGATCACGCCCAGATCATGGGTGATCCAGACGATTGCCATGCCCAGTTTTTGGCGCAGTTCTTTGATCAGCTCAATGATCTGCGCCTGAATGGTAACATCCAGCGCTGTTGTCGGTTCATCGGCTATCAGCACCTGCGGATCACAGGCCAGCGCAATGGCGATCATTACCCGCTGGCGCATGCCACCGGAAAACTGGTGTGGGTAATCGCGTAAACGCGCGCTTGCGTCAGGAATACCAACAAGTTCCAGCAATTCCGCCGCACGGGCGCGGGCCTGACGCTTGTTCATGCCCATGTGTTTCAGCAGTGGCTCCATCAGCTGGAAACCAACGGTAAAAACTGGGTTCAGCGATGTCATCGGGTCCTGAAACACGAAACCAATCTTGGCGCCGCGAACTGAACGCAATGTGTCTTCATCGGTTTGCAGCAGGTCCAGACCGTCAAACAAAACCTGCCCGTTGCGAATCTCGGCAGGTGGAATTGGCAGCAGGCTGATCAGCGACATCATCGCCACTGATTTGCCTGAACCAGACTCACCCACAACGCCCAACAGCTCACCCGGCTTCAAATCAAAACTAATTGAATTGACAGCATGCACCTCACCAGTGCGGGTTTTGAATACAGTTCTAAGGTCCTTGACATCAAGGATTGGCGCAGCCCCATCGGGCATAAATATTTCCCCCCAAGCGGTTCTTTTTGCTGTGTAAATAGTTCGCGGAACGTTGTCCGACAGCAGGCATTGACGAAACCTAACACCAAAATCCGCCACGGCAACAAATATTTGACGCCAATCAGGTTTTTTTGAATTGGCATATGAAAACTTGCTGACGGGACTTGACCATTTCGCGTCACGGGAACAGGTTCAGCCAAAACCCCAATGTTGGAGCATACTATGGGTCAAGAACTGACTGCGCGCGAAATTCTTGAAAAGCTGGTGTCATTCCCCACCGTCAGCAGTGAAAGCAATCTGGAATTGATTGCCTGGGTTGAGGAATATCTAACCAGCCACGGTGTTACATCGCACCGGGTCTATGATGCCACCGGCCAAAAGGCTTCGCTTTACGCCAATGTGGGACCAGAGGTAGAAGGCGGTACCATACTGTCAGGCCACACAGACGTTGTACCGGTGGAAGGCCAGGCATGGGACACCGATCCCTTTGTTGTCACCGAAAAAGACGGCCTGCTTTACGGTCGCGGCACTTGTGACATGAAGGGTTTTGACGCCATAGCGCTTGCCGCCGTGCCAAAGGCACTTGCCGCAGGCATCAAACGCCCGCTGCAAATCGCGTTAAGTTACGATGAAGAAGTCGGCTGCTTAGGCGCGCCTGATATGATTGACGCCATGGTGGCCAATCTGCCCAAGGCCGCCGCCGCAATCATTGGCGAACCTTCGATGATGAAAACGGTGACGTCCCATAAGGGTGGCACCGGGTTTGAGACCCACTTTAAGGGCTTTGAGGTACATTCATCACTGATGCATACTGGTGTTAACGCCATCATGTACGGGGCCAAATTGATCGAATGGGCGAATGAAATGAACGTGCTGAATATGGCCAAAGAACCAAGCGCGCTGGCCGCAAAGTTTTATCCGCCGTTTACCACTGTTCATGTTGGGGTGATCTCGGGCGGCACCGCCCATAACATCACCGCAAAAGACTGCACGTTTGACGTTGATTTCAGGGCTGTGCCCGACGAAAGTCTGGAAGACTGGTGTGATGCCTACCGCACTAAGGTGGCCGAAATTGAGGCCGAAATGCAGGCGGTGCATCCCGATACTTCAATCGAATATCATCGGTTTTTCAACCTTCCGGGTCTGACGCCTGAAACCGAGGGCCGCGCCGAAGCAATTGCGCGCGGTATCACCGGCGATAACGGCCAGCACACTGTCAGTTACGGCACCGAAGGCGGCCAGTTTCAGGAAGGCGGCTATTCATCAGTGGTGTGCGGCCCCGGTAATATCGAACAGGCGCACCAGCCCAATGAATTCATTTCCATAGATCAGCTAAACGCTGGCGTAAGCTTCGTGGATGAACTGATCACAATACTTACAAAGGATTAATCCCATGCCTGTCAAAAACCGCTTTGCCGAACTTTTACCTGAAATCACCGAATGGCGCCGTGACATCCACGCCCATCCCGAGCTGCTGTTTGATGTGCATCGCACGGCGGGTCTGGTGGCCGATAAGCTACGCGAATTTGGTTGTGACGAAGTCGTCACCGGCATCGGGCGCACCGGCGTTGTCGGCGTGATCAAGGGCAATACCGACACATCCGGCAAAGTCATCGGCATGCGGGCTGATATGGACGCGCTGCCAATTATCGAAGCCACCGGGCTTGATTATGCCTCAAAAACCGAAGGAAAAATGCACGCCTGCGGCCATGATGGCCACACTGCTATGTTGCTGGGGGCGGCCAAATATCTGGCCGAAACCCGTAATTTTGACGGCACTGCCGTGGTCATATTCCAACCCGCAGAAGAAGGCGGCGGCGGCGGTCGCGAAATGGTGAAAGAGGGCATGATGGACCGCTTCAACATCGATGAAGTCTACGGCATGCACACCGCACCCGGTATCCCGCTTGGCACTTTTGCTACCCGCCCGGGGCCGATCATGGCTGCTGCGGATGAATTTTTTATTGAGGTCGAAGGCAAAGGTGGCCACGCCGCCAAGCCGCATCTTTGCGTTGATACAACTGTAGTTGCCAGCCAGATCGTTCTGGCCCTGCAAACCATCGCCAGCCGCAACATTGACCCGGTCGAACAGGTGGTGGTGTCGGTCTGTACATTTTCCACCGACAGCAACGCCCATAATGTCATCCCGCAAAAAGCCCAGATTGGTGGCACTGTGCGCACGCTGAATGGTGAGGTGCAGGATCTGGCCGAAAAACGCATTTCCGAGATTGCTGAACAGACGGCTGCTGCCTACGGCGCCGTTGCCCGCGTCACTTATGAACGGGGTTATCCGATTGTGGTGAATTCGGATGAAAAAACCGATTTCGCCAAGGAGATTGCCACCAAAGTCGCCGGTGATTGCGCTGAAACGCCGCTTATCATGGGCGGTGAAGATTTTTCCTATATGCTGAACGCGCGCCCCGGCAATTTCATCTTCATCGGCAATGGTGACACCGCCTATGTGCACCACCCGGAATATAATTTTGATGACGACGCGATCCCGGCGGGCTGTTCCTATTGGGCGGAAATCATTGAAACCGGCATGCCCGCGGGCTGAATGCCTGATTGGCGCTGACAGGTGCATTTTAGCTGGAGGCAAATAAATGTGGGAAGAACGATATAGCAAGACCGATGGCTACCTGTTTGGCACCGAACCGTCGGCGTTTCTACGCGAGAACCCAGGCTGGCTTGGCTCGGGGCTACGGGGATTGTGCGTGGCGGATGGGGAAGGGCGTAACTCTGTTTATTTGGCCCAGATGGGTGTCGAAACGGTGGCTTTTGACATATCTAAATCTGCCGTTTCACGGGCCGAAAAGCTGGCCGCTAAGCAAGGGGTATCCGTAACATTCAAGGTCTCAGACTGGGATGACTGGGATTGGGATGGCGCGACTTATGATCTGGTGGCCGCCATTTTCATTCAGTTTGCCGGGCCGTCTGAGCGGGGCAAACAGTTTGCCAATATCAAACAGGCAGTGAAACCCGGCGGCGTATTGTTGTTGCATGGATATCGCCCTGAACAACTGGAACTTTGCACTGGCGGGCCGCCCTGCGCTGAGAACATGTATACCGATGAAATCCTGCGCAAATATTTCGGCAACTGGCAAATTGAACGGCTGGCCAGCTATGAGAGCGATGTGCAGGAGGGGCGCGGCCATTCCGGAAAATCAGCCCTGATTGACTTGATCGCCCGCAAACCCGGCTAACATCATCTTTCCCTAAGTATCCCCGCCGGAGGCATCCGAATTTTCGTCAGAAAAATCGCCCCGCGACACGGCAAAGCCGTGGCGCAATCCCTCAGCCGCCAGTGTGGCTCATGTGGCGTGACATCTGCCCGGTGTTCTGGCGCGAATAGTCAAAATCATGGCCCTTGGGTTTACGCGCTATTGCCGCCCGGATCGCCGCCACAAGTGGTGCATCGTCATCTGGGTTCTTGCGCAAAGCGTTGCGCAAATCCGCCTGATCTTCCTGCCCAAGGCACATGAACAATTCCCCAGTGCAAGTCAGCCGCACCCGGTTACAGCTTTCGCAAAAATTGTGGGACAGCGGCGTGATAAACCCGATCTTTTGCCCGGTTTCGTCCAGCCGTACATAGCGGGCTGGCCCGCCGGTACGTTCAGGAATATCCGTTAGGGTATATGTTTGCGCCAGTTGCGCACGAACATCGTTCAGATCCCAGTATTGGCCGATCCTTTCAACCCCTTCCATATCACCCATGGGCATGACTTCGATCCAGGTCAGATCAATGTCGCGGCTGGCGCACCACTGGGCCATTGGAATAAGTTCATCTTCATTAAAACCCTTCAAAGCCACAGCATTAATTTTGACCCGCAATCCGGCGGCCTGGGCGGCGTCAATGCCTTCTAATACCTGTGGCAAGCGTCCCCAGCGCGTCACCCGGGCAAATTTTTCTTCATTCAAAGTATCCAGCGACACATTAACCCGCCGCACCCCGGCGGCAGCTAAATCAGTGGCAAACCGCCCCAATTGCGAGCCATTGGTGGTCAGGGTCAGTTCCTGCAGTGCCCCGCTTTCCAGATGCCGACCCATGGCGTTGAAAAAGGTCATAATACCCTTGCGCACCAGGGGCTCTCCGCCGGTTATGCGCAGTTTCTTAACACCAAGTCCGACAAAGGCCGAACACATCCGGTCCAGTTCTTCCAGGCAAAGCAGCTCTTTCTTGGGTAGAAACGTCATTTTTTCGGTCATGCAGTAAACACAACGAAAATCGCACCGATCAGTGACGGAGACGCGCAGATAATTAATGGCGCGCTGGAAAGGGTCAATCAGGGAATTGGACATAAAAGTACCGTAGCGCCCCGGGGATTTGGCAGCAAGCCCAGTACAAGATTGAAGCGCGAATAATTTAGCCATAGGGTTGGTGGCATGAAACAAAGATTATCTGGATTTAAATTCGTTCTAGTTGTGGCGTTTTTGGCTGGCTGTAGCGGAGGGCTTAGGCCCGGTATATTTGCCCCGGGAGCGGATGATTTGCGCCCGGTTGCACGCCCGGACAGCCAAGGCATCAGGCCATCAGACAATGCCACCAGTGTTGAGGAATTTGATACCACAACCGAGGTCGAACGTCAGGCGGCACTAACGCCGCAAAATGCAGGTGTGGTCGAACAAAACCTTGGTAACACCGTGGCTTCGCTTGGCAATCCAACAGATCCGGGGTTTTGGTTGGAAACACCGCTGGTTAGCATAAAAAGACCGGGGCGGGTCGTTTATGGGGTGACCGGGACAAGTGTGGCCGTTGAATTGATCCCAATTTCCGGGCCCGACACAGGCGGTAGCAGAATTTCCTTGCCCGCACTTAGATTGCTGGGTGCTCCCTTGGCCGGTTTGCCTGTACTAACCGTCTATTCACGTTGAAATCCTTTGACTTTAGGTGCTGATATAGACGGTTTTGCAAATCGGCGCATGTTGGGCGATTTTAATGACTTGGATGCGATCAGGCGTGAGTTTTCCTGGCGAGTTCCCAAAGCATTTAATATTGCGCAGGCCTGTTGTAGCAGTTGGGCAGCCAGCCACCCTGAAAAAATTGCTCTGATACATGTGGCGGCCAATGGCGACGTACAAGAATGGTCATACGGCGACCTGGAATTGGCTTCAAACCGACTTGCCAATTCGCTGCGGGCCCGTGGTATCGGGCGTGGCGATCGGGTGGCGATCCTATTGCCACAATGCCCTGAGGTTTTGATCACGCATTTCGCAGTCTACAAACTGGCGGCTATAGCAGTGCCGCTATTTACATTGTTTGGGCCTGATGCCCTAGCTTACCGGCTGGCGGATAGCAGCGCTAAAGCCATTGTCACGGATGGTGACAGTCTTGAAAAACTGGTTTCTATTCAGGCGAAACTGCCGGAGTTGAAAGAAATTTATTCAACATCAAACACAGCATCACCGATACGCGATCTGGGGCAAGAAATGGCGGCGGCGTCCAAAATATTTACGCCCGAACCAACCCAATGTGAAGACCCGGCGATGATCATTTACACATCCGGCACAACTGGCCCGCCCAAAGGCGCGCTGCATGCGCACCAGTTTTTATTAGGGCACTTGCCAGCCATAGAATTGCACCATGGTGGGTTTCCCAAAGCGAATGATTGTGGTTGGACTCCGGCCGATTGGGCCTGGATTGGTGGATTGATGGATATGGCGATGCCTTGCCTGTTTTATGGGGTTCCGCTGGTTAGCCAAAGGTTGCGAAAATTTGACCCAGAGGCGGCCTATGGTCTGATCGGCAGGTTCAAAATCCGAAACCTGTTCATGCCACCAACAGCGTTAAAATTAATGCAAAATACGCCTGTGCCTAGAAATGTGAACATACGAAGTATATCTTCGGGCGGGGAAAGCCTGGGGGCCGAAATTTTGGCATGGTCGCGTGACAGATTGGGTGCGCAGATCAACGAAATATACGGGCAAACTGAATGCAATCTGGTGATTTGCGGGGCCGCTGCTCTGGGTGGGCAGCGGGCCGGATTTATGGGGCAGGCGGTGCCGGGCCATAGCGTAGCAATACTTGACGAATTTGGGCAACCCGCGGCGCCGGGAACCTTAGGTGAGATTGCTGTGCGCAGGCCCGACCCAGTGATGTTTCTTGGTTATTGGAACCGACCGGGCGACACCGCTGCCAAGTTTAAAGGCGATTGGCTGTGTACCGGGGATTTAGGCATAATGGACGCGGATGGATATTTTACTTTTCAGGGGCGCGAGGATGATGTGATCAATTCGGCAGGATATCGCATTGGCCCGACAGAAATAGAAAACGCCCTGAAGGGGCACCGTGACGTGGTGATGGCGGCTGCAATCGGTTTTCCTGATCCGGTCAGGGGACAAATTGTGAAGGCTTTTGTTGTATTGCGGTCTGGGGTCCAGTGGGACGGTCTTGAAGAACAGCTGATAGCGCTGGTTGCCAAACAGGTATCACCGCATATGGCCCCCAAAATGATAGAACAGATTGTGGAAATGCCGCTTACAGCCACCGGTAAAATCATGCGCCGAAGCCTTCGGAACAGGGCGATAAACTAAGACTGCGGCAGGTGGCGCGCGGCGTCTTTGCGGGCAAAAGGTTTCATACGTTCGCCAAATTCTTCCAAAAATGTCAAAACACGGGGGGCATCGTGTTTGGATAGATCACGCAGCCACCAGGCAACGCATTTCTGGATAAACCATTCCGGGTCGTCCACATAACCTGCCGCCCAGCCCAAAATCCGTTCACGTGCTGCCAGCTCTGTCGGTTTGGGGTGGTTTTGTTTGGTCCAAGGCAACGTGAATACAAGCGCGGCCCTGCGGGTCCAAAGGTGGTCAGATTTTGTCCATTCTTCCACAGTATCCAGCCGCTGCGGTACGGCGCTTAACCGGCGTTGTCCGGCCATGGCCGCGTGATCCGCAATTGCCCAACTGTCAAAATCCGGCACCCATGATGTTATCAGATCCCACGCGGCGTCATCGGGGCGAAGGCGTGCCTGAGTCAGCAGCTTTGCTGCCGCCAGCCGGGCCTCATAAATGTTGGTTTCCCATAGTTGCGAGGCCAACGCGACCCGTTGCTCAACACTTAGAACCTTTCGCCAGGAATTCACCAGATCATTGGTATCCGGGTTGGCAACGCCGAAATAGACGCGATCGATTTTGTGATAGGCTGCCATGTCAGCGTCGCGCCCCGGCTGTGCCTTGGTTTTTAACGCCGCAAGGGCATCATCCAGCGTCATTCGACAGTGACAGATTTTGCCAGATTGCGCGGTTGATCCACATCGGTGCCTTTGGCCACGGCGGCATAATAGGCCAGCAATTGTGCGGGCAAGGCGTATAGGATTGGGGCTAAAAGGTCGGGGACGACGGGCATTTTAAGCACCTGCCAGGTCCCGTCGGACGCCTCTGCAACACCTTTGGCATCGGTTATCAACAACACTTTTCCGTCGCGGGCCATGACCTCTTGCATATTGGATATGGTTTTTTCAAACAGGGCATCGCGAGGGGCCATTACAATAACCGGAACGTCCTCATCCACCAAGGCGATAGGGCCGTGTTTTAGCTCACCTGAAGCATAGCCTTCGGCGTGTATGTAGCTGATTTCTTTCAATTTTAGAGCACCTTCCATAGCGATTGGGTACATCTGACCTCGCCCTAAAAACAGCACATCGCGAGCCTGAGACACCAGCCGCGCGGCCTGATCAATGGCGTCGGACTGTGTCAATGCCTGATTGAAAAGCCCGGGCAAGGCGCGCAGGTCCGACAGGTGACCGGCTTGTGTGGCATCATCAATTTCACCGCGATCATGGGCGGCTTTGATCGCCATGATAGCCAGCACTACCAATTGGCAACTGAATGCTTTGGTGGAGGCCACGCCAATTTCCGTGCCTGCCAGAATCGGAAACGCGATATCGCTTTCACGGGCAATGGAACTTTCTGGCACATTTACAATTGCGGCCACGGTTTTGGCCTTGCCAGACATGTAACGCAGGGCGGCCAACGTATCGGCCGTTTCCCCGGACTGGCTGACAAAAATTGCCAGAGTGCGGGCCGGAATTGGTGGTTCGCGGTAGCGAAATTCCGAAGCCACATCGACTTCAACCGGTAAACGGGCAATATTTTCAAACCAATATTTCGCCGTCAGACAGGCATAGTAAGCGGTGCCACAGGCAACCATAGTTACCCGGTCATACTGGCTGAAATCCAAACCCGCACCGGGCAGGTTGATCGCTTGGTTGTCCGCAGTCAAATAATGCCCGATAGCTTCGCCCAGGACGGTTGGCTGTTCGGCAATTTCTTTGGCCATGAAATGCTTGTGACCGCCCTTATCGATCCGAGTGGCATCGATTTGAATGGCGCGCACTGGGCGGTTTGCCAGCTGGCCATTGGCGTCAATAATTTCAATGCTATTGCGGCTTAGAACTGCCCAGTCACCTTCTTCCAGATAAGTGATCTGGTCGGTCATTGGCGAAAGCGCGATCGCATCAGAGCCAACGAAAACTTCTCCCTCGCCATGGCCGATGGCCAGGGGCGAACCTTTGCGCGCAGCGATCAGCAGATCATTTTGGCCCTGAAACAGAAAACAAAGGGCAAATGCGCCTTCAAGGCGGGCAATGGTTTGTTCAGCGGCGTCGCGCGGCGAAAGACCCTGTTCCAGATAGTATTGGGCCAAAAGGGCTACGGTTTCTGTATCGGTTTCTGTCTTGAAATTAATGCCCTTACCGGCAAGATCATCCCGTAATTCGCGAAAATTTTCGATGATACCATTATGAACAACAGCCACCGGGCCGGCCCGGTGCGGATGGGCATTTTCAACTGATGGTCCACCATGGGTGGCCCATCTTGTGTGGCCAATCCCGGCCTTACCCGGAAGTGGATCATGTACCAGAAGGTCAGACAGATTCACCAGCTTGCCCACAGCACGACGGCGATTCAGGTCAGATTTTGCATCTATTGTTGCAATCCCGGCGCTATCATAGCCGCGATATTCTAAGCGTTTTAACGCCTCTACAATAATTGGGGCTGCTTCATGATCGGACAGAATTCCAACAATACCACACATTTTACACGTCCTTTTCCTGTTTTTTCTTCGCAGCTTTCAACTTTTCGAACAATTTTCGGGCCAGCCCCGGTTTATTCACCTGTTTAGCGCGGCCAATGGCCAGATCTCCGTCCGGGACGTCATCGGTGATCACGGAACCGGTGGCTGTAAAAGCTTTGTCACCAATCGTTACAGGCGCCACCAGCATCGTGTCAGATCCGATAAACGCATTTTTCCCAATCACTGTGCGGTGTTTCATGACCCCGTCGTAGTTACAGGTTACAGTCCCAGCCCCGATATTTGTGCCACCGCCAATTTCGGCGTCGCCTAAATAGCTTAAATGGCCAACTTTTGCGCCTTCACCGATCTCAGAATTCTTGATTTCAACAAAATTCCCGACCCGCGCATCATTGCCAATTTCTGCCCCTGGGCGTAGGCGCGCATAGGGGCCAACAATTGCCCCGGCACTGACATGACAGCCCTCAAGATGGCTGAAAGCGCGAATGGTCGCGCCGGTTTCAACCGTTACACCGGGACCAAAAACCACGTTTTGTTCGACAACCACATCGCGGCCCAAATGGGTATCAAGCGCGAAAAACACCGTATCAGCCGCAGCCATCGTAACACCGGTATCCAGCGCTGTTGCCCGGGCATTGCTTTGAAACCGCACTTCTGCATCGGCCAGTTGTGCCCGGGTGTTGATGCCAAGGGTTTCGGCCTCTTCACATTGAACGGCGGTGCAGTTCAGGCCCTGTTTATTGGCGATCTCAACAATATCCGTCAGATAATATTCACCACTGGCATTGTCATCAGAAATTTGCTCAATCAACTTAAAAATCGTTTTGGACGGGGCTAGAATTATACCACCATTGCAAAAGCTAATGGCCCTCTGATCCGCATTAGCGTCTTTATATTCCACAATCTTTTCAAGATGCTCCCCCTGCATGACCAGACGGCCGTAGCGTCCGGGGTCATCGGCCTCAAACCCTAAAACGACCACATCATTTTCAGCCCGGGCTTTTGCCATTTTGACCAGTGTTTCGGTACGAATAAACGGGGTGTCGCCAAATAACACAAAAACATCGCCGTCAAAATCGGCCAGTGCGTCCTGTGCCTGGGCAACCGCATGGGCGGTGCCGCGCTGTTTTGCCTGATGAACAACCACAGTATCGGGATCCAAATCCTGCGCTTGTGCGGCAACAGCATCGCCGCCATGACCGACCACCAATATCGACTTTTCAGATTCCAGTTCTTGGCCTACACGCAAAGCGTGGGCAAACAGCGCAAAGCCGCCCAATTTGTGCAACACTTTGGGCAGGTCCGAATTCATCCGGGTGCCTTGGCCAGCGGCAAGGACAATCAGGGCTGTAGACATCTATTGCTCATTCTTATTGTTTTACAGGGCCGTTTTACCGCTTGTTTGTCTTCCCACAAGGGGTTTGGCGATCAAAATCTTTTACAGCGTGTTTCAATGGTCAGCAATTATTTGCCAAACTGGTCGCAAATATGGCCACAGAAGGCCAAAAAACCACATATTGACCTTCGAGCGCTGACACCTTCAAATCACGGGGCAGTGGAGGGCGGATGTCAGAGAAATTCAAAGGTAGCTTTACCCAGCAGGAACCGATCCCCGAAGCAGCGGTTCAGGCCGCCCTTCGGGTGTTGGGCCACGGGCGATTGCATCGTTATAATTTAGAGCCGGATGAAGCCGGAGAAGTTGCGCTATTGGAGCAAGAATTCGCGGCTTTGACGGGGGCGAAATATTGTCTGGCGGTGGCTTCTGGTGGATATGCCATGGCCACGGCGATGCGTGCCCTTGGGGTTGGACCAGGCGACAAAGTGCTGTCCAACGCCTTTACCCTGGCCCCGGTTCCCGGTGCAATTGCCAGCCTTGGGGCCGTGCCGGTACTGGTTGAGGTGACAGATGATCTAACCATTGATCTGTCTGATCTAAAAGAGAAAATACAAACCAGTGGTGCCAGAATTTTACTGTTGTCGCACATGCGCGGCCATATTTGCGACATGGACCGGTTGGTGGAAATTTGTACTGAAGCCAACGTGCAAGTGATTGAGGATTGCGCCCACACTATGGGGGCTAAATGGAACGGTGTTGCGTCCGGGCGCCACGGGGTCGTCGCCTGCTATTCCACCCAAACCTATAAACATCTAAATTCTGGCGAAGGCGGGCTGCTGATCTGTGATGACCCTGATATCATGGCCCGTGCCACGCTGTTGTCGGGGTCTTATATGCTTTATGGGCGTCACCTTGCCACGCCCCCGGCGGCGGCATTTGATGCGGTAAAGTACGACACCCCTAACATATCAGGGCGCATGGATAATCTGCGCGCCGCAATTTTACGCCCGCAACTGCGCGACTTAGGGGCGCAATGCGCGGCCTGGAATGAACGCTATGGCGTGGTTCAGGCAGGGCTGCGCGGCACACCGGGGCTGACTGTGATCGAACGTAGCGAAAAGGAAGGTTTTGTTGGGTCATCCATTCAGTTTCTGCTTGATGGCTGGGGGACGGAAGATGTTGGTGATGTTCTGTCGCGTAGTGCCGCTCGTGGGGTAGAGCTAAAATGGTTCGGCGGTGAAGAACCTATTGGTTTTACGTCTAAATATGACAGTTGGCGGTATTTTTCGACGGCACCAATGCCACAAACAGAACGGGTGTTGGCCGGATTGTTAGACATGCGCTTGCCGCTTACTTTTTCATTGCAGGACTGTGAATTAGTCGCCCGTATCATCCGCGCAGAGGTTTCAGCGGTGTATCAAAATTCCACAGCTTAGCCGCATTTTTGTTGACCCAGTGCCTTAGTATCCGCTATTAACTGAACAAGCGTTCAATAAACCACAGGAATCCCCATGTTCAACGCCACAATGCAGTTCGACCTTGGTGACGATATCAACGCCCTGCGCGAAATGGTGCATCGTTGGGCGCAGGATCGGGTGAAACCGATGGCGGCTGATATTGACGCGACAAACACATTTCCCCCCGATCTTTGGTGCGAAATGGGCGAATTGGGCCTACTGGGCATCACCGTATCCGAAGAATTTGGCGGTGCCGGCATGGGCTATCTTGCCCACGCGGTTGCCGTAGAAGAAATCGCGCGCGCCAGTGCCTCGGTTTCCCTGTCCTACGGGGCCCATTCCAATCTGTGCGTCAATCAGATCAATCTGAACGCGACGCCTGAGCAAAAGCAGAAATACCTGCCCGGATTGGTATCAGGCGAACATGTTGGTGCACTGGCAATGTCAGAAGCAGGTGCTGGTTCTGACGTAGTATCGATGAAGCTGCACGCCGAAAAACGCAATGATCGCTATTTGTTAAACGGCACCAAATACTGGATCACCAACGGCCCGGATGCCGACACACTGGTGGTCTACGCCAAAACTGACCCCGACGCTGGCAGTCGCGGAATGACTGCGTTTATCGTTGAAAAATCCATGCACGGCTTCAGCACGGGGCCGCATTTTGATAAACTCGGTATGCGTGGCTCAAACACCGCGGAACTGGTGTTTGATAACGTTGAAATTCCCTTTGAAAATGTGCTTGGCGAAGAAGGCCGTGGTGTGGCCGTTCTGATGTCCGGGCTGGATTATGAACGCGTGGTCCTGTCCGCCATCGGCCCCGGCATCATGGCCGCCTGTCTGGATGAAATAATGCCCTATCTGGCCGAACGCAAACAATTTGGCCAACCCATTGGAAGCTTTCAGCTGATGCAGGGTAAGATCGCCGATATGTACACATCGATGAACACCGCGCGGGCCTATATATATGAGGTTGCGCGCGCCTGTGATCGCGGCACTGTCACCCGCCAGGACGCCGCCGCTTGTGTACTTTATGCATCCGAAGAAGCCATGAAAGTCGCGCATCAGGCGGTGCAGGCCATGGGCGGAGCTGGTTTCATGAATGACAGCCCGGTCAGCCGGATGTTTCGGGATGCCAAACTGATGGAAATCGGGGCAGGAACGTCGGAAATTCGCCGCATGCTGATCGGGCGCGAAATGATGGGGGCGATGGGGTAGCCACCAATGAAACTACAATCGCAACTTATCACCGGCAGCGAAACCGCCCAAACCAACCGCGCCGCCCATCTTGAAATGCTGGCTGTGGCGGCGGAGGCTGCCACCAGTGCGGCCCAAGGTGGCCCGGAAAAATCGCGCGCGCGTCACCTGTCACGTGGTAAAATGTTGCCCCGTGATCGGGTGGCAAACCTGCTTGATCCGGGCAGCCCGTTCCTTGAAATCGGCGCAACTGCGGCCCATGGCATGTATGGCGGCGTGGTGCCATCCGCTGGTGTGATTGCCGGGGTTGGGAAAATCCACGGCCAAGATGTGATGGTCGTTTGCAATGATGCGACGGTGAAGGGCGGCACCTATTTCCCGATGACGGTGAAAAAGCACCTGCGTGCGCAGGAAATTGCCGCCGAATGTCGGCTGCCGTGCATCTATCTGGTGGATTCCGGTGGTGCCAACCTGCCCAATCAGGACGAAGTGTTCCCGGACCGTGACCATTTTGGCCGGATTTTCTACAATCAGGCACAGATGTCGGCGGCGGGAATTGCCCAGATTGCGGTTGTCATGGGCTCTTGCACGGCCGGTGGCGCTTATGTCCCGGCCATGTCCGATGTTTCGATTATCGTTAAAGAACAAGGCACTATCTTTCTGGCCGGGCCACCGCTGGTCAAGGCGGCTACCGGTGAAGTAGTCAGTGCCGAAGACCTTGGTGGCGGCGATGTGCACACCCGACTGTCCGGGGTTGCTGACTACTTAGCCGAGGATGACGCCCACGCTTTGGCACTGGCGCGCCGGGCTGTTCAGTCGCTGAACCTGCAAAAATCCGACAATGTGCAGTTCCAAGCCGTTGAAGAACCCGCCTATGACCCGGAAGAAATCCTGTCCGTCGTGCCCTCTGATCTGCGCACGCCATACGATATCCGCGAAGTCATCGCCCGCACCGTAGATGGCAGCAGGTTTAACGAATTCAAACCGCGTTTTGGTGAAACCTTAGTCACCGGTTTCGCCCATATTCTGGGCTGCCCTGTGGGGATCATCGCCAATAACGGTGTTCTGTTTTCCGACAGCGCCCAAAAGGGCGCACATTTTGTGGAATTGTGCAGCCAACGCCGTATCCCTTTGGTGTTCCTGCAAAATATCACTGGCTTCATGGTCGGGCAAAAGGCCGAAAACGAAGGTATCGCGCGCCACGGTGCCAAGCTGGTGACAGCCGTGGCCACCACGTCCGTCCCCAAAATCACCATGATAGTAGGTGGTTCGTTTGGCGCTGGGAATTACGGCATGGCCGGGCGCGCCTATCAGCCACGGTTCCTGTGGAGCTGGCCAAATTCCCGCATTTCAGTGATGGGTGGCCCGCAGGCCGCCGGGGTTTTGGCATCAGTCAAACGCGACGCCATTGAGCGGGGCGGCGGCACATGGACGGACGCAGAAGAAGAGGACTTTAAACGCCCCACAATTGATATGTTCGAAGAACAGTCCCATCCGCTTTATGCCTCGGCGCGGTTATGGGATGACGGTATTATTGACCCACGAAAAACCCGCGACGTGCTGGGCCTAAGCCTGTTGACCGTCCTGAACGCACCGATTGAGGAAACGCGCTTTGGCGTGTTTCGGATGTGACCATGTTTGCAAAAATCCTCATCGCCAACCGGGGCGAAATTGCCTGCCGTATCATCGATACCGCCCGCGCAATGGGTTTAAAAACCGTTGCCGTTTATTCGGATGCCGACGCGCAATCACGCCATGTGGAAATGGCGGATCAGGCCGTGCATATTGGCGGACCGGCCCCGGCTGACAGTTATCTGCTTGGCGATGTGATCATTCAGGCCGCGCTGGAAACTGGCGCGCAGGCAATCCATCCCGGCTATGGTTTCCTGTCGGAAAACCCTGATTTTGTTGATGCTGTAACCACTGCCGGGTTGGTTTTTATCGGCCCTTCAGCCGATGCAATCCGTGCAATGGGCCTGAAAGACGCGGCCAAGTCGCTGATGGAAAAAGCCGGGGTGCCGGTGGTGCCGGGCTACCATGGGACCAATCAAGACGCCGATTTCCTGGCCCAAGCCGCTGAAAAGATAGGCTTTCCTGTGCTGATTAAGGCCGTTGCCGGGGGTGGTGGCAAAGGTATGCGTGTGGTTGAGCAAGCGGGTGACTTTGCCGCCCATCTTGCCTCAGCGCGATCAGAGGCGATGAAATCCTTCGCAAATGATGCGGTTTTGATCGAAAAGTACATCCAAAAACCCCGCCATATAGAGATGCAGATATTTGGCGACGGTGAAAACGTCGTGCATTTATATGAGCGCGATTGTTCCCTACAGCGTCGCCACCAAAAGGTAATAGAGGAAGCCCCGGCACCGGGGATGACTGACGCCATGCGCACGGCCATGTGCGACGCGGCGGTAAAGGCGGCCAAAGCGATCAATTATGCCGGGGCAGGGACGGTGGAATTCATCGTTGATGGCTCGGATGGGCTACGTGCCGACAGATTTTGGTTCATGGAAATGAACACCCGCTTGCAGGTCGAACACCCGGTGACCGAGGCCGTGACTGGCATTGATCTGGTGGATTGGCAATTGCGGGTAGCGGCGGGCGAGCCCCTGCCAGAATCCCAAGATCAGATCACCCTGAACGGTCACGCCTTTGAGGCCCGGCTTTACGCCGAAGATGTTCCCGCAGGGTTCCTACCCGCCACCGGAACCTTGCGCCATTTGCAGTTTCCTGCAGGTGTGCGCGCCGATACGGGCGTGCGGGCAGGCGATGAAATTTCCCCGTTCTATGATCCGATGATTGCCAAGATAATCACCCATGGCCCCACACGGGAACTAGCACTTTTGCAACTTTCGGCGGCTCTGGAGGCTACACAAGTGGCCGGAACTGTCACTAATCTGGCATTCCTGGGGGCATTGGCGAAACACCCGGATTTTGTGTCCGGTGGCGTAGATACCGGCCTGATTGCACGTGAACTTGAGGCACTGACAACCGTCCAGCCAGCCCCGTTTACGGTCAAAGCATTGGCCGCGATTGTGGCGGCTGGTTTGACCGGGGCAGGTCATTGGCAAACCGGTTTCACGCTGTGGTCGCCCCTGCAAAGGACAATCGATCTGTCTGAAGAAGGCGCGCCATTCGCGGCGGTACTGCAGATACAGGGCCCGCAGGCAGTACTGGTTTCAATTCAGGATGAGCACCAGCAATTTAGCTGCGTTGACGGGCATTGGATGGCGCTTGGGACAAGGGAAAAAATGCGGGTGATTTCCAGCGCTGATCATGTCAGCGTTTTTGCGGTGCAAAGCTGGCACTTTGATATTCCCGACCCATTGGCGATCAGTACAGGTACCGGGGTAGCGGGCAACGTGGTCAATGCACCAATGCCGGGGCTGGTAAAATTGGTGCTGGCCAAACCTGGGCAAACGGTTTGCGCAGGGGATCCGTTGTTGGTGCTTGAAGCGATGAAAATGGAACATTCCCTGACCGCGCCTCGCGACGGGGTGATTGATGAGGTTCTGGTTTCCGCAAGTGATCAGGTTCAGTCCGGGGCGGCACTGCTGTCATTGGTTGAGCAAGACACATGAAGCGCAGGATTGAAATATTCGAAGTCGGCCCCCGTGACGGTTTGCAAAACGAAGCCGCCACCATACCAACCGCAGATAAAATCGCGCTGGTTGATCTGCTATCCACTGCCGGATTTTCGCGCATAGAAGTGGCCAGTTTCGTGTCGCCCAAATGGGTACCGCAAATGGCTGACAGCGCGCAGGTTCTGGCCGGGATCAACCGAAACTCTAAAATTTCCTACGCCGCGCTTACCCCGAACTTGCACGGGTATGAGCGGGCAATTGACGCCAAAGCAGATGAAATCGCGATCTTTGCGTCCGCATCTGAAGGGTTTAGTCAGGCCAATATCAATTGTTCAATAAGTGATAGCCTTGATCGATTCCACCCCGTCGCCAAAGCTGCCCATGCGGCAAATGTGAAGCTTCGCGGCTATGTTTCCTGTGTCACCGACTGCCCCTATGACGGCCCGACATCGCCCAAACAGGTGGCCGATGTCGCCCGCACACTGTTCGATATGGGCTGCTATGAAATATCACTGGGCGACACCATTGGTCAGGCCACCCGGCATACAACGTCAGCAATGTTGGATGCTGTCCTGACCCACTTGCCCGCCACACAATTGGCCGGGCATTTCCATGATACCAAACACCGGGCGCTGGAAAATATCGACGCCTCGCTTGCCTTGGGCCTGCGGGTCTTTGACGCCGCCGTTGGCGGGTTGGGGGGCTGTCCCTTTGCGCCGGGGGCGGCGGGGAATGTGGCCACAGAACTGGTCAATACACACCTTACGGAATTGGGCTATGAAACCAGGCTGTCGCAAGACGTCTTGGAAAGTGCCGCCGACATGGCCAAAACAATGCGGGGAAAATGATGCCTAAAACCATTGCCATCAGCACCGACGAGCGCGGGGTTGCAACCCTGACGCTAAACCGCCCTGACAAACACAATGCCATGTCCGGCGATTTGATCGCCGATCTGGCAGATGCCACAGCACAGTTGGGGGCTGATCCAACCGTTCGGGTTGTGGTCCTGACCGGCGCGGGCAAAAGCTTTTGCGCCGGTGGTGATCTGAACTGGATGCAGGCGCAGATGGCTGCCGATGACGAAACCCGCGCCACTGGCGCTCGCAAACTTGCCCATATGCTGCACACCCTGAACACACTACCCAAACCGCTTATCGGGCGGCTGAACGGCAATACATTTGGCGGCGGCGTCGGGTTAGCGAGCATCTGCGACGTGGCAATCGCCGTTGATACCGCCAAATTCGGGCTGACCGAAACCCGTCTTGGCCTGATCCCGGCCACCATTGGGCCCTATGTCGTGGCCCGTATGGGCGAAGCCAATGCGCGCCGCGTGTTCATGTCATCGCGAGTGTTTGACGCGCCAGAGGCGCAAACGCTTGGCATCATCTCCCACGCCGTTCCCGCATTTGATCTGGACGTCGCAACCGAGGCTGAAGTCATACCTTACCTGTCTTGTTCACCCGATGCGGTCGCCGCCGCCAAGGCCCTGACCCGTCGCCTTGGCCCAACAATCGACGCCGCCATCACAGAGGCAACGATCGACGCCCTGATCTCTCGCTGGAAATCCCCGGACGCCGTCGAAGGCATCGCCGCGTTTTTTGATAAAAGACCGCCTGATTGGGCGAAATGAGCAGGCTGTTTTAACCGGTTAACAAATCGCCGGCCAAACAATTCAATTTGCCGCTATAACAACACACCCTTTGGTTGACCCTGCCGACCCCCAAGGCTAAACCCAATCCAGCTATTGATTTAGGGCGTGTCCCTTAAAAGGAGCCATCGGTGCCAGAGCTGCTTGCCAACTACCTGCCAATCGTTATTTTTATGGGTATAGCCGTTGCCCTTGGCATCGTCCTGATCTTGGCTGCGGTGATTATAGCCGTGTCAAATCCTGACCCGGAAAAAATCAGCGCCTATGAGTGCGGCTTTAATGCTTTTGATGATGCGCGGATGAAGTTTGATGCGCGGTTTTATCTGGTTGCCATCCTGTTTATCATATTTGATCTGGAAATTGCCTTCCTTTTTCCTTGGGCTGTGGCCTTTAAGGATGTCGGAACTGTGGGGTTCTGGTCGATGATGGTGTTTTTGGGCGTGCTGACCATTGGCTTCGCCTATGAATGGAAAAAGGGCGCGCTGGAATGGGACTAAGCACAGGTCTGAACACCGCAGGGGCTGATAAAGAGGTCACCACCCAGGCCATGACCCGCGATTTGCAGGATAAAGGCTTCTTGCTGACGTCGACGGCCGATATTATTAATTGGGCTCGTACCGGGTCATTGCATTGGATGACATTTGGCTTGGCGTGTTGTGCCGTTGAAATGATACATGCGGCTATGCCGCGCTATGATCTGGAACGTTTTGGCACCGCACCGCGTGCCAGTCCGCGTCAGTCCGACCTGATGATCGTTGCCGGAACGCTGACAAACAAAATGGCGCCAGCCTTGCGTAAGGTTTATGACCAGATGCCAGAACCGCGCTATGTGATTTCAATGGGGTCTTGCGCCAATGGCGGCGGTTATTATCACTATTCCTATTCGGTGGTACGTGGTTGTGACCGTATTGTTCCGGTTGATGTTTATGTGCCCGGCTGTCCACCAACGGCTGAAGCGTTGCTTTATGGCACCTTGCAACTGCAACGTAAAATTCGCCGCACCGGCACGATTGTAAGGTAACGGCTATGAGCGAAGAGCTGAATAACCTGGGAACCCATATTGAGCAGAAGCGCCCGGATTGCGTGCTAAGCTGGGACGTCATTCTTGATGAGTTGACCGTGAATGTACCGCTTTCGGGCATCCATGCTTTCGTTGATTTTCTTAAGACCGATCGCACCTGCAGGTTTTCATCTCTGGTAGACATAACGGCGATAGACTTTCCGGGCCGCGCTGCGCGCTTTGACGTGGTGTATCATTTCCTGTCCATGTATCAAAACCACCGAATTCGGGTAAAAGTAGCAGTGCGTGAGGACGACATGGTACCGTCGATTTCAGATGTCCATGCCTCGGCCAACTGGTTTGAGCGGGAAATTTTTGACATGTTTGGCATCTTGTTTTCTGGCCATCCGGACCTGCGCCGCCTACTGACAGATTACGGCTTTCGCGGCCATCCTTTGCGCAAAGACTTTCCCACCACTGGTTATGTAGAGGTGCGGTATGACGAAGCCCAAAAGCGTGTGGTTTATGAACCTGTCAGCCTGATCCAGGAATATCGCCAGTTTGATTTCATGAGCCCTTGGGAAGGCGCAAAATACATCCTGCCCGGTGATGAAAAAGAAGGGGCAACAGAATGATGGATGGCTCCGTGCGCGATGTCCAAACGGGCGAACAGAAAATTCGTAATTTCAGTATTAACTTTGGCCCCCAGCACCCGGCTGCGCACGGTGTGCTGCGCCTGGTGCTTGAGCTAGACGGCGAAATCGTTACCCGTGCTGATCCCCATATCGGCCTGCTGCATCGGGGCACCGAAAAGTTGATGGAAAGCCGCACTTATCTGCAAAACCTGCCTTATATGGATCGCCTCGATTATGTGGCGCCAATGAACCAGGAACATGCCTGGTGTCTGGCAATCGAAAAACTGACTGGCACCGAAATTCCGCGCCGCGCCAGCCTAATCCGGGTGCTGTTTTGTGAAATTGGCCGGGTGTTAAACCACATATTGAACGTGACCACACAGGCTTTGGATGTGGGGGCAATGACCCCGACCACGTGGGGCTTTGAGGAACGCGAAAAACTGATGGAATTTTATGAGCGTGCCAGCGGCGCGCGATTCCACTCAGCCTATTTTCGCCCCGGCGGGGTGCATCAGGACCTGCCTGCCGGCATGCTGGAAGACATCTCAGCCTGGGCAGACCAGTTTCCAACTTGCATCGATAACATTGATGGGTTGCTTACTGAAAACCGCATTTTCAAACAGCGCAATGTTGATATTGGCGTGATTTCTGAACAGGACATTCTTGATTGGGGCTTTTCCGGCGTTATGGTGCGCGGCTCCGGTCTGGCTTGGGATTTGCGACGGGCACAACCCTATGAATGCTATGACGAATTTGATTTTCAAATTCCAGTCGGGAAAAACGGCGATTGCTATGATCGTTACCTGTGCCGGATGGCAGAAATGCGCGAAAGCGTTAAAATTATCCAGCAATGCGTTGAAAAACTGGCCTATGAGCCTGGGGACGTGCTGGCACGTGGCAAGCTGACGCCGCCAAAGCGTTCCGATATGAAAACGAATATGGAAAGCCTGATCCACCACTTTAAACTGTACAGCGAAGGTTTCCATGTTCCGGCAGGTGAAATTTACACTGCGGTTGAGGCCCCCAAGGGCGAGTTTGGCATCTATCTGGTTTCGGATGGGTCCAACAAACCCTACCGCGCCAAAATTCGGGCACCGGGGTTTCTACATCTGGCGGCAATGGACTATGTGGCCACCGGCCATCAACTGGCCGATGTTGCTGCAATTATTGGTACGATGGATATCGTTTTTGGCGAGGTGGATCGATGATATTTCCCGCAAAACCCGACTTTCATCTTTCCAAAAACATCCTTGCCGGAGGCCTGATTTTTCGCGGAAAAATCGACCACGTAACGATAAAAAAGGCCATCCTGTAAATGCTTCGCCGCCTGTATCCCAGCCAACCTGACAGTTTTGCTTTTACCAAGGCAAATTTAAGATGGGCAAAGGCCCAGATCACAAAATTTCCTGAAACCCGTCAGGCCAGCGCCGTGATCCCGCTGCTTTGGCGGGCCCAAGAGCAAGAAGGCTGGCTTTCACGCCCGGCCATCGAACATATCGCTGATATGCTGGATATGGCTTATATCAGAGTGCTGGAAGTGGCGACATTTTACTTTATGTTTCAACTGCAACCGGTTGGAGCTGTTGCCCATATTCAGGTTTGTGGCACCACATCGTGCATGATTTGCGGTGCCGAAGATCTAATTGGTGTCTGCAAAGATAAAATTGCTGCCAACCCCCACGAAATTTCCGCCGACGGAAATTTTAGCTGGGAAGAGGTGGAATGCCTTGGATCTTGCTCAAACGCGCCCATGGCCCAGATCGGCAAGGACTATTATGAGGATCTGACGACCGAACGCCTGAGTGAAATTATTGTTGAATTTGCAGCAGGCAAGGTGCCTCTGCCGGGGCCTCAAAATGGTCGATATGCGACCGAACCTCTGGCTGGATTGACTAGTTTAACGGGTCACGAAAGCGGGCGTACCCAGTATAATGCCAGCGCGCAGCTGGCCCATGATCTTGGCGATACAGTTAAGCGCATTGATGGTAGCGAAGTCGGACTTTCAATGCCTTGGTTGGCGGGCGCTGCTGCAAAAAAGTCGGCACCATTAGTTGGTAAATCGGTAAAAAAACCCAAGGCGACGGTAAAATCTTCGGATGGCAAAGCGAGAAAACCCAAAGCTTTGAAAACGCCACGCAAGTCCGGGGCGGATGATTTGAAAATGATAAAGGGCGTTGGCCCAAAGCTGGAAAAGCTTCTGAATTCGCTTGGGTTTTACCATTTTGATCAGGTCGCCGCCTGGGGCAAAGATGAAATAATGTGGGTTGACGATAACTTGGCGGGCTTTAAGGGTCGTGCCAGTCGGGACAAATGGGTGTCCCAGGCCAAAATTCTTGCCAAAGGTGGTGAGACAGAATTTTCTAAACGTGCGAAATACTAATCTTGAAGAACAAAAAATGGAAAAACGGGGAGATATGTTATGAGTTCTTATGAAAGCGAAAACACTGGCAAGCTGTGGGGATGGGCGATAGTTGCCGGTGTTCTGGCATTCTTAGCGCTTAAATTTTTAGCGGCTTATGCCTTTTGGCCAGCGCTGTTGCTGGCAATTCTCATCGGTATTCTGGTGGCCATCCTGCTTTGGATTGGTTTTTACCGAGATTCAGGTGATGGTGATATGGGACTTGGTCAGTCTTCTTCCGCCAATTTGGGTGCATCTTCAACGCGGTCTCCTGCGCCAACATCGGCCCCGGCAACCAAGGCTTCAAATCTGACCAGTGCGGTTTCTAGCAAACCTGCAACAAAGCCTGCCGCTAAGAAACCTGCCGCTAAGAAACCTGCCGCCAAAAAGCCTGCTGCTAAGTCGGCTTCTCGTAGTACCAAAGCAACCAAGAAACGTACGACATCAACCAAAAAACCCAAACAATCAGGTAAGGCAGCTGCGTCTTCCTTGATGGGTGATGCTGGTGCGGCCATGGTTTCAGCAAAGAAAGCTGCCCAAGCCAAAGCCAAGCCTACACGCAAACCAGTTTCAAAATCTGGCAAACCAGCGATGCTTAACAAAGCCCGTGCCGGTGGCGCGGATGATCTTAAGCAAATCAAGGGTGTCGGCCTGAAGATGGAAAAGATGCTTAATACCATGGGTGTGTATCACTTTGATCAGGTTGCCGGTTGGCGCGCTAAAGAAGTCGAATGGGTTGATGAAAACCTGGAAGGCTTTAAGGGCCGCGTATCGCGTGACAGCTGGGTCAAGCAGGCCAAAACCCTTGCAAAGGGCGGCGTGACTGAATTTTCCAAGCGTGTCAAAAAAGGCAGCGTTTACTAGGGAGAAAACAAATTGGGCCCAGAGCAAGACCAGGAACAGGCGCGAAAAGCACGGATGGTTTCCATCGTGATTGTTGCGACTATCATCCTGTGGCTCGGGGCCCAGTTTTTGGGCAAACAATTCGGCCTGGCTGGGCGTTATGCCCTGTTGTTTGACTTTGCTGCCCTGGCCGGGCTTTTCTGGTCGATGGTGGTCATTTATCAAATTTGGCGCGCGCGCCAGCAAGATTAGGAACCGCGATAATGCTCAAGGATCAGGACCGGATCTTTACCAATCTTTACGGCATGCATGACCGTTCGCTTAAGGGTGCGATTTCGCGGGGCCATTGGGATGGCACAGGTGGCTTGATCAAAAATGGTCGCGACTGGATCGTTGATCAGATGAAGGCGTCTGGCCTGCGAGGGCGTGGCGGTGCTGGATTTCCGACCGGTTTGAAATGGTCGTTCATGCCCAAAGAAAGCGATGGTCGCCCGGCATATCTGGTGGTCAACGCCGATGAAAGTGAACCCGGCACCTGCAAAGACCGCGAGATCATGCGCCATGATCCGCACACGTTGATCGAAGGCTGCCTGATCGCCAGTTTCGCCATGAACGCCAACACCTGTTACATTTACCTGCGCGGTGAATATATCCGTGAACGCGAAGTGCTACAAAACGCCATTGATGAATGTTACGACGCCGGGCTGTTGGGCAAGAACGCCGCCAAATCCGGTTGGGATTTTGACCTGTTTTTGCACCACGGGGCTGGCGCCTATATTTGCGGCGAAGAAACCGCACTGCTGGAAAGCCTTGAGGGCAAAAAAGGTATGCCGCGGATGAAGCCACCTTTCCCGGCGGGCGCTGGCCTGTATGGCTGCCCGACCACGGTGAACAATGTGGAAAGCATCGCCGTTGTGCCAACAATTTTACGCCGAGGCCCGGAATGGTTTTCCGGCTTTGGCCGCCCAAACAATGCCGGCACCAAGCTGTTTGCCATATCTGGCCACGTCAACAACCCCTGCGTGGTGGAAGAAGCCATGTCGATCCCGTTTGTGGAACTGATCGAAAAGCATTGCGGCGGTATTCGCGGTGGCTGGGACAACCTGAAGGCGGTCATCCCCGGTGGCTCATCCGTGCCAATGATCCCCGGCAAGCTGATGCACGAAGAAGCGATCATGGATTTTGACTGGCTAAAAGATCAGCGTTCCGGTCTTGGCACGGCAGCCGTCATTGTCATGGATCAGAACACCGACGTGATCAAAGCCATCTGGCGTCTGGCCAAGTTTTACAAACACGAAAGCTGTGGCCAGTGCACGCCGTGTCGCGAAGGCACCGGTTGGATGATGCGGGTCATGGACCGTCTGGTGACAGGCGAAGCCGAGGTTGAAGAAATCGACATGCTGCTGGACGTGACCAAGCAGGTCGAGGGGCACACGATATGTGCCTTGGGCGATGCGGCGGCCTGGCCCATCCAAGGGCTGATCCGGCATTTCCGCGGGGAAATTGAGGATCGGATTAAAGCAAAACGGACGGGCAGGGTGAGTGCAGTGGCGGCGGAGTAGCTCTGATTAAGTTCTTATTTTCTATTTCCGCCTTTGTTTTTCTGCATGGCTGCGGCGGTCTTTTTTCAACGCAAATTGGCTCCGTTGCGAGCAGTATTGATGAGCAGATGTTTGGCCGAGTTACCTACGCGGAATCCGCAACGATGGACGGCCAAAGTTTTGACATCCGTTTCTTGCCGTATGGCACATGGGTAAAACAAGATCGGGACTCAAAGGACCTGTTGATCCAAGATCAGATAGTTAGGATGGGACTTCATGATGGTAGTCCAACAATTGAAGTGAACAAGACGGATGGATTGCCGTTTGTTCCCGAAGATGAAAAACTAGCAATGCAGCTCGCTCTGACGGTATGTCGGCAGCAGTTCAATTTGAGAAGGGATTTTGTATTTGGCAAGTCAGTCGCTTTGATGGATGGTGTTTTCAAATTCATGGAGTTGTGTGACTGATGAACTCAAATTACCACCTCGCCCAACTCAACATAGGCCGCCTTGTCGCCCCAACCGACGACCCACGTGTCGCCGAATTCATGAACGCTCTGGACCGTATCAACACCCTTGGCAAACGCATGCCCGGTTTTGTCTGGATGATGGAAGGCTCGGGCGAACCCGGCACCGGCAACACCGCAAACGCCATCGGCGATGATCCCCTGCACGTCACTAACCTGACCGTCTGGGAAGACGTCCAAAGCCTGGAACAGTTCGTCTGGAACACCGTGCACCGGCAATTTTATGAGCGTCGCCATGATTGGTTTGAGGTGAAATTCAGCATGGATTTTGGCATGTGGTGGGTGCCAAAGGGGCACCGCCCGACTTTGGAAGAAGCCTTGGAACGCCTGGAACACCTGCGCCAAAACGGCGACAGCGACCATGCCTTTGGTTGGGAGCATTTGCAAGACGCCACGCTCTGGCGGAAAAATGCCTGCCACCAGACAGCGGCACAATAGCTAATGAAATTCATCCGCAACATATGGGACGGCCTGCTTAGCTTTATCGCCGCCATCCTGTCCGCCGCCATCGCGTTCCTGCCCGCATGGTATGCCCACATGGCTATTGACAGCGGCCTTGCTTCGCGTTGGATATACCTGTGCATCGCCGGTCTGGTATTTGTGGGCTGCGTTGTCACTTACGCATTCTTAATCAAAGCCAAGGACGGCATTTCGCCGTTCCGGGAACGCAAAAGGCGCTGAACCATGAAAAACCAACCCGAATATATAGCCAAAGCCCGCGCTGATATCCAAAGCAGCGGCACGGCGGTCATTTCAGATTTTTTCACTCCTGATACCATCCAAACCATGCTGACCCAGGTGGAACCAAGCCTTGATCAGGCATTCAGCAAACTAAAAACCCACAACGTCTATCTGTTGGCCGATGATGATGCTCTGCCAGCGGATCATGCGCGCAATGCCAAAGTCACCACATCCTCGGCCACGCTGGCCCATGATCTGATCCCGGCAGGGGGGCTGCGTGATCTATATGATTCCGATGACTTCAAACAGATGCTCTGCGATATTTTGGGTCTGGATGGATTATACCCCTACGCCGATCCATTGGCCGGGCTAAACGTTTTATCCTATCCCCCCGGTGCGCAGACTGGTTGGCATTTTGACAATGCAAACTTCGTGGTTACGCTTTTGCTTCGGCAGGCTGAAAAGGGTGGCGGCTTTGAATTCGTGCCAAACTCTCGCAGTGCGGATGATGAAGGCTATGATGCAGTTACTGCCCTGCATAACGGCGACACCAGCCGCGTTAAATCCATGCATCAAATGGCCGGCGATCTGGTGATTTTTCAAGGCAAGCACACTATCCATCAGGTCACCCCTGTGCAAGGTTCCGCCACCCGCGTTATCGCGGTCTTTAGCTATGACACTAAGCCCGGTACAATGCTGCATGCTGACACACGGAAAAAGTTTTTCGGACGTACTGGGTAGGATTATGGGCCTTAAGATTTGGATTGCCGCATTTGCGCTGGCGTCACCGATATTGTCGGCGCATTCCCAGTCTGAATTGCCACCAGCACCTGACTATTACCTTGATGCTGTCATCGCCATGTCACTGGCCGAACAGTACGCCGATAATTGCCCGCAGGTGGTGGTGAAGCACACCGCCATTGGCTATATTTACCAAGGCGTTTTGGCGCAACTGGCCGCTGACGGTTTTCCCACCGCCAGCCCGGCAAGCAACATGCAGTTGCCGCCGCAGGAAGAAACAGACGCGCTTATTTTGGCGATGTTGGATCGCAACAACGCCGCCACTGATCCCACAGCCAGTTTTTGCGCCGAGGCCCTTGTGGAAATTGATGCGAAATCCCAAATAGGCGGAATGATTGAAAAGGTATCACCGTGAAAAAACTAGCGCTTGCGATTTTCCTTGCCCTGCCACTAGCCGCCACAGCACAGGATGATCTGTTGCCCGACTATGCCTATGATGCGTTGGCAGAAATAAGCGCCATAACCACCGCCGGACAAACCTGTGACGGTGCTAAGGTCAATGATCGTCGGTTGCAGACTGCTATGGTCGATCTGATGGGCAAACTGGCCGCAGATGGACATAATCCGGTGGCCTCGGTGCAATCACTGGAAAGCGATACGGGCAAGGCCCAGATGGCAACGCGTGAAACAGAACTTCGCGCCCGTCACGGGGTCGCCCCGGAAGGGGCTGATGCATTATGTGATGCCATTCGCGTTGAGGTGAAAACCAACAAAGCCATGGCGAAAATATTGAAATTGCGCTGATGCAAACAGGTCAATCCACTCATATCGCCGAATTTAACCGCGGCATCCTGAAATATGATTGGGACCGGCCCGAAATTGCTGAGTTCCAGAATAATCTTGACCGTGTAAACATATTGGCTGCTCGATCCGACGGCTTTGTCTGGCGGATGGATGATGACGCCATGGAAGCTGCGCAATTGGACCTGAACGGCCCGCTTGGCGGCAATCCGCGTTTGGCCTCGACCTTGTCAGTCTGGACCTCTACACAGGCGCTTAGTAACTTTGTTCACAAAACTGTTCATGGTAAGTTCATGAAAAAACGTGATATTTGGTTTGAGAAATCAGAAGGCCCGGCACATGTGATCTGGCCCGTAACAGTGGGGCATACCCCCACAGTGCAAGAGGCGGCAAAACGTCTTGAAATGCTGGGCGTAAACGGGCCAACGTCATTGGCTTATGATTTTAACTGGTGGCGTGAAAACGCGCTGTCGGTGGAGTAGTGCAGATGTTTAGCTTTTTAGTTCCCCGCCAATCCCCCCTTCGGTCCTTCATTATTTGCCTCATGCTGATGCTGCCGTTACAGGCCACGGCCCTGACGCCGCTTAATCAGGAACAACACATCAATCATTCGCTGATATCGGCTGGCATTGCCGATGAAATCCGCAAGAACTGTTCTTCGGTCAATGCCCGGATGTTGCGCGCGCTTGGCAAGGCCAAGGCCCTTGAACAATACGCCCGCGATCAGGGTTACGAAGAGGTGGACGTGCGCGCCTTTCTTGATAGCCCGGCTGAACGCAAGCGGGTGAAATCAGAAATTGACAGCTACTTAGCCGAAAACGGCGTTGTGCGCGGCAATGAAGCCTCGTATTGCTCATTGGGACGCGCGGAAATTGCTAAGGGGTCATTGATCGGGGAACTGCTCTGGACCTGGTAGCGTATCAGTAACCACCGGGTGTTAGACCGCCCATTTGACAAGCGAGCACCTGATGTCAGACCTGAAGAAAATCATCATCGACGGCACCCAAGTAGAAGTCGACGGTGCCATGACGCTTATTCAGGCCTGCGAAGTTGCTGGCGTCGAAGTGCCCCGTTTCTGTTACCACGAACGCCTGACCATCGCCGGAAACTGCCGGATGTGTCTGGTTGAAGTCGTCGGCGGCCCGCCAAAACCTGCCGCCAGTTGCGCCATGCAGGTGCGCGACCTGCGCCCGGGGCCGGAAGGTGAACCACCGGTGGTGAAAACTAACTCGCAGATGGTGAAAAAAGCCCGTGAAGGGGTGATGGAATTCCTGCTGATCAACCACCCGCTGGATTGCCCGATTTGCGATCAGGGCGGCGAATGCGACCTGCAGGATCAGGCCATGGCATATGGCGTAGATTTTTCCCGCTACCGTGAAGCCAAACGCGCCACCGAAGACCTTGATCTTGGCCCGCTGGTCGAAACCCACATGACCCGCTGCATTTCCTGCACCCGTTGTGTGCGATTTACGTCGGAAGTGGCTGGCATCACCGTGATGGGGCAAACCGGTCGCGGTGAAGACGCCGAGATTACCAGCTATCTGGGTGAAACCCTGAACAGTAATTTGCAGGGCAATATCATTGATCTGTGCCCGGTTGGGGCGTTGGTCAGCAAGCCCTACGCCTTCACCGCCCGGCCTTGGGAACTGTCCAAGACCGAAACCATTGATGTGATGGACGCCCTTGGCAGCAATATCCGGGTGGATACCAAGGGACGTGAAGTCATGCGCATTCTGCCGCGTAACCATGACGGGGTGAATGAAGAATGGATTTCCGACAAAACCCGGTTTGTGTGGGACGGTTTGCGCCGCCAACGCCTTGATACCCCGTACATTCGCAAAAACGGTAAGCTGAAACCTGTGGGCTGGGATGAGGCGCTGAAAGCCGCGGCCAAAGCCATGAAGGGCAAAACGATCGCTGGACTGATCGGTGATCTGGTGCCGGTTGAGGCCGCGTTTGCCCTGAAGCAACTGGTTGAGGGGCAGGGCGGTAGCGTGGAATGCCGCGTGGACAATGCCAAACTGCCAGCCGGCAATCGTTCCGCCTATGTTGGCACCGCCAGCATCGAAGACATCGACACCGCCCAGATGATCCAGCTGATCGGCACCAACCCGGCGGTGGAAGCCCCGGTTCTGAACGCCCGCATTCGCAAAGCCTGGAGCAATGGCGCAAATATCGGGCTGGTCGGTGAAGCCGTCGATCTGACTTACGAATATTTCCACGCAGGCACGGACCGCGCCGCGCTGACCGCTTTGCTGGGCCATAAATTTGGCCCCGTCAAGGATATGAATTCGATCATCATCATCGGGCAGGGCGCGCTGCAGGAAGCCGACGGTGCCGCCGTATTGGCCGACGCCATGAAGCTGGCAGAACTGACCAAATCCAAATTCTTGGTGCTGCACACCGCCGCTGGTCGTGTCGGTGCCATGGACGTTGACGCCACCACCACGGGTGGCATGAAAGCCGCGCTGAAAGATGCCGAAGTGGTCTATAACCTTGGCGCTGATGAGGTTGATATCAAAGACGGACCGGTGGTGATTTATCAGGGCAGCCACGGCGACCGTGGCGCACACCGCGCCGATATCATCCTGCCCGGTGCCGCCTATACCGAAGAAAACGCGCTGTTTGTAAACAGCGAAGGCCGCCCCCAACTGGCCGGGCGCGCCGGTTATGCGCCGGGCGAAGCCAAAGAAAACTGGGCCATCCTGCGCGCGCTTAGCGGCGAATTGGATGCGACACTGACCTATGACACATTAAGCGCCTTGCGCGAAACGCTGACCCATGTGGTTCCTCATCTGCAAGCCATTGATCAGGTGCCACAAAATGACTGGCAACCGCTGAACCCCGGCAAACTGGGTAAGGCCAGCTTCCGAAATGCCGTTAACGATTTTTATTTGAGTAACCCGGTGGCGCGGGCCAGCAAGTTGATGGGCGAATTGTCCGGCATTGCGTCGGCGCATTCAAAGGCACAAATAGCTGCGGAATAGCCCGGCAATGTCAGCCAAACTCCCCCTGATCGGCTTTGGGATAGCAGTGTTGCTTGGCGCATGTGATGCTCCGGCAACCAGCGATGAACCACCCCTGAACGATGATTTTACCCCTGTTTACAACGGCATACAGCGCGATCTTCTTGATGTTGATCTGGTTAATATGCGCGTCACAATGACCGGCGCACTTAACAATGACGATGTCGCCGCCTACGCCGAATGCGCCATCGCCCAATATGCCCTGAAACGGGGCTACGGATTTGCCCGCCATATCCGTACAAATGTGACAATTGATGCTGGTATTTGGGCGGCAGATGCGGTTTACACAATCTCAGCAACATTGCCGCAAGGTTTGCGTACTATAGACGCCGAAATAACGGTGCAAAACTGCGCGACACTGGGCATACCGACGGTCTGAAGACAGGGGCAAAATGGCTGATTTTCTGGCAACACCTTTCGGGATATTCACCCTGATATTTGGCCAAGGGCTGCTGGTTATCGGCTTTGTGATGATCTCATTGTTGTTTCTGGTTTACGCAGACCGCAAAATCTGGGCCGCAGTGCAATTGCGGCGTGGGCCAAACGTGGTTGGGGTTTACGGTGCCTTGCAAACTGTCGCCGATGCACTAAAATACGTTGTGAAAGAAGTGGTGATCCCCGCCGGTGCCGACAAACCAGTGTTTATGCTGGCCCCACTTATCGCTTTTGTCATGTCCGTTGTCGCCTGGGCGGTTATACCGTTCAACGACACCTGGGTGCTGACCGAAATCAACGTCGCCATCCTGTTTGTGTTCGCCGTGTCTTCGCTGGAAGTATACGGCGTCATTATGGGCGGCTGGGCCTCAAACTCCAAATACGCTTTTCTTGGCGCTCTGCGATCGGCGGCACAAATGGTGTCCTATGAGGTGTCGATCGGCCTGATCATCATTGGGGTGATCCTGACGACAGGTTCCATGAACTTTGGCGATATAGTGCGCGCTCAATCAGGTGATCTGGGCCTGCTCAACTGGTACTGGCTGCCGCATTTCCCAATGCTGATCCTGTTCTTTATTTCAGCACTTGCTGAAACCAATCGCCCACCCTTTGATCTGCCGGAAGCAGAAAGCGAACTGGTTGCTGGTTATCAGGTTGAATACTCCGCCACCCCGTTCCTACTGTTCATGGCCGGCGAATACATCGCCATCTTCCTGATGTGCGCGCTGACATCGCTGATGTTCTTTGGCGGCTGGTTGTCCCCAATCCCCGGCCTGCCGGACGGGGCGCTGTGGATGGTTGCCAAAATGGGATTCTTCTTTTTCATCTTTGCAATGGTCAAGGCCATCACCCCGCGCTACCGCTATGACCAGTTGATGCGTATCGGCTGGAAAGTGTTTTTGCCCATGTCACTGGCCTGGGTGGTTTTCGTGGCCTTTGCGGCGCAATTTGGCTGGTTCTGGGGCACTTATGCCCGCTGGTCAGTTGGAGGATAAGACTTGGCACAATTTGACTATACCCGCGCTGCGAAATATTTCTTGCTGTTGGACGTCATCAAAGGCTTTCAGCTGGGGCTGAAATACTTTTTCGCCCCTAAGGCGACGCTGAACTACCCCCACGAAAAAGGCCCGCTTTCTCCACGCTTTCGCGGTGAACACGCCCTGCGCCGCTATCCAAATGGCGAAGAACGCTGCATCGCCTGCAAACTTTGCGAAGCCATCTGCCCCGCACAAGCCATCACCATCGACGCTGAGCCGCGTGAAGATGGCAGTCGCCGCACAACGCGCTATGACATCGACATGACCAAATGCATCTATTGCGGTTTTTGCCAAGAAGCCTGCCCGGTGGACGCCATCGTTGAAGGCCCGAATTTCGAATACGCCACCGAAACCCGCGAAGAGCTGTTTTATGACAAGGTTAAACTGCTGGAAAACGGCGACCGCTGGGAAGCAGAGATCGCCCGCAACCTGGAAATGGATGCACCTTACCGATGAGTGATTTCAGCAAAATGTTTGAAACCATGATGAAGCAGGGCCAGAAAATGGTCGCTGACTTCAACCCCGAGCTTGAAAAATTTCAGGCCAAGGGGTTTGAAGGCATGATGCCGAAAATGCCCAAAGACATGATGGATATGTTCTGGGGTAAAACCATGAACCCCGGCGGTTTAGACGCTAAAACCCGACTGCTGGCCATGCTGGCCGGCTTGACAGTACAGGGCGCACCGGTCGAACCGATGTTCAAAACCACTGTGTCGCACGCGCTGGAAGCTGGCGCATCTGAACAGGAAATTGCCGAAGTCATCACCCAGATGTCAGTGCTTGGCGGCCTACCCGCGATGACCCGCGCGCTGGAATTTGCCCGCGCCACGTTTGCCGACACCAAAGGGGAAGATGCATGAGCGTTGTTGATTTTGCCTTTTACCTGTTCGCCATCACGGTGGTTACCGCCGGGTTGTTGACTGTGGTTTCCAAAAATCCGGTGCATTCGGTGCTTTGGCTGATCCTGACATTCATCTCTTCGTCCGGGCTATTTGTGCTGTTGGGCGCTGAATTTGTCGCCATGTTGCTGATTATCGTCTATGTTGGCGCGGTTGCCGTACTTTTCATGTTCGTCACCATGATGCTGGACGTTGATTTCGCCGAACTGCGCGGCGGCATGGCAGGATACTTGCCGGTTGCCCTGCTGATCGGGATTGTGATCCTGATGCAATTGACGCTGGCGCTTGGTGCCTGGCAGGTCTCTGATCAGGCGCTTGGCTTGCGCGCCGCTACGACACCCGACCTGAACGAGGTCCATAATACCGCCGCACTGGGCGTGCTGATCTATGACGACTACATCCTGCTGTTTCAACTGGCTGGGCTGATCCTGCTGGTGGCAATGATCGGCGCGATTGTGCTGACCATGCGCCACCGTCCAAACGTGAAACGCCAGAACGTCATGGCGCAAATGCACCGCGATCCGGAAGCGGCGCTGGAGCTGGTGGACGTGAAACCGGGGCAGGGGTTGTGAGCGCGATATATTTTAAAAAAGTCGATCTGAAATCTTTGAAAGATTTCGGAACAGAATATACAGGACGGGACAAAAATGGTCGGACTTGAACACTATCTCACAGTGGCCGCTGCCCTGTTTGTGATCGGTATCTTCGGCCTGTTCCTAAATCGCAAGAACGTCATCATCATCCTGATGTCGATTGAGCTGATGCTGCTGGCTGTCAACATCAACTTGGTGGCGTTCTCGGCGCATCTGGGTGATCTGGTCGGCCAGGTTTTCACCCTGTTCGTTCTGACCGTCGCCGCGGCTGAGGCCGCCATTGGTCTGGCCATCCTTGTTTGTTTCTTCCGCAACCGCGGCACCATCGACGTTGAAGACGTCAACGTGATGAAAGGTTAAGGGCACCCATGGAAACCACAATTCTTTTTGCCCCCCTAATCGCAGCACTTGTTGCCGGTTTCGGCTGGCGTATTATTGGCGACAAAGGCGCGCAATACCTGACCACGGCAATGCTGTTCCTGTCGGCCATCCTAAGCTGGATCATCTTTCTGACCTTTGATGGTGAGACCCAGCATATCCAGATCCTGCGCTGGATAGAAAGCGGTAGCCTGTCCACCGACTGGGGCATCCGTCTGGACCGTCTGACCGCCATCATGTTGGTGGTGATCACCACGGTTTCCAGCCTCGTGCACGTCTATTCCATTGGTTACATGGCCCATGACGATCACTTTGGCGAAGGCGTCAGCTATCGCCCGCGTTTCTTTGCCTACCTGTCGTTTTTCACTTTTGCCATGCTGATGCTGGTCACCGCTGACAATCTGGTGCAGATGTTTTTCGGCTGGGAAGGCGTCGGTGTCGCATCCTACCTGCTGATCGGTTTCTACTACAAAAAGCCAAGCGCCAATGCCGCCGCCATTAAGGCGTTCGTGGTCAACCGGGTCGGCGATTTCGGCTTTGCGCTTGGCATATTCGGGTTGTTCCTACTGGTCGATAGCATCCGTCTGGATGATATTTTTGCCGCCGCGCCGCAGCTGGCCGAAACCCAAATCCATTTCCTCTGGGCCGACTGGAACGCCGCCAACCTGTTGGCCGTTTTGCTGTTCATCGGCGCCATGGGCAAATCGGCGCAGCTGTTTCTGCACACCTGGCTGCCCGACGCGATGGAAGGCCCGACCCCGGTTTCCGCCCTGATCCACGCCGCTACCATGGTCACCGCTGGCGTGTTTCTGGTCTGCCGCATGTCACCACTGTTTGAATTCGCACCAGAGGCGAAACTGTTCGTCGTTGCCATCGGTGCCTTCACCGCGTTTTTTGCTGCCACTGTTGGTCTGGTACAGAACGACATTAAGCGCGTCATCGCCTATTCGACCTGCAGCCAACTGGGTTACATGTTCGTTGCGGCCGGTGTCGGTGTTTATTCCGTCGCCATGTTCCACCTGTTCACTCACGCGTTTTTCAAGGCGATGTTGTTCCTTGGCGCAGGCTCGGTGATCACCGCCATGCACCATGAACAGGACATGCGCAATTACGGCGGTTTGCGCCACAAGATCCCGAAAACATTCTGGGCAATGATGATCGGCACGCTGGCCATCACCGGCGTTGGTATCCCGCTGACCACCATCGGTTTTGCCGGATTCCTGTCCAAGGACGCCATCATCGAAAGCGCCTTTGCCTCGGGGCAGTCCTACGCCTTCTGGTTGCTGGTCATCGCCGCGATGTTCACCAGTTTTTACAGCTGGCGGTTGATGTTCATGACATTCTGGGGCGTACCAAAGGGCGACCAACACACACACGATCATGCGCAGGAAAGCCCGCTGACCATGTTGGTGCCATTGGGTGTATTGGCGCTGGGTGCAGTATTTGCCGGTATGATCTGGCTGGCGCCGTTCTTTGGCGACCATGACCGGCTGAACACATTCTTTGGCATGGAAACGCACGCAGCAGCAGACGCTGGCCATGGCACGGAAACCACTGAAACTTCTGATACCGACACCCACGCCACGCCAACTGACATCCACGCTGCCCCCAAAGGCGCGATTTTCATGCACCCGGACAACCATGTGCTGGATGATGCCCACCATGTTCCAAACTGGGTCAAAATCTCGCCGTTCATCGCCATGCTGCTGGGCCTGTTCACTGCCTATATGTTCTACATCCGCCGCCCCGACTGGCCCGCCCGACTTGCGGCCAACCAGCGCCCGCTTTACCTGTTCCTGCTGAACAAATGGTACTTTGACGAAATCTACGACTGGGCCATCATCCGCCCGGCAAAGTGGCTGGGCCGTACACTGTGGAGACGCGGCGATGGCACGATTATTGACGGCACCCTGAACGGTATCGCTATGGGGCTTGTGCCATTTTTCACCCGACTCGCGGGCCGGGCGCAGTCGGGTTATCTGTTCCATTACGCATTTGCTATGGTCATTGGCATCACCATCCTGATCACCATTGTGACCCTTAGCGGCGGGGCTGGCTGATGGAGAACTTACTGTCGATTATCACTTTCATGCCACTTGTGGCCGCCGCCATTCTGGCGTTTTTCCTGCGCGGCGATGATGCTGCTGCACAGCGCAATGCCAAATGGCTGGCCCTGATCGCGACATCAGCGACATTTTTAGTTTCCGTTGCAGTTCTTATTCAGTTTGATCCGTCCGACACTGGGTTCCAGTTTGTTGAACGGTCTGACTGGCTGTTGGGTATGCAATACAAAATGGGCGTTGACGGCATATCGGTGCTGTTCGTCATGCTGACCACGTTCCTGATGCCCCTGACTATTGCCGCCTGTTGGAATGTGGAAACCCGAGTTAAGGAATACATGATCGCGTTCCTACTGTTGGAAACGCTGATGCTGGGCGTGTTCATGGCGCTGGACCTGATCCTGTTTTACCTGTTCTTTGAAGCAGGCCTGATACCGATGTTCCTGATCATCGGCATCTGGGGCGGCAAACAGCGCATCTATGCGGCGTTCAAATTCTTCCTCTATACGTTCCTGGGTTCCGTGCTGATGCTGGTGGCCATGGTCGCCATGTTTGTGGATGCAGGCACCACCGACATCCCGACGTTGATGAACCACGACTTTAGCCATTCCGCGCTGTCCGTCTGGGGCTTCCAGATCGTCGGCGGCTTGCAAACCCTGCTGTTCCTTGCCTTCTTCGCCAGCTTCGCTGTCAAAATGCCCATGTGGCCGGTCCACACCTGGCTGCCGGATGCCCATGTTCAGGCCCCCACAGCCGGTTCCGTGGTGCTGGCCGCTATCCTGCTGAAAATGGGTGGCTATGGCTTCCTGCGGTTCAGCCTGCCGATGTTCCCCGTAGGGGCTGACGTCATGGCCACCACGATACTGTGGCTGTCCGCCATCGCCATTGTCTACACGTCACTGGTAGCGCTGGTGCAGGAAGATATGAAAAAGCTGATCGCCTATTCATCGGTCGCCCATATGGGTTTCGTGACCATGGGCATCTTCGCCGCCAACCAGCAGGGGCTGGACGGCGCGATTTTCCAGATGATCAGCCACGGCTTTATCTCAGGCGCATTATTCCTTTGTGTCGGCGTGATCTACGACCGCATGCACACCCGCGACATCGCTGCTTACGGCGGGCTGGTGAACCGGATGCCGGCCTACGCTCTGATATTCATGTTCTTCACCATGGCCAATGTGGGCCTGCCGGGAACATCCGGGTTTGTCGGTGAATTCCTGACCCTCGTGGGTATTTTCCAGACCAACACCTGGGTGGCTGCGTTTGCCACATCGGGCGTGATCCTGTCGGCGGCTTACGCGCTGTGGCTATACCGCCGCGTCGTCATGGGCGAACTGATTAAGGAAAGCCTGAAATCCATCACCGATATGACAGGCCGTGAAAAAGCTATATTCGCGCCGCTGGTGTTCATGACCCTGCTATTGGGCATCTACCCGGCGCTGGTCACTGACATTATCGGCCCGTCGGTCGAAAACCTGCTTGCCAATTACCACGCCGCCCTGCCGATGCAGGAAACTGTCGCCACAGCTGCGCATAATTAGGGACATATGAAATGACATCTGCCGATTTTTCAGCCGTCCTGCCAGAGGTGATTCTGGCGATATTCGCCATGGCTGCCCTGATGTTCGGGGCTTACGGCGGCAAGGACAAAACCGCACCGACCATATTGTGGGCCACAGCCGCGCTGATGGCCGGGCTGGCCGCGTGGATCGGGCTGAATGGTGAAGGCACGAATGTGGCCTTTAACGGCATGTTCGTTGATGATGCGTTTGCCCGATTTGCCAAGGTCACCCTGCTGCTGGCCGGGGCCTCGATATTGTTGATGAGCGAAAGCTTTATGACCAAGGCTGGACTACTTCGCTTTGAGTATCCAATCCTGCTAGCGCTGGCCAGTATCGGCATGATGATGATGGTGTCCGCCGGTGATCTGATGTCGCTTTATTTGGGGCTGGAACTGCAATCACTAGCGCTTTATGTGGTCGCCTCCCTGCGCCGGGATAGCGTGAAATCCACAGAGGCCGGGTTGAAATATTTCGTGCTTGGCGCGCTGTCCTCGGGCCTGTTGTTATATGGTGCCTCGCTTACCTACGGCTACGCTGGCACCACCTCATTTTCCGGCATCATCCAAACCGCGACCACAGGTGATGTTTCACTTGGGTTACTGTTCGGGCTGGTGTTCATGATCACCGGACTGGCGTTCAAGGTCTCTGCCGTGCCGTTCCACATGTGGACGCCGGATGTATACGAAGGCTCGCCCACACCGGTCACAGCGTTCTTTGCAACAGCCCCCAAGGTCGCCGCCATGGGGCTGTTCGCACGGGTGCTTTTTGACGCCTTTGGCGGCATCACCGCCGACTGGTCCCAGATCATCGCGCTGCTGTCTGTGGCCTCCATGTTCCTTGGCGCAATCGCCGCCATTGGCCAGCGCAACATCAAACGCCTGATGGCCTATTCCTCGATCTCGCATATGGGTTTCGCCCTGATGGGGCTGGCCGCCGGAACCGTGGGCGGCGTGCAGGCCATGCTGATCTATCTGGCGATCTATGTGACCATGAATATCGGCACTTTCGCGTTCATCCTTTCTATGGAGCGTGACGGCCGCCCGGTCACCGATATCGGTGCCCTGAACATGCTGTCCAAAAAGGAGCCGCTGAAAGCGCTGGCCATGCTGGTACTGCTGTTTTCACTGGCCGGGGTGCCGCCGTTGGTGGGCTTCTTTGGTAAGTTTTACGTGCTGAAGGCCGCCGTAGACGCCAATATGACATGGCTGGCCATTGCCGGGGTAATTGCGTCGGTCATTGGCGCGTTTTATTACCTGCGCATCATTTTCTACATGTATTTTGGCGAAGACAGCGACAGCATTGATGGCCAGATGGCCCCGGTGCAATGGCTGTTCCTGATGGGGTCCGCCGCTATCATGGTTGTGGGTGTGATCAACCTGTTTGGCATCGAAACCCTTGCTGCCAACGCGGCTGCGGCCCTTGTCAACTAAGCCAACCGACTGGCCCGACGGTGTAGGTCGACGTGTATTAGATGAGGTCGACAGCACCAATGCCGAGGCTGCGCGCATCGCACCAACCCTTGCAGGCCCTGAATGGATACTGGCGCTAAAGCAAACCAAGGGCCGGGGCAGGCGGGGCCGGGCATGGTCCGACCCAACCGGCAATTTCGCCGCCACCTATGTGATGCACCCGTCAGAGCCCCCGGCGCAGGTCGCCTTGCGTTCCTTCGTGGCCGCATTAGCACTGTTTGACGCACTGGTTGCCGCATCCGGGCGCACCGATAGTTTCGCCCTGAAATGGCCCAATGACGTGCTGCTGAACGGTGGTAAACTGGCCGGTATACTGCTGGAAAGCGTCGGTTCGGGGGGCAAGACTAACCACCTTGCCATTGGCATTGGTGTTAATCTAAACACCGCCCCCAGTGCTGGCGATGTCGAACAAAACGCAACGCCGCCGATGTCGCTTTTGTCCGAAACAGGCGCACTGGTCACACCGCCCGAATTCCTGGCGCTACTGGCCCCGGCCTACGCCAAATGGGAACACCAGTTCACAACCTACGGCTTTGACCCCATCCGCACCGCGTGGCTGGCCCGCGCTGCCCGCATCGGTCAGGTCATCACCGCCCGCACCGGCAAGTCCGAAACCACCGGCACCTTTGAAACCATCGACGCCAGCGGTCAGCTTATCCTGTCGACAGCCAGGGGCCGACAGGCTATTCCTGCCGCTGACATTTTCTTCTAGGGGGCGATATGCTGCTTTGCATTGACACCGGCAACACCAATACCGTGTTTTCCATTTGGGACGGTAAAATTTTTTTAGGCTCATGGCGGGCCTCAACTGAACATCAGCGCACGGCTGACCAATACTTTGTTTGGCTGTCCACCCTGATGCGGGCCCAGAAAATTGACGTGGATATTGATGAGGTGATCATATCCTCCACAGTACCGCGCGTGGTGTTTAACCTGCGGGTTCTGTGTGATCGCCACTTTGGCTGTCGCCCACTGGTCGTGGGTAAACCTGAATGCAAATTGCCGGTTGACCCACGGGTTGATCCCGGCACCCGCGTCGGACCCGACCGGCTGGCCAATGCCGCAGGGGCATTCTCGCGCCACGGCGGTGATGTGGTGGTGGTGGATTTCGGTACTGCTACGAATTTCGACGTGGTCGCACAGGACGGCGCCTATGTCGGCGGGGTGATTTCCCCCGGTGTGAACCTATCACTGGAAGCTCTGCATCAGGGTGCCGCGGCCCTGCCGCATGTGGATATCAGCCAGCCGGAACAGGTGATTGGCACCAACACCATTGCCTGTATCCAATCAGGTGTGTTCTGGGGCTACACCGGCCTGATTGAAGGCATGATCAACCGGATTAAGGCCGAATACGGCCGCAAGATGAAGGTTATCGGTACAGGTGGCTTGGCCCCTCTGTTTGCGCAGGGTGAAAACCTGTTTGACCTGATAGAAGATGATCTGACAATGCACGGCCTGACCGTGATCCACCAATATAACAAGGACAATCCCTGACCATGGCCAATGACCGCTTGATCTATCTCCCCCTCGGTGGCGCGGGTGAGATTGGGATGAATTGCTACGTTTACGGCTACGGCCCCAAGGGCAAGGAACGCTATATCCTTGTCGATCTGGGCGTCGCCTTCCCCGACATGGACACCACCCCGGGCGTTGACCTGATCATGCCCGATATCGCCTGGATTGAACAACGCGCCAAGCGCATTGACGCCATCTTCATCACCCACGCCCATGAGGATCATATCGGCGCTGTCGCCCATCTATGGAACCGCATTCAGGCCCCGGTCTATGCGCGCGCCTTCACCGCCCATCTGGCGCGGTTGAAATTCGAAGAACACGGGTTGGATCAGCGTAAAATTCACACCATTGCCGCGCACCCCGAAACCGTCACCGCCGGTCCGTTCACCGTGGCCTTTGCCCCGGTGGCCCATTCGATCCCCGAAAGCTCGGCCCTGATTATTGACACGCCACAAGGGCGCATCGTCCATACCGGCGATTTCAAAACCGACGAAACCCCCGGCGTCGGCGAAGCCCATGATCCGGAATTCTGGGCAATTATCGGCAAATCAGGCGTGCGCGCACTGGTGTGTGATTCAACCAACGTGTTTTCCCCGGATCCCGGACGTTCAGAAACCACAGTCGGCCCCGCCATCGTTGATCTGGTCAAATCCGCCCGCGGCATGGTTGTCGCCACCACATTCGCCAGCAACATCGCCCGCGTGAAAACCCTTGCCGATGCGGGCATCGCCGCCGGTCGTTCCGTCGTATTACTGGGCCGCGCAATGCGCCGCATGGTCAGCGCCGGGGTTGAGGTGGGCATCTTAAAAGATTTTCCCAACACCATCAGCGCCGAAGATGCCAAAGACGTGCCGCGCGAAAACCTGATGGTCTTGGCCACAGGTTCCCAAGGTGAACGCCGCGCCGCAACTGCTCAGTTAAGCCGCGGTAAATATCTGGGGCTTAGCCTGAAAGACGGCGACACAATGCTGTTTTCCTCAAAAACCATCCCCGGCAATGAAAAATCCGTATCTCGCATCGTCAATGCATTTTCCGAAATGGGCGTAGATGTGGTGGATGACACAATGGGCGCCTACCACGTGTCCGGCCACGCCAACCGGCCTGATTTGCAGGCGATTCATAAGCTGATCAACCCACAATTCCTGATCCCGATGCACGGCGAACACCGGCATTTGCGGGCGCATGCAAAACTGGGCGAGGCGGGCGGTATTGCATCCGTCATTGCGCCAAACGGCGTCATGCTGGACCTGTCCGGTAACAAACCCAAAATCGCCGAATATGTAGACACCGGGCGTACCTATCTGGATGGTCGCAGCCAGATCGGCGCCATGGACGGTGTGGTACGTGACCGTATCCGCATGGCGCTGAACGGCCATGTCATGGTGACGCTGATCGTTGAAAATAACGCGCCGCTTGGTGACGCTTGGTGCGAAATTATGGGCCTGCCCGAAACCGGTGCCTCCGGTGCGTCACTGGTTGAGGTGTTGGAAAATGACCTTACCCAGCTTCTGATGCGGGCCGACAAAAAGACCATGCGCGATGACGATAAACTAACCGAAGCCCTGCGCCGCCTTGTGCGCAAAGTCGCCCGGGATGAAGTTGGAAAAAAGCCAGAGGTTTCTGTGGTGATCAGCCGGTTGGGTGGGTAATCCGCCAAACCAATAGGAAAATTTATGCCCATCTACTTGATCCGCCACGGCCAGTCCGAATTTAACGCAGCCTTTCAATCCGGGGCAGCTGACCCGATGATATTTGATGCGCCCTTAACGGCCAAGGGCGAGGCGCAGGCCAAACAGGCGCGTATTAAGGTTGCTGAACTGGGCATCCAACATGTTCTGGTATCGCCCTTCACCCGAGCAATCCAAACAGCCCAGCATATATTTCAGGATGACCTGCCGCTGAATGTGGTCTTGGGCCCCCATGAACAACTTAGCCACAGTTGTGATGTTGGGCGCTCACCCGCCGCACTGAAAACTGACTTTCCTGAGTTGAATTTTGACCACCTGCCGGATGTCTGGTGGCATATTGGGGAAGAAAATGAGCTTGGTTACACAGTTGAGCCACAGGATATTTTCGCGCCGCGCATCCGCCAATACATGCAATCCATCGCAGACCTGTCACCAAGACCAATCGCGCTGGTGGCCCATGGCAATGTGTTTAAGGAACTGGTGGGCTACGCCATGGAAAATTGCGAAATATACCGTTACAGCGGTTGACCACCCCATTTTTCGAGAACTCTACGATCCACTGTGCCGTGGGCTAGGCGCGGTTCGTACGCACCAATGCAATTGCATTTGAAACCAACAGCACACCGACAATTACCGCCCCTCCTATCAGCACCCATTGTCCGGGGTTTTCCCCCAGTATTGCCCACACCAGCAATGGCGCAAGAATGGATTCCAGCAACATCAACAGTGACACCTCGGCAGACGTGATATAGCGCGGCCCGATAGACAAAAACGCGGTACTGAATACAATAATCACCGCGCCATGCACCCCGATCAGCCACCACTGATCTGGCACAACAGCGAATATATCGGTGAATGGCCAGACCAGCAAAGCCGTCCCGATATAGGCCACAGAGATCATTGGAACCATTGAAACGTTCCGCGCTTTGCGCGATGCCGTCAGTGCCGCCGCGAATGTGGCTGCTGAACATAGGGCGTAAAAATTACCAAGCATGCCACCGCTTTGACTTTGACCGGTGCCATAGGCGATCACCGCCAGCCCGGATGCAACGCCGAGAATTGTCAGGATCATCCGATTGCCAATGGGTTCACCCAGGAACAACCGGCTATAGGTTGCGGCAAATATAGGCATGGTCGCAATGATGAACACCACGTTGGCAACGCTGGTATTTTCCACAGCCAATATAAAGAATATGGCACTGATACCCATGGAAACAGCATAGATGCCACCGGGCAAGCCGGTCTGGGTGATTGTCCCAAAGGCCCCGCGGCCATGCAAAAAAAACATTGCAACCAGAATGACCAGACCAGAGATTATGCTACGCCAAAAAACAATCGTCAGGCTGTCCGCATCAATCAACCGAATAAACAGTGAATCCGGTACAATGAAAAGTACACCAAGCGTGGTGATCAGCAGGCCTTTGGTTTGATTGTTCATCGCCTAGAGATCGCGGATTTTTGTAGGTTGCACAAGACCATTCGTTTAAGCAAATAACGTCTTGTCAAAACTTACATGCGGGCCAAACTTCAGGCTTCAAGACCAGTTTAGCTGTCGCTGCGATCTGCAAAGCTTTTGGCGATGAAGCTGGGCATGTGATCGCCCATGCCAACTACACCATTTTTGCCACCTCGCCCGCCGCGACGCTGTTCATTGCGCGGCTTGGGGGTCGGTTTCTGATCCGCGGGCTTGGAATTTTCTGCGAGTTTCGCAGGTGCCTCTGGCGCTTCTACGGCCTTTTCAACCGGCTTTTCGCCCTGAGGTTTCTTGCGCCGATTATTGCGTGGCTTTTCTTCGTTAACCGGGGTATCCCCCGCCGGTTTTGGGGCCGATTCCGGGGCTTTGCCGCCGCCAACGGTCACGCGTGGAATGTCCTTCTTGATCAGCCCTTCCACCGCCGCCATGTTCTTTTCATCGCGTGGCTCGCAGATCATTATGGCCTTGCCATCACGCCCGGCGCGACCAGTGCGGCCAATCCGATGAACGTAGTCTTCGGCGTGGCTGGGAACGTCAAAATTGATCACGTGCGACACACTTGGCACATCCAGCCCGCGCGCGGCCACATCGGACGCCACCAACAGACGCAATTCGCCGCCACGGAACCCTTCCAGGGTTTTGGTGCGTTGCGACTGGTCCAAATCGCCGTGAATAGGCGAGGCATCATAGCCATTTTTCTTCAAAGACTTGGCAACGATATCCACATCAACCTTGCGGTTACAGAAAATCATTGCATTGCTCAGCTTGTCACCTTCGCCATCAATGATGTCGCGCAGCAATTTGCGTTTTTCACTGGCCGAACGATCCCGGCGGGAGGGTTTGAACATGACCACGGCCTGTTCAATGTTTTCCGCAGCCGTTGCCTGGCGTGCCACTTCAATGCGGGCCGGGTTCGACAGGAATGTGTTGGTGATCCGCTCAATTTCCGGCGCCATCGTGGCCGAAAAGAACAGCGTTTGCCGGGTGAACGGTGTCTTGCTGAAAATCTCTTCGATGTCCGGAATAAACCCCATATCCAACATCCGGTCCGCTTCGTCCACGACCATTATCTGCACGCCGGTCAAAAGCAATTTGCCGCGACCAAAATGGTCCAGCAAGCGTCCCGGTGTGGCAATGAGCACGTCAACGCCCCGGTCGATCAGCTTGTCCTGTTCACCAAAGGAAACACCACCTATCAGCAACGCCTTGGAAAGTTTCACATACTTTGAATAGGTGTCGAAGTTTTCCGCAACCTGCGCCGCTAACTCGCGCGTCGGGCACAGCACCAGTGAACGGGGCATCCGGGCGCGGGCACGTCCGCGGGCCAGCATGGTGATCATCGGCAGGGTAAAACACGCCGTCTTACCGGTGCCGGTCTGGGCAATGCCCAATACGTCACGGCCTTCAAGGGCCGGTGGAATGCCAAGCGCCTGAATTGGTGTCGGGCTTTCATAGCCCGCGTCGTCGATGGCTTTCAGCACCTTGGGTGCCAGTTTCAAATCAGAAAATTTTGTCATGTAGGTCCGTTGTTTTTACGGACATTTCACGCCCGTAGCGGATGATGAGGCTTGGCCCGTATGGCCGGTTTTTCGAAATATGCCCCAGAATGACGCGTGGCTATAGCCATTCCGCCTTGGGGTCAATGCAGGTTGCCGTGATGCGGCCAATAGCCGCCAAATCTACCTGATTGTTTCGAATTTTCGGAAATTCGGCCACATTTGACCGTTAAAAGTGCCGATTGTTCGGTGATTTGAGGGAATCCGCCGCGCCACTTGAAGGTTAAGGTATCTTTCCTGGTGGCAATCAGAATTCCGGAAGCTGATCTGTTTCGTCAATAGTGGGCGATCCTTTGCGTGCCTTTTCGACACGGACCCATACCGGACTATCCTGCTGCCCCTGTGGCCACACGCCGGTCAAAACGTATCGAAATCGCGGAGACTTGCGAGCATGTTCTTCTATCCGGTCAATGAATTGATCTCCATTTTTTGCGATGATATTTTCCAGTGAACCAGCCCCGACAAAGGCGGCCTGTTCACGTGTCTTTATCTGAGCAACCAATTCTAAAACCGACAGGAATGTAAGTTCGGGCGATGAATATTCTAATTCATAAAGGCATTCAGATGCCCATTCATTTTTTTTCGCTAATTCCTTGTCTGGATTTTGCCCGTAGTTGGCTTCAAATTCCAGCAAAAAATGCCGCACGACTTTTCTCAAATCAATTTTGTCATGTGTTCTGCAGGGGAAATCCCGGCCATCATAGGTGCAATAATGACAAGATGGCGGCTCTTTCACACCATCATTTCCTTGGTCGCCGTCAGCGTCAGGTCCGGGTAGTCCCGCTCGACCCGATCAATGTCCCATTGCAGGCGCGTCAGGTAGACCAGATCGCCGTCATTATCGTGGCTCATATGGCCTTTGTTTTCGTCGGCAAAGCTTTCTACGGCATCCTTAGGGCCAGTGATCCAGCGGGCCGATTTGAACTGCGATTGTTCAAACCGCACCGGCAGGGAATATTCGATCTCAATGCGTGACGCCAAAACCTCAAACTGCAACGGCCCGACCACGCCGACGATATAGCCGGAACCAATCATCGGTTTGAACACCTTGGCCGCGCCTTCTTCGGCGAACTGCATCAGCGCCTTTTCCAGGTGCTTGGCCTTCATCGGATCACCCGCCCGCACGGTTTGCAGCAGTTCCGGCGCGAATGACGGAATGCCGGTGACGCGCAGCGCCTCACCCTCGGTCAAGGTATCACCAATGCGTAGCTGCCCGTGGTTGGGGATGCCGATGATGTCGCCAGCCCAGGCTTCTTCGGCCAGTTCACGGTCGGCGGCCAGAAATAGCACCGGATTGGAAATCGCCATAACCTTTTTTGACCGCACATGGGTCAGCTTCATGCCGCGCTTAAAATGCCCGCTTGCCAATCGCACAAACGCCACCCGGTCCCGGTGCTTTGGGTCCATATTGGCCTGCACTTTGAACACAAAGCCGCTGACGTTCTTTTCATCCGGTGAAATCTGGCGCGGCTCGGCAGGTGTAGGCTGGGGTTCCGGGCCAAAATCGGCGATGCCGTGCATCAGTTCCTGTACGCCAAAGCTGTTGATTGCCGAACCAAACCAGATCGGCGTCATGGTGCCGTCCAGCAGCGCCTGTTTGTCCAGCGCCGGCAGTAATTCGCGCGCCATCTCAACTTCTTCGCGCAGCTTTTCCAGCATATCCGCTGGCACATGATCCGCCAGTTTCGGGTCATCCAGCCCGTTAATCTCAATGCTTTCGGCGACCTTATTGCGGTCCGCGCGGTCCATCAGTTCCAACCGATCCCGCAGCAAATCATAACAACCGATGAAATCCCGGCCCACGCCAATGGGCCAGCTGGCGACGGTCACATCAATCGCAAGGTTTTCCTGAATTTCGTCGATAATCTCAAATGTGTCCCGGCTTTCGCGGTCCATTTTGTTGCAAAATGTCAGGATCGGCAGATCCCGCAAACGGCAAACCTCAAACAGCTTTTGCGTCTGGCTTTCAATACCCTTGGCCCCGTCGATCACCATCACCGCCGCATCCACCGCGGTCAAAGTGCGATAGGTATCTTCGGAAAAATCGCTGTGCCCCGGCGTGTCCACCAGATTGAAACGAAAGTCGCCAAAGTCAAACGACATGGCCGATGCCGACACCGAAATCCCGCGTTCCTGCTCCATCTTCATATAGTCCGACCGGGTGCGCCGGCTTTCACCCTTGGCGCGCACCTGTCCGGCCATCTGAATGGCGCCCCCATAGAGCAGAAACTTTTCCGTCAACGTGGTTTTACCGGCATCAGGGTGGCTGATGATGGCAAAAGTCCGGCGACGGGCGATTTCCGTGGGTAAGGCGGGTATATTTGAAGACGTATCGGTCATGGGGTGGGATATAGGCCAGTGCGAAATGGGGGACAACCAAAGATAACTGACAGATACAGCTGTAGGGTTTTAAATAAATAACGACAATTTTAGTTGTTAACGGAAATTTTTTCAAATGCCGCCAGTTTACAGCGTATGTGGAAAAAAAATTTAAATGCACCAAGTCTCGCCAGCGCGCTTTTGCTGGCTGCCTGTGGTGGGAATGGCGATGGCGGACAAACTAGGCCGCCGGTGGATTATCAGACATACCAGACCATCGCGACCGGGATGCAAACAACCTGGTCTGGTACTACCGACACAGACCCAACTTCGCTGCCGATAAGCGGAAGTTCGACTTTTGCCGGGGTGATAGATTTGATGGTGGAAACCGGCAGTGGTGAACTGGGCATGGCCGGGGCTTTGGCCTTAACCGCAAATTTTTCGGCAAATTCCATTTCCGGGACTGCAACGGGGTTTATGGATGAAAACGCCAATGGTCTTGCGGGTGTACTAGCGATCTCAAGTGGTGCAATTAACAGGGGGGCGAACACGGCCATTCAATATACCTACAGCGCTTTGCTTGGGGGCACTTTAACAGGGGGCGGCGAAACCTACGGCATTTCAGCAGATTTTGACGGCGACTTCCTGGGGATTGATAATCTGGCTACCACCGGCGCGATTACCGGCACGGCAACCAGCGGGTTTGGGACAGGGTACCTGTTTGGCAGTTTCATAGCCGAACAATAGATTTGTTTGAATTCTTACCTGACTTCAGGTGGGATTTCATTTGAAACCGGATTGCCTTTGCGACACAGTCCAGAAAAATCAAATGGATTGGGTAATCAATGGATCTTGGTATTTCAGGAAAGCGGGCAGTTGTTTGCGCCTCTTCAAAGGGGTTGGGCTTGGGTTGCGCGCGTGCACTAGCCGCAGAAGGCGTTGATGTGGTGATGAATGCACGAGGGGCCGAAGCACTTGAAGCAGTGGCTACGGATATCCGAAAAGACTTTGGGGTTGATGTGGTTACTGTCACAGCGGATATTACTACAGCCAGCGGACGTGCCGCCATGTTGGAGGCGGCCGGTCACGTTGATATTTTGGTGAATAACGCGGGTGGTCCACCACCCGGAATGTGGTCTGACTGGTCACGCGATGATTTTGTTGCAGCATTGGACGCCAACATGTTGACGCCAATTGCCATGATACAGGCACTGGCCCCGGCCATGTTGGCGCAGCGTTGGGGGCGGGTCATAAACATTACCAGTATGGCTGTTAAAGCCCCTATTGCGATATTGGGATTGTCCAATGCTGCCCGTGCCGGGTTGACTGGGTTTGTTGCGGGAACCTCTCGTCAGATCGCATCGGACGGAGTCACGATTAACAATCTGTTACCAGGCATCCATGCCACGGATCGCGGCCTTTCGTTGGATAAAAAGGTTGCACAGGAAAAGGGTATTAGCATCGAGGAAGCCGGGGCAGCGCGCGCCGCCTCAATTCCCGTGGGGCGCTATGGTACCATTGAAGAATTTGGCGCAGCTTGTGCTTTTCTTTGCTCACAACATGCTGGATTTATAGTTGGGCAAAACATCCTTGCGGATGGGGGTGCAGTGAATGCAACAATTTGACTTGGGCTGATCTGGCGCAGGCCAAACCCTTGCGGCAACAGGGGCGGGCTGCTATCGAGATTGAAACCTGATGGTTTTTATCAGTTAATTCGAGAGCGAAGCCGGATTGGACCAATCAATCCCAAAATTGGAAATTCAGGAAATAAGCCGTCGATATGGCGGCCGAACTGTGGTGGACACCGTTTCTTTGCGGGTCATGGCTGGGCAGGTCACATGTTTGCTTGGGCCTTCAGGCTGCGGGAAATCCACAACTTTGCGTATGATCGCAGGTGTTGAACGCCAGGATGCCGGCCAAATACTGGTGGATGGCCAAATTGTGTCTGATGATGAAGTGAATACGCCGCCTGAAAACCGGTCAATCGGGTTGATGTTTCAGGATTTTGCGCTTTTCCCGCATCTTTGTGTGGCTGACAATATAGCCTTTGGACTGTCCGGTTCACGAAGTCAGAAAGCTGAACGCGTTAAATATTTGTTGGAACGGGTAAACTTGCCGCATTTGGCTGAAGCCTTTCCGCATCAGCTTTCTGGCGGTGAGCAGCAACGTATTGCGCTGGCCCGGGCTCTGGCGCCAAACCCACAGATAATGCTAATGGATGAACCGTTTTCGGGCCTGGATGAAAGGCTGAAAGATGAAATTCGTGATGCGACTTTACAAATTTTAAAGGATGAGGGTACGGCCGTTCTTTTGGTGACTCATGAACCAGCGGAAGCCATGCGGATGGCCGATGAAATTGCGTTGATGCGAAATGGAAAAATTGTACAAAGGGGCGCGCCTTACAATATTTACAACACACCAACTGACAAAGACGCAGCAGCATTTTTTAGTGATATCAATGTTATAGAAGGCATAGTTCACGGGGCTCTGGTGGCGACGCCGTTCGGGGATTTTCTAGCGCCGGGCCACGCGAATGGTACGAAACTTGAGATAATCATTCGTCCTCAACATTTGCGGATAGATTTTGATCGCGCAGGAGTTGGCCCAGATCCGACGCCCCAGGATGGGACCCCTGCGCGTGGTGTTGTTCAGCGCGCACGCTTCATGGGACGCGAAAGTCTGGTTGAATTTAAAATGGATTATGACGGTTCGATACTAAAGGCGACTGTGCCATCTGTGTTCTTGCCAAAGCCCGGAATAGCCCTATGGCTTATGATAAGGCGCGAAAGGTGTTTTGTGTTTCCAACCAAAGACTAACGTGCCTTACATGATGTATTTAAATTTATCAAAAAGTAAATTTTTCTTTTATTTCCGTTAGTTTGACGATGCGGTCAACTCGCAAAGATTTAGGCGATTTTTCGGTTTCGCACCACACTGTTACAGTCCAAACCCGACCCCAATATTCCAGTTTTAAAGGGTGTACGATGCTGTCGGTTTGATTTTTGTTTAGATCGCGATAACAAATTCGTAATTTTTGTTGGCTGCGGATTGCCAGTCGCAATGTTGGGATATGGCGCACGCCTACAGCAGAATCGGCAAAGGGGAATACTGCAAGTCCCCAGCTGGTGGTTGGTGAAATTCCGTCTTCTGGCAACGCCTCGTCAATTTTTTCGGCGAGGGAACGGGCATTTTGGCGCAAGGCCGGATCGCTTGCTTCCGTCATGACTGCAAGGCCAAGGTGCAGGACTTCCAGCTCATCCATAGTCAAGTTTATGGGGGGCAAGGTAACGGGTGCGGTTAGCCGATATCCGGTTCCGCGGGTGCCACATATGGGTACGCCAGATTGCTTCAATGTATCCATGTCCCGGTACAGCGTGCGTTGTGATACGTTAAAAATATGGGCCATTTTGGCTGCTAAGTGTAATTCCCCATCGCGCAAATGCCCGATCAGGGCAAGCAACCTGTCTTTGCGATTCATTTTAGGGGGCGATTCGGTCATTTTGGATTATAACAACTGACATAAACTTGTCAGTAGTATAATTGTAGATGTGCCTTACGCTTGATCCCTAAGCAAACAATCAATTAATCAAAGGAATCCGTATATTGGTGCTTTTCCAAATGACTAAAGGCCAATAGATACTGGAACAGGACATTAAACGGGCACCATATGCGCGCCCAGATAAGGGAGACACCCCATGCTTAACAATATTGGCCTACCTGGCTTACTGCTGATTGCGGTCGTTGTTCTGGTACTGTTTGGCCGCGGTAAGATTTCGTCATTGATGGGCGAAGTTGGAAAAGGCATCACCTCGTTCAAGCGCGGTGTTGATGAAGGCAAACAGGAAATAGAAGAGCAGGCCGAAGCGGCCCGCGACATAACCCCTGAAGAAGAAGAAAAAGACAAGGTCTGAGGACCTGTCAAAATCGGGGTTGTAGGACATGTTTGACATCGGTTGGACCGAGCTTTTAGTCATTGGCGTTGTGGCGCTTATTGTCGTGGGTCCGAAAGACCTGCCCGGCATGTTTCGCACCCTTGGCCGATTTACGGCAAAAGCGCGTTCCATGGCCCGAGAATTTTCGCGTGCCATGGAAGAAGCAGCTGATGAAACCGGCGTTGGCGATGTTGCAAAAGATCTGAAGAAAATGACTTCGGCCAAAAGCCTGGGGTTGGATCGGATCAAGGACGCTGCAACCAAGTTTGAAGATTGGGACCCGATGGCAAAGAAGCCATCAACGGCCAAAGGACCAGCAACCGAGGCGCTGTCAGAGGAACGCGCCGAAGCCGCCCGGAAAATTCACGCAGCAACAGCGAAAAAGGCTACTGAACGGCTGGCACGGGAAGCCAAAGAAGCGGCCGGTACTGCAAGTGCAACCGGCAAAAAACCAGCGGCCAAGCCTGCAAAGAAAACCCCTGTAAAACCTGCGGCGAAACGCGCGGCCAAACCGGCTGCAAAAAAACCTACAGTTAAAAAACCCGCAGCTAAGAAACCCGCAGCTAAGAAAATCACGGCTAAGAAACCTGCGACGAAAAAGCTTGCTGCTAAGAGGTCGGCAAAATGAGCAATGCTGATGAGATTCAAGACAGCTCTGCGCCGCTGATTGAACACCTGACAGAGCTGCGAAACCGGCTGATGCATTCTGCCGTGGCGTTTATCATTGGCATGATCATTTGTTTCACTGTGTGGAACCCGATATTTAATTTTCTGACTGAACCACTTTGTAGTGCCATGGCCGAGCGGGGCCAAAACGATTGCGGGCTAATCCTGATCAAGCTGCAAGAAGGCTTTTTCGTAGCAATTTCAATATCGCTATTTGGCGGGCTGGTGCTGTCGTTTCCTTATATCAGTTATCAGATGTGGCGGTTCGTGGCGCCCGGTCTTTATAAAAATGAAAAGGGCGCGTTCCTGCCGTTTCTGCTGGCGTCACCCATCATGTTCTTTCTGGGGGCTTCATTTGCGTTTTACGTCGTCATGCCATTGGCGTTTGATTTTTTCCTAGGGTTTCAACAGGTAGGTGCGCCCTCAGTAGATGGTGGAAACGATGTTGTAGCGGCGGTTGATTTTCAGGGGTCTGTGCAGGAATATCTGCGACTGTCGATCAAATTCATAGTGGCGTTTGGTCTTTGTTTTCAATTGCCAGTTTTACTGACACTGATGGGCAAGGCTGGGCTGGTCAGCGCCGAGGGGCTGCGAAATGTTCGAAAATATGCAGTAATTGGCATTCTTGTGCTGGCCGCCGTCGTAACGCCCCCGGATGTTATTACCCAGATTATTCTATTTGTGGTGGTCTATGGTCTGTATGAGGTTTCCATTCAATTGGTGAAGCAGGTTGAGAAAAAGCGTAACGAAAAATTGCGTGCCGAAGGCCTGCTGGACGATGAAGAGGATGAAGATAGGGGCGCCCCGCTGTGAATGAGGCGGCGTTGACGCGCATTGCGCAAGCGTTGGAACGGCTTTCCCCAGCCCCTGCCGCTGCGCCGGATTGGTCGGTTGCAAATGCTTTTCTTTGGCATGTTGGACCGGACTGTCTTGAACCGGTAAAATCGGTCAACCGCGTAGATCTAAATCTGCTGGTTGGCATTGATCAGGCCCGCGAAACATTGCTGCAAAACACCCAACAATTTGCTAGGGGACTGCCTGCCAATAATGCTTTGCTTTGGGGCGCGCGGGGCATGGGAAAATCGTCACTGGTCAAAGCGGTTCATGCCAGTGTTTGCAACTCTAATCAGCCATTGAAACTGGTTGAAGTTCAACGCGAGGATTTGCCATCGATCGGTCGATTATTAGCGCTACTGCGTGCCTGTGATTATCGGTTTTTGCTGTTTTGCGATGACCTGTCATTTTCCCATGATGATCAGCATTACAAATCACTAAAGGCGGTTTTGGATGGCGGGATAGCAGGGCGACCGGCCAATGTTATCCTGTACGCCACTTCCAATCGGCGTCACTTGATGCCCCGCGATATGATTGAAAATGAACGCTCTACCGCGATTTCCCCATCTGAAGCTGTGGAAGAAAAGGTGTCGTTGTCAGATCGTTTTGGCCTTTGGCTTGGGTTTCATCCCTGCAGCCAAGATGAATATCTGGCCATGGTTTACGGGTATTGTGAAGCGCATAAACTGAAAATTGACAGTGAACAATTGCGCGCCCAGGCCATTGAATGGCAAGCGACGCGTGGATCGCGTTCCGGACGCGTCGCTTGGCAGTTTTGCGTAGATTTGGCTGGCAAAAACGGTGTTAACATAAAAACTTAGGCAGGTTGGCCTAGTTCAAGAAATTCATTGGATCGACGCTGTCCAATCCCTGACGTACTTCGAAATGTAAAAAACTTGGCTCACCCGCGCGTATTTCTGCGATTTTTTGCCCACGTTTGACCTTGGCCCCCTTCTTTACCGTCAGCCCATCAACGCCTGCGTAAACCGTAAGCAGGTTATTTGCGTGTTTAATGACAATGATCGGCACCTGTTCGGTGTCGCGGGTAATGGCGGCAATGGTGCCGTCGGCGGCGGCGCGTACTGGTGTCCCGGCAGCTGCGGCGATGTCGATTCCGTCATTTTTGCCTTTGGTGAAAGTGCGAATGATATTGCCATCGGCGGGCATGGCTAATGCCGATTGGTCAGAGGCCGATGTACGGTCACTTCCCAAATCCGGAGAGGTCGGTGTTTCAGTGGTCTGGGTGCTGTTTGTGTCGGGAAGAGCGGTTGCAGCACTGGGAGGTTCTGGGGTGACGGTGCCTTGGCCGGGTGAGGATTGTTGCTGGGATGGGGCTGCTGTTTCAACTGTAACCGGTATCAGTAAAAATTGACCTGACCGAACCTCTAGCTCGGGCCCAAGTCCGTTCCATTCAGACAATGCCCGCACTGATACATTATATAGCCGAGAGATAGAAAAAGCGGTTTCGCCCGGTTCCACCTTATGGCGAATGGGTTCTGCACCGCTTTGATTGGCCAAGTTTTCGACCGGTTTCGCCGGGGTACTTCCGGCCCGGTCAATTGCGTCACCTGCCAGGCTGCTTATATCAATGCCGCTGTCATCATGGATCGGTCCGGTGCCAATGGCCCCGGTCTCCGGAGACGGTTCCTGGACACGGCGTGGCAGCGCAATGATTTCATTTGACCGCAACACGACGCCGGGACCAATGCCGTTATAGCGGCCTAATTCATCAGCCGGGATACCTACGCGGGTAGCTATATCGGCGATCTGGTCCCCTGCACGGGCCACCACGACCTGGTAGTTAGGATAGGAAATAACACCGCGGTTGTCTGCTTGCGGACGGTTGGTTGCAACCCGACGCACGGCGTCACTTGTGTTGAAGCCGTCGCCAAAGCCGCGCAGATCGAAATCCAGCGGCTGGTCACAGCTTGCGAGCACGAAGAATGCGCTACCCATCAAGCCTGCGAAAACTTTGTTACGGTATTTGACGCCCATGATTTTGTCCTCAATTGTATCAGCCCTGTTGCCGGGCCGTTTTGCCACTATGTGTGGCGTTACTCTTGCCCCAATCCTTCCAGAAGGGGGACGAAACGTACTGGGCACAGCTCCTCATAATCATAGCCAGCCTCAGAACGGGTGACTTTTATAAGGCTCTGAACCGTGTCCGACTGCCCAACCGGCACCACCATGATACCGCCAATCTTTAGCTGCGCCAATAGCGGGCCTGGCGGGTCTTCCGCGGCGGCGGTGACAATGATCCGATCAAACGGCGCCTGATCCGGCAAGCCGTGGCTGCCATCGGCTGTGAAAACGGTGATATTGGTTAATTTCTGATCTTCAAAAAGTGTGCGGGCCTCTTGTGCCAAGCGTTTGTGGCGATCCACGGTATAGACCCGTCGCACCAACAAGCTAAGAATTGCAGCCTGATAGCCGGAACCCGTGCCGACCTCCAACACCTTGTCACGTGGCTGGGGGTCCAGCGCCTGTGTCATCAACCCAACAATTGAAGGCTGACTGATGGTTTGACCGCAGGAAATTGGCAGCGGCATATCTTCATAGGCGCGTTCGGCAAACAAGCCGCGAATGAACGGGCCGCGGTCAATTTTTTCCATGGCTTCCAGCACGCGTTTGTCGCGCACGCCTTTGGAACGAAGGGCAAACAGAAATTGCATTTTGCGTTCTGCTGTCACGTCTTTCATTCAAGCTGACCTTTAAGCTGGGTCAGGGTGTCATGGGCCGTTAGATCGCAACGCATGGGCGTGATCGAAATATAGCCGTCCAGATTGGCCGTGACGTCCGTATCGGGGCCTGTCGGCAGATGTTGAGGCCCACCTTTGATCCACAGATATTTTCGGCCATTAGGTGACGTTCGCGGTTCTACGCCAAAAAAAGTCTCGCGTCGAAATCCCTGTGCCACCACGCGCTGCCCTTTAACCTGATCGCCTGGAACCGGTGGAAAATTGATGTTGTAAAACAACCGATAGTCAGCATCGTCCCAGTTTGCATTGTCCAACATGTTGCGCAATAGCGTCGCCCCAGTGGTAGTGGCCGCTTCAAACGGATCGGCAAGTTCATTGTTTGCGGGCCCAAAAAATTGCGAAAGGGCAATGGCTGGCAAACCTTGTAGGGCTGCCTCAATTGCTGCGCCAATGGTGCCGGAATAAAGCGTGTTTTCAGCAGCGTTGTTGCCCCGGTTAATGCCCGATAGCACAAGATCAGGCCGGTCCGGCAGAATGTCGCACAGCCCGGCTAAAACGCAATCAGCGGGCGAGCCTTCGGCGGCATACCGGCGTTCACCCAGTTTTGCGATCATCATTGGCTGGGTATAGCTTATGCAATGGCCAACCCCGGATTGTTCAAAGGCGGGGGCAACCGTCCAGACTTCGCCATTTGGTCCGGCCAATTCAATCGCAATACGTTCAAGCGCAACCAGTCCCGGCGCGTTGATGCCGTCATCGTTGGTGATAAGAATGCGCATTGGGTCGCCTTTTACTGCTTGCTCGCTGAATATGTCAGGTAATGGCTGGGGACAAGGCGTGATGGCATCAGGTGGGCCGCCGCGCCAGATAGCCACAGCTAACCCTTGAAGGTGGCCCAGAAGGGTGGCGACATATTTCAATATTGGTGAAACCGGCCGTTTCTAGCATGCCACGAACAAGGGTAGGGTGAAACGACGAATTGCCCCATCGCCAGCGTACAAGTGCGGTGCACCAATGGGGTTTGGATATGGCGAAAACTGCTGTGCCATTTGGGTGCAAACGTCTAAACAACCAATTTATTTGTGCCTGAGGGTCCGGACAATGTTCAATCACATGGGCACAAAGCACGCGGTCATACTGTTGCTGGGCGAGGGCTGGCTCGCCCAGTGCTCCGAAAACGGCGCGGGTTGTGCCGCGAATGTTTTGCACGGCTTGTGCAAGCATCTCTTTGGAGGGATCCAACAGGTCGAATTGGCAGTCACTTCGCCCGGATTGGGTGGCGAACATCCGGGCAGCAGCACCTGTACCGGCGCCCGCATCCAAAATGCGCTCAGCGGATTTAATGGGCTGATAGGTAAGTGCGCAATTGGTCAGATTTTCATAGGCGGCATCAAACCCCAGTCGGTCAATTCCGGCCTGCCAGCCAGAAGCAGCCCCGTCATAAAGTTCGGCCATGCCGGGCGGAGCTAAAAACCGGGATAAGGGGTTGGATTTTCGCATTCGGGCCATTTGTGAAGGCTAAGCGGCTGTGGATTGAATGTCTATTTTTGCCAACAGCCGCACTGCTTCATCGTGGGTATCAGCTAGGGGGGTGCGGTCTTCACCAGGGAAAAACCGGGCGCGGGTGGCAGTGGGCATCGGGGCTGGAGTTAAAATATTAACCTTTGGCCCTAACTTGACCGTTTCAGCCTGCCAACTTTTGGCCAATGCAATTTGTGCGGCCTTGCTTGAACCATAGGCGCCAAAAAACTTATGTCCGGCGCGCGGATCGTCAAAAAACACTGCCTGCCCGGATTTTGACAGGTTCAAAAGAGGTTCAACCATAGTGATAAGAGTTGCCGTTGCGGTTACATTGGTTCGCATGGATTTGGCGACATCCTTGGCATCAAGATGTGGTGTTGGGCCAAGCGGCGCGGCGTGGATGGCGGCGTGAACCCAAATATCAAGCTTGCCCCAGCGATCATAGATTGAGCGACAAAGCTGGGCCATGGCATCAACATTCGTGATGTCCATCGGGGCCAGGGTTGCCTGTCCATTTGCTGCCTGAATACGGTCATCCAGTTCTTCCAGCGCGCCAGTGGTTTTGGCCACTGCAACAATGTGGTGGTCATGGGCGAGAACTTGGGCGAAAGCCGCACCAAGACCGCGCGATGCACCGGTGACAAGAGCAATTTTAGTATTCTCGGCGGTCACGCAATTTTCCGTTTATTGCGGTGGTAAAGTAGCGCCATTTCAATGCAATGCATTAGCGCTTCACGCGGCATCCGTGCATCAATTGAATAGGCTGCAACGCGGTTACTTTGAAAGGTGAAGGAATCTGGGTACACGTCGCGCATCCGGTCAACCAGCGTGGTTTTGCAGTTGAAGTAAAGGGCGGCCTGTTTAGGTTTGGCGGCGGACCATGATATTCGTATGGTAGAGCCGGATTTAGATTTTTCGGTTAGATAGGATGGCACACCCCATTTCAGGGTTTCCGTTAATATGCCGACCGCGGAATTTGCGCTCGCAACTTCAAAAATCAGTGCCCTGAGAGACATCATCGCGGTGCGTCCCTCTGGTGAATAAGTTTGAAACACAGATTTTACATCCGGTGAAATAATTGGCGTGATAGTCATTCTGCCGCCGTCTTAACTTCAAACCCGTCTTCCAGCATGTCTGAAGGCGCAACGGGATATTGCCCGGAAAAACAGGCGTCGCAATATTGTGGTTTGTTTTTATCGCGGCCTTTGGCTTCACCAACAGCGCGGTATAGTCCGTCCAGTGAAATAAATTTCAAGCTGTCAACGCCCAAATGTTCACACATTTCGTCTTCGGACATTGTCGCTGCCAGCAGGTTCTCGCGTTTTGGTGTGTCTACCCCATAAAAACAAGGCCAGGCTGTTGGCGGACTGGCAATACGAAAATGCACAGATTTGGCCCCGGCCTCTAGGATCATTTCTTTAATTTTGGTGGTCGTGGTGCCGCGCACGATGCTGTCATCCACCAGAACCACCCGTTTGCCTTTGATCAGCGCCCGGTTGACGTTCAGCTTCAGCCGAACGCCAAGGCTGCGGATTTGTTCGGTGGGTTCAATAAATGTGCGCCCGACATATTGGTTGCGGATGATGCCCATGGCGTAGGGGATGCCGCTTTCCTGGCTATATCCAATTGCTGCGGGTGTGCCGCTGTCGGGGACCGGGCAGACCAGATCGGCTTCTACCGGAGCTTCACGGGCCAGTTCAACGCCGATTTGCCTACGGGTTGTGTAAACTGACTGGCCGCCAAGGATGCTGTCGGGGCGGGAAAAGTAGACATGTTCAAAAATGCAGAACCGTGATCCGACGCCTTCAAAAGGGTGCGAGCTTTCGACGCCATTTTCTGTGATAACCACCATTTCGCCGGGCTCTATCTCGCGAATGAATTCGGCACCGATAATATCAAGCGCGCAAGTTTCGCTGGCCAATACCCAGCCGTCGCCTAACTGGCCCATCACCAAAGGGCGCACGCCCAACCGATCGCGTACGCCGATTAGCTTTGTACGGGTCATGGCAACGATGGAAAACGCGCCTTCGACCCGGCGCAGGGCGTCTTTCATACGTTCTGGGATGTTGGGGTGGAAGGAGCGGGCCATCAAATGGATGATGCACTCGCTGTCGGAGGAACTTTGAAAGATTGAGCCGTGATTGATCAGTTCGCGGCGCAGGGCAGCGGCGTTGGTGATGTTGCCGTTATGGGCTATGGCAGCGCCGCCCATGGAAAATTCGCCAAAGAACGGTTGCACATCGCGGATTTGGGTGTGGCCCTTTGAACCAGCGGTGGAATAGCGCACATGGCCAATAGAGATAGGGCCGGGCAGCGTTTCCATCAGGCTGGCTTTGGTAAAATTATCACGCACATAGCCAAAACGACGTGCCGAACTAAATCCGGGGCCAAATTCATGGGCTACTATGCCGCCCGCTTCCTGACCTCTGTGTTGCAAGGCGTGCAAGCCAAGGGCGACAAAATTTGCAGCTTCCGGCATGCCGATGGCACCAAAAACGCCGCATTCTTCTTTTAATTTATCGTCATCAAAGGGGTGGCTAAGGGGCATTTCACGCATTGCAGCTTATGGCTCCGAATCCCAGTGGCATGGATTGGGTCCGTCTTAGCTGGTTGCGCACAGGGAGTCATTACGAAGTAAGGAATAAGTTTTTGAACCCGATCAACCGGGAACTATTTGGATAGGTGCCAAACACCACCAATGCCATCGCCCGAGATGTCGCCGATTTCAACGTCGCCACCATACAGGTAAAGCGGCTTGCCTCTGAACGCGATTTGCATTGTACCATCGGTTCGCGGGATCAGCGTGTAATTGTCGCCCAGTTTTGATCCTGCATCCAACAGGGCCGGCGGCCAATTTGCGGCACACTCACCATAACAATTGGACACGCCTGAACCGTCACCATCATAGGTGTAAAGCGCCATGTGGGACTGGTTCATTGTGTAGGTAACGCCCTGAAATTTTTGGGTATGGACCAGATCATTACCATGTGAGCTGGCGATGGCAGAGCTGGTAAAAAGAAACCCGATAACAAGTGAAGAATTGATATTGCTTGTGAAATTCATGTCTATTTCCGCCTTCGTGATAATCGCTAAAATTGCATTTTATCGACGCGAATTGAGCGCCCTTGTGCAAAGGATACACAAACGCAAGCCAGAATGCCCATCACAATACCCGTCAAAACTTCACGTAAGTGAGATTGCGGCGGATAATTAGTTTGCAAGAGGAACAAAAAACAACCGGAACAATCTAGTTTGAAATTACTGAACAACCGCGCCGCATGTGCCGACCAATTCTTCATAGCGGGCTACAATCCAGCCCGGTGCATTTTCGGGGATCGAATCGTTGATTGATTCCTGCGCTTTGGCAAATATTTTTGCTGTTCTGCTATCATCAACCATGGCTATGGTTTCGTTCAGGACAACCCGGTCATAGACCACCAGCGCGATGGCTACCAATAGCAAACCGCGAAAGACGCCAAACAGAAATCCCAGCCCCTGATCCAACCCGCCAAGTGCGGAACGCTGGACGGCGGAAGAGAATAAGGGCGTGAAAATTGATACAACAACTAGGGCCAAGGCGAATACGGCAGCAAATGCAGCGATGATACTAAGTTCGCAACTGTCGCCTAGAAAGTCTTTTAGAATAGGAATTTCGTGGATCAACGGTTGCACACGGGGTGCGAAAAGGAACGCTACAACCGCGGCAGCTACCCAGCCTGCAATTGATAAGGCTTCACGTACAAATCCACGCGAATAAGCCAATATGGCCGACACAACGATGACCAAAGCCACGCCGCCGTCTACAACTGTAAAACCTTCCATAGTCGTTCTCCTGCTCGCGCGTGTTAACCCGCGCCGAATATTTCGCCAACAAAGCTTGTCAGATCCGGCATCTGCTGCATTTCGGGGCCGCCGCCTGAACCAATTTTGCTTCTAGTTGGGGCAATAGCCTTGGAAAACCCTAATTTTCGGGCTTCTTTAAGGCGATTTTCTGTCTGCCCAACCGGTCGTAAGGCCCCTGATAGGCTAATTTCGCCAAAAACCACAGTGTCTGCAGGGATTGCTATGTCTTCTCTGGCGGAAAGTAGCGCTGCCGCAACAGCCAGATCAGCCGCAGGTTCACTGACCTTTAAACCGCCGGCAACGTTCAGATAGACATCCAGCCCGGAAAAGGGGATGCCGCAGCGGGCTTCTAGCACGGCTAATATCATGGCGAGGCGTCCGCCATCCCAGCCCACAACGGTTCGACGCGGCTGACTGTGCGGGGTTGGCGCGACAAGGGCCTGAAATTCCACCAACACCGGGCGGGTGCCTTCAATTCCAGCGAATACAACTGATCCGGCGGCAGGTTCATCGCGCTCAGACAAAAACAGCGCAGAAGGATTAGAAACTTCGGCTAAGCCTTTGCCGGTCATTTCAAATACACCAATTTCATCTGCTGGACCAAAGCGGTTTTTGACAGCGCGAAGAATGCGAAACTGGTGGCCGCGCTCGCCTTCAAAATACAACACGGTGTCTACCATGTGTTCTATCACACGGGGCCCGGCAATCTGCCCGTCTTTGGTGACATGGCCAACCAAAACCACAGCCATGCCTTTGCGTTTGGCATAGTTGGTCAATTCATGGGCGGCAGAGCGCACCTGAGAAACTGATCCCGGGGCGCTGGCTATGTTGTCAGCCCACATTGTTTGAATTGAATCAATGATCGCGATATCCGGCTTTTCCTGATCCAGGGTAGTTAGAATATCGCGCAGGTTGGTTTCTGCGGCCAGTTTGACAGGCGCGTCCGTCAGATCAAGTCGGCTGGCCCGCATTTGCACCTGAGCTATGCTTTCTTCACCTGAAACGTACAATGCCTTAAGGCCATTTCGTGCGAAACTGGCTGCAGCTTGCAGCAACAGGGTGGATTTACCAATTCCGGGGTCCCCGCCAACCAGTATTGCTGAAGCCGGCACGAGGCCGCCCCCCAACACGCGGTCAAGTTCATCGATACCCGAACAGGTACGGGGCGGTGGAGATTGCACGGTTGACAGATCGCTAAGGACAACCGAGGCACCGCGCTTTGCGCCTAAGGATTTTTTGGCAGGTCCATCAGAAAGAGGGGTATCTTCTACAATGGTGTTCCAGTCGCCACAGCCTTCACAACGTCCGGACCATTTTGAATGAACGGCGGCGCAGGCGGTACAGGTGAAGGTTTGTGATTTGGCCATGGCCGGTGTTCTAACGAAGCTGTGCGGTTTCGCCAACCAAGATTAGCGTTTTGCTGTTCCCAATGAAATGGCCAGTGATGCAATGATGCAGCCGGTGAACAGGTACAGACCCCAGGCGGTCTCTATTCGCCCGACACCAATGCCTTTGATCACCACCACATAAAGCGCCAGCATGAATATATCGGCCATGGCCAGTTTGCCCAACAGATTAAAAAAAGGCAGGGCACGCCGGCGCATCATGCCAAAATGCATCAGGGCGATGCCAAGGGTTTTGATATAGGGGGCAAAGATCGCAAAGAATGTGATTAGCAAGGCAAAGGCTGGGTCGGTTTCCCAGATAGATTGTAGCCCAGACATTACCGTTATTTCTTTAAGTCCAAATAACGGTAATAGCCCAGCCCGCAGAAGTGGCGAAAACCAGGCAATTGGAAACAGGACCAAAAGCGCAAGATTGGCGGTTTTTAATATCATGAAATTCAAATAATGTCGCCCCTTAGCGCTGCCAAGGGGTGGGGGTTTTTAGTACTGCAACATCTGACGTTTGCGACCAAAACTGATCAATGCAAAATTAGCCCAAAATGTCAGCCAGGTTAACGCCATCGCAGCCATCAACCAGCCTTCCAGCACGATCTCCAGTGGGCCAGACCCAAAAAACAAATTTGCAACATATGCAGTGTTAAAAACTGCGGCGACCAACCCAAGTGCAAGCAGGCCACGAAACCCGGCGATATTTAAGGGTTCATCGGCCCGCATTAACCGAAATCGGGAGGCGACTAATAATTGGTACGGAGACCAAAGCAATGCCAGAGAAAGAAGCAACGCGAGGATCACCAAGAGTAGGGTATACATTTGAAATTCTCCACCATTCGTCAGGCAGTTTGGACTTATTTTCTGGATAAGTCAAAATATTCTAATTAATTGGCAGGCTTGGCGGAGATGATTGATGTATCATCGCACCGATTCAATTGGCCCATCCGCCCGACCGTGGATAAATTGTTCAAGATATGGGTCACCGCTGTCATCCATTTTTTCAACTGATCCGGTCCATTGAATGACACCGGCGTGCAACATGGCAACGCGATCAGCTATGGCCCGTACTGAAGACATGTCATGGGTAATGGTCATGGCGGTTACACCCAGTTCCGTAACAATTTCGCGGATTAACTCATTGATAACGCCAGACATAATTGGATCAAGGCCGGTTGTCGGTTCGTCAAAGAAAATAATTTCGGGCTCGGCGGCGATGGCACGTGCAAGGCCTACACGTTTTTGCATACCGCCCGATAATTCGCCCGGAAACAGATCAGCGACATCTGGTGTTAGCCCTACACGGCGCAGCTTTTCGATGGCTATTTCGCGAGCCTGGGATTTTGAACGCTTGAGTGAGCCGCGCAACAGGCGAAAGGCAACATTTTGCCAAACGGTCAGGCTGTCAAATAATGCGCCACCCTGAAAAAGCATGCCAAAACGGGCCAGGAAAGCATCGCGTTCGGCCTTTGCAACGTCTTCACCCTGAAGCAGGATTGTACCGGAATCCGGTTTGACCAACCCCAAGATAGATTTTAGCAAAACAGATTTTCCGGTTCCTGAACCGCCAATAATTACCATACTTTCCCCCTTGGGGATTGTAAGGTTTACACCTGCCAGAACGGTTTTTGAACCAAAAGACTTATGGATATTTTGCAGTTCAATCATGTGGAAAAGAAGATTGAAGTTAATAGGAAATTTGCAGCCAGGATCAGGATGGCCGCGGCCTCCACAGAAGACTTTGTAGCGCTACCGACCCCCTGGGCCCCGCGCCCTGAATTCATCCCGTAGTAACAGCCCATCAATGCTGCAATGAAGCCAAATACGGCCCCCTTCATCAAACTGGAAGAAACGTCGGCGTATTCAAGAAACTCGACTGTATTTTTCAAATAGGTGGCTTTGTTGAAATCCAACTGTTCTGTACTAACCAAAAACCCGCCAGCAATTCCGATGACATCACCAATGCCCACAAGAAGTGGCACCACAAGGGTAGCAGCCAGAACACGTGGGACAGTCAGGTACTTCATTGGATTTGTGGATAGCGTAACCAGCGCGTCAATTTGTTCGGTCACCTTCATTGTCGCAATTTCAGCCGCGATAGATGAAGTCACCCGCGCGGCGATCATCAGGCCAACCAGCACAGGTCCAAGTTCGCGCACAATGCCGATGGCCACGATTTGCGGCACTACGGATTCAGCTGAAAACCGTGCACCTCCAGCAAAAATTTGCAAAGCCAAAGCGCCGCCAGTGAACAGGGCGGTAAGACCAACCACGGGCAGGCTAAAGTAACCGATGGTTACAAGGGCGTGGGCAAATTCTTTAAAGTAAAACGGTGGACGCAGAATATGCAGAAGTGTTTGGAACGCAAAAATCGAAATTCGGCCGATTGCGGCCAGGATAGAAAGCGTTGTTCGCCCGAGGCCGGCAATGGGGGAAATTATATTCATGTTGCCCCCTTGTAGCGGCGTTCATAGCGCGCGCCAAGGGATGTCAGAATTTCGTATCCTATAGTACCAGAGTGCTGTGCCAGTTGGTCTATGCCTTGGTTTTCGCACAAAATATCCAAACTGTCCGGGGTCGTAGGCAGGTGAGTGATATCAATCGTTATCAGGTCCATTGAAATGCGGCCGATGATTGGGCATTGGATTCCTTTGCAGTAGAAAACTGCGTTGTTACTTATTGAACGTGGCAGGCCATCTGCGTACCCGGCCGCGACGGTGGCTACGCAGGTTGGTTGCTTTGCAATCCAACTGTTTGCATAGCCAACGCTGTCACCTTTGGACAAGTCGCGAATCTGAATGACAGGGACGCTTAGTGAAACCACATTTCGCGCATCTGAAAACGGTAAGCCCCCATAGATGCCGATGCCCGGGCGCGTTAGGTCAAAATGATATTCGGGACCTAAAAGAACGCCTCCGGTAGCTGAAAGTGAGCGGGGCAACCCTAGGCTATGGGTCAGCTGCGTGAACCGGGTAAGCTGTTGAGCATTCATTGGGTGATCGGGTTCATCTGCGCAGGCCAGATGCGACATAACAAGTGTTGGGTTGGCGGCCATAGCCTTAGCACGGCAGCTTTCCCAGTCGCCAGATTGCATACCCAATCGGCCCATCCCGGTGTCGAGCTGAAGTCCAAACGGGTGATCGGGTAGATGTTCAAGGTGACGCTTTAATTGTTCGGGTGAATTTAATAGTGGAGTCAGCTTCTGCGCGTCGATCAGGGTACAGTCGCCTGCCATATGTCCGCAAAACAAGTGGATCGTGGGATTGGGTCCTATTGATTGGCGAAGAGTCGCGCCCTCGTTCGCCGTTGCCACAAAGAACTGGGTTACACCGGCGTCAATTAACGCCTCGGCAATCTTTCCGGCACCCAGCCCGTATGCGTTGGCTTTTACAACAGCACCGGTTTGGACATGACCCGCTGACATGCGATCAAGTGCCCGCCAGTTTTCGGTGACTGCCTTTAGGTCTGTTGTTAAAATCGGTTGGGCCATGGACGGTTATTTGCAGGGGCATGAAACCACGTGCAAGCAGAAACGACGGATAATGCAGAACCTTTGTCGATTGGCATGTGCTTGGAAGGGCGTAAATATGTCAGCCGTTCAATCTTGCGTTATTCACTTTCTTGTTGGCTGACTGTGAACCCGAACTGGCCTTAACCTTGCGCCATTGATTGTGCGATGGGAGAGTTGGATGTTTGATCGGCGAAAAATTCTATTAGCGGCTGCTGCAGGGGCGATTGTGCCGTCATGGGGGTTGGCCCAGTCCGGCGCCAATGATTTGGCAGAGGCGCAGCGGCAGCTTATTTTTGGCACTGGCGCGGCGTTTGATGCGGCGGCAGAACTGATAATTGCCCATGGGCAAGCGGATATTGCTGCCGGATTGATCTTGGCAATGCGCTATTCCCGCCGCCCACATGCAGAATTTGTTGAGCTGCTGGAGCAAGTGACCGGGACACAAGCCGGAGGTGACTGGAACGATTGGATGCTTTGGCAAGAGTCCCATCCGGAGTTGGTTCCCCACGCCAGCTATGCCGAGTTAAAGCGCGATGTATTCCTGCGGATTGATCCGAATTTTGATGATTTTTTACGCCCTGAATTCATTGCCCGTGACCGGATGCATATACGGCTAGAGGAAATCGTTTGGGGTGGGGTTAGCAAAGACGGCATTCCATCACTGGACAATCCGGAACTGATTGCCGCCGATGCCGCCGATTATCTGCGCGACGATGACCTGATCTTTGGCGTTGCCATCAACGGCGATATCCGGGCCTACCCGTTACGGATCATGGGTTGGCATGAAATGTTCAATGACGTTATTGGCGGCGTACCTGTGGCGCTTGCATATTGCACGCTTTGTGGTTCTGGCATTCTGTTTGAAACTGATGTGGAAGGGCGCGCGGCACCGCTTGTGTTTGGGTCAAGCGGGTTTTTGTACCGTTCCAACAAGCTGATGTTTGACCGGGGCAGCAATTCGCTTTGGAATCAGTTCACTGGCAAACCTGTGGTTGGCCCGATGGTCAATAGCGGCATTGAGCTGCGCCAGCGCCCGGTGGTGATCACCACTTGGAGCGACTGGCGCGGCACTAATCCCACAACCCAGGTTTTGTCGCTTCAGACTGGCCACCGGCGCGACTATGGTTCAGGAGTTGTGTACAACAACTATTTTGCCTCGGATGATCTGATGTTCCCGGCGTTGGTGGATCAATCCGAATTTGGTCAGAAATCTTACGTGTTTGGTATTCGTGTGCAGGGTGAGGCCAAGGCCTGGCCATTAAAATATTTTGACGGTCCCACTGTGATAAACGACGAAATTGCCGGGGTGCCTGTGGTGCTGATAGGTGACGCCCAAACGCGGACGGTGCGGGCCTATAAACGGCGTGAGCGCAATTTCTCCCGTGATAGTCGTGGCATTATCTCGGATGATGGCGGTCTTTGGGCGGTCTCTGAGGACGCGCTAATCAGCGGCGACATAAGCCTGCCACGCATGGCCGGGCATATCGCCTATTGGTTCGCTTGGAATAATTATCTGGGCGCTGAAAGTGAGATTTATCGGGGCTAAGGCCGCGCTAACCAAATAGCGCGGCCTTAATGTTTTGATCAGGACAGGCCTAGCTTTCGTCGCTGTCGGCCGCTTGGGATGTGTCGTCCTCATCATCTGCGACTTCAATACCAGCCGCTTCGGCCAGATCATCGTCATCAGATGCAGCAGCACCGATATCATCAAACAGTTCGGCAATTTCAAACTCTGCGTCAGCTTCAGCTTCGGCGGCCAGTTCCTGGATGGATTTACCGGCGGCTTGCAATTCGGCCTCTTCGTTTGAACGGGCGACGTTCAGTGTGATTTCGGCGATCACTTCCGGGTGCAAAGTGATGGACACGGTATGCAGGCCCAGCTCTTTGATCGGCTTGGCCAAAACAAACTGCTTACGATTGACAGTGAAGCCGTCTGCAGTCGCCGCATCTGCTGCGTCGCGCGTTGTTACAGACCCGTATAGTGAACCAGCGTCTGATGCGGTCCGAATCACCACAAACACCTGGCCGTCCAGTTTATCGGCCAGCGATTGCGCTTCTGATTTGGTTTCAAGGTTGGTTGCTTCAAGCTGGGCTTTGCGACCTTCAAAGGACTTAATGTTGGCGTCGGAAGCGCGCAGAGCCTTGCCCATGGGCAGTAGGAAGTTGCGGGCATAGCCGGCTTTGACGGCGACAACGTCGCCCATCTGTCCCAGCTTGACGACACGTTCTAGCAGGATAACTTGCATGGTTGTCTCCTTACCTTACAGCGTATGGAAGCAGGGCAAGAAAGCGCGCGCGCTTGATGGCACGGGCTAATTCACGTTGCTTCTTGGCCGACACGGCGGTGATACGGGACGGCACGATTTTGCCGCGCTCTGAGATATAGCGCTGCAACAGACGTGTGTCTTTGTAATCGATTTTCGGTGAGTTGTCGCTGGAGAAGGGACAGACTTTACGACGGCGGAAAAATGGTTTTGATGCCATGGGTTAGCTCCTCTTCTTCAGGTTAATGGCGGCGTGGGCCACGGTCGCGCTCATCGCGCTTTTGCATTTGAATGGACGGCAGTTCTGGATGTTCATCAACCTTAATGGTCAATACGCGCATCACATCATCATGCAGGCGCATCAGGCGTTCCATTTCCAGAATGGCAGGCGCAGGCGCGTCGGTACGCAGGTAAGCATAGTGGCCTTTGCGGTTTTTGTTGATCTTATAGGCCATCGTTTTGATGCCCCAATATTCGTGATCAACAAGCTTGCCGTCATTGTCAGACAGCACTGTTCCAAAATGTTCGATTAGGTCTTCGGCTTGCGTGTTGGATAGATCCTGACGCGCAATAAAGACATGCTCATAAAGCGGCATGTTAGCTCCAATTGATTTCAGGCGCATTTCAAAAGACGGGGGTCTGGCCTTTTCGCGACCCGCCTACGAGAGACTGCGCTATTTTCCGATTTAGCGAAAAGGAAGCTGCCTTATACGCCATTGGCAAAACTTGGCAAGGTGTTGTCCACAGCGATGTGGCGAATGATGTTCGCCTGCAGGCGCATGCCTTACGCAAGGTCATGGTTAATATGGCACTGTTCTTCGCTATTTGCCGCGGATTGAGGATGGAAAAAACCCAATCTCGTCACAATTAGCAATGAGAAATAAGCAACTTTAGGTAGAGCGTTTATAGGAAGATGAAATGTCAACAAAAACAAGAATCACTTTGTCGTCCCAAAAAAGCAACCAATTACAGATCGTAATACTGGAAACAACATGGGGATTTGTGATCCAAAAAGGTTCGGGCGCAAAGAACCGAGCCTTTATTGGGGAAATTCTTGCTATGTTAGGGATACTGGCGTTTGGGGCTGCGGCCTATGGCCAGTGGTTGTGGCCGGTTTCTGAGCAAGGTTTTGATTTGGTGCCGTTTAAAATCGGCGCTACGGTGATGTTCTTTGTATTGGCTGCATGGCTGTACTTTATTGCACGCAATGGCCTGATCACTGAGGTGCAGGTGGATACAAACGGACGATCGGTTGGGGTTGTGCGTCGCAATCGTGAAGGCAGCGGAGCTTTGGAGTCTTTGGTGAAGTTTGAGGATATCGAAAGCTTGTTTATCAAGCGTACTAAAATTCGGCGCAGTGCTGGCGAGTTATTTTTAACGCAGCGGGGCGGATATGAACCCCTATTACTTGCAGGCGCTTCAACGGCAGAGTTAGAGCCCCTGTTAGAGCATCTGCGCGAGGTTTGTCGCAAACCAGAGCTTTCGATTGTAGACAATTCGCCAAAAAGCGTTGTTGAAAATACCTTGGTGGCTTGAAGGTAATTTTCATTTGATCAGTGTGCAAACTAGCCACTGAATTCAAAATTTCTCTAACTTAGTTACCGGCATTTCCGGTGCTTGTTCCCTTTCCAGCAACAGGATAGACCGCTTGTGAATTTAAGTGGGAAGGGTCGAGAATGAGCCGAGCTTTTGTATTTCCGGGGCAAGGTGCCCAATCCATAGGTATGGGGCTGCAACTGGCCCAGAAATACCCCGCAGCACGGGCGGTATTTGAAGAAATCGATGAAGCCCTTGGTGAAAAGCTGTCAGCATTGATATGGGACGGCGAGTTGGATGAACTGACCCTTACCGAAAACGCCCAACCGGCTTTAATGGCAACTTCAATCGCGGCACTACGTGCGTTGGAAGCCGAAGGATTGGGGTTGGAAAGTGTTGAATTTGTTGCCGGGCACTCTCTGGGCGAATATTCAGCCCTAGCGGCAGCAGGTGCCATAAGTGTTACCGATACGGCCATTTTGTTGCGGGCGCGCGGTCGGGCCATGCAACAAGCTGTGCCGGTTGGTGTAGGTGCCATGGCGGCGCTGTTGGGGCTGGACTTTGAAACGGCTAGCAAGGCGGCGTCAGAGGCAGCCCAGGGCCAGGTTTGCTGTGCGGCGAATGACAATGATCCGGGGCAAGTTGTTGTGTCGGGCCATAAAGAAGCCGTTGAGCGTGCGATTGAGATTGCCAAAGGCATGGGCGCCCGCCGGGCAGTCTTGTTGCCAGTTTCAGCACCGTTTCACTGTGAATTGATGGCGCCTGCGGCTGAAGCGATGGCAGAGGCACTGGCTTTAACGGAAATCAAGGCTCCTTCGGTTCCGCTGGTTGCAAATGTGCTGGCGGCACCAGTCAGTGACCCGGAAGAAATTCGCGCACTACTGGTTCAGCAAATCACCGGGGCCGTTCGCTGGCGCGAGTCAGTGGTCTGGATGGTTGATCAGGGCGTTAATGAAATTTGGGAAATCGGGGCAGGTAAGGCGTTGTCGGGCATGATCCGTCGAATTGCCAAGGAAGTTACGACTCGGCAGGTGGGAACACCTGATGATGTTGTTAGTGCAAGCAAAGGATAGCTAATATGAAACGGGTTCTATGGGTATTTGCTGTAATTGCATTACTGGCGGGAGTGTTGGTTTTCACGCCGCTTGGAATGATTGCCACAATGATCGCTACGAATATGGTCGAGATCACCGAGTTCAAAGTTGAAGGCGATACCTTGTTCATGAACGGCGAGATCAATTCAAAGACACTGGGCCAGTTTGAAGAGGTCTATGCTGAGAATCCGGGCATTGTCCGTCTGGTTGAGCAAGTCGTGCCGGGATCCAACGATGATGATACGATGATTGCGTTGGCATACCGGGTGCGTGAATTGGGCATTAGCACCCATCTGACTTCCGACAGTGAAATTTTTAGCGGAGGTGTTGATCTGTTTCTTGCCGGTGCTTCTAGGACAATGGTGTCAGGTGCTGTTATTGGGGTTCATTCGTGGTCGGACGGGATTAAAGATGCCAAAGATTACCCCAAAGACAGCCCTGAGCATGAGCAAAACCGCAAGTACATTGAAGATATGCTGGGCAGCGACGCATTTTATTGGTTTACCATTTATGCAGCACCAGCCGATGACATCTTAAATATGACGAATGAGCAGATTGTTGAATTCGGTTTGCTGACCGAGCCGATCCGACAAAATGACGAGGAGTAGGGATGTTTGATTTAACTGGAAGAAATGCGCTGGTGACAGGCGCGTCCGGCGGCATTGGTGGGGCGATAGCGCAGGCTTTGCATGACAGGGGCGCCGCTGTGGCTTTGTCTGGAACACGGGTCGAACCGCTGCAAGCGTTGGCTGATGGATTGGGCGAACGGGCCCATGTGTTGCCATGCAATCTGTCGGACGCGGATGCGGTTAGCGCATTGCCGAAACAGGCCAGCGATACCATGGGGTCACTGGATATACTGGTGAACAACGCCGGGATTACCCGGGACAATCTGTTTATGCGCATGTCGGATGAGGAATGGGATTCCGTTCTGGCTGTGAACCTGAGTGCCACCATGAAGCTGTGCAAAGGCGCGATCCGGGGCATGATGAAGGCGCGTTGGGGACGAATTGTGAATATTACATCCGTGGTAGGTGCTACTGGCAATCCGGGGCAGGCGAATTATGCCGCGTCTAAGGCAGGGGTGGTGGCAATGTCCAAATCCTTGGCCCAAGAAGTTGCCAGCCGGGGTATAACCGTAAACTGTGTTGCCCCTGGATTTATTGCGACAGCCATGACGGATAAACTAAATGACGATCAAAAGGCAGCGATCCTGACGCAAATTCCGGCCGGGCGTATGGGGGAAGTGGCTGAAATTGGCGCAGCAGTGCTGTATCTTAGTAGTGCTGAAGCGGCCTATGTGACCGGCGCTACACTACATGTGAATGGTGGCATGGCGATGGTTTAAACGGCTTGCCGAAGTTGGGCCGACTTGTCGCTATTTAACGGTTTAGGCTTGAACATTGCACGGCGCATCCCAACATCTGGCGGGCGTCACAACTGCGTGCAAACAGGCGGGGACAAAGCATTTGCCCTGACCAAAGATTGTGCTAAAGGGGGCGCAGAATTGCCGGGGGCTGTAGCTTTTCCGGGTATGTTTCGCAGCGATGCGGAATTTGAACGGCCAGTTGGCCATAGGTATAATATCGGGCACTGGCCCATTAATTAAGTGAGGAAATAATATGAGCGACATCGCAGATCGCGTTAAAAAGATTGTTGTCGAGCACCTGGGCGTCGAAGAAGACAAGGTGACCGAAAGCGCTTCGTTCATTGATGATCTGGGCGCAGACAGCTTGGACACAGTTGAATTGGTGATGGCGTTTGAAGAGGAATTCGGCATTGAAATTCCGGACGATGCGGCCGAAACCATCCAGACATTTGGCGACGCGACGAAGTTTATTTCCAGCGCCACCTAAAAAATCCTACGAATTTAGAATCAAAACGGCGTCCAATTGGGCGCCGTTTTCTTATTGGCGCTTGTTGCTTTAAGATATCTGTGTATGCGTGGGATATTGGTTATTACCTTGATTTATTTTCCAATTTTTCCTTAGAAAGATATTCCCATGTTAAACGAACAAATAGAAAAACCTTCGGTTCAAGCTGCTGATGCGGCAAAGGTTAAGGAATGGTACGACCGCAATGAGATTTTGTTGGTGGATGTGCGCGAAACTTCGGAATTTGAAATAGAACATATCCCTGGGGCGTTGTTGTTGCCGTTGTCCAGTTTCGATCCAGAGATATTTCCAACTCTACCTGGCAAGAAAGTTGTTTTACATTGTGCGATTGGCAAACGATCAGCTGCTGCCGGGAAAATGTTGCTGAAGGAAGGCCACCAAGATGTGATTCATTTGACGGGAGGTATCGAGGCCTGGAAAGCGGCCGGGTATGCGACGGAAATTCAGATATTACCACCGGACAACGCCCCTAAAGAACCGGCCAAACCGGAGTATTTGTGTCCGCCGCCGGGACATATCTTGCGCGATGAATACCTTGTGCCATTGGGGATTTCTGAGGCCGATTTGGCGGGGTTTGTCGGGATTTCAGAGGACGCAGTTTCTGCCCTTACAGCCGGTAAAGCGATAATTGGCGTAGAACTGTCGCTGCGATTGGCGCGGTATTTCTGCACGGCGGCTGATTTTTGGGTGCGCTTGCAGGTGGACCATGATCTGGAGCGGGCGCGACATGCGCTGGGCGATGATATTCGTAAGGCGGTGACGCCCCGTTGCACGTCTTAACAACGGGGCCTATAGCCTTGGGTTATGGTACCGATTTTACATGGCGCGCGGATAACCCTGCGCGGATTTACCTGGGCTGACTTTGCCCCGTTTGCTGCCATGTGGCAGGAGCCGGAGGTCGCAGAATTTATTCCGTTTGCACCGGTGCCTTTGGCCCAGTCATGGGCACGGTTCAATAGTAATACCTATCGCTGGGCCCTTAACGGATTTGGGAATTGGGCTGTGGTGGACAAGTCGGGCGTATTTTTAGGGACCACCGGATTTTTCGTCCGCTACTTACAAAAGAGCGAGCGGGTGTTTGAAAGCGGCTGGGTTTTTGCGGCTGCGGCGCAGGGGCAAGGGTTTGGCAGCGAGGCTGTTCAACTGGCCCATGACTGGTTTGATGCACAGGCGTTTGGCGGACACAGCACATGTATGATGGGGCCGGATCACGGCGCGTCAATCCGGGTGGCGGAAAAGGTGGGGTATACGGGCGCAGTTGTTGATACGGATGCCTGGGGCCCGGTTCAGACCATGGAGCGAACCCGCCCGGTTTGACATGGGCTGGTTGACCTGTTGCAATGGGCCAGGTCCGCCCGGCCTGTGAATGTCGTAAATCGTTGAACATGTGACGGAGGTGTCGGGCTGGCGCGCGTGCGCCTGATTTATTGCGACCTCAACCAGACAGATTTAGGGGACAGAAATGAACCTGATACCAGTAATTCAACTGCAAAACGGCCACTGCGTAACGCTGAACCGGGGCCGGGTAGAAGAACCGTCGATCTGGCATGTGGACCCAGTGGAAACCGCCAAAGGATACGCCGCTGCCGGGGCTGAGTGGATCCATATCACCGATCTGAACGCTGTGGCCAAGGATGGGGCAAATACCGCGCTGGTGGATGAGATTATCAAAACCTGCGGCACCTCGGTACAAATTGGTGGCGGTTTCACCACCATGGATCACATTGCGCATGCTGTTCAACAGGGGGCTGGTCGGTTGGTTATTGGGTCCGCGGCAGTCACCAACCCGGATTACCTGAAGGAAGCTGCGAAGTATTATCCGGATCAGATTGTGCTGTCGGTGGATGTTTATGAGGGTAAGGTTTCTGTGGATGGCTGGCGTCAGACCACAGCGTTTGAACCGGCAGCGTTTATCGCGGAGTTTTCTGCATGCCCGCTTGCGGCGGTGATGATCACCGATGTGCATAGTGAAATTGGCGATCCTGACAGTTCGATGGGGCTGATATCGGGGCTGGCGGATGGGCTGCGTGCGCCGGTTATTGCCGGCGGGTTGGTGCATGATCTGGATGATGTGGCGCGGCTGAAATACCTCCCCACGATTGGCGCGGCTGTGATCGGGCGGCCGTTGTTTGAAAAAGCGGTTGATTTTAGCGAAGCCATGGCTGTTGCCGCAGCGGATGCTAAGGAAATTGTGGCGGATTTCGTTTAGCGGTGAAAGCTGCCGAACCGGGCCTTGTGCCCTTGCCCCCACCTGCTGTGGGCGTGTATCTGTACCCCAAGATACGTGATGAATGGGGATAGTGATGCGCAGAGTTGTGGTTACAGGATTGGGCATGGTCACACCGCTGGCCTGCGGGGTGGAAGAAACCTGGAAGCGTTTGCTGGCCGGGCAATCCGGCGCCGGGCCGATCACGCGGTTTGATGCCAGCAATCTTGGCACTACCTATGCTTGTGAAATTCCGCGTGGTGATGGCACCGACGGCACGTTCAACCCAGATGACTGGATGGCGCCCAAGGACCAGCGCAAAGTGGATGAATTTATCTTGTATGGAATGGCTGCTGCTGTTCAGGCGGTGGAAGATGCCGGCTGGACCCCGGATGATGAAGAAGAACTGCTGCGCACCGGCGTGATGATTGGTTCTGGCATTGGCGGTTTACAATCGATTGCCGAAACGGCTGTGACGTTGAAAGAACGTGGGCCGCGCCGGGTGTCGCCTTTCTTTATTCCCGGCGCGCTGACCAATCTGATTTCCGGGCAAGTGTCTATCCGATATGGGTTTAAGGGGCCGAACCACGCGGTGGTGACGGCCTGTTCCACGGGGGCGCACGCCATTGGCGATGCGGCGCGGCTGATCATGCTGGACGATGCTGACGTGATGCTGGCAGGCGGGGCGGAAGCGCCGATTTGCGAAATTGGCATTGCCGGGTTTAACGCCTGCAAGGCGCTGTCGACCAAACGGGCGGATGAGCCTGAAAAAGCGTCGCGCCCTTATGACGCGGACCGGGACGGGTTTGTCATGGGCGAAGGGGCCGGGGTTGTGGTGCTGGAGGAATATGAGCACGCGGTGGCGCGTGGAGCGCGCATTTACGCCGAGGTTGTGGGCTATGGGCTGTCAGGCGATGCCTATCACATCACGGCGCCCTCTGAGGACGGCAATGGTGGCTATCGGTCGATGAAGGCCGCAATGGATCGTGCCGGGCTGGTACCGGCGGATATTGATTATATCAATGCCCATGGCACGTCGACCATGGCCGACACCATTGAACTGGGCGCGGTGGAACGCCTGATGGGCGACGCGGCGGCAGGGGCGACCATGTCATCCACCAAGTCATCCATTGGCCATTTGCTGGGGGCAGCAGGGGCTGTTGAAGCAATATTTTGCGTGCTGGCGATCCGGGATTCTGTAGCGCCGCCGACGATCAATCTGGATAACCCGGATGTGGCCCCCAAGCTGGACCTGGCCCCGAACGTGAAACGTGAACGAGTGATCAATGTGGCGCTGTCCAATTCGTTCGGCTTTGGTGGCACCAATGCAAGTCTGGTTCTGAAAAAGGTGGATGCATAATGTGGCGCCATATCGCGTCTAATGCGCTGTCGCTTTTTGTGGTTATCCTGTTGGTGTTGGGCGGGCTGATAGCTTGGGGTAAGACTCAGTATTCAGCGCCCGGTCCGCTGGCGGACGCAATTTGCCTGCGGGTGCCAGGTGGCGCACGGATGTCGCAAGTGTCTGAAAACTTGGAAACGCTCGGGGCGATATCCAACGGGTCGATCTTTCGTGTTGGAACGGACTATTCTGGCAAAAATTCACAGTTGAAAGCGGGTAGCTTTCTGGTGCCGCAAGCCGCGTCCATGGTGGAAATTGTCGATCTGATCACCCGCGGCGGGGCCAGCACATGTGGCACTGAAGTTGTCTATCGGATTGGTATTAACCGGGTGGAAATGCAGGTGCGGGAACTGGACCCGACAACCAACAGGTTCGTTGATGTGGCGTCGTTTGATCCTGCAGCGGATGTTCCGGAGCATTATACAGAAGTGCGCGGTGAGGCTGATACCCGTTACCGGATTGCGCTAGCCGAAGGGGCAACCAGCTGGCAGATTGTGCAGGCCCTGCAGGGGGTGGATTTTATTGAAGCTGACACTACCAGCATTCCGACAGAGGGCAGCCTTGCGCCTGACAGCTATGAGGTAAGCGCTGGGGACAGACTTGCCGATCTAATTGCCGCGATGCAGCAGGCCCAATCTATCCGGCTGGAAGAGGCCTGGGCAAATCGGGCCGAAGGTTTGCCGATTGCTACGATGGAAGAAGCATTAATTCTGGCGTCGATCGTTGAGAAAGAAACCGGCCTTCCCGATGAACGCGCTCAGGTGGCATCTGTGTTCATCAACCGGCTGAACAAAGGCATGAAGCTGCAAACTGACCCGACGGTGATCTACGGGGTCACAAACGGGCAGGGCGTGTTGGGCAGGGGTTTGCGCCAAAGCGAATTGCGCAAAGTGACACCCTACAACACCTATATTATCGAAGGTCTGCCGCCGGGACCGATTTCCAATCCGGGGATTGAAGCGATCAGGGCTACGCTGCACCCGGCGGACACCGATTTTATTTTCTTCGTGGCCAATGGTACCGGAGGGCATGCCTTTGCCACCACGCTGAAACAGCATAATATTAACGTTGCTGCGTGGCGTGAGATTGAAGCCAGCCAAAGCGGCAACTAACCTTTTCAATTTTCCAAATTTATCCCCTGAGCGAAGCGTAAACCGCCCGCAGGGCTTAAGGATAATGCATCCAAGGTGCTCAATTAAGTTAATAAAATCTTATACTTACGTACGGTTTGGTTTGGTGAAAAACTTGACTTTGCAGCGAATTCAGGCTAGGTATCTTGCAAGCTAGAAGAGACTGATCGCGGCGCTTGTGCCGCTTTTTATCTCGCTCGTGCGGATAAGGCATGAGAGGCAACACTAATAAATGACATTGATTAAACCCGACGGTAACGACGGGGCTGCCCAAGAAATTTTAGAGGCAGCAGCGGAGCAATTTAAACGCGCAATAAAAGCATTTCAAACGACAACCAACAGGATTGAGGCCGGTGAGGAAACCCCATCACCAGAAACCGAAAAACTGGTCCGCCAGTTCGGTGCCCTCACCACTGTCCTGTTCAAAGAGAAGCAGAGAATTGAAGACAGCAATAGAAAAAACGCCGGTATCATTCATGACTACGCGATCGACTTTGACGGCGCGCGCAAGGAGATCCAATGCCGAATGGCTAGCTTGCGCCGGGCCGCAGATCCAGGAGACATTTCTGAATGACCTTGAAGAAGGTACGCTTTTGGCGTTGCCCTATTTGTTTGAGTTCTGGGCGCTGGATCACCAGATGCCGCCTGAGGGGGACTGGCGAACATGGGTGATCATGGGTGGGCGCGGTGCGGGGAAAACCCGCGCCGGCGCCGAATGGGTGCGCAGCCAGGTTGAAGGCTCAAAGCCTACCGATGCCGGGCGGTGCCGCCGTATTGCTTTGGTGGGGGAAACCATTGAGCAGGTGCGCGAAGTGATGGTGTTTGGCGAAAGCGGCATTTTGGCCTGTTCGCCACCGGACCGAATGCCGGTTTGGAAGGCCACGCGCAAACAATTGGAATGGCCCAATGGGGCCACGGCGCAGGTGTTTTCTGCGTCTGAGCCCGAGGGATTGCGCGGGCCGCAGTTTGACGGGGCCTGGGTGGATGAATTGGCAAAGTGGAAAAAGGGTCAGGAAACCTGGGACATGCTGCAGTTTTGTATGCGGCTGGGGGATGATCCACGGGCTGTGATCACCACAACGCCGCGCAATGTCGGAGTGTTGAAGGCGATATTGGCAAATGGATCAACGGTGACCACCCATGCGCCAACTGAAGCCAACCGGGCCTATCTGGCGGCGTCGTTTCTGGAGGAAGTGCGCACGCGCTATGCTGGCACCCGGCTGGGGCGGCAAGAGCTGGACGGGGTGTTGTTGGAGGACGCGGAAGGGGCGCTGTGGAGTATGGGCGCGCTGGAACGGGCTGGAGTTGAAAAAGCGCCGGAATGTTCGCGCATTGTGGTGGCGGTTGATCCGCCGGTCACCGGGCATGCGGGATCGGATGAATGCGGCATTATGGTTGTGGGGGCGGTGACTGAAGGGCCGCCAACTGGCTGGAAGGCCTATGTGCTGGAAGATGCGACAGTGTCGGCTGCCAGTCCGCAGGGCTGGGCAACAGCCGCATTGGACGCCATGGCGCGCCACGGGGCGGACCGGCTGGTGGCTGAGGTTAATCAGGGGGGCGATATGGTGGAAAGTGTGATCCGCCAGATTGATCCGATGGTGAGTTACCGGGCGGTGCGGGCGTCGCGCGGTAAAGTCGCACGGGCTGAACCGGTGGCCGCATTATATGAACAGGGTCGGGTGAAACATGTGCGCGGGCTGGGTGCGCTTGAGGATCAGATGTGTGCCATGACGGCGCGCGGCTTTGAGGGCAAGGGCAGCCCGGACCGGGTGGATGCGCTGGTTTGGGCATTGCATGAATTGATGATTGAACCAGCTGCTAAATATACAAGGCCGAGGGTGCGAACGCTTGGGTAAGGGAAGGTTGCGATTTTTCTGCGAAAAATCAAAAAGAGCCTCCGGCGGGGATATTTTTGGAACAAAGATATTGGGATCGGGAATGATGGGCGAAGGAGTGTCTAGGGCATGAAGTTTGGGATTTTTGGACGTGGGGCGGACGTGACGCCTGAGGTTAAGGCCTCGGCTTCCGGGCCGGTGATTGCCTGGGGTGGCGGCGGCCGTGTGGCCTGGTCAGCGCGTGATACCGTGACGCTGACCAAGGTGGGGTTTTTGGGCAATCCGGTTGGGTTTCGCAGTGTGAAGCTGATTGCGGAAGCGGCGTCCGCGTTGCCTTTGGTGTTGCAGGATACTGAACGTCGGTTTGACGTGCATCCGGTGTTGGAGTTGCTGGCACGGCCCAATGGGTTGCAGGGGCAGGCTGAGCTGTTTGAGGCACTTTACGGGCAGGTATTGCTTTCGGGTGATGGCTATCTTGAGGCTGTTGGTGGCGATGATGGTGTGCCGGGGGAACTGCACGTGTTGCGATCGGACCGGATGTCGTTGGTGCCGGGCGCGGATGGCTGGCCGGTGGCGTATGAATACGCGGTTGGCGGGCGCAAGCATCGTTATACCGTTGGGGATGGCGTGTTGCCGATTGCCCATATCAAGGCGTTTCATCCAAGCGATGATCATTACGGCTTTTCACCCATGCAGGCCGCGGCCAGTGCGGTGGATGTGCATAATGCGGCGTCGCGCTGGAGCAAAGCGTTGTTGGATAATGCAGCGCGGCCTTCGGGGGCGATTATTTATAAAGGCTCTGATGGGCAAGGCACCATGAGTTCGGATCAGTATGACCGCTTGCTGGCCGAGATGGAAAGCCACCATCAGGGCGCGCGCAATGCCGGGCGGCCGATGTTGCTGGAGGGTGGATTGGACTGGAAGCCCATGGGTTTCAGCCCGTCTGACATGGAATTTCAGAAAACCAAGGAAGCAGCGGCACGCGAAATTGCGTTGGCTTACGGCGTGCCGCCGATGTTGCTGGGGATACCAGGAGATGCGGCTTACGCGAATTATCAGGAGGCGCACCGGGCGTTTTACCGGCTGACTGTATTGCCATTGGCAAGCCGGGTGGCGGCGTCTGTGTCTAACTGGTTGTCAGAATTTACCGGCGAAAAGTTGGTGTTAAAACCGGATCTGGATCAGGTGCCGGCATTGTCGGGGGAGCGCGACAGTCAGTGGAAACGGGTCAGTGAGGCGGCGTTTTTAAGTGATGCTGAAAAGCGGGCCCTGTTGGGATTGCCGAAATTAAGTGAAGGGGTCTGAGATGGATTTCGTGAATTATGGTGCGCCAGAGCGTAAATTTGCCCGGCTGGGTGATGGGCTTAGCGTGACCGATGGCACCAAGATTGAAGGCTATGCAAGCTATTTTGGCAAGCGCGACAAGGGTGGTGATGTGGTTCAGGCCGGGGCTTATGGGGCGTCACTAAAGGCGCTGGCCGGGTCCGGGCGTCGGGTGAAAATGCTGTGGCAGCATGACCCGAGCCAACCCATTGGGATATGGGATGAGGTGCGTGAGGATGAACGCGGGCTGTACGTGAAGGGCCGCTTGCTAAGCGATGTGGCCAAGGGCCGTGAAGCGGCGGCGCTGATTGAAGCAGGCGCGATTGATGGGCTGTCGATTGGCTATCGCACTGTGAAGGCCGAAAAGGATGCCAAGGGGCAGCGCAGCTTGACGGAACTGGAGCTGTGGGAAGTGTCTTTGGTGACATTTCCGATGCTGCCTGAGGCCCGAGTTGGGGCTAAAAACGACGGGATTGATAGTGATTTAATACAGGAATTGGCGGATGTTTTTGACGAGGCCCGCCTGATGCTGGCCACGTAAGACAGGCCGACCACCCTTAACCAAGCAGGATTGTTTGATGAAAAAAACCGAGACCAAGTCTGGGGCCGGGACAGGTGTGTCTGACACCCGGTTGCCAGTCAGTGAACTAAAGTCCGCCATGGCGGGATTTGTTGGCCAAATCAATGACTTTCAGGCCGATGTGAATTTGAAAATGCAAAAACAGGAAGAGCGATTGACCATGCTGGATAGAAAATCACTGATGCGGGGCCGTCCGGCCCTAAGTGCGGCTGCGGATGTGGATGCACCGCATCAAAAGGCGTTTGAATCCTATGTTCGTGGTGGCGACGATGATGCGCTGCGCGGGTTAGAGTTGGAAGGCAAAGCGTTGTCCACGGCTGTGGCTGCTGATGGTGGCTATCTGGTTGATCCTCAGACATCCGAGACGATTAAATCTGTGCTGAAATCCACGGCGTCTTTGCGCCAGATTGCAAGCGTTGTGAATGTTGAGGCGACCAGCTTTGACGTGCTGATTGACCATACGGATATTGGTTCTGGCTGGGCGACTGAAAGTGGCTCGGTGGCTGAAACCGGAACGCCAACTTTGGACCGTATTTCCATTCCTTTGTATGAGCTGAGCGCCTTGCCTAAGGCAAGTCAGCGTCTGCTGGATGACAGTGCCTTTGACATCGAAGGCTGGCTGGCTGGTCGGATCGCCGACAAGTTTGCTCGCGCTGAAGCATCGGCGTTCATCAATGGCGATGGTGTAGACAAGCCCACGGGCTTTTTGACCCATCCGCAGGTTGACAATGCAAGTGCTGCCTGGGGTGACATTGGCTATGTGCCAACTGGTGTAGACGGTGATTTTGGTTCTGCCGACAGCATTGTCGAAGTGGTCTATGCGCTGGGTGCGCAGTACAGGGCCAATGCGACATTTGTGATGAATTCTAAGACTGCAGGCAATGTTCGCAAGCTGAAGGATGCTGACGGTCGCTTCCTTTGGTCTGACGGTCTGGCGGCGGGTGAACCTGCGCGTCTGATGGGCTATGCGGTGCTGATTGCCGAAGATATGCCGGATACGTCTGGTAACGGCGCGGCGATTGCCTTTGGTGATTTTGAGGCCGGTTATACAGTGGCCGAGCGCCCTGACCTGCGCATTTTACGCGATCCGTTTTCAGCCAAACCGAACGTGCTGTTTTACGCCACCAAGCGGGTTGGCGGTGATGTCAGCGACTTTAGCGCCATCAAGCTGCTGAAATTCTCAACCACTTAAACCGTGGTTTGAGAATGGCCGGACCGCGCCGAGTGTGTGGTCCGGTCTGGTGGGCGCGTGCTGTTAGCCCCGCGTTATCTAGCTGCTCCCCTCCGTCCGAGTGATGCGGGGTGGTGCGCGCCCATTGCGGCGGGGCTTGTTCCCCGAAAGCGTTTCGAAAAAAGGTGAAATCTGATGATGTTAGTCGAGCAGACCTCGGTGCCCACAGGCGCTTTGCCGGTCACGGAATTTAAGGATCATTTGCAGCTGGGCACCGGGTTTACCGGTGGTGTGGTGCAGGACCCGGTGTTGGAAAATTACCTGCGCTCGGCGATTGCCGGGATCGAGGCGCGCACCGGTAAGGTGCTGATTGAAAAGCAATATACCTGGACGCTGACGGCGTGGCGGGAAGCTTATCGGCAAGCGTTGCCATTGGCACCGATATCAACTGTGGATGCGGTGCGGGTGATTGATCGGCTGAGTGTGGCCAGCGTGGTGGATGCGGTGGATTACCGGCTTGAGGCTGATATGCATCGCCCGATCCTGTGGGCCATTGCGGGCAATCTGCCGGGGATACCGGTTTCAGGCACCACCGAGATTGATTTTACGGCAGGTTACGGCGCGGCATGGGGCGATGTGCCTGATGATCTGGGCCTGGCGGTGTTTATGCTGGCGGCGCATTTTTATGAAAATCGCAATGGTGCCGGGGACGCGGGCATGCCGATGGGGGTGACGTCGCTGATCCAGCGCTATCGCAATGTGCGTATTTTGGGCGGAGGTGTCGCATGAGCGGGTCGGTTCATCTGAACCGCAAGCTGGTGCTGGAAGATCCGGTTCGGGTGGATGATGGTGCCGGTGGCCACAGCGAAAGCTGGACGGTTCTGGGCACGGTATGGGCGTCGGTCAGGGCGGGTACAGGGCGGGAATATGCGTCGCAACATCTGACGCTGTCCAAGGTGCCGTACCGGATTATTGTACGCGCCGCACCGGCAGGATCGATGGAGCGGCCCAAGCCGGAACAACGATTTGTCGAAGGCAGCCGGGTGTTTCGTATATTGGCCGTCAGCGAGCATGACAGCCGTGGGCATTATCTGATGTGCCATGCGCGCGAAGAGGTACTGGCATGAGTTATGGCATGGCGGCCCCGCTGCAAGAGGCTGTGTTTCAGCTGTTGCAAGGTGATGCGGTATTGGCCGGGTTGGTGGGCGCGGATATTTTTGATGCGGCCCCGGCGGGCGCGGTTCCGGCGATTTATGTGAGCCTGGGGCCCGAGGATGTGCGCGATCGGTCGGATCAGACCGGCGCCGGTGTGCGCCATGAATTTACCGTGAGCGTGGTTTCGCAGGCGGCTGGGTTCAAGACAGCGAAAGAGGCGGCGGGGGCGGTTTCGGATGCGCTGCTGGGGTCATCGCTGGTGCTGACACGGGGGCGCGTCGTTTCGATGAATTTTCTGCGGGCAATTGCGAAACGGGTTCAGGACGCCGATGTGCGCCGGATCGATTTACGCTTTGCGGCGCGGCTTGAGGATGTTTGAAATTTCAACTTGGAGTGAATGGCTATGACTGCCCAAAACGGCAAGGACCTACTGATAAAAATCGACATGACCGGTGCGGGCATGTTTGACACGTTTGCGGGGCTTCGGGCCACGCGGATTTCATTTAACGCCGAAAGTGTGGATGTCACCAGCCTGGAAAGTCAGGGCGGATGGCGCGAATTGCTGGGCGGATCGGGCGTAAAATCTGCGTCTATTTCCGGGTCTGGCGTGTTTAAGGATCACGCCACGGATGAACGGGCGCGCCAAATTTTCTTTGACGGGCAGGTGCCGGATTTTCAAGTGATCGTGCCGGACTTTGGCATCATTGAAGGGGCGTTTCAGCTGACGTCTATCGAATATGCCGGAACCTATAATGGTGAGGCATCCTATGAGATGTCGCTGGCGTCGGCCGGTGAGCTGACCTTCGTGGCGATCTAAGCAATGGCAAACCCCTGGACGGGCGAAGTGTCGCTGACACTGGATGGGCAGGAGCGGGTGCTGAAGCTGACGTTGGGGGCGTTGGCTGAATTGGAAGCGGTGCTTGAGGTCGGTACCTTGATTGAGCTGGTCGAGCGGTTTGAGTCAGGGGCGTTTTCCACCCGCGATGTACTGGCGCTGATTGTCGCCGGGTTGCGCGGTGGCGGCTGGCAGGGATCAGCGGCGGATTTGCTGAGTGTCGAGATTGGCGGTGGCCCGGTAGAGGCCGCGCGCGTGGCCGGACAATTGCTGGTGCGGGCGTTTTCAGTGGCGAGTGCATGAATGGATTGGCCGGGTTTGATGGCTGCGGGGATGCAGGGGCTGGGGTTAAGGCCTGATGCGTTCTGGCGGCTGACGCCGGGTGAATTGATGTTGATGCTGGGTGTGGGGGCAGGCGATGCACCGCTAAGCCGGGCGCGGCTGGAAGAACTGGCGGCGGCCTATTCGGATATGAACAAGGATAAAGTGGATGGCTGATTTTTTTGGACGTGACGGGTTTGAGGAACAGGTTGAGGCATTGGGCGATTCCATGGCCGCAACCAGTGCCATGGCGGCGGCGTTCAGTCAGGAACTGGCGTCAATGCAGGCGACAATTCACGATACCGGGCGCGATGTGGGGCGGTTGAAAAGCTCTATTAGCTCTGGGTTGCGACGGGCCATTGATGGGTTGGTTTTCGATGGGGATAAGCTATCGGATGTGTTTCGAAATATTGGAAAATCCATGGTGGATGCGGCCTATGCGGCGGCCCTGAAGCCGGTGACGGGGCATATCGGCGGCATTCTGGCAGGCGGTATTGAGGGCATTATTGGCAGTCTGTTGCCGTTTGAAAAGGGCGCGTCGTTTTCCCAAGGGCGGGTGATGCCGTTTGCCCAGGGTGGTGTTGTGTCGGGGCCGGTGAGTTTTCCCATGCGGGGCGGGCGTGGGTTGATGGGGGAAGCCGGGCCGGAGGCGATAATGCCACTGGCACGTGGGGCTGATGGCAAGCTGGGGGTGCGCACCGAGGGTGGTGGGCGTTCGGTGAATATCACCATGAATATCAGCACGCCGGATGTGGAAGGTTTTCAGAGGTCGCGCAGCCAGATCGCGGCGCAATTGACGCGCGCCATGGGGCGCGGGCAGCGAAACAGGTAGGGGCAGATTATGGGTTTTCATGAAGTCAGGTTTCCAACCAATCTGAGTTTCGGTTCAGTTGGCGGGCCGGAGCGGCGCACAGAAATTGTGACGCTGGCCAATGGGTTTGAGGAACGTAATACGCCCTGGGCCCATTCAAGGCGGCGTTATGATGCGGGTGTGGGTCTGCGGGCCTTGGATGATATTGAGGTGCTGATCGCGTTCTTTGAGGCGCGCCAAGGGCAGCTGTTTGGTTTTCGCTGGAAGGACTGGTCGGATTTTAAATCCTGTGTGGCTTCTGCAGGTGTTGATTTTCGGGATCAGATCATTGGACAAGGCGATGGGGTAAGCACTGATTTTGTGCTGGCCAAAGAATATGCGTCTGGTGGGGTCAGCTATTCACGCCCTGTTACCAAGCCGGTTATGGGCACCGTTCACGTGGGCGTGGGTGGAACGCAACTGGTTGAAACGGTGCATTATTCGCTGGATGTGGCATCTGGTGTGGTCAGTTTTGATCTGGCCCCGGAAGAGGGCGTTGAGATTTCTGCGGGCTTTGAATTTGATGTGCCGGTGCGCTTTGATGCGGACCGGTTGCGTACTTCTGTCGCAAGTTTTCAGGCCGGTGATATGCCGGATGTTCCGGTGGTTGAGGTGCGTGTCTGATGGGGTTGTCGGGCGCGTTCAAGGCGCATTTAGCCAGCGGGGCGACGTCGGTTTGCCGCTGTTGGGCGGTAACGCGGCGCGACGGCATGGTGCTGGGGTTTACGGACCATGATGTTGATCTGAGCTTTAACGGGATTGCATTTGCCGCCGATAGCGGGCTGTCGGCGCGGGCGTTGGAACAGACCACAGGGTTGGCGGTTGATAACACCGAAGCGCTGGGGATTTTGCGCAGCTCGGCGGTGAATGAAGATGATATTGCGGCGGGGCGCTATGACGGGGCTGAAGTTGTGGCCTGGCTGGTGAACTGGGCGGATGTATCGCAAAAACTGGTGCTGTTTCGCGGCACGATTGGGGAAATTCATCGCTCTGCCGGTGCGTATCAGGCGGAATTGCGCGGGTTAAGCGAGGCGCTGAACCAGCCGCAGGGGCGGATTTATCAGAAAAGTTGTGGGGCAATTTTGGGGGATGGGGCCTGTGGCTTTGATCTGGATGGGGTCGGGTATTCGGCGAGCGTTGCAGTTGAGGTCGTGCGAGATCGAAAATTCTACGAATTTTCAGGGCTGGACGGTTTCACGGATCGCTGGTTCGAAAAGGGGCGGTTTATTGTTGAAAGCGGTCTGGCCACAGGTCTGGTGGGTTTGGTCAAAAATGATCGGTTGGATGGCGCGAACCGGGTGATTGAGCTGTGGGAGGCTGTGCGGGCCGATGTTCAGGCGGGCGATATGGTGCGGATCGAGGCCGGGTGTGATCGCCGGGCTGAGACTTGCCGATTGAAGTTCAACAACCTACTGAACTTCCGGGGTTTTCCGGGAATACCAGGGGAAGACTGGCTGCTGTCTGTACCGCGCAAAAGCGGTGTGAATGATGGTGGGAGCCTGAATTCATGAGCGACATAGTGGATATCGCACGGGGTTGGCTGGGCACGCCATATGTGCATCAGGCGTCTGTTAAGGGCGCCGGTGCGGACTGTCTGGGGCTGTTGCGTGGGGTCTGGCGCGAGGTTTATGACAGTGAACCAGAAGCAGTGCCGGCCTATTCGCCGGACTGGTCTGAGCCGCAACGGGTTGAGGCACTATGGGCGGCGGCGGCGCGCCATTTGTTTGAAAAGCCTGTCGCGAATTTGTCGGCAGGTGATGTGATTTTGTTTCGCATGCGTGCCGGGTCGGTGGCCAAGCATTTGGGGATTGTTGGCGACGATGCCCGTTCGTTCATCCATTCCTATTCGGGGCATGGCGTTGTTGAAAGCGCTCTTTCTGCGCCATGGCAGCGGCGTATCGCGGCGGTTTTTGAATTTCCAGCGGGGGTGAACTGATGGCGACGATTGTATTATCGGCCGTGGGGATGGCTGCGGGGGCGTCCATTGGTGGTGGCGTTCTGGGGCTGTCATCGGTTGTGATTGGTCGGGCGGTTGGCGCGACTTTGGGGCGTGTGATCGACCAGCGATTGCTGGGCGGTGGATCGGAAGCTGTCGAGCATGGTCAGGTGGATCGGTTCAGGCTGAGCGGGGCCAGCGAAGGGGCCGGTATTGCGCAGGTGTACGGGCGCATGCGGGTTGGCGGGCAGGTGATCTGGGCGTCGCGCTTTAAGGAAAACTCGACGACAAGTGGGGGCGGCAAGGGGGCCGCGCCGAGCCCGAAAGTGACCGAGTATTCCTATAGCGTCAGCGTGGCAGTTGCGGTTTGCGAGGGCGAGATCACACGGGTCGGTCGGGTTTGGGCCGATGGGCAGGAAGTTGCGCGCGATGATCTAAATATGCGAGTTTACACAGGCGCCGAGGACCAGCTGCCGGACCCGAAAATTGAGGCTGTGGAAGGGGTTGGCGTGTCGCCGGCCTATCGTGGTACGGCCTATGTGGTGCTGGAAGATTTGGATCTTGGGCAGTTTGGCAACAGGGTGCCGCAGTTTAGTTTTGAGGTGATGCGACCGGAGCAGGTGGATGGCGCTACGGTGCCGACCGGGCCTGCGAACGGCATTCAGGCGGTGGCGCTGATCCCGGGCACGGGTGAGTATGGTTTGGCGACTAGCCCGGTTTATCTGGAGGCGGTGCCGGGGCAGGCGGTGGCGGCAAATATCAATTCGCCCAGTGGGAAAACGGATTTTTCGACCTCGGTTGAGGCGATGGATGAGGAGCTGCCAAATTGCGGGTCTGTGTCGTTGGTGGTGTCTTGGTTTGGTGATGATCTGCGCTGTGGGTTGGCCAGTTTGAGGCCCAAGGTGGAGCAGGCGAGCGTTGACGGTAAGGGCATGCCATGGGGTGTGTCTGGGCTGACGCGCGGTACCGCGCAACTGGTGCCCAAGGTCGATGGCAAGTCGATTTATGGCGGCACGCCGACGGATGCGTCGGTGATTGAGGCCATTCAGGAACTGGGCGCGCGCGGCAAGGATGTAGTGTTCTATCCGTTCATTTTGATGGATCAGGTGGCGGGCAATGGATTGACCGATCCGTGGAGCGGGGCCGCTAATCAGCCGACCTTGCCGTGGCGCGGGCGGATGACGCTGAGCGTGGCGCCGGGGCAGGCGGGGAGCCCGGATCAGAGTGCCGGGGCCGATGCTGATGTGGCGGCGTTTTTTGGAACGGCGGCGGTTGGCGATTTTTCGGTGAGCGGGGGTTTGGTTTCATATTCGGGACCCAATGAGTGGTCATACCGGCGGTTCATTTTGCACAATGCGCATTTATGTGCGGCGGCTGGCGGGGTGGATGCGTTTTGCATTGGTTCGGAAATGCGCGGGTTGACACAGGTGCGCGGCGCTGGCGGGGCGTTTGTGACCGTGGCGGCGTTGGTGGCGTTGGCGGGGGATGTGCGCAGCATTTTGGGGGCTGGGACCAAGATTGGTTATGCTGCCGATTGGTCTGAATATTTTGGCTATCAACCGCAGGATGGGTCGGGGGATGTGTATTTTCATCTTGATCCGTTATGGGCGGATGATGAGGTCGATTTTGTTGGTATTGATAATTACATGCCGATGTCGGATTGGCGCGATGGCACGGATCATGCGGATGCCAGTTGGGGCTCAATTTACAATACCGAATATTTGAAGGCCAATATCGCCGGTGGCGAGGGCTATGACTGGTACTATTCGAACATGGCCGCCGAAGGCCGGCAGGATCGGTCTGCAATTACCGATGGGGCCTATGGCGAGCCATGGGTGTACCGCTACAAGGATATTCGCAATTGGTGGGGCAACGCGCACCATGAGCGGATCGGTGGCGTGCGGGTTGGGACACCGACGGGGTGGGTGCCAGAGAGCAAGCCGATCTGGTTCACCGAAATTGGGTGTGCAGCGATCGATAAGAGCACCAATCAACCGAACAAGTTTATTGACCTGAAATCATCGGAATCCAGCCTGCCGAAATATTCGGATGGGCGGCGCGATGAATTGATGCAGATGCAATACCTGCGCGCGATGTTTGAGTATTGGGGGGATGGGTCCAACAATCCGGTGTCTGCCGAATATGACGCACCGATGGTGGATATGACCCGTGCCCATGTCTGGGCCTGGGATGCGCGACCGTTTCCGCACTTTCCGCACCGGTTGGATAAATGGTCGGATGCGCCGAATTACTTTCGCGGGCATTGGATCAACGGGCGCTCAAACGCGCGATCACTGGCGGATGTGGTGCAAGAAGTTTGCTCGCGTTCCGGGGTGACGGGTGTCGATGTTAGCGAGCTGTATGGCTATGTGCGCGGCTATTTTGTTGGCGGAGTGGACGGGGCACGGGCGGCGTTACAGCCTCTGTTACTGGCCTATGGAGCTGAAGCGGTTGAGCGTGAAGGTGTGTTGAAATTTAGCACCCGCACCGGGTTGGCCAGTGCGAATGTGGATGAGGATAGTTTCGCGTTTCTGGCGGAACAGGAAACCCCGGTGGAACGGGTGCGGGCGGCGTCGGCGGAAACGGCGGGGCGGTTGCGGTTGAATTTTGTTGATGCAGATGGGGATTATGAAACCCGGACTGAAGATGCGGTTTTTCCTGATGAAACGTCGGTTGTGGTGTCGCAGACCGAGTTTCCACTGTTGCTGACCCGGGCCGAGGGGCGGGCAATCACCGAGCGCTGGTTGGTAGCATCCCGTGTGGCGCGTGATACGGTGCGGTTTTCGCTGCCATTATCGGCCCATGATGTGGGGGCGGGGGATGTTGTCGCGTTGCAGGATGGGGCGGGTGAAACGCTGTACCGGATTGACCGGGTGATGCAGGGTGAGGCGCAGATGCTGGACGGTGTCCGGGTCGAGCCCGAGCAATACCATGCCAGCGACAGCGCCGATGAAGCGGCGGATGTCAGGGCGTTTTCGACGCCGGTGCCGGTTTATCCGGTGTTTCTGGATCTGCCATTGATTACGGGCAATGAGGTTGAACATGCGCCCCATATTGCGGTGTCGGCCAATCCCTGGCCGGGGTCGGCGGCGGTGTATTCATCCAGCAGTGACAGCAATTATGCGTTGAATACGCTGGTCGCGGCGTCGGCGGTTGTTGGGGTGACGAATACGACTTTGCAGGCGGCGCGCGGGTCTTTGATGGATCGCGGCGTTGCGTTGCGGGTGACACTTGGGTCTGGGGTGCTGGCGTCTGTGCCGGAGGATGATTTGCTGAACGGGGCCAATGTGGCGGCGATTGGCGATGGTAGTTCGGGCAACTGGGAAGTGTTTCAGTTTAGCGACGCGGTGTTGGTCAGCGAAGGAGTATATGACCTTGGTGGGCGGTTGCGTGGGCAGGCGGGAACTGAGGCACTGGCGGCACAGGTCTGGCCGGCGGGCAGTACCTTCGTGTTGGTGAACGGGGCAGTCGGGCAGATCGATCTGAACGCCTCGGCCCGCGGGTTGGCGCGCCATTACCGGATAGGGCCGGCGGCAAGGCCGGTTGATGATCCGTCCTATTTGCATTTGGTTGATGCGTTTGACGGCATTGGGCTGCGGCCGTTTGCACCGGTGCATTTGCGTGGTGCGATTAATGGGTCCGGGGATGTGGATCTAAGCTGGGTGCGGCGCACCCGGGTTGATGGCGATAGCTGGGCCTCGGTTGAGGTGCCGTTGGCAGAGGATAGTGAAAGCTATCTGATCAGTGTCATCCATGGCGGTGGCACGGTGCGTCAGGCGACGGTTGTTGTGCCGGGTTGGACCTATACAGCTGCCGCGCAGACGGCTGACGGTGTGAGCAGCCCCTACACGATTTCAATTGCCCAGATTTCCGCCCGCTTCGGGCCCGGTACAGAACAAAGGATTGATCTATGAGTAATTCACCACGATTGGGGTTGCCCTATTTGCAGGCGGCGCAGGCGCAAAAGCATGTGACGGTAAATGAAGCATTGGTGTTGCTGGACGGGGTTGGGCAAATGTCGCTGATCTCGCTTTCGGTTACTGTTCCGCCCGGGTTGGCAAGTGACGGGGATTGTTATGGTGTTGCTGCCGGATCGGTCAATGAATGGGCCGCCAATATTGGTGATGTGGCGATCTATTCCAATGGCGGTTGGGTGTTTGTGACGCCACAACAGGGTTGGCGCGCCTGGGTGCAGGATGTGGGTGAAACGGCGCTGTTTGACGGCACCCTTTGGCGTGCCGGGGTGCATGCCCTGTCGACCAATGGGGCGGCGACTGTGCATCAGGTATTGGAAATCGATCATACGTTGGTGGCAGGGGCCACTGACACGGTGGTTGCGGCGATCCCGGCGTTTTCGATCATTATCGGCGTGACCGGGCGGATCACCACGGCGGTGACCGGTACGTTGACAGGTTGGCGCTTGGGGGTTGCGGTGTCTGACAACCGATATGGCAGTGGGCTTGGCTTGGCTTTGGGGGCATGGGTGCGGGGGATCAGTTCTTCGCCGCTGACGTATTATTCCGATACTGATCTTTTGTTGACTGGCGAAGGTGGGGATTTTGCCGGTGGGAATATCCGCCTGGCAGTGCACCTGATGCGGTTGGAAATTCCGTCGGTCTAGTCCCCTGCGGCACAGGTCAGGCAGGTGGGAACGGTTGGATCAAATTCCAGCCGTTTTGGTGTGATGTCATCGCCACAGCTTAGGCAGTATCCGAATTCGCCTTCATCTAGGCGCGACAGGGCGGCGATGATCCGAACCTTGGTCTGGTCGCGTCTTGCCTGCGTGGCATTGGCCATGGCTTGCTGTTGCATGGCGTCCATGCGCGACAGGCGGCCAACTGATTGTTGATCAAGTGTAACGGTTTGCTGGCTGTCTTTGCCCAACCCGTCCTGCTGATCAAGATCGATTTGCAAGGCCAGCAGCAATTGGCGATAACGATCTGCCTGTCTGTCATTCATTTTGTAAATGAACCCCATCACCTATTCTTATTTTGCGATTAACCCTTATCTGGTGTAGGTCAAGTTGACCACATAAGGATAAGTTCGATGGCTAAGACAAAGACAAAACTGGCCGAGGTAGATCCGGTTTGGAACCAAATCCGGCAAGAAGCCGAGCAGGCAATTGCCGATGAACCGCTATTGGGCGGATTGGTGCATGCCAGCGTTTTGCACCATGACAGTCTTGAGGCAGCGTTGGCGTACCGGATGGCGGCAAAATTGGCATCTAGCGAAATGTCAGGTCAGTTGATCCGCGAAATAGCGGATGAGGCCTATGCGTCCGAACCGTGCCTGGGCAAGATGGCACGCGCTGACATCGTTGCGGTGTTTGAGCGTGACCCGGCTAGCCACAGATATTTACAACCATTGTTATATTTCAAGGGCTTCCAGGCCATTCAGGCCTACCGTGTGGGCCATTGGTTGTGGAATAATGGCCGCAAAGACTTGGCGTATTTTTCCCAAATGCGGGTGTCTGAACAGTTTGGTATTGATATTCACCCGGCCGCAAAAATCGGTCAGGGCATCATGATTGACCATGCCCATTCCATTGTTATTGGCGAAACCGCAGTGGTTGGTGACAATGTGTCAATGCTGCATTCGGTAACGCTTGGCGGGACCGGTAAGGAAGATGATGACCGGCATCCGAAGATTGGTGATGGCGTGTTGATTGGTGCCGGGGCTAAGGTTCTGGGCAATATTACGGTTGGGGCGTGCAGCAGGATTGCCGCCGGTTCCGTCGTTTTGAAAGATGTGCCGCCTTGCAAAACCGTGGCCGGGGTGCCGGCTAAAATCGTCGGTGAAGCGGGCTGTGATCAGCCGGCGATGAGCATGAACCAGATATTGAACGGTTGTTCGTAACGGGGCTGGCTTAGGCCAACATGCCCATTGGATTTTCCAGGTTGCTTTTGATAGCGGCCAGGAATTCGGCCCCCAGTGCCCCGTCAATCACCCGGTGATCAACCGATAGTGTCACCGACATCACTGTTGCCACCGCAAGTTCGCCATCGGCCCCGACAATGGGTTTTTTCGCACCAACCCCGACGGCCAGAATTGAGCCATGCGGCGGATTGATCACCGCGTCAAAATTGTCGATGCCCATCATGCCAAGGTTGGAAATGGCGAAGCTGCCGCCCTGATATTCATGCGGCGCCAGTTTGCGTTCACGGGCCCGGCTGGCGAGGTCTTTCATCTCGGCCGACAGGGCGGACAAGGTTTTGCTTTCGGCGTCTTTTAGAACCGGCGTGAACAACCCGCCCTCAATAGCGACTGCAACCGCAACGTCGGATGGTTTCAGCTGCAGGATGCGGTCACCGGCCCAGACTGAGTTGGCCGTTGGCACGGATTGCAGTGCCAAAGCGCAGGCCTTTATGATGAAATCGTTGACCGACAGTTTCACGCCGCGGGCTTCCAGTTGCTTGTTCAATGTGGCGCGGAATTTCAGTAGTTCATCCAGATGAATATCGCGACGCAGGTAGAAATGTGGAATGGTTTGTTTGGCTTCGGTCAGGCGCGACGCTATGATCTTGCGCAAACCATCCAGCGGAATTTCTAAGTATTCGCGATCGGCATACATGGCCAACACGGTATCGGTTGCCGGGCCGGTTGGCATGGATGCCGTTGTCGCAGGTGCCGTTGCTTTGGCAGGGGTGGATTTGGTAGCTGTGGCGCCTTCTACATCTGCCTTGACGATGCGGCCATGGGGGCCGGAACCGGTAACGGAGGTCAGATCAACGCCTTTGTCTGTTGCGATACGCCGAGCCAGAGGTGAAGCAAATATGCGTGTTCCGTCAGCCGCTTGCGCTGCAACCGGGGCTGCGGTTGGCGCGGCTGGGGCAGTTGGTTCGGGTGTTGGCGTTTGGGTTTCTGGCGCTGCGGCGGCGGGGGCGGTTGAACCGATATCAGCGGCACTTTCGCCATCTTCCAGCAGGACGGCAATCACTGTGTTGACCTGCACGCCTTCTGTACCTTCGGCCACCAGAATTTTACCAACAATACCTTCATCCACGACTTCAAATTCCATCACGGCTTTGTCGGTTTCAATCTCGGCCAGCAGGTCGCCGGATGTTACCGTGTCGCCCTCTTTCACTAGCCATTTAGAAAGCGTGCCTTCTTCCATGGTCGGGGACAGAGCGGGCATTTGAATTTCAATGGGCATGGCTGTTTTCCCCTACCGGTAGGTGACGGATTTTACCGCCGCGATGACATCCTGGGCGTTGACCAACGCCAGTTTTTCAAGATTTGCCGCGTAGGGCATGGGCACGTCTTTACCGGCCACGTTCAACACCGGGGCGTCCAGATGATCGAATGCTTCGGTCATGATATAGGCCGACAGATGGTTGCCGATTGAACAGATTGGCCAGCCTTCTTCCACTGTGACGCAGCGGTTGGTTTTCTGCACGCTCCTGATGACGGTTTCATAGTCAATCGGGCGGATGGTGCGCAAATCGATCACTTCGCAAGATATGCCTTCTTTGGCCAATTCATCCGCGGCTTCCAGTGCGTATTGCATACCGATGGAAAAGCTGACGATGGTAACGTCGGTTCCCTCGCGCCAAATGCGGGCTTTGCCGAAAGGGATGGTGAAATCGTCCAATACCGGGACATCAAATGCGTGGCCGTAGAGCAGTTCGTTTTCTAGGAATATCACCGGGTTCGGGTCACGGATCGCGGTTTTCAGCAGGCCCTTGGCGTCGGCAGCCGAATAGGGCTGTACCACTTTCAGGCCGGGAACCTGTGCGTACCAACTGGAATAATCCTGGGAATGCTGGGCACCAACGCGGGCAGCTGCACCGTTAGCACCGCGAAAAACGATGCTCGCCCCCATCTGACCGCCGGACATATAGAGCGTCTTGGCAGCGGAATTTATAATTTGATCAATGGCTTGCATGGCAAAGTTGAAGGTCATGAATTCAACGATCGGTTTCAGCCCGCCAAAGGCGGACCCGATGGCAATGCCGGTGAAACCGTGTTCGGTGATCGGCGTATCAATCACCCGTTTTTCGCCAAATTCATCAAGCATACCCTGGCTGATCTTATAGGCCCCTTGATATTCAGCGACTTCTTCGCCCATCAGATACACGGTGTCATCGCGGCGCATTTCTTCGGACATAGCGTCGCGCAAGGCCTCGCGCACAGTGGTGGATTTCATTTCAGTGCCGGCCGGGTAATCCGGGGCGGCGGCGTCAACAGTTGGTGCGGCTGCAGGTTGGGCCGGCGCGCGTTCCGCGGCCTGGGCAGGTTCAGCCGGTGGCGGTGAGGGGGTGGGCTGCGCAATATCGTCAGCACTTTCGCCGTCTTCGACCAAAACGGCGATGGCAGTATTTACGGCAACACCTTCTGAGCCTTCAGCAATCAGAATTTTGCCGATGATACCTTCGTCTACGGCTTCAAATTCCATCACGGCTTTGTCGGTTTCAATCTCGGCGATGATGTCACCCGAAGAAACGGTATCACCCTCTTTTACCAACCATTTTGACAGCGTGCCTTCTTCCATCGTCGGGGACAGGGCGGGCATGAGTATTTCGGTGGCCATATCAGATATCTTCCTTTGCCGGCGTGATCATGCCTACGATGTTGCCTTGACCGTCTTCGACATAGGCACAGCGCCCGATCCCTGGGTAATTTTCTGGTGGCAGCGCTTCACTACCACCATTTGCAAGTGCCCAAGTATAGGTCGCGTCGCAATCATTTACTTCAAATGTCATTGTACCACCTCGAACAGATGATCCTGCGGGATGCGCTTTGTCCGGTCGACGCGAAATTCCGACGGTGCAACCTTTGCCAACACCGATATTTTGTCCTTCAGCCAAATGGTATTCCCAATCTTCAGCACCGGGCATGGGCGAATAGGACCAGCCAAATAGCCCGGTATAATACGTCTTGGCCTTGTCAACTTCGGCCACGAATATTTCGAAATGCGGCATCGCTCAGGCCTCCGCGTAAATATCAGTGTAAAGTTCGCTGAGTGCCGGTTCCGGGCTTTCTTTGGCAAATTCGGCGGCTTCGTTCACCACGGCTTTGATGTCTTTGTCGATGGTTTTCAGATCATCATCGCTGGCGTGTTTGCCGGTGAGCAGCAAATCGCGCACATGTTCAATGGCGTCGCGCTCTGTGCGCATTTTTTGAACTTCTTCGCGGGTTCGATATTTGGCCGGGTCCGACATGGAATGGCCACGGTAGCGGTAGGTTTTAATTTCAAGGATGTAAGGGCCGTTACCAGATCGGCAATGCTCAGTGGCTTTTTGCCCCGCTGCTTTGACAGCCAGAACATCCATGCCATCCACCGCTTCGCCGGGGATGCCAAAAGCTGCGCCCCGTGTGTATATTTCGGCCGAGGAAGTGGATCGTGACTGGGCTGTGCCCATGGCGTAGTGGTTGTTTTCAATTACGAAAATAACCGGCAACTTCCACAGGGCCGCCATGTTAAAGCTTTCATAGACCTGTCCCTGATTGGCGGCACCATCACCGAAATAGGCAAAACTTACATTGTCATTGCCCAAGTATTTGTCGGCAAAAGCCAAACCGGCACCAAGGGGAACCTGTGCTGCGACAATGCCGTTGCCTCCGTAAAAGTTTTTTTCCTTAGAAAACATATGCATGCTGCCTCCCTTGCCGCGGGAATAGCCGCCCTCGCGGCCTGTCAGTTCGGCCATCACGCCCTTTGGGTCCATGCCACATGCCAACATGTGGCCGTGGTCGCGGTAACTGGTGATGCGTTTGTCGCCGTCTATTGCCACGGCTTCTAGACCGACGACGACGGCCTCTTGTCCGATGTATAAATGGCAAAACCCGCCAATCAAGCCCATACCATATAACTGTCCGGCTTTTTCTTCGAATCGTCGGATCAGTAACATTTGGCGATAATGTTCAAGCAGCTCTTCTTTGGATGTGTTTGATTTTACGGGTTTTTTCTTGGCGGCCATAGCGGCGCTCCTGTCGGTCGCGAAAGTAGTTTAACGTTAAACTATATATAGAACAAAATTGGTAAAAAAGCGATCTATTTTTAGATTTTTTTGAGATAGCCTCAAAACACCGGGAAAAATGCTTGTTTCTAGCGAATGACTATTTCGTCGGATCTGACCAGCCCCAAAACATCGCGGGCCTGTTCATCCAGTAGATCAAGGTCAAGAAACTCATCAGAAAGCCTATGGGTTTTGTTGCGCATATCGGCGACTTCCTGGCGCAACTGATCACGTTCCATGGTTAGCACTTTGGCTTCTGCATCAATTTGCACCCGCTGAAACAGGCCAAAATCTCCCTGAACACTGGCAAAAGTGAAATAGGTTGCCAATGAAAACAGGATTGCAAAATATGCAACCGCGCCGTAGGAAGGATTTTTCTTTGAACCGCCCATGTCTACCCCAATCCCCACCTCACAGTGGGTGGGGTTAAGGCCTTTTTGCCACAAAACTTCTGCGATGTGAATTACTAATTTTGTAAAACCGCTGTGACATTAACCGTGATATTATCCGGCGACAGAAGCCGAATATATTTGGTCAATTGTATCTTCCAGCATTGCGTTGAATTCGGCATCACTTTGATTGGCTGACAAACCTTCGGTTAGAGCGCGTGAGAAACTGGCGATAACACCCGAATTTTTTCCCAGTTTTTGGTTGGCGTCGCTGCGTGAATACCCACCCGACAGTGCCACAATCCGCAAAACAGCCCGGTGCCCAACAAGCGACTGATAGTGGTTTGCGCTGTTTGGCAGGGTTAACTTCAACATCACCTGCTGGCCCTCGGGCATGGCATCCAGGTTTTTGGTTAGCTCGGCCAACAGAATATCTTCAGCTGCTGATTTATCGGCGATTGAAATTGTCACTTCCGGCTCAATAATGGGCATCAAGCCGTGGGAAATAATAACTTTCGCAATGTCAAACTGCTGGGCGACATTGGCAGCGATACCGGTTTGCGAAGCTGCGTCAATAACCGAGCGCATTTTAGTACCGTAAATACCGGCAGTAACGGCCCGTTTCAGCAAGTCGTCCAGACTGTCTAGGGGTTTCATCAGTTTCACGCCGTCGTTTTCGTCTTCCAGGCCCTTGTCAATTTTTAGGAAGGGGACAGTACCTCGGTCTTCCCAAAGGTAGGAAGCCGTTGGTTTGCCGCCCATTTCGCGGTCCATGGTGTTTTCAAAAAGGATTGCGCCGACAATACGTTGGCCGGTAAATGCCGGGGCCTGAACAATACGGGTGCGCATAGCGTGGATCATGTCATACATTTCGGCGTCAGATTTGTAGCTGTCACTGTCGATGCCATACAATCCAAGCGCTTTTGGGGTGGATCCGCCACTTTGGTCAAGGGCGGCAACAAAACCTTTGCCAGAACGCATTTGGTCGGATTGTTTTTGATTTGGCATGGTAAATTTTTCCTAAAAAATAATGTCCCCATGGCCAGCTATAAGGGGACAGGTGATCTTGTGGCAATTACGGTTGCGCTAACAGATGCTTAGATGGCGGGAAAGCGGCGGCAATTCTCCTATTGTTGATGAAATGGCCGTGGATTTAGGTGCTAGCGCTGTTATTCGGCTTTTCCTTTTGCCGCGCGCACCTTAGTTTGCAGCTAAACCAGAACACAGGAGCGCCCGATGGCCGAAATTAAAGATCCAGAAAACACCATTTTGATTGAACTGAAAGATGGCACTGTAACCATCGAATTACTGCCAGATGTGGCGCCAAAACATTGTGAGCGCATGAAGGAACTTGCGCGCACGGGTGCCTATGACAACGTGGTTTTTCACCGGGTCATTGACGGCTTCATGGCGCAAACTGGAGATGTGGCCAATGGGAATGCGGAAAAAGATTTTAATCTGAGTTCCGCGGGAACTGGAGGGTCTGATTTACCAAATGTTCCAGCAGAGTTTTCCAGTCTGCCCCACGATCGTGGCACAATCGGTGCTGCGCGTTCAGCCAGCCCGGACAGCGCCAACAGCCAATTTTTCATCAATTTCTCCGACAATCACTTTTTGAACAACCAGTATACTGTTTATGGTCGTGTGGTTTCGGGCATGGAACATGTCGACAATATTTTGAAGGGAGAACCTCCGATGAACCCGGATCGTATGGTCAGCATGAAGGTGGCAGCTGATGCGTAGCTCTCAGTCATTGTTATTGGTCTTAGTGGCTTTGGGAGTTGGGGTATTAAGCTATTTTTACCTGACAAACCAAAGTCCGACTGATGACGCTGAGAAGGCTGCGGTGCCGGTACAACAAACCCAAGAACCTGTAGCGCAAAGCGAAACGACAACGCAGCAAAATACGTCACGCCCCAGTTTGGAAATATCTGTTGGCGGTGAAGCAAATGGCACAATCGTTATAGAGCTGTTTAATGATGTTGCCCCGCAACATGTTGAACGTATCAAGGCGCTTGCAGCCTCAGGTGCCTATGATGGTGTGGTGTTTCACCGGGTGATTGATGGGTTTATGGCCCAAACCGGGGATGTACAGTTTGGCAAATCAGACGGTGAAATGGCACGTGCCGGGCAGGGCGGTTCGGACATGCCGGATTTAGAGGCCGAATTTTCAGATAAGACTTTTGCTCGAGGTGTAGTCGGTATGGCGCGGTCCAGCGATCCAAATTCAGCCAACAGCCAATTTTTCATCATGTTTGCACCTGCGCCGCATTTGGATGGTCAATACACAATTGTTGGTCAGGTCACTTCCGGGTTGGAAATTCTGGACACGATTAAGATGGGGCAAGGCAATAGTGGCACTGTCACCGGCGAGCCGGATGTCATGAATTCAGTCGTTGTTTCTGAATAGCTTTTAGTCAACCCTTCGTGATCAGGGCTAGGATTGCGGGGGTTGGTCTGCCAGCTTAGCGGCAGGAGGTGCTTATCATGCATATTAGGACTTGGATTGCCGCGTGCGCGATTGCTTTGCTTGCGGGCGGGGCGATGGCCAACCCGGATCGTTGGAAAAGCGAATGGCCGGATACAGATTTTACCAATTCATCGGTGACAGATTGGAACGAGATATTATCCGGTGGCCCGCCTAAGGATGGTATCCCGGCTTTAACGGACCCGTCGTTTATTAATGTGGCGGATGAAAGCCGGATTGGCGGGCGTGAACCAGTGATGGCTGTGGAAATTGATGGCCAGACACCGCGTGCCTACCCAATACGCTATTTAACCTGGCATGAGATCGTGAATGATGTGATCGGCGATTTACCGGTGGCTGTTACGTTCTGTCCGCTGTGTAATTCCGGGCTGGTATTTGATCGCCGGGTCAACGGCCAGACCTTGAATTTCGGGGTTTCGGGCAAGTTACGCAACTCAGACATGGTTATGTTTGACCGCGAAACCGAAAGCTGGTGGCAACAGGCCATTGGCCAAGGCATTGTTGGGGTCAATAACGGCCAACAGCTGAATCAACTGCCGGCCTGGATGGAAAGCTGGGATGAATTCAAAGCCCGTAATCCCGACGGTTTGGTGATGGATGAACCGGCGGCGCGTCGCCGTTATGGTTCGAACCCCTATGCGGGTTATGACAGTTCACGAAAACCATTCCTGTATAATGGCGAAGAGCCGCCCCATGACATTCCGTCGCTAATGCGTGTAGTGCGGGTGGATGGTGCGGCCTGGACTTTGGAACGGTTGCGGACTGAAAATGAAATCACCGAAAATGGTGTGACGATTTCCTGGGCAGGTGGGCAAGCATCGGCATTGGATTCGCGCAAGATCGAGGATGGTAAGGATGTCGGCACGATCCGGGTGCGCGACGCCAGTGGGGCCAATGTGCCCCATGACGTGATGTTCGCCTTTGCCTTCCATGCGTTCTGGCCCGACGGGCAGTGGATGCTAGGGAACTAGGCGATGTTTCGATTATTCTTCGAATAATCGGGGTCGGGTGCCTTCGGCGAGGATATTTAGAAAAAGAAGAAGGGCAGGGGAAACCTTGCCCTTTTGCTATTTAAGAGTGACCAGCGCGTGGCGTTTTTTACCGGCGCTAAGTTTGATGGGGTTGGCTAATATGCCTGCGTCTATCAGCAGGCCGGGGTTGTCCAAGGGTTCATCATTCAGGCGCGCACCTTTGTCGGCGATCAGGCGTTTGGCTTCTTTGCCGGAACTGGCCAGCCCGGACTTCACCAGTAGTTGTACGATCGATATGCCGTCGCCAAGGTCGGCTGCGGTAAGCGTCAGGGTTGGCAAGTCATCACCGACACCGCCTTTTTCAAACACTTCCCGCGCCGTGCTTTCGGCAGCTTTGGCGGCCTGAGCGCCATGGCACAACGTGGTGACATCATTGGCCAGGATTATTTTGGCGGCGTTAATATCTGAACCGCCCAAAGCCCCTAGCCGGTCGCATTCATCCACCGGGCGTTCGGTGAACAGTTTCAGGAACTTACCCACATCGGCGTCCGCAATGTTGCGCCACCATTGCCAGAAATCATAGGACGACATTTTGTCTTCGTTCAGCCAAACCGCGCCCTCGGCAGATTTGCCCATTTTCTTGCCATCGGCCCGGGTGACTAGCGGCGTTGTCAGTCCGAACGCTTCCGAGCCTTCAACCCGACGGATCAGGTCAGCGCCGGAAACGATATTGCCCCATTGGTCAGAGCCACCCATTTGCAGCAATGCGCCGTGATTGCGATGAAGTACAAGAAAATCATAGGCTTGCAGCAGCATGTAGTTGAATTCGATAAAGCTAAGCGATTGTTCGCGGTCCAGTCGGGATTTAACGCTTTCAAAGGACAGCATCCGGTTGATGGTGAAATGGCGGCCGGTGTCGCGCAGGAAATCAATGTACCCAAGTTGGCTAAGCCAGTCTGCATTGTTGGGCATGATCGCGTCGGTGGGGCCGTCGCCATAGGTCAGGTAGCGTTCAAAAACCTTGCGAATTCCGGCAGCGTTTTCATTGATAAGCTCATCAGTGATCAGCTTTCGCATCTCATCTTTTCCGGATGGATCGCCCACCCGTGTCGTGCCGCCGCCCATCAAAGTGATCGGTTTATGGCCGGTTTTTTGCAGCCAGCGCAGTAGCATGATCTGCACCAGATTACCGATATGCAGCGAACTGGCGGTCAGATCATAGCCGATATAGGCGGGAACAATGCCTTGACACAGCGCCTCATCCAGCCCCTGATAATCTGTGCAGTCTGCCAAAAAGCCGCGCTGCATGATCACTGTCATAAATTCAGATTTGGGGTGGTAGGTCATTGGTGTATTATCCATTACATAGATTGGCCGCGACCTTATATCGGGGCTTGGGATAAAGGGAAAGCATGTGTTGAAAGACGGGCCGATCTGGGCGCTTGGGGCAATGTCGGGAACCTCGCTGGATGGGATCGACGGCGCGATGGTGCTGACAGATGGGGAAACCATAACTGAGTTTGGTGAAACCGGTTATCGGGCTTACACCCCTGATGAACAGGCCAGTTTGCGCGCAGCTTTGGGCCAGTGGCAGGCACCGCCGGGGCTGGCTGAAATGCTGGAAACCGCCCATGCAAAACTGTTGTCAGGATTTGAGGGCGCGCAGATCGCTGGCTTTCATGGCCAGACCCTGACCCATGATCCGGGCGGGCGTGGTACTTTTCAGTTGGGCAGTGGTGAGATACTGGCGCAGGTTCTGGGCTTGCCTGTGGTTTGGGATTTTCGCAGCATGGATGTTCAGATGGGCGGGCAGGGCGCGCCATTGGCGCCATTTTTCCATTTTGCCTGCACGAAATTTATTGGGGCCAGCAAGCCTGTGGTGTTTCTTAATCTGGGGGGCGTTGGCAATGTGACATGGGTTGATCCAACCAAAGGCCAGCCAACCGATACCGGCGCGCTTTTGGCTTTTGATACTGGTCCGGCCAATGCACCGATCAATGACCTTATGCAGGAACGGTGCGGGCAGGCCTTTGATCGTGACGGTGCGTTGGCTGCTAGTGGCATCGTTGCTGGCGCTGTCTTGGATGATTTTTTGGCAGATGCTTATTTTCATCGCATACCGCCAAAATCCCTGGACCGGGGTAGTTTTTCGATGTTGAAAAACGCGGTCGCCGAATTGTCCGATGCCGACGCGGCGGCGACATTAACGGCGATTGCGGCAGCTTCGGTGGTTAAGGCGTTTGAACATTTTCCCGCGCCGGTTTCGCAGGTGTTGGTTAGTGGCGGCGGGCGTAATAATCCGGTGATGATGCAAATGTTACGCGCCGGGCTGGATTGTGCCGTAGACCCGGTGGAAAAGGTTGGGTTGAATGGTGATATGCTTGAGGCTCAGGCATTTGCCTATCTGGCGGTGCGGGTTGCGCGGGGCTTGCCGACCAGCTGCTCCACCACCACAGGTGTTGCTGCGGCCGTTGGTGGTGGTCAGATCAGCCAACCTTCGGCTTAGACAAAGCGGGCCTTCTTTTTGGTGAAAATACTCCCGCCGGAGGCAGTGCTAACCAACTATTTAGCCACTTCCCGGGCCAGCGCACAAAACCCTTCGATGGAAACCTGTTCGGCCCGCTCGGTTGGTTTCAACCCGGCGGCGATGATGCGGTCTTCGATATCGGGGGCCACGCCTTTCAGGGCCGAGCGCAGCATTTTGCGGCGCTGGTTGAACGCTGCGGCAACCACATGGGACAGGGTTTTAGGGTCGGCCGGAAACAGCGGTTCGGCACGCGCGATCAGGTGAACCACGGCAGAGCTGACTTTGGGGGGCGGGGTAAATGCCTCAGGCGGTAGGTCCATCATGATACGGGCCGTGGCGCGCCATTGGGATAGGATGGCAAGGCGACCGTAAGCTTTGCCGCCGGGTTGGGCCACAATACGTCGCGCCACTTCACGCTGGAACATCAGGGTCAGGCTGTCCCAGAACGGTGGCCAATGGGGCGGGGTCAACCAGCGTACCAATAGTTCCGTGCCAATATTATAGGGCAAGTTGGCGACCACGCGGATCGGTTGGGTCAGGTGGTTAAGGGGGTCAAAGTCAAGCGCGTCGGTGTTGATGACGTTCAGGCGGTTGGGGTAGGCGGCTGATATTTCGGCAAGTGCGGCCATACAACGGCTGTCTTTTTCCAAGGCCACAACCCGGCGTGCGCCTTCGGCCAACAGACCCCGGGTCAATCCGCCGGGACCGGGGCCGATTTCCAGGATGTCGTGGCTGGTTAGGTCACCGGCCTGGCGCGCAATCTTGGCCGTCAGGTTCAGGTCCAGCAGAAAATTCTGACCCATGGACTTTTTCGCCGACAGATCATGGCTGGCGATGACGTCGCGCAGGGGCGGCAGGCTGTCGATCATCGGGCGCGTCTGGCGGCCATGTCATGGGCCATTTTCAGGGCTGCTATCAGCGATGCAGGGTTAGCTATGCCTTGCCCGGCGATATCAAAGGCGGTGCCGTGGTCGGGTGAGGTACGCACAAACGGCAGGCCAAGGGTAATATTGACGCCTTCGTCAAAGGCCAGTGTCTTGATTGGGATCAGGGCTTGGTCGTGGTACATGGCGATGGCGGCGTCATACTGGCTGCGCGCGCGCGCATGAAACATCGTGTCCGCTGACAGCGGCCCCTGCAGGATCAACCCCTTGGCGCGCAACCTGTCCAGCGTTGGGGTGATCAGGGCGATTTCTTCGCGCCCCATAACGCCGCCTTCACCGGCATGGGGGTTCAACCCGGCGATGGCAAGGCGGGGTTCTGCGATGCCAAAATCGGCGATCAGGCTGGCATGGGTGATGCGGATTGTGGTTTCTAGCAGTTCGGGCGTTAGCTGTGTGGGCACATCTGCCAGTGGGATGTGAATGGTGGTGGGCACCACGCGCAAAGTGTCGCTGGCCAGCATCATCACCACATTGTCGACCCCGGCGATATGCGCCAGAAATTCGGTATGGCCGGGAAAAGCAAAATCAGCGCCGTCTTTCAGGGCTTTTTTGTGAATAGGGGCCGTGCAAATTGCACTGGCCGCCCCTGTACCAACCAGTTTACAGGCGCGTTTTATGACATCAATGACGCCCTGGGCATTTTGTGGCTCTGGCGAACCCGGTTGCATGTCACCAGCAAATTCATGGGCTAACACCGGCATTCCACTGGATGTGGCCTGCACAGTTTCAGACGGGTTTTGGATTAGCGATATCTGGCATCCTTTAGGAAGATGGCGCGGCTCTCCTATCCAGAAAAACGGAAAGTCTTGCCCAAGTTCTTGCCAGGCACGATAGCTGATCTCCGGGCCGATTCCTGCGGGTTCACCGCAGGTTAAGGCAACCGGGCCGGGTTTTGTCATGGATTTTGGATTGTGGCGTTGGCGCGAAGTTCATCCAGATAGGCATCGGCCAGCCCTGCCAATCGTTGGCTAACCAAAGACTGGCGCACAGCGTCACGCGAGACTTCGGATTGGGAATCCGCTTCGCGCCCGCAAAGCATTAAAAAAACCAGTGTTTCCCCGTTGGCTCTGGTCAGGGAGGTTGAAACTTCACCTACATCCAGTTTGGCTAATTCAAGTGCTACGTCCCGCGGAATTTCGTTCAGGCGCAAACTGTCACGATCCAATACCGATTCTGGTTGACCCTGTGCAACGCCATAAAGATCGTCGCATCTGTCAACGAGACCGCGCAGTTCTGTAGCCCGCTCCAATCCCGCAGCTGACTGCCCGCCAGCAATGTAATAGGCGGCATAATCCAGTGTCGGGTTTCGCAGGGCGGGGGCCACTGTTTCTTGCAAAGCCCGCAATTGAAACAGCGCCAGCGCATTGGGAATTTCAATGGGTTCAGTGACTTGCCCGGGCTTCATCGTTAACAAAGCTGCGCGCACATTTGGCGGTAAATTGTCAATCGGCACCCAATTTGGCACCACGCCACCCCGTTGGCGCGATGGCCCTGCGGAAAACCGGCGGGCGGCGTCCGAAAATTCTGCCACCGTAGATAAGCGGGCTATTTGTGGGGCCAGCTCTAGGCTGATTTCTGTGTTTTCGGGCGTGTTGGTTGGCAGGAATATTTCCGAAATTAAAACCTGTGCGCTGCCTTTGGTTGCGCGCAAACTAATGGCGCGATCAATTTCTGCGTCGGTGATGTTTGTGTTGGGCGAAAATTTTGAACGCACCAGTTGTCGCCAGGCCAGCCCGGCCTTAACAAAATCGCGAAAACTGTCTGGGGCGACCCCCTGACTGGCGATATTGGCTAGGAACTGTGCGCCGGTTTGCTGAGTTCGGCTGGCAAATTCATCAACACCTGCGGATATGTCAGCGTCACTTAAGGCTATTCCAGCCTGGAGTGCCGCTTGAATTTGCAAACGCTCCGAGATCAGCCTTTCTATGGCTTCCTTTTCCAGGTCCCCGGAAGTTCGCAATGCTTTCAGTAACAGAATTCTCTGTTGCAACTCATATTTTGTGATGGCCCCGTCATTTACGTAAACAGCCGGGGAAAATTGGCCTTGCGCGGCAGCCATAGTTGGCAACGCCCCAATGGAAAGAGCAAGTAACACTGCTTTGAACATCGCCGAGATGGTGATTTTCAGTTTGTTTTGACTAAATTTCATCCGCTACAAGTCCTTTGTGCGCCAGTTTCGCCCGAGCCAAATCCCAACAAGGTTACGGTGAAGCCAACATTGGTGGTCGGGGTTACACTAAACGAGGAAGTAAAGCGGCGCGAGAGGGAAAGATCGACGCTTATGCACTCGTTGCTATATTTTAGTCCGATGGCTGCTTTTGTACTTTTGGCGGCAGCAAAATCATACAGGTAAGTCAGGCTACCCTGCCAATGTCGTTGCAACTGATAATTGGCGTCCAAGGTCATTTGTGAAGTAAGATCGGGGCGGTTTTCAGCGGTATCGGCAATGACCCAGCTATAGGTTGAAGCCAGTGCCAGTTTGTCACCATTCCAGTTCACCTGGGTTTCGGCCTTGGTGATGTTCAGTGCATTTTCAAACAGGGCGCGCCCGGTCACCGAAAGCCGGCTGTCTAGTTTGTATTGTCCGGCGAGCAGCCAGTCTGACGATTTGCCGTCCAGTCCAGAGGCTTGGGTGAACTGGCCGGTATCTGCATCGCGAAATACCCGCCCCAGAGCGAGCGAAAGGGCATTGCCGGAAGGATCAAGCCGGCTCCATTTCACGCCAAGGGTCGTTCGGGTTCCGCTTTCAAACTGATCGTCCCCGGGAAAGCGCGAAACCGAAAACAGATTGCCTTCATCAAATTCCACAATGGTGCTGTCTTCATTTGGGACATTAGCGCCAAGGCTTGTGGTTAACGCCATATGAACCACCGGTTCCAAGACCATGGTTGCGCCGCCGGGGGCAGTTTTGACAAAGGGCCAGCGCAATTCTGCTTCTAGCGCGGGAGTCACAAAAGCCAGGTTTGGGGCAAAGCTGCTGTCTTGGGCGATAGTGTAGGCATCGGCAGCTAATTCCGCACCGATACGGGCCAGCATGCCATTGGCAAACCTGTTGCTGCGCGACCATTCAAGGCGGCCACTTAAATGGGTTACGTCGCGCCCAAATTGGTCAAGGCTGGAATCACGTCGATGGCTTTCCAACCCAACTGACCAAAGACCCTGACCGCCGATATTGGCCGGGAAGAACCGCTTTTCATATATTATTTCACCCTGAAAATTTGGCAGTTGGTCGTCGATTGCCAATTCCGACCCACGCAGAGTTTTAAAGTTGATTAACCCGCCGTTAAAATAGTCTTGGGCCCGTGTGCGGGTGATCGCAATTTCGCTGCTCAGCCGGTCTTTTCCGGAAAACCCATAGTCCAAAAGATATGCAGCGTCCGAGGTAAGTTCAAAATTGAATCTTAAATCAAAGCTCCGCTCAAGTTCAAAATTCCCACTGCCAAACAAATAGGCCCGGCTGGTGCCAAATCCCAACTGATCGCGGGTTAAGGCCGCATCAAACTGCAATCTGCCACGGGTGAATGCCTGGCGGTAGCGGGCTTCTAATGTGGTGGATTTTTGCGAAAAATAGGGGGTGAGTGTTATATCAGCATGATCGCCAATGGCTATGAAGTAGGGGATTTTTATGCCGGTTCCCAGCAGGGAATTGGCACTACCTCTGGGGATCAAAAACCCTGTGGACCGCTTTAGGGTTGGGTCAGGCAGACGCAAACGGGGGATGTAGAATACCGGAACTCTGCCAATCAACAGCTGAGCATTTTCAAAATATAATTGTCGTTCAAGTTGATCATGGATGATCTTGTCGGCCCGGATCTGCCACAATGGAACCGGGCTTGAGGCACAGATTTTGCAAGATGATGCTACGGTATTGGTCAGTTGCGTGTAACGACCATCCACCCTGTTTATTTGCGCTGCTGCCAACTGCAATTGTTGCGACAGAACCATCCGAGCGCTGCGTAAAACACCATTTCTTAAATCGCCGTCCAGTTCGGCAGAACTGGCTAAAAACAATGTGTCGTCGCCCTGATGTAAGATGATTGGCCCAGTTATAGTCAGAATATTAAGTTGTGCATCATATGTGATTTGGCTGGCCTGCAACCGGGAACCGTCCACCAAAATTTCTACGTTTCCGTTCGCTATGATAGTGTTGTCGCCTTCAATAGACACAGAATCTGCAAGCAACGTAGCGGTCTGCGCCACAGCTAGTTGTCCCGAAAAAAGACAAAGGGCGAATGTCGCCAACGCAAATGTGCGGATGCGCCCCATGTCTAGCCGTCCTCCATATGCAACAGCAGCCCAAGCGCCAACAACATGCCTGCAATCGGCGGTGCCCAGGCTGCCAACAAAACCGGTATTTGTCCGTTTTCACCCAAAATGATTGCAAAGTTTCGCACAAAAAAGATCGAAAACCCCATGCCGAGTGCCAACAATACCATCAGTCCTGTGCGCCCAAATCTGGTATGGCGCATAGTAAAACCAGCCCCAACCATAACCATGGTTGTCAGCAGTAGCGGCATTGCCAATTGGGTTTGAAACCAAACCTGGTGACGGCGGGATGAGAAACCGGCCTGCTCTAGACGTTTAATAAAGTTTGGCAACTGCCAGATTGGCACAGATTTTGGACTGCCAAAGCCATCCAATATCTGTTCTGGGGTGAGGTCTGTCGCTATAAAAACTTCGGGGGATCGAATTGCAGCCAATTCAGAATTACCACCCTTGTCAAAGCGCCATTCTTTTGTGTTGATTGCCAGCCATGCACCCGGTGTCAATACGGCGCTATCTGCCTCAATGCGGAAACTGGGAATGCTTTGCGCGTCAAAGCCAAGAAAAGTTACAGTAAACAGTTCAGTGCCATCCTGATTTGCACGCTCTGCCCTGATCACGGTTTGACCGGCATTTGATCCTTGGCGAAGCCACAGACCTTCACGGCTAAAGGACAGGGCGGATTGTTGATCGCCTAAGTGTTTTTGTGACAAATTCTGAAACTGCTTTGTGGTCGTCGCAACGATCGGGTTAAAGACTGCCACGGTTATAGCGCCCGCCAACAGCGCCACCATTACCGGCGCAATCAATGTTCGCAGTGCAGAGCGCCCGGCCGCCCTTGTCACCACAAGTTCGCTTGATTTTGAGAGGTTTAAAAACAGCAATAACGTCGACAGGATCACTACAAGTGGGAAAATATCATACAGGCTGTTAGGAATTTTTAAGGCTGTCAGCTTAATGATTTCAATAAATCCAATTTTAGAAACATCAAATTTACGCAGTACTTCAATCATCTCCAAAAGCAGTGACAGTAAAATGAATACCGCAAGAATACCCAATAGGGTTGTCGCAAACCGCCGCGCAAAATATAGATACAACTTCATTGGCTACCCTGACCTAGGCGCCGCGCAAACAGGGCCGGGCGCGCGGAAAGCCATAAAATGAAAAAAGCGACGGTAAATCCAATAGCGGATGCGGCGTATGTTGCGGGCCAGTTCTGCGGGTCCTGGCGGGCAAAATCGTTGAACAAATTGTCCAGGGTTTTCACGGCGATAAAAATCAACAGGGCCGCAAACATCTGCCGCCAAAGGCCAAACCTGCTATAGCCTCCGACCATTAATGTTGCAAAGCCAATCAGGGAAACGACGGCACATAATACGGCTTGCGAAATTCGCTCATGACCTGCCTGCAACAAAACGGCATGACTTTGGCCGCTGGTTTTTACGTCGTCTTCACTGGGCGACAGTAGAACGGTTGTTGGCAATTGGCTGGGGGTAAGCCGTCGGGGTGAAATGCCTTCCAGCAATGGCCCCAAGTCAAACACAAACTCGGAAAACTGGGTCGTTGTCAGGGTTTGCTCTTGCTGATTAAGGTCCTGCGCCATGCCGTTGATCATGATCAGTTTTGGCCCGGTGTCATTGGCAACAAGCAACGCCTGTTTGGCCGAAAAACTAATCTGGTGGTTTTCGTTGCGGCTGTCAGAAAGAAACATGCTGCTCATGGCGCCGTTTGGGGCAATATCCTTGATATAAAATGTTATTCCGGCAGCAGGGTGTAAGAAAGTCCCTTCTTTCAAAAAACGCGCGGTGGAATCCGTTTCAATTTCACTGCGCCGCTGATCCAATTGTATTAGACTGGCGGGAACCAAAACATGGGTTAATATCGACAACATTAGCCCCACGAGAATACCAAATAGTAAGACGGGACGCGCCAATCGGTAAGGCGAAAAACCAGTGGACTGGACCACGACAAGTTCACTGTCTGCCGTTAGCCGGTTGGCGCAAAATACCGAAGCTGCAAATGCCGCAATGGGTAACACAAGCCGAATGACATTTGGCAGTGTCAGTGCGCTGAATTCCAAAAACACCAGCGCGGAATGGCCGTTGGCAATCAGTTGGTCAAACAACACCACTGCCCGGTTCACCCAGTAAATCATCACTAACACAAGTGCAAAAAACCCAAACAACACTACCAGTTGCGACAATAAGTATCTGTCGAATTTGGCCAATTTTGTTCCCTGAAGTTTAACGCTGCTCGTTTGAGTTTATCTTTAACCGATTGCACTGCCGGGGAAAACTCATATCTGGTCAATTGCGCATTGGGCTATTACCAATGGCAACAAATTGCCTGAAAGGACATCAAATTATGACAACCCCTGTTGTACCGAAAATTTCTGACATTGACCTGAATGCGATCGAAGAATTTGAGGGCCTGGTTGCCCTTACGATTGGCGCTGAAGGAAAGTTAAATCAGGCGGCGCGCCGGGTTAATCGGCTATGTAAAGGGGCACTTAGTCGGATGGTGGCAAGCCCAGAATTTGAAAAGATACGCGCCGGTCAGGGCAAGTTAATGGCGTTTCCTGCAGGTATGTCGGCCTCAAACCTATTGGTTGTTAAACTAGACAGAAATGCATCTGTTGCGACGGCTAGAAAAGCCGGAGCCACAATAGCCAAATCAAAAAATTCTGGCGAGGTTTTGGCATTGGTGGGTAATCTGAAACACGCCGCAGAATTGGCCCTGGGGATTGCACTGCGAACTTACAGTTTTGGCGACCATAAATCGGAAAAACCGAAAGTTGAACAGGCAGTCACGGTTATGGTCACCAATCCAACAAATATCTCTAAACGCGCCGCTGACAATGCTGCTTTGGCTGCAGGTGTATTTTTCACCCGCGATCTAACCAATGAACCCGCCAATGTTTTGACCACCAGCGAATTTGCCAAACGTTTGAAAGAGCTAAGTAAATTGGGGGTTAAAGTTGAGGTTCTGGATGAGCCAGCCCTGAAAAAATTGGGAATGAACACGTTGCTTGCTGTTGGCGAAGGGTCTGAAAGCCCCTCGAAGGTTGTAGTGATGCAATGGCTTGGAGGCGGCAAGGAAGCTCCGTTCGCTCTGGTGGGCAAGGGTGTGGTGTTTGACACCGGCGGCATCAGTATCAAACCGGCCGGCGGCATGGAAGATATGACCATGGATATGGGTGGTGCCGGGGTTGTGTCTGGCGTCATGAAAACTTTGGCAATACGTAAAGCTAAGGCCAATGTTGTCGGTATTGTCGGGTTGGTGGAAAACATGCCGGACGGGCGCGCTATGCGCCCAGGTGATGTGGTGACATCGATGAAGGGCGACACGGTTGAGATTATCAATACCGACGCCGAGGGGCGTTTGGTTTTGTGCGATATTTTGTGGTACGCGCAGGAAAAATTCAAACCCATGGGCATGATCAATCTTGCCACATTGACCGGGGCGATCATTGTCGGATTGGGCCATGAAAACGCTGGCATATTTTCCAATAATGATCCGCTATGTAACTGGTTCCTAAAAGCGGCCGAGCTTGAAGATGAGGGCGCCTGGCGGATGCCAATGGGGGACGCCTACGACAAGCTGTTAAAGTCCAACATTGCCGATATGAAAAATATTGGCGGACGCACTGCGGGCGCAATCACCGCGGCGCAGTTTTTGAAACGGTTTGTAAAAGACGACATGCCCTGGATTCATTTGGACATTGCAGGGGTCGCCAGCACTAAGGGCGAAACGGCGCTGGCCCCAAAGGGCGCTAGTGGTTGGGGCGTTTTGGCGCTGAACCGGCTTATTGCCAACAAGTATGAAGGCTAATGGGCGCGGTCTATTTCTATCACCTAACCCGATCCCCGCTTGAGGTTACCCTACCCATGCTGTTGTCCAAGGCGCGCGAGGCGGGCTGGCTTGTGCATATACGCGGTGTTTCGGCTGAGCGTATGGGCTGGCTAAATGACAAGCTGTGGTTGGGTCAGGATGAAACGTTTTTAGCTCATGGGCTGGCGGGGGGTGAATATGATGCCAAGCAGCCTATTTTACTGAGTTGTGAAGAGAAGGCGGCCAATGGTGCAAATTGTCTGATGACGGTGGATGGGGCTGATGTAACGACCGAGGAAGTGGAAAGTATGCAGCGGGTCTGCGTGTTGTTTGATGGCAATGACGCATCGGCGCTGGAACTGGCGCGTGGACAATGGAAAACCTTGTCTGATGCTGGATGCGTGGCGCAGTACTGGTCACAGGAAAATGGGAAATGGGCGATGAAGGCGGAAAGTGTAAGGTAGAGAAATTATTGCCTCGGATTGTAAGTAATCTTGCTGTTGTTAATTTCTATGTGCCCAAGGTTTTTCATCCTGCCTACGATACTGGTCAACTCACCATCGCTCAAATTTTTTCCAAACAATGCGTTGATAGAGTTGCGCAAAGTGGTTTCTTTTTTCGGGACACTTTTACCGCGACTGGACAAATTTGTGACTATTCTTTCAACTTTGCCATCAACCGAATTCTCAGAAAACGACTTAAGAACCGGAATGCTATTGAGATCTACGACGCGTTTGGCAAAATGGCCGATATTTTTTAAATGTTTAATCAGGGGGTCATAGCCTTTGTCTTTGCTTACGATATAAAAACTTACATCAGGTTCGTTGGCGTGAAGTCCCATGTAAAATGCAATGTGAAAATCCAGTGCGTTGTTGCCAATGCCGGTAACCTGAACATATTCAGCATTTCTCCCCAATGGTTGAAGGGCCTTAGCTACTGCTGTCGCTAGAGTTTTCTGAGCGGCGCCAATAAAAACCCGTACGTGGAACTCTGGTAAATCAAACTGTGAAAAAACTGTCGGTTGTACGTTTTCATAATCGACAAGAACATAATTTTTTGGCATTGAATTTCCAAATTTACTCAAAACAGATATTTTTACAATCACCGCGTCAGGATCAACCGATCGCCTTTGATTTCAATGCTATCAAATCGCCTGAGATAGGTCATGCCCAATAATGAGCCCTGCATGTCGCCGCCATTCACCGATACGCGCAGGTCTACGTCCTGAAAATCCCCCAGACGCACGTCCCTAATACGGGCGCGTGCAGTGCTAACAGTGCCATTGGCAGTATTGGCGGTGCCGGAAAATACCAAATCATCTATGTTCAGCCCAATATTTTTGGCATCCTCAAGGCTTAGAACTACATCGCTGGCGCCGGTATCAACAATGAATTCAATGGCTTTGTCGTTCAGATGCAAAACAAGATAGTAATGTCCGTCAGGCGCGCGCGGCACTTCAACCACACCGGGGGCAAGGACAGATTGGCGGGGCATAACATCATCACGGATGTCCGACCAAAGGCCGGCCCCGGCAATGACACCTATGAAAATTAATCCCCAAACAACGGCCTGACGGGTGGCTTTGCCCATACTTTTACGGTTTTCAGCGATGAACCAGCCCATAACGGCAATGGCCAGCACCGCCAGATAGGCCAGTTGGGCGATGTCATCATTTTGCATAGGTGTCTCCGACTACAGAGAATATAGATAGGGTTTTCTGTGTAAAATGTTAGCCTAGGCCGCTTGCAAGGCCAAAGCTGGCCAACCCGTCCAAAACAAATTGCACGGAAAGGGCGGCCAAGAGCATGCCCAGCAGGCGGGTGACGACGTTAATTCCTGTTTCTCCGATGGCCCGCTCAATCATTCCAGCAGCCAGGAAAAACACCAAAACCAAAACTATTACCGACAACATTACGATATGGATGGCCAGAACACCTAGGGGATCGGTTGCCTGTCCGGTCAACAGGATCATGGTTGTAATCGCCCCGGGGCCAGCAATTAGAGGAATGGCCAACGGAAAAACCGAAGGGTCGTCAGCGTTTGGTGTTTGATCTTTGCGCCTTTGTGTACGGCGCTCAAACAGCATATCCAGCGCAGTTATGAACAGCAATATCCCACCCGCAATGCGAAAGGCGGGCATGGAAATACCGACAAATTCCAGCACAGCTTCGCCAAATAAGCCAAACACTGTTAGCAAAATAGCGCCGATAACACAGGCACGCAGGGCGACAACGCGTCGGTGAGCGGCCGAGGCCCCCTTGGTCAGGGCGACAAACATTGGGGCCAGTCCAATTGGGTCAATGATCACCAAAAGCGTGACAAAGGCCGGAATGAGCGGGGCAATTTCCATGGTTAAGCCTGTGCCTTTTCCAGTTTTTCCGACGCCGCCATCCAAAGGGCTTCCGCCCGGTCCAGCCCGTTCATGACTTCGGCGTACTTTTTTTGCCAAACTTCGGCTTCCCCGACTTTTCCATCCTCGTACAAATCCGGTGAAGCCAATTTCATAGCCAGTTTATCACGCATACTGTTCAGTTTTTGCACCCGTTCCTCACATTTTTTAATATCAGCGCGTAGGGCTTGCAATTGGCTATTGCTGGTTTTGACCTTTGGCTTGAGAGGTTTGGCTTTGTCGCGGGGCTTGTCACTTGATAGCAGCAGCTTGCGATACGCCTGCAAATCATCCTCATAGGGGGTGACATTGCCATCTTTTATCAACCATAGCCGATCCGCCACCAGCGACAAAAGATGCATGTCGTGGCTGACCAAAATAACTGCACCAGTATAGGCGGTCAGGGCGTCCACCAGCGCTTCGCGGCTTTCAATGTCCAGGTGGTTGGTTGGTTCATCCAAGATTAGCATGTGGGGCGCATCCAGGGTGGCGATCATAAGAGACAGCCGGGCCTTTTGCCCGCCTGACAGCCGGCCGACCAGGGTTTCAGCCTGTTCAGCACCGATGCCAAAACCACCAAGGCGTGAGCGGTGTTTGCCCGGCAGTTCATTTGGACGCAGTCGGCGGATGTGATCAATGGGGGTTTCGTCAATGAATAGTTCATCCACCTGATGTTGGGCGAAATACCCGACTCGCAGTTTATTTGCGGTGGTCAGGCGGCCTTGAAGCGGTTTAAGGCGGTCTGATAACAATTTGGATAGGGTGGATTTTCCTTCCCCGTTTCGGCCCAAAAGCGCGATGCGATCATCCTGATCAATACGCAGGTTCAAACGTTTTAGGACTGCCGTGCCATTATAGCCGACATCAACGTTCTCCAAGACCACAATGGGGGGCGACAGTTCTTCGGGTTTGGGAAAGGTGAATCGCTTCAACGCGGCCTCTTGCGGTGTCGAAATGGGGCTAAGTTTTTCAATCATCTTAATTCGTGATTGTGCCTGAACCGCCTTGGCCGCGGAATAGCGGAACCGATCGACAAATTTTTGCATATGGGCGCGTTTGGCCTCGATACGCTTATTGGCAGCATCGGCCCCAGCTAGGCGGGCGGCGCGGGTCTGTACGAATGTATCATAAGGGCCTTGGTAGAAGGTCAGTTTTTTGTCTTCCAGATGTAGTATGCCGCCAACGGCTCGGTTCAACAGGGCGCGGTCATGGCTGACAATAATCACCGTGTGGGGGTAACGGCCCAGATAGTTTTCAAGCCACAACGCGCCTTCAAGATCCAGATAGTTTGTGGGTTCGTCCAGCAGCAACAGGTCCGGTTGCGAAAACAGCACCCCGGCCAGGGCGACACGCATGCGCCAGCCACCGGAAAAATCGGAACAGGGTTGTTGTTGCTCTGCGTGGGTAAAGCCAAGACCCTTCAAGATGGAACCGGCCCGGGCCTCGGCGGACCAAGCGTCAATATCACTTAAACGGGTCTGGATGTCAGCAATACGATTGGCATCGGTGGCAATATCTGCTTCGGCCATCAAGGCGGCGCGCTCTTTATCTTCCGCCAGTACCGTACTGATCAGCGAAACGTCAGTGCTTGGGGTTTCCTGGGCGACGCCGCCAATTCGGGCGCGTTCCGGCAAGTTAATACTGCCGGTTTCCAATGCCAACTCACCCCGGATAATACGAAACAAGGTGGTTTTTCCGGTGCCATTGCGGCCCACAAGCCCCACTTTGTGACCGGTTGGAATGCGGGCCGAAGCGCCTTCAATCAACGGGCGGCCTTCTACGGAATAGGATATGTTATCAATTACTAGCATGGGGCGCGGTTTGCACCAGCTTGGCGGGGGCGTCAATCGCGGGTTTTCACGGACTGTATAGCATGTTAGGGCACGCCAGAAATGAATGGTGGGCCCAAAGCCTGCCCATCAAAAACAAATAAGGACGAACATGGCCATTCAACGCACATTCAGCATTATTAAGCCCGACGCCACCCGGCGCAACCTGACCGGTAAGATTAATGCCAAGTTTGAGGATGCCGGACTGCGCATCATCGCGCAAAAGCGCATTCATCTGACCAAGGCGCAGGCCGGACAGTTTTACGCGGTGCATTCTGAGCGGCCGTTTTACGGTGAGCTGTGTGAATTTATGGCGTCTGAGCCGGTGGTGGTTCAGGTGCTGGAAGGCGAAGACGCGATTGTTAAGAACCGTGAAGTCATGGGCGCAACCAATCCGGCCGACGCGGCAGCGGGAACGGTTCGGGCTGAATTCGCTGAATCAATGGGTGAGAATTCGGTTCACGGATCGGACGCACCGGAAACAGCGGCGGAAGAGATCGCATTTTTCTTTTCTGGCTTGGAATTGGTTGGTTAACGCGGTTCGACCACACCGATGATATTGAGGGTCGCTTCCAAATCGGAGCGACCCTTGTCATGTGAGCTGGCCTTGAGTGCGTCAAATTTTTTGCGAAGGGCGGTTTTTTCCGACCCTTTGCAATCATTCCAAGGTCTTCCCTGCAGGCCCATCACCAGTACGTAATAGCCAATGAAATGTGGGCGCGTTCCATTTTGCAAAAGCAGGCGATAGGCAGCATCGGCACCAAGTTCACGCAATTGCTGTGCAGTCAGAATGCCAACACGTGCGAATTGTTTTTCGCTCGCGGGTCCAAGATTGCGTATTGAAGTTACCGGCTCATCCATTGGTAGGACTTTAACGCCGGTATTTTCCAGAAACAACGCAGGCCAGTTGTATCAGATGCTGGCCCAGTCGGTATACTGGTAGCTCTCTTTTTTAGTGTCTTTATCTGTGGTTATTTCTTTCTCACGATCCTGCGGTTTAAGCGGGTCGTCACTAATTTCGCGCGTGTTCTCACGTGGGTCATCATTGGTCATTATACCGTCCCTCCAGGGCAGCCAGGTGTCGGTTATTCCATTCTAAAAACAGATGATGTGGCAGCTGTTCCTGGGGGGATATGAACAGGGTGGCGTGAAATTGTGACGGCGAAATTGTGCGGATTTTTGGGTTATTTGAAAATGGTTGTTTGAATCTGTTGCTAAATTGCACAACCGTTCGTTGGGATCAGACGATATTAATATCGGGTTTGCAGGTTGTCAGGTGAATTTTCACCAATCCAGTCCGGTCCAATATGAAACAAATTGAGGCAATTGCCGACGCTATCGTGGCGCGCGAAGGAGGTTACGTGAACGACCCGGATGATCCGGGCGGACCAACGAAATTTGGTGTAACTCTTGGTGCATTGCGTCGGTTGCGGCTTGACCTTACCGGGGACAGGAAAATCAATATAGCGGACGTGCGCAAACTTAACCGTAGTCAGGCCCGAGACATTTTTATTCGGGATTACTATTTCCGACCCCAGATTAATAAGCTGCCCGACGATTTGCAGCCGTCAGTTTTCGATATGCAGGTGAATGCCGGCAGAAACGCGGTGAAAATTTTGCAACGGTTGTTGCGGGATATGGGACACTTGGTGAGTGTGGACGGATTGATCGGCCCACAGACCCTGAGGGCCGCCATGTTGGCCCAAGCCGAAGCCCCGGAATATTTGGCAGATGCATACGGTATAGCGCGGCGGAATTATTACTACGCACTGGCAGACGGTCGTGAAGCAAGTCGAAAATTTGCCCGTCGGCGGGATGGGGGCAAAGGCGGCTGGATAAAACGAGCCGAGGAATTCATTTCAAAGCAGTATCACCTAAGTGCTGATGAACATACACAAAGGGTCGCCAAATGGGATTAGTTGAAGCAATATTTGGTCTGCTATTTGGTGGCGGGCGCAATGTCCTAAAAGATACTGCGGAAGTATTTTGGGAGAACTCTGAAGCAGCGGCAGCGCGACAGTCCAGGCGCAGTTCAGCAGCCTTGGAGCAGTTCGCTGCCGAATTTGCATTGGAACGAAAAGGCATGTTTGACAGGTTTATGGATGGGGTAAACCGATTGCCGCGCCCGGCATTGGCTTTGGGCACAATGGGTCTGTTTGTGTCGGCTATGGTTGATCCGATCTGGTTTGCCAGCCGGATGCAGGGCATTGCCCTGGTGCCGCAACCCCTGTGGTGGTTGTTGGGGGCGATTGTATCGTTCTATTTTGGCGCGCGTTATCAGGTTAAGGGGCAGGAATTTCAGCGTTCCATTGCCATGACCATAGCGCGGGCAACACAGGTTAGTGCAAATTTGGCAGCATTGCAGGCGCTTGAGGCGGGCGCTGGAAAGAACCAGGCGCTCGATGATTGGAGGGCGGGCAAATGACCACAGGGATTTTTGTTGGCATCCTGGCCGAGCACGGTCCCTGGGTGCTGCTGGTGTTTTATTTGCTTTATCGGGACTACCAAAAAGATCAGGCGACACGGGATGTGGTGAATAAGAATTCTTTGGTTTTGTCGGAACTGGCGCTGTTGATCCGCGAGCGCCTGCCACGGTCCTGAGGTTTAGGCGCGCGGTGCCAAAGCCGGTGCCTCCGGCGGGAGTATTTTGACAAGAAGAAAGGCACAAAATGGCGAAGAACCTGAAAGAGGCAATTATTAAGAACCAGATAGCGGCGCAGGAGCTGGATCAAGCCTTGCGTGACTGTCTGACGGCGTTGCGTAAACAGCCATCAACAGTGGTGGAAGGGCGGTTTCGTCTGCTGCAAGGCGGATTGCGGCGAAATACGGCAGGACATTAATCTAAAACAAGCGCGAAGATGTGACAATTGGTGCACGAGAAATTGACCAAAACCCATTGCGGATGGTCGAATTTTGGCTAGGGTTCGGCCATGCTTGTGGAACTTGGACATTTTGCGCTGATACTGGCCCTATTGGTGGCCATCGTGCAAACCATTGTGCCGTTGATTGGGGCATATCGGCGAAATTATGTTTGGATGTCTGTGGCAGAACCGGCGGCATTTGCTCAGTTTCTACTGATCGGTTTTTCCTTTGCAGTCTTGACCCATGCCTTTGTGGTGTCGGATTTTTCTTTGACTCTAGTGGTTCAAAATTCTCACACCGATAAGCCACTATTGTACAAATTCAGTGGCGTTTGGGGCAACCATGAGGGGTCAATCCTGCTTTGGGTGCTGATCCTGGCGTTGTTTGGGGCCAGTGCCGCGTTGTTTGGCGGCGGTTTGCCGGCAACATTGCGGGCGCGGGTGCTCGGGATTCAGGCTTCAATAGGCGTGGCGTTCCTGGCCTTTATTTTGCTGACTTCAAATCCGTTCTTGCGGGAACTTGTGCCGCCAATGAATGGCCAAGATTTGAACCCACTATTGCAGGATCCCGGTCTCGCGTTTCATCCGCCATTTTTATATCTGGGCTATGTCGGGCTTTCCATGTCATTTTCGTTTGCCGTTGCTGCCTTGCTTGAAGGGCGGGTAGATGCGGCCTGGGGGCGCTGGGTCCGGCCCTGGACACTGGCGGCCTGGGTTTTTCTTACAATTGGCATCGCGCTGGGGTCCTGGTGGGCCTACTATGAATTGGGCTGGGGTGGGTTTTGGTTTTGGGATCCGGTGGAAAACGCGAGCTTTATGCCATGGCTGATTTCAGTTGCATTGTTGCACTGCGCCATTGTGGTGGAAAAACGTGAAGCGCTTAAAAGCTGGACGATATTGCTAGCCATACTGGCCTTTGGATTTTCCCTGATTGGGACGTTTATCGTACGATCCGGCGTGCTAACTTCGGTACATGCTTTTGCCAATGACCCGGAACGCGGGGTGTTCATTCTGATTATTCTGGCAGTGTTCATGGGCGGGGCGTTAACACTGTTTGCGGCGCGCGCTGGCGTCATGGAAGCCAAAGGCGTGTTTGCGGTTGTCAGTCGGGAAAGCGCGCTGGTTTTAAACAATATCCTGTTGGCAGTGGCGGCTTTCGTGGTGTTCGTTGGCACACTTTGGCCTCTGATTGCTGAGCTGTTCTTTGACAAAAAACTAACTGTGGGGCCGCCGTTTTTTGACGCTGCATTCACACCCTTTATGGTGGCGCTGGCGATAGTAATGCCTATTGGCGCACTGATGCCCTGGAAGCGGGCGAATATTGGCCGCGCCCTGGCACCGCTTTCAGGCGTTTTAGTGTTGGCGTTAGCGGCAGGAGCATTGGTGTGGGCGATGCAAACCGGTCGTTCCGCCATGGGACCTTTCGGAGCCATATTGGCCGTATGGCTGGTGGGCGGGGCGGTGTTGGATATATGGGCGCGAACCGGGCGTGGTGATTTTAGCAACCGTTTGGGCCGACTAACGCGTCTACCGCGGGCAGACTGGGGCCGGGTTTTCGCCCATGGGGGCTTGGGTATTGCGATGTTTGGTATTGTTGGACTGACGGCCTGGGACAGTGAAGATATACGCGTGGTTGATCTGGGCGAAACATTTGATGTAGCTGGGTTATCGATCACTTTGAACGACGTTTCCCGCCAACGCGGGCCAAATTATTTCGCGACGATTGCTGAAATGTCGGTGGCAAAAAATGGACGGCTGTTAGCTGACCTTGCCCCGGAAAAAAGGGTTTATCCCGTGGCGCAGATGGCCACCACTGAAGCGGCTATAAGAAACGGGTTTTTAAGCGATATTTATCTGGTCATTGGCGATCAGCAAGCCGATGGCGGCTGGGCTGTACGCACTTATGTGAAACCCCTGGCTAACTGGCTTTGGGGCGGCGCAATTATTATGGCGCTTGGCGGAGTTCTTAGTCTAACTGACCGGCGTCACCGCATTGGTGCCGGGGCACGTAAGCGCTCGTCTGTTAAAGCAGTAGCCGCAGAATGAAGCGACTGGTTTTGATTCTGTTATTATTGGCTGGCCCGGTCTGGGCCATTGATCCGGCTGATATGCTGCAGGATGTGGCGCTTGAAGATCGGGCACGGGCGCTGGATTTGGAAATCCGGTGCGTAAAATGCCAATCAGAAGCGATTGCCAGTTCCAATGCGGATTGGGCGCGTGACGCCAGGTTGATGGTGCGGGAGCTGTTAACGCAAGGTGCCAGTGATCCAGAGGTCAAAGCGTTTTTTCTGGCACGTTACGGCGATTTTGTTTTGATGGACCCGCCAAAATCCGGTACAAATCTGATCCTTTGGGCGGCGGGTCCGATGATGTTATTTGCGGCCCTTGGCATTGGTGGGATTTATCTGCGACGACGTGGGAAGGCACCGGCCCCACAGGCACTGAGTGAGCAGGAAAAATCCAGGTTGGATGAGATTCTTCGCGAGTGACGGGGCGTCGGGCTTCCATTGATGCCACTTCTGCTTATCTTGGGCCCATGAAATTCTGACGGAGAACCCAGTCGATGCAATATCAAACTATCCGCCTGTCAATTCGCGGCGATGTCGCGGTTTTACTACTGAACCGGCCAGAAGTTATGAATGCGCTCAATACTCAAATGCGTGCTGAGGTTTTACATGCGGTCAAAGAGTCCCAAAAAGACGCCCGGGTTTTGGTGATAACCGGCAAAGGTTCGGCATTTTGTTCGGGTCAGGATCTTGGCGATAGGGCCACGGCAGGCAATGTCGATATGGAGCGTACTTTGCGCGACGAGTATGAACCAATGTTGCATGCGATATATGACTGCAAAATCCCGACAATTTCGGCGGTAAATGGGGCGGCGGCAGGGGCAGGGGCCAACTTGGCACTTGCGGCAGATGTGGTGATAGCCACCGAATCCGCAGTGTTTTTGCAGGCGTTTAGTCGCATTGGCCTGATCCCGGATGCCGGTGGAACCTATTGGTTGCCAAGACAGATCGGGTTTGCCAAGGCCATGGGTGCGGCGATGTTTGCGGATGCGATTTCTGCGCAGCAGGCCAGTGATTGGGGTATGATCTGGGAAGCAGTGGCGGACGCGGATTTTGTTGATCACTGGAATGAACGGGCTACCAAGTTGGCGGCCGGACCAACGGTTGCCTATCAAAACTTGAAAAAAGCAATGCGTGCCAGCTTTGATAATTCGCTATCGGATCAATTGTTGTTGGAAGCGAAGTTGCAAGGTGAATGTGGCCATACCCGAGACTTTAAAGAAGGTGTGCTGGCTTTCATGGAAAAACGTCCGGCAAAATACGAAGGCCGATAAACTGTAAGACGCGTGCCAGCGTTGACGGGCATACCGTGCCGGATTTTTTCAAAGTGAATCCGGGCGCGGCAGGGCGAAAAAGACGCTGTCGGACCAGTTTTTGCCGACGCAGAACGTATCTTTAGCAAAGCCACTCACCTGGAAGCCAAGTTTGGTCAAAAGCCTGAGGGAGCTCAGGTTAAGCGGATCGACGTCCGCCGTGATCTTTGGGAAATCGGTAGTGGCCCAAGTGTGATCGACGATGGCGCGCACCGCTTCCGCGGCAAACCCCTGACGCCAATGGTCAGGATGTAGCATAAAGCCAATTTCCGTCCCCGTGTGGATTCCACCAATGCCTATAACCGTATCCCTGTGGTCCAGAACAAAGTAAGTGCGCGGCCCTGGTTTCTTGAGCTTTTCAAGTGACGGCAGCGTTTCGGCTTCAGTTTTGTGGGGTAGATTGGACCAATATCGCATCGCTTTGGGATCGCTGAACATACGAAAGAGTGGCCCAAGATCATCGTCCTGCGCCGCCCTCAAAGTTAGTCTGTCTGTCTTAAGAAGTGTCACAAGCTGGTGTTTCTAACGATCTTCGACATCAACGTAATCGCGAAACGTTGCGCCGGTATAAAGCTGACGTGGCCGGCCGATTTTCATGGCCGGATCTTCGATCATTTCTTTCCACTGGGAAATCCAGCCAACCGTGCGGGCTACCGAAAATATCGGCGTGAACATGGATGTGGGGAAGCCCATAGCCTCCAAAATAATGCCGGAATAGAAATCAACGTTCGGGAACAGTTTCTTTTCAGCGAAATACGGATCTTCCAGCGCCTGCTTTTCCAGTTCTTTGGCCACTTGCAGGATCGGGTTATTGTCAATCCCAAGCAGGCTAAGAACCTCATCTGCGGATTGCTTCAGTACCATGGCGCGGGGGTCAAAATTCTTATAGACCCGGTGACCAAAACCCATCAGGCGGAACGGGTCAGATTTGTCCTTGGCGCGGTCGATGAATTCGGGGATTCGATCAACAGTGCCGATTTCTTTAAGCATTTCCAGACAGGCCTGGTTGGCGCCGCCATGCGCCGGGCCCCAAAGACAAGCAATACCGGCGGCGATACAGGCAAAAGGGTTAGCACCCGAGCTGGACGCCAGACGAACCGTCGAGGTTGAAGCATTTTGTTCGTGATCGGCGTGCAGCGTGAAAATCCTGTCCATGGCGCGGGCCAGAATTGGATTTACTTCGTAATCTTCGGCTGGCAGTGCGAAACACATGCGCAGGAAGTTGGACGCATAATCCAGATCATTCCGTGGATAAACAAATGGCTGTCCGACTGTGAACTTATAGGCCATGGCCGCAATGGTCGGCATTTTGGCGATCATACGGATGGTGGCCACTTCGCGTTGATGCGGGTCCGAAATATCTGTGCTGTCGTGGTAAAACGCCGACATCGCCCCAACCACACCGGTCATAACCGCCATGGGGTGGGCATCGCGCCGGAAGCCCCGGAAAAAATACATCATCTGCTCATGTAGCATGGTGTGGTTGGTGACGTGATTTTCAAACGTTTCCAGCTGGTTGCCGGTCGGAAGTTCGCCATAAAGCAGCAGGTAGCACACTTCCAGATAGTGGGAATTTTCGGCCAGCTGGTCGATGGGGTAGCCCCGGTGCAGCAATTCGCCCTTTTCGCCGTCAATATAAGTTATCGAACTTTCACACGACGCGGTGGACGTATAGCCGGGATCAAACGTGAATACATCGCCCTGGGCGTATAGTTTGCGTATATCCAAGACGTCAGGGCCTACTGAGGGGGAATGGATAGGCAGATCGACCTTTTTATTGTCGAATGTGAGTGTCGCGGATTTTTGTGTGTCTGCCATGGTTTTCCCCTATCGGCTGGCCGACCCAAAATGGCCGGACCCGTTCAAATTGTCGGCTGTTCAGCCCTGCACGTCATTGATCCGGGCCAGCGTTTCATCGCGGCCCAGGACGAGCATCATATCAAAAACACTGGGTGAAACTGTACGCCCGGCCAATGCTGCCCTTAAGGGCTGAGCGATTTTGCCTAGCTTGGTGTCATTGGCTGTCACAAAGTCAGCAATGACGGTTTCCAGCGTGTCGCGGTTCCAGCTAGCAGTTTGCAGGTGCGGCGTCAATTCATTCAGTATGCCAATGGATACAATATCAAGTGATTTGACGGATTTTTCGTCCGGGATGATTGGTCTCGCTGTCAGAATAAAGTGGGCTTTTTCAATGAGTTGGTGGAATGTCTTGGCACGATCTTTTAGACAGTACATGGCCTTGTTCAGGCCGTCTAGCTGGATGCCGGACAGGGCGGGTTGATCTGCTGCTGCCAAGAACCGGGTAAGCTCTGCTACGAGTGCAGCATCGTCGCTGACAGCCATATGCTGGCCGCACAGGTTTTCCAGTTTTTTGGTATCAAATCGCGACGGGGATTTGCCTATATTTTCAAGGTTGAACCAACTGCGGGCCTGTTTATCGTTAAAAAATTCATCATTGCCATGGGACCAACCCAGCCTTGTCAGGTAATTGCGCATGCCCGCTGCCGGGTAGCCAAGGACCTGGTATTCCTGAACACCTGTCGCCCCGTGGCGCTTAGATAGCTTTTTACCATCCGGGCCATGGATTAACGGAATATGGGCCCAAACCGGGACATCCCAACCCATGGCTTTGTATATCAGTGATTGACGGGCCGCGTTGGCCAAATGGTCATCGCCCCGAATGACATGGGTGACGCCCATATCGTGATCATCAACAACGACTGCCAACATGTAAGTCGGGCTACCATCAGAACGTAAACAAATCATGTCATCCAGTTGATCATTTTGCCAGACGATGCAGCCCTGGACCTGATCTTCGATCACGGTTTCGCCCGATCGCGGCGCTTTGAAACGGATCGCAAATGGTGCATCGGGATAAGTTTTGGCATCAGCGTCGCGCCAGGGTGAGCGAAACAATGTTGATTCTCCCTTTGCACGGGCAGCGTCGCGAAAACCCTGAATTTCCTGCTGTGACGAAAAGCATTTATAGGCATGGCCAGATGCCAGCATTTCATGGGCCACGGCGGCATGGCGCGGTGCGGCTTCAAACTGACTGGTGGCGTCACCGTCCCAATCCAGACCCAGCCAGTTCAGGCCATCGAATATGGCCTGTGTCGCTTCGGGTGTTGAACGGCCCCGGTCTGTATCTTCTACGCGCAACAAAAATTTTCCACCCTTGGCGCGGGCAAATAGCCAGTTGAACAGGGCGGTGCGCGCCGATCCAATATGCAACATACCGGTCGGGGACGGGGCAAAACGGGTGACAACCTCGGATGTGGACATCGGTGTTAACCTTCTGGAAACCATGGCGGGAATATCGTCTGACCGGTCTAAAGGTTCACCAAAGCAAGGACAAGAGTGACGCCAATACGCGCCATCCGGTCAGCCGTAGCAGCGCAGCGCGGGTATTTGTTGTGTTGGGTGCCGGTATGTCTGGCCATCGGTATTGGCGGCTATTTTCTGCAGGCTGTTGAACCGACAATTTTACACTACGCAGGGGCACTATTTGCGGTGGTATTGATTATGGCTGGTAGTCGCTGGCTTAATCAGGATTGGAGACCCCTGGCATTGGCGTTGGTTTTGATCTTGCTGGGCGCGGTTCTGGCAGGGACGCGGGCGCATTTAGTGGCCGAACCGGTGCTTGGGTTTCGCTATTACGGTCCCATACAGGGCCGGATAGTACGAATTGACCGCTCTGGCTCGGATGCCGTTCGTCTGACTTTGGATCAGGTTGTGTTGAAACGCATGTCCGCGGGACGCACGCCAGCGCGTGTGCGCGTGTCTTTGCATGGACTACAGGGGTATATTGATCCGGTGGCAGGGCTGAATGTCATTTTAACTGGGCATTTGTCGCCGCCCTCTGGCCCGGTGGAACCCGGTGGCTTTGATTTTCAGCGTATGGCCTGGTTTGACCGTATTGGTGCTGTTGGCTACACCCGCACCCCGGTTTTGGCATTTTCTAAGCCTACCCAGCCAGGACCCGGGCTTTGGATAACCCAAACACGCATGGCTGTTTCGACCTGGGTTCAGCGCACATTGCCGGGCAAGGCTGGTGCATTTGCGGCGGCGGTGATGACAGGGGATCGTTCCGGCATGGACCAATCCGGGCTTGAGGATTTGCGCGCTTCAAACCTGGCGCATCTGTTGGCTATATCAGGCCTGCATATGGGCTTGCTGACAGGGTTTGTTTTTGCCTCTCTTAGGTATGGGGTCGCCTGTATTTCGCCGCTGGCACTGCGCTGGCCAGTCAAAAAGTTGGCGGCCAGTGGTGCGCTTGTAGTTGGCGCCGGCTATCTTGCAATTTCCGGTGGTAATGTGGCCACAGAGCGGGCGTTCATCATGGTGGCGGTGATGTTTGTGGCGATCCTGTTGGATCGGCGCGCCGTTACTTTACGTGCAGTGGCCATTGCGGCAACCATCGTGTTGTTGCTGCGTCCCGAAGTGTTACCAGCGCCGGGTTTTCAGATGTCATTTGCCGCCACCACGGCTTTGGTGGCGGTATTCGGGATGCTACGAAGCTGGCGCGGGCCGGTGTTGCCCCGGGCCCTGCGTCCGGTTCTGGCTGTATTGATATCATCGGCCGTTGCTGGGTTGGCCACCGCTCCATTTGCAGCAGCACATTTCAATCGGATCGCTGACTACGGGTTGATTGCCAACCTACTATCAGTGCCGCTGATGGGGCTGATTGTCATGCCGGGCGCAGTTCTTGCGGCTTGTCTGGCACCGTTTGGCCTGGGTTGGATCGGGCTGGCGATTATGCGTCCGGCTATCCTTTGGATACTGGCCGTGGCCCATTGGGTTGCGGGCATTGAGGGCGCCCTAAGTTACGTGCCGTCGCCGGGGCCCTTTATTTTACCGATAATGACGCTTGGGTTGCTATGGGCTGTGCTGTGGCAGGGCAGGCACCTTGTTCGGCTGGTCGGGGCTGCACCGGTGGTATTGGCCCTGTTCCTGTGGTCGGAAACCGAGCGTCCATTGGTTCTGATTTCTGAAACCGGTGGTCTGGTGGGGGTACTGACAGAGCAAGGGCGCGCGCTTAGCAAATTACAGGGCGATGGATTTGCTGCCAAAAGTTGGCTTGAAAACGATGGCGATGGGGTGCTTCAAAGCCAGGCATTTGAAAGGTCTGGGTTTGGCGGCAACGTTGGACAATTGAAATTTGGCGTTGCGCAAAAAGCGCTGGTGCATCTAAGCGGTCGTGGGGCAGGCGGTCGGGTGGCGGATGCCTGCAATGGGGCAGATTATGTGATTGTTACCGTAAAGATTGATGCACAGGATTTCAGTTGCGAAGTCTATGATCCCTCGCGCTTGCGCGCCACCGGCGCTTTGGCCATTTTTGCCAGTCCGGATGGCGCAAAAATAGTCAGCGCGCGCCAAGTTGCCGGGCAAAGATTGTGGAATACACGCCGGATCCGCGACAGGTAATACAAGGGTCAATACGTGCGGATCAGTCCAACTAAACGTCCCTGAACCTTTATCTGATCATCCCGAAATACCCGGGTTTCATAGGCATCATTGGCAGCTTCCAACGCGATTGAATTGCCCTTGCGGCGAAACTTTTTCAAGGTGGCTTCGTGGCCTTCAACAATGGCCACAACAATGTCGCCATTTTCGGCAGTGCTACCTTCACGAATGACGACTACGTCGCCATCATTAATGCCCGCGTCAATCATTGAATCACCTTTCACTTCCAGCGCATAGTGGTTGCCGCTGCCCTGAAGCATGGATTCTGGCACTGCAATGTTTTGCGATCCATCGGCAATGGCCTCTATCGGCAGTCCAGCGGCAATGCGTCCCATCACCGGCAATTCTGTAGCGTGAATTGGGGCAACAGGCATGGCTGCATGGGGGGGGTCGGATTTGTCACCCTCAATCACCCGAGGCATAAAGCCTGTGGGTTTGAGCATAGCGTCCGGTAGCTTCACAATCTCAATGGCGCGGGCGCGGTGCGCAAGTCGACGAATAAAGCCGCGTTCTTCCAGCGCTGTGATCAGCCGGTGTATGCCGGATTTTGAACGCAGGCTTAAGGCTTCTTTCATTTCATCAAAGGAAGGGGGCACGCCTTCGCGTTGCACACGTTGGTGAATAAAATTCAACAGTTCCAGTTGCTTCTTGGTCAACATTTGCTCGTTCCTTGCGCAGTGGGATCGCTCGCCCTTACGTGGGCGTTCAACAAATGTTCTACGCATGTTCCCGTTATGTGTCAATAATAGGATTTATATCGACACATATGTAACCTGTGCCCCCTTTTTGCGGGCCCGGTCATCCACCGGACGCACCAAAAGCGCGTTGGCCTGAGACATAACCCCCAGCAAAGCACTGTCCTGTTTGTCAAATACTGTGATCTCACCGTTCGTAACCCGGGCCCGCATATAGTGTTCGCGCGGGCCATTGCTCGAAATGTCTTGGGTCAATACGGCGCCGTGTCTGGGGGCAGGTTCGGCAAGCAAACCTTGCATCGCGCGCAGGGCAGGCAGCATAAAAATATGTCCACAAACCAGCGAAGAAACCGGGTTGCCCGGCAAGCCTAAATGTATGGCGTTCCCAAACTTGCCAGCCATGAGCGGCTTTCCGGGTCGCATGGCGATTTTGTGAAACGCAGGTTTGATGCCAATGCTTTTCACCACATCTGCTACGATATCATGGTCGCCAACTGACGCGCCGCCAATGGTCACCACCAGATCCGCCCCCTTGGCCAGAGAAAAGGCGTATTCTAAGGATGTTGCATTGTCGCGCGCGATCGGCAGGATCCTGGGTTGGGCACCGACGCGGCGTGCCATTGCGGCCAGTCCAAAACTGTTAGAAGCAATGATTTGATCAGAATTTGGCGTTTCACCTGACATCACCAGTTCGTCCCCGGTGGCGATCAGCGCCACCACCGGACGGCGCGCTACAGTGAGCGTGGCAACATTCATTGACGCCAGCAGGGACAGATCACTTGGGCCTAACAGGCGCGGCGCTACCAGTTGTTCACCTGCACAAAAATCACCCCCGGCGGGGCGAACATGGCCAGATTTTTCCGGCAAGCCTTGCAAGGCGATAGTTTCACCTTGGCGCGCAACATCTTCCTGAATGACCACTAAGTCGGCCCCATTGGGCAAGGGGGCGCCAGTGAATATCCGTACGCATTGCCCCGGGGCAACCTGACCCGAAAAACCATGCCCTGCGGCTGATTGCCCAATGATTTTTAGCTTTGCACCAGTAGACGCGTCCTGTTTGCAAATCGCATAACCATCCATGGCAGATGCCGCAAAGGGCGGCTGATCACGTTTTGCCACTGCCGGAATGCTAAGAACCCGGCCGTCAGCGTCTTCTAGGCGGATGGTTTCGGATGGAACCGGTCTGATCAATTTAAATATCTGGGTTAAGGCGTCATCAACGGAAATCACTGCCTATGCCCCGTAGCGCCCGGACTTACCGCCATCTTTCAGGGTCAGGCTGATGCCGGAAATCTGCATGTCTTTTTGAACGGATTTTATCATGTCATAGATGGTCAGGCAGGCAACTGACACGGCCGTCAATGCCTCCATTTCTACTCCGGTTTGACCGGTGGTTTTCACGGTCGCGGTGACGCGAATGCCGGCAAGTTTACTGTCTGGCGTTAATTCCAGCGCAACTTTGGAAATTGGCAACGGGTGGCAAAGTGGAATAAGCTCTGATGTTTTTTTGGCGGCCATTATTCCAGCCAACCTTGCCACCCCCAAAACATCGCCCTTCTTTGAGGCACCTTTTACAATAATATCAAGCGTTTGCGAAGACATTTGAATGTGACCTTGGGCGACAGCAACACGTGCTGTAACCGCTTTGTCCGACACATCCACCATGTGGGCGCCGCCGGTGTCATCAAAATGGGTAAGTTTAGCCATTACATGCCCCTGCCTGCCACCAAAGGGTGGGCCAAAAGTGTGCGTGTAGCCTTGGTGACATCGGGCTGGCGCATCAGACTTTCCCCGACCAGAAAAACCCGCGCGCCAAACCGGGCTAAATCTGCCAGATCATCGGCGCTGGAAAGGCCGCTTTCGGAAACCAAAGTACGGTCGGCGGGGGCCAGTTTTGACAGGTGGCGAGTCACCTCAAGATCAGTTTCAAAAGTTTTAAGATTACGGTTATTTATCCCCAATAGCGGCGATTTTAGCGCTTCCGAGCGCGATAATTCCGCTTCATTATGCACCTCAACCAAAACATCCATACCCCATGTCAGGGCCGCGTCTTCAAGTTCCTGGGCCTGGGAGTCAGAGACGGCGGCCATTATAATCAAAATACAATCAGCCCCCCAGGCGCGGGCCTGTACAACCTGGTAGGGATCGTACATGAAATCCTTGCGCAGAACCGGTAATTCAACTGCGTCGCGAGCGGCGCTTAAAAATTCAGGTGCCCCTTGAAAACTTGGGGTATCCGTTAGCACTGAAAGACAGGTCGCCCCGCCATCTGCGTAGGCCAGCGCCAATTCAGCCGGATCAAAATCCGCCCGGATCAACCCCTTGGAAGGGCTGGCTTTTTTGATCTCGGCTATCAATCCATACCCGGTCTGGCTGGCGGTTTGCAGGGCCGCAATAAACCCGCGTACCGGCGATGTGGCGCGGGCAGCGCTTTCCAATTCTTCCAGCGGGACGGCCAGTTTAGCGTCGGCAATTTCCTGCAGTTTGTAGGTTTTGATGTTTTCCAGAGCTGAATTCATGGCCAAAAGATAACCGCTGTGCCTGGTGATGTGAAGCCAAGTTGGCTTACAATTCTGCTTGCGACTGCCTGGCGTTTCTTTTTGGTCGAAAATACTCCTGCCGGAGGCACCGCGACGCAGCGCAACATTATTGATATCGGCTAGGTTTTACGCCCCGCTGGTGATCCGGGCCAACCCCTTTAGCTTTTGTTGGGCTTCACCGCTGTCAATGCTGTGCGCGGCCATTTCAACCCCCTGTTTCAGATCGCTGACTTTGCCAACAATTTTCAGAGCAGCCGCGCTGTTCAGCAATACTGCATCCCGGTAAGCCCCGGTTTGCCCGGCGAGAACCGCCGCCAGTGCATGGCCATTGGATTTGGGCGAACCACCGGTGATTTTATCATAGCCATGCACCGGCAATCCGGCATCTTCCGGGTGTATTTCAAATTCAGTTACTTTGCCTTTTTCCAGCGCTGACACCCAACTGATCCCGGTTATGGTCAATTCATCCGTGCCGTCTGAACCATGTACTAACCAGGCAGATTTACTACCCAGTTGCAGCAGGGTTTCGGCCATGGGGCGGATCAGGTCGCGCGAAAATGTACCAGTAAGCTGAAACTTGACACCGGCCGGATTGGTAAGCGGTCCCAGGATGTTGAAAATCGTGCGGGTGCCCAGTTCCATGCGTGTTGGCATCACATGCTTGATCGCCGGGTGATGCATGGGGGCCATCATAAAGGCGATGCCAATTTCAGACAGCGCTCGTTCAACGATGTCCGGACTTACCATGACCTCAACGCCGTTCACCCCTAGGGCATCGGCGGCCCCGGAATTTGACGATAGTTTGCGATTGCCATGCTTGGCCACTGGAACACCGGCCCCGGCCACGGTAAATGCGGTTGCCGTTGAAATGTTCAACGTGGGCTTGCCAGAACCGCCGGTGCCAACAATATCTATGGCGTCTTTTGGGGCTGATACCGGATTGCATTTAGCGCGCATAACAGTGGCGGCGGCGGCGTATTCACCAACGGTTTCTCCGCGAGTGCGTAGGGCAATTAAAAACCCGCCAATCTGGCTGGGGGTGGCGTCGCCTTCAAACAGGATGGTGAAGGCCTGCTTAGCTTCGGCCGTTGTCAACGGGCGCTGGATGGCGGTATCAATCAGTGGTTTCAAGCTATCGCTCATGCTGGGACGCCCACCAGATCAAGGAAATTTTGCAATAATTTGTGCCCGTGCTCAGAGGCAATGGATTCCGGGTGAAACTGTACACCGTGTATGGGCAGGGTTTTATGTGCCAGTCCCATTATTGTCCCATCCGCAAGTGTCGCCGTGGTTTCCAGACAATCGGGCAGGGTATTGGGATCCACCACCAGCGAATGATACCGTGTTGCTTTAAACGGCGTGGCGATACCCGCAAAAATACCGTCAGCGCTATGGCTGATCAAACCAATCTTGCCGTGTACGATTTCATGGCAGCGGACAATATTTCCGCCAAAGGCCTGACCGATGGTTTGGTGTCCAAGACAAACCCCCAACAGGGGTATTTTATTTTCAGCTGCGGCTTGGGTCAGTTCCAGACAAATTCCGGCTTGATCCGGGTCGCAGGGTCCGGGCGACAGCACGATAGCGTTTGGTTTTAGCGCCAATGCCTGTGCCACATCCAGGGCGTCGTTGCGATTCACCTGAACATCGGCCCCCAATTCGCCCAAATAATGCACGAGATTATAGGTAAAACTGTCGTAGTTGTCGATCAACAGCAACATACCGCGTGTCTTTCTAAAAAGGGGTGCCCCATCGGGACCAGTCAGGGTATACTTTGTGTAAGGCAGGTCCGGTGGTCAAGTCCACCGGTCAGGAAAACAGGCTAAGCTACGGAGGCGAGTATGGGGCGCGGGTTTTTTTCGGGTGTCCTTTGGGGATCGGTATTGTCAGTCATGTCATTATGGCTGCTTTCGCAGATCGCAGAGACGGTTGGATTTAGTTCTGACCCGCCCAAAGATGTTGCTATGGTTGCGCCAACTTCTGGCGATGTAACGACATCGGGTGATCAAGGCAACACACCGCAAGCGCCTGAACTACAAGTTGCCCCGGCCACCGACCCTTCACTTCAGGTCAGCGGGCTGGAACAGGTGGATGCCGAAGAGGCTCCGCAGACGGAGACCACCTCTGCCGCCGTTCCTGATGCCGAGGAAACTACAGTTGTTCAGTCCAGCCCGGAACAGGACCAAGGTCCGGTTGTTGTGGCACCTGCAGAAACCTCGGCTCAATCAACTGTTGAAATTTTGCCCCCGGTTTTGCCAGGCGTACAGGCCAATGTGGATGACAATCTTCCAGCGCCAGCACCGCAAACGCAATCAACCCAGGCCAGCGCCCCGCAAGCCCCTGAAATTCCTGTTGTTGTTGCTGAGGCAGTGCCAACTAATGAAGTCCAGCCAACCCCCGTGACCGAACCCGCACAACCGGTCCAACCGATTTCAGAATCTGTACCGGAAAGCGATTTTTCCGCGCCTGTTGTTGTGGAAACTCCGGTGCCTGTTGTTGTTGAGCCAGAGCCAGAGCCAGTTGCGCCATCGCAAGACCAGGTCCCGGCATCTGATACACAAGTAACAACCAATGGTACTGCCTTGGTGGTAGATCGTACCAGCCGCGAACCTGATGAAGAAACGCCCGATGATAGCGCAGTAGCTAGCGAAGGGGACGAACCGGAAGAAGTTTTAGAAATCCCGGCGATCCAGAAATATGCTCAGGCCTTTGAAAACCTGGAAGGACGCCCGTTGATGGCCATTGTGCTATTGGTTGATGGTGACGCGCCTGAGGCCACCACCCCCAGCCAAAAATTGCCGTTTCCGGTTAGTTACGTAGTCGACGCCAGCAAAGACAACGCCAAAGCGGTCATGTCGGCTTACCGCGCAGGCGGCAATGAGGTGGCAATGCTTGCGCCTTTGCCGGCAGGTGCGGCCCCGAAGGATGTTGAAGTTGCCTTTCAAACCTATCTGGCAAAGGTGCCCGAGGCCGTGGCCGTTATGGATATTCCCGATGCAATGTTCCAGTCTGGTCGCAATGTTGCAACCCAGGTTGCCGAAGCATTGGCGGCGTCTGGTTTGGGGATGATCACCTATTCGCGGGGGTTGAATTCAGCCACCCAGGTCGCCGAACGCGAAGGCGTTCCGGCAGCATTGGTGTTTCGGGTTTTTGACGATGATGATCGGGACGGCGAAGCGATCAAGCGGTTTTTGGATCAGGCCGCGTTTAGGGCCGGGCAACAAACCGGGGTCATTCTGGTAGGGCATAACCGGCCTGAAACTGTGACCGCGCTGTTGGAATGGGGTCTTGGCAATAGGGCTAGTACTGTGGCATTGGCCCCGGTTTCAGTGGCATTGCTATCAAACCAATAGCCTAAGGGGTTGGAAACTTAGCTGTTGGAATTGCCCACAAACATACCTGCATCGGCTGCGGCGCGTCGGATAGCTTTCGATTTATGCTCGGTTTCTTCATACTCGGCCACGGGATCACTGTCATATACAACGCCACCGCCAGCCTGAATATAAAGGTTCGCATCTTTCAGCACGGTTGTACGCAGGGCGATGCACATGTCCATGTCACCGTTTGACGCAAAATAGCCGACAGCACCGCCATAAACACCACGTTTTTCGGGCTCTAATTCATCAATAATTTCCATGGCACGCACTTTGGGTGCGCCGGACACTGTTCCAGCGGGCATGCCAGCCAAAAGGGCGGACAGGGCGTCGTGATCATCAGATAATTCGCCCACGACATTTGAAACGATATGCATAACGTGGCTGTAGCGTTCAATGATAAACTGTTCGGTAGGGTGCACGGTTCCGATCTTTGAGACCCGGCCTGCGTCATTGCGCCCCAAATCCAAAAGCATCAGGTGTTCAGCATTTTCCTTGGCATCCGCCAACAGGCTGACCTCATGGGCTTTGTCTTCTTCTGGCGTAGCCCCTCGGGGCCGGGTGCCCGCGATCGGGCGAATGGTCACCTCACCATCAAAGACCCGTACCAAAATTTCCGGACTGGCCCCGATGACCTGAAAGCCGCCGAAATTGAAATAGAACATAAAGGGCGACGGGTTGGTGCGGCGCAATGATCTGTACAATGAAAACGGAGGCAGGTTAAATTTTTGGGTCCAGCGCTGCGAGGGAACAACCTGAAAGATATCACCGGCTCGGATGTATTCCTTGGCCTTTTCGACGACTTCCAAATAGCCCTTTTTGGTGAAATTAGACTGCGGTGCAGTGTCGGGCAAGGCTTCGCCTAAATCATGGCCCGTGCCCTTTGGTTGGCGTTCCAGATCGCGCACGGCGTCCATGACCCGTTCGGCAGATTGGGCGTAGGCGGCGCGCGCAGACAGGCCTGAAGCAACCCAGGCAGGGGAAACTACAATGACTTCTCCCTTTACCCCGTCCAGCACTGCCACAACGGACGGGCGCAAAAGAACGGCATCTGGCAGGCCAAGGGGGTCGGGATTGATATTTGGCAGGTTTTCAATAAGTCGGATCATGTCATAGCCAAGATAACCAAACAGCCCTGCAGCGGCAGCTGGTAAATCATCGGGCAGATCAATTTTGCTTTCGGCAATCAGGACGCGCAAGTTGTCCAGCGGCGCGCCTTTCTGTTCGTCAAAACCGGCATCATCAAATCGCGCTTCGCGGTTTATGTGGGATTTTTTACCATTGCACTGCCAAATCAGATCGGGCTTTAGACCGATAATTGAATACCGGCCACGAATTTCGCCGCCAGTGACACTTTCCAAAATAAAACTATTGGTTCGGGCTTCGGCCAGTTTCAGCATAAGGGAAACCGGCGTGTCCAGATCCGCTGCTAGGCGGGTGTATACAACCTGATTCTCACCGCGGTCATAGCCTGTTTGAAAGGCTGCAAAACTAGTTGTGGCCGCCAACGGGCATTCCTTGGTTAGGGGGCGGAACAAAACCGCCGCCGCTGGTGGAAAATTGTGAATGCACTGCGTTAATGGCGGTTTGGTTTAGCGAAATGCCGGCGCTTTGCTGCAGGGCGCGGGTAAAGGCAACCAATGCGTCTTCACCAATGCTTTGCTGAACGCTGTCGTTGATTGAATTTCGCAAGGCTTCGCGTTCTGGGTCTTGCGGGTCTGCGCCAAGAATATCGTTGATTTGCATAATGAAAATCATGCCAGTCCCTTGCACAGAGGTGGCTGTCCCTGGTTCCAATTCAAACACGCTACTTAGAAAGTCGACGGGTTTACCAAGGTAAACAGCATCACGCTTGGCGTTAGTTTCAACGGCAACCGGATGGCCCAGACTGGATAGGGTGGCCCCGCCGCTAAGGCTGGCCAACATAACGGCGCTTTCGGCTTGCAAGGCTCGGGATAGGGCGGCTGCGTTCCAGTCGATAACAATTTGGGGGCGAACATTTTCAAAGCTGTCGGGTCGTTCATCAATTTCTGCATCAAGACGCATTGCAAAAATACCGCCATCATCCAGGGTTTCAATGGCCGGGAAATCCGCTGTCGTTACCAAAGCTGCGGCGCTGGCGAATCCCTGGTAGGCGGCGATGTCGTCGGTGTTACCGATGCTCCAATCGATTGTCCCCAACTGCATGTCGGTCTCTTGAGCCATCTCTTCCAGTGTTGCACCACCGGCCAGCAGGTCATCCAGTTCAGCGATTTGGTCTGCAACCAGACGGCGGGCATTATCGGCGGCCGCTTCATCCAGCAGGGCAGCACGCGCATCTTCAAACGGGGTAAGCCTTGCGGCCAAAATGGCGTTGACGCGAAACACCGCCGGGCCCAGGTCAGAAGTGACGGGTTCAGTTATCCCCGGTTCTGCCAAGGCAAACACTGAATTGGCGGCAGCCCCAAGCGCGCTTTGGGTCACATCCCCAAGATCGATATCCGCAAGGTTTAAACCCCGTTCGGTTACCACATCATCAAAACTGGCCGTTCCGGATTGAATTTGGTCATATGCACTTTGCGCCTGCTCCATTGTTGCAAAAACCAGGCGTTCCACCAATCGGCGTTCAGGCGTGTTAAATTCCGCACTGCGACCGTCATAGAGTGCGCGCAACGTATCCTCATCTACTTCGATCTGGTCCATCACAAAATCGGGTGACAGCCAAGCATATGTGATCTTCTTTGACGGCGGCAGCATGTAAGCATCTGGATTTTCAGCGAAATATGTGCTGAGATCGGTGTCGCTGGGGGGCGTTAACGCAGTGGCAAGAGATTTGGCGTCAAGTTCCAACCAGGAAAAGCTACGCCGTTCCCCCAAATATTCCAGCACCACATCGCCATATGTTTCCGATGCGGTAACACCCGCGATAACGCCGCTTTGCACAATTGTACCTGCAGTCAGTTGGCGAATGTCAGCTTCGTATTCACGGGCCGACATATTATTGCGTTCCAGCACAAATTCATAGGAATCCTGATCAAAACTACCATCAAGGCCGCGAAATCCTTGGGTGGCAATTAGCTGGCGCTGAACTTCTACATCATCAACAGACAACCCAATACGGCTGGTTTCATTTTCCAGCGCGGCCTGGGCGATCAGGCGTTGCAACACCTGGGCATCCAAACCAAATTGGCGGGCCTGTTCCAGGGATATATTTTGCCCGATCCGCTGCTGCAGGGTTTGTAGTTCTTCGTTCAGTGTACGTGCGTATTGGTTGACGCCGATTTCGACATTGCCGACTTCGCCAACGGAACGAATACGGCCGCCAAAATTGGTAACACCAAAGCCGGCCAGACCGACCATTAGCAGCACCAGTAGCAACCCGACAAAATATTTGGAAATCTGGCCTCTTTTTCGCGCCATCTTTGGGTGCCTCATCTCTTTTAAATTGCCTGCGGATGTCTACGCGGGTTGGGGCGATGGGGCAAGGTCAGACAGTCAGGTTTTCCAGCCTTGTGAACAGGTCGTGAATTCCTTGCCGGTCGGCATTGGCAAATGCGATGCGAATTTCCCGTTGGCCTGCGGATTCTTCGGGCGGACGAAACATGGTTCCGGGCAACAACAAAACACTGCATTCTTTCACCAAAGCCGGGGCCAATTTGTTGGATGGCTGTTTAAAGGGATGTGACACATAAGCAAAATAGGCCCCCAATCCCATTAGTTGCCAGCCACCAAGGCGCGAAAAATTTTCGCTAATAGCGTCGCGGCGATCCAGTATTTCCAGTCGTTCACTTGCCAGCCAATCATCAAGGTTGCGCAGGCCCCAAAGGGCGGCGTGTTGGGCGATCTGGTTTGGGCAGATTGTTACCGTATCCAGATATTTTTCAACCTCTGCCAGCCGTGAAACCGAGGCAGCTATAGTGCCCACACGGTGGCCAGTTAGCCGGTAAGCTTTTGAAAATGAATACAATTGGATCAGGGTTTCATCCCAATTGGGATCAGCAAACAATTTGTGGGGCGCGCCGCTGCGACTGTCAAAATCGCGGTAGGTTTCGTCCACTACGAGGGCGATGTCGCTGGATTTTGCCAGATCATAGAATTGCTGAACCAATTTAGTGGGGTATTCAGCGCCAGTGGGGTTGTTGGGAGTCACCAAAACAATTGCCTTGGTACGTGACGTGATGAGTTGCTTGGCTTGATCCGGATCGGGCAGCATTTGCGCATCGGTTGGCAGTGCAATCGTTTTGATTCCGGACATATCCAGATGCATTTTATGGTTGAAATACCATGGTGTTGGAAGGATTATTTCATCTCCGGTTTCTGCCAGAGTTGCAATAGCAGCAGTAAATGCCTGATTGCAGCCAGAGGTAATTGCGATCTGGTTTTCCTGCACTTTACCCGCATAGATTTTAGCCATTTTCTGTGCAACATGCGCACGCAGGTCCGGCAGACCCAGAACCGGGCCATATAAATGGGCCGAAGCATCGTTCAGGGCAAATTCGGCAATGGCCTGACGCAACTCGTAAGGTGGGGGATCAAGCGGTGCGGCCTGGGAAAAATTCATCAAAGGGCGTTCGGGCGAAAAATCGACGCCTGTGGTCCAGTCACGCGCCTGCATGACCGGTGGCCCAAAGGTTTTGCGGAAATTTGGGTTAATCGGATCGGTCACTGGTGGTTAGCCGCTAATTTTTTAACGCAGACCCATTTTGTCCAAGCAATATCAATCATTTCCGCGAAAGGGTTCAACATATTGCAAGGCCATGTCCCAAGGGAAAAATATCCAGGTATCCTGGCTAACTTCAGTGATGAATGTACTTACCATCGGACGGCCAAGGGGCTTTGCATAGACTGTGGCAATATGGGCTTTGGGCATGGTGGCTTTGACCACTTCTAGCGTGCGACCAGTATCCACCAGATCATCCACTACCAAAACGCCAGTACCGTCACCCACCACATTCATATCCGGGGCTTTGATTACCTTTGGCTCGGCTTGCGATTGGTGCTGATAGGATTTTACACTGATGGTGTCGACCATTCTGATGTCTAGCTCACGCGCTACAATCATGGCCGGGGCCATGCCGCCGCGGGTTATGGCAACAACAGCTTTCCAGGCCCCGTCATTTGGCCCCTTACCGTCAAGGCGCCAGGCCAGAGCGCGCGAATCGCGGTGCAATTGATCCCAGCTAACGTGGAATCCTTTTTCGTGAGGCAGACGATCGTTCATGTTATTTCCCGGTTGTAATGTCAGGGGCGTCAACGGCTTTCATGCCGACGACATGGTAGCCAGCGTCCACATGGACAATTTCGCCAGTAACGCCAGAGCTAAGATCAGACAGCAGATAAAGCGCGGATTTGCCCACGTCATCAATGGTCACGTTGCGGCGCAGGGGTGAATTGTATTCATTCCATTTCATAATATAGCGAAAATCACCGATGCCCGAGGCGGCCAGTGTTTTTATCGGACCGGCTGAAATGGCGTTGCAACGAATGTCGTCTTTCCCAAGATCTTCGGCAATATAGCGCACCGAAGCCTCTAGCGCAGCCTTGGCCAACCCCATGACGTTGTAATGCGGCATGATTTTTTCTGCGCCATAGTAGGTCAAGGTTAATAGTGAACCGCCGGGGTTCATCATTTTGGCGGCGCGTTGGCAAACGGCAGTGAACGAATAGACCGAAATATCCATGGTCATGTTGAAATTGTCGCGGCTGGTGTCGACATAGCGCCCGCGCAATTCATTTTTATCTGAAAAACCAACGGCATGGACCACAAAATCAATGCTTCCCCATTCTGATTCCAACTTTTCAAACAGGGCGTCCATTGTGGCTTCGTCTGACACATCGCATTCAATGACCAAATCTGAACCGATTTTTTCGGCCAATGGGGCAACACGTTTTTTCAGCTGTTCGCCTTGGTAGGAAAATGCCAGCTGCGCGCCGGCGTCAGCGCAGGCTTTGGCGATGCCCCACGCGATGGATCGTTCATTTGCCAGCCCCATAATAAGACCGCGTTTGCCTGCCATTAGTTCTGATGTCATATTGTCCCCGTGTGCCCGTGCTTTTTTGTAATACTGGGTTTAGGCCAAAGCCGGGCATGCATCAAGACAAACGCCAACAGAACGAAACCAGGGGACGCAAACTGGCGTCCAACCATATAAGATTGGGACAAAATGGCCGACCGTACCGGAATTTTTGCAGGGGAAGATCCGTTTGTACTGGCACGGCTTTGGCTGGCTGAGGCACAAGATTCGGAACCAAATGATCCAAATGCCTGTTCGCTGGCCACTGTGGACACGCAAGGTTTGCCAGATGTTCGAATGGTTCTATTGAAAGAAATTCAAGATGACGGGTTTGTTTTCTACACCAACTATTCCAGCCGCAAGGGGCAGGAACTTGATAGCTCTGGGAAAGCTGCGATCAATTTTCACTGGAAGTCATTGCGCCGTCAGATTCGGGTTCGCGGATTAGTGCAACGAACCGACGATGCAACTTCGGACGCATATTATGCAACCCGACCTTTGGGCAGTCGTATTGGTGCCTGGGCGTCCAAACAATCGGCGCCGCTGAAGGTTAAGTCTGAGCTTGTCAAAGCGGTTGCTTCAACCACTGCCAAACACGGCACAAACCCCAAGCGCCCGGCCCATTGGGGTGGGTATAAAATCAGTCCCTTAGAGATGGAATTTTGGGCAGATGGGGCATTTCGTTTACACGATCGGTTTCGCTGGAGCCGTGAAAATGATGCAAATACTTGGCAGATTCAACGTCTTTTTCCGTGATTTCCACGCATCGTGAATTGCAACGCATTGAAATTAAACATAAAAAATAACACTTGATGCCAGACCCCAAGTTAGCGCAAACCTATAGGTGGGGAATGGAAAAATGACGATGTAATGGGGAAAATGGAAGACATAAGAGAAGACCGTAGAATTCAAGGCCGCGTCAAATGGTTTGACCCGGTCAAGGGGTTCGGATTTGTGGTCGCCAAGGATGGCGGGCCGGATATTTTATTGCATGCAAATGTACTGCGAAATTTTGGCCAGGGGTCGATAGCAGATGGTGCAGGAATAGACTTGTCAGTTCAGGACACTCAGCGCGGTGTCCAGGCGCTTGAGGTGCATGCAATTGACCCTCCTGTAATTGAATATGCATCTACAGCTACAGATATGGACGATATTGTTGCGGTTGATGACAGCGATATGCCTCTGGAACCGGCCCGGGTGAAATGGTTCGACAAGGCCAAAGGATTTGGTTTTGCCAATGTGTTTGGCCGTAACGACGATGTGTTTGTGCATGTGGAAGTTTTGCGCCGTTCCGGTTTTGCCGATCTTCAGGCTGGCGAAGCGATTTGCATCAAGGTTGTTGAAGGCAAGCGCGGACATATGGCATCGTCAGTGTCATCATGGGATTCGATTTCAAAAAATACCTGACATTTGCAATTGCGGTTGCTGGTAGTGCTGCGGCGGCCACGGCCGGAGATTGTGATATGACATCGCTTAACCTTCGCGGCGATTGGGGGCAGGCGCAGTTTTCCATTGAGATAGCGGATGATGTTGCTGAACGTGCCCAGGGTTTGATGAACCGCGAAGAAATGGCGCGTACTGCTGGGATGATGTTTATCTATGATGCGCCGCAATCGGTAACCTTTTGGATGCGAAACACGCTTATCCCGCTGGATATGATTTTTATTGATCCGTCCGGTCTTGTTACTTCGATTCACGAAAATGCAATTCCGCTGGATGAAACACCAATTCCGGGTGGGCAGGGCGTTCAGTATGTGCTTGAGATTAATGGCGGCCTGATTGCTACTTTTGGAATTTCCGTCGGAAGTCAGGTAAAACACCCGGAAATTGACCAGAAAAATGCGCTTTGGCCCTGTCCTGTTCAGTAAGCCCCTTTTCAAGCGGGTAAACACCCTATAAGTGACGCCTGTCGGGGCGTAGCGCAGCCTGGTAGCGCATCTGTTTTGGGAACAGAGGGTCGGGAGTTCGAATCTCTCCGCCCCGACCACTTTTACTAGAATCCAACAATTGAACGGTTGCCACAAAGCGATGGCAGAAATTCAATTGTCTTGGGTGGAAATGTTTTCGGTATTCGCCTGATTCTTTTGACAAAGCACCAAAACTTGGAAAAATTGGGCGCGATAGGCATAATTTTGCCCGTCCGTAGTGTCTGGAATGGAAACCGGCTTAACCCCCTAAAAGGGTGCGTTTAAATTGGGATTGCACATCCTTTACGTAGCGGAATTTAATCTTAGGGTTGTGTCTTGTGATGCAAAGGTGTCGCATAAATTTACACCGCAATTTTCTCTGTGGGTAACTTATACATACCTGTGGATAACTTAATGCGAGTCATAAGCTTGTTGGTCTAAATAAGCCATTCAAAAGCAATAATTGGAATAAGTACACAAAGCTCGGCTTGAGGATGAATCATTTGTTGGCTGAGTGACCCAAATCGGAATTGAATCGTCAACAGAAATATCTTTTTTTTTTGGTAAATTTTCCGTTGACCAAGAGGGCCAACCTACGCCAAGTTGTGGGGGCTGACGCAACAGCCACAAGATTTAGTGGTTCGAGCGGTGGGAACGGACGAAGATACGGGTTGGTCATATTTCTGGAAACAGACGAAAGACCATGGGCGGTGTGAGGTAATACACCATCTGTGCCTGTATGGGACTCTGCGCGATACCCAGGCAAAATAACCGGTGGTTCCTGCGTTAAGACGGGGATGCCTAACATAGACGATTAAGTCACGGGGCACGTTAAAATAATGAAAATCGATCGCAATTTTACCAAGGCAGGTAAAGACGCTTACGCAGAAGTTGAATTCACTACCACCACATCCGAAATCCGCAATCCTGACGGAACTATTGTTTTTCGTCTGGAAGACATGCAAGTGCCGGCGCGTTGGTCTCAGGTAGCTTGCGATGTGATTGCCCAGAAATATTTTCGCAAGGCGGGTGTTCCGGCACTTCTAAAGAAAGTTAAAGAAAAGGGTGTTCCCGAATTCCTTTGGCGCTCGGTTCCTGATGAAAAAGCATTGGCAAAATTGCCTGAAGACGCGCGCATTGGTGGCGAAGTAAGCGCCAAGCAAGTTTTTGATAGATTAGCTGGCACCTGGACCTATTGGGGCTGGAAGGGCGGCTATTTCACGAAGGAAGCCGACGCACAGGCTTATTACGACGAAATGCGATTTATGCTGGCGACACAGCGTGCGGCACCCAACAGCCCGCAGTGGTTCAACACTGGTCTGCATTGGGCCTACGGAATTGATGGACCGGGGCAGGGACATTACTATGTGGATTACCAGTCCAAGGAATTGACCCCTTCGGCGTCTTCTTATGAACACCCGCAACCCCATGCTTGTTTCATTCAGTCGGTTAAGGATGATTTGGTTAGTGACGGTGGCATCATGGACCTGTGGGTGCGGGAAGCCCGGTTGTTCAAATATGGCTCGGGTACCGGCACCAATTTCAGCTCGCTGCGCGGTGCGGGGGAAAAACTGTCGGGGGGTGGAACATCTTCCGGACTGATGGGGTTCCTAAAGATTGGCGACCGGGCAGCTGGCGCGATCAAATCCGGCGGCACCACTCGGCGCGCGGCTAAGATGGTGATCTGCGATATGGATCATCCGGATATCGAAAAGTTTGTGAACTGGAAGGTGATCGAAGAGCAAAAGGTTGCGTCTTTGGTGGCTGGTTCCAAAATGCACGAACGTCAGTTGAATGAGATTTTTGAAGCGATCCGCGGTTGGGATGGCCACGGTGAAGATGCGGTCGATCCGGCCAAGAACGAAAGCCTGAAAACGGCGATCCGTGCGGCCAAAAATGTGGCGATCCCGGAAACCTATGTGAAACGGGTGCTGGATTATGCGCGTCAGGGCTATTCTTCGATCGAATTTCCGACCTATGATACGGATTGGGACAGCGAAGCCTATTCATCGGTTTCGGGGCAAAATTCAAATAACTCGGTTCGGGTGACCGATGCTTATTTGCAGGCCGTCAAGGATGACGCTGATTGGGCGCTGTTGAACCGCACCGATGGCAAAGTTACGAGAACCGTCAAGGCGCGTGATCTTTGGGACGATGTGGGCCACGCGGCCTGGGCCTGTGCTGATCCGGGAATTCAGTACCACGATACCGTCAATGCCTGGCACACCTGCCCGGAAGATGGTGCCATTCGCGGCTCTAACCCGTGTTCGGAATATATGTTCCTGGATGATACCGCCTGTAATCTGGCGTCAATGAACCTGCTGACATTCCTGAAAGACGGTGAGTTTCAGGCCGAAGACTACATGCACACAACGCGGCTGTGGACACTGACGTTAGAGATTTCGGTGATGATGGCGCAGTTCCCGTCCAAGGAAATTGCCCAACTATCCTATGATTTCAGAACCTTAGGGCTGGGCTATGCCAATATTGGCGGCTTGCTGATGAATATGGGCCATAGCTACGATTCAGATGAGGGCCGCGCGATTTGTGGTGCGCTTACGGCGCTGATGACTGGTGTTTCCTATGCCACCAGTGCCGAGATTGCCGGAGAGCTGGGCACGTTTGACGGTTATAAGCGTAACAAAAAGCACATGTTGCGGGTGATCGGGAACCATCGCAATGCGGCCCATGGTATGACAGATGGCTATGAAGGATTGAACATTAATCCGGTGGCGCTGGACCACGGCAATTGCCCCGATCAGAACCTGATAGAACTGGCCAAAGCGGCTTGGGATGAGGCGCTACGCCTTGGCAAGAAGCACGGGTATAGAAACGCGCAAACCACGGTGATTGCACCAACCGGCACCATTGGGCTGGTTATGGATTGTGACACTACAGGCATTGAGCCGGATTTTGCGCTGGTGAAATTCAAAAAATTGGCTGGCGGCGGCTATTTCAAGATTATCAACCGCTCCGTCCCGGCAGCACTTGAGGGTCTCGGATATTCTTCCTCCCTGATTGAAGAGATTATCTCTTATGCTGTCGGACACGGAACGTTAGGCAATGCGCCGGGGATCAACCACACTTCATTGGTTGGTCACGGGTTTGGCCAAGTTGAAATTGATAAGATCGAAGCAGCCCTACCAAGCGCTTTTGATATCCGCTTTGTGTTCAACCAATGGACTTTGGGCGAAGAGTTTTGCACCAAAACACTGGGTATTCCGTCCGATAAGCTGAATGATCCAAGCTTTGATCTGCTTAAGCATCTGGGATTTGGCAAAAAAGACATTCAGCTGGCCAATGACCATGTGTGTGGGACAATGACGCTGGAAGGGGCGCCGCATCTGGACGAGTCGCATTACGGCATCTTTGATTGTGCCAATACCTGCGGCAAGCTTGGCAAACGGTTCCTGTCGGTCAATAGCCATATTACTATGATGGCAGCGGCGCAGTCGTTTATCTCGGGGGCGATTTCCAAGACCATAAACATGCAAAACGATGCCACGATCGAGGATTGTCAGGCGGCGTACGAACTTAGCTGGTCCTTGGGGATCAAGGCCAATGCGCTGTATCGGGATGGTTCCAAGTTGTCGCAACCATTGGCAACAGCATTGATTGAGGATGACGAAGAGGCTGAGGAAATTCTGGCCAAAGGATCACCCCAGGAAAAGGCCAAGGTGCTGGCCGAAAAGATCGTTGAAAAGGTCATCGTCAAGGAAATCGTCAAAAGTCACCGTGAAAAACTGCCGGCGCGTCGCAAGGGCTATACCCAAAAGGCGGTTGTTGGCGGCCATAAGGTTTATTTACGCACTGGCGAATATGAAGACGGAAATCTGGGCGAGATTTTCATCGACATGCACAAAGAAGGTGCTGGCTTTCGCGCAATGATGAACAATTTCGCAATCGCCATTTCGGTTGGCCTGCAATACGGCGTGCCGCTGGAAGAATTCGTTGATGCGTTTACGTTCACCCGGTTTGAACCGGCGGGTATGGTTCAGGGCAATGACAGCATTAAAAACGCCACATCGATTCTTGATTATATCTTCCGCGAATTGGCGGTTTCCTATCTGGACCGCACCGACCTGGCCCATGTGAAACCAACAGGCGAAAGTTTTGACACGCTGGGGCGCGGCGAAGAAGAGGGTGTGCGCAATTTCGACGAAGTGTCTGATACGGTTGCCAATAAATCGCTGGAAGTGCTGCGCCAGATCTCATCAACCGGGTATCTGCGTAAACGGGTTCCTCAAGAACTGATCGTGCTTCAGGGCGGTGCAGGGGCAACGGCATTGGCGACAGCCACGGATCCGGTGGCGACGTTGCAGACATTGGTACCTGAAACATCTAAAGGCGCCACGGACACAGCCGATAATATGTTTGCCGAAACAGCGGTTCCTGCAATGGGTATGGACGAGAGATCAAAAGCAAAGATGCAGGGGTATGAAGGCGATCCTTGCGGTGAATGTGGAAATTACACGCTGGTGCGCAACGGCACCTGCATGAAGTGCAATACCTGCGGGGGAACCAGCGGGTGTAGCTAAGAAATTTGGGGGCGAGTTTTCGAAAGGAAATTCAGACTCTCGAAATCCGGGGCGGGTGCGCTCGCCCTAGACGCGGATCAGGCCGCAGGCAGAATACCGGGCGGTACACTATAAAGAGCCTGATAAGCGAAACTCAGGGGGGCCTTCGGGTCCCCCTCCTTATTTTTCCCCACCAATTTATTCAGCCCCGTCCAGCAAAGCTTCTACAGCATGATCTGCTGGCAGGCCCAGATCGCTTCGCAACCGGGTACGGGCCCGGGCAATGCGCGACATGACGGTGCCAATTGGCAACCCATGTAATTTAGCCAGCTTCTTGTAGCTGGTTCCCTGTTGCACCAATGGGCGCAATAGATTGCTTTGATCCTCTGCAAGATTTTCGATGGCATCACTGACGTCCTGAACAACCATGCGCCCCCAGGCCTGGGGCGGGCAACTTGGGGTGTTATCGTCGGTTAGTTCCTGTTCCTGGGGACGGGGGGTGCGGTTTGCATTGCGCAAAGTTGTCATCAGGTAGGGGCGCAGATCGTCGATATCAGCACCACGCTGCAGGCGCGCCCAAACTTTTACCAACGCTTCCTGGGCCAGATCTTCGGCCTGATCCGGCGTTGGGGCCAAGATACGGGCCAGACGTCGCAAGGGGGGCAACAAAGTTACCAGTGTATGGGAGTGTTGTTTGCGGGTTTGGGAATTTGTACTGGTCATAACAGCCTCCGGTTTGTTGGCTTTCAGATGGCGCTCCGGACGGGGGCTGAACAAGGTGGGGGAAAATTGCTGAGCAAGGAATGGCCCAGATTTCGGCGGCAAATCGCGGGAATCCCTGGATGGCATCGGCGGCAGATTGCGTGTTGGCAGATATTGGCAAATTTGCAGGAAAGCCCGGGAATAAAACTGGTTTCAAAGCCTCTTGTTATTTGAAGGCGCAATAAATGCCTTCGAAACCAAACGGTTAGTAACCAAGGAGACTATTGAGATGAGTATATTTGTTAAACCGCTGGCGACAGTTCTGGTACTGGGTCTTTCAACAACGGCCCTGTTTGCCCAGACGATTGTGGATGCGGATGGGGATGGGCTATTGTCATATGCTGAAATGCTGACAGCGCTGCCCGATCTGACGGAAGAAACATTTGTCGCGATGGACACAAATGAAGACGGCCTGATTGATGCCGACGAATTAACGGCGGCACGCGAGGCAGGGTTGGTTCCGGCGGAATAAATTCGCGCGGGCAATAAACCCATGGTAAGGTTTCCCGGCCACTCTTCCCAAGCCACAAAGGCTGGGAAGCCTTACTTTTCAGTTTTCGCCGCGCGACAGGGCGGCAACCCCAGTGCGCGCCACCTCTTGCAAGCCAAGTGGTCGCATCAGTTCGGCAAAAGCGTCGACCTTTTCTGAGGTTCCTGTGATTTCAAAAACAAAACTTTCCAATGTGGAATCAACAACGTTGGCCCGGAAAATATCAGCCAGTCGCAGCGCTTCTACACGTTTGTCACCTTTTCCAGAAACCTTGAACAGGCCCAATTCCCGCTCAACCGAAGGCCCTTCAACCGTCAGGTCGTGGACTTCGTGGACTGGAATGATGCGGCCCAGTTGCGCTTTGATCTGCTCAATCACTGATGGGGTACCAGATGTGACGACGGTTATGCGCGAACGATGGCTTTCGTGGTCGATCTCAGAAACCGTCAGGCTTTCGATATTATAGCCGCGCCCGGCAAACAGGCCGATGACCCGGGCCAGAACCCCGGCTTCATTGTCGACAACAACGGCCAGCGTGTGCTTTTCGACGACGTCCGAATTTGGATCGCGCAATTCATAGGCCGAATGGCTGGTCGCGCCTTTTTTTATTTTGAGTGCAGACATTTACAGACCTTTCTTAAACCAAAACCGAGCCGCTGGCGTCAATTGCGCCAGCAACGGCGTCGTCGCCCATGAGCATTTCATTATGGGCTTTGCCGGATGGGATCATTGGGTAGCAGTTTTCGTGCTTTTCCACCAGACAGTCAAAAATTACCGGCCCATCATAGGTGATCATTTCCATAATCGCGTCATCCAGATCGGCCGGGTCCTTGCACAGGATGCCCTTGGCGCCGAACGCTTCAGCCAGTTTCACGAAATCCGGCAGGCTTTCCGACCAGCTTTGGGAATAGCGTTCACCGTGCAGCAATTGTTGCCATTGTCGCACCATGCCAAGGCGTTCATTGTTCAGGATAAACTGTTTGACCGGCAGACGAAACTGCATGGCGGTGCCCATTTCCTGCATGTTCATTTGCCAGCTGGCTTCACCGGCGACATTGATTACCAAGGCTTCCGGGTGGGCCATTTGCACACCGATTGAGGCCGGAAAGCCGTACCCCATGGTGCCAAGCCCGCCCGATGTCATGAAACGGTTCGGGTCTTCAAAATGCAGATATTGCGCCGCCCACATCTGATGCTGGCCCACTTCGGTACAAATATAGCGGTCATGGTCTTTGGTCAGCGCCTGCAGCCGTTCAAGTGCATATTGCGGCTTGATCACCTTTTTTGACGGGGCGTAGTCCAAGCAATTGGCTTTTTGCCAGTCGGAAATTTGCGCCCACCAGGATTGCAGCCCGCCGGTGTTGACCTTGCGACCGCGCGATTTCCAGATGCGCAGCATATCTTCCAACACATGGGCCACATCGCCAAGAATGGGGATATCGACCTGGATGACTTTGTTGATTGAGGAGGCATCAATATCCACATGCGCTTTGGTTGAACCGGGGCTGAACGCATCCAGTTTACCGGTAATTCGATCATCAAAACGTGCGCCGACATTGATCAGCAGATCACAACCATGCATAGCAAGATTGGCCTCATACAACCCATGCATACCCAACATGCCGATCCAGTTCTTACCAGAGGCCGGGTAAGCGCCCAGACCCATCAGTGTGCTGGTGATGGGAAAGCCGGTGGCATCCACCAGTTCGCGTAGCAACTGGCTGGCATGGGGCCCCGAATTAATGACCCCGCCACCGGTGTAAAACACCGGGCGTTTGGCGGTTTCCATGGCTTCCACCAACGCCTTGATGGCAACTAAGTCGCCCTTTGTCTGTGGTTTGTAGTTGCTGGTTTTGGCCTGTTTTGGCGCTGTGTATTCACCGTTGGCGAATTGCACATCCTTGGGGATATCCACCAAAACCGGTCCAGGGCGCCCGGTCAGCGCCACATGGAAAGCCTGGTGGATGGTGTCTGAAAGATTTGCGGTGTCATTAACCAGCCAGTTGTGTTTGGTGCAAGGGCGGGTGATGCCGACGGTATCTGCCTCTTGAAACGCATCGGTGCCGATCATGAAGGTGGGCACCTGACCGGTTAGTACGACAATCGGAATACTGTCCATCAATGCATCAGTCAGACCAGTGACAGCGTTTGTTGCCCCGGGGCCTGAAGTAACAATAACAACGCCGGGTTTACCGGTGGAACGGGCATAGCCTTCGGCGGCATGAACCGCGCCCTGTTCATGGCGCACCAGAATGTGTCGGATATCATTTTGCTGAAAAACTTCGTCATAGATAGGAAGGACCGCGCCGCCGGGGTAACCAAAGACTGTGTCCACACCCTGATCTTTCAGGGCCTGTACCACCATTTTTGCGCCGGTCATCTGACGTGCCATTCTATTTCTCCGTTTTTGTCGTTACTATAGTTATCGCTCATAAAAAAACCCCCGAATTTTCGGGGGCGCATGGGGTACCGATATGGTTGCTGTTATCAGCCCATGCGCCGCATTCTCACATTCACCACGAGGATTTTCATCTTAATGCTTCCGTTTATTTCCGCGTGACCTTAAAACCGAGGGCGAAGCCCGTCAACTGGTTTTTTGGAATTTAATGATCGGTTTGCCCTAATATGTTTACGAATATTACAAAAACCCCACTATTTTTGGAACGAAATGGCCAATAAGGGAAAATCTAAAATTTTAAGGCTTTGCAGCGAATATCAAATGTGTTGGAGGAAATGGGCTGACGAGGCACCGGAAGCCCAAGTTTTCACGGTGTTTTTGATAGCTGTCGCTGTTCGGGGATGTTCCTCAGCTTAGTGCAAGCAAACTACAGTATGATATCCAGATTCTCATCACCCGATACCTGGACAAATTTACCCTGCGCTTCCCAATCCGAACCAGTGATTAAAAGCTGTGAGATATTTGACAAGCCGTTGATCTGCAAGGTGTCGCCGGATGGACCGGTCAGCGTCAAACTGTTCCCTTCGCGGGAAATGGTTATGTCATCAGTTTCAGCACCGGCGAATGAAACTGTCAGGTACTCCGCGCGCTGGACATGCAAGATATCATCGCCAGCATTTAAACCCATCCGAACAAGGGCAACGCTGGCATCCAGATTGATAACATCATCACCGGTTCCGCCATTGATATTTCGGGCAGACGATGCATTGACAGAGATCACATCATCACCGCCGCCGCCATGGACAAGGCCCACATGTTGTGTGGTGACGTTAATAGTGTCGTTGCCACCGGGTTGGTCTGAATATAGGTCACCGTATTTATCCACCTTGTCCAGAGTTGCGTCGCCATTGACCTGCACAATCCGATTGGACGTTACATTAATCGTGTCATCACCGGTCCCGCCATTAACTGCCCGTAAATCATCAGTCGCATTGATGGAAATATGATCGTCGCCAGCGTCGCCGTTTACATAGTTCACTTTAGACGCTGTAATTGAGATCGTGTCATCCCCATCGCCGCCACCAGTATTACGCACCTGTCGCGCAGTAACAGAGATGATATCATCACCACCGCCGCCATAGACGCGGTTGGCTGCCTGCCCGGACACAACGACCCGGTCATCGCCGTCGCCGCTGAAAACGTTGCCGATATATTTGCCCGTGGCAGCGATCACATCATCGCCGCCGCCACCTGAAACGCCCTTTATTCTTTTGGCAGAGACGCTGATGATGTCGTCACCGTTTCCACCATCAACCTGTCTGATTGTTTTGGCTGTCACAGAAAGCATATCGTCGCCATTGTCGCCCCGCAGCATTTCGACCGTTTCGGCTGTTACGGCAATAGTATCGTCGCCCGCCTGACCGGCCACATGGCTAACTTTTTGGGCAACTATCGAGATCAGGTCATCGCCGGCGCCTGCCAAATAGCCTGTAACCAGTCGCGCCTGAATTGCGACCATATCGTCGCCACCGGTGCCGTGCCCGACGATATTATCGCCGTAAAGAACCTGAAGTGCTGAACTGGGGTCACTGCCGCGAAGTAAATTACCGGGATTCATCCCAAGCATCTGATCCGTTACAACAGTTGCTGCCCGGTTCAGGCTTTTCAATGCGCCGGCATATTCGATGGCCCGTTTGACAAAATATTTGATGTTTGGATTGTGAAAGCTACGCCGGTTGCTTCGTGCGTTTTGAGTGCGCCGGAACGCAATGGATTTGTCGGTTTCGGGCGAATTTAGGTCCGGTCGGTCTTGCCCCAACCCTGATTTATTGCCCGCCTCATTGTTTGGGGAATGGCTGTGAATGAGGTGGTTGTTTAGGTTTCCCTTACCCGCCGAAACAATGCTGTGCCCAATCATTTTAGTCCCTTTCAGTTTCGGCTTTAACATAACAAAGCTGTTACTTCTGCAAGGTTAACTAAGCTGGCAGTGCAGCATAAAGTACGGTTTAGTTTAATAAAATTGCCCGAAATCAACATTTTTTGTCAAACACCACATGTTTTTGGTGCGGATATCATTTCAGAATTTGCAATTGAATGCGTTGCGTGGCTATATTCACACCGATCTGCCCAGCAAAAAATACTGGGCGCATTCCAATGGGAGGAAAATATATGGATCGTCGTTCTTTTTTACGAACATCAGCGCTAGGGGGGACAGCTGCGGCTGCCACCACTCTTGCAACACCGGCCCTGTCACAGGGCATTGTATCTTTAACTATGGTAACATCCTGGCCGCGCGGCTTTGCGGTCCTGGATGATGCGGCTTCTAAGCTGGAAGAAATGGTTGCGGCCATGTCTGACGGATCACTTGTCATCGACAAGAAAACACCGGGTGAGCTGGTTGGCGCATTGGAAGTGTTTGATGCGGTTTCATCGGGGCAAGCTGATGCTTACCACTCGGCTGATTACTACTATATCGGTCAGCACCCAGGTCTGGCTTTTTACACAGCCGTGCCATTTGGGGCGACTGCGCAGGAACTGACAAACTGGTATCACCACGGTGGTGGCCATGATCTGCACAGCGAATTGGGTGAAATCTTTAACCTGAAATCATTCCTGGCTGGTAACTCTGGTTCCCAGTCCGGTGGTTGGTTCCGTAAGGAAATCAATTCAGCTGAAGATTTTCAGGGTCTTAAGTACCGTATGCCAGGTCTTGGCGGTCAGGTGCTTGGTAAACTGGGAGCTTCTGTTCAGAACATTCCGGGCGGTGAGCTGTATCAGGCGCTGTCTTCCGGTGCTCTGGATGGTCTGGAGTGGGTTGGCCCTGCAGCCGATGAACGCGCTGGTTTCCATGAGGTTGCCAAGGTGTATTACACAGCTGGTTTCCATGAGCCGGGTTCCGGTCTGGCCTTTGGTGTGAACCTGGACGTCTATAACGGTCTGTCCGCGCAACATCAGGCAATTCTGAAGTATGCGTCGATGGCGACAACACATTGGCAGCTGGCGCTGACACTGTCGCAAAACGGTGCCGCACTGGCCCGCTTGCAGGCACAGGGTGTGAAGACGTTGCAATTCTCGGACGATGTCTGGGATGCGTTTGGCGCGGCTTCCAAAGAAGTGCTGGACGAAAACATGGGTGATGAGCTGTATGCACGTATCCGTGCCAGCTTTGACGCATCCGTGGCTTCATCTTCGTCTTGGCTGGACAAATCAGATGCCTATTACGTAAGCCAACGTAACCGGGTACTGGGCGGCTAAAGCAGCCTGAAAACTACTGACGGCCCCGTCAGCAATTGCTGGGGCCGTCATTTTATCTAATGCCTGACGTTCAAATGATCGGGCACAGGGAGTCATAATGGCTGACGGGGTTGTCTGGTTCTTTACGAGCCTTTTGCAAGCATTTTACAACATCGGTTATGCATTGACCCATTTGGGGACATGGCTGGATTGGTCCAATAAAGAATCGATGATGCGGTTCATTTATTATGGTGCCAGCCAGGAATTTTTCTTTGCGGCATTGCTGATCTTCATCATCGTGACCGCCATCGGCATGTGGCGAAATAAGTTCATGTGGGCCATGGTGCGCGGGCTGGAAGGCATTTCAAACAATGTTGGCCGTTTCTTTGCCTGGGCCGGGATATTCATGGTCTTGCAACAGATTATGATCGTATTTTTGCAGAGGGTGTTTCGGGTTGCCGAGATTACCATTGGCCCAGTGGGCATGGATTTCACCCGCGACCTAAGCTGGTTTGGCGAAGAGCTGAAACTTTATAATGCTATTATTGTCTGCCTGTGCATGTCCTACACGTTCGTGCAGGGCGGCCATGTGCGGGTCGATCTGGTCTATGCCAAAGTGAAATTTCGCACCAAGAAAGTGATCGACATGTTCGGGTCACTGTTTTTCATGTTGCCCATGGCCACACTGATCTGGCTTTACGCCTGGTTTTTCCTGTGGCGACACTTGATAACGCCGAAAGTCTCCGCTTCAGACAAGCTGGAACTTTTGCTGCGCAAATCAAAGGTCGTGAAGTGGAATGTGGAAACCATCGGTTTTTCACCAAATGGGTTTGACGCTTATTTTCTGTTCAAAGTGCTGTTGCTGAGCTTTGTTTTGATGCTGTATTTGCAGGCCGTCGCTTTTTTCTACCGCTCTTATCTGGAATGGAAAGAGGGTGAAGCCAGCGAAAACAAATACCTGGTCAAGGATAGTCTTGGCGAAGGTGAAGAAGCCTTTGAAGGTGTACACTAATATGGTTGGGCACAAATAATGTTTGGACTTGATGGCGTCGAAACCGGCCTGATCATTGTATTTCTAAGTCTGTTTGCAGGTATTCTGTCCGGGTTTCCGGTGGCCTTTGCCATTGGCGGAGCCGGGATATTTGCCTTCGGCATTCTGGCTGCACTGGATAGCGCCGGGCTGATGATCCACCATGCAGTGGATGCTGGAAGTACGGCTTACCGCGACCTGGTAAATTCGGGGGTGAACCCGCTAAATATCTCGGTGTTCCGATACCCGGAACTGCCGCAGCTGGCGGAACCGATATTTGACGGCGGCTGGGAAAAAGCGCTGAATCGCAACATTTCCTTTATTGTTAACCGCATGAATGAGCGCGTGTTGGCGGGTCAATCTATTGAGACATTGCTGGCGGTGCTGATGTTTGTGCTGATGGGCATCACGCTGGAACGATCCAAAATTGCCGATGATCTGTTGACTACAATGGCACGGGTTTTTGGCCCGTTGCCGGGCGGTTTGGCTGTGTCGGTTGTGGTTGTGGGTGCGTTTCTGGCTGCTTCTACCGGTATTGTCGGCGCGACTGTTGTGACCATGGGGTTGCTTAGCTTGCCCACAATGTTGCGCAATGGCTATTCGCCAGAATTGTCCACCGGGGTGATTGCGGCATCTGGCACGCTGGGGCAAATCATTCCGCCTTCTATCGTGATTGTGCTGTTGGGCACGTTGGCGGGTGATCTTTATGCAGCCGCCCAGGAAACCCGGGCGCAGGCGGCTGGCTGTACCGATGCGCTGTCCTATCTGGGGCAGGCGGCTGTGCTGTCCGTAGGCACGTTGTTTCAGGCGGCAGTTTTGCCGGGGATCATGCTGGCAATATTCTATGGGCTGTATGCTTTTGGTTACGCCATGGCCAACCCCGATAAAGCGCCACCTGTGGTGGTTGAGCCCCGTGAAGGTGCAGAGCTAATTAATGGGCGTCACGCCGTGCGCTGGCTGGTTTTGGTGCCCCTTGGCATCATCGCCGCCGGAGTTTTTTCCGCCTATGTGGATGTGGCTGGCGACCAAAGCATAAGGGTTGATAGTTTTTCCGATGTGGGGGCAGCGGCATCCTTGCGCACCAATGTGTCAAGTGAATGTCAGGCCTCGATGATTGAGTTACACGGACAGGAAAACTGGGACATCGCTGTTGCTGAACAAGCAGCTATTATGGAAGCTGGCACCGTACAGCAAAGCGTGGCCCTTAGCGAAGAAGACAAAATCCAAACCCGTCTGGAAAATATTGCTAACGCGGCCCCTTTGGGAACGGGCGTTTTGATCCTGTTTATCCTGATGGGGATTACGCTGGCCTTTGCCCGTGGCGTTTCAATGGCTTCTGATCCGCGTCCACTGTTGATTGGCGGGGCCGGTGTCGTTCTTGGGCTTATCGCCGACATGCTGCTGATTGGCCCTGACGATTCATCCGGCAAGCTGGTGGTGATACTGGCGCTCCCTGCCGCATTGGCGTTGTATGGTTGCCGGTACGGAGCGCAAATACTGGGGCGAAATGATGTGATCCGGGTGGTGTTTCCGCCTCTGGTGCTGATCATTGCGGTGTTGGGTTCAATATTGGGGGGGATAACCAACCCCACGCCGGCTGCGGCATTGGGGGCGGGTGGCGCAATAATGCTGGCGGCTTACCGCAAGTTGCAGGAAGAGAACGGGGCCAGTCGTCTGGTTCTGTTCGCGGCGTTTTCCATTGTGATCATGATCCTGATCGGCATCAACTTTGACCTTCGTGTCGGGCGCGAAGTTGTGCTTTGGGAAGAATGGGCGGCCTTTATCGCGGCGCAGATTGCCTATCACTTTGCGATGTTTGGAATATTGTTCAGCGTATGGGTTTTGTATCGAACCGGTGTGATGCGCCCAGTTGTGCGTGAAACGGCCAAAGTGACCAGTATGGTGTTTACCATCCTGATTGGGTCGCAGGTGCTGAACCTTGTGGTGATTTCCTTTGGCGGTGAAAACTATATTCAGGACTTCCTGCGCAGCTTTGATCAGGAATGGGTGGTGTTTCTGATCGTCATGGCGGTGCTGTTTTTCCTGGGCTTTGTGTTGGATTTTCTTGAGATCATCTACATCGTGATCCCAATTGTCGGCCCGGTGATCTATGGTGGCACGATGGACCCGAAATGGGTAACCATCATGATCGCAATTAACCTGCAGACATCGTTCCTGACCCCGCCCTTTGGCTTTGCGCTGTTCTATCTGCGCGGGGTGGCGCCACCATCGGTGACCACGGGGCATATCTACCGCGGGGTTATTCCGTTTGTGATCATTCAGGTGTTGGCACTGGCGTTCCTGTGGATGGTGCCAGGCGTGGTGACGATTGTTCCGTCATTGATTGGGCACTAATCTAAAAATACCAAAGCGGGCTGGTGCGGCCAGTCCTTAACCTGACTAGAGGCTGGTGGGTCGGGTATCTGGTAGGCTGATATTGGCAACCTGCTCGGCGATGGGATCTGTGGCCAGAGGATGGGTATCTTCGACTGCTCTTTCAACATCTTTCAGATTACACCATTTGCCCTTGTGATAAATCTCAAGGGCAGAAAACCGGGCTTTGTAATCCATCTTGGGGCTGCCGGGAACCCAGTAACCCAGATAGACGTAGGGCAGCCCTGCCTCGCGGGCGATACGGATGTGATCCAGAATAATATAAGTTCCCAGACTGTCGCGGTTGCGGGCTGGATCAAAGAACGAATAGACCATCGACAGCCCGTCATCTAACACATCAGTCAGACAGACTGCGGCAAGTTCACGAGCCTGATCAACTGTAGCAGGGGCGGTGTATTCAATTACACGACTGCGGATCGGGGTTTCTTCGATCATGGCGGCGAATTCAAAAATATCCATGTCGGCCATGCCGCCCTCGGCGTGACGGCTTTCCAGATACTTGCGAAACAATTCAAACTGATCTTCGGCGGCCCAAGGTGAGATCGCGTCACGTGTCAGATGACCGTTGCGGCGTAAAGCGCGGCGCTGGCTTTTACTGGGGGTGAAATCTGCCACTCGCACCCGGGCTGACAAACAGGCTGAACATTCCGAACAACTGGGCCGATACAGCACGTTTTGAGAGCGGCGAAACCCTTGTTTTGATAACGCATCATTTAGCTTGATGGCATGTTCGCCCTGCAGTGCAGTGAACAGCTTACGTTCCATCCGCCCGTCCAAATATGGGCAGGGTTGCGGTGCCGTCACATAGAATTGGGGCGCTATTGGTAAAGTGTGGCGCATATGCTTTTATGTTGTTGGTCTAAAGTTACGTTACCAACAGGATTTGCACAGGCCAAGCCCTCAGTTTTGGCAATCCAAATTTAGGGACAATTCTGTGTAAATGACGTTAAAATCTCTAATTCATGGCCGATTTATTAATTATAGCAGTGCCCAGCAGCATATCATTCAAGCTTTGGCCCTTGGATGTGGTCAGTATCAAAATGATTGAAATGACCTGGGGCAGTACCATGGAAAAGGACAAAGTGAACAAAATGGTGTGTGCGATGGCCATGCCAGAGCTTAGCTTTTCACCCTGGTGGGTACGAAATTCGATGCCCATCATGCGCATGCCAGGTGTGGCGGAGCTGTTGGATAGGGAAACGCTTCGGTAAATTAGTCCGACGATCATGCTTAAGAACCCGAAGAACAACAGGGCAAGGAAGGCCGTTAATGTGGCCAACGCCAAGGCAATCGCCGTAATCAAAATTGAATCAATGAAGAAAGCGACTAACCTTTTAGTGGTGACATCAGCATAAAATTCACGGTGTGTAATAGGGTCTGGAAAATGGGTATTTGTGTCCAGCGTCGTCATCTTTTTCAGCCTTTCAAATATTGGTTGGTGTAAAGTGGGTCAGGATTTAATCTTAATTTTGGGAACAGCACTACTAATCTTAGCTTTTGCAGCACGGTCATCCATGAATTGGTCAAACTCTTTTGCATCGCTGGCTTCACTTAGGCGGGTCAGAAAATCTCTGAATTCCAGGTTTTCCTGTTCCAAACGTTGCAGCATTTCACTGCGATAGGCGTCAAAGCTGGAATTTCCAGAGGACCGCATGGGGGAAATTGTCGGCGCCAGTTCGTCGATCGAATAATCGGCAGTTGTGTCCGGGTTACTACGCTGACCGCCAAATGTTCGGGTGCGCGCCCAAGTCGTTGCGATCACAATTGCTAAGACCAACCCGGCAACCCAAAAAGTCGCAAAAGCAAGGGAAATGGCCACAATGCTGAACACGCCGAACGCAATTACACTAAGTATTTGAACCACCAAATGTGGTTCGTTTTGCCGTGAGTATGTGGCAGTTTTGTTGGGGCGCAGGTTGTCTGAGAAATTAGAGAATGTTGTGGTGTTCATATTTGTCTCCCTGTGGCGTCTGGGCCAGCCAAATGGCCGGCCCATAGGTTTGTTGGTGAAGATTGTTTTGTCCGGTTTTAAGCTTCGGATTCTACTTCTTCATCGGTTCCTTTGGTTTCACGGGCCTGTTTGGCGCGATTATCCATGAAATCGTCAAACTCTGCTTTGTCTTTGCTTTCGCGCAGTCTTTGCAGAAAATCTTCAAAGTTTGCCTGCTCTTCTTCTAGCCGGTGCAAAGTGTCCGTTTTATAGGCGTCAAACGCCATATTGCCAGAGGATTTGAATGCGGCGTTACGGCCGCGACGGGACATGTGGTGGGTTCTGCGCTTTGCGCAATTGCCAGAAAACATACGTTTACTCCAGATCATATAGGCCAGAAGGGCAAGGCCAACGGGCCATACAAAAACAAAGCCAAGGACCATAGCTGCGATCCAGGCGCCTTTGCCGCGATCATCAAGCCAGGATTCAGCTTGGTTAGGCCATGTGGCGACGTTGCTCATTTGGGTGCTCCATTTTTAGGTTTCTATCAATGTGAATGCCTTTCACATTACATAGATTGCCTTCCCAAGCCGAAGTTTCAAGACTTAATGTGAATGTTTTTTACATTATTATAGATAATTTAACAAAAACAATAGGTTATCCGAAATAACGTTGTTTGAATTTGGGATGCGATAGAAAATATAGTGTAGGTTATGGGCTAACACAACTTGGCCTGTTGACCCTTTGCGCCCGCCGCCCCACTGTCAGCCTATGAATTTTGTTGACCGCATTGCCCGCAGCCCTCGTGCACTTGATACTGAGCGTGGTTTAGAAACCGGTGCTTTGTTTCAAGGAATGAACAAGGGGCTGAAACAGATATTAAGCGGGGCAGGTGGATCCAGCCCATATCTATGCAGCTTGATTCAACGTGAATCTGATTGGCTGGGCACGGTGTTAGGTGGTCCACCTGAAGACGCTATTGCCGATATCATGGCACAGGTTGCTTCGTTTGAACCATCTGAATTGGCCGCCGGGTTGCGCCGTGCCAAAGGGAAAGTGGCATTGCTTACCGCATTGGCCGATCTGGCCGGGGTGTGGACGTTGGTGCAAGTTACCAGGGTTTTGACTGATTTCGCCGATCTGGCAGTGGATCGCGGGGTGAAAACGCTGGTCGCCGCGGAAATTGACCGGGGCAAGTTGCCCGGAATGGATGAGGCTGACAAAGAGACAGCCGGTGGAATGGCGGTGCTGGCCATGGGCAAAATGGGGGCGCATGAGCTAAATTATTCGTCAGATATTGATTTGATCTGCCTGTTTGATGAAACTCGGTTTGAACCGGACGATTACGCTGATGCACGCGCTGCTTTTGTCCGGGTGACGCGGTGTTTGAGCAAGCTTTTATCTGATCTTACTGGGGACGGATATGTTTTTCGCACTGATTTACGACTGCGCCCAGACCCGTCGGTTACACCTGTTTGTTTGTCTATGGAGGCGGCTGCCCAGTATTATGAAAGTGTTGGTCGTACCTGGGAACGGGCTGCCCATATCAAGGCGCGTGTCTGCGCCGGAGATATTATAGCGGGCGACAATTATCTGAGTATGCTGACACCTTTCATCTGGCGCAAGCATCTGGATTTTGCCGCCATTCAGGACGCCCATGATATGCGCCTGCGAATACGCGAGCATAAGGGCTTACATGGGCCGATTGTGTTAGAAGGGCACAATATGAAGCTGGGGGCAGGCGGCATTAGGGAAATTGAGTTTTTCACCCAAACCCGTCAGATCATTGCAGGCGGGCGCGACGAAAGCCTGCGGGTACGATCCACTTTGGCGGGATTGGACCGGTTGGCTGCAAAGGACTGGGTGCCGGCAGATACTGCCAAACAGCTTAAACTGGATTACGAAGCGCACCGCGAAATAGAACACCGGTTGCAAATGGTTAATGACGCCCAAACCCATGACCTGCCTAAATCGGAAGAAGGGTTTGAACGCTTGGCCGCACTTTGTGGGCGAGAGGTGAAAGAGCTGCGCCAGGATTTAGGTGAAAGATTGGAACGGGTGTCGACCCTTACAGAAGGGTTTTTTGCACCCGGAAACGGAAAATCGTCCAAAGTCGAACTGTCACCGGCAATGGTCGAGATTATCGCCAGATGGCCAACCTATTCATCACTTCGTTCAAGCCGAGCCGTGGAAATTTTCGAACGCTTGAAACCAGAAATATTGAACCGATTGCAAAAAGCCGCGCGACCGGATGAGGCGTTGATCCAGTTTGATGGGTTTTTGGCCGGGTTGCCCGGCGGCGTGCAGGTGTTTTCGCTGTTTGAAGCCAACCCACAATTGATCGATCTGATCGTGGATATAGCGGCAACGGCCCCCAGGCTAGCCCAGTATCTGGGACGCAATGCCCAGGTTTTTGATGCGGTGATTGGTGGTGATTTCTTTTCGCCCTGGCCGAACCCGAAAGCGCTAATGCAAGTGTTTTCCCAAGCAACTGAAGCCGTTGATGGCTACGAAACCAAACTGGATGCCACGCGGCGTTTGATGAAGGAATGGCATTTTCGCATTGGCGTTCACCATTTGCGTGGATTGATTGATGCGGATGAAGCCGGAGACCAATACGGCGCCTTGGCGCAGGCGGTTGTGCAATCCATCTGGCCAGTTGTTTGCGCTGAATTTGAAGCCAAACATGGCCCGCAACCGGGCCGGGGGGCGGTGGTTATTGGCATGGGGTCGCTTGGCTCCGGGCGCCTTACAGCGGCCTCTGATCTGGACCTGATAGTAATCTACGATCCTGACGGTGTTGAAATGTCAGACGGACGCCGACCCTTAGTTACAAGGGTATATTTTGCCCGGCTGACTCAGGCATTGGTGACAGCGCTTAGTGCGCAAATGTCGGAAGGTCGCCTATATGAAGTGGACATGCGCCTGCGTCCTTCTGGGCGCCAGGGCCCGGTGGCAACATCATTTGAGGCGTTCAAATCATACCAGTTGGAAGAAGCCTGGACTTGGGAACATCTTGCCTTGACCCGCGCCCGCACCGTGGTCGGAAATCCCGACCTTGGGGCTGATATTGAAGGTTTTCGCCAGAAAATCCTGCAAATTAAACGTGATGGTGCGATTGTACTTAAAGATGTCATTGAAATGCGTGATCGCTTGGCCAAAGCTAAGCCGGGACAGGGGGATTGGGACGCAAAGCTTGGCCCCGGCCGAATGCAGGATCTTGAACTTTTGGCACAAACGGCAGCCCTGTTTGGAGCGGAGCCGTCGCGTGATATTGCTGGTCAGTTGCAGGCAGGATTACGCATCGGTTGGATTAGCCAAGTTGAAACCAAACAACTGCTTGATGCCCATCATTTAATGTGGCGATTGCAATCCGCCGCCCGATTGTTAAGCGGTACGGCGTTGGATGACAGTGACATCGGCCAAGGTGGATTGGCATTTTTGTTGCGTGAAACCGAGGCATCAGATGCTGATGGGTTGGGAAGTTCAATTCGATCAGTAACCGAGGGCGCAGCTGAAATAATAGAAAATGCCCTTGGCAGGGTGCCTGACCTGTCCTAAAGGGGCCAAGACAAGGAGGTAGCGATGACCCTGGATGAGATTGATAAGAGCGAACTTATTTATGAGAGCTATCGCATTGACGGAATAGATGCGTCGCAATGCCGGTCGATATTTTTGGATTGGGCGTTAAAGCTTCCTGCCGAAGCAGATCAAAATTCAGCTATTCAGATGATGATCGATACCTATGTTGTCAAATCGCCGGGTCATCCTATGAATACTGTATTGCAGGATGCGCTAGGTACTCCCGACCAAAAAGGACGCCGAGGGGGGCGTGCGGGAAGGATGCGCGAAGAGGGATAGCCGCAAGGCTCTACTTCATATATTTGCATTTTTGAATATATTGACATATACCTTCTTTCGAAATGGGAGGGATATCATGAAACTGGCACTAAAAACTAAAATCTCCGTGGCGGCGATTGCAATGATTGCAGCAACTTCTGCAACGGCTGAAACCACAGAATATCTGCGTAAAGGTAAGGAAATCATCCAAGTTTCCAATGATGGCGGCAGCTTGTCTTGTCTGCGAGCCTCAGATGGTTTTGAGATGTGCAATGGCATGCTTGAACAAGCCGACGGGTCCTGGAAGGGCAAAAATATGCGCCATCCGGCGATGCCAAAATTCATGAAGTTTAACGGCACGGTAGTTTTTTCCGATGCCGGTCTGAATATACGCGGTTGCGCCGTTGGTATCTGTAAGGCCGAAGACTGGGTCAAGAACTAAAGACGTTTGGTTAAAGGCTGGCAGCCGTTGTTGCCAGCTTTTCAACAGCATCCCAATCCCGGGCTTTGACCAGGGGTTTGGGGGCCACCCAAGACCCGCCAACACATAGGGTATTGGCCAATTTCAAATATTCAGGAGCATTTTCCAATGTTACGCCACCGGTTGGGCAAAAGCTAACCTGTGGTATCGGGCCGCCAATGGCCTTAAGTGCCGGCGCTCCGCCTGAGGTTCGTGCCGGGAAAAATTTTTGTACTGTATAGCCGCGTTCTAACAGTGCCATGGCTTCGGAAGCCGTGGCCGCGCCGGGCAGTAGCGGCAGATCAGCGTCTTCGCAGGCCTGTAGCAGTAAGTCAGTTGCCCCCGGCGAAACACCAAACTGTGCGCCAGCGGATTTTGCGGCATGGACGTCTGCTGGGGTCAACAAAGTACCAGCCCCGACAATGCCCCCTGTAACTTTGGCCATTTCTGAAATTGCGGCCAGTGCGTCACGGGTGCGCAATGTGACCTCAAGCACTGGCAAACCACCGGCTACCAGTGCCTTAGCCAATGGGCGGGCCGTTGTGGCGTCATCTACCACCAGCACCGGAATAACAGGTGCTGTTTGGCAAAGGTTGCGGGTGAATTCACCGGCTTCTTGTGGGGTCATTATTGGATCCTAGCAGGTTAAAATTCGTGGGCGTCAGACGACAACCGCAGCGCCTTCATTTCCAGGGCCGACATTTTGTCTGAATACTTCAAATAACTCGCGCCCCAAACCGGCGTGGGTTGTATTCGGGTCCAAGATTTCCAGTTCTCGGTCATCAAACCCCTTGTCGTCGACCTGTAACGTGCCCGCAATGGCATCCACAGTTACCATATCGCCATCACGCAGCTTGGCGATTGCACCGCCACAGGCGGCTTCTGGGCAAACATGGATGGCAGACGGCACTTTGCCAGATGCGCCGGACATACGCCCGTCGGTGATCAGGGCAACTTTTAATCCTCGGTCCTGCAAAACTGTCAGTATCGGGGTTAGTGAATGTAATTCCGGCATGCCAAGGGCGCGGGGTCCCTGAAACCGGACAACGACAATTGTGTCTGAGGTGAATTCTCCGGCTTTAAAGGCAGCTTTTACGCTTTCCTGATCATGAAAAACCCTAGCGCGTGCAGATACCACGCGATGTTCGGGCGCCACCGCAGAAACCTTCATGACACCTGAGCCAATATTGCCTTGTAACTGTGCCAACCCGCCACTTGCCTGAAAAGGCTTAGAGGCAGGGCGTACTATCTTTTCATTTTGCGAAGTGCGCGGACCCGCAACCCATTTGACGCCATCACCGTCTAATTGCGGTTCCTGGGAATAAAGCGCCAAGCCGTCACCAGCGATGGTTTTGGTGTCGGGATGTAGTAACCCCGCACCCAAGAGTTCCCCAATAAGGTAGCCTAGGCCACCAGCGGCGTGAAAATGGTTCACATCCGCCAGACCGTTTGGGTAAATTCGTGCCAAAAGCGGTGTGATTTCTGAGATATCAGCGAAATCCTGCGGCTCTAATATGACACCTGCCGCCCGTGCCATGGCAGGTAGATGCAGCACCAGATTGGTTGATCCGCCGGTGGCCATCAATCCGACGATCCCATTCACAAATGTCTTTTCGTCCAGAATTCTTCCTGCCGGGGTGTAGTTGTCGCCCAGGGCAGTGATTTCTAGGGCGCGCTGTACGCCCGCCACCGTCAACGCGTCGCGCAAGGGCGTGTAGGGATTTTGAAAGGAAGAACCGGGCAAGTGCAGGCCCATAAATTCCATCAGCATCTGGTTGGAATTAGCAGTGCCATAGAATGTACAGGTTCCGGGGCCGTGATAGGCTGCCATTTCTGCGTCCATAAGTTCGCGACGGGTGACAGAACCGGTGGCAAATTTCTTGCGGATCTGCGCCTTTTCATCGTTTGGCAACCCGCTAACCATCGGCCCGGCCGGCAAGAAGACAGCTGGCAAATGCCCGAAAGTTGCGGCAGCGATCACCAGTCCCGGAACGATTTTATCGCAAATCCCAAGGAACACGGCGGCATCATAGGTGTTATGTGACAGAGCTACGCCTGCCGAAAGCGCAATAACATCGCGAGAGAACAAGCTGATTTCCATACCTTTTTCGCCTTGGGTAACACCGTCACACATGGCCGGAACACCGCCCGCCACCTGGGCCGTGGCCCCCATATCGCGGGCAGTTTGGCGGATAAGTCCGGGGTAAGATTCATAGGGTTTATGGGCCGACAGCATATCGTTGTAGGCGGTGACGATGCCAAGATTTGGGGCCTTACAGGCGGCTAAATCCGCCTGATCGTTGCCCGTGGCAGCATAGGCATGGGCCTGTCCCGAACATGACAGGTGGGCCCGGTTTGGACCTGATTGGCCGAAAAGGTCGATTTTGTTTAAGTATTTTTCACGCGTGGATTTGCTGCGCTCAATAATTCTGCGGGTGATGTCTTGTAGTTTTGGCTGGATACTCATGTCGACTCCGCAGTTTGACCTATTGAGATGATATTACAATGTTAGCGCTAACTGAGCAACTGAATTATTGGCTTGATTGACCACGGGGCAACGGAAAGGCAAGAAGTTCATTAAAGCCGATATCGGTTATTGTATTGGTTTTTTAAGGCCTATAGTTCAGAACTACGAAATTGAGAGAGCATTAATTGATGGAGGCGACAATGAAACGCCCAATCTTACTTATTACTATTGGTCTGACTTTAGCATTGGCAGCCTGTTCGAATTCGGCTGTTGGGCAGTTTGGGCGAAAAAGTGATGGCCCTGCCAAACTGGTCGATGTGACCCAATTGCCGTCTATGCGTGTAATTGGCGTGTCGGTCGAGGTGCCCGAAACTTTGGTTGTGTCTGAGCGAAACAGCATTAAGCCCAAAGCTGATATTGTCTGGCGTGAAGACCCTTTTGGTGATCGATACGGGCAGGTTAAAACGATTGTTGAAGATGCGATTAACACTGGGGTCGCGCCACTTAGGGGCGAATTGCCAGTTAGGTTACAGGTTGAATTGGTACGTTTTCACGCTTTGACCGAAAGAACCCGGTTTTCAATTGGTGGCGTTCATGAGATTGATTTTTTGTTAACTGTGACCAACGCCAATACTGGCGAAGTTGTCATACCAACCTATTTGGTAAACTCAAGTCTGCCCGGTTTTGGCGGCGAGGAAGCATTGGCGGCTGTGCGTCTTGGCCAAACCCAAAAGGTGCGCATCTCCAGCCATATTGCGGCAGTGATACATAGCCAGTTGACTGGCAATCCAGTTTTGGGGATGCCGCAATTGGATCTTGCGGCGGAAATTGAATTGGTCAATTCAAATTAGCACATTGTGATTTTTCTAGTATGAAATATGTACTGGATGCCTGCGTACTTTATCCAACTGTGATGCGCGAAATATTACTGGGCGCAACCGTTGCCGGGTTGGTGCGCCCGCTTTGGTCGGACAAAATTTTGGAAGAATGGGCCCGTGCCGCGCGCAAACGTGATCCGGAGCAAGAGGCACAGGCCAGAGGTGAAATTGCTGTTTTGCGGGCACGCTGGCCTGACGCCCTGGTCAAACCCGTCGCCAGAATTACAAGCAACACTATACCTGCCCGATGCCAATGATACCCACGTTCTAGCAACCGCAATCACGGGCGGTGCCAGGGTGATCGTCACAATGAATTTGCGGGATTTCCCTAAGCGCCTGTTGGAAGAATTTAGTATTTTGGCGCGCCACCCGGATGAATTTCTTTTGGAATTGTACAATCAGGAACCGGATATAGTGGCAGATTTAGTTGAGCAGGTTCGGCGCGAGGCCGAACGATTATCCGGGCATCGTTGGCCGGTACGCAAATTGCTTAAAAAGGCGCGGCTGCCACGGTTGGGGAAAGCTTTGGAAGGAATTAACCATTCGCATATTTCCCCGGACTAACACCGGTGATTGATTTGAAGATATGCGAAAAATGGGCCTGATCCGCATAGCCGAGCCGGGCGGCCAGATCGGCCAGATTTGTGCCGCTATGGTTGGAAATAGTTTCAACCGCATCAAACATCCGAAAGCGATCGATCACCCATTTTGGGCTGACGCCGATCAGTTCCCGAAACAGGCGTTGTAATTTTCGCGGGGAAATATCCAAAGTTATCTGGAGATCAGAGACCCGAAACAGGGTTGTGGAATCCCGGATTGTATTGACGATTTTTTGGGTTTCATGAATATCATCGTGCAAAGGTGCGGCTGTTTTTTGTAATATCCCGGCGAAATTTTTGACTGCCTTCACACCAGTGGCGCTCTTGATAGCTTTGAGTTCGTGAGCGGACAGGATTTCGGCAAGGGGTATGTTTGTATTCGTTAGGTAATGAGCGCTGGTTGTGTGAAATGCGCGAAACGCGCCGGGGTGTAATCTGGCGCCTATTACAGTGCCTGTGCCCATAAGCGTATAGTCGAACCGACCTGTGGAACAGCCAAACAGGCCGGATTTTTCTTGGCGATCAAGAATTATGTGACAGGTTGGATATGGCAAAGTGGCCTGGGTATAGGTTTTGCCCGAGGGCAGGTTCCATTCAACAAGCCACAGGTGATCGAGCCAGGGTGCAGTCAACGGGTCAACAACCACAAATTGGCGCAAGGTAATGTGCTGGAAGGATGTACGCTTGAACAGCACACCCGATGTCTGTGGAACTATGCGTTCTTCAATCGCGATCATGTCGGGTTTTTACAATACCGGCGAAGGGGCTGTCGATAGGCTGGCTCATTAGAACGCTTTTCACAAATGGAATCACAATGCTGAAATTATGCCATTCCCCCCAAAGCCGCTCTAGCCGGGTGGTTTGGCTGTTGGAAGAACTGGATGCGATGGATCAGTGTAAGATCATTGACGTTACCATTGCACATTCAGACGGCACGGGGGGCGCCGACAAGATCAATCCGCACCCCGAAGGCAAGGTGCCGGTGTTAGAGCATGACAGCGCGCTGATCATGGAAAGTGGCGCGATCATGCTTTATCTGACCGACCTGTTTCCAAAGGCCGGGATCGGGCGTGACATCAATGATAGGCAACGGGGAACTTATTTAAGCTGGCTGCACTATTATGGTGGGGTAATGGAGCCGGTACTGGCGGCGCAGTTTTCTGAAATGGAACCCTCGGCTATGTTTAAGTCAACCTTCCGTGGACCGTCAAAGATGGCAGAGCGTCTGGGCCGGGCTCTGGAAAAATCGCCCTATCTGCTGGGGGATGAATTCTGCGCGGCAGATCTGCTGATTGTTGCGCCTTTCACCTGGTTCCCGGCGATTGCCCCCGACATTGATCACGTACAGTCATGGATAAAACGGTGTATGGACCGGTCTGCCTATCGAAAAATGGCGGTGCGTGACGGGCAAGGTACGGGTTAGTCGGTTCAAACAGCCCGGGATTATTCCTGCCATTTAGCCGCGTTTTTTTCAATGGCGAGAACCCTGTCTTTAGTCTTTGGGTGGCTCATCAACCAGGCAGGGGCGGCGCCACGATTGGCCGATGTCAGGGCATCCAGTTTTGAAAACAGGGAAATCTGCGCCCCGGTGCCAATCCCGGCTTTGATCAACAGCGCTGAAGCATAGGCGTCGGCCTCATATTCGTCACTGCGCGACAGCCCGGCGGCCAGCAGGTTCATCAAAAACCCGGCGATATAGACGCCAAACCCTGGGATAAATCGCGACAGGACCATGCCCAGGGCTGTGCGCATGGCGTTTTGGCCGGAGAAATCGATCATCCTGCGGCGGGAATGGCCAAGGGCCACATGGCCCAGCTCATGGGCGATAACGCTGGCCATTTCATCGGCGCTAACTTCTCCAGCCAAATATTTCTTGAAAAAGCCACGGGTGATGAAAATTCGCCCATCTGGCGCGGCCAAACCATTCACCGGCTCAATTTCATAGATGTGAACCCGAACGCGGGGCAGATCCAGTGCCTGCGCCATTTTGTCGGTTAGTTTCTTTAGTGTCGGGTCCGCCAGTTCGGTGGATTTCGCGTCCAAATCACGCCCGGTGCGCCAAACCGAAAACCGGTACATCAGGATGCCGTAAAGCAGGGCAAGCAGGATTGGGGTGAACTTTAACATAGTCTTGATATGGGGGTCACGTTGGCAAAGAGCAAATCAAAGAAATGGCTCATGGGCGGGAAAACCCTGATTTTGCGTTGTTTTCTTTATGCGGGCGCAAGGCCATACGCCCCAGTAAAACGGCCACTACACCGGCCGCGAGAAAACCACTAAGGTTGGCAGCGATGTCCGCGACCATTTCGATCTGGTCGGAAAAAACGTAGCCCAGTCCTGTGTAAAGTGAGACCCAGACGGCTTCGCCTGCAATGGAAAATATGGTGAAAATTGACCAATTCAACCCGTTGGCACCGCCAATGAAATTGACATAGGGGCCCAATGGGCTAAGCAGCCAGCGCGACAGAAAAACGCTGGTACCGCCCCATTTATCGGAAAAATGCGCTGCGCGTTCAAACAGCATTTTGCGTTGTCCCCCGGCTTTTTTCATCCGCTCAATCAGGCCTGAGCCTTTGCGCCCAATTGCAAAGCCGGTTTGATCCCCCAGTACCGCACCTGCATAGGCCGCAAGGCCGGTCGTTATCAGCGACATGTCTCCGGCAGCGACGAAAGCGCCCCCGGCCACCATCAGGATGGACGAGGGCACAGGAATTGCCAGACAGCTAAGAAATGTCACCGACGCCAGTAGCCATACCCCGTATTGGGGGATCAATGCCAGAAGGGTATCGGTCACCTTTGGCTGTCCCGGTAAGTGGTGGCGGTGGCAATAATATTGGCAACCAGAGCCTGAACACTGATGCCCTGTTCCCTGGCGATGTCGGCAATGGATTGTCGTCGCCCCGGCATTTTTTCAGTGCCAAGCGCCTGAGACATGACTTCCGGCGGCAAGTGCCAGGAAAGCGCTATGTAGCGCGGGGTCATCCAACTCCGGATTTCCTGGTCAATATGGTCGGGGTTGGACCAGTAAACCATAAAAACTGTGCTTCTAACCGCGAAGAGCACCGTCAAAAGCACGGCAACCGCAAAGGCCGATGTTAAAACAGGGCGGTGTTTCCAGGCGTTGCGTAAGCGTTTCATAACCTTGGCGTCCATTGTTTGTCGGTTGCGGGAGGGCCAGCACTTAACGCCCCAGTTCTTTCATGCCTTGCTCAATCCCCTTTAGCGTCATTGGCACCATACGATCAACGCCGAAAATATCCTGTATCATTGCCACCGATTGGGTATAGGCCCAGTATTTTTCGGCCATAGGGTTTATCCAGATATTGTCAGGCCACTGATCAACGGCGCGCCGCAACCAGGTGCTGCCGGCTTCGGCATTGGCATGTTCATTTGCGCCACCGGGATAAGCTATTTCATAGGGTGACATGCTGGCGTCACCCACAAATATACATTTGTAATCAGAGCCATAGGTGCGCAAAATTTCAAAAGTTGGGGTTTGATCATTCCAGCGCCGATTGTTGTCACGCCACACACCTTCATACAGGCAGTTATGGAAATAAAAGTATTCCATATGTTTGAATTCGGTGCGCGCCGCACTGAACAATTCTTCGACGATTTTAACGTAAGGGTCCATGGAGCCGCCCACATCCAAAAACAACAGCACTTTGACAGCGTTGCGCCGCTCGGGGCGGGTTTTCACATCGAGATAACCGTTTTCTGCAGTGGCGCGGATAGTTCCTGACAGGTCCAGTTCATCTTGGGCACCGTCGCGGGCCCATTTGCGCAGGCGTTTCAGGGCGACCTTGATGTTGCGAGTACCCAATTCAATACTGTCATCCAGATTGCGAAATTCACGTTTGTCCCAGACCTTAACCGCGCGCTGGTGTCGGCTTTCATTCTGGCCGATGCGAATGCCTTCAGGGTTATAACCATAGGCGCCAAAGGGCGACGTGCCAGCGGTTCCGATCATCTTGCTGCCGCCCTGGTGGCGCTTTTTTTGTTCCTTTAGCCGTTCGCGCAGGGTTTCCATCAGCTTTTCAAACCCGCCGAGGGATTTGATATCGGCCATTTCTTCGGCGTTCAGGTGTTTTTCAGCCATTTTTTCAAGCCAGTCGGCAGGTAGATCGACGGCTGTTAGAACTTGTTCGGACGTGATTTTTTCAAGCCCTGCAAAGCTGGCGGCAAAGGCGCGATCAAATTTATCAAGGTTGCGTTCGTCTTTGACCATGGCCGAGCGGGCCAGATAATAAAACCCGTCGATATCATAGGTGGTCAAACCGGCGGCCATACCATCCAGGAAGGTCAAAAATTCGCGAATTGAAACCGGAATAGAAGCAGCGCGTAGGTTGTCGTAAAAGGCAAGGAACATCTACCTAGATCATCCGGCCCAACAGGAGCGTGATAAGCAAGCCAATTAGGGCAAATATCATGCCGAATACGGCGCTATACTGGGCAATGTCCAACCGGTTTCCTTTGCGCGAACGGGCACGTAAACCACCTGCCAAAGCACCAATGAAAAACGAAGCAATAATAATCATGGGGTGCTGGTCCTTTCCTGACGCGGGGCCAGGGATGAAATTTCATTCAGCCGGTCCCGGATTTCGCCTGTTGTTGCCTGGCCATACCGGGCCCATCCCAAGCTGTCGAGGCGTACAATTTTAGCCTGATCAGACCTGCCTGCTGCCTCTAAAGCTGCGGCTTTGATCATAAGCAAGGTAGAAAGCAAGCTGGCGTTTTCAGCGCGCAGGGCGACGGCGCTATTGTCATCGGTAATCTTGATGGCGGCCTGGGGTCTGCCCGCAGACAGGGCAAAGGCCGCAGATTGCACGGCCACATGGGCAGCGTGCAATCTGGTGCTTGGATTTGCGCGAAAAATTGCGTCAGCCTCGGCGAATGAATTTAGGGCTAAGCTGGAATTTTGGCCAAGGGCAAGGCGCCCCAGTGCGTATAGGCTAAAACCAAGTCTGTTGTCATTCCAACCTTGGCTTCTGGCGATTGCCACGGCCCGTTTTGCCGCCGCCAATTGTGCCGTTCCGGCACCACGGGCACCAAGGGCGGTTTCAATTTCCCGGGTCCAGTTTGGCGAAGTGGTTGCCCTGACACCAACACCGGTACTGCGCCCTTTCGGGTTTATTCGACGCAAAATGGCGGGCAACCGGGCAACCACAGCATCACGGGTCATGCCGCTGTGCAGGTTATCATCGTAATATGCACGCAGGATCAACATATCGAACCCGGTTAGAACGGTGTGGAAATTATCATCGTTAAATATCGAATCTGTCAGGTGATACAGGTCGTTGACTGGCCCCAGTGCCTGGGCAATTTCTTCGTGCAGGCAATCGCGCACTTCCTGTGGGCTAACATCATTGGGCAGAAATATTGCCATCTTTGTGCGCGTTGTCAGGTCAGCCCAATTTCGCCCTTTGGCATTTCTCCGGGTGGAAAACTCGGCCCAGCTTTCAACGCCAGGGGCAACAAAACAAGCCGCTTGGGGAACAGAACGCCGCAGTTTTGCTCGGCTCAAAAAGTGTACTGTGATACTGGCAGATTGATCGGCGCTGACCCGGGTGATTGGAATACGGGCCTCTTGGCGCAATCTTGTGATTAGATGGTCCAGGTCGCGATTTGTGGTAGGGCCGCTGCTGGCACCAGTGACACGTAAGGTTATCGGCCCCTCAAACCGGGTAAGGACAGGCAGTTGGCGGCCGCTTTCAAGTTGAAACGCCAATGTTATGAATTCAGCGGCGATTGAAGCGTTTGATCTATTCGTCGGTGCCGCTGCACGGCCCGGGGGTGTCTTCATAGGGGGAAGGGAAAAAGACGCCGAAACATTGCGGCTAACTGTGTTGGTTGTTGCTACTGGTGAACAGGCGAAAACCAAAACCGTCAATACCGATAGGGCTAACTTTGGCGCGGTCAACTTCATTAGCGTTCGTACTTAATAAAAGGCGTTACATTCGCTATTCGGTCATAAAGCTGGCGGGCAGGGGCGTTGAAATCTTGTGTCAGCCAGTAAACACGGGCCCTTCCTGCTTCATCCGCAGCTGCATACACAGCCTCAATCAACAAGCGTCCAATGCCCTGCCCACGTATGTCAGGGTCAGCGTACAGATCTTGTAAATAACACACCCCTTCAGGGCGCCACATATGATCGTGGAAAATGTAGTGAGTAAGGCCAACCGGCTTATCATTGATCAGGGCTAGAATTCCGTGAACATTGGTGTCTTTTGCCAGCAAACGATCAAAGGCAATGCGTTTGGTGTCGTCGGGCAAAGTCGTTTCATAGTGAGCAAGGTACCCGGTCCAAAGCTGGTACCAACTTTCAAAATCATCGCTTTGAACTATTCTTGTCGAAACTGCCAAATTATTGCTCCAAGCTACCTTTGACCACGGGCCATAAATGCCAGTCTTTCAAACAAATGCACATCCTGTTCGTTCTTTAGCAAAGCGCCATGCAAAACTGGCAGTAGACTGCCGCTGTCACGGGCTAAATCCTGGCTGGACAGGTCCTCTGCCAACAGCAACTTCAACCAATCCAACACTTCGCTGGTAGAAGGTTTCTTTTTCAATCCGGCTTGGTCACGTATTTCATAGAACTGGGTCAGGGCGGTGGTCAGCAAGGCCTCTTTGATATCGGGGTGATGGACGGCGATTATTTTTCGCAATGTGGCTTGGTCTGGAAACTGTATGTAGTGGAAAAAGCAGCGGCGCAGGAATGCGTCAGGCAATTCCTTTTCATTGTTTGAAGTAATGATCACGATGGGGCGGTTTTTGGCTTTGATGGTTTGGCCGGTTTCGTAAACAAAAAATTGCATTTGATCCAATTCCTGCAGCAGGTCATTGGGGAACTCGATGTCAGCTTTGTCCACCTCATCAATCAGCAAAACTACCTTTTCATCGGCGTCAAAAGCCTGCCACAGCTTGCCTTTACGGATGTAATTGGACACATCATGCACCCGCTTGTCGCCCAATTGACTGTCACGCAACCGACTGACCGCATCATATTCGTACAGGCCCTGCTGGGCTTTGGTGGTGGATTTAACGTGCCATTCGATCATATTAAGGCCCAGTGCCACGGCCACTTGTCGGGCAAGTTCGGTTTTGCCGGTTCCGGGTTCACCTTTCACCAATAAAGGGCGTTCAAGCGTGACGGCGGCGTTTACGGCAACCTTTAGGTCTTCATTGGCGATGTAGGCATCGGTTCCGGTGAATTTCATGGTCAATATCAACTTTTTGGCGTGGATTGTTCACGTATTCCTAACGGTCGCGTCACTTTCCAGCAAGCAGCACAGAAATGTTAGTGACAACTTGCTTTTCTTGGTCTACATCGGCGCTCAGAAGGGGGATCGTACAACGGGGAATTGTTCGATGCCACCGGTTTTGCAAAGGGGAAGCGAAATGAAAGCAGAGGAATTTCTGCCTGACGATTACCGACCCGCCGAAGATGAGCCTTTCATGAATGAACGGCAAGTGGAGTATTTTCGCCGCAAACTGACAAATTGGAAGGCCGATTTGTTGGATGACAACAAGAACACAATAGAAGGCCTTCAAGACGGCACCCGCAATATTCCGGATATCGCTGACCGTGCGTCTGAAGAAACTGACCGTGCGCTGGAACTGCGGACCCGGGATCGTCAGCGTAAACTTGTATCCAAAATAGATGGTGCCTTGCGTCGAATTGAAGAAGGTGAATTTGGTTATTGTAGCGTTACGGGTGAGCCAATCTCACTAAAGCGGCTTGATGCGCGCCCTATTGCAACCATGAGCCTGGAAGCCCAGGAAAAGCATGAGCGCAGTGAAAAGGTTCATCGCGCGGATTGATCATTATCGCTTTGCTAAAGTATCAAACACCGGGGCCTTTGGGTGCCGGTGTTTTTTTATTACAAGGCGATAAGGCTATGGACCGTTCAGTTTCGATAATCGGCGCTGGAATTGCCGGGTTAAGCTGTGCCCTTGCATTGGCACGCATTGGGGCCAAAGTTCAGATCTTTGAACAGGCCGGTAAAATTACCGAAATTGGTGCCGGATTGCAGATTACCCCAAATGGTGTGGCGGTTTTGGACGCGCTTGGGTTGGGGGAACAGCTACGTGCGGCTGCGCAACCAACGACAGCAGTCTGTTTGCGCGATTATCGGCGTGGCAAATTGGTGCTGCGCCTCGATATGCAAAGTCGCGGGGCAGGCCGTCCTTATCTGATATTGCACAGGGCTGATCTGATTGGCCTTTTGGCCAAAGCTGCTCAAGAGGCTGGTGTTACTATACGGCTTGGGCAAATGGTTGAGAGTATCAGCTTAGATGGTGATGTCCCTGTAGTCAGCATAGTTGGTGGCCAAACGCACAAACCAGAGATTTTGGTTGGTGCTGATGGGCTGCATTCAAGGCTTCGATCTGCCCTTGCCTGTGAACAAAAACCCAATTTCACTGGGCAAGTAGCTTGGCGGGCAATTGTTGATGGCTCGCAGTCAGATGATGTGAACGTTTTTATGGGACCGGGGCGGCATTTGGTGTCTTACCCACTACGGGGCGGGAAGTTTACAAATATTGTGGCGGTGGAAGAACATAGTGACTGGGCTGACGAGGGATGGCATCATCCAGGGGTTCCTGATGAATTACGACGGGCGTTTTCATCCTTTTGCCCACAGGTTGGAAAATTGCTGGATCAAATTGAACAAACAAATATTTGGGGGCTGTTTCGCCATCCCGTAGCCAAGAATTGGCACAGAGGTCAGTCCGTAATAATTGGCGATGCTGCGCATCCGACATTACCATTTCTTGCACAGGGAGCTAATATGGCACTGGAAGACGGCTGGGAATTGGCCGATTGTATAGGTCATTTGCCAATAGAACAGGCATTACCGGCTTTTCAGCAACGCCGTTTTAGTCGGGTTTCAAAAATTGTGGCGGCAGCGGATGCCAATGCGCGCAACTACCATTTACGCAATCCAGTGATACGTATGATGGCACATACAGGTTTGCGAATTGCCGGGGCCGTGGCCCCGGACAAGGTGGTTGGAAAATTTGATTGGGTCTACGGCTATGATGCCACTCGGCAGTAGGAACTAGGTACTGGCTTCCAGTGCCGTGATAATAGGCGAAAAATCTGCCGCTTTTAGCGCCGCGCCGCCAACTAAAGCCCCGTCAACGTTTGAAACCGCGAATATTTCAGAAGCGTTGCCAGGTTTAACCGAACCGCCGTAAAGGATACGCGCTGAACGTCCGACACCTGCCCCAAATCGCCGCTCAAGCCGGGCGCGAATGAAATCATGTACTTCGCCGATCTGGGCAAGTGTTGGAATTTTACCTGTGCCGATGGCCCAGATTGGTTCATAGGCCACAACCATATTTTCGCCAGTCACCAGATCAGGTATGGAACCCGCCAGTTGACCGCCGATGATCTCAAGCGTATTTGCCGCGTCCCGTTCGGCCAGGGTTTCGCCAACGCAAATGATCACCTTAAGTCCGGCATTAATGGCGGCCAGCGCTTTGGTGCGCACATCATCATCGCTTTCGCCACAGTCGGCCCGGCGTTCTGAATGGCCCAGTATAACATATTCCGCACCAGCGTCTGTCAGCATAGGTGCGCTGATTTCGCCAGTGTGGGCGCCGGCATTATTGACATGGCAGTTCTGACCGCCCGTAATAATTGCGCCGTCTACTGTCAGGTCTGACATCCGCGACAACAGGGTTGCAGGTGGGCATAGTAAAATTTCGCAACCCGGTTTTGGATGCGCCTCTAGTAAAGTGGTAACTTCACTAAGATCGGACCAGAGCCCGTTCATTTTCCAATTGCCGGCGGCAAGCTTTTTTCTGTGTGTCATATTGTTTTCCCTGTTGTTTGGCTGTGTTTAGCGGGAAAATGGCAAGGTACCAATGGTATGATTGGTCGCGGATCACAGATCGGCAAGGGCTTGCCGGGCCCAGTCACAGGCGACGTCAGCATCATCAAGAGCGGCATCGGGCAGTGTCCAATAACCCATGCGTTTGCCGTGATCTGACCCAAACTGTCGCGAACCGGCGGCTTGTAGCCTGTCAGCGAAACCGCCCTTTGCCTTTAAAAATAGGGTTCCATCGCTGTCCAGAATGGCGAAAATCTGCCCCTCAGAATAGATGCATAGACCGCCCATCATATTGCGGGTGCTAAGAGCGCCAATCGGTTCAAGCAGCTCTAATACAAAGGCAATGGTGTCATCTGGCAAACTCATTTCTTTGGTTTCTTCCGTCTTTTCTCAGCGGCTTTCACAGCCGGAACAAGTGAGAGACGCGCCCACTCCAACGCTTCCTCGGGATCATCAAGAGCAGAATCTGGCAGGGCCATCAGTCCGGGTATGGTTCTTACTCCGGTTTTCGTGTCGTATTGAAATGGCACAGAACCAGCGTCGCGGTAACGGTTCGCCAAATTGGCGTCAGCTTTCATATAAAGGGCGTTGCCAAAAATCACGCCAAACATTGCGTCATCGATATACAGGGATGTGCCGCCAAACATACGGCCCGTTCGCACCGGGCCAAGACCCGTAAAAAGGTCTGCTACGTGATTTAGAAACCCGGTGTCAGTCGCCATCTACTTCAGCAAATTTAATCGACTCGCCACAGCCACAAGCATCAACAACATTAGGGTTTCTAAATTTGAAGCCGCTTTCCAGCAGCGAAGTTTCGTAGTCAATTTCGGTACCGAACAAAAACATCTGTGCCATTGGCGCGATCATCACCCGCGCGCCGTCTTGTTCCACAACTTCGTCCAGTGGATCAACCTCGGACACATAGTCCATGGTGTATTCCATGCCAGCGCAACCGCCCTTTTTCACGCCAATGCGCAAACCCTTATGGCCATCTTTGTTCATCAGTTGCGCAATTTGCGCCGCTGCAACATCGGTGATGGTAACGGCTTGTTTGCCCGGGATGGAAAACATTTGCTTGGCCTTTTGTTTCTTAACACCCCTAAAATTTGGGGTGTTTGCGGGTACTGTTCAAGTATTACGGGTCAGGATTACATAAACCCTAGTTCCAATCGCGCACCGTCTGACATCATTTCCATGCCCCAGGGTGGTTCCCATATCAGTTGTACGTCAACCTGTTTAACACCGGGAAGGGGCTCTATCGCATCCGCCACCCAGCCGGGCATTTCACCGGCTACCGGGCATCCGGGGGCTGTCAAAGACATTTTGACAGAGACTTCATTTTCGTCATTTATTTCAATCGTATAGATCAGGCCAAGATCATAAATATTCACCGGAATTTCCGGGTCATAAACCGAACGGCAAGCAATAACCACGTCCACATAAAGCGGGTGATTGGTGCTGGAAGGTTTGATCAGCGGGGTGTTTTCCGCAGGGGTGGCTTCAGCGGTCATCTTGGCCTCTTATTCATATCCGAGTAAATATATAAGGATTAGACTGCTCGGCGTCCAGTGCAGGTGTTTACACTTGTGCTACAGGCGGGTTAGGCGGTGCAGATGAGCGACAGGTTTTCTTTTTCCCTTAATGCTAGAGACGGCAAAGCGCGTAGCGGGGTGATAAGCACGACGCGCGGCGACATTCGTACGCCGGCGTTTATGCCCGTGGGAACGGCCGCTACCGTCAAGGCCATGTTGCCCGAAAATGTGCGTGCCACCGGGGCGGATATTTTGCTGGGCAACACCTATCATTTGATGTTGCGCCCAACAGCCGAGCGCATTGACCGGCTTGGCGGTTTGCACCGTTTTATGAACTGGGAAGGTCCGATATTAACAGATAGCGGCGGTTTTCAGGTTATGAGCCTGGCGGGTTTGCGAAAAATGTCGGAAGACGGTGTGCGGTTCAAATCCCACATTGATGGTTCAGAGCACATGCTTAGCCCAGAGCGAAGCATGGAAATTCAGCGCTTGCTTGGCTCTGATATTGTTATGTGTTTCGATGAATGCACGCCCTATCCGGCTGAAGAAAAACAGGCGCAGGAAAGCATGCAATTGTCCATGCGTTGGGCTGCGCGTTCAAAAGTTGCGTTTGGTGACCGCCCCGGCCACGCCTTGTTTGGCATTCAGCAAGGCAGTACATTTGCTGATCAACGGGCAGAAAGCGCGCAAAAACTGCAAGACATTGGTTTTGATGGTTACGCAATAGGTGGCTTGGCCGTTGGTGAAGGGCAGGCAGCAATGTTTGAAGTGTTAGATTACGCCCCGGATATGTTGCCCGATAATCGGCCACGATACTTGATGGGGGTAGGTAAGCCGGATGACATTGTCGGGGCGGTGGCGCGTGGTGTCGACATGATGGATTGCGTATTGCCGTCGCGATCTGGTCGCAATGGCCAGGTTTTCACCCGGCACGGCGTGCTGAATATTAAAAACGCCCGGCACGCTGATGATCCACGCCCGTTGGATGAAAATTGCGGTTGTCCTGCATGTAATAATTATTCGCGCGCCTATTTGCACCATGTTTTTCGGGCAAAAGAAATAATACAATCCATGCTGCTGACATGGCATAATTTGCACTATTATCAGGATTTGATGCAGGAAATGCGGGCGGCAATTGTCGCAGGAAAATTTGCAGAATTTGAAGCTGATTTTCATTCGACACGAGCTGCGGGCGACATAGAACAACTTTAGCGGGTTGCTTGCGGGGCGTGACATTAAATATTTTGGACAATGTCAATAACTTTACCCAAAGAACGCCTTGTTCATGGCGGAATTGAACGTCACAATACCCAAGAATTCGTTGGTGCTTGTTGAATAGCCAAATTCAAACACCAAGTATTGAGGCTAAGAACGCAGATCGCCAAAGGTTGCCAAAATAGGGACCGGGCTGTCTGGCAAATCAAGGATTTAGAATGACCGAGCAACTTGCCCCATCTTACCCCGTCTTGCCCTTGCGCGACATTGTGGTCTTCCCACATATGATTGTGCCACTTTTTGTTGGCCGCGAAAAATCTGTACGCGCGCTGGAAGAAGTGATGCAGGATGACAAGCAAATTTTACTTTCCAGCCAAATTGATCCGGGCATAGATGAGCCAGAATCTGACGGAATTTATCGTGTGGGTGTGCTGGCGAATGTATTACAGCTGCTAAAATTGCCTGACGGAACCGTTAAAGTTTTGGTTGAAGGCCGCTCTCGGGTTAAAATTACTGAATTTCTGGAAAATGAGTCCTATTTTGAAGCGAAGGCAGAAAACCTTAGTGAAAGCGCGGGTGATGCGACAGTGGTAAAAGCACTGCTTCGGTCCGCATCAAGAGAATTTGAACGCTACGCTAAGATTAAGAAAAACATCCCGGAAGAAGCCTTGTCGGCCGTGGCCGAAGCCACAGAACCAGCCAAATTGGCAGATTTGATTGCGGGCCATCTGGGCGTTGAGGTTGACCAGAAACAAGAGCTTTTGGAAACCCTTTCCGTCGAGGAACGATTGGAAAAAGTCTATGGGCTGATGCAGGGCGAATTGTCGGTTCTAAAGGTTGAGAAAAAAATCAAAACCCGGGTTAAATCCCAGATGGAACGAACTCAGCGCGAATACTATTTGAATGAGCAAATGAAGGCCATTCAAAAAGAACTTGGCGATGGCGAAGAGGGTAAAAACGAGATTAGCGAACTTGAAGATCGCATTGAAGAGACAAAGTTTTCTAAAGAAGCGCGTGAAAAAGTTGATGCCGAGCTGAAAAAGCTAAAGTCAATGTCACCGATGTCGGCGGAGGCCACGGTTGTACGCAATTACCTTGATTGGATGATGTCCATTCCATGGGGCACTAAAAGCCGCGTCAAAAAAGATCTAACGGCTGCCCAAAAGGTATTGGATAACGACCATTACGGACTTGAAAAGGTAAAAGAACGTATTGTCGAATATTTGGCCGTGCAACAGAGATCCAAGAAACTAAAAGGCCCGATCATGTGTCTGGTTGGCCCTCCGGGCGTTGGTAAAACGTCTTTGGGGAAGTCGCTGGCACGGGCAACGGGGCGCGAATTTATTCGCATCTCTTTGGGTGGTGTGCGCGATGAAAGCGAAATACGCGGCCACCGTCGCACCTATATCGGCTCTATGCCTGGAAAAATCATTCAGGCGATGAAAAAAGCCAAAACAACCAATCCTCTGATCTTGCTAGATGAGATCGACAAAATGGGCCAAGATTTTCGTGGCGATCCGGCCAGTGCCATGCTGGAAGTGCTTGATCCTGAACAGAATTCAACGTTTTCGGACCATTACCTTGAGGTCGAATATGACCTGTCCAATGTGATGTTTGTGACCACGGCCAATACGTATAACATGCCGGGCCCACTGCTTGATCGCATGGAAATACTACCTTTATCTGGGTACACCGAGGATGAAAAACGTGAAATTGCATTACAGCATCTGATCCCGAAACAGATCAAGAACCACGGTCTGAAAGCGGGCGAGTTGACCATCACAACCGAAGCCATTCAGGAAATTATCCGCACCTATACCCGCGAAGCTGGTGTACGGAATTTGGAACGTGAAATTGCCAAGCTTGCCCGCAAGTCGGTGACCAAGCTTGTCAAAAAGGAAAGTACAGAGATCACAATAACCACTGAAAACCTTGAAGAATTCCTGGGTGTCAAACGCTTCCGTTATGGTCTGGCAGAACAGGATGATGTGATTGGTGCGGTAACCGGATTGGCTTGGACCAGTGTTGGCGGCGATCTGTTAACTATCGAAGCATTACGCCTGCCGGGTAAGGGCCGGATGAAAACCACAGGTAAATTGGGCGATGTGATGAAGGAAAGCATTGATGCTGCCTCTTCCTATATTAGGTCGATTTCACCTCAGCTTGGGATCATTCCGCCAGAATTTGAGCGGATGGATATCCATGTCCATGTGCCTGAAGGGGCTACACCCAAGGACGGGCCCAGTGCCGGTGTGGGCATGGTGACGTCGATCGTTTCAGTGCTGACTCAGATCCCCGTTAAAAAAGATGTGGCGATGACTGGTGAAGTTACTTTGCGCGGCAATGTATTGCCCATTGGTGGTTTGAAAGAAAAACTGTTGGCAGCGTTACGGGGCGGGATAAAAACAGTTCTGATCCCGGCTGAAAACGAAAAAGATCTGGTGGAAATTCCTGATAACGTTAAAGACGGGCTGAAAATCATCCCACTGGCCCATGTGCGCGATGTGTTGAAACACGCCCTTGTTCGCCAGCCAGAAGCTGTTGAATGGGATGAAAAGGCCGAAGCAGCAGCGCGTGCCAAATCGGCATTATCGGATTCCAACACACTCGGCGCTACGGCACATTAATCCATTTATTGCACAGGAGGGTGCGCCAAATCCGGGGCGCCCTTTTGCATTTGTACTACCCAGAATTAGGTTTTTCAGCCGCTCTGGTTAACGCTGTCGAAAACTGTTAGAAACAGGAAAAACAGAAACTACAAACAGGCACAATTCCCATGGTAGTAAAGAAACCCGTAGCCACAAAATCAGCTAAGAAAACGCCCCCCAAAACACTAAAACCCAAAGCAACCGGTGTTTCAGGAGCGCCAAAACCGGCACCAGAAAAACCCGTTAAAGCACCAGTAGTTTTTGTGCGCCGCAAAGAATTGGTTGAACGTATAGTTGCCAGTTCCGGGTTAAAGCCAAACGCGGTTAAGTCAGTGTTGGACGCTGTCCTGGAAGAAATCGGCAATACCCTTTCAGGTGGCGAAGGACTAAATGTTCAGCCCCTGGGGAAAGTCAGCGTTAATCGAAAAAAGCTGTTTGTTGATAAAGAAATAATTATTTGCAAAATTCGCCGCAAAGTTGGTCAAACGGAAACTCCAACTGGCTTTAGTACCGCTGCAGAATAGCGATATTGCCGGTAATCCGGTGATGTTTGAATTTTATTTGCGGGAATGCAGTGCTGGGGCTTGCATGGGGGGGCGTCCTCGGGCTAAACCGCAGACCGGACGGGTGATTAGCTCAGTTGGTAGAGCGCTTCGTTTACACCGAAGATGTCAGGAGTTCGAGTCTCTTATCACCCACCATTCCCCTTATTTCACAGGAATGCCCTAGCCCATGTCCGAGTTTCCGGAAATTTTTGTTTTGCGCCATGGTCAAACTGAATGGAACAGCATTGGGCGACATCAGGGGCGCATGGATTCAGCGCTGACGGAAAATGGCAAAGGCCAGGCCCGGCAGCAATCGGCGATTTTGGCAAAACTGTTGGATGGTTACAGTAATGTTGACGCCTACTGCAGCCCACAGGGCCGCGCATTTGATACCGCGCAGATTGTTTTAGAACCTATGGAAATGCTGGCCACAACCGATGACCGGTTGTGCGAAATTTCGTTTGGCAGATGGGAAGGGCTGACCTTTGATGAAATCGCGTCTGGCTGGCCGGAGCTTTGCAAATACGCGGATCAGGATATGTTTGGCTGGAATTTTCAAGCCCCGGGCGGGGAAAGGTTTGAAGATATGTGCGGGCGGGTCAAAAGCTTTTTAGATGGTCTGACAAACCCGACTGTGATCATTACCCACGGGATTACGTCCCATGTTCTGCGCGGACTTTGGTTGGGGGTTGGTCAAGATGAGATGGCGGCGTTGGCCGGAGGGCAGGGCTGCGTGTATCACCTGAAAGACAGTCGACAGCAGCGATTTCCGAACGACTGAATCGACGGCTAACCGGGTGGAAAACTTCGATCTGGCAAGTTTCATTTTGTTTTTAGTGTTCATGTTTCCTTTGTTTTTCCCGCGCATTCATGTCAAATATTTTTCAGCACAATATTTTAAACTGAAATGGGAGGGATAAAATGGCTGATATTGTAATTCTGGGGGCTGGCGTTGGTGGCGTTCCGATGGCCTTTGAAATGCAGGAAGAGATGACTGACGGCGACACGCTGACCGTTATTTCTAACAACCCGTATTTTCAATTTACACCTTCCAACCCCTGGGCCGCTGTGGGCTGGCGCACCAAGAAAGATATCACCGTCGATCTGGAACCAGTGTTCGCGAAGAAGGGCATTAAATTCATCCATGACGGCGTCGCTAAGTTAAACCCGAAAAAGAAAACGGTGGTTTTAGATAGCGGTGCGAAAGTTACCTATGACATTCTAATCATCGCCACTGGACCGGAACTGGCCTTTGATGAAATTAAGGGCCTTGGCCCCGACGGGTTCACCCAATCTGTTTGCTCAATCGACCATTCCATCACCGCCAATGACGAATGGGAAAAGTTTTGCGCCAATCCGGGTCCGATTGTTGTGGGGGCCGTGCAAGGTGCGTCCTGTTATGGCCCGGCTTACGAATTTGCCATGATCATGGATACTGATTTGCGTAAACGTGGTATTCGCGACAAGGTTCCGATGACTTTTGTGACGGCTGAACCTTATATCGGCCATCTGGGTCTGGGCGGTGTTGGTGACACCAAGGGAATGCTGGAAAGTGAAATGCGCATGCGCCACATCAAGTGGGTGACTAACGCCCGTGTGGACAAGGTGACCAAAGGTAAAATGCATGTCAGTGAAATTGCTGATGGTGGCGATGTTGCCAAAACCCTCGAGCTTGATTTCAATTATTCGATGATGTTGCCAGCCTTTCGCGGTTTGCCTGCGTTCATGGGCATTGACGGATTGGTCAATCCACGTGGATTCATCACTGTGGATAAGCACCAGCGAAACGTGAAGTACCCCGAGATTTATTCGGTCGGTGTGGCCATTGCCATTGCCCCGCTGGAAGCCACTAATGTGGCCGTTGGTGTGCCAAAGACCGGTTACATGATCGAAAGTATGGTCTCTGCTACAGCCCACAATATTGGGCAGGTTTTGCGCGGTCAGGAACCCAGCCATGAACCCACCTGGAACGCCTTTTGTCTGGCCGACTTTGGCGATGGCGGCGTGGCGTTTATGGCGCAACCGCAAAACCCGCCCCGAAACAAGGTCTGGGCCAGCGAAGGCAAATGGGTGCATTGGGCCAAAATTGGTTTTGAAAAGTACTTTTTGCGCAAAATCCGCAAAGGGATATCAGAGCCATATTATGAGCGTATGATCATGAAACTGACCAAGACCACGCGTCTGAAAGGTTAGACCAAAGGCGGTCTTATTCTGCGGTAAATTCCTGGGCACGCAATTCATCGGATTGCGTGCCCGTTTTTTGTGTCAAATGCGAACAGAACCGCTTGACGCGCGCCAGCCACAGTCCTAGAACCGCCCTCACGTTCGGACCATGTCTGAATTAAAATGCGCGGTTGTAGCTCAGTTGGTTAGAGTACCGGCCTGTCACGCCGGGGGTCGCGGGTTCGAGTCCCGTCAACCGCGCCATTTTCCCCTGATAAGGTATCTTTAAATGTCCTTGCTAGATCGCATCCCGTTTCAGCCCGTAATCATTGCGGCAGTTTTTCTTGGTCTGGCACCTTTTGTGCCGGAACCGCATATCTGGCAAAAGCTGAAGATGCTGGGCTCCGGGGAATTGACCCAGACGATTGATATCGGTGATTTGTTGTTCCATTCAGCACCGTCGTTGTTACTGATTGCCAAGATTGTTTTTGGCTCTAAAAAAGGTTCATCTGAGGACTGACAAACACAATGCAGGTTTTACGGCTGCCTTTGAAGGCAGTTCAAAGCCCGATTTTATTGTCCCAAAGCCTGCTCTATCGCAAATTCAAGCAACGGGTCCTCGCCGCGCCCAAGCGCAGCAGCGTCAATTTCCACCTTTATGTCTGGTGGAATGCCAATAGCTTCGTACAGGCTTCCGTCTGGCGTCAGATAGGTTTGGTCTGACAGGCCAAGACGCCAACCATTGGGCAGATCGAAATCCAAAATATCTGACAATCCACCGCTGGTGGGTTCACCCATCACGATGACCTGGGGAATTTCCCGCATGGCCATTGTGAAAATTTCTGCCCCACTGGCAGTAAGCCGCGTTGTAAGTAGAATGACGGGTTGCGTTAGGGGTGTGTCGTCAAAGGGTTGAACGATTGCTTCAAAGCTGGGGCCTTGCGTGTCGCCAATTCGGCTGGATTTGCTGAATGCAGGCGTTGGCTTACCTATGAAATGGCTGGCAATGCCAAAAGACACTGCATCATTTCCGCCCGGATTGTAGCGTATGTCGATAATGATGGCTTTGGTGTCTACCAGCGCGTCGGCGACCGTTGCAAAAGCCTGCGCGGTCGCTGGACCAGTTGCGACGCCCAATGGGTTATCAATGTCCATTTCAGGGATCAGGATATAGCCGATCCCATCATCGCGAAGGGCGTATTCTATCAATGAGCCGTCGATTTGCGTCATTGGGCTTGCGATATTTTCCAATGCAATTTTTGTCAGTTCGCCTCGATCCAACCCGGCCGTTTGTGCCCATTTTGGTGCAAGTGCAGGGCTGAAATATCCCAAAGGATCGGCAACCAACTGCACGTGGCCGTCATCAAGGCCCGCAAGAGTCATTTTGAAAACTTCAAACAAGTCTTCAGCCGACATCTGAGCGTCAGCAGCCGGGGCCAAATCATGACGAGCCTGCCAGTCAACGCCGTGCAAATCAAAGAATGCATAATGTTCATTCATCGCCGTCCACATGACATCAAAGGTTTCGCGCGGTGTGGCGGTATCCGGATTTGCCCTGGCGCAGTTCTCGGGAAGGGCATCAATCCGATCAAAAACCGTGGACCCAAGGTCGCTGTCGATCAAAAGGTGCAAACGTCCTTCTACAACTTTAACCGAGGCACCTTCAGCCAGTTCCACAATTTTCAAATGGCCTGGAAATGAAAGCTGATGAATGCAGGATATTGACGTGGCGCGATAAACATCAGCGCGCAACGGGTTTAGCGTTATGATCATACCACCGGCCTGGGCCCGCCATGTGCCACGTTCTTGGGAATTTGGCATGTAAATAAGCCACGAAATTCCAAAGGCAATGGCGGCAAACAAAGTCAGTGCGACGGTCCATCTGAATAAATGTCTCATCGAAGTACCTCTATCGAATTCAAAATTATTTTGTCATTGCATCCAATATCCGCGCCCAGCTGCGCGTGCCTTTGTGAAAGCTTTCCATATCGTATTTTTCGTTCGGGCTGTGGATGGCGTCGTCATCCTTGCCAAATCCGATCAGCATTGCGTCCATGTCCAGTATTTCCTTGAAATACCCTGCAATCGGGATTGATCCCCCGCAACCGACATAGGCTGCGGCTTTGGGCCATTCATCGCTTAGGGCCTGGCGGGCCTGTTCAAAGGCGGGCAGGGACGTAGACATTTGCGAGGCCGGCGCGCCGTCTTTTTCGCCGGTGAATTCAACGGTACAATCAGGGGGCAGGTTGTCTTCGATATACTTTACGAAAGAGGCGTGGATTGCATCCGGGTCCTGCTGACCCACCAGTCGAAAACTTAGTTTGCAATGGGCCTGACCGGGCAAAACAGTTTTGAATCCGTCACCAGTATAGCCACCCCACATGCCGTTTACATCGCAAGTGGGCCGCGACCAGATCATTTCCAATGGCGTGCGATCCTGTTCACCCGCCGGGTCGGACAGGCCCACATCACCCAGATATGTGGCATGGTCAAAGGCCAGCCCCTGCCATTGGCTGCGGATTTCATCCGATAGTTCGGGCACGCCGTCATAAAACCCGGGCAGGGTGATGCGGCCAGTGTCGTCATGCAGACCGGCAATGATATTTGACATCACCCTGATCGGGTTAATGGCAATACCGCCATACATGCCGGAATGCAGGTCGCGAGACGCAGCAGTGATGGTGAAAACTTCGCTGACAAGGCCGCGTAACTGGGTGGTAATGGCGGGAACCGCGCTTTCAAACAGCCCGGTGTCACAGATTAGCGCGATGTCTGCACGCAATTCTTCGGCGTTTTCCTGCATGAATGGCACCAATGACGGTGAGCCGCTTTCTTCTTCGCCCTCAAAGAAAAACGTAATACGGCAAGGCAGGCTGCCATGGACAGCTTTCCAAGCGCGACATGCCTCAACAAAAGTCATCAGCTGGCCCTTGTCGTCCGATGAACCACGGCCGCGGATAACCTGGCCCTTGGCGGTGTCTTCGACGATTGGATCAAACGGGTCACGGTCCCAAAGGTCAAGCGGATCAACGGGTTGCACGTCGTAGTGACCGTAAAAAAGAATATGCGGACCGCTGTCGCCAACGTGGCCAACGACCATCGGATGGCCTGATGTCTCCCGTTTGCTGGCGTCTATACCGATGCTTTTCAAATCATTAACCAGCCAATCGGCGGCGGCGTCACATTGCGGAATGAACGCCGGGTCGGTGGAGATGGATTGAATGCGCAACAGGTCCAGCAACCGGTCGGTTGCTTCGGGCAGGTTTTGGTCAATGCGTTTGAGAACAGGATTAATTGGCACAGTTTTGGTCCTTTTCACCGTGATTTCTGGTGCAGGGTATCAGGGCAAATAGTGCTGTCTAGAGGATAGATTTCCGATTGGTTTGCGTCGACCTGATCTATGTCAGTTTGCTGCAGGGTGGCAAAAGGTATCATTTCTTGAATGTGATTGGGATTTCTTACCAATTTGGTGCTAGAAGCACGGAAAGAAGTTAATACGATGGGGAACCTGTCTGTGAACTATTCTGAACAGATTGATATTGCGCTACAGCGCCTTCACGACGAAGGCCGATATCGTACATTTATTGAGATTGAGCGCGAAAATGGTGCCTTTCCCCACGCGACCTGGCGCAAGCCCGACGGTACGGATCAGGCTGTAACTGTCTGGTGTGGCAACGATTATTTGGGCATGGGACAGCATCCAGCTGTTTTGGAAGCTATGCACGCGGCGATAGATGCTACCGGCGCTGGTTCAGGTGGCACCCGCAATATTTCCGGCACAACTGTCTATCACAAAGCGCTTGAGGCTGAGCTGGCTGACCTACACGAAAAAGAATCAGCGCTGCTGTTTACGTCTGCCTACATCGCGAACGACGCAACACTTTCGACTTTGCCCAAGCTTTTTCCCGGATTGATCATTTATTCCGACGCCCTGAACCATGCATCGATGATAGAAGGTGTGCGTCGCAATGGCGGGGCGAAGCGGATTTTTCGCCACAATGATATGGACCATTTGCGCGAATTGTTAGCAGCCGACGACCCGGCCAGCCCAAAACTAATTGCCTTTGAAAGCATCTATTCCATGGATGGCGATTTTGGCCCGATAGAAGCAATTTGCGATTTGGCCGATGAATTTGATGCTTTGACTTATATTGACGAAGTTCATGCCGTCGGAATGTATGGTCCCCGCGGTGCCGGTGTTGCCGAACGTGATGGGCTGATGGGGCGTCTTGATATCATCAACGGCACATTGGCCAAGGCTTACGGCGTTATGGGGGGCTATATTGCGGCGTCTGAAAAGATGTGTGATGCCATCCGGTCCTATGCGCCCGGGTTTATTTTCACCACGTCCTTACCGCCTGCAGTGGCGGCGGGTGCTGCGGCGTCAGTCAAGCATTTGAAAACCGATCAGGAACGGCGCGATTTGCAACAGACACATGCCAAAATACTGAAAATGCGTCTAAAAGGTCTGGGCCTGCCAATTATTGACCATGGTAGCCATATCGTGCCGGTACATGTTGGCGATCCGGTACATTGCAAAAAGCTATCTGACATGTTGCTGGAAGACTACGGAATTTATGTACAACCGATCAATTTCCCGACGGTTCCCAAGGGTACTGAAAGGCTGCGTTTTACGCCTTCCCCGGTGCATGGTCCTGGCGATATTGATAAACTAGTTCAGGCACTTGACGGGCTTTGGTCCCATTGTGCGCTAAATCGCGCCGAACTTAGTGCCTGAGCTTCCTGAGCGAGGTGCATTCGCTCTTTCATTATGGTAACATTTAGCCAATACGCTGTCGGTCTGACGAATCGACGGTCTTGGGGACATAAAACATGGGGCAACGCGCATGATCGGGCGGCGGAATACTCCACCGGAACCGCCAACGGAAAAACCGAAAGGTTTTGACGATTTTGACCTGCGCCTTGGTGATGTTATGCGCGGTGAACGCGCCACATTGGGCAAATCTCTGCTGGATGTGCAGCGCGAATTAAAAATCAAAGCCGCCTATATTGCTGCCATTGAAAATGCCGACCCTGCCGCCTTTGAAACCCAGGGTTTTGTAGCGGGTTACGTGCGTTCTTATGCAAGGTACCTTGGGTTAGATCCGGAATGGGCCTATGCACGGTTTTGCCAAGAAGGTGATTTTGTTGCCACCCACGGAATGTCGCCTTCGGCGTCTACAACCCGTTCAGGTCCTGTTCCAAAACCCCACAAAGGCAACCGCGATCCTTATTCGGACCCCAATGCCACTTTCATCCCAAAGGGTGAAGCAATGTGGTCAAAGCTTGAGCCAGGGGCGATTGGATCATCGTTGGTATTACTTATGTTGATCAGCATGATTGGCTTTGGCGGCTGGTCGGTATTCAAAGCGGTGCAAAAAGTTGATCTGGCACCTGTTGACCAAGCCCCGGGTGTGACTTCCAATGTTTCGGTTATTGAGCCTTCAAACGCTGTTGTTGGCGCAACTAACGAATATTCCGAATTTCAAGTGCCCAGCATTGATGCCCTGGACCGGATCTATCGACCAGAGGCGCTGGATGTTCCCGTTCTTGTGGCCCGTGACGGCCCTATTGCTCGGCTTGATCCAGCTAATGTTGGCACCTTAGCGCCGGTGCGACACACGCCAGAAATTACCAGTGTTGCCCCCAACCTGATTGATCCCCCAGTTGATCTATCGCCGCCGCCCGTTCAGGTGGTTGCCGCAGATATTCCCGAAGTGGTGCTGTTTGCAGTGCGCCCGTCTTGGGTGCGGGTTCAGGCGGTTGATGGGACAGTGATTTTTGAAAAGGTCCTTGATGCCGGTGAGCGGTATGTATTGCCGAAATCCGAAACTGCGCCGGTTTTACGGGTTGGTAATGCGGGTTCTGTTTATTTTGCTGTCAATGGTCAAAATTACGGTCCTGCCGGGGATGGCCTTAGTGTTGTCAAAGGTCTTTCGCTTTCGGTTGGCGACCTGACCCGCAATTTTGAGACTGCTGACCTAAGCAAAGACACGGATCTTGCCCGGTTTGTAGAGGTGGCGCAGTCACAGGCTGAAGCTGACTCAGAATAGGGCAGGCGTCTTAGCTTGTCACAACCCTGTCTGCGGCTTATCTGAAATTATACATTTACTAAATCAGGCGCAGACCTATGACCCATAATCCTATCCGCCCCTGGCGCAACATTGCACGGCGCAAATCACGCCAGATAATGGTGGGAACAGTGCCGGTTGGTGGTGATGCGCCAATCGCGGTTCAAACCATGACCAACACCGATAGTTCAGATGTCAAAGCAACGCTTAACCAGGTCATCGCTGCCGCTGATGCTGGCGCGGATATCGTACGTATTTCAATACCGGATACCGATGCCAGCTTTGCCCTTAAGGAAATCGTTAAGGAAAGCCCGGTCCCGATTGTGGCAGACATACATTTCCATTATAAACGCGCCATTGAAGCCGCCGAGGCCGGGGCGGCTTGTTTGCGGATCAACCCCGGAAATATTGGTTCTAAACAACGGATTGCAGAAGTTATTGCTGCCGCACGTGATCATGGGTGTTCGATGCGTATCGGGGTGAATGCGGGGTCGTTGGAAAAGCACCTGTTGGAAAAATATGGTGAACCTTGCCCGGATGCCATGGTGGAAAGCGGCCTGGAACACATTAAAATCCTTGAGGACGCGGATTTTTTAAATTTCAAGATCAGTGTGAAAGCATCGGATGTTTTCATGTCGGCGGCAGCCTATCAGCTAATGGCGGACGCTACAGATGCGCCGATTCACCTTGGAATTACCGAGGCCGGGGCAATGTTGCCGGGTACAGTGAAATCGGCGATTGGACTGGGCAATCTTCTGTGGATGGGGATTGGCGATACCATTCGGGTTAGTCTGTCGGCCGATCCGGTGGAAGAAATCCGGGTGGGCTACGAAATATTGAAATCACTGGGCCTGCGACACCGGGGCGTCACCATAATATCCTGCCCGTCCTGCGCGCGACAGGGGTTCGACGTGATCAAGGTCGTGGAAACCCTGGAAGATCGGCTTTCCCACATCAAAACCCCAATGAGCCTGTCAATAATTGGCTGCGTGGTTAACGGCCCAGGCGAAGCCCTGATGACGGATATCGGTTTCACCGGTGGCGGGGCGGGATCGGGCATGGTTTATCTGGCAGGCAAGCAAAGCCACAAACTATCCAACGATGAAATGGTGGATCACATCGTCGAACAGGTTGAGAGCCGCGCCGCCAAGATAATCGCAGAAAATGCGAAAGAAGAGGCGTTGGTGTAACTTAGCGCGAGGCCAGACGCAGATCGGCCACGATTTGGCGCATGGTATCCAGAGGCGCATAGCCGCGGACCATTTGGTTGCCGATGACAAAACCGGGTGTACCGTTGATCTGCATCTGTTGGGCCAGGGCCCGATTTTGCGAGATGACGGCCGACACAGCGTCAGAATCCATTTCAGCCATGATTATTGCCGTATCCAAGTTTAATTCATTTGCCAGACGTTCCAGCGACGTCGTCGATATGTCGCCACGAAAATCCATCAGCGTATCATGTACCGTCGAATAGGTTTCGTCGTCGGTATTTTGCAGCACCGAGATCGCAAAGCGTGACGCCAACACCGATTGTTCGCCAAGGATGGGGAATTCTTTAATGATGTATTTGATATTGCCGTCCGATTTTATCAGTTCGACCACTTCCGGATGGGCGCGTTTACAAAATCCACAGCGGTAGTCCAGGAATTCGACCATCACCACGTCACCATCTGGGTTGCCACCCTGATATGAATTACTATCGGTAAACAATGCAGCGGCGTTATGGGCGATCAGATCTACGTCGCCTAATGTATCCGCGGTGGCCTGGCGCTGTTCCAACACCGCAATGGCTTCCATCAATACTTCTGGAGATTCTAGCAGATAGGCACGCACTTCGGCCCTAAAAATTTCCCGTTCTTCCGGCGTCATTGTGTTGATTTCAAATGCCAATAGTGGCGAAGACAGCCCAATGAGTATTGCGATTGCAGCGGCGATGTTTTTCATTTTCAGTTCCCAGGGGCTGTGAAAGACCTATTAATTTGTACGGGACGTTGGTTATTCAAACGGCCACCCCACAAACCACCGTAACTGTATGAAGGCAATGGCTGAGAAATCAAGCCGAAGCCGGGTTGATCCCTGCATTGTGATGGGAACTATGCATGCGGCACGTATCCACAAGCCCGGATAGCTGTTCCACCCTTGCCCAAGCAGCGCTATAGTGCCTGAAAAACAAAGCGATACCGCTATGGGCAGAATTTTAGTTATAGTATCTATTTTGATTGGTCTTTTGGGGTTACCTGCGTTGGCACAAGACCTGTCGGCATTGGCGCGCGCATTGCCTGAAAATTCTAGCTTGGTGGACCGCCGCCGGGGCGTTGATTTGAATCTGGACCTTAGTCAGGCAGTGCCTTACCGCGTGTTTGGGCTGACTGACCCACAGCGGATTGTAATAGATTTCAACGAAGTGGATTTTTCCGGCCTGTCAGTTCAGGAATTTGAACAGTCGGACTTGGTAGACAGTGTCCGAGTGGGTCTGATTGGCGCAGGTTGGTCGCGTATGGTGCTGAATATCAGCCAGCCTTTGGCTATTGAAACGGCGGCGTTACTGAATTTAGACAACAACCAAGCCCGGGTTTTCTTGCGGTTGGTTCCCACTGATGCCAAAAGCTTTCAGGCCGCTGCAAAATCTCTGGAAAATACACTGTCGCGGCCTGCCGATAACCAGCAAATTCCGTTGCAACGTCAAGTTGGTGATCGCCCGGTGGTGGTGGTGTTAGATCCGGGGCATGGGGGTATTGATCCGGGGGCCGAGCGCGGAGCAACCATTGAAGCCAAACTTATGCTAACTTTTGCCCGTGAGCTGAAAGAAGTGTTGCTTCGAACTGGGAATTTCAAAGTGGTCCTGACCCGTGATGCGGATGTGTTCGTGCCATTGGAAGCGCGGGTATCACTTGCCCGCCAAGCGGGGGCAGATGTCTTTTTGTCGCTGCATGCAGATGCACTGGTAGATGGGCGTGCTTCGGGCTCTACCATTTACACATTGTCGGAAACGGCTACTGATCTTGCGTCGCAACAACTTGCTGAACGCCATGATCGCGATGATCTGTTGGCGGGTATAGACCTTAGCGATCAAGACGACGTTATAGCCGGTATATTAATGGCGCTGGCTCGCACTGAAACGATTCCCCGGACTGATCGGCTTGCGGATGCTTTGGTGACAGGGTTAAGCAACACTGTTGGCATGCATAAACGTCCAAGATTGTCAGCAGGATTTTCGGTGTTGAAAGCCCCTGACATTCCCTCGGTGCTATTGGAACTTGGCTTTTTGTCTTCAAAAAAGGATAGGGAACAATTGGAAGATGCCGGTTGGCGCCACAGGGCAGCTTTGGGTATTCGTGATGCTCTATTGGCGTGGGCGGTTGCTGATGCGGCGGATGCGTTATTGATACGCAAATAGTCTGGGGTCCAGGTGAATCAATGTTTTCTGCCAAATTGCACAATCTCGGCAATAAATAGCATGAATTTTGCAGACCTTCGTTTTGACGTTGCGCCACCCTATGTAATAAGAACGGTAAGTTAGCAGAATGTTAGAAGGCCTGTCGTGATAAGATTCGTTGTTTCATTTCTGGGTAGTATTTTCAGCCTGCTAACCATTGGTGCGCTTATGGCTGCGCTGACCATTGGTGCTATTTTCTGGATGTATGGCCGGGATTTGCCAAACCATGAACAACTGTCGCAATACACCCCGGCCACCATCAGCCGTATTTATTCGGGTGAAGGCCGGATAATAGATGAATTTGCCCGTGAGCGGCGGTTATATGCCCCGGCAAGTGAAATCCCGGACTTGGTCAAGCATGCGTTTATTTCGGCGGAAGACAAAAATTTCTATAGTCACAAAGGTTATGATCCACGGGGCATGATTGCGGCGGCGATTGCGGCGGCTCAGGGTGGGCGCTTGCGCGGTGCTTCTACCATTACCCAACAGGTTATGAAGAACTTCCTGCTTTCCTCTGACAGATCAGCCGAGCGTAAAATTAAGGAGCTCATTCTTGCCAGCCGTCTGGAAGGCACCTTGGACAAAGAACAGATTCTTGAGCTTTATCTGAATGAGATTTTCTTAGGTCAAAATAGTTTTGGGGTTACAGCGGCGGCGCAAACATATTTCAATAAAACACTAGGTGAATTGCTGCCCGAAGAAGCAGCCTATTTGGCTTCCCTGCCCAAGTCGCCCTCAAATCGTCACCCGGTGCGTAACTTAGAAACGGCGGTTTTCTGGCGTGACAACACCCTGCGTGAAATGTTTGAAAATGGTTATATCGAAGAAGCGGCCTATAACACGGCCAAATCTGCGCCCCTTTTGACGGTTCAAAACGGTGACTATGAATCATTTAAGGCCAAACTACCGCCTCGCGACTATTTTACCGATGAAATTCGCCGCCAGTTAAGTCGAAATTTTGGCGAAGAAGAGTTTTTTGGCGGTGGTTTGTCTATACGCGCCACTATGGACCCTGATTTGCAACAGGAAGCGGCCAAATCTCTGCGCCAACAGTTGGAATCATATGACAGGGATCAGGGTGTTTGGCACGGGACAGTAGCAAAACTAGACCCAGAAATTCTGGTGGATGAAGAATCCTGGCGCGCCGCCCTGGCTAGTTCAGATATTTCGCGAGACGTTGCCGGTTGGCTTCCTGCTGTGGTGTTGGAAGTCGGCTCGAATGATGCGCGTATCGGTATAGAAAACGTTGAAAATGATGCGGACGGTCACTGGATTCCTGCCAAAGATGTGACGTGGGCGCGCAAACAGAATGAAGACGGCACACTGGGGCGAAAGGCCAAAGTTGCCGGCGATCTGTTAAGCGTTGGTGATGTAGTTCATGTGCGCCAAATGACCAAGGACGCGGATGGCTCATTCATCCGCTGGACCTTGCGCCAGATTCCAGAGGTTCAAGGCGGTTTCATGGCAATGGACGTCAATACCGGCCGAGTTCTGGCCATGCAGGGTGGGTTTTCTTACCAGCATTCGGTGTTTAACCGCGCCACCCAGGCAACCCGTCAGCCCGGTTCAAGTTTCAAACCTTTTGTCTATGCTTCGGCGCTGGATAGCGGCTTTACGCCGGCCACAATCATTGTAGATGCCCCCATAGAAATTGACACACCGCAAGGGGTCTGGCGCCCGCATAATGCATCGCGTAAATTTTATGGGCCGACGCCACTGCGCACGGGTATTGAACGTTCTCGCAATCTTATGACCATTCGTTTGGCGCAAGAGGTCGGAATGGATGTGGTGGCCGCCTATGCCGAACGATTTGGCGTTTACAACAATATGGGTCGGTTCTTGGCCAACGCTTTGGGGTCCGAGGAAACCACGCTTTTCAAGATGGTGGCGGCCTATGCCATGTTCGCCAATGGCGGCGAAAGGGTCGAACCAACGCTTGTTGACCGGGTTCAAGACAGGTGGGGTAAAACCATTTTTCGCCATGACCAGCGGATGTGTGAAAACTGCGCGCTGACTGCTCTGCCAACGGGCCAGATGCCGCTTATTTCGTCCAACCGTGAACGGGTGATGAATGCAGTGACAGCGTATCAACTGACCTCAATGTTGCAAGGCGTGGTACAGCGCGGCACAGCTGCCGGGCGGGTGCAACTGCCGGTTCCGGTGGCCGGAAAAACCGGCACCACAAACGAGGCCAAGGATGTCTGGTTCATTGGCTTCACATCAAACATTGTCGCGGGTTGCTATATCGGCTTTGACCGCCCCAAGGGTTTGGGACGCGGCGCATCTGGGGGCGCTTTTTGTGGACCGGTGTTTAATTCATTCATGCAAAAAGCCACAGAAAAATACGGCGGTGGACGCTTTGAAGTTCCTCCAGGCGGTCGGTTCATCAAAATTGACCGCTTCTCAGGGGCGCGCCTTCCAGATGACGCGGCCGGCGAATATGTGGTGGCCGAATATTTTCGTAATGGTGAAGAACCTGTGTTTGGCCTGATGTTTGATGGTGGATTTGCCATGTCACAAAACCTGCCGCTGTTTATTCCAGATGGCGGTTTCAATGGCGGTTCAACAATCACCACCTCAACCGGGGACGTTGTCATCGTGCCTGACAAAGCAGATTTTGGCACTTTGTCTTCAGGTGGGCTATATTGATTCCCAATTTCTTCTTGTAAAAACACTCGGGCCGCAGGCAGTTCGTACGCAGTGCCAGAATAAATGATGCTCAACGGGCATCGCTATTGGATTACGCTAGCTTGCCCAAAACCATGCGCGTTGCTATCACCGATCAACACTATTTACAGGAATTGATACAGTGCGCGCAGAGATGATAAACTTGGTTGAAGCGATCCAGAATTCGCTGAAATTGCTTCGCCAGCGGATGGAATGGGATACAGCCCAACACAGGCTGGAAGAATTCAACGCGATGATTGAAGATCCGGACCTGTGGAATGATCAAGAAAAAGCCCAAAAATTAATGCGTGACCGGCAGTATCTGGTGGATGCCATTGAGACCTGCAGCAGCATTGAACGAGATATGCAGGACAATATCGACCTGATCGAAATGGGCGAAGCAGAAAACGATCAGGCTGTGGTGACTGATGCCGAAACTGCTTTGACAACGTTGGCAAAACTGTCAGCCCAAAAAGAACTGGAGGCATTGCTGAATGGCGAAGCCGACGCCAACGACACCTTTCTTGAAATCAATTCCGGGGCTGGCGGTACGGAAAGCTGTGATTGGGCCAGCATGCTGGCGCGGATGTATGTCAGATGGGCCGAACAGCATGGCTATAAGGTCGAACTATTGGCAGAAACTTCCGGCGAAGAGACTGGAATCAAATCGGCCGCTTACCGGATATCTGGACTTAATGCCTATGGCTGGCTTAAGTCTGAAAGCGGTGTTCACAGGTTGGTACGGATTTCACCTTACGATTCAGCCGCCAGACGACATACGTCGTTTTCGTCGATCTGGGTATATCCAGTGGTGGATGAAAATATTGATATTGACATTAACCCGTCAGATTTGCGCGTTGATACCTATCGTTCATCCGGGGCAGGCGGCCAGCACGTAAACACTACAGATTCAGCAGTACGCATCACCCATATTCCAACCGGAATCGTGGTGACTTCTTCGGAAAAATCTCAGCATCAAAATAGGGCCAATGCCATGGCTGCGTTGAAATCGCGGATGTACCAGATCGAACTGGAAAAACGGAATGCGTCAATCCAAGAGGCCCATGAAGCCAAAGGCGATGCGGGCTGGAGCAACCAGATCCGATCCTATGTTTTGCACCCTTACCAAATGGTTAAGGATCTAAGGACCAACCACGAAACTTCTGATACTCAGGGGGTCCTCGACGGCGATCTTGATGGTCTAATGGCTGCCACACTGGCGCTGGACGTTTCGGGTAAGTCGCGCTCGGAAGCTCAGGAAGGCACCTAAATAGGTAAGTTAACAGGGGGGACAAGAATGACAGATAATCCACCGGCAACACCTTTGCCGGAAATTGGCAAACTTACGGTAGCTGAATTGATCGCGTCACTTGCAGCCGGATTGCAAGACTTTAAAACAGCGCCGGCGTTTGGTTTGTTTTTCAGCGCGGTTTACGTACTTGGTGGCATGGCCTTGGTGGCACTTGGCGCAGGAACCGTGGCCTGGACCCTGACAGTTTCACTTGGTTTTCCATTGATCGGACCCTTCGCCGCCGTTGGTCTGTACGAAGTATCGCGACGCCTTGAGGCCGATATACCGTTGAAATGGGGGGAAGTACTGGGAACAGTCTTTCGTGAAAAAGATCGGCAAATTCCATGGCTTGGTGCCATTGTTATTTTCTATTTTTTGTTTTGGACTTTGTTGGCGCATTTGCTGTTCGCCCTGATCATGGGGCCGTCTGCGCTAATGAACATGTCACTTGATCTATTTCTGACACCGCGCGGCATGGTGCTTTTGATTGCGGAATCAGCGCTTGGTGCAGCGCTTGCATTTTTCCTGTTTTCCTTCACTGCCGTTAGTCTACCGCTTTTACTGGATCGGGAAATCGATTTTGTAACAGCCATGCTTGTCAGTCTGCGGACAGTGCGCGAAAACCTGTGGGTGATGCTTGTCTGGGCGGCCATGATCGCCACACTGATGCTGGTGGCGTTGCTGCCATTCTTTTTGGGGTTGTTTGTTGCATTGCCAGTGCTAGGCCATGCTACCTGGCATCTGTATCGCCGGGCGCTTTATGATCCGGTAAATTAGGAAACTCTAAGGCGAATGCTTGGTGCGCCCGTTAACATGACTAAACGGGGCGCAGGGAATGTTTCTAGCTTTTGCCTGGAGCTTTTGTTGTTGTTGGGGGTGGTAGCGGACGTTTATTACCCGAGTTCAGCGGGTCATCTTGGCGTTGGACAGAGCCTTCAAAATGCGCACCACTTTCAATAGCAATGGTTTTATGGACGATATCACCTTCCACCCGTGCTGTGGATGTTAAGCGTACCTTTAGGCCACGCACACGTCCGATAACACGGCCATTTACAACCACATCATCAGCAATACATTCGCCTTTGACAGTAGCACCTTCGCCGATTGTTAGAAGATGGGCATAGATGTCGCCCTCTACCGTTCCTTCGATTTGAATGTCGCCGGTGGTTTTTACATTGCCCGTAATAACCAGATCTGACGCCAGTTGCGAAGCCGGTGGCTTTGCCTTGGGAGAGCTTGGGGTGAATTCCGGTACAGGAGTTTTGGCAGCATCCCCCGATTTGGATTTAGCGTCGTCTGGTCCGGGCTCGTTTATTCTGCTTTTAGAAAACATCTTTTGCCGCCTTGATAAATGTCATCGGGTTTATGGCTTTACCATCAATACGAATTTCATAGTGAAGATGCGTACCGGTAGAGTTGCCAGAGCTTCCCATATCACCAATATGCTCGCCGCGCGAGACCCTTTGACCAACTTTTACCAGTATGTTGGATTGGTGGGCGTAACGTGTTTCTATGCCAAATTTGTGCTGTATCTTAACAAGACGGCCATAACCGGACTGCCAACCAGCAAATGTAACGACGCCGTCGGCGGTGGCAAATATGTCGGTTCCGGTGCCGGCGGCAAAATCTGTTCCGGCATGTTCACGCCCCCATCTGGGGCCAAACCCGCTGGTGTATCGAAACGAAGATTTCAGCGGCAGCGAAAACGGCGTTTTTTCGGCGGCAATCCGGTACAGGTTCATCCGGTCCATACGTTCCAGAATTCCGTTGGCGCGCAACTCGTCTGCACTTGGTTCTTCGCCGCGGGTCGAAAATGTAAGAGGCATAAGCGGACCACCTTGCCCGGAATAACCTTGACGAACAGTGCTAAGTATTTGTTCTGTAGGCATTCCTGCGGCTTTGAACATTTTGTCAAGTGGGGTCAGTGACAGGCTGACCGCGTCTTCCAGTTGCAAAAATATTCGATCATTTTTTTCAAAAAGAAGTTTGCGTTCAAGTTCAAGTTCTGCAGCGTAAGCTTCGGCTGCGGCCGCAATTTCAATTTGCTGATCGCGTTCACGTGACGCCATATCCAAGGCCGCCATCAGGAAATCGACGGTGCTTTCGGTGTCGTGATTGGTCAACCCGCTGGTGTTGCCAGAACCGGTTTCGGTGTCAAGCTGGGCATTTAGCAGCTGCGATAGCTCGCGGGCCTGATCCCGTTCTTTCAAGGTGCGCCGTAGCGTGGCCTGAATGACCTCAATACCGCGTTCCATTTCTTTGCGACTATCTTCGCTTTCCAGCAAAGCCACCTGCATTTCGGAAATTTGGCCCAAGGCGACAGTAAAGCGATCTTGCGCCAATAATACGTGACTGGCATTGGCGTCGCGTTCTGCGGACAGGTCATTTAGCCGCTGTTCATACAAGGTTTGTTCGCGTCGGGCCTGTTCACGTACTGATCCGCTGCCAATGCTGTCCATTAGCAAAAAGGCTGTGGCGATGATCGACCAGGCCACAAAGAATACACCACCGGACCAGGCAAATAACTGGCTGAAAGGCGTCAGGCGTACAAACCGTGTTTCAGAATCCGATCTAAGAAACAGGCGTTTCTCTGGAAATCGGCGTTCAACTATGTTTTTCAAGCGTGTCGAAATTTTATTTACCAAGCCTCTGCCCCCGCAGACCGATCCCATCTTTGATTGCTCAGCTCTATCCCCAGATGAAGCTGAACATTATTGTGTTTACAAACTGGGTGCGGGCTCTGCAAGAAATTTGGCCATTGCCGCAGTAAATAATTGGAAAATACTGAATTCAGGCAATAATTCGCCCACAAAGGCTGCAAGAAAGCTGTTAAAAATTGGGTTAGGCATTTGATTTTACGCCGGTAGTGGTTGGATCAACTTGTGTTGTGGCTGCGTTTTGGGGATTACCGGCTGCGCATGTTCGCAATACACTTGCTTTTGCCCGCCTAAACATCGGATCACCGGATAATGAACGACCCAAAAGATCAAAAGCCAAAACAGCGCCGCCGTCGGCGGGGGCGTGTTGGGTTTTGGACTGTGGCAAGCATTCTTTTGCTTGCCGGGCTTTTGTTTGTTTTTGGGCTGTCCATTACGGGGCGCAGTCTGAACGCGCCAGATTGGGTAACGGCGCGGGTCACTAAGTCGGTAAACGACAATCTGGATGCAGGTCGCGTTACCATTGGGCGTTTGCAAATGCAGGTGGACAGCAAGGGTATTCCGCGGATTTTGTTTGGTGATCTGGGAGTTTTTGATGAATTCGGGGCCGAAGTAGTACGGCTGAACGACATCAGTTCGCGGGTATCATTACCTGCATTGTTTCAAGGGGATATCAAACCGGCATCGATCAATCTTAATGGCGCACAAATGACTCTGCGACGTCGCAAGGATGGCAAGTTCAATATTTTGTTTGGCGATGGCAGTGGCGCGACGGGAACATTGCCTGATGTTTTAGATCTGCTGGACGGAGCAATGGCCAAGGCGCCGCTTGATAAGGTGGATTTCCTAGGCGCTGAAGATATGACAATTACCTTGGAGGACGCACGTTCAGGCCGGTTATGGCAGATCACCGATGGTAATGTACAGGTTCGGCGAGGCGAAAACGGATTGGATATTTCCGTTTCTTTTGATGTATTTAACGGCACTGAAGAGCTGGCAGAAACCGTTATTGGAATTCGTACCGATTTCGCCACTTCGCAAGTTTCGATTGGGACATCTTTCAAGAACGCGGCCTCTGGGGATATGGCGTTACAATCGCCTGTACTTAGCTTTCTTGGGGTGCTGAAGGCGCCGATATCCGGGGCCATCAGGGTTGATTTCGGCAACATGGGGGAACTGGCCGCGCTGTCTGGAACCTTGGAAATTGGTCAAGGGGCTTTGCAGCCCAGAACCGACATCGCGCCACTGCCATTTACGTCGGCTAAATCATATTTTGAGTTTGATCCGGACCAGCAGAAAATTGAATTCTCGGAAGTTTCCTTTATTTCGGACACGGCAAGTCTTGTTGCCGAAGGGCATGCTTACCTAAACGATTTTCGCGAGGGTTGGCCGTCAATTTTAGTGGGCCAGTTTAAATTGTCAGACCTGAAAGCCCAACCAGAGGGTGTATTTGACCAGGAAATTGAATTTTCGCAGGGTGCGGCCGATTTCAGGCTTAACCTGAACCCGTTTGAAGTTGAGATTGGCCAATTGGTGCTTGTCGAGGGTGAAGAACGATTGTTGGCAAAGGGAAATATTGCAGCTGGGGAAAGTGGCTGGTCTATTGGCGCTGATTTAAGTGTCAGCCAAATTACCCATGATCGCCTGCTGTCAATCTGGCCGGTGGCGTTTTCACCCAATACGCGAAACTGGCTACTTGGACACCTTACAAATGGTGTACTAAGCGACGTCAGGGCTGCCATCAGGATTAAGCCCGGTCAGCCGATAAGGCGTTCTATCGGGTGGCAGTTTGATGAATTGGCAGTGCGCTATATTGATGCCCAGCCAGAAATCGTAAATGCCAGCGGTTATGCTACTATAGACGGTGATGCGTTTACTTTGGTTGTGGAGAAGGGCTTGGTTGTACCACCTTTAGGTGGCGCTATCTCAATCAGGGATTCTTCGGTTCAAATACCAGACCTAACTTTGAAACCGGCCCCCATTAAAATTCGCCTGAATGGTAGTGCAAGTAATACGGCCGTGCTTTCCCTGTTAAATGAAAACCCGTTTCGCATATTGCGCAATGCCAGTTTCGGACCTGACGTTGTGGAGGGGCAAGCTGGTTTTGAAGCGGAAATTGACTTTTCACTGAAACGAAAAATCGAAATTGCGGATGTAACTTATCTGGTCAAAGGCAGTTTGCAGGATGTGGAAAGCCAAAAACTGATCCCGGGGCGCAATATTACTGCTGACAGTTTAAGCCTTGTTGCCAACAATCAGTTTGTTGAAATTTCGGGCCCTCTAAAGCTGGGACAAGTGGGCGCTGATATGGTTTGGCGCCAGGTTGCGGACGAAACTGGCAAGAGCTCCGTCTCGGGGTCTGTTGAATTGTCTCAGGCATTTATCGATGAATTTAACATCGGTTTGCCAAAAGGTTCGGTTCAAGGTACGGGAACCGGGCAATTTCAACTGGATTTAGTGCGCAACGAACAGCCACGATTCACCCTGACCTCTGATCTTAATCGTGTAGGATTAAGGATTGCACAAATAGGTTGGAACAAAGCCCGCAATTCCGCCGGGTCCTTAAACGTAGCGGGGGTTTTAGGCGCTAAACCTAAAATCGAACTATTGGAAATAAATGCCGGAGGTCTGAATGCCAGTGGTGGCTCGGTAATCATGGCCGAAGACGGGTCTATGAAATCGGCGGCGTTTACCAGAGTGCGTATCGGTGGCTGGCTTGACGCGCCGGTGGTATTGCGCGGACGCGGTCCCGGTTCTGTTCCATCGGTACATTTAACCAGCGGATCTATTGATGTTCGCGAAACGGCATTTGGCGGTGGCAATGGGACATCCAGCGGAGCAGGTGGCCCAATATCATTGGCCCTGGACCGGGTGATTGTTTCCCAAGGCATGGTGCTTACAAATTTCGTCGGAGATTTTAACAGTGCGGGCGGCTTAAACGGCAACTTTACCGCCCGTATGAATGGAAAATCGGAATTAACGGGTCGGCTTGTGCCCGATAGCAACGGGACAGCAATTCGAATTCAAAGCGACAATGCCGGCGGTGTTCTGCGTGATGCAGGGGTGGTTGAGTACGCAAATAATGGTAGTTTAGACCTAACGCTACGCCCGCGATCAAAAAACGGGGTGTATGATGGCAGCATGAATATCAGCGGAACCAATGTGCGCAATGCCCCTGGGATGGCAGACTTGCTATCGGCTATTTCAATTGTTGGATTGTTAGAGCAATTAAGCGGACAAGGTATATTTTTTGACACTGTTGAAGCGAAATTTAGATTGTCACCTACATCAGTACAATTAACCCGATCGAGTGCTGTTGGTCCTTCGCTTGGCGTTTCTCTGGATGGATTATACAACTTGACGACTTCAACAATGGATATGCAAGGGGTTGTTTCGCCTGTCTATTTTTTAAACGGCATTGGTCAAATATTTACCCGCAAGGGCGAAGGCTTGTTTGGATTTAATTTTCGACTGAAGGGTACCAGTGCCTCGCCGAAAGTTACGGTTAACCCGCTGTCAATTCTTACCCCGGGCCTGTTTCGCGACATATTTCGGGCCCCGCCGCCAAAGCCCAGCCAATGAAGCTGTCTGATTTTGATTTTGATCTGCCTGAAGGGCTGATCGCCACCCGACCGGCGCGCCCGCGCAGTGCTTCAAAGATGTTAGTCGTGCGCCCAGACAGCCTTGATGACGCCCACAGTATTGATTTGTCTAACTATTTGCTGGCTGGGGATCGGTTAGTTTTAAATAATACCAAAGTAATTCCCGCGCGTCTGTCCGGAACCCGTCAGCGTGCTGAGGTTCAGGCAAAGATTGCGGTGACTTTGCTTGACCCAATGCAAAACGGTCAATGGCGTGCTCTGCTCAAGCCATTGCGAAAGGTCGACTGCGATGAAACCATTTGGTTTTCAGATAGTTTTAGCGCAAGGCTGGTCGAAAAAACCGACGGCATTGCGATTTTGCAGTTTAACCAAACGGCGGATGATTTTGACCAGGCTTTGCGGGACTTTGGGACGATGCCGTTGCCGCCCTATATTGCCTCGAAACGTCCGGCGGATGCCAGAGATTTACAAGATTATCAGACAATCTGGGCCCGCCACAACGGCGCTGTTGCGGCACCGACTGCATCTTTACATTTTGATGCGGCATTAATGGATAAGCTGGTCGAGAAAGGCATCAAAATCACCTATGTCACGCTGCATGTTGGCGCTGGAACCTTTCTGCCAGTCAAAGTTGACGATATCAGCCAGCACAAAATGCATTTTGAACGCGGGGAAATGACGGCGCAGGCAGCAAATGAAATCAACCAAACCCGAGCGGCCGGTGGCCGAATTATTCCGGTTGGCACCACGGCCCTAAGGTTGTTGGAAACAGCTAGTGATGGCGCGGGAAAGGCACAGGCCTGGCAGGGGGGCACCGACATTTTCATAGCGCCGGGATACCGTTTCAAACTGGCGGATGCTTTGATCACTAATTTCCATTTGCCAAAATCAACGCTGATGATGCTTGTCTCGGCTTTCATGGGCGTGGAAAGAATAAAAGATGTGTATGCCCATGCAATTGCCCACAATTATAGGTTCTTTTCCTACGGCGATGCTTCGCTTCTTTTGCCCGCAGTACAATCGCGACTTGGCTAAGTCGTTTCTACACAATTGTTCTTTGCAATTGCGGGTTAGCATTGCGATGCAAACGCCAGCCGGAGACTGAAATGCTACAAGTTTTGAAATCTTCCTGGGCCTTGCTGCTCGGTATGTTGCTATTGATGGTTGGCAACGGATTGCAGGGTACATTGCTGGGGATACGTGGCGGTATTGAAGGTTTTTCCACGCTTGAGATATCTGTTGTCATGTCAGCCTATTTCGCGGGCTTTTTTGGCGGCTCTCGGTTGGCGCCGGAATTGATACGCCGGGTTGGACATGTGCGGGTTTTTGCAGCTCTAGGATCTTTCATTTCAGCGGCTTTGATTTTGTTTCCGGTGGTTGCCGAGCCCTGGGCCTGGACAATCCTACGCATGGTTTTGGGTTTTTGCTTTTCGGGCGTTTACGTCACGGCGGAAAGCTGGCTAAACAATTCCGCCAGCAATGAAAACCGCGGTCAGGCGCTGTCGCTTTATATGATAGTTCAGATGCTGGGCATCGTATCCGCGCAAGGCCTGCTGGCATTTGGTGATCCATCCGGGTTTGTGCTTTTTATCATTCCATCGGTTTTGGTTTCCATTGCATTCGCACCGATCCTGTTGTCGATCAGCCCAACCCCGGCATTTGCGGCGTCCAAGCCGATGAGCTTGCGCAATCTTTTCAAGGTCTCACCTTTGGGCTGTGTCGGGCAATTTCTTTTGGGGGGCGTGTTTGCCGCGCAATTTGGTATGGCGGCAGTTTATGGTACCCAGGTCGGGCTAAGCATTGGTGAGATTTCAACCTTGGTGGCTACAATTTATATCGGGGCATTGCTGATGCAATATCCGATTGGCTGGTTGTCTGATCGCATGGATCGGCGTGTATTGATAATGACTACAGCGCTGGTTGCAGGTTTTGCAGCTGTTGCAGGTATGGCGTTTGGCAGCAGCTATACAGTCATCTTAGCCGTGGCGTTTGTGGTAGGAAGCACGACCAATCCGCTTTATTCTTTGTTGATCGCCTATACCAATGATTTTCTGGAACCTGATGATATGGCGTCCGCCTCGGGTGGATTGATATTCATGAATGGTATGGGGGCGATTGCGGGTCCAGTGACAACGGGGTGGATCATGGCGACGGTGGGGCCCGGCGGCTTTTGGCTATATATCAGCGTGCTGATGTTCTTGTTGGCAGTTTACGCCGCATACAGAATGACACAGCGGGCTGCACCACCGGTGGAAGACGCCAGCGCCTATGTCGGGGTATCGCAGGCCGGATCAGTTGTCGCGCTAGAAGCTGCACAGGAATGGGCAATTGAGGCGGCACAAGACGAAGATTTGGAAACAACAGACGCTTAAAGGCAGCAATTTCCAAGAACATCGAAACAACGCAACTTATAGCCTTGCCAAATCAAATAAGGTTTGGGACGGTGTATCTGTCACGGGGCAGAACACCAAGAGGAGGGTGGCCATGGCTAACCCTGAAGATATTCTGGCTTACTGGCTGGATGATGTGGGTTCAGACGGTTGGTATCAGGGGGGTGCGGACCTTGATCAGGAAATTCGTGACCGGTTTGAAAAGACCTGGTGCGAAGCCCAAGACGGTGCCTGCGGATTGTGGCTAACACATGCCAGTGGCACATTGGCCTACATTATTTTAGCCGATCAGTTTTCGCGCAATATGTTTCGGGGTTGCGGACAGTCATTTGCCTCTGACCGATCAGCTCGGGCTGCGGCAAAGGTTGCGATCTCTCGTGGCTGGGACATGAAGATTGATGAACCGGCCCGGCATTTCTTTTATATGCCTTTGGTGCATTCGGAAAACCTGTGTGATCAGGACCGCTCAATTCGCCTTATGAAAGAACGCCTGCCCAAAACTGGTAGTGTACAATTGCTACACGCCAAAGCGCACCGAGAAATTATCCGTAAATTTGGTCGGTTTCCGTTTCGCAACGAAGCATTGGGCCGCGAAAATACGCCAGCTGAGCAAAGCTTTTTGGACAAAGGTGGCTATGCAACAATTGTCGAAGCTCTGAAAGCCAAACAGGCCGCCTGAAAACCTTCAGTTTTATACCTATATTTGATATGGGTGTGTACCGATATCAGTTCAGATATGTCCAAACGACAACGATTGCCGTGCGTCTGTCGTTGCCGGGGATTTTCAGATGGTTTAAGTTTACCAGGTAATCAATTTTGGAGAACGCCAAATGGCCGAAAAATCTTTTGACATGATTGTAATCGGTGCCGGGCCCGGCGGCTATGTGGCGGCTATTCGCGGGGCGCAATTGGGGCTGAAAGTCGCAATTATTGAACGCGAGCATCTGGGCGGTATCTGCCTGAACTGGGGTTGTATTCCTACCAAGGCTTTGTTGCGTTCTTCAGAAGTGTTCCATTTGATGCAGCGGGCCAAGGAATTTGGCCTGTCAGCCGGCAAGGTGGATTACGATTTGCCAGCGGTGGTTAAGCGATCGCGCAAGGTGGCGGCGCAATTGTCGGGTGGCATTGGTCATTTGATGAAAAAGAACAAAATTGCGGTGTTCATGGGGGCCGCAAGTCTGCCGGGCAAGGGCAAAGTATCGGTTAAGACCGACAAAGGCAGTGAGGAACTAACAGCCAATTCGATCGTGTTGGCCACCGGCGCGCGGGCCCGGGAACTGCCGGGGCTTGAGGCTGATGGCGATCTGGTCTGGACTTACAAACACGCGCTTGATCCGGTGCGGATGCCGAAAAAGTTGCTGGTGATAGGTTCGGGTGCCATCGGTATAGAATTTGCCAGTTTTTACAACACACTAGGGGCGGAAACCACCGTGGTTGAAGTGCTGGACCGGGTGTTGCCGGTTGAAGATGCCGAAATTTCCAAATTTGCCAAAAAGCAGTTTGTGAAACAGGGAATGAAGATCATGGAAAATGCCATGGTCAAGAAACTGGACCGCACCAAGGGTAAAGTTACGGCCCATATTGAAGTTGGCGGTAAGGTTGAACAGCATAGTTTTGATACGGTTATTTCGGCTGTTGGAATCGTGGGAAATGTTGAAGATCTGGGGCTGGAAGCGCTTGGCGTAAAACTTGACCGCAGCCATGTGGTAGTGGACGAATATTGTCGCACGGGCGTCGATGGATTGTTTGCCATTGGCGATATTGCCGGGGCGCCGTGGTTGGCACACAAAGCCAGCCACGAAGGGGTGATGGTCGCCGAACTGATCGCCGGGGGCAAACCCCATGTCGTGCGACCTGAAAGCATTGCGGGGTGCACCTATTGCAGCCCCCAAGTGGCTTCGGTCGGCTATACAGAGGCCCGCGCCAAAGAGTTGGGTTATGAAATTAAGGTCGGGCGTTTCCCGTTCATCGGCAACGGCAAAGCGATTGCTTTGGGAGAAGCCGAAGGAATGGTCAAAACCATCTTTGACGCCAAGACGGGCGAGTTACTGGGTGCCCATATGATTGGTGCCGAAGTCACTGAATTGATCCAAGGCTATGTGGTTGGTCGCCAGTTGGAAACCACCGAAGTCGATCTTATGAACACTGTATTCCCGCACCCAACTCTAAGTGAAATGATGCATGAATCGGTACTGGATGCTTACGATCGCGTTATTCATATGTAGTACGCATTAGCGGACCACTTCGCCACCGCCGGATGTCCAGTTACCCAAATTGCCAAGGTTGGAAACTTCACTGAAGCCCTGTTTCAGCATAATACCAGCTGCCATGTGTGAGCGCGCCCCGGAGGCACAATAAATTGCCACGGGTTTTGCTGTATCCAGTTCCGGGTGAAAATCGGGGTTTCTGGAATCGGTTTGAAATTGCAGTGTAGCCAGAGGGATATGCAAAGCGCCTTTGGCTTTACCGGTTTTTGAAACTTCGCCATGTTCGCGCACATCAATGATGGTCAGTGCTCCTGCCTGACTCTGGCCAACGGCATCCTGCCCGGAAATTTTCCCAACTCCGCTGGCGGAATTTGATTTAAGAAAGTTGAACATCTGGTATCCTGCTTTGAATTCACTTGTTTAGCGGTAATTTCGCGTTGATCCATTATATATTCAAATAATAGAATATAACAAGCCCTACATAGAAAAAATCCAAACTAAGGACGTATTGGTGCGCAATCGGATTTATTTAACTGTTAACGGACGACTACCCAGTGAAATAAGCGATTGGCCAGACATGTAGTGCAACATGTATTGGCCAGGAGCGCCCGGAAGTGTCAATTTCGCAGGGTTCCCACTTGCCGTTGCTGTCTCGCTTAAGCGATCAGTGGAACCAAGCGGAGAAATCACGATAACATCGCCCTGTTCATCTGGTCCTACCCAAAATACCTCTACTTCACTGCCGGCCAGCGCGGTTTCATTGGCTTCCAATACCGCCACCACTGCGGGTTCGGCACTGGCCACTACTACCTTAATGGTTTGGCGTGCTAATACCCTGTCTGGGCTGCCACTGGCCACATAGCGGATCAGAAAAGTGCCCGGCACATCTGGTAATTTGAGCACCACCGGGTTGCCGCGCGCGGTGTTTTGATAAGAAATGTATTTACCAGAATCTGAGCCAATTTCCGCAATAGAAATGTAATCACTGTTAAAATCTGGCCCAATATAGGACACGCTGATTTCGCTGCCAACCGTACCTTGCGCCGGGGCTTCCAGTGCCACTTGGGCGGAGACTACTTCAATAGCCTTGCTGGCCAGGACCTGATCAGGGCTGCCATTAAGTATATATCGAAGCTCATAACTGCCCGGTTCCAGTGGTATTTTCACCGCTGCTGGATTGCCATTTGCTGTGTAGCGATAGTGGGCATACTTATTGGCTTTGTCAGCCGCTAGGGCAATAGAAACATAATCGCCCTTATTGTCCGGCCCAGTCCAGTTCACTTGCAACGTATCGCCCGCCACTGCCTGATCCGGGGCATCTAACGCCCCCTGGGCTGCAACGATATTGATAATTCTTGTGGCCAGGACCTGATCAGGGCTGCCATTGGCGATGTAGCGTAGTTCATACTTGCCCGGGTCCAGTGGCATTGTCACCACGGCCGGATTGCCATTGGCAGTATAGCGGTAGTGGGTATAATTGTTGGCGCTTTCATTGGGTAAGGCCACCGAGATGTAGTCACTCTTGTTGTCGGGGCCGCTCCACGTCACCTCTACGATACCGCCTGCTATTGCCTCATCCGGGGCTTCAATAATCACCTCGGCGGCGACAATTTCGATCAATCGCATTGCAAGGATCTGATCAGGGTTTCCCGCGGCAATATAGCGAAGTTCATAGCTGCCGGGGTCCAGCGGCATTTTCACGGTCGCGGGTGAACCCTGTTGTGTATAGGAATAGTTTACGTATTTGTTCGCATTTTCGCCAATTGCGGCCACCGAAATGTAGTCGGTTTTGTTATCTGGGCCCTCCCAAGTTACGGCGACCTCATTACCGGCCGTGGCCTGATCTGGTGCTTCAAGCCCGGCACTGGTTTCCACAACCAAAATTGTACGTTTGCCCAGCACCCGGTCTGGACTACCATTTGCCACATAACGGATTTCATAAGTGCCGGGATCAAGTGGAGCAGTCAAATCAGACGTAGTGCCGCCTTCGGTGTAATCGTAGGCCGCATAATTGTTGTCATTATCTTCAGGCAGTGCAATGGAAATGTAGTCGTTCTTGTAGTTTGGTCCGGTCCAGACCACTTCGAACTCTGAACCAGCACCCACTTCGTCAGGGGCTTCTAGTTGGGCACTCAGATCAGTTACCACTATTGCATGGGTGGTCAGGATTTCATCAGGCGCGCCGCCAGCATTGCGAATATATCGTAGTTCATATTCCCCGGGAATCAGGGGCATTTTAACCGGTAATGCACCGCTGCCTGCAACATAAGTATATGCCAGATATTGTCCGGCTTTCTGGTCGGAATTTGCAATTGAAATGTAATCGCCTTCGCTTACGGATTGCGCGCTCCAACCAACATCGACAGTGGACCCAATTGGAGCGGTTTCAACAGCTTCAAGCTGGGCCAAAAGTACAATTTTTGGCAGAACCAGAACCACGCGTTTGTTCAGTTCTTCGACGCTAAAAGGCGCGCTCACACTGACATCGTCTTCCAGCCGCAAAACTGTCACACTGTATTGGCCAGGTAAAAAATTGTGGGTGAAATTTCCGCCGGGGGTTGCAGATTCAGCAAGCCCATCCCGTATGCTCCAGTGCAGTCCTTGCGTAATTTCAGGTCCATTAACTTCCAGTGTGGCTGAAAAAGTAATTTCGACAGGTACCGGCTCGGGCTCAGGTGTTGCTGATACAGTAACCAACGCTTCAGCCAACTCATCAGCGTTATCGGCGCTTAAAAATGTGCCCCCGGTTTCATCGGCGAGACATTGCATCTGCGCAATTGCTTCTGGATCAGTGATGTTGAACCCCACTACATGGGCAGTAAAATCAACGCCGGCATCTTCCAGCGCGCGCGCCGCTGCGCAGGGGTCCGGGTGGCAGGTTTCAATTCCGTCTGACACCAGAATGACAGTGGCTTTGTCTTCGGTATAGCGCAGGGCCTGAGCAGCAGCGATGACGGCATCGGTCATCGGAGTTTTACCCTTTGGTTTGATGGCGTTAACAGCCGCGGCTATGGTATCCCGTTGATCGGGTCCGGGCTCAATTATCGTTTCTATATCTGTGCAGCTGCCCTTTGTTCGGTGCCCATAAACCGTCAGGCCCAATTCCTGTTGCGTTGGCAAGCTTTGCAACAATTCGCCAATAACATCCTGCGCGATGGTGATTTTAGCTTTCCCATCTATCTGCCCCCACATGGACCCAGAGCCATCCAACACCAAAATGGCGCGGCTGTTTTCTTGGGCAAAAAGCGGTGTTGAAAACATAAAGATCAGGGCAACCAGAAAGTGTTTTATCATAATGAGCCTATTTCGTCGAAATTGAATTGCCCGATCTTAGGTCATTGGGAGCTAAGCCTGCCAGCACTTAATACGGCCAAGAAAAAAGTTCCCGTTCCGTTCTCATTTTTCGGTTGGAGACTCAGCTGCGATCAACTATCCCTTAACCATTGAACCTGAGGGGGCTGAATTGGCCGAGCTGAAAAACATCGAGGTGCGCGGCGCGCGCGAGCATAACCTGAAAAACATCGACGTGGATATCCCACGCAATCAGCTGGTGGTGATCACCGGGCTGTCAGGCTCGGGCAAATCCAGCCTGGCGTTTGACACCATTTATGCGGAAGGCCAACGCCGTTATGTGGAAAGCCTGTCGGCCTATGCGCGCCAGTTTCTGGACATGATGGAAAAGCCGGATGTGGATCACATTTCGGGCCTGTCCCCGGCGATTTCCATTGAACAGAAAACCACCAGCAAAAACCCGCGTTCCACCGTGGGCACAGTGACCGAGATTTATGATTACATGCGCCTTCTGTTCGCCCGGGTGGGTACGCCGTTCAGTCCGGCTACAGGCAAACCTATTGAGGCCCAGCAAGTACAGGACATGGTGGACCGGATCATGGGTATGAAGGACGGACTGCGGGCCTTTCTGCTGGCGCCGATCGTGCGTGATCGCAAGGGCGAGTATCGCAAAGATTTTCTAGAATTGCGCAAACAGGGCTTTCAGCGTGTCAAGGTGGATGGACAGTTTTATGAGCTGGATGAACCGCCAACTCTGGATAAGAAATTTCGCCATGACATTGATGTTGTAGTTGACCGGATCGTGGTGCGCGAAGGGCTTGAAACCCGGTTGGCAGACAGCCTGCGCACGGCGCTTGATCTGGCCGATGGCATTGCCATTCTCGAAACTGCTGAAGCGGGGGCTGAGGAAGAAAAAACCGACACGGCACCTGAACGTATTGTTTTCAGTGAGAAATTCGCATGTCCGGTGTCAGGCTTCACTATCCCAGAGATTGAACCCCGGCTTTTTTCCTTCAACGCCCCCTTTGGGGCCTGTCCAACCTGTGATGGGCTGGGGGTGGAATTGTTCTTTGACGAACGCCTGGTGGTGCCGGACCAGACCCTGAAAATTTATGACGGGGCGCTGGCACCCTGGCGCAAAGGAAAAAGTCCGTATTTCTTGCAAACCATTGAATCCCTTGCAAAACATTACGGATTTAAACGTGCCACCCCGTGGAAAGATCTGCCGGAAAAAGTGCAACAGATGTTTTTGTATGGCTCGGGCAAGGAGGAAATCCAGTTTCGCTATGATGAGGGCGGGCGTGTCTACCAGGTGACCCGAAGTTTTGAAGGTGTGATCCCGAATATGGAACGCCGTTACCGCGAAACCGACAGCAACTGGATACGCGAAGAATTTGAGCGCTATCAAAACAATCGCCCATGTGGCGATTGTGGTGGCTTTCGTCTGCGCCCCGAAGCACTTGCGGTGAAAATCGCCGGCCTGCATGCAGGCGAAGTGGTGCAGATGTCGATCCGAGAAGCATTCGCCTGGTGTCAGGCCGTGCCCGAAACGCTGACCAACCAAAAGAATGAAATTGCCCGCGCCATCCTGAAGGAAATCGGCGAACGGCTGGGGTTTTTGAACAATGTCGGGTTGGAATATCTGACCCTGTCGCGAAATTCCGGCACCCTAAGTGGTGGCGAAAGCCAGCGGATCAGGCTGGCGTCACAGATCGGATCTGGTCTGACCGGGGTGCTGTATGTGCTGGATGAACCCAGCATTGGCTTGCATCAACGCGACAATGGCCGCCTGCTGGAGACCCTGAAAAACCTGCGCGATCAGGGCAATACCGTGATTGTGGTGGAGCATGATGAAGAGGCCATTCGCAGCGCCGATTACGTGTTTGACATCGGCCCCGGCGCGGGTGTTCGCGGTGGTGAAGTGGTGTCAAAAGGTCTGCCAGAAGAGGTGGCGGCTGATCCAAAATCGCTGACCGGTCAGTATTTAAGCGGCACGCGGGAAATTTCCATCCCGGCAACGCGGCGCAAGGGCAACAAGAAAAAACTTGTGGTTTCAAAGGCTAACGGCAACAACCTAAAGTCGGTCACGGCTGAATTTCCGCTGGCGAAGTTCACCTGCGTGACGGGTGTATCAGGCGGCGGCAAGTCCACCTTGACGATTGAGACTCTGTTCAAGACCGCCAGCATGCGTCTGAACGGCGCGCGCCAGACCCCGGCGCCCTGTGAAAGCATCAAAGGGCTAGAGCATCTGGACAAGGTGATCGACATCAACCAGCGCGCTATTGGCCGCACGCCGCGCTCCAACCCCGCGACCTACACCGGGGCATTCACTCCGATCCGCGATTGGTTCGCTGGCCTGCCTGAAAGCAAAACCCGTGGCTATAAGCCCGGGCGGTTTTCGTTCAACGTCAAGGGCGGGCGCTGTGAGGCCTGTAAGGGTGACGGGCTGATCAAGATTGAAATGCATTTTTTGCCGGATGTTTATGTGACCTGTGAGACGTGTAATGGGGCGCGGTACAATCGGGAAACTTTAGAAATACGCTTTAAAGGCAAGAACATAGCCGACATTCTTAACATGACCGTCGAGGACGCGCAGGCGTTTTTCAAAGCTGTGCCGAGCATCCGTGAAAAGATGGACGCACTGGTGCGGGTGGGGTTGCATTACATTAAGGTTGGTCAGCAGGCGACGACGCTATCGGGGGGCGAGGCACAGCGCGTTAAGTTGAGCAAGGAACTTGCGCGCCGGTCCACCGGGCGCACCCTGTATATACTGGATGAACCCACCACGGGCCTGCATTTTGAAGACGTGCGCAAACTGCTGGAAGTGCTGCATGAACTGGTGGATCAGGGTAATACCGTGGTGGTGATTGAACATAATCTGGACGTTGTAAAAACCGCAGATCACATCATTGATATTGGTCCCGAAGGCGGTGATGGCGGTGGTGAAATTGTAGCAATTGGCACGCCGGAACAGGTGGCCGAGGTGGCAGGCAGCTATACCGGGCATTATCTGAAGGAAATGTTGGCAGGACGAAAAGTTGCGGCGGAATAATTAAATTACCCCGCCAGTGTTTCATCTATTGTCGACCTATGCGTCCAGTTCTACCCAGACAGGCACATGGTCAGATGGTTTTTCATGGCCGCGTATCAGGGCGTCAATCTGGCAGTCCAGCAGCAGATCGGCACATTGGGGTGTTAATAAAAAGTGATCAATGCGAATTCCGTCGTTGCGTTCCCAGGCGCCGCGCTGAAAATCCCAGAAACTGTACTGTTCGGGGGATTGGTTTCGGGCGCGAAAGGCTTCGGTGAAACCCAGGTTCAGGATGCGCTGATAGGCGCTTCGGCTTTCGGGCAGGGCAAGTGCGTCGGTGCGCCAGTCATCAGGGCGAGCGGCGTCGATATCTTGCGGAATTATGTTGTAATCCCCGGCCATTAGGGCGGGCTCCTCACCGATTAACAAATCCTTGGCGCGGGCATGTAATCGTTCCATCCAGGCCAGTTTATAGTCGTATTTTGGCCCCGGAACCGGGTTGCCATTGGGCAGGTAAAGCCCGCAAACCCGCACTGCTTTGTCGCCCATGACTGTGGCTTCGATCCAGCGGGCCTGTTCGTCGGTATCATCACCCGGCAGGCCGCGAATCACATCTTCCAGCGGGTATTTTGACAGAATCGCCACGCCGTTAAATGACTTTTGGCCATGGGTTTCGACGTTATATCCCAGGTCTTCAAAAACATTGCGGGGGAAATTTTCATCGACCGATTTGATTTCCTGCAACAGCACAACATCTGGTTTGGCCTCGGCGATCCAGGCCGGAACGGCGTTGATGCGGGCTTTGATGCCGTTGATGTTATAGGTGGCGATTTTCATGGGCGTTTCCGATTTCTGTAAAGACTGTACTATATTTTTGCCTGCCAGTTTAAAGAGTTTAAAGCGGCAATTTACCATTTGGCAACTATTTCGCTGTCGCGCCCTTGAATGTTAATGACCTTTACATACATTCAGTAAACCGGGAATTACCGGACATCAACAGAGGGACTGATATGAAAATCGCAAAAACGTCTACAGCCGCATTTCTGGCAGGGGCGACGACATTGGCAGTAAGCTTGCCGGCATTTTCCGAGGAACGGGCATTTGATCTGACCGGGTTCGAGCGGGTCGATGTGTCGGCCGGGCTGTCGGTTGAAGTTGAAATTGGACCGGATTTTGAAGTGGTGGCCGAGGCCAGCAGCGCCCGCACGCTTAAGCAATTGGACATCAAATTGCGCGGTGACAAACTGATTGTGACCCGTGACAGCGGTTGGCTGGACTTTTCGTTATTTTCCGCGCGCCGGGATGCAACCATCAAAATTACATTGCCGGGTCTTACGGCGATTGAGGCATCATCGGGCTCGGACGTTTTTGTAACGGGTGACTATGGTGACAGCCTGCGCGCGGCCACCAGCAGCGGGGCGGAATTGGATCTGGAAAACGTCAGTGGTCAAAGCCTGCGGTTTGAGGCATCAACGGGTTCTGAATTGCGCGCCGTTGGGGTTTGTGGTGAACTTGATGTCAATTCCTCCAGTGGGGCCAGCATTCGGGTGGATGAGTTGAATTGCAAGGCGGTTGACGCCCATGCATCCAGCGGTGGCGATATACGGGCCTTTGCCAGTGACAGCGCCGTTGCCTCAGCTTCCAGTGGTGGTGGTGTGCGGATTTCCGGTTCGCCTGAGCAGATCGAGCGCAACGAAAGCAGCGGTGGCAGTGTCAGGGTGAACTAACGCCCTGTTTGGGCATCATCAGTGGCACCAGCACGATCAGCATCAGCAGTCGCGCCACATGGATGGCGGCGACAAACCCGGGATTGGCCCCGATTACAGCGCCAAGGGCGATCATGGTTTCCAGACCGCCCGGCGCGAACGCCACCAGCACATGGATCAGCGGCATATCCAGAAATTGCGCCACAAGATAGGCCGCACATAGTGACCATGCTGCGCCCACGGCGGTAACCGCCAGCCCTGCCAGCAGGCTGGATTTCAGCAAGCTAAGGCTGATGCCAGAAAACCGGGCGCCGATAAGCGAGCCCAGTACCAGAAAACCGGGCAGGGCGACCCAGGGGTGCATTGGGCCGGGTGTTATCCCGGTCAGGTGGGACAGGGTGGAAATCAGCAATCCGCCCATCAATAGCGGCGCCGGTGCGTTGAAGCGTTTGAATATCAGGCCCAGTCCCAACCCAATGGCCAGTAGCGCCGCGAGGTGCAGGGCTGTCAGTGCCGGTTCGCTGAGTTTTGGAAAAGCGTTCAATTCAACGCCAAAAGCCAGGGCGGCAAAGGGCACCAGCATGGTTAGGGAAAACAGTCGCACGGCCTGCACCACGGCGATCTGGGCGACATTCAGGTTCAGCGTTGCGCCCATGGTCATCACGAAGCTCAGATGCCCGGGGGTAGAACACAAAATTGCACTGTTGGCGTCATAGCCAAATCCGCGTTGCAGCAATTGGCGCGAAGTATAAAGGATGCCCACCAACATGGCGGCCAGTAACAGAAACGCTATGGGCCAGCGCAGGAAAGCCTGGGCTGTTTGCGAATTGACCCCGGCACCGATGTTGATCCCAATCAGCAAAAGGGCGGCGTCGCGCAGCGGGTTGGCAATGGCAAAGCGGATACCAGTCAGGCTGAGCAGCGTTATCAGGATAGCCGGACCGGTCAGGATGAAGATTGGCAAAGACAGCGCGTAGCCAAGGACCGCACCGACTGCCCCAACGGCCAGCGTGAAGGCGGTGATGGTGAATTGGGAATGGGCGCTGGTCATACCCGTTCGCTATCAGGGGATGTCGTCAAGTACCAGATTGCCATTGCAGGTGTGCGCGTGATTGCGCAGTTTTACCAAGAGAGTCGTTGAGCGAGGGTTTCGGTATGACCGGGTTTGTTTTTCTGGCGGTAATTTTGGCCGCCTGTTTGCACGCGGTTTGGAATGCGCTGGTTAAAAGCGGTACGGACAAGCAGTTGGGCATGGTGGCGGTGACTTTGGGTCATGTGCCATTGGCTGTGATCGGGCTGGCTCAGGTGCCGGCCCCGGCGCGTGAAAGCTGGCCCTATATTGCCGTCGGGATTGGGCTGCATGTGGGTTATCAGTTGTTTTTGATGGCATCCTACCGAATTGGCGATCTGACGCAGGTTTACCCAATTGCGCGTGGGTCTGCGCCACTGTTGGTGGCGCTGGTATCGGTGGTGTTTCTGGGGGTGCATCTGGCACCGCTGGAACTAGCCGGAATACTAACAATTGGCATCGGTATTCTCAGCCTGATGCTGGTGCGTCACGCTGATGGCCAACGCAACATGAAAGCGGCAGGCATGGCGCTGGCAACCGGGTGTTTCATTGCCGCCTATTCGCTGGTGGATGGTACCGGCGCGCGGCTGGCGGGCACTGCATTGGGGTTTTTTGGTTGGCTGGCGGTTGGTAATGCAGCGGCAATTGCGCTTTACGCGGCCATTACTAATCCGGGGTTGTTCAAACGGTTGCCGTTTGAGGGCAAGCGCGCATTTCTGATCGGCGGTTCGGCGTCCTTTACCGCCTTTGCCATTGTGATCTGGGCGTTTACCCAAGCGCCGATAGCGTTGGTCACGGCATTGCGTGAGATCAGCATTGTGTTTGCGCTGTTGATCGGAGTGTTTTTTCTTAAGGAACGCCTGAACCTGGCCAAAGTGTTTTCGACATTTGTGATGCTGATAGGGGTGGCTTTGTTGCGAATATCAAAGCCTTAGGCAGGCTTCACATCGAAAATGATGTCCCGCAGCCGCAGCTGGACGTGGCATTGGGGTTTTCAATGACAAAACGCGCACCGATCAGTTCCTGAGTGTAGTCGATGACGGCGTCGGTCAGAAATGGCAGCGAAACCGCATCTATCACCACAGTCTGGCCCTCACCGGTCAGGTGCAGATCGTCTGCTGCTGGGTCATCCAGTTTGATGTCATATTGAAAGCCGGAACAACCGCCGCCTTCTACGGCCACGCGCAGCGCTTTGGCCTCACCTGTGCTGGCGTTGATTTCTGCCAGACGGGCGAAGGCGCGGGGCGTGACTTTGGGTGGTATGTTCATTTGCTGGTTCTCGGGTGTTTCGCTTTGTTAACAAAGCCAATATAGGGGGGGCGGGACAGTACGGCAAGATGAGGCGACAAAATGCGCGCAAGCTATGCGTCGGACCCGGATAAAAGCCGGGGGCGGCAATTTGATGAGGTGATCAGCACGTTTCGCAGTCCGTTCCAGCGGGATCGCGACCGGATTATCCATTCATCTGGTTTTCGCCGGCTGAAACACAAGACCCAGGTGTTTGTTGAACATGAGGGCGATTATTACCGCACGCGGCTGACCCACACGATCGAAGTGGCGCAGGTGGCGCGCACCATATCTGGGGCTTTGGGGCTAAATCAGGAGCTGGCCGAGGCAGTGGCGCTGGCCCATGATCTGGGGCATCCACCGTTTGGTCACACTGGAGAAGACGCGTTGGCAGTGCTGATGTCACCCTACGGTGGTTTTGATCATAATGCGCAGGCGATACGGATATTGACGCGGCTGGAACGCCATTATGCGGATTTTGACGGGCTGAACCTGACCTGGGAAACCCTTGAGGGCATTGCCAAACATAACGGGCCGGTGACCGGGGATGTGCCTTATGCGCTGGCCGAATTTAACGATGTGTATGATTTGGAGCTGGATGGCTATGCCAGCGCTGAAGCTCAGGTGGCGGCGTTTTCCGATGATGTGGCCTACAACCACCATGATCTGCATGACGGTTTACGGGCCGGATTGTTTGATGAGGCGGATCTGATGGAATTGCCGCTGACCGGGCCGGCATTTGCCGAGGTGGATCGGTTGTATCCGGGGTTGGATACCATGCGACGCCGGCATGAGGCATTGCGCCGGGTGTTTGGGGTGATGGTCGAGGATGTGATTGCCATTGCGCAAACCCGTCTGGCGGCGGCGGATCCCAAGTCTGCTGAAGATATTCGCGCCCTTGGCAAGCCGATGATCCGGTTTTCCAAGAAACTGTATATGGAGATCAAGGCGATCAAAGCGTTTTTGTTCAAGCGCATGTACCGCGCCCCAAGTGTTATGGTGGAGCGCGCCCGGGTTACCCGCGTGATCGAGGAGCTGTTTCCACTGTATCTGGCGCGCCCCGAGCTGTTGCCGGACCAGTGGCGCGGTGATGTGGCGGCCTGTAAGGGTGACACCGAACTGGCACGGGTGGTGCTGGATTATGTGGCCGGGATGACGGACAGGTTTGCCATTTCTGAACATGGGCGGTTGTTGAGGTAGTGTCTGGTTGCCCAGGGCTTGCGCCGCACTGCGTGCGTCGCGGGGCGATTTTTCTGGCGAAAAATCGGCTGCCCCCGGCGAGAGTATTTATCTACAAAAGAAGTTGGTGTTACCGGGCTTGCGGAGGGTGAGAGATGCAAATTGAGAAATCCTATGATCTGGCATTTGATGTGGCACGGGTGTTTTCGGCCTGGGTTTCGTCAGGCACGGTGATAGCACCGGCGACGCGGATGAATGTAGAACCACGAAATGGAGGGCTGTATCAGCTGTTCATGGAGGGCGGCGAGATTGAAGCCCGTTGCGAAGGGCGGTTTTCGGTGTTTGAACCGGACAAATGCCTGCGTTATTCTTGGGAGTGGAACGGTGACGGTGAGGTGAGCGAAATTACCGTGCGTTTCAGCGCATTTGGGGCAGGGTGTCGGGTTGACGTCACTCATGACGGGTTTGACAGGCCGGAAAGCATTGCCATGCATGATGCGGGGTGGGACAGCTACATCAAGGGGTTTATCGCGCATCTGAGCGTTTAGCGGCTGGCGCGTTTCCAGTGGACCTGGGCCGTGACATCCTGACCCTGAAACCGGGCACCGGCAGCGCTGAGGATCAAGCTGTCGCCTTCAAAGCGCACCATCCGGTGTTGCTGCGTGCCCACCCAGTTGGGGCAGGAGGATTGCGTGACATTGTGGATTACGTGGTCCCCATGAAAATCGTAAGGTCCGGCATAGGTGATTTGGGATTTGATGGCGGCGCTGTCTTCGGCCGCGTTGCCATTGAAAGGATCGTTTACGCTGTACAGGGTCCGGTTTGCCGCCATCAGGTGCACGAATACGAAACCATCGGCTGAGTAGCTGATATAGCCGGTGGCGTCTGGCCCAAGCGGGTAGGTTTTGTGGCCGTCGCCATGGGTATTGTGCCAGCTGATTAATGCCCATGTGCCGGTGAGCGGAGTGGTTTTGGTCATAAAATACCTTAAATACTATTGCCTTGTTTTTAGGCCCAATCTGATTTGGAAAGCAATTAGGTTATGGATTTAGCGCCGTTGACCTTGGGCCGGGGCGTGATAGACCCGCACAGAGATTTTTGGGACTGATGTTATGAACGTATTTGCAGATATCCGGGTGGCGGTGGTTGAGTGTCTTTCGGCCATGGTTGCAGCGGGTGAATTGCCTGCCGGGCTGAGTTTTGACAATGTCAGTGTTGAGCCGCCGCGCGATGCGTCACACGGTGATATGGCGACCAATGCAGCGATGGTGTTGGCCAAACCGGCGGGGATGAAGCCGCGTGATATTGCTGAAAAACTGGCGATTCATTTGCGCCGCGATGCGCGGATTTCTGAAGTAGAAATTGCCGGGCCGGGGTTTTTGAACCTGCGGCTGGACGCAAGTGTTTGGGCAGGCATCGTGTCAGGTGTTTTGGCGGATGGAGCAGGGTTTGGCCGTTCGGACATTGGGGCCGGACAAAAGGTGAATGTGGAATTTGTGTCGGCCAACCCGACGGGCCCGCTGCACGTGGGCCATGCGCGGGGCGCTGTATTTGGCGATGCGCTGGCCAGCTTGCTGGATTTTGCCGGGTATGATGTCACGCGGGAATATTACATCAACGATGGCGGCGGGCAGGTGGACGTGTTGGCGCGCTCGGTTTTTGAGCGGTACCGGGAAGCTTGCGGGTTAAGTCCGGAAATTGCCGAAGGCCTGTATCCCGGCGACTATCTGGTGCCGATTGGTGAGGCGTTTAAGGACATTCACGGCGACGCGTTGGTTGAGGCGCCTGAGGCGGATTGGCTGGCCGAGCTGCGGGAATTTTCCACGGCTGCGATGATGGATCTGATCCGCGGTGATCTGGCGGCTTTGGGCATTGAAATGGACGTGTTTTACAGTGAAAAATCGCTGTATGGATCGGGGCGGATTGAAGCGGCAATTGCTGATCTGGACGCCAAGGGGCTGATCTATGAGGGTACGTTGGAGCCGCCCAAGGGTAAGCTGCCCGATGATTGGGAACCGCGTGAGCAGACATTGTTCAAATCAACCGAGCACGGCGATGATGTGGATCGGCCGGTGAAGAAGTCGGACGGATCCTGGACCTATTTTGCCCCGGATATCGCCTATCACTATGACAAGATAGAGCGCGGTTTTGATGAGCTGATTGATATTTTGGGCGCGGATCATGGCGGCTATGTCAAGCGGATGAAGGCGGCTGTAGCAGCACTTTCGGCGGGCAAAGTTCCGTTAGATATAAAGCTGACGCAACTTGTGCGGCTGTATGAGAATGGCCAGCCGTTCAAGATGTCTAAGCGTGCCGGGACGTTTGTTTTATTGCGTAAGGTGGTTGAAATGGTCGGGCGCGATGTGACCCGGTTTGTCATGCTGACCCGCAAGAACGAAGCGCCGCTGGATTTTGATCTGGACAAGGTGCGCGAGCAATCCAAGGAAAACCCGGTATTTTATGTGCAATACGCCCATGCGCGGGTGTGTTCGGTGCTGCGCAAGGCGAATGATGCCGGGATTGGGCTGGTGGATACCGGGTATTTAGAGGATGAGGCCGAGTTTGCGCTGGCCCGCAAACTGGCGGAATGGCCGCGTATCGTTGAAATTGCCGCCCGAACCCGTGAGCCGCATCGCATCGCGTTTTACCTGTATGATTTGGCGTCAGATTTCCACGGGCTGTGGAACCGGGGCAATGAAAAACCCGAGCTGCGTTTCTTGCAGGACGGTGATTCAGCAGCCTCGGCGGCGAAAATCGCGCTGCCACGGGCCGTAGCCGTTGTAATCTCTGCAGGACTTGGTATTCTGGGGGTGACTCCGGCGACGGAAATGCGCTGAATAACAGGTGCAACCGCCGACTATACCGGGGCGAGGTGTAGGCAAGATAATCTGAGAGGTGGGCGTTTTACGCCCGCTAGCTTGGAGCAGTGAGGCGAAAATGGCGGAAATTCAATATGGTGATGTCGGTGTAGTTGCACCGGCTGGTGGCGCGAATCTAACGGTTCTTGTGAATTGGTTAGGCGCTTTGATTTCAATTACTTTGATGGCCGGGTTGGTCTGGTGGGGATATCAATTACTGGTGCGAGACGTATCCGGTGTTCCGGTGGTGCGCGCGTTGGAAGGACCGATGCGAATAACACCCGATGACCCAGGCGGGTTAAGTGCCCTGCACCAGGGATTGGCAGTGAATAACATCGCAGCGGTTGGGGAAGCCGAAGCGCCAGCTGATCGGCTGGTATTGGCACCAAAACCCACAGTTTTAAATGGTGAAGACCAGACAGCTGAGGTGTTGCAGCAAATGCAAGCGGAACAACTGGTGACAAATGTGCCGGTACCGGACGAAAATGCTTTGTCGTCTTCAGCCCCGGTGCTTAGCGACAGTGCCGAGGCACTTGAACCCGTCGTGGCCGATCAAGCGTCGCTTATTGAGGCGACATTGCGACAAGTTGAAAGCAGCCAGATTACCACACCGGTTTTGCAGGAAGAAAATGCCCCGCAAGCCGACGCCATTGCGGCGACGATACCGGGTGTTTCCAAGTCAATTTTACCGACACTTCGCCCTGCAAGGACGAATGTTGCTGTAAGCAGCGCGGATGCCTCTGGGGCTTCGGTTGATCCGGTTACGTCTGTGGCACCCAGTCAAATTCCGGCCGGGACGCGGTTGGCACAATTAGGGGCCTATGAAACGGTTGATGTCGCCAAGTTTGAATGGACAAAAATATCGGCAAAATTTGAAGATTTCATGGCCGGAAAAGCCCGGGTTATTGAGCAGGCCCAATCAGGTGGCAAGGTGTTTTACCGCCTGCGGGCGCATGGCTTTGATGATCTGTCGGATGCACGGCGGTTCTGTTCGGCATTACTGGCAGGACAAGCCAATTGCATCCCCGTTGTCACCCGGTAAATGGGGCAGGGCGCATATATTTTTGGCTGTGAAGGCCTGCGCCTGAAGTCTGACGAGAAAGACTTTTTCAAAGAAGCGCAGCCCTGGGGATTCATTCTGTTTGCGCGCAACGTGGATACCCCGGATCAGTTGTTACAGCTATGCCGGGATTTGCGCCATTCAGTTGGGCGCGATGCCCCCATTTTAATTGATCAGGAAGGTGGGCGGGTCGAACGCATGCGTGCCCCCCATTGGCGTCAGTGGTTGCCGCCTATTGATCAGGTGCGGCTGGCCGGAACCGGGGCGGCGCGCAGTATGTGGTTGCGCTATTGCCTGATCGCTTCGGAATTGCAGGCTGTGGGGATTGATTGTAATTGCGCGCCTTTGGCCGATATCGCCACACATGAAACCCACGCTATCCTGGCCAATAGGTGCTACGGTGACGGTGCCCTGGCGGTTACGAAAATAGCCCGTGAAGTGGCAGATGGGATGTTGTTTGCCGGGGTATTACCGGTGCTTAAACACATGCCGGGGCAGGGACGTGCAGTGTCGGACAGCCATGATGATTTACCGGTCGTGGGGACATCAGCAACAGAACTGAAGGCCACGGATTTTGCCGTGTTTGCGGGTTTGGCTGATCTGCCAATGGCGATGACCAACCATATTGTTTACAGTGCGCTGGATGATAAACCGGTGACCCATTCCAAACAGCTTATTTCCCTGATACGAGAGCAGATTGAGTTTCAAGGGCTATTGATGACCGATGATATTTCAATGCAGGCGCTGCAGGGCACGGTGGCAGAGCGCAGTGAACGCGCTTTGCAGGCCGGCTGTGATATTGTTTTGCATTGTAACGGATTTTTGTCTGAAATGCAGGCCATTGCGCAGGCTTGCGGGAATATGAATTCCCGGGCTCAGGATCGGGCCGAGACAGCCTTGAGTTTACGATCTGGATGCCAGGACGTCGACATCCCAGCCCTTGAGACCGAGCTTGCCGACATACTGGGGGGCAGCCCCTATGTCTGACAATATATTTGAAATGGAACTTCAATCTGTCGAGGATCGGTTGACCGGTGAAGCGTTGATTGTTGACGTGGACGGCTTTGAAGGGCCGCTTGATTTGTTGCTGGTTCTGTCGCGAACCCAAAAGGTCGATTTGCGGAAAATTTCTGTTCTGGAATTGGCTGTGCAGTATTTAGGTTTCGTTGAAAAGGCCCGCGAACTGCGTATCGAGTTGGCGGCCGACTATTTGGTGATGGCCGCCTGGTTAGCGTTCCTGAAATCGCGCCTTTTATTGCCGCCTGACCCGGCAGATGAGGGTCCGACGGGGGCTGAACTGGCTGCGCATCTTGCGTTTCAGCTGGAGCGCCTGCAAGCCATGCGTGAAGCAGCCGCCAAGATCATGGCGCGCGACCAAAAGGGGCGTGATTTTTTTGTGCGCGGGGTGCCTGAAGGTATATCGCGGGTTCGTAAAACAACCTATACGGCGACGCTGCTGGATTTAATGCAAGCCTATGCGCGCATTCGTACCAAGGACGAATTTCGGCCCTATTCGGTGGACCGCGACCGGATAATGACCATGGAGGCGGCGCTGGAGCGTATGCGCGGATTGATTGGTTATGCGGGTGAGTGGACGGATTTATCCAGCTACTTACCGGAAGGTTGGGAAACTGACCCGGGTATGCGCCGTTCAGCCACTGCGGCAAATTTCGCGGCGACACTTGAACTGGCGAAAGCAGGTAGGATTGAACTGCGCCAAAGCGAAACATTTTCTGCAATTGAAATACGAAAGATGCCGGATGTCTGAGACACCAGAAGAAAGCCTGTTTGAAGCGCCGCCGCTGATGGAGCAAGTGCGCATGGTCGAAGCCATTTTGTTTGCAACGGCTGAACCGGTAACGGTGGCGGATTTGAATGCCCGTATGCCACATGGTGCTGATGGTGCGCTGGCTGTGGAAGAATTGCAAAAACGCTATGACGGTCGCGGTGTACAGGTTGTAAAAGTTGGCGAGAGCTGGGCCATTCGAACGGCACCGGACCTTGGGTTTTTGATGCGCAAGGAAACCGTAGAAACACGTAAGCTTTCGCGCGCAGCTGTCGAAACTCTGGCAATCATTGCCTATCACCAACCGGTGACGCGGGCAGAGATAGAAGAAATTCGGGGCGTAAGTGTTAGCCGCGGAACTGTAGACCAGCTGCTGGAATTGGAATGGATACGATTTGGCCGTCGCCGGATGACGCCCGGGCGACCGGTGACATATGTGGTGACCCAGGGATTTTTAGACCATTTCGGGCTGGAAAATGCCCGCGACCTGCCGGGGCTACGCGAATTGCGCGCTGCAGGATTGTTGGAAAACCGGCCGCCACCGGGGGCCGCTTTGGAATTGGGTGACGGGGAAGATGATCCCGAGGATCAGACAGAATTGTTTGAAGACGAATAGAGGCAAAGGAAGGATCAGAAAATGAATATAGAGCGGCTGATTTCAATGTTTATGCGCCTGTTTGTGCGCAAAATAATGAACCGCGGAATTGATGCCGGAATTGATTTGGCCACCCGCGGTAGGGGGGATACAAAAGACAATTCCCCTGAAACTGCAGCTCAGGCCAAGCAAAGCAAAGAGCTTGCCAAGAAAGCCCGCAAAAGCATTCGAATGGCGCGACGTATTGGGCGTATGTAGTTGTTAATTATTGATGTTTGCATTCACCAAGTTGAGATAAATTTTTCAGGAGCGAAAGTGCTTTGAAAGTTTGAGGCCCTGACCCTGATAGTTGGATTTCAGATCGGCCCCGTACAGTGTTTGGGGGATTTCGGCCATTTTTTCATAGACCAGTCGTCCTACCACCTGGGCATGTTCTAAAACAAACGGGGCTTCGTGGCAGCGCACTTCCAGCACACCGCGTGATCCGGCCCCGCCAGCCGCATCGTAGCCAAAGCCCGGGTCAAAAAAACCTGCATAATGCACGCGAAACTCACCGACCATGGCTAAATAGGGGGCCATTTCGGCGGCGTGGTCAGGTGGAATGGCAATGGCTTCGCGGCTAACCAGAATATAAAACGCTCCGGGATCAAGGATGATCCAGCCAGATTTTGTGCGTATTTCTTCCCAGTAATCCGCCGGGTGGTAGTGGTTCAGTTTTGCCAGATCAATGACACTGGTATGGGGCTTGGCGCGGTAGCCGACCAAATCGCCGGATTTTGGTTTCAGATCAACGGAAAATCCCAAGCCCTGGGATATGGTGGCTGGGCCATCCACAATCGGCGACTTTTTGTGCAAGGCGCGTAGTGCATCATCGTCAATGGTGGTCTGGCCTTGGCGAAAAATAATCTGGTTTAGCATTTGCCCCGGCTGAACGACCACAGAGAATGAACGTGGGCAAATTTCCACATAAAGCGGGCCGCAATAGGCGTCAGAAACACGATCAAATTCCACCCCTTTATCGGTGATAATCCGGGTTAGCAGGTCAAGTCGGCCGATTGAGGATTTGGCGCTGGCAGCGGCAGTCATACCCTTTGGCAAGTTCAGACTTTCCATTAAAGGCACAACGTAAACGCAGCCTTTTTCCAGCACTGCGCCGCCTGTCAGATCAATTTCATGCATGACGAAATCTTGCAGACGCGCAGCAACTGTGCGGTTTTTACCGGCTAAAAATGAAGCGCGCACACGGTAGGCAGTGGCGGCGACGCGCAGATCTAATGAGGCGGGTTGTATTTGTTCAGCAGAAATTGGTGTATCAGACTGGATACCGTCAGATGCGATCAGGGCGCGTATTTGCTGATCGGCCAATACGCCGGAAATAACCATGTTTAAGTGTCCCCCGGTGCCGAAAAGTGTAACAAAATACGCCCGCGTCGCATGTGCGAAAGCGGGCGGGAATTGCTGGTCGGGCTAGCAGGACTCGAACCTGCGACCTTCCGTCCCCCAGACGGACGCGCTACCAGACTGCGCCATAGCCCGACACGCGGTCCTAAATACTGCTTTTGTGCGCGGGGGCAAGCGAGAATAGGCATCAAATGCGGCTTTAGTCACCGGTGCCAGATGCAGGGCCATCATCCATGGATTTGTGTAAGCGCACCAAACGATCGTAAAGTTCATTGAAAACTTCGGGTTCGGGGCGTTTAGGGGCATTTTTACCCGACGCCCGGCGCAGGGCCGCCGCAACACTGGTGATCGATGATACTGCTTCCTGGGTATCGTTAGGATCGTCGGGAACCTCATTACCTAAGGCCGCTGGTTCTTTGGTTTTAGAAACTTTCTTGCTTTCCAATACATCGCTTGCAACTTCTTCCTGGGGCGGTTGCGCGGTTCTGGATTTTGCGTGTTTTTGGGCCAGGGCAGAAATACGAGATGTTTGTTTGATCGGAACAATATTTTCGGTTTTTTCCGGCACCGCATCCATTTCAATGGCGGCTTCGTCTGCTGTGGCCTGGATCACACCGGTTAAATCCACGGGTGGCGACAAGTTAGCCACGTGACGGATACCTTCTTTGCGCAATAACTTCTGCACGCCGCGAATTGTCATGCCGTCGCCGTGCAGCAGTTTTTTGATGCCGCCCAAAAGTTCCATGTCTTTAGGACGATAATAGCGTCGCCCGCCCGCACGTTTCACCGGCTTTACCTGGGTAAAGCGGCTTTCCCAAAATCGCAGGACATGGGTGGGCGTGCCAAGCCAATCGGCGACCTCAGAGATCGTGCGAAAAGCATCGGGCGATTTATTCATATTTAAGGGACCTTACCCTTTGTTACCGGTAGCGACTCGGTCTTTCATCAGATGTGAAGGACGGAACGTTAGTACCCGGCGTGGCGAGATCGGAACCTCTTGCCCGGTTTTGGGGTTTCGTCCGACGCGGGCTGACTTGGATCGCACCTTGAAAGTACCAAAAGATGAAATCTTTACAGATTCACCTTTCACCAAGGCATCTGACAAGTGGGCCAGAACATTTTCCACCAATTGCGCGCTTTCATTGCGCGACAAACCAACCTCATTATAGACAGCTTCAGACAAATCCATTCTGGTCAAAGTTTTACCGCTCATTTCCGTCCCCCGTATGTTGCGTTTAGAAAACATAGGACAAGGGCGAATTACGAGTCAATATCAAGAGCTTGGGATACGCTGTTAATAGCCCGATTTAGGCGTTTACCAGCGTAAAACCACCGATCCCCAGGCCAAACCACCACCGATTGCCTCTAATAACAGGATATCACCGGCTGAAAATTTACCATTTTCCTTGCCTGTGGACAGGGCTAAGGGAATCGATGCTGCCGATGTATTGCCGTGATCTTGCACCGTTACAATCACTTGATCCATGGATAATCCCAGCTTTTTGGCGGTGCCGGCGATGATACGAATATTGGCCTGATGCGGAACAATCCAATTCAGATCGGCATCACCAAGATCGGCCTTAGACAGGGCTGTACGCGCAGTTTGCGCCAGCTTCACTACGGCGTGTTTGAACAGTTCCGGCCCCTGCATTTTCAAAACACCAACAGTGCCGGTAGTGGAGACGCCGCCGTCCACAAATAGCAAATCGCGGTGCGATCCGTCCGAATTCAAGTCAACCGACAGGATGCCGGTGTCATTTGATGTGCCCGATCCGGTAGATGCTTCCAGTACCACGGCCCCGGCACCGTCGCCAAACAGCACGCAGGTAGCCCGATCAGTAAAATCCAGAATACGGGAAAAGGTTTCGGCACCGATAACCAAAACACGTTTGGCCTGACCCGATACAATCAGCGCGTTAGCGTTCGCCAGCGCATAGACAAAACCCGCACAAACTGCCTGCACATCAAAGGCAAAGCCATGGGTCATGCCAAGCGCACTTTGCACCATGGTGGCAGTGGCGGGGAAGGTGTTATCCGGCGTTGAGGTAGCCAGGATTATTGCGTCGATATCATCGGTATTTAGCCCGGCATCTGCCAAGGCTGCCTTGGCGGCGCGGGTCGCCAGATCGGAGGTGGGCTGTCCATCAGCGGCAAAATGGCGGCGCGCTATGCCAGTGCGGCTGCGTATCCATTCGTCCGTTGTTTCAAGGGTTTTTTCAAATTCTGAGTTTTCAACGATACGTTCGGGAAGGTAATGCCCAACCCCGCGAATTACTGCCCGTATCGTCATATACCCGCACCATTTTTTCCCTGTATAGAAGCATGGCGCGTGGTGGCCTGGGAAGCAACCCGGGCGGCCAACCTATCTGTAAAACCGCTTTCGGCCAGACGCAGTGCCAGATTAACGGCCGCCGCAATTCCGGTGGCATCTGCCGAGCCGTGTGATTTGATGACGGTGCCATTCAGCCCCAAAAATACCCCGCCATTAACGCGGCGGGGATCAATCCGGCGCGACAGGCGCTTGAGTGAGGTCAGTGCCAACAGGGCGGCGATGCGGGCAAAAGGCGTAGCCTTAAAGGCCTCGCGCAGAAATTCACTGATCAGGCTGGCCGTGCCTTCACCGGTTTTAAGGGCAACATTGCCGGTGAAACCATCGGTAACGATGACATCGACGCGGTCAGAAGGGATGTCGATACCTTCAACAAAGCCAACAAATTCAAATGCGCCGGCTTCAGCCCGATTGCCAATTAATTCGTGGGCGTCTTTAAGTTCGGCGCGTCCCTTTGATTCTTCAGTTCCCACATTCAGCAGACCGACCCTGGGGGAATTCAGGCCCAGTCCGTTGCGCGCATAGGTGGCGCCCATTGTGGCGTATTGCAACAGATCCTGTTCGTCGGCGCGGATATCTGCCCCCACATCCAGCATGATGTTGAAACCGTTCTTTGAACGCGACGGCCAAAGGCAGGCAATGGCCGGACGGTTTACGCCGTCCATTTTGCGAAGCCGGATCATTGAAATAGCCATTAGCGCCCCGGTGTTGCCACAGGAAACTGCAACCGATGCGTCGCCATCTTTGACGGCGTCAATGGTGGACCACATGGAGCTGCCCTTGCCATTGCGCATGGCGTGGCTGGGTTTTTCGTCCATGGTGATCACATCATCAGCATGCCGGATTTCTACCCGTTCGATCAACCCGCGTTTGCGAACGATCAGGCGCTTAAGTTCTTCTGCGGGGCCGTGCAGAATAAAGCCAACATCGGGGTTTTTAGCAGCGGACAAGGCAATACCGGCGACAACAGCCGCCGGGCCCAGGTCTCCGCCCATAGCGTCAACAGAAATGATAATACGGCGGGCAGTGCCGGTGTTAGTTGATTGGGTTTCCGCCATGCCCGGATTGCCTGAAAACCGGCCCTACGCCGCGTCTTCGTCGTCAAAGTCGATATCGTCGACGACAGCAACAACTTCGCGCTCTGCATAGTGACCGCAGGACGGGCAAACGTGGTGCGGGCGCTTTAGCTCTCCGCAATTGGGGCATTCCGCAGGATTGGCTGCAGTTAGGGCCTGATGGGCGCGACGCATTCCGCGTCTGGAACGTGTGATTTTACTCTTTGGGACAGCCATGTCGTAAACCTCGGGGCTATGGGGTTTGGGGCGCGCCCCATCCTGATTTCAAGTCTTATCCGGGTCTTACGCGCAATGCGCGACCGTGTCCAACCTATCTTGTAAACAAGGCCGGGAACATACTGCGAATCTTGCGCAACGCAAGGGGTATTTAAGTGGATTCAATCTGTGTCTCTTTTCGCGGCGTCGCGCAGGGATTTCAGCCCGGCAAAGGGCCGGGTGTCAGCATCGGTCATTGCGGCTTTACCGGGCTCAGTAAAATTGGTGCTGACAAGAGCAGCACCGGGTGAACGGGGAAATTGCGGCAGGTTAAGGATCAGGGCTTCCAGCATGATCTGGGCGGGGAAAATATGGGTGCCCAGGGCTTCAACAGAAATGTCTTCAGGAATTTCCATTTCGCTGTTGGCTTCCATTTCTGGCAGGGTTTTAACAAACCTGCGTTCCGTTGTTTCCTGGATGCGGGTGGTGACGGGTTCCAAAGTGATCACGCAGCTTTGGACCACTGTTACGCCCAATTCTGCCGAAAACTGCCAATCTGTTTTACCGGCTGCTTTCAGAAACCCCGAGAAACGAAGCTTTTTAATCGCCAGAACACCTAGTTTTTCTGCAATTTCTTTGCGTTCCTCAGCGTCTGGGGTCAATAGAACTTTTTGCTCGCGTCTTTTAGGTAGGTCAGAAACCAAAAAGGACAGTGAACTGGGTGTGGCGGGATCATGTTGTGTCATGGCATGTCTTCTTGAACAGGGGGCATAGATTATGTAAGCCGGATAAAAGGCGCAAAGCCACATGGCAAGGGGGCGAGATGGGCAAACGAGCAGGAACCGTGAAAACAATGATACTTGGGCTGGTGGTTTTGACAACTGCGTCCTGTGCGACGCAGTTTCGCAACCATGGCTACGCTCCCAGTGCATTGGAACTGGAAAATGTTATTGTTGGCTCGGACACTCGTGAAACGGTGGAAACCGTTATCGGACGCCCAACAGCAGAGGGACTGTTGGATGATGGCACCTGGTATTACGTCGAAAGCCGGTTTCGCCATTTTGCCTTTCAGGCGCCAAAGGAAATTGAGCGCGAGGTTGTGACAATCAGTTTTAACCGCAGTGGTCGGGTTTCTAACATTGAACGGTTTGGGCTTGAGAACGGCCAGGTGATTACTTTGTCGCGTCGGGTCACACAAACAACGGCCGCCAAAGTTCCGTTCCTGCGCAGATTACTGGGAAACATTGGCCGATCAGGTGGCGGGTTTGGCGGATAGCTGAATTTACGGCAAAGAATTGGGTACCTGCAAAGGTGCCTCCGGCGGGAAAATATTTTCAAAAGAAGAAGCTGTTGACCTACCAAAGTGCGGCTTGTAGCAGCTAGGCATGGCACGCGCACCGGTTTTACAAGTCTCTGATATATCGCTGACATTTGGTGGTGATCCGGTTTTTGACCGGCTGGATGTGGTTGTGCAGCCGGGGGATCGGCTGGCGCTGGTGGGGCGCAATGGGTCGGGTAAGTCAACGCTGATGAAGGTCATGGCCGGGCTGGTTGAGGCGGATCGCGGATCGGTGGTTGCTGGGTCCGGGGTTAACATTGGTTATATGGAGCAAGACCCTGATATGTCAGGGTTTTCAACGCTTGGTGAATTTGCGTCCCGTGGGCTGGAACCATCTGAAATGTACCGGGTGGAGCGGGTTGCCGAGGGGTTGAAGTTCGACCCTGAGATGGCTGTGACCACGGCATCGGGTGGCGAGCGGCGGCGGGCAGCTCTGGCCGGATTGCTGGCACAGGAACCGGCGTTGATGTTGCTGGATGAGCCGACTAATCACCTGGATATCACTGCCATTGGCTGGCTTGAGGAACAATTGCGCGCCACACGGTCGGCCTATGTGCTGATCAGCCATGACCGGGCGTTTTTGCGCAGCCTGACCCGGGGCACGTTGTGGATTGATCGCGGTGTTGTGCGTCGCCAGGAAAAGGGGTTTGACGCCTTTGAGGTCTGGCGTGATACGGTTTGGGCCGAGGAAGACCTGAACCGCCATAAGCTGGATCGTAAGATCAAAGCCGAAGCCAGGTGGGCGGTGGAAGGCATTTCAGCGCGGCGCAAGCGCAATCAGGGCCGGGTGCGTGCCCTTGGGGATTTGCGCAGTGAACGGGCCGGGATGATTCGCCGTCAGGGCACGGCAGGCATGGCGTTTGAGGCGGGGCAAAAATCTGGCAAGCTGGTGATTGAAGCCGTTGGTATTTCTAAGGATTTTAACGGGCAGGAGATATTGCGCGACTTTTCCTTGCGGGTTGCGCGCGGTGACAGGATTGCACTGGTCGGACCAAATGGGGTGGGCAAGACCACGCTATTGAAAATGCTGATTGGGCAGGAAACGCCGGATGCCGGGCAGGTTCGGTTGGGCGGCACTGTTGAAATGGTGACGTTTGATCAAAACCGCACCGGGCTAATGCCGGATAAATCCCTGTGGGAAAACCTGACCGGGGACCCTGATATGGCCGTGTCCGGTAAGGCCGATCAGATCATGGTGCGGGGGATACCGCGCCATGTTGTCGGGTACTTGAAAGAATTTCTGTTTTCGGATGCCCAGGCCCGCGCGCCAGTGCGCAGCCTGTCGGGGGGCGAAAAATCCCGGCTGTTATTGGCGCGGTTGATGGCGCGGCAAAGTAATTTGTTGGTATTGGATGAGCCGACCAATGATCTGGATATTGAAACCCTTGATCTGTTGCAGGAATTGCTGGCGGATTATGAAGGAACTGTGCTGCTGGTAAGCCATGACCGCGATTTTATTGATCGCGTGGCCACCAGCACAATCGCTATGGAAGGCGACGGGCAGGCCGTAGTATACGCCGGTGGCTGGAGCGATTATCAGGCGCAGAGGCGTGCGTATGGTACCGAAGACGTGGCTGTAAAACCGCGCCGTTATAAGGCGGAAAAACCACTGCAATCAACCCGTTCCGGCCTTTCTTTCACCGAAAAACACCGCCTGCAAGAATTGCCAGTGTTGATTGAAAAGTATGAAGCTGAAATCACCAAACTGACTGTGTTGATGTCGGACCCCGAGCTGTTCACCCGTGATCCGGCCAAGTTTCAAAAGGCAACCGATGCGCTGATATCGCGCCAGGCTGCAATTGATCAGGCTGAGGCCGAGTGGCTGGCATTGGAAGAGCGCGCCGGCGCTTAGGCGGGCAGGTGGATGTTGAATTTGGCGCGGATTTCGGCGTCCAGTTTCGGGTCAAACCGGGCGGCGGACCGGGTGGCAAGGATTTCTTCTTTCTTTGCTGTCGCGTTAAGCAGCAGATCAGGGCGGCCCATCTCTTCCCATTCTTTCGGTGAAGTCCGGTCGCCAAGGGCTGGATAGATATATTCGGTTTGCATCAGCGACAGGGTTTGGTCCTGACCCAGATAATGCCCCGGACCGCCAAGGCAAACCGCGCGCATTGTGTCCAGGCCTATGGTGTTCTCGTTCACTTCAATACCACGCACACAGCGCAAGGCACCGCCGATCAGATCATCCCCAAGGATCAGGCTTTCATGGCAAAAACCCAACAGTGAGGCATGCATGCCGGCGGCTTCATAGATCAGGTTCAGCCCGGCCATACCGGCCAACACGGCCGATGTGGCCTGTTCCCATCCCGCCTGCATATCGGGCATTTTGCTGTCGGCCATACCGGCAGGTGCCCCGCCGGGCAGCCCGTAAAACTGGTGCATCTGGGCGCAGGCCGCAGTCAGCAATGCCTGTTCAGCAGAACCACCGGACATCGCCCCGGTGCGCAAATCCGACACGAACGGCCAGGTGCCAAACATCACCGGCGCACCGAGTTTGACAGCCTGAGAATAGACCAACCCGGCCAGACATTCGGCCACGGATTGCACAATGGCCCCGGCTATGGGAGCGGGTGATGTGGCCCCGGCCTGTCCGGCTGACAACAGCAAAAGCGGCACGCCAGCCAGTATTGTGGTTTCCATGGCCTGACAGCTTTCGGTGGCAAATTTCATCGGCGGCACCACAAAACAGTTGGAAGCCGACACAAATGGGCGGTCGCGGAATTTCTGCTCACCACCTGCAATCATATAAAGCAGTTCAACCGCGCCGGTTACAAAGCTGGGGTCAGAAAACGATGTGCCCACGTGTTTTGTGGTGCCCGTACAGGTGGCGTAGATCGTGTTGATATCCATATCAAAATTGTCCAGCACATCGCGGCACACCATCGGACGTTGGACAAAGTGAATGTTATCAAGGGTGTCGGCAATGCGGGCGGCATCGTGCAGATCTTGCGTGGTGCTGTCGCGGTAGACGCGCCCAGCCACATCCACCATATGCACAGCCGCACCGGCGGTGCCGTAATAGGTGCGCGCGCCTGACAATTCCATGTCATGCTTTGGGTCGCGGCCATGCAGGGTAAGATTTTTGGGCGCGCGGGCAACGGTGTCTTCTATGACGGCGCGGGGAAACCGCAACCGGCCATCATCGCCCAATATGGCACCGGCGCCGACCATGTAATCAATGCCTGATTGCGGGGCGTCGGCCAGGCCGATTTCTTCCAATGCATCCAGAGCGGCCGAGTGGATACGTCGAATTTCGCTGTCAGTTAGGGGCTTAAAAGTGCCACCCGACATGCCGGGGCGTACAGGGCGCAGGTCTTTGGCAAGGGGGGCGGCCCGTAAAGCGCGGCGCGCGTTGCGACCACCGGATCTGCGTGGGGGTGAATCTGTCATTCTTGGGATGTCCTGAAAAGCAAAGGGAATAGTGACTTTTCAGGTGGTCGGGGCCCCACGGGCGGCAAAGCCACGTTCGGCACCAATGGTGCGAACATGTAATGCAATCAGCCAGTTGAGTTGATCCATACGCCCATGCCTTCCAATTACGAAGCTGCGGGCAAAATCAGATATCGGTCAAGTCTGTTTGCGCCATGGGGTCGTTTTTGGACGATTTGGCCGGAATTAACCCATCATGGCGTCAATATCACCGCCGGAAACACCGGGGGACAGGCGGGAAAAACTGCCATCGTCAAACATGTCTTTGGCGGCGTCATGGATTAGTGAATGGGTGGCCCGCGCTAAAGCTGAACCAAGCGAGATGCGCGCCACGCCAAGGTTGGCGTAATCTGTTCGGCTTAAGCCGGTATAGGTCGGGCCTGCCGCCAGCGCGTTGACCGGTTTGCTGGTTGATTGGCAAATGCGGGCCAGATCACCGGTGGTTTTGGGCAGGGGTGCATACAGGCAATCGGCCCCGGCGGCATCAAAGGCGGCCAGACGTTTCAGGGCTTCATCTATATCGTAGGCGCCAGTCATGATGCCATCGGTGCGGGCCACCAGCACAAAATCACCGGGCAGCGCGCGGGCGGCATCGGCTGCGGCGCGAATGCGTTCAACGGCCAGATCAAACGGGTAAGCGGTTTGGTCGGGTAGGGCCGTGTCCTCAATAGATATGCCGGCCAGTCCGGCCTCGGCTGACAGGCGCACGGTTTCAGCGACTGTTTCCGGGGCCTCTCCAAAACCATTTTCAAAGTCACCAGAAATGGGCAAGTTGACGGCTGTGGCCAGATCGGATGCGTGGGACAAGGCTTCATCGCGCGATATCTGCCCGTCGGTGCGACCAAGGGTAAAGGCATGGGCTGCCGAAGACGTGCCGATGGCTTGCGCCCCTAAGGCAGCCAGCATTTTGGCGCTGCCGATGTCCCAGGCATTGGCCAGAATGAACGGATTTCCGGGGCGGTGCAGGGCGCGAAAAGTTGCGCCGATGTCGTTGGTCATGGGCTAATCTCCTGTGCAAAATTGACAAGGCGCACCAGCGCGTCCCTGAAACTGTCATCGTCTACGGTCATGGCTACGCGGATATGGCCAGCGGCGGCCTGGCCAAAGCTTTCGCCCGGCATCACCGCGATTTGTACTTTGTCCAGCAGGGCATAGCCGAAATCTTCGCCGCTAAGACCCGTGGCGCGAATATCGAGCATCACGTACATGGCCCCGCCTGCGGGCACCAAACGCACCACATTCTGGCCTTTGATAACCTGTGCCGCGATGTCACGCCGCCGCAAAAACGGCGCGGCTATCTTTTCCTCCAGTTCCGGGCCGGCATTCAGAGCAAATTCAGCGGCGTCCTGAATGTAGCCGGGCACGCCGTAGGTGGTGTGGGTGGCCAGATTGATCATGTGGCTGATCACTTCAGCGGGGCCCGCGACCCAGCCACAGCGTGATCCGGTCATGGCGTGGCTTTTGGACATGGAGCCAACAACCAACGTGCGTTGCACCATATCTGGCAGGGCACGCGGGCTGATATGTTCGCCTTGCCATATCTGGGTGTCGTAAACCTCATCCGATATCAGCCACAGGTCATGTTTGATGCAGGCCGCGGCGATACTTTCCATGGTTTGGCGCGAATAGACGACACCTGTAGGATTGTTGGGGGAATTCACCAGCAGGGATTTTGCGCCCTGTGCCGCGGCTTCTATGTCGGCCTGACGGGGTTGGAAATCATCTTCAGGTTTGGTTTGAATGGCGACCGGTGTTGCGCCCACTGCACGCAGGGTTCCGGGGTAGGTGGCGTAAAAGGGGTCACAATACAGCGCCCGGTCGCCTGTATCGCACACAGCTGAATGGGCGGCGAACAGCGCTGACTGCCCGCCCGGTGTGATCAGGATGTTATCTAATGTGGTGGGGATACCGGTGCGTTCGGTGATCCTGCCGGCCACTGTTTCACGCAGACTGTCGACACCTGGCACCATGGCATAGCCAGTGTGACCACCGCGGGCAGAGGCATCCATGGCTTGCAGGATGATCGGATCAGTTCGGATGTCGTGTTCGCCGATGGTCAGCTCGGTAATCGGGTGGCCCTGGGCGACTAGTTTGCGGGCTTTGATGAACAAATCCCATCCGTCAGAGCCGCCGCCAGTGAGACCGGTAATTCTTTGTGACAATTTCATAATACACCTCTGTTCTTTTCAGGAGGTGGCCATGCAATTGCCGTTCTGTCAATTTGGATTTTATGATATTTGGTATGTCGGCACGTGATGTTTCAGGTGCCGACAGGTTTTGCTTGCATTGTTAAACGGTTTAGCCGCCGCTCATCATGGTGTCGTCGCCCAGCATGACTTCGCCACCCGACATAACTTCGCCGTCATTCATCATGCCGCCGCCAGCGCTATGGTCGTTCGTGTCCGGGTGGGCAGGTGTTTCACACGCGGCCAAGGCAAAGAGCCCCAGAAATGCAAGAATCGCTTTTGTTGATGTCATTTTACTATCCCTTTTGTTGGTTTTAGCCCCAGTTGGCTGCGCATACCGATGCAGGAATGGGCCATCACATTCAATGCAAGTCATTGTGTTGCATTTGTAATATTTTAGCTAAGTCAATGATTAGAATAGAATTACGTGACGAAAAATCATCTTTTGGACAATACGTCACTATGTCGCAATAAAAAGATATTCTAAAATGCGAATATGATGATATAAGAGATGAAAGCGCCATTACGAATTGGTGTGGGAGGCCGTTAAAACCGACTGATTAAACAGCACGAATAAACGCGAAAAGGGATATGAAATGAAAAACCTACTTACAACAGCTGCCGTCGCTGCCACACTGGCCCTGACTGGCACAATTGCTAATGCCAGCTCATTTGAAGTTGCAGGCGTGCGAATTGGTAACCCATTTGACGCCGCCAGCTGGTGGGATGGTTCAACTGCCGAAGCTGATGCGACATTGGCTATCAATTTCACTGACCCAGATTTCTGGATCGGTTTTGCTGATCCAAGCAGCCATACTTTCATCCATACAGCCATGTCTGATCCGGCAACCTGGGCGCAGATGATGAAGCCAGAAACCTATATCAACATGATGAATGTTGAAACCTGGGCCAAATGGCTGGACACAGACACATACGACGTTCTGTTGGACCCACAGACATTTGCCTATTGGGCCCAACCCGGTGCCTATGGCCACCTGCTTGACGTAGAATTTTACACAGAGCGGTTTAACCCACTGGCCTACGGCGAAATGGCCGATGCCGCACTGGGCAACTTTGGCATGGAACTGAATGACATCACTGCAGCGCTGCACCTGAGCGATCTGTTTGGCACTGGCGATGTGATGACAGTTGAAACGGCCCCGGTCGCGCCTGTCGAAAACTAAATTCTCCCCTCCTGCCGATTTTCGGCGGGAAAACTGATAAGGGCGCGTCGTTTCAAACGATGCGCCCCTTTTTTATTTATGGGGCGCTGTCACCCTTTAGGTAACGGGGGCCGGTGCCTTTGCTGGCGGCTGTGTCATTGGGATTATAAAGCGCACAGTTTTTCAGCGACAGGCAGCCGCAGCCGATGCAGCCGTCCAGCTTTTCGCGTAAAGCCGCAAGTTTGCTGATCCGCTCATCAATATTGCGTCGGAACCCGCGACCGATGCGCGTCCAGTCGGCCTTGGTGGGGGTGCGCCCCTCGGGCAGGCCGGCGAACAATTCCTGAATTTCCGCCAGTGAAAACCCCAGTTGCTGGGAAATCATCACGAAGGACAGCCGCCTGATATCCGCGCCCTCATAACGGCGTTGACCGGCGCTGGTGCGATCGGGCGTGACCAGGCCCTTTTCCTCATAGAACCGAATGGCTGAAACTGCCAGCCCGGTGCGATCCGAGATTTGACCAATGGTAAGGCCCCTTATTTGACGCATGATATTTACCCTTGACCTAAAGTTAGCTTGAGGAACTACAAAGGATTCGAAAGTTAAACAAGGGCAAAGGAATTTCGTCATGGAAACGCGATTAGAACATGTGAACATAACGGTGAAAAATCCGCAGGTAACGGCGGCCATGTTGAATGACCTTTTCGGTTGGGAAATTCGTTGGCAGGGAGAGGCGATCAATGGTGGCTTTACGATACATGTGGGCACCCAAAGCGATTATCTGGCCCTTTACACTGGGCCGGGGGGTAATCAAACGGCGGCGCAGAATTCTTACGCTCAGCTGGGTGGGTTGAACCATGTGGGCATCGTCGTTGATGATCTGGACGGGGTGGAGGCACGGGTTAAGGCCGCGGGTTTCACGCCGACAAATCACGGGAATTATGAGCCGGGGCGACGGTTTTATTTCGATGACAGCGACGGCGTTGAATATGAGATCGTCAGCTATTTTGAATGAGACGCTGAAGGGCGTCATTATTTTTAGCACGCCTTAACGGGCGTGCGATGCCCCCGGCGGGGATATTTGTGAAAAGGTGAAATGGGATTGTCTGACCGGGAATTCCTGTTAAAGTGTTGGTATGAACCGGAACATAATCAATATTTGTTGCATTATCCGCTGACATTTTCGCGGGCCGGTTTACTTTTATTTTTCAGTTGAAGTTGCTACAGCCCGCAGGGACAATCGCCTGAGGACTGAGCTATGACCGAGATACGCCTGTATAATACAAAAAGCCGCGCCAAAGAGCTGTTTACGCCTTTGGACCTTGAAAACGTGCGGATGTATGTCTGCGGGCCGACGGTTTATGACCGCGCGCATCTGGGCAACGCGCGGCCTGTGCTGGTGTTTGATGTATTGAACCGGTTGCTGCGGCATGTGTATGGGGCGGACCACGTCAAATATGTGCGCAATTTCACCGATGTGGATGATCGGATCAACGCCACGGCTTTGGCGCGGGCTGAGGCCGGGGACGGGCGGTCGTTGGAGGAACTGATCCGTGAACGCTCGGATGAGACGATAGACTGGTATCACGCGGATATGGATGCGCTTGGGGCCATGCGCCCGGACGCCGAGCCGCGGGCAACGGAATTTGTACCGCAGATGGTGGCGATGATTGAGGGGCTGATTGCCAAGGGTCACGCATATGAAGCCGAAGGGCATGTGTTGTTCGCGGTGGAAAGTTACACTGAATATGGGGCACTGTCGGGGCGTTCGATTGACGACATGATCGCGGGTGCGCGGGTTGAGGTGGCACCATACAAACGCAATCCGATGGATTTTGTGCTGTGGAAACCTTCGACGGATGACTTGCCGGGTTGGCCATCGCCCTGGGGCCGGGGTCGGCCGGGGTGGCATATTGAATGTTCAGCGATGGCGTTTGAATTGCTGGGGGCGGAATTTGATATTCACGGCGGCGGCAATGATCTGACGTTTCCGCACCATGAGAATGAGATCGCCCAATCCGTGTGCAGCGGCCACGGGTTTGCGCGGTATTGGCTGCATAATGAGATGTTGCAGGTTGAAGGGCGGAAAATGTCCAAATCGTTGGGCAACTTTTTCACTGTGCGGGATTTGTTGGATCAGGGCGTGCCGGGTGAGGTTATTCGGTTTGTGATGTTGAGTACGCATTATCGCAAGCCAATGGATTGGACGGAAGAAAAAGCGACTGAATCCAAGAGAAATCTATATCGTTGGCGCGAAAATCTTTCGGGAATAAATCCATCTGATCCCAGCTCCTTGATCGTCGCTGCGTTAGGCCAAGATTTAAATACATCTAATGCCCTATACGAACTGAATGGCTTATTCTTACGCTGGATGGCCATGAAGTCGGGGAAAGATTCTGAAGCGACATTAAAGGCCGAATCTGAATTTCTAGGTTCCGCGCAGCTCTTGGGTCTTTTATTGCCCCAATATGGGGATTGGTTCGTTGGGGGGTACGACTTTAGTTGGCATATCGACCGTTTCAACGAACTCAAAGACGAGGCAATTGATACCAAAGACTTTTCCGCCTTGGACGCCATGAAAGACTCATTGGTGGATGCTGGCGTTAGGGTGAATATGACTAAGACTGGAGTTGAACTTAGTGCTGGACCGGAATTTGACCCCGCTAGAATAGTGGATTTAACATGACCAACTTCCCAACAAAGAATATCGCCCGCCCCGTGGGGGGGGGCGGTTTGGGCGCTGCACGGCGGTGCCGGGCGGAAGAAAGGGGTGAGCTATGACTAAAGAACGCCTCTCGCTCTTCGACACCACCTTGCGCGATGGTCAACAAACTCAGGGCGTGCAGTTTTCCACCCCGGAAAAGCACATCATTGCGGCGGCGCTCGACGATCTGGGCATTGACTATATCGAAGGTGGCTGGCCCGGGGCCAATCCAACCGACAGCGAGTTCTTCGAGCAACCGCCAAATACCCGTGCCAAGTTCACCGCGTTTGGGATGACCAAGCGGGCGGGGCGCTCGGCTGAGAATGATGAGTTTTTGGCGGGTGTGTTGAATGCCGGGACTGACAGTATTTGTCTGGTCGGCAAGGCGCATGAGTTTCATGTGACAACGGCGCTGGGGATCACGCTGGCCGAAAACGTTGATAACATCCGCGCTAGTTTCGAACATATCGTGGCGCAGAAACGCGAGGCATTGTTTGACGCGGAACACTTCTTTGATGGTTACAAAGCCAACCCGGATTACGCGTTGGAATGTCTGCATGCAGCCTACAAAGCTGGGGCGCGCTGGATCGTTTTGTGCGACACCAATGGTGGCACCTTGCCGGGGCAGGTGGGCGAGATCACCAAAGCGGTGATTGCGTCTGGCATTCCCGGCGACCATCTGGGCATCCACACCCATGACGATACTGGCAATGCGGTTGCCAATTCACTGGCAGCGGTGGATGCGGGCGCGCGGCAGGTTCAGGGCACGTTGAACGGGTTAGGGGAACGATGTGGCAATGCCAATCTGGTGACGCTGATCCCGACATTGCTGTTGAAAGAACCCTACGCCAGTCAGTTTGAAACCGGGGTTAGCTTGGACGCATTGGCCGGGCTGACAAAAGCCTCACGCCAGTTGGATGATATCTTGAACCGGGTGCCTTTGCGCGCTGCGCCCTATGTGGGGGCGTCAGCGTTTGCCCATAAGGCCGGGCTGCATGCCAGCGCGATTCTGAAAGACCCGACCACCTATGAACATATCGCGCCGCGGGCCGTGGGCAATGCCCGCATTGTGCCCATGTCCAATCAGGCCGGGCAAAGCAATCTGCGGCTGCGGTTGGCGGAAATGGGGCTGGATGTGGCCAAGGGTGACGCAGCTTTGGGGCGCATTCTGGAGCAGATCAAGGAACGCGAGGCGCAGGGTTATTCCTACGATACTGCGCAGGCGTCGTTTGAGTTGTTGGCGCGGGGTGAGTTGGGGCAATTGCCCAAGTTGTTTGAGGTCAAGCGCTACAAAGTCACGGTGGAGCGACGTAAGAACAAGTACAACAAAATGGTCAGCCTGTCCGAAGCCGTGGTGGTGGTGAAAATCGGCGACAGTAAGGTCTTGTCTGTGTCCGAAAGCATGGATGAAAGCGGGTCAGATCGCGGGCCAGTGAATGCATTGGCCAAAGCGCTGGCCAAGGATCTGGGCCCGTATCAGGGGATGATTGATGATATGCATTTGGTGGATTTCAAGGTTCGGATTACGCAGGGCGGTACCGAAGCCGTGACCCGGGTTGTGATTGACAGTGAAGACAGTCAGGGGCGGCGCTGGTCGACGGTGGGGGCTTCGCCTAACATTGTGGACGCCAGCTTTGAAGCCTTGCTGGACGCGATTAACTGGAAGCTTATCCGGGATGGCGCGACATGAGTGCCGAGGATTTCTTTAACCTGCACCGGGACTTGCCTCGACAGGGCCCGGGCGAGGCTGCAGATGTGGCTTGGCTGGGCGAGCAGGTGGATTTGCCCGACGATGCGCGCATTGCCGATCTGGCCTGCGGACCGGGGGCGGATATTGGGCCGTTGCTGGCATTGGCTAAGGGCGCAAGCGTTACAGCCATTGACCGTCAGCCGCAATTTATAGAAGAGGCCCATGCCAAGTGGGGCAATGATCCCCGCGTTGATTTGCTGTGTGGCGATATGATTGAACCGGGTGGTCCCTATGATCTGATCTGGTGCGCCGGGGCGGTTTATATCCTGGGGGTGACAAAGGCCCTGAACATGTGGCGATCTGCCATGTCATCAACCGGGTTGATAGCGTTTAGTCAAATCTGTTTCTGGGATAAGCATCCCCCGGCAGATCTGCGGGATTTCTGGGCGCAGGAGTATCCCGCAATGTCTGACATCGATGGAATTGACAGCTGGGTTCAGGCTGCGGGGTATAAGACCTTGGCAACCCGGCGTTTGTCAGCGGATGCCTGGGAAAGCTATTACCGGCCACTTGAACAGCGCATTGCCAGGCTGCAGGAGGATGCTGAACCAGATCTTTTGCGCGTGCTCGAGAATACAAAAACCGAAATCAAAACCTACCGGCAGTTTGGCAAGCATTTCGGCTATCTGCTAAGTGTGGTGCGTCCTGCGTGAGCTTTGCCGCCTGTGCAGATATTACGCGGCGTGGGGACGCTGACAGGTTTCTGGCAACGATGGCGGCACCTGCTAAATACCGTAGCGCGTTGTTTGCGACCTATGCCTTTAACGTAGAGGTTAGCCGGGCACCCTGGGTAAGTTCTGAGTCCAACATCAATGAAATTCGGTTGCAATGGTGGTTGGACGCTTTGGATGAAATAGCGGCAGGCGGATCGGTTCGTCGACACGAGGTTGTGACACCGTTGGCGCAAGTGATAGATGCACAATCGGCCGCAGTATTAGGTGATTTGGTAAAGGCCAGGCGTTGGGACATATATGGTGATCCGTTTGGCGATAGTGCTGAATTCAAACAGTATCTTGAGCAAACCGCAGGCGGGTTAATGTGGGTGGCGGCGCGGGCAACTGGTGTTGAAACTGGCGAAGATGCTATCCGACAAATTGGCTATGCTTCGGGCTTGGCCAATTGGTTCAAAGCGGTGCCTCAGTTGATAGCAAGGGGCCATTCACCGTTATTGGATGGCTCGGATGATGGATTGATGTCGCTTGCGAAGGAAGGGTTGCACGGGCTTAAGCAGGGTAGAAATGCTGCGCCTCGTGATGCGAGATATGCCACCCACTCGGGTTGGCTGGCTAACAGAACCCTCCGCTCTGTCGCCGCCAACCCGGCCGCCGTTACCGGTGGCACGCTGCATAACTCAGAATTTGTAAGAAGAACCGAATTGCTGTGGCGCGTTGTGCAAGGGCGTCCGTGATAGAAACCCAAATATTTTGCGCCGGTCCCGTTTGTGCTTACAAATAATTCCTGTCGAACTTGCTATCTGGTACGATGGGATAATGTTCGATCCGCCACAAAAAGATAGCTGGATTCCGAAAAGTGGTATAATTTCAATGGTTAGGCATACAATTTTGATGTTATTGGGCCGTTGTTTCCGGACTTAGCCTAATTCTGGCGTTTTGGGACGTCGAACCAGCCAGATCAGCGCCCCGGCAGCGAGAATCAAAAACGGTGCCATGGCCAGATTTACCGAAAACCAGCCCTGCACGGCGTTGCCCCCGGAGCAATTCATCAAACCACCCGAAGCAAGCGAGGCCATTGTTACCAGCCCAAAAACCATAAAGTCATTCATTCCCTGCACGCGGCCACGTTCTTGTGGGGTATGGGCTTCTGCCAACATCGTGGTGGCGCCGATAAAGCCGAAATTCCAGCCCACACCTAACAATGCCAATGCAACGTAGAAATTTGCCAGCTCAATTCCCGCCAAGCCGACAACCCCGGCGGCGGTTAGGATGGCCAGACCGGCAGCAACAATTTTTTCAACGCCAAAGCGGTTAATCAGATGGCCAGTAAAAAATGACGGGATATACATGGCAAGCACATGCACCATGACCACATCTGCGGCATTGTTATGGGTGAAGCCACAACCTACCACGGCCAGGGGCGTTGAAGTCATGACCAGGTTCATCAACGCGTAAGACACCATGGCGCTAATGATTGCGACGGCTATCCGGGGGGTTTTTAGCAGTTGTAAACGACTGCGCCCGCGGGAATTTTCTTTGGAAACCGCTTCGGGTTTGGGCAGATCAAGGAACAAAAACAAAAAAGCACCAATCACATTAATTGCGATCACTGCAATGTAGGACCCCAGAAATGGGACCACCAGAGCGTCCGAAGTGACCTTGATCAATTGCGGCCCAATTATTGCTGCGGCAAGTCCCGCGGCCATGACATATGAAATGGCACGGGGGCGAAATTCTTCACTGGCGGTGTCCATCGCGGCGAAACGGTAAAACCCCTGTGCCGACATATAAATACCGGTGAATAAAGAACCGACCAAAAAGATCGAAAAACTGGCAGTATACAGGCCATAGGCCCCGATGGCCGCCCCCACCGCGCCGCCAGTCGCACCTAAGAAAAACCCGGCTTTGCGGCCAAAGCGTTGCATGATGGCGGACATAGGGGTGGCGGCAAGCATTGAGCCCGCAACAATCAGTGTAATGGGCAAAGTTGCAAAACAAATGTTGGATGCAAGGGACTGCCCGGCCAGACCTGCTGAGATAAATATCATGGGCATCTGGGCGCCAAGTATCGCCTGCATCAACATCAACACAGTGATATTGCGTCGGGTTCTGGTATCGGTAAGGGGCAGGGAAGTATCAGTCATAGGCATTGGATTATCGGGGAAATGACGGGAATTAAACCCTCATAAAGCTTGATCAATAATATGTGCAAAAGAGCCGGAAATATTTCCCTGCATCAGCCCCATATCCGGCAGTTTAGCCCCCTGGGCGTCAGTTGCCCTAAAGAGAGCAGAACCCTTGGAATTGAGGGTCGTTGCATAGTGGAATTCATGGCCGTTTATTGCCTGTGAAAACGGTCCGCCATGCGGGGTTAAATGTCGATAACCAAGGTGTAAATTGCGCTTGGCAAACGAAGATTCCAGAGACAACAGCCCCAACATTTTATGTTTGCTACCTGTCGCGTCGATCAGACCATTTCCCAAAACCATATAGCCACCGCATTCGCCGTAGATCATTGCAGATTTTGCGGCTGTAAGCATTCCTTTGGAAAAATTCGCAGCAGCGGCCAGTTGGCCGCTATACAATTCCGGATATCCGCCGGGTAGGAATACCATGTCAGATTGTTCTGGGGCTTCATCATTTAAAGGTGAGAAGAAAGACAATGACGCACCGGCTGAATGCCAGTCATCTAATATGTGCGGATAGGCAAAAGCAAATGCGGCGTCCTGGGCAATGGCAATTGACTGGGCGGGGGGCGGCATAGCAGGGCCGGGTGTCACTGCGGGCAAGGGTTTGGCCAATTCAGTAAGGTGTTCAATATCCACAGCGGCTTCAACGGAATCTGCCACGGTATTCAGGTAATTTTCTAAATCCGGGCGCTCTGACGCTTGCACCAACCCCAAATGACGGGATGGGTGGGCGATATTGGTTTGGCGCATAATGGCCCCAAGCACAGGGATGCCAACAGGCGCAAGGGCGGCGCGTAACATGTGTTCATGGCGCGCAGAGCCGACGTTGTTCAGGATGATGCCAGCGATTTTCACTGTCGGGTCGTGGTGCGCAAATCCGACTACAAGGGGGGCCACGGATTGGGCCATTTTGGCGGCATCGATGATCAATACCACCGGTAGTTTAAACAGTCGGGCAAGATCAGCCGTTGCCCCCTTGCCATCTGGCGGGGCACCGTCAAACAGCCCCATGGCACCTTCGATCAATAACATACCATCCCCGTTCACCAAGGAACGTAACCTGTCTGGGGACATGGCCCAGGCGTCAAGGTTCAGGCAGGGCGCGCCGCAAGCAGCTTCATGGAAACGCGGATCAATATAATCAGGTCCTGATTTTGCCCCCCGGATCAAGTGTTTGGCGCGGTGAAGGGCGCGTAACAATCCAAGGGTTACGGTGGTTTTGCCACAGCCAGAGGACGGGGCGGCCAGAATTAGTCCGCGATTCATGGCTGATCAACCGGACGGCCAAGATTCAGGGGATCAGTGTTGCGGGCCGGAATGCCGGCGGCCATACCTTGCCAATCCAAAACCTGACGCAACAACACGGATCGCCCGATGCAAATGATGGCAGGCGGTGTCAAATTGGCCGCCGCAATGTCAGATGCAGCTTTTTCAAGCGAGGTTTCCAGAACATGCTGATTTGTCATTGAAGCATTGACCACAACGGCAACAGGTTCACTTTTCGCACGACCAGCTTCCATCAGCAGTTTTGCAATCTGCTTCATATGTCCCATGCCCATGTAAATAACGATTACCTGTGAACCACGCGAAATTGCCGTCCAGTCCAGTTTGGTTGGAGTCAGTCCCTTCTGATCGTGGCCAGTCACGAATGTAACCGACTGATTTACATCGCGGTGCGTTACAGGAATACCCGCATAAGCCAGGCCACCAATGCCCGCTGAAATGCCGGGAATGATGCGGATGGGAACCCCATGTTGCACCAATGTTTGCGCTTCTTCGCCGCCGCGTCCAAAAACATATGGGTCGCCACCTTTCAGGCGAAGGACCCGTTGGTTTTGTTTTGCCAGTTCAACTAACTGATGCGAAATGTCGCGCTGCACCGGCGAAGGTTTGCCCGCACGTTTGCCGGCCATGATGATCCGGGTGTCGGGGTGTGCCCAATCCAGTATGGCAGCGTCAACCAGCGCGTCACACACGATTACATCCGCCTGTCGCAGGGCATTCAGCCCGTGCAATGTCAGCAAGCCCGGATCACCGGGTCCGGCACCACATAGCCAGACCCAACCGGGTTGAAATATGGGCCAGTCATTGGCGGGCAGGGCGATTGAATCATTCATGGGGTAGTATTGCGCGAATTCGCAGTAAGCTAAATGCCCGTGTGTCCTGCCTGATGAAAAAAGTGCTCTTCTTGGTGATTTTGCATGTGGCATCGCAATTAATACATTTCCGCCAACGGCTTCCCTGACTATAGTTCGGCAGATGACAGATGTAGCTGCCCCAAAATTGCGCTTTGGTTGGACAACCGGCGCTTGCGCCACTGCCGCCACCAAAGCGGCGCTGATGGGGCTGTGGGGGGGCGAAGTTCCTAAGGTGGTGCAGATCACCCTGCCACGGGGTGAAACCCCTGAATTTGCTGTGGCCTGCCATGATCGAGGAAATGGCTGGTTTGAAGTGGGCATTACCAAAGACGCCGGCGATGATCCTGATGTCACCCACGGGGCGTTGATCCTTGTGCGGGTTTCAGTTTCAGATTCTGGTATCAATTTTCTGGCAGGTGATGGCGTGGGCACCGTAACCATGGCCGGGTTGCCGATTGGGGTTGGCCAAGCGGCTATTAATCCGGTGCCGCGCCAAATGATGCAGGATGTGGTATTGGAAATGGCTGCCCTGTTTGGTCAGGGTCCCAATGTTCAAATCACCGTGTCGATTCCCGGCGGTCTTGAAATCGCTGAAAAAACCTGGAATCCGCGCCTTGGTATTGTTGGGGGCCTGTCAATCCTTGGCACCACTGGAATTGTGCGGCCATTTTCTTGTTCGGCCTGGATAGCTTCAATTCATCGGGGCATAGATGTGGCCCGGGCGGATGGCTTGGGACATGTTGCAGGCTGCACCGGTGCAACGTCTGAAAAGGCTGTGCAGGAACTGTATGGGTTACCGGATCACGGGATGCTGGATATGGGGGATTTTGCCGGAGGTGTGTTGAAATACCTGTCGCGTCATCCAGTTGAGAAAGTCACCCTTGGTGGTGGTCTCGGTAAGCTTGTAAAACTTGGGCAGGGCGCGCTGGATTTACATTCTCGCCGGTCCCAGGTTGATTTTACAGCACTGGCTGAACTTGTCGGGGACAGTCGTATTTTGCAGGCGAAGACGGCGTTGCATGCCTATGAAATCGTGGGAAAACCAATGGCTGAGGCTGTGGCCGAAGCAGCGCAAAACGTAGCAGCCAAGTATCTTGTGAAAACTGGTAGTAAATTGGATGTGGTTTTGGTGGATCGTTCGGGGACTATTTTGGCGAGGGCAGGCTAGTGATGTTGTTGCTGGCAGGGACCGGGGAAGCGCGTCAGATTGCAGGAGCACTGGCGCTGGAAAACATCCCGGCGATGGCGTCTATGGCCGGGGCAACCCGCGATCCGAAACCTTTGGCGATATTCACCCGGTTCGGCGGTTTTGGCGGGGCTGAGGCGTTTACCGACTTCATTGGTCAACAGAATATCACCGCCATATTGGATGCCACCCATCCGTTTGCCGCCCGGATATCAAACCGTACTGCAGAAATTGCGAAAACGATGGCGGTGCCCTACATGCAACTTTTGCGCCCGCCCTGGCATGCTGAACCCGGTGATCTTTGGACGATGATTGCCAGTGAACAAAATGCAGCGGACCACATCCCAATTGGCAGTACGGTTTTTCTTGCAACTGGTCGCCAAACCCTGAAACGCTATGAAAACATGGTTGGGCGACAGTTAATCTGTCGCCAGATTGATCCGCCAGAAGCGCCATTTCCCTATGCAAATGGCGAATTCCTGATCGGACGCCCGCCGTTTTCTGTGGAAGACGAAACCGCGCTATTTGAAAACCTGGGGGTAGATTGGCTGGTGGTCAAAAATGCCGGGGGGCAGACATCGCGCACCAAACTGACAGCGGCGCGCAATCTAAGCATACCAGTCGCAATGGTACAGCGCCCACTGCAACCAAAGGTGGATAAGGTTGAGACCGTAGAACAGGCGTTGCAATGGGTTCGGGGCTTGGCGTGATCGGGCGTATTATTACTTCCGACGAATGCGTGGCCGAGGGGGCTGAGTTTTTGGCCGGGATTGAACCAAGGTTTGCTAAAGCGTTGACCCTAACCGGCCCCTTGCCACTGCGTTTGCGTGGTGACGGATTTACCCCGCTTTTGGACGCAATTGTCAGTCAGCAAATTTCCGTAGCGGCGGCAGATGCCATATGGCAGCGAATGAAAAAGGCCAGACTGGTGGGGCCGCGAAAAATTAAGCAGGCCAGTGAAGCAGAACTTCGCGCCTGTGGGCTAAGTGGTCAAAAAATCCGCTATGCGCGGGCCTTGGCTGGTTCGGGAATTCGCTATAGCGCGTTGCGCGATATGCCGGACAATGAAGTTGTTACCAGCTTAACCCAGGTCACCGGCATCGGGGCGTGGACAGCGGAAATCTACGCCATGTTTTCGCTGGGACGGGCGGATGTTTTTGCGGCGGGTGATTTGGCTTTGCAGGAATCGGCACGGATGTTGTTTGACCTGAATGCGCGGCCCACGGAAAAGCAACTGCGATTTATGGCCCAGGATTGGTCGCCTTGGCGGGCCGTTGCAGCGCGGCTTTTGTTCGCTTACTACCGCGTGGAAAAACAACGTCAGGGAATAAAATGACACGGGAATTGCAGACAGCGCGCCGCGGGCCGGAACCGGGGCAGGCACGCCAGGTTGTGGTGTTTTTACACGGCTACGGTGCAGATGGGCGCGACCTGTTAGGGCTGGCCGATCCATTGGAACCCCATATGCCGGAAACCGCTTTTGTTGCACCGGACGCGCCGGAAAAATCAACGGCAAATCCCATGGGGTTTCAATGGTTCCCGATCCCTTGGCTTGACGGTTCAAGCGAAGAAACAGCGGCGCAGTCAATGGTGCATGCAGTGGCTGATTTGAATGCCTACCTTGATCAGGTGCTGCTACAGGAAAGCCTGACAGCGGATCGGATGATTTTGTTTGGGTTTTCCCAAGGCACGATGATGGCCCTGCATGTGGCACCTCGGCGCGATGTGCCAGTGGCGGGTGTGGTTGGGTTTTCCGGCCGGTTGTTGGAACCTGACCGTCTGACGCCCGAAGTCGTATCGCGCCCGCCGGTTTTGTTGCTTCACGGGGATCAGGATGAGATGGTGCCACCTGAAAGTATGCCACAGGCTGCCAAGGCTTTGCGATCATCCGGATTTAAGGTCGCCACCCATGACATGGCTGGAACGGGGCACGGAATTGCGCCGGATGGGTTGAGTGTTGCATTGGCATTCATGCGTGAGAATCTAGGGTTGGACTAGGCTGATAAATTGATTTTCAAGCGACAAGTACAGCAGTTGATAACCGGGGTTGTCAGTTAAGCGCTACCATATATAGTCGGTCAAAATCCCATTAACGCCACTTGTTGGTATGGGGTCGGATTAACTGGCAACCCGGTCGGGGACCGCAAGAAATATGGACGGTGATTTCAGAACTGATTTTGTTCGCAAACCTAGCGGATTGCGCCATCATCCGGCATTGGTGTTGAATGCGGATTATCGGCCGCTGTCTTATTTGCCACTGTCACTTTGGCCATGGCAAGAAGCGGTGAAAGCCGCCTATTTGGACCGGGTTGATATTGTTGCCGAGTATGACGCTGTTGTCCGTAGCCCCAGCGTTACATTTAGAATCCCATCTGTGGTGGTGCTGAAAGATTATGTGAAGCCACGAAAACGGGTGGCATTTACCCGGTTTAACCTATTCCTTCGGGATGAATTTTGCTGCCAATATTGCGGATCAAAAGGGGATTTGACCTTTGATCATGTTATCCCGCGATCGCTTGGCGGGGTGACCAGCTGGCAAAATGTGGTGGCGGCCTGCTCACCCTGTAACTTGCACAAAGGGGCGCGAAGCCTGTCACAGGTTGGTCTGAACCTGCGTAAACCACCGCGCCAGCCAGAGGCGGAAAAGTTACGTAATCTTGGCAGAAAATTCCCCCCCAATCACTTGCATGAAACCTGGGTGGATTTTTTGTATTGGGACGCCGAGCTGGACGCCTAGGAGAATTAAGCGCGCCTCTGGCGGGAGTATTTTAGCAAGAAGAATTTGGGTTCTTTAATTTGCGCGTTGCAGCATGCCAAACAGATCGCGCGGATCGTTCGGGTCAGCCAACATGTCCAGATCCTGATAAAATTCAGTACCCTTAATTTGTTCGCGCACATAGCAAAGAGCCGAAAAATCTTCGATAGCGAAACCGACACTGTCAAACAGCGTGATCTGACTGGCCCCGGTGCGGCCCGGTTTTTGCCCGGCTATGACCTGCCAAAGCTCTGTTACCTCATGTTCTGGTTCTAGCTGCTGGATTTCCCCTTCGACGCGAGTTTGTGGCGGGTATTCGACGAAGATGTCCGAGCGTAGCAAGATATCGCGATGCAGTTCAGTTTTACCGGGACAATCGCCGCCAATGGCGTTGATATGTACGCCACTGCCGACCATATTGTCGGTCAGGATGGTGGCGTATTGTTTGTCAGCCGTGCATGTGGTGATAATCTGGGCACCCTGAATGGCGGCTTGCGGGCTGTCACATTGCACCACATCCAGGCCAAACCCTGACAAGTTTCGGGCGCATTTTTCGGTGGCTTGGCTGTCAATGTCAAACAGACGCACGGAAGTGATTCCTAGTACTGTCTTCATCGCCAGAGTTTGAAATTCAGATTGCGCGCCGTTGCCGATCATTGCCATGGTTTGCGCATTTTTTGGCGCGAGGTGGCGCGCGGCCATGGCCGACGCCGCAGCGGTACGAAGAGCCGTAAGCATTGTCATCTCTGACAACAGCACCGGATAGCCATTATTTACATCCGCCAACAGACCAAAGGCGGTGACGGTTTGGCGGCCCTGTTTTGTATTCTTGGGGTGACCATTCACATATTTGAAGCCGTAAACCTCACCGTCAGAGGTTGGCATCAATTCAATGACACCCTCTTTTGAATGGCTGGCAACACGCGCTGTTTTATCGAATTCTTCCCAACGTAAAAAATCGGTTTCAATTCGGTCGGTTAGATCAGACAGAACATTTTCCAAACCAATGTGATGCACCAGTTTCATCATGTGGTCGACACTGACAAAGGGCACAAAGGCCAAGGCAGAAGGGGCAATTTTCATACTAATTTCCAATCAATCAAAGGCGCGGGTCGGGCGGTCAAAGACCCGGCGACCGAAAGCGGAGGCGGTAAGGTCAACCATGGTTTGTGCGGTGCGTCCGCGCTCATCCAGAAAAGGGTTCAGTTCCACGAGATCAAGCGACGTCATTAAGGCGCTGTCATGCAACATTTCCATGATCAGGTGGGCCTCTCGCAATGTGGCGCCACCGGGGACAGTGGTACCAACGGCAGGGGCAAAGGCCGGGTCAAGGAAATCCACGTCCAGTGAAACATGCAGAGCGCCATCGGCCTTGGCGACGGTATCCAAAAATGCTGCCAGTGGGTTGGCCATACCGTTTTCGTCAATGGCACGCATGTCGTGATAAATGATGTCACTGGCTTCCAGGGCTTCGCGTTCAGCGGCATCAACCGAGCGCAGGCCCATTATGCATACGTTTTTTTGTGGCACGGGGGCGGACACAGTCGGGAAACCAGCGAATCCCGGCTGGCCGGTGGCAAAGGCCAGGGGCGTGCCATGCAGATTGCCGGTGCCAGATGTTAGTGGCGTGTGAAAATCCGTATGGGCATCCAGCCACAAAACAAACTGTGGTCGTCCAACTTTGGCCGCGTGCGCCGCGACGCCGGTCAGCGAACCAAGTGACAGGCTGTGGTCGCCGCCCAGGAAAATGGGCAGACCCTGCTCCATAACCTGGCTGGCCTTATCCATAAGTGAGTTGGTCCAGCCGATTGTCATGTTTGGGGCATGGGTTTGGCCCTTTATTGAAGTCGTATCCTTAACATTGGGAACTGGTAGGTTTCCATGGTCAGTAACCTGATGGCCAAGATCAGCAAGAACATCCGCCAACCCTGCTGTGCGATAGGCATCGGGGCCCATAAGGCAGCCGGTACGGCGCTTGCCACTGTCTACTGGCGCGCCAATCAAGTGGCAGTGTGTTTGTTTCATAGGTCCTCCGATCGCTGTCAGATTACCCATTTTGGCGGGGTTGTCAGGCACCAAATTGATCAATACGATATAGTTTAGTACAAAAAGTAACCAAAGAGTATCAAAATGGACGATCTGGACAATCGGATAATTTCGCTGCTTAGGCACAACGCCCGGGTTGCGTTGTCGGATTTAGCCAGCGAATTGGGCGTGTCGCGCGCGACAGTCCGGGCGCGCATCGAACGCATGCAACACGGTGGCGATATTGTAGGCTTTAGTGTCGTCACCAAAGGGGATCACAGTCCTTTGGCGGTGCGGGGTATGATGATGATCGGCATCGAAGGGCGTGGCGCGGATCGTATTATTCGACAATTGCGCGGTATCCCGGAAGTAACTGCAATCCACACCACTAATGGTCGCTGGGATCTGATTGTTGAGATTGGGACCGATACCCTTGAGAATCTGGATAAAGTCCTTGCCAAAATTCGGCGTTTTGACGGGGTTTTGGTTAGTGAAACCAACCTCTTGCTGGCCACCCGTAAATCTGGATAGGGTGGCAACATACCGGATTTGGATGACATATAGTGGCCTGGCCCAATAACAAAGAACAGACAGATCAGCATTTGCTGGACAGCGATGCTGAGGCCGGGTTTGTAATAACTACTGATTTTTCGCGCTTTAGTCAGATGAACGATATGTTTACCCGGGCTTTTTGGGATCCGGCAGTAAAATCCAAAGACACCGAAGCGTTTTTTGATAGCTACCGAATGGAGGCCGCGCCGCGGCGCGGTGCCGGGTTTTCGCAACGTGATTTTGCCCTTAGAAATGCGTCCTGGATAATCAGTGACATCATTTCCGGTCGCGGCGCTGAAACCGGCAACCGGGAAGGGTTTCAAGCGCCTATCGAAAACGACACCCCCGTGGCACCGGTACAGGTTGAACTGCAATCAGAGCAACAGGAAGCCACGGAAATCAAACGAATTGCCCGACTTTTTGGCGCTGATTTGGTGGGAATAACTGCGCAAGATGAACGTTGGCACTATACCAAACGCCCCGACACCCGCGATATGACACCTGTGGATAACGATCTGCCCGAAGGTTTAAATCAGGTGATTGTCATGGGGCACGCGATGGATTTTGATCTGGTGGAAACCTATCCTTCAGCTTTGGCGGGTACGGCCACCGGGCGCGAGTACAGCCACGAGGCTGCCATATGTATTCAACTGGCTGCCTATATTCGTAACCTTGGATTTCAGGCTGTTGCGTCGATGAATGACACGGCATTGGTTATTCCTTATGCCATCAAGGCCGGCCTTGGCGAATATGGTCGCAACCAAATGGTTTTAACCCAGGAATTTGGCCCAAGGGTTCGGTTCTCTAAGATATTCACCGACATGCCCTTGGCGACGGATCGACCGAAGGTGTTGGGCTTGGGGGATTATTGCAATTCCTGCACTGTTTGTGCAGACGCCTGCCCACCTAAGGCGTTGCCATTTGGAGCACCCGATTTGGGTAAAGGCAGCCGCTCAACCCTTAAAGGGGTGCGAAAATGGTCAGCAAACTGTGAAGCATGTTTTGGATATTGGGCAAAAATCCGCACCGATTGCGCCATATGCATGCGGGTTTGCCCTTTCAATCGGCGCGGCGGGTTTTTCGACAGATTATGGGTGCGATTGGCCATAGGAAAAGGACGGCGTTTGGCAATGTGGTGGATAAACGGGCGTGGCAAACGTGACCGTTTGAAACCGATTGATTGGTGGAAATCGGGGTCAAACAGTTAGGGTCGGCTGCAATTTTTCAAACCCGGCCCGTTACTGTTTCAAGGCAAGCGATCAGGCGGTTGATATCAAAGGGTTTTGACAAAAAACGATCCAGACCATTTTGCCATGCGATGTCAATTTTTTCATTGCTTTCATCGCCGCTGGTCATAACAAACCCTATCTTTGAAAAACGTCGATCCTGGCGCAGCTGAAACAACAATTCCAACCCATCCATTCCGGGCATATTCAAGTCAGCAATGACAACATCCGCTGGCTGGCTGACAAGACTGGCCAATGCAGAAAATCCATCAATTTCGGTTAGAACCGATGCAATGCCAATGGTTTCCAGCATTTGCACCAAAATTTGCCGACTGACAGACATATCGTCGACAACCAGAATGCGAAGGTCTTTTCTAAGCGCCATATCCAACCCCTAAAGCAACGCCACAACGCGAATGTTCCGGGTGGGCAATATTGGACACCACTTAAATTGCTTTTGGTTAACGGCGGATGAAGTTATGTTTTCGCATTCAAAAAATTTGCGCACCCGGTTAGGGCTGCTGCGTCATCTTGAATAATTGAGACGCTAAAATTGTCCATAAATTCACGGAACCGTCCCTTGTCTTTGAAAGACTTTTCAAAATTATACTGAACTAAATACGGGGCTACGGCCCTTGCCATGCCACCGGCCAGATAGATGCCGCCAAAGGGCAGGTGGGTCAGTGCAAGGTTGCCAATCGCATATCCCGCTAGCTGTATGAAATGGCGCAGGGTTTCTGTTGCTACCGGGTTCGCCCCCTGTTCAACAGCCTGAAAGATTCCATGGGAAGAAAGCCGGCCATCCACCTTTTGGGTTAAAGCATGCCAACGATACATCATTTCAATTCCGCGCCCGGACAAAACGTCGTCAATTGCGCAAAATCCTAGCTGTTGGCGGACATATTCTGCTAGTTCAATGTTGCTCTGGTTCTGGACAGGCAGATCGATATGTCCGGTTTCAGACGGTGGCACCAGTAATTTTTCACCAGTGTTGATCACTACGGATGCGTTAAAACCGGTACCGATTCCAACCACGAGCTTGGTACCGTTCTGGGGTGCATTAGGAGTGGATAAAATCGGTGAAAATGATTGGGGTTCAATCTGATAAAGGCTGTGTCCCTGTGCCTGAAGGTCATTCAGAATGGCAACCTTTTCTGCTTTGGTGGCGCTGGCAAGTAGCGGGCGATCGATTGACCAGTTCAGGTTTGTCATCTCGCCAATGCCATCGCGTACGGGCCCGGCCACTGCAACACAAGCACCAGCGCAATCAACATTACCCTGATCACGAATGAACTGGTGCAAGACCGATCCCAGATCGGAAAAGTTATGATTGGAATATTTGGTGGTAGTTTCCGGCAAAAGCACTTTGCCATTGGCCAGCGCCACGCGGGTATTGGTACCCCCGATATCTGCAACCAGATTAAACCGGTCTGCGGGTATGTTTTTCATTCTGACAACCCTCGCGCCACAGATTTTTGTAGCTGGTAGTAACTTTTCTTTGGAGTTCTTTTCATTGTTTTGTAATCTACGTGTATCAAACCGAACCGCTTTTCATAGCCATAGGCCCATTCATAATTATCCAGTAGAGACCAATAAAAATAGCCCTGAATATTTACACCTTCTACAATTGCGCGGTGTATTTGCTCAAGGTGCTCGGCAATGAAAACCAAGCGCTCTTTGTCATTGACCTTGCCAGAAAAGATGTAGTCGTCCCAGGCCATACCGTTTTCAGTGATGAAAATTGGCAGATTGCCGGTGTGTTCGCGTGTTAATCTGGTCAGAACGTGATGCAGGCCCTTAGGGTTATTGTCCCAACCCATTTGGGTTTTGGGAGCCGTTGTGGGCATCATTTTGGTGTGGGGCCAAGGGGCCCCAACATCAGCAGCAATAGATTTGGCGGTGTAATAGTTCACCCCAAGCCAATCCAAAGGCTGACTGATCAGGTCCATATCGTCCTGCCAGTTTTCGGGAAAGTGGGGGCGAAGGCCTGCCATGGCTTGATCGGGGTAGGTGCCCTGCATGATCGGTTCAATAAACAAACGGTTCATGATCGCGTCGTAAATACCTGTCGCCAATTCGTCCACTGGGTCCGAACTATGCGAGCAAACGGCTTCAAAGTTCAAAACGATGCCCAGGTTTTCCTGGCCACGTTCACGCAGGCGTTGCAAGGCTGTACCATGGGCCAACAGAACATTGTGTACTGCATTTGCAGTTGCCTCAATATCGCGAAGTCCTGGGGCATGGTGGCCCAGAAAATGCGATAAGTAAGAAACACACCAGGGTTCGTTTATAGTGGCAACAGATTCGACCCGATCGCCAATTCTGTCCATGACAATGTCCGTAAAGTCCGCAAACCAACCGGCGATATCGCGGTTAGTCCAGCCGCCAAGCCTGGCTAAAGTTTCCGGTAGATCCCAGTGATACAAAGTTAAAAACGGCTTTAGGTTGCGTTCTAATACTGCGTCCACAAGCTGGTCATAAAAATCTAACCCGGTTTGATTTATCTGACCCTTACCTTCCGGGAGGACACGGGCCCAGCTAGTGGAAAACCGATAGGCATCAAAGCCTTTCATTAGATCAAGATCTTCGCGGTATCGGTGATAATGGTCACAGGCGATAGCACCGTTTTCGTGTCCCACAACATGGCCGGCATCTGCAAAACTATCCCAATGGGTACGTCCAGCCCCACCAAAAGAATGGCCTTCAATTTGGTAGGCAGCGGTGGCCGCACCAAACAGAAAATTTGCTGGAAAATCAGTGTGTTTCAGCACTTTATGAAACCACAGGGGCAGGGCCCGTGCTTTCACCGATGGTGATTTCAGATTCTAACAATAAGTGCTGAGGTTGCGCGGGTTTCTTTTCAATGTTTTCCAACAGCATTTTCGCACAGGCCCGGCCCGCTTGCCGCACCGAAGACCGGGCGGCAGTAAAGATCGGGATTTCTGCCCCATTTCTTAAATATGAAAGTTCATCATCATGGATCACAACCGACACTTCTTGCCCCATCTTCATACCTGCATCAACTATAGCACGCCGCACGCCAATAGCAGTGATCATTGACGAAACAAGAAAAGCCGTTGGTGGATTGACGTCGTTTAACATGCTTCGGGTGCTTTGATAGCCGAAATCTTCAGTCATTTCATCAGATACCATCAACCCAGGAAAGACTGGTATGTCACGGCTTATTAGTGCTGCCAAATATCCATTCCGACGTCGGCGGGCAAAGTCCATTGTTTCAAGTCCGTTGATCAGAGCAATTTTTCGATGTCCCAGATCAAGCAACAATTCAGTTGCCCTCTGGAAAGAGCGGCGATTGTTCACATCAACCCAGCTGTAATCAGCGTCTTTTTCGCCCGTGCGCCCATGCACGACAAATGGCAGGCAGAGCTGTTGCAACAGATCAATCCGCGGGTCGTTTTCTTTTGGGCCGTGGACAATGACGCCGTCAACTGAAGCGCGGGCCGCCAGTTGGCGATAGGCTTTTTCTTCGTCCATATCGGCGACTACCGACAGTAACATGTCATGATCGTTGCTGGCATAAACTTCACCTGCGCCGGCAATGAAATCGGCAAAAACCGGGTTAACGATTTCATGTTGGGTTGATATGGGAATGACGTGGCCAATGGCCATGGAACGCCCGGTTGCCAACCCCTTGGCACGGGTGTTGGCACTGTAGTGGTGGGTGAGCGCTGCGTCCTTAACGCGTATTCGGGTGGCTTCATTTACCTCCGGATAATTGTTCAGCGCCCGACTAACGGTTGTCTGTGAAAGCCCCAGAATGTTTGAAAGTTCTTTCAGGTTCATATCTTCAAAGCGCTTTCAAAATTCACCCATTTGTATGGGGTAGGGTAAGGAACGTCAAAGTAGAAGTATCCGTTCAAAATCGAACCATGTCTATAAAATATGGTGAAATACAGACAAACTGTTGACAGTTGCGGGCAATTGCAGGAATTTAATGGTATTCAAAGCGCTTTGGTAATGATTCCATTTGCGTTAGAAATGCAATGATCGGGGTCTGTTTGGGCACCCACTTGGGAGGAACTTCATGAAATATACTTTATACGCTGGTGTAGCTGCTTTGGCGCTGACATCCGGCATGGCGTCGGCCGAACAGGTCACCGTGTTTGGCCCTTGGCTTGGCCCGGATCAGGAAAATGTAGAAGCGGTGTTGAATGTATTTGCTGAGCAGTCAGGCCACGACGTTCGTTACGTTGGTTCTGACAGTTTTGAGCAACAGATATTAGTGGATGCCGAAGCGGGGTCTGCCGCTAACGTATCCGCCTTTCCACAGCCTGGACTTGCAGCCGACATGGCCGCACGTGGTTTCCTGACAGCATTGGCTGATGGAACCGGTGACTGGGTGCGCGAAAACTATGCCGCCGGTCAGTCCTGGGTTGATCTGGGTACCTATGCTGGTCCGGATGGAGCAGATGACCTTTACGGATTTTTCTACAAAGTCGATGTGAAATCATTGGTTTGGTATGTTCCGGAAAACTTTGAAGATGCCGGTTATGACATTCCGACAACTATGGAAGACCTGAAAGCGCTGACTGATCAGATTGTTGCCGATGGTGGTACACCATGGTGCATTGGTTTGGGTTCAGGTGGTGCGACTGGTTGGCCGGCAACTGACTGGGTTGAAGACCTGCTGCTGCGCACGCAGTCCCCTGATGTTTATGACGGTTGGGTGACAAATGAAATTCCGTTCAACGATCCACGGATTGTAGCGGCGATTGACGAATTTGGTGCATTTGCCGGAAATGACGCGTACGTTGCCGGTGGCGCTGGTGCCGTGGCTTCCACAGACTTCCGCGACAGCCCCAAGGGTATGTTCAGCTCACCAGCGCAGTGCTATATGCACCGTCAGGCGTCGTTCATTCCGGCCTTCTTCCCTGAAGGTACAGTTGTTGGCGAAGACGCTGATTTCTTCTACTTTCCAGCTTATGCAGGTAAAGATCTAGGCGCACCGGTTCTTGGTGCGGGCACTGTTTGGGGGATCACAAACCCAAGTACAGGCGCCAACGACTTGATCGAATTCCTGAAAACACCAGTGGCACACGAAACATGGATGGCCCGCAAGGGTTTCCTGACACCGCACAAAGGTGTTGATGCCAGCATGTTCAGTGATCCTACATTAGCCAAGATGAATGAAATATTGCTTGGCGCCACAACTTTCCGCTTTGATGGGTCTGACCTGATGCCAGGTGGTGTTGGTGCAGGGTCGTTCTGGACTGGCATGGTTGACTATGCAGGCGGCAAATCTGCCACCGAAGTTGCCGACGGTATCCAGGCTTCCTGGGACGCGCTTAAGTAAACACTTAAAGCTGAAATTGGGGAACCCGGCCTGTTCGGGTTCCCCGCCAAGACCCGCAAAACTCGGCGTCTGAACAGGGGAGGTGAACCATGCATCCTGCGCTCCAAGGTATTATAACAATCATATTGGGCGTCGGCGGTTGCGTTGGATATTTTTACTTTTCCAACCTGTTTCTGGACAAAGTTTTGTTTCCGGCCCGCGGCGAAAATGCGGGGCGCAATATCACCCGCGCTAATATGATCCGACCCTGGCTGTTTGTGTTACCGGCACTGCTGGCACTGGGGCTTTATCTGGCCTATCCCGTCGTAGAAACCTTGCGCCTTTCCCTTACTGACCGCGTGACATTGCCGGACGGAACCACAGCCTATAACTGGGCCGGGTTGGACAATTATCGGCAGATGTTTGCAGAGCCGAAATTCTGGGAAGCTATGCGTAACAATATCATGTGGCTGATATTTGTGCCGGCGTTCTCTACAGCTTTTGGCCTATTGGCGGCACAACTGACCGATCGGATCAGTTGGGGAAATATCGCCAAGTCACTGATTTTTATGCCGATGGCGATATCCTTTGTCGGGGCTGCGGTTATTTTCAAACTAGTCTATGACACCCGTCCGATCACCCAGGATCAGATTGGCATAATGAATGCAATTTACCTGACCTTTGGCGGCACTGAACCGAAAACCTGGCTTACTATTCCAATCTGGAATTCATTCTTCCTGATGGCTGTGCTGGTGTGGATACAAACCGGTTTTGCAATGGTGATCTTGTCTGCCGCCCTGCGCGGCATACCCGAAGAAACCATAGAGGCGGCAATTGTAGATGGTGCCAACCCGTTTCAGGTGTTTTTCAAGATCAAAGTGCCGCAAATCATGGGCACAATTTTAGTGGTCTGGACCACCATCACCATCGTTGTACTTAAGGTCTTTGACATCGTTTTTGCGATGACCAATGGCCAATGGCAAACCCAGGTTCTGGCCAACTACATGTTCGACAAACTGTTTCGCGCCAATGACTGGGGCGTCGGGTCGGCCAGCGCGATGATCATTATGTTGCTGGTGACGCCAATTCTGGTCTGGAATGTGCGCAATGCGCGCAAAGAAATGCAGTAGGGGGCGCGCAGATGGAAAATATTGCAGGATCAAAATCCAGCCTGACTTGGGCGGTTCATATCTCGGTCGCGCTGCTGGTAGCACTGTGGCTGTTCCCGACGATTGGTTTGCTGGTGTCATCCTTCAGAACTTCTGACCAGATCGCCACAAGCGGTTGGTGGAAGGCGATGTTCCCGTCGGTTCAAAACCTGACTCTGCGGGCTGACGCACCGGAAATGCAGGTGCAGGAGGGCGATCTTTTTGTGATTGAAGGAGAGCTGTTTGAGGACGGTAAAGAGGTAGAAATATCAGCCTTTGGAATATCCTCGAAGTCCATAAAAGCGTTTGAGGTCGGTGCTGTTGGCGAGCTCAATAAAGGCGGCAATATAACTGTTTCCGCTGGTGGTCACTATCGCATGACAAACACTGAACCGTTTGCAGGCAGCCGCGGACAACGGATATTTGTCACCGCCAAAACCCCGCCTGAATTTACGCTTGGGAACTACCAAAATGTGCTGTTTGACCCGAAAAACAGCGAAGGTATGGCGAAGGCGTTTTTCAACACATTGACGGTGACAATTCCGGCCACGATTATCCCAATAGTTGTGGCGGCTTTTGCGGCCTATGCGTTGGCATGGATGGAATTTCCCGGCCGCGCATTGCTGATTGCGGCGATCGTCGGGTTGTTGGTTGTCCCGCTGCAACTGGCACTTATCCCATTGTTGAAATTTCATAATGAAATAGGCATCGGGAAGGGATATCTTGGGGCGTGGATGGCGCATACCGGCTTTGGCTTGCCATTGGCGATCTATCTGTTGCGAAACTATATGGTCGGCCTGCCGCGCGAAATTATTGAAAATGCCAGAGTGGACGGCGCGACCGAGTTCCAGATTTTCACCAAGATAATCCTGCCGTTGTCATTTCCCGCCTTGGCGTCATTCGCCATATTTCAGTTCTTGTGGACCTGGAATGACCTGTTGGTGGCATTGGTGTTTCTGATCGACAGCACCGGCGAAACCACAGTGATGACTAAGCAGATTGTTGAATTACTGGGCACACGGGGCGGCAATTGGGAAATATTGGCGACGTCGGCGTTTGTATCCATAGCGGTGCCACTGCTGGTGTTCTTTTCCATGCAAAAGTATTTGGTGCGCGGCCTCCTGGCCGGCTCGGTTAAATAGGATATCGGGATGAGTGTTGTGCAGGCCATTAACCCAAAGACCGAGGCGGCACTAAGCCCTGATTGGTGGCGGGGGGCAGTGATTTATCAGATCTATCCCCGCAGTTTTCAGGACAGTAACGGCGATGGTATTGGTGACCTGTTGGGCATCGTACAGCGCTTACCCTATGTGGCGTCCCTTGGTGTTGACGCTATTTGGATATCGCCGTTTTTCACATCGCCGATGAAGGATTTTGGCTATGACGTGTCAGATTACCTTGGAGTCGATCAGATGTTTGGCAGTCTGGCAGATTTTGATGCGGTGGTGGAAACGGCAAACCAACTTGGTCTGAAGGTGATTATAGATCTGGTGCTTAGCCATACATCGGATCAGCATCCTTGGTTCAAAGAAAGCCGGCAGTCAAAAGATAACGACCGCGCCAACTGGTATGTCTGGGCGGATGCCAAAGAAGACGGCACGCCGCCCAATAACTGGCTGTCGATTTTTGGCGGCTCAGCCTGGCATTGGGATGGGCGGCGTTGCCAGTATTACCTGCACAATTTTCTGGCCAGCCAGCCGGATTTGAATTTCCACGAACCAGCGGTGCAAGAAAGCCTGCTGGAAGTGGCGCAGTTCTGGCTTGAGCGGGGCATAAATGGTTTTCGCCTGGACACTATAAATTTCTACTTTGCCGACAAGCAATTGCGTGACAATCCAGCCCTGGCGCCCGAATTGCGAAATACCCGTACTGCACCGGCGGTGAACCCGTATAATCATCAGGATCACATCTATTCCAAGAATCAGCCGGAAAACCTTGATTTTTTACGCAAGTTGCGCGCGGTCATGGATCCTTTTAATGCCGCTGCCGTCGGCGAAGTGGGGGATGCTCAGCGGGGCCTGGAAATCATGGGTGAATACACCGCCGGTGATGACCTGATGCAGATGTGTTATGCGTTTGAACTGCTTTCGGGTGAGATGCCGTCCGCAACAGACATTGCTGCTGTTTTTGAAAAGGTTGATCGGGTTGCTGCGGACGGCTGGGCCTGTTGGGCCTATTCCAATCATGATGTGCGGCGTCACAAAACACGCTGGTCGCTGACACCTTCTTCAGAGCGGACTTTTGCAACACTTTTGATGTGTTTGCGGGGCTCGGCCTGTATTTATCAGGGCGAGGAACTGGGCTTGCCGGAAGCAGATGTTGCCTATGAAGACATCCAGGATCCCTATGGCATTGAATTTTGGCCAGAATTCAAAGGCCGCGATGGCTGTAGAACGCCGATGGTCTGGACCAAATCAAATAGAAATGGTGGATTTTCGACCGCTGCACGCACCTGGTTGCCAGTCCCAAGTGGGCATCTACACCATAGCGTCGAAACTGCCGAGTCCGACCCAACGGCGCTGGTCCACCATTACCGCAAGGCAATCGGCTTTCGACATGCTCATCTGGCGCTCATGCAAGGCGATATGACCAATATGCTGGCTGAAGGCAATGTTTTGCAGTTTTTGCGGTGTCAGGGGAATGAAGTGATCTTTTGTGCCTTCAACCTAAGCGATAAGCCCGCTTATGTTAGCCTGCCAAGTGGCAAGTGGGTACAAATTGGCCAAGAATTGAACTCTGCCCATGGCGGGCCGGACGGGGTGGTGAATTTGGGACCATGGCAACCTTGTTTGGCGTTGAAAATTAAATAAAGAAGGGGCGAAACATGGCCGATCTAAAAATGACCAATCTTGCCAAATCCTACGGCGATGTGTCGGTCCTAAAAGATATTAACCTGGATATTGAAACCGGTGAGCTGATCGTTTTTGTCGGCCCGTCAGGGTGCGGTAAGTCCACTCTTTTACGTATGGTGGCCGGACTTGAAAAAATCACCAGCGGCAGTCTGGAAATTGATGGCATGGTGGTAAACGATGTGCCGCCGTCCGAGCGGGGCATTGCCATGGTGTTCCAGTCTTACGCACTTTATCCACATATGTCGGTGCGTGATAACATGTCTTTTGCGTTGAAAATTGCCAAAAAATCAAAGCAGGAAATTGATGAAGCGGTTAACCGGGCTGCAAAAATTTTGCAGCTTGAGGAATATTTGGATCGTCTGCCCAAGGCCCTGTCTGGTGGGCAACGCCAACGGGTTGCGATCGGGCGTTCTATCGTGCGTGACCCTAAGGTCTATTTGTTTGATGAACCGCTTTCTAATCTGGATGCCGCCCTGCGGGTGGCGACACGCATTGAAATTGCACAGCTAAAGGAAAGCATGCCCGACAGCACCATGATCTATGTGACCCATGATCAGGTGGAAGCCATGACACTGGCAACGAGGATCGTTGTGTTGGCGAACAAAGGTATTGCCCAGGTTGGAACACCGTTGGATCTGTATGAGCGCCCGCAAAACGAATTTGTGGCGCAGTTTATTGGCTCACCTGCGATGAATCTGTGGCCGGGAGAAGTGACTGCAATTGGTGCTAAAACAACTGTGCAGCTTGATGGTGGCGGAGTAGCCGTGTCTGATGTTCCAACAACCGATGCCGATATGGGGTTGAAGGTCAATGTTGGCGTGCGGCCAGAGGATTTGCTAGCAACAAAAGAATCGCCGATATTTTCAGGGGTGGTGAATTTCACCGAATTATTGGGCGAAGTGACGCAGATTTATTTTGAAACCCAAGCCGAAGATGCGCCGGTGATTGCCAAATTGCCGGGCATTGTTCATGATCTGCGGGGTAATCAACTCAATTTGAATGCTGCCGCCGATAAGGTGCACTTATTCGCTTCGGGAAATTCACTTTTGTATCGATAAATGGCAGCCCCTGCAGGCAGGGGCTATTATAAAATCACTTCGTGCGATGCCTCCGGCGGGAATGTTTTACCCAAAAAGAAGGCCAGAATTTGCGCCAATGCTTGCCTTTTGGCAACGTATGCGTAAAACAGCATATGAACACGGTCCATTGGCCGGAGAATTGGGGGAGACTTATGCAAGCATCAACCGGTCTGTGGCGTCAGACACCTCCAGCAATTTTCCCGCCAATCCTTGGGCTATTGGGGCTTGGACTGGCCTGGCGACGGGCGTCGCAGGTTTTTCCAGTACCTTCAGCCGTTGGTGAAATAATTCTTGGTGCGGTTTCGCTGTTGTTTTTGTTTGCGGTGCTGGCCTACTTGGGTAAATTTGTCAGACGTCCCGGTGCCCTTGTGGATGATCTGCGGATTATGCCGGGCCGGGCAGGAATATCTGCCGGCTCAATGTCTGCCATGTTATTTGCTGCAGTTTTGGTGCCGTATTCCAATTGTTTTGGGCAGAGCACATTGTTTGTCGGAATGGCGGCGCATTTGGTGATCATAGCAATTGTCATCGGTTTGCTTTGGTCGGCACCCTATGCACAACGGCGTATGACGCCAGTTTGGCATTTGACCTTTGTGGGCTTAATCGTCGCCCCGCAGGCGGGTGTTGCACTGGGGCTGAACCAGATGTCTGAATTTGTTATGTTCCTGACCGGGGCCGGTGCGATAACCATATGGTTGGGCAACCTGATTGGCATGTCGCATAATGCTACCCCGCCACCGCTGCGCCCAACCATGGTGATCCATCTGGCACCGGTTTCGCTGATTGGCATTGCAGCCATGTTGCTGGGGTACACCACCTTGGCGATGGTATTGGCCTGGCTGGCACTGGTCTTGGCAGTGGTGATGTTGCTACGTGTGGGGTACTTAACGGCGGCAGGGTTTTCACCGTTTTGGGGCGCGTTCACCTTCCCAATGGCAGCTTTCACTGGGTTGATGCTGATGATGGCCCAGACACAGGGTGGATGGTTTCGGATCGTTGCTGGGGTAGCATTAATTTTTATTACTTTGGTCATTCCTGTGATCGCTTACCGGATCATGAAAATGTGGAGTTCTGGAATGCTGGCGGCTAAAACCAACGCATCAAAAGTATAGAAAATCCCAGATTTAGTGCTTTTCATTTTGGTGTCCCCATGAAATAGGGAGGCGTCAAACGAGGACCTCCCAGGAGACATGAAATGGAGATTCGTGAGGCGCTTACTTTTGATGATGTACTGCTTGTTCCGGCGGCTTCCAATGTGTTGCCGTCAACGGCGGATACTTCCACCTATGTCACCCAATCCATCTGTATGAACATCCCATTGCTTAGTTCAGCCATGGATACAGTGACAGAGGCACGCATGGCGATTGCCATGGCACAGGCTGGCGGTCTAGGGGTAATTCATCGCAATCTGGGGGTTGAAGAACAGGCAAGGGAAGTGCGCCGGGTGAAGCGCTTTGAAAGCGGTGTTGTGTTTAATCCGATCACATTGACAGCGGACCAAACCCTGGCGGACGCCAAGGCTTTGCAGGAACGCTATAAAGTCACAGGGTTTCCGGTAATTGATGGTAGTGGGCGTGTGGTTGGAATTGTTACCAACCGGGACATGCGATTTGCCACCGATGATAACACCCCGGTGCGCGCCATGATGACGACCGAAAACCTGGCAATATTGCAAGAACCTGCCGATTTGGATGAAGCCCGCAGCCTTATGCAGGCGCGTCGGATTGAAAAACTGCTGGTGACCGATGGGGCAGGCAAGCTGACCGGGCTTTTGACCCTTAAGGATAGTGAACTGGCAGTTTTGAACCCCCATGCCTGCAAAGATGATCTTGGGCGGTTACGGGTGGCTGCGGCGACCACGGTGGGGGATGCGGGCTTTGAGCGCTCACAGGCGCTGCTGGACGCGGGGTGTGATCTGATTGTGATTGATACGGCGCATGGGCACTCAGAGGGGGTAGCTGTGGCCGTTGAGCGGATAAAACGACTGTCCAACCAGGTGCAGGTGCTGGCCGGCAATGTGGCAACGGCTGAAGCCACGCGCGCGCTTATTGGGGCCGGCGCTGACGGCATTAAAGTTGGTATTGGTCCCGGTTCCATATGTACGACACGCATGGTGGCAGGCGTTGGGGTGCCGCAGTTGACGGCGATTGGTGATTGCGCAAAAGCGGCGAAAGATGTGCCTGTCATAGCTGATGGGGGCATCAAATATTCCGGTGATTTTGCCAAAGCCATCGCGGCTGGGGCTTCCTGTGCCATGGTTGGCTCAATGATTGCCGGAACCGATGAAAGCCCAGGGGAATTGATCTTATTTCAGGGCCGTTCATTCAAATCTTATCGGGGCATGGGGTCTTTGGGGGCGATGGCACGCGGCTCAGCCGACCGGTATTTCCAAAAGGACGCCGCCAGTGACAAATTGGTGCCCGAAGGCATTGAGGGGCAGGTGCCCTATAAAGGCCCTGCGGGAACTGTGATCCATCAATTGGTCGGGGGGCTGCGCGCCGCCATGGGATATACCGGCAGCGCAACAGTGGCAGAAATGCGTAAGAACTGCCAGTTTGTAAAAATTACCGGGGCCGGGCTAAAGGAAAGCCACGTCCATGATGTGCAGATTACCCGCGAAAGCCCAAATTACAGAACAATGTAATAAATACAATCCTCTACCGAGGGTTATTAAGGTAAGAAATGACCCCTGCTGCCCGCATTGCTGCGTCTATCGACATCTTGGATGACATATTGGTTGGCACCCCAGCTGAAAAAGTATTGACGGGTTGGGGCAGGCGTAATCGCTATGCCGGTTCAGGTGACCGCGCCGCGATCCGCGACCATGTATTTACGGCGCTACGTTGTCGAAATTCCTATGCCTACCTTGGGAGGGCTGAAACCGGTCGGGGCTTAATGGTTGGTTTGGTAGGGGCTATGGAATTGGGTCATAACGTGTTGTTTACCGGGGATAAATACGCCGCGGATGTGTTGTCAGAAACTGAAAAGGAAGCGCGCGATTTAAGCACTGCTTCGCGCGATATTCAACTTGATTGCCCGGAATGGTTGTTGCCGCGCTTTGAAGATGAATTTGGCGATGAAACCGATGCGGTGTTGCGATTGTTTCAGACAAGGGCTGCAGTTTTTTTGCGCGTAAACACCAGTAAATGTACAAGAGAAGAGGCACAAAACCAATTGGTGCAAGTTGATATCCAAACCAAACATCATCCCTTGTCGGCAACGGCCCTTGAAGTTGGCGAAAACCCAAGACGTGTGGGGCAAAGTCCAGCCTATAAGGATGGCTGTGTGGAATTGCAGGATGTTGCATCGCAGGCGGTTGTTGATTTTCTGCCAACAACTGCTGGAAACCGCGTTCTGGATTTTTGCGCCGGAGGGGGTGGTAAAAGTCTGGCCTTAGCTGCGCAGTCCAATATTTCTGTAACCGCGTATGACAGTGAACCCAAACGAATGCGGGATATTTTGCTGCGGGCTGAGCGCGCAGGGGCGGATATATTGATTGCTGAGAAAGATGATTTGGACCGGGGTGGATATGATTTGGTATTGTGCGATGCACCCTGTTCCGGCAGTGGCAGTTGGCGCCGATCCCCAGATGCTAAATGGGCACTAACACCGGAACGGTTGCGAGAACTTGTTGAAATACAATCCGAAATTTTGGTGGATGCGCGCCAGTATGTGGGGCCAAACGGCGTGTTGGCCTATGTTACCTGTTCCGTTTTTAGAGATGAAAACCGCGCGCAGATTGATAATTTTTTGATGGGAAACCCTGATTGGGAATTATTGAAAGATCGCGTTTTCTCCCCGTTAGAAGGTGGGGATGGATTTTTTGTAGCTTTACTTAAGCGTACAAAATCTGATTAGAATACAACTTAAGGTAGTATTTCGTCTGATTTAATCGGCAATTAACCATTTCGGATCGAAATACTCCTACCTGGATTCTAACTCGGAGTATGCGGTGCAAAAGCCGATGCCACGCCGTCACCTAATCACTGAAATGGCTGTTCAGATGGCCCCGAAGGTGCATTTATTACTTACACTGTCGTTGTCTATTTTGGGGTTGGCGTTTTACGTCCCCAACCAGAAAATTGGCCTGGCATTATTATTGACCGGTTCATCAATGTTGGCGGCAGCTGCACTTATTGCAGTTCTAGCGCGGCGGCAATTGCGACAGCGCGAAAACCTGTTTCACACAGTATCGACCTTTGTTGAACTGGATGCTTCCCCTAGTTTTACCACTGATCATGAAGGCCGGATCGGCTACCGCAACCGGGCGGCAATAGAACGGTTTGGTGCGGCAAACCAAAGCACATTAATTGCAACACTTGGCAATATTTTCGCGTCCCCCACGGCCACCCTGTTTCGATTACAAAACAAAGCCAGCGAAAAAGGGGCAGCGCAGGAAGATGTGGTGATGCGGCGCGGGCATATGCGCCTTAGCGTGCATCAGATCGGGCCTGGGGGCTTTTTGTGGCGGTTAGAAGATATTCTTGAACGCGGAAGTGCCGGGCCATCCGCAGATGGGATCAGCCTGCCAATGCTGACTATTAGTAAATCTGATACAATATTGTTCATGAATGAAGCCATGCGCCGGTTGATAAATGGGCGCCAAACTAAATTAGACAGGGTTTTTAATGACCTGCCGCTGGCGTCCGGGAAAAACCATGAAATTGCTGGCCCGGAAGGCCCGGTCTCGGCGCTTGTCTCGGTCGTCGAAGGATCAGCGGGGCGTAAGGAAGTATTTTTATTGCCCGCAACAAATGTGGTTGAAAATCGTCCTGAAACCTTAGAACCGTTTGAGGCTTTACCGGTGGCTTTGCTGAAGGTAGCGCCAGATGGTCAGATACTGGTTTGCAATCGATTGGCAAGGGATCTGTTGGCCACCCAAGAACCAAATGGTCTTTATCTGGGAGATCTGGTGGAAGGGTTGGGGCGTCTGGTTTCTGACTGGTTGGCGGAAGCTGCGGGCCACCCCGGTGAGCTGCGTTCAGAATTTGTTCGGGCGTCGCGCCAAACTAAAGACGTATATTTACAAATAAACCTGACGGCTGTGGTTGAAAACGGTGAAAACCTGCTGGTGGCAGTATTGAATGACGCCACAAAACTAAAAACACTGGAAGCCCAATTTGTCCAAAGCCAAAAAATGCAGGCCATAGGTCAGTTGGCTGGGGGTGTGGCCCATGACTTTAATAATCTGCTAACAGCTATCAGCGGCCATTGTGACCTGCTTTTGTTGCGTCATGATGAAGGAGACCCTGATTACGGCGACCTTATTCAGATAAATCAAAACTCGAACCGTGCGGCCAGTTTAGTGGGCCAGTTGTTGGCGTTTTCGCGCAAACAGACGCTCAAACCACAGGTCCTGGATCTTCGCGATATATTGGATGATTTGGCGCATTTGTTGAACCGTTTGGTGGGGGAAAAGGTGACCCTAACATTGGCCCATGACCCCGAACTTTTGAATATTCGCGCTGATAAGCGACAACTGGAACAGGTGATCATGAACCTCGTGGTCAATGCGCGCGATGCAATGCCCGAAGGGGGCGATGTCAAAATTGAAACCCGGGTAGAAAGTTTGGCTGAAGCCTTTGAAAAAGATCGCGCGATGGTGCCACCCGGTGACTATATTGTGGTGTCGGTAAGCGATCAGGGGGTTGGCATTGCCCCTGATAAACTGCCAAAAATATTTGAACCGTTCTTCACGACCAAACGCACGGGCGAAGGCACGGGGCTTGGCCTGTCCATGGCATACGGAATTGTTAAACAGACCGGCGGCTACATATTTGCCGAAAGTGCTGTCGGGGCGGGCACCTGTTTCACGCTGTATTTCCCGGCGACTATGCAAGGCCTGCCGCAAGAAAGCCCCAAGGCGAAAGTGGCGCCCAAACCTAGCCACCTGAATTCCGGCGGGGTGGTGTTATTGGTTGAAGACGAGGCCCCGGTGAGGGCGTTTGCTTCGCGCGCGCTTAAAATGCGTGGCTATACGGTACTGGAAGCTGAAAACGCAGAAGAAGCCCTGAAAACTCTGGAAGACAAGACGTTGAATATCGACGTTTTTGTAACTGATGTCATCATGCCGGGGATGGATGGCCCCAGTTGGGTAGCCAAGGCGCTTGTAGATCGTCCTGGTGTTAAGGTCGTGTTTGTGTCCGGTTACGCGGAAGAAAGTTTTTCTGAGCAGCAGGCGCGAATTCCAAATTCAGTTTTTTTGCCCAAGCCATTTTCCTTGAATGAGCTGACGGCGACAGTTCAGGACCAAATTCACTAGTCTGGGTGAAAGGTTCTGTGTCCCATTGGCATTACCATGGTTTTGCAGGAATATTTGGTAACCCCAAAGATTTACTCTGTTGCCTAAACACTTCATTAACCCTGACGGCTGACAGTGGGATAGGAACAATTTTCTTGAAATGTTCTCCTTTTGGTCCCATAAGGTGTGTGAGAACAAGAGGCGAACAAAACTATGGGCTGCAAACAGAATGCAGGATTGCCGCCCAATAATGGTTATGGAATAAGGAAGCAGATAAATGGCAACGGCAAATATACTTGAAATGACGGATAAGCAAAGCAACGACAAACAAAAGGCACTTGATTCGGCTCTGGCCCAGATTGAGCGGCAGTTTGGCAAAGGCTCAATTATGAAACTGGGGGCAGACAACCCCGTGGCCGAGATTGAATCGACATCCACTGGATCCCTTGGGCTTGATATTGCCCTGGGCATTGGGGGCATCCCTAAGGGCCGGGTGGTCGAAATTTATGGGCCTGAAAGTTCGGGTAAAACGACGCTAACGCTGCATTGCATTGCCGAAGAACAGAAAAATGGCGGTGTTTGTGCTTTTGTTGACGCAGAACATGCGCTGGACCCTCTATACGCTAAAAATCTGGGGGTTAATCTGGAAGAGCTGCTGATCTCTCAGCCTGACACGGGTGAGCAGGCTCTGGAAATCACTGAAACCCTTGTGCGTTCAAATGCTGTTAGCATGATCGTAATCGATTCAGTTGCTGCCCTGACACCGCGGGCTGAACTAGAGGGTGACATGGGGGACCATCAGGTCGGTGCCCAGGCCCGTTTGATGAGCCAAGCCATGCGTAAACTGACCGGCGCAATTTCCAAATCAAAATGCACGGTTATTTTCATCAACCAGATTCGTATGAAAATTGGCGTTATGTTTGGCAGCCCTGAAACGACTTCTGGGGGCAATGCGCTAAAGTTTTATTCGTCCGTGCGTCTGGATATTCGCCGCATCGGTGCGATCAAGGATCGCGACGAAGTGGTGGGCAACGCAACCCGGGTTAAGGTTGTCAAAAACAAAGTCGCGCCGCCCTTCAAGCAGGTTGAATTTGACATCATGTATGGCGAAGGAATTTCCAAAAATGGCGAATTGGTCGACCTTGGCGTCAAAGCCGGAATCGTAGAAAAATCCGGTTCCTGGTATTCTTACGGCGATGAACGCATTGGCCAGGGGCGTGAGAATGCCAAGACCTACCTGAAGGAAAACACGCTTGTTGCTCTGGAAATCGAAGATAAAATTCGTGCAGCACATGGGCTGGATTTTGACTATGATGCCAAAGCCGCGGATCTGGATGATGCAGGAAACGAAGTTCTGGAAGGTTAATACCACTGCAAATGATTTTGAAGGCCGGGCCGATTTGGTCCGGCCTTTTGTTGTTGTGGACAGGCTAGAGGCATGGGACTAATTGATATTGACCGCTAATTTCCTGTGAAAGACGAAAATGTTATGGCCAGCCTGAATGACATCCGGTCCACGTTTCTTAGCTACTATGAAAAGAACGGCCACAAGGTTGTAGACAGTTCACCATTGGTGCCCAGCAACGATCCAACCCTAATGTTTGTAAATTCCGGCATGGTTCAGTTTAAGAACCTGTTTACTGGCCTGGAAAAGCGCGATTATGTCCGTGCTGTCACATCGCAAAAATGTGTGCGCGCTGGCGGCAAACACAATGATCTGGATAATGTTGGCTACACTGCCCGCCACCATACGTTTTTTGAAATGTTGGGCAATTTTTCATTTGGCGATTATTTCAAAAAAGAAGCAATTCCCTATGCTTGGGAGTTGTTGGTAAAAGAATTTGGCATTGATAAAGATCGGTTGCTGGTGACAGTTTACCACACCGATGACGATGCGGCAGATATCTGGAAAAAAGTGGCAGGATTACCGGATGAGCGGATTATCCGCATTGCTACGGATGATAATTTTTGGCGTATGGGCCCAACTGGCCCTTGTGGACCTTGCACCGAAATATTCTACGACCACGGTGATCATATTGCCGGTGGCCCGCCGGGTTCGCCCGATGAGGATGGTGACCGGTTCATTGAAATTTGGAATCTGGTTTTTATGCAAAACGAACAGTTTGCCGATGGAAAATTGGGGAAATTGCCAAACCAGTCCATTGATACCGGGATGGGCCTGGAACGTATTGGGGCGTTGCTACAGGGCAAACATGACAACTATGACACCGACCTGATGCGCGCCCTGATTGAAGCCAGCGCAGATGTCACCAATCAGGACCCAGACGGGGCAGGCAACCAAAGCCTGCGGGTTATGGCGGATCATCTGCGTTCTACGTCGTTCCTGATTGCAGAAGGTGTTTTACCTTCAAATGAGGGACGCGGATATGTGCTGCGCCGGATAATGCGCCGCGCCATGCGCCACGCCCACATGTTAGGGGCGAAAGACCCGGTGATGCACCGACTGGTGCCAGCACTGGTGGCCCAGATGGGCCAAGCCTACCCAGAACTGTCACGCGGCCAACAGATGATAGAAGAAACTCTGGAAACTGAAGAAACCCGGTTCAAAACGACACTGGATCGAGGGTTGCGGTTGCTGGACGATGAATTGACCAAATTGCCTGCTGGTAGCGATCTACCCGGGGCCGCTGCGTTTAAACTATACGATACATTTGGTTTCCCGCTTGATCTGACCCAGGACGCTTTGCGCGAAAAGGGCCGCTTGGTGGATGTTGCTGGATTTGACAGCGCAATGGCTGAACAAAAAGCCAAAGCCAGGGCGGCTTGGTCCGGGTCAGGTGCCACTGCACAGGCTGAAATCTGGTTTGATCTGGCGCAGGAACATGGAGTCACTGAATTTTTGGGCTACGAGACCGAAACAGCAGAGGCGCAAGTTTTGGCATTGGTACGTGGCGGGGCGTTGATCAATGTTGCCAAAAAGGGCGAAAAGCTGGAACTAGTCGTCAACCAAACCCCGTTTTACGCCGAGAGCGGCGGGCAGGTTGGTGATTGTGGGGTAATTAGTACGGATAACGCAGTTCTACGTGTTACCGACACCCACAAGGCCGTTGGTGTTTTCATCCATTTTTGTGAAATGCAGAAAGGTGAAATTTCCACAGGGGATGCAGTGGTTCTAACCGTGGACCATGCGCGCAGAGCCGCCATTCGCTCCAACCACTCAGCCACCCATCTTTTGCACGAAGCTTTGCGCAAAAATCTGGGGGACCATGTGGCGCAGCGTGGTTCCTTGAATGCAACGGACCGGCTGCGGTTTGATTTTTCGCATAGTCAGGCATTGACCGATGCGCAGCTGGCCAAGGTCAATAAGGAAGTGAACCGATACATCCGCCAAAATAGCCCAGTGGAAACCCGGATCATGACGCCCGATGGCGCGCGTGAAATTGGGGCGCAGGCGCTTTTTGGTGAAAAATATGGTGATGAAGTTCGTGTCGTTTCCATGGGGCGGGCCAAAACCGGCAAGGGGCTGGACGGACAAACCTATTCGCTGGAGCTGTGTGGCGGCACGCATGTGAGACGTACCGGCGATGTCGGTTTATGTGTGATTTTAGGTGATAGCGCTTCCAGTTCGGGTGTACGGCGTATAGAGGCATTAACCGGCACCGCGGCATTGGCCCATTTGGAAGAGCAGACCTTGCAATTGAACGCTGTGGCAAAGGCTTTGAAGGCGCCGGTTGGCGATCTTGTTGAAAGGGTTTCAAGTGTGCTGGATGAACGCAAGGCGTTGCAAAACGAAGTAGCGCAACTGCGCCGCGAAATAGCAATGGGCGGAACTTCGGGTGCAGATGAACCGGAAGATATTAAAGATATCAATGGGATAAACTTTATTGTAAAAGTTCTTTCCGGGGTGTCAGGCAAAGACTTACCATCGCTTATTGATGCCCATAAGGAAAAATTAACGTCAGGTGTTGTTCTTTTGATTGCTGATACTGGTGATAAGGCAGCGGTTGCTGTCGGGGTTACAAAGGATCTGACCAATCAACAATCTGCCGTTGATATTTTACGCGCTGTGGTAGCAGAATTGGGCGGTAAGGGCGGCGGTGGTCGGCCAGATATGGCCCAGGGTGGTGGTGCGGATATTGGGAATGCAAAGGCGGCCATTTTGGCTGCAGAGGAAATACTGAAAGGGTAACGTTATGCCAGCACTTTGGATCGCACATGTAAAAGTTACGGACGAAGAAGCCTATATGAAATATGCCGCCATCGCGGGTGAAGCAATTGCTGAACATGGGGGCAATTTTATTGCCCGGGCCGGACGGTACGTTCAGCTAGAAGGCAACGATCGGCCCCGTAACGTTGTAGCCAAGTTTGCTTCGGTTGAAGATGCCGTAGCCTGCTATAATTCAGAGCGTTACCAAGAGGCGCTAAGTTTCGCCAAAGGTGCAAGTGAACGCGACTTGTTGGTTGTGGAAACCAGCGAATAGGCCTGTTCAGCTAACTTTGCGCGATGCCCTTTTACGTTCATGGGGGTCCAAATGGCGCTTGCGCAGCCGGATGGCTTTTGGAGTGACTTCGACCAGTTCATCATTGTCGATATAGGCAATCGCCTGTTCCAGTGAAAACAGAATGTGGGGCGTCAATCGTACCGCCTCATCAGTACCCGATGCCCGCACGTTGGTCAGTTTCTTGCCTTTTAGCGGGTTCACTTCCAGATCATTTTCCCGGGTGTGTTCGCCGATTAGCATGCCCTGGTAGATTTGTTCCTGGGGGCCGATGAACATCCGTCCCCGGTCTTCAAGGTTCCAGAGTGCAAAGGCGACAGAAACACCGTTTTCGATAGAGATAAGCACTCCAGCACGGCGGCCCGGTATTGGGCCCTTATGGGGAAGCCAGTCGTGGAAAACTCGGTTCAACACACCGGTTCCACGGGTGTCGGTCATAAATTCACCGTGGTAGCCGATCAGACCGCGTGATGGGACATGGGCCACTATGCGGGTCTTACCAGTTCCGGCAGGTCGCATTTCTACCAGTTCACCGCGTCTGGGTCCGCCGATCTTTTCAATGACAGCGCCTGAATAATCGTCATCGACATCAATGGTGACTTCTTCGATTGGTTCCAGTGTTTGCCCGTCAACTTCGCGCATCAATACTTGGGGGCGGGAAATCGAAAGCTCAAAGCCCTCGCGGCGCATGTTTTCGATCAATACACCCATTTGCAGTTCCCCGCGTCCGGCAACTTCAAAAGCTTCCCCGCTTGGGGTGTCTGAGATTTGAATGGCAACGTTGCTTTCGGCCTCTTTCATCAGGCGTTCGCGGATGACCCGAGACTGAACTTTTTTACCGTCGCGCCCAGCAAGTGGGCTGTCGTTAATGCCAAAAGTTACGGAAATTGTCGGCGGATCAATGGGTTGCGCTTCAAGTGCTTCGGTAACAGCCATATCACACAGCGTGTCGGCAACGGTTGCTTTGGCCATACCTGCCAGCGCGACAATATCGCCAGAAGTAGCGACGTCGATTGGTTGCTGGGAAAGCCCGCGAAACGCAAGAACTTTGGTAACGCGGAACTGTTCAATTTTGTCGCCGTTGCGGGCCAGAGCTTTGATAGTGTCACCCGGTTTTACGGTTCCGGCTTCAATGCGTCCGGTCAAAAGCCGGCCAATAAAGGGGTCTGATCCAAGGGTTGTGGCCAGCATCCGAAAAGGTTCGGACTGGTGTTCAACTTGTGCCGGGGCAGGGACGTGCTTAACAATCAGATCAAACAGGGCATCCAGATCTTTACGAGGCCCATCCAATTCCTCATCGGCCCAACCGGAACGACCCGAAGCATAGAGCGAAGGGAAATCAAGCTGGTCATTGGTGGCGTCAAGATTGGCGAAAAGGTCAAAAACTTCATCCAGCGCACGATCGGCGTCGGCATCGGGTTTGTCGACTTTGTTAAGCACAACAATGGGGCGTAGGCCAAGGGCCAGAGCTTTTGAGGTTACAAACTTTGTTTGTGGCATCGGGCCTTCTGCCGCGTCCACCAGCAATACAACGCCGTCAACCATAGACAAAATGCGTTCAACCTCACCACCGAAATCAGCGTGGCCTGGGGTATCCACAATATTAATGCGGGTGCCATTCCATTCGACGGATGTCGCTTTAGCAAGGATCGTGATGCCGCGTTCGCGCTCAATATCATTTGAATCCATTGCCCGTTCGACAATCTTCTGATTGTCTCTGTAGACACCAGATTGTTTCAGCAGCTCGTCGACCAGGGTGGTTTTTCCGTGGTCAACATGGGCGATAATGGCGATGTTTCGCAGGTCCATTGTTCTTCTTTCAAGGAGGTTTGGGCGCGCACTATACTGCGACTGGGCAAAAGGCCAGAACTATTGCCATTCATCGTTAAGATACGTAACGGCGCGAAATTGATCCGCGCCGTTTATTTAGGTTAATTTTCTGGCAGTCTTAGGGAATGATCCGGCTATATTTTGTGCCTTCTATGGTGGCCCCGGCGATCAAACCAGCCTGGCCAAACACCACCGCAACAACCGGTGATAACGCAGTTGTGGTTTCGGCAGAAATATTCATGCCGTCTGAATTTAAGGCATATTCCAGATCAGCACCTGCAGCCCAACCCGGAGAGTTGCGAAAATCAGCCAGTGCGTCTTCTGTCATAAAGAATAATGCGTGGGCATATTGTTGGGCACCAATCTGAAATCCGACGCTTGCCTGTGCAGCCTGATAATAGTCGATCGTTGCGTCACCTACACGTAATGATCCGCGACCAAACGAGGCCCCGAAACCAAAGCCCGCTTCGGTGATTAACGGCATGACAAGCACGCCAGCCGCGTTATCAAATAGGTCCTGTGTGTCGGGGTGATTAATGGCCAGAAAATTAAGAGCCGAATCGACCCTTGCATCAAGTTTTTCTGCGCCAGTGCCGTTTAGTCCGTTGTCACAGCTTGCTACAACCAGCGTTGCACCAACTGCGCCTGCGATTAAAAATCGCCGCGAATAATTTTTCATGGGTTTACCCTTGTCTGCCGATTACCTCTGATGCCTGCTTTATATAGCGGGTCTGCACACTTTATAGGGCACATTGAAACCAGAGTCATCACCTGTTGTGGTCTAGGCGATGACTTGCCCGTGATTAGGTGTTTAGTAGTCGGGCTGCGGCCGGGGCGAAATATGTCAAGATACCGTCACAACCGGCCCTTTTAAACGCCAGCAGGCTTTCCAACATCACTGCGTCACCGTCGATCCAGCCATTTTCGGCAGCCCCCGCGATCATCGCGTATTCGCCAGACACCTGATAGGCAAATGTCGGCGCGCCAAATCTGTTCTTGGCGCGCCGGCAGATGTCCAAATAGGGCTGGCCGGGTTTTACCATGATCATATCGGCCCCTTCGGCCAGATCGCGGGCAATGTTGCGCAAGGCTTCATCCGCATTGGCCGGGTCAATCTGATAGGTTTTCTTGTCACCGGTCAACGCGTTGCTGGCCCCAACCGCATCACGAAACGGGCCGTAATAGGCCGACGCAAATTTGGCGGCGTAGGACATAATGGCGGTGTTTTTATGATTTTTACCTTCCAAAGCCGCCCGTATCGCGCCAATGCGGCCGTCCATCATGTCAGAGGGGCCAATGATATCAACCCCCGCGTCAGCCTGTGCCAGGGCCATTTTAACAAGTGCATCTACAGTTTCGTCATTCAATATTTCGCCGTTTACCACAAACCCGTCATGGCCATTGATATTATAGGGATCAAGGGCGACATCGCTCATGACAGCAATTTCGGGAACATTCGACTTTAACAAACGAATTGCGCGATTGACCAGATTGTCAGGGTTCCAGGCATCGGCGCAGTCTTCGGTTTTCAGTCCCTGTTCAATATATGGGAATAGGCAAATTGCAGGTATCCCCAGCCCAACAGATTTTTGAGCGGCTTTAACCAGAAGATCCAGCGACAGACGTTCCACGCCCGGCATCGATTTAATAGGCGTGGATGTGTTTTCACCTTCTTGGATAAACACGGGCCAAATCAAATCATTGGGCGACAGGGTATGTTCCTGAACCAGATTGCGCAGTGCCGGGTTTTGTCGCAAACGGCGAAAACGGCTTGACGGGGTCGGTGCAACGGTATTGGTCATAAGATGGTGTCCTTCGTGTCACTCTTGCACGCTTGGCACGGATTTCTTTCCGTCTCAAGGGTAGGAATTGTCATAAGGCAGCGCTAGTATCTCGCGACATATGAATTAGGAAGTCCAAATTGGATTGGTTTAACACCGTATTTGAAGTGATCGACATGCGATCATTTTCCAATCTATGGTATTGGATAGCGCTAGCCGTGCTTTGGTCTACTGCCAGCCACTGGGTCTTGGGTGTGCCATATGACATGGTGCAGCGGGCAAGGCGCCAAGGTGAACAGGCAGAAGCCGATCTAGAGCAACTGGTAAGGATCAACTGTAACCGGCTTTTGTATATTGGCCAGGTGTCAGGGTTGCTTATTTTGGCTTTTGGTAGCGCCGTTGTAACAGCCCTAATTATCCTTGGCTTTTGGTACGATGTTGAATTCGCCCAGGCCCTGTTTTTCTTTGTTTTTCCTCTTTCATTTATTGGCCTGCTTAGCATGTCCACCGCCCGTTTAATCACCACTGAGAACTCCAGCGGTGATTTGTTGCAAAAACGACTAAGCCGCCATCGTCTTTACACCCATATTGCCGGTATGGTTTCAATTTTTGTTACTGGGTTGTGGGGCATGTATCAAAACCTGTTTGTCGGGCCCTTTGGCGTGTGAACAAGCGCCAGCGGATTGGTGCTAAAACATGGCCAAATCAGCCCATATAACAGCCAGCGGTGCCCCGGAAGGTTTTGACGCACAGATATTACTGTCGGAACTTGAAAAATCTACCGGCGTAGTTTTGCACGTTTTACGCGATGATAAACGACTGGCCGCAATGCAGGCGGCGTTGGCATTTTTTGCACCCCACATCCCGGTGATCACGTTTCCCGCGTGGGATTGTTTGCCCTATGACAGGGTATCACCCAATGCCCATGTTTCAGCAACCCGCATGGCCACACTTGCTGGTCTGGTTCACGGCATGCCCGGGCGCTTTATCTTACTGACAACACTGAACGCGGCGACGCAAATGGTGCCTGCGCGCTCGGTTCTACAGCAGGCGACTTTTACTGCCCAGGTGAACCACCAAATTGATGAAGCCGCCTTACGTGGATTTCTTACCAGAATGGGCTTTGTTCAGGCGCCCACAGTGATGGAGCCCGGGGATTATGCCATTCGTGGTGGTATTATTGATATCTATCCGGCCGGGCAAACAGGACCTGTTAGGCTTGATTTGTTTGGCGATGTTTTGGACGGCGCGCGGCGGTTTGATGCGGAGACGCAACGTACCGTAGAAAAGCTGGATGTCGTTGAACTGGCTCCGGTTTCCGAAGTAATTCTGGACGAAGCCGCAATCACCCGATTTCGGCAAAATTACCGCGTTGAATTTGGCGCGACCGGAGCGGATGATCCGTTGTATGAGGCTGTTAGTGCTGGACGCAAACACCAGGGTATTGAGCATTGGCTGGCGTTCTTCCATGAAAAGCTTGAAACACTATTTGACTATGTTCCGGACGCTACAATTTTGCTGGATGATCAGGTGACGGCAACCCGACTTGCCCGTTGGGATAGTATTCAGGAACAGTACGAAACCCGAAAGTTCGCGCTGGAACAGAAAAACCAATCAGGATCTGTTTATAAACCTGCTCCACCGCAAAATCTATATTTGGATAATGCGTCTTGGGCCAAAGCTATCGCCTGTCACAGGGCGCTTAATCTGGTGGCATTACCGCAGGCGACCGGACCGAATATCATAGATGCCGGTGGCCGTATCGGGCGCAATTTTTCACCGGAACGCCAGTTGGAAAATGTTAACCTGTTTGGCGCTTTGAAAGACCATATTTCAGTTCGCCGAAAAGAATCTCAGGTCCTTATTGCCAGCTATTCGCAAGGCGCGCGGGAACGATTGCACGGGTTGATGCAGGATGAAGGTTTGCATGATGCAAAACTTATCAAAGACTATCGCGATATTCCGGACGATAAGGGTGGTGTGTGGCTGGCGGTTTGGGCACTGGAACATGGGTTCGAAAGCAGTGGTCTAACGGTTATTTCCGAACAGGATGTGCTGGGTGATCGGCTGATCCGCGCGCCTAGAAAAAAGCGGCGTGCCGAAAACTTTCTGACAGAAGCTCAAAGCCTTAGCCCCGGTGATCTGGTGGTACATGTTGACCATGGTATCGGACGTTACCAGGGGCTGGAAGTTGTGCAGGCGCTGGGGGCAGAACACGAATGTATTCTTTTGGAATACGCCGGTGGTGACAGGCTGTTTTTGCCTGTGGAAAATATTGAACTGCTTAGCCGCTATGGCCATGAAGAAGGCCTGCTTGATCGACTGGGTGGCGGGTCCTGGCAGGCCAAAAAGGCAAAACTTAAAGCCAACATTTTGGAAATGGCTGACAAGTTAATTCGTGTGGCTGCCGAGCGGATATTACGCAGTGCCCAGATTATGGAACCCCCGCAAGGCATGTGGGAAGCGTTTTGCGCCCGGTTCCCGTATCAGGAAACCGATGATCAGATGGGCGCGATTGATGATGTTCTGGAAGACCTGGCCGCCGGTCGCCCCATGGACCGGCTGATATGTGGCGATGTTGGATTTGGCAAAACCGAGGTGGCCATGCGGGCAGCTTTTGTTGCAGCGATGTCGGGGGTCCAGGTGGCCATCGTTGCCCCAACGACCCTGTTGTCGCGCCAGCACACCAAAAGTTTTGCTGAAAGGTTTCGCGGTTTTCCTATTAATGTCAGACAGTTGTCACGGTTTGTAGGTGCAAAAGAGGCGACACAAACCCGCGATGGTCTGGTCCAGGGTACTGTCGATATTGTTATCGGTACCCATGCGCTTTTGGCCAAATCCATCCGGTTCAAGAACCTGGGACTGTTAGTGATTGATGAAGAACAACATTTTGGAGTGGGTCATAAAGAACGGCTAAAACAGCTGCGATCTGACGTGCATGTACTGACGCTGACAGCCACACCGATCCCGCGCACTTTGCAGCTATCGCTGACAGGTGTGCGTGATCTGTCAATCATTGGAACTCCGCCGGTAGACCGGTTGTCGATCCGCACCTATGTCAGCGAATTTGATGCAATTACGGTGCGCGAAGCACTGTTGCGCGAACATTATCGTGGGGGTCAGTCATTTTACGTTGTACCGCGTATTTCTGACCTGCCAGAGGTAGAAGCATTTCTTACAGAGCAAGTACCGGAAGTGTCCTACATGGTCGCCCATGGGCAGATGCCTGCGGGACAGCTTGATGACCGGATGAACGCATTTTATGACGGAAAATACGATGTGTTGCTGGCCACAACCATTGTAGAAAGTGGGCTGGATATTCCAACTGCCAACACCATTATTGTACACCGCGCCGACATGTATGGATTGGCACAACTTTACCAGATACGCGGACGGGTTGGGCGCTCAAAAACCCGCGCCTATGCGTTCCTGACAACCAAGCCCCGTAAACCGCTGACGGTATCGGCGCAAAAACGGCTGCGGGTGTTGGGGTCGCTGGACACGCTTGGGGCCGGGTTTACGCTGGCCAGTCAGGATTTGGATATTCGCGGGGCCGGTAACCTGCTGGGTCAGGAACAGTCGGGGCAGGTGCGAGAAGTGGGTTATGAGTTGTATCAATCCATGCTGGAAGAGGCGATTGCGAAAATAAAAGCCGGGGAAATGGAAGGGCTGAGTGAGGTCGACGACCAGTGGGCGCCTGCCATTAATCTGGGTGTGTCGGTGTTGATTCCGGAAAAATTCGTACCCGATCTGGATGTCCGTTTGGGTTTGTACCGGCGTTTATCGGGCCTACAAACTAAGGTGGAACTGGAAGGTTTTGCTGCAGAACTCATTGATCGATTTGGAAAATTACCCAAGGCCGTGAACACGCTTTTGCTGGTGGTGCGCATTAAAGGCGAATGCAAAAAGGCCGGTATTGCCCGGCTGGACGGCGGGCCTAGGGGCGCTACCATTCAGTTTCACAACGACAAATATGCAAACCCTGCCGGGCTGGTAGATTTCATTCAGGATCAACATGGGCAGGCTAAGGTTAAAGACAACAAGATCATCGTGCGCCGCGATTGGAAAGAAGATCGCGACAGGATAAGGGGGGCATTTTCCATTGCCCGTGACCTGGCTGTTAAGGCAAAAATGTAGCGACTAAAAGCTACCCATCTTGCAAAAACACGACGATTTTACGGCGGTATCCGTTCGGGCCTTGGCCAAGTTTAGCCGCTGGCCAATGATTTTGGCTTCTTCAGTCTTGCCGAGCTTAAGCAGACAATCATGGTAGCCCATTAGACTCCAGACATTGTCGGGGTGGCGACAGGCGCGACTTAAGGTGTCATCAAGACCCAGGTCGGCGCGGTATACGGCGGCGGATTCTTCAACATGTCCCTGTTCCAACAACAGTGCCCCAAGAGCATGTCGGGTGGGCTGCATCCAGCCCCAGGGTTCATCATAGGGCATGTTATCGTCTAACTCGACAGATTTGCGTAAATGGGCAAACGCCGCGTCATAGTTAGCTTCGCGATATTCAATTTCCCCCAGCATCATTTCCCTGGCAATAGCTAAAATATCCAGGCAGGAATTGTTAAATAGAAATCTGCTGTCAGGAACCATTTCAACCGCCGCTTCAAACTTATAGGCTTGGTTTTTTGCACGCTTCACATTGCCTTTTGCTGCAAATGCGACTGACTTGGCATAGTGGATCATTGCTACCGTCATGCAAAATAATTCAACGTTTTTGGGTAGTTTCTGTTCCAGTATTTCCTGCCATTTGCCAAAGCGGATATAGACATGTTGCTTCATTGAAATGAATGCTTCCAACCAGTCAGCCATGGGTGGAGATTGAATGGTCAATAGGTTTTCCGGCAAAGTTGAAACCATTTCTTCAGCGGCTTCTATCGCCGGTTGATATTGGCCCAAGAACATGGCGCCGTATATTTTGAAATGGTAGTCATGGCACCGGTAGGTCGAATAGAAATTGAGGGGCCCTTCGCGTTCCAGAAATTTCCGGTCGGCTATGATCGCGTCCTGATTTGACGCCACCACCCGTTCATAGTGTCCGCATAACACGTCGATATGTGTCGGCATGTGCTGCAAATGCCCGGCATCGGGGGCCAATCCGCGCAAAGCATCGGCGGCCTTAAGGGCCTTTTCGGGATGGGGCGACATTTCCATCAGGTGAATATACATGTGCAACAATCCGGGATGAGACATTGCGTCGGTTTGTACCATTGCGGTTTCTAAGACTTTGGCTGCCTCAGTGGTGCTGGCCCCTTTTGCAATTTGTCCGGTTTTAAGATCCCAAAGGGCCCAAGGTGTGCGGTTCATCAGAGCCTCAGCAAACAGCGAAGCAACGTCAAGATCCTGTTCGTGTTTTTGATAAACAAGGCGCATGGCATCCGCGTAGCTATCGTTCCAGGGGCAGGTGTCTTTGATCACCGTTCGCTTAGGGTAGCGTTTGGTCAGGGCGTTGATCAAATCTGCTTCAAAAGCGCTAACATTTCCGGTCAGCGAAAGGGCTTCTTGGGTTGCGTCATAGGCAGTGGCCAGGGACTTTGCAGCATCTTCTTTGTCAAAGTCTTCCCAAGGTTTGTTGTAATTATTGCCAGCGGCATATGCCACGCCCCACCAGGCCATGGCGCATTCAGGATCAATTTCCAACGCCCGTTGAAAGCACGCTACTGCCGCCTCATGGTTGAAACCAATTGTCCACATATAGCCGCGATCAAACCAGAGCTGGGCATCTGGTTCTGGCGTGGTAATGGCCCGACTGTAAGTTCCTAAATCATAGTAGTCGGTCATTTGAACACCTTTGGTTTTATAATTCTTGGGTGAGTCTGCGGATCATTGCCCACGCCAGGGTGGCCAATATACCTACGCAAATCACCAGTGGTACGGGGGTGCCATTAAACAACAACCCAATGGGCCCGCCGATAAATACCGCCAGGATGGTAGAGCTTGCAATTGTAACTGACGCCCCAAATCCGGCTATGTGGCCAAGCGGTTGTAGCGCTAGAGCCTGCAAATTTCCTAAAGTAAGACCTGCCGTAAAAAGATTGGCAGTTGACCAGATAAACCAAACTGGAAACAACGTGGCCCAGGGAAACTGACCGATCAGAAATATCAATGCAATCCCCAAAGAAACCACAGCCTGCATTCCAAAGGCGAACATTGCCATGCGTCGCATTCCAACGCGCACAACTAACATCGCGTTCAAGAATGTCGCTGGCACTGCAAATAAAGCCGTTAAGGCAAACCACAGGGGAAAGCTTTCTTGACGGCCAAAGGTTAAATCATAGATTTGCTGGGTCGAGGAAAGTTGTGCAATTAACGTGGAAAAAGCCAATGTCATTATTGCGGTATAAATAACCACCGAACGGTTGGTCACGATCTCTACAAATCCTGATTGTAGCACTTTGAAGCTAAAGGGTCGTCTGTCGGCATTGGCCAGAGTTTCGTCTTGCCGCAGGTTCAACCAAATGGCGGCGATAGCGGCAAAAACAATGAACGCCAGAAAAATGCCGCGCCAGTTCCACTGATCCATGATCAAGGCGCCAACGGATGGGGCCGCGGCGGGCACCAGCATGAAAACCATTGTGATGAAGGATGTGATTTGGGCCATTTTTCGGCCCTCATAGATATCGCGAACCATAGCAAGGGGGGCTATTCGTGGACCGGCAACGCCGACGCCTTGCAATAGACGGGCGGCCAACAACAATTCCAGTGTTGGGGCGAGGTAGGCCATCAATGCACCGATGGCAAAGACCAGAATTCCAAGGTTCGTAATAAACCGTCGGCCATATGCATCGGCCAGCGGACCAGCTAAAAAAGTTCCCGCCCCCATGCCAAACATAAAGGCCGTGATCACCAGCTGGGCCTGATTTGGCGAATGGGGGGTTAGTTCCGACGCAATTTCGGGCAGGCCGGGCAACATAGCGTCTATGGCAAAGGCCACCATTGAAAACAGCATTGCCATCAGTGCAATGAACTCAACAATCGGTAAACGACGGGCCACTATTCGGGCGCCATTTCTTTGTTGTAATCGTTAATTACTTCCGTCCACAATTTTGCGGGTTGTGCGCCTTGCACCACAGCTTGATTGGCGACAATGAATGTTGGTACAGATGTTACCCCCATTTCGCGTGAATGGGTCTCTCGTTCCTGCAAAGATTTTATGTCACTTTCGCTTTCAAGCAGGGCAAGTGTGGCGGTCTTGTCCATGCCGCAACCCTCAGCAATTTCGGCCAAGACAGTGATATTCCCGATGTCTTGGCCTTGCATGAAGAAGCTTTTGAAAATTGCGGATACCACTGCGATCTGGCGGCCTTCAATGCCGGCCCAGTGGATCAGTCGGTGCGCGTTAAAGGTGTTTGGGGTGGTTGTTATGCCTTCCCAATTAATCTCAAGCCCAACTTTTTTGGCCGCCGTATCAATCTGCGAATAGACTTCAATAGCGCCCTTTTGACCGCCAAATTTGTTTTCAAGATAAGTGCGCCGGTCGACACCAACTGCTGGCATATTTGGGTTAAGTTGAAACGGATGCCATTCAATTAGGAACGGGTGATCCGGGTTGTCTTGCAGCGCGCGATCCAGATTGGTTTTGCCAATATAGCACCAGGGGCAAATTGGATCGGAAAGGATGTCGAGTTTTATCATGGTGAGCCTCGTGTTGGTTAAACACCTATGCGCGCTTGCAAAGTGTTGCCAGCGCAATTTTACCCAAAACCTAAATTATTGATTCTGGGTTTTCGCGCAGTTTTTTTCGTAAAATTTTGCCATTCGCGCCCATGGGTAGAGAGGCAACAAACTGGTATAGACGCGGCTGTTTGTAGCGGGCAAGTTTGCTTTTAGCATGTGCTGTTAGCAGATTGTCATTGATCGGTGCTTTAGCCGTATAGTGCAGTGTAATCACTTTGACAGCAGTTTTAATCTGGGTTTCAGTGGCCGCACAATCTATGATTTCTGGCTGTTGGCGCATGGCATTTTCCACCTCAATTGGTGACACGCGAAAACCGCCTGCATTCATCATGTCGTCATTACGCCCAAGATAGGTAATTGCACCATCTTGGTCCATGCTGCCGATATCACCGGTGGCAAACCAGTCATTCCGAAAGCTTTCCAGTTCCCCCAGATACCCCAACATTAATCCGGGATCGGAACGGTGGATGCTAATAACTCCGGGTTGGTTTATCTTTGCAATGCCGCTGTCGTTTCGTATGGCAACACACCGCCCATCTTGGGGAAAGCCCAGGGCAGCGGCGGGGATGTTTTGCAAGGGTGGCGCGGAAATAAAGGTGGAACACTCGGACATGCCATAGGCTTCGTTTATGGGCGTTCCGGTTGCAGTCAGCCACTGGGCGCGGGTTTCATCTGCTAGTTTTTCACCGGCAGATAGCCCGTGGCGTAGTTGCGGCAATGCCGGAAACTCCGACTTTAGTATCTGTCGAAATACCCCTGGGGCGGCTGCGAAAAGGCTAACACTGTGTTTGGCCAGCAATGCAGGCAGATGGGCTGAAGCAACACCAATGTCAGGGATCAGCGCTGTGGCCCCAACAGCCCAAGGGTCCATAAGCCCGGTGCCTAGGGTAAAGGTCCAGTTGAAAGCGCCAGCATGGAGCAAACGGTCATCTTGCGTGAGACCATACCAGCCTTGCCACATCATCCGACGGGCCCAAATGGCACGGTGCGCATGGATCACACCACGTGGGTTTCCAGCAGTGCCAGATGTGAAAATAATATAGGCGGGTCGATTGGGATCGCCCAAAATGGGTTCAGTGGGCGGTAGGCTGCGCATGGATCGCAGATCGGAAAGACCTAGCACCGGTACAACTGAAATGTCTGGCAACACCACACCTGGGGAAGCCACAACCATAGCCGGGCATACTTGTTCGGATATTTGATTTATCTCGGTTTTGTTTAGTTGCGCAGATGTGGGCACCGGAATGATACCGGCTGCAATGGCGGCCAAATAGACGATTGGAAAATCAACGGTATTTCCAAGCCGCAACAGCAAACGATCACCCGGATTAAGTCCGGCGTTTTTCAACCCTGTCGCGGTGCCTAGAATGGCCGATTTTAACTGCCCATAGGTCCAGTTTTCGGCTTGATCCTGTGAGACAATGGAAAGGGCAATTTTCTTAGAAAGACTGTCTGCCCGCGCCAAAATATATGCAGCCATGTTGAAGTCGTCAGGGCATGCCGAAAAGCTGCCACTTTCATAAAGTGACAGACCGTCAGAGCATGCGGTCAACGGCTTGCGCCCCGGCGGATATATCCCTGCCTAGCCCGTCAATTGTACCACAGGATGCCAACCCCAACAGGGCCGCTGCCACGATAATTATTCGCTTCATTCTTCCCACCACCACGTATCTGGTTGAAACCCTAACCAGTCGCCGTACATTGGCAGGCGTTCAGGGAAATGCAACTGCTTTGCATGGGCCAGTCGTGAATGATCGGCAAACCAAAACGGGATAACAAAGCGCCCTGTGGTAAGTACACGGTCCAATGCTTTGGCGGCTGCACGATAATCATCCTGGGATTGGGCCGTTAGCAGTTCATTTATCATGGCCTCTGCCGCAGGTGAATTCATACCCATCCAGTTTCGGGTGCCGGGTTTGGTGATGCCTTCGGCCCCCCAATATAATTGCTGCTCGGTTCCCGGCGAAAGCGACAGACCGCGCCGATACCTTGCCATGTCAAAATCATAGGCGTTTGTGCGTTCTTTATATTGGGCACTGTCAACTGTGGTAATGGTTGGGATTATGCCTATGCGCAATAATGCAGCGGCATATAGATCAACGATTTGTTGGGTTTCTGTGGCCCCCTGGCTTAGTACAATTTCAAATGTAAACGGTTCGCCGGAAGCATTTTTCATGGTGCCGTCCTGTACCGTCCATCCAGCGCTTTCCATCAAGTCAAGGGCCGCAACGATGGCCGGGCGATTGCGCTCAGTGCCGTCGGCAACAGGCAATGAATACCCATCCAGCGCCCCGGGTAAAAGCTCTGTGGCAAAGGGTTGTAACAGTTCCAAGACCTTTCCAGTTGCAGGGCCATCCGACATGCCCAGAACGGAATTGGAAAAGTAGCTTTTGATCCGGTTTTGGGCTCCGCCGGTGATGGTTTCATTGATATATTCAAAATTGAACGCAGTGATCATAGCCTGGCGCACCCGCCAGTCCTGAAACTTTGGATTGCGGGTGTTCATGACAAGGCCGGTAATCCCGGATGGGCGCTGGTGGCTTACCAATGATTTAACAACATCACCTGATTGGACCCTTGGAAAGCTATATTGAGTGTCCCATTTGGCGGCGTTACCTTCGCGGTAGGCATTTGCGTCGCCAGCTTTAAAGGCCTCAAAAACAATATCGCCGTCGCCGTAATAGTCGTAGCGAATTTCGTCCAGATTAGCCTGGCCGCGCATAAACGGTACGTCTTTGCCCCAATAATCCTGGTTTCGCTTAAGGGAAATAAAGCGCCCGGGCTCGAAGCTGTCGATAGGGTAGGGTGACGATCCGATCGGGATTAGATCAACACCGCTTTCTTCGAATTCCCGATCGTCCCATTGTGCCATTTTCAGGATCGGACGCATGCCCATCAGCAGGGCCAGTTCCTGGTTGTCCGAATTAAAGGTGAAACGCAGTGAACGGGGCCCGGTTTGTTCCATCTTTTCAACTTGCTTCCAGGCGTTGTGGTAGCGGGGGTGACCTTGGGTGCCCAGCATTTCATATGACCACATCACATCGGCTACAGTAACAGTGCTGCCGTCAGAGAATCGGGCCTCGGGGCGCAAGGTGAATTCCACCCAATTTCGATCCGTTGCGGTATCAATCGATTCGGCTAAAAGCCCATAAAGCGTAAAGGGTTCGTCATAGGAACGGCCCATTAGGGATTCAAAAACATGGGCCCGAACGGCCCAGGGTGCGCGGCCTTTCAGGATGTGGGGGTTTAACGAATCAAAGCTGCCCGATTGAGCAAACACAATTCGTCCGCCCTTAGGGGCATCAGGGTTCACATGGGGCAGCGACACAAAATCCGGTGGTAGGGCCGGGTCGCCTGCCATAGCTATGGCGTGTCGGGGTTCTGCGTTGGCTGAAAAGGCCAGGCCAAAAAGGCTGAAAATCAACAATGTGCGGCTAATTATTTGGAAAAAGACCGGTTTCATTTTGGCAACAATCCTTTTGCTTCGTTAATTTGTTGGTTCAAAGCCTAACCCGGAGTTTTGGCGTTTACAAATTTTTAGCTTGGCCGTTGGCGATGCCTCGCGTATAAAGACCTTACTGCTCGATAGGTTTCTTGCCTGTATGAAACCTGCCTCAATAACTTAACGCCCGCTTCGTGCGGGCGTTTTTTTTGTTTTAGGCGGCTGGTTTGCAAAAATAATTCATTTTTCCGCCCCCAACAAAGGCACTTGAATTTACCCCTGTTTAACTTTTGGATTAAGCTTAATCTAACGGTGAAAATAGCGGAGTTAATCAATGTCACTAAATGGCAAAACAGCGATCGTCACGGGCTCAAATTCTGGGATAGGTTTGGGTATAGCCCAAGGCTTGGCCGGCGAAGGCGCGGACATTGTATTAAATTCGTTCACCGACCGGCAAGAGGACCACGACCTGGCCGAAGAACTTTCGGATGAGCACGGTGTAAAGGCGCGCTATATTCAGGCCGATATGTCCAAGGGTGATCAATGTCGCGATCTGATAACCAAAGCCGGCGTATGCGATATTTTGGTAAATAATGCCGGCATTCAATACGTTGCATCGATTGAGGAATTTCCGACAGAAAAATGGGACGCAATTATCGCCATCAATCTGAGTTCGGCGTTTCACACAACTGCGGTGGCGTTGCCGATGATGCGGGCCGCGGGCTGGGGCAGGGTGATAAATATTGCTTCATCCCATGGGCTGCGGGCTTCACCGCATAAGTCTGCCTACACAGCCGCCAAGCACGGGATTGTCGGGCTTAGTAAATCGACAGCTTTGGAAACAGCGCAAGAGCCAATTACCTGCAATGCTATTTGCCCCGGTTTTGTTTTGACTCCCTTGGTTGAAGGGCAAATTCCAGGCCTGATGGAAATCCATGGCATGGACCGGGATCAGGTGGTGGAAAATGTCATGCTGTCGCGCCAACCCTCAAAGGAATTTGTATCCACTAAGCAGATTGGCGGCATCGCGGCATTCCTATGTTCGTCGGCGGCGGATCAGATTACCGGAACCACCATCAGTGTTGATGGCGGCTGGACGGCGCTATAGCGAGATCAACAGCCCCAATGCCAGCAACCACATGGTAATGCCAATCAATACATCCAAAATGCGCCAGGCCTTGGCGGATGTCATGATCGGGGCCAAAAGCTGCGCGCCGTAGCCAAGCGCAAAGAAAAACACAAAAGAGGCCGAGGTTGCCCCAATGCCAAAGGCCCATTTGGATCCGTATGTTTCAAAGTGGGTGGATATGGCTCCAATCAGCCCCAAAGTATCCAGGTAAACATGCGGGTTTAACCAGGTGAAGGCGGCGCCGGTGGCAAGTGTTGCCCATAGGCCCTTGGAAATTCCTGCCAGCTCCATCTCATATTGACCTTTTAAGGCAGCCCGAAATCGTAGACCCCCATAGGCTATCAGAAAGCCAGCCCCAGCTAACGCCATTATGGTGGGAAAACCTGGGTAGATGGACACCAGCGCGCCAAAACCAAGGATACCGGCGGCAATTAAAATGGCATCGGATGCCGCACATAGTAGGCACAGCCAAAATACATGTGTGCGCTTCAGGCCCTGGCGTAAAACAAAGGCGTTTTGCGCGCCGATCGCCAGAATCAATGAGAATGCAGTTAAAAATCCGGTTGCAGCGGCGGAAACCATCTGTGTTATTTGGTTGGGTTTTCGGGTGCCACAGTGGGGTCTTTCCCATTCGGGTAGACCAGCCCGGCCGAGATCACCAGTTTGGCGGCGTCTTCCACGCTCATATCAAGTTCGATTAAGTCAGATTGCGGGACAAATAGCAAAAACCCGGAAGTGGGATTTGGGGTTGTTGGTAGGAATACCGATATCATCTGTTCCTTGCGCGGAATGCCCTTGTTTACTTCCCCCTTGGCTGTGGTGGAAATAAACGCGATTGCCCAGATGCCTTTACGCGGATATTCGACCAAACAGGCTTTTTCAAAGGAATTTTCTTTTTGTGAAAAAACCGTTTCGGCGATTTGCTTTAAGCCGCCATAAACCGAACGTACAACCGGCATTCTGTTTACCAGTCCTTCAGCCCAAATCAGGAATGAACGCCCGATAAAGCCCTTACCCAGCCAACCGACAAATATGGTGAACAGGAAAAACACCACAACACCGACACCGCGAATGTTTATGGAAGCGTCTTCACCAAAATATTTTTTGGCAAGCGCGTCGGGCTGATAGGCATTGGGAATGAATGGTAGCACCCAGCTGTCAATCCAGCCAACGAACGACCAAAACAGGTATAGGGTTAGTGCTATGGGCACCAAAACCACAAGCCCGGTCAGAAAATTTGCCCGCACACGCGCAAACAGCGACCGGCGCGCTGACTTGTTTTTGGGCGGTTTGTTTTTCTTAGACATTGTTAGGGTAATCCGTAATCTGGCGCGAATGTACTTATGTACATTGAGGTGGCGTTACAATCCAGTGGGTTAATTGGTTTAATATTTCATGCCTGCGATGCAAACGCTTTTGCGATGTCTGTGGCCAGTCTTGCGTTGTTCAGAACCAATGCAATATTGGCTTGCAGGGATTGGCCGTCGGTCAGCTCAAATATTCTTCCCAAAAGGAATGGCGTAACATTCTTTGCGGTCACCCCGGCTTTGTCTGCATCCGCCAGTGCCTGTTCGATAATCGGCACAATTACACTTGCGGCGATCTCGTCAGATGCCGGAATGGGGTTGGCCACCAGTTGCCCGCCTGACAATCCCATTTGAAGGCGCGTGCGGTTTGCGCTTTGGCAATTTGGGCGGCGCTGTCCAATCTGATTGGCGCGGGCAGGCCTGATGACCGCGACCAAAAGGCCGGGAATTCATCCTGACCATAGGCTATGACCGGAACACCAAGGGTTTCAAGAACCTCTAGCGTTTTGGGAATATCGAGAATGGCTTTGGCCCCTGCCGCAACAACAGTCACCGGGGTAAGGGCCAATTCGTGCAGATCTGCGGAAACATCAAAGCTGGTTTCGGCATTGCGATGTACACCGCCTATGCCGCCTGTTGCAAATACATGAATTCCCGCTAAGTGGGCCGCAATCATTGTCGCGGCCACCGTTGTCGCACCTGTGCTTCCAGCGGCTATGCAGGCGGCAAGATCAGCGCGCGAAAGTTTCGCAACATCTGTTGCCTGTCCCAGGTCTTCAAGCTGATCCGGGCTTAGACCGATACACAGATCACCGTTAAGTACCGCAATGGTTGCTGGTGTCGCGCCGTTATTTCGAATTTCCGCTTCCACCAGTCGCGCGGTTTGTACATTTTGCGGGTAGGGCATGCCGTGGGTTATGATTGTGGATTCAAGCGCAACCACAGGTTTGTTTTGCGCCAGGGCAGTTTTAACCTCTGGCAATATTGATAGCTTGATCATAGTTGGGTGTCCCCTGACACATAATCCGCTGCGGCCTGTAGCGCAAATCTTAGCGCTGATTTTCGATCTGAGCCATTGCCCTCTGCAGCAATATGGGCGGCCATAAAAGTATCCCCAGCCCCGGTAACGCGAGTGACCAGCACCTTTGGCGGTGGCGCTGTAACAATGCCTTGGGGCGTACCGTCAGAAGCAGATTTTCCGCCATCCGTTACCAAGACCCGCTTGGCCCCGCGGTCCAACAGGCCCTGTGCGCCTGCAACTGAAGTTTTAAACCGTGTATGACAAAGCAAGCCGGCCTCTTCCAGGTTCAGGTATATAGTGGTGCCGGAATGGCCCAGCAATGGTAACAATCGTTCGGCTTTGCCGGGGCTGGCCGGGGCAAGGCGCAAATCTGCCATAGAAAATAAAGGGCTTTGAGAAATGTCTGCCAATAGCGCCTGTGTAAGATTGCCGTCCAGCGCAATTATCCCGCTATAGGGGGTGTTGGCGCTGCCAAATGTTCCATCCGTTAATGGTGCTAGAATTTTATCGCCCGCGGCTTCCAGTGAATGGGCGTCCGCTATTGCTGAAATCAGCCCGTTGGCCCCTTCAACCGCCATGTAGCGGTCTGTTGGCAGATCCTTAGAGCGGTAAACATGGTCGGTGACTATTCCCATTCGTGTGCAGGCGGCCAGCAATTCAATGCCTTCATCGTCGCTGCCAACGGCTGTCAGAATTGCGGGTATCATATCAAAACGACACAGAGTCATGGCGATGTTCAGTGCCACCCCACCGGGCAAACGGGTGATACGCCCGGGCACGTCTGAACCAATATGCATATGGCTTGAGGAACGGCCGATCACGTCCCAAAGGACCGATCCAATACAGAGGATATTTGGTTTTTCCATGCTTTGGTTGTGGCAGGACGTATCAAAGCCTGCAAGGCTTGCCAGCGCAGTTATTTGTTGCGAGATCCATTAGATTGACAATACTGTTGCGGATTGATGTTTTCGATGGAGTAATGAATGTCAGAGGGATTTGTTGGCTTCCCAAAAGACAGCTTCGAATTTCTTCGGGATTTGGAGGCGAACAATTCCAAGGATTGGTTTGACGCTAACCGGGAGCGATACGAGTCATCATGGAAGACCCCGGCACTTGATCTGACAAATGCCCTGGCAGAAACTATGTCGAATTTGTCAACACCGCTAAAGGCTGAGGCCCGGATCAATGGTACGTTGCGCCGGATCAACCGGGATGTGCGGTTTTCGAAGGATAAATCCCCCTACAACGCCAGAATGCATCTGATTTTCTGGGCCGGAAGCCACCCAAACCGGTCACCGGCGTTCCATCTGTTATTGTTCCCGCATGGCATTGGGTACGGGGCAGGGGTGTTTGGTTTGGACCCCGCTGCGTTAAAGGCCTATCGAACACGCATACTAGACCCGCTGGATCGGGGTGAATTGCTGTTGGCCATCAAGGCCACCGAAAAAATCGGTTGCAGTTTTGACGAACCAGACTTGAAACGGCTGCCCACAGGGTTTGACGTTGATGGGGATTGGGAACACTTGTTACGTCGCAAAGCATTGGTCCTGCGTACAATGGACAATATCCCAATACCCAATTGGATAGGTTCCGACGAATGTGTTGATCAGGTTATGGCGCTCTGCCAGCAGACCTTGCCGCTGATTGAATGGCTTAACTCTTAAGCGGATATCGATCAGCTTCTTCGAACACATCAATAACTTTGGTACCCGCCGGAATTATCGCGCTATGAACCACACCTGCAGGGATGCTGTAGCTTTCGCCGGGGCCATAGGTCCGGGTGTTGTCACCTATTGTAAACACCACTTCACCGGCCAAAACCGTACCCCATTGTGCGCCATGGGAATGGGCAGGCAAGTTCATATCCTGTATAAAGTCGAAAAACACCACCAAGCCGCGGTTGGACTGTATAGCGTGACATTGTACGACATCATCTGGAAATGGCACATCTAAGTCGGGGAATGATTTAATGAAATCTGGAAACTGCATGACTGATCCTTTTTTAGCTTGTTCTAAACACTAACGTCGACCTGCCAACAGTAACCAATCTTTTCGCAAGCTCACAATATATGCTTGCAATCTTGTCCAACTTCCAATATTCGCGCCCAATCTAAATCCACAGGCGGGGTTTGGGCCGATATGGGAGAAATCCATTGACGTCCGCCGGTTGGGCAAATGCCCCTACACCCCCGCTGAGGCTAAACCGGAAAAAAGGAACTTGGACATGGCGCTCCCTGAATTTTCTATGCGCCAGCTTTTGGAAGCTGGCGTTCACTTTGGTCACCAGACGCAACGCTGGAATCCCCGCATGGGCGAATTCATTTATGGCGCACGCAATGGCATCCATATTCTTGATCTTACACAGACTGTACCAATGTTGGATGCTGCGCTGAACCTGGTGCGCGACACTGTCGCCAAGGGCGGCAGCATTCTTTTTGTTGGCACAAAACGTCAGGCACAAAAGCCAATCGCCGAAGCTGCGGAAAAGTGTGCGCAGTATTACATGAACTACCGTTGGCTTGGCGGCACTTTGACCAACTGGCAGACAGTTTCCCAGTCAATCAAGCGTCTGAAAGAATATGACGAAAAGCTGGAATCCGGCGCCGAAGGCATGACCAAGAAGGAACGCCTTGGGATGGAGCGCCAGCAGACAAAGTTGCAGGCTTCCCTTGGCGGCATCCGTGAAATGAGCGGCCGCCCCGATCTGATCTTTGTCATTGACGTAAATAAAGAAGACCTGGCCATTGCTGAAGCAAAAAAACTGGGTATTCCTGTTGTGGCTATCGTCGACACAAATTGCTCACCGGATGATGTTGACTTTATCATCCCGGGCAATGACGACGCTGCGCGCGCGATCAATCTATATTGTGATCTGGTAGCCCGGGCGGCGCTTGACGGTATGACTGCCCAAATGGGTGCGGCCGGTATTGATCTTGGCGCATTGGAAGATACCCCGGTGGAAGAAGCTGTTGCCGAGGAAAAGGCACCAAAAGAAACTGCGGCAGAAGCTGCGCCTAAGAAAGAAAAGGCACAGAAAGAAGCTGTAGCAGAAGCTGCGCCTAAAGAAGAAAAAGCGCCAAAGGCCGAAGTCAAAGCCGAGGCAAAGGCAGAGACAAAAGCGGAACCGAAAAAGCCTGCCAAAAAGGCAAAAGCCAAGCCCGCTGCAAAGGCTGCTAAATCCGAAAAGGACGACGTCCCGGAGAAAAAAGCCAAGCCAGCTGCTAAAAAGACGACAGCCAAAGCCAAGAAGGCAGCAAAAGACGACGCTTAGGGCGCTAAAAACTCAAATGCCGGGTTGCGGATTTCACCGCAACCGGCAGCAAACCCAAATTTAGGAGATCCAAAATGGCAATCACAGCCGCTATGGTGAAAGAACTGCGCGACAGTACCGGCGCAGGCATGATGGACGCAAAAAAAGCGCTGACTGAAACAGACGGTGACATGGACGCTGCAGTTGATTGGTTGCGCACCAAAGGTCTGGCCAAGGCGGCCAAGAAATCCGGACGCACAGCCGCAGAAGGTTTGGTGGCGGTCGCGGTTGATGGGGGCAGGGGAGTTGCTGTTGAAGTGAACTCTGAGACCGATTTTGTAGCTTTGAACGCTGAATTTCAGGGCATGGTCGGATCTTTTGCCGGTGCTGCGCTTAACGTCGACGACATTGATGGCCTAAAAGCCAGCGAAATTGGCGGCAAACCCGTCGAAGCCCTGCTGACCGATGCAATTGCCAAAATTGGTGAGCATATGTCACTGCGCCGAATGGTATCGCTTAAGGGCGATGTGGTTGTATCCTATGTCCACAATTCTGTTGCAGACAATTTGGGTAAAATTGGTGTTCTTGTGGCCTTGAAAGGCACAGATAACGGTATTGGCAAGCAAATCGCTATGCATGTTGCTGCGGCCAACCCTGCGTCTTTGGGTGAAGCCGACCTGGACGCTGATCTTGTGGCCCGTGAAAAGGCTGTATTGACTGAGCAAGCCCGTGAATCTGGCAAACCGGAACAGGTAATTGAAAAAATGATCGTCGGCCGGATGAAAAAGTTTTTGTCCGAAGTAACGCTTTTGGGCCAGGCCTTTGTGATCAACCCGGATCAGACTGTTGCCCAGGCCGCAGAGGAAGCCGGTGTTGAAGTCCTTGGATTTGCCCGCCTTGAGGTTGGTGAAGGTATCGACAAAAAAGAAGAAGATTTTGCAGCCGAAGTTGCAAAGATGAATAGCTAAGAAATGGAAAACGGTGCAGCGTTTCAGCTGCACCGCTCCAAATTCCTGCGCCATCCTTATTTTGGGGATGAGGAAACGGCGCAGTCGCTAGGGCAGACCATAATAACACATGGTTTCCCGGTGCGGGCTGGTCCTTCTGCAATACCAGTTTTCCCAGCCCACTGTCCCTCGGCAAAAATTGCCACCACTCACGGAACAATATTAGATTGGCAGCTTACCTAGCGTAAGGAAAGTATGGTTTTCCCTACCTGTTGGGTTGGATAATTAGCCTAGGAACCCAGCAAAAATATTTGATTTTGATTGGAAGCCTTCAATACGGCCTGTGCTGTGGTTTCTACATCCAGTGCTTCGCGTGCCAAACGCAGGTGTTTTTCCACGGTTGGTCGTGACAGCCCCATGATAGTCGCAATATCCTGCATGGTCTTGCCGTCACCAACCCATTCCAGGGCTTCTCGTTGGCGTTTGGTCAACGGACGGCGCAGGGTAGGGAAGGGAAAAGTTGTCATTTTTAGGTGTGCAACATTGTTCATCTGAATGATCTCGCGCCCCTTTTCTTTCCACAAGGCGTCAATTTCAGTTTGACCAATACCTTTTTTGGCCACCAGACCAATAGCGCCTTTTGAGCGGCTGGAAATTTCTTTGAAGCTAATGGAATAGCCAGCAACTATTCCCATTTTTTGATTGTATTCAACAACTTCTCGTTCGCTTTCCGTGAGTGAATCGCTGTGTTCCGACATCCAGCCCCAGCTACAGGCACCAACATTTTCGGCGGCCCATTTAACCATCGGCGCGTTGAAATACATGCCTGTTTCAATAAAGTTTTCCAGGTATTCGACGCTGTGGTTTGTCAGCATTAGCAGATCTTCGCGGTCACCAAATGAGTTTTGGGTGCGAAACCTGGTGAAACCATAAAGCAGACGATCAAATCCAAATTCAGCCATCTGTTCAACATGAAGGGTCCAAACCTCATCAATGGTTTGCAACTCATGCAGTTTTTCCAGATAGTTTAGGAACATTAAGAAATCTCTTTAAGATGTTGTAATATCGCCTGAATAGCCAAACTGTACCCGGTAGGTCCAAAGCCACATATCTGACCAACAGCGACCGCAGCGATATAAGATTTATGGCGAAAATCTTCGCGGGCATGGATGTTTGAAAGATGCAGTTCAACGGTAGGAACCTGCGCCGATGTTATTGCATCCATCAAAGCAATTGAGGTGTGAGTATAAGCACCGGCATTCAGAACAATACCATCGTGCTGGCCACGGGCCTGATGTATCGCATCCACCAAATCGCCTTCCTGGTTGGATTGCATACAGCTTGCAGTGGCACCAAATTCTTGGGCTGCGTTGATGCACATGGTTTCTATCTCTGCCAGTGTGGTTGATCCATACACTTCAGGTTGGCGTTCGCCCAATAAATTCAGGTTAGGACCGTTTAATATTAGTAGTGATTTCATTGCATCCTCATTCCCAGCAATTCAATTTTACGGGGCGCAGTGGTTGATTGTCGAGGGGGTGGGGATTTATTTATGGTTTAGTGGATTAAGTGGCATTGTTTCATAGGTTTGCGGGTAAGCAGCGATGTATTGCTGGCTGTAATGTCTACAGGATAAATTTAACATAATATGTATTATAGGCAACAACTGCCAATTACCGCCCTTGTTTAGGAAGCTCAATTTGACCGGCTGCTCGCTGCCTTAGCTATTCGAAGAATAGATGAAACCTTGGGAAACAATTTTCTATTAGCTACCCGTGGTTTGGGGAATATTTAGGGAATTTGTGGGGGTTAAGAATACTGAAATTTGACGCACTGACTATTATCTTGCTTGCATTCGCCCAACCGTTTTGCCACTCTAGGTTGTAAACCTGTATTGGAGGGACAGAAATATGCACCGGGCATAATTTGTTTTATGCACGTTATTTCAGCATATTGTTTGGCCAAATGTGTCGATGATTTCTGAGAAAAAGATTGAAAGACAATCTGTTGTACTAGCGGTCGGCGATGTCTTTCAATGGCGTCAAGCGGGGCAAAACCTGCCCTCCTCATCAAGGATTGAATTTGCTGATATCTGGGAGATATCTACCGAATTCCTAAATAAGCTTAGACCGGATATTGTTTTGACCTGTCTCGTAAACCAAAGTTTTGATTTCCTGGACCTGGCTCAGGTATTAGAAAGTGCAGAGTATAAGGGGAGTTACCAGATCATTGTACCGTATTTACCGAACCCAAAAATTGTAATTGCCGAGGCAAAAACCATGTGCCCTAGTTTAGACTACTGCTTTGTTGTCGATCCCACTTTACCCGGCGGGTATGTCAACTAGGAAGTAGATGCTCACAAAATTGGCGCATTTTCTTTTGATACCAAAGTGCCGAATTTTTCAGTTCGGCTATGGCTAGATCATCAAGCTGGCGAATTATTTTTCCGGGCCTGCCAACAACTAGGGAACCGTCTGGTATTTCTTTACCTTCAGTGATCAAAGCCCCTGCCCCAATCTGGCAACCCCGACCAATGCGGGCACCATTCATGATAGTGGCTCCCATTCCGATCAAGGTTTGGTCGCCAATCGTACAACCGTGTAAAATTGCCAGATGACCTATTGTACAGTTTTTTCCGACTGTTAATGGATACCCCAGATCAGTATGCAAAACGCAGTTTTCCTGAATATTGCTGCCTTGTCCGATAGAAATGGCTTCGTTGTCGCCCCGTAATGTTGCGCCAAACCAAACAGATGTACCGCTTTGCAAGATCACATTACCAACGACATTTGCATCTGGCGCCACCCAAAAATCGCCGTCAGCGGGCAAAGTTGGTTGCAAAGATCCCAGAGTATAGATCAAGGTTTTACTCCGTTTAGATCTATATCAAGATTACGGACAAATTCGGTCAGGCCGGTCTGACGTTCACGGCGCAGACGTTCGGCGGTTAATATGGCCTTTAACTCGGCTTCCGCGACATCAATGTCATGGTTCACCAGCACATAGTCGTATTCGCCCCAATGGCTAATTTCAGCCTGACTTTTGGCCATGCGCGTGGCAATGACGCTATCACTGTCTTGGCCCCTACCGCGAAGTCGGCGTTCTAGTTCTTCCATTGAGGGCGGCAATATGAATATGGAAACCACGTGGTCCCCTAGGGCCGAATTGCCGATTTGCTGCCCGCCTTGCCAGTCAATGTCAAAAAGCGTGTCGCAGCCTTTGTCCATTGCCTTTTGCACCGGCGCCATGGGCGAGCCGTAAAAATTGCCAAAGACTTCTGCGTGTTCAAGCATTTCGCCGTTCTTGACCAGATTTTGGAATTCTGTGCGACTACAGAAATGGTAATCCTGCCCGTCAATCTCTCCTTTTCGTGCCGGTCGGGTGGTGGCAGAAACAGAAAACTGAATGCTTGGATCCCATTGCCGCAGGCGGCGTGATAACGTAGATTTTCCGGCCCCGGATGGGGAAGAAATTATCAACAATAATCCGCGACGATCCGCCATTGCGCTACTCCACGTTTTGAACTTGTTCACGCATTTGGTCGATCACCGCCTTAAGGTCAAGACCAATTGCCGTCAGTTCTTTTGACTGAGCTTTAGAGCATAAGGTATTGGCTTCGCGGTTAAATTCCTGAGAGAGAAAATCAAGTTTACGCCCAACCGGCCCTTTGGTGGCCAGCAATTCTTTTGCTGCTGAAACATGGGCATGCAGGCGGTCAATTTCTTCTGTGATATCCGCTTTCAGAGAAATAATAGCCAGTTCCTGGGCAACCCTGTCCGGGTCTGCCCTGTCCGTGTTGTCTAACACGCGCGCCAGGTTTTCGCGCAGAGTTTTGACCGTCGCGTCGCGTCGGTTCTTGGCCGACTTGGCGGCATCTTTTGTAAGTTTTGATATTTGCACCAACTGGGCATTCAAAACTTTAGATAGCGCCTTACCTTCATTTTTCCGCATGGCATCAAAGGCTGTCAGCAGAGAGGTGAAATCTTTCTTCAATTCAGCAAGCAACGGTTTTGTGTCGCGATCCATTCGGGTCGCATCTGAAATTACACGCATGGACAAAATATCAGCCGCTGAGGTCGGAGCCAGGTTAAGTCTATGTTCGTTAGTGGCCGTATCTTCAATTTGCTGGATTGACGCTAAGACAGTGGCCAGCACATCAGGATCAACACTGTTCCCCTGCCCGACCTCATCGCGTGAAACCCTAAGTGTCAGGTTCACATTTCCCCGCGCCACTGTTTTTTGGATTGCTGGCCTGATTGCGGCCTCTAATCCTTCAATCCAGTCAGGAACGCGCAGGCGGGCATCCATCCCACGTGCATTTACTGATCTAAGGTCCCAGCTCCAACTAAAGCCATCAGCCGAGCCAGTGGCGCTGGCAAATCCTGTCATTGATTTAGTCATAGAGGTTAACCATTTAAGACTTTTTCATCCTGCATTTGATGCAAACCGTGTCATATTAAGTTTAGGGTAAGCATTCCCGCTGTAACGGTTAACAGACGGTATACGTCAGGACAACAAATCTGACAGCCGCAGCTAAGATAGGTGATACGTGACTTTTCTAAGAGCAAACGGATCTAATGTTGTTGAAATGACCCAAACCTTTGCCCACAAAGCCGGTTTTGCTGCGGTGGCGCAGGTTGAAGCCTATTGGCACGGACTGTGTGAAGGGATGTCCCTGCCTAACCGACAGGATATCAAACCAAAGGGTTTAGATATGGCGCTGAACAATGCTTTTGTTCTGGAAAGAATTGCACCTTGTGTTTTCAGGTTTCGTATTGCCGGGCAGCATCTTTGTGAATTGATGGGGCTTGATGTCAGCGGCATGCCAATTTCAGCAATGTTCATGCCAGATGCCCGTGACCAGATTGGCAAAGAAATCGAAGAAATATGCGCTGAACCTGGCATTAAAGAGGTACAAATTTGTGCGGGTCGTAGTCTGGGTCGTGGCGCATTGAAAGGGAAATTACTGTTGATGCCCTTGCTTGACGAAGCTGGTGAAATTACTCGTATTTTGGGATGCCTGCAAACATCAGGGCATATAGGGCGCCAACCTCGGCGGTTTTCAATTGGCGAAGTGTTGCATAAGGAAATTACATTCCCGACTAAATCGCGCCAGTATCCAGTCAAAAACCTGAAACACCCGGCATTTGCCGAAACGGCTGCCGAGTTTGCTGCAGCGCCAGTCCAGGCAGGCCCTGCCTCCAAATACGAAACCGAGGCGGTGCAACATAAGGACGGTCTGTCCCTAAAACTGGTTGTGAATAACGCCTAGTTCACCGCAGCCGTTTGGTTTTGAATGTTGCGGCGGTCACTTAGTTCTTCGGCCACCAGAAACGCCAGCTCTAAGGATTGGCTTGCATTCAAACGTGGATCACATGCGGTGTGATAGCGGCTGGAAAGATCTTCGTCAGTTACAGCGCGTACACCACCTGTACATTCTGTTACGTCTTGACCGGTCATTTCAAAATGCACGCCACCGGGGATTGTGCCCTCCGCATTATGAATTTCAAAAAACTCTCGGACTTCGCGCAAGACAGAATCAAAGGGTCGGGTTTTGTAGCCGCTGGAAGATTTTATGGTGTTGCCGTGCATTGGATCACAGGTCCACAAAACATTGGCGCCTTCTTCTTGCACAGTCTTGATCAAGCGGGGCAGGTTTTCTGCCACCTGCCCTGCCCCAAAACGCGCGATCAATGTCAGGCGACCATGCTCATTAGTCGGGTTCAGTTTACTGATCAACGTTTTCAAGTCGTCAGAGGTCATGGATGGACCGCATTTCATGCCAATAGGGTTTTGAACACCGCGGCAAAATTCAACATGGGCCCCATCTGGCTGGCGGGTTCTGTCGCCAATCCAAATTAGATGGCCAGATCCTGCGATATTTTTCCCAGAAGTCGAATCGATCCGACACAGGGCTTCTTCGTATTCCAGCAACAGGGCTTCATGGCTGGTGTAAAAATCCACTGTTTGTAAGGTATGCGCGCTTTCCTGCGTCACACCAGCGGCAGCCATGAAATCCAAAGTGTCGGAAATTCGATTGGCCACATCGCGAAAGCGCTCTGCCTCATCACTTTGGGTAAAGCCAAGTGTCCAGGCATGTACTTGATGCACATTTGCATAGCCGCCCTGACTAAAGGCCCTTACAAGATTTAACGTTGCCGCTGATTGTGTATAGGCCTGCAACATACGCTGCGGATCAGGGATACGATCGGCTTCGGAAAATGGAAACCCGTTGATAATATCGCCCCGGTAACTGGGCAGATCAACACCGTTAATCGTCTCCAAATTGGCGGAACGGGGTTTTGCAAACTGGCCGGCCATGCGGCCAACTTTAACCACCGGCACTTTGGCCCCGTAGGTCAACACCATGGCCATTTGCAACATGACCTTAAAGGTATCGCGAATGGTGTCAGCAGAAAACTCAGAAAAACTTTCAGCACAATCGCCGCCCTGCAAAAGAAATGCTTTGCCCTGCGCAGCCTGTCCTAACGCTTCTTTCAGGCGGCGTGCTTCACCGGCAAAAACCAGGGGCGGATAACTTGCAAGTTTGGCTTCAACTGCCTGTAAAGCCTGGGCATCTAGGTAATTGGGCATCTGAATACGCGGTTTAGAACGCCAGCCAGATTTCAGCCACTCAGTCATTGTTTTGCTCCACCGTGCCAATTGCAACCCGTGGTTTATAGGCGGAACTCGCGGTCGCTGCAAATACTGAATAGTTGTGAAATTTTAGAATTGAAGAACAAAATTCTGCGGCTTTCTTACTGAGTCATCTTGTCACGGAGCCATAAAGCTGTTTCGCTATTTCCAGGAATGTGGTGATACCAGTAAAGGCAATGTTGTGGACGAAAAACCGGTACCAGCAAAGGCAGAATCGCAACCCCAAATGTTTGTATTTGCGTTGTTGAACGATTTTTCGCTGCAGTCTTTCGCCGGCGCTATTGAGTCTTTGCGCATCGCAAACCGTGCCAAGGGCAGCACTATTTATAATTGGCAGTTGGTCGGTGAAAATGGCGAGTCTGTTACTTGTTCAGCCGGGATTGTCTTTGATCTTAGTAATGGGTTTGTAGAGCTGGGTCGAAACGACACGGTTCTGGTGTGCGGCGGTATTGATATTGCACATAATTCAACCCCGAAAATTATCAATTGGTTGCGCCGTGAGGCGCGCCGCGGTGTCACAATTGGCGGTCTTTGTACGGCGGCCCACACAATGGCGGTGGCGGGGTTGCTGGAAAAGAAACGCGCGACCATACATTGGGAAAATCAAGACAGTTTCAGTGAAGAATTTGAAAATGTGAACCTTACGAAATCGGTTTTTACTATTGATGGAAATCGTATGACGACTGCCGGGGGGACGTCATCAATCGACCTGATGCTGAAACTTATTGCCGAAGAACACGGGGAAGAATTGGCCAATACAGTCGCGGATCAGCAGATTTATTCCTCTATTCGCACGGATCAGGACACGCAAAGACTTTCAGTGCCAACACGCATTGGTGTGCGTCACCCGAAGCTTTCCAAAGTCATTCAAATGATGGAAGTGAACATCGAAGAACCCATCAGCCCGTCTATCCTGGCCCGTGATGTGGGCATGTCGACGCGCCAGTTGGAACGACTGTTTCGCCGTTATCTGAACCGCTCACCAAAGCGCTATTATATGGAACTAAGATTGCAAAAAGCCCGCAACCTGCTGATGCAAACAGATATGAGTGTGATTAACGTGGCGCTTTCCTGTGGTTTTGCATCGCCGTCGCATTTTTCCAAATGCTACCGGGCCCATTATGACACCACGCCTTACCGGGAACGCGGCTCGCAATCGGCGCGACTAACAGCAGTGCCCAAAAACAACTAGTTTGATGGTGTTATTCGAAAAACAGCACCTTCCCCGACACTTAGGAACCAGATCGAACCATCTGGGGCTTCGCGCACGTCGCGCACCCGCGAAGTTTGGGCCGATTTAATAGCTTCCTCGGACCAGCCCGCGCCGGGATCAAGGCGCGACAGGTAGTCAAATTTTAAGGACCCAGTGAAAAAACTGCCGCGCCATTTGGGCCAAAGTTTGCCAGAATAAATCATCAGGCCAGAGGGGGCAATTGACGGGTCCCAGAAATGCGCCGGCTGTTCCATGCCCGGCTTTTGCGTACCTTCGCCGATTTTTGCCCCGGAATAATGGCGCCCATAGGCGATGATGGGCCAGCCGTAATTGGCGCCGGGTTTGATCCGATTGATTTCATCCCCTCCGCGGGCGCCATGTTCGTTAACCCAAAGATCACCTTTTAAATCCAGTGCCGCACCCTGTGGGTTGCGGTGCCCGTAGGACCAGATTTCAGGCAGGATTTGAGGTTGGCCAATGAATGGATTGCCCGCGGGGACCGAGCCATCTTTGTTGATGTGGATGATGCTACCATTGTGGCGGGTCAGGTTCTGGGCGGCTGGGCGCTCTCCACGCTCCCCAATTGTCAGAAACAGGCTGCCACCACGCGCTTCGACAATTCGACTACCAAAATGTTTGCCGCCCGTAGATCCAAGCGACATTTCAAAAATGATCTGAACATTGGTTAGTTTCAGTGAGCTTTGTGAAAAAGTGGCTACTGCCAGTGCGGTACCTGCGCCGCGACCTTGCTTTTTGGCGAAGCTTAGGAAAATCTGTCGGCTTTGGGCGAAATCACGCGGTACCATGACATCCAGCAGACCACCCTGCCCCGACGCCTGCACATTCGGGGTGCCGCTGATCTGACTGACTTTGCCGTCAGCAGATGTGTAGATCAAGCGCCCGTCCCGTTCGGTAATAAAAAAGCTGCCGTCGGGAAGAAAGGCCAGCCCCCAGGGTTCGGACAACCCGCCTAAAACCCGCTGTACATTGATTTTCCCTACTGAAGTTTCAATTTCGGCCGCCATACCGGCGTTGAGGTTCAATAAAAACAGGGCAACAATCATAAATAATCGCATGGTTTTCTCCAGTAACCCAAAGGAACATAATGCCAATTATAAGCATGTCTACCTATACAAAAGGCGGTGAAGCGGAATTAAACTGTTAAATCCAACCGCCGGGGTTTTCTTTTGCAACAAGTTTCTCTAACTTCTGGCGTTAGGATATTAATCCAACTAGGGAGAAACTAAATGAAAAATCTACTAATGGCGACGGCTGTGACAGCACTGGTAACAGGTGCAGCGTTTGCGGACGGCCACGCAACTGAAATTAAACTGGGAGTCTTGATTGGCTTTACCGGTCCGATTGAATCACTAACCGGTCCAATGGCCGCCGGTGCCGAGCTAGCCATGTCTGAAGTGACAGAATCAGGTTTGCTGCTTGGTGGTGCAACTGTTACGTCCGTTCGGGCCGATACAGGCTGTATCGACAACGCATTGGCAACATCTGCTGCTGAACGTATGATCCTGTCTGACGGAATTTCCGGCCTGATTGGTGGCGACTGTTCCGGTGTAACCGGCGCGATCCTGTCAAATGTCGCCATTCCAAATGGCATGGTGATGATATCGCCTTCTGCGACATCCCCTGCCCTGTCAACGGCAGAAGATAACGGCCTGTTCTTCCGGACAGCTCCGTCAGATTCCCGTGAAGGTCAGATTATGTCCGACATTCTGATGGAACGTGGCTTTAAATCTGTGGCCCTGACTTACACTAACAATGACTACGGCAAAGGTTTGGCCGATGCCTTCCAGTCTGCCTATGAAGCTGCTGGCGGTGTTGTCACAATCAGTGCGTCCCATGAAGACGGCAAAGCTGACTATTCTGCAGAAGTTGGTGCGCTGGCATCTGCTGGCGGCGATATCGTTGTTGTAGCCGGTTATCTGGACCAAGGTGGTTTGGGTATTATTCGGGGTTCTTTGGACACCGGTGCGTTTGATAAGTTCGTTCTGCCAGGTGGTATGATCGGCGATTCAATCACCGAAAACCTGGGTGCTGACTTGAATGGTTCATTTGGTCAGATTGCCGGTTCCGGTTCTGACGGTGCGCTGAAGATTCAGGCCATGGGCGAAGCCAACGGTTTTGATGGTTCATCACCTTACACACCTGAAAGCTATGACGCTGCAGCTCTGTTCATGCTGGCTATGCAGGCCGCGGGTTCCAGTGATCCGGCGGACTATGTCAGCAAAATCATGGACGTTGCTAACGCACCGGGCGAAGTTATTTTCCCGGGTGAACTGGCAAAAGGTCTGCAGATTTTGGCCGATGGCGGCGAGATCGATTACGCCGGTGGTTCCGATGTTGAGCTGATAGGAGCCGGCGAAAGCGGTGGTTCTTACCGTGAGATCGAAGTCATGGAAGGCAAAATCGAAACAGTTCGGTTCCGCTAAATTCCAGGACTAAGAATTGAAACAGCCCGGCAAGTTCCGGGCTGTTTTGCTATTGGGCAGCGCTTTGGAAGCGTATTTGGGGGATGTTCGACAATATGATTGTAGTTGAAGATCTACATAAACATTTTGGTGGTTTTCGGGCCGTTGACGGATCAACCCTGGAAATCAAAGAAGGTTCGATAACCGGACTTATCGGTCCAAATGGCGCTGGAAAAACAACACTTTTCAACATGATAGCCGGGGTACTTAAACCGACGTCGGGCAAAGTATTTATGGCAGGCGAAGATATTACCGGCCTGCCCCCGCATGAGCTTTTTGCAAAAGGCGTGTTGCGCACGTTTCAGATTGCCCACGAATTTTCATCGATGACGGTGAGTGAAAACCTGATGATGGTGCCACCTGCACAATCCGGTGAAGCGTTGATGAACACTTGGTTTCGCCGCAGTGCCATCCGGGCTGAAGAAAAAGCTCTAGCCGAAAAAGCTGACGAAGTTTTGGATTTTCTTACCATTGATCATTTGGCTGAGGAAAAGGCCGGCAATCTTTCGGGTGGACAGAAAAAGCTGTTGGAACTTGGGCGTACCATGATGGTGGATGCCAAAATCGTATTTCTGGATGAGGTGGGCGCCGGCGTAAATCGAACTTTGCTGAACACCATTGGCGATGCTATTTTACGGCTTAATCAGGAACGCGGCTATACGTTTTGCATGATCGAACATGACATGGATTTCATCGGCCGCCTGTGTGATCCGGTTATCTGTATGGCTGAGGGCAAAGTGCTGGCACAGGGTACAATTGAAGAGATTAAGGCCAATGAACAAGTGATAGAGGCCTATCTTGGTACGGGTTTAAAAAACAAGGTGACAGCATGATTAGTTGGCCAATGCAAAAGGTCATAGCTTATGTCTGAGCCCTTTTTGATTGGTGAAGGTATGACAGGGGGCTATGGCAGCGGCGCAGACATCTTGCACGATTGCACCGTGGCTGTGGACAAAGGGCAGATCGCTGTAATCGTCGGGCCAAACGGCGCGGGTAAATCCACCGCTATGAAGGCTGTGTTTGGCATGTTGAATATGCGCCAGGGATCGGTGCGCTTGGCTGGCGAAGATATTACCAAACTTACGCCCCAGGACCGGGTGGCCAAAGGCATGGCGTTCGTTCCGCAAACCAGCAACATTTTTACGTCGTTGACGGTTGAAGAAAACCTTGAAATGGGTGCATTTTTACGCCGTGATGATATCCAGAAAACCATTGAACAAGTGTTTGATCTGTTTCCAATCCTGCGCGACAAACGCCGCCAGGCGGCGGGCGAACTTTCGGGTGGTCAGCGCCAGCAAGTGGCGGTCGGGCGCGCGCTTATGACTCAGCCAAAGGTGCTAATGCTGGATGAACCCACAGCGGGTGTGTCGCCCATTGTGATGGATGAACTGTTTGACCGCATTATTGAGGTGGCGCGCAGCGGTATTTCGATCCTGATGGTGGAACAAAATGCGCGGCAAGCTTTGGCGATTGCTGATAAGGGCTATGTGTTGGTGCAGGGGCGCAATGGATTTACCGGAACCGGTAAGGATCTGTTGAATGATCCGGATGTTCGCAAAAGTTTTTTGGGGGGATGATTATGAAAACACTCACATTGATTTCGGCGGTTTTTGGCATGGTAATGGCAACGACACCGGTACTTGCGGCAAATATGCTCTGCTCTTTCACTACCGAATGTTTTGATACCGAAGCCTGTCAGGGCACCAACTACGCGTTCACTCTGGAAAATGCGGACGGTCAGGTTGGTATTAAGATCGTTACGGAAACTGAGACCATTTTGATGAATAGCATCCCGACATCTGGAACAAATATTTATACCGGGCTGACCAGCCCCAGCGCCGTTGGCACCAACGCGGCCTCATACCTGTTGACTGTGGTTGGCGGCGCGGCTGCAATTTATAGCACCCACAATTTTCAAGGTAATTATTCGATTACCTACAAAGGCAAATGCGAGGTCTCAAACTAGTGGATTTTCTTAACGCAATTGTCGCATTCGCCAATTTCGTGATCGTTCCGGCCACGTCTTACGGCGCGCAACTGGCACTTGGTGCCTTGGGTGTTACGCTGATTTTCGGCATCCTGCGGTTTTCAAATTTTGCCCATGGCGACACCATGGCCTTTGGCGCAATGTCGACCATCTTGGTGACCTGGTGGTTCCAGTCTATGGGGATCAATTTTGGGTTTTTACCCACGGCGCTGCTGGCCCTGCCTTTTGGTATAGCCGTCACCATTGGGTTGCTATTGGCTACCGATCGCGTGGTGTACAAGTTCTACCGAGAACAAAAGGCCGCGCCGGTGATCCTGGTGATTGTGTCCATGGGCGTGATGTTTATCATGAACGGCCTTGTGCGGTTCATAATTGGCCCCAACGACCAGCGTTTTGCCGATGGCGAGCGGTTCATCATTTCAGCACGCGATTTCAAGGAAATGACCGGGCTAAAGGAAGGCCTAGCCATTAAGACCAGCGCCGGAATTACTGTGGTCACGGCCATCATTGTGGTGGTGGTGTTGTTCTGGTTCTTGAACCGAACGCGCACTGGAAAATCCATGCGGGCGTTTTCTGACAATGAAGATCTGGCGCTGCTTTCTGGCATCAACCCGGAACGGGTGGTGATGTATACTTGGATGATTGTGGCTGCACTGGCCACCATTGCCGGGGTGCTTTACGGGCTGGATAAATCATTCAAGCCCTTTACCTATTTCCAGTTACTACTGCCGATATTTGCCAGTGCCATTGTCGGCGGGCTGGGCAGCCCGATCGGGGCGATAGCCGGGGGATTTGTCATAGCATTTTCCGAAGTCACCATCACCTACGCCTTCAAAAAAGTGCTGGGTTATCTTGCTCCGGAGGGCTGGGAGCCCACAACACTGATCCAGCTTATGTCTACCGATTATAAATTTGCGGTCAGTTTTGCCATTCTGATCATCGTATTATTGTTCAAACCAACCGGCCTATTCAGTGGGAAACAGACATGAGCCCCGCCATTAAAAACCCGCTGCTTTTTGCCTTCGTCTTTGGACTGATAGCCTTGACCGGTTATTACAACAGCTGGAACGTTGCCGTTGGCATTATCAATATGGGCCTGATCTCGGCTATAATGGCACTTGGGGTAAATGTTCAGTGGGGATATGCCGGGCTGTTCAATATTGGCATCATGGGATTTGTAGCCCTTGGTGGCTTAGCAGCAGTATTAGTGGGAATGCCGCCGGTGGAAGAAGCCTGGAGTGCGGGCGGGCTACGTCTGTTGCTTTCCTTAGTGGTAGCTGTTGGCACCATAGTTGGGGCAATTATCCTGTGGGGAAGAATGGCACCGGGGCGCGCGCGAACGTTAACCGTCCTATTACTTATCGTTGCGGGCTTCTTCATATTTCGCGGCTTGTTTGATCCGGCGGTGAAAGCCATCGAACGTGTCAACCCGGCGGGTACTGGCTATTTGGGGGGGCTGGGCCTTCCTGCAGTTGTTAGCTGGCCTGTAGGTGGTGTCCTTGCTGCCGGGGTGGCCTGGGTTATTGGGAAAACCGCGCTTGGCTTGCGGTCTGATTATCTGGCGATTGCGACCCTTGGCATCGCGGAAATTGTTTTGGCGGTGCTGAAAAACGAAGACTGGTTAAGCCGTGGAGTAAAAAATGTGGTCGGCCTGCCCCGCCCGGTTCCCTATGAAATTGATTTGCAAGCTTCCACTGCTTTCGTGTCCCGTATGGAGTCTTGGGGGTTCGATCCGGTATCGGCGTCATCAATGACAGTAAAGCTATCTTACGGGGCTTTGTTTTTGACCGTGTTATTGGCGCTGATCTGGTTGTCGCAAATGGCGCTGAATTCGCCCTGGGGGCGCATGATGCGTGCCATCCGTGACAATGAAACTGCCGCAGAAGCTATGGGTAAGGATGTGACACGGCGCCATTTGCAGGTGTTTATCATTGGCTCTGCCATATGTGGTCTGGCCGGGGCTATGATGACAACGCTGGATGGTCAGTTGACACCGGGTACTTACCAACCCCTGCGCTTTACCTTTTTGATTTGGGTGATGGTTATTGTTGGTGGGTCCGGTAATAACTGGGGCTCGGTACTTGGGGGGTTCCTGATTTGGTTGCTTTGGGTGCAGGTTGAACCAATGGGGCTGTGGCTAATCGGGGTTGTCACCAGTGGCATGGCCGAAGGCAGTGCTTTGAAAGCCCATCTGATCGATAGTGCTGCCCATATGCGTTTGTTGACAATGGGGTTGATTATGTTGCTGGTGCTTAGGTTCAGCCCCAGGGGGTTAATTCCGGAAAAATAGGTTTAGTGGTATGGTGTGTAATGGGTAAAAAAATGGCGATTCTGGTGTTGGCTTCGGGTGTTTCACATGCCCCTGAATTGCCGGACCCACTGCTGGCACTTGTTGATGGGCAGGATATTTTAACCCGGCTAATCAGATGCGCCGGACATACGGGAATTCCTGTTTTTGTAACGATTGCCACTGATGCTACTGAACGCGCCAAAGCGATTTCCGGTGAAACGGTCACGCTCATACCGATCCCTAATTCACGTACTGACATGTCGGCAGTGCTGAGGGCGGGTATCAGGTCCTTGCCAGATGGCTTGGATGGCGTTTTGATCCTGATGGCGGATATGCCGGCAATTACCAGCGACGATCTTGCTGTTTTGCTGACTCACTTTGCAGAATTAGGCGCTAAAAGGGTCATCGGGGCCACGGATGAAACCGGGCAACCCGGACACCCTGTTATTCTTCCGGCGCGTTTGTTCAGAATTGCCGCAAGGCTTCGCGGTGGTCAAAATGCGCGCAGTCTTATGCTAAGCGAAGAATACAGCCTTGTGCGCTTGCCAGAGGGCCATGCATATATTGATATTGAAAAGCCAACCGACTGGGTCGCCTGGCGCGCACCTGGGGTACAAGCCAATCACTAGGTTTCTGTGAATTTGCAGGTAATACGGAAATGATTGGTGCCCGAGGTGGGAGTCGAACCCACACACCCGTAAAGGCGGGGGATTTTGAATCCCCTGCGTCTACCATTCCGCCACTCGGGCAACCGAACTTTGGTCTAGCGTTCGCTACCAACAACGTCCACCGTAAAATCGAGCCTAAAGATCGTTTGTCCCAAACGTATCACAGCCGCTTAGCTCGCCGCTTTGGTATCCTATCGCAAACCAGCGTTGCCGCTGCTCTGATGTACCGTGGGTAAAAGTATGGGGCATGGGACGTTGGCCAGCATTTCGCTGCAACGTATCGTCACCAATTTGCTTGGCTGCGTTCATCGCTTCGGCGATATCGCCTTCTTCCAGAACGCCAAACTTGGCTTGTTCACGCCGGGCCCAAATACCTGAATAGCAATCTGCCTGCAATTCAACGCGAACCGAAACGGCATTGCTTTCTTCTTTGCTGACCTGCTGGCGGATTTGGTTGGCCTGGGCCAGTATTCCCAATTCATCCTGCACATGGTGCGCCACTTCATGGGCCACCACATAGGCGGCTGCAAAATCGCCTTTAGCGCCGATATTGCGGCTTAATCTGGTAAAAAAATCTGTGTCCAGATACACTTTTTTGTCGCCCGGGCAGTAGAAAGGACCTGTGGCACCGCTGGCCGAGCCGCAGGTGGATTGAGTGGCCCCCTTGAACAACACCAAAGTTGTTGGTGTGTAGGTTTTTCCGACTTGGGTACGAAATACATCTGCCCAGACTTCTTCGGTATCAGCCAGAGTAACGGACACAAATTCCGCCGCCTGTTCGTCTGCCTTGGTGATTTCACCACTGCCACCGCCAACGGAAATTCCGCCGCCACCCTGAAGAAATGAAGACGTATCAATGCCAAAAATCGCCCCAAGGGCTACGATGATGATGAAACCAAGAACGCCTATGCCACCGGCTTTACCAGCCCCCATGGATCTACGATCTTCGATGTTGCGACTGCCGCGTCTGCCTTGCCATTTCATCTGGTTAGTCCCCATGCCGTTAAACTACGTTCTGCATATTTTGTTCTGTATAGCTTGACCAGCGGCATTTCCCATGGCGTAAAGGCAAAAAATCGGAAAAACCCTATGATCAGGCGACTATACAACTGGACTATTTCACTTGCGCAGCACCCCAAATCACTTTGGGCGCTGGCGTTTGTTGCGTTTATTGAAAGCTCGGTGTTTCCGATCCCCCCGGATATCATCATGATACCGATGATTATCGCTCGACCAAATCGCGCATTCCTTATTGCGTCCATTGCCGTGATCGCGTCGGTTCTGGGTGCTTTGCTGGGGTATTATATAGGCTGGGGTTTATTTGAAAGTGTTGGGCAACCGGTGCTTGAATTCTACGGAAAAACTGACCGTTTCACTGAGTTTTCAGACCGATATAATGAATGGGGCGCGTGGGCGGTCCTGATCGCCGGTATCACACCCTTCCCTTTCAAGGTGATCACCATTCTTTCAGGGTCAACCGGATTAAGCCTTCCCATATTCATCGTGTCTTCAATTATCGCCCGTGGTTTCAGGTTTTTTCTGATTGCCGCCCTACTTTGGAAGTTTGGCACACCAATTCGTGATTTTATTGAGCGGCGATTGGGCTTGATGTTCACCTTGTTCATGGTGCTATTGGTCGGTGGTTTTTATTTGGTAAAATATCTGTGACGCGTCAAAGACTTATCCTGCTGGCTGGCTTTGGTTCCGCCGCCCTTTTGCTGGGGGCATGGGGGTTTCAGGCGCTTGGCTATGCGCCTTGTAAAATGTGTCTCTGGCAACGCTGGCCCCATGGCGCTGCATTTTTGACAGCCATGCTTGCTCTTGTGGTGTCATTGCGGTTTTTACCGATTTTGGGTGCTTTGGCAGCGGCAACAACCGGTGCCATCGGGGTGTATCATACGGGTGTGGAAAAACATTGGTGGCCCGGTCCGGATACCTGCACCAGTGGCGACATTGGCGGGTTGACGAGTGACCAGTTGATGGATCAGATTTTGAATGCGCCACTTGTGCTTTGTGACCAAGTAACCTGGCAGTTTGCTGGACTTTCGATGGCCAGTTGGAATGCGGCTTTGTCGTTTGTGCTGGTCGCAATATGGCTGCGGGCTTGGCAGACGCCTGTGAATTCTTGAGCGAAAAATGTTGATTTGCGGATCAGGAAATTGAGTATTTAGTCCAAAAAGAAAATTTTGCTTATTATTTCGAGCCCCACTTGGATTGCCATGTGGGTTTAGTGTCATTGGCTTGGGTCGTCGCGCTATATATTCCCCTGGCAATGGCCCGCGATAGACAGGTCGCGGCCGCATGACCCAATAACAGCGGGTCAGTGGCCGGATTGTCCAACGGGATTTTCTCAGTAGAAAGCGCAAAAACAAGGTCGCCATCATAGGGTGTGTGCGACGGTACCAGTGCGCGCGCCATGCCGTCCTGGGCTGCCACCGCCATGCGTTTTGTCTGCGCTTTAGTCAGGGTGGCATCTGTGGCGACAATTGCGATTGTGGTATTGGTCCCGGCATTCAAAAATTCCAGCGTTTCGGCGAATGGATCGTCAAATGGTTGCGCGTTATGCACTAGGCCCCGGTCGCCAAATTCACCATCCACCTCCCAAGGGGCAGCCCAGAAATGTGGTTTATGGCTGGGAGTTGCCGCGCCAAGTGCATTTACCGCCACCAATGCCCCGACTGTCATGCCATTTTCAAGCACCACTGAGGCCGAGCCAAGCCCGCCTTTCAGGTTGCCTGTGGTTGCGCCGGTTCCAGCCCCTGTGCTTCCCAGATCAAAAGTGACACTAACATCATCAAGGGCGGCTTTACCCAGTTTGTAGTACGGATTGCTTACCCAGTCCTTGTCGCCACCATTCACCAGATCAAACAATATTGCAGCCGGCACGATCGGCACTGTGACCGGTCCAACGGAAAAACCGCGCCCCATCTCGCGCAAACGATCCGCCACGCCACTTGCCGCGTTCAAACCAAATGCTGAACCACCAGACAGAACCAACGCGTCGACGCCCTGAACAATTTTGTCAGGGGCCAGTAAATCTGTTTCACGGGTACCGGGTGCTCCGCCCATGACATCAACGGCAGCAATAAAGGCAATATCGCCGGTCAATACGGTGGTGCCAGATTTGAGTGTCTCATTCTGGGCATTGCCAACATAAAGGCCAGAAACATCAGTTATTAGATTTTGCGCGCCCGTTTTCATAGTTTTATTCCTTTTAGATACAGCGTCCGCCATCCACTTCCATAGCAATCCCGGTGATCATGCTGGCCTCATCAGAACACAAAAAGCAAGCGGCATTGCCCATGTCTTCTGGCGTCGAAAACCGCCCCAGCGGTATGGTCGCCAGAAATTTTGCCCGAATTTCTGGCGTGTCTTCACCCATGAATGTTTGTAACAGTGGCGTTTCACCCGCCACCGGATTGATCGCGTTCACCCGCACACCGTATGCGGCCAACTCAATCGCCATGGTTTTTGTGGCGGTGATCATCCAGCCTTTGGAAGCATTATACCAGTTCAGGTTCGGGCGCGGGCTAATTCCGGCGGTAGAGGCTACGTTTAATATCGCGCCGCTGCCATTGGCTTTCATGTGGGGGACGATGTGTTTGGCGCTTAGGTAAACCGACTTGGCATTCACCGCCAACACCCGGTCAAATTCATCCTCGGTCACGTCCTCCATTGGCATTGGATGATGCGTCACACCGGCGTTGTTCACCAGAATATCCAGCTTGCCGAATTTCGTGAACGCCTGTTCGGCCATGGTCTGAACGTCATCATATGATGCGACATTTACAGCGTAAGACTGGGCCATTTCGCCAAGTTCATTTGCCAGCGAAGCCGCGGCTTCGCTGTTGATATCGGCAATCATAACCCGCGCCCCTGCGGCCACGAATTTGCGCACAATGCCTTCGCCAAACCCGGACGCACCGCCGGTTACAATCGCGGTTTTACCTGTCAGCCTCATACCCGTCCCCTATCCATGCAACGCCGCAACTGTTTTCAACTTGGAAAACCCATACAGTGCTTCAAAACCCTTCTCGCGGCCATGGCCAGACTTACCAACCCCGCCAAACGGCAATTCGACGCCGCCCCCGGCACCGTAATTGTTGATGAATACCTGACCAGATCGCAATGCCTTGGCCAGCCGCATCTGGCGTGCACCATTGGCCGTCCAGACCGAGGCCACCAGCCCGTAATCGGTGCCATTGGCAATCGCCAGCGCCTCAGCCTCATCGTCAAACGGTATTACCACCTGCACCGGGCCGAATATTTCGCTCTGCGCCAAGGCGTGATTGCCAGCAACCGCACCAAACAGAGTTGGGGCTACGTAATGCCCGCCTTTAGGTGCATCGGCGACAATGGTGGCGGTAGCGGCGGTTTCCAGATCACCGCCCTGCCCCAGAAACCCGGTGACAATTTCTTTTTGACGTGCCGATATCAGCGGCCCCACATCCAGATCAGCCATGGCCGGGCCGACCTTTAGCGCCGTGTAGCGCGCCGCCATTTCCGATAACACCCGGTCATAAACCCCGCGTTGCACCAGAATGCGTGAGGCGGCTGAACAGGTCTGCCCGGCGTTTTGAATGCCCGGTGTCACCAGAAACGGCAGGGCCGCATCAATATCGGCGTCATCAAACACCAGTTGCGGGGATTTTCCGCCCAGTTCCAGCGTTACCGGTACAATGTTTTGCGCTGCCGCCGTCTGGATCAGGGTGCCAACACCAACCGAACCGGTGAACGAAATATGATTTACGCCGGGGTGCGATGACAGCGCCGCGCCTGCCTCTTCCCCCAGCCCCGGCACCACGTTCAGTGCGCCCGCCGGAAACCCGACCTGTAACGCCAGATCAGCGAATGCCAGCGCGGTCAGGCAGGCCTCTTCCGCTGGTTTCAACACACAGGCATTGCCCATGGCAAGTGCCGCGCCAACTGAACGCCCTATGATCTGCATCGGGTAATTCCACGGCACGATATGGCCCGTCACACCGTGGGGTTCACGCAGGGTGTAAACCGTGTAGCCATCCAGATACGGGATCGTCGCGCCATGCACTTTATCCGCCGCGCCGCCGTAAAATTCCAGATAACGCGCCAAAGCAATCGCATCGGCACGGGCCTGTTTCAGGGGCTTGCCTACATCGACAGCTTCAAGCCGGGCCAGTTCATCAACCCTGGTCAGCACCAGTTGCGACAGGCGCGTCAGCATCCGCCCGCGTTCCAGCGCGGTTGTGCGCCCCCACTCCCCATCCAGCGCCAGCTGTGCCGCTGCCACGGCCGCATCAATATCATCCGCAGTGCCCCGGGCAATCTGGCCAATCACCTGCCCTGTCGATGGGTCTTCAAGGTCAAGCGTTCCACCACCCGATGGGGCTAACCATTTACCAGCGATCAATATTTTTGCAGGGTCAAACCACAGGTCATCTTTTACGGTCATGTTATCAGTCCTTCAGGCGGAAATGGCATCGGGCAACCGCGGGGCCGCCGCGATCAATGTCTTGGTATAGGCGTGTTGTGGGTTCTCAAACACATCTTCTGTCGCCCCCTGTTCCACAATCTTTCCGGCCCGCATCACCAGCACCCGATCGGTGATCGAGCGCACGACGCTTAGATCATGGGAAATGAACAGATAGGTCAGCCCTAGCCGATCCGAAAGGTCCGCCAGCAGATCAAGGATTTGCGCCCGGATTGACACATCCAGCGCCGAAACAGCCTCATCCAGAATGATCAGTTCCGGGCGCAGGATCAGGGCACGCGCTATGGCAATACGCTGGCGTTGACCGCCGGAAAATTCGTGAATGTATTTGTCGGCGTCAGATGCTTCAAGGCCGACGCTGACAAGTGCTTCGTCCACCCGTGAGCGGGGGTCTTCAGGTGCTTTCTCCAGTAAATGAAAAGGTTCCCCAACCAACCGGCGCACCTTCCAGCGGGGGTTAAATGACCCATAAGGATCCTGAAACACCACTTGCATTTTGCGCCGTACATTCAGGTTTACATGGTGATCTGAAAACACCGGTTCACCTTCGATTTCAATGGCCCCTTCCTGCACTTCCTCAAGCCCAAGAATGGCGCGCGTCAGGGTCGATTTTCCGCAGCCGCTTTCCCCCACCAACCCCAGGCTTTCGCCCCGCTCAACAGTGAAAGACACGTTGTCGACGGCGCGAAATACCGGCACTGCGCCGAACACCGTTTTACGCGGCATCCGGTAATCCCGGCTAACACCCTGAACACGCAACAGCTGCGTTCCGTCGCCGGCCCCATCCCGATCCGGCACATGGGATGACGCCTCAAACAACGCCCGTGTATATGGGTGATTCATTTCCCGAAACAGCGTTTTGGCGGCACCGGTTTCCACGACAACACCGTCTTTCATGATCACAATTTCATCGGCCATATCCGACACCACTGCCAGATCATGTGTTATCATGATCAGGCCCATATCGTCCTCTCGCACCAGCCGCCTAAGCAGGTCCAGAATTTGCGCCTGTGTGGTCACATCCAGCGCCGTTGTCGGTTCATCGGCTATCAGCAGTTTGGGGCGCAAAGCAATCGCCATGGCAATCACCACCCGCTGACGTTGCCCACCTGATAATTCATGCGGATACCGCGACAGCGGAAACTGGGCCTCGGGCAATCCCACCCGGTTCAGCACATCGCGCGCCCGCGCCTTGGCCTCGGCCCTGCTCCCTGACCCATGAATCAGGATGGTTTCCGCCACCTGCGACCCGATGGTTTTCACCGGGTTCAGCGCCGTCATGGGTTCCTGAAACACCATACCAATATCATTGCCCCGCAACCCACACATGGTGTCCTCATCGGCGTTCAGCAACTCGATCCCGTTCAGGGTGATTGACCCCGTCGTCACAGACCCACGCGGCAACAGTTGCATGATGCTAAACGCGGTCATGGATTTGCCCGACCCGCTCTCACCAATGATCCCAACAATTTGCCCGGCATCCACCGACAGATCCACATCCCGCAGGATTTCTGTGCCATGGATCGACAGGGTCAGATCGCGAATGGTCAACAGATTCATCCCCGCGCCCTCCGCAACCGTGGATCAAACAGATCGCGCAATCCATCGCCCATCAGGTTCAGGCCCAGCACGGTGAACAGGATGGCAAAACCGGGAAACAACGCCAGATGTGGGGCAAAGGAAATCATCGTTTGGCTGTCCGCCAACATCCGCCCCCAACTGGGGATCGGCGGTTGCGCCCCAAGGCCCACATAGGACAGGCCCGCCTCGGCCAAAATTCCAAGACTGAACTGAATGGTGCCCTGCACAATCAGCAGGTTCAGGATGTTGGGCAGGATGTGTTCGGTGGAAATCCGCACGGCGCCCTTGCCGGACACCCGCGCCGACATCACGTAATCGCGGGTCCACAGTGACAGCGCCGCACCGCGCGTCAGGCGGGCAAAAACCGGAATGTTAAAAATACCGATGGCGATGATGGCGTTCAGGGCCGAGGGGCCGAAAATCGCGGTGATCAGGATGGCGATCAGTAACGCTGGAAAGGCAAACACCAGATCATTGCCGCGCATGATGATTTCATCCATCAGACTGCCAGACCGCGCCGCCGCCCACAGGCCAAGCGGAACGCCTAGTACCATGCCGATCGTCACCGCAACCAGTGCCACGGCGATGGATGTTCGAGCCCCAACCATGATCATCGAGAAAATGTCGCGCCCAAAATGGTCGGTTCCGAACCAGTGTTCGCCGGTCGGGGTTTGCAGCTTATCCGGGATGTTCATTTTGGTGACGTCAAACGGTGTCCAGAGGTAGGACAACAGCGCCGCACCGACAAACACCAGCGTCAGGATCAGCCCCAGCATCAGGTTGCGGGACCGCAGCGCCGGTTTGATCCAGCCGGTTTCGGCGGTATCGCTCATGCGCGCCTGCGCAATCTGGGATCAACGGCAGCATAGGCCAGATCAACCGCAAAATTCACCATCACCACGGCAAAAACCAGCAGCATGACGACGCTTTCCACCACGATCAAATCCCGCTGGCTGATCGATTGAAACACCAACCGCCCCAGCCCCGGCAGGAAAAACACGTTTTCGATGATGATCGCGCCTGCCAGCAGAAACGAAAACTGTAACCCGATGATGGTCAGCACCGGGATCATGGCGTTACGCAAGGCATGACGCCGCAGTGTCTGGCCAGTGGTCAGCCCCTTGGCGCGGGCGGTCCGGATGAAATCCTCGTCCAATGTGTCCAACAGGGCGCTTCGCATGACGCGGGCCAATATCGATGCTTGCGGCAAGGCCAGAGATATGGCGGGCAATAGCAAGGCCTTTAGCCCGACAAACAGTCCCTCGTCCCAGCCCGGAAAACCGCCCGCCGAAAACCAGCGCAGGTTGATGGCAAACACCAGCACCATCAGCATGGCGAACCAGAAATTCGGAATGGCGATGCCCAGTTGCGTCACCCCCATGATGATCACATCCCAGATTGATCCTCGATGTGTGGCGGCCAGAATACCGGCGGGAAAAGCGATCAGGGTCGACAGCGTCAGTGCAAAAAGCGCCAGCGGCAATGACACCCACATACGCTCACCGATCATATCAGCAACCGGCGTACGATAGGTGTAGGACGTGCCAAAATCCCCCTGCACCAGCCCGGTGATCCAGCCCAGATACCGCTGAACCATGGTGGTGTTCAGCCCCAGTTCTTCACGCAGAGCCGCAAGCGTATCTTCCTGGGCATTGATCCCCAGCATGAAGACGGCGGGGTCACCCGGCACCACCTCTATCGCCACAAAAATCACCACGCTGGCCACGATCAGGCTAAGCGCGAGGGATAACAGGCGTTTCAGGGTGTAGCGCAGCATTTTCGGGGATATTCCGCGTTAGGTGAAAGGCCCCGGGAATGTGCCCGGGACCCTCGATACTTTAGTCTTCCCAGTAAACCGCCGTCAGGTCAGTGGCCTGTGTCGGCGCGTTTTCCCAAAGCCCAACGATCTTGGAATTGGCGACACCCAGTGCTGCCAATTGGAACAGATAACCGTTCACGTATTCTTCGGAAATCTTGATCTGCGCCGCCTGCATGATCATCGTGCGACTGCTTGGATCAGTCTCCGCACTCAGATCATCCATCAGGCTTTGAAACGCCGCGCTGTCATACTGGAAGTAATAATCCGGACGCGCGTAGATATTGATATCCATGGGTTCCGTATGGCTGACGATGGTCAGGCCAAAATCCTTGCCCCTGAACACCTGTTCCAGCCACTGCGCCCATTCCAGATTGCTAATCTCGGCGGTGATCCCCACTTCGGCCAGCTGTGCGGCGATGATTTCCCCGCCACGACGTGCATAGGATGGCGGCGGCAGTTTCAGTGTGGTGGTAAAACCGTCGGCAAAACCGGCCTCTGCCAGCAAAGCGCGGGCCTTATCAGGGTCGTATTCGGAATTGCCTGTCAGATCCAGATATGCCGGGTTGTGTGGTGCAAAATGGCTACCGATCGGCGTGCCGTAACCAAACATCGCCCCATCAATGATCGCCTGACGGTCAATCGCATGGGCCAGCGCCTTGCGAACCATCACATTGTCAAATGGCGGTTGCAGGTTGTTGGTGGACAGAATGGTTTCGCCTTCTGTCGATCCAACCAGCACAGTAAAGCGCGGATCGGCATCAAACTGTGGCAGGTTTTCAGGCGCCGGAAAGCCCGGAAACGCATCCACATCTTCGGCCATCACGGCAGCAAAGGCGGCTGTGGGGTCGGAGATGAATTTGAACGTGGCGCTGTCCAGCTTGGCGGGTGTGCCCCAATAGTCGGCGTTCTTGGTGATTTCGATCTTATCACCCTGCACCCAGTTGGTGAAGGTAAAAGGGCCAGTGCCAATCGGATTAGTCGTAATGTTTTCAATGCTTTCCGGCGCGACAATAACAGCGTCACCCCAGGCCAGATTGAACAGGAACGATCCGTTTGGCGCGCTTAAGGTGATGGTAACGGTGCTAGCGTCAGTGGCCACCACGGAATCGATACCCTCAAACAACGCCTTTTGCGCATTGGTGCTGTCTTCGGCCCGTGCGCGGTCCAGCGAGAACACCACATCCTCGGCGTCCATCGACGTGCCGTCATGGAACATCACACCCGAATGCAGATGGAACACATAGGTCAACCCATCATCAGATATATCCCAGCTTTCGGCCAGTCCGGCAATGATCGCGCCACTTGAATTAAACCGTGTAAGTCCTTCAAATATATTAGCATAAACCACTTGGTCAATAGCACCAGCGGCGGCGCTGGTTGGGTCCAGATGTGGCGGTTCCAACTGCATACCAACGGTAATGTCGGTTTGCGCCGCGAACGCAGCGCCCCCCAGAACGGCCATGGCCCCGGCCAGTGCAATGCTCATCTTCAGGTGTTTCATCGTTTCTCTCCCATTTGATTTCAAAACTCAGGTTTCCGGCATTCCCAAAAGCTCAAGTAAAGAGCGCCCCATAACATGAGCGCTGTCAACCATATCCTGCACACCGATGTATTCATCCGGCTTATGCGCCAGATCCAGAATGCCGGGCCCATAGGCGATGCAGTTCTTCAATTTGCCGATCCGGTCGATGTGTTTTTGATCGTAAGTGCCTGGGGAAACAACATATTCCGGCTCTTTGCCCAAAACGTCCTTGATCGCCCTGGCAACGGTCGTGACCACCGGCGCATCCTTATCGGTCATTGTTGGCAGCACCCTGTGCATTTCGCGAATGTCATAGGTGAAGGTCGGGCATCGGTTTTTCACGGTTTCCAACACCGCACCGATTTCGGCCTGCACATCGTCGATGTTTTCTTCCAACAGGAACCGCCGGTCAATCACCATCCGGCAACTGTCAGGCACACAAGGGGACGGCAGGCCGGTGTAATCATCCGGCAATTCCGCCTGTCCGCCATGGATCGAATTGATGTTCATGGTGGATTGCTTGGCACCCTCTGGCACCACAGGCATGTCGGTACGTTTAAGGGCCAGCGCCGGATACAAAGTATCCTCCATTTCCCGCACTACATTGCCCATATGGCGCACAGCGCAGTCGCCTAGGAACGGCATGGAACCATGGGCAATTTCACCGTATGTCTCAATTTCGGCCCACCAGACACCGCGATGACCCAAACACACGCGGTCTTTGTTTAGCGGTTCTGGTATTATCACATGCTGGACCCGCTCCGGTGAAAAGAACCCATTTTCCGCCAAATACGCCACGCCGCCATGGCCGCCGCTTTCTTCATCTGCGGTGCCGGAAATCTCAATCGCCCCGGCAAAATTTGGATAAACCTCAAGAAAGGCCTCAACCGCGATGATGGATGCGGCCAAACCGCCCTTCATGTCACAGGAACCCCGGCCATAAATCTTACCGTCAGCCAATTCGCCGCCAAACGGGTCAAACGTCCAGCCGCGCCCCACCTCGACCACATCAACGTGGGAATTGAAATGCACGCATTCGCCGGGGTACTTGCCTTCCCGACGTGCAACCACATTCCAACGGGGGTACTTATCGCTGTCGGCAATGGCGCCATGGGCACGGATCATTTCAATCTCAAACCCCTGCCCGTGCAGACGGCGCGCCAGATATTCGCATATTTCCAAGTAGTTATCGCCCGGTGGATTGATCGTCGGCATGCGGATCAGGTCCTGCGTCAACGCGATCAGATCTTCCCGGCGCGCGTCAATTGCTGCTGTAAGTTTTTCGACTTTGTCAGTGATCTCGTCGTCTCCCAATGTATCGGGGCCAGTGTAGCGCCAGCGTCAACGGGTTCAATACCGTTTTCAACTACCGTCCGGAACATAGCAAAACGAACAGCGGCAAACCGGTATTTTTAGGGCCGCAAATTGGCCGCATTGACCATGGTCAAACAGGTAACAAAATAAGCCCCAAACCATTGCCCAAACCCCCTAGGGGTGGTAGTTTGGGATTAAGTAATTTCCAATGCGGCAATACAGGCGAGATTTCACGTGAGCGACACCCCGGACACCCCTGATATCGAAGACGAAAACCTGCCTGAGCGTCCCGTGTATGACGGCCCGTCCATCGACATCGTCGATGAGATGAAAACCTCATATCTCGACTACGCCATGAGTGTCATCGTCAGCCGGGCCATTCCGGACCTGCGTGATGGTCTAAAACCGGTACATCGGCGCATTCTTTACGCCATGGATGAAGCCGGCAATACCCACGATAAACCCTACCGTAAATCGGCACGTCCCGTGGCCGACACCATGGGTAAATACCACCCACACGGCGATGCTTCGATCTATGATGCATTGGTGCGGATGACCCAGAATTTTTCCATGTCGCTGCCGGTGCTGGATGGCCAGGGCAACTTTGGCTCGATGGACGGCGATAAAGCGGCGGCGTTTCGTTATACGGAAGTGCGGCTAGAAAAGGTCGCGCGCGCCATGCTGGATGATATCGACAAGGACACAGTCGATTTTCAGGACAATTATGACGGTAAAGACCGTGAACCAACGGTTCTGCCGGCCCGTTTCCCCAATATGTTGGTCAATGGCGGCGGCGGTATCGCTGTGGGCATGGCCACCAACATCCCGCCCCATAATCTGGGCGAAGTGGTGGATGCCACGCTGGCGCTGATCGAAAACCCTGACATGTCAATCGAAGGGCTGATGGACTACATCCCTGCCCCCGATTTCCCTACAGGCGGCATAATTTTGGGTCGTTCCGGGGCGCGCAAGGCTTATTTGGAAGGGCGCGGTTCGGTAATTATCCGTGCCAAAACCCGGGTGGAAGAAATTCGCAAAGACCGTTTTGCCATCGTGTTGGATGAGGTGCCCTATCAGGTGAACAAGGCCACCATGATCGAAAAGATCGCAGAACTGTCGCGCGATAAAAAGATCGAAGGCATTTCGGCTGTGCGTGATGAAAGCGACCGCATCGGTATCCGCGTGGTGATTGAACTGAAACGCGACGCAACTGCCGAGGTGGTGCTGAACCAGCTGTTCCGGTTCACCCAGATGCAAACCAGTTTCGGCTGCAACATGCTGGCGTTGAATTCCGGACGTCCTGAACAACTGACGCTGATGGATTTCCTAAGCTATTTCATCATTTTTCGCGAAGAAGTGGTGGCGCGACGCACCGCGTTTGAATTGCGCAAGGCCCGCGAACGCAGCCATATCCTGTGTGGCCTGGCTGTGGCTGTTTCCAACGTCGATGAAATCGTCGCCACCATCCGGTCCTCGGCTGATCCGGCCGAAGCACGTTTTAAATTGATGGATCGGCGCTGGCCTGCCGGCGACATCGCTGAATATATCCAGCTAATTGATGACCCGACCCATAAGATGAACGACGACGGCAGCTATAACCTGTCGGAAACCCAGGCCCGCGCCATTCTGGAACTGCGCCTGCAACGCCTGACGGCCATGGGTGTCAAAGAAGTCACCGACGAGCTGCAAACGCTTGCCGCCAATATCCGCGAATATCTGGATATTCTGCGTTCGCGTGACCGGATAATGGCGATCATTTCTGATGAGCTACGCGAAGTGAAAGACCGGTACGCGGTGCCCCGGCGCAGTGAAATCGTTGACTGGTCGGGTGACATGGAAGATGAAGACCTGATTGAACGCGAAGACATGGTGGTGACTGTCACCGCGTCAGGTTGGATCAAACGCACGCCATTGGCCGATTTTCGGGCGCAACGCCGGGGCGGCAAAGGCCTGTCTGGTATGGCCACCAAAGAAGAAGACGTGGTCACCACCCTGTTTGTGGCCAATACCCACACGCAACTGTTGTTCTTTTCCACCGATGGAATGGTCTACAAACTGAAGACATGGCGCCTGCCCCAGGGTGGCCGCACCGCCAAAGGCAAGGCGATCATCAATATCCTGCCCATGTCCCAAGGCGCATCCGTTGCCGCTATCATGCCGGTGGATGCCGATGAAAAAGACTGGGACGACCTGCAGATTTTCTTTGCCACCACCGCCGGTGGTGTGCGCCGCAATGCGCTGTCTGATTTCACCAATGTGAAAGCCAACGGTAAAATCGCCATGAAGCTGCCAGAAAATGTGCAGATGGTGGATGCGCGGATTTGCACCGAAGATGACGACGTGATGCTGGTCACTGCATCCGGGCGCGCCATCCGGTTTAGCACTACTGAGGTACGGGTCTTTAAGGGCCGTGATTCATCCGGTGTGCGCGGAATCCGACTGGGCAAAGATGATGAACTGGTGTCCATGTCTATCATCCGCCATTTCGTGGCCACCCCGGAAGAACGCGCTGCCTATCTGAAAATGCGCCGGGCGTTGGCCGGTGTCGGTGATGAAGACGGTGTCGGTGATGAAGACGGTGTCGGTGATGAAGACGGTGTCGGTGATGAAGACGGTGGCGAGGATGAAGAGATCATCGCCGATGCCGCCATCACCGCCGAACGCTTTGAGGAAATGAAAGCGGCCGAAAATCTGATCCTGACCATTGCCGCCGAAGGCTCTGGTAAAACCAGTTCAAGCCATGATTACCCGCTTCGCGGTCGCGGTGGCATGGGCGTTGCGGCCATGGATAAAGCCATGCGCGGTGGTAAGCTGGTGGCGTCTTTCCCGGTTGAAATTGACGACCAGATTATGTTGGCGACTTCCAAAGGTCAGTCAATTCGTTGCCCTGTTGATGGCATTTCATTCCGGTCACGTTCTGCCGGTGGTGTTAAGGTTTTTGATACTGGCAAGGGCGAAACAGTTGTTTCTGTTGCTTGGATTGCCGATCAGGGTGAAGACGACGACGACGCACAGGTCGAAAGTTAATATCACCAACTTACCGATTTTTCCCGTCGGCAATATCCGGCCCAATCTGTTTCTATATATACTATAGAACAACGATTTTACCGTTATTGTCCAAAAATTGGAAACAATGCCCTGTTGTCGCCATAAACAGGCGCATTTTTTCCAATTAACAATCACAAATTTGCCATGAGTTGCGCCTCCTGTGAAATCCATAAAATTGTACAAACGCGCTTAACCAGTGAATTCCGTTCGCCTGCAATCGTAAGCAAAAAGGACGACCATCATGGCCGCAGATACGAGATCAAATTCTTCATTCGGGACATCCGGACACAACCTTATACGTGTTTTGATCGCGTCCTACTTTATTGCTGTGTCTATTGATTTGATCGCCGGCACCAGCGGAATTGCATTGGCGGCATTGGTCCTACCCCCGGCAGCAGCCGAACTGGTTGGATCTTCGGTTTTGTTTATTTTTGGCTCGCTTGTACTTACAGGCATATGGTTGCGCCCGGCGGCAATGTTGCTTGGCATCACTATTCTATTGTCCAGTTTCGTCCAATATTTTGGGCCCGCAGCTGTTCCTTTGGCAGACCTGTGGCGTGATCTAACCCTGACCGGGGCTCTGTTACTTACTTATTCGCAGGCGGCCCTGCCGGGTCAACAAAACAGCACCTTTGCCCAATGGACACCCAACTACCGCAACACCGAAGGACTATCGAAAATCCGTCCCCGTCGGATTGTGACGGTTGCGGCGTCAAATATTGCCCGTTTGCCAGCAAAACCCAAGCCGCCGTCGGTTTTTCGGCGCGTTGACAACATTTTTGTGGATGAGCGCGAAGACGTGCTGGCGTCCTAAACCCGGGCTACCTTTTCTTTCCAAACCAAATGGCCTATCTGGCCAATCATGGCGGGTATATTAAACATTGTAGGCGGCGGGTTGGCAGGGTCTGAAGCGGCCTGGCAGGCGGCAAATGCCGGTGTCGAAGTGATTTTACATGAAATGCGCCCAAAGGTTGCGACGTTTGCCCATAAAACCGGCGAGTTCGCCGAGATGGTTTGTTCCAACTCTTTTCGCTCGGACGATGATGAAGGCAATGCTGTTGGTCTGTTGCATTGGGAGATGCGTAAGGCTCAGGGTTTGATCATGGAAATGGCAGACGCGCATCGATTGCCGGCTGGTGGTGCATTGGCGGTTGATCGCGAGGCATTTTCGCAAGCTATTACCGCGAAACTCAAGGCACACCCAAAAATTACAATGAATTTTGGCGAAGTCACGTCCCTTCCGGATGGCGGCAACTGGATATTTGCCACGGGTCCTCTGACGTCCCCAGATTTGGGCGCGGCCATTGCAAAATCCACGGGTCAAAATAGTCTGGCGTTTTTTGATGCCATTGCGCCGATCGTTTACGCGGATAGTGTTGATATGGACGTCGCATGGATGCAATCGCGCTATGACAAAGGCGACACTTTAGCCGACCAAAAAGCTTATCTGAACTGCCCGATGGCGCGAGACCAGTACGAGGCGTTTATTGACGCTTTACTGGCCGCCGAAAAAACCGAATTCCACGACGGCGAAACGGCCGGATATTTTGACGGTTGTTTACCGATCGAGGTCATGGCCGAGCGGGGTCGCGAAACCTTGCGATTTGGTCCAATGAAACCAGTGGGGCTAACAAATTCCCATGACCCGTTGAACAAACCTTACGCCGTGGTTCAGTTGCGGTTTGATAATAAGCTGGGCACATTGTTCAATATAGTAGGCTTTCAGACCAAGATGAAACACGCGGCGCAAACCAAAGTTTTTCGTATGATACCGGGGTTGGAAAATGCCAGCTTTGCCCGACTTGGTGGCATCCACCGAAATACTTTTATGAATTCCCCAACATTGTTGGATGGCCAGATGCGACTGCACACCAGTCCGCATATTCGTTTTGCGGGGCAGATTACTGGTGTCGAAGGCTATGTTGAAAGTGCGGCCATGGGGTTGTTGGCCGGGCGGTTCGCGGCGTTCGAAATCCTTGGCCAGCTTATCAGCACCCCACCACAGGACAGTGCCATGGGCGCGCTTATCCACCATATTACCGGCGGAGCTGACGCAAAAACATTTCAACCGATGAACGTAAATTTTGGACTATTTCGCCCGGTGGACGGGCAAAGAGGTGGCAGGCGGGGCCGCAAAGAACGCTACAAAGCCTATACAGATCGCGGTAAGGCTGCCTGGCAAGACTGGTTGCAACAATCGGTGCTGGACGTGGCCTGATCAGGCCTGCTAGCAATCTTACATGGCAGATAAACAATTCCTGAAAGATGTGTACGGGCTAAAAAGCGTGGCTGACACCAAAGCCCTGTATGATGAATGGTCTGATACCTATGATAGTGAAGTTGCAAGTAACGGCTACGTTACGCCTAAACGTATTGCCGATGCCCTTGCTGAACTCATCAACGATAAGTCCCAACCGATTTTGGATTTTGGCTGTGGAACCGGAATTTCTGGGCAGGCCTTAAAGATGGCAGGATTTAACGTGATTGATGGGTGCGATCTGTCACAAGCAATGTTGGATCATGCGGCCAATAAGAACACTTATCGTAGGCTTTGGCAGATTGCCCCTGATGGTGAAAAGGCGATTGTTACCGGGGCTTACGGCGCGATTGCGGCTATCGGTGTTATCAGTATCGGCGCGGCCCCACCAGAAACCATGGATGGATTGATCTCTGCCCTTGCGCCGGGGGGATTGTTTGCATTTTCATTCAACGACCACACATTGGAAGATCCACAATTTGAAGCCAGGGTGGCGCATCATCTGAACACAGGTAGCTGTAGTGAGGTTTTGCGCAGGTCCGGCGAACATTTACCCGGGATTGGTCTTGGCTCTACCATCTATATTTTGAAACGCCTTTGACATATCGCACCCGTTTTGCGCCCTCACCGACCGGCCCGCTTCATCTGGGTCACGCCTATTCGGCCCTACTGGCGTATGATTTGGCCAAAGCTGCCGGTGGAGATTTTGTCCTTCGCATCGAAGACACCGATTGCGGGCGCTGCAAGCCTGAATTTGAAGCCGCTATTATTGAGGACCTGAATTGGTTGGGTCTGGATTGGGAACAACCGGTTTGGCGGCAAGCTAATCGTCTGGATGAATATCGAAATGCGCTTGACCGTTTAGCCAGTGCTGGCTTTTGTTACCCCTGTAGCTGCTCACGCAAGGACATACGTGATGCCCTGTCGGCCCCGCAAGAAGGCCAGCCGCACCTGACACCAGATGGGTTTGTCTATCCTGGCACCTGTCGCCACCGCTCTATGGATGATCGGCAAGACACTGATGCGATTAGGCTGGACGTAGGAAAGGTCCTTTCAGCGAAGCCCAATATTGCGGAAGAATTTTTCACTGAAGAGGGCCCAAATCATACGGGCGTTCACCGGATTTCAAAGAAACGAATGTTGCTCAGCATTGGTGACATTGTTTTGGCCCGTCGTGATATCAATGCCGCCTCTTACCACTTGGCTGTTGTTGTTGATGACGCCGCCCAGGAAATAACCCATGTGATCCGCGGTGAAGATCTGTTTGAGGCCACTTATATTCATCGCCTGTTACAGACCCTGCTTGGCTTGCCAACACCTGTTTACCACCATCATCGTCTGATCCGCGATGAGGACGGTAAGCGTCTGGCAAAACGCACCGATGCGAAGTCGCTTAAAACTTTGCGTGAAAATGGGGCCACTTTCCAAAGTATCCGCCAACAGCTTGGTCTTTGACCGCATCTTTGTTCGACAAATATCCCCGCCCGAGGAATTAGCCTTCAGGCGACATTACCTCGGTTTCCACACCATCGTGAACTGCCGTGTAAAAACAACTGCGCCGGTTGGTATGACAGGCCGGTCCAACCTGTTTCACCCTTAGCAAAATACAATCGCGATCACAGTCCACACGCATTTCAACCAATTCCTGTGTATGGCCAGATGTTTCACCCTTTACCCAGAATTCAGAACGTGAACGCGACCAATAGGTTACCTTGCCACTGGCAAGTGTGCGCTGAATTGCCTTGGCGTTCATCCATGCTAACATCAACACTTCGCCACTGCTGGCATCCTGGGCAATGGCGGGAATTAATCCCTTGTCGTTATAGGTCAGGCCGGCCGTATCAAAATCCATCATAGGTCCTTTTCAATACCGATGTTGGCCCCTATCTAGGACCAAACAAGCCCCGAGGGAATGGCATGAGCGATATTGATCTGTTCAAATTGTATTCGGCCAAAATTCTTAAACTGGCCGCCGATATTCCTTTGCTGGGCCAACTTGAATCACCCGATGCTACGGTTAAGCGGCGCTCACCTCTTTGCGGGTCTACGGTAAGTGTGGACATTAGTATGGTTGATGGGTGCATCGATCAATATGCCCATGATGTTAAGGCCTGTGCCTTGGGTCAGGCGGCGGCATCTGTTGTTGCGGCGAATGTTGTGGGGCGAACGGGTGAAGAAATCCGTACTGCCCGTGATCAGCTGTTGGCGATGTTGGCCGATCATGGGCCTGAACCATCGCCGCCATTTGATGATTTGAAGGTGTTGTTGCCAGCGCGCGAATTTGTTAATCGCCACGCCTCAATAATGTTGGCTTTGCAAGCAACACTTGAAGCGATTGAACAGACGCAAAAACCCAATACCCCATAAAAAAACCGCCGCATTCCCTTGGGGTGGAATGCGGCGGTAAGGAATGGTCTGTTGATTTGGCAGATTTCCGGGCGGATGAGGTGGCCCGGGAAGGAACCAAAAGAGCAGGTTAGTTCAGGTTATCGCATCAGTTTGGGACAGGGTTGCGATACCGGCCAGAACAGACCACAGGGCAGATCAGGCAAGACCCGGCAAATGGAGTCCGACGATCAGCATGACAACCAGCGCAGTTGCGCCAGCTGCATCCTCTAGCAAAGTGGCCGAGGTGCGTTCGATTACAAGTTTCAATTCTAAAAACATTTTGACGGTTCCCTTTAGGACTGTTGCCACTTTGTTCTACTATTTGAATCAACATGTAAAGAACTAAAAGGGAACAAAAGTGAACAAAGTGTGTAAAAGAAGTCTAACCTACTGTTATTAAACGAATAGCTTGATCTTGCTGCATCAACCATAATAATACCCTTGCGGCCTTGCCCCTGGTGGATTTCAGGTCGGGGTCGTCAAGCAGCAGTTTTCTGGCGTCACTTTGTGCCAGTTCTTGCAAACCTAACTGGCGTTCTAAATCCGCCACCCGAAATTTTGGCAAACCTGATTGTACGGTGCCAATTACATCACCTGCCCCGCGCATGGCTAAATCTTCCTCGGCGATCTGAAAGCCGTCCTCGGTCTTTCTTAGTATCTCAAGGCGGCGTTTGGCGGTGTCGCCAAGCGGACCTTGATAAAGCAACAAGCAGGTAGAAGCAGCGCTGCCACGTCCCACGCGCCCCCGAAGTTGATGCAATTGTGAAAGCCCAAAATGTTCAGCCCGTTCAATGACCATGATTGAAGCATTGGCAACGTCGACACCCACTTCAATCACTGTGGTTGCAACCAGAACCGCCGTTTTGCCAGAAACAAACCGGGCCATGGCGGCGTCTTTTTCTGATGCCGGCATTTGACCATGGACCAGCCCAACTTTGGTATCACCAAATAGTGCCCGCAAGTGGGTAAATCTTTCCTGCGCCGCCGTCAGGTCCGAAACTTCGCTTTCACCAACTAAGGGACATACCCAATAGGCTTGGCGCCCGGCATCTATGGCTTTGCGCAGATGTTGGGTAACTTCATCCATACGCCCGGCAGAAACCAGCGCGGTAGTAACTGGCAAGCGCCCGGGCGGTTTTTCATCCAGCACTGAAACATCCATGTCGCCAAATTGGGCCAATGCCAAAGAACGCGGGATTGGGGTGGCTGTCATTACTAAGACATCAGTGGCTTTGCCTTTTGAACCCAGTTCAAGGCGTTGCGATACACCAAATCGGTGCTGCTCATCCACCACTGCCAAGCGCAGGTCAGAAAATTCAACATCCTTTTGAAATACTGCATGGGTTCCCACGAGTATTTGGATTTTGCCGGTCATTAGGGCTTTTAACTTCGCCGCGCGATCCGTGCCACTATCACGCCCTGTTAAAATTTCCAAAACAACACCTGCGGTTTCTGCCAGGGGTTGCAGGCTTTCCAGGTGTTGACGGGCCAGAATTTCCGTCGGAGCCATCAAAACCCCCTGCCCGCCCGCTTCCACGACAACCAGCAACGCCATAAAAGCAACCAATGTTTTACCAGATCCAACATCGCCCTGAAGCAATCGGTTCATTCTTGTGTTTGCAGCTAAATCAGCTGTAATTTCTTCTATCGCGTTCTCTTGTGCCGATGTTGGTACATAGGGCAAGGCCTTTAGAACTTTGGATTGCAATCGGCCCGTAGCCTTATTGGCCACGCCTTTTGCACGTTTGATTGAAGAACGTGCCAGCGCCAAAGTCATCTGGTGGGCAAATAATTCATCATAAGCCAAACGAACCCGTGCCGGGGCGGTAGCCTGAATGTCATCCAAATTTACCGGGCTGTGGGCCATTGTTGCCGCATTCTGAAATGTGGGCCATTTCTTTTGGCGTAAAAGTTCGGCATCTATCCATTCATCCATTTCTGGAATTCGTTTCAAGGTTGCGCGAACAGCTTTTGCCAGGGCCTTTTGCGTGACCCCGGCGGTAAGGGGATACACAGGTTCAAACGCCGGTATTTCGCTGGCTTCAGACAGGCGTACCATATGATCGGGATGAACAATTTGGGCGAGGCCGTCAAAAATTTCCAATTTTCCCGACACCAATCTGCGTTGTCCAGTCGGGAGCTGTTTTTCCAGCCAGTCTTTTCGGGCATGGAAGAAAACCAATTGAAAGGACGTTTGTGAATCTTCAACAGTTACCCGGTAAGGCCGACCCTTTTGGGCCGGTTCATTGTGATGGCCAATTTCGACCTCAACGGTGACGATTGTTGGTGCTTGCGCACCTTTGACCGTGTCACGCCGGCGTCGATCTACGCCAGAATGTGGTAGGGTGAAAACCAAATCGCGCGGTTTTTCAACGTCCATCTGTGCAAAATTTTTGGCGGTTTTCGGCCCAATTCCATCCAGGGTTTCAAGATCACTGAAAAGTGGGAACAGGATTGAGGGGCGGCTGCTCATGGCTCACCGATCAGGGCGATCCAGGCATCTTCGTCTATGGTTTCAACGCCAAGTTCTGCTGCCTTTTTCGACTTTGAACCGGCCCCCGGCCCAGCCACGACCAAACTGGTTTTTGCAGAAACTGATCCGGCAACTTTCGCCCCCAGGCTTTCGGCCCGGGATTTTGCTTCGGCACGGGTCATTTTTTCCATGGAACCGGTGAATACAATGATTTTGCCGGCCACAGGGCTTTGGATGTCCCCAAGTTGCGGCGCATCCTGTACATCCAGTTCTTTGATCAAACGATCAATCATGGCGCGTTCCGCTGGATGTTGAAATGCAGCGGTTAGTGAACCGGCCATGACACCACCGACCCCATCAATATTATTTAGCTCGTCCCATTGCGGTCCCTCACTGCGGGCCGCAGCGGTCATTGCCTGCTCAAATTCCAGCCATGAACCGTAATGCCGGGCCAAAAGTGCGGAAACATTTTCACCTACATGGCGAATACCAAGGGCGAAAATAACCCGGTTTAGCGGAATGGCGCGCTTGGCTTCAATTGCTAAAAACAAGTTTTCAGCAGATTTTTCCCCCCAGCCATCCCGGGTTTTAAGCTTCGGCAGATTATCTGCATCACGTCGCGACAGGTTGAAAATTTCCGCAGGTTCACGGATTGGTAAATCACGATCATGATAGAACATTTCAATCTGCTTGGCGCCTAGCCCGTCAATATCAAAAGCCGATCGGCCAACAAAGTGCTTTAACTTTTCGACCGCCTGAGCAGGACAGGCCATACCACCAATACAACGGTGGATAGCGTCGCCTGTTTCGCGCAATGCATCAGAGCCGCATTCCGGGCATGTTTTGGGAAACTTAAACGGTTTTGCCTTTGCCGGGCGTTTGGTCAGGTCAACATCGGCTATTTTTGGGATGACGTCGCCAGCGCGGTAAACCTGAACCCAATCGCCAACCCGTATGTCCTTACCGCCGCGTATTTCATTGCCCTGTGAATCGCGCCCGGCAATGTAGTCTTGGTTGTGCAGTGTGGCGTTTGATACCACGACGCCGCCAACTGTAACAGGTTTCAGGCGGGCAACAGGTGCCAATGCACCGGTGCGGCCCACCTGAATGTCGATGGCTTCAAGCCACGTCCATGCCAGTTCAGCGGGAAATTTATGGGCTATAGCCCATCTTGGTGTGGTTGAACGAAACCCAAGTCGGCGCTGCCAGTTCAGGTCATTCACTTTGTACACGACGCCGTCAATATCGTAATCCAGATTGGACCGGGCGGTCTCAATTTTTCGGTATTGCTTTAGCAATGCGCCGGGGCCTTGGCACAGGGCGGTGAAGGGATTGGTTTGAAATCCCAACTGTTGCAGACGTTCGATGGCCTGCAACTGAGATTCTGCAAGAGGTTCAGAAACCGCCCCCCAGGCATAGGCAAAAAACCTAAGTGGTCTGGATCGGGTTATACCAGCATCCAACTGGCGAAGCGAACCAGCGGCAGCGTTGCGAGGATTGGAAAAGGGTTTGTCACCCGCAGCAGTTTGCGCGGCATTCAGGGCGGTGAAATCTGTATGCGCCATGTAAACTTCACCGCGGACTTCCAGGATATCAGGGGCGTCTTTAATATTTTCTGGGATATCACTAATTGTGCGGGCATTTTCAGTTACGTTTTCACCGATTGATCCATCGCCCCGTGTAGCGGCCTGTACCAATTTCCCCTGTTCATATCGCAAGGACAATGAAAGCCCGTCAATTTTTGGCTCTGCGGTGTAGAATATTGGGGTGTCGTCTAGTCCCAGATATTTTCGAATGCTGTCATCAAAATCTTCGATATCGCCGTCATCAAAGCCATTTGAAAGCGATAGCAGGCGAATTTCATGGCGAATTTTTGCAAAACCGCCGCGCGCCGGTGCCCCTACGCTTTGGCTGGGGCTGGACGGATCAGCTAAAGACGGAAATGTTGCTTCAATTTTGATCAGTCGGCGTTTGGCCGCGTCGTATTGGGCGTCTGTAATTTCAGGAGCATCGTCACCATGGTAAGCCAGATTTGCCCGCGCCACGGTATCGGTCAGGTTTTTCAATTCGGCTTTTGCTTCAGAAACGTCTAGGTTTTTGACTGGTTTTTGGGCTTTTGCCTTGTGTTTGTCTGCCACCGGAACCTCCAATCATCCCCACTGATTGATAGGTCCCCCATGGTAATAGGTCCAGAGCCACTAAAGTTGTTTGTAAATTTCTCAGAATGGAAAATGCATTGGCCAGATCAAGCAATGGCTAGGATATCGAAGCACCCCGGGCTATTGCCCAAAACCCGAGGTGCCGCTGGAGAAAACCGTTTAGGCGCTTACAGCAATTTGGTGACTTGGTTCCAAAGGCTCGGGATCTCGCAACACATAACCCCTGCCCCAAACCGTTTCGATATAGGATTCGCCACCCGTTGCCTGACTAAGTTTCTTGCGCAATTTACAGATAAAGACGTCGATAATCTTTAATTCAGGTTCGTCCATTCCACCATAAAGGTGGTTTAGGAACATTTCTTTGGTGAGTGTTGTACCTTTACGTAGCGAAAGCAGTTCGAGCATTTGGTATTCTTTTCCGGTCAGATGAACCGGTTTGCCATCAGACCCGACGGTTTTTGCATCAAGATTAACCTCGATAGAACCAGTGGTGATGACCGACTGTGAATGCCCCTTAGAGCGGCGGATAATGGCGTGAATACGGGCGACCAATTCTTCACGGTGAAAGGGTTTGGTCAGATAATCATCAGCGCCAAAACCAAAGCCCTTTATTTTATTTTCTGTATCGTCTTCACCAGACAGAATCAGAATCGGTGTTTCAATCTTTGCCAAACGCAGTTGGCGCAATACGTCATGACCGTTCATATCAGGCAGATTTAGGTCCAAAAGGATCAGATCATAGTCATACAGTTTGGCCAGATCGATGCCTTCTTCCCCCATATCCGTCGCATAAACATTTAGATTTGCGTGGGTTAGCATTAATTCAATGCTTTTTGACGTGGTTGGGTCATCCTCTACCAGCAAGACGCGCATATTATTCCTCCGCTACAATCCAGACTTCAATTTTGATCTTGAACAGGAATGGTTAACTGCTCGTTACCAAAGTTAAATAATAGCAAATACAACTTAAGGTTGTCGATACTTTTGTACCATCGTGGTTTTTAGCGCCCCAATACCGTGGTTTTGCACGGCAAACAGCCATTCATCCAGTTCGCCTTCGCTAAGGGACCATCTGGATTTGGCTTCGGTTTCTGTGATTAATCCAGCCAAAATACCCTTAACAACAGCAGCTTTTCGGCTGGCGACCCATCTTCTAGTCTTTACTGGTGGCAAATCAGCCTGTGTCATTGCGCTGCCGTCAGGCAGTGTTACGGCGCGCGGGCCGTCTATCTTTTTCAAATACATATCCTTACCCCTCATGTATCTGGCAAGTATTGGTCAGCATGTTTAATGCAAAATGAAACTGCCCCTTGAGAGTAGTTCGCATTTTCCTATATTCTGACAGACCTTGATATTGGCGGGACAAATGGCGCTTGATTCTAAAGCAATTGCGATGAATTCACTGGGTTTTGAAAAAGCACCGGGTGATACGCGCGTGGTTGTGGCCATGTCGGGGGGGGTCGATAGCTCGGTCGTGGCGGCGGAACTATCACGCGAAGGCTATGATGTGGTTGGAATCACTTTGCAGCTATATGACCACGGCGCGGCTTTTGCCAAAACCGGGGCCTGTTGCGCCGGGCGTGATATCCATGACGCGCGTCGCGTGGCCGAGGAAATGGGATTTCCGCATTATGTGCTGGATTACGAAAACGTATTCAAAGACGCTGTCATTGATGAATTTGCCGATAGTTATCTGGCCGGGGCCACGCCGGTCCCCTGTATTCGTTGTAATGAGCGGGTCAAGTTTCAGGACCTGATGCAAACGGCCCGTGATCTGGACGCCGATTGCATGGCGACCGGACACTATATCCAACGCAAAATGGGACCAGATGGTGCCCAATTGCACATGGCCGCTGATGCGGTGCGTGACCAAAGCTATTTTCTGTTTTCAACGACCCAGGATCAACTGGACTATCTGCGATTTCCACTGGGCCATTTAAAAAACAAATCTGAAACCCGTGAATTGGCGACTAAATATGGGCTGTCTGTGGCCGATAAGCCGGACAGTCAGGACATCTGTTTTGTACCGGACGGGAATTATGCAGCTTTGATTGAAAAATTACGCCCCGGCGCTGCTGAACCGGGGGATATCGTTGATGTGAATGGCACTGTGTTGGGCGGTCATCGTGGGGTGATCCATTACACGATTGGTCAACGCCGTGGGCTGGGGATTGGCGGGTTGCAAGACCCGCTTTATGTGGTGAAACTGGATGTGGACGCACGTCGTGTCATTGTTGGCCCTAAAGAATTGCTTGAAACCCGTCTGGTGTCGGTGCGCGAGGTCAACTGGTTAGGTTCAGAACCGATGGACAGCCGCAAGGAATGGCCACTGAAAGTCCGGGTGCGTTCGACCCGACCACCGCGTGACGCGATACTGCGTCCCTGTGGACCCAATCAGGCCGTGGTGGAATTGCTGCAGCCGGAAGAAGGCGTCAGCCCCGGCCAGGCCTGCGTATTCTATGCGCCCGAAGGTGGCCGGGTCTTTGGTGGTGGTTGGATATGGGCAGGTTAGTCGTTTTGGCTAAGTATTAACCAACCCGTCGATAACCGCCTGCGCGGCCCGGTGACCGGGCGCAGTATTACCTGATCCAAGTGCCGTCATCGTCGTCGCCATGGCGTCAACTTGGCGTTGGCGTTGATCCGCATTTTTCAGCAATCCGTTTAAGGCCGCTGCGATAGCGTCAGGCTGACACTCCGGCCCCAAAAATTCAGGAATAGTGCGGCTGTCAGTGATAAGATTGACCAGTGTAACTGTGTCAATTTTTGCCATTCGCGACATGATCTGCCAGCTTAACCAATTCATATCATAGGCGATGACCATGGGCGTAGCCGCGGCGGCTAGTTCTAGTGAAACGGTTCCAGAAGCGGCCAACGCAATATTCGCCGCCTTAAATGCCACCCGTTTACTGTCTTCGGCATCGGACGCCGATTGATCACGGGGATCTAGCACCAGTGGACTACCCGGCCAGTTTTTCGCAAGGTCTTGCACAAGCGCCACCACGGGTGCGGCGGCTGGCACAACTATTTTCAATGTCGGATTGCTGGTCAATATTTTGCCCAAAACGTCGCCAAATACAGGACTAAGGCGCGTTACTTCTGTGCGCCGACTGCCGGGTAAAACCAGCAACACAGGCGCATCCCCAAAGATATGTTTTGCGCGAAACCTGGCCACTTGTGCCGCTGAGACAACAGGTTCAGCAACAACCGGATGACCAACAAAATCACAGCGCATCCCGACGGTTTCCATAAAAGGCACTTCAAACGGCAACAGAGCCAAAACCTGATCAATATACGGCGCCATCTTTGCAGCGCGTCCAGGTCGCCATGCCCAAACCGAAGGGGCAACATAATGGACGGTGCGTATATTGCTTTCCTGTTTCACCTTACGTGCCACTCGCAAGCAAAAATCCGGACTATCGATTGTGATCAAAACATCCGGCTGGCTTTGTAATATGGCCTTCGCTGTCTGTGTAATCCGGCGTTTTAACTGTCGGTATTTTGGCAGTATTTCTACCAGCCCCATGACTGAAAGTTCCGACATATCAAACTGACTGCTTAGCCCAAGCGCCTGCATCTGGGGGCCGCCGACACCTTCGAACGTTACATCCCCATGTAGGTCGACCAGCCCTTTCATCAGCGCCGCGCCCAGTTTGTCGCCGGACAATTCCCCTGCAATTAGGAACACCCGCATCAGGGTTGGTCCGTTACTAAAAGGAATAATTCAGCTTTGTCACAGGCGGCAATCACTTTGGGCAGATCAAGGATCAACACTCCCGCGCGCGCAACGACAATGCCTTGCAAGCCGGCTTTGATAGCGCCGGCCACGGTGTTTACCCCAATTGTTGGCATATCAACCCGGCGATCCTGATCAGGTTTTGGTCCTTTGAATAGGAAGCCGCCTGTAATGGATTGGGAACTGGCCAACATGGCATCCGTGCCAGTTTGGTCTTCTTTTGCCAAAAGCCTGCCGTGGGAAATGACACAGGCCTGACCCAAATCGGCTTGGCCCTGTTTTGTCAGCGTGTTCCAGCCTAGCGGTAGATCATCCAAGTGCAATTGATCCGGCGCTGTTTTGGTTAAAACACCAGCCGCTGGCAAAAGCTCTGGCGCAATTTCCTGCGCCGTCTGAACCGTTAAACCGCGTTCTGTAAATAGGGCCAAAACCAAGCGCAATGCCCCGTCATCGCCCGAACCAATGGCTTGTTTCAGCCTTTCGACAAGGGGCAAAGTGGCTTGGTCCACTTGATCTGGGTTGATGCTTGGACGTGCTATTGAGCCTGCAAAACAAACACTTGTGTAACCTTGGGAAACCACCTGATCTATCAGACTTCCAAGCTGTTCGATCCGAAAGGTTTGCACCGGCAGATTGTCGGGGTTTTCGAACGGGTGATCGCGCATTTGAAACACGCCAAAGCGGCTGTTGTCTGCTGCCAGTCTTTGGGTCAAGATGACAGGCAAGCGGCCCTGACCTGCAAACAATGCCAACATGGATTTCCTAACTTGGCGTCAGGAATGACCGGTCTGAGCCGGCCAAAATGAAATCAACCATTTCGCGTACATATTCGTTTTCCGTCTCATCCGCTAATATTTTGGCACGGTCCTGAAAGCTGCCATCACCGTGCGATAGCGCCTTGTAGGCCGCCCGAATTACCGAAATATCCTGACGCGATACGCCGCTTCTTTTCAGACCTGTCAGATTTAGCCCTTTAAGACTGCCCCGTGTTGCCTGAACCATACCATAAGGTATGACATCACTGGTCACCATGGTCACGGCACCAATGATTGCGCCTTTTCCCAGGCGTACAAATTGATGGATGCCCGACAGACCGCCAATGATCACATCATCGCCCACAATACAGTGCCCAGCTAGGGCAGCCTGATTGGCCATCACCACCCGGTTGCCCACCTGGGCGTCATGGGCAATATGGGCCCCTGTCATAATCAGACAATCATCGCCAACCTTTGTGACACCGCCGCCGCCTTCGGTGCCAACGTTTAACGTCGCCCCTTCACGAATACGGTTGCGTTTGCCAATGACCAAACGGGTTTGTTCGCCCTTGAACTTCAGATCCTGGGGGTCCTCTCCGATCACGGCAAACGGGAAAATTACGCTGTCCTCGCCGACTTCGGTGTGCCCAGTTACGACAACATGGCTTTTGAGCTGTACGCCTTCGGCCAAAACCACATGGGGACCCACGCTGCAAAATGGTCCAACCACGCAATCTTTGCCGATTACAGCGCCCGTCTCTATCACACTGGAAGAATGGACCTGGGCTTTGGGGTGAATTGCCATCAGGGGCCTATTTAATGTCCATCATGGCTGTAAATTCTGCCGATGCTGCAAGTTCACCGTCCACCTCAGCGCGGCCAGAAAATTTCCAGACCTTTGATCCCCCCCGCAGGGTTTCGATGTGCATTTTTAGGACGTCGCCGGGCACGACCTTGCGTCGAAACTTGGCGTTTGAGATTGTCATAAAGTAAATCAAAAGGTTACCGTCGGTTAGCCCCAGGGATTTTCCGACCATGACACCGGCAGTTTGCGCCATAGCTTCAATGATAGTGACGCCGGGCATGATAGGTGTGCCGGGGAAATGACCCTGAAAATGGGGTTCATTAAAAGTGACATTCTTAAAGCCAACCGCTGACTTGTTGGGCACGATATCTTCGACCTTATCGACCAAAAGAAACGGGTACCGATGCGGCAGAATTTTTTGAATAAGCTCAATATCAGCGCTGGTTGTCTCGGCAGTCATGCAGCATCCTTTGGAAACTTTTAACTTTGTTAACGAACCCATGAGGCAGGTACAAGAACGCAGAACTATTCGCTGGTATCAGGGCTATCCTCAGCACCGGCTTCTGTCTGGCCATCTTCCTGTACCGGCGGAATGTTGGCGGCTAAAGCGTCGTCAATTCGGTCGATAACTTCTTGGGTAATGTCGATGGTATCGGCAGAAAGTAAAACATTGCGTCTTTCCAGAACTATCAAAGCCCCATGTTCGCGGGCAATACTCGATAAAAGCGGGCCGATTGTATCAATAAACGATTGGCGCTCATCATCGCGAAGTCCCTGTAGATCCAGTTGTTTGGCTTCCTGCTCAGCGCGGATAAGGCGCACCTTTTTGTCAAAAGCATCTGCCAATTCGCGAAATTCTACCGGTTCAAGCGTCTTTCGCTTTTCTGTCAGTTCCAGTTCTTCGGCTTCCAGTTCCGCAGCAATGCGTTTGTTTTCACTGGCGAGCGCTGCAACTTTTTCTTCCAGACTTGTGGTGATCTGCTGGCCAAATCCGGTCGAGCCAAAGATCAGTTCGCTGTCAACGGTTACAATCTGTGACTGAGTGACGCCAAGATTTTGGGCCGCCACTGGCGACACAAAGAAACAAAGCGCCAATATTATCAGACGGATTGCAAGTTTGCTGGTCAAATAAGCCCCCTAGAACTGGGTCGAGATTGTCAGATCAAAACTTTGCGCGCTGTCATAGGCTTCTTGGCGCAGCACCTGTGAGAAATTGAACCGAAGCGGTCCAACAGGGGTATTCCAGAATATTGAAAACCCGACACTTGAACGGATATGCATGGCATCATCCACAAGGCCGCCATTGGTGTTATCTAGTCCCCAAACCGACCCAAAATCCATGAACACACCGCCATTGATGCCCAATTCTTCCGGTAAACCCAATGGGAAATCGGCTTCAAACCGGGCCACGGCAAAATAGTTACCGCCAAGGGCATCCTGATTGGTTACGGTCAAATCCCGTGGGCCAACCCCTGCTGGCGCAAAGCCTCGCATGCGGCTGTTGTTCAGGAAATACCGGTCGGTCAGGCTGCTCACACCGCCAAGGGTTTTCAACGCCCCACCTTCCAGTGTTACACGCAAGGTTACTTCTTCATTAAGCACACGGGTTTCTGCCAATATTTTTGCAGAAGACTTGATGAAATCGGTATTCCCCCCTGCCCCTGCGAAATCCTGACCAAATTGTAGAAGAATGCCAGTATCGGGTCGAACACCAGAGCGGCGGGTATCGTAGCTGTAGGTGTAACCAACGGCACTAACAACGGTGGCACCGGCGGCTTCCTCAGCGATTAGAATTGGCGATGAAGCGGCATCTACGTTGAAAATCCGATCATTCGCATAGGTGTAACGCACCGCGAACCGGCCATTTTCACTAATCGGAAAATCAAAGGAGGGCCGGAAGTTTATTTTTTGGGTGTCGTAATTAGTGTAGTCAAATTCAGTTTTCCGGTATTCGCCGTCAAACCGAAATGCCAGGTCGCGGCCCAGAAAGGCCGGTTCAATAAAGGTCATACCACCGTTGGAATTGTCCAGACCAAGAGAGAAATCAAAATTCAGGGTTTGCCCGCGGCCCAGAAAATTACTTTCCTTGAATTTTGCCGTTAGCCCAACCCCGGTGGAAAAATTATAGGCCGCCCCAAATGACAGGGAACCAGTATTTTGTTCTTCCACATCGACATCGATGATTACCTGTTCGGCTTTTGTGCCTTCTCGGGCGTTTACGCTGGCGCTTGAAAACAAACCAAGGGCACGAATACGGGCCGCTGCTTCTCGGATTTCGCGCGGATTAAAGGGATCGCCCTCTACGACACGAAATTGGCGACGCACCACGCGATCAAGTGTGGTGGCATTACCTTCGATATCAATACGTTCAACAAAAATACGGGGGCCCTGAACAAGGGCAAATTCAATATCCAGCGTCAGATCGCGATCATTTCTAGTGACGCGCGGATCAACCCGAACAAGGTTTAGGCCCTGGGTTAGCGCCAGCTTTTCCATACGTGCAATGACATTATCAACCACTTCAGGCGAATAAACCTGCCCGGGGCGAATGCGTGCCAGTTTGGTAAAATCGGCAGCATTAACTTCCGGCAGTTCACTGGTGGCTGTGATCTGACCAAAGCTAAATTTCTGACCTTCGCGGATGTTGAATGTTACGAAAAAAGCGTTGCGTTGCCGGGAAAATTCCGACGTTACCGACAGAGTCTGAAAGTCCACGTATCCGCGCGATTGATAAAAATCCCGCAGCAGTGATTTGTCAAACTCAATCCGGTCTTCAACAAATGCGTCCTGACGGATCAGGGCCCGCAGTGACCCGGCCTGTTTGGTGGCCAAAACCCGGCGCAATCGGCGATCAGAATAGTCGCGGTTGCCTACAAATGACAGGCGCTCCACTTCAACCGTGCGCCCTTCGTGGACCTCAAACACCACGTCGACGCGGTTATTAGAGCGTACAATAATTTTTGGTGTGACTGTAGCGGACAAGCGGCCCTGGTCCCGGTACGCATCCGTTAGCGCGGCCGCATCCTGCTCTACTGTTGTTGGGCTAAACACCAAACGAGGACGCGAACTAATTATTCCAAGGGCCGTTTCGTCATTGAGCTTGGAATTGCCTTCAAAACTAATCCGATTAATTGCTCTGAATTCAGTAACCCGAATAACCAAACGGCGTCCGCGCGGAATAACTTCAACGATTTCAAAAAGGCCAGTGGCCAGTACCCGTTGGTAGGCTTGATTCAAATCGGCGGCGGTTACAGTACTGCCAGCAGAAATTCCTGCATGGCTAAGGATTGTAGCAGATTCTATGTTGCTGTTGCCTTGCACCGAGAAGGAAGAGAACTGATAGCTTTGTGCAACGGCTGCATTGACCGAAAGCAGCGAAGCCAGTGACATTAGCAGTACCAGAGCCAGGCGGCGAAGCGATCCAAAACCAGTAGAAACAAAGCCCACCAAAAAACCAGATAATTTGCGCATATTCCCCAATCCAAAGCAGCTTACATATTGACTGTGAGTACCGGGATTGACGGGGCTTGTCAAAAGACCAAAAAGCGCACCGGGCCAATGGGCCAAAGCGCGCTAAAGCAGGTGTTTAATAGGCAAATTTAAAGGAATTTTTTACAGCGATCCAACAAAGGCGCCAAGCATTAGCGCAGTTAGGATTGTTGCAACATATAGCAAACGATCCCAATTGAGATTGACCAGGAGCGAAAGTCCTTTGTAGCTTTGTTGTATTGCTTGCATGGTAATCCCTTACCTATCTATCGACAGGCTAAGATTAAAAATCAAATGCGGCGGGACTAAGGCCCGGATAAGGCAATTGGATCAAAATACCCTGTGTTTATGGACAAATAAAGTCGTTTGTCAGGGCAAATACCATTAACATGCCTATCAGCGCTAAACCTGAACCCATCATAATTCTCAGTGCAGAATCACTTGGTGGGCGGCCTGAAATGGCCTCATAGGCGTGAAAAACCAAGTGTCCACCATCAAGAATTGGGATTGGAAACAGGTTAAGCATGCCAACGGCAGTGGATAATACTGCTATAAACCAGATGAAGCTTAGCAATCCCTGGCTGGCGGCTTGGCCAGAAGTTTGGGCGATGCCGACGGGGCCCCTTAAGTTGCAGGATGAAATAGACCCAACAATAACGTGGTAAAGCCCTGAAATGCTGGATTTGACGATAAATTTGGTTTGATCAAAACCGTATCCAACAGCTGTGGGAAGACCCGGTCTTTCGGTCTTGGGTACAAATAACATGCCACCGGTAATGCCGATTAACCAGCGGGTTTCAAACCCACCATCAGCACGCGGAATGTCTACGCGTTTTGGAACCAGCGTTAGGTCAGTTTCTTCGCCGTCTCGCCAAACCCCAAGCAACATTGGTTTGCCATCTGAAGTCCCAACGATTTCACGCAATGCTCCAAAAGCCGGAACTGGTTGACCATCGACACTGACAATAACGTCGCCAACTTCCATTCCAGCGTCATAGGCTGCGGAACCAGGAGTTAGCCCAACCACAAGTGCGGGATAAGGGTTGGGGGCAATAACTGAGGTTTCCAAACCATCGCGGCGAACCAGATATTCAAAGCTTCCACTGGTCGGCAGGTCTTGCACAAATGTGGAAAATTCTTCCAATTTCGGTGTTTGTTTACCGGCGATCTCTAGTATTTCGTCGCCGGGTAATAGCCCTTGTTCAGTAGGGAAAGGGCGCAATTCGGATATGGTTAATGGATCAGATGCGGTGCCTTGCCATGCGATTATTGCGGCGAAAACAATGATCGAAAGGATGAAATTGAATATTGGACCGGCTGCCACAGTCAGTGCCCTTGCCCAAACAGGTGCGCCGTGCATCGTGCGACGCCGGTCTTCTGGGCTCATAGTTGAAATGGCGTCCCCGTCTTTGCCACTGGCAGCACTGGAATCGCCCAAAAACCTTACGTAACCACCAATAGGCAGGGCGGCAATTTGCCAAAGGGTGCCATGTTTGTCGGCGCGTGACCAAATAACCGGGCCCATACCCAGGGAAAATACCTCGGCGTGAATTCCCGTCCAGCGACCAACAATGTAGTGGCCGTATTCGTGAATAGAGACGATGACCAACAATGCTATTACAAACGCACCAAGCGTGAACAGTAGATTGCCAAAATTTGGGATCAGACCGATCAGTTCCAAAACGTTAACCCTTTTTCTTAAGCCGGATGATTTCTTCGCCCGCCCTTACCCGGGCCAAATGGTCCGTTTGCGCGACCTTATCAAGGGGGATTGCGCCCTCAATATGACCTAATGACGATGACATTTTCGTCAACACCGCTTCGACAACCACAGCCATATCCGTAAAACCAATTTCGCCGGCGATAAAACTGTCCAGGGCGCGTTCTTTTGCTGCATTGAAGACAGCTCCAGCCAATCCGCCAGTTTGCATCACATCTTGCGCCAATCTTAATGCCGGGAACCGAACCAGGTCCGGGACCTCAAAATTCAGCTGACCAACCGTTGCCAGATCCAAAGGGGCAACCGGAAGGGGCTGACGCTTGGGCCAGTTTAGGGCAAACCCGATTGCGTGGCGCATATCATGGCTGCCCATATGGGAGATAAGGGCACCGTCTTGATATCCAACCATAGCATGAACCAAACTTTCCGGGTGAACCAGAACCTGTATTTGGTCAGGTTTAAATCCAAAATATTCTTTGGTTTCGATAACTTCCATCGCTTTGTTAAACATGGAAGCACTGTCGATTGTTATGCGCTGTCCCATGGACCAGTTGGGGTGGTTTTGCGCCTGTTTCAGGGTAGCCTTGGCCAATTGCTTGGCCGACCAGTTGCGAAATGGCCCGCCGGAAGCTGTGATTATTACCCGGTCCACAGTTGCAGTATCTTCGCCGATAAGCGTTTGGAACAGCGCTGAATGTTCGCTGTCTACCGGAATAATCGTGGCGCTATTGGCTTTGGCGGTTTGCATAAGCAGGGGACCAGCCGTTACCAGGCTTTCCTTGTTGGCCAGCGCCAGTGTTGTTCCCTGTTCCAGCGCCTTCAACCCCGGGGCCAACCCGGCAGCGCCAACAATTGCCGACATGATCCAATCGGCAGGCATAGATGCGGCTTCCAGCAGCGCTTCTGGCCCCGCCAAAACTTTTATCCCTGTGCCATCCAGTGCAGCTTGCAAGTCGCCAAGTCTGTTTTCATAGGCTGTTACAGCGATTTCCGCACCAAATTCCCTGGCATCTGCGGCCAATTGCGTCGTGTTTTTCCCACCTGTTAGGGCCACCACGTGGAATTCAGATTTCCGTCGGCGGATCAGATCAAGTGTGTTTTGACCTACAGAACCGGTCGCTCCGAAAATAGAAATTCGTCGCATCAGCTCGGGAATCCGGTAAGCAATCTGATGATCAGCAGCCCAATGGACGCCCCGATGATGGCATCAAGTCGATCCAATACACCGCCATGGCCGGGCAATAGATTGGAGCTGTCTTTAATTCCAGCCTGTCTTTTCAGGGCACTTTGCACGATATCGCCCATTTGACCGGCAAATGCTAAAACGATGCTGACCGCGATCAAACTGTAGCCAACGTCCAATTTTGGGGCCATGAACGCGCCTATAATACCCGCCGCGACCCAACCCGCCGCTGTACCTGACCAAGTCTTTTTGGGACTGATGCTTGGCCAAAATTTGGGGCCACCAATGCTGCGTCCGGCCAAGTACCCCGCCACGTCGCTGGCGATCACAACCAAAACCAACCAAAGCAGCCAGATAGCGCCCCATTCATTTCGCAGAGTGATCAGTAACGAAGCAGTCAGCAATATCGCCATGGCATACACGGTCCCCGAGTTTTTTAACCGGGTAGCTGTAAAGGCAAATGTTACAATCATAAGTACCACCGCCCAGCTAATATTTGCATCCAGAAACCACGCCATAAGGCAAACTGAGATGCCCCCGCTGATACCAAGAAGGATAGGTACCGGGCCTTTGTCAGCCCCAACTATGTGCGCCAGTTCCCAAATCATTGCGCTCACGGCCAAAACTGTCAGCAGCAGAAACCAAAGTTCACCTGCCCAAACAGCCAGTGCTCCAACAGTGGCCAGGACAAGGCCGGTAATTATTCTGGTTTTTAGGTCACCCCAGTTGCGGGCAGGTTCGCTCATCCGATGACAGCACCATAGCGGCGTTCACGTTTGGCGAACTTTTCGAGAATGCTTGCAAATATTTCTTTTGAAAAATCTGGCCATAGCGTGTCGACAAATTCGTATTCAGCATATGCAGATTGCCACAAAAGAAAATTGGAAATCCGTGCTTCACCGCTGGTACGGATCACCAGATCGGGATCAGGCAGTACACAGGTATCCAAATAGCTGGCCAGGGTTTCGGCATCTACGGCTTCCGGGTCCAACCTGCCCGCTTTAACTTCGCGAGCAAGCCTTTTGGTTGCGCGCGCAACTTCATCACGCCCGCCGTAGTTGATGGCGATAGTTAAATGTACCAGCTCATTCTTGGCGGTCATTTTTTCCAGATTGTCCATCATTTCGACCAGCTTGCTTTCAAGCCGAATTCGGTCACCGATGAAACGAACACGCACTCCATTTTCACGCAAGGAATTGGATTCGCGACTGATATAGCGCTTAAACAAAGTCATCAAACCGGTAACTTCGGCCTGCGTACGTTTCCAGTTTTCTGTCGAGAAAGCGAAAACTGTCAGATACTTAACGCCAAGCTGTGGGCAACTTTCCACGATTTCGCGCACCCGTTTTCCACCTGCGCGGTGGCCGTATAAACGTGGCTTGCCACGGGCCTGGGCCCATCTGCCATTGCCATCCATAATGACGGCAACGTGCAGTTTGTTGGCGTCAGCGCTTTGTTCAGGGTTTAAATCTCTTGCGGAATTAATATTCACTTGCGCTAAACCTGCATAATTTCTGATTGCTTGTTTTCAAGCGCTTGGTCAATTGCCGTAATAGTGTTGTCAGTCAGCGACTGTACCTCGTCTGCCCAAAGCTTATGGTCGTCCTCTGACATACCGTCAGCCAAGGCTTTCTTTAGCTGATCCATGCCGTCACGGCGGACATTTCGAACTGCAATTCTGGCGCTCTCGGTATATTGGGCGGCAATTTTGGTTAGATCGCGGCGGCGTTCTTCGTTCAGATCAGGGATGGGCAGGCGAATAATCGTGCCATCAATAACCGGATTAATGCCCAACCCACTGTCGCGGATGGCTTTTTCTGCTATCGGAACAAGGGTTTTATCCCAAATATTGATGGTCAGCATACGTGGCTCTGGCACATTCACGGTGCCGATCTGATTGATTGGCGTAAGGGTGCCATAGGCATCAACCATAATTGGCTCAACCATTGTCGCCGAGGCGCGACCAGTGCGCAGGGTTGCATATTCGGTCCGCAAAGCCGCCATGGCCCCGTCCATGCGGCGCTTCAGATCGTCAAGATCAACCTCAATATCGTCTGCCATGCACCTACTCTTATTGTTTTGCTTACACTTAGCCGTGCGTCTTTTTGTTTTTCTAAGTCAACTGCCAACGATTGTATAGGTGCCATTGCCGTTCAGTATACCCTTGAACCCGCCGGGCTCATCCAGGGAAAACACGATTATTGGTAAATCGTTGTCACGCGCTAACGCAATAGCCGATGCATCCATAACGCCCAGGCGATTTGCAAGCACTTCGTCATAGCTGATCTTGTTATATCTTTTGGCGTCAGAATGTTGCATCGGGTCTTTGTCATATACACCATCAACCTTGGTGCCTTTAAAGATTGCTTCGCAGGCCATTTCGCTGGCTCTCAAAGTTGCGGCAGTGTCCGTCGTAAAGTAAGGGTTGCCCGTTCCGGCGGCAAATATACACACCCTGTTCTTTTCTAGGTGGCGAACTGCGCGGCGCCGGATATAGGGTTCACAGACCTGATCCATAGGGATGGCGCTGATTACCCGCGTGTATATTCCCAGCCCTTCCAGCGCTGATTGCATCGCAAGAGCGTTCATAACGGTGCCCAGCATTCCCATATAATCGGCGGTGGTTCGTTCCATACCCTGGGCGCTGCCCTGCAAACCGCGAAAAATGTTTCCGCCACCAATGACCATACATATCTGGATGCCTAAATCGTGGACTTCCTTGACCTCATTGGCAATTCTGCTGACGGTTGGAGGGTGTAGTCCATAGCCTTGATCCCCCATCAAAGCCTCACCAGATATTTTTAGAAGTACCCGATTGTATTTTTTTGCAGGTTGGCTGGCGCCATTCTTGGCCATATGTATTGCCCCCGATTGAAGTCTTTGAATTTCAGGCGCAAAATGTCGTAAAACCGTGCGGGGCACAATGCAAGATACGCAAACTTTGGAAATCAGCGGGCTTGGGCCGGATGTTGACGGTAGTATTTACATTAAAATAGCGCCGTAACATGTTGGTAAACCATCTAGAAATACCTGAAGATCTACCGGTTCTGATAGCGGGTCCGACGGCTTCAGGTAAGTCAGATCTTGCCCTTGAAATAGCTGAACGACAGGGCCGGGCCATTGTAAACGCCGATGCGTTGCAGGTTTTTGCCAACTGGCGCGTTTTGACAGCCCGCCCTGATCAGGTCGATATGAAGCGAATTCCCCACCATTTATACGGCCATATTTCTGGTGATACGTCCTATTCAGTTGGCCAATGGTTGCGCGATATCCGAGCAGTTTTTGCCAGTGACAACCGCCCCATCATTGTTGGCGGTACAGGATTGAATTTTACCGCCCTGACCGAAGGATTGGTGGATATACCAGCTACCAAGCCGGAAACACGGCGACAAGCTGATGATCTGTTGACCAAGGAAGGCTTGTTGGCATTGATTGCCGGTATTGACGTAGAGACTTTGAAAAGGATTGACCAAAACAATCCCATGCGGGTGCAAAGGGCTTGGGAGGTGCAACAATCAACGTCGCGCGGTTTGGCATCCTGGCAAGATGACACCCCCGCCCCGCTGATAGCTTTGCAAAATGCCACGCCAATTCTGCTGGACGCTGACCGGAAATGGCTGAACACACGAATTGCACAACGGTTTGATTATATGCTGGAAAATGGCGCATTAAGTGAGGCGCAGGAAAATCAGAAAGCCTGGTCACCGTCCCTGCCGTCAGCCAAAGCCATAGGGGCGGCGCAGCTTATGGCGCACCTCAAGGGGGAAATGTCATTGGATCAGGTGCGAGAGGCTGTAACAATAGCCACGCGCCAATATGCCAAACGGCAGCGCAGTTGGTTTCGCGCCCGGATGAAAGACTGGCAGATTATCACCTTACCTTAGGTTTTTGTCGAAAACTGCCCAAACACATTCGCGATTCTGTGGATAACATTGGATGGCTTGGGGATAACTTGCCACTCCTCCACTACATTGGCGCAATATCTCGCGGTTTGTTTCCAGAACTATGCAAAATATTGATGGGAAACCGTCTTTCGAAATTTACCTGTCAATTGATGGATGGCTCGCCTAACTTTCACAAATCGAACACTTGGGTATCTGGGGCTGATGGACGAAACACACGACGTTAAGAACGGCTTTCGGGTCGTTCCACTGCCGGTTTTCGCGCAGGGTGGCCGTTGGCGGACCGAGGCAATGCGCAGCTATTCGCAGCCGCTGTTGATTTGGTTTACCAAAGGACAGGGCCGAATAACAATATCCGGCAATACCCGCGGCTACGGCCCCCATAACGCTATATTTATCCCGGCGGGCGCCATGCACGGCTTTGATATGCTTGGCCAAGTGTTTGGCAATATTGTGTATTTTCCGTTTAGTGCCGACATTGATCTACCAACTGAGCCATTGCATCTGCGCATTCGCGACGTCTACCAGCACAATGAGCTGACGACGCTGATTGAAAACATCCAACGCGAAGCTGAACGGGATTTGTCCGGTCAGGCACGCGCGATGATGCACCATGGCGGACTGTTGTCCGTTTGGCTGCAACGCCAGGCTGAGATTGCGCCGGAAAGTGAAGTTACATCCGGAACGGCCGTTAAAATGGCAGCCGCCTATACCGCCCTGGTGGAGCGTGATTTTCACCTTGCGAAGTCGGTTTCCGATTACGCCGCCGAACTGGGGGTGACACCAACCCACCTTACAAGGGTGTGCAAAGGCGCCTGTGGGCGTTCTGCAATGGCGATATTAACAGATCGTATTCATTTTGAAGCCCGGTTGTTGCTGATTGAAACCGGCAAACCGGTGCAAGATATCGCCCGACATCTGGGTTTCACGTCTGCTGCCTATTTTACGCGGGCATTTCAAAAGCAATCTGGGGAAACCCCAAGTTCTTTCCGTCGGGCCAGGTAACATTAAGTTATAATCACAATTACGGAATTTACTTGCTTTGTTGGTCTATGTCGTTTTTGTTTTCATTAGATGTCGTTTTTTGACCTGAAAACGACTTAGGTTGCCATTGACGCACGGCGGTGTTCGTGCGGAAATAAACAAGAGAATGGGGGGCTGGCGGAAAAAACATGATAATTATAGTTTTGGCTACACCCATAACGAAATTTATTCATCTAGGGAGAAAATGATGAAATCTGATACAATCAACGGAAAAGCAATGCATAGCGCCGTACAAATGTACGCCGATGAATGCAAAGCTGGCAAACTCAGTCGCCGCGAATTTCTGACACGCTCGACCGCCTTTGGTGCAACGACAGTTGCAGCTTACGGTTTGCTGGGTCTTGACGCTCCGGTTCAGGCTGCTGGCCATATCGCAGACGGTGGCACATTGCGCGTGCAGATGAGCGTTCGCGCGCTGAAAGACAGCCGCACAGCTGACTGGTCGGAAATTGCCAACGAAACCCGTGGTACGTTGGAATACCTGGTGGAATACAACAACGATGGTTCCTTTCGCGGCATGTTGCTGGAAAGCTGGGAAATTAACGCAGACGCGACACAGTACACACTGAATATCCGTCCCGGCGTTAAATGGAACAACGGCGACGATTTCACAGCCGACGACGTTGTGAACAACATCACCCGCTGGGCCGATAAAGAGGTTGAAGGAAATTCCATGGCTGGCCGTATGGCTATTCTGGTTGACGCCAATACCAACAAAGCCCTTGAAGGCGCGATCGTTGCGACCGGTCCTTTGACTGTTACGCTGAACCTGCCAAACCCGGATATTTCACTGATCCCCGGTTTTGCTGACTATCCAGCGGCGATTGTCCATTCCAGCTATAACCCAGACGCTGGCGAAACTGGTCCCGGCACCGGCCCATACCTGCTGTCAGAACTGGAAGTGGGCGTGAAAGCCGTTGTTGAGCGTAATGCTGATCACACATGGTGGGGCACCGAAGTGTATGGCGGTCCATTCCTTGACCGTATCGAGTATACGGATTTTGGCACCGAACCATCAGCTTGGGTCGCAGCGATTGAAAGCGAAGAAGTCGACATGCTGCACGAAAGCATTGGCGAATTCATCGATGTGCTTGATGGTCTTGACCTGGTCAATTCCAGCGTTGTGACAGCAGGTACTATTGTTATCCGTCCAAACCAATTGGCGGAAATCGACGGTAAGAATCCCTATGCTGACAAGAAGGTACGCCAGGCCATTGCCATGGCGGTCGACAACAGCGTGTTGCTGGAACTGGGTTATGGTGGTCGCGGTGCGGTTGCTGAAAACCACCACGTTGCCCCGTTGCACCCAGAATATGCAGAACTGCCGGCGCAAAAGCATGATCCGGCAGGTGCTAAGGCCCTAATGGATGAAGCTGGCATGGGTGACTATGAGCATGAGCTGACTTCGATTGACGATGACTGGCGCAAGAACACAACTGACGCGGTTGCCGCCCAGTTGCGTGACGCTGGTATTAATGTCAAACGGACTGTTCTGCCTGGCTCAACCTTCTGGAATGACTGGACAAAGTATCCGTTCAGCTCAACCAACTGGAACCACCGCCCACTTGGTGTGCAGATCCACGCGCTGGCCTATCGCACCGGTGAAGCCTGGAACGAATTTGGCTGGTCCAATGCTGAATTTGACACGCTGCTGACTGAGGCATTGTCAATCGCTGATGCCGATGCGCGTCGGGTGGTTATGGCCAAGATGCAGGCTTTGATCCAGGAAGAAGGCGTGACCATTCAGCCATACTGGCGCTCAGTCTTCCGCCACCATATTCAAGGCTTGGAAGGCGTTGAAATGCATGTCAGCTTTGAGCATCACCACTATAAGTGGGGCATGTCAGCCTAAATTGATTGCGATTGGGGGCGGCTGGTCCGCCCCCTTTCAATCCTGCCGGGTTCAACGAAACCGGGTACAAACTACAGACGGGACCAAGGGCAGCCAATGCCACCCCGCAACCGGCGACAACACCGGGCCAGCAAAATCTGGCGCTAACAAACGACAGGGAACCTGATGGGACTGTTCATCTTACGCAGGGTTGGGGTGATGATACTGACGGCGCTTTGCCTGACATTCATCGTTTTCTTCCTAACCAACCTTTTTCCAAACCTTGAAAAGCTCGCCAAGACCCAGGGCAACTTCCGCATGTCGGACGAAGCCGTGCTGTCCTGGCTGGAAAAAAAGGGCCACACCCAACCGACCATTACCAAATATGGCCAATGGCTGGGGGTCTTGCCCGGGTTCACCATAACCGATGATGACGGTGTTACAACCGGCCGCTGTTTTGACGCCAAAAACCCAGATGCTGACGTGCCACGTTTTTGCGGCATCCTGCAGGGCGACTGGGGCCAGTCCAGTGTTTTCAAAGACGACGTGTCAACCATCATCGGCAAGCGTCTGGGTCTGACCGGCAAGCTGATGTTCTGGGTCATGGTGGTCATGGTCCCGTCCGCACTCATACTGGGCGTATTGGCTGGCATGCGTGAAGGTTCGCGCACCGACCGTTCGCTTTCCACTGTCGCCATTGTCACCACCGCCACGCCTGAATATGTGTCAGGCGTTATCTTCATCGCCCTGTTCGCCTCATCAGCATTCGGGTTGAAATGGTTCAAGGGCACCGCCACATCAGCCATGGAAAACGCCAATTTTGAAAACTTTTTCCTGCCGGTGATGACCATCGCACTTTACGGCATCGGCTATATCGCCCGGATGACACGGGCATCGATGACCGAGGTCATGACAGCCCAATACATCCGCACTGCCCGTCTGAAAGGCGTCAGCTTTCCCAATATCGTCATGAAACACGCCCTGCGCAATGCGCTGATCGCCCCATTCACAGTGATCATGCTGCAATTCCCATGGCTACTGAACGGCGTGGTGATCGTGGAAACCCTGTTCAACTACAAAGGCTTTGGCTGGACACTTGTGCAGGCCGCATCAAACAACGACATCGACCTGTTGCTCGCCAGCTCTGTGGTGGCCGTCTTCGTGGTTCTTGTCACGCAGCTAATATCCGATATCGGGTATGTATTTCTCAACCCCCGTATTCGGATAGCATAGGAGCGCGTCATGGAAGAATTATCCTGGGGCAGCATTTTCGTCCGAGTATTTCTACAATTCACCCCGGTCTGGATCGCCCTGATCGCGACCTTTGGGCTGTCGATCACCTTCAAACGCAAACTGGGCCTCTATGGCAAACTGTTTGACAGCACCGTTGGCATGATCGGCTTTGGTCTGGTGATGTTCTGGGTGTTTACCGGAATATTCGCCGCCTTTGACCTGATCGTCATGTATGACCCATTGGCGCAGGTTTCCGGCATGAAGAATAAGCTACCCGGCACACCCCTGCCCGATGATAGCGGGTTTTACATATTAGGTGGTGACAACCTGGCCCGTGATGTGTTTTCGCGCATGGTGGCGGGCAGCTGGATCGTGGTGAAAATCGCGCCACTAGCCACAATATTCGCCTTCATGGTAGGCATCACCCTTGGCCTGCCCGCCGGCTATTACGGGGGACGGCTGGACACCATCCTGTCCTTCGTTGCCAATCTGGTCCTCGCCTTTCCGGTGATCCTGCTATTTTACCTGCTGGTCACCCCGGAAATCGTCGAAACAGGCATCCCAAGTTATATGGCGGCGGTGCTGTTCATCTTTCCGATTGTGTTTATCTTCGTGTTGTTGAATTCACGGTTCTATACCCAACCCAAAAAACGCAACCTTTACGTCGGCGTCGCAATGTTGATCAGCCTGACATTGTACCTGTCTCTGATCTCTGAGCCGGGCACGGTCATATCTTTCGTGCCAAAATGGCTGGATCTGTTCGACGTTCCCGGTAATTTGCTGGTGGTGTTCGTGTCGGTGGTGTTCGTTAACTCGCCGACCGTTTACCGTATCGTGCGCGGGCTGGTGCTGGACATTCGCACACGTGATTACGTCGCTGCCGGACAAACCCGGGGCGAAGGCGCGTGGTACATCATGCTGTGGGAAATCTTGCCCAATGCCCGTGGACCGTTGATCGTCGATTTTTGCCTGCGCATCGGCTATGTCACCATTTTGCTCGGTACATTGGGGTTCTTTGGTCTGGGTCTGGAAAGCGAAAGCCCGGATTGGGGTTCAACCATTAATGACGGTCGCAAACTTTTGTCGATCTTCCCGCACCCGGCCCTGCCCCCGGCACTGGCGCTGATGAGCATGGTTCTGGGTTTGAACCTGTTGGCCGATGGTCTGCGCGAAGAAAGCTTAAGGGATTAAGGAGAACACCATGTCAGAATGGGATAAAAACAGCCCGATCCTGGAAATCAACGACCTGTCGATTTCTTTCTTTACCAGATTGCGGGAAATTCCGGCGGTGATGGATTTTTCCGCCACTGTTATGCCCGGTGAGGCGCTAGGGCTGGTCGGGGAAAGTGGCTGTGGTAAATCCACCGTGGCGCTTGGCGTGATGCAGGATTTGGGTGTGAATGGTCGCATTGTTGGCGGTACGATCAAATTTAAGGGACGTGACCTGAATAAGATGTCACAGGATGAGTTGCGCGATATACGCGGCAGCGAAATCGCCATGATTTATCAGGAACCGATGGCATCCCTGAACCCGGCTATGAAGATCGGCAAGCAATTGATGGAAGTGCCGATGATCCACGAAGGCGTTTCTGAAAAGGACGCCTATGAACGGGCACTGGAAGTGGTCACCGACGTTAAACTGCCAGACCCGGAACGCATATTGGGCAGCTATCCGCACCAATTGTCGGGTGGTCAACAGCAACGCATTGTTATCGCCATGGCACTAATGTCCAAACCTGCCCTACTGATATTGGATGAACCCACAACCGCGCTTGATGTGACGGTTGAGGCGGCAGTTGTTGAACTGGTCCGTGATCTTGGCAAGAAATACGGCACAAGCATGCTGTTCATCAGCCACAACCTTGGGCTGATCCTTGAAACCTGTGACCGGATTTGCGTGATGTATTCCGGTGAAGCCGTCGAAACCGGGTCGATTAAAGACGTGTTCGACAAGATGCAACACCCTTATACACAAGCATTATTCCGCTCGATCCCCCTGCCCGGTGCTGACAAAAACACCCACCCCTTGGTGGCGATCCCCGGCAACTTCCCCTTGCCCCATGAACGCCCGCCGGGCTGTAATTTTGGGCCCCGTTGTGACTATTTCGAAGCCGGAAGATGTGACGCCGGTGATGTGAAAATGGGTGAAGTTACAGGAGACACCCGACACGCATCACGCTGTGTGAAGTTCACCGAAATCGATTGGAACGCACCCATAACCGTCGGGGAACAAAAAGAAAAAGCCCCGATTGGCGAAGTGGTCCTGAAAATGGACAACCTGAAAAAACACTACGAAGTGGCCGCGAACGCACTGTTCGGCGGAGGCGACAAAAAGGTTGTGAAGGCTAACGAAACCCTATCATTTGAAGCCCGCGAAAGCGAAACACTGGCCATAGTCGGGGAATCTGGCTGCGGCAAATCTACATTCGCCAAGGTTTTAATGGGTCTTGAAACAGCCACCTCCGGTGAGATCACCCTTGATGGTCGCAACATCGAAAGCATTCCGATCGAAGACCGCGACACAGAAACTGTGTCGTCCGTCCAGATGGTGTTTCAAAACCCGTTTGACACCCTGAACCCGTCCATGACTGTCGGTCGCCAGATCGTGCGTGCGCTGGAAATATTTGGTATCGGTGACAGTGATGCAGACCGTAAACAGCGCACATTGGAACTGCTTGATCTGGTTAAACTACCGCGCGAATTCGCTGAACGCATGCCACGACAATTATCTGGCGGCCAAAAGCAACGTGTTGGAATCGCTCGGGCTTTTGCCGGTGGTGCGCGTATCGTTGTGGCCGATGAACCGGTTTCGGCGTTGGATGTTTCCGTACAGGCCGCCGTCACCGACCTGCTGATGGAAATCCAGCGCAATGAAAAAACCACACTGCTGTTCATCAGCCATGACCTTTCGATTGTGCGTTACCTAAGCGACCGGGTGATGGTGATGTATCTGGGACATGTGGTGGAAATTGGCGACACCGATCAGGTGTTCGCGCCGCCCTATCACCCCTATACCGAAGCCCTGCTTTCTGCTGTGCCAATCGCCGACACCAGCGTCGAAAAGAAACACATCGTGCTGGAAGGCGACATCCCATCTGCCATGAACCCACCAAGCGGCTGCCCCTTCCAGACCCGCTGCAACTGGAAAGATAAGGTCGCGGATGGGCTGTGTGACCGCGAACTGCCCCCCATGCGCACGCTTGCAGATGGCCATGAAATCAAATGCCACCTGTCGGATGCTGACCTTGCCAGCATGGAACCGGTCATAAAAATCGCCGCCGAATAAGCTGTGTCAGAATTCGCCCCCCTGCCCGATCCACCGTATTACGCGGTGATCTTCACTGCGCAACTGACTGATAAAACTGCCGGTTACGGGGCCATGGCCGATAGGATGGGAACGCTGGCTGCTGAACAGCCCGGTTACTTGGGCATTGAAACCACCCGCAGTGACACGGGCCTTGGCATCACTGTCAGCTATTGGGCGGATGAGGCGGCGCTGAAGAACTGGAAGAAAGTCACCGAACACGCCATGGCGCAGAAAATGGGCCGGGCGCGCTGGTATTCGCATTACACGTTACGGGTGGCCAAAGTTGAACGGCATTATGACGGGCCCGAAGGGCGCGGATAAAAAAGGGCGCCCGATTGGGGCGCCCTGATTTGGTGATTTAGTTAACGCGATCACATCTTTTTGACGAAAATGATCGACGCGGCAGCTGCATTTGGATGCGGTGCCATTGCCATGGAATCATCCGAAGCCATCGTGTCGTCAGTGGCCATCGTATCGTCGGTCGCCATGGCTTCATCAGTTGCAGCCATTGTATCGTCGCTGGCGGCCATAGTGTCATCTGACATCATCATCGCACCGAATTTAACGATCATCTTGGTGCCTTCGTCATGGCCGATGTCAAAGCGTGTCAGACGGGCCTCAATCGTGTCGGCGCCGGTCAGATCGACAACATTGGTGACGTAAGTGTCAGGCAGCATGGTTGGAGCAACCATTGAAATAACACGCACGGCTGTGGCGTCAGTTTCAATGTCAAATGTTACAGATTTACCAGGTGCCAGCAACACGCCGGGAGGGCCATCAGTACCATGTCCAACCATGGCGTCTGGGCCAATACGGGCGGCCAGTTTGGCAGGATCACCGGTCAGGATTTGTTCCTCGGCTTCAGGTGTCACGTAGGAACCCATAAAGATATTGCCGTCATTGCCGACATTGGTAATCAGGATCGGCGCCAGTAGTTCTTCGCTAAGATTGTTGGTTACAGTAACGGTATAACCGCCCGCCGTTGCCATACCTGCGATCAGTGTAAGGGCCGCAGCACCCAGAGTAGATTTAAACATTTTGCTCTCCAATTCGTTTCGATGGAGACAGGCATAGCGCCCGAAATCGGCTACGGCAAAACACGTCTGCTAACAGTTATGTGGGAATAATTACTGACTTATCCGTGACTTATGTTACCGTTCGGTAAGGATCGCCTGCACATAGTTTTGGGTTTCAGTGTAAGGGGGGATGCCCTTGTACTTTTCTACGGCTTCTGGTCCGGCGTTATAGGCTGCCAACGCCAAGCGCCAGGAACCAAACCGATCATACATCAATCGCAAGTAGCGCGCGCCACCGTTCAGGTTTTCCGTTGGCACCTGTGCATTCACCCGCAAATATCGCGCTGTCGCTGGCATCAATTGAGCCAGTCCAAATGCGCCCTTTGGCGAAAGTGCTTTTGGGTTCCAACCACTTTCCTGCTGGATAAGTCGTAGGAAAAGTGTTTCGGGAATATCGTAAGTCTGGGCCGCAGTTTTCGCCGGTGCAAGATAGGGGCTGTTGGTCGCTGTGTAGGTTGCCAAAGCCTGAGGTGTGCCCGGAATGATCGCACGCGGTGGCTGCAGCTTTACAGAATTGCTGTATTGCGATGATGCCCGGTTATCCAGGACACTTAGTTGCGATCGCAACAGGTCCGCGCGGGATTTAGACGACAGGGTCAGACCCTGACCCTGTGCTACGTTTGGCATAGCTAAGACCGCCACACAAAAACAAATTATACCCCGACCCAAAACGCACCTCACATCCACTGTTCCTCAATATATAGGGAAAATTAATACTTCTGCCAGAGGGTCAACAATTATCGCGTTTATTAACCATGATAAGCTGGTGTAGCGTGTGCAAAATTAACTAAGATTCGGCGGGAGCATTTAATGGCAGGTTCAGTAAACAAGGTAATCCTAATAGGCAACTTAGGGGCCGACCCAGAAGTAAGAACTTTTCAGAATGGTGGAAAGGTCTGTAATATTCGCATTGCCACCTCTGAGACGTGGAAGGATAAAAGCAGTGGCGAAAGACGCGAAAAAACTGAATGGCATACTGTTGCTATTTTTAGTGAAGGCTTAGTTCGCGTTGCCGAGCAATACCTGAAAAAGGGCTCTAAGGTTTATATTGAGGGTAAGCTGCAAACCCGCAAATGGCAGGATCAGTCCGGCAATGACCGCTATTCCACAGAAGTGGTGCTACAGGGCTTTGGCAGCACGTTGACCATGCTGGACGGGCGCGGTGAAGGCGGCGGTGGTGGCGGCGGTGGCGGCGGTTATATGGCAGATCAGTCAGGCGGCGGTGGCAGTTCTAACAATGCCCCGGCTTCCAGCGACATGGATGACGAAATTCCGTTTTAGATTGCGGGCTAAGTCTGCCGTCTCGACAGGTTAGCTTAGCGCTTCTTTCAAAACAGACTTAACTACGGCGGCCTCAACATCCGCTGTTATAAACGCATCTCCAATGCCGCGCGCAAGAACGAAATGTAGTCTACCGCTTTTCATTTTCTTGTCCTGCGTCATCAACTTATACAAGGCATCCGCATTGGGTAGATCGCCCGGGATGTCGCGCAGATCCGTTTTCATACCCATTTCGCGCAGATGTGCGCGCAATTGGCTGGGATCTTCCTGCGAACACAGCCCCATTTTGGCCGATGTTTCAAACGCCAGCGCACAACCGATGGCAACACCTTCGCCGTGCAATAGTCGGTCTGAATAGCCTGTTGCGGCCTCAAGGGCATGGCAAAACGTGTGGCCAAGGTTTAGTAATGCCCGTTCGCCCTGTTCGGTTTCGTCGCGTGCGACTATGTCGGCCTTCATCTGGACGGATCGGCGCACGGCCTCTTGGCGCAGTGCTTTATCGCCTTTGGCGATGGCAGGGCCATTCTTTTCAAGCCATTCAAAAAAAGTTACATCCCCAAGCGCACCATATTTCATGACTTCGCCATAACCAGACAGAAAATCCCGCTCCGTCAGCGTATCCAGCAGGTCAATATCGGCCAGAACCAGAGTGGGCTGGTGAAACGCGCCGATCAGGTTTTTACCATGCAGTGAGTTTATTCCGGTTTTACCGCCGACTGAACTGTCAACCTGAGCCAAAAGAGACGTGGGAATTTGTACAAACCGTACCCCACGCCGCAAAACCGCAGCGGCAAAGCCGACCAAGTCTCCGATAACACCGCCACCAAAGGCAACAACCATATCGTTGCGTTCAATTTTTTGTTCAAGCAACCAATCAACCGTTTGCGAAAAATAGTCCCAGGATTTGGTCTTTTCGCCTGCAGGCAAAGTCAGTGTGGTGGTAGAAATACCAGCCGCCGCTAGGACACTGGTCAACGTGTCCAGGTGCAAAGGTGCCACGTTGTCTTCTGTGACAATGGCAACCTTCTTACGATCTAAATAGGGTAGTATTTCCTGTCCAGCCTGGGGTAATAGCCCGCTGCCAATGCGAACCTGGTAGGTTCTGTCATCCAACGGAACGGTGACTGCATCAATCATTTACGGGCCATCCAAAATATCTGGGCGTTGTAACAGTGCCTTGGCAACCACTTCGGCCATGTCATTGATGGAATAATCCGGGCGAGCATTAACCACCAGATCAGCCTGACGGTAACTTTCTTCGCGTATCTGGCACAATTGGCGCAAGGTTTCGCGCGGGTTAGCTGTGCGCAGTAGTGGCCGTGTGTCTTTGTGACGGACACGGGCCCAAAGCAGATCAAGGTCGGCTTTCAACCAAACTGAAACTCCTTTTTTGGAAATTGCGTTGCGGGTAGTTGTAGACAAAAATGCGCCTCCGCCGGTTGATAATATACAGGGATCATCTATCAAAAGTCGGGAAATAACTTCGGCTTCGCGTTTGCGAAAGAATTTTTCACCATCACGGCTGAAAATTTCGGCGATATTCATATTTGCTGCTAATTCAATTTCTGTGTCAGAATCGCGAAATTCTACGCCAATGTGACGCGCAAGGGCGGTACCAACTGCGGTTTTTCCCGCCCCCATCATGCCCACAAGGGCACAAGTTTTCTTTAGAATGAATGCCAACAGGCAACGCTCCGCTTAAGATATTCATTGCCTGCATGGCGCGAACCTTTCTAAGATGCCATAGTTACCCTGTAAAAGGCCACCATGAGAATGGCCCAAGGGGCAAAGCGAGGCAGAAAAGGCAATACTATGATGGGCAAGCTATTCAAATTAGTGTTGTTTTTGATCATGCTGGCAGCGTTTGCATTGGTGGGATACGCCTATATTGGCGATCTTTCGCCCCAGCAATCGGAAACCCGGCAACCTGTGATTCTGGATGTTGACTAGGGTTTTGTGGCTTTTTGGCTGCTTTTCACTCATTTTTTCCAATGCCCTCAGCGCGCAGGATCCGCTTTCTGCCATTGATTGGCTGTCAGACAGCCTTGCCGCACCAGTTTCCTTGCCTTCGGGTACTGCCGAACATGGGGCAGTCCGTAGTGCATTGCCCGAAGATGTCTCGGTATCTGATATTGATGCCCCCTCTCTGGATGGTGTCGGATTATTACCAATTTCAGTGACCGGGCTTCCGCGTGATTTGTGGGGGCGCAGCCGCTCAGCGGAATTGGCCGGGCGCTTTCAGTTTGATCAAATGGACATGCTGCCGGCAATGCAGGAATTGCTGTACACGTTGTTGCTTGCGGAACTTGATCCGCCTTTGGATACTGGCCACGGCTCTGTACTGTTTTTAGCGCGACTGGATAGTTTGCTGGCCCTAGGTGCACTTGAGAAAGCCAGATCATTGCTGGAACTTTCCGGCCAGAATAAGCCGGCGTTGTTTCGGCGGGCTTTTGATGTTTCCATGTTGATGCATACGGAAGATGAGGCCTGTGAAGTTTTGCGGACCACCCCTGCTTTGTCGCCAACATTTCCAGCGCGGGTGTTTTGTTTGGCGCGCGGGGGAGATTGGGATGCGGCGGCGTTGTCGCTGGAAACCGGTCGCGCACTTGGGTTTCTGACGGAATTTGAAGATGCTTTGTTGGCCCGTTTTCTTGATCCGATCTTGTTTGAAGGTGACCCTGCTCCAAGGGTTGAGGGTCATCCCAGCCCATTGGTTTTTCGGATGATGGGAGCAATAGGTGAACCCCTGCCAACAGCAAATTTGCCGCGCGCGTTTGCTTATGCAGATCTAAACACAAATTCTGGCTGGAAAGCACAGATAGAGGCCGCCGAGCGGCTGGTGAAATCAGGAGCATTAGACCCAAACCGTTTGGTGGGTCTGTATTCTGAACGACGACCGGCCGCATCTGGCGGTGTCTGGGACCGGGTGAGTGCCATTCAGGCGCTGGACAAAGCCCTTAAATTCCGCGATGTCACAGCAATTTCACAAGCATTGCCAATGGTTTGGGAGGTCATGGCCCTTGGTGAATTAGAAGTACCGTTCGCACGAATTTTCGCCCATAGGTTAGAGGGAATTGAGTTAAACACAGATATTCAAGAACTGGTCCTGAACATCAGTTTGCTGGCTGTTTCCTATGAAAATGCCGCACTAACATTTGACGCAAAGTCAGACAGGCAAAAGCTATTGGTCGCTATTGCGCAGGGGCAACCCGGCGATGTTTTTTCTGCCGATCCTACATCGGCGGCTATTCAAGATGGATTTCGGGCCAAGGGTATACCGGTGCGACTGCAATCGCTTACCAACAACCATCGTATGGGAGAAGCCATTTTACGGGCAATTGCTCTGTTTGCAAACGGGGCAAATGGGGACCTGGACGAATTGACCGACGCGCTGGCGTTTTTTCGTGCCATTGGTCTTGAAGATGTTGCGCGCCAGGCTAGTTTGCAGCTACTTTTACTAGACCGAAGGGGGTAGTTGGATGTTGCGCAAAATCCAAAACTTTCTTGAAGCACAGGCGGCTGAACTGGATGCTGCAACAAATACCCAATTAGCATATGCCCGTGATTTAAAAGACTTTGTAGGATGGTTGGAAAACCATAACCTGAATTTTGAAACCTGTGGCCGCCCAGATGTTGAGGCTTACCTTGAACATTGTGACGCGCAGGGATTGGCCGGCTCGACCCGGGCGCGTCGATTGTCAGCAATCAAACAGTTGTTTCGATTTGGGTTTGAAGAAGATTGGCGAAATGACAACCCGGCTATTCAGATAAAGGGACCCAACCGGCCCAAACATTTGCCAAAAATTTTAGAAACGGATGAAGTGTTGGCGCTACTTAATGCTGCGCAAAACGGCAGTAAAAAAGAAAATGAAAACAGCCGCAATAGCTGTTTGATGGAACTACTATATGCCACCGGAATGCGGGTTAGCGAACTGGTTAGCCTGCCCGTGGCGGCCGCCCGCGGCGGTCCACAATTGTTGTTGGTACGCGGAAAAGGCGGCAAAGAACGGATGGTTCCGCTTTCCGAACCGGCCCGTTCTGCTTTACAGGTATGGTTGCAAACCCGTGACGTTATTGAAGAAACACAGCTGGCTCAGGGATTGTCTGAGTCCCGCTTTCTTTTTCCATCGCGGGGGAAACTTGGGCATCTGACAAGACACTGGTTTTATAACCTAATCAAAGCCTTGTCTGTTAAAGCTAATGTAAACCCTGACAAGGTTACGCCCCATACGCTACGCCATGCATTTGCCACGCATCTGTTGGCGAACGGGGCTGATTTACGCTCCATTCAAACTCTGTTGGGGCACTCGGACATATCGACCACAGAAATTTATACTCATGTGTTGGATGAGCGGCTTAAGGAACTGGTGTTGGAACATCACCCTTTAGCCAAAGACACTTAGCGCCGTAACTTTTTCGGCAATATGTCCTGACTTGGCCAATATCCAGAAATAAGCGATTTTTCATACCCTTGTACCAGCCCTACCTGTCGCATACGATCCGAAGCTTTTTGGTGATCGTAGCTTAGCCGTTCAAATTGAATACCGTTTTGGTCTAAGGTCAAATAACTGGTTTTGGGGTTGCCATCGTTGGCGGGCATGCCGATTGCCCCTGTATTCACCCATTCAACAGCGCCAAATTGCCGTTGAAAAGCAATTCCGCTATGGCCAGAAATCACCCGATCAATGGGACCAACCAATTTCTGTATTTGTTGGATTTCCTGTTCAAATTCACAATCAGGGCTGATCGACCAAAGGAATTTAGCAGTATCAAAAACACCCCCATGGATAACAGCACAGCGCTGGTTGTTGTGGGTAAACACGATTATATCCGGCGCTTCTGCTAAATATTTCTGGTCCTGATCAGCCAATCGCGATGTGGCATATGGATACCAGTCCTTCGCCAAGACTTCGCAGGCTGATCCGGCTGTAAAACCGCAACCGCAATCAGCGGCCCCTGCCCCCAGTTGTTTTTCACAATTGCCGGCCACTAGTTCACAGATATCTTGCCAAAAATGTAGCGTTTCAGCGGGATCGGCGCAATATGCTACGACATCACCTGTACAAATCCGGTTCCCTGGCGGAATCCCTGCTTGCGTTGCGATGGCTTTCAAAGCCTGACTTGCCTGCAGATTTGAGTACGGCCCGCCGAATAACAGCACTTTACCCACCAATTCGCCCAGTTCTTTAATTTGATATCCAGAGCCTTGCATCTGCCGCAATTCCTTGATTGGTTGGTTAATTCCGCCCATAAGATGAAAAAGAACCTGAAAGACAACCTAAATGGACCCGACTACACCGCTTCTTGATACAGCCTTCTGGACCACCAGTGCGGCAATTGTGATATTACTTTTCCTGTCGGCAATTTTCTCCGGCTCAGAGACGGCTTTGACAGCTGCTTCTCGGGGTAAGTTGCGGACAAAAGCCGATAAAGGATCTAAGGGTGCCCAAAGGGCGCTGGAAATCACCAAAGATACAGAGCGCCTTATCGGGTCGGTTTTGCTTGGTAACAATCTAGTAAATATTTTGGCGGCGGCGCTGGCGACGGCTTTGTTTACCCGTATGTTTGGCGATAGTGGCGTAGCATTGGCAACCTTAGTGATGACGGTACTGGTGCTGATTTTTGCAGAAGTTTTGCCCAAAACCTATGCAATCACCAACCCGGAAAATGCTGCCATCCGTGCGGCCGTACTAATCCGCCCGATCATCACTGTATTTGCCCCATTTGTTACGGCAGTACGTTATATTGTGCGCGCGATTTTGTGGCTTTTCGGAGTGCGAACTGACCCAGACAGCCAAGTGTTGGCTGTACGGGAAGAAATTGCCGGGGCGATATCTTTGGGGCACGATGCGGGTAACGTTGAAAGGGATGATCGGGACCTGCTGCTTGGCGCGCTTGACCTTGGGGATCGCACAATCGAAGAAATTATGCGTCACCGTTCTGAAATTGAAATGATCGACATAGATCTACAACCACAGCAAATCCTGGAACATGTGCTGCATTCGGCCCATACCCGCCTACCGGTTTTCAAAGATGATCCGGAAAATATAATTGGTGTTCTACATGCCAAAGACCTGCTGCGTGCCATGTATGCACGCACAATTTCTGTAGATGGGAATGCTGATCCTTTTACTGATTTTTCAGTAATGAACGTTGTAATGAAACCGTATTTCGCACCGGAAACAACGCCGCTGGATGATCAGATGCGTCAGTTTTTGCGCCGTCAAACGCATTTTGCCTTAGTGGTCGATGAATATGGCGTTTTGCAGGGTCTGATAACCCTAGAGGATATTCTTGAAGAAATTGTAGGCGAAATCACCGATGAATTTGACAGTGATGACGGGTTAGTTCCTACGCAAACTGAAACCGGCGACTGGCTGGTGGATGGGGCTATCACTATCCGTGATCTGAACCGGGCTGCGGATTGGTCGCTACCGGATGAGGAAGCCAATACAATTGCCGGTCTGGTCATCCATGAAGCACAGCAGATACCTGTGATTGGGCAGGTGTTTTCGTTTTATGGCTTTCGGATTGAGATCTTGGAAAGAAAAGCCAACCGGGTGTCGCGCCTAAAAATCGGCAAACTTTAACGCCCTTTAAAAAATCCGCCAAGGATACCACGGACAATACGCCGTCCCGTGGTGCCCTTTAGTTCTTTGATCACGAGCTTGGCAATTGTGCCGCCAAATCCGGTATCTTTGCTGGATCGGCGGCGGCTGGTTTTTTTGCCGGTTGAGCCATCATAACGGCGCGCTTGTTTCAGTTCGCGTTCTGCAGTTTCCAGTCGGGCCTCTTCCAATTCTGCGGATTCGGCGGCAACAGATGCTACCTTGGCGCGGGCGGTCAATTTTTCAAAGGCTGAATCCCGGTCGATCCTGTTCTCATACTTTCCAGCAAGCGGGGAATTGGCAACTACGTCTGCGCGTTGCTCTGCGTTGATGGGTCCAAGCTGGGACGAAGGCGGACGGATCAGGGTTTTTTCGACAATTCCGGGAGCACCTTTGCGTTCCAGCATGGACGTTACAGCTTCGCCGACTCCGACTTCGCGGATAGCATCTTCGGTCGAAAACCGGGGATTATCGCGGTATGTTTCGGCAGCTTGGCGTAGATTTTTCCTGTCGCGGGCAGTAAAGGCGCGCAAAGCGTGCTGAATTCTATTGCCCAGTTGGCCAAGAATATCTTCCGGTACATCTGCTGGATTTTGCGTAACAAAATATACCCCAACCCCTTTGGAACGGATCAGGCGGGCCACCTGTTCAACCTTGTCCACCAGCGCCTTAGGGGCGTCATCAAACAGTAAATGTGCTTCGTCAAAAAAGAACACCAGTTTGGGTTTGTCTGGGTCTCCGACCTCTGGCAGTTCTTCAAATAATTCCGACAGCAGCCATAGCAGGAATGTCGCATATAATCTGGGTGAGCTCATCAATTTATCGGCGGCCAGTATTGATATCTGACCGCGACCGTCAATATCGGTGCGCATAATATCGGACAATTCAAGCGCAGGTTCCCCGAACAATTCATTGCCGCCCTGATTGTCCAATACCAGTAGAGACCGTTGAATGGCGCCTACGGAGGACGTGGAAACATTGCCATAACGTAAGGACAGGTCTTTACGGTTCTCCCCGACCCAAACCAAAAGTGATCGTAGATCCTTTAAGTCCAGAAGCGGCAACCCTTCCTCATCTGATACCCGGAATGCTATGTTTAAAACACCTTCCTGAGCGTCAGTTAATTCCAATAGTCGGGCCAGTAAAAGTGGACCCATTTCGGTAACAGTGGTGCGCACCGGATGACCGGACTTTCCGAACATGTCCCAAAACAGGACCGGAAAGCTTTCATAATTATAATCTTCAAAACCAATTATACCGGCGCGTTTTGTAAAGGCTTCATGCAGCTTAAAATCCGGTGACCCTGCAACGGCCAGACCGGAAAGGTCACCTTTAACGTCAGACAAAAACACCGGCACCCCAGCTTTGGAGAATTCTTCGGCCATGATTTGCAAGGTTACGGTTTTGCCTGTTCCGGTCGCGCCTGCAACCAAGCCGTGCCGATTGGCATACTTTAGTAGCAATCCCTGATACTGCGCGTAATCAACCCCGCCGCCACCGATAAAAATGTGATCACCCACTGTGAAATTCTCCTGCACTCATTTATTTTGTCTTTGCTACAATACTAAACTTGCCAACGACTTCCAGCGTTTGTCGCATTCTGATGAATTTGAACTCATAGGCGGGGTATTGTGGGTGTTTCCACAACGAATATGGCCCGCGCTGTTGACCGCTATGCGCAATCCGCCTAACGTCGCCAAATAAGTCGGCCAGTCCGACAGGGAGAGACCAGATTGAAAAAGAGCCATTTGTGGCTCTTTTTCTTTTTCTGCAGCAAAAATCGATTTTCATTTTCTTGCCGATGGTTGAAATCAAGTCTGACTCTGCCAATGTCCTGTGTTAAATGCTGGGCGAAAATTTATTCACATAGGTTGAAAATGACAAAAATACTGAAAATCACGATGGCTATTGCCTTGGTCCTTACATTGCCAATTGTTGCCTATGCCCAAGATACAACTACGACAGAAACACCTGAACCGACCCCCGCAGATGCAGAAGCGCCCAGTTCAGATTCCAGCCTTTCACTTGGGCAGGAACTGGTTGATGGGGAAATTGTTGGTACAACTTATGTTCGCGAAACCTATGGCGACTGGGCACTGCGCTGCATTCGAACGGCCGACGGCAAAGACCCCTGCCAGCTTTATCAGCTTATGAAAGATGGAAATGGAAATTCTGTCGCCGAGATCAGTTTGTTTGAACTACCAGCAGGCCAACAAGCCGTTGCCGGCGCCACAATAGCCGCACCACTTGAAACCTTGTTGACCGAGCAATTGACGTTGCAAGTTGATGGCGGCGGTTCAAAAAGATATCCGTTTAGTTACTGTGCTTCTCAGGCTTGCTATGTTCGCATTGGACTAACAGCGCAGGATCTGGATGGGTTTCAACGCGGCGCATCAGCTACGGTAATTATTGTGCCAGTAGCCGCCCCAGACACACATTTGGGTCTAAATCTTTCGCTTTCTGGTTTTACCAATGGCTATAAGGAAATGCAGGCATCCAATCTGGCGATCAAAGCAGAATAGATTGCATGGTTTAGGGCGCGCGTTTTACGGCCAGCACAGCATTTAGGCCACCAAATGCGAATGCATTGCTAAGCACCATATTGACTTTGGCATCGCGTGCAATGTTTGGCACAACGTCCAACGCACATTCCGGGTCTGGTTCTTCATAGCCGATGGTTGGGGGAATAATGCCATCGCGCACTGCCATGATACAGGCCAGCAATTCAACCGCACCGGTACCGCCGATCAAATGCCCATGCATAGATTTGGTAGACGATATCATCAGGTTATCAGCGTGGGGGCCAAAAACATCGGCCACGGCGGCGCATTCGGTTTTATCATTGGCCGCCGTTCCGGTACCGTGGGCGTTGATATAGCCAACATCCTCTGGGTTTATGCACGCGTCGGTCAGGGCCCCTGATATGGCCCTTGCAGCGCCTTGTTTTGAGGGCATGACAATATCGGCGGCGTCTGATGTCATGGCAAAACCCGTGATCTCGGCCAGAATTTCTGCTTTGCGGGCTTTCGCATGTTCATATTCTTCAAACACAAATATTGCAGCACCTTCGCCCTGTACCATTCCGTTGCGGTTGGCAGAAAATGGACGACAGGCGTCTTTGGACATTACCCGCAACCCTTCCCAGGCCTTCACCCCGCCAAAACACAACATGGATTCAGACCCACCTGTCAGCATAATTTGCCCGGTTCCCGAACGGATCATATGAAACGCCTGGCCCATGGCGTGGTTTGATGACGCGCAGGCGGTCGCCACTGTGTATGAGGGCCCTTTTAAATTGTAATCCATTGAAAGATGGCTGGCGGCGGCATTGTTCATCAGTTTTGGAACCACAAACGGATGGACGCGGTTCTTTCCGTTTTCATACACCGCCCGGTAGTTTTCGTCCCAGGTATTTACCCCGCCCCCGGCCGTTCCCAAAACGACACCTGATCGGGCTGACAATTCACCGTTGAATACCAAACCGGACTGGGCCACCGCTTCTTTGGCAGCCAATAAAGTAAATTGGGTGAACCGGTCATAAAGCGAAATTTGCTGGCGGTTGAAGTTCTTTTCGGGCTCGTAGTCTTTGATTTGCCCGGCAATGCGCACAGACAGGCGTTCAACGTCACGAATTTCAAGCTGGCTGATACCACATCGTCCAGCGGCCATGGCATCCATGGTTGATTTGACGCAATTCCCTAAGGCATTAATAGTCCCAGCCCCGGTTATAACAACACGTTTCATTTGCGTTGTTCAGCCACCAGATTTTCAACGGCACCGACTATTGAGGCGACGGTGGAAATATCAAAATTACCTTTCCCGGGTTCATTGGCATTAAAGGGCACGTCAATATCAAAGGTTTCTTCGATGGCGAAAATGCTTTCGACCAATGCCAGGCTATCAATGCCCAAATCTGAAAGAGTGTGATCCAAGGATATGTCTGACACGTTTACAAGCGCTTGCTCGGCGATGATTTTTAGAACGGATTGTTGAATGTTACTGGCCATTTTATCTTTCGCCTATTCCTTGGCGGATAGGGTTTAAACCGGTTTCTAGGGGTTCTTAAGGTTTTGCATCATTCGCGGTAGCCGACGCATTGCTTTATATGTTTCAAAATATATATCCATCTTCACAGCCGGTTGCCCCATAACAGCCCGCCCTGCCGGAACGTTTGATAACACTACACTTGCCGCGCCAACAACACAGCCGTCGCCGACCGAAATATTGTCGGTGATCCCGGCCTTGCCTCCCATCACCACCGCATCACCAATAACAGCGGAACCGGCCACCCCAACCTGTGCGCATAACAAGCAATTCTTGCCAATACGCACGTTATGGCCAACTTGAACCAGACTATCCAATTTGGTTCCATCGCCAATTGAGGTTGGCCTGATTGTACCGGCGTCAACATTGGTATTTGCACCAATTTCGACATCGTCGCCAATTCTAACACCACCGTTAGAATATATTTTGATCCAGGGTTGCCCGGTTTTACCTGTGCCGGCTTGACCCAGGGTTTCACGGGTGCTTTCAACGTTGGATTTTTCCTGGGTAACAAAGGAAAACCCATCGGCCCCTAAGGTAACACCAGGGTGGACATGTACCCGGTTGCCAAGGGTTACGTTGCCCATAATCTGGGCTCCAGCTTGCAGGATACAATTATTACCAAGGGTTGACCCTGCTCCGATGGATACATGGGGGCCGATTTGTACAGATTTACCAATAGTCACCCCTGCCCCGATAACAACGAAATGGTCAATGCTTGCATTGTCACCAACAACAGCAGTTGGGTCAATTTGGGCTGTGGGTTGAATTCCGGTTGGTGCTTCGGATTTTTGGTGCATGTGTTTGGTCAAGGCCGCCATTGCCAGTCTTGGACGTTTTACCAAAATTGCGGCCTTAAGACCAAACGCTTGCCAATCCGCATCTTCCCAAAGCAGTGCCGCTTTCGCCGCGCCCTGTCGCAAGTCGTCAGCGAACTTTGGGGTCATTGCAATGGCCAATTGATCAGCGCTGGCGTTGGCCGGTTCACTGGCCCCATGCACGATCAAGTCGTCCTGACCGACACAGGTTGCAGAAAGCGCGCTGGCGATATCTTTTATGGTGGAACCGGGCAAGGCGCTCTCCTGCATGGCAGGTACAATTACCTGGTGCCCGGAACTTTAGCTTTGCAGTGAACGCAACACCACCCCGGCTTTTTGCAGAGCAGTGAATATTTTAGCATCGCGCCCGTAAACATCACGCCGATACTGAATTCTGCCTTTGGCTGAAGTGAAGGCTGTTCTGTAAACCAAATGTACAGGAACAGTTTGATCCAGTGGTACCACGGACTCGCGTCCAGTATTCAGGCGTTCCTGAAAGTATGATTCGGGATTATTAACCTGACGCCTTAGCAGCGTGTAGGCAAAATCAAACGGATCACGCAGGCGGATGCAACCATGGCTGAACGCGCGGCTTTCGCGTGAAAAAAGGTTTTTGGCTGGTGTATCATGCAGATAAATATTGTGTTTATTCGGGAACATGAACTTTACCAACCCAAGAGCGTTACGTCGCGAAGGCGGCTGTTTCAGATCAAAAGGGAAGTATTCTTCGCTTAGCAAAGAGAAATCTACCATTTCACGGTCTACGATACGACCGCTTTGATCAATCATCCGTAGATGCCCGGCAGCATTTGGGTCAGCTTGCATCAGCGGCAGGTATTCTTTGACGGCAATCGATTTGGGCACGTTCCAAGTGGGATTAATCACCAAATGTTCCATGACGTCCGAAAATTCCGGGCTGCGTCGATCGTGTTTATTTGCACCAACAACCGAACGGGTCTGAAAGGTGACTTTGCCATTATCAATGATCGAGGCTTGGAAATCGGTTAGATTTACCCAGACGTGGCGCTTGCCGCGCGGCATGTTCATCCAGCGTTCCCGCTCCATTGCCACCATGATTGAAGACAGTCGCTTTTCAGGGGCAACGTTAATTTCTTTCATTGTACCGGGACCGGCAACGCCGTCCGGACTTAGGCCATGAGTCAGTTGAAACTGTTGAACGGCTTTTTGCATATTGGCGTCAAATGTCTGGCTGGCATTGCGACGCATGTATCCCATGGCAATCAGACGATTGCGCAGAGCGACAACGTTGTTACCGGAACTTCCCGGTTCCAGCTTCTTACCTGGAACTGTAGCCCCCCAGCCGCCCTTCGCCAAAAGACGTTCCATTTGGAATTTTTGCTTCATCAACCGGGTATATTCCGGGGCCGATGGTACAAGTTTGCGAATGTATGAACCTGGCGAAGATTTTGCGAAATTTGTCAGCAGTTCCAGGCGGTCTCGAAGCGGGACCTGGCGCACAATACCACTGTCAACTTTTCTAGGCGTCAAAACACCGGTTTGCATATCCCTGGCATATTGCAAAAACAATTTGCTTAGCTCTACTTCAATGCGCCCCAGATCGCGTTCCGATTTAACACTGCGAAGATTGGCCCGTAAAAAATCTGTCTGGTATTCTGATTGTGGCAAACCATGATCATTTGCTGACCCTAAAGCTTTTAGCAGTGCTTGCCGGCGGGATTTATCGCGGCCGCCACGTCCTGTCCAAATGGGGGTATATCCGTTGGTCTGGTAAAACGCTGCAATTGATTTGTCGCGCGCAGCCGCTTCGGCAACTGCCTGCATAAATGCAGTTACCTGAGCCGTTGCGGGCGTGCCCAAACCGGTAAGTACAACAGACCCCAAAAATACAGATCCCTTTATGAAGGAACGGCGTGAAGAATTATCGGAATTGGTCATTTGAAACCTCTGACTTACTAATGCCACCACAGATACTGTAAATCATGGCTATATTGCAGTGCTTAGGTGTTCACAATGTTGCGCGCGGGTTATTTTTTTCAGAATTTTTGGATAATATTTGAAGGCTTCCCAAGGGTCACCCGCGGAATTCCGGCAATTTTTCGCCGATTTCAAGGACATATAGTGAATTGATTCATCTTCCTATTGGTAGTTTGGGCTAATTGTGGCAAGTAATGGCCGTGCCTGGGGATGGGGCAATCAGGTCACACTTTGCACGTGTTGGCCAAAAAGACGGGGCACTAGCAGTTCTATGACGAAAAATCGATCGAGTGTCGTTACCCGACGCGCATTGTTAGGCGCATTCGCAGCGACAAGTGTTTTAGCAGCACCCACCTATTCAAATGCCTTCGGGATTTTACGCGGAGCCGGAGATATCCGGCGGATCAGTATGTTTTCTGGTCGTACCGGTGAAAAAATTGATACCATTTATTGGATCGAAGGTGACTACATCAAAGAGGCGCTGAAGGAAGTAAATTACTTCATGCGCGACTGGCGCACGGATGAAACGATTTCCATTGATGCGCGTAATCTGGATATTATGGCAGCGTCCCAAAGCCTGATGGACGTGAATGAGCCATATATGATGCTTTCGGGTTTCCGTTCTCCAAAAACCAATGCGATGCTTCGCTCTCGGTCCCGCCGGGTTGCTAAAAATTCGCTGCATATTAAAGGTATGGCGGCTGATCTGCGGTTAACTTCACGGTCTGTATCACAAATGGCTAAGGCAGCTAAGGCTTGTAATGCCGGTGGTGTTGGAAGATATGCGCGGTCAAACTTTGTACATATGGATTGCGGACCAATTCGCACTTGGCGTGGCTGAAAAAGTCCAAACACTTTGGCAGTTCAGAAAAAGAGAAACCCCGAAACCAAATTGGTTCGGGGTTTTTCTTTGCAAAGTGTAATAGACTATTTGTCAGCCGGGTTAGCCTGGGACGGTTCTATCTGGTAGCCCCAAGGCAAGTTGGCGTTTTTCCAACCATTCACCACCCGGTAACCAGCCATCGGTCCGTCTTTGGCTTTATCACCTTCAAATCCATCAATGACGCTGAAAACATTGGTATAGCCCCATTTGTACAAAAGGTCGGCGGCCTTAGCGCTGCGGCCACCTGAGCGACAAATCAATACAATTGGGGTATCCATATCCATTTCACGCGAGGCCGCAAAGTTACGGAAACTGCTGCGAAATTCTGGATCAGTCTGCATTGGGTAAGAAGCCTTTTGAACGTCGTATCCACCAATTTCAGGTAATTGCATGATTGGAAGGTTTAGGTTTACCCGGTCTGGCAGGCCGACAAAAATAAGTTCTTCCACGGTGCGTACGTCGATAAACAATATTGCCGGATCTGCTAACATATCCGCAGCCTGTGTGGCTGTAAGATATTGCCCTGCTAATGTTTGTTTTTTATCAGGCACCACACCAGCGCTAACGTTGAGATTTAGAAATAGATAGATGAAAATTGTGGCCACTAATGTAGTTGAAGATTTAAACATTTTTTTTCCTTATGAAGATTTGCCCTGAATGGGTCCAGTTGATGTTGCCTGCTTATCGGTTGGTATTTCAGTTAATTTAAAACCATCCGGTTCGCTTTTTTTTACTCCCGTTTTTAAGTGCATTTAGAAATTAGCCATGGAATGTTCTGGGTTGGCTAATTGACAGCCAGTTTGAATATCGACCAATGTTTTACTCTGATATCGCAAAGCGGTTTGATGGATTACAAATCCCACTTGCGGTTCTATTTTCATTAGCAATGCGACCGTTCGACCGGAAAACGTTTGCTTATGTGACAAGCCAAAGCGTTTTAAAAACCAGCTGGCGCCTAGTGAACAAAGCGCACTGTCTTCAATGTCTTGCAATGTGATGGTCATTTTGCGACGACCCGTCATCAACTCATTTGATGTTGCAACCACGTTCGCCCATTCTTTGCGAACAACACGGCGCTGGTGCCAAGCGCGTCTTGCTTGGGAAATGGCCTGGAAGGGTTCGACTTTACAGGAATGGTAGCCATGCTTTTTTGCATCATGTCTGACATACCATAGTAGTTCACCAGTATCAGAAATGGCACGAATGGCAGTTGCTGTATGTTTGTCAGAACGAAAGGCGTGACCCCAATCTACCCACATGGGAACCCAGTTTTTCGTCTCGCGTTTAATCTCACCAGTAGCCAAAGCCAATTCACGTTCCAAAAGAGAGGTCATTGCTCGGGTGTTTATCAAAGTATTTTTTAGTGTGATTCTTTCATTTACTCGTTGCATGAAAATGTCCTTAATAATGATCTAAAACGTATGCTACATTGGGCCAATTGGTAGGTAATGCGTTGAACCTGCGCATACGTTAATTGTAGTAATCGGACGAAATTTTTTCTATTTTGATGTTTTTTTGGGTAGTTCTAATATCTTTTCCGACACCAAAGGGGCGTGGGTGAACAGCAATGGAAAACCGGCGTCGGGAATTTCAATCAACGTAGTTTTCTTTGGGAAATCATCACGAAATTCGCGAAGCGCTTCGATTGGAAAAACACTATCTTGCACACCGTGGATAATCAGAGACGGAATTTCACAGGCAGCCACCCTTTTTCGATAGTCTGAAAAGGCCGATTTCATATCCCGAACCACCGAAGCTAATCCCTGTTGCGTCGCAACGTCCAACGCTTTCTGGAATTCACGAACATTGTCGGGGAGAAGTGCGGACTCAAATTCCGCCGAGCCTTTTTTCAGTTGCGATTTTAAGAAACTTCTCTGCCCGATTGTGCGCCATGCTTTTAGCCCTGCTCTAAGCATAAAATCTTTAAACGCCGGGTGTCTATTTGCAGCCCTTACAACACCCTGCGCCCAGGGGGCGGATGTCTCATATTTACCCAAATAATGAAGCGGCGCACATCCAGATACCTGAACCAGATTGCTGATCCTTGTCGGTATCATTGTTGCCAGTTCATACATGACAGCCGGCGCAGTATTTGTACTTAGTATAACACAGGTTTTATGTCCAAGCTGATCAAGCAATGCCTGTATGTCGGCTGCAAATGTTTTCATATAATCTTGGTCCGACAGTGCGGGATCGGTTTCACCATACCCGGGACGACAGATGCTAAGAAAACAGAGGTCAGAATTGAAAAATGCCATTTCAGCATCCGGGGGAAAGGTGTAGCCAACACAACATTGCAGGAAAATTACGGGCTCTCCCGTAAGATTACCCGACATGGTTACTTCCACGCTGCGTCCACCCGGGCGAACAATATCAACCCTTTTCCGATACGGGTGGCGCAATACTTTGGCAATTTCGCTGATGTTTTCAACGAACTGCGATACCGACAACGCGTTTCGCAAAAGTTCTGTCTGATTGCTTGCTCCCATCTTTGTCATAAGACTGTGAAATTGGGTGCGTACGGTGGCGTGTGAACGGCCGCGTTCTTTTGCTATGTCCAGGGTGCTGTTGCCCTTTAGAAAGCTGACCAGCAATTCGCGTTCTGCCCCGGTCAGATCGAATTCGCGTTTAATCAACCCGGCGGCTTCTGTATCCCAGCGCACGTCGATTACAAATACCAGCGCCTCACCTGTTCCACCTTTTATCAGGCGTGAAGGTGTAATTGAAAGCGTGGCAGTACCGTCGTTTTTTGTCGAAAAAACCTGCTTTAGTACGGCGTCATGCTGGTTTCTTCGTGGGTCAAGACTGGCACGAACGACATCCGCAATCGGTTCATCTGCAACCAGATCATAGGGTAATTTTTCCAGAGTATCTTGCACATTCAAGTCAAACTGCGTCGCTGCTGCCGAATTTTGCGCAACAATTTGGCTGTTTTCACGTACCAAAAAAGCCGGGTGGGCAAATTTTTCGAGCATCTGACCAACCTGTCGGCCGACAGTTGAATCTGAAACCCCATCGTTAAAGCTGGACAATGCCGAAATTGCTGCCCCTTCGACTTCAGCAAACGTGTGATCACCATGTTTGTGATTGATCTCACAGATTGCATTCCAAGATGCCATCAGCGCTTGAAAGCTATTTGGATCGTCGTCTGCGTGCGCCAGCAAACGGACAACATCAGTCTCTTTTGTGGCGTCGGAGTTGACCGGGCGCGTGGGTATTGTTGAGTTTTTGTCAACAAACAAAGGGTTTTTATGCAACATCATTATTCCTTTTGCTACCGTTCCAGTCGCCTGTAAAACCCGAGTTTAACAAGGGTGGAGGTTATCCGCATAAAACAAATGTTGTATGCGCGATTAACACCGTTGAGGTGAAATCCGTTTCTGTCGAATAGAAAAAAATCAGCTGTTTGGAATACCGAGACAGTTACGATTTTTCTGGCGTTTCCACCGCTACCGGGTGGCGGTTACTACTTGCAAAGAATAGTTATTTTTCAGGCTTCATTATTTCATAGATGCCCAGTGCTTTCAAAATATCTTGCGAGTTGTCCGTTGGTATTTGCGACTTTGATCGGCGGCGATTGACGGCGATTAGGTTTGTAAGCTTTAGAAAATTCGGGTCTATTTTTTGCCCCGATTCAACTATTGCATAACAATTTTCAAGCACTTCTGGAAACGCGGGTACTAATGTTTTTTGCATATTAATATTCCTATACTGAATTAAATCAAATTGACTTCGACGGCACGAAATTGTGCCAATTCTAAATAGGGCGGTAGAAATTAGTTTCGTTAATAGTGATGACCAAAACGGCTATCATGGGTTCAATAGCGTGATTCTATTTTCCAGCACATGGGGGAAATCCTTACCTCACGTAAGTTTGTTTGAAATGGTGCACCCGTCGCGATTCGAACGCGAGACCTCTGCCTTCGGAGGGCAGCTACACCTGATTTCACCCCGGTGTGAACGATCTCATAAACCTTTAATTATCAATCTGTTAGTTGGCCTAATTTATGGGCAGGACGTGGGAACGTCAAGCCGTTACCCGACAAAAGTGCAAGATTGGAGTGACCAAAGTGTGACCGAAAAGGCCCCAAGGGGGGGCTTTTCAAAACGACATGATATAGATACCCCCTCGCAAAAATATGGTACTTTTTTCAATCTAGTTGCCTTTCCTGTCGTGTATGAGACGACAAACATTGATTACCGCTTGCACATCAATTCAAACCGAACCGCTCGATATCATACGCACTTTCAAACCAAAGTGGATCGTCGACAATGGCGGGAAGCGGACCTTCGCTGCAACTGCTTGAATTGGGTGTGTCCTGATGTAAAGCGGACCTTCATTATGGGCGAGCGAAGCGTTGGATATTTTTGAAACTATTTTGAGTTTTTTTGAATTGGATTTGTTTTTTTTGCCCTACGAATTGGCCACCTAATCATACGCTGATTTTGAGGCCTATCTCGCGACGTGATAGTCAGGGACTGGGGATACGTTTTGAGGTTTGCTCTGCTCGTGTTTTTTGGCGGATTGAAATAGTATTCGTATTGCTAAGCCGGTGAATCTTAACGCGGAGGCTACCGGCCATGCCCCGACCTACATCCGGGACATGGCTGATTTTCGTAATCCCCTACGAACAGGCTGCGACCGCGCGGGCAGTTAATACCCCGACCAGATTTGCCCGATATTCCGACGAACCGTGCAAATCGCTGATCATGCCCGATGCATCAACCGACAGATCGGCCAAAGCGCTTGCATCGAAACTGGCGGAAAGCGCCTCCTCGGCCTCAGTCCAGCGATACACGCCACCCTCAGACGCCCCGGTCACAGCAACGCGCACCCCATCGGCGTGCTTAGCAACAAACACCCCGACCAAAGCAAAGCGCGACGCCGGCTGGTCAAACTTCTGATAATTGGCACTTTCCGGCAACGGAAACTCGACCGAGGTCACGATCTCGCCCTCTTCCAGCGCCGTCTCAAACATGCCCTGAAAGAAATCATCCGCAGAAATCGCGCGCCTGTCCGTGTTCACCGTCGCCCCGGATGCCAGCACGGCCGCCGGATAATCAGCAGACGGGTCATTGTTGGCCACAGAGCCACCGATAGTCCCGCGGTTTCGCACCGCCGGATCACCGATATTGCCCGCCAACGCCGCCAGCGCCGGATAGTCCCCGGCACCACTAGCCACATCAGCATGCACCGCCGACCCGCCAACAGTCACCAAGCCACCAGACGCCGAAACACCCTGCATCTCGGCAATCCCAGTAAGCGATACCAACACCGATGGTGCCGCCAGTCGCTGTTTCATGGTAGGTATCAGCGTCTGCCCACCCCCCAATGCCATCGCATCTTCGCTGGCCAATGCCGCAACTGCTTCTGCAACTGTCGAAGGCTTTTCAAATTGAAAATCATACATTGTCTATCTCCTCACTTAGCTGCTTGAATGGCAGACCAGACCCGCGACGGGCTGACTGGCATATCGATATGTGTGACACCAAGGTCGCTTAAGGCGTCCACCACCGCATTCACCACAGTCGGCGGCGATCCAATCGCCCCCGCTTCCCCGGCACCTTTGGTCCCCAGTGGATTATGCGCACACGGCGTCAAAGCCGTCTGATCAACGGTGAAGGACGGCAAATCATCCGCCCTCGGCATGGTGTAATCCATGTACGAGCCAGACAATAGCTGCCCGTTTTCATCATAAACGCAGTTCTCCACCAGCGCCTGACCGATCCCCTGACCAAGCCCGCCGTGGATTTGCCCCTCAACAATCATCGGGTTGATCACATTACCCACATCATCCGCCGCAGCAAAAGAACACACCGTCACCTTGCCAGTATCCGGGTCAACCTCCACTTCGCAGGCATAAGCACCCGACGGGTAGGTAAAGTTCGCCGGATCGTAAAACGCGGTTTCCTCCAGCCCCGGCTCCAACTCATCGTGCGGGAAATCGTGGGGCACATAGGCCTTGAACGCCACCTCGCCAAATTGCAGCGATTTATCGGTTCCCGCCACAGCGAACGTGCCATCCTCAAACGTCACATCCGCCTCAGCCGCTTCCATCATGTGGGCGGCAATCTTGGTCGCCTTACTGATGATCTTTTCGGTGGCCTTCACAATGGCCGAGCCCGCAACCGACAACGACCGCGATCCATAGGTGCCCATGCCAAACGGTATCTTCGAGGTATCACCATGCACGATCTCAACTGATTCCGCCGGTATCCCCAGCAAATCTGCGACAATCTGTGGGAACACCGTTTCATGGCCTTGCCCGTGACTATGCGCCCCGGTCATCACCGAGATATTGCCAGTGGCATTCACCCGCACTGTGGCCGCGTCATACAACCCAACCCGCGCCCCCAATATGCCCGCCAGATTGGACGGCGCCAGCCCGCATGCCTCGATATAGGTGTTGATCCCCAACCCCCGCAGCAGCCCGCGATCGGCACTCTCGGCTTTACGCGCAGCAAACCCTTTCAGATCACCAATCTCTTCCAGCTTATCCACCAGCGCGCCAAAATTACCGCTGTCATATTCGACCCCGGCTGCCGTGGTGAACGGAAACTGATCCGGCTGAATAAAGTTCTTACGCCGCAGCTCCAGCGGGTCCATGCCCAGCTCTCGTGCGCACATATCAATCACGCGTTCCAACTGGAATGTCGCCTCGGGCCGCCCGGCGCCGCGGTACGCATCCACCGGTGCGGTATTGGTGAACACCGCCTTCACATTCACATAGACCAGCGGCACCGTATAATTCCCGGCCATCACTGTGCCGTGCAGATAGGTCGGCGTTGCGGTGGCGAAATTCGACAGATACGCGCCCATATTGGCCATGGTGGCGGTGCGAATAGCCAGAAAATTACCCAGAGCATCCGTCGCCAGTTCCATCTTGGTCACATGGTCTCGCCCATGGGCGTCGGTCATGAAGCTTTCAGACCGCGTCGCCGCCCATTTTACTGGCCGGCCCAATTTCTTTGACGCCGCCAGAACCAGCGCTTCTTCGCCATAGTGGTAAATTTTCGAGCCAAAACCACCACCGATATCCGGCGCGATAATAGTCAGCTTGTTTTCAGCAATGCCCATCACAAACGCAGATATCAGCAACCGCGTCAGATGCGGGTTTTGCGACGTGGTATACAGCGTGTAATGATCCGTCCCCGGATTGTAATCCGCTATTGAGGCTCGACCCTCCATCGCATTGGGCACTAGCCGGTTGTTCACCAGCTCCAGCGATGTCACATGCGCTGCACCTTCAAATGCAGCGTCGGTGGCAGCCCGGTTATCCTCGATCCAGCCCCAGTCAAAACAGCAATTATCGTCAATCTCATCGTGCACCCGGTGGTCACTGTTGGCCAAAGCTTGCGCCATATCAATGATCGCGTCCTGCTCATCAATGTCAGCCTCTATCGCCTCAGCCGCGTCCACGGCCTGTTCATATGTTTCGGCAATCACCGCCGCATAGGCATCCCCCACATGGCGCACCTTTCCGTGGGCCAGCACAGGCCGCTTGGGTTCCTTCATCGGCGTGCCATCGCGGTTGTTGATCAACCAGCCCGCCGGGTTGCCGCCAACCTCAACGAAATCCTCACCGGTGAATATCGCACACACACCCGGCATTTTTCCCGCAGCCGAGGTGTCAATTGATTTGATAATTCCATGCGCCACATCCGAGCGCACAAAATGCGCATAACATTGGCCATGCAGTTTCATGTCGTCAGTGTACTGGCCGCGGCCTGTCAGAAACCGCACATCTTCGCGCCGTTTCGGGCTTTCGCCAATTCCATTATCTTTAGGCATCTGAAATCTCCCTGTATTACAGTGTCGCGCTCAGCCCATCTGGGCGGCGGCGGCCTGAATGGATTTGATGATGTTGTGGTATCCGGTGCAGCGGCAAATATTGCCCTCCAGATGCCCGCGAATGTCGGCTTCACTGGGGTTGGAATTGGCCGCCAGCAAATCCGCCGCCGCCATCACCATGCCCGGTGTGCAAAACCCGCATTGCAGCCCGTGATGTTCCTGAAACGCCGCCTGAATAACCCCAAGCGAGCCATCCGCGTTCGCCATCCCCTCAATGGTGGCGACCTCGGCACCCTCAGCCTCCAGCGCAAACATCGTACACGCCTTCACAGATTTGCCGTTCACATGCACCGTGCAAGCCCCGCACTGGCTGGTGTCGCAACCAATATGGGTGCCGGTCAATTGCAGGTCTTCGCGCAGAAAATGCGATAGCAACGTGCGCCCCTCGACCTCGCCGCTAACGGCTTTGCCGTTCACGGTCATGGATACAGATGTCATGTTTTTCTCCCTGTTATTAATCTTGATCGCTTAGCTAAACAGTCCCTTCAGCCAGTTCATGATCTTCGAAATAAATCCCGGTTGTTCCGTCTCAGGCATCGGTTGTTCCTGCTCCACAGGTTCCCCTTCAACCGCCGCCTGAAAATTCTCAAAAAACTGGTCCGCCAGCCTTCTCGCCACCCCGTCAATCAGCCGCGCGCCCAAGCTGGCCAGCTTGCCGCCCACTTTGGCACTCACATCATAACTTAAGCGCGTACCACCGTCTGAATCTTCGAGCGTTACGACCGCGCCGCCGTTGGCATATCCAGCAGGCCCACCCTTGCCCTGCCCGGAAATTTTATAACTTACACCTTCAACAATATCGCTCAGCTCAACCTGCCCCTTAAAGGTCGCCTTCACCGGGCCGATTTTCTGGGTAACAACGGCTTCAAATCCATCCGCCGCATTACCCGTCAATTCGGAACACCCCGGAATGCTCATCCGCAGCACATCCGCTTCATTCAGCGCCACCCAAACCGCCATCCGATCCGCGGCAATGGTGCGAGAGCCCTTTAGTTCCATTGCGCGAACCCTGGCGCAGATATCCCCATATTCATGCCCGCATCTTACGACCGGCAAATCCAAAAGCAACCGCCAATATTCAACGCCCGCTTTGCCACGCCGCCCAGTCTTCCGGCGTATCCAGATCAATCACAGCGCCCGCACCGGTGACCACATCATGAACCTTATCCCCCGCAGCCCGCACAATATCGCGCGCGCCCCGGTCGCCATGCAAATCAGTCAGTGCCGCAAAAAACTCACTGCCAAACAACACCGGATGCCCCGGCGCACCTTGCCCATCCACCGCCCGAAAAATCCTGCTCCCCGACGCATCAAACGCCCCGATCAACCGGTCGTAATCCGCCGCCGACACCTCCGGCATGTCCGCCAGCGCCACAACCACCGCATCACAATCGCTTGAAACCGCCGCCATCCCGGCCCGCAATGACGCCGCCATCCCCTCGCGCCAGTCCTCAGCCACAACCACCTCAACCGCCAACCCGTCCAGAACCTTCGCATGCGCATGCGCATCCGCCCCCGGCGCCAACACCACATGCACAGCGCCGACCTTTGACCCAACAGCCGCCCGCGCCGCTCGCCGCAACAACGCCTCACCATCAATCTCGCGCAACAGCTTGTCCTCGCCCCGCATCCGGCGCGACGCCCCCGCCGCCAGCAAGATCACCTCAATCTTCATCGCCGGGTTTCAGGCCGCCGCAGCCGCTCGGTGATCTCAGCCATCACCGCAACCGCAATCTCCGCCGGGGAATTCGCACCAATATCCGCCCCAACAGGCGCATGAATTTTCCCCAGCTCGGCCTCAGACACGCCCGCCGCCGCCAGCCGTTCCAGCCGCAACCCATGGGTTCTACGTGATCCAAGACACCCCAGATAAAACGCCTCAGACTTCAGCGCCTCGACAATCGCCGGATCGTCAATTTTCGGATCATGGCTCAGGGTCACCACCGCTGTGCGCCCGTCAATGCCCTCGGCCCGCAGCGCCTCATCCGGCCAATCGTCCACCAGACGCTCGCCGGGAAACCGCGCCTCAGTCAAAAACGCCGATCTCGGATCCACCAGCACCGCGTCATAGCCCGCCAGTCGCGCCATTTGCAGCAAAGGCTGCGCAATATGCACTGCCCCCACCACGATCATACGTAGCGGCGGGTTATGGATCGACACGAACCAGTCCGCCTCAACCCCGGATTTCTCCGCCAGAAACCGCGCTGCCAGATCAGCCTCATCTGGGTCCGCCAGCCGCCGCTCCCAGCTTTGTAAATTCACCAGATACGCCACCGGATCACGCGCTTCCCGCTTTGCCACCAGCGCCTCGATCAACTCAACCGACGGTCCATCCCCAACACCAATTGGCTCCACCAAAACCTTGATCGTACCACCACAGGCCAACCCCGCCGCAAACGAGGCTTCATCGCTCACCCCGTATTCCAGCAACCGCGGTGCGCCATCCTCGAGTGCCGCCAGTGCCTCAGCCACCACAGCTCCCTCAACACAGCCCCCCGAAACCGACCCCGCCAACTCAGAATCCGAGCTAATCGCCAGCATTGACCCCGCCTGCCGGGGGGCCGAGCCCCAAGTCTCCACCACCGAGGCCAGAACCACGCCCTTACCAGCCGCAATCCACTCCAGTGCCTGCTCAAGTATATCGTCAAAACCCGCCATCAGTCCCCCCGCATCATCGCCATAAGCCGCGCCTTTTCACCCACATCGTCGGCGCGCGTCAACGCCTCGGCCAGCGCCTGAAACGACGCAATATTATGCCCGGCGCGAAAACTGTCCACATGGGGCAGCATTTCCACAATGCCGCGTGCCTTTGGCGCAAACCCGTCCCAGCGCAACAGCGGGTTCAGCCAGATCACCTTGCGCGCCGACAGGTGCAAACGCTGCATGGCGCGCCCCAGTTTCTCAGGATCATCCCGGTCCAGCCCATCCGTAATCAGCAACACCACCGCGCCCTGTCCCAACACCCGGCGCGACCACAACCTGTTGAAATCCTGCAAACAATCGCCAATGCGGGTGCCGCCTTCCCAATCCTTGGCCTGCGACCCAACCTGCGCCAGTGCCGTATCCACATCCCGCGAACGCAACTGGCGCGATATGTTGGTCAGCCGCGTGCCAAAGGTAAAACTATGCACATCTGCCCAGCCCGCCCCTTTGGCGTTGCTGGCCGCGTGCAGAAAATGCAGAACTGCGCGCGAATAGGCCGACATCGACCCGGAAATATCGCACAAGGCCACCAGATTGGGCCAACGTACCGTGCGCTTTCGCCGCCCGAAATCCCGTATCTCGCCGCCATTCCTCACCGCGCGCCGAATGGTGCCCGGCCAATCCGGCAATGCTCCCTGCACCGCCACCCGACTGCGCCGCGACGCCAGCGGCCGCACCGGCAATTCAATCGTCGCAATCAGCCGCTTAGCCGCCATCATTTCAGCCGCACCCATCTGTTCAAAATCCTGCTGGCGCAGGGTTTCCAAATTCGAATAAGTCATGGTCGCGTCAAACTCGACCTCGGTGACATCCCCGGCGCGGGCCTCAAAATTACCCGGCTGCGCCCCGTCCAACAGGGCCTCGCCCGCCAACCGATCGGTCGCCTGTGCCGCCTGATCCCGTTCAACACGCCGCGCAACGGGCGCAAGAATGGCCATCATATCTTCCAGAAATTTCGGGTTGCGCCAATACAGCCGAAAAATCTGGCCAAACACCTGTCGCTGCTCAGGTCGCGCTACAAAACACGCCTGCAACGCCCAGAAAAAATCCTGCCTGTTGGTAAACCCGGCTGCCTCAACCGCACGGATCGCATCCGCAATCCTCCCGGGGCCCGCAGGCAGCCCCGCCTTGCGAATTGCGCGGCCAAAATGGGTGATATTGGCCACAAATGAGCCATCCTTTGGTGTCGCAATATCGCCCGCAAACTGCATCAGGTCGCCACCCCCACACCGGATTTGCTTTCCTCCAAAATCCGCGCCGCCTCAGACCCGGAAATCCGCACAATATCATCCTGATATTTCAGCACCGCCCCCAACGTGTCGGCAATCACCTGTGGCGACACCTCCACCACATCCAGCGCCATCAGGCATTTGGCCCAGTCCAGCGTCTCGGCAATCCCTGGCTTCTTGAACAGATCCTCATTGCGCAATGCCTGCACAAACCCTGTAATCTGGCGGCTCAGCGCCGCGCTCGCCTCTGGAACCTGTGCACGCAATATCTCAAGCTCGCGCTCAAAATCCGGATATTCCACCCAATGATACAAACACCGCCGTTTCAGCGCATCATGCACTTCACGCGTGCGGTTCGAGGTTAGGATCACAATCGGCGGTTCCGCCGCCGCAATGGTGCCCAACTCCGGTATCGTCACCTGAAAATCACTTAAGGCTTCCAGCAAAAACGCTTCAAACGGCTCGTCCGTGCGGTCCAACTCATCAATCAGCAACACCGGTGGCCCGCCTTTCTGCGGGCTCATCGCTTCAAGCAGGGGGCGCCGTATCAGAAATTCCTCGCTGAACAGCTCCTTGTTCAACGCCGCCCGATCCCCGGCACCGGTCGCCTCCGCCGTGCGAATGGCAATCATCTGTGCGGCAAAATTCCACTCATAAACCGCACTTGAGGCATCCAGCCCCTCATAACATTGCAACCGGATAAGCCGCCGCCCCAGCCCCGCCGACAGCGCCTTGGCAATTTCCGTTTTGCCAACCCCGGCTTCGCCCTCCAAAAACAGCGGCCGCCCCAGTTTCAGCGCCAGAAACACCACCGTGGCCAGCGAGCGGTCACACAAATAACCCTGTCGCCCGAGTGTGGATTGTGTGTGGTCAATAGAAATTAAGTGGGTAGGCATGGCATCGTAAATCCCTTTTGGTAAATCGATCTTACACTTCGATTTACGCATACCGCCAGCGGAAACCTCCGAAAAATCCCATCGAGACAATCGACGATTGCGCACCGAGTTCGAATTTAAGGCACCGTACTTCAGGCGCCTTCCAAAATCAAAAACCACATGAATCGATTGCGGCCAACTTAATATTTTTTGCCCCGTTAACATCGGTCACCAAAATTTCGCTGCCAGTCCGGTTTAACGCATGGGGACGTTCCTGAAATCAGTTCGAATGTCGACGTTGACCGTTCTTGTAGCGACATGCTCCCACCTCAAAAAAATGTTGTCCACGCTTCGGACCGGGGTCCGACTGGAACATAAAAGGCCTTGCAGTCACCGCAAATGGCAGGAATGCCCACACAACGGCAATTCGTGTGGCCCAAATGCTGCGGGATCTACCAATGGCTGTTTCGACGGGCTGAATCGCAGCATTATGAACTGGCGCGAACGGCAGCTTTGGGCCGCTAATGAATGCAGCCCAAATACACCTCACCAAAACGATCCTTCGCGGCAGATGCAATTCGCTTATCAACACTATCATCTATGAAAAGGCCCCAAGGAAAGACATCAAGGTTTGCTTGCTCAAAATCGTCCTTGGGGTTCGGTTTATTTCGACTGAGGAATGCATAGCGTATGCCTGCCCACATTTCGAAACCCAATTCGACTTCCATACCATGATAAACACTGTCGTTAGGCTCATCGACAACGATCATTTTTGAGATATGTCCGAGAGAATCCGACAGCATCGTTCCACAGGTGTGGGCAACAATGTCGGCAAGTTGAACTCCCAAAATATCTCGAGAGTCCTGTTCGAAATGGAATCGACAAGTTTCTAGTGCCTTTACATTACCAACCAACGTATCGGCAGCTCTCACTGATGGGAACAAACCTTCATCAAAGAAGACCTCATGTTGGATATTCGTCAATTGAGGGTGTGTGAGAGCGCATTGGAGAAGCTTCAGTCCTGCCGGCCCCAGCTTTTTGTCACCGTTGACAACACAGACCGCTAATTTGCATTTTCTGGCGATGAAAACCTTGAGAGCCGCACGCAAACCCTGAAGGTTGCTGTCGCCAATCATATTCGCTGAGGACTTGAACTCGAAAGACGCAGGATCATAGCCGTAGCCCCGAAATATCGAACTTACTTCTTCAGTGGGATCAGCATCGCAAATTGCAAATGCAGCTATTGAAAACCCGAACCTGTGATGTTTGCTGTCGTCTAAATACAAAAATGCCATGCCTCCATCGTAGCTGAGCCAAGTTGTGTATTGAAGCCACGGTGTTGATCTTTACCGAGATAGCGTCTCTCCCGAAAGCAGCCTACGAAGCCGAGCGGTCCTGAACCTGCAACGAATGTCTGGAATGACGGGCCGCGCCGCAGCGTAAGTGGTAATCACTGAATGGCAGTAATGGGCCGTGATGGCGAGTAACGGCAACGACGTTGCAACTAGCGAGCGCTTCTAGGAAGGCAATGCTTTCTTAGACCTTGCCTTCGTGGGTTCTGCAGAAAATGAGCCAAAAGAGCTTGGGCCTTCGGTACGTGTTTGGTGTACGAAAGAAGTCGAAAACCGGCCAGCTATTGGTCGTATCGGCAGTATAGGCATCCACGGGGCGGTCGAATTGCGCCGAACCCATCCTGTCGTTCAGGGCCAATTCGTGACTGTCTTTGATACCCATGCGACGCTGTTCGGGCGTGTCGACCATGAACAGCCCCCCAGCGACCAGTGCGCCTGACCGCCAAGGCTTTGCGGGCCTTCTTGATCTACGATCACGACCTTTCTGTCTCGATCCCCATGTTCTGCAGCGGCGGTAAGGCCCGCAAGGCCGCCACCGCCATCAACGTCATCTGTTTTGATTATTTTCGGCTCCGTAGCCAAAGAACGAATGGAATGGCGGTGACATACATGACAACGCTATACAGCGCAGAAGGCAACGCGATGGCCGGCACGCTAGTGCTGGCCCCGACGATCAGTGGCGCAAGGGTTATGCCGAGGCTTCCGTTTTGAATACCAACTTCAATGGAAATGGTTTTGCGTTCGCCCCAAGTAAAGCCAAGCGCCGTTGCGATCAGAAGTCCGCCGATCATTGTCGTGAGGTTCAAAGCCATCAAAGCGCCCCCAAGGCTCATCGCATTTTCCGTCACCATCGACCAGTTGGAACCAATGGCCGCGAGGATAAACAGGACAAACAAGAGCGAGGCGATTTTGACCAGCACCGGTTCCAGCCGATCCGCCAGCGGGGTCGCGACATGGCGCAATGCCATCCCAAGGAGTACCGGCATCATTGTGAGCAGAAACATCGCAACGGCCAGCTTTACCACGGAAACATCCGGCGCATCCTCGCCCATAAAATGTACCACAGCCCAGCCGATCATGAAGGGCATCGTGATAATTGAAACCAGCGATATCAGGGCCGTAAGCGATACCGATATCGCCACATCACCACCGGCCAGCCGTGTGACGACATTGGATGTCACGCCCCCTGGGCACAGAGCGATGAGCATCACCCCCGCCGCAATAACGCCGGTAAGCCCAAAAAGAGTGATAATCAGATATGCCACCAAAGGGATCAAAACAATCTGACAGGTTGCGCCGATGGCAAAAACCCACCCCCGCTCCGCCACGCGCCGGAAATCTACCAAGGTAAGGCCAATCCCAAGGCTGAACATGATGAACGCCAATGATAGCGGCAGCACGATATTTACCAAGATATCTATTGGTTCGCCCCCAGGCCCTTGAACGAATATACCAACACAGAAGACCGATCAATTCAAGTATGGGCGCGCTACTACGGAGCGTCAAAGGGCTCTCGGACATTTCGGCCGCTTTAGTCCGTTGCGTCCGGCACTATGTGACCTCAGGAAACTTGCTATGCTGCAAACGCGACGAATGACGGCAATGCGGGTTGCGACCGCAGCATTCTGGACCAAGGTCGAGTGTCCGCTTTGGGCTGTATTAATTATGCCATCTCACCTCGAAACGCCGTGGGGCTTTGACCTGTCCAACGTTTGAAGGCGCGTACAAAGGAGGATGCTTCGGAAAACCCCAGAAGATAAGCGGTTTCGTTTACTGATATTTTGCGTGCTGTTAGAAAATCTCGTGCCATGCGGTGGCGTAGGTCGTCGTGGACTTCGGCAAATGTAACGCCTTCTTCTTGGAGGCGACGGTAAAGGGTTTGTCGGCTCATCCCCAACGCGCGCGCAATTTTGTCCATCGAAATCGTGCCGTGGCGCATATCCGGCAAAATCAGTGTCTCGACTTGAGACCGTGTCGTCCCAACTTTGTCCAACTCCGCGAGCAACTTGTCCGCGTATTTGGTGAAAACAGAAAAGATATACTGATTGCCGTCGTCAAAATCAGCGTTCAGCCAAAAGCTATCTATTTCCATGGCATTTCTGGTGCCGTCAAAGGTGACGGGGATTTGCAGCAACTCGTCATAGGCCGCGGCATAGGGCGGCGCGGGATAGGTGACTTCGAGGCTGAGCGCGAAAGGCTGATCGGGGAAAGAGCGGCGAAATTCGCTGATGAAGCGCGAAAAGGAGGCCTCAATTGCCATAGGGCTCTCGTTTGGATTAGGCAGATTATCAGTGATCCAGACCCTGTCACCTTCAATCAGCACCTCGTAGCGATCTTTCCCTTGCATGACATCGACCTCTGACATGAGGCGCAAGTACCGGTTCACCTGCTCGACTGAGTGGATCAATGTGACCGAGGAATGAACGATTTGCCCAACGATAGACATGTCTTCAAGTTTGGTTTCAATGTTATGGCGCATCACAAGCGCCCCATCGCCCGTCATTTCAATCGCGCCACCGATGATCGCATAATAGGCATCTACGCTTACACGTCCGTCTTGATTTGCAAGATCATTTTCAGTGAGCCCCGCCCCCGCCAGCAAGGCCGCGCGGTTTGCCCCTTTTGAAACAGCATAATTCAAAAAATCGGCGGCAAAGCCCGCGGAAAATGTCGGTTTTTTCATCATAAGAATCCCCCAATTGAGGCGAAAAATAGGGCCTTTGATACCTTCGGTCAAATCTGTGTCACCGGCGGTCATGTCGCGATGGATTTTTCTGCCCTAAATCTCGCCCATATTATCATCAATTGGAGAATAACGATGCAAAATCTAACGAAAATAGGCGGTTATGCTGCGCTTGGATGCGGGCTGACCTATGTTGTGGGCTTGGCCCTTTATTTGACTGTTTTGGCCCCTCTTGGGTCCGGAGACTATCATGCGAAGATCGCATTTGCGGCAGATAACCATACGGTTTTGACGATATGGAATCTGACGATATATGTGCTTAACGCGATCTTGCTTGCAGTGCTGGTCGTGGCGCTTTGGGATCGATTTCGACCTGCTTCCCCGGCTTTGGCACAGGTAACTCTGACATTTGGCACGATCTGGGCGACGCAGGTCTTGGCGGCAGGTATGGTCGCGAATGTCGGGCTGAAAGAAGCGCTTTCTGTCTTTTCCTCAGACCCGGAACGTGCTGCCAATCTTTACCAGATATTCCTTACAGTCGAAAACGGTTTGGGCGGCGGCAATGAAATCGCTGGCGGTGTCTGGTTGCTCACTTTATCCATCGCAGGTTTCATGACCAAACGCGTTTCCAAAGGGCTTTCTATTTTGGGTGCCGTGAGTGGGGTCAGTGGTCTCGCATCAGGAATCCCTGCGCTGAGTGATTCATTGGGCCTTATATTTGGTCTTGGGAGTATTGTCTGGTTCTTTTGGGCTGGCGTGGCTCTTTTGCGCATGGGCAAAGAGCAAGCGTGATGCGAAGATTTGCGACGCCTTTACAAGGGATTACGGATCTGGCAATTGTGCTTATCGCCTTGAACGCCTTTTTGTTTTGGCTCAGCAAATCGATAGATCAACGCTCAGAAATAGCTGGGCTTGATCTCTTGCTTTGGCTGCTAGTTCCAGCCGCCTTTTGTGCTCTATATCTCAGCCTTGGCCGCATTTGGCCAAGCGCTGGTTTGATGCCACACCTAAAAGGGCAAGGGGCTTGGTTTCTCTTTGCGCTAACCTTGCCAATGACACTTGCTGGTGTGTTGTTGCTTGTGAATCAACTGTTTGGCGTCGTGATATTGCAGCCAGATCTGATGGCAAGCGGTGTCATGATCGGCCTGGCAAGCTTGGCGGGTCTCTTCGTCAAAAACATCGTGGAAGAATTCATTTTTCGCGGGTTTCTGACAGGGCGATTTGCGCACACGGTCAGCGCGGGGTTGCAAGGCCACCTGTTGACAGGCGTGTTGTGGTCACTCTGGCATGTGGTCTATTGGACGGCCCTGCTTCCCGTTGGTAAGATCGCGGAAGTAAGCGGTTTGCCGACGCCACTGTTTGTGATCGTCGGGTTTGCCGCTCTTTGCCTACAATCCATTCTGCTGGGTGAGCTACGCCTCATCACAGGGTCGATTTGGACGGGCGTGGTTCTGCATACGATGAACAACGCAATGTTCGCTTGGCTGGTGGCCGCGCAAGCCGTGCCTCGTGGTGGCCTCAAGGCGATCCTGTTAACACCGATTGACATTGGCCTAACCTATTCGGGCGTGATGGCACTGATCGGCGTGGCACTCTGGCGTAGACGGCTTAGCGGAACCTAGAACTAAAAAGGAAACGGCGGCGATGCTCTGCGTCGTCTTTGTTGTGGCAATGCTTTTGGCTTGCTGAACTTATCTCTCTCGATCAAGGAACGCCTTAATCGCGGCGAGTGTGGCGTCGATATTTGCTGCGGGCAAAAGCGCCTCAAGATCGGCTTCGCTGATATTTGCGACCGCATCACTTGCCTCAGAACCAAAGCGTGACAGCGGCGCGTTGTAGCCTTGATCGGGACAGTGATAGGGGTTTTCAGGGTGGTTCGCGAATTTGGCATCCATATGCGCAAATATCACATCTTTGGCTGCATGATCGTCGGGCCCGCAAAGGTGGCTTGCGCGGAAACCTTGCCAAATTGAGGCGAGAATACAGGACGGCCCGCTCATAAAGTTCTGCGCGCGTTCCTGCCAATCACGAAACTTCGCAGCGTTCAAATAGCCCGCTTCCATTAGCACCACTTTGGAAACTCTGTCTAGGTGCTGCGCCATAAACGCTGACGCCAAAATTGCCCCCCAAGAATGGCCGACCAGCGTCACCTCTTGATCGGGTGCCAATGTATCGATGACGCCATTTAGTTCCTCGACATGATTGGCGAGGGTCGGATCATCCGCGCTCACACGTTGTGAAGGGCCCGAACCGCGTTGACATAGAAGATGATCCGGCGGCGGGGTCGCGCTCGCCAGAAAAAGACCGGTGAGAAGGGCAGCAAAGCTGCCAATCGTTACAGCAGAAATCCGAAAGGATTTACGCATTGCCGACATGGGAATTCTCCAATGATTGTGCAATTATCGACCCGTCTTAGAAAGGCGCTCAGCCACGAATAGATTAAGAGCAATGGCAAGCCAAATTGAAATGCCTTCGCCAAGCGGGGTTTCAGCGCCAAAGAATGGGCTGAGGATCACATCAAAAAGAATTCGACTTACGGCGATAAGACCAAAGGCGATGACCCGTCGCATCCATTGATGGTGGCGGATGACGTCGCCTCGCCGGATGGCCAAAAAGGACAGACAGAGGGATAGGCAGACACCAATGCCCATAAAACCCAGCCCAATGTAGCCCGGCCATTCTTGTGGTGTCGCGGGCAGCGTTCCCAAAAGCGCAATGGCGGTCAGCGCAAATACAAGCCCTGAAATCATTGTGACCCGTCCACCAATCCGATGCAGTTTTGGGTAACGCATGCGCAAGCCCGCCGAAAATTGTAGCGGCGCAAGAATGCAAAACAAAATGGCAGATACAATGTGGATTACGATTGGTTCGGGCCGTGAAAAATAGTGTGGCTGAACCAAATCATGCATCATGCCTTCGGCGTCTGAACCTTGCAAAATGCCAACCAGGACAAATGCACTTGGAAGCGCTGGCACCGCGCCCAATAGGGCGATGCCCAGTGGTCCTCGAAGAGCTGTTCTCCATGTTTTCAGCATTCGCTCGCACCGCAGCGGTCGAACGATTCAATAAGTGAACTTTCTGTTAGCATTGCGCGAAAATCAGCCCCGATAATCTCGGCGGCGTCTGAAAACACATTAGCTGCAGTTTCTGTTGTTCGCACAAGCGCGCTGACATACCACCCATTGACCTTAAATTTGGCGACCATATGCCGCCCTGAATATCTTGTCGCTCCCGCGATCAATACACATTTCATGAGCATTCCTTTCTGATTGTTGTCGGGATTATCCGACCACGCGATGTCCGCGTCCTTGCATGCAGTTGAAGACAATTTGCTGGCGTTTTTCTGCATTGGTTGCTGTGGCCATGGCCACCCCGCCCAGACCGCCACCAAACGCACCTTTGGCGAGGGTTGTGTCGTCATCGACAAGCCCCGCAAGCGCGCCAACAGTGGCACCCAATACGGCTGCGGCGCCTGTTTCGGCGTTCATGTGGGACTGGTTGCGTGCGAGATTGCGGCACGCAGTTAGATCGGTTTCGAAGTGGGCTGACTTTGGACCATCAACGATTAATGTGTCGTTGGCACCCAAACCGCTGCAAGCGGCTGTTGTGACCAATATCGGCCAAGCCAAAAGTTTGTAAATTCGCATCGTGTCTTGTCCTTGTGATTACCAAGGCTTTGACTAAAGCGATTTAAGATCTCGTGGCATGACCGTAGGTAACAGGTTTTGGACCAATGGTTTCATCCTGCCTCGATTGGATAGCAACCGTGTCCCAAACTGTGGCTGTTGTTGCCGTTCGTGACTTATGGCCGTCGGCACCTAGCTGGAGGAACCAATTTGCAGTGAAATGATCGATGAATGGGAAAATCTGATTGGGCAATGCAATTTGGTGCTTGCCCAAAGGTTGGCTGCAAGCCCGTTACTAGACAATATAACACAAGCCTTAGCCCGTTCAGGGCAAATACAGATTGCGCAGTTAGACCCGTGGTTTCCCCCATCGAGATACAGAAAAAAGGGCCAGTTTTAGCGAATTTCCTGGAAAGGCCAACCTTTGCGTTTTGCTGTGGGCTCCATTCCGCCTCGGGGCTAAAACCAAAAACCTGTTTTCTGAGTGATATCTCGCGCTGTTAAGCATCGCTTCAGGTATGTTCGTCACCCAATCGCGACTCATCGAACGGATGTCCGCTATCAGAAAGCTGTAGTGCAGCGTTGGATTGTATGGTGAATGTCCGGTAAGGGCCGACCGCTCCTATAGCATCGCTCATTTAGCAGAGCATTTTGATGCTAGATAATAAGTTGCACCAATCCAGCAACGCTTGCGGCAACGACTCCGTCTTGGATCATTTTCTGTTTCGCTTCTGACGAAAGAGCTTCGCCTTTCAACATGGACTTAGCATTGACCGTGAGTGTTACCATTGCAGCGACCCCCATACTGTCAATAACGTCAGCGTCGGCACCGTGAACAAGCTTGTGTAGGGTCGAGGCTGTGTCACCTGTAAGGTCTGCGTTACTAAACCCAGAGGAAGACCAATCTGGCGAAGCTTCCGCAACTTCGCTGGTCGTCAGGACTTCGATGTTTTCGTAGTTTTCATTATGCTCACGTACATACGATGCGTAGTTGGTGGCTTTGAGTTGAACCTCTGAAACTTCACCAGTCACAACATTGATAATTCGAATATCTGCCCCGGCATGGTTCGTATCGCCGAAGAGCTCTACGATGTATTCGTCACCATCAAGGTTCTCTTCCTGCTGAAACGCAAGTTCATGATAGATGCCCTTCACGTTGTTCTTAAGCCCAACAATTTGCTCAATGGACAATGATTGTACGTAATTTGAAAGGTTGACTTCACTGGCACCGGTGAGGCTGTTGTTCGAGCGACGCAGAGCTTGAAGCACCAAATCCTCATCGTCTGTAAACGAAGGCAGGTTTTTTGACATCAATTTTAGTATCGTGGCAGACACGACACCCGTAAATACAGGGGCTGCTGCCGAGACCTTTTTTCCGATTGCCGGTTTTTGACCGTGGATCGTTGATAGGGTGTTGAGTAAATCTTCCAGATCTACCTTACGATCTTCAAGACGCATGAGCGGAATATCTGGCCAGTCTGCAACTTTGGCGATGCAGACATCCAGCTGTCCGAGGAGTTCGTCCTTTAAGTTTTGCTGTAAAGTTTCAGCAGTGATGCGATCCAAAACGGCTTTTTGATCGGCGCGCTTACGAAAGGCTGTTGCCAACATCAAACACGTTTCGACAAATCGCATTTCTTGAGAGTCCAAAGACTTTTTCTTGCGCCTTTTCCCGGTCCATTTACCGATAAACTTGCGAGAACCGAAGTATGCCACTGAACCACCGGCGGTCGCGGCCCCCAGAACAATCCATCCGCCGGTCACAACGCTTCCGCCAATCCATGCCAGCGCAGCGCTGTTAAAGGCCGCACCAGAGAGTGAGGAGATCGCCGTTCCTGTACTGGCTGTCCCAAGAATGGATGCGATGGAAAATAATCCTACTGTCGTACCTGCGGCAGCCAGCTTTACAGAAAGTGCTCTGACGATCCTTGCCGAAGTTCCGCGTTTCTCGATTAACAACGCATCGACGAGGTCTTCTAAAGCGGCCGCACCTTTTTCGTAAAAGTTCTCCTGAGTATATTCAGCATGCCTCAGTTCATACTCTGCATATTTTACAGCCGCGTGATCCTTGACCGCCTTACCCCCTATTGTGGCTAATCTTCCTGTCTGCCGCCCCAACGGCTTGGCGATTGCCCAACCTGCTTTCCCAACGACCTTGGCCAAAAATAGCGCTGAACGCCCGGTAGTATTTGCAGCCCGTACTGATATCGAATGCTTCTTTTTGCTTTTCTTGTCCAAGTTTACGCGCTCCACGTGGTCTTGTTTGTCGGGTACAGGAATAACTTATCGCAGCAAGTTATCAGCAACAATCCGGAGTGGGCTCTTATCTTTCTTGTAGTGTAATGCGAAATGGAGGAGGAGACGCCCTGCTATCCGTCTGAATAGCCCCTAGAATTGTAGACACCTTGCCGCCTAAAAACGAGGCAAGGAGATCACTATGACACGACCCCATTTTACTGACGACTTTAAGATTGATGCGATCAAGCAGATTACCGAGCGCGGGTATTCTGTGGCGGATGTTTCTAAGCGTTTAGGTGTGAGCACGCATTCGCTTTACGCTTGGATGAAGCGGTTTCCCAAGCCGCCGGTTGTCGCTGAAGATGCCGCCGAGATCAGGCGGCTTAAGCGGGAATTGGCACGGGTCACGGAGGAGCGTGACATCTTAAAAAAGGCCACCGTGTACTTCGCCAAGGATGCAAAATGAGGTACACGTTTATCGAAGTGCATCGGCCAGTATTTTCGATCCGCGCGATGTGTCGATGCCTTCGTGTTCACCCGAGCGGATTTTACGCATGGCTGAAGAACCCGCTATGTAAGAGGGACAAAGAAGATGCCCGCCAGACCGATCTGATCAAAGAAGCATGGAAAGAAAGCGGTAAGGTCTACGGATATCGCAAACTGCATGACGACCTGAGCGAACAGGGTGAGACCTGCTGCCCGAACCGTGTGGCCCGTCTGGCAAGGTTCGCGGGAATCAAGGCCCAGATCGGCTACAAACGCCGCCCTGGCAAGTATGGTGGCAAGCCATCTGTGGCCGTGGATAACACGCTCGATCGTCAATTCGATGTCGGTGTCCCAGATCGTGTTTGGGTCACCGACATTACTTATATCAAAACCTATGAGGGCTTCTCATATCTGGCGGTTGTCATCGATCTGTTTTCCCGCAGAGTTGTCGGCTGGGCAATGCAATCGCGCCAGCCAACTGATCTTGTTCTGCAGGCTTTGCTAATGGCAGTCTGGCGGCGAAAGCCGACAGGAAAGGTGCTGATACATTCGGATCAGGGTTCACAATTCACCAGCCTGGAATGGGCGTCATTTCTAAAACATCACAATCTGGAACACAGTATGAGCCGCCGCGCAAACTGTCACGACAACGCCGTGGCCGAGAGCTTCTTCAACTTGCTGAAACGGGAACGCATCCGGCGTCGTACTTACAAAACCAGAGCTGATGCTAGGAGCGACGTCTTCGATTACATCGAATTCTTCTACAACCCAAAACGCAAACACGCTAGAAACGGCATGCTGTCGCCAGTCGAATTCGAAAGGCAGCAAAAACTGAACCGGCAAGGCGTCTAGAAAACTAGGGGCTATTCAAAGCCTTTGCGCCGCACGATAGCCTGCCACTTCGCTCGATTGATTCTTATAGTTGCCATATCTCATTCTCTCCTAGCAAAAAGGCCAGAAAACAGGAGTGAAGCCCCCTGTACTGTGACCAGAGTGTGACCAGAATGATAAAATGAGGTTTCTTTAGCTAAGCCAGATGCCTATTAACCCGTTGATAGCATTGGATTAACTGGTGGTGCACCCGTCGCGATTCGAACGCGAGACCTCTGCCTTCGGAGGGCAGCGCTCTATCCAGCTGAGCTACGGGTGCACAGGGCGCCGTATAGGGCAGATAGGTGCATGCGGCAATCACAAAGCAGCGTGCTGCCGTTGCTATTATTGGTCAGGCAAAAAGATCGTGGCACAGTTCCAGGGCATCAACCAATACGTCAACTTCGGCTTTTGTATTGTACATACCAAAGGATGCACGACAGGTTGCCGGAACGCCAAGATGTTGCATGAGCGGATGCGCGCAGTGGTGTCCGGCGCGCACAGCTACACCCTTCTTATCAAGAACCGTTGAAATGTCATGGGCATGTGCCGCCCCATCCAGAGTGAAAGAAAAGATAGCGGCTTTCCCCGGTGCATTCCCTTGAATATTCATCCAGTTCAATCCGTCAAAACGCTTTTTGGCATAGGTGCATATGCTGGCCTCGTGGGCTGTAATGTTTTCCATTCCAAGGCCCATCATATATTCAAGAGCAACGCCAAATCCGATGGTTTGAACAATGCCCGGTGTGCCGGCCTCAAATTTCATGGGGGGATCGTTATAGGTAACGCTGTCGCGGGTGACATCGCGGATCATATCGCCGCCACCCAGAAATGGCTGCATCTCGGCCATGCGTTCTTTTTTGACATAGATTGCCCCGGATCCCGACGGACCATATAATTTGTGCCCGGTGATGGCAAAGAAATCGCAATCAATGTCGGTCACATTGATCGGCATATGGACAGAACTTTGTGACCCATCCACCAATACTGGCACCCCCATTTCATGGGCCGCTTTTGTTATGGCTTTCACGTCAACAACGGTTCCTAACACATTGGAAAGATGAGTGATCGCAACTAATTTAGTCTTTGGCCCGATGGCGTCTATTACCTTTTGTGTATCCAATGTGCCATTGGCATCTATTTCAACCCATTTTAGTACAGCGCCTTGGCGTTCACGTAAGAAGTGCCAGGGGACTATATTGGCATGGTGCTCCATCACCGAAAGTACAATTTCATCACCGGCTTGCATGCGCGGCATGGCCCAACCATAGGCAACCATATTGATGGCTTCGGTAGTGCCAGAATTCAAAATGATTTCACTTTCAGACGCCGCCCCAAGAAACCGGGCAATGGTGCCGCGAACGGCCTCATATTTTTCTGTGGCGATGTTTGACAGGTAGTGTAACCCACGGTGAACGTTTGAATATTCGTGGGAATAGGCAGTGTGAATGGCGTCAATCACGACCGCAGGTTTTTGTGCGGATGCGCCATTGTCGAGATAAACAAGAGGTTTCCCATTAACCTGGCGAGACAGAATAGGAAAATCCTTGCGCACTTTTTCAACATCATACATTCTACAGAATTCCTATTAAATCAAAGCCAAACAAACCAAATAAAAACCTGACGGCAATTGCTGAGATTAGCATCACAAAAAGTACGGAAAAGAAAACGCCAGGCAGTGACCGAAAGCCATGTAGCTCTGATATGAAAACAGTAAGCAGCACAAATATCAAAACAAACCCGGCCAATCCTAGCAAAACGGCCAAAACTGGAAATGCGACAACGGCCATAATTTGAATGATCTGTAGGCAAATAAGGATAAACTGCATCCATGCCACCAGTAAAATAGCATCGTCCAAACTGCCCAGGCCACCTGCCTTTGTGCCGACTATGTGGATCAAAAATACCATCCCCAAAAGGACAAATGCCTGGGTGATAGCCAGCACAAAGGGGCCAGCCCCCATGGCGGTATCAGTTCCATTGCCAAACAGACCGCCGATTAAAATTGATGTGTAGGCGAGGCCACCGCTTAGCACCGCAATAAGCAGTAGTATTTCCCACCTTTGGCGACGATCCACGTTTTGCGACATGACCATTTTCGCGCCGCTGCGAGGGTCACGGATTGTTTCGACGACAGCCCTGACAATTTGTGAAAGGTTCATTCTGGGTGCCCGCTCTCGTGAAATTCTGCCCAATGCAGTGACGATAGCCAAATCAACAGGAACGCTGCAAGCGCAATCGCGCCAACAGCCTTTTGCCAAATATCGGGGACGCCATAGCCGGACACCAAACCGTTTACTATCCAGAACGGCGCTGCTGCCAACAGGGACCAAAAAAGCGCCAGTCGGGCAGAATACCAACTGCCCTGCCCGCCAAATAGTCTTGCCGTCAACCGGGTGAATGCCGCCAAAACATACGCCGCTGGTGGAACGATGAACAACCAACCAAATAATGCACCGCCAAGGAGGATATTCAGGGGTGTGTCCGGGTTAAGCAAAGACAGTCGGACCAAGCCCGGCCAGCGAGACAAAAATATTAGCGCGCAGGCAAACATAAGAAACATGAAAACACGGTCTTCGCGCTGCCCTTGCGACAAAAAACGCGCCATAACCTGACGCGGATGTCGCCAGGTCCTGACAATATCTAACGCTAAACCCATTGCCTAACCCCGGTGGCGAACAAGCCAGTTTTGCAAGCGCTCTGTCAGATCAGCGGCTACTTCTTGGGCTTCTATTTCTTCAATGGCTTGGGCCAGAAATGCCAAAACCAATAGATCCTGAGCCTGATCAACGGGGACACCGCGTGAACGTAGGTAAAACATAGCGTCTTCATCAATGGCACCCGTCGTCGACCCATGCGAACAAATCACGTCATCGGCATAGATTTCCAATTCCGGTTTGGCCAGAAACTGAGCGTCTTCGTCCAACAGCAATGCTTGGCTAATTTGGTAGCCATCAGTTTTCTGTGCTCCGGCTTTCACCAGAATTTTACCCTGAAACACCCCTTTTGCCCCGTTTCGCAGGACCTTTTTGAAAACCTGCCTGCTTTCACAGTTAACGGCATCATGGGTGATGAACACGGTATCATCATGGTGAAAATCACCGTCCCCAACGGTGGCACCGGCCACATGGGCCTTGGCGTTGTCACCGGTTATTTCAATGATGGTTTCATTTCGGGTCAGCACGCCATTAACTGTCAGGGTAAAACTTTTAAACAGGCTTTCTTTGCCCAAACGCGCAAAAATATGGGTTAGTGCGCGGCGTTCATGGTCGCGACCCTGGGTACGTACATGGTGAAAATTTCCGCCATCAGCGATATCCACTTCTAATACTTTGTTCAACCTTGCGGCTGCCGGCCCGTTTTCCAGTAGCGTCAGTTCTGCACCAGATTCAACTTTAATCAGATGGTGTAATATGACGTCTGAACTTTCGGAATTGTGCAAATAAATAATGGAAACGGGTCTTGCAGCTTTACCGTTTACCCGGATCACTACACCGTCATCGGCATAAGCACTGTTTAAGGCTGCCAAAGGGCGCGCGACGGGGGTTTGTCCGCGGGTTTCCAACACACCATACAGATCTTTCGCCCAGTGAATATCGCGCTTGGCCACGTCTGCCAGACGTTCAATTTCTATTCCTGCCATTTCCAGATCATCGGAAGCTTCTACATCAAATACACCGTCAACAAACACGACTTTCAGACGATCAATTTCGCCAAAAACAGGTGATTCTTTTGTGTTCAGTACGGCCGCTTTGGGCGCGTCAGCCTGGCACAGTGTTTTTGGATCGGTGAATTTCCAATATTCGTCCCGGCCCCCAGGCATCCCCAAAGAATGCAGACGCTTTTCAGCATTTTGGCGACATGTGGTTATCCAACCGGCCCCTGTTGGTAGGGTTAACTTTGTCAGCAGGGATTCGTTATTTTCGGTGTTGGATTTGGGTATCGTCATTAGGCCACCTCTGACAACAGGTCGGCGTAGCCGTTGTTTTCGACTTCCATAGCCAGCTCTGGTCCACCAGATTTAATGATGCGGCCATCCGCCATGATATGTACGAAATCGGGTTTAATGTGATCCAAAAGGCGTTGGTAATGGGTGATCACCAGAAAGGAGCGACCGGCATCGCGCAGGGCATTCACACCGCCTGCCACAAGTTTCATGGCGTCCACATCAAGCCCTGAATCGGTTTCATCCAGAATGCACATTTTTGGCTCCAACATCGCCATTTGCAAAATTTCGTTTCGTTTCTTTTCGCCACCGGAAAACCCGACATTAACCGGGCGTTTTAGCATTTCGGTGTCAATCTTCAGGTCTTTGGCCTTAGTACGGATTTCCTTGAGAAAATCAGCACCTGATAGTTCTTCCTGACCACGGGCTTTGCGCTGCGCATTTACTGCTGTGCGCAGGAAAGTCATGTTGCCAACACCGGGGATTTCCACAGGGTATTGGAAGGCCAAAAACAAACCTGCCGCCGCGCGCTCTTCGGCTTCCAGTTCCAGCAGGTCTTCACCTTGAATTTGGGCACTGCCTTTGGTTACTTCATAGCCGTCTTTACCCGCCAATACGTATGACAATGTGGATTTCCCTGATCCGTTTGGTCCCATAATCGCGTGGACGGACCCTGAATCGATTGTCAGATCAACACCTTTGAGGATTTGCTTGTTTTCTTCTGCCAGCTTTACATGCAGATTCTTAATTTCCAGCATCTTGGTTACCTTTTTTCATTGGATAAAGTTCGTCCGCCAATTGAATTGGCAGGAATGGGATTGAATAGTGATTTGGAAATGTCGAAAAAAACGCCTAACTCAGTTGCTTTCCCGACGACAGGAAAACAGGTGTTAGGGCCAGCAATAACACTGACAGATTTTCGATAATTTTGGCTTGGGGCTAGTTTATGAGCGCCGAAATTTTCACTTCTGAATCTTTCGGGACAGGAAATTCGTATGACACGCCGGCGACCAATATTGAATTGGCTTGGGTGTTGGCTACGACCTGCTTGACCCAATTGGGTGAATACACCTGTTCGAAAATTCCGGGTGCAACATGAACCACGTTGTGCATCAATAATACTGTGGCGGTCACGCCGGTTAGTTTCGCTACACCATGTATTTTTGATTTGAACCGGAAGATTATTCTTAGAAGTATAGCAATCGTGATCGCTACCACGATATCTGTCACCATGGTTATGTCGGCGTCGTTTCCTGCTATTGATCCGCCGGTCAGTTTGAAACGCAAAAAGCGGCTTAGCAGCACTGCTGACGCGCCAATTATCAAACCCGTGATTAGAGAAACTGGTAGACTTGCACCGCTGCGGGCTTGTTTTTCTGGCTTGTCCCGGGAGAGCCAACTTTTTTTGCGTTCCGGTTTGCTTTCCGGCACTGTGATGCCGCAATAGACATGGCCCAATGTATTCGCGCCGCCAGCTGCGACACGTTGCAGGCGATCCTGAAACTGCTGTTTTTGGGCTATACCGGTCTGCATATTTCCCGTCCTGGCGATAAATCTGGTTAATAAATCGCATTTGTTTTGGGCAAGAATTGGGCAGAAGAGGCGCAATAGTTCGGCTTATTACTCGTGTTTCGCTGGCAAATACTAAACAATCACCTAAGTTTGTTTCCATTATAGAAACAACCGTCCGTGGTTTAGCCGAATTTATACTGATTTGTTGGTTCATTAGCGATACCTTGGGGGGCCTGCTATATAGCGTTCGATCGAAAAGACCGTGCCATGTTGCAGGTAATTCACCCCACTGACCCCTCTAGTGAAATGGCCACCAGTTGTTGGGCTTCCATGGCAAATTCCATCGGCAAAGCCTGCAGAACTTCTTTGGCAAAACCGTTTACGATTAGGGCCAACGCCACTTCTTCGTCCATGCCGCGCTGGCGGCAATAGAACAGTTGTTCGTCATCCACCTTGGATGTTGTCGCCTCATGTTCCACCCGCGAAGAATTATTCTTAACCTCAATATAAGGCACGGTATGGGCCCCACATTTGTCACCGATCAGCAGGCTGTCACATTGGGTATAGTTGCGGCTGTTTTTGGCCTTTGGATGCATCGACACCAATCCACGATAGGTGTTTTGGGCGCGCCCGGCGCTGATCCCTTTGGACACGATCCGGCTTTTGGTGTTTTTTCCCAGATGGATCATCTTGGTGCCAGTATCGGCCTGCTGCATGTTGTTGGCGATGGCGATGGAATAAAATTCGCCCTGGCTGTCATCGCCGCGCAAAATACAGGAAGGGTATTTCCAGGTAATGGCAGAGCCGGTTTCAACCTGGGTCCACATCACTTTTGAACGGTCCCCACGGCAATCGGCGCGTTTAGTGACAAAGTTGTAAATTCCGCCGACGCCGTTTTCGTCCCCCGGATACCAGTTTTGTACCGTGGAATATTTCACCTCGGCATCTCCCAGCAGCACAATTTCCACCACCGCTGCGTGCAGTTGGTTGGTGTCGCGCATAGGCGCAGTGCAACCTTCAAGATAAGACACGTATGATCCCTTATCGGCAATGATCAGGGTACGTTCAAATTGACCGGTGTTTTCGGCATTGATGCGGAAATAGGTCGATAGTTCCATCGGGCAGCGAACACCTGGCGGGATATAGACAAAGGACCCGGCTGAAAACACGGCGGAATTCAACGTTGCAAAGAAATTGTCAGAAGGGGGTACGACAGATCCCAAGTATTTTTTAACCAGTTCGGGATGGTTCTCAATTGCCTCACCGATTGAGCAAAATATCACCCCGGCTTTTGAAAGTTCTTCTTGAAAAGTTGTGCCAACTGACACGCTGTCAAACACAGCGTCCACGGCAACTTTTCGTCCGTCTGACGGGGCGCGATCAGCCCCTTCGACACCAGCCAAAATCATCTGTTCTTTAAGCGGAATGCCTAGTTTCTTATAGGTTTCAAGTAGTTTTGGGTCGACTTCATCCAGAGATTTTGGCTTTTCAACCATGCTTTTGGGCTGGGCATAATAGTACAGATCCTGATAGTCGATTTCGGGGTAATCCACCATCGCCCAAGTAGGTTCTTTGATCTTTTTCCAACGGGCAAATGCTGACAGGCGCCAATCCGTCATCCAATCCGGTTCACCATTCTTTTCCGATATCAGACGAACAATTTCTTCATTCACGCCCTTGGGAATGTATTCCATTTCGATATCGGTATCCCAGCCGTATTTATAGGTACCGGAAATGGAACGCACGGCATCGACAGTTTCCTGATCAACGCCGTCTTTTACCTTTAGGTCTTCTGTAATCGCCATGGTCCTGTTCGCCTTCTTGTCATGCCGCTTTTGCGCGATAGCGTTTATGTGCCTGTGTCCAGGCATCTGCAAATTGAAATATCTCGTTTTCGGTGGTGCTGGGGCCAATGGAAACGCGGATCGCGCTTTTGCTTTGATCCTCGCAGTATCCCATGGCCTGCAAAACCCGACTGGGTTTTACTTTGCCACTAGAACAGGCAGAACCGGCAGAAATAGCAAATCCTGCAAGGTCCATCAGCATTACCTGGGTTTCACCCTTCCAACCCGGCACCATGATACAACTGGTATTGGGCAGGCGCGGGCTATCTTTGCCAACGATTATTGCCTCGGGGACGTCCGAAAGGATTGCTGCTTCCAGCTGGTCGCGCCTTGTAGCAACCTGTTCCCAAACACCATCTGCAAGATCTTTGGCGGCCGCTTTTGCAGCCGCGCCAAATCCGACGATACCAATCAGGTTCTCTGTGCCAGATCGACGGCCCATTTCCTGCCCGCCACCACGCAATTGCGCTGTGACATCCAGCCCCTGTTTTAGCACCAGCGCCCCAACCCCGCGCGGCCCGCCTAGTTTATGGGCCGACATCAGTGCCATGTCACAACCCAGCCAATCAAATGCCATTGGGATTTTTCCAAAGGCCTGAGTGACATCGCTTACGGCTAATCCAGCCGTAAGTTTTTGAACCACTCCAGTTTCGCCGTTGGCCAGTTGAATGGCGTTTTCACCTGGAAGTTCGGCCGCAATGGCGCCATTTTTGCAGGTGTTAAGCACGGGATCAGCCCAAGCCAGTACCGCGTCGTGTTCAGCGGCACTACACTTTAGCGATCGGCCAACCAATGCCAGGGCGGCTGCTTCGGTCGCACCGGACGTAAACACAATATCGGCCCCGGATGCGCCACAGGCGTCGGATAGATGAGCGCGGGCATTTTCAATTGCAGCCTTAGCAGCCCTGCCAGGCCCATGCACGGAAGATGGATTGCCAATCAAATCTATTGCTTCAATCATGGCTTCACGTGCTGCGGCGCAAAGCGGCGCAGATGCATTCCAATCAAGATAAATATGCGCGCTCATGTTTCATCCGCCAATTCGAAAAGCGTTGGCACAGCAGGGCATGGCACCAACTCATTCTTAATGACTTCAGCAAGGCTGATGTTCTGCAAAAACACATAGACATTGGCGGACAGACATTCCCATAGCCGGTTCGTCATGGATTGCGCCTTGGTTCCGGACGCTCCGCCCGAAGCCCCAAGGCCAGTGTGCATGGCTGAAACTGTTTCTTCAACGGCCTCAAGGATCGACGATATGCTGATTTCTTCTGCCAGTTTAGCAAGCCGATAACCGCCCCCGGGTCCGCGAACCGAATAAACCAGACCAGCGCGCCGCAATTTCACGAATAGCTGTTCCAAATAGGGCAAGGAAATACTCTGGCGTTTTGAAATGTCACTAAGCGAAGACAGGCTTTCTGCAGGCTGTGTTGCCAGATCTGCAAGCGCAACCATAGCATAACGTCCCTTTGTGCTGAGTTTCATCGCCCCAAACCCTTAATTTTGTTGACGTACGGCAGCAGTTTCATTACCGACAAGCAACCCTATCCGCCGCCCGGCGGCAAACTTAGAATTGTTCTAAGGTGTCTGAGTGATTTCGTCAAGAATTCCAATCGACATCTTGACATAAATACAGAGACAGCAATGCCCGAAGTAATATTTCCTGGCCCAGAGGGCCGCCTAGAAGGTCGTTATCACCCGCAAAAGACCAAGGATGCCCCGATTGCAATCATCTTGCATCCGCATCCACAGTTTGGCGGAACTATGAATAATCGGGTTGTCTATAACCTGCATTATGCTTTCCACAATATGGGCTTCACCGTTTTACGGTTCAATTTTCGCGGTGTTGGGCGTAGCCAGGGTGAATATGATCAGGGTGTTGGTGAATTGTCGGATGCAGCGTCAGCGCTGGATTACCTGCAATCCATGAACCAGAATGCCAAACATTGCTGGGTAGCAGGGTTTTCCTTTGGTGCCTGGATTGGCATGCAGTTGCTGATGCGCAGGCCAGAAATCACAGGTTTCATTTCTGCCTCGCCCCCTGCCAATATGTATGATTTTTCGTTCCTGGCCCCCTGCCCGGCGTCTGGTTTGATTATCAATGGTACCGCCGACCGGGTAGCGCCACCCAAAGATACACACCTGTTGGTTGAAAAACTGCATGAGCAAAAGGGCATCACCATCACCCATCAGGAACTTGAAGGTTCCGGGCATTTCTTTGAAGACCCACATATGGAAGCCATGATCGGCAACGTAGATGAATATGTGCGTCGACGGTTGACGGAAACCACGCGTTGACGGAGGCGGAATCGCGACTGGATAATCAATTCGCGTTTCTGCTGGAAATTGACCGACTAAAATCGGTGCTGCGGGCGTCTGAACTTGTGGATGAGTCGCGCTTTGAAAATAGTGCCGAACACAGCTGGCACATTTGTCTTTTCGCGACTGTCTTGGCGGAACACGCTGAACCAGATGTGCAAATCAACCGTGTCATTCAAATGTTGCTGTTGCATGATATCGTCGAAATCGATGTAGGAGATCACCCGATTCATGGTGACGTCGATCATGCCAAGGTGGAATTAGAAGAGACCGCCGCCGCAAAGCGCATCTTTGGGCTTCTGCCGTCGGAACAGGGCGACAATTTCCGCACGCTTTGGACCGAATTTGAAGCCGCTGAAACACCTGACGCCATTTTCGCCAAAGCCATAGACCGCGTTGCCCCGGTCATTGAACAGATCATGGCATCCGGCGGTGGATCGTGGGAAGAATACAATGTTACGATGGATGACCTTGAAAACCGTGTCGGCGTCAAGGTCACCCGTGGGGCGCCAAAATTATGGGCGCATGTCAAAAAGCAGGCGGAAGAATTCTTTCGCGCCAACGGGCTGGATTGACCGGCATCCAACTAAGTATACAATCGCATACCGTGTTTGCACTGACCTGATTATAGGCTAAAAGATCGCAACCGAATCCCGCACCAAAGGACGCCCCATGACCAAGATCAAAGTCGAAAACCCTGTTGTTGAACTGGACGGTGATGAAATGACCCGTATCATCTGGGACTTCATCAAGCAAAAACTGATCCTGCCCTACCTGGATATTGACCTGCTTTATTATGACCTTGGTATGGAAGTACGCGATGATACCAATGACCAGATCACAATTGATGCGGCCAATAAGATCAGGGAAATCGGTGTTGGCGTGAAATGTGCCACCATCACGCCGGATGAAGCGCGGGTCGAAGAATTTGGCTTAAAGGAAATGTGGCGCAGCCCCAATGGCACCATCCGCAACATTCTGGGCGGCACCATCTTTCGTGCCCCGATCATCTGCAAAAACGTACCGCGCCTAGTACCCGGCTGGACCCGGCCGATTGTTATTGGCCGCCATGCGTTTGGTGACCAGTACAAGGCCACCGATTTCCTGTTCCCGGGCAAAGGCAAACTGACGATGAAATTCGTTGGCGAAGACGGGTCGATCATTGAGAAAGACATCTTTGATGCGCCATCCGCCGGGGTTGCCATGGGCATGTATAACCTTGACGACAGCATCATCGATTTTGCCCGTGCATCTTTGAACTATGGCCTAAAAATGGGTTGGCCAGTTTATCTGTCCACAAAGAACACAATCCTAAAGGCCTATGACGGGCGCTTTAAGGACCTGTTTGCCAAGGTGTTTGAAGAGGAATTTGAAGCCAAGTTCAAGAAAGCCAACATCACCTATGAACACCGTTTGATCGACGACATGGTCGCCGCAGCGATGAAATGGTCGGGTGGTTTTGTCTGGGCCTGTAAAAACTATGATGGTGACGTGCAATCCGATACCGTGGCGCAGGGTTTTGGGTCACTGGGTCTGATGACCAGCCAGTTGATGACACCCGACGGAAAGATCGTTGAGGCAGAAGCTGCGCATGGCACTGTTACGCGGCACTATCGTCAGCACCAGAAGGGTGAAGCGACCTCAACCAATTCAATCGCATCGATCTATGCTTGGACTGGTGGGCTAAAGCATCGCGCCAAACTGGACGACAACGCTAAATTGGCGAGGTTTGCTGAAACCCTGGAAAAAGTCATAGTTGATACTGTAGAGAGTGGCGAGATGACAAAAGACCTGGCATTACTAGTAGGTCCAGATCAGAAATGGCTGACTACCCAGGGCTTCTTGGAAAAGATTGATGAAAATTTACAGGTGGCGCTTGGCTAGTTGCAGCTAATTAGAAGGCAATGCTAACTCCAAGAACCGGATAGGACAGTGTAGCCTTCGGTGCGGCGCCTCCGCTCCAACCTGAACTGTCGCTCCAAACATAACCTAACCCTACGGCTATCTTTTCATTAATCTTGTATTCAGCACCCACTTGCAGCAATCGCCCGGTTTGCAAGCCAAGACTAGGGTTATTGGTCAATTCCCAAAGGGTTTGCGAATAGGTGCCAGCAACGGATAATTTTTCGTTTATCTGGTATGATGAAATCAGATGCGCAGCGCTTCGCATATCGTCGGGGGCCGTTGAAACAACGGCATCAGAATAGGGTCCTTGGATCGCGGTAATTGTAAGTCCGACGTCAAATTTACCCATATCTGCTGCTATGCCAAATTCGGTGCCGATAGCACCATTGCCCCAGCGAACTGATTTGCTACCAGTGTTGGTATCAACGATTCTACCATTGGTATTTTGGTAAGAATCCTGGTGCCAAATTGCGGCACCGGCACGAAGGGATGTACCGCTTGCAAGTGTAAATTCAGCGCCAGTCTCTAGTCTGTAATACTCACGCGCTACATAAATACCAGTCAATAGATCAAGGTCTTTAACAATTCCAGGGTCAATTATACCGCGTAAGAACCAGTTATCCTGCGCATAGGCCAATGCCAGCTTGCCACCTGAAGAGGTAAGAGAGTTGTCGCGAAATCCATCAATTGGTGCAGCGTTTTCGGCGTCAATGTCCTGTCGGTCGGCGTAATAGGCATATATTGGTCGGGTTTCTATAACGGTGTGCGTGGCTATCTTTTCCGGTAGTGGCAATGGACGTCCTTGCACGTCTCCTGCTGACACAATCCAATTGCCAAAGGACAGGTCAATATAAGGTAGTAGTTCGTTGCTTCGTTCTCTTCCTATCCCTAGCTCACTATTCCAGCCGTAGCTGGCAACGCGGGGCGAGATAGTAAAATTGTCAAATTTCAGGTCTACCCCAGCTTCACCATCAAACCGTAAATAGGCGCGTTCAAATGTTGTAGGCGATCCCATTTGCAACAGGGCTCCACCAAGCGATAAACGTAGCTCTATTTGCGCTACAGGAGATGGTTTAAATTCCTGTGCATTAGTATTGCCTGCTAAGCACATTGCTAAAGCGACCACGGCTGTGGCCCCTATTCGATCTGCCATTGATCGCTCCCACTCATCGGCTCGGAAATAGGTTGAACTTTATAGTCAACCACCGGCCTTAACCCGCCGCAATGCTAGTGGACGGGGACGTTCTTGTACAAGCGGCTTGGCTCTAACCGGTTTTAACTGTTGTATATTTGGCAGTTATCCACAGGCTGGGAAATTACAGGAGTTGCCCACGTCAAACAGCGTTACTGGCCCCGATTATGGGTGCGCGCATATAATCCAGCTATGATCCGGCTAGCAGTTTTTTCAAACAGGCAGGGGATAATTGCATGCACTAAAGCTGCCCCGGCGGCCAGGGCCAATAGGCCTGAAAATCGTCCGGCAAACAGCAGATGTTCCAGATAAGTTTCGTCGACACTGCGCGGATGATCTAAAAATACACGGTCAATCATGGTCTTCCCCTTCAGGCTGATTATGTATGAAAATAGGGCAATTCGTATGGGAATAAATCCCTTTGTTGCATAAATTTGCACTTTTAATGTGAAAATTTCCCAGTATACTGGATTTATGGATGATATTGACCAGATAGATCGGCGAATCCTTGGGCAATTACAACGTGATTCCAACCAACCGTTGGAAATACTCGCCGAAAAAGTGGGGTTGTCGCGCAATGCCATCTGGCGACGTATCAAAGCATTGGAAAATTCAGGAGTGATCCGACGCCGGGTGGCGATACTTGACCCTGAAAAGTTGGGAATAGGTTTATCTGTTTTTATCCTGATCCGCACCGATCAACATGATCCTGATTGGTTGGCGGCATTTGCCAAGGCCACAGCCGATATGCCGGAAATTCAGTCGGCATTTCGGATGACGGGTGATCTGGATTATCTGGTGCGCGCCCGGGTCAAAAATGTTGCCGATTATGACCGGTTGTACCAACAGTTGATACGCCGCGTTGAAATGTCGGATGTTTCCGCCAGTTTTGTTATGGAAGAAATCAAAGACACCACAGAGTTGCCGCTTTAACAGGCAAACAACACGCAATTTTCAACACCTGAAAATACCCGCTATTCTGCCGCTTTAGGAGTTTCCGGTTGATCTGAAGCAGTTGGATCGATTTTGGGTTTACGAGTGCGCGGTTTGCGCTTGGGCGCTGATTGTTCGGGCGTTTCCACCAATCCGCTTTCAGCACTTTGGGCCGGCGTACTGCCAATATCCGGCTGCTCTGAATTTGCCAAATCATTGGCCGGTTGATTGCCCGGCTTTGGCTGGTCCTGAGGGCGATCGGAATGTGATTGGTCACGGACCTGTTGTTGATCATTGTGACGGGGCTGGTCAGCGCGGGCCTGTTGACGTTCACGTTGTTCGCGTTCATGGGCTTCGCGCTTGGCTTCAGTTTCCTTCTGTGCCTCGGCATTAACACGGGTGTAATGCTCAGAATGCTGTTGAAAGTTCTCAGCAGCAACCCGGTCGTTTCCAAGGGTCGCATCCCGGGCCAGTTGGCTATATTTCTCAATAATCTGCTGAGGGGTGCCGCGCACTTTGCCCTCAGGGCCAGAACTGTCGAAAACACGATTCAGATTGTTTCCCGAATGGCGGTTACGATTATTGTTATTTTTGTTGCGCGAACGCGACTTTGAAGATCTCATGGGTTTTTTTGTCCAGCCTTTTGGCTTTTGTTTGAACCTCTGCCAGTACTAAATACGGCGGTGTCGTTGTTCGGGTTCGATTGGATTTGCAGCATTTTTTGCAGTTTGGGTGAAAACCCAAGGTTCTGCGTGGAAACGAATATGCACGTCATCAAACCGAAAACAAGTGAAAACAACATTAAATCATCATTTTGGCCGGGTATGGGGACAATTAGTGCGGATTTAGATTGTTTAGGCAAGCCTTCGCCCAATGACCACGCGATCACGCCCGTCCATATCGTGGCGAATTTCAATTTCTGCCAATCCGGCTTCTTGAAACATCGCCACTACCGCCAAAGCCTGACTTGGTCCAATCTCAACAATCAGTCTCCCATCAACGGTCAGACGTTCATATGCTTTGGCTGCAATTTCTTTGTAGGCCCCCAATCCATTCCCGCCCGGCGTCAGTGCAATTTTCGGTTCCCAGTCACGTATTTCAGGGGCCAGATCAGCCATTTCATCTTCGGAAATATAGGGTGGGTTAGCAACAATAAGGTCAAAACTTCCTGCAACACCTGCAAGCCAGTTGGCTTGTGCAAAGGTACAATTTTGTACAAGATTATGTTGCTTACGGTTGTGTCGGGCGACAGTAAGGGCAGCTTCTGATATATCGGTTCCAAGGCCATACGCCTTTGGCATTTCGGCAAGAATTGACAAAAGAATGCAACCTGACCCGGTGCCCAAATCCAGTATCCTATCAATCGGTTGCTCAATGGCTGCCTGAACCAAAACTTCGGTTTCCGGGCGTGGATCTAATACATCACGCGTCACCTTGAATTCGCGGCCAAAGAATTGACGGGTCCCCAAAATATGGGACACCGGTTCGTGTTGGCAACGACGTTGCAGGTGGCTGTCAAATTTTGCTAAATATGCCGGTTGGATCGCTTCCGTTAGTATCAGTGTCAGCCGATCACGCTGAATTTCCAAGGCATCGGCCAACAGCCATCTGGCATCTAATTGGGCATTTTCAATTCCAGCTTCGGCAAGGTACTTGGTGGCGGAAGACAGGATCAACTGCCAGGTCCTTGGCGGCGTTTTAGTGGCGGGTTTATTCACACGCCCATCTCCGCAAGCATTGTGGCCTGATCATCGGCAGTCAGGGCATCGATGATTTCGTTCAAATCGCCGGCAATTATCTGATCAAGTTTGTAAAGTGTCAGGTTGATCCGGTGGTCGCTCATCCTGCCCTGCGGAAAATTATAGGTGCGGATCCGTTCAGAGCGATCCCCCGATCCCACCTGACTTTTTCGGGCATCGGAACGTTCTGCATGCTGACGTTGACGTTCAGCGTCAAAAAGCCGGGTGCGCAACACATCCATTGCGATTTCTCGGTTGCGGTGCTGGGATTTTTCGGCGCTGACAACAACAATTCCACTGGGGATATGGGTGATGCGAACAGCTGAATCTGTGGTGTTAACGTGCTGCCCCCCGGCCCCGCTGGCGCGCATCGTATCAATGCGAATATCCTTGGCATCGATCTGGACATCTACTTCTTGCGCTTCGGGCAGTACCGCGACTGTGGCGGCGGATGTATGAATACGGCCGCCGCTTTCGGTTTCAGGCACCCGCTGGACCCGGTGAACACCGCTTTCATATTTCAGGCGGGCAAAAACACCCTCACCTTTCACATTGGCAATAACTTCGCGGATACCGCCAAGTTCGGTTTGAGTTTCTGAGATTATTTCGAATTTCCAACCCTGGCTTTCAGAATAGCGTTGGTACATGCGCAACAGATCTGCGGCGAAAAGGGCTGCTTCCTCTCCTCCGGTACCGGGGCGTATTTCGACAATGGCCGGACGCGCATCAGCGGCGTCCTTGGGTAGCAACGCAATTCGAAGTTTGTGTTCGACATCCGGCAAACGCGACTTCAGAACTGGTAGTTCTTCGTCGGCCAGAGATTTCATTTCCGGGTCTTTGGCCCATTCTTCGGCTTCGGCGATGTCATCCAGAATTTGTCGGTACTCAGCTATTTCACCTACAACCGGACGCAAATCGGAATACTCTTTACCCAATAAAGCGATATCACCTTCGCCAGAAGCCATGCTTGCTTCAATAAATTCAAAGCGTTCAGTTATTTGGCGAAGTTTGTCTAAAGGTACCATGCCAGCCAATTGCCCGTTGGTCACGTTAGCGTCAAGGGGTGGAATGGATAAGTGGTTTGTGATATTTCGAAGTCATGTTGCGTTTGCTAGCAATTTTAATTCTGGCCCCAACACTTTTACAAGCGGGTGCTAAGGAAGATATTGCCAGCGTCAATGGCGTTTCAAATGGGGCTTATGACTATTATTGCACTGGTTCTGACGGAACGCGCCATGAATTAGGCGAAGTGGTTTGTCTGATCAATAATAGTTGTTCACAAACCTGGTTAGCTAAATGTGATATGAGCCTGAACAATCCGATGTGGCGCAAAGTTCAGGATGGCTGCCCGGCGGCGACTTTATTCCAGCGCTTCCAGCGTCTGCACCCAGGACTGAATACGCTTTCGATTAACACCATAGTCGTACAGGCCAAAACGTAACCGGCCAAATAGTGTGATCTGTCCACCCCCTCCGGTCATTTTTACCATCACGGTGGTATAATCTGGCGCCCCCAAGATCAGGGAACGCGACAGGTAGGTTATTTTCCCTTCTTCCACACGTCCTGCCAATACTTTGGTTCTGGGCGAAGCCAATGCAATAGTATTAAGCAAATCCAACGTCGCGGCCGCGGAGCCGGATACTTTGATTGAGGTTATGTAACCCTTGCGGCTGGGGACCGATTCTTTGATTGGCGGATCGTGCCATTTGGTCACGGATGAGGGTGCAAAACGCATCCAAAACAGTGACGCCAATACGGCAATGCCGATGCGGGTTAACCAGGTCATGAAGTCGCCCGCTTGTTCCAAAGTAACAGACACATAATGTCAGCGGCGGCATGGGCCCCGGCGATTGCAGTGGCGCCTGTTGTGTCAAAGGGCGGAGAAACTTCGACCACATCCCCGCCAACAATGTTCAGACCTGCAATGTCTCGCAACATAGCGCTGGCTTGCCAAGTGGTAAGCCCACCCCAAACCGGTGTGCCGGTGCCGGGGGCAAAAGCCGGATCAAGCCCGTCTATATCAAAGGTCAGGTAGCTGGGGTTATCGCCAACAGTTTTGCGAATTTCTTTAGCCACCGCCGCTGGTCCCATTTCATGGGCCTGACGGGCGCTAATAATATTAAAGCCCATTGTGTCGGAATTTGTGGTGCGAATACCAATCTGGATAGAACGCGCTGGATCAATAAGGCCTTGCTTTACCGCCTTGTAGAACATGGTGCCGTGACAAATACGATCCATATCATCATCAGCCCAAGTATCGGTATGGGCGTCAAATTGTATCAAAGACAGGGGGCCGTATTTTTCTGCATATGCCTTAAGAATTGGATACGTGATATAGTGGTCACCGCCCAGGGCCAACGTACTTGCGCCAGTGGCTAGAATTTTGCTGATATGGTCTGTTAGCGTAGCTGGAAATTGCGCAATATGGCCATAATCATAGGCCAAATCACCGTGGTCAATAATTGCAAATTCGCTTAGCGGATCAAACCCCCAACCAAAGGGGGGATCACCCGGTTGAAGGCTAGATGCCTCGCGAATGGCGCGTGGTCCAAGGCGGGTGCCGGGGCGATTGGTGACAGCCTGATCAAATGGGATACCCGTGACAACCAGATCAGCGCCGGTCAAATCCTTGGTGTAGCGGCGGCGTAAAAATGATGTGGCACCGCTAAAGGTGTTTTCAAATGCCAACCCCTTTAGGTCTTTTCGGCTAAAGGCGGTATCCGCATCATCTTTCGCGTTTTTCAGTGCCATGTGGTGTCTATCCCCGTTTTACAGCGAGATTATCAAATTTGTCGTCAGGATCAATCGCGGTCTTGTGGACACTGATCCACGCACCGGCAATAACTGGAAATATTTGGTGCAAAATGGGCATGGCGATGACATCTGATTCTGACAAACTGGTAAATGATCCCAAAGGTGGCTTGCCGCGGCTTTTGGAAATAATGCGCCGGTTACGCGACCCTGAAACCGGTTGTCCATGGGATATAGAGCAGGATTTTGCCTCTATTGCCCCTTACACAATAGAAGAAGCATATGAGGTCGCAGATGCAATTGAACGCCGGGACTGGGCGGATTTAGAAGGCGAATTGGGCGACCTGTTGTTGCAAACGGTTTATCATGCCGCCATGGGGCAAGAGGCAGGGTTGTTTAATTTTGACAGTGTTACCAAAGCCATTGCTGACAAAATGGTTGCACGTCACCCGCATGTGTTTGGCGATGAAGATCGGAACAAATCTGCTGATCAACAAACTGCCGACTGGGAAAAAATCAAAGCTAAGGAACGGGCCGAGAAATCTGATGGGCGTACTTTAGATGGAATTGCGGCTGGGATACCTGCCCTGATGCGGGCCGTGAAGCTACAAAAACGTGCGGCAAGGGTTGGATTTGATTGGCCCAATACGGATCAGGTGATTGAAAAAATTACGGAAGAATGCCTGGAACTAAAAGAGGCAATTGCTGAAAAATCTGCCCGACATATTGAAGAGGAATTTGGCGATTTATTGTTTGTGATGGCCAATCTTGCGCGCCATCTAAATATTGAACCGGAAACTGCGTTACGATCAGCCAATGCAAAATTTACCCGTAGGTTCAATGCTGTAGAAGATAAACTATCCGCAATTGGGAAAATGCCAGAACATTCAGACTTGGCTGAGATGGATGCCCTTTGGGATGAAGTTAAGCATGAAGAAATATAGTCTAGTAATTTTATCAGGTATTGACTTGACTAAAAGACTCAGGTTTAATTTCCGGCGAAACCAAGGAGAGCAAAATGCCCCTAACAAAACTAACAACATGTATCGCAGCGTTAATGGTAGCCTCCCCGGTATTGTCTGCTGAAGTGAATGTATATTCCTACCGCCAACCGGAATTGATAAAGCCGCTGACCGACGCCTTTACTGCAAAAACCGGGATTAAGGTTAACGTGGCCTTTTTGGACAAGGGCATGATTGAACGGCTTTTGGCTGAAGGCGATCGGTCACCAGCGGATGTGATATTAACAGTTGATATTTCGCGCCTTGCCAAGGCGGTAGAAGCCGGGGTTACCCAAAGTGTTCAATCGGCGACCATGCAAGCCAACATACCGGCAGATTTTCGCGATCCGGACGGACATTGGTGGGGCCTGACCACCCGCGCCCGAATTATTTATGCCAGCAAAGACCGCGTCGCAGAGGGCGAAGTGACAACATACGAAGATCTGGCTGCTCCGAAATGGGCCGGGCGTATTTGTACGCGCTCTGGTACCCACGCCTACACAACAGCCCTTACGTCAGCAGTGATTGAGCATCATGGTCTGGAAGACGCACGCGATTGGATGAAGGGGGTGAAAGCCAACCTTGCCCGCAAGCCCCAGGGCAATGACCGGGCGCAAATCAAGGCAATTTGGGCTGGCGAATGCGATATCGCCCTGGGTAATACCTATTACATGGGCCAGATGCTGGCAAACCCTGAACAGGTCGCCTGGGCTGACGCGGTTCGGCTTGATTTTCCAGTTTTTGCTGATGGTGGAACCCATGTAAATGTTTCCGGTGTTGCTATGACAAAATCAGCGCCCCATGCCGACGAGGCACTGAAATTCATGGAATTTCTAACCTCTCCGGTGGCCCAGGAAATATACGCCGAAGCAAATTTCGAATACCCGATTGCTCCGGGGACAGAACCATCTTCTCTGGTGGCAAGCTGGGGCAATTACACGGCTGATAGTATCAATCTAATGGATATGGCAGCACATCGCGCCGACGCCTTGCGCATAGCGGAAGAGGTTGATTTCGACGGCTAGGCGATTACCGGATCACCCCGGTATTGTTGGCTTTACTTCCCTGCGGGGCTAAGACAGTCTTTCCTTTCCAAGGAGACGTCTAATGCCCCGCAAAATTATTATAGATACTGATCCTGGTCAGGACGATGCGGTGGCAATTCTGTTGGCGCTGGCCAGCCCTCACGATCTAAAGGTAATGGGCATTACCTGTGTAGCGGGCAATGTACCGCTACCCCTGACTGCCAAAAATGCCCGCATTATCTGCGAAGTGGCAGGCGTGACTGATATACCGGTTTTTGCCGGATGTGACGCGCCTTTAAGTCGAAAACTGGTTACTGCTGAACATGTGCATGGAAAAACCGGTCTGGATGGTATTATTCTTCCAGATCCCACCATGCCTTTGCAAGACGAACACGCAGTTGATTTCATCATCGAAATCCTGCGCCGCGAACCGGCAGGAACCGTTACCATCTGCCCCCTGGGACCGCTGACAAATATCGCTGTGGCCTTTGAGAAAGCCCCTGATATTGTTGAACGGGTAGCAGAGATCGTGTTGATGGGCGGCGCATATTTTGAAGTTGGAAATATCACACCGGCCGCCGAATTTAACATTTACGTTGACCCGGAAGCTGCTGATATTGTGTTCAAATCAGGTGTCTCGTTGGTTGTTATGCCGCTGGATGTTACGCATAAGGTACTGGTCACCCAGCCCCATATTGACAGATTTACCGCGCTTGGCAGCAAGGTCGGCGACGTAGTTGCCAGCTGGACGCATTTCTTTGAACGTTTTGACAAGGAAAAATACGGTTCCGAAGGTGCGCCTCTGCATGATCCGACCGTCATCGCCTATCTATTGAAACCCGATCTGTTCACTGGTCGTCATATCAACGTGGAAATCGAAACCGAAAGTGATTTGACCCGAGGTATGACAGTTGCTGACTGGTGGGGCGTCACTGATCGCCCAGCAAACGCGATGTTTATTGGCGGGGTTGATGCGGATGGGTTTTTTAAACTGCTGACAGAAAGGCTTGCCCGGTTATGAGCGCGTCTTTGCATCTGTGTGTAGCTGACGATCTGGACGTGATATTACCGCTGGTTGCCGCTTTTTATGAACATGAAGGCATTCAGCGTAGCCAGGCAGAACTGCGAACTGCGGTAATGCCACTATTGCAAGGCACGCCGCATGGGGTTGCCTATTTGATTGGCCCCCGCAAAGCCCCGGTTGGCTATATCGTCATATCCTTTGGATACTCGGTGGAATTTGGTGGAATTGATGGCTTTATCGATGAGTTTTTTATTCGCGCAAACGTCCGTGGACGGGGTATGGGGACCGAGGTACTTTCCAGTATCCTACCGGCCCTGTCGGAACATGGAGTAAAGGCTCTGCATTTAGAGGTTAGCCAAAAAAACCGCGCCGAAAAAATCTATTCTCGAGCCGGGTTTAAGATGCGCGACGGATATCACCTTATGACGCGGGTATTCTCATAAATTCAGGCCTTTTCGGCGGCTGATTATTTTCGTGAGTTAAAATTTTTGAACAACCACCGATTTGAGCGCACAAATTCTGCAATCATACCCGGCAGGCCGGATTTGTTGCGCCCCCGTAAGAACCCATATCCCGCCATAGCGCCAACACTGGCCCCGATGGTATCCACTATTAAATCCTGCATGGTGTCCTGTAGGCCGGATTTTTGCATATTCAGACTAAAGGCCTGATCCATGAGAAATTCAAAAATCTCCCATAGCGCACCAATTGAAATTGCAAAACTTAGGGAAATGAACGTGATCGCCCAGGCTGGTGCGGCGTAGCGGTCGCCCTCAAATAGGGCGAAAATAAAAACAAAACCTACCAACCCAAATCCAACCGCAGACAACCCATGTAACAGAACATCCCACCACCAATACCGATTATAAAAATCTAAGACTTCGCCCAGAAATAATGTGGCAAAGATGAACAAAACTATACCGGTGAAAAATGGCCAAGGCAGGTTAACGTGGTAGCGGTCTGACAAAACCGACGGCGCAAGGGACACCAGCAATGTCAACGTGGCGACAAAGGTCAATGACCATTGGCCTAAAAACATAGCGACCAAAGCCGCAGCCAAAAGGCCGCCCCAAATAAGATATACGATAATGCCGTGACCACGGATAATCATAAGTTATCCTTAAAGGCTATTGACGCAATCTTCAATTATTTGGATTTGGGACTATCTTATGATTATGAGCAGCAAAAACCATTTCCGTCTGGCAAGTTACAACGTCCGAAAATGTGTCGGGCTTGATCGGCGACGGCGTCCAGGACGAATTGTTGACGTTCTGAACAGTCTGGACGCTGATGTCATTGCTTTGCAGGAAGCAGACCGTCGGCTTGGTGACCGGCCCGCAGCCCTGCCCGCCAATTTGATTGAAGCGCATACCGATTTTCAGTTTGTGACGTTGCCGGGAAATGGAGCTTCTGTTGGCTGGCATGGCAACGCCGTTTTGGTAAAATCCGGTTTGGAAATATTGCGTAGCATACCATTGGATTTGCCAGGGACCGAGCCACGTGGCGCCCTGTCTGTCGAGTTAAGCAACGGATTTCGCCTGGTGGCAACGCATTTGGGGCTGTTGCGCCGAGACCGACGCCGTCAGATGGCCAGAATTTGCGAAATTTTTGGCGACGACTGTATGGCTACCGCTATTATAGGTGATTTCAATGAATGGTCTGAGAGCCGCGGACTGGAACCATTAGCTAAGAATTTTGAACTTCTTAGCCCGGGCAATAGTTTTCATTCTGCACGTCCGGTGGCAGCGCTTGATCGGATAGCTACCAATAGTCTTTTGCAAATTACAGGTGCCGGGGTAACTGAAACCAAGTTAAGTAAAATTGCATCGGATCACCTGCCGATCTGGGCGGACATAAAACTGAATCGGTCCAATACAGCCCCCCTTGCTTAGGTCGTTTCGCATTTGAGCGTGCTGTGTTAAGACTGCAAAAAAACGAGCGGGCACCCAACCATGAATATCCTACAAGTTGCTTCACTGCTGATCGTCCTTGCCGGGGCGTTTGGGGCCGTTAACTATTTGTTCCTGAGACTGCCCGGAGCAATTGGCATTTTAATAGTTGCCCTAGCGGCTTCGGTTATGGTGCTGGGGCTGGACGTGTTGTTGCCTGATCTAGGCATGGCCAACACGGTGCGCGGCATTGTCAGCGGGATCGATTTTTCAGACGCATTGCTCGAAGGTATGTTGGGTCTGTTGTTGTTTGCCGGGGCGCTGCATGTAAAAATTGCCGACCTGCGTGTCCAGTGGCGCGTTGTATTTCTGATGGCCACCATGGGCATTGCTCTTTCAACTGTAATTTTTGGCTTTGGTTTCAGTTACCTGACCGGAATGCCAATTCTGATAGCACTGGTGTTCGGGGCGCTGATTTCCCCAACTGATCCAGTGGCCGTATTGGGTGTGCTGCGCGAGGCAAATTTACGTAAATCGCTGGAAACAAAAATAGCTGGGGAATCATTGTTTAACGACGGCGTTGGTTATGTGGTGTTTCTGGTATTGCTTGGCATCGCTTTTCCTACTGGCGATAGCCACGGTTCTGGGTTGGGCGGTGCTGCGAAACTGTTTGTTCAGGAAGCCGTGGGCGGTGCCGTCTTGGGTATCGTGCTGGGCTGGCTGACATTTCGGGTGATGCGACGCATTGACGATTATTCACTTGAGGTGCTGATCACCCTTGGTCTGGCCTTTGGCGGCTATGAACTGGCAGTGGCTTTGCATGTCTCGGCCCCGATCATGGCGGTTTGTGCCGGGCTGTTCATAGGCGATGTTGGCACCAAGCACGGCATGTCCGAAGAAACCCGGCAATATGTGCAGGCTTTCTGGCATATGGTCGACGAAATTCTGAACGCGATCCTGTTCCTGATGATAGGGTTTGAAGTGTTCGCAGTTGCTTTAAACCTGGACACCTTAGTCTCTGGCGCAATGGCAATAGGCCTGGCTTTGGTGGCTCGACTGGCGGCGGTCGCGGTACCGGTACTGATCTTACGCCCGTTTCGCGATTTTTCACCCGGCGTCATCCCGATCATGACCTGGGGCGGATTAAAGGGCGGTATATCAGTAGCTTTGGCCCTGTCATTGCCAGACAGTGAATGGAAACCTATGATTCTCGGGGCGACCTATATAGTCGTCATTTTTTCAATCATTGTGCAGGGGCTAACTGTTGCCCCGCTGGCATCCCGCTTAGGGCGCGAACCAGAGTTGATGTAACAAGTTAACACCCGATATTAGGGTCAATTTTTACGCTGCGCCTAAATAACAGCCGCAGGTTTCGACGGATCAGATTGTTCCAGGCTAAACGCGGCAAACCCCGGAAAAAGTCCTGTGCCGATCCTTGGCCGGCCTGTTTGAAAGTGGCGATTGCAATTGTCGGTACGGCAGGCAAAAACATGGCTTCTGCGCGCACGGATTTTCCTGACATCAACCTGCGCAACGCTTTTCTGGTACCCATTGGGTTGTTCCAGGCACTGCGATAAACCACACAGCCATTTTTGTTAATAATAAAAACAGCATTTGGGTAGCTTCCATATGCGGCGTGAATATCACCGTTCATCTTATCTATCAGGATTTCACGCCCTTCTCCGTCGGTGTCGCGCAACTGGCGCCCGCGTTTAATCTTTTCATCCATATCCCCATGGGACGATATGATGTTTCCAGGATGCGCCTCGCGCACATAAACTATGACCGAACTGACATCAGGAAACTCTTGCCCCATAAGCGCCATGGTTTTGCGGCGTGACTGAAATAATGGACAGGTTATGCTACCAAATTCCAACACCAGAAAGGGGCCGCTAAAATCCAACAGCTGACGGGGTTTTCCGTCCAATCCCACCACCAAGCCATCCGACGCTTTATTGCCCATTTCCGGGCCATCAAATTTTACCAATTCATAATGTTCGGCATCAAACTTATCATAGTTGTATCCGTTCATTACTTCCCTCTCTTTTTTGTAGCCAACTGCAAATTTTCTGCCATTTTTCTCAATACTTTCAATGTGGTTGCAGCTTCCTGTTGCGACACTCCGGTCAAACTAATTTCAATCATTGGTCCAGCGATCGCTATCAGCACCGGTTCCAGCCCCTGCCCGTTGGTTGTTAGACAAACAAAAGATCGGCGCCGATCTGATTTGTCGGCGCGCCGCTTTACCAGATCTTTGCGCACCATAGTGTCTATCAACCTGGTCATGGTGGTGGGATCACGCACTGTGCGGGCCGACATAATTCCGGGACTTTGGCAATCCTCACGCCAAAGCAGCAACAAAATTGCCCATTCTTCTGGACTAATATTATAACCTGCTGTCTTAAATCTCTGGCCCAACTCACGGCGCGATAGAACACTTAGTCGGTTTACCCAATGTATTGGTATTTTTTCAAAATCAAACATAATATGTGTATATAACAATTATTGTCAAAAACAACTAACTATAAGAAATGCATTTCAGGTTTCTCTTTGTCGACCTGTACGCTAGGAATATTCATGACACTAAAGGACATTGTGTGACCAACCCGATCATCAATAAATGCGAAGAACACGGGCTGCGTCTGACTGATCAACGCCGGATTGTAGCGCGGGTTTTACATCAGTCCGACGACCACCCGGATGTCGAAGAGCTATACGCCCGGGCGCTGAAAATTGATCCCAATATTTCACTGGCAACAGTCTACCGAACCGTCAAACTATTTGAAGATGCCGGTATCCTAGAGCGGCACGAATTCGGCGATGGCCGTTCGCGTTATGAAACTGCTGATCGCGACCACCACGACCATTTGATTGATTTAAACAGTGGTGAAGTAATTGAATTTGTTGACCGCGATATTGAAGTGTTACAGGAAAAAATTGCCACTAAACTAGGCTACGAAATTAAAGGCCACCGATTGGAACTATACGGTGTGCCGCTAAAAAAGGATAAAGTATGAGTACCATTATCGATATCATAGCCCGTGAAATTCTCGACAGCCGTGGCAATCCGACGGTTGAGGTCGACGTGATCCTGGACGACGGCACGATGGGGCGCGCGGCGGTGCCGTCCGGGGCGTCAACAGGTGCCCATGAGGCGGTAGAACTGCGAGACGGCGATAAAGGGCGCTATCTGGGTAAGGGTGTTTTGGCGGCCGTTGAATCAGTCAACGGCGAGCTGGCCGAAGACCTGGTTGGCATGGACGCCACAGAACAGGAAACTATTGATGCGGCCATGATTGAACTGGACGGCACCGATAACAAGGCCCGTCTGGGGGCCAACGCCATTCTGGGTGTGTCGCTCGCGGTGGCCAAAGCCGCGGCTGATTTTTCAGCCCTGCCGCTTTATCGCTATGTTGGCGGCTCGGCAGCCCGGGTGTTACCGGTGCCGATGATGAACATCATCAATGGCGGTGAACATGCTGATAATCCAATAGATATTCAGGAATTCATGATCATGCCGGTTTCGGCAGGCAATATCCGCGATGCGGTGCGCATGGGGTCGGAAATTTTTCACACCTTGAAAAAGGAACTGTCAGATGCTGGCCACAACACTGGCATTGGCGATGAAGGTGGCTTTGCACCCAACCTGTCCAGCAGTCGCGATGCACTTGATTTTATTCTGAAATCCATTGAAAAGGCTGGATATAAGCCCGGCGAAGACATTCATCTGGCATTGGATTGCGCAGCGTCTGAATATTTTAAGGACGGCAAATATGAAATGACCGGCGAAGGCAAATCCCTGTCCTCGGATGAAAATGTAACCTATCTGGCGAAACTGGCCGCCGATTACCCGATCATCAGTATCGAAGACGGCATGGACGAAGATGACTGGGATGGTTGGAAGGCATTGACCGACGCGATTGGTGACAAGGTTCAACTTGTGGGTGATGATCTATTTGTTACCAACCCTACCCGACTGGCACGCGGTATCGAACTGGGCTCGGCCAATTCAATGCTGGTCAAGGTCAACCAGATTGGCACCCTGTCTGAAACCCTGCGCGCCGTTGACATGGCGCACAGGGCTGGTTTTACCAATGTGATGAGCCACCGATCCGGTGAAACCGAAGACACGACTATCGCCGATCTTGCCGTCGCCACCAATTGCGGCCAGATAAAAACTGGCTCACTTTCACGTTCTGACCGGCTGGCGAAATACAATCAGCTGATCCGGATTGAGGAAATGCTGGGTGAATCGGCTGAATATGCCGGTCTATCTGTATTAAGAGGCTGACTTTTTGGAAACCTAATGCCTTTCACCCTGCGCAGTGTCCTGAACCCATCTATTGAAATTGTCAGTATCGGCGCAATCCTAGCAGTATGTTCAGAGCTTTGGTTTTACCAGGTTAACAGTGACACGCTGAGCGTTTGGCTGTTTTTCGTTTACGGCGTGTTTGGCTACATATTCCTGTGGGCTATCCGGCATTTTCAGGTCCGGGGCTTTGCCGGGTTCTTTGTCGGGGCGGCTCTGTTTGGCTTTCTGATAGAAGGCATCGTGGTCAATGTCCTGTATGAAGCTCTGCCATTTTCGATCCTCTGGACCAGTCTGGCGTGGCACGCGCTTTTGTCAGTCAGTGTTGGATATTACTTTTATCGCCGTGTCATGGGTGCGGGAACGCTTTGGCAAGCTATTTTGCTAAACGGTAGCATTGGTTTGTTCTTGGGTCTTTGGAATGGCTACATCTGGAATGTCGTAGATGGCCCTGATGGTGGCGTTGTTGAATTTATCTGGGGCGACCCAACCGATTTTGTACTGCAGTTCTTGCTTGGATATATTGTGTTTTTATTTGGCCATATCGGGTTTGACTGGCTGGCCGCCGGTCAAGACCGGGGCAATAAGCCGGCCTATATTCTGAGCGCCCTGTTATTGCTGGCCCTATTCGCCCTTGGGCCACTGATCGGGATTTTTCCCTTTTCTCTTTTGTTACCTGTGCTGATCGCCCTAAGCCTGATTGCGCTGAAAGCCGGAACCAAAGCTGCACCTAACATCTGGCTGACGCAGTTTGAAAACCTGCGCATTAACAAATCCCGTTATCTTGTCAGCCTGTTCATTCCCTTGGGTGCAGCCTTTGGATATTTTGGTCTCTTTTGGTCAGGCATCAACTTTGAAGCCAATGTTGTTGTTATCCTGATCTGCGGTCCAATTTCGGTATTGCTTTGGGGAATTTCACTCTATCGCTTGTTTCAACAAAAGCATTCGACCTAAGGTCCAACAGAATGAAAACCGCAGCCGAAATCATCACCCACCTTGATCTAAAACCCCACCCAGAAGGTGGACACTACCGGCAAACCTGGGTGGCTAACGGTCGCGGTCGCCCAACAGGCACCTGTATCTATTTTCTGTTGAAAGCTGGGGAAACCAGCCATTGGCACCAAGTAGATGCGGTAGAAATCTGGCATTACTACACTGGTGCGCCCCTGATCTTGTCGATCAGCGCAACGGATATAGGCCCAAAGAGCGATGCAATTTTAGGCCCCGACCTGTCCGCCGGGCAAGCACCGCAACTCATCGTCCCAACGCATCACTGGCAATCAGCCCGAAGCACCGGTGATTTTACCCTTGTTGGCTGTACCGTGTCCCCCGGCTTTGACTTTGATGGTTTCACCCTGGCACCGCCCGGTTTTGATATTGTCTGACACCCTAGTCCGGCAACTTTAGACGCCGGATCAGGCTGGACGTGTCCCACCGGTTCCCGCCCATCTTCTGAATGTCTTTATAAAACTGATCAACCAGCGCCACCATCGGCAGGCTGGCCCCATTTTCATCAGCTGTGTCCAGGCAAATCCCCAAATCCTTGCGCATCCAGTCCACAGCAAAGCCGTGCTCAAATTCATCGGCCAGCATGGTTTTATAGCGGTTGCTCATCTGCCATGACCCGGCAGCACCCTGGCTGATAACATCAATCACCGCCTGCCCGTCCAACCCCGCTGCCTGGGCAAAATGCAGGCTTTCGGCCAAACCCTGAACCACGCCAGCAATAGCGATCTGATTGCACATCTTGGTAAGTTGCCCGGCACCACTGTCGCCAAGCAGGCGGCACATTTTTGCGTAGCAATTGATAATCGGCTCTGCGCGCGCGTAAGCATCCGCATTACCACCACACATCACCGACAGAGCACCGTTTTCTGCCCCCGCCTGCCCGCCTGACACCGGCGCATCAACGAACGCCAATCCCAACTCCATCGCCGCGCTGTAAAGCTCGTGGGTTACGGCTGCGGAAACGGTTGTATGATCAACAAACACTGACGCTTTTTTCATCCCGGAAAATGCGCCGTCATCACCCAGTGTAACGGCACGCAGATCATCATCATTGCCGACGCATGCGAAAACAAATTCAGCATCCTCGGCAGCTTTATGCGGGGTTAATGCTAAACAGCCCCCATATTGCGCGACCCAGTTTTTCGATTTGGCAACTGTTCGGTTGTAAACTGTAACCTCATGCCCGCTTGATTGCAGATGGCCTGCCATCGGATATCCCATGACCCCAAGCCCTAAAAATGTTACCTTCGCCATTGGCTTTCTCCCACAATGAAAATATCCTATAAGTAGGCCTTAGTAACGGCTGATTTTTCTTGGTCAATGACAGGGTCCCATGGCAACGCTTTTTCGCTGGCTGCTTCGTCTATTTTCGACACTGGTAGTTCTGCTGTTTTTGGGGGTTGGTATCGTCTATTGGCTGGGTCTACGTTCGATCCCGGACTATGACACCAGCTTTGAAGTGGGCGGCTTAAGCGGCCCTGTTGAAATTGTTCGCGACCATGCAAATGTACCCCACATTTTTGCTCAGGCCAACGAAGATGTGTTTTTTGGCCTTGGGTTTGTTCACGCTCAGGACCGTATGTGGCAAATGATGATGATGCGGCGTACCGCGCAGGGAAGATTGTCGGAAATATTCGGCGAACGAACTGTTTCAGTTGATGAACTACTACGACGGCTTGATATTTATCGCCTATCTGTCAGTTCCGTGCAGGCGCTGGATGAACAAACTATGGAGGCGCTTACTGCTTATTCGGCGGGAGTAAATGCATGGCTGAGCCAGGTCAACCTGGGTTCCCTTGGTCGTGGTGCCCCAGAATTTTTCTTGTTTTCAAATCAAATTGCCACTTGGCAACCTGCTGATTCCATTGCCATTGCAAAACTAATGGCGTTGCAATTAGCGTCGCATCTGGATGAAGAAGTGCTGTTGGCGCGAACCTCTTTGATGCTGCCGGCGGCTAGAGTTTTGGATATTATGCCCGACGCTCCGGGGAACCCTATCAGCGCATTGCCGGAATATTCCGGGCTGTTCCCCACGGCCCCAAGATATGTTTCTTTACCCCAACAGGCACAGCACCCGTTGTCACCATTTCACCGTAAGCCCCTTGCCGGAGCTTCCAATGCCTGGGCCGCCGCACCGTCACGTTCAGCTACCGGATCAACCCTGCTGGCCAATGATCCGCATCTGGGTTTTAGCGCGCCGTCAGTTTGGTATTTGTCGCGGCTTGAGCTGTCCAGCGGCGGTGTGATTGGGGCCACGATCCCCGGTATTCCAACCATCATGGTAGGGCGCAGTAACCAATTGGGGTGGGGGCTTACCTCTGCCTATGTGGATGATCAGGATGTACTGATTGAAAAACTTAACCCAGACAATCCTACAGAGGTATTAACGCCAGAAGGCTATAAACCCCTTCGCACCCGGACGTCCATTATCAAAATCAAAGGGGCAACGCCAAAAACAATTACCTTGCAATGGTCTGATAATGGACCAATCCTGCCGGGTTCACACTATAATTTGGCTGCGATTACACCGCCTGGTCATGTGGCTTCAGTGGCATGGACGGTGCTGGATAGTGCAGATACTTCAATGACTTATGGCCAGCGAATAATGACGGCGCAATCCGTCAAAGAGGCGCTTGCAGCCGGGGCCTATTATGTAGCTCCTTCACAAAATCTGACGGTTGTGGATCGCGAAACCATTGCGATGAAAACCATTGGCCGGATACCCCGGCGCACAGCCCAGCACAAGTCTTTTGGGCGTTTGCCAGTTCCGGGCTGGCAGGCGCAAAACCAATGGCAAGGTTTTACGAATTACACCAGCAATCCGGAATTTATGTCACCAAAGGGCGGCATCTTGGGCAATACCAACAACAAAACTGTTGATCGTCCTTTCCCGTTCCATGTGTCATTTCTTTGGGGCGATACACAAAGGGTACAACGCTGGAAGAAACTTATGCAAAATCGCGAAGTTCATACCCGCGACAGCTTTATTGAGGCCCAGTTGGATACAGTCAGTTTCACCGCTCGTAGCCTATTGCCTTTGATTGCTGCCAATCTGTGGTTCACCGGCGATACCGCTGCCGAAGGAACTACGGCCCGGTTACGCCAACGGGCGCTAGCGCTGCTAGCACAGTGGAATGGCGAAATGAGCGAGCATCTGCCAGAACCATTAATATACGCTGCCTGGTTGCGGGCCCTGCAAACCCGCCTGATCCAGGATGATCTGGGGCCGTTATCCAGTGAATTCAGCCATGTTGAACCAGTATTCATTGAACGGGTGTATCGCGATATTGATGGGGCTGGTGCATGGTGCGATGTGTCACAATCAGCCCCCGTGGAAACATGCACAGATATTGCCCGACAGTCCTTGGATGATGCTTTACTGTGGATTACTGAAAATCACGCGGGCACGCTGGAATCTTTGCGTTGGGGGGATGCCCATGAGGCCACCCATGATCACGCCGTTTTGGGGGATGTGCCCTTGCTGAAATTTTTCGTAAATATTCGCCAATCCACAAGTGGTGGCGACAACACCCTGCAACGGGGTCGCACCAGTGGCAAAGATCCCAAACCTTTTCTAAATGTACACGGCGCTGGTTATCGCGGCGTTTATGATTTTGCCGATCCTGATAGTTCTGTCTTTGTGATCTCTACCGGTCAATCGGGTCACCCCTTGTCACGTCACTATGATGATCTGGGCGAACTTTGGCGCCGTGGGGAATATATCCCTATGTCGCTTGACCCAGACCTTGCCCGTGCTGCCGCTGTTGGGATAACGCATTTGCAGCCCAGTCCAAAAGCAACCCCGTCTAACTAACCTGCCATATCTTGGTATTGCTTTTCTTGACGCTCTGACCAGGTGACTTGCATCAAATAGCCGGTTTCGGTCAATTCTTCGTTGTCCACCACGCTTTGTTCAAACAACCAGGCCCGTTGCCGACCTTTTGCAAAAGTCAGTTCAAGAACACATTGGTTTTGATCTTCTTCAAGCGCCTCGGATACCGCTGCCAACAGTGGTTCCAACCCGGTTCCGGCAAGGGCTGATATTGCAAATACATCGTCCTGCCGATTGGCCTTGGTTGCAAGGTTTTCCTGTTCAGTAGTATCCAGCACGTCAATTTTATTCCAAACTTCCATACGCGGGATATTTTCGTCTACTCCCAAGGTCGCCAGAATAGTTTCCACATCAAATGCCTGTTGTTGTGTTTGTTCATGGCTGATGTCGCGCACATGCAAAATTATATCGGCCCCAAGCACCTCTTCCAGGGTTGCCCTAAAAGCTGCCACCAGTTCTGTAGGCAATTCCGAAATAAATCCAACCGTGTCTGACAGGATGATGTTTTTCCCCGAAGGCAGTTCTATGGCGCGCATTGTGGGATCTAGTGTGGCGAACAACATGTCCTCTGCCATAACAGACGCCCCGGTCAGGCGATTGAATAATGTGGATTTTCCGGCGTTGGTATAACCCACTAATGCCACGATTGGATAGGGCACCTTGGCCCGGGCCGCCCGGTGCAACTGGCGGGTTTTTACAACTTTTGATAATTGGCGACGAATACGAACGATGGCATCGTCAATTGCCCGACGGTCAGCTTCAATCTGAGTTTCACCAGGGCCACCAACAAAGCCAAGACCGCCACGTTGGCGTTCCAGGTGGGTCCAGGCCCGCACCAATCGGGTACGTTGGTAGCTAAGGGCGGCCATTTCAACCTGTAACACACCTTCGCGGGTTTGGGCGCGATCGGAAAAAATTTCCAGGATCAAACCGGTTCGATCCAACAGTTTTACATCCCAGACTTCTTCAAGATTGCGTTGCTGAACAGGTGACAATGGCCCATCCACCAACACCAACTCTATCTCATTTTTAGCTAGAATTTCCTTAAACTCGGCAACTTTACCCTTGCCGAACAATTGGCCAGGCTGGGCTTTTTGCAGACGCACAACATCGGCACCAATCACATCAAGATTGGGCAGAGCCGCCGCCAACGCAACAGCTTCCTGAAGCGCCGGTTCGGTTGACCGTCGGGTGTTGGCAGACTTGATTTCCGGATGAATTACCCAGGCGCGCGTCAGGTGCGCGTCGTGTTCTTTCACGAGGCCTCTTCACCATCGTAAAGACTGATGGGCTGGGACGGCATAATCGTTGAAATTGCGTGTTTATAGACCAATTGCGCCTGACCATCGCGGCGCAAAAGTACACAAAAATTGTCAAACCAGGTTATGACGCCCTGCAATTTGACGCCATTAATCAAAAATATTGTTACGGGTACTTTGGTTTTGCGAACATTGTTCAGGAATACATCCTGCAGATTTTGTTTATCACCAGCCATTTTTAAGCCTTTTTATTGCGCGGTTTTTTTGCGTTCTGCCTCTCTACGGCAGGCCGTTATTTAATGGGGCGTAGTATGGTACGCACAGAGTAGAGTTGCCAGCCCAAAAATTTTGAACAAAATCAAGTGTGTCTCGGGCCTTACTTACGCCAAAAACCAGGGTTCAACAGGGCAATAATGGCCAAGGTTTCCAATCGGCCCAAGACCATGGCGCCGGCTAGTATTAGCTTAGTGGCATCGTTGAAACTACTAACATCTATTGGGGATTGTGCCGCGATATTTATCAATGGTCCCGTGGTAGACAGGGACGCAACTGCCAGTGTGATTGATGTTTCAAATTCTATGCCGGCCAATCCAAAACTTGTAATGGTAACGGCTATGCTAATGGCAAATAGCATGAAAAAGACCCAAGCCACATGTGCACCCTGACGTCGCAAACGCCGGGCGGCAATACCTGAACCGCCAACAGAAGATGGATGAACCAGCCGATCCATCTCTCTGGTTCCATGTTTGTATAGCGCATAGACCCGCAGCAATTTTACCCCACCCGCGGTTGTCGCCACGCCACCGCCAATTAATGCCAAACCCATCAACAATATTCCTGGCGTTTCCAACCCCGACCACTGACTCGCGGCCGACCAGGCCATGCTTTCAAAGCCGGTTGTCGTTAGAAATGACATAACTGTAAAAACTCCGCCCCAAAGGGCTTGCGAGGCACTGGGCAGGCTATCAACCCCATTGACGTCTAACGCCCCCACCCAGTGGCGTAAAAACAGCATGCCGGTAATTACAGCCACCAAAAAAAGACCTAATCGAAATTCGGGGTCTGAGATAAAACGCGAAAAACCATCTCCAAGCCGATCCGCAGCATAGGCTTGGCGTGAAATGGCAAACATCAGTACCAAAAATATTATGGCTTCGCCCCGCATGCCGGATCCTGCATCGTTCAGGCCGCCAATGGGTGAAATACCACTGGTGGACAAAACCGACATTGCGTGGCTGATGGCCACAAGCGGCGTGTCCCCTAAAACCAGTAAGATGATCCAAAGCGCGAGGGTTAAGCCCGCATAAATTGGAAATATCTTGGCGGTATAACGCGTCAGGCGCTCTGAGCCATCACCATGCCAAGCAGCCTGTGATTGATCGGATGCTCCACGCCCTGCATGGGGTGTCGACAAAACCTCAAAACCACCCAAATTCATCGGTGCCAATATTGCCACCGCAGCTACTAGAATAAATAACCCTCCCATCCAGCCGACCAGCGCGCGCCAAAGATGGACCGAAGGCGGTAAACGCAATGGATCATCAAACAGTGTCAACCCGGTGGTGCTAAAATCTGAAACCATTTCAACGTAGGCGTTCAGGTATGCTGTATCGGGCACCGCTAAGCTAAATGGTACGGCCAGCATCAAAGGCAGTGCAACGAAAGCGGCCATTAGTGCCAACAAATAGCTGCGACCCGGGCGGTTTATTGTACGGTTTGAGGTGGCAATACCCAGCACAATTGTAAGTATTGCAAACATATTTGCAGCCTGGAAAAACGCCCGCATAGTGCCATAGTCCTGCACCACAGCCGCGTGGGCAGCAGGCAGGTACATGGTGACTGACCCCAGCCCCATAAGAATAATAATAAGCGGCAAAGAAAGAATGCGTTCGCGCATCAGAAAAAATCTATCGAAACCTGCAACAGACGCTCAACTTCGGGAACATCGGCGGCCATGGAAAATATGGTGATCACGTCACCTTCATCAATCCGGGTCGATCCGGTTGGACGCTCTATCTTGTCACCTTTCATAACCGCCCCAACCAAAACACCTTCGGGAAATTCAATGTCACGAATGGCTTTACCGGAAATGGGTGATGTCGAAAGAACCTGCGCTTCGATCACCTCCGCCTCGGCGTCACCTACGGAATACACTTCACGGACCCGGCCATGGCGAATGTGGCGCAGGATTGAACTAACGGTGGTTGCGCGCGGGTTGATGTAGGCGTCAATATCAAGGGTTCGCATCAAAGGCACCAGCGTCGGGTCATTGATTAGACAAATCGCCATTTTACAGCCCGCCGCCTTGGCCCGGACCGAGGCCAGAATGTTGGTTTTGTCGTCATCAGTTACCGCAAGTATTGCGTCGGCGCGTTCAATTCCTGCTTCCGATTGCAGCTCACTGTTCAGGCCATCACCATTCAAAACGATAGTGCGTTCTAAATCATCAGCGGCTACTTCTGCGATTTTGCGGTCAATTTCAATCACTTTGGCCCGCACCCGTTCAGTGCGGGTTTCCAGGGCTTTTGCAACGGCAAGCCCAACATTGCCGCCGCCAACAATAACGACGCGCTCTTGTTTTCTGTTGGTCTTTCCAAATATTTCCAACGACCTGTTCAAGTCTTCCGTGTGGCAAAACAGGTAGATGTCATCGCCAACAAACAGTTGGTCACCGGCGTCCGGGGCAAACAGGCGGCCTTCACGTCGCACCCCTACCACCACGGCGCGCAACGTTGAAAACAGGTCCGTTAACTGGCGCAGCGGCGTGTTTACCACCGGGCAATCTTCGTCCAGCTCTATACCGATCAGCTGCGCGCGTCCGCCCAAGAATGCCTGGGTATCAAATGCTGCCGGGGCCGCCAATCGACGCAACGCTGCTTCTGCTACTTCTTGTTCCGGACTGATAACCACATCAATCGGCATGTGATCGCGCCGGTAAAGATCCGAATAAATTGCAGTCAGGTAGGATTGGCTGCGTAACCGCGCCACTTTGCGCGGAATGCTAAAAACCGAATGGGCAACCTGACAAATGACCATATTCACTTCGTCTGAATGGGTGGCGGCGATAACCATATCGGCGTCTTTTGCCCCGGCTTTTTCCAGCACGTCGGGATAGCTGGCAAACCCAGCAATGCCCTGTACATCCAGTGCATCGGTGGCTCTGGATACCAGTTCGGGTTTGTTGTCGACGATGGTAACGTCGTTCTTTTCCCCGGAAAGGTGGCGCGCGATTTGCCAGCCAACCTGACCTGCGCCACAGATTATCACCTTCATCGGAATTCTTTCCTAACTACAAACCAAGCCATGGCAGATGCGGTATTTGGCGTCAATCTGCCGGTTCCTCCACATAAGCGACGCGCCCGCCCGACTTATTGGAAGTCACCACCCCCAATGATTTTAGCTTGCGGTGAAGTGCCGAGCGTTCCATGCCAACAAAAGTAGCGGTACGGCTGATATTGCCACCAAACCGGTTAATCTGGGTCAACAGGTATTCCCGTTCAAACAATTCACGGGCTTCACGTAGCGGTCGTGTAGCAAGGGAGCCAGAAAGAACAATGCGCCCTTCTTCTTCGGTTGGTTCTTCGCCGGTGGACAGCTCCGTGGCGGCAATGGGACCTGTTGAATCCCCCAAAATTAACACCCGCTCTACCACGTTTTTCAACTGTCGAACGTTGCCAGGCCAATGCATGGTTTGCAGCAACGCTATTGCCTCCTCCGACAAATCTCGTGACGCTAGACCCTGATTTTTATTTAACATTTCAATAAAGAAATTGGCCAGTTCCGGAATGTCTTCACGGCGGTCTTCAAGCGACGGTACGACTATTGGTACCACGTTCAGGCGGTGGAACAGTTCTTCTCTGAAACGTCCAAGTTCAATTTCCTCAATCAAGTCTCTGGTCGTGCTGGAAATAACGCGAAGATCAACGATGATATCATCAGTACCGCCCGCGCGCTTAAACTGCTGGTCCACCAATACGCGCAAAATTTTTGACTGGGTGCCAATGGGCATATCCGCTATTTCGTCAAAATAAAGAACGCCGCCATTGGCCTGTTCAAGCAGGCCCGGCTCAATGCCGCGTTCAGCACTTTCGCGACCGAAAAGAACTTCTTCCATGCGTTCTGGTTCGATTGAGGCAGAATTTACGCTGACAAAGGGTGCATTTGCACGGTTCGAATTGGCATGGATATAACGAGCTGCAACTTCTTTTCCCGATCCCGCGGGCCCACTTAACATCACCCGTCCATTGGATTTTGTGACCTTATCCAACTGGCCTTTCAATGCCTTAAAGATAGAACTGGACCCAATCATTTCGGACGAAGTTATTTCGCTTCTACGCAATTGAACATTTTCCATCCGCAGCATAGACGTTTCCATCGCCCGGCGGATTACCACCAATAACTGATCAATATTAAAGGGCTTTTCGATGAAGTCGTAGGCACCTTGTTTAATGGCAGCCACTGCAATCTCAATATTTCCGTGCCCAGAAATTATAACAATGGGGATATCAGGAAAATCAACTTTAATAGATTTCAGGATATCAATTCCATCCATCTGGCTGTCTTTTAACCAGATATCCAATACCAGCATGGCTGGCGGATCATTGATAACTTCGGCCATACATTCATCTGAATTTGCCGCCAGACGGGTGGTATACCCTTCATCCTTTAGGATGTCTGAAACAAGTTCTCGTATATCGCGCTCATCATCTACGATTAGAATATCACCCATAATAATAGTTCCTCATTTTACAGTCATTTCTTTTTGGGTCGAAGCCGGCGTTTTGCGGTTTTGACCAAGGGGTAGTCGAATTTCACATTTTGCCCCGGTATGGGACGATTTACTGTCAAACGGGTCGGCATCCGTCAGTTCCAGTGTTCCACCGTGTTCCTGAATGATTTTCTTAACGATTGGCAATCCAAGCCCGGTACCGGCGGTTCGGTTGGTGACATAGGGTTCAAACAACCTTGCCCGATCCTCTGGCAATCCTATTCCGTTATCTGAAATGGTAATTACCGCCTGCTTCTTCGTGGATGAAAGCAAAATTCGGATTTCGCCATCAAAGGGAAGTTCGACGGATTTTTCTGTTCGTGTTTCAATGGCTTCCCCGGCGTTCTTAATTAAATTAGTCAGGGCTTGGTTGATCATTGTCGCATCATATTCGCCACAAGTCGGATCTGCCGGCGTATCCAGTGAAATTTCTACATCTGGCTGACCATTTTTTTGCAGATGAACAACATCTGAAAGGATAACCGAAAGGTCAATTTCACGTCGGTCCGGCTCGGGCATACGGGCAAATTTGGAAAATTCGTCGACAATGCGGCGTAGATCATTTGTCTGACGAATAATGACATCCGAATATTGCACAAGATCGTCGCTTTGTTCGCCAACTAAGGGCGCAAATTTTCGCTTGAGCCGCTCTGCGGAAAGCTGAATTGGCGTTAGCGGGTTTTTTATTTCATGGGCAATTCTACGCGCGACATCACCCCATGCCGCCATACGTTGTGCTGCAACCAAATCAGTTACATCATCAAATGCAACAACATAGCCGTCCAGCTGGCCCTCGGCGTCACGCATTGTAGCCATGCGCACCAAGAGATTTTCCTGCTTGCCACTACGTGTCAGACGAATTTCTTCCTGAGCCATTTCGTTGTCACTGGTTTTCAGTTGGTTAAACAAAGGTCCAAATTCCGCCGCGACGCCAGATAGCTTGGACCGTTTTTCAGGGGTGGAAGATAGTTTAAGCAACCGCTCCGCTGATCTATTAACAAAAGTCAAATGTCCGTCGCTATCCAGCCCCATAACACCGCTAGTAACGGACGAAAGAACCGAGTCAAACAAACGTTCACGGTCCTCAATCTGGCGGTTATTTTCCAGCAGTGCTTCGCGCTGGCCCTTCAACTGTCTGGTCATTTGGTTAAACAAACGACCCAACATGGCAAATTCATCATCGCCCTCTTCTTCAACAACCTGAACATTCAGATCGCCACCACCTACCCGTTGCGCAGCACCTGCAAGTCGCCCCACCGGTCGTGACAAACGTTCCGCAAACCACATGCCCAGCCAAATTGCGGCAAGGATCAGGATCACCGCAAAACCCAGATACAAAAGACCAAATTCAAACAGGATTTTGCCACGCTCGCGTTCAAGTTGGTTATAGAGCGTGACAGTTTCCCTTGTATCATCAAGCAAACTAAGGATATCGCCATCTACATCCCGGGTTACATAGAGATAACGATCAACAAATGCCGTCAGTGACACAAGTGCGCGAAATTCATTGATATCCCAGTCCTGGATCAAAACTGTTTCACCATTTTTTGCACGGTCAAGTTCGTCCACGGTCGGTTGTTCATAGTCAAAAAGGTAGGAATTTTCGCCACGCGAACGAATCCCCCCTGCCCCGTCGATTACAAAAGCTTCGCGCAGGCCCCGCTGAATTTGGGCTTGTCCCTGATTGAGCATTTGGCGAATTTCACCGTCGGCCACAAAGGATCGGGTGCGTTGAGTGGCGTTCAGAAACCGGGCTAGTACCAAAGCATCCTGGATCAAATCCTGTTGGTGTTCCGCCTCATAAGCCTGCGCCGCCGAAGATGAATTTCCAACAACTTGCCGGACCCGATCAGAAAACCAACCTTCAAGGCCAATATTCACCGTTAGTGCCGCAAATACCGCAACCAATACCGTCGGGATCAAGGCAACAATTGCAAATACGCCGGTTAATCGAAGGTGTAGCCTAGACCCCGCAGACTTTGCCCGCCGTGCGGCTACCATCTGGGCCACACGTTGCAAAACTAATGCGGCCACCACCAATACATACACCAGGTCTGCCAGCAAAATAATACGCAGTTTTGGAGATGCGGCCCCTTCGTCAAGCGGGCCGAGTACCAAGAAGGTAAAAAAGGCCAATACCGGCCCCAGGATGAACAGGCTTATGGTTGCGGCATTTTGAATGCGCCGCACCCGCCTGAGCTTAGCCAGACGCGCCCATGTTCCCGTTCGGACTGTTGCCCGCACGATTTACCCCACTTCAGGCCGCAATCGCGGCGTTACCACCATGGCGGTTTGATTCGACTGACGCCGAAATACCACTCTATTGTTGCCCTTTTACATCAACTTACGCCGGCGTGTCACGCGGATATCTAACTCGGTGATTTTCTTACGCAATGTATTGCGATTTATGCCAAGTAAATCAGCACATTTTGCCTGATTACCACCGGTGGCCTCCAGCGCAATTTCGATAAGAGGCAGTTCAATTTCACGTAATATTCGCGGATAAAGGCCGGGGGGCGGCAAAACTCCACCGTGTAATTCAAAATAACGGCGCAAGTGTTTTTCAACGCTGGCTGTTAGCCGTTCCTTACGGCCTCCGGTAACTGACGAGTCAATTACGGGTTGGCTACCAAGCACCGATGCCATTTCTGATTTTGAAATGTCTTGCACCTGAGAGTTTAGTACAAGTCTACGAATGATATTCTCCAACTGGCGTACATTTCCTGGCCAGGTAAAGTTGCGCATCAGTTCCAGTGCGTCGGGCAGCAATCGACGCAAAGCCTGTCCTTCACGCTGTGCGCGCACTAGAAAATGTTCGCTTAGCAGAGCGATGTCATCCACCCTTTGGCGTAAAGGTGGCACTGATATTGTGATGCCTCCAAGGCGGTAAAATAAATCGCTGCGAAATTTGTCGGATTCCATCATCTCAGTCAAATTGGCCTGACTGACGGCCATAATCCGGGGAGCATTATCATCTAATGCGTCCAATATCCTGACCAATTTCGCTTGGGCCTGCAGATCAAGATCACCAACCTCATCAAATAGCACCGTACCGTTTCGTGCGCGCGTGGCCAAAACGCTCTGAATTTCGGAATCTTCAAAATCGCCTGCCCCGACAACGACAAAAGGCATAGATCGGCGATCAGACAGATCGTGGATGGCGCGTGCTATCAGGGATTTACCTGTGCCGCTTTCCCCTGTGATCAGCACTGGCAAGTCTGTGTTCATCACCCGGGCTACCAGTTGATACAGGGCTTGCATCGCCGGAGTTTTCCCCACCAATGGCAGATCATCAGCTTGGGAAGGGAAAATTGCATTCCCGACGCGGTTTTTACTTTTCGCATCCAGTGCCCGGGCCGATCTTTTCATCAAATCTGGCAGATCAAACGGTTTGGGCAGATAGTCATAGGCCTCGGCTTCGGCGGCCTGAATTGCGGTCATAATGTTGTTTTGCGCAGAAATCACAATGACCGGTAATCCCGGCCGTAGCTTTGAAATTTTTGGCAAAGCCTCAAGACCATTGCCGTCGGGCATGACCACATCGCTGATGACCAGATCTCCTTTGCCCTCTTCCACCCATCTAAGCAATGTCACAAGAGATGATGTTGCATGCACCTTACAGCCTGCGCGAGTCAGGGCCTGGGTCAGGACCGTACGAATGGTGCGGTCGTCGTCGGCAATCAGAATTGTACCATCCATTAGCGGAACTTTCCTAAACTGTGTTTGGTCATTGCATTTGTTCTTTTGTGGCTTGGGGCAACGACACGCGAAACATTGTGCGACCGGGGGCAGAATCAACTGTGATCCATCCCTCATGGTCGGAGATAATTTTACTGACCAGTGCCAACCCCAGCCCCGTGCCGTTTTCGCGGCTAGATACAAATGGCTCAAAAGCATTGCCAGCTATCTCGGGTGGCAATCCGGGGCCGTTGTCTATAATTTCCACCTGCAACGGCAGCGTGTTGCCTGATCCATCACGTCGGCGAAGTCGCAATCCGGGGTCATAGAACGTTCGTATCGTTAATTTTGCGCCATCAGTTCCCGCCGCCTCTGCCGCGTTTTTGAACAGGTTCAGGAAAACCTGCATAATTTGATCCGCATCGACGTAGGTGGGTGGCAAGGAAGGATCAAATTCTTCGCTAATTACCATGCCCGCAGCGAAGCCGACGGCGGCAGATTTTCGTGCCCGGTTCAATATATCATGAACATTTACGGCTCGACGCACAGGGGCGCGGGTATTGCCAAATTGTTCGACCTGATCCAGCAGTGTCACAATCCGGCGACTTTCCCCCACAATAAGGTCAGTCATTTCCTGTTCCCGGGGGTCAAGGTTCATGGCCAGCAATTGCGCCGCACCAATGATGCCAGCAAGTGGGTTCTTGATCTCGTGCGCTAACATTTCAGCCATGCCAATGGCTGAACGGGCCGAAGATTTCACCGGGTGAGATTGGCCCAGACGGTCGGCCATTTTTTGCGGCTCGATCAACATCAATACATCGCCCGGCTGTTCCAGTATCGGCGCGACCTGAATGTTACACCGCATTGGCGCTGTCTGCCCGCCAGAAACATCGACGTTTTTTACAAACACCGCCGAGTGACCGTTTCGCACCCGCTCCAGCGTAGCTTCCAGAGGTGCGGCAATCGCCAATCGGTCAAAAGCCGGAGTGCCCAGTAGTTTTTGTGCGGATACATTTAAAAACAACTCGGCTGCCGGGTTAATGTTGGAAAAATTATCGGCGTTATCCAAAATGAAACTGGGAACCGGTAGAGAGTTCCAAAGCGAATTTGGTAAAATATTCATGCGGCTGCTTGCCATTGATTGCCCAAGGCTTCTGTCAATAGCGCAAAGACTTGCCCCGTATCCGCTTGCGCCAATACGTTTTTGCGCAATCCGATGGGGGTGCCAACACCGTCCATATACCAACCCAAGTGTTTACGCATCATACGGTTGCCCAACCTATCGCCATAGAATGCCAGCGCTGAAGCGTAATGCTGTCTGACCAGATCCACCAGGTCGGCCCCTGTGGGAATTGAAGGTTTAGGAACACCAAACAGGTCGGCGGATATTTGGGCTAACAACCAGGGACGGCCTTGAATACCGCGGCCAACCATCACGCCGTCAGCACCAGATTGCTTTAAGGCGAGGCGCGCTGCATCCTTGTCAGTGATGTCTCCGTTGGCAATAACCGGGATGCTCACCGCGCATTTAACTGGCGATATCATCGCCCAGTCCGCCTGACCTTTGTAAAACTGACAGCGTGTACGGCCGTGGACGGTAACCATTGCAATGCCAGCACTTTCAGCCCGTTGCGCCAGTTCAGCCGCGTTTAAACTTTTGTCATCCCAACCCAGCCGCATTTTAAGCGTGACCGGGACATCAACCGCCCCAATTACCGCATCAATCAAGGTCATCGCATGATCAAGATCGCGCATCAAAGCAGAGCCGGAACAACCGTTGGTAACTTTACGGGCCGGGCAGCCCATATTGATATCAATAATCCGCGCACCCTGCCCGGTCAGAATTTTTGCAGCTTGGGACATCCAGTGCGCATCGCGCCCGGCCAATTGGACTGCAGTGTTTTCAATGCCAAATCCCAGTTCGGCCCTTTCGCGCACCCCTGGTTTTGCCTGTACCATTTCCTGGCTCGCAACCATTTCGCTAACCACCAACCCAGCCCCAAAGCTTTGCACCACGTTGCGAAACGGCAAATCCGTTATTCCGGCCATGGGTGCCAAAAAAACTGGCGGGTCCAAGGTTAGATTTGCTACTTGAATAGACAAATGCCCAATCCTTATGCAGAAGCGAACGTGCTACTTTAGTTTGGCTACAAACGCAAATTCGTCTGATCCAAACCCCAATTGACGGATACTGCCCAAAAATTGGGCAAATTGATCCACCATTGCCCAATGGTATCCACTTGCATAGGTAATCCCCATGGAAAAGCCTGACAAAAAGATTGCCGTTGTCATAGTTGCCGCCGGACGTGGTACCCGTGTGGGCGGCGAAGTGCCAAAGCAGTGGCGCATGTTGCGGGGGCAATCGGTTGCAAAGCGCAGTATGGATGCCTTTGCCAATCATCCTGAAATTGATCAGCTGATACTGGTGCTACATCCTGATGACATACAATCCGATCTGTGGCCCAGACAGCCACGTGCCGAAATCGTAAATGGCGGCGACACTCGTAAAGCTTCTGTTTTGGCCGGGTTGCAGGTCTTGGCCAAGGATGTGGATTTAGTGCTCATCCATGATGCCGCGCGTCCTTTGGTAAGCTCTACAATCATTGATCGGGTTTTGGACGCGCTTACCAACGCCCCGGCTGCAGCCCCAGCAATCGCGATGACGGATGCGCTATGGCACGGCACAGACGGGTTTGTCACCGGCAACCGGGATCGCGCAAACCTTTATCTAGCGCAAACTCCGCAAGGGTTTCATCTGGACCAGATTCTGGCGGCCCATATTGCGGACAATTCAGATGCCTCGGATGATGTTGAAGTGGCACAGCGCGCAGGCATGGATGTTAAGATTGTCGAAGGGGAAGAACGTAATCTAAAAATCACTACGGAAGCGGATTTTATCAAGGCCGAAACGATGTTAAGCGACACTATGGATATTCGGACCGGTAATGGCTTTGACGTACATCGTTTTGGGGCGGGTGACAGTGTCATCCTATGCGGCGTTACCATTGCCCATGATCGCACTTTGCAGGGGCATTCTGATGCAGATGTTGGAATGCATGCGCTAACTGATGCGATTTACGGCGCCCTTGCGGATGGCGACATTGGTCAACATTTTCCACCAACTGACCCACAGTGGCGTGGCGCGGCCAGCCGGATATTTTTGGAAGATGCAGTGGCGCGGGCCAACGTCAGGGGATTTTCCCTGTCCAATGCCGATGTCACGCTGATTTGCGAGGAACCGAAAATAGCGCCCCATTCGCGTGACATGGCCAAAGAACTGGCGCAAATAATGGGGGTCTCAGCTGATCGGATCAGTGTAAAAGCAACAACTTCAGAACGCTTAGGGTTTACCGGGCGCGGCGAAGGCATTGCCGCCAGCGCCACAGCAACGTTGGTAAAAATATGAGCAGATTTATTGCCACTTTCTTTTATGTTGGGCTGTTGCGCCCTGCCCCTGGTACATGGGGCTCACTTGCGGCCATTCCACTGGCCTGGGTTATCCACGCGTTATTTGGCTTTCCAACTTTTGCACTGGCGACGGTTGTGCTGTTTTTCGTTGGGTGGTGGGCCACTGCCAATGCAACCCGTGGAAAGGACGATCACGATCCTTCCGAAATTGTAATCGACGAAGTCGTTGGCCAGTGGATTGCACTTTGGCCACTGTCGATTGGGCTGTGGCATGCCGGAGCGGACCCTTGGATATTTCCCTACCCCGGTTGGGTGGTTGGATTTCTTATGTTTCGCCTGTTTGATATTTGGAAACCTGGCCCTGTTGGTTGGGCTGACAGACGCAATGACGCCTTTGGAGTGATGTTTGATGATGTAATCGCGGGGCTTTTGGCCGCACTGGTTGTGTTTTTTGCCGCTGCCTGGGCCCATTGGGGGGAAGTGGCCAGGGAATATTTGCATTGGATGTTTTAAGTCTATCCCAACAGATATTAGATATATGCCGCACTAAATCTTTGCGCATCACTACCGCCGAAAGTTGCACCGGCGGGCTAATAGCAGGGACACTGACAGAAATTCCTGGTTCATCAGACATGTTTGAGCGTGGCTATGTTACTTATTCCAATGGGGCCAAATCGGACATGCTGGGCGTTAAAGCAGCAACTCTCAACGAATTTGGCGCGGTTTCACAACAGGTTGCAATGGAAATGGCCAAGGGCGCGCTTGTGTCTGCCGGGGCCGATTTGGCACTTGCCATAACCGGCATTGCGGGTCCAGGCGGGTCTGACCATAAACCCGAAGGTCGTGTGTGTTTTGCATTGGCCGTTAAAAACCAGACCTGTAGCAGTGAAACCATCGAATTTCTGGCACTCGGCCGCCAAAAAGTGCGAAAGGCCGCAGTCCTGCATGGATTGAAAATGATTGTTACTAGGCTTAGCAGATAGATTTCAAAATCCAGTTAGGGTTTGGCCATTGCCAAAAGCTTCGCAAACGCCTTCATATCCGGTCCCGTTGAGATAGCCCGCCATAGGTTCTGTGCATGATCTTGCCCAACCAATGCAGCTGCTTTCGCCTGTAGCTTTTCACGACGTTGATCCATCGAAATTTTCGCATTCAAATCGTGCTGGGCTTTGAAATTTTTTCCGTCATCCATTACGACAACAACCTTCGCGGCGGTTTCGGGAATGTCGGGGTTGAATTGAACTTCAACTTTGCCTCTCAACGCTGCAATCCCGGCATTTTGCAGGGTTTGCTGACTAAAGCTGTTCAAATCACCGGTTGAAACCTGACTTAGCGCCATCGCCGCCGTTAAGTTGTAGCTGAATTTTGCCTCTAGCTCGCTTACGGGTTGCTGGATGTTACATACATTTTGCCACCGCGGATTGGTGACAATTTTTACAGACTTCACATGTTCCGGTTGGATTTCAGACGCAATTTTGCCAATCGCTTCTAATGTTGCGTGCACCCCATGACAGCAGGCGTGGAATTTATGGCTAATGCTTTCAAACAGCCAGGTCTTGCCAATATCGACAAAACCTGCCCCATCACTGGCACCTGCATGGGTGTCAGCAAACCCTTGCATACATTCAAGCCCCTTTGGGTTGGACAGGAACCCGGACTTTGCCAAAAGCGCAGCTTCAACGCCATTTGACGCAGCAATTCCTGCATTCATGGGCTTGCCCATGGTTCCAAATTGGGATTTCAACCCCGATGCCCGGGTGCTGGCAATACCCAATGCGTGTTCCATTTGGTCCGGATCTAATTCCAGCAACCGTCCGGCCGCTATGGTTGCGCCAAAGGTGCCAGCAGTAGCGGTTTGATGAAAACCGGCCTGATAATGTGACCGCCCCAACCAGATACCTACGCGAATGGATGCCTCTATACCGATCAAAGCCGCCTTCAGAAAATCTGCGCCCGAAGATCCCACGTGCTCGGCGACGGCAAGAGCGGTAGGGACAACCGCAACCGACGGATGGCCTATATGGGCAAAATGGGTATCGTCATAATCCAGCGCGTGGGATGTAACACCGTTGATAAGTGCGGCGTTTCGCAGTGGGGCGCGCATTGTAGCTCCGACACACAGGGCCTGGGGCGAACCGCCCTCTGACAGCACGAGGTTTTGGACTATTTTTGTTACCGGCTCGTTGCTGCCAGCAAGGGCGCATGCTGACCAATCCAACAATGAAAGCCGCATCATTTCCAAAGCAGAATCCGGCAGCTGTTTTTGACGGGAAAATTTAGATAAAAGCGATGTCACTGACATGGACATTCCCTAACCGTAAAGTGTAGCCGCCCGATTTTCAAAGGCGCGCACAATCTTGTGCATCGCCTGATCAAACACCACACCAATGACTTTTTGCAATATGACATTGCGAAATTCAAAATCAACGTGGAAATCCACCGCACAACCGTCGGCAACATCACTAAATTTCCAGGTGGATTTCAGATATTTAAACGGACCATCCAGATATTCTGTGTCGATCGTATTGCTGGAGGGCCAAAGTGTCACCCTGCTGCCAAAGCGTTCACGAAACACTTTAAACGAAATTACCAGATCTGCCTCCATGACGTCGCTGTCGCCTTGGGTTGTTACCGATCGAATTCGTGCCGCAGCGCACCAGGGCAGGAATTCAGGGTACTTTTCCACGTCTGCCACCAGGGAATACATCTGTTTGGCCGTGTAGGGCATCGTGCGAATTTCAGAATGTTTGGGCATTGCGGCCTTTTGACTGGTGACTTGTCCCGTTCATTACGTAAACTGCACAGGGATTTGCAAGGGGATGACATGCCGCACCGACCATATGAAATTGATAAAATGATTTCTGCCAAAACCATTGCCGCCAGAATTGAAACTTTGGCACGCGAAATTGAAGCGGCATATAAAGACACCGAAAAACTGGTTGTGGTTGGTTTGCTTCGGGGATCATTCGTGTTCATCGCGGATTTGGTGCGCGAAATTGACATGAATATTGAGGTCGATTTTCTTGAAGCATCATCATACGGCGATGGTATGGAAAGCAGCCGTGAGGTTCGAATTCTTAAGGACTTGCGTGGAAAAATCGGCGATGAAGATGTATTGTTGGTTGAAGATATCGTTGATACGGGTTTCACCCTCAAACATGTTGTTGGGCTTTTAAAGTCTCGCAAACCCCGAAAACTAAAAACTATTGCATTGCTTGATAAGCCCACCCGTCGAGAGGTGGATGTGAAGGCTGACTGGACAGGGTTTGAAATACCGGATGAATTTGTGGTCGGGTATGGCATCGATTTTGCGCAACGAAATCGCAATCTTCCCTATATCGGAAAGGTTCGGTTCACCTAAATGAACCTGCGCCACTTTGTACGAATGGCCAAATGGGCCAGGCATCCGCCCTCGGCCAAGCGGGTAATGCTAGTGTTCGGTGTGATCCTGTTTTGCGCCGTATTAGCTGCATTTGAATGGTGGTTCGGTTGGCCTGACTGGCTAACATTAGACCGCGCCCGACCACGTTTTGACCGGTAACCCTAAAGGTTATTTTACGCGCCCAGCCATCCGTTCGGATTGACCCTGAAAATACGTTACCAACAATTCACGCACTGTTTTGATCCGCGATACATTGTCCAGGTCGACATGGTTGGCCACCCAAAGATTAATTGTAATATTTGGCAGTATCCCGGGACAACGGCGCAAACGGCGATCATTATCCGCCATAAAACAAGGCAGGATTACCTGTCCCAATCCTACTGCCGCCATTTCTCGAAGTACCAGAAAACTATCTGAGGAACCGGTGATCTTATTGCTGGGAATGTTTTTACCCATCCACTCAGCTACGCCAGATCGCTCAAGGGATCCGGCTTGCGACAGCCAGCCTTTCGGCTTGGACCCGGTTGCGCAGTAGACGTCAAATCCCAATTCGCAGGCAATAACGCCGTGTAAATCATCATCCAGTTTTACCGCCGGTCTTACCGTGATGTCCGCCCCTAGTCGTGAAAAATCCAAACGGGAATTTGTTGACAACAATTCAATTCGCAACCCATTCAATTGGTTTTGCCAAGTCGGTAATAGTGGTGACAACACAGTTTGACAAAATGCGTCCGTAGACGTCACCCTAACCAGTCCGCGCGCTGGAACCCGGGCACCCTTAATGATTTGCTGGACCGCCTGTATGGCCGTTTCAACATCACGCACGGCATCAATGACCCGCATGCGATCATCATGAACCGAGTAGCCAGAAGCAGATTTCGCAAATATTTCGGCGCCGGTTATTCCCTCAAACGCAGCGACATGGCGTAGTACCGTAGCGTGATTTACGCCCAGGTTTCGTGCCGCTTGGCTAACTGATCCTGCTTCGGCCACAGCTAACAAATAACGCAAATGGTCCCAATTTTCCTGTCTGTGCATAAATAGATAATCCCAATGCGAATTTTACGACTACACATTACTTATCGCACATCTATTCTGAGGCCATCACTAATTGCGCATAGGGAGATTTGATATGTTGAAAAAAGTAACAATGGCCGCGGCAGGGTTGGCAATTGCCACAACTGCAGTATTCGCTGCAAGCCATGCGGCTGGCCCCTTTGATGGCCCCATCACTGCGCGCAAAGCGCATATGCAGCTTTATACACATAATCTTGGGATACTTGGTGGCATGGCAAAAGGTGCTATTGATTATGACAGTGAAGCTGCATCGATAGCGGCGTCTAATCTGGCGACACTGTCGACATTTAACCAAACATCCTATTGGCCACAGGGGTCGGATTCTTTTGAAAATGAGAATTCACGCGCTTTGCCAGATATCTGGCAGAACTTCCCAGATGTTGGGAAAAAAGGCGCGGCGCTGGTAGAGGCAGCGACGGCCATGAATGCAGCGGCCGGTGTAGGCTTGGCTGAATTGCAAGCTGCAATGGGTGCCGTTGGCGGGGCTTGCGGCGCATGTCACAAAGCTTATCGCAAACCACTTTAAAACCGGCCATATTGTAATTTATGAAACGACTGATCTGGATGGCGGCAGGACTGGCCCTTGTTGGTCTTGGCGCCCTTTTCCTAACCGCACCTAAACAAATTGATCCAGCTAAGCTTGCAGGCTTGGAGCCTGATCTTATGCGTGGTGAACAGGTGTTTTTGGCTGGCGGCTGTGCCTCATGCCATGCGACCCCGGATGCCACCCGTGAAACACGTTTGGAACTTGCGGGCGGTCAGGCCTTTGTCAGCGATTTTGGCACTTTCTATGCGCCAAACATTTCATCTGATACGCTTGTTGGCATTGGTAGTTGGACAGCGTTTGATTTGGCCAATGCCTTGTTGCATGGCTCGTCCCCCAGCAAAAAACACTATTTCCCAGTATTTCCATACACGGCTTACACCCATGTTGATCTGCAGGATGTGGTTTCGCTATTTGGGTACCTGCAAACATTGCCTGCTATGGCTACACCAAGCCGAGAGCACGATGTATCATTTCCATTCAACATTCGGGCCAGCCTTGGCGGTTGGAAACTACTTTTCAGCAATAGTGATTGGGTATTGCCACAGGCCGAAACGCCTGAAATTGAACGTGGCAGATATTTGGTTGAAGGGCTAACCCACTGCGCCGAATGCCATACGCCGCGTAATTTTCTGGGGGGATTAGACAAAACAAAATGGTTGGCTGGGGCACCAAATCCTACCGGGCGCGGGACTGTTCCCAATATCACGCCTGTTGCGCTGAATTGGTCCGATGCTGATGTGCTGGCGTATTTCAAAACCGGATTTAAACCAGATTTCGACACTGTGGGTGGGTTGATGGCCGAGGTCGTGGAAAACTTGGCGCAACTGCCAGACGCAGATTTGACGGCGATCGTAGCCTATCTGCGAGCTATTCCGTCTGTTGAATCTGAAAAGAAATAGCCTTTTAACCCCGGTCCAGTTTTTCCAATCTCGCGGCCCGCAGCTGGGCGAAATCATCGCCTGCATGATAACTAGAGCGTGTTAGCGGCGAAGCAGAAACCATCAAAAAACCTTTGCCATAGGCTGCCGTTTCGTAGGATTTGAATTCTTCAGGCGTCACAAAACGAGCCACAGCATGGTGTTTAGGTGTAGGTTGCAGATATTGGCCGATGGTCAAAAAATCCACATCCGCTGCCCGCATGTCGTCCATGACCTGCAAGACTGCCTGACGGTTTTCACCTAAGCCGACCATAATGCCGGACTTGGTAAACATGCTTGGATCAATTTCCTTCACCCGTTGCAGTAAGCGCAGTGAATGGAAATACCGGGCACCGGCGCGCACTTCGGGGTAAAGCCCGGGCACTGTTTCAAGGTTATGGTTGAAAACATCAGGTCTGGATTTTACAACTGTTTCAACAGTTTCCGGCGCGCACTTAAGGAAGTCGGGTGTTAAAATTTCAATGGTTGTTTCAGGGGATTGTGCACGGATTGCCCGTATTGTTTGCGCAAAATGTTGCGCCCCACCATCGGCAATATCATCGCGGTCCACGGATGTAACAACCACATGGTTCAGCCCAAGTTTCTTTACAGCATCCGCCACACGACCCGGTTCAAACACGTCCAGTCCTTCAGGCGGTTTTCCAGTCGCAATGTTACAAAATGAACAGGACCGGGTGCAGACTTCGCCCATGATCATCATGGTTGCGTGCCCCTGGGACCAGCACTCGCCCACATTTGGGCAACTGGCTTCCTGACACACAGTAACCAATTTATTGTCGCGCAAAATATCACGGGTCTTTTTATACCCAGAGGAATTTGGGGCTTTTACCCGAATCCAATCGGGCTTGCGTAAGGGGGCATTGTCAGGGCGATGCGCCTTTTCCGGATGGCGCTGGCTGGGCAACTTGATATCACGCAACAATAATTCCCCTTTTTTCTGCAATCACATCAGGGGTATAAAAGATTGCGACATATGGCAAACAACCATTGCGCATGTCCGCCCTGCAATCAGGGCATAACAAGTAAAAGCGAAAAATTCGCTTCACACGAGGGACCAACATGGGAAAGAAAATGGTAGCCGAGGTAATCGGCACTTTCATACTAGTGCTTTTTGGCTGCGGTTCAGCTGTATTGATGGGAGAACATATTGGAATGCTTGGCATTTCTTTAGCGTTTGGCCTGTCTATCGTTGCCGCCGCTTATTCAATTGGCGCTATATCAGGGGCTCATCTTAATCCGGCAGTTTCCTTTGGTATGGTTACGGCTGGTCGGATGACATTTGGCGAATTTATCAGCTATAGCGTCGCGCAAATTGTCGGGGCAATCGCAGCGGCCGGGGTGTTGTTGGTCATTGCCTCAGGCAAGGCTGACTATTCGGTTGTTACCAATGGATTGGGGCAAAATGGCTTCGGTCCCGGGTATTTAGGCGAATATTCGCTGATGTCGGCGCTGTTGTTTGAGTTTGTTATGACGTTTATTTTCGTAACGGTCATTCTTGGGGCCACCCAAACCGGTGCTCCAGCAGCAATGGCAGGGCTTGCAATAGGCCTGACGTTGGCTGCAATCCACCTTGTGGGCATCAATGTTACAGGCGTTTCGGTTAACCCTGCGCGTTCCATTGGTCCGGCAATATTCACCGGTGCCAAAGCATTGGGCGATCTTTGGGTCTTTATAGTGGCACCCCTAGCCGGCGGCGCATTGGCCGGTCTGGTGTTTTCGTCCGGGCTGACCCAGGCAGACGACCAGTAGTTAATTCATTGCGCCCTGGTGAAAACTAGGGCGCAATATGCTGACGAGCAAAACCCAACAATTCAGACCCTGCATTTCGCAATATGTCTGCTAATTCAGTAAACCATTCATCGCTATCCCCGCCTGAACGACGCACCAGAACAATTTTTCGGTTGGGTTCAGGTGTTGCAAATCTAAGCAGGGAAAGACGGTTATTTCCAGCTTCTGCACGCAGGGCTATTTCAGGCAAAAAAGTTATGCCTAGCCCTTCGGCAACCAGTCCAGACAGCGTGCCAAGTGAAGACGCCCCAAGATCAATTTGTTGTCGTGTCATACCGCATATATCCAGCGCCTGATCGGCCAGACAATGACCCTGATCTAACATGAGTAACCTATCTGGCGGAATATCAACGGGTTTTGGGCGTCCAGGACTGAGGCCCCATTGCTCCAGTTTTTCACGCGAACCTGCCAAAAGAAATCGATCTTCAAACAGGTCGATCTGATCGAATCCGTCCTTATCAAACGGCGGGGAAATTATTGCAGCGTCAATTGTACCGCGATGGAGGGCCTGCATCAAAACCTCGGTCTGCGCCTCATGCACCCGGACCTCAAGCGTGGTAATTCTTGCTCGGATGTTGGTCAAAGCGGCAGGTAATAAATAGGGTGCGATTGTCGGAATAACCCCTAGCAACAATTGTCCATCAAGCCCGGATTGCAATCTAACGGACCTTTCCAGTTCTCGCATATCCGTTAGTAAGTTTTGCGCCCTCACCAGTGTAATTTCCCCGGAACGGGTCAAACGAATATCACGCGGCAATCTTTCGACAAGCTTGGTGCCAAGCCTGACTTCAAGTTCTTTGATCTGTAGAGACAGTGCGGGTTGAGTGATGTTGACCTTCTCAGCTGCACGTCGAAATGATCGTTCATCAGCCAACGCTACAAAATAGCGTAATTGTCGAAGGGTAATATCCATTTGGTAAACTTATAGATAATCACCTTAAATGCAATTTCTCTTTATGAGTATCTTAACGGTATACAACGTCAGACGCGCAAAATCTGGGAGATAAAAATGTCTAAACGCCTAACAACTACCGCCGGTGCACCAATTGCCGACAATCAGAATTCACAAACTGCCGGGGCCCGTGGTCCTGTTCTGATGCAAGATTATCAGTTGATCGAAAAACTGGCGCATCAAAACCGTGAACGCATTCCTGAGCGTGTAGTGCACGCCAACGGTTGGGGAGCATTCGGTACGCTAAAAATCACTGGAGACATTTCCAAATACACCCGCGCCAAAGTTTTGCAACCCGGGACTGAAACCGACATGTTGGCCCGATTTTCCACCGTTGCCGGTGAAGCAGGTGCCGCCGATCATGAGCGCGACGTGCGTGGATTTGCGTTGAAGTTTTACACTGAAGAAGGGAACTGGGATCTTGTTGGCAACAACACACCGGTGTTTTTCCTGCGTGACCCCTACAAGTTCTCGGATTTCATCCACACCCAAAAACGTCACCCAAAATCCAACCTGCGGTCACCAACTGCCATGTGGGATTACTGGGGTCAAAGCCCGGAAGCATTGCACCAGGTCACCATCCTGATGTCAGACCGCGGCTTGCCCGTCACACCAATGAACATGAACGGTTACGGCAGTCACACCTATTCGCTGTGGAACGATGCCGGCGAACGCTACTGGGTGAAATTCCACTTTAAGACCATGCAGGGTCATGAGCATTACACCAATGAAGAAGGCGCTGCAGTGGTTGGCCAAACCCGCGAAGGTTATCAAGAATCACTGTTTGGCACGATTGAAGACGGCAAGTTCCCGCAGTGGAAAGTGCAGGTTCAGATCATGTCTGAGATGGATGCTGAAAAGACCAGCTATAATCCATTTGACCTGACTAAAATCTGGCCCCATGACGAATACCCATGCATCGATATTGGCACCATGGAGCTGAACCGCAATCCGGAAAACTACTTTGCCGAGATTGAAAATGCGGCCTTCAGCCCGTCCAACATTGTGCCTGGCATCGGCTTTAGCCCGGACAAGGTACTTCAGGCGCGGATATTCAGCTACGCAGATGCGCACCGTTATCGGCTAGGTACCCATTATGAAAGCCTGCCGGTGAACCAGCCTAAATGTCCGGTAAACCATTACCACAAAGACGGTACGATGAATTTCATGGGCGTGCGGCACGGTTCAAACGACGCGTATTATGAACCAAACAGTTTTGGCGGACCGGTTGAAGACCCAAGTGTCGCCGAACCACCTTTGCGGATTTCGGGTGATGCCGACCGGTATAATCATCGGGACGGCAATGACGATTACGCGCAACCACGGGTGTTACATGACCTGATGGATGGGGCTGAACAGGCACGGCTATACATGAACACCGCCGAAGCTATGGACGGTGTGCCTGATAAGATCATCGATACGGTTTTGGGTCATTATGACAAGATCAGTAAAGCTTACGGTGACGGCATTCGGGCGGCGCGTAAAAAATTGTAACCAGTGTGTTTAGTACAAACTGTTCCGGGTCATCCCAGTGGTGGCCCGGATAAATGTTAACCAATCATCGAACTACTGCTTAAACTATCATAGTGTCGCTTTAACCTTTGCAACGCGATACGCAGCACTACTTTTCCGGATCGAGCCGACCAACCCATACGCTTTTCGGCAGATTCCAATCCCTCTAAATAGCAGCAAACACGTAACGCTACTTCGCCAAGCCCCGGACCTAGCTCGCGTAATGCGTTGGACACTCTGGCACGGGCACGGTTTGACCCTTGAAGCCCTTTGTCACATTCGTGTTTTTGCTCGTGATAATCACCTTTCAGGAAACGATCCCAATTCAAAGAATCGCGTGGCCCCATTTGTGCAATTTCAAAATCTTCACGTAGTCTTTCGGCGGCATTGACCAAATTCAGGCTTAGAAATGGGTGGCCCGATTTGTCTTTTCGTCGGGCCATAGCTGCGACCGGGGATTCAGCAACATTGATGCGGTTTCGCCCTGCGATCTCATCTGACTGGCTCTTGCCCCAGCCCTTTGACTTGCCTGCAAAAAGCGCTGGAGCTTCAGCAAATCCTGAACGTATTGTATCACCATCTGTTAGCAATTGTTTTAGTGCAGAACGTCCTTTCCCGGTGATATGGTATCTTGAAACCCGCCCCGGTTTGGCGCAGGTTATCCAATCTCTAAGTGCCATGGCTTGGGCTATCGATCGTTCTACAACGGCTGTTCGTGTAGTGCTTCCGTCTTCTGCTTCGCGAACGACAACCGCCTTTTCCATTTCGGACGCGACCGCCAAACATGCCGCCGGTTCGCTCAGACGGCGTAAAATTCGACGGGCTTCTCTTTCTACCGCACTATCGTCTGGAACGGTCGCGGATTTTCTTAAATGTTGTGTCATTGGGGAACCGTCCTTGATTGGGGTGCTGAAATGTGGGTGGGTTTCCGGGTCGCTACTGGTTAGGCAGGACAAAGCTTCATCGATCAATGGATCATCACGTCGGGTTTCGATTTTTCGTATCTGTCGAAGGATTGTGGAAGCATGGCAACCCGACAACCTGGCAAGACGGCGAATTGAAAGACCATTCACTGTATGAAACAGATAATTCTGGGCGGCTAGTGGCACCCAATTTGGGAAAAGAATGCAGGGGTCGATTTTGCCGATGAAAGCTAAACTGGTCACCCTTGACTGAACAACGTTGTCGATTATTTTCCCCCTCCAAGTATTTGATGACTAGTTCTTTGGTCACCAAAACACATTCCCGACCGCACCACCTAAGGTTGCAATTATTACCGGGAAGTTAATTTAACCCGGACAATTCATGATTGTTTCTAATTAATAAAAAACTAGGAAACCTCCGCGCGCAGCAAATGAAATTCAGGCAACACCCGCATAGGTTGCGTATCCATAGTCTCAAATATGAATGGGACAGAACATGAATGATATTATCAAGGTGCTTTCAAACCTTCACCGACCCCGGTTGCTGATCCGTGCGGCCCGCTTTGGCCTAGAGGAATACAACCGAGACCGTGATCTGAAGCGGGTCATGAGAACCGGAATTGCCCCAAGTCCGCAACGTGCGGTTAATACCCTGATGGTGGAAGAGGCAAAACTGGAAGAAAACCGACAAACAGGAGGTGCGAGCTATAGTGTCGCACGACATGTGGAAGTATTAATTGCCCTGATGGCAGAAGCTCAACTATTACCGTCAAAGCCACAAAAGGTTTAAACGAACGCATCCGGCATATTTGCTTTCTTGCGTGCCACATAATCGTTCAATGCCTCATGTATTGCCGGATCAAGCGCGGGAGCCTGATAATTGTCGAGCAATTTTTTAACCCGAATGGCAGCCAAAGCCTGCGTATCCTGTGCACCCTCTTCTTCCCAGGTTTCATAGGGTTTGTAATCCAACACTTCAGAACGCCAAAATGCCGATTTGAAATTTTTCTGGGTGTGGGCACAGCCCAAATAGTGCCCGCCTGGACCAACTTCACGAATTGCGTCCATCGCCTGCCCATTTTCACTGGTATCAATGCCCCGGGCCATTTGATGCAAGACACCTAACTGATCAGCGTCCATAACAAATTTTTCGTAGGAACTGACCAACCCGCCCTCAAGCCAACCACAGGAATGCAACATGAAATTCACCCCCGATAGCAGGGCCGTGTTTAGTGAATTGGCAGTTTCATATCCAGCCTGTGCATCTGGCAGTTTGGAACCACAAAATGACCCGCCGGAACGGTAAGGAAGCCCAAGGCGACGTGCCAATTGCCCCGCCCCAAATGTGATCTGCGCCGCTTCGGGTGTACCAAAAGTAGGTGCGCCGGAATTCATATCAATTGACGTCACAAACGCGCCGAAAATTACCGGTGCGCCGGGGCGGATCAATTGCGAATAGGCCACACCGGCCATGACTTCAGCCAACACCTGCGTCAATGTTCCGATCACTGATACCGGGGCCATCGCGCCACCAACAATGAAGGGCGAAATGATACAGGCTTGATTAGCACGGGCATAAGTTTCCAGTGCGCCCATCATGATACTGTCAAAGGTCAGTGGCGAGTTGATGTTGATAAGACTGGTCATGACAGTGTTTTGATCGACAAAATCCTCGCCAAACAGGATTTTTGACATTTCAACCGAATCCACCGCCCTTTCAGGTTCTGTAACCGAGCCCATATAGGGCTTGTCCGACAGGGTCATATGCGCCAGCAACATATCCAGATGCCGCTTGTTCACGGCCACATCAGTCGGCTCACACACAGTGCCACCGGAATGATGTACCCATTTGGACACGTACGTAAGTTTCACAAAATTGCGAAAATCTTCCATTGTGGCATAGCGCCGACCGCCAGCAATATCACGCACAAAGGGCGGGCCATAGACAGGGGCAAGCACAAGATTACGGCCGCCAATTTCCACATTTCGTTCGGGGTTGCGAGCGTGCTGAATGATGGTTGATGGGGCCGTGGCACATAATTTGCGCGCCAATCCACGCGGGATATGCACACGTTCGCCTTGCACATCTGCCCCCGCCTGCCGCCAAACTTCCAGCGCATCGGGGTTGTCGACAAAATTGACGCCAATTTCTTCCAGAACCGTTTCGGCATTGGCTTCAACTATCTCAAGCGCTTCGCTATCCAAAATTTCAAGATTGGGAGTACCGCGTTTAATTACCGGTGCCGATTCAATTTTAAAGGCGGTTCGTTCGGCACGACGCGCTGCACCACCGCCACCACGTGTCCTTCTACCAGATTTTTCGTCCGCCATTTTCGTGCCTTTTCTCAGAATTGCTTGCCTGCCAATTTAACATTAGGCACAAACCGCCTTGGGTGAAATCCGCCCGTTCAGCCCCGAAAACGACATCTGCGCCCTGCTATCGAAGAAAATCCTCAGATATCAAAAATGGATAGGGGCTAAGGGTCGCCATTTACTTGCACTTGCACACCTGCGGGCCTAATCAATCCTCATGAATAAACCGCAACATGACCGTCTTCTAATCATCGACTTTGGCAGCCAGGTAACCCAGCTTATTGCGCGGCGCCTGCGCGAGTTGAATGTTTATTGCGAAATCCACCCCTATCAGAATGTCACCGACAAATTTTTGAAGGGGTTCGCGCCCAAAGCGGTTATCCTTTCGGGCGGCCCGGCAAGCGTTTTTGACGACGGTGCACCGCGCCCTCCCGAAAGCGTTTTTACTTACGGCGTCCCGGTTCTGGGCATCTGTTATGGCCAGCAAATTATGATGCAAATGCTGGGCGGCAAAGTAGAACGCGGCCATGGCACTGCTGAATTTGGCCGTGCCTATGTTACGCCATCGGAAAATGACTTGCCGTTGCTGAATGGCTGGTTTGAAGAAGACAAAGAACAGGTCTGGATGAGTCACGGCGACCACGTTTCCGCCATCGCGCCAGGCTTTCAGGTCTACGGCACGTCCCCCAATGCGCCCTTTGCGATAACTGCCGATTTATCGCGCAATTTCTTTGCCGTGCAGTTCCACCCGGAAGTCCATCACACGCCAAATGGTGCAAAGCTTTATGAAAACTTTATTCAGCTTGCTGGTTTCACCGGCGATTGGACCATGGGGGCTTATCGCGAAGAAGCCATCAAAAAAATCCGCGACACTGTGGGCGATGCCAAAGTCATCTGCGGATTGTCAGGCGGCGTAGATTCGTCTGTCGCCGCCGTGCTGATCCATGAAGCCATCGGTGATCAACTGACCTGCGTCTTCGTTGACCACGGGTTATTGCGCCAGAATGAAGCCGAGGAAGTCGTGGAAATGTTTCGCGACCATTACAATATGCCGCTGATCCATGCGGATGAACAGGAGCTGTTCCTGGGCGAACTTGACGGTCAGTCCGACCCGGAAACCAAACGCAAAATCATTGGGCGGTTGTTCATTGACGTGTTCCAGAAACATGCCGCCGCTGTGGGGGGCGCGAAATTCCTGGCGCAAGGCACGCTGTACCCGGATGTGATCGAAAGCGTTTCGTTTTCCGGCGGCCCAAGTGTAACCATCAAATCCCACCACAATGTTGGTGGATTACCGGAAAAGATGGGCCTGAAATTGGTGGAACCCCTTCGCGAATTGTTCAAGGACGAGGTGCGCGCATTGGGCCGCGAACTGGGCCTGCCGGCGTCATTCATCGGCCGCCACCCCTTCCCCGGCCCCGGTTTGGCCATCCGCTGCCCCGGTGAAATCACCCGTGAAAAACTGGGTATCCTGCGCCAAGCCGATGCCGTATTCATCGACCAAATACGCAAACACAATCTGTATGATGACATCTGGCAGGCTTTTGTCGCCATCCTGCCGGTGCGCACTGTCGGCGTCATGGGCGACGGACGCACTTATGATTTCGCCTGTGCCTTGCGTGCGGTTACATCCGTGGATGGCATGACGGCTGATTATTTTCCGTTCAGCCACGAATTTCTGGGTGAAACCGCCACCCGGATCATCAATGAGGTCAAAGGCATCAACCGGGTGACCTATGACATTACATCCAAACCGCCGGGTACGATTGAGTGGGAATGAAAACACCTTGCCGCATGCCAGAGTACAAAGATTGGAAGAACCCATGGCCAACTATTTGATCAATGGAACAATCACCTGTGCGCCGGAAGAACTGGACATGTTTCTGGAAGCAGTCACAGAACATATTTCATTAACCCGTGCCGAGCCCGGTAATATCAGCTTTGACATCAAACAAAGCATCCCGGGTTCGTGTAAGTTTTTAGTAAGCGAGCAGTTTAATGATCAAGTTGCCTTTGAAGTGCATACGGTAAGAACACGTGCCTCCCCGTGGTGGAACAAAACAAAACATATCCCGCGCATGTTGACCTATTCGGGTGACTAAAATTCTTTAACCTGAATCATTGAATATCCAGGCACCAAATGACCACAGACCAAAGCCAACCTGTTCGAGCGGCCATATGGATGATTGGTGCCATTGTGTCGTTTTCCGCAATGGCCATTGCCGGGCGCAGCCTGTCGGTGGAGTTGGATACGTTTGAGATCATGTTATTTCGCTCTGCTATTGGCTTCGTTGTGGTTTTGCTTGTTGCAAAGGGCGCTGGCACTATTGATCAGATAACGATGCGTTCGATGCATATCCATTTTGTCCGAAATATTGCCCATTTTTCCGGTCAAAACCTGTGGTTCTTTGCAATTCCACTAATTCCTTTGGCTCAGGTCTTTGCGCTTGAGTTCACTTCACCCATATGGGCGATGTTTCTGGCCGTTGTTGTGCTTGGGGAAAGTCTGACCCGCATCAGGATGGTATCCGCGGCTATAGGATTTGTTGGTGTTCTGATCATCACCCAACCCTGGGCCGCGACCCTTTCAGTTGGAATCATAGCCAGCGGCCTGGCGGCGGTTGGATTTGGGGCAGCCGCAGTATTCACCCGGCTGTTAACGAGGCAGGTATCGGTTACCTGCATTATGTTTTGGTTGACAGCAATGCAGCTGGTTTTTGCCCTGATTTGCGCAGGGTATGACCGCGATATCTCTTGGCCAACAAACGACCTGTGGCCATGGTTGGTATTGGTGGCACTGGCCGGGTTGGTTGCACATTTCTGCATTACCAAAGCTCTGTCTATTGCCCCAGCAGCCGTGGTTATGCCAGTGGATTTTGTCAGGTTGCCGGTGATCGCAATCATCGGATTTGCGCTTTATAATGAGTCACTGAATTTGCCGGTTATCATTGGTGGCGTGATAATTTTTGCAGCCAATTACCTGAATATTGCTGCCGAACGGCCCAAATAGTTCCGCCAGTACCGCCAAAAGTGCAACGCTTTGCCTCGTTAGGGACAACTGACGCCGCGTAATTCTTTGCCTCAGCCGCCCAATTGTTGTTAGTATATGAACAAGCTTTCAAAATTCGATGGGGACCTAGAATATGAAAAAACTATTTCTGACAACATCCATTCTTGTGGGCAGCGCTTTTGGCGCGGTGGCAGGAGGCGTTGAACGCTCGGCTCAGGGTGTAGATATCATCTTTCAAGATGGGGGCTATGTTGAGCTGTCATTTGGATCTGTAACGCCAAGTGTTAGTGGTGTGTATTCAGTAGGCGGATTGCCATCGGGCAACATGGCTGCAACTTACACCCAGTTCAGTTTGGGCGTTAAACAGGATATCAGCGACAAATTTGGCGTCGCCTTAATTTTGGATCAACCTTACGGTGCAAATGTAAACTACCCCGTAAGCGCGGCCCCCTACCCCTTTGCAGGAACCACGGCCGAAATTACTTCTACCGCCATCACAGCACTTGGCCGCTATAAGGTTGGTGAGCGCTTCAGCGTCCATGGCGGATTGCGCCATCAGTCATTTTCTGCTTCGGCCTCAATCCCGGTACTTGGTGGATACGGCCTTGATATTCCGTCCTCTTCTGGTCTTGGCTACGTAGTTGGGGCAGCTTACGAAATTCCGGATATAGCTCTGCGGGTTGCAGTAACCTACAATTCTGCAATCAGTCATACTTTGCTGGCCTCTGAGACCGGTGGATTTACCGGCACAACCAGTCTGGATGTAGAAACGCCGCAATCTGTGAACTTGGATTTCCAATCTGGTGTTGCTGCTGACACGTTAGTATTTGGGTCAATTCGCTGGGTGGACTGGACAAGTTTTTCCGTTACACCGCCGGGATATGCCGGAGCGACAGGTGGCAGTTCGCTACTTTCCTATTCTAACGACGTAACAACTTATACACTTGGTGTTGGCCGCAAATTTTCCGACACGTTTTCGGGCTCTGTTTCAGTTGCATATGAAGAATCCCAGGGCGGGTTTGCTACTAACCTGGCCCCGACAGACGGATTTTTCAGTGTCCAACTTGGTGGAAAGTACACCATGGGCAATATGAACATTTCCGGTGGTGTCCGCTATGTGTTTGTCGGCGATGCTATAACAGGTGTCACCCCCACAACAACGTCATCTTTCACTGACAACACAGCAGTCGGCGTTGGTATCAAGGTTGGTTTCAGCTTTTAGTAGACCGTAAATATTCGACTTCAAAGGGTCCTGCCATCGGTGGGGCCTTTTTTGCAAGAAACGGATCGTATCTACTTTGGCGATTTGTTAACCACTGGCAATGACACAACAAACCAGCATTTCTAATAGGGCGTGGGCCGAGCTTTTATTACTTGCCGTGATTTGGGGCGGCGTGTTTCTAGCTGTTACAGTGGCACTAAGCGAAGTGGGTGTATTCACCATGGTGGCTTTGCGGGTTATTGGTGGCACCGTTGTTTTGTGGGGCTATATACTGGCACGCGGACTGAATGTTCCTAAGTCTTTGAAAATCTGGGTGGCATTCTTGGTAATGGGCCTGCTGAATAATGTCATCCCATTTTCGCTGATTGCCTGGGGGCAGTTACGTATCGAAAGCGGTTTGTCGGCAATAATAAACGGATCTACCGCCATATTTGGGGTGCTGGTTGCCGCTGCAGTTTTTTCTGATGAGCGTTTGACGCCAAACCGCTTGGTCGGAGTAAGCTTTGGGTTTTTAGGATTGGCTGTCGCCATTGGTTTTGCGGCATTGCGCAGTTTTGATCTGACGTCTTTGGCTCAACTGGCTGTAATCGGTGCTTCGGTTTCCTATGCTTTTGCCGGAGCATGGGCGCGAAAGCAGTTAAAAGGTTTGGCGCCACAGGTTGCGTCGGCGGGCATGACAGGGTTTTCGGCATTGATCTTAGGTATACTGGCACTGTTTGTTGATGGCATTCCGACATTTGACTATACTCTACCAGTCGATGCTGCGCTGTTTTATATGGCTGTTATCGGCACTGCGATGGCCTACTTGTTGTACTACCGTGTGTTAGCAACGGCGGGTTCCGGCAATTTGATGTTGGTGACGCTGTTAATCTCACCGGTTGCCATCATCCTGGGCGCGGTGGTTCTTGGCGAAGCTTTGCAACCAAGGGCGTTTTTCGGGTTTGCCATTCTGGCTGTTGGCATGTTGATCCTTGATGGTCGAGTATTGAAATATTTTAAACGTAGCGACTGACAAGAAAACACATGGTGAAATTTTTCTACCATCACCATCGCCAAGCCGTTACCAAGTGCCAAACATCCAATGGAACAGACTATGATCTATGCATCGGCACAGGATTGGGAAAACGACCCGCACAAAAAGGTGCTGCTGTTTGGCATGTCCGGCCTTGGTAAAACACATGTTTCCAATATGTTACGCGCCTCAGGCAACTGGTTTCACTATTCCGTCGATTTCCGGATTGGCAGCCATTATCTGCGTGAACATATCAGCGGCGATATCAGTTTTGACAATCTGGAACCGCTGGCCAGCTATCTGGGCAAGCCCGGCGATCCGACCAAGGGTGGTATAGAATTTAAGGAATACATGCGCCGGCAATTGCAACACGAACAGGCCGAAATAAATACACTGCTGGATTCCACCCGCTTCATCGCCACGGCGCGCGACACGCATGACCATTTCATCTGTGACAGCGGTGGATCGATCTGCGAAGTGGTCGATCCGCATGACGAAAATAACCAAGTTCTAAAAACTCTTTCAGAAAACCTGCTGATGGTTTGGATCAAAGGTAGCGATGAACATAGTGTTGAACTGGTGAAGCGCTTTGATGCCGCCCCCAAACCCATGTATTATCACCCTAACTTTCTAAGACAGAAGTGGGACGAATACCTTAGCAATAACAATACTATAGCCACAAAAGTTGACCCCGACAAATTTGTCAGATGGGCATATGCTCAGGCATTGGCGCAGCGCCAGCCCCGTTATGCTGCTATGGCAAATAACTGGGGCGTGACCGTCACTGCCCATGACGTAGCCGCGGCCACCACCCTGGCCGCTTTTAATGCCATGATCGCCGAGGCCCTTGAGAAGCACCACGCCTGACCCTATTAAAGCCCCCCTGACAACCAGCGAATGTAGACAAATATGCCCATAACCTTGCCCAAAGACCTGCCTGCATTTGGCGTCCTAAAGGACGAAGGCGTCATGGTGATGTCAGAGGCACGTGCGGCCAAACAGGATATCCGCCCCATGCGTATCGGGTTATTGAACCTGATGCCGCAGAAAATTCAGACGGAAACCCAGTTTTCCCGGCTGATCGGTGCCACTCCTTTGCAAACCAACCTGACCCTAATCAAGATGAGCGAACACCGCGCTAAAACAACAACCCCCGAACATATGGACGAATTCTACCTGCCTTTTAACGAAGTGCGGGACCAAAAATTTGACGGGTTGATAATAACTGGCGCACCGATTGAGCATTTGCCCTTTACGAAGGTGACCTACTGGGAAGAGCTGCGCCAGGTTATGGACTGGACCCAAACCAATGTGCATTCAACTTTTGGCGTGTGTTGGGGCGGAATGGCGATGATCAACCATTTCCACGATGTTAAAAAACACATGATGAAGCAAAAGGCATTTGGCTGTTTTCGCCATGAAAACCTAACCCCTCGTTCGCCTTATCTGCGCGGGTTTTCAGATGATTGTGTGATCCCGGTTAGCCGCTGGACCGAGGTGCGGGCAAGCGAGATAGCGGCCGCGAAGGGTTTGAATATTTTGTTAGGGTCAGACGAAGTTGGCCCTTGCCTCGTGGAAGACCCACGTCATCGGGCGTTGTATATTTTCAACCATTTTGAATATGACAGCCATACCCTGAAAGACGAATATGAACGCGACAAAACCAGTGGTACCGACATTGATCTCCCGATAAATTACTTCCCGAATGATGATGCGACGGCTCAGCCACAGAACCGTTGGCGTAGTCACGCGCATTTGCTGTACAGCAACTGGATCAGTGAGATTTACCTGACCACACCCTACGATATGGCACAGATTGGTCAAAAAACCACGGATTTGCGCGGTTAGGGTTGGTTTGGTTGCCTTGGCCAGTAGTCCCCTACATAGTGGCCAATAAATAAGGAAAATCGCATGCCTTTGCCATTTGACGGCGCTATCTCATCATTTTTCAAGAATGATGCCCCCAAAGACATCCGTAACGCCATCAGAGACGCCAGCAAAAAGGACATTCTGTCTGAAACTTACCCCTACAAAAAACGAATGGATGTTGACGAATACGAAGATATGATGTCCGCCCTGCAACAGGAACTTGTGAAGCTTCAGGCAGATGTCAAAGAAACCGGCAAACGGGTTGTTGTTGTATTTGAAGGTAGGGACGCCGCCGGTAAAGGTGGTACAATCAAGCGGTTACGTGAAAACCTTAATCCCCGTGTTGCACGTGTTATAGCGTTATCTAAACCGACAGAACGCGAAGCAGGCCAGTGGTATTTCCAGCGCTATGTCAAACATATGCCCAGTGCCGGGGAAATCGTGTTGTTCGACCGAAGCTGGTACAACCGGGCCGTGGTGGAAAAAGTTTTTGACTTTTGTAACGACAAACAACGGGCCGCATTCTTTCGCCAATTACCTGAATTTGAGGACATGTTGGTGGATGAGGGCATCCATTTTGTAAAAATTTGGTTGAACGTGGGTCGGGCTGAGCAATTGAGACGTTTCCTGGGGCGTGAAAAAGATCCGCTTAAACAATGGAAACTAAGCTGGATCGACGTAGAGGGGCTAAAAAAATGGGACGCCTATTCAGACGCTATTTCCGAAACCTTTAAGAAAACCCATACCAAAGTTGCCCCCTGGACGATCGTTCGTTCCGACGACAAAAAACGTGCCCGATTAGCAGGAATTCAAGCAATCCTGCAAGGTATTGAATATCAGGGTAAAAATCCCAATATAGCCTGTAGACCTGACGACAAAATCTGTGGAGGTCCCGACATCTGGGATGGCTAAGAAAAAAGGTTATCATCACGGCAATCTGCGCCAGGCGTTGGTTGAGGCAGCGCTTACTTTGATTGAAGCGAAGGGCCCGACCGGCTTTACTCTGTCTGAGGCTGCCAAAACTGCAGGCGTTACCCCGGCAGCTGTATATCGGCATTTTGAGGGGCGTGAAGATCTGATCGCAGAGGCAGCCCGGCAGGGTTACGAAGTTTTCGCTGACCTGATGGAATATGCTTTTGCCAAGGGCCAACCTTCGGCGCTGGCATCATTTGAAACTACCGGGCGAGCCTACCTTGCCTTTGCCCGCAAATATCCAGGTCATTATGTTGCAATGTTTGAAAGCGGTGTTTCCATCAACAGCTCGCCGGAACTGGCGATTGTGGCGAACCGGGCGCATGCTGTTTTGGAACGTGCTGCAGTGGAACTATCCGCCCATATCCCACCGGATAAACGACCACCTGCACAGATGGTATCGGCCCATATCTGGGCATTGTGCCATGGGGTTGTTGAATTGTTTGCGCGTGGTTCACCTGGTACCAAATCACCGTTTCCCCCAGAGGATCTGTTGGAAAGTGGCATAGGTGTATACTTGCGCGGATTGGGACTGGTACCACCAGATGGCTAGGCCGAATTAACTTTTTTGCCTAGGGGCGACTTGCCGGACGAAAATACATCAGCCGTGTAAGGTAGACATAGTTTTCGCGAAGATGAGCTGATGACCAGTTTTGAATGGCGCCAACAAGTCGAAGTATCAAAATGCAAAACCCAAGAATTGCCATCATGCCAAAAAATACCGCCGCCAGTCCACTAGCCGCGACGATGCCTATGTTTTGTAACGCTTCCAGGGGGTGCGAAAAATCCATCCGTAAATCTGGATAAATCTGCCCTAAAAATTTTTGCGCTAAACGAGTCATGCCGCCAAAAAGGATTGCGCCGGGCAACAAGGTGAAGGCAATTCGTTTTATATTTTCAAGGGTCTTTTGTTCGGCGTCTTCAACCGGTATTTCAGGGTCCAAGGCCAGCCAGGCCAAGTATTCTGCGTCTTCCGGATCGTCGTCATGATCGCAATCCACCTCGCGGCGCGCGACATAGGTAACCAGACCTATCAAAACTGTGGCGATAACAACCGACACTTGTGCTACATTTGCCGACACGGCCCAAAATGATAGGAAACTTAGCACCATCATTCCGACAAATAGCAGTCGATCAGAAGATTTAAGCACCTTGTCTAAGATTTTTCCGCAGGAGTTCTTAGAACTGCCTTCGCTATTCGCAATGCAGTTTCGGATATCAGTCAGCAAAAGCGAACTTGGCACCGCAAGACCGGCCAACATAAGAAACATCATATGTGACATTCCGTGGCCAACAAAGGGTGTGAAAAGTACGACTTGTATCAAAACTCCAGCCACAAAACCCAACCCAAAACGTATTGCCGCCATTCGTTTATTGGATTTGGCAATATAAACGCCTACCGGATTTGCAGCAACTATGCCCAAAAACAACCCGCCGGTAAGATTGATACGAACTGAATGTGATAGCTCGGATGCGTTCAGAAAACCATACTGGTAAACCAAAAATCCCGCGACCCAAGAGCTGGCAACCAACGCCAATAAAACAGAGACGAAGTATCCAACGAACGGGTCAAATTCTTTAGTTTTTGTGGCAGCGTTCATTTGCGAATGATCTCATTTAATTCAAGTTCTTTCTAAACCCAGAATTGGCCCAGAATTGGCCTAAGCTGCGGCAGAACATGAAAAAAGCACCCTTGAATTGTGCCATTAGAGAAGGTTAAGAAACAATCACTAACTGTCCGAATGATTGTCCTTGTTTTAAGAATCAGGGTCTTCAGACAGCATGCCAAAAAAAAGCGCTGCAAAACTGCAGCGCTTTTCAATATTAGATATAGGATGAAAAACCTGGGTTTTCCTATCGCTTTGAGAACTGGAAAGAACGACGCGCTTTGCGCCTACCGTATTTCTTACGTTCCACAACCCGACTATCACGGGTCAAAAAGCCTGCGGCCTTAAGGGCAGCGCGCAAAGATGGTTCATAAAGCTGCAACGCTTTGGACACACCGTGCTTTACCGCACCAGCTTGACCTGACAAGCCGCCACCTTTGACAGTGGCAATAACATCAAACTGATCAACAACACCTGCAACCTGAAACGGCTGACGCAGGATCATCTGCAAAACCGGGCGGGCAAAATATTTATCCATATCCTTGCCATTGACCACAACTTTGCCAGAACCCGGCTTGATCCATACCCGGGCAACCGCGTCTTTACGCTTGCCGGTAGCATAGGCGCGCCCCAGATCATCACGTACTGGTTCGCGTAAAATTGCCGGCTCTGCCACGACTGCATCTGCCGGCGCTTCTGCAATTACACCTTCAGTAACTGTATTCAAGTCTTCCAGTGATTTGATTTCTTCAGCCATGTCTATGCCTCCCGCGTGTTTTTGGAGTTCATTGATTTTACGTCCAACACAGTTGGTTCCTGTGCCTCATGGGGGTGATCCCCACCGACATACACCCGCAGGTTGGTCATCTGGGTGCGGCTCAATTTGCCACCCGGCAACATGCGCTGCACCGCTTTGGTGACCAGTCGCTCGGGAAACTTACCCTCAAGTATCTGCCCGGCTGTGCGCTGCTTAATGCCGCCCGGGTGGCCCGTGTGCCAGTAATAGATTTTGTCAGAACGCTTTTTGCCGGTCAGCTGAATTTTTTCAGCATTGATGACTATAACGTTGTCGCCCATATCCATGGACGGCGTGAATGTTGGCTTGTGCTTACCGCGCAAGCGCATAGCGATGATCGACGCCAAACGGCCCAGAACAACGCCTTCAGCGTCGATCAGGATCCATTTCTTATCAATATCTGCCGGTGTGGCCGAGAAAGTTTTCATTGGTTCTACCCTTAGGTGGGATTGGATGCTGGTGTATCGGGTATAAACGTGCACGGGTCAAGCGCAATTAAACGCATTAAATTATGCAATATCAATGCATTACAAATAAGGTATTATATTACCCCATTCTTTCTTCCGCAATAGCATCAAAATCACTTGCGCAACATAATTTAATATGTTTGTTAATTAACAAGATTGTTAATAGGAAGCACAATGCCCGCCCTGCCAGATACCTTTGCCGCCCTTGGAAATTCAACCCGTTTCGCCATTGTCGAGCGGTTGTTAAAAGAGGGTGAGCTGTCTGCAGGCGACATACAGAACGTGGGCGATATGTCTGCCCCCGCCATATCGCGCCACATCAAAGTGCTGCGTCAGGCCGGGGTGATCAGTCAAAGAATTGACAAACAACACCGGATGTACTCGGTTAAACCAGAGGTCGTGCAAGCCATCAGCACCTGGACCCTGACCTATCGTGATTTCTGGGAACAGGGGCTGGACCGGTTGGCGCGCGCTATGACGTACGGGGGAAATACCAATGGGTGAACTACGAATTGAACGCGACTTTCCGGTCAGCGCAAAAAAACTTTTCGCTTTCGTCACGCAAAACGAAAACCTGCTGAAATGGTGGGGGCCGGAAGGCTTTGGTTACGGCGATCAGAATCTTGATCTGACCAAACCCGGCGACTGGGACATGGTCATGGTCGACCCCTCGGGCGGCCACCACCGCATCAGCGGCGTGGTTCTGGCAATCGATCCGCCCCGATCTGTCGATTTCACCCTGATTGTGCATGCGCAGGAAGGCCCGCCCAGCATCGACAGCACCGTGCGCTTTGAAGTGGCCTCGGTTGATACCGGCGGTTCCCGCCTGATCCTGACGCAAACAGGCCTGTCCGAAGAAGACATCATCAAAGGCAGCACCCAGGGCTGGATTTCCACACTGGCACGGCTGGAAAGCTTACTGAACGAAACCTGAAATCAACAAAGGAAATACCAATGGCTAAATTCATCATCGCATACCTAGGCAGCCCAAAGCCCAGCAGCCCGCCCTCTCCCGAGGATCAACAAAAACACATGCAGGTCTGGAAAGACTGGATGGGTGGTCTGGGCGACGCAGTTGTCAGCATGCCTGCCCCGCTGATGGGTTCAAAAATTGTCACTGCCGACGGTACCAGCGACAACACAGACCCCAATGCCATGACTGGGTTCATGGTTGTGGAAGCCGCTGATATGGATGCGGCTGTGGAACTGGCCAAGGGCGACCCGTACCTGTCCATGCCCGGTGCCGCCTTGCAAGTCGGCGAAATGCGCCAGATGGGTTAAACGGATGAATATGCTAAAAACCGAGGGCATACCCATCTGGGTCACCATATTCGCGCTACTGGTCTTCCTTAGCGGAGCCATGGCCAGCATCGCCATCCTCAACGGCACCCATGGCATGGACAGCGGTTTTGCCCTGTCATGGGCAGGCCGCAACTTTGGCCTTGGCCTGATAGCGGCCCTCGCCGTGTTCCTGAAAAGCGCAACTGCCTACCTTGTGGCCTTCATCGGCGGCATCTTCCGAGAGACCAGCGATCTGGTGGGCGAGCTGTCCAAAGCCGAACCCAATATGGGCATCATCGCGTTTCTGGTGGTGTTTCTGGTTGGCGGAGTCATCGGTGTGCGTGTGGCCAATAACGCACGAACCAAACGCTAAGGTGGAATGAAAAGAGTGAGCGAGGCGCGGACAACCCGTGCCTTGCAGGCCGCAGCATAACGGTATGGGGTGCAATCCTCATGAGGCACGCGAACTAAGAACAGCGCCAACAATTGCCAGAAGCGCCCCAACCACGGTCGCTATGCTCACCACACTCAACCCAAAAACGGCAAGCAGTGTGATAGCGACCAACGGCGTCAAGAATGCCAAACTTGAAATTGTCGCCGCCGTTCCTTCGCGCGTGGCCCTGTCCCAAAGGACATTGGCCATTGTGAATGGCCCAATGCCCATCAGAACAATAGCCGCCCATTGACCAATCGTTGGCCAATACAACGGTTCAAATAGAAAATGCGCGGTTAGGGCACCAACACCGGCCAATGCCAGAGATGGCCCAACCACATTTGTCTCAACCCGTGCAAGCGACCTGCCAACAGAATAGATTGCAAATGTAAGCGCACCGGATATTCCAAGTATCACGCCAGTCGGGTCAAGTCCGTTCCCCATCTGTGGATACAGGGCAACAGCAACGCCGCAAAAGCCCAGTGAAATCCCGATAGCTTGAAGCAAAGACGGCGCACGACGGTGGATTATGGCTGCCAATGCCACAAGAAAAACCGGCCAAAGATAGTGCACCACGTTGGCCTCTGCAGGTCCGATCCGTGATATTGCTGCAAGATAGAACGCATTGTTCCCCATTAGCCCGGCGGCGACGAAAACCATTGTTCGCGGACGTATGGAAAATAATGTGTTGGTTTGGTTTTTCCAAAGAGCGGCGAAAAAAGAAAACCCGAAGCCAACCAATGCCGCAAGCCCCAGGACAAGAAACGGCGGTGCTGGAAAGGCAACCGTCGCAAGCGCCGGCCAACTTGCCCAAAGCACAACTGCACCGCCAACAAGCGCATATGTTCGCCCACTTGGCCCGCCAAAGAAAACAGAAAGAATCCGGGATAAAAAATCGACCATCATCCGAGATTGTGCTGGGTTTTGCATCAGCCTTTATCCCCCGTCGGCGGTATCGAATACGTCAACGACGCCCGCGCCACCGGTTCCGCGACCCCTTCACTGTAAATCAGCACATCCCCAACTGCCAAAGCCCTCCCAAGCTTCAAAACCCGCGCTTTACCGATCAGATCAACACCCGCCGCCGGTTTGCGCATGAAATCTATCGAACAATTGGTGGTCACCACCAGCGCCACCGGGCCAATCACCCCCAGAATGGCCAGATACATCGACACATCCGCCAATGAAAACATCGCAGGCCCGGAAATCGTGCCGCCCGGGCGCAGGTGCTGTTCATCAATTTCCATACGCACGCTCACGGTTCCAACCCCGGCCTGCTCCACCGAAAACTGATCCGCCACCTCTGCAAACACCTGCTTCATAAAGCTGTTCAGCTCATCCGCGTTCATTTTCTGTTTCATGGCTTTTCCTGTCGGCTGTCTGGGCCTAGACTTCACCCGAACCGGACAAAGGATACAAGATGGCAATTCTGGAACGCGAAGACAAAGGCGCCATTGCGCATCTGACAATGAACGCGCCGGATCGCCTGAACGCCCTGTCTGACGCCATGCTCGCCGCCCTGACCGATGAACTAACCCGCCTGAAAGACGACCGCACAATCCGCGCTGTCATCCTGTCAGGCGCCGGCAAAGCCTTTTGCGCCGGTCACGACCTGAAGGAAATGACCGCAGGCCGACAGGCCGAAGACGCCGGTGCCGCCTATTTCGCCGACCTGTTCGCACGCTGCGGCGCGCTCATGCAACTGATACCCACCCTGCCCCAGCCGGTCATCGCGCAGGTCCACGGCATTGCCACCGCCGCTGGCTGTCAACTGGTGGCATCCTGCGACATGGCCGTGGCCGCCCAGGGCACCCGCTTTGGCGTCAACGGTGTTAACATCGGGCTGTTCTGTTCCACGCCCATGGTCGCCCTGTCCCGCAATATCCCGCGCAAACAGGCGTTTGAAATGCTGACGACAGGTGAATTCATCGACGCCACCCGCGCCCGCGAGTTGGGGCTGGTCAACCGTGTGGTACCGCCGGATGATCTCGCCGCCGAAACCCAAGCCCTCGCCCAAACCGTCGCCGATAAACTGGGCAGTGCCGTGCGCATCGGCAAACGCGCCTTCTATGACCAACTGCAACTGCCGCTGGATCAGGCCTATGCCTATACCGCCGAAGTCATGGCCCAGAATATGATGGACACCGATACCGCCGAGGGCATCAGCGCCTTCATCGAGAAACGCAAACCAGAGTGGACAAATGACTGACATCCAAACCGCCCTTGCCGCCATCCCCAAACCCGCCATGCGCACCGATGCCCGCATCCTGAACGACATCTTCAGCCAGACTACCGGCTGGCAACCCCGCATGTGGGGCAAAAAACTGTTCGGGTACGGGCAATACCACTACACCTACGAAAGCGGCCGCGAAGGCGACTTCCTCGCCACCGGCTTTTCCCCCGGCGCTGCCAAGTTTTCCCTGCACATCCTACCCGGCTATCAGAATTACAACGACATCACCGCGCGGTTAGGGAAATTCAAACGTGGGAAGTCGTGCTGGTACGTGAACAAGTTGGCGGACATTGATCTGGACGTATTGCCGGACCTGATCCGAGCCGGGCTTGCTGATCTGGAAAAAACCGGGTGGCCGATTAAGGCGAGTTAGGTTCCGTAGCACTAATTATTACAAGCAGCGGCCGCTATGCAGGACGAAGCGGTCGTCAACTGCACCGATCCCAAAGTCAGCTTTCAGGAGTACTCCGCCAAAAAATGGAAGCACTACATGCGTTGGCGTGATCAGGCGCAGCGACCTGCCATCTACATTATCCTCGACTTACCTCCGAAGAGAGAATGTCAACAAGCTGCGATGGAAGTTCTGTAAATTCTATGCGTTGAACTTCTGATGAAGGGAGCATCGCACCATGGATTTCGAGAGCATCTTCGCAAATTGTAACATACACAAATGTCAGTGCATGTCCCGCCAATCCTGCTCGGTGGCTTGCAATCTGTTTTGAAAAAAACTCTTTTCTACCCTTTTTAAATGCAACCCAGATCGCGGTTTCATTAGGCGAAGCATAAACCGTGAACACAGATTTGACCGATGATCCGACTATCTCCCTTATGACGGGGCGGTAACTAACCTTCATTTCATTGGCGCGGAAATCAGCGATGGCACTCTCAAAAACTTCTATTGGAAACCCGCCAACCGCATACTTGTAAATGGACATATCTTCGACGAAACCCTCAACAATTTTAATACCAAGATCGCCGATGGATTGCCCATCATCCGGCAGGTCGAGAAGGTCCAGCGGGTTCATCCAATAGGTCGAATACAAACCGTAGGGCTCATTCTTACCATTTGGATAAAAAGCGAAATAGAGAGATTCGACGTTTGAAATATGAACCCTAGCATGGGTGACTTCCGGGGAAAGCAGGCGTTTTTCGCGACGAAGTCTCGCTGATATGAATTCCGTTAGAGGATTGAAAGCTTGCACCTTCTTGTTAATGCCAATGACAACATCGCCTCGGGAAAGACCGCGTGCTTCGCCCGGATTGTAGTCTACATGGGGCGTCGCCCAAGAAATCCAAAAATTTTTGAGGTAGCGTGCTTTGGTCGGGATCATTTTTCCTTTCGTCTATAGGTTTCATATTTGGCCAACTCTGCAGATCGTCAGGTTATCGTTTGCACTAATGTCACGTTTTTGTCTGGACCTCCAGAAGCTGGCATTCGTCTGGTTGCACAAATTTAGTAGGTTTGGGCCCTAAGCCGTCATTCCTACATTTTCTAATTTATGGGTTACGCCCACCTGGAACCCGGCCCCACACCTAAACCCGGTAAATCTCCCCAAACTTCGCCTCCAGATAATCCAGCAAAGGCCCCACCTCTGGTTCAAACCCACAGGCCCGTTTCACAACCTCGCGCGGTTCATACAGCCCGCCATGGGTCTGCAAATTCGCCTGCAACCACCCCGTCGCCGCCGAGGTATCGCCAACCACCAGTTGCTCATCCAACCCCGGACAAGCCGCCCGCATCGCTTGGTTCAGACACCCCGCATAGACGTTCCCCAAGGTATATGTCGGGAAATAGCCAAACAGCCCCACCGACCAATGCACATCCTGCAAACAGCCGTTGGATGGCTTATCCACCGCCACACCGAAATCAGCCAGAAACCGGTCATTCCAGGCACCCGGCAAATCGGCCACCGCCAGGTCACCCGATACCAACGCCCGCTCCAGATCAAATCGCATCAGCACATGCAGGTTATAATGAATTTCATCGGCCTCAGTCCGGATGAACCCCGGCCCAACCCGGTTTACGATCGCGTAAAATTCATCCGCCGATCCCACGCCAAAATCGCCAAACTGTTCCTGCATCAGCCCAAACAAATGCCCGGTAAACGCCCGACCCCGGCCCATCTGATTTTCATAAATCCGGCTTTGGCTTTCATGCACGCCCATGGACACGCCCTGCCCAAGTGGCGTCAGCAAATAGGCATCATCAATCCCTTGCTCATAACAGGCATGGCCGACCTCATGGATGGTGGAATAAAAACAATTGAACGGATCGCGCGGGCTGACCCGTGTGGTGATCCGCACATCCTGACCCGAGCCGCTGGAAAACGGATGCACCGCCTTATCAATGCGGCCACGGTCAAAATCATAGCCAAACGCGGTGGCCAGTTTGGTGCTAAGCGCCATTTGTCCGGCCTCATCAAAATCCCGATCCAGCGCGCGGGGTTGTTTTTCAGCCCCCAACACCCGTTCGCGCAATGCCACCAGACGCGGGCGCAGGGCGTTAAACATCGCCTCAATTTCGGCACCCGTGGCCCCCGGTTCATAGTCATTCAGCAGCGCGTCATACATGTCGCCGCCATTCGCCAGCGCCTGGGCTTCCTGCTGACGCAGACCCACGACACGCTCCAAAGTCGGCGCAAATCCGGCAAAATCCTCGGCCTCTCGCGCCTTGGCCCAAACGCCTTGCGCCATGCTGGTCACCCGGGCAATTTCGCTGGCCAAAGCTGCCGGCACCTTGGAATTACGTTCAAAACTGCGCCTGATATGGCGCAGGTTGGCCCGGCCCACATCGTCCAACGACGCCGCGTCAATCGCGCCCAACCAGTCGCCAATATGCGGATCAACCCGGCGGCTGTGCAACACGCCTTCAATCGCGCCCATTTCTTCGCTGCGCTGCGCCGCCGCCCCGCTTGGCATGGTGGTTTCCTGATCCCAACCCAACCGGCCAGCCACCTGCCCCAGTGCTTCGGTATCGCGCTGAAACGCCATCAGATCATCGTAAGCCGTCATATCAATTTCCTCTTAAGCTTTGTGCCATTGGGTAGCGGGCCAGAAAACGCGCCCGGATCACTATGACCCACAGCGCCACGGCCCCCAACTGGTGAATAATTGCAATAGAGACCGGGGCTGACATCATCACCGCGCCAATACCCAGAACCACCTGAACCAACAGGATCGCCAGCATCATATTAAACGAAGATTTGGTTTTCATATTGCCACTGGAACGCGAGGCGCGCCACAGGAACAGCCCAAAAGCCAGCACCAGATAGCCCCACATCCGGTGCATGAATTGCACCATCCCGGCATCTTCAAAAAAGTTACGCCAAAGCGGCACCAGATCCAGCGCGCCTTGCGGAAAAAAACTGCCCGCCATCAATGGCCAGTCGGTAAACCCGCGCCCGGCGTCAATTCCGGCCACCAGCGCACCCCACAAAACTTGTACGAATACCAACCCCGGCATTATTGACGTCAGCCGCACCAGCCGCACCTCACCTGCGCGTCGAGCCTGCATCATCTCAGCCTCACTACGCTTTAATGTAAACACGAACCCCGCAATCAACCCAAGGATCACAAACGCCAGCCCCAGATGCACCGCCAGCCGATAACTGGCCACATCTACGCGCCCCTCGCCCAGACCGGACGAAACCATCCACCAACCGATAGCACCTTGCAATCCGCCCAGCACACCAATGCCCAGCAGACGCATGTGCCAACCCGTCGGAATACGTTTTGTCAGCCAGAACCCAATGAAACCAACGGCCCAAACCAGCCCGACCAAACGGCCCAACTGGCGATGCCCCCATTCCCACCAATAGATTGATTTGAACCCGGCCAGCGTCATATCGCTGTTTTGCAACTGAAATTCCGGAAACGCCTGATAGCGGGTAAATTCTGCCGCCCAGCTTTGCGCATTCAGCGGTGGCAGCGCCCCGGCCAGTGGCTTCCATTCGGTGATCGACAGCCCGCTATCGGTCAGCCGAGTCAAACCACCGACAAATATTATCGCCAGTACCAGCACAAAGAGCAGCATCAACCAGATCACCAGACCGCCACGCCCGGTGCGCGCCCGGTCAATCATCCCCGGTTGTGGGGCGGCGACCTGTTTGACGTCGCTCTGGACTTCTTCAAAAATGGATCGTTTCTGGCTCAAATCAACACCCCGATAGTTTTCGTTAAACTAGGCATGCCGACAAGCAGGGGCAACTGCAAAGACGTGTCAATTTTTGCTTAACTACGGGGTGGCCAGCTGTGGTGCTCGGCATCGATGACAAAAGCATGGGCGTGGCGTTTGCCTTGGGTTGCATGCTCTTGAAAATGTGGGTGATCGGTTGGCAAATCGGCGTGTTCATGCAGCAAATCCGCCGCACCGCCAACCGGCCAGAACACCACTGCCGCAGCAACCCCGATCACCGCGATCAGCCCCAATACCAGCATTGCAACCGACAACCCATACGCCTGCCCGACAAACCCGGCAACTGGATAGGTCAGCAACCATGTTGCGTGTGACAGTGAAAACTGCGCTGCAAACAAAGCCGGGCGATCCGCGTCATTGGAAGAACGGCGCAAAAGCCTTCCGCCGGGGGTCAATATTACTGAATAAAGCGCACCACTGACAGCCCAGATTGACAGAAAGACTGGCCAGGACGCCAACCCGGCAACCTGCATGTAAAACCCATGCCCCAGCGTCAGAACGGCCAGTAAAAAAGCCCCGCCAATCATCAGGCTACGCTCTGCAATCATGCCCAGCAATCGCGGCAACGCGAATGCCGCTAGCATTGACCCGGTGCCAAACGCCGCCAGTGCCAGCGCCACCGAACTGTTGCCCAGCCCATAGCCCGCCCGCACCATCACCACCGTATTCACAATCACAAACGCACTGACAGCGGCTGCCGTCAGGGTCAGGGACAACAACCCGCGTAACCGTGGCGTGGCCAGAAATATCCGCGCGCCTTGCGTTAGGCGGGCCCGAAACGGCGCCACCGTCGCGCGTTCATTCTGGCGCGGGATCACCACCGTGGCCACCAATAGGGCCGAGCCGATAAAGCCGACAACCGTGCCGCCAAACAACCAGTGAAAGCTCATCAATGTCAGCAGGAAACCGGCCAAAGCCGGGCTGACCAGATTTTCGATATCCAGCAACATGCGCGACAACGACAACGCTTTGGTATATTCCTCTTCATCCTTGAGAACATCCGGAATGGTCGCCTGAAACGCCGGGGTAAAGGTGGCCGATGCCGCCTGTAGCACGAAAATCAGCAGGTAAATCTGCCAGATCTCAGTGATAAACGGCAGAAACAACGCCGTGGCGGCCCGCACCAGATCAGCGCCGATCAGCACTGCCTTGCGCGGCATCCGCCCGACCAGTGCACTGGCCACCGGCGACAGGCCCACATAAGCGATCATCTTAATGGCGTAAGCCGTGCCCAACACCGCCCCGGCCCGCGCGCCTGCCAGTTCAAACGCCAGCAAGCCAAGCGCGATGGTCAATAATCCGGTACCCAATAGCGCAATTGCCTGCGCCGAAAACAGCCGCGCATAAATGGGATGTTTCAGAACACTTAACACTGACTTATTTCCGTGGATTCCATTCCATGCCCATATAAACACCGCCAATCTGCAATTCGTGCAACATCTGATTCAGGCGCTTGGTTTTCGTGGCATCCCCTACCGCCCGGTCAATCCAGGCCAAATAGTCATTGCGCTGATGCGCCGGACGGCGATCATAGGTTTGCTTAAGGTTTCTTTGCCTAAGCGCCTGTGCAACGAAGTCCGGCATCGGTTGAATTGCCCGTGTCAGGTTTCGATTGTCCGGCGATACTGTCATGGGCTTTCTTACCAAAACCACCTTCGCCGGGCAATGGTCCACAGTTCAACCGCGCTCTTTCCAGCGTACCATTTGCCGCAAAACCCCGTGTAGCGTCTGCACATCTGCCCGCGTCAGCGCCAGCCGGCCCCACATATTGCGCAGTGTCAACTTCATACCCTCCGCCTTCGAGTCCGGATAAAAGAACCCGGCCACTTCCAACCGTTCCTCAAAATGGTCACCCAGCTTTTCCACATCCTGCTTTGTGGCGAACTCGGTCTTGGCCAGTTCCATCACTTCTGGCGGCGTGTTATCGTCAATCCGCTGCCATTCGTACCCCAGCAACAACACACATTGCCCCAGGTTCAGGCTGGCGAATTCCGGGTTCACCGGCACTGAAATAATCGCATCCGCAAGCGCCACATCATCGGCTTCCAGCCCGGCCCGTTCAGGCCCAAACAACACCGCCACTTTTTTGCCAGCCGCCGACAAAGCACGCGCATGTTCCATCGCCCGCTGTGGCGTCATGATCGGTTTGGTCACGCCCCTATGGCGCGCTGTGGTGGCAAAAACATAGTCACATTGCGCCACTGCCTGATTGGTTGTCTCAACCAACACAGATTCATCCAGCAACCGTCCCGCCCCACTGGCCATGGCAATCGCCTTTTGGTTTGGCCAACCATCACGCGGTGCAACGATCGCCATCCGGTCCAACCCGAAATTCCACATGGCCCGCGCCGCCGCGCCAATGTTTTCGCCCATTTGCGGGCGCACCAGTACAAATTGCGGTTGTGTCTTCAAATCTGTCATCAGAACCCTTTGGAAAACCCTGCCGTGGTGATACGTTCCACCAACACCCAACACAAGGAACCACCAAAATGGCACATGACGAAGGCCTTGCACAAATACTGCGCGACGATCTGGTGGATGTCGCAGGCATCAGTGAACGCAACATGTTCGGCGGACTGTGTTTCATGTTGAACGGCAATATGCTGTGCGGTGTCAGCCCCAAAGGCTGCATGTTTCGCGTCGGCAAACCCCGCGAAGATGAGGCCCGCGCGATAGATGGTGCTGGACCAATGAATTTCACTGGGCGTCCCATGGGTGGGATGATTGATGTCACCGAAGAGGCATTTCAGGATGATGCCCGGCGCGCCAAATGGCTGCAATTATCCATCACCAATGCCCAAAGCCTGCCTGCCAAGTAGCCAAACCGGATTTTCCGGGCTATAGCGGCCAGAATCAAACAGATTTCAAGGCTTTAAATGACTGACGCAGAACGCCCACAAATATATTTGGTAACACCGCCAGAGTTTGATCTAGAAACGTTTCCAGATATATTGGCGGCGGTTTTGGACAGTACCGAAATTGCCTGCCTGCGAATGGCCCTATCCACCCAGGATACAGACCAGATTATGCGCAGCGGTGACGTGCTGCGTGATATTGTCCACGCCCGCGATATTCCGTTGGTTATCCAATCGCATGTTGCGATGGTGGAACGCTTGGGGCTGGACGGTGTTCATTTGACTGATGGCGCTAGATCTGTGCGTCAGGTTCGCAAAGATTTGGGCGGCGACGCGATTATAGGCGCCTTTTGTGGAACCTCTCGCCATGACGGAATGAGTGCGGGCGAAGCAGGCGCGGATTACATAAGTTTTGGACCGGTTGGGGCAACCGGGTTAGACGGCGGCGAAGTTGTGGATATAGATGTATTTCAATGGTGGTCTGAGGTGGTAGAGGTTCCTGTAGTTGCCGAAGGTAGTCTTGATGAAGAAAATCTAGCAACTATTTCTAAAATAACTGATTTTATTGGTTTGGGACCTGAAATTTGGACCGACAATGAACCAGCAGCGCGGCTGATTTCCTTGACAACGTCTTTGAACTAATTTTCTTGAAATGACTGGGGTTCTTTTGGAAACGTGGAACGAATGGCTGTTTCACAGGCCAATGCCAGGTCTTTTCGGTTTTCAAAGTCTGAAACTTGCAGAGCATTATGATAAGTGACTGTCACCGATCCCTGCGTGCGGTTGGCGAGTATCTTTATTAAATGCGGCGCTAAATCCATTGCCCCCCACCAACCATAGTGCTGAGCATTTTGTCCCTCTGGCGGAGTATATACCACCGCAACCGGTTGTATGCTTAGAATTGGTTGCAATTTTTTGGTAAAGAAAGCCGCAAAAAGCGTTGATTTAAAAGGTAAAACTAGCGTTCCGTCTGTTGATGTCCCTTCTGGGAAAAACAACAGTCTGTGGCCTGACGTAAGCCGGGATTCAAATATCTCCTTTTGCACCTTTGCATCACGTCCAGTTCGGCGAATGAATACAGTACCCGTGGCCCGCGCCAGCCAGCCAATGACAGGCCAATTGGCCACCTCAGATTTTGCCACAAAATAAATGTTTTGGCTGGCATTCAGCACCAATATGTCCAGCCATGTGGAATGATTGGCAACCACGGCCCCTAGGCCCTGCATCTGTGTACCCGAAACCCTATATCCCAAACCCAAGACAAACAGGCACAACCGGCAGACTGTTTTGGTAATATGGGGCGTCCATGGTCGGTGCTGATGCCAGATTGGACGTTCAAACAGGCGAACAAATAGCAGCAACAGCAATCCTAACCCCAGTATTAGAAAGATAGGTGTTGCACGTAATATGACACGAAACCACCCGACCCAGTTTATGGTGGCCGGGTCGGGAATAATATCAGAACGCCATGTATTGTTCACGGTTCAGTCGTTTCAATTGAATACAATGCTGAGTGGCGTGCCGACAGGCGTTTGGTATCCATCACCAGGCAAATATCCGTGGTGTTGAACTGCTGATCAATGAAAGCCCCATCGCCAACATAACCCCCGGCGCGAATATAGGCCTTTACCAGCGACGGCATGGTGCGCATTACGGCTAGTATATCGAATTTTACGGGAGTATTAGTATTCATTTTCAAAGGGTTGTCCGAACGCACTTTAACATACAAGTTTTCAGGGGTCAGGTGTTTTTGGTAAAGGTAAGCAAAGTGCGGCCGGTAAATCTTTGGATCTATTCCATGAAAACTAGCAACGCCAAACAGGATCTCGATCCGATTTTCTGCGATATATTTTGCCAAACCATTCCATAGGATGAACAATGCCATCCCGCCCCGATAATCTGGGTGGATACAGGAACGCCCCAGCTCTAATAGCGGTCGATTGCTTTGACGCAGCACCGACAGATCGTATTCGGTTTCCGAATAAAACTGACCCGCCTGACTGGCACCGGCCTGATTTAACAACCTATACACCCCAACCACGTGGTTCATTTCCTTAGGATCGCGCCGGATATCCACAAGGATCAGGTGATCGACAAAGGCGTCAAATCGATCGCGCTCTAAACCGGATTTGTGATCCACTAGTGACCCATCCCCCCCCAATTCGGAGACAAAAACCTGGTAGCGTAATCGTTCAGCTGCGCAACGGTCCTGCGGGCCATTTGCCAACCTGACTTGCAAATATGCGGGAGGAACGATCATTGGAAATGTAATTTTCTGTTGGGTATGTGCGTTTTATTATCAGCTAATAGTGAATGCAACTTTCTCAATCAAACTGTAAAATTTGACACCCTCTATGGTTGTGGTCTAGTAATTTTATCATCTTAAAGTTCTACTTCAGGGGGCCAAACGCGTGCCTAAATCAACTTCAAGTTTAACCCGCTCTGGGTCCAAAACCATCTTTCCAACATTTTCAAATGTCACGGTAATCCTACCCGGAATACTGGACTGCACCTGTCCCTGCCCCCAATCCGGTTTTGCAGGATTGCGTACCAGCATACCTGGTTCAAGAAATTCATTGGCGTCGCCCATGACAGTCTCCTTTCAGAGGTTCGGCATATGACCCCATATCCCATACAGCTAACAGAACTGATTGGTTCGCGCATCTGCCATGATCTTATCAGCCCGCTTGGTGCTATCAGCAACGGAGTTGAACAGCTGTCCATGTCTGGCAACACAATTGGACCTGAAATGAGCCTGATTAGCGAAAGTGTTGAAAATGCCAATGCCCGCATACGGTTTTTTCGGGTGGCCTTTGGAGAGGCTCGGCCTGGACAAAGGATCAGTATTTCCGAAATTTCCGGTATATTGCGGGATATATCCCGTGGCAGTCGACTGGTAACCGACTGGCAGCCAAGGGAAAACCTGGAACGCTTGCATGTGAAACTGGCGTTTCTACTATTGCAGTGCTTTGAGACCGCAATGCCTTGGGGCGGTAGAATTGCCGTTAGTTCGGTTGGCGACCAATGGGCGCTTTATGGTCAGGCTGATCAAATGAAGATTGATCCGGATCTTTGGCAAATTTTATCTCAGCCAAATTCGGCAACCAGATTAGAGCCTGCCAATGTTCATTTTGCCCTTGCGCAATTAACGGCAAACACTATCGGCAGCCAAATGACCATTGAATGTTCGGAAAATTCGGCGCGGGTACGGTTTTAAGTCCGCACCGTACCGTCACCCGTCACCAGATACTTAAAACTGGTCAGCTGCTCGGCCCCCACCGGACCGCGGGCGTGCATTTTGCCGGTGGCAATGCCAATTTCCGCGCCCATGCCAAATTCACCGCCATCGGCAAATTGGGTAGAAGCGTTATGCATCAAAATTGCGCTGTCCAATTCGGCAAAGAAACGGGCCGCGCTGTTGGCATCTTCGGTCAGGATACAATCGGTGTGGTTTGAGCCAAATTTACGGATATGCGTAATCGCACCGTCCAGATTATCGACCACTTTGGTGGAAATATCCATATCGAGATATTCATGCCCCCAATCAGCCTCACTGGCAGCAACAGTGCCAGTGACCGCCTGCAATGGCGCATCCGCATGTACTGTCACCCCGGCCTGAACCAACGCGCCGATCACATCGCGCCCCAAAGTATCAACCACATCTTTGTGGATCAGCAGACATTCTGCTGCCCCGCAAATGCCCGGACGCCGGGTCTTGGCGTTCAACACCACGTCCAGAGTTTTCTGCGGGTCAGCAGCCTTGTCGATATAGATATGCACAATGCCTTCCAGATGGGCAAAAACTGGCACCCGAGCTTCGCGTTGCACCAGCCCCACCAGCCCCTTACCGCCGCGCGGTACAATCACGTCTATGTAGTCGGTCATGGCCAGCATTTGCTGAACGGCGGCGCGGTCGCGTGTTGGTACAAGCTGAATGGCATGTTCCGGCAGGTTTGCACTGAGAAGACCGTCCAGTAAACAACGGTGGATGACTTGCGCAGAATGGAAACTTTCTGAACCGCCGCGCAAAATAACCGCATTTCCAGCCTTCAGACACAATGCCCCGGCATCCGCAGTAACGTTGGGGCGGCTTTCGTAAATGACGCCAATGACCCCAAGCGGCGTGCGCATGCGGCGGATGTTCAGGCCTGAAGGCATATCCCATTCTTTAAGGATATTACCAACAGGGTCTGGTTGTTTGGCCACCGCGTTTAAACCATCCACCATATTTTGGATACGCGCTTCATCCAGCATCAGCCGATCCAGCATCGCGGCATTTAGACCTTTGTCGACACCGTAGGCCATGTCCTGTTTGTTCGCTGCAATAATATCTGCTCGCTGAACCCAGACAGCTTTGGCGGCGGTCTCTAACGCGGCCCGTTTTGCATCGGCACTGGCCGTAGCAAGTTGCCCGGATGCAATTTTTGCACTGGCCCCGATATTAGCCATGAGTGCGGGAATATTGTCAGCGTCATTCATCGTAACCGGCCTTTGTGTTTAAGGGCCCTATCGGAGCCTCCGACTGGGATATTTATGGAAAAATGAAGGGACAAAACTAAAGCACCATATCATCTCGGTGGATTAGGGCGGCGCGCCCTGGATGGTTCAGGATCTTTTCGATTTGGTCTGATCTTTGCCCGGCGATGGCGCGGGCTTCATTGCTGGAATAGCGGCACAAGCCAACCCCAAGACGGTTGCCATCCGGGTCGACAATAGTGACAGAATCGCCGCGCCCGAAACTTCCCGCAACGTTGGTAACCCCTGCTGGTAACAGGGATTTCCCCCGGCCAAGGGCGGCCACTGCCCCGGCATCAACTTTGATGTCACCCTTTGGTTTTAACGCAGCAATCCAGCGTTTTCGCGCGCTGTTTGGATCACCCAGGGCAGTAAACCAAGTGGCAGGAGCACCGTCTTGCAAAGCTTTCAGCGGGCGACTTATACCGCCATGGGTGATCGCCATAGCACAGCCCGCACCGGTGGCGACTTTGGCGGCCATAAGTTTGGTTTTCATGCCACCACGCGACAGGCCCGATCCTGCATCCCCAGCCATGGCTTCGATTTCTTCGGTGATAATGTTAATCTGATCAAACCGCTTGGCATCGGGGTTATCCGCCGGGTTGGCGCTGTAAAACCCGTCCACATCCGACAGCAGGATCAATTGATCCGCGCCTACCGTCACCGAGATTTGTGCCGCCAGCCTATCGTTGTCGCCATAGCGGATTTCATCGGTTGCCACGGTGTCATTTTCATTCACAATCGGCACCACACCAAGCGCCAACAACTGTTCCAGCGTGGCACGGGAATTCAGGTAGCGCCGCCGGTTATTACTGTCTTCCAACGTTACCAGAACCTGGGCTGTGGTGATGGCGTGGGGTTCCAGCGCGGCCTCATAGGCGCGGGCCAGCCGGATTTGCCCGACAGCGGCGGCCGCCTGAGATTGCTCCAACGGTAAGGTGCCTGCCGGTAGGTCCAGCACCGCGCGCCCCAAAGCGATTGAGCCCGAGGAAACCAGTATAACATCAGTCCCGCCAGATTTGATATCACGAATATCAAGCGCCAGATCGCGCAACCAATCGCCGCGCAATTTACCGCCCTGCACCAACAGGGACGAGCCGATTTTGACAACCAGCCGTTTTGCGTCGCCTAGGGTTGCCACGGTGCTTCCACTTCTTCGGATTTGCGCGCCCGTAGCCGGTTGTCGTCAATTTCACCGCGCAGGTTGCGCAACACCTCAACCAGACCTTCGCGGCTGACCCCCGACATGGCCATCGCCGTTTGGCCGGAAACCTCGGTCAAGATGGTCAGCTTTTCGGTGCATTCTTTTGCATCCAGCGCATCAATTTTGTTCAGCACCGTCAGGCGCGGCTTGTCTGCCAGATCACCACCATAAGCCTCAAGCTCACCAATGATCACCCGGTAGTCTTCGGCCACATCCTCAGAAGTGCCATCAACGATATGTAACAGCACAGCACAACGTTCCACATGGCCCAGGAACAGATCACCCAATCCGCGCCCTTCGGACGCACCGGCAATCAGGCCCGGAATATCGGCGATAACAAATTCCACATCATCCACACCGACGACGCCCAGATTGGGCACCAGCGTGGTAAACGGATAATCCGCCACTTTTGGACGGGCGTTGGACGTGGCCGCCAGAAACGTTGATTTCCCGGCATTGGGCATGCCCAGCAGCCCGACATCGGCGATCAGTTTCAGGCGCAGCCACAGGGTGCGTTCAACACCTTCCTGCCCCGGGTTGGATCGGCGCGGCGCGCGGTTGGTAGCGCTTTTGAAATGCAGGTTGCCAAAGCCACCATTGCCGCCCTGCGCCAACAGGAACCGCTGACCAACTTCAGTCATGTCAGCGATTACAGTTTCTTCGTCTTCGTCCAGAATTTCGGTGCCAACCGGCACCTTCAACACAATGTCTTCGCCGTATTTGCCAGAACGCTGACTGCCCATGCCGTGCTGGCCGCTATGGGCGAAAAAATGCTGTTGATAGCGAAAATCTATCAGCGTGTTCAACCCGTCCACCGCTTCGGCCCAGACCGAACCACCGTTGCCGCCATCACCACCGTCCGGGCCGCCAAATTCAATGTAGCGTTCGCGCCGAAAGCTGATACAGCCGCCGCCACCACCGCCAGAACGGATATAGACCTTGCAGAGATCGAGGAATTTCATGTGGCTGCCTTAAACTGGGTTTGTGTGAGGCGATACAGGATCAATGGGTCCGGCTCAAGCCGCTGGTTTGACTGGTGCAGTTTGCGCCCTGTTGCGGTGAAACCCAGCTTTTCCAACACCCGCTGACTGGCGGGATTGTCCACCATCGCGCCCGCTTCAATTTCTGTCAGATCGAATTTGCTGAACATGGCCGCCAAAAATCCGCGCATGGCTTCGGTGGCATAGCCCTGCTGCCAGTGGTTCGGGTCAAAAAAATAGGCGGTGCTGACGGGATCGCCGCCAATTCCAAGCGTGCCGATCAGGGTACCGTCTTGTAGATACACACCGGGGCAAAAACCAATCTGGCCATTGTATACACGCCCGTCGATCCAATCCTGTGCCTGTTCCATGCTAAGGGGATGGGGAATTGAATGCATCATCCGCGCGACTTCGTTGTGGGATGCAAAGGCGTGAAACGCCGCCGTGTCATTGGGGCCGAACGCCCGGATCACCAGTCGGTCGGTTTCAATATGCAACGGGTTCGCCGCCAGCCAATCGGCGCGGCTCAGAATGAATTGCGACGCATCAAAATCACCCCCCTGCGCCACCGATGAACACTGACAGGGACCTGAATACATAAAACCCAGCTTTTCCAGCACCTTTACGGATCCCGGATTGCCCAGCATCACCTCGGCGGTGATCTGATCCCAGTCTGTCACCGCAAACGCTCGCGCAATTGCCGCGTGGCCCATTTCGCTTGCATAACCCTTGCTCCAATGGTCACGGGCAATGAAATAGCCAAGCGATCCGTCATAACAACTCATGCCACCGATAAGTTTATCACCCAGAAAGACCAACCCGACGAAACCAAGTTCTGGGTCAATCTGTTGGCAACGTGATAATGTGAATTCCCTGTCCGCCGGATACGGCCAGCTGGATGTCCACTTGACCACTTCATAATCCGAGACAAACGCCAAATAGATATCGAGATCATCCGGGGTCGGATCACGCATGGTCAGGCGTTTGGTTTTGATCTCATCCATTGCGGGCTTGCCAGTCATCATGGCTTAGCAGCATCTCTTGCAATGGATTCACCACACCTGTTGCCGCAGAAACCGTTGGTACAATATCGGCATCGCGAAACCCCAACCGCGCAAGAATACGCTTGGACCCGGCATTTCCAATGAAATACCCGCTTTCCAGGTCACCGCCGCCTTGCTTAAACCATTCAGCCACAACTGCCGGGGCAGCGTTAGACATGAACCCCTGCCCCCAGAACTCAACACCCAGCCAATAGCCCAGATGGCCCTTACCCCCGATGCCACCGGCTACCTGTCCGTTGATTTCAATACAATAAACCCCATCATGGTCGCCCTTTTCGATGAAATCCAGCGCATCCGCCACACCATAAGGGTGCGGCACCACGGTCAGCCAGCTTGACACCGCAATATCTCCCAGCAGGCGCACGCTATCGGGCACATCTGTCGGTACCCAGGGGCGTAACAGCAATCTTTCGGTTACAATTCTTTTGGCAAACATTTCAACAGTCTCCTGCAATCTTCGTTTTAGTTCAATTGAAGATCGCAGCGGGTTTTTTTAGCGCGATCTTCGGTTTCCCGGGATCGTGCCAGTTTGGCTTAAACCCGTAGTCGGTTCACATAGGTCCATGTCGGGACCGTGGCATTTCGGGCTACGGAAAATGCTTCGGCATCGCCAAGGTATTCAAACCCCGCATTGGTCATCACACGGGCCGATGCCGGGTTGTCCTGAAACACCTCGGCGAACATGGTTTTGGCCTCATGGGGATTTGCGTCTACCATAGCGCGCACAACTTCGGACGCGATCCCTGCATTCCAAAACGCTGGCACCACCCAAAAGGTGATCTCTGATTGTTCGCGATCCATACGGGTTAGCCAAACCACGCCCAGTACTTCGGCTAGGCCAGAGGCAGCGCCATCCATCACCCAGACATCTTCGCCGCGTCCATCTTCAATCGCGCGCGCGATATAAGCATCAATTGCACCGGGGGGTAGCGGATGTGGTACCGCGCGGCACGCCTGCGCCACCCGTATGTCAGACATATGCAGTTCAAGCAGTCCTGCATCTGATTTTCGTACCGGACGCAGTAAAAACCGCTCTGTTTCGATCACCGGCTGGGCAGTTATTTTGTCAAAAATCATGCCTTCCCTCCCAGGAATAAAACAAACAAGACGCTGGCAACTGTTAAAGCGGCCAAGGTCCACATCAGGTACTTTTCACTTGGGCGACCTGCAACACCTCTGGCAATTGTTTGACCGCCCAGTGTCCAAAGTGGGTGCAACACCAATTGAAGACCTGCAAAGCAGGTGGCGACTATAGCAGTAGCCTGCAAGGTTGGGGTGCTTGAGCTCACGAATGTTGTGAATGCCGCAACAATCATGGCCCAGGCTTTGGGATTAAGTGGGTGAACTGCCAATCCGGCAAGAAAACCAGGGGTTTGTGCATCCGAATCCGCTGTGCTCAGGCTCAGGCTCATGTTCGCAATTCGCCAGGCCAGCCAGACGATATAGGCCAAACACGCCCATTTGAGGAATGTGAACAGCAACGGCATCCCTTGCGCCATTTCCATCAGACCAAAACCAATGGGCCAGATGAGTAACTGCTTACCCAGCACAACGCCCGCCACAAATGGCAGGGTACGGCGCAAACCGAACCGGGCGCCAGTGGCCAAAAGGGCCATGTTGGCTGGCCCGGGGCTTCCCACCTGGCTAGCCCCAAAAACCAATAGACTTGTAACTGCGACGCCCATTTGAAACGCCTCCTAAAACGAGAAAGGGACCGGCTGTTTAAGCCGATCCCATTAAATCTGATTTAATGTTGTTTCGGCTACTCGGCGGCTTCCGCTGCCGGAAGTACCGAAATAAAGGTGCGTTTCTTAAGGCCCTTATGGAAAGTCACGTGACCTTCCACTGTGGCAAAAATCGTGTGATCCTTACCCATGCCAACGCCGGTCCCCGGCCACATCTTGGTGCCGCGTTGGCGCAAGATAATGTTACCTGGAATGGCCAATTCGCCACCATATAGCTTTACGCCCAACCGACGCCCGGCGCTGTCGCGTCCGTTACGTGTTGAACCACCTGCTTTTTTATGTGCCATCGGTTCTTATCCCTTCTTTGCCAGATCTTTGGCTTGCGCCACCCAGCCTTCACGCTCAATACGGCCTTTGAACGACAGTTTTTCGTCCATAGCAGCAATATCGGCTTTTTTCCAGCCCGCAACTTGGGCGAAAGTCGTGACGCCCTCGGCGTTCAGCTTTTTCTCAAGCGCCGGTCCAACGCCGGACAGTTGCTTCAAATCATCCGATGCCGCTTTCTTTGGCGTTGCCTTCTTCGGCGCTGCCTTTTTCGGGGCCTCAGCCTTGGCTTCCGCCTTTTTAGGTGCCGCCTTCTTGGCAGGCTTAGCAGTCGGCTCGGACACACGTGGTGCCGACCCGGCCCCAACAGCCGCCATCACACCGGACTTATCGCCACCTTTTTCAAGGATGTCGGTAATGCGAACCAGTGTCAGCTTTTGACGGTGGCCCTTGGTGCGCTTTGAATGGTGTTTACGACGGCGCTTAACGAAGTGAATGACCTTTTCACCCTTGATCTGGTCGATCACATCGGCCTGCACGGCCGCACCCGTAATCATCGGCGTGCCGATATTGGCGCCAACCATTAGGATTTCATTGAATTGAATTTTGTCGCCGGCCGCAGCCGCTAGCTTTTCAACACGCAGAACATCGCCACTTTGGACCCGATACTGCTTGCCACCGGTTTTTAGAACCGCAAACATATGCTTTCCTTCGCATTTTTCGCGTTCTGTGGCCCCGGTTTCCCGGCGTTTTGGCTAATGCCGCCTCAAACTGCGCGCCCCTGATTGGAGCGAAATGAATATACCCTGCAGACTGTGTCCATCAGGAATGGCGGCTTATCTTGGAAACCCGCGTTCAAGTCAAGGCGCAAACCCCAATAAATCTGCCACGCTTTCACATTTTCAGCAAATATCCCTGCCAGAGACATATCTCCCGGAACGGGCTTTTAAAAATGGGCCGTTAGGTGCCCTTTATCCTATAGATCCTCACTGGCCATAATTTTTGCCGCCGCCAGACCCAGTGAATGGGAAATACCGGCAAACATGGTATCAAACCCGGCAAATAATGCGGTATTCAGCATCTGCCCGGCTTGGCTTTCAGAAAATTCGATATAGGCCACCAGATCCGCGTCGCTTAAAGGGGTATAGGCTAGGGACAGAAAGCCAAACAACCATTCATTGGTGTCGGCGCGAATTTCAACTTCCTGTTCCCAGACATCGGACAATATCTTGTCTTCAGTAATTGGCTCTGAGTAAGCCCCCCCGTCGACCAGCCCGGTATAAAATGAAAAATTTGAATTTAGCGCCCCAACCACATTGGTTTCCAGCAAATCGTTAACGTCTATAAACTGTTGCAACAGCTCGATACGTGGGTGCTGACCGGCAATCATGGCTGCTACCCGCTCTTTATTGGCTTCATCGACGGCATCATCCATCAGGGCCCGGCGGGCAGAAATTTCCAGGGCTATAATTTCTACGCCCAGGTCACTTTCAAAGAAATCGGTAATCTCTGTGATACTTGCCTTGTTCAACTCTGCCCCAAAACCAGTCAGGGCGACATCGCCCATTCGGTCTACATCATAGATATTTTCAACACTTTGCTGCCAACCGCCATAGCTGCGCCCTTCAAACATTCCCTCGGCCAGATCGTCGCCGTAATTGATCCCCTCTTCGCGCATCACTTCAATTATTTCCGGCAGGCCCAATGCTTCGGCGAGCCGCAACACATTGGGCGCGACCTCTGCTCTCAAAGGTAAAACTAAAATAACCCAGAAAAATACAGCGACGGAAAATTTAGACATAGTGCCTCCTTAAATGCTGGCCTAATATTTAGGGGTAAACTACGCCGGTTCCAAGGCCACACGGCTCACAAGTTCTTTAGCACTACTTGAAGATTACTATTGTATCGCCCCGACCCATTCCCTAGACATCCACGGCGTCAACCACGCAACAATTACGGAGAGGTGCCGGAGTGGTCGAACGGGGCGGTCTCGAAAACCGTTGAGCCCTCACAGGTTCCCAGGGTTCGAATCCCTGTCTCTCCGCCACTATTTCGATTCACGTTACTGATATCGCTGAATATTGTTGGTGCGAATCTATCCTAGCCCCACATTTTGACCCACAGTCACACTTTGAAATTTTCCATTGATGTGACTGTTGTTTACGTTTGGTTCAGAGACATACTGGTAGGTCCCGCTTTGTTGGCGAGGGAGTTAAATTAAAAAGCCAATCATTTGCATAGGATGTGCCTTGATTGCCCAACTTGAGGGTAATTGAAAATGTCTAACGATCAATGCAAAAGTGAGTTTCCCAATTCATTTATGAAACGTTTCATATTGACAATGTATCAGAACATGGCATGATCACGGATACTTAAATAACGCCAAATTAAACTAAAGAAAACTTAGGAGGCTCTTATGAAGCTCATTAAATTCGCTGCTGCGGCAGCGGTCGGTTTACTATTGTCAACTGGCATATCCGTTGCTCAAGACAAGCCCGTCGTGGGACTTGTTATGAAGTCACTGGCCAATGAATTTTTCCAGAATATGATGGTCGGTGCAAAAGCACACGAAATTGAACGCGGTGACTACACGCTGATCGCAGTCGGTATGCAAAACGAAACCGATTTTGAATCGCAAATCAATGCCGTTGAAAACTTTATCACCCAAGGTGTAGATGCCATTGTCATCGCACCTGCCGATAGCCGTGCAATGGTACGCCCAATCAAAAAAGCAATCGAAGCCGGCATAGTCGTGGTTAACTTTGACGTCTCCCTCGACGCGGCGGCCAAGGAACAGCAAGGTATGACACTTGCATTTGTTGGACCTGACAACCGCGGTGGGGCCAAAATGGCTGGTGATGCATTGGGTGAGGCATTGGGTGCCGGCGCCAAAGTTGTCATCGTTGAAGGGAATCCAGGTGCCGACAATGCAAACGAACGACGGCTTGGATTTGAAGATTCTGTCGCTGAATTCGGTCTGGAACTGCTTGATAGCCGTACCGCCCATTGGGAAACCGAAGAAGCCAATCAGGTTTTCTCGACAATGCTGACGGCGCACCCTGATATCCAAGGTGTAATGGCGGCCAATGACTCAATGGCGGTTGGTATCGTGAAAGCGCTGGAGACGGCTGGGCGGTCAGACATCGTGGTTGTGGGATTTGATAACATTCCGGCTGTTGGCCCAATGATTGCTGACGGACGGATGCTGGCAACAGTTGATCAATTCGGTACGCGAATGGCAGCAGATTCTATTGACCTCGCACTAAGTGTGGTAGCGGGTGGCCCTGAACTTGAAGGCTGGGTCAAAACAGAAATAGAGTTGGTTACCGGAAACTAAAATTCCTAGCGCCCGGCGCTTCGGCGCCGGGTACCTTCTGTTCGGCAACAAACAAACTCGGTAGATATGCCCAATCCAAATAAAATTTCATCACCCAAAAATAATCTACTTGAAGTTAAAGATTTGCGTAAATCATTTGGCGGGGTTCACGCATTAGACGGTGTGAGTTTTTCGCTCAGGGTTGGCGAAGTGCATGCCCTTGTCGGCGAAAATGGGGCCGGAAAATCCACATTGATAAAAGTGCTAACTGGTGTTTACCACCGCGATTCCGGTGAAATTTTCCTTAACGGGGCAAATTTTAGACCCTCCAATCCACACATTTCCAAAGCTGCCGGTATCCAGGTTGTGCACCAGGAATTCAATTTACTTACTGATATGAGCGTGGCGGAGAATATCTCAATCGAAGCATTTCCACGGGCACGATTTGGTCTCCTTGATCGCGGCGAAATGAAACGCCGGGCGCGCGAAGTTCTGGACGCAATCGGCCTAAACGACATTGACGTAGATATGCCTGTTGCACGGCTAGGTATTGCGCATCGCCAGTTAGTTGAAATTGCGAGGGCACTTCAGACCGATAGTCAGATACTTATCCTAGATGAACCGACTGCCACATTGACCGAACGCGAAACATCACGCCTGTTCAAAATTGTGGCTGACATCAAAGCCAAGGGTGTTACAGTCGTTTTTGTTTCGCACCATTTGGATGAAGTTTTTTCAATTTGCGACCGGGTAACTATTTTTCGCAATGGGCAGACGATTGCGACAGAAGATATCACTGACACATCACCTGGCAGAGTCGTCCGACACATGGTTGGGCGGGCATTGTCAACGCAAACTAAACCACTGAACACAAACATAAGAGAAAAATTTGTGCTGTCGGTGGACAAACTTCGTACACTTGCCTGCAAGCATCCCGAAGGCGTTTCATTTGGGCTTCGTCACGGTGAAATTTTGGGCATTGCCGGACTTGTGGGAGCAGGACGCACAGAAGTATTGCGGGCAATTTTCGGTGCGGACCCGATCCAATCGGGACAAATTTCCTTAGGGGGAGAGGCAATTTCGATTAGTGGACCAAGGGACGCGATCGCAGCCGGTATTGGATTTGTAACGGAAGACCGAAAAGACGAAGGACTTATTCTTGATATGGAAATTGTTGCCAATGTATCTTTGGTGAGCATTAAGAACGTGTCGACCAAAGGTCTTTTGAGCAACACAAAAGAACGCCTTCTGGCGGTGCAGGCCGGCGCACGATTGAAACTTAAATATAATAATATTACTGATCCAGTCTCAAGTCTGTCCGGGGGTAACCAGCAAAAAGTCGTTCTGGCAAAATGGTTGGCCCGGCACCCGGATATATTACTTTTGGATGAACCCACCCGTGGGGTAGATGTCGGTGCAAAGGTCGAAATCTATGCAATATTAAGGGATCTCGCGGCGCAAGGAATGTCGATGATCGTAGTCTCGTCGGAGCTACCGGAACTCATCAATATTACCGATCGCATGCTGGTGATGTCTGAGCATAAAATTCAGGGGATACTGATGCCACCGGACTATGAGCAAGAGGCAATACTTAATTTGGCCTACGGACATTCAAGTGCACAAAAAGGACAAACAGAATGAGTTCCAGCACTAACCACGAATTGAAGCGACGTCGCAATGTATTTTCGTTCAAATCAATTGTGAACAATGCTGGCATCGGCCTTGCATTATTACTCTTGATTTTGTTCTTTTCGGTGACGTCCGAATTTTTTCTGTCGCCCAATAACATTACAAACATTTTAACCCAGGTAACCATCAACCTCATTCTTGCTGTGGGAATGACATTTGTCATTTTGATCGGCGGGATCGATCTGTCCGTCGGTTCGGTAATGGCATTTGCTGCTGTTGTTGCGGGTAAGGCAATAACATTGCCGGGAATGGGCACCACCGAGCTGATCCTTTTGGCAATATTCGCGGGGCTTGCGGCAGGGTTGTTTTTTGGTCTTTTGAATGGCGTGCTCAGCGCGTATTGGGCACTTCCATCGTTCATCATTACACTTGGGATGCTGAATATCGCGCGGGGTGCAGCTTTGCAGGTATCCGGCGCTCAGACGATCTATTCATTTCCGCGTGAGTTTGAGGATTTTGGGTCAAAGTTAATATTCGGAATACCTGTAGTGTTTCTGTTGGCATTATTACTTGTTGCAATTGCCTGGTTTGTCTTAAATCGCACGGTTTTTGGACGGATAATTTACGCGATTGGTAACAATGAGGAAGCTGTTCGTTTGGCTGGGCACCCGGTTTTTTGGTACAAAGTTGCGGCATTCACAATATGTGGATTGACTGCCGGGGTGGCTGCGATTGTCTATATGGCGCGCTTAAGCATATCGAGTCCAATTGCTGGTATTGGGTTTGAGCTAAATGCAATCGCAGCGGTGATTATCGGAGGAACAAGTCTTTTTGGCGGCCGAGGTTCGGTGATTGGCACTTTGTTAGGGGCTTTCATTATCGGGGTCCTAGCAAATGGTCTAATACTAATTGGGCTTAGCGACTTTATGCGCCAAATGATTACTGGCGTCGTCATAATCGTAGCAGTCGTTCTTGATCATTATCGCGCAAAACTGTCCGCGTCGTGAAGGGCTCTCCGCTCCTAAATCGACATCTAAGTCGTTTAGTCTCCTCGCTTGGACATTTGGACCAGATCGTTGTCGCGGACGCCGGGTTGCCTGTTCCAAGCGGTGTTGAAGTAATCGATTTGGCTGTTAGTCCAGGGGTACCTAGTTTTTGGGAAGTTGCCATGGCGCTACAATCGGAATTGACCATAGAACAGGCTGTATTTGCGGATGAAGCCACTGAAGAATTGCGGATGCAAATGACAGAATTTGTCAAAGATTGGGGACACAGATACCAAAATAAAATTGGCATCAAATCTGTGCCACACGAGAGTTTCAAAAACCTCACGGGGAACGCAAAGGCTATCATTCGAACAGGCGAGTTCACACCATATTGCAACATGATATTGGTCAGCGGAGTTCCGTTTTGAGTGAAATAGTAATCGTAGGGAGTATCAATATTGATTTGACTTCGTATTTGGGACATTGGCCTCAGATCGGTGAAACCATCAGGACAGAACGAACCCTGATTTCTTTGGGTGGAAAAGGAGCAAATCAGGCGGTCGCAGCGGCTCGGATGGGTGCGAAAACCACATTCATCGGTGCAATTGGATCTGATGCATTTGGTGCTGATGTTGAGAGACGTCTGTTGGCGAACTTAGTGACGGTAAATCTCACTACCGACCAAGGTAAATCGACCGGCATGGCTTTCATTGATGTTGGCCCGGATGGGAACAATATTATACGCATTAGTCCGGGCGCAAACGGATCGCTTACTGCACAGGTCATCGAAGACAATTCTCATCTGATTTCCAAAAGTAAAATCGTTTTGCTGCAAAACGAAATTCCTCTGGCAGCATCGGTTCGTGCCGCGAAAATTGCTAGGGCTTCTGGTGCTTTGGTAATGATGGACCCGGCGCCGGCGCCGGTGCCATTCTGGCCGTCGCAGGTACTTTCCGATTTTGATATCTTAACGCCGAATTCTCAAGAGACCGCGATGATTACAGGCCACGAGCCGCGCACCTTGGGTGAAGCAGAAGAAGCCGCCATAAAACTTAGGGAATTTGGCGCCAAGAATTCTATTGTAACAATGGGAAAATTTGGCGTCGCTTGGTATATCAACGGGAAAGCCGGTAGGATGCAACCGCCCCCTGTAGATACAATAGATACGGTTGGCGCCGGTGACTGTTTCAACGGTACCTTTGCTGCGGCATATGTCGCTGGGAATTCTATTGATGTTTCTTTGGGTATAGCCGTACGAGCTGCTGCTATTTCCACTACCCGCAAAGGTGCCGCCGATTCACTTCCGACAAAAATTGAATTGAGATCCATTATGGCGCTTTACAAATAGGCTAATGTATCGTGTTGAGTTGCGCGATGTTGGTAGGTATTGGTGTTTAGTTTGAAACGGCAGGATCTATATGGCAACGGTAAAGGACGTCGCGCGCGAAGCGGAGGTTTCAATCGGTACAGTCTCCAAAGTGCTCTCAGAAGATCCAACTGTAAAATCCGCTTTGCGCGAAAGGGTAAAAGCTGCCATCGATCATTTGGGATACAGGCCCAACTTGGTAGCGCGCGCCCTTCGCACAAATAAACTAAATATGCTGGGACTGATTGTGCCCGATATTTCAAACCCATTTTTTGCACAGTTGGCTAAGAACATCGAGGCGGAAGCTGCAAAGCGAGCCCATACTGTATTGTTAGCAAATTCTGACGATGACCCAGAGGTTGAAGCCCGTCAGATAGAAACATTGTTGGAGCAATCATTGAGGGGGCTCATCGTTGTCGGCTCGGTAGATCAGTCGACCGCGCATATTCAAACAAACGTCCCAATAATTTCCGTGGATCGTCGATATGGGAATTACAAACTTATCTCAGCAAATCACGAATCTGGTTCTGCACTGGTTGCTGATCATCTGTATGCGCTGGGGCATCGCCGAATAGCGTATATTTCTGGCCCGCTTTCCACCGAAGTTGGGCGGCTTCGAAAAAAAGGATTCTGTGATAGATTGCAGCAATTAGCTGAAAGCGACCACGCATTGGAATTGCAGTCAATCGAGGGCCATTTTGACTACACATCGGGAGAGGACATTGCTCGTGAATTGTTGAGTAACAGCACTGATTTCCTACCGACAGCGATTGCTGCCGCAAGTGACCAACAAGCTATTGGTGCCCTTCGGGTCGCACGGGATTTTAGTATACAGGTACCCTCGAAATTATCGATCGCCGGCTTTGACGACATTGCTCTGGCCAATTTGGTCGTGCCCCGTTTAACGAGCGTTTCTCAGCGAACCGACGAGATGGCTAAGATAGCTGTTGACAATTTATTGTCAGAAGAGCCACTGGCTAGCGACGATCAATTCGTTGGAACAATATTGTGCTCCAGAGGTTCAACGGACATAGCCCCCGATTAGAAAATGTTGGGGTTTGCAATTTTTCTCGAAATTGCACTGACGGTGAATGAATAGTCCCTAGTTTCCTAGACGCCTTGCTGGCTCAGTTTTTGCTGCCTTTCGAATTCGACGGGCGACAGCATGCCGTTTCTAGCGTGTTTGCGTTTTGGATTGTAGAAGAATTCGATGTAGTCGAAGACGTCGCTCCTTGCGTCTTCTCTGGTTTTGTATGTCCTGCGCCGAATGCGCTCTCGTTTCAGCAGGTTGAAGAAGCTCTCTGCAACGGCATTATCATGACAGTTTCCACGTCGGCTCATACTGTGTTCCAGATTGTGGTGCTTTAGAAATGATGCCCACTCCAAGCTGGTAAACTGGCTACCCTGATCAGAGTGAATCAATACTTTGCTAGCAGGCTTTCTGTGCCAAACAGCCATTAGCAAAGCCTGTAGGACCAGATCGGTTGGTTGGCGTGATTGCATCCATTGCCGGCAGGTGATTGTTCACAATCACCGAGAGGGCCCAACCGACCACACGACGGGAGTACAGATCAATCACCACAGCCAAATAGGAGAACCCCTCGTAGGTCTTGATATAGGTAATGTCAGTGACCCAGAACGTGTCAGGTGCATCAACGTCGAATTGTCGGTTCAACGTATTTTCCACCACAACTGATGGTTTGCCGCCATACTTGCCAGGGCGGCGTTTATAGCCAATCTGGGCCTTGATACCCGCCAATCGCCTACCCGCCAATCGGGCTAGTCGCGCCACACGGTTCGGACAGCAGGTCTCGCCCTGTTCGCTGAGATCATCGTGCAGCTTGCGATAGCCATAAACCTTGCCACTCTCTTCCCAGGATTCTTTGATCAGCTTCGTTTGCCGCTGATCTTCTTCGGCCCTTTTGCAAAGCGGGTTCTTCAGCCAAGCGTAAAATCCGCTCGGGTGAACACGAAGGCAACGACACATCGCACGGATCGAAAATATCGGGCGATGCAAATCGATGAAAGTGTACCTCATTTTGCATCCCTGGCGAAGTACACTGTGGCCTTTTTTAAGGTGTCCCGCTCCTCCGTGACCCGTGCCAGTTCCCGCTTTAACCGCCTGATCTCAGCGGCCTCCTCCGCCACAACCGGGGGCTTGGAAAACCGTTTCATCCACGCGTAGAGCGAATGCGTGCTTACACCCAAGCGATTGGAAACATCCGCCACTGAATACCCGCGCTCGGTAATCTGCTTGATCGTATCAATCTTAAAATCATCGGTGAAATGTGGTCGTGTCATGGAGTTCTCCTTGCCTCTTTTTTAGGGAGCAAGGTGTCTACAAATCTAGGGGCTATTCAGTTCAACCAAAGTGAACATCACTAAGGCGGACAGTCTGTCCGCCACAAACACTTAGCTATTTCTAATGCCATGGTTTTTGCCGACTACACTGTTCTGTAATTCTTGACATTTAGATTAATTATTGCATGATCTGTAAATTAATCCAAAAAAACGTCGCGTTTCAGCCCCGATTTACAGCTGAAATGAACGGCACAGGGGGAATATCTATGAACACTTTATCCGGTCGTATTGCGTCGAAGTTTTTGACATTGGCCGCTGCAGGTTTCTTGGCAACGGCGTCAGTGACTGTAGCGCAGGATTCGACACCAGAGTTGGAATCCTGGTTGCAAGCCAATGAACTTGGGCAATTTTCAGATGGCTCGGAAGATTGGGACGCTATTGTCGCCGCGGCGACTGCTGAAGGCGAAGTTGTTATCTATTCATCCTCAGGTCGTATTGCCAAACTTAAGGACCACTTTGAAGCACTTTATCCCGGTATTACGCTGACTTTGTTTGATCTTGGGTCTGTTAAGACCATTGAGAAAACAGTGCGAGAGCAAGATGCAGGTATTTACGGTGTGGATGTCATTACCACAGGTAATTCTGGACAAGTGATCCACGAATTGCTGGGTAAGGGTCGTATTTATAACTACGTACCAGCCCATTACCTTGACCGCATTCCGGTTGAAAACCGTGATCCGCTTTTGATCCGGGTGAATGAGGCGATTGTGTTTTTTTATAACACCGAAACCTATTCTGACGGCGCACCGGTGACCAATGTCTGGGAACTAACGCAGGAGCGTTTCAAAGGCCGTATCGGGATCAAAGATCCGATGGCTTCTGGTTCTTCGCTGATGGGCGTTGCAACGCTGGTGTCACACCCCGAAGAAATGGCTGCAGCGTATAAGCGGCTGACCGGCGAGGACATTGTGCTAAGCGAAGGTGTTCAGGACGCAGGCTACGAGTTTGTGGCACGTTTGCTGGCCAACGATATGGTGATCTTCAAGTCAGGCTCAAAACTGGCGGATGCTGCCGGCAAAGCCGGGCAAGAAGAGTCGCTGATCGCGTTCACCAACATGACCTACATTTCGCGCAACGAATCCAAAGGCAACGTGAACGCCATCATCTCGGACCTCGATCCGGTGTCCAAACTTGTTTACCCGACGTTCACATCGATTGCGCGTGAGGCCCCGCACCCGAATGCAGCCAAAGTGTTTACAGCCTATTTGCTGGGCAGCACAGATATTGGTAGCGATACCGATATTGCCAAGCCATATCTGGAAGGCCAAAGCTTTGATCTGCTGCAAGGTCTGGCACCTTATCATGATGCCGGGTCAGTCAGCCCGCGTAGCGATGTGCCCCTGCCAGTCGGCGGTGAAATCTGGGACGAAATGCCCGGTTGGGTCGTGTCAGGCGAATTCATGTGGAATCAGGGCCCGCGATTGCGCGACTTCTGGTTGATCCAGTCCAGCCAGTAAGCCGGACCCAAATTAATGGAGCAAATACAGCTTCGTGGGATCAAAAAATCCTACGGCGGTGAGGTAGCGATCAAAAATCTCGACCTCACCGTAAAATCCGGGGAATTCCTGACAATACTTGGCCCTTCGGGCTGCGGGAAAACCACAACTTTGCGAGCAATAGCCGGGCTCGAGGAACCTGACGAGGGGTCGATCCAGTTGGGCGACCGCGTCGTATTCTCACGCCGTGATGGCATTATTGTACCACCGGAAAAACGTGGGCTTGGTCTGATATTTCAAAGCTATGCTTTGTGGCCGCATATGACAGTGGCCAAGAATATTACCCTGGCATTGAAAGAAAAAAAGCTACCCGCGGCGGAAATCGAAACTCGCTTGGTAACTGCGCTGGATATGGTGCAGATGAGTGCCCTGCGCGAACGTTACCCGTCAGAGCTGTCGGGCGGACAACAACAACGCGTGGCCGTGGCAAGGCTGATTGCATTGCGCCCGTCCATTTTGCTGATGGATGAACCTCTATCGAATCTGGATGCTAAATTGCGCACCGAAATGCGCGCCGGGTTGAAGCGTCTACACCGTGACCTGAACGCCACAACGGTCTACGTGACACATGACCAGATCGAGGCACTGACTTTGTCGGATAGGGTGATCGTCATGCATGAAGGCAAGATAATGCAGGAAGGTGCACCCTATGACATTTACCACCACCCGGAAAATTTGTTTGTAGCCGAATTTATAGGTGATCCTGGGATAAATCTTTTCACCGGACACGTTGTGGATGGACAGTTGGATTGCGGCGATTTGAAACTACCAGTTAGCGAGGGGATGGATGGCAAGTTGATTGCCTCGATTCGACCCGAAAACGTTAGGGTGTCCAATGATGCCAAAAAGGGCTGGCTGGAAGCAAAGGTTGAAAATGTGCAACCAACGGGCGCAGATACAATCATTCAGGTTTTTGCCGGCGAAACCGTTATTACCTTGGTGCAATCCGGGTTTATTACAATGGATTATGGTGCGCCCCTGTGGCTTGATTTTGACCTGAGCGCACTGAATTTCTTTGATCCGCAAACCAAGACAAACCTAGCCAGCTAGTCGGCCGGCAAAGTTATGAGGCATATCATCTAATGGCTTCGACCACCGAACATTCGTCAACGAAACCGTCCCTGTTTTCGCTGCGCAATTTTGCCTACCAACTTTACCGACTGAAAAACCGCCCTGAAGTCATAATTGCCTTACTGTGCCTTGCTTTCCTGGGGTTTGTGGTCCTGGTTCCCTTGTTTCAGATTATCCGCGATGCATTTTCGTTTCAAAGTTATGATACGGCCTATGTACCGGATGCAGAAGTAGGGGCGTTTACGTTATTTCATTTTGACCGCGTATTTGTCCAACCTATATCCAAGGCTTTGTTTATTCGGCCATTGCTGAACAGTCTTGGCATGGGCGTCGCCGTTACCGTGATCGGGGTCAGTGTCGGGTCTGGCCTGGCATGGCTGATGGTTCGAACTAACATCCACTTTAAGGGCGTTATGAGTGGCATGTTGGTTTTTCCATATATGATGCCCTCTTGGGTCATGGCACTGGCCTGGTTGATACTGTTTAAAAATGATCGGATTGGCGGCGCTGACGGGTTGTTGACCAGTATATTTGGGGTGCAACCACCTGACTGGATATCTTACGGCTTTATCCCAATCGTTATCACCCTATCGCTGCATTATTATGCCTATGCTTACCTGCTGATATCTGGTGCCCTGGTGACTGTTGATAATGAGCTGGAAGAGGCAGGCGCCATTTGTGGCATGTCCAAGTGGCAGCGTACCTGGCGCATCACTGTACCGCTGCTGATACCCGCGCTTGGCTCAGCCGTTGTGCTAACATTTATTCGCATTCTTGGCACCTTTGGAACGCCCGCCCTGTTGGGTTTGCCAGTGCGGTTTTTTACATTCTCAACGCAGATTTATGCGTCAATAAATGCCCGCAATCAGGGCGATGCCTATGTGTTGGCACTGGTGTTGATTGTACTGGCCGTCACCTTCATCTGGATTAACAGTCGTATTATTGGCGTGCGCAAAAGTTTCGTGACTATGACCGGAAAAGGCTTTCGCAAACGTGAGACTGATTTGGGTATTTGGCGTTGGCCTGCAACCATCGGGGTTATTTTGTTCCTGCTAATGACGGTGGCATTGCCGCTGGTATTGCTGTTGTGGGAAAGCCTGACGCTGACCTCTGGTAACTACAGTTTGTCTAATCTGACCACGTATTTCTGGGTTGGTCAGGGCAATGTGAACTTGGCGTATGGTGAGCCGGGAGTGTTGCACAATAAAGGCATATTGGGCGCTCTTACCAACAGTATTAAACTTGGCTTTTCCGCTGCACTGTTTAACGGCTTTCTGGGGCTTTTGGTGGGCTACGCGGTGGTGCGGGGTCGCGGCTTACGACTATCGAAATGGCTGGAAGGAATAGCTTTCGCGCCCTATATTTTTCCGTCCATTGCCCTTGGCGCGATCTATATCGGCATGTTTTCTACTTCAATTGGCCCGATACCTGCGCTTTACGGTTCATTTGCCATTCTGGTACTTATCACAGTGGTCAAAAACTTACCGTTCACCTCGCGGACCGGCATCGCGGCGATGCTACAAATTGACAAATCGCTTGAGGAAACGGCGCGGGTACAGGGTATTGGCTGGTTCAGGCGAATGTTCAGGATCATAGTTCCGTTATCGATGAGCGGGTTGGTGGCAGGCATGTTGCTGACCTTTATTACCGCCATGCGAGAACTGTCTTTGATCATCCTGCTGATTGCCCCGGGCAACATGGTTTTGACGGGTGTCATATTCGGCTATCAGGAACAGGATATGTCGCAGCATTCTGGGGCCGTCACTTTGATGCTGGTGCTGATCATAATAGTAATCAGCGTAATCGTTCGCGTGTTATCGGGTCGTGCAGGGGTACAAGGGTTAAATAGTAACTGAAGGGTGCGATATCTTACTATTCCCCGGCCCAGTAACTTAGCTAACCATTGCCAGACAGACAGCCATATTACTTACCAACAAATCTTGGCAACGATTCACGTAACATATTTTTCTGCACTTTCCCCATGGCATTGCGAGGTAGTTTAGCCAAAAAATACACATTTCTGGGGTGTTTATAAACGGCCAAACTGGAATTCAGCTTGTTCAAAACTATTGCTTCGTTAATGTCGGCGTTTTCTGATTTAACGATAATTGCCACGGTAGCCTCACCCAGATCTGGATGGGGAATGCCAATGACTGCTGACTCAGACACTCCGTCCAACAGATCAATCGCAACTTCGACTTCTTTTGGATAAATATTGAATCCGCCCGAAATGATCAGGTCCTTAGAGCGCCCGACAATTTCCAGATATCCATCCTCACTGAAACAACCCAAATCACCGGTGATAAAAAACCCATTTTCCTGTAGTTCTTCCGCCGTTTTTTTGGGCATATTCCAGTAGCCGCGAAATACGTTGGGACCACGCACCTGCACCATGCCAATTTTTCCCGTTTCCAGTGGCTCACCTGTTTTTGGGTCGGTTATAATAACTTCAACCCCGTCCAGTGCCTGCCCCACTGTCCCGGCACGCCGCACGCCACCATAAGGGTTTGACGTGATCATTGAGGTTTCGGTCATGCCGTAGCGTTCCAGAATTACCTGCCCGGTGCATTGCTCAAACGCAGCGTGGGTTTCGGCCAGCAGCGGCGCCGAACCGGATACAAACAGCCGCATATGGGCCGTCAGATCAGCCACAAAATCATCCCGTGCCAATAGCCGCGTGTAAAACGTCGGCACACCCATCATGGTGGTGCATTCAGGCATCACGGCCAACACTTCGTCCAGATCAAACCGCGGCAGAAACACCATCGCTCCACCCGCCAACAGCGTTACGTTCACAGCCACAAACAACCCATGGGTATGGAATATCGGCAAAGCATGCAGCAGCACATCATCCGCGCTGAACCGCCACGCAACCACCAAAGCTTGCGCATTGGACAGCAGATTGCCATGGCTCAGCATGGCCCCCTTAGGGCGCCCGGTGGTTCCGGATGTATACAAGATTGCGGCAAGGTCTTCATTCTTACGGTCCACAACCATATAAGTTTCTGGCTGTTGAAGTACCAAATCCCGAAACGCCCCCTGCCCTTGCCCATCAAGCGTACTAAGTGCCACGCCATGTTGCTCGGCAACCTTGACCAATTCAGCCGTGCTTGACGGATCACTGATCAACAAAGCTGGGGTGGCATCGGCGATGAAATAGTTAAGCTCGGCAATTGTATAATCCGGGTTCAGTGGCAACAGCACTAATCCGGCCTGAATACAGGCAAAATAGATCGCCAGTGCTTGCGGAGATTTTGCGACCTGCACTGCCACCCTGTCCCCCGGTCGCGCGCCAAGAACCGACAACGCATTGGCTATTTGCGCTGACATGACCAGCATATCGCGGTGCGTGCAAGTGGTGCCGTCTGGCATTTGCAACAGTACGGCGTCGTGCCCCAGATGGGGCTTTAGCAATGCATCAAAAAGGGGATTAGTCATAGGGGAAAATCCGGGTTGCTGAGGGCACCAAGACCACAACCCACCCTTATATACCAGCCACAAACGAAAACAGCCCGGCGCGAACCGGGCTGAAAAATGTCATTTTGCAATGAAATCTAGAAGTCGCCCGTTGCCGCCGCTTCCATGATGCTTTCGATATTTTCACGCACCCGAATAGCCCGCTCACGCAGGTCATCCGATATCCGGTTCGGGTTCGGGCTGGTGTCAAACCAGCGCACATCCCAATCCAGCGTGGTCAGCCATATCTGACCTTCCGCATCTTCCATCACCGCAATCCGGCAGGGTAGCAGGGCGGAAAACTCCAGCGAATAATTCAGGATCAGCCGCATGGTGATCAGATCGCAAAAGCTGAAATATTCCAGACGCGGGCTGTCGGGATCAAAGGTTTCGCGCAGCACCACATAGGGCGTATTATGTCCGGTTGGCCGCATGTTCAGATCCAGCGCCTTGGAGTTCAGCGATTCAACCACTTCGTCAAAGCTCAATTCTGGCAGCGCCATTTTCTTGGCCACCATGAAACCCATGATATCGCGAACCGAAAGCGGGTTGCCGGCCATGATCATCTGCATGAATTTCATCTTGGCGTCCGCCGACATGATCGGCACCATGGTATTTTCAACGTGGTCTTCCGCCGGCCGGGTTGGCATCATCACGGTGCTTAAATCAATGCGCCCTGCCACGGGGGCCGCGCCTGACATGAATGATTTGTCGTTATACTCGGTAATTTCTTCTTCGGTGGCTTGCGCCCCGGCAATCCCGGCCATGGCAATTACGCCAACCAGTGACCCGATCGCATATTGAAATGATTTCATTTCAGTCTCCCTGAATTATTATGCTGTGCCGGGCCGGACAATATCCGACCCGGCTAAAATCAATCTCGTTGGATCAACCGTCGTCTGTGCTGGAACTTACCGCGTCACTGATTGCAGGTGCGGCACCTTCCAGCATCTGCGGCATCAGTGTCATCATCGACATCATGGATGACATCATGGTCATCATCAATTCCGGGCTCATCATTTCCATCATGCTGTCCATCATCGCCGGATCGGTCATGATTCCGACCCATGAATTCATCATTTCAGGCGACATCATCGACATCATGCTTTTCATCATGTCCGGGTTGGTCATCATGCTCATCCACGTGGTCATCATCTCAGGTGACAGCATGGACATCATCGAATTCATCATTTCCGGATTGGTCATCATCGACATCCAGGTGTTCATCATTTCCGGCGTCATCATCCCGGTCATCATTTCCATCATTGCCGGATCGGTCATGATTTTCATGAACGGTTCGATCATTTCAGGCTTGGCCATGCTCATCATCGCGTCAATAAGCGCCGGATCAGTCATCATCCCCATCCAGCTATTGATCATTTCCGGGTTGCCGAAATTCATCATCGTTTTCATAAAATCCGGGTTGGTCATCACCGTCATGAACGGTACGAACATTTCCGGATCAGCAAATTTCATCATCGCTTCAAACATCGCCGGGTTGGACATGATTTGCATGAAACTGGTCATGGTTTCCGGGTTGATCATGGATGCAAAACCGCTGGTGAAATCTGAATCGGTGAACATGCTGGTGATGTCGCTGGTTTGCGCGGCGGCGGGTGTGAACGTACCGCTGATGGGCAACGCCATCAGCATCGCTGTTGTACCAGCAAGCAGCATTTTTCTGGGTGTCATTGTCATTGGATTTTCAACTTTCCTAATTCGTTTCCGTCATATCCAGTGGCGGTTGGGAAGGTCAAAATTCAATAGGTAAGCACCAGCTGGTTGCTGGCATCATATTCATTATTCATAATATGTAAATGTTTAATTGAATCAGTGCCGGGGGTACCAGCCCCCATTGTCACGTCAAGCCGAACAGCTTGCCCCGCCCAGAACACAAAACTTTGCGCAATGGGGATGGTTCAGTGCAACTTCGCCCTCGGCCTCGGCCAGGGTCGCGCCCAATTCAAATTCCGGCTCATAGGGCAACAGCGTACAGGCCAAGACAACCGGGGCGTCTGCGCCTTTTCGCTTCACCACCATGCGCGATGATGAACACATCACCTGCTCTGGCTTTTTGTCCAGAATTCCCCAACACGCCGTGGTGATTTCCGGCACATCAACGGTTTCATCCATCTCCGGAAACAACACCGTTGCTCCGGGATCATGGGCATCAACCTTAAACCCGTGTTTCGCATAAAATCCTGCATAACCGGCCCGCGACATGGCGTCGGTTTCACCCCAAATGGTGCGCCCCGCCACTGTCATATGAAAGCCGTTGTCGCGCAGCCAGAACATGCCCGCCAACGTCTTATCAAACGTCCCTGCCCCACGTTCCTTATCGTGAAACTTAGCCGCGTAGTGATCCACTGAAATCCGCAAGGTTAGCTTATCACCATAATCAGCCAGCAATCCCAGCAACCCGGCCCGCATGATGGGCCGCATCATTGGGCGCATGGCATTGGTCAGGATCAAAACCTGAAATCCGGCCTCAAGTGACACCCGCGCCAGTGCAATCATGTCGGGGTTCATAAAAGGCTCACCGCCGGTAAAGCCGATTTCCTTGATCGGCCAGTCCCTTTCAGCTATCTGCCCCAGATAGTCGCGTATTTCGGCCTCGGAAATATAGACCAGCCGATCATTGCTGGGCGAGCTTTCGATATAGCAGCGTTCGCAAGTGATATTGCACAGGGTGCCGGTGTTGAACCACAGGGTTTCCGGGTTGCTTAGCGCCACCCGCGCCCGTGTTTCGCCGTTGGCTGTTACGTCGGGGTGTTCAAACTTGCCATACTGCTGGCTGACAACTGCTTGTAAATTCATATCATTCGGTCCCGGGTATCGCTTGGCTAACAGCTATAACGCGACAACACGCATTTAAACCCCCATAGTTTTCATTGACGTGGTTGTGAAGCGGCTCAAGGGTGCTAGACTTTGGTAAATTGTACCGGTATGAAAATCTGTTAGCGCTAACTATCTAAGGAGAATCCCCACATGGTATCCAGAGTAATCCCGGTTGAACATTTTGATCTGGTCATCTTTGGTGGCACTGGTGATCTGGCCCGTAGAAAAATTCTACCGGGTCTGCATCGCCGGTTTCTTGCAGGGCAATTACCGGACAATCCAAAAATTATCGGGGCGGCCCGAGGCGACATGGATTCTGCCACCTACCGCAAATTGATCAAGGACGCGATACGTGAGTTTGGCGATAGTGAGGACCAACAGGACGAAAAGTTGGATCAATTCCTGTCGTATCTGCACTATGTGCCTATTGACGCTTTGGGGGAAAAGGGTTGGAAAGAACTAGCCAAGATGATCCGCCCTAACCTGATCCACGCTTATTACTTTTCAGTTGGGCCCAGGCTTTTTGGGGAAATTGCCGAACGCCTGCACACTTATGGCATTGCCGATAAAAACAGTCGCATAGTTGTGGAAAAACCCTTTGGCCATAATTTGGACAGCGCTAGGGAACTAAACCAGACTCTTGCCGCCCATTTTAAAGAAACCCAAATCTACCGCATTGATCACTACCTTGGCAAAGAGACTGTGCAAAACCTGATGGCGGTGCGTTTCGCCAATATTCTGTTTGAACCGCTTTGGAACTCGCAATATGTGGATCATATTCAGATCACTGTGGCTGAAACCGTCGGTGTTGGCGGGCGTGGTGCTTATTATAACAAATCTGGTGCCATGCGTGACATGGTGCAAAATCACCTGATGCAACTTTTATGCCTGATCGCAATGGAACCCCCCAGCCGGTTCGACCCCGACGCGGTTCGGGACGAAAAACTAAAAGTTATTCGCGCCCTAGAACCGGTTGACCCGCACCACATCATCCGTGGCCAATATAATGCCACTGACGCTGAACCTTCCTATCGCGAAGACGCTGAAGATGCGCGCTCCACCACAGAAAGTTTCATCGCCCTGAAATGCGAAATTGCCAACTGGCGCTGGAACGGCACGCCATTTTATTTGCGTACCGGCAAAAAGCTCAGGGCGCGCACAAGTGAGATAGCCGTTGTTTTCAAGGAAACACCGCACGCGATATTTGGGCAAGAAGTCGGCCAACACTGCAACACCCTGTCAATCAAGCTGCAACCAAACGAAGGCATTACCTTATTCGTAACCATCAAGGACCCGGGTCCCGGCGGTATGCGCCTGATTGACGTGCCGTTGGACATGACATTCGCCGAAGCCCTGGGACAGGAGTCGCTGGAGGGGCCGGACGCCTATGAACGCCTTATCATGGATGTGATACGTGGCAATCAAACCCTGTTTATGCGCGGTGACGAAGTAGAGGCAGCCTGGGCCTGGACTGACCCCATTATTGATGGTTGGGAACAGCGCGGCGAAGTACCTAAACCCTATGATGTAGACAGTAGCGGCCCCGAAGATGCGCAAATGCTGCTACACCGTGACGGTCGTCGCTGGCGTGAGCTAAAAGCATGAAACTGGTCGAATATGCCGATCGCGATATGATGATGATCGACTTGGCCAATATTTTGGCTGAGGCATTGTTTGACGCCCTGCACCTGTCCGACTGGGTGACGTTCGCCGTACCCGGCGGCACCACACCGGGGCCGATATTTGACTATCTTAGCGCAACTGATCTGAACTGGGCCCATGTTAACGTATTGCTGAGTGATGAACGATGGTTGCCCGAAACTTCAGTACGCTCAAACACCCGTCTGTTGCGTCAACGTCTGATGGTAGAACGTGCGGCTGCAACCAGCCTGATCCCGCTTTATACCGACACACCAGAACCTGAAGACAATCTGGACCTGCTGATCGCTAATCTTAAGCCCTACTTGCCCATAGACGTGCTGTTATTGGGAATGGGGGACGACATGCACACGGCTTCGTTGTTTCCGGGTGCTGACAAGTTGGCGGCCGCCCTTGCCCCCGATGCGCCACCGCTTATGGCCATGCGCGCCCCCGGCGCCCCGGAACCCCGCGTCACCCTAACCGCCCCAATTCTGGCGGCGGCGCAAGACAAGCATATCGTAATAACTGGGCCTGAAAAACGTACCGCGTTTGAGGCCGCACAAAAAATTAGCAATCCGATGCACGCCCCGGTAACGGCTGTATGGGCCGGGGCTACAGTTCACTGGGCGGAATAAAATGAACATTAAGAAATTATCTCAACACTTTGAATCTAAAAAAGACCGGTCGATCCTGGATCTATTTGGTGGCACCCGTGCTACCGATTTTGCGGTCCAAACCGACGGCATGTTATTTGACTACTCCAAAACTAACATAGACGCCAAAACCCGCACATTACTGCTGGAACTGGCCGAAACCGCCAACCTGGCTGCAAAGCATGACGCCATGTTCGAAGGCGACATCATCAATGAAACCGAGGGGCGCGCAGTACTGCACATTGCCCTGCGCAATCTGGATGCCACGCCAGTGCTGGTGGACGGCAGCGATGTTATGCCGGAAGTGCTAAACACCTTAACACGAATGGGCAAATTTTCCTCTGGCATCCGCAACGGCTCAATCCAAACTGCAAAGAACCAGCCCTTCACAGATATCGTCAACATCGGCATAGGCGGCTCTGACCTTGGGCCGGCCATGGCTTACCTGGCGCTTGCGCCCTATCACAGCGGCCCCCGTTGTCATTTTGTATCCAACGTCGATGGAGCGCATATCCATGACACACTAAAGGGCCTGAACCCGACCACCACACTGATCATCATCGCCTCAAAAACCTTCACCACCATAGAAACCATGACCAATGCTCAGACGGCAAAGGATTGGTTGCAAACAAAAATAGATGCCAAAGACATTGGCAAACACCTTGTCGCCCTGTCCTCTGCCGAGGCAAAAACGACCGAATGGGGTATCGATCCAACCCGCGTTTTCGGCTTTGAAGACTGGGTCGGCGGGCGATATTCGCTTTGGGGCCCTATCGGTCTGTCACTTATGTTGGCCATTGGACCCGAAAAATTCACAGAGTTTTTGGCCGGTGCCCAATCCATGGATCAACATTTCAAGTCCGCGCCTTTTGGTGAAAACATGCCTGTTATGCTGGCCCTCTCCGGCATCTGGCATAACCAAGTTTGCGGCTACGCTACCCGCGCTGTACTACCCTATGACCAGCGCCTGTCCCGCCTGCCTGCCTATTTCCAGCAGCTGGAAATGGAAAGCAATGGCAAACGTGTTGCCATGGATGGCACTGACCTGCCCGGCCATTCCGGCCCCGTGGTCTGGGGTGAGCCCGGCACCAATGGCCAACATGCGTTTTACCAACTGATCCACCAGGGCACCCGGATTGTACCATGCGAATTCATGATCGCGGCAAGGGGGCATGAACCCGAACTTAGTGGGCAGCATGAACTGCTGATTGCCAATTGTCTGGCCCAGTCAGAAGCATTGATGCGTGGCCGTGATCTGGATCAGGCCCGCACCCTGATGCAGGCTAAAGGCTTAAGCGGGACAGAACTTGAAAAACAAGCCCGCCACCGGGTTTTCCCCGGCAACCGCCCCTCAACAACACTAGTATACCAACAACTAACGCCCAAGGTTTTGGGCCAAATTATTGCATTATATGAACACCGTGTCTTTGTTGAAGGCGTCATATTAGGCATCAATTCCTATGATCAATGGGGGGTTGAGCTGGGCAAGGAGTTGGCTGTTGCTTTGCAACCCGTGGTCAGCGGCGAACAAAGCGCAAAAGACAAGGACGGTTCCACCCAAATGTTAGTAAGGTTCCTGCGAAACCCGCGTTAATACAGCTGTAAAATAGTTGGAGCGGGTGAAGGGAATCGAACCCTCGTATTCAGCTTGGGAAGCTGCTGCTCTACCATTGAGCTACACCCGCTAACAGGCTTCAGGTAGTCAAACCGATCAGCCTGGTCAAGACTATCCCGGCGCCAATATTGCTTTGATGAGCAGCTGATCGTCCAATTGTACAAATCCCGCAACAATTATTGCCGCAATAAAAAAACTTCTGCCATTGGCAGGGGATTGATGTACAATTTTTCGAACGAAATCACGACGGACCTTTGTGACAATGAAAACGATTTCAATATCTTCGCCTTGTTACAATGAGCAAGAAAACGTTGAAGAATGCTATCGCATTGTGAAAGAGTTGTTTGATGGGCCACTAAAAAAGTATCGGCGCGAACACATATTTATTGATAACTCATCAACCGATCAAACCGTGGAAATACTAAAAGAAATTGCAGCCAAGGACCCGGCGGTTAAACTAGTGGTGAATGCCCGAAATTTTGGAATTTTTCGGTCTTCTTTCAACGGGCTAAAGTATACAACAGGCGACGCTGTATTGGTAATGTTACCCGTTGACTTGCAAGATCCACCTGATTTGCTTCCGGAATTTGTTAATCTATGGGAACAGGGATATGAAATTGTCGCTGGTGCCCGAACTGGTCGGGAAGAAGGTTTTGTCATGCGTTCGGTTCGAAAACTATTTTACCGTATCGTGAACCGTTTATCCGATTTTGAAATCTCTCCTGATGTCGGTGAATTCCAACTTCTGGACCGTAAAGTCATGGATGCTCTGCTGGAACACAAAGACCAGTATCCGTATATACGCGGTATAATTGCGTCACTTGGCTTTCGCCGGATTATTGTTCCCTACACATGGCGTGAACGCGAGCGTGGGGTTTCAAAGCACAGCTTTTTTATGCTGGTGGATCAGGCGTTGAACGGTATTTTTTCATTTACCCGCGCGCCACTGCGGTTTTGCACAATTTCTGGTTTGGTTATTTCACTAGCGAGTATCGCATTTTCGATTTTTTCGGTTCTCTACTATTTTATAAATCCAGAGGTGGCATCGCGTGGGATAACCACCATTATCATCGCATTGTTCTTTCTGTCCGGTATCCAATTGTTGTTTATTGGCATGTTGGGCGAATACGTCACAGCAATCCATAATCAGGTGCGTGGCGGGCCAATGGTGGTTGAAAGAGAACGTGTGAACATCGACGCTAAACCCAAGAGAAAAACCAAAAGCACCTAATTCTCTTTTGGTTTTTCTGTTGGGGATGAACTGACAAACGGGAAATGCCCTGTCAAAGCTTTGGTGATTAGCACAAACGAGAAAACTGCTGCAATCGGGGCCAATAATGCCTGCGCTGTAAGTGGATTAAAGCCAACTCTTAGCAAAAAGCCAAGGCCGATAGAATTAAAGCCGTAAATCAGTAAATAGCTGCCGATATAGGCGGGAATGCCGTTGAAACCGCTTTGCCCGAAAACCAATCGAGCGTGAAACATATAGTTCCAGGCAACGCCAATCACAAAGGTCATTGCCAATGCTGGTTGTGGTGGTGTTTTTAACAGGATCAGGACTGCAAAAACCGCATACCCGAAAACAGTGTTTACCAACCCGATCAGAATGAACTTGGAAAAACGGCGCAGAGATTTTTCTTTACTTATGTTTGGTTTTTTTGGGGTCATTTACCAAACTCTTCAACACAGTTTTTCAATCCAGTTTTTAGGCAAAATTCTGGCTTGAAACCAAGCGTGTCTAATCTGGAAATATCGGCCCTTATGCAAGCCGCATCACTGGCTGGTCTTTTTAGCGCTCCAAGTTGGACTAATTCCGGCGCCCCCATCAATCGGGCCGCAATTGTTATGAGTGCGCGCACCTCAACCGCCTGCCCGCTTGCAATGTTAACTGGACCGGCGTGATCACTGTCCAAAACCGTCGCCAATGCCCGGCCGTAGTCAGAGCTGTGCAAAAAATCCCGCTGCTGCAGACCGTCGGTACAGGGGACATTTTCGCCTTTGCTTAGACCAAGTAACAGGTCCCCCAGCAATCGCCCCTTTGGTTCCCCCGGCCCATAACAAAAAAATGCCCGTGCCCAAGCTATCGAAAGCCCGGTTTCCTTAGCCAAATCCATTACCACATTGCTGGTGTCGGCTTTGGCTTTACCATACAAACTGGCGGGATTTAGGGGGGAATCTTCACGCAATACTTCTTGCGCCCAATCATATTCAGCACAACTCCCCATACAGACAACCCGTTGTCCACCGGCTTGGGAAAATTCACGTACTAACTTTACAGTTGCCTGTCCCCAATCGCGGTTTTGCGGCGCTGTCCAGCGATTTTCAGGCCCGTCATACCAGGCCAGGTGCAAAAGATGGCTGGCCCGGGCTTTTTGTAATGCTTTGGTGCGCGATGACGCATCCAATAAATCACACGCCAGGGTCTCAACTGCCGCGGGAACATTGGCTTTACGACTTAGGGCGATGACTTCATAGCCAAGAGCCCGCAACGGGGCAATTGTCATACGGCCGATTAGTCCTGTGGCCCCGGTGACAAGGACCCGCTTGCCCATTAGCTGAAAATTTCAATCGCCGGCACGGGTGTCACAAATTTTGATCCCTGATCAGCCAGGTCTGTCAGCTGCGCCGCAATTTCAGTTTTGAGGTTCCATGGCAGGATCAATACATAGTCCGGGCGTTCTTTGCGCAATTGATCAACATTAAACACCGGGATGTGGCTGCCCGGCAAAAGTGTGTTTTGTTTGGCTGGGTTTCGATCAACGCAGTAAGAGATCAAATCAGTATTTACATCGCAGTAGTTTAGCAGCGTATTTCCTTTTGCCGCCGCCCCGTAAGCCGCGACAGTTTTTCCATCGGTCTTGGCCTGATTTAAAAATTCAAGCAGGCCCGCACGCACAGCTCGAACTTTCTGTTCAAAACCCTGATAACCCAATTCCGAGGTCAGACCTGCACGGTGTTCCTGTTCACGCACTGATGCAACTGCAGGACTTTGGTTATAGCTTGCCGTCTGTTGGCAGGCAAAAACCCGCAGCGATCCACCATGTGTTGTTTGAGGTTGAACATCAAAGACACGCAAACCAGAACTTTCGAATATTTTTTCAACAGATGTCAGCGACAGGTAGGTGTAATGCTCGTGGTAGATCGTATCAAACTGAACATTTTCAATCAATTTCAAAAGATGCGGGAATTCAACAGTGTACACCGCGTCACCTGTTAGCAGCGTCGCGATGCCTTGGACAAAATCGTTGATATTCGGCACATGGGCCAACACATTTGCAGAACAAATCAAACTTGGCTGAATTCCTTCATCCACCAATGAACTTGCCAATGCATTTGTGAAAAAATCAACCCGGGTTTCAACACCATTCTTTTGCGCAACGGCCGCTACATTTGCAGCAGGTTCAATGCCCAAAACCGGGATGTTTTGCTCAACAAAATACTGTAACAGGTACCCGTCATTTGAAGCTATTTCGATGACCAGGTCATCTTTTGTTAACGCCAGACGATCCGTCATTTCGTTAACGTAGGTTTTGCAATGGGCAAGCCAGCTGTCAGAAAAACTTGAAAAATAGGCGTACTCGTCTGAAAAAATCTTATCCTTTGGAACGGCGTCTTCAACCTGAACCAAATAACAATTACTACAGACGCGGGCATGTAGCGGATATGTGGCACAGGGCAAGTCTTTGTTTTCCAAGGGCACATATGAATTGGCCAATGGCGACAACCCCAGATCGACAAGAGATTGGGTAAGCGGAGTATTGCAATGTCTGCAGGTCAGAGTGTTTGTCATATTTCTGCGCCACAAACTTTCAAATATTGTTTAATTTGTTCGCGACAAAGACTTGCCGGATCGCCACCAACGGCCCAATCACCATACCAGGATGCTGTCATTTCGACGGTTGTTGCAAAATCCAATTTTGCCGACCAACCAAGCTTTTTGGCTTTCGTGCTATCAAGGGTCAGTAATTTCGCTTCATGCAGGTCAGGTTGATTTTGGGCAATTTCAATACAGCCCTTTCCCAAAGCTTTTACAATTGCATCCGCTACATCAATCACCGGTCGTTCATCGCCGCTTGTAGGACCAAAATTCCAGCCTTGGGCAAAAGTCGCGCCATCTACACATAGTTTTTCAGCCAATAACAGATAACCATGCAACGGCTCTAATACATGTTGCCACGGGCGCACTGATTTTGGTGACCTTATTAAAGCCGCCTGATCTGGGCCAAGACAGCCACGAATGATGTCTGGGATCAAACGATCTTCGGACCAATCACCGCCGCCAATTACATTACCGGCCCGGGCAGACGCTACATTGCATCGGTGACCATCCTTTGTATGTGAAGCAAAAAAGCTGTGGCGCATAGAAGACGTTGCCAATTCCGCCGCCCCTTTGGAGCCTGAATAAGGATCATCGCCGCCCATGGGATCAGTTTCCTTAAAGGCAACGTTATTTTCTTTGTTCTGGTAACATTTGTCTGAAGTTACGATCACGCAGGCATGCACAGAATCACTGCGGGTAATGGCATCAAGCAATGCCACCACGCCCATAACATTTGTCGAAAACGTTTCTAGCGGTGTTTTGTAGGAACGACGTACCAATGCCTGAGCGGCCAGATGTAAAACAATCTGCGGCTGCTCTCGTGCCAAAACGTTTTCCACGTCCATCAAGTCACTGACATCCCCGACATAGTGTTTCACGTCCGTCAGGTTTAACAAATTCCAAAGATTGGGATCGCCCTCAGCTGGCTTTGACAAACCGCTGACCTTAGCGCCCATTTGGGTTAGCCACATGCACAGCCAAGCGCCTTTGAACCCGGTGTGCCCTGTAACCAGAACCCGGCGATTTTTCCAAAACCCGGGTGTCACGCCCAAACCTTCCAGGGGGCTTTACCTGTAGCCCAGTGTTCTTCCAGTTCCTGCTTTTCGCGAATGGTGTCCATGGGCTGCCAGAAACCCGAATGGCGAAATGACATCAGTTGTTTATCGGCGGCCAATCGTTGCAGAGGCCCCTGCTCCCAGATCGTACTATCATCTTCCAGGTAATCCCCAATATCAGGTGACAAAACAAAGAACCCTCCGTTTATCTGGCCACCATCGCCGATTGGTTTTTCCGAAAAATCAATGACCTTGTCGTCTTCCATAATCAATTGACCAAAGCGCCGTGGTGGTGGAACAGATGTTACGGTTGCCTTTTTGCCGTGGTCTTTGTGAAAATTAATTGAGGAAGCAATATCAACATCCCCGACCCCATCCCCATAGGTTAGGCAAAACGCTTCGTCATCTTGAACCAATGGCAAAACTCGGCGCAGGCGACCACCCGTCATACTGTCAAAACCGGTATCTATTAACGTCACGCGCCATGGTTCCGATTGTGTGTGGCTAATTTCCATTTCACCTGACCTAAGATCGATAGTGACGTCAGAACTGTGCAGCACGTAATTGGCAAAATATTCTTTAATGACATATCCCTTGTAGCCCAAACAAACGATGAATTCAGTAACTCCGTGGGCCGCATATATTTTCATGATGTGCCAAAGAATTGGCCGGCCACCAATCTCCACCATGGGTTTGGGGATTTTGACAGTTTCTTCAGAAAGCCGCGTACCAAGACCACCTGCAAGAATTACACATTTCATCAAATCGTCTCCATCGATACCAAAAGGCCGTGCCCGGGGTGTTGTTGGCGCGTATATAGATCATTGCGTGGCAAATTGCGGCAAAACGTTGCCAAATGCACGGATTTCTATGCGCAACGTTGTAAATATCAACAATAGAAAAATTTTCTTCCAATTAAGTTCGAAAATGTTCAACTATGCCAATGCTTTGCACCAAACCTATACAGGTGGTATCTGCATTCAAATCCAAGGTGTTAAAAGTACAATTGGTGGACCGTGAAATTGCAAGATCCAGGTATTCAAAAAGCTGCACATACAGTGCCATTTCTGAAAATTACCGGAACTGATCTATTCTATTTGGCCTTGCTTTCACTGCTACCCTTGATTGGCGCTCAATTTGGATATGGAAATCAGGCCGAACAGATCCCTGTAATTCAGAGACTGTTCGACCCCGACTACCTGCCAGGGGATTTTTTTGTTGATAGCGCTGCTGTCCTGGGCCAGCCAAGGTATTATTATGCAGCATTCTTCGCGTCTCTGGAAAGATGGGTTTCGCTTCCAGTTTTAATGCAGATTATGTCCATCCTCTCCAGTTTCACCTTGGGACTGGTGACATTTTTAACCGCCACCAAAGTGTTTTCAACAACAGCTTTAGGGGCGGCATTGGCGGCCACGCTGGCCGTTGTAAATGCGAGTTTTCATCTGGGCTTTGCCGGATACTTAAGGTTTGATAGCTTTCAACCCGCCAATATTGCGATACCTCTGGCGCTATTTGCTATCTATTTTATGCTGGAAAGCCGGTATTGGCTGGGCGCTTTTTTTGGGGCTTTGGCCAGCGCATTCCACCCTACAATCGGGGCTGAAATAACGTTGCTGGGGTTTGGGGGCGTGGGGGCGTCGTTGTTTTTCTTCCAAACACAAGAACCAGTGCGCTGGCTTGCCCTGATTGGTGCGGTCTTATTATTCGTTCTGTCACTAATTGTATTATGGGTTCTGCCTTCTATCGGAACCGGGGGCGCAAAACTATCAAACGAAGAATTCTTTTCAATCATCGCACAATTTCGGGCGCCACATCATTATCTGGGTTTGGAATTCGACAATAGAGCTTGGCTGCAAGCAGGTGCCTTCCTGGCGACCATGACCGCATTGGCAGTGATCCATACAGGTCAGTATTCTGTTTCACGTCCGGTTTTCGCCCTTTGGGCTGCTGTTTTGATGGTGTTGGTCCTTTGCGCTGCCAGCCTGTGGTTTGTTGATATTCAGCATTCGCGCATATGGGTAACCGCGCAAGTATTCAGGATGCTCATGGTCCTTAAGTGGTTGGGTTTTCTATATTTTGGTTGGGCTGCCGGGCAATGGCTGGGCGCGCTTGCCTTGGCACCGCTGGCATTGGTGGCAGCGGTGGTTGTAGCCAGCGCAGATGCAAACCCATATGTTGCGTTGATGGTTTTGATAACCTGGCTTGGTTTTCGATTGTTAAATATTTCCAATGTCTTGCAGATACTCATAAGTATTCCGGTTTTAATACTAGCCGTAATGTTGCAACGAAAATTTGGCATTGATGATCAATCCCTACGTGCCTTGGTTGCCCTGATTGCCCTTGGCAGCATATATATATTGCCTTGGCGGTCGTTGCTTGGAACATTGACTGCGGCAGGAGTAGTAGCGGCGTCATTGGCAGGCGCGGTGACCATGCGCCACAATGGAATTTTTGGCATTGAAAGTTTTCGGTCTCAGTATCAATGGCCGGACTTAAGCGGCGACGAATTTGATATTGCCAGGATGGCCAAAAAAGTCAGCCCGGTCGGATCAGTCTGGATGATCCCACCTGACTTAATAGTTTTTTACACGTTGGCCGAACGACCAGTGGTAGTAAATTTTCTGGCCATTCCGTTTGAAGACAGCGCTATGGCCCAGTGGCGCGCCAGAATAGACGCACTTTATGGCCCAATTTCCGGGGGTGGGTTCCCTGCCCTAAACCAAATGAAAATTCTTTATAAACAAAGCCCCAACCTGGAAACCGCTGCTGAACGCTACGGGGCTAAGTTTGCAATATTGCACGCAGAAACGCCTTGGTTGGGTAAAATCTTGGCCGAAAACGACAGTTTCAAAGCCGTGCAAATTATAGATAACTAAGTGTTTGCCGGTTACGCTAGGGCCTGATCCAATTCTTTGTTCAAAACCGGGCTCTTTGGGTAAACCAGTATCCTGTCACCAGAAATTTCCGCTTTTATCACCTTGAGCGCCGGCAAGGATTTGCAATCTGAGCGTCCGGTTTTGCTGTTGTACGGTAAGTTGTGCCATGGGCAGACGATGCTTTCGCCGTCGACCCAACCATTTGCCAGATCACCGCCCGCGTGTGGGCAACGGCGCGTTACAGCAACCACTTTGGTTTCACTTAAACGCGCCACACAAAGGGCGGCTGAAATACCGCGCACATCTCCAACTGCCACGTCGGCCAGAGCCACTTCAATGTGATCATCGACTATTCGGCCAATTATTTCTGCCGAATTAGGGGTCGGATCGCCCGGCGCAGAAGATGGAATTAATTTGTTGCGCAGTCGTTTTGCAAAACTGCGCAAATAGCTAGACTGTACCATTGCTGGCACCCCAGATACCCCGCGCAATACAGAACTTTTGCCCCACCCTGAATGTACATAGCTATGGTAATGTAGATTTGGAAATTTTGGCTTGTCCAAGGATAGGCGGAATGAAATTGCAAATCTGGTTTCATTCAGACGATTCAGTACCGAACCGTGGACGTGATCGGTATGAAAAATTACCACATCGCCAGGCTCAAGATCGAAGGTCAGGGCTTTGTGCAATTTTTCTCCATCTGAAATGTTGCCAGATTTTTGGTAGTTGTGGGCACCTTTATAATCTTCGGGAAATACGGTCAGCCCATTGCCTTGGCGAATACGTCCAACTGCAAACCATAAGTTCATACCGTTTGACGGACAATCCAGCCAGCTATCGCGGTGAGGACCATGGGCCGCGATTTTTCCCTGGCCGTGAGCTTTAGCAAATTTGTTGAATTCTTTCTTATGCGCCTCGGCAATATCATAGGGAATGTGGAAGCGAACATTTGGCTTTTCTTCGTAGTAAAAATTATCCGCTTCCGGGAACATCGTCGTCATAAAATTGTCTAAGAATTCTGGGGCGTGGGGGCCAATTTCATCATATACAGCGTCTGTTAATCTTGGGATGTCCCCTGCCCCGACCCATTCGTGAATGCGGTGGAACCCATCCTTGCGGGCCTGGTTTGACGCGGGCTGGCCAACACTTTTGCTGATGCCGGAATGGGTCGCCTCAATCAACAAATCCATAAGTTCGGTTTGTTGTAGTGCCTGGCGTATAACCACGACTTCTCCGGCCAAAACACGCGCACCTAAATCTTTAAATTTAGTTGGTTCGGCGGATTTAACGCTAAGTTCTGTTAGCATCGTCTGACCTCGGGTTGAGCAAGCCAATTACTAGATTTGAACTGACTTAAGGTGTTTTGCCTAAATTGTACGCTTGGTATAGGAAATTTAGCCCGTCAAACGGTAGTTGTTTTACACATTTCAACAATATGTATCACGGACAACAACAATACTTGGCTTATGCAAGGTATTGTTGCATTTGGTTATAGAACTTTGCGGTTTTATGTTTTTCCACCAGACCCAATGTTTTCCTTTAACTGCGTCTACGTCTCCGACGGCCACCAGAACCACCTTCTTTTCCGGCATTAAACCAAACGTCAGGCAGACTGACCAGCTTGCTAAGATTGGGAAATGGATCAGTGGCGTGGGGAATGGCATTGGCGGCAATAAAATGTTCCTGAAAGCGCGGCTCAATTGCCGTTTCGACTTTGGTGATTTCATGCACCGTTTTTTCTATTTCAGCGCGGGCTGCATTGCTGCAAAGAGCAATGCGCGCGCCGGTTCCAGCCGCGTTGCCCGCGGAACTAACATGTTCAAGCGGTACATCCGGGATCATTCCCAAAACCATCGCGTGTTTGGCTGAAATATGGGCACCAAAGGCCCCTGCCAAAACGACCCGATCGACCTGGTCCACGCCCATTTCATCCATCAACAGACGCGCACCGGCATAAAGCGCGGATTTTGCCAGTTGGATGGCGCGAATATCACCCTGTGTTACTGCAACCGCCGCGCTGCCGTTTTTCCCAGCCTCGCAAAGCAAATAGGCATGGGTTCGCCCCTCGGGGATCGCGCGCTCTGTACCAACCTGTTGGGCCGACCCGATCAGCCCGGAAGCATCTAACAGCCCTGCCATACGCATTTCTGCCACGACTTCAATAATTCCGGAACCGCAAATTCCAGTAATGCCTGTGGATCCTATCGCCTCAGCAAAACCTGGCTCATCCGACCAAAGTTCAGATCCAACAACCTGGTAGCGAGGTTCTTTGGTCTCAGGGTCAATTTCCACATGCTCAATGGCACCGGGGGCAGCGCGCTGACCCGAACTGATTTGAGCGCCTTCAAACGCAGGTCCGGTTGGAGATGAACAAGCCAGTACCCGGGATTTATTCCCCAACAGGATTTCTGCATTGGTTCCAACATCAACGATCAGGGTCAATAGGTCAGATTTATTGGGTTCTTCACTTAAGGCCACCGCCGCCGCATCGGCCCCGACATGACCGGCAATACAGGGCAATATGTAGACCCGCGCTGACCCATTTATGGCGTCCATAGCCAAAGACGCCGCTTCCAGTGATATTGAATTTGACGTGGCCAGTGCAAATGGGGCCTGCCCCAGTTCAACCGGATCAATCCCAAGCAATAGATGGTGCATGACCGGGTTGCAGACAAAAACTACCTCCATAATTTGGGCCGCATCAATTTTGGCGTCACTGGCGATGTTTTCTGCCAGGGTATTTATGGCTGTTCGAACTTCCGTGGTCATCTCCACATCGCCGCCGGGGTTCATCATGGCGTAAGATACCCGGCTCATCAGGTCCTCGCCAAAACGTATCTGTGGGTTCATGATACCAGCGGATTCCAACACTGAGCCATTTCTTAAATCACACAGGTGTGCCGCTATGGTGGTGGACCCTAGATCAATTGCCAGACCATACAGGCGCTCTTCGTAATAGCCGGGCCAGATATCCAGCAGCCGCTCATACGTATCGTCATGGCCTTTGAACAGCGCAACCGTGGCCGTCCATTTGCCTTTGCGCAGCGTCGGTTGAAGTTTTCGCAAAACCGGCAACTCCGCGTGAAGTTCACCAATATCCCATTGCTGGGATAGCGCTCGTTTCAGTCGTTCAAAATCACCCGTAGGGGTGTGCATATCCGGCTCATCTACTTCGACATAATATAGCCGCGTTGCCGGATCCATGGTGATATCGCGCGCTGTTGCCGCCTTTCGGACGACCTGTTTATGCACCTGACTTTCGGGCGGCACATCAATAACAACGTCGCCCTGGACAGTAGCTTGACACCCCAGCCTGCGGCCGGCTTTCAAGCCGCGTATCGCGTCATAGCGTTCCTCAACCGAATTCCAGTCGGACAGGGCGTTCTTACCTACATTCACCCCATGTTTTGGGAATTCACCGTAGCTTGGGGTGATCTGGCACTTTGAGCAAATCCCACGCCCTCCACACACACTGTCCAAATCCACGCCCAGTTGGCGCGCGGCTGTCAGCACAGGGGTTCCGGGCGCAAAATGGCCGCGTTTGCCGGAAGGGGTAAATATTACCAGGGGATCTTGGGGCATACTGTTTTGTCCGCGTATCTAGTTTTCAGAAGACAATAGCTATTTGTGGCTTGGCCGGTAGTCATAGCGCGGCAATTATTTAGTGGTGTGCGTCACTTATGGGCCAATAGTTCGTCGCCTAACTCCATAACTAACATTTTGAACATTTTATTTTAAGTATTTGAAGCATTTATCAGCGCATTTGTTGTTTATCCAATTTGCGGTGTTTGCTTGGAATCTTTTTGAGGTTATGGGGGGATTTGGGGCTTTTTGGTTTACGTTTGGTTTGTTGTTGAGGTTTCGTGGTTTGCGGCTGTCGACGGTGATTTGGTCATGGTTTAGGGCGACGACATTTGCCAGTGCTGCGCCGTTTTGCGCGCGGTTTTTCCAGAGCGCGGTTATGAGTTTTATGGTGGTTACGAATACCGGGCGCAGGGGGTGTGTTTTTGTGTCGTAGGGTTGGGTTGCGTAATTCAGATCCAGGAATTCAAGTTTGGGGTTAATGACCAGGGCCATTTCTCCGACGGCGGAGTGGCATTTCAGGATATGGTTGCAGCGTGACAGCAGCAAAACGTCGACGAAAACTTCGATGCCGCGGGCGGATTTTTCGTCGGATTTATTGAAGCTGTTTTCGTCGCCATCGCTAAGTGATTTTTCGGAGTAGGAAACGATTTTACCGGGATAGGCTTTTTCCAGCACTGCCACCCATTGGCGCTGGTCTGTGGCGACGAAAATGCGGCTGCATTTGGGGTGCGAGGCCAGATATTTATCGATATGGGGAAAATATTCTTGCGGCAGGACTTTGCGTGCCAGATTTGCCCCGACGCCAAAGTCAAATTTGTCTGATCCCCGAAGCTGCAGGCCAAGTGTTTCGTCGGAAAAGTTTTGCTCGGCGAACCGGTTTACCAGATCCTGGATGAAGGGTTTGAATTGGACCGTTCCATCGCGCAAAAACAGGCGGGCTTTTTCGCGCTGCGCGTGCCACCACTGTGTAGGATAGGCGCCATCGGCTTTATTTTCAACGCTGCGATAATAGCCAAACGGGTTCATGAACCAGCTTTCGGGGTCCCACCTGTACAGCCGTTCAAGTTCTGCGGCGGTGGTGAGGGTAAAGACCTGTCCGGCCTTGATCAGCCCCTGCAACTGGGCGGGGGGAACCCCAATGGGTTCAAAGAAATAGTCCCAGATATTGGGCCCGAAACCGGCGTCAAAATACGGGTTTGGGCCGCCGAACATGTAGCTGCGTTCGTGCAGGTAGACTATGGGTTCATAGCCCAAACGGCGTGCCAGTTGCAGCTGAATGATGATGCCGTTCAGCTGGGCCACCAGACCATCGGATGTGTTGCAGATGAGCAGGTAGCGTTTTGCGTTGTCGGCCATGGGGGTCCCGCTCTGATTTTATGGGGTGGCTTTGTTACTAGCTGGTTTTCTCATAGCCACGCTCGGTCAGGGAGGCTTCGAAATCCTGGGCCACGACGTCGCGTTTATGGCTGTCAAAATACCAGCGGATTGTTCGGTCAAGCCCGTCTGAGAACGAAACTTTTGGCTCCCAGCCCATCAGCTTTTTGGCCAGACTGTTATCGGCGACACGGTTATAGGGTCCGGTTGGTTTTGAGGGGTCCGGCTGGATGGTGGCGTCGTGTTTGCAGCGTTCCAGTATCATGCGGGCGGCCTGCATCACCGAGGTGCGTTCGGTGGTGCCCAGATTGACGGCGGTGGCGTCTTCTATTTTTTCGGCGGCGCGGATGGTACCATCGACAATGTCAGACACATAGGTCCAGTTGCGGATCTGTTCGCCGGTGCCCCAAACCACGTAGGGATCCTGTTGCAGGAACGCGCGCCCGATCATGGCCACCACAGCGTGGTTGGCCGGGCAGCGTTCGCCGTAGGCGGTGAAGTAGCGCACCGAGGCGCATTTTAAGCCCAGTTCATTATGGTAGGCTTTCAGGGTCAGTTCGGCCATCAATTTGGCCCAGCCATACAGGTCATCGGCTTCATAGGGCGGCTTTACCAGATCTTCGGTGAGGTAGAGAATTTCCTTGGGATCGCTTTGCAGGCTGGTGGGGTATACACAGCCCGACGACGCAAATGTCAGCTGTTCAACACCGGCGCGCTGCGCTTCGCGGATGACAATACCATCCAGCGCCAGATTGGTAGAGCACGCGGCCTGATGGGTGTCGATATAGCCGCGCCCGCCATGGGTTGCGGCCAGGTGAAACACCACGTTCATGTCGCTGACGGCGCGCGCAGCGGTGCGTGGATCCAGCAGGTCGGCTTCTTCAAACTCCACCCGTCCGCTGGTCAGGGCGTCAACGATGTTTTCCTGAACGCCACTTGAAAGGTCATCGACCACACGCACCGAAGCACCGCGCGCCACCAGCCCTTCAACCAGGTGAGAGCCAATGAAAGAGCACCCGCCGGTGACAAGTACATTTTTTGAAGACCAGTCCATAATATATTTCCTTTGTAATACTTGGTTTATTTAGTCTGCTGGGCGTCAGCTGCCGGCAATGGCGACGACCAGAAAAAGCTTTTTGATCAAGGGCGGTTCGCCCCAGGAAAACAGTTGGGCACATTGCACCCCGTATTTGGCCATAACTTCCTTATGGGCCCGGCTTTCCCCGGCGGTCCAAAGATCAGAGTCGCCCCAGTCGTCATAGCCGATAAGGGTTCCGGGGCGGATCAGTTTTTGCGCGAACATGAAATCCAGAATATCCATTGTGCTGTTATAGAGGTCAGCATCGATATCGACATAGGCGGCGGGTTTAAATGTGCCGTCATCAACAAGGCGCGCTTCAAGCGTATCTTTAAACCAGCCCTCATAAACCGAATAGTTATCCCGGGGCAGATCCAGCGTTTGCATTTTTTTATCAAAGTTTTCGCGCGAGCCGGCAAAGGCCCCTGGCTCCCAGACCGGGGGTTTGGCAATGCCGGTCTGTTCGGCGGGCAGGCCTTCAAATGAATCAAACAGGTGCATATGCGGGACCTGCATGTTGCGCGGGTGAAAGCCATTCAGCAGTTCCAGCACCGTGCCGCCATGGGCGACACCAAAGCAATATAGCGGCCCCGGGTTTTTGCTGCTTTCAAACCGGGCCAGATACCAGGGCACCAGCTGGCGCCAGCCATGGATGCCGGATGCCAGTTCATCGCGCTCGGCCTGTGACAGATCAAGATCGGTCGTTGGCAGGAAACGCTCAACCGGCCATTTGCGTGCAACCGCGCCCCAGCGCACCATAAACAGTTTTCTTTTAAACCATGAAATCAAACCCGAATCCTCTTCTGCCCTGCCTGTCTTGCATGATGATTGCCCGTGAAAGATATGTCTAGCGGCGCGCGCACCACCGGCAGATTCCTGACCAGTCTTTGGCTTTTGGCTACATTGTTGTTGTGGCCTTGATTTTCCAGCCCCGCTGACTGCCCGGATGGGGGGATGATTACGGCTCTTTTTGCATGAATGTTTGCATATTTGCGACGGTATTTGGCATCCATAGGAAAAGCGGCAGACAAATACTGATGATGCCGATGGTGACAGCCCCCAAAACGAACATCAAATCAGTTAGCTGCCCCAGCATGGCGGCGCGCCAAACCGCCACCGTTACGGACATTGCCGCCACAGCCAAAACCGGTGATATCAGGGTCCGCAGCATCTGCACCGGCGCAACGGCTTCGGGCGCCAGAGCGGCAAATGTGCGCAGGGGGAAAATCGCCAGGCTACGCCCGGCGACGGCGGCGCTGATTGCAACCGGGCCAAACGGGCTTGCCAGGGCGATAAGGCCGAGGCCCACAACCGCTTCCAGCAATGCCATAGAGGTGAAAACCTTCACCCGGTCGATGGCTAAAAGATACGATTCCTGCATTGATGTCAGGGCATAAATTGCACCTGCAAGGCACAGGAACGGCAATACCGCACTGGCCCCCACCCATTCCGGCCCCACCAGGATCCTGATGGTTGGTTCGCCAATCAAAGCCAGCCCGGCGAAGGCTGCAAATGCCGCCAGGGCAGTGATCTCTGTCAGGCCCAGAAAAAATGGCGCGGTCGGGCGGTGTTGCCGGCGCATTGCGGCAAAGGCTGACTGTGAAACCCCCTTAAGCGGCGAGACAATCAAAAACGTCACGATCTCCACCAGACGCAGGGCGAAGGCAAACAGGCCAACGGCGCTTGGGGCAAAAAATATCCCCAGAACCACGGTTGGGGTTTGGGCAATGACCAGGGTTATAGAGCGCAAAAGCACCACCCTTGGACCAAGGCCGCGCAGCAGGGCTAACTCTGAACGGGTTGGCCAGCGCCGGGGCACCCAACCAGCCACCTTAAACGCAAAGGCGCTGTCGACGCCGATCTGCACCAGGCGCTGTCCCACCAGACTCCAGGCGCCAAAGCCATTTAGCGCCATTGTAACACCGACGATGCCCCCGGCAACGACCCCCAGAACCGAGCGAATGGCCAGCAGGCGGTATTGCATGCGTCGCCTTAGCAGGGCGGTGGAAACACCGGCCATTGCGATCATTAGAATTGTCGGGCTGGCGGCCATTAACAGGCGGGCCACATCAGGTTCGCCAAACAGTATCGCGGTAAGTTTTGAAATCGCAAAAAGCGCCAGAATAATAACCAGGGAAAACCCGATCAAGACCACAAAGCTGGCTTCCAGCCTGCCGTCTTCCAGGGTTTCGCGCTCAACGATGGCTTCGGCGATTGTATCGCGTACCAAAAATTCGCCCAGGAAAAGAAAGGCAAATGCCAGCGCCGCAACGCCAAATGCCTCAACCCCAATCAGCCGGGCAATCAGCATGAACGTAACCGCCCCGACCGCCTGTTCAAGCCAGCTGGCGGACGCCGTCCAGGCCACCCCAATGGAAAAATCACGCTTCATTTTGAGCTCACCGCTTTTGCCGGTTGTCTATACTGAATTTTGGCTCTGTCACGGTGTCATACTCATTTGGTTCAGATATTGCTGAACGTTTGCCAGCATCCTGTGCCATTTGGTTTCTATCATCAATTGCTTTGCACCACCGGCTAAAGGCCGAAAACGGCCATAGGATGACAAAAGCGGGTTAAAGCAGGCAGCTGAAGCGTCGCAAAAAGTGCCGATCTTCAAAGCCCCGGGGCTTTTGGGGCTTGTTTTTCAACACTAAATATGGCGTTTCAGCGCAAGTAGAACGATTTGGAGGACGCATGCGAATAGGCATCGACGGAAGTTCCTGGGACAATGAGCGCGGGTTTGGCCGCTTCACCCGCAGCCTGGTGGCCGCACTGGCCGCGCGTGACAGCGCCAATCATTATACATTGTTATTTGACCAAGAGCCCAAATTGCCCATACCGCCCGGGGTGGATGTGCGCTTTGCCCAATCCGACGCGGCGCGGCGCCAGGCAGGTTCAGGCGCCCCGGCCAGATCCAGTGGCCAGATGCTGCGGATGGGGTCAGCGGCCAGAAAGCTGGGCAGTGATGTGTTTTTCTTTCCCACAGTATTTTCGTATTTTCCGATCTTTTCGCGGCTGCCCAAAGTGGTGTGTTTCCATGATACAATCCCCGAACGTTTTCCCGATCTGATCTTCCCAAGTCGGGTGAACTTTGCCCTGTGGCGGGCGAAAACCAGTTTGGCAAAATGGCAGGCCACCCGGATCATGACCGCCTCAACCGCATCGGTGCGCGATCTGGGTAAATTCCTGTCGATTGACAGCCAGCGCATTGATCTGGTCACCGCCAGTGCTGATCCGGTGTTCAAACCGATCGACCAGCCCGATTTGCTGGCTGAAATACGCCGTGAATTTTCCATCCCCCACAATGCCAAGCTGTTGGTTTATGTGGGCGGCTTCAACCGGCATAAAAATGTGATCCGCCTGATCCAGGCCATGCCAGAAGTTCTGGCGGCGCACCCCGATACCTATCTTGCCATTGTCGGCAGAACCGCCGGGGACAGGTTTTGGGATAATATCGACGAGTTGCAGGCCGGGGCCAGTCGCGATGCGCGCGCCTCTGACCGGATCGGTTTTACCGGTGAGATTGATGATGAAAAACTTGCTGTCCTTTTGAACAGTGCCGAGGCTTTGGTTTTTCCGTCGCTTTGGGAAGGCTTTGGCTTGCCGGCGGTTGAAGCCATGGCCTGCCATACCCCGGTTTTAGCATCGGATCGCGGCAGCCTGCCAGAAGTGGTTGGCCCAGGTGGGTTGCTGTTTGACCCCACCGATGAACACGCCATTGCCAGCACAATCATCGGGTTTCTGGGCGACGCAAAGCTGCGCCGCAAGCTTGGGGTCTCAGCGGCCACACAGGCTGATAAATTCAGCTGGGACATTGCCGCACAATTGTCTGAGACGTCGTTTCGCAACGCCTTTGAGCAGAGGTAGGATAGGTCAGACTGAACAGGGCGAAAACAGCAATATTGAAATTTCGCCCTGAGCCCCTTAGAAACCAGAAAATAAAGCAAAATTAAATTCAGGACATTGAGGATAGTGGTGAAGAAAAAAGCACTTATTACCGGCGCCACCGGGCAGGACGGCGCCTATCTGGCCCAGTTGCTGCTGGAAAAAGGCTATGAAGTATTCTGTGCCTATCGGCGCACCAGCTCTGTCAATTTCTGGCGTCTGGATGAGCTTGGCATAACCGATCACCCCGACATCCACCTGGTGGAATATGATCTGACCGACATGTCCTCTGGTATCCGGCTGCTGGACAACACCGGGGTCCAGGAGGTTTACAATCTTGCCGCCCAAAGTTTTGTCGGGGTGTCGTTTGATCAGCCTGTCACCACGGCTAAGGCCACCGCGATCGGCGCGCTCAATCTTCTGGAAGCCATACGAATAGTGAACCCTGAGATCAAATTTTATCAGGCCTCAACCTCAGAGATGTTTGGTAAAGTTCAACAGACCCCGCAGACCGAGCAAACCCCGTTCTACCCCCGTAGCCCCTACGGTGTGGCCAAGCTGTTCGCCCATTGGACAACCGTCAATTACCGTGAATCACATGGCATATTCGCAACCAGCGGCATTCTTTTTAACCACGAATCTCCGTTGCGCGGACAGGAATTTGTCACCCGGAAAATCACCGCCTCCATTGCCCGTATTAAGGCCGGATTGCAGTCTGGCTTTGAGCTTGGAAATATGGAGGCTGAACGCGACTGGGGATATGCAAAAGACTATGTTGATGGCATGTGGCGCATGTTGCAACACGACACGCCCGACACCTTCGTTTTATCAACAAACCGCACCGAATCTGTGCGAAACTTTGTGAAAATGGCCTGTTCTGCCGCCGGTATTGAGCTAAAATGGCAAGGCCAGGGCCTGGACGAAAAAGCCATCGACACAGCGACCGGCAACACCATTGTGTCAGTGAACCCAAAATTCTACCGCCCGGCCGAGGTCGACCATTTGATCGGAGATTCCACCAAAGCGCGCACTGAACTGGGCTGGGCGGCGCGCACCAGCCTGGAAAAATTGTGCACAATGATGGTGGAAAAAGACCTGGAACGCATTGAAAAAGGCACCTTGTTATAGCAATGCGGGTTCTTGTGACAGGTATCCTTGGGTTTACCGGCCGTTACGTAAAGCAGGAACTTGCAGCGGCGGGGCACCATGTAACAGGCCTGCAAAGTGATCTGCGCGATGCCGATGCTCTGGCCAAAGAAATTGCCGACCAAACCCCGGACGCCGTGGTCCACCTGGCCGCGCAGGCCTTTGTTGATCACGGTCAGGCCAAAGATTTCTATGAGATCAACGTGATCGGCACCGACAACCTGCTTGCGACCCTTGCCCGCCATGCCCCGGATATCAAAAGTATCCTGCTGGCCAGCAGCGCCAACGTGTATGGCAATCAGTCTGAGGGGGCTATGGGCGAAAACCACCCCCCGGCGCCGGCCAACCACTATGCCATCAGCAAATTGGCTATGGAGCATCTGGCGCAGCAATATTTTGACCACTTGCCGGTATTTATTACCCGCCCGTTCAACTACACGGGCGTCGGTCAGGATGCGATGTTTCTGGTGCCCAAAATCGTGAAGCATTTTCGCGATCGCGCCCTGACCATAGAATTAGGCAACGTCGATGTGTTTCGCGATTTTGGCGATGTCAGATCGGTTGCAGGGATTTATCGCCGCTTGCTGGAATTGTGCCCTGCCGGTGAAACCATCAATATTTGTACAGGCCAGCCCCAGTCGCTTATGGGCATCATTAAGCTGTGTGAAGAAATCTCGGGCCATAAACTGGACATCAAAGTGAACCCTGATTTTGTCCGACAAAATGAAGTGAAAACCTTGACCGGGGACAATTCAAAGCTGCGTAAAACCATTGGGAGCTGGGAATCGCCGAGCTTTCACGACACCCTGTCCTGGATGCTCAATAGCAACCAATAGCCCGGCCTTTTAGCCCCAGGCGCTGTGATCAGACATGCCCGGCATCGGCCTCGGGTTTGGCTTTAATGTAGCCGATGAATTCGCCAGTAGCCCAGGCAAATCCGATCATGAACACCAGGGGTGATGCCATCAGGAATTCGCGCATGTGTTGTTTTTTGCCCAGTTCACGGCGCAGGTGGCGCAGATAAAGCACTGCCGGTAAGACCGTGGCCATACCAATGCGCGCCAATCGGTGCAGGGTGCTGATCTGTCCGCCATGGATAAGCCCGTATTTTCGGCCCCAGTGATACCATTCTGCCAGCAATTTACCGCTGGATATGCGCGGTCGAAACTGTACGCATCGGGGCGCGTCTGTCAGCAAAAGGGAGCCGCCATTTTCCCGTAAAGCCCCGTGCAATTTTGGCTCATAGAAATGGTCAGCATAAAGATCGCTGACAGCGGACAGGGTTTTGGCACTGTAACAAACGTTGGTGGCCGATAAAAAATCCGGGTTCTCATCAAATAGCGGTGCCTGGTAGCGGCCAAAATCACAGAAATGAACGGCCCAGTTCCAGGTGGTATCAATGCCATTATCAACCGCCCCCCCCACAGCCGCCGGCTGGTGTTGATCAAACAGATCAACCATAGTCTTTGCCCAGTCCGGGTTGGGAATGCCGCGATCTTCAATCAGGCCGATCAGATGGCCTTTGGCGGCCTTTATACCCTCGGCGCGCCGGATGTCCCAAAACCGGTGCAATTCAAGCGCATCGCGCGGCGTTGTGCCATCAACGATGTGGCCCATGTTCACAAAGGTGACTTCGGGAAAAGCCTCAATACAGGTCTCAGTTTCCAAAGAAATATGATCATAGGGCACCAGCACTTCCATCCGCTGAGCGCCAACCTGCGCGCGCAACGCCTGCAAACAATCGTTTAGGGCCTGACCGCCATCGACAATGGTGACCACAATGCTGATATCGGGGATTGTCGGCGTGGCCATGGCTTTTAACGCACCCGGCTCAGGGCATCGCCGCCGCCAAACCAATAGCCGACAATTTCGCCAACGCCCCAGGAGATTGAAAAAGCCACCAGCATAGGCAGGGACTTGATCAGTTCAGGCAAATGTTTGCGTTTGGAAATGATATTTTTAAGTACCCGAATAAACACCACCACTGGCAGCGCAAAGGCCGCAAGTCCGATCAGTATCCGTTTGGGCAGCGGCGTGTCGGCGGTGCGCGCGCCGGCATAGCTGCGCGAATACAAAAAGCGCTGCGACATATACAACCCGAACGTATAGTGCATCTTATGTCCGGCAATGATGTCGGGGCGCATGATCAGTTCCACGCCTTCAGCCCGCATGGCGTCGTGCAGGCGGTTCTCCCATTTGCCCTCATCCAAAACAGCGTCAAACCGCTGTAAGATGTCACGCCGGTAAACCACGTTATTGCCCGGCAACCAATCGGCAGGACCCGGCGGCAAAGGCGCCAAAACGGCGCTGTATTCACATAAGAATGCGGCCCAGTCCACAAGGGTCTCAGTGGCGGCATTTTCAACCGGACCGGCGACAACATCATGCCCGTCGGCCAGCGCGTCCAACATTTGGCGGGCCCAGTTGGGCGGACAAATAACATGGTCTTCAATGACGGCGACGGCGTCGCTGGTGGCATGGCGGATACCTTGCGCGCGCATTTGTGGAATGGTGGCACCGGGCGCGCTTGCCAGGATGATCACATCGCCAAATTCACGCGCCAAAGATTGCGACATGTCCTCAGCCATCCGACTGACAACAATAACCTCAACCCGGGCGTGTTTTTGGTCGCTCAAAGCTTTTACGCAATCGACCAGATCGCTGTATCCATTGACGAACGGCACAATGACGGAGATTTCGAATTTCTGCATGGGGTGCAGTTCCTTTTACCAAGCCCGTGTATGGCCAAACCGTGCCTGCAAATTCAAGCATTTTTTTGACAATGCTATGGAGGTGTATGGCAGGCGCAAATACGCCCCGCCGGGGGATGGTTTTAAGGGTAGCGGTCAAAAATCAGGCGACAATGGCGCATTACATGCTATGAAAAGCATTGATAAACATGCCATATCCGGCTTTTAGGGTGAATTTTTCAATGCAGCACCGACCCTTGCGTATCTTGCTACTATGCACCGATTTTGGCATGGGCGGGATCGCCCGGCACACGCTGGATTTACAGGCGTGGCTGGTTGCACAGGGGCACCAGGTCTATCTGGGGGGCACCATCGGTGAATGGGCCGGACCGAAGACCGATATGGATTTCCTGGACATGCCGACCCGCTATGTCGGTTCAGATGGCGGCAATATTTTCGCGCGACTGCGCCATATTGCGCGCGCCGCTATGCGCATGCGCCGCTGGCTGGTTGAGCATCCGATTGATGTTATACATGCCCACGAGTCCGCCCCCGCCCTGGTGGCTGATCTGGCGCGCAAAGGCCGTGGTATCCCCCTGATCGTCACCTATCACGGCTCTGACCCTGAGCGGATCCGCTCTTTTGGTGCCATTGCCCGTCGTGCAGATCTGGTGATTACCCCCAGCCACCGGTCGGCCCAAGACCTTGAGGCAAAGGGCCAGGTCCCGGCCAGCAAGCTGAAAGTGATCGGGCTTGGCATTAAGCCCGCCCCGGCCAATGAACCGGTTGATGTGGCCGCTTTGCGCAAAAAACTGCTGGGAGACGGCACGCATCTGATCGTTACTATCGCCCGGATTGCCCATCAAAAAGGCATAGACATCCTGATTGACTGTGTTGAACGGTTAAAGGAAAGCCATCCACAATTTCGATTTGTGGTCATCGGCGACGGACCACTTGAAACCGACATGCTGGCCCTGGCCAAACGCAAAGGCGTGCTGTCGCATCTGACATTTGCCGGGCGCAGTGAGACCCCGTTTCGCTACTTACGCGCGGCTGACTTGATGGCGCTGACATCGCGCTGGGAAGCCCTGCCGATTTCAATTGTTGAGGCCTTTCAGGCGGGCCTGCCGGTGGTTGCAACCGATTGTTCGGGGGTCTCTGAGCTGGTCGATGATCAGGTTGGCAGATGCGTGGCGAAAGGCGATGTGGACGCGATCTGTCAGGCAGTGGTGCAAATCCTGGAAGACGCCACCGGCTTGCAGAAAAAATCATCTGCCGCGCTCACACGCAGCCATGAGGACAGGTTTGATCCCGACACCATCAACCGGCAGTTCGAAGCCACATACAGGGCCCTGATCGGGTCGAAAGACTAATCGGTTTTGCCCTAGCCGTTAGTCACTGGCAAAACCGGCAAGCTCACCACTTCATTTGTCGCGGTGCTTTTATTGACTGCATCGGCAATTTCAATAGCCCGCATGCCGGCATAGCCATCGGCAATCCGCAACCCGCCAACGCCCTGGGTCAGTTTGATAAAATCGGCAAGCTCTTCAGAAAATGAAAGCAGCGCCGTGGTTTTCCAGGATTTCAGTTTCTCACGCACAGCGATATCCAGATAGCGCTTGACCGTTTTAGTGGGCTGCCCGCCGGGCTTTGATTGGGTCAGTAACATGTTGTGCATCGGCGCATAGGCCCCGCGCACCATGCCCAGATCGCCGTAGGCCTCAATGACAAATTGGTAGCCTTTCCATTCGTTCCAGGTGGCATGGTAGGTGGCGGCGATACCGGCCGGGTTTTTCATCACCGCAATGGCATTGTCTTCCGAGCCGGGCAGTTTCCAGACATTTTCGCTGGCAACCCCATAAACTGATGTTACTTCCCCCAGCAAATGACGCACCATATCGGTGACGTGAATGCCGATATCCCACATGGCACCGCCACCGCTTTCAGGCGTGCGGTACTGCCAGTCGGCGTTAAAATGCGCTAATCCCTCATGTCCGCCAAAAGCCCGCACATGATCGAGCGTGCCGATTTTGCCAGTATCAACCGCGTCCTTTACAAAGGCAAAGGCCGGGTAGTAGCGCATGTTAAATCCAGTCGCCACTGTACGCTTGGCCTTTTCACCGGCGCCGACGATGCGTTGGCAGGCTTGCGGTGTGCTGGCCATCGGTTTTTCAACCAGAATATGTAACCCCCGTTCCAGCGCGCCGATGCTCGCCCCCTCATGCACATGGGGCGGGGTGGAAATAATTACCGCATCCATTTCTGTGCCAAGAAAAGCATCCAATTCGCTGAAGGCAGGCACGCCAGAGGCAGCGCCTTCGGCCGCGCTTTGGGAAATATCCAGAACGGCAGCCAATGTCGTATCCGGGTTTTCGTTGATTGCCTGAATACGAAGCTGACCAATTTTTCCAGCGCCGCCAACCACACCAATACGCATCTTACTCTCCTCATAAATTACCTGACCGCCTGATAGATTTTAGCGGCCAAACCTGATCCGGGTGCGCCAAAAATTATGGCCAGCGGCTCCGATCCGATCCCTTTTGCAGAGGCACAACGATTGTGTAAAGCACGGGGGCCTTTACGGCACCCATTGTCTTGAAGTTGTGGCTTTTGAAACCATGTTCCCTGCCATTGTTGCGCTTTGGGGTGCATAGAAACACAAACTTCGCCGCTTAAACATCTGCCATCTATTGCTAATTCATGCTGCTGTCGTATAAATATCGACGCTTGGGTTGGAATTATTTTAGACCCCGGCCCATTAGTTTAATATATTTGAGCCCGGATCTGGAAGCAAAAAAAAGCCGTGAAATCCCTGCGCATCATCATGTTCACGACATTCTATCCGCCCTATTCATTTGGCGGCGATGCCATCGGTGTGCAACGCATGGCGCGGTCGCTTGTGGCGCGCGGCCATGATGTGACGGTTGTCCATGATATTGATGCTTTCAAAACCATGGGCGGGGGGACTGCGGCGGTGCCCCCGGCCAATGACGGCGTCAAACGCATTGGGCTGGAAAGCCGATTTAACATGATGTCGAACCTGCTGACCCAACAACTGGGGCGACCCATAGTTCACGGGGGCCAGATCAAAGCCCTGTTAGAGGCACAACAATTCGATTATCATCTGGCATAACAATACTTCTTTGGTTGGCGGCCC